>NZ_CP017302.1:0-7616 GCF_001942025.1 Rhodococcus sp. YL-1 | reverse complement strand
TCGTATCGGCGCACGGCTTCCCACAGTTCGACCTGTGTCTGCACTCGGGCGTATTGCACGCTGAACGGCTCGGCGTCATCTATCGCATACTCGGGCGGCGTGAGGTCGGCATGACGATCGAAAACAGCTGCGGCAGTAATTGTTTCGTCTCTTTCGGTAGTTGTCATCGGGTGCCCTCGGTGTCGGTCTGCTCTGCTCCGAGCAGGTGGAGCAGAGCAGCGGACTGCACGCGCAGGGTGCGGCCCAGCCTCACCACGGGCAGGCGTCCGTCTCGGCTCATGCGATAGGCGCTCTGGGCGCTGATTCCGAGCACTGCGGCAGCCTCGGGCACCGACACAGTGGGGCGCTCGCGGATCTCGGCCAGGGTGGGTGGCTGGTGGATGGTCATGCCCCCACTATTGCGGTGTTATCGGTAGGTCTCTACTGTTTCGGCTATGACGGAATTAGGGCGGCGCTCCGAGCTACGGCCAGGGGAACGGCGCGGTGATGTCCGATCCGTACACGCAAGCGGCACACCAGGCCGGCCGGCCTATGTGGAGCTGGCAGGACACAACTGCGGCTATGAGGTCAGGGCTGGGCGCACGATCGGCGGTCCTGTGCTGCTGGACCTGCGGGTAGTGCCCTTGGACGGCGGTCAGATCACAGCCGACGATCTGCACGCGATACCTGTGCGGCGACTGGCAGCGGCTGCTGTCGAGCTGGGCCTGGTGTTCCCATCGGACGACGCGGTGCCCGATACCGGCCCGAGTGAGGTGGACTGGTCGCGATTCAGCCAGCCCGAGAAGCCGACGCGCAGGCGTGCAGGGCGTCCACCAACCCACAGCCCCGAGCACTTCGCGCAGGTCGCGGACCTAGCTCGGCAGGCCAGGGCCTCGGGCCAAAGTGCGCGGCGGGCTATCGCTGAACGCTGGACGGTCGGGCAGCCGACTGCCGATAAGTGGATGAGGCAGGCCCGAGAGCTGGGCCTGCTGGAGCTACACACTGCCTCGGCGGCTGCGGTCAGAGGCGGCGCGCCTACCGACTCGGCTGCGGGTGAGGTGGCACCGTGACCCAGGAATAGCGAAAGCCCCCCGGCCTGGCAGCAGGGGGGCCTTCAAAGTAATGCGGCGGTTGAGTTGGAAGCTCTTCCGTCGCGTAATCCGCTCCGCTCAAAGAACTGGATTCACTCGTGAGGGTACAACCCAACGCGGCAACTGCACCACCTCCGGGGGGTGTGTCGCTGACAGACACCCCGATTTCGTCACAACGCCCGAGCAGGGCAGACACAGCCACAGGCGCAGACGGCCCGCGATATGCCGACCTTGTGGCGCTGCTGGTGGACCCGACCCAGCCCGCTCGGCTACTTGAACCCACAGGCAGGGACAACCAGGCCCGAGCAGTCGGTGAGGGTGACGCGGCCCAGCTCATGCTCCAGGCAGACCACACCAACGGTCTCGTCGTGGTGGCACCGATACGGCCCGACCTGGTGACGCTGGACCTGGACGGGTGCGCGTCGGTGGTGCGGCCCGAGCTGCTGCACGCTGCGGAGCAGGTGGGCGCGTCCCTGGTCTATCTCGCGGCGTCGGGATCGTTGGACAGTGAGCACGCGGTGTTCGGCTGCCCGAGCGCACAGGCTCGCGCGCGGTTGGTGGATCTGGTGGAGCAGGTGCGGCTGTGGGCAGGGGTGTCGGCTCGGCAGCTGGACCATAGGCAGGGTGTCGGTGGGGCGTTGCGCCTGCCAGGGTCGGCGTCATTGAAAGATGCTGCGGCGCAGTCTGTTCCGATCGGTTTGGATGGTCGCCGGTTGTCGGCGCGCTCGGCGGCTCGGCGTGCTCTGGCTGCTCTGACAGCTGCGGGCCTACCGACTGACTACCGACCTGTGAGCGCGGCGCACAGCCCGAGTGCGGCCCCGGTCTCGGTGCCGGCCGGCCCGACTGTTCGGGCATGGCGTCGGCGGGATCGGTTCACGCCCGAGCAGCTGGCGGCGCTGGAGCTGGTGCCTGGTCCTGGTGCGGATCGGTCGGTGCTCGCGTGTCGGGCGGCGTGGGCGCTGTGGTGCCACGGGGTGCGGTCCTGGGATGAGGCCCGAGAGCACTACGCCACGCGGTCGGTGTTCGGGAAGTATTCGGCCCGAGCAGACCGGGGGCGGTCGCACTGGACGCGGCAGGCCCAGCTGTGGGCGTCGTATCGGGGCGCGGTGAGTGCCGACGACAGAGCGCGCTGTGATGCGTGGCTGGAGCTGGCGGGTGCCTGGACGGATCACGATGCGGCTGCGGCTGTGGTGGCGGTGATCGCGCACAGGTACCTGGACGGGCGCGGGCTGGTGGGGCGGCCTGTGGCGGTGCGGGATCTGGCGCTGTGGCTGGGCTGCTCGGCGCGTGAGGCACACAGACGGCTGCGGGGTTTGGTGGATCTGGGGGTGCTCGAGGTGGCGCGCAGTCACTACGACGGTCCAGCTAGTGAGGCCAGTCGGTACACGCTCGGGACTCCAGGACTGACTGCTGAGCTTTACCGGGGGGATCTGCCACATGATGCAGACACCCCTACAGGGGGCGCTCCCTTGGACCCTGCGGTTGTTCTCTCCCCGGTGTGGTCGGTGCTCGGGCATCGGGCGCGGGCTGTGTGGTCGCTCCTCGGTGAGGTCGGGCAGACAACCCAGGTGCTCGCTGCGGGGGCGGGCGTGGCTGCTGGTGACCCCACCTACGGCGCTCGGTTGGCGCTGGATGCCCTGGTGGGGGCTGGTCTGGCTGTGCGGTCGGGTCGGGGTCGGTCGCTGCGGTGGTCTCGTGGGTCGGTCGGCCTGGATGCTGCGGGTGTGGCGGTGGGGGCTGGGGCTGCTCTGGCTGCTCTGGCGCAGGTGGTGGCTGCGGAGCGGGCGGTGTGGCACTCGGGCAGTGAGGCGGATCGGCTGGCGGCTGGTGAGGCTCTGGCTGCTCTGCGGGCTGGTCTCGGTGTGGGTGCGCGGGTCTCGGCGGGGTCACAGGTTGCAAGCCACAGGGGCAGAACACCAGGGGTCGGCCACACGCGGCGCAATGCTGCGGTTGTGCGGGCGGCTGGGGGCCTGGGGATGGTCGCTGGGGATGAATGCCCGAGTGATGCGGTGGTGGAGCTGTGCGGGCCTGTGAGCGGGTGCGGGTGAGTTCCACGGATCGGCCGGCCTTCGGCTTGTCAAAAAGGCCCGGCCTGCCGTGTGGTCAGTCTCCGAGCACCCAGCCCAGCAGGCCCGAGCGGCGACGGATCGGGCTGTGATCTGGGGTTACAGGATCGGGCGCGGTGCTGGCTGGCTGCTCGGTCGGGTGCTCGGGCGGCGCTGATTCGATCATGCGCAGAGCGTGGCGCAGGTCGGCCACGCGCTCGGCGCGCTCTGCGGCCAGAGCCTCGGCTGCCATCCTGCGGGCGTGCTCCAGATCGGCGCGGGCGCGCTCGGTTGCCAGCAGGGCCTCCAGCTCGGCTACTCGCTGGGCGTGCTCGAGGTCAGGGGCGGGGGCTGCCCGGTGATGCTCGCGGGCAGGGCTGGCCTGGGGTGGCGTGGGCTGGTCGGGTGCGCTCGGCCGGTCGGGTGTGTACCCAGCAGCCAGCAGGGCCTCCAGGGGGATCTGCCAGCCCTTATCCGTGCGGACGGCTCCAGGCAGTCGGCCGGCGTCCAGGGCGCGCTGGATGGTGGCGCGGCCTACTCCACAGCGGCGGGCTGCCTCACTGGCAGACCATCGGGGGCGCTCGGTGGTGCTCGCGGGCTGGGCGTCGGCGTCGGTCATGCCGGTCAGCCTGCCCGGTTCCGAGCGGCACTAGTACACCGACGCGCCGACTAGGCGGGGCGTCGGTACTCGGCCAGGATCGCGGCCCAGGTGGACGCGGGCAGCTGCTCGGGCGCGTATCGGTCCAGGGTGAGCGTGGCGTGGTGCGCGGCCTGGTGGACGGCGCCCAGGTTGTGCAGATGGTCGCGGGCACCTGCGTTGTGGGCGGCGGTCGCTACGGCGGTCAGACGGTCAGGGAACACAGGGACTCCAGGGTGTCGGGATCGGGTGAGGTCAGGCGGTGCGGGCGGCGGCTGTGGCTATGACTGCGGCAGGGCTGGTGTCCAGTCCGTCCTCCAGTCCGTCCAGGTGGAGGCAGAGCAGGCGCGCCCACAGCACCCGAGCCAGCGGTGACAGCTCGGCCCAGTGCTGCGGCACGGCGTGCGGCTGGTCATCCCACAGCCCCCACATCTCAACGAACAGAATCGCGGGAATCACGCCCCCACCTGCTGCGCTCTGGTGTTGTCTCAGCTCGGCAAACGCGCGGTCGGCCTGCTCTTGCGGCCAGGTCTCCCCGCTCACTCGATCTTTGAGGCTGTGGCAGTTGATGCACGCGGGCACAGTCTCGGTGCCACCGTGACGCTGCGGTAGCGGGAAGTGGTCGTACTCGCATACTGCGGCGGGCATATCGCAGTAGTGGCAGGTCGGCAGGGTGCGGACACTTGGGCGGCGGGTAGGGCGTCCATGGATCGGCGCTGGCGCGGTCATCGCGGGGCGACCTGCTCTGTTGCGAACAGCTCGGCGGCGATCTCGCGGCCACGCTGGCAGTCAATGGCGCGCTGGACCTGCGGCGCGTGCCAGGTCGGGCTGCCCGAGCCGGTCAGGATTCCGTCTGCCATGAGGCCGGTAGCGATCTTGCGCAGGCTCACACCAGCAGCGGCCTCGGTGATTACGCGGCGCAATACAGAGTCAGACACCTTCATTGGCTGCCCGAGCTGCATACCTGCTGCCTTACGCGTAGCCAGGGCTTCACGGGTGCGCTGGCTGATAAGACGACGCTCCAACTGGGAGAACACGATCATCATGCCTGCGGCTGCCTCACCTGCGGGGGTGCTGGTGTCGGCTGCCAGATCGCAGGTCACCAGCTGCCAGCCCTCACTGCGGGCGCGGTCCAGCAGAGTGCCAGCGTCGGCCATTGAACGGCTCACGCGGTCCAGCTTGGACGCGATGAGGGCGGCAGACCTGCGGGCCTTGAGTGTTGCCAGAGCGGCGCGCAGGGCTGGGCGCTTGGACGGCATCAGACCGCCCGAGAGTGCTTCGTCGGTGTGCCACTCGGTGATGGTCCAGCCCCGACGCTCGGCCTCGGCAGTGATCGCTGCGCGCTGGGCGTCCAGGCCTGCACCGCTCTGGGCCTGCTCGTCGGTGGACACGCGCAGGTAGGCAACGGCGGTGTTGGCGGGGGCCTCGGCTACTGCTCGGGTGCGCCGGCCTGGGATCACGCTGCGCTGGGGGGTGGTCATGCCCGAAACTGTAACACTAACGGTCGACAGTGTTTCAGTGTTACAGCGAATTGGGGGGATCGGCTCGGGATCTGGCGCGTCAGGTACAGAACGGTAGGGGGATTTCGTATCGGGCAGCTGCCCGGTTGGTGTGGTGCTCGGTCCTGCTCGCGGTCGTGCCCGGTGCGCGGGTGGTCTGGTGTCCGAGCAGTGGCCGGCCGCGATGCTGTGAGGGTCTGCTGCTGGTCAGGCGCTGTGGTCGGCTGCTCGGTCGGGTGGTGCTCGCGGTCATGCCACGCAACGCAAAGCGTGACCTGCTCGGCCGGGGGATCGGTGGAGCAGGTCGCGCTTTGCGGGAGTGCTGGGCTATTCGTTGCGGGAGCCTCGTCGTCGGCCGGCCGGCTGCGGCGTGGTGATTAGGCGCAGGGCCAGGTCAGCGCCCTCCAGGCGCGCTATCTCGGTGGCGGTCGCGGTGATTTCGCCGGCGTCGATGCACTCCAGCACAGCCTCCAGATGGTCGGCTGTCTCTCGGGCCTGCCTCATGCGTTTGTGTGCGTCGCCTTTGAATCGGTCGGCCAGCCCAGCAGCGGTCAGGTCGGGGGTGCTCTGGGGCGTAGGGGTGGCTGTGGTCATGGCTGGTGGTGTCCTCACTGCTCAGGGTCGGTCAGGGGGTGGCGTGGGTGGATCTGGAATAGCTCTTGGAACTCGCGCATGGCCCCCTCGAGGTCCACCGTCTCAGTGCGCAGATCCATGCGGGCAGGGATATCCAGCCCGAGCAGGCGGGCGCGGCGTTCACTGATGCGTACGGCAGCACCGATGAGGGGCGCGCTCACACCCTGCTCGGTCTGCTCGCTCTGCTCTATCCCTCGGATGGTTTTGCGCCACAGGTGGTCCAGGCGCAGGCCCTCCAGATCGCGCAGTGTCGTCACTGCCTCGGTCTCGGTGCGGTTGATGAGAGACAGGACGGCCTTGTTGGCGGCGTTCTCGCTGGTGAACCCAAGCTCTGCGGCTATGTCGCGGTAGCTCAGGCCCTCGGTGCGCATGCGTACGGCTGCGGCAGCTCGGGCGCGGTGATCTATGCGGGCTGGGCTGGTGCGGCTGCTCTTGCCGGCCTTTTTTCGGGTGGTCATCGGAGGGTGTCCTCGGTGCGTGAATCTGCCTGCTCATGGTCTGCCAGGATCTGGTGCTGATCTGCCTCGGTTCCCAGTGTCGAGCGGTGGCCGGCCGGCTGCTGCTGTGCGGTTTTCTCGGCGCGCTGCTGTGCAAGTCGGTAGGCCAGGGCCTCCAGGGTGGTCTGGCGCTCGGTGAGCGTGTCCCTCAGTACCTGCTCGGCGCGGGCCTGCTCGTTCGGTTGCCGGGTCTGGGCAGTGGCGCGCAGTACTTCCACCAGCGAGTCCAGGCGCAGAACATGCACGGCCCAATACTCTCCGAACATGGCATAGGGCGTGTGTGCCAGCTCGGCGCACACGACACGGCGGGTGTGCTCGGTGTCGGGGTGTCCGAGCTGGGCGGCTATCTCCGAGTAGGGAAGCCCATGCACGCGCAGTGTGAGCGCGGTCGGTGTCGGGTCGGTCATCGGGCAGGCTCCTCGGTGAGCAGGCGGTGGGCGTGCTCGCGGCCCTGGTCGGTGCCACGCCACACAGCGATCACAGCGCCACAGGTAGCGCGCCTGGACGGGTGATAGCCGACCTTGGTTATCAGGCCCCGTCTGTGGGCGCTGGTGAACAGGCCCGACATGAGGCGACGGCGCGGGGGATCGGCCAGGCCCTGCTCGGTGAGGTGGTGCGCGTCGAAGTCGGTGCCGGCGACGATCATGCGGGCCAGGTGGCGCTCGGCGTCCAGGTGCCACAGGCGGGCCAGGGCCTCGGCCTCGTCTCGGGCACAGCTGGGATCAGCGAACAGTCCGAGCTGCGGGGTGTCGTTGGTGCTCATGAGGTGGGTCTCCAAGGGTGTGAGCGGAACAGTCGGACTGGATTACTCGCGGGGGGTGCGTGCCGGCCGGGGTGTGCCCGACTCGGAGGGGTCATGCGGCAGGCCCAGCCAGGACTCCACGGCGTCGAGGGTGTCGCCTTTGACGCTGGGGACTACCTGCTGGCTGTCCAGCAGTAGGGGGCGGGCGTACTCCCACGGCTCCAACTCCAGGTCCAGGTGCCCAGCTGGTGCGGTGAGGCGGTGCTGCTCGGTTCGGTTCCCGTTGTGGTCGGTGCTGGCGGTCACGACATAGCGCAGACCGCGCTGTGTCGCCCACAGGTGGACGCGGCTGCGACGGTCGGCCATTGCCTGCTCGGCTCGGCGCTCTGCTCGCTCCCGGTCCTCGGCGGGGTCCAGGGCCTCGGCCTGCTCGGCTCGGTCCAGAGCGCGCTCGATGGCGGCGGCTTCCGCGTCCAAGCTGCGGTTCTGCTGC
>NZ_CP017304.1:0-339489 GCF_001942025.1 Rhodococcus sp. YL-1 | reverse complement strand
CGCTGCGCGGCTCGCAGTGGGTCGATTGCCGTTGCCGTCGATCGAGTCGCTTCGCTCCTCTGAATTCCGAATCTTGTTTCTTACCAAACGAATTCATCGCAACGCCTGAATCGGTACCCGACACCCGAACGAGGCTGGGGAGGAGGGGAAGGGTCACGAAAAGCGCCCCGTCTCGCGTCCACTGCCTCGTCATCATCGTGCTCCCAATCATACACCCCCACCCACCAAACCGCAAAACACCCCGAAAACATGAAACACCGAAACCCTCACCACCACAACAACATTCGACGTTCACGAAAACACCACCGTGCACACAACACACGAAACTAGCACAACACCAACTGAATACCGAAACCTACTGACACACAACAACATTCAAAAACACCCAAAACGAGCCCTCGCAACACCCCCGCACGACCCGGCACCACTCCCCCACACCACCCGACCCGAACACCCCGCCGGCCCCCGCCGGCACCCAAACCCGCCGGCGCCCCACACACCCGAAAATGATCGAACCGGTATGCCGGCACCTTCGCCTCGCGCAGAATGGGAGTCGGCGCACACACGCACGACCCCGGGAGCGGTGCAATGATCCGACGACGACTCCGCCACGCAGTGATGGCGATCGCGCTCGCCTGTGCGATCGTCTCGACCGCGCCCGCCCAGGCGCAGGTGCCCTCGCCAGACGCGGCGCCGGGAACAGTGACCGCGGCAGATCCCCTGCCACAATCCTTCTGGATCGCCGGCGCCGCCGACGTCTTCGCCCTTATCGGGATTCGCGGTGACTCGGACCGTCGCCGCGGCCCATCGTGATGCCGATGCACGCGCTTAGACATCCCCTGATCCAAAGATCCGGAACTCCTGACCAGCGATGTCGATACCTACCTCGAACAAGGCCCGGAAAGCGACCGCAGAACACGACACGGCCGGCCGTCGTCCACGATCACCGTGCCAGCCGATGACCACGCCATCCAACGGCTGGTCCGCACGCCTGTACTGGCAGTGGATTCTGTACAACACCATCGCCTTCGTAGTCGTGCTGACCACGGTGGCGGTCCTGTCGTGGATCGGCGCCGACATACTGCAGCTGTCCTGGGCAAACCGGAGCCCGGTCGCCGCGCTGCTCGTGGCAACGACTGGGGCCGTGCTGTTCGGTTGGGTGCTCGGGGCGCTGCAATGGCAGATCGTCCGCCAACGCGTGCCGGTCCCCCGGCGGAAATGGATCGTCGCAAATGTCGGCCCGGCGCTCCTGGGCTGGCTGCTGGTGATCATCCCTGCCATCACCACCGCGCAAGACTCGGGCACCAGCGTCACCGGCGCCTACCTACTTGCCGCCAGCCAAACCCTGGCACTGGGACCGTTGCTCGGGCTGTCCCAGGCGTTGGTCCTGCGAGCCCATACCCGCCGCTGGGCCGGATGGATCGTTGCCAACATCGCATCCTGGGCCATCGTCGACGCCGTGTTCTTGCTCCTTTCGTCCTGGCTCGACACCTTCGACCTCACGCGTCACGACGGCTCCGTCGCGGAGGTATACCTGATGCTCATCGCCACCACACCCCTGACCGGTCGCATGCTCCTCTGGGTGCTGGCCCCCGCCGCTACAACCACCGAACACCAGCACCCGTAACCGCCGCAGACCCTCCGCGCGATCACCGACTAGCGTTGCGCAGCACGCCCCAGCCGTTCCCGGCGCCGACGCCTCGTTGCCGTACTGGAACAGCGGGCCGACGAGCGCGGCGTCCGCGTCATGAGCACCGCCTTGCTGCTCAGGTTGTCGTCTGTGTGCCCGACCAGTGAACGAAACACCCATCACCGTTCAGAAAAACGGGGCGGCACACCGGGACACGTCCGGCCGAAATCAGTGACCGGTACCCGGACCGTTGCGATTCACCGTCACGACAGTTCGCCGG
Organism: Rhodococcus sp. YL-1; assembly: GCF_001942025.1. Taxonomy (NCBI): domain Bacteria; kingdom Bacillati; phylum Actinomycetota; class Actinomycetes; order Mycobacteriales; family Nocardiaceae; genus Rhodococcus; species Rhodococcus sp. YL-1. Next base: position 337,579 of record NZ_CP017304.1, on the reverse strand, counting down.
ATCGCCGCGAAATACCCGGAAGCACACCATGTTGCGCACCCCTCCCGACTGACCGAACCGGCCTGCTGCCCAGTGCTGAAGCTCGAGCCCGCGCAGGGGCGGGGATCGGTGGCGTCGGAGGCGATCCGGAGGACGCCACCGACAGCCCGTGACCGGTCCAATGTTTACCGATCTGGTGTGGTGTCGACCCTGGTTATCACCGGCCCGGGCGTGCTTGGCTGGAATGGCAGGGGAACCGCGGGCAGGAACCCATCATGGCCGAGGATGACGCTCGTTACCGGTCCCACCCGCGCAGTTGCCCGGAGGAATTTCATGGGACAGGCCAGCGAGTTTCGCAACCTCGACCCGCGCGATCGTCGGCGCCTGCTGCGCCGCGGGCTCGTGCGCCCGGTCGCGACGGTTGCGCTCTGCGGCGTGGGCTACTTTGTGCTCCCGTGGACCTCCGTCGACGGCATTTCCACGGTCATGCTCCTCGTGGGGGGACTGCTCGTCGTGCTGGCGGTTGCCGTGTGGCAGATCCGGCAGATTCTGAGGTCGGACGTGCCCACCGTGCAGGCCATAGAAACGCTGGCACTGATTCTTCCCGTCTATCTGCTCGGCTACGCCGTGGGATACAGCCTGATGTCCCAGAGCTCCCCCACATACTTCTCTGAACCGCTCAGTCGGATGGATGCCCTGTACTTCTCGTTGACGGTGTTTTCGACCGTAGGCTTCGGGGATATCACAGCGACGACCGATCCGTCGCGCGCTGTCGTCAGTGTCCAGATCATCGGGAATCTGATTCTCATCGGCGTCGGCATCCGCGTGGTGGCGGCGGCCGTCGTCTGGGCCCGTGGACGGAAGTGACTAACGGAGCCGACGTCAGCAACAGTTCGACGTTGTGCGCTAGTTCCAGTAGACCCGTCCGATGACATTCCCATCGCCTGGGTGCCTCCGTGACGAACTCGATCGCCGGAAGCCCTGCGTGTCAGCATGAGTTGAGTCCACTGGTTCACAGCAACCCCGTCTGCAGGGCGAGATGATGTGACGCGATCGCTATGCCTTACTCAGTGCTGCCAGGGCGGCTTCGCCGATGGGTTCTTCGGCGAGCATCGGGACGATGGCGGTTCGTTGGCTGTATTGGCTTGTGATGGTGCCGATTTCGGTGATCTCTCCGGCTGCGCGCTGCTGCAGGAGCGGCGAGGTTGGTTCGGCAGCGGCGAGAGAGTTGTTGACCACCCACGCCCAAGGCTCGATTCCGGCTCGTTGTAGGTCGGCTTGCAGACCGGCGGCCTCGAGGACGGGTGTGGTTTCAGCGAGGGTCACGAGCAGTACCTTCGTTGCGTTTGGGTCCTGGAGTCGCATGAGTGGGGTGGTGAAGTTCGTGTTCTCCCCCATCTGGCGGGCGATTTCCCGGTGATACGAGCCGGTGGCATCGAGGAGCAACAAGGTATGCCCGGTCGGGGCGGTGTCGACGACGACGAATTTGCGACTCGATTCGTGGATGACCCGCGAAAACGCTTGGAAGACTGCCACTTCCTCGGTGCAGGGTGATCGGAGGTCTTCGGCGAGGTTCGCGCGTCCGCGTTCGTCGAGGTTCTTGCCTTTGGTGGTCAGGACTCTGGTGCGGTACTGCTCGGTGGCTTCGGCGGGGTCGATTCGGGAGACCTGGAGGTTGTCGAGTTCCCCGTTCAAGGTTTCTGTCAGGTGTGCAGCCGGGTCCGTGGTTGTCAGGTGCACCTGGTGGCCGCGTTCGGCGAGGGCGACAGCGATGACGGCGGCGATGGTGGTCTTGCCGACTCCGCCTTTGCCCATGCACATGATCAGGCCGTGATCGTCGGTGTCGAGTTCGTCGATCAGGGATGCGAGCGGAGAACTGGGTAGCTGCAGGGACGGGTCCGCTGAGGCGGCGGACACCGGGCCAAGGTCGGGGGTGAAGAGGCTTTCGAGTGCGTCGATGCCGACGATATTGGTCGCTTTGAGCGGGACCTGATCGGTCGGCAATTGCGCCAATCCATCGGGCAGGGCGGCTATCGCGGCTTGTTCACGCCGGTAGATCGCGGTCGCGAGCGGATCGGTGTCGTCGCCCGGGTCCGGGAGGACACCGTTGATCACGACATGCTGATGGGTCAGTCCGATGTCGGCGAGTTCGCGGTGGGTGCGGGTGATTTCGGCGAGCGTCGAACGCTGGGCGCGCGAGACCAGTACGAGGCGGGTCCGCTGCGGATCGGCGAGCGCGGCAACGGCGTCAGCGTAGATGGCGCGCTGCTTCTCGAGCCCGGACAACGGACCGAGACACGATGCGTCGCCCTTGCCGTCATCGAGGAACTCGGTCCACGATCCGGGGAGTTGGAGCAGCCGGATGGTGTGCCCGGTCGGGGCGGTGTCGAAGAGGACATGGTCGAAGCCCGCGGTGATGTCGTCGCGCCCGGAGAGCAGTCCGGTGAACTCGTTGAACGAGGCTATTTCTGTGGTGCAGGACCCGGAAAGTTGTTCGGAGATCGCCGCGATGTCCTTCTCGGGGAGTAGCCCGCGGACGGGACCGATGATCCGCTCGCGATAGGTGGCGGCGGCTTGTTCCGGGTCGATCTCGAGCGCAGACAATCCGGGAGCGGCGGAGATCGGGGTGATGGTGTTGCCGATGCTCACACCGAAGACCTGCCCGACGTTGGAGGCTGGATCGGTGCTCACGAGCAGCACTTTCTTGCCGGCGCGAGCGAGGGTCATCGCGCTCGCGCAGGCGATGGAGGTTTTACCGACACCACCTTTGCCGGTGAAGAACAGGAATCGGGGCGCGTTGTTCAGGAACCTCATTGCGGTGTCGACGCTTTCAGCAGCAGGTGGTGGAGTCGGCGTCGTCGGTGGAGCAGCATGCCGAAGTGTCGGAGAGTCCGAGCATGGCGATCCCGGCCGGCGCCTCAGCCGTTCCAGGTTCGGTGATGCCTGCCCATTTCGCGAGCTGGTTGCGGGTGGGATATGTACCGGTCAGGGCGGTGACTCCGTCGACGAGCGCCAGCGGGAGTCCTTCGGAACCTGAGATTTTGAGGAATGCTGCGACGGTGTCGTTTCCGGCGAAGGCCAGTGGGTCGTTGGCGAGGTTGTGGCGGGTGATGGTGCCGCCGTTGCTTGCGACCCAGTCGAGGTCGGCGGTGAAGGTGATCAGCGCTTGGTCGACGTCGTCGCCGCAGACGCCGGTGTTGCAGCACAGGGCGGGTTCGAATACTTCGATGGTGCTCATGGTGATGTCCTCTTTTCTTACTTCTCGGGTCTTTCGATTGCGCGGCTAGCGGTTCCGATATCAGCGGACCGCTAGACGGGCAGCAAGGGCGTCGACGCGGGCGGCGATGTCGTCGCGGACCAGGCGCATTCGTTCGATTCCGTCGATGCCGCGTTCGGACGGCTCGTCGGTGTCCCAGTTCTCGAAGTCGGTGCCGGCTACGGGATCGACCTTCGCTTCGTTGCCCAGGGTGACGACGAGGTCGACATCGCGCACCAGTTGCGGATCGATCAACGTCGGGGTCTGCCCGGAGATGTCCACCCCGACTTCGAGGAGCGTTTCGGCGGACAGGGCGTTGACCGCGTCGCCGGGTTTGGTGCCGGCCGAGTACACGTCCACCTGGTCGCCGGCGGCTTTGCGCATGAGGCCGGCGGCCATCTGGGATTTGCCGCCGTTCTTGACGCACACGAACAGCACTGAAGGCTTGCTCATCGAAGTTCCTTTCACTGGGTGTGGGAGTCAGACGGCGTCGACGGTGTGGCCGGCTGCGTCGAGCGTGTTGGCGGTGATGTCGCCGCGGTCGGCCAGCCAGCGTTCGGCGTCGATTGCTGCGGAGCATCCGGTGCCGGCAGCGGTGATCGCCTGACGGTACGTGTGATCGACCAGGTCACCGGCAGCGAAGACGCCGTCGACGGAGGTCGCGGTGGAACCGGGAGCGACGCGCACGTATCCGGCGTCGTCGAGATCGACCTGGCCCTTGACGAGTTCACTGCGCGGGTCGTGGCCGATGGCGACGAACATGCCGGTGATCTCGAGTGTGGAAGTTTCACCGGTGACGGTGTCGCGCACGACGAGGCCGGTGACGCTGTTCTCACCGAGCACCTCGACGGGCTCTGCGTTGGTCAGGAAGCGGATCTTCTCGTTGGCCTTGGCGCGCTCGAGCATGATCCGTGAGGCGCGGAACTCCTCGCGGCGGTGCACCAGGGTGACCGAGCGAGCGAAGCGGGTGAGGAAGGTTGCTTCTTCCATCGCGGAGTCGCCGCCGCCGACCACGACGATGTCCTGGTCACGGAAGAAGAAGCCGTCGCAGGTGGCGCAGGCGCTGACGCCGCGGCCGAGGAGGCGTTCTTCACCGGGAATGCCCAGGTAGCGGGCTGCCGCGCCCATGGCGAGGATGATCGCGTGCGCGGCGTAGGTTTCGCCGTTCGCGACGACCGTCTTGATCGGGCCGCTGAGATCGATCTCCTCGACGTCCTCGGTGCGGATGTCGGTGTCGAAGCGCAGTGCCTGCTCGCGCATCTGTTCCATCAGATCGGGGCCCATGATTCCTTCGCGGAATCCGGGGAAGTTCTCGACCTCGGTGGTGGTCATGAGGGCGCCACCGAACTGGGTTCCCTCGAAGAGCAGGGGCGCGAGCTCAGCGCGCGCGGTGTAGACACCAGCGGTGTAGCCGGCCGGTCCGGAACCGACAATGATGACGTCGTGGACCGTGGACGGGATGGTCATAGTGTCTCTTTCACGGGATCGAATACGGGAAGCGTAGGCGGTTAGCGCGATACCGACGGGGCGGTGAGTTCGCTGATCAGAGCCTGTACGCGAGTCTTGATCTCGTCACGGATCGGGCGAACCGCATCGATGCCTTGGCCGGCGGGATCCTCGAGGACCCAGTCGCGGTAGCTCTTGCCGGGGAAAATCGGGCAGGTGTCGCCGCAGCCCATCGTGATCACGACATCCGAATCCTGCACGGCGTCGGTGGTGAGGATCTTCGGGGTCTGGGCGGAGATGTCGATTCCGAGCTCGGCCATCGCTTCGACCGCGGCGGAGTTGATGGTGTCCGCGGGGGCAGATCCGGCGGAACGGACCTCGATGGCGTCACCGGCGAGGTGGCTCAGGAAACCGGCGGCCATCTGCGATCGGCCGGCGTTGTGGACACACACGAACAGGACGCTGGGCTTGTCGGACATGAGAAAGAAGGTTCCCTTCGAAGATGGAAGTTAGAGCTGAGGAAGAGGTCGCTCAGACGGCGACGGGTGTGGTCAGTTCGGTGAGCAGTGCGATCACCCGTGCATCGAGGTCGTTGCGGATTGCCCGCACCACCTCGAGGGGTTGGCCGTACGGGTCGTCGAGAGCCCAGTCGAGGTACCGCTTCCCTGGGTAGACGACGCACGCGTCGCCGCAGCCCATCGAGACGACGCAGTCCGCTGCGGCGACCACGTCATCGGTGAGTGGTTTCGGGAACTCGTCGGCAAGATCGATCCCGATCTCGGCCATCGCCGTGATGACGGCGGGGTTGATCTCGTGGACCGGCGCGGATCCTGCCGAGCGCACATGAACCCGGCCGCGGGCGTGGTGATCGAGTAGTGCCGCCGCCATCTGCGACCGGCCGGCGTTGTGGACGCACACGAACAGAACTTCGGGCACGTCCTTGGCGAGTGCTCCGCTGGACTGGGCCAAAGCGGTGAGGCGGTCGGCGGCGAACCGCGCCGCGAGCGAGGTGAGATGGGTGTGGATCTTCGCGGTGCGGCGCAGCGCCGTGTAGGACTCGAAGACGTAGCGTTCGACGGTTTGCGCGGAAAAGACCCCGACGTACTTCGCTGCCAGGTCTTGCGCGGTGCGCGAGAGAACGGCCTGCGGTGAGAGGAGATCGGGCTGGGCGCGGTGCTCGTTCATCATGACTCCCGAAGAGTTGTAGGTGACTTACGTAGCGGTGGGTGCGGGTGAAACCTCTTTGACGGCAAAGCGTTTGCGTAGAGCAAGGGAGACATAGACCAGCCCGACGAGCACCGGTACCTCGATCAGCGGGCCGACAACACCGGCAAGAGCTTGCCCCGAGGTGGCGCCGTAGGTGGCGATGGCTACGGCGATCGCGAGTTCGAAGTTGTTGCCCGCGGCGGTGAACGCCAGGGTCGTCGTGCGTTCATAGCCCAATCCGATTGCGGCGCCGAGGATGTAGCCGCCTCCCCACATGAGCGCGAAGTACGCCAGCAGCGGCAACGCGATCCGGACGACATCCCAGGGCTGGGAGGTGATCTGTTCGCCCTGCATCGAGAAGAGCACGACGATGGTGAACAGCAGACCGTAGAGCGCCCAGGGGCTGATCTTGGGGATGAACTTGGTGTCATACCAGTCGCGGCCTTTGGCGCGTTCACCGAAGAAGCGGGACAGAAAACCTGCCAGCAGCGGGATACCGAGAAAGATCAGGACCGATTTCGCAATCTGCCAGGGCGAGGTGTCGATGGTGGTCTGTTCGAGGCCGAGCCACCCGGGCAGGACCGAGAGGTAGAACCAACCGAGCACGGCGAACATGATCACCTGGAACACCGAGTTGATGGCGACCAGCACCGCGGCGGCTTCGCGGTCTCCGCACGCCAGGTCGTTCCAGATGATCACCATCGCGATGCAGCGAGCGATACCGACGATGATCAAACCGGTTCGGTATTCCGGCAGGTCGGGCAGAAACAGCCAGGCGAGGGCGAACATCAGCGCCGGGCCGAGAACCCAGTTCAGGAACAGGGAGCCGGCGAGGAGTTTCTTGTCCCCGGTGACTGTGTCGAGGCGGTCGTAGCGGACCTTCGCCAACACCGGGTACATCATGATCAGCAGGCCGAGGGCGATCGGCAGGGAGATGCCGTCGATCTGCACCTTCTCCAGGGCAGTGTTCACACCGGGGATCCAGCGTCCAACCAACAGGCCGACGACCATGGCCACGCCGATCCAGACCGCAAGATAGCGGTCGAGGGTGGAGAGTTTTCCGACGACTTCGGGGTGTTCGGTGGTGGCAGCGGTGTTGCTCATGCGGTGACCTCTGCGCATGCGTCCGCGACACTCACGCTCGTACCTTCGACCAGGAGCACGGCGGAAAGCTGTTGCAGCGCAGCCGGAATAACCCAGTAGTACACCCAGGTCCCGCGGCGTTCACAGTCGAGCAGCCCGGCCTGTCGCAGCACCTTGAGGTGATGCGAGATAGTCGGCTGAGACAGGTCGAACGTATCCGAGATGTCGCAGACGCAGGCTTCACCACCCTCGTGACTTGCCACCAAGCTCAGCAGGCGCAAGCGGACGGGATCGCCGAGGGCTTTGAACATCCGCGCCAGGTCGCCGGCCCAATCCTCGGTCAACGGTTCACGGACGAGCGGCGAGCAGCAAGCGCCGGCCTCCGCCCCATCTTGATTCGACATGCTTCGATATTGACAGATATCGAAATAACGCGCAACCAACCTCAGATGAATTTCCGCCGACGAGAGACGACTTGACTCCGTAGCCGGGTACCGGGTTCACAATGGCGACATGCGTAGCAGTGAACTGGCCACCCTCGCCGGGGTGAACGTACAGACGTTGCGGTACTACGAACGGCGCGGACTCCTGCAGCACCCGCCGCGATCCACCTCGGGATACCGCTCATATCCGGACGAAACTGTCGAAATTGTCCGGTTCGTCAAACGCGCCCAAGAACACGGCTTCAGCCTCGACGAAATCAACGAACTTCTCCATCTCGCCGGCGGCGGACCGGACGATTGCGACACCGCTCGGCGACTGGCGCAGACGAAGATCACCGAGTTCGGCGAAAAGATCCGAGATCTGCAACGCATGCGGGCCTCGCTGACCGAGTTCGCGTCCACCTGCGCGCGACCGCGAGCGGACCGGCACTGCCCCATGCTCCAGACACTGCACACCGACAAAGGACGACCATGATGCATCTCGAAATTCTGCAGGTCCCGGACTACCCTAACGTGCCGCTCCTCGAACAACGAATCGAGCACGCTCTTTCAGGCGTGCCGATCGAATGGGAACTGCGCCACGTGATCATCGAAGATCCTCGATCAGCGGAACTTGCGGGCATGGCGGGATCTCCGACGTTGCTCGTTGACGGCCACGACCCCTTTGCCGAACCGGATCAGGTGCCAAGCGTGTCCTGCAGGCTCTACCGCGACGCCGTGGGCGCGGTCGGTGGCGCTCCCACTGTGACTGCCCTGAGGAATGCATTCGAACGGGATTCACCCACTGCCGCTACTTCCGTACCTGACTGATCAATACACCGACAACACCACTACAACCGCTTCGCGCACCTCATCACGTTGCAGAGCGCCGAACCTGCTGAAATAGGAAGGGATGCATGGCCGCAATCAATTTCACGATTCGGCAACACCTTCCTGAGACTCGGATTCCAGGATCCAGCACACACCGACATCGTCGGCTTCCGACGGAATCTCCCCTTCCGCTCGACTCAGCAAAGCAACAAGGTTTGTTTCGAGCGTGGCAAGTTCGCGGATCTTGCCACGAACCTGGGAAAGATGCTCCGAGAGCATCTCCACGACCTGTTCACAAGGAGCCGCCCCGCGGTCATGGGTGGTGAGGATCTCGCGGATCTCTCGCAAGGTGAAACCTGCAGACTGGGCGCTGCGGACGAACCGCAAACGCGCAAGAGATTCCGGACCGTAGTCCCGGTAGCCGTTGGACTTTCGGACCGGGACGGGAATCACCCCACTGTCCTCGTAGAAACGCAGCGTTTTCGGGGCAACGCCACTTCGAGCGGCCAGTTCACCAATTTTCACGAGATCCTTGACCTTCCATCGCACTGGAATGTCCATTATGGATGACGTTCGGGAACCGCAGGTGACTCGGACCGTTCGTCGCCGCGCTGGCGATGAACACTCAGAAGGAGGTGAATGAAATGAATCCACTGGAGATGTTGTGCGACTGGCTGTGTCGAGCGATGGGTCCTTGCTGTCCCCCCATGTGATGCCGTGGCGAGCAACTCGCAAACTACAGATGTCACTTCGCCATTCCTGGTGAGGTACGTCGGCCGGCCACCGTTCGGCTGACGTACCGCATCTACTTCAAGTCCAGTGCGTCCACCCTTCCTGGAATCGTCCAATATTGCTATCATCGTCGTATGACGATGAATAACGAGCCTGGATGCCTCGCCGCAACCGGCAGCGGGTCGAGCCTGGATGCGGCAGTGGCACTGTTCCACAGTCTCTCGGACGGCACCCGGTTGTCGATCGTGCGCCGTCTCGCCGAAGGAGAGGCGCGGGTTGCGGATTTGATCGGTGAACTCGGCCTCGCCCAGTCGACGGTGTCCGCACATGTTGCATGCCTACGTGATTGCGGTTTGGTCGACGGCAGACCGGAAGGTCGGCAGGTGTTCTACTCGCTGGCCCGGCCGGAATTGATGGACCTACTCGCCTCGGCGGAGACGCTGCTTGCCGCGACGGGGAACGCGGTTGCCTTGTGCCCGAATTACGGCACCGCCATCGGAGATAGCCGTGAGTGACGCATGCGGTTGCGGTCACGACGAACCCCGCGTCGAAGGCGAGGAAGAACACGGGCCCGAAAAGTGGTGGCAGGTTACCGAGATCCGGGCGGCTGCAGCTGCGGGCGTGCTGCTGATCGCGGCGCTGATAGTGGGCCTGACCGGTGGGCCGGATGCTCTCGGGCTCGGTCTCGAGGTGGGCGCCCTGCTCATTGCCGGTTACACGTTCGTCCCGTCCACTCTCGCACGCCTGGTCAAGGGCAAGATCGGGGTCGGCACCCTGATGACGATCGCGGCTGTCGGCGCGGTACTGCTCGGTGAGGTGGGCGAAGCGGCCATGCTCGCGTTCTTGTTCGCGATCAGCGAGGGACTCGAAGAGTATGCGGTCACCCGCACTCGCCGGGGCCTGCGGGCCTTGCTGTCTCTGGTGCCGGCCACCGCGACAGTTCTCCGCGGCGGCCGCGAGGAAACCGTTCCGCCCTCCGAACTCCAGCTCGGCGAGCTCATGGTCGTCAAGCCTGGGGAACGGATCGCCACCGACGGGGTCATCCGCACCGGACGCACCGCTCTGGACACCTCCGCGATTACCGGTGAATCGGTGCCCGTCGAAGCCGGTCCCGGCAACGAGGTGTTCGCAGGATCGATCAACGGCACCGGCGTCCTCGAAGTCGAGGTCACCGCAGATGCGCAGGACAATTCGCTGGCCAAAATCGTGCGGATCGTCGAGGCCGAGCAGTCCCGCAAGGGCGAGGCGCAACGCCTCGCCGACAAGATCGCCAAACCGCTGGTTCCAGGTGTGATGATCGTCGCCGCAGTTATCGCCGCGGTCGGCAGTGTGCTCGGCGATCCGCTGGTGTGGATCGAACGCGCCCTGGTGGTGCTGGTCGCCGCCTCCCCGTGTGCGCTGGCCATCGCGATCCCTGTCACCGTTGTCGCCGCGATCGGTGCGGCGTCCAAGCTCGGTGTCCTGGTCAAGGGCGGCGGTGCACTCGAGGCCCTCGGCCGGATCCGCACCGTTGCGTTGGACAAGACCGGCACCCTCACCCGCAACCAGCCTGCCGTGATCGATGTGGCCACGGCGGACGGCGCCAGCCGCGAGGACGTTCTCGCGGTGGCCGCAGCGTTGGAGGCGCGCAGCGAGCACCCTCTCGCTCGCGCGATTCTCGCCGCCGTCGACGACTACGCACCCGCCGACGACGTGGACGCGGTCACAGGGGCGGGCCTGACCGGGGCCATCGACGGCATACCTGTGCGCCTCGGTCGACCGGGCTGGATCGACCCGGGTCCGCTGGCAGGGGATATCGAGCGGATGCAGCATGCCGGCGCCACTGCGGTGCTGATCGAGCGCGCCGGAACGGTCATCGGGGCGGTCGCCGTCCGTGACGAGCTCCGACCGGAAGCACGTGAGGTGGTTGCCGGGCTACGACGCGGCGGGTACACCGTCGCGATGCTCACCGGCGACAACGAACGCACCGCCCAGGCGCTGGCCGCCGACGTCGGGATCGACGACGTGCACGCCGACCTGCGCCCGGAGGACAAGGCACGGATCGTGGAAACCTTGCGTGCGAACCGCCCGACGGCAATGGTCGGGGACGGTGTCAACGACGCCCCCGCCCTGGCCACCGCCGACTTGGGCATTGCCATGGGCGCGATGGGTTCCGACGTGGCCATCGAGACCGCCGATGTTGCTCTGATGGGTGAGGACCTGCGGCACCTGCCGCAGGCGTTGGCGCACGCGCGCCGCTCCCGGACCATCATGTTGCAGAACGTCGGACTGTCGCTGGCGATCATCACCGTCCTGATGCCGTTGGCCTTGTTCGGGGTTCTCGGCCTGGCCGCCGTGGTCCTGGTGCACGAGGTCGCTGAGATCGTGGTCATCGCCAACGGTGTCCGGGCCGGCCGCGCGCAAGCCTTCCCCACCGGATCGGTACCCGCACCGGCGGGGAAGGTCGAGGCCCGCACGTGAGCGAATTAGCGGCTCGATCAATCCGCACAGGTAGCACGCGGCGGGTGATTCTCGTGGTCGTCGGTCTCGCTCTCATCGCGATCGCACTGTCGGCCGAACCCGTTGCGCGCCGTACCCTTTCCGGTGCACGCACCGTCGATATGGGATTGCTGCAACTGAAGTTGGCGTACAACAGCGGTGTCGCGTTCAGCATCGGCCAACAGCTTCCGGCCTGGATCATCCTCGCGGTCACCGCCGCCATCACTCTCGGCGTCGGAATTTACGCCTGGCGCACCGTCCCCACCGCTTCACTGGTGGGGACGGTGGGTTGGTCGGCGATCCTCGCCGGAGCTGCCGCCAACGTGATCGATCGTGCCGTCGACGGAAAGGTCACCGACTATTTCCACACCGGCTGGTGGCCCACCTTCAACCTCGCCGACACCTACATCACCTGCGGCGTCGTGCTGCTCGTCGCATCACTGATCTTTGAGTCCACCCACGACCCGGCCGATCCCCCGCCCGCACAGGAGAGTTCGAAATGACAGCAATACCCGAGATCAGGCCGCGCCGCGGCAGCCGCCGGATGCGAGGATGATCGGCACCATCGCCGCGGCGGTAGCGATGTTCGCCGGCACCAACATCGACGACATCGTCGTACTGACCGTCCTGTTCGTCGCCTCCGCCAGTCAAGGACGGCCGCGGGCATGGCAGATCGTTGCCGGCCAGTACCTCGGCCTGATCACCCTCGTCGCGATCAGTGTGGTCGCCGCCCTCGGGTTGGTGATCGTGCCCGAGGACTGGGTTGGACTACTCGGATTACTTCCCCTGTCGCTAGGAATCTGGGGACTGATCCAGGGCTTACGCAGCGACGGAGACGGTGAACCCGTAGTGGTCGCGGCCGGGACGATCAGCGTCGCCGCCATCACCATCGCCAACGGCGCCGACAACATCGCCGTCTACACCCCGGTCTTCCGCACTCTCGGTGCGCCCCAGACCATCGTTACCATCGCCGTGTTCCTGATCTGTGTCGGACTCTGGTGCGCCGCCGGCAGAATGCTCGGCACCCACAAGAAGGTCATCGACATCCTCGAGCGCGTCGAGCACTGGCTCGTGCCCACAGTCTTCATCGGGCTGGGCGTCATCATCCTGCTCGAATCCGGTGTGATCGGCCGCCTGATCGCCGCCGCGGCATGACCGACACTGCTGGCACGGTGGCACCTTGATCCGTCCCGGCTCCTCGCGGTCGCCGGGGCACGCGGATGTCTGCGACTCCGCGCACCGCATCCCGGCCGGAACCGTGCATGGCGCGTCACAACGGTCCGGCCACCGAAGCAAAGGCGAGCGGAAGATCCAGTGCGAATTGGCAGAACGACAAACTCGGACGGCGCCCGAATGATCGTTGGACCAGCGGTGGCCGCCTTCTCGGACGTCGGCACGGGCAGGGGTTGGGCTTCCTGCCCTCTGTCGGAATTATCCGATGGCCGTTTGCTGAAATCGGGGAGATCAGCCCCGTGAACCACTCGCATCGTGCGGCTTGCGCAGCGGCGGCGCATTCGTCAGGCGGGCGATGTGTGGAGGCCGAGCTGCACGGCATGCTCGTAGTCATCGTCGATGAGGACCACTGTGCGGTGTTCGCGGTCGAGAAGTGAAGCGGCGATCGATGCGCGGTAACCGGATGCGCAGTGCACCCACACTTCGGCCGCGGAAACTTCCTCGAGTCGGTGTGGTAGCTCGTGGAGGGGGATGTTCACGGCACCAGGAAGGTGGCTGTCCGCGTACTCGGACTGTTGACGCGCATCGAGGACGCTTATCTCACGTTCGCCGGTGGCCGCCGCGAGTCCGGCGAAGTCGGATACATCGTAGGAGCGGACCTTTCCGTCGCCGACGAGCGAGTGAATCTCACCGACGGCGGATCCGGAGGGACTGTCGATGCCGATCCGAGCCAGCTCGCGGGTCGCCTCGGCGATCTGGTCGGTTGTTTCACCGATCAGCGTCAACGGCACGCCCCACTGATAAAGCCATCCGAGATAGGTGACGAAGCTGGTCGACAGTTCGAACCCGAGAGAGCCATCGACGTGGCCGGCGGCGAAAGCGGTGCGTGCTCGTAGGTCAACGACCCATTGCCCGGCGTCGATGCGGCGACGTAGTTCGTCTGGATCGACGGGCTCGGGCATGGACAGGTCGATCGGGGCCGGCCCTTTGGTGTTGATGACGCCCATATGGGCGTAGTACGCGGGATATGCAGACAGGCCCGCGATCAGCTCGTCGACATAGGTGTGTTCGTCCTGAGTCAGTGCGGGGTTGGACTGCTGCTGTTCACCGATGGTGGATGAGTCCCCGCTGGTCGGAGTTGCGGCACAGAAGCTACCGAACCCATGTGTGGGGTAGACCTCCACCTCAGCGGCCAGTTCGGCCGCGATACGGCGGACCGAATGGTACTGCGCGTGGGTCAGTTCATCAGTGTGCTCGGAGCCGAGCAGGTCAGTGCGCCCGGTGGACCCGTAGAGCATGGAGCCGCCGGTGAAGATTGCGATCGGCTCGCCGCGCCGGTGCAGAACGTAACTGACGTGGTGATGAGTATGCCCTGGGGTGTGCATGACCTCGAACGTCGTCGATCCCGCGTCGACGACATCGCCGTCGACGACTGCTCGGCGCTCGTATTCGACCGGATCGCCGTCCGGGACGACGTATTCGGCACCCGTGGCGCGCGCAAGTTCCAGGCCGCCAGTGACGTAGTCGTTGTGGATGTGAGTTTCCAGCACGTGGGTGATGACAGCGTTCTTTTCTGCTGCCAGCGCCCGGACGCGGTCGATGTCGCGTTGTGGATCGATCACCACGGCGATACCGTCGTGGCTGATCAGATAGCTGCGGTCGCCGAGGCTGGAAGTTTCAATGATGGCGATGTCCGGGTCGGTCGTGCTCATGGGGAGCTCCTACATGTTGTCGGTCGGCCTCGTTCCTGATGTGAAGCGGGCGTTCAGGCCAGCGCCAGGAAGAGCTTTTCCAGTTCTGCTTCGGTCATGGGTTCTTTGTTGTCTGCCGCTTCGCCTGTCATGCACTCTCGGAGACCGGTAGCGACGATCTTGAAGCCAGCTTTGTCGAGGGCCCTGGAAACAGCGGCGAGCTGGGTGACAACGTCTTTGCAATCGCGTCCGTTCTCGATCATGCCGATCACTCCCGAGAGTTGGCCGTGTGCGCGGCGGAGGCGGTTGAGGACCAATGCGATGCTGTCTTCGTCGCCGATCATGGGGTCTCCTTCAGATGCATGATGATGCCAGAAATTGCCAGATTACCCCCGGGGGCATCCAACGGGGTGCACGGTAGATCATCCGAGAACGAGAGTGTCGATGAGGACGTAACCTGCCACGACAAACACCAGGTAGGCGAACCACTGCCGAAGTGAGTCCGTGGCGATGCGTGTACCGAATCGTCCGGCCACCAACGAACCCGCAATGGCTGAACCTGCGAACGCTGCCGTCAAGGGCCAGTTTCCACCTAGGCCGTCGGCCTGAGCGATGAGTCCGGCGGCGGAGTTGGCGACGATGACCACCAAAGAGGTTCCGACGGCGACACTCATCTCGATTCCCAGCAGCAGAACCAATGCGGGGATGATCAAGAAGCCCCCGCCGACGCCGAACAGTCCGGTAAGGACACCGACGCCGAATCCGGTCGGTATGGACCGAGGTGCGCATCGGCGCCAGTTGATCCCGGAATTGCTCGTCCTGCAGGCGGTTCCGGGATTGTCGGGGCTGCGCAGCATGCGTGCCCCCGCGAGGATCATGACGATCCCAAAGCCGATCATCACGGCAGTTTCAGGTAGATGCTTGCCAAGGGCAGTGCCGGCCAGGGTGCCGAGGACTCCGGTGGCGGCGAAGATTGCCGCGAGTCGCCATTCGATGAGCCGCGCCCGCACCTTGGAGATGACCCCGACCGCGGAGGCGACACCGATCACCAACAGCGAAGTCGGTATCGCCTCCGGCAGGGGGAACCCGAGAGCGTACACGAGGATCGGGACAGCGAGGATCGATCCACCGCCTCCGAGGAGACCGAGCAGGATTCCGACGGTGAGGCCGAGCGCCAGCGCCAGGGTCAACGTCATCAACTGCGCACTGCATCCCGACTGCCGAGCGTGTCCAGGGCGGCTTGGAGTTTGGTGGTGGCCTCGGCCGCGACATCTGACAGTGCTGGTTCGCCCGTCACTTGGACCATGAGGTCCGGGTTCATCGCCTCGACGATGACCGATCCGGCGGTGGTGTCGGCACGGACGACGACGTTGCAGGGCAGTAGCAGGCCGATCTCACGCACGATTCCTACGGCGCGGTGTGCAAGCGTGGGATTGCACGCGCCTAGGATCAGATACTTCTCCATGTCTGTGCCAAGTTTGGCTTTCAGGGTGGCCTGCATGTCAATTTCGGTCAGCACACCGAAGCCTTGCTCGGACAGTGCTGCTTTGGTGGCGGTGACCGCCGTCTCGAAGTCGGTGTCGGTCAAGGTGGTCGAGAGTGCGATGGTCATGGTGGAGAATTCCTTCCGTTCGTCGAACTGCGGCAATTGTGTGCCTATCCGCTTCGGGGGTGGCGAAGACTTGGTACGCCCGCTCTGGTGAGAAGCGCACTTGCCGGGCACCAGCCGACCGCGGCGTAGAGGGCGAGGTTCGCGGCGGCGAAGGCGCTGAGCAGCCTCCACCGTGGTGCGTGGAGTTCGCCGAGGGTCAGGCCCGTCGCGGTGACGCCGGCGGCCAGTGCGGGGACGATACGTTCGATCGGCCACCCGGCAGACGTGCTCGAATGCGTGATGTTCGGATCGGTCATGATTCCTCCGTGAGGTGTTGTAATGGTCAGTGCGAGAAGCGGATCGACGGCAACATTCTGCGCAGCCAGCCCGGTGCCCACCATGCAGCGTGACCGCTCAGCCGGAGCAGGACCGGGAGCAGGATCAGCCTGATCAGGAAGGCGTCGAGCAACACCGCGACGCCGAGGATGATGCCCATTTCCTTGGGTGGGAGCGGATCGGAGAGCGCGAAGGTGAAGAACACGGCGACCATGACCGCCGCAGCGGCGAAGATGACGCGTCCGGAGTGCGCGAGGCCGTCGACCTGAGCAGCCTTCGGGTCCCCGGTCTTCTCGTAGTGTTCTTTCGCGGTGGCGAGCAGGAACACGGTGTAGTCCATGGCGATGGCAAAGATCATCGCGAAGAAGAACACCGGCCCCCAGCCGTCGAGGAAACCTTGAGGGGTGAAGCCGAGCAGCGACGATCCGTGTCCGTCTTGGAAGATCAGCTTCGCAACCCCGAACGCTGCGGCGGTCGACAGCAAACTGACGGCGGTGCCGAGGATCGCGATCAGTGGTGCCTGCAGAGCGACGAGCAGCAGGATGAAGCCGAGGGCGAGGATGATCCCGATAACCAACGGTAGGTAGTCGTTCAGGGCTTGCTGCAGGTCGAGGTTCTCCGCTGGCGCGCCGCCGACGAGCGCGGACTCCGGTAGTTGTGCGCGTAGGTCACCGAGGATCGTGCCCATGGCCTCTGCGGAAGGGTCCACGGCAGGAAACGCTTGCAGCAGTGTGTAGTTCGAATCGTCTGTTGATGGTGTGGGCGGGGTGACCATCGAGATCCCGTCGACGCTGCTCGCTGCCGCGGCGGTAGCAGCCGCATCGGAAGACGGGACAACTATCTGCAGCGCGCCGGGTGCCCCGTCACCGAACTGGGCCTGAACCAACTCGTAACCTTGCCGAACGGGCGCATCGTCGGGAACGACAGCGATGGACGGCATTGCCACCTTCAGTCCCAGGACAGGTAAGGCCAGGGCGACGAGGATGCCGACGGAGACCAGCGCGAACGGCCATGGGTACTTGTGAAGCAATTCGCCCCACGCAGCGAACTTCGGGGATCGGTGCTGTTGGCGTTTCGCGTAAGGCAGGGATGCTGCGTTGACCTTGGGGCCGAGTGCGCCCAGCGTGGCCGGAAGAAGTGTCATGGTGGCGATCAGAACGAACGTGACGGCCAGCATGATGCCTACGGCCATGGTGCGCACGGCCGGTGCGGGAACGAGCAGCACTGCCGAGAGGCTGACCAGGACGGTAAGTCCGGACAGGAGCACCGCTTTGCCTGCGGTGTCCATGGTTTCGGCAACGGCTGCTCGTGGATCGGCCGTACGGAGGGCGTCGCGGAAGCGGGCGACGATGAACAAGGCGTAGTCGATGCCGAGAGCGAGGGCGAACATCATCGCGAAATTCATCGCCCATACCGAGATCGGTGTGACCTCGTTGAGCAGCACCAAACCGCCGGCGGAGGCGACGAGTCCGGCCACTGTGAGCAACAGCGGCAGCCCGGCAGCGACGAGGGAGCCGAATGCGAGCACCATGATCGCCAAAGTGACTGGCCAAGAGAATAGTTCAGCCTGAATCATCGCATCGTGGTTGGCTTTGTTGAAGTCGGACCACAACGCGGAGGATCCGGTGGGATAGACCTCGATACCGTCGCCGGAGAGTGCGGTCAGCTCGTCTTTGACATCGTCGACGGCTTTGACCATGTCGTCCGCGTTTGCGTTGGCGCCGGCGATGAGGATGCCGGTGTGGCCGTCGGGGCTGATGGTCATACCAGGCTGTGGGGCGATGACGGCACCGAACCGGGTGTCACCGTCGAACACAGCTGTGACGTCGATGAGTCTCTGCTGCACGGTGGGATCGTCGATCGACGCGGTGTCCGAATGGACCACCACCTGAACCGCGGCCGAGGAGTTCCCGCCGAAATGCTGTTGCGCGAGTTCACGGACCTGGACCGATTCGGATCCGTTGGCTTGCCACCCAGCACCCGCCAGTGACGAAAAAACCGACGGCGCTGCAGATCCGAGCGCGACAAGCGCGATCAGCCAGACACCGAACACCCATCGGCGGCGTGCGACCATCGCGCTTCCCAGGCGTCCGAGTATGCCGGGTGTAGATACGCGATCACGATCGTCACGACCGGTGGCCGTCACGGTGTCGGGCACAGACATAACTTCTCCTAAAATACGGGCTGGGGTATTCAAATGAGCGAGCTAGACCTCGGTAAACCTGACCCAATTGGAAGGTTAGGCCCTTGCACTCGCGACCGGGATTGGCGGCGAAACAGCGATCGCGAGGCGCTGGCGCCGATCGATAGGACCAACGGTCTCAGCAGAGCAGGTGCACTGCCGAGGCCGTGAAACATCCTTCGTGACGTCGTCGACATGTCGATCGCAACCTGCCCACGCGATCTTGTCGCATATCGGGCACGGGACGGGGTAACACATAGACAGTCCTTTCTGACGAGCGTCTACCCACTGTTGCATATACCCAGGGGGGTATGCAAGTACCCCTGGGGGTATACGCTCGGGTAGGCCGTTCGCTCCTCTCGGGCGCCCACCCGAGGGGGTGGGCCGTCCGGGTCGTCGAGTGCCCAGGCGAGGTACCGCTTTCTGGGTAGCCGACGCACACGTCGGCGCATCCGTCGAGACGACTCAGTCCGGGTGCGGCGGCCACGCCATCGGTGAGAGGTCTCGGGAACTCGTGGCGTGGATCGAGCGCGCCGGAACCGTCATCGGGGCAGTCGCCGTACGAGACGAGCTCCGACCGGAAGCACATGAGGTGATCGCCGGGCTACGACGCGGCGGGTACACCGTCGCGATGCTCACCGGCGACAACGAACGCACCGCCCAGGCGCTGGCCGCCGACGTCGGGATCGACGACGTGCACGCCGACCTGCGCCCGGAGGACAAGGCACGGATCGTGGAAACCTTGCGTGCGAACCGCCCGACGGCAATGGTCGGGGACGGTGTCAACGACGCCCCCGCCCTGGCCACCGCCGACTTGGGCATTGCCATGGGCGCGATGGGTTCCGACGTGGCCATCGAGACCGCCGATGTTGCTCTGATGGGCGAAGACCTGCAGCACCTGCCGCCGGCTCTGCATCCGATGAACCGAATGCTCGCACAATTGCGCAGTGTCTACACGAAGCGCATCGCTTGCACGACCGACACAGCGCCGTCGCGTTTCGGCCCGCAAAGAGGACCGCAGCCGGCCGCACCAGCGATGACACCCAGCGTTGGCATCACCTCGAACGCACACATGTCCTCTCCCAGCCCTGTCCATGGCCACACAAACCACCTCGCCATGCTCCCCTGGCCTTACATCAGCGTGACTGCCGCGAAGCCGTCGGGCAGGTTCTTCGCATCATCGTCGTCGCCGCCCCGGGATCCGCACTGGGCCGCTATCCGGAGGGCAACACCGAACGAACTCGTGCCGGTCTTATGACACCGATGCCGATACCTGACGATCTTGCCGAGAAAATGCAGACCTACCAGTCCTGGGTTTCGTTTACCGCGAGCTGTCCTGCACTGCCGCATACTCGAAACCACACGCCGACGGAGGAACACCATGATGCACCTTGAAATTTTGCAAGTCCCGGACTGCCCGAACGTGCAGCTCCTCGAACAACGGATCGAGCACGTTCTCGCGGAGGAGTCCATCGATTGGGAACTGCGCCACGTAATCGTCGACGATCCTCGATCCGCAAGGCTTGCGGGCATGACCGGATCGCCGACGTTGCTCGTCGACGGCCGCGATCCGTTTGCCGAACCGGACCAGGTCCCCAACGTGTCATGCAGGCTCTATCGAGATTCCACGGGCGAGGTCGGTGGCGCTCCTACCGTTGCTGCACTGAGGGGTGCGTTCGGTATGGCTGCGCCCACAGCTGATGTAGAGGGCGATGAGTGAAAGTATCGGCCACCCACCGGTGGTCCCAACAGGGTCGTCTCCAGCAGCAGCCCCGGGGTTCCTCACAAGGGCGAGCTGACTCAACGGTCCTCCGTACTGCGCCTGCTCGAGTCTCGTCCGCCTGATCCCGCAGCTTGTACCGATTCCGAAACTCGAGACCACCACGGATACCGCCGACTCCGCACCTGATCCCGTCACCTGACATCTTCATCCCAATGCCAATCAATGCATGATCGCGCGCCCTCGGCATCACCCAGGAAGGCAGCTTTGAGCGGTCATACGTCCAAAAAAGACAGGTTGTGGCACCGATGCTGGGCATTTTCGTTACTGGAGCTTTCACGCGCACCTAACCGGAGGGAACCCTTCACCGGGTGCGCATTGCACGCCGTTTTTCATCTACGACCATCACTTCTTCATTGATCCGGCGGCGCAATGACCGGAACGCGATCGCAGAGATGGCGAATCCGAGCAGCACCGCCCCGAACAGTGCTAACACACCGGGGATTTCGAGTTCGAGTATGGCGTTGATTCCCATGATGATCACTGCGAGGCCGGCGATCAGGGCGAGTCGAACCGCGGTGTAGTACATCACCAGACGCACGAGCTTTGACCGTGCTACACGGTTGATCCGCGCCACGCGCGTCTGCGGTGCTTGATGGGCACCCAGTGCCGCAATTTCTGGGCTGACTGGTGGATTGATACGGCCCTTCGGAGCGGACTGGCGTTTCACGATGCTCGATTCTCGGGTTCGGATCCCGCCTCTGGTTGGCGGGGGCGACAGAACGAACCATATGTCTACTATGCACAATAGTAGTTCAGTGTTGTCCCGGTTCACCGCACCACGCTTGGAGGAAGTGCATGCAGGCACAGTCTCGGTGGTTCCTGCTCTTCCTGGTTGTGATCGGTCTTCTCGTCGTGGCGATCTGGCCTCGATCAACGTCAACCGAGACCCATTCCTCGACCCGGCCTCAAGTGCCTCCGGCCGCCCAGGCAGATGAAGATCGCGTCGACTCGGGGTTTTCCTCGAAGTCCGCGGCAGCAGCGGTTCCCTGTCCTGTGGCCCCGGCAGTACCGCCCGCTGGAGGAGAACTCCTGGGAATCAAAGCGACGTGTCTTGGCGAGAATACTGTGGTCGACCTCGGTGCAGCGCTGTCCGGGGAGCCGACCCTGATCAACCTCTGGGCCTCGTGGTGCGGGCCGTGCCGATCGGAAATCCCGGTCCTGAATGACTATGCAGGTACTCCGGGCTCCATCCGAGTAGTCGGGATCAACGTCCAGGACGACATGTCCACAGCACTAGCGCTTCTCACCGCTGCAGGCGTGCACTATCCCTCGTTCGCTGCGGTCGACGACATCGGAATTGCGCTATCGGCGCCGCCAGTTCTGCCGCTGAGCTTTCTCGTCCAACAAGACGGGTCCGTCGAACAGATTACAACCCCCATGGTTTTCGAAAACACTGACCAAATATGTCGACGGCCATCGTAAGCTCCCCACTGGCGGCCATTTATGGCGCATTTTGTGGCCATGGTTTCTCCCCGCGTACGGCCAGATAGTTCCCCACCTGCTGTGAGTCAGATTCGGTCCCGGCAACGCTGGGTGGATGAAATCGAGCAGGGAGATCATGGAAATTTTGGAGGCGTACGACCTCACGGGTAGTTATCGGGCGGCGGCGGAGCTGGCTGGGTGTGATCACCACACGGTGGCCCGGTATGTGCAGATGCGCGCTGCGGGGCAGCCGCCGGACCGCCGGCGGCATCGAGCGCGGGCGATCGACGACTTTCTGCCGAAGATCGAGGAGTTGGTGGTCCGCTCGCAGGGCAAGGTCCGCGCGGATGTCATCCACGAACGGATCGTCGCGCTGGGGTTCACCGGCGGTGAGCGGACCACGCGCCGGACGGTCGCGGAGGCGAAGGCCCAGTTTCGGGCTGGTCGGCGGCGAGTGTATCGGCCGTGGGTAACCGAACCTGGGCTGTGGTTACAGTACGACTTCGGTGACGGGCCAACGATTTCCGGCCGGAAGACGACGTTGTTCTGCGCATGGTTGGCGTGGTCGCGATTTCGGGTGGTGATCCCGATCTGGGACAAGACATTGCCGACGGTGGCGGCGTGTTTGGATGCGACATTCCGCCGCTTGGGCGGGGTTCCGGTCTATGTCCTCACCGACAACGAGAAGACCGCGACGATCGATCACGTGGCCGGGATCGCGGTCCGCAATCCGGAGATCGTGGAGGTGGCACGGCATTACGGCACGACGCTGCGGACGTGTTTACCTGCTGATCCGGAGTCGAAGGGAGGAAGTGAGGCGACGGTGCGGATCGCCAAAGCCGACCTGTTGCCGAAGGAGGTGAACCTGCGCGAGCAGTATCACTCTTTCGGTGAGCTCGAGTCGGCTTGCCGGCAGTTCTGCACCGACGTCAACACCCGCGTCCACAGCTCTACTCGGCGGCGGCCGGTCGAGCGGCTGGCCGAAGAGTTGCAGCGGCTGCATCCGCTGCCGAAATCTCCGTTCACCGCGGTGTTCGGCACTACCCGGCGGGTGAACTGGGAGTCGACGATCTCGGTGGAAGGGGTGCGGTATTCGGTGCCGCACACGTTGATCGACACTCGGGTCTGGGCCCGCTTCCATGGTGAGGAGCTGATCGTGACCGCCGTCGACAATGATGGCGGTGCAGTCGAAGTCGCGCGGCACCGCCGCGGCCAACCCGGTTCACCGGTCCTCGACAACGACCACTACCCACCCCGCCCAGACCGCGACGCCGCCGACCGGGTGCCCAAGCCTCGTACCGCCGCCCAGCTCGCCTTCCTACAGTTGGGCCAGGGTGCCAACAGCTGGCTGGTCGAGGCTGCCGCCGCGGGAGCGCGCCGCATCAGGCGAAGATGGCCGAGGCCGTGGACCTTTCGAAGCTGCACTCCCCGGACGCAGTCGACAGAGCGTTGGGGACGGCGGCGATGACCGGCCGGTTCGCCGATCGGGACCTGATCTCGATCCTCGACTACCAAGTCACCCACGAACACGCTGATCCGGTCCGTCGCAGCGGAACCACACTCTGCAACCGGGCACCGCCGCCTGGTCCACCTTCGGCCAGACACCAGCGCCGGCCAGCCCAGCCACTACTGACGATGAAAGCGATGACGCCTGATGAGCACCCCTTTGCGCACTGTTACCAGCGCTAACGGCGACCCGTTGGCCGAGGCGATCGACCTGACTAAACGCCTGAAACTGCCCCATATCCGCAGGTCCTTGAGCGATATCATCCCGACCGCGAAAGCCCAACGCTGGGACCCCGCCGAAGTCGTGCGGGTTCTCCTCGCTGAGGAAGCCGCCGGCCGGGACCGGGCGAACCTGCACACTCGCCGCAAACGCGCGGGTTTCCCTACCGGCAAGACCTTCGGCGACTGGGACGAAACGAAATCGTCGATTCCCCGCGCCACCCAGGACGCGCTCCGCACCCTGGAGTGGGTCGGGCGGCGTGAATGTTTCTGCGTCTGTGGGCCTTCGGGAACTGGCAAGTCTCACTTCACCGAGGCACTCGGGCAGGCCGCAGTCGAAGCTGGGCTGGCGGTGTCTTGGTTCACCATCGAAGACCTCGGTGCCCTGGTCCGCCGGCACCGTGCCGACGACTCCATCGCCCGAGCCCTGACGAGGATCATCCGCTCCGACCTGATCATCGTCGACGACATCGGTCTGCTCCCGGTCTCTGAAGACGCCGCCGAAGGATTCTATCGCCTCGTCGACGCTGCCTACGAACGCCGAGCGATTGCCGTCTCGAGCAACCTGCACCCCTCCGGCTTCGACGAGATCATGCCCAAAACATTGGCCACCGCCACCGTTGACCGGCTCCTGCACCATGCGCACGTCGTCGTCACCGACGGCGACTCCTTCCGCCTCACCGAAGCCACCACCGGCAAGGGGGTGAAGCCCTTCAGCTAACCCAAATCAGAAAGCGGGTGGGGAAAAACAACTGGCCGCCACCGGGGAGAACCCGTGGCCACCAGCGGGGAGAACTACTGGCCGCCTACGGGGAGAACTTCGTGGCCATTGACACAAATACGCTCCGCTGTAAGTGAGTTGATGAAATGAATGCCCCCGCACTCCCTCGCAAATCGAGACAACGCGTACTCGGAAAACCGACCCGCATCCTCCCACTGGTCGCTATTCTCACTGCGATCGTCGTCGCCGCGAGTGGATGTGCAACCGGCACCGATGCAGTCGCTTCGGGTGCGAATTTCGATTTCGTGTCACCGGGAGGACAAACCGATATCTTGTACGACCCGCCCGAATCGCGAAACATGATCGGTGTATTGGCCGGACCTGACCTCATGGCCGACGGTAGCGATATTTCACTCACTGATTACGCCGGTCAGGTCGTCGTGATCAATCTGTGGGGGCAATGGTGCGCCCCGTGCCGGTCCGAGGCCGACGATCTCGAGCGCGCGTACGAAGCAACCGAAAGTCTCGGTGTTCAGTTTCTCGGGATCAATGTTCGGGATCCTCAACGAGACAAGGCCCAGGACTTCGTCGTCGACAACAGCGTGAGCTACCCCTCGATCTACGACCCGTCGATGAGAACTTTGACAGCGCTCGGCGGAAACTATCCGACAAGCGTGATTCCCTCCACCTTGGTGTTGGATCGCAGACAGCGCGTCGCCGCTGTGTTTCTTCGCGCACTTCTCACCGAGGATCTGCAACCGGTCATCGAGCGTGTGGCGGCCGAGCGGTGAACGAACTCGCCCAAGGTGTCGGGTCCAGCTTCCAGACAGCCGCCGCGAGCGGCCCGTTACTGCTCGCCGTAGCAGCGTGCATTCTGGCCGGTCTGGTGTCGTTCGCATCGCCGTGTGTGGTGCCGCTCGTTCCCGGATATCTGTCGTATCTGGCCGGCATTTCCGGAGCTGATTCTCCAGCGGTGACCCGTGGCGACGAGACCTCGGAACCTGCAGGCAGATGGCGGGTTACCGGCGCGGCAACGATGTTCGTTGCCGGATTCACCGTGGTGTTCGTTCTCGCCACCGCGTCGGTGTTCGGGGTGATCGGCACCCTTCGTATCAACGAAGACCTGCTCCAACGGGTGGGTGGTGTGATCACCATCGTGATGGGGTTGACGTTCATCGGCTTGATTCCTGCCTTGCAGAAAGACGCACGGTTCGCCCCGCGGCGTATCTCATCCCTTGCCGGCGCTCCCTTGTTGGGGGGCGTGTTCGCGTTGGGTTGGACACCGTGTCTCGGCCCCACCCTCGCTGGGGTTATTTCGGTTGCGGCCGGAACTGAAGGCACGACAGCAGCGCGGGGCGTGATACTGATTGTCGCCTACTGTCTGGGATTGGGACTTCCGTTTATCGTGCTGGCGTTCGGGTCGGCGAAGGCGCTCCGCGGCGTCGGGTGGCTCAAACGCCATTCACGGACGATTCAGATCGTCGGCGGAATAATGCTCGTCGCTGTCGGGCTCGCACTGGTCACCGGCGTGTGGGGCATGTTCGTCGGCTGGTTGCGCAACGAATTCGTCAGTTCGGTCGTGTTGCCGATATGACAGATAGCGCCACCGCGGGAGGTCGCATCCGTCGCCTCCCGAGACTGATGATCCGAGAAAGCGTTCGGCTACTGCGCCAGAATTGGCGCAGGTTGACGTCGATGAGTACCGCGCTCGTGCTCCTGTTCCTCTTGGCGCTCGCAGCACTTCCCGGTGCTATGTTGCCTCAGCGAAATCTCAACGTACAGAAAGTTTCCCAGTACATCGCGGCGCAGCCAACCCTCGGCCCGCTATTCGACAAGCTGGAGTTGTTCGACGTCTTTTCCAGCTTCTGGTTCACTGCGATCTATGTCCTGCTGTTTCTCTCTCTCATCGGCTGTCTGGTTCCACGCTTGCAGGCGCATCTCGGCGCGCTTCGGAGCCAACCTGTGCGAGCGCCTCGAAATCTGTCCAGGTTGCCTCACCATTTTCGCGGCGTAGTTGACATCTCGCATGACGAGGCCCTCACCAGAGTGCGGCAGTCGCTCAAGGGCTGGCGGGTAGCGGTCAGGTCCGAAAAGGATTCCGAGGTAGCGGTTTCCGCGGAGAAGGGGTATCTGCGTGAGGCCGGGAATCTGGTGTTCCACTTCTCGCTGATCGGGTTGCTCGTCACCGTCGCGATCGGCAAGTTGGTGGGGTACGAGGGTTCGGTGATCGTCATTGCCGACGGCGGCCCCGGTTTCTGTAATACGTCACCTGCCGTGTACGACTCGTTCCGCGCGGGAAGTGCTACTGACGGCACGGGTCTCGCGCCCTTTTGCATCAAGGTCAACGACTTTTCCGCAGATTATCTCGATACCGGTCAGGCCGAAATGTTCACCTCCAACATTTCGTATCAGAGCGGGCAGGATATCGCGACCAATACCTGGAAAGACTATCGTCTTCGGGTCAACGAACCGCTGCGTACCGACGGTGCCCGTGTTTATCTGACCGGCCATGGGTACGCGCCGCAGTTCACCGTCACTTTTCCCGACGGACAGTCCCGTACCGAGACGATGCAGTTTCAACCGGACGATGCGGTCACGTTCCTGAGCAGTGGGGCGTTGCGGTTCGATCCGCCAGGTGGATCGTTTCCGAATCCGGACGAGCGCCGGAAGAATCAGATCGCCATCGAGGGACTCTTCGCGCCGACCGCTTCCTTCAGCGGGACGCTTCTGACTTCGTCGTTTCCCGATGCGCGTGACCCTGCGGTCGCGATCGACATCTACAAGGGCGATACGGGTCTGGACACCGGCATCCCGCAATCGATCTTCTCGTTGAACAAGGAAATGATCAACCAAGGAAGGCTGGTCAAACAAGATCGTGTGAACCTCCGCCCTGGAGAGACGCGGACTCTCACCGATGGAACACAGGTTCGGTTCGACGGCGCCAAGGAATTCGCCAATCTGCAGGTGTCGTACGACCCTGCGCAACAGTGGGTTCTCGTCTTTGCGATCACGATGATGCTCGGACTTCTGATCTCGCTCGTGATCAGGAGGCGGCGAGTGTGGATCCGCCTACGCCCGGGGACGGGACCGGAGCAGGCTGATCTCGAACTCGGTGGACTCGCGCGGACCGATCATGCCGGCTGGGGCGGCGAATT
Source organism: Rhodococcus sp. YL-1 (assembly GCF_001942025.1). NCBI lineage: Bacteria > Bacillati > Actinomycetota > Actinomycetes > Mycobacteriales > Nocardiaceae > Rhodococcus > Rhodococcus sp. YL-1. The sequence goes on along the minus strand of NZ_CP017304.1, from coordinate 310,367 downwards.
CGACGATCTCTGTGAGAAATTGTTGACTGACCAGCGCAGTTCTCCTTCTACGAGAGCGGGCCTGTGAGGGTCCTTTCGGTCGACCGTGCGATCACTGCCGACAGTGAATTAGATGCATGCCTGAAGAGTGGTCGCCCCAAACGGCACCACGGTGGGATCGCTTTGCGTCTCGCTCTTTCGGTGGGCGCTGGGTGGCTGCTGTTTCTCAGCTTTCCGCCGCGCACGCTGTGGTTTCTCGCCCCTGTAGCCATCGCCCTGCTGACCGTCGTTCTCCAGGGGCGCAGTCTCCGTGCGGGTTTCGGATTCGGCTATGCCGCGGGACTGGGATTCTTCGTTCCCTTGCTGCCATGGGTCGGAGCGTACGTGGGTGCAACGCCTTGGTTGGCGTTGGCGGCGATTGAAGCGCTCGCGTTCGGAGTGTTCGGCGTACTGGCGGTGGCCGTCGGCCACGCTCCGCTTTCCCCGGTGTGGATTGCGGGTGCATGGGTCACCGCAGAAGCACTTCGTAGCCGAGTTCCGTTCGGCGGTTTCCCGTGGGGGCGTTTGGCCTTCGGGCAGGCAGACGGCCCGCTGCTGCCGTTGGCTTCGATCGCGGGGGCGCCAGGTCTTTCCTTCGTGACTGCACTGATCGGAACACTCATCGCCTGGTCACTGGCTGGGCCCTTGAATGTTCGATGGCAAGCATTGGCGAAAGGTGGCGCTTGCATCGTCCTCATCTTTGTGAGTGCATTGGTGACCGGTTCTCCCGGTGCCGCCCCTGACGAGGTCGTCACTGCGACCGTCGTTCAGGGCAACGTGCCGCGACTCGGCCTCGATTTCAACGCCCAACGCCGAGCGGTGCTCGACAATCATGTTGCCCGCACCGAACAACTCGCAGCTGAGGTCACAGCGGGCCGAGCAGCCCGGCCACGACTTGTCATCTGGCCCGAAAACGCTTCGGATATAGATCCTTTGACGAATCGGGATGCGGCGGATCGACTGGACCGAGCAGCCCGTTCTATCGGCGCCCCGATCCTGGTCGGTACGGTCCTGCAGGGCGAGCCAGGAACATCGATCAACAGTGCCATGGTCTGGGATCCGACGGACGGCCCTGGGCAGCAACACATCAAGCGGCAGCTTGTGCCCTTCGGGGAGTACCTGCCGCTCCGATCGATCGTTAGTGCGGTGTCGTCATATGCCGATTCTGCGGGCAATTTCGTTGCCGGGAACGGGAACGGCGTCGTCGACCTCAACGGAATTCAGGTAGCTGTTGCCACGTGTTACGAGGTGGCCTTCGACGATCTGGTGACCGAGTCCGTCAAGGCAGGAGCCACCGTCATCGCGGTTCCCACCAACAACGCGACCTTCGGCCGGACCGAGATGACCTTTCAGCAGCTGGCCATGTCGCGGGTGCGGGCGGTCGAACACGGCCGCAGTGTGCTGATCGCAGCAACCAGCGGTGTCAGCGCAATCATCACGCCAGCGGGTGTGGTGCGTCAACAGAGCGAGATCTTCACAGCACAAGCATTGACCGACGAGATCGCCGTTCGCTCCGATCTCACGTTGGCAACACGTGTGGGTTCGATTCCGGAACTCGCGTTGTCTGCGATCGTGCTTTCTCTCGCCGCTTCGGCACTCTTCAGAGGCATGTACCGGGTTCGGCGGGGTGAAAGAACGAGAACATGAATTACTATGCATGATAGTAATTCAGTGTCGGTGCCAGTGCACAAGCGAAACGAGTTCACCAATGACGATTTGTACGGCGGCAATGAACCTGCCCGAACGTGGTACAACGCGATGGGACCGATCGCGAGCAACTTCGGACCCATCACGCTACCCCCGCTGGACCAGAAATATGTTCGCGGTTCGGCCGGGGATCAGGTACCCGACGTGGTCGGGATGACCGAGTCCGCCGCAACATCTCTGTTGCAGAACGCCGGGTTCAAAGTGACGGTCTCCCTCACGTCAAGTCCGAGCGCGAGAGGGACAGCAACCGCGACAGCTCCGTCGGGAGCGGCACTTCCGGGCTCCACCATCACCCTGTACATAAGTGACGGATCCTCGACACCGAGCACCACCACGACGAGCCCATCACCGTCAGATACCCCAGGCCCACGATAAGCCCGGGTGCGCCACCATGATGCTTCGGCGATCCCCACCCGGTGGGGACTGCCACCGCACGCGCTCATCATGAACTCGATTCCCGTCGAGGACCTCGGATCCCGGTTGTGGCGAGCAGAAATCGCTCCGGAATACGGAACATGCGGAGTGCTTCCCTATGTGCCGCCCGCTCCCGCATTCAAAAAACATGATTCGATCGTAACTACATTCTAAGTAAATGACTTTCGATAAAACGGCATCGAAATTCCGCCCCACCGACTAGTAGATCGTTTCGGACATCAGATGGGAGGGTCCTCACGAATTCACGAGCCGTCTGATCGCCTCGGCGGCCTCCCTGATCTTGGCGTCGGATTCGGCGCCCCCTCTTGCGGCGGCATCGACGACACAATGACTGAGATGGTCTTCGAGCAATTCCATAGCTACTGCATGCAGCGCTTTTTTCATCGCCGATATTTGGGTAAGGATGTCAATGCAGCACCTTTCTTCTTCAACCATTCGCTGCAGCCCTCGCGACTGACCCTCAATACGCTTGAGGCGTTTGAGGTACAAGTCCTTTGCGCTGATGTATCCGTGGGTCGCATAGTCACGACGGCCTGGACCAACCGGATTAGTTGTGCCCACGAGATTCCCCTGGTCTCGTCGCCCGTAGTGGGCCAGACGCGAAATCACGTCGTCTCCATGGTGGGCGACAATCGATTGGACCTGCCCTGGCTACGGTGTAGTGCAGCAGTGGCACACACGAAGGCACGTTGAGCAGCATCCCGTCTGTATGGGCGCTTCGCCAACTGCAAGATCTCCGGGTAAGTGACCACACGAGAAGAACTCTCAATCATTCCTGCCACCAGGGCTAGGCAGTACCGCTGCACCCGCCCTGTGTTCAAACTTCCTGCCCACCGCCGGTTGCGCCACCAATGACGCGATGCGCCGTCATCCCGTCGACCCGTGCGTGGGACCAGACCAATTGCACCTCCCTGCCGTATCAGATCAGGGGCTTCGACGGCGAGCATTTCCCTTGCACTAGACCATTGCAGGGGGTGAATTCGCAGCCAGCCAACACCCTCATCTACTATGCATCTTAGTAGATAAGGTACCAGTCGCCCGGAAATGTTGCCATCCCTTCGAATACAGGACGAGACACCCAGATGCCCAATAGTCGTCGTGCGCGAACGTCCCCAATCGTGGGGCTCGTCGGCGCCGCTCTCATCGCCGTTTCTCTTGCGGCTTGTTCGACGCAGGGAAACGACGACAAGGCCGGCCAGTCCATCGTCCCGCCCATACCAGGGGTGGAGCTCACACCCGAACTTGACCATCTGCACGGGTTGCATATCAACGCCGATGGCACCATCTTGGCGGGTACGCATCGCGGACTGTTCGCGATCGGAGATTCGGGCGACACAGTGCGAGTGGGTGATTCCGACGACGATTTGATGGGGTTGGCGGGCGTGGCGGGCAGTGACACGCTCTTTTCCTCAGGGCACCCGGGACCGTCCAGTACCGCAGCCAACCCACTTGGCCTACGCACCAGCAACGACGGCGGCCGAACCTGGACGGATAGCTCGCTCGCGGGACAGGTCGACTTTCATTCTCTGGTTACAGATGGCACGACACTCGTCGGCTTCGACGGGGCCAGAGGTGTCACGGTGTCGAAGGATCAGGGAAAGTCGTGGGAATCCGGCGGTGCCCTGGGTGTGGCGTCCCTCGCTCTCACCGAGAGTGGGACATGGGCTGTCACCTCGTCAGGGCTGCAGTACAGCAGCGACGACGGGCGCACCTTCACAAAGTTCGCTGGAGCGCCGTCCATGGTGCTGATCGCGGGCTCCTCGGATGCACTGTGGGGGGTCGATCAAGATGGATTCGCCTGGCGGAGCAGGGAGGGAAAAGGCTGGGAGAAGCGCGCTAATGTCGGAGCAGTCGAAGCGTTGACTGCGGCGAGTTACGACAGCGCGTACGCGGCGACTTCTCAGTCTCTGTATGCCTTGAACTGACCTGAACATGTCGTTGTTCGTTCGAATGTTCCAGAGCATCACACTTGTGCTCGTTGCGGGAGTCCTTGTGGTTCTGGGCGCCGGCATCGCCAACGCTCACCCCACGCTGCTCTTTACCGAACCTGGCTCGGAGACTGCCGTTTCCGAGCCTCCGCAAGCCATCACCCTGATCTTCAACGAACAAGTCACCGCCGGGACCGATGCGATCAAAGTCCTGGACGGCGCAGGCCGTGAGAGCCCGATGGAGGCAGCAGAGTCGTCCAAAGGTGGCCGTGCAATCACTTCCCGGCTCTCGGATGCTCCGTCGCCGGGCACCTACACCGTCCGGTGGCAAGTGATCGGCGCAGATGGTGACCTCGTCGAGGAAGACTTTCGGTTTGCCGTCGGCCTCGCTTTGACCGACAGCGGCGGTGGCGGTGGCGACGACAGCGCCTCGACCTCGTGGACGGAAACCGTGCTCCGGTGGCTGCTGTTCGTCGGGTTCGCCCTCGCGCTCGGGACACTTGTCGCGGAGAGATTGTCGTCTGTACCGCACGCCGAGAACCCTTCGTTGAAGAAGTTGCGCACCTGGTTTCCGGCCGGCGCTTGTATTGCTTTGGTAGGTGTTGCAGGCCTTATGGTTTCGCTCGCCGCTTCGTCCAGCGTTGCTGCGCTATGGCAAGAACGTGCGGGCATCATCTTGCTCGTAGAGACGTGTGGGCTCATGTTGGCCTTGGCGCTGAAAGCCGCGGGGAGCCCCAGACTTGCGAGCGCAGCCCTTCTGCTGGTCATTGCCGCCGAAGGGCTGCGCTCGCACGCAAACGTCGTCGCTCCCGGATGGGGCGCGTTTCTCACCGCCGTTCATCTCGCGGCAGCGGCAATCTGGGTCGGCGCTTTGCTCCACACGGTTCGCACTGCATTCGCGTGGCGGGGTCAGCATGCCCCGGTTCGGTGGGTCGTGGCCGGTTACACACGACTTGCGCTGTGGACCTTCATCGTCGTCGTGACCACCGGTACGATCTCGGCATTGTTGCTGATCCCCGTTGCCGCAATGTTTTCCACCCCGTACGGGCAACTTCTGACGGTCAAACTACTCTTCGTCATCGCCGCCTCGGGTGTGGCGATATCTGCACGGCGGACGATGCGCAGAACTGAACAAGTGGGCAAACTGCGCAATCAGATTCGTATCGAGAGCATCCTCCTGATCTCCGTGCTCGCCATCAGTGCTGCATTAGTCTCGACGGCGCCTGCCAATTCACCCGCCCAGCCGGGACCACCTGCAGCCATCGGTCCGGTTCTGCCGCTGGGAACATTGGCTGGACAGATTGGGGTGAGCGTCGCCGCCAGCGAAGGGCAGCTGGTGGTTCGACTGTCGACTCCGCGCCGCGTCGACTACTACGCTCAGGAACCGGACCAGGAATACACCTTGATCGGCGCACTGCGGGCGAGCGGGCAGAACACTTCCCTTCCCTTGCGCGGGTGCGGATCCGGATGCTTCGTGGCGCAAGCCGATTGGCCACTGGGTGAAAGCATGCTCACGCTCGAGGCCGCGGCGACAGGGTGGCTGGGCGGGACGGTCAGCATGTTAATTCCATGGCCTGTTCAGTCCGGGGACACCGATCTCGCTCGAGCCGTAGATATCACCCGCACTCAGAAGAATCTGACCTTTTACGAATCGGTGACCAGTGATGCCGCAAACGTCGGACCCGAACCTCAGCAACTAAGTCTGTCCAGCGAGTTCTTCCTCGCCCAGGAGCCGTATGCGGACGGGACTGCGCCCATCGCGGTGCGCTTACCCAGCGCCGGACGGCAACTCCGTCTGGCATTGGGCTATCCGGCTGCGGGTATGAACGTACTGCTCGACCTCGACCAAACTGGACGAATAGTTTCCGAAACACTAAGCGATGCAAAACATCTCATCACCCGCACCTTCGTCTACCCCGAAGTGAACTGATGGGGGAGAACTGACGAGATATTCACGTCCAGTGAACTGTCACCGTGCAATAGGAACGGAAGCTGCGATGATCTCCCCTTACTCGTTCATTCACCCCTGCCAGTTCTGTCGCACCCGCGCACTGGCCGCGCCCAGGCCTTCGAAATTCCTACGGCATACGCAGGGTGACGAACCGGTAGCGGTGGCTCTGGCCTGCAGTCTGTTCAACCACTCATCCCCTGCTGTCGCTTGTCTTGATCACCGCAACCTTCTGATTGCAGGTTCCACCGTCACCTCGCTGGTCCTGCCCGGCGCGCACGACACCACGCTGATCACCGCGACAGTCGTCATCGAGCGCGAAGACAAGGATCATACCGGCACGCGTGAGTGGAGGGTTGCACGTTCCCCTGTTGCCGCAGACGTGCATCGTGCACGACACCTTGCCCCTACACAACCAACTGTCGGCGCTGCGGATACGACAGACGCTCATAGCGGAACTACTGACCATCCGAGTCGACGGCCCCTCCCCAGAAGAATTTTTTGCACAACAACACATTCCAGGAGAAAAATATGATGCTTACACGTGCTGTTTCCACACGTATCGCAGTCTCAGCGGGGTCTGCCGCCGGTCTGATGCTGATCGCCGGCTGCGGCGGCCATGACATGAGCCAAATGTCGAGCAACGACAGCGGAAACATGTCCAACTCCTCCGCGGCCTCGCAGCCCAACGGCGCCAACAGCGCGGATATGCAGTTCGTCGCGATGATGTATCCACATCACGCACAGGCCGTCGAGATTGCAAAGATGGTTGACAGTCGCACCACCAATCCTCGAATACTCGAACTCGCCGCTTCGATCCAAACCGCTCGCGGGCCCGAAATGGATCAGATTGCAGCGCTCATCGAACAATGGGGTCAACCTACGTCCGACGCCACCTCCCCTGTGGACTCCATGGATGGAATGGACCACGGCGGGGTTGATTCAGGAATGATGTCCCAGCAGCAGATCGCTCAATTGGAGGGGCTGCGCGATGGGGACTTCGACACCGCGTGGCTGAAGATGATGATCGAACATCACTCCGGCGCGATCGCGACGGCCCAATCGGAACTATCCGATGGCGACAACGCCGACGCCAAGCAATTGGCTACCGATATCATCGCCGCACAGCAGTCCGAGATCACCGCGATGCAAGCACTTTTGCAACAGAACTGATCCGGAAACTGGCGAGTGGCTAGGCCTGTCCGTCGAAGCCTCTCTTCTCGTTGTCCGCTCTGATCTTCCATCTGATTACTTGCGTCCCTTGCGAATCACTGTCTTCGTCGGCGCTCCCCACCCACTGACGTGAAGGAACAATTATGGCCTCAACACGGCATACAGGGTTAGTCGTCCTTGTCCTTATGGTCGCAACGCTGACAGGATGCACCTCCACAGCACCGCAGTCCGCACCGAGTGACACGGGTGCGCCCGCCGAGAACGACTCTCCTGTCTCCGCGCTGGTGATGACTCCTTCCGGGGGGACAGATACCGTCAACCCCCTTGATCCGGTCACGGTGGAATCTGTTGGCGGGAGGCTCGACTCGGTAGTGCTCACCGAAGTGGGCGGGGCTGTGGTCGATGGCATCTTCACCCCTGACCGGCAGGTGTGGAAACCCGGCGCGTCCTTGGACTACGGGAAGACCTACACGATGACAGCGTCAGCCACCCAAAACGATGGCTCACGTCTCGATCAGTCCAGCACCTTCTCCACAGTCAAGCCGCGGAACCTGACCAAACCATCCTTCGTGACGGCCGGGGGTAACCTCCTCACAGATGGTGGCACTTTCGGGGTAGGGATCGTTATTGTCACGCATTTCGACGAGCCGATCCTCGATCGTGCAGCGGCGGAGAAAAGCCTGACTGTGCAAACGTCGGTGCCGCTCGAAGGCTCGTGGTACTGGGTGGATGACCAGAATGTTCACTGGCGACCTCGTGCGTACTATCCCCCCGGCACCGAGGTCACGGTCCGGGCTGCGGTCTTCGGCGTCCCGCTCGGTGGCGGACTGTTCGGACAGGAAGACGCCACGACTGCATTCACCATCGGCGACTCGCATATCGCCGTCGCCGACGATACGACCAAGCAAGTGACGGTCACGAGCAACGGCAAAACTGTGCGCACTATGCCGACATCGATGGGCATGGGAGGAACCGAGCTCGTCAACGGCCAAACGATCTCCTTCTGGACCCAACCAGGCATTTACACCGTCCTCGATCAGGCCAACCCCGTGATCATGGACTCGTCGACCTACGGACTTCCCGTCAATTCCCGGCTGGGGTACAAGGAAAAAATCAACTACGCCACCCGAATAAGCACCGACGGAATTTACCTTCACGAACTCGAAGACACAGTCTGGGCGCAAGGCAATACCAATGTTTCACACGGCTGCTTGAACCTCAGTCGCGCCAATGCTCAATGGTTCTATGATTTTTCGCTTCCCGGAGATGTCGTGGAGATACGCAATACCGGCGGCGCCCCTCTCGAATTGTGGCAGAACGGCGACTGGAGTGTGCCGTGGGACCGATGGTCGGAAGGCAGCGCGCTGTAAGACCTGTCGCCCTGCCGGCAAACGATGCTGAATCGCAAACAGAAGCTCCGCGCGAGACGTTCTCCCGTAGTCGACGCGAAAGTGCTGGATAAACCTTTTGACACTGTCAGAGCTGACAGGGGTTCGGCAGATCGTCACGGGAGGAGGTCGCCAGACACCGCCGCCGTATCGGGGCGGCGACGGGAAGCAGAACAGATAGTATTTCTACAGGGCTTCGGTTCGCCGTCTCGGCAACCTCCAGCGTGCAGAGTCGACACGACACCCTCATCGAGCGGTCCCACATCACTGTGACCGACGAATCACCGACAGCGCTGGTTGGGCCCCGTACGAAAGCGACGGAGGTTGCAGGTTGGGCACTCGCACGGTGCGGTGACGAATGCAGCTCTACGAGGAGGAAAAATGCAAGGTCTGGGAGAGCTCGAGGCGCTGGTGATGGATGTGCTGTGGCGCTCCACCGAACCGGTCCGTGTGCGCGACGTCATCGACGGCCTCGATGACGACCGTGAACCGGCGTACACGACGGTGATGACCGTCATGGACAATCTTCATCGCAAAGGTTGGGTGCATCGTCAGCGAAACGGGCGCGCGTACTGGTACGAAGCCACGCGAAGCCGCGAGGAAGCGGCAGCTGACGGGTTGCGCGCACTTCTCGAATCCACCGGAGACCCGACCGGGGTCCTGTTGCATTTTGTTCGCGGGACATCCGACGTCGAATCGAAGATCCTGGCGCGTGGATTGCGTGAACGAGGCAAGAAGTGACAGCCGTCCTCGCGTGGGCGGTCGGTGGCCTTCTCGTTGCCGCACTCTCCCCGCTGTTCCTCGGATCGATGATGCGTCGCGGCGTTGATCCGCATGTCGTCCTCGTCTTGTGGGGCGCTCTGGCACTCGGAACTGTAGTGAGTATCAGTGTCCCGGTGATCTTGAGCCTTTTACCCAGTCACGGTGGTGTCTCGTCGCTGATCGAATTCGCCCACAGCTGTTGGCTCGCCCTTCACGACGACGCGCCGGCCAGGCTCGAGACGGCGGTGGGTGTACTCGGTGGGTCAGCCCTGGTCATCGGGGCGGTGCGAGGCACCGTCCATCTGTTCAGCTTCTCCCGCACTCGCCGCGAGCTACACCAGCAGCACCTCGGGTTGCTGCGCATTCTGGGGGGTGCACGGTCCTCGTCACTGCTCTGGCTCCCGGTTTCTGTGCCCTTCGCCTACAGTATCGCTGGGCGCCCCGCGCTTGTAGTTGCGAGCGACGGATTGAGAGATCAACTCGACACCGAGGCTCTTGCTGCAGTACTCGCACATGAACGAGCACACATCACGGGGCGGCACCATCTGCTCGTCAGCGCAGCTCAAACGCTCGCCTACGCGTTTCCGTGGCTTCCGATCATGCGATCTTCGCCCCCATTGGTCCGTGCGTTGGTGGAAATCGAAGCCGACTCCCGAGCCGTTCGTCAGCATGGGCGCGAATCCGTGCACCGCGCACTCTGCAGTATGACACCTCACGAGGTGCCCGTGGCGGCTCTGGGAATAGCGCAGGATTGCCTGGCGTTGCGACTTGATCGTCTGTCCTCCCACCGCACCCACCACCCGGCGCCCATTCGCTACCTCCGCACCCTTGCTGCCTGCGGAACGGCGATCGTCCTACCTGCGGCGCCTCTTCTGGCGCTACTGGGTGCGATGGCGATGGCTTCATGCGCAGCAGGTGCTTGAAACAGTGCGAAACCGGGTCGTGGACGAACAAGGAGTCCGGCCCGCAGGGGGCCAGTGCTCAAGGCCGGTTCACCCCCTCCTCGAACTGAACCGGCCTCATGCACCGAACGCGGCGCCAATCGAATTGGCCAGATCCCGCGCGAAACTTGATTCGTGGCCATCCCAATTTTCGTGAGACTCACCTTCTGCGCACGTGGCATCGGCAGAAAAGCGCAAAAGGCTACTACTCTGGGTCACGATCACACCACGCCCAGCAGAATCGTCGCGACGATGACAATTCCGCATGCCGCGCTGGTCAGAAGCCGCCCGCGCCGTGTATGAGGGTCCGCACGATAGGGGAACAACCCTTGACGGACCCACGTGTAGATAGCCGCGGCGACAACGAATACTGCTCCGTCATAGGGCGTTTCGGTGCCGTAGAGGACGAAAATCAGTGTCGCGAGGCCGATGATCAAGCCTGCGAACGCTTCGATCAGTTGCACGGGGATTCGGCGCACCGCGAGAGTCCGGTCCGAAGCCCACATTCCCCATCTCGACCTGGTAGGTCGACCCGAACAGCATCCTGTCAAAAAGCATCCCGGGCGCCCGATCGCAATCCCGAGAAACAACCCGGGCGTTGTCATGTCCAGTAACACACCGACGCCCAGACCGAAGGCTGCTCCGCCGAGCACCAATACCGCGAGCGACACCACCAAAAATCCTTGTATGCATGCGCCGGCAGAGACGAATTTTCGAAGGCTCTGGCGGTGAAGTGCCAAGTACCAGAGCTTCGCACCCACGTAGCCGAGAAGGCAGCCGAGGATCGAAATGAGAACTGCCGCAGTGGCGTTCTCGCTCATACGGGTCAAGAGCAGTGCCTGCATGACGATGGCGAACACTGCACCCAAACCGACCAACAGCGGCCACGTCCAGAGTCGCACGCCGGGCCCGTGCACCAATGGCGCTGCGGTAGTCCAGGCCGTGGCGGTCTGCGGAGCTGCGATGTCGAACTGCCCGGTGGTATCGTCCGGAGTTTCGATGCGCTCGGCACTGACAGTCCAACTACCAGTGGCGATTCCGCGGATTCTCGCAGTCACCGCGAAGCGCCCCCCCGCTGGAACACCGTTGACGTGGGTGACCCTCTCGAAACGTTCCGGTTCGCTGCCCGGGCTGTTGCGGGCTCCTCGGAACAGAATCGACAGATCGGAAGTAACCTCGGGCGATTCTCCCCAGTACGTTGCTGCGAGCCCCTGTGGTTCTATCTGCGTGAACGCTTCAGCGCACCCACCGCCGGGCGCAGCGAGTTCCGTTGCAGCGGTCGACTCGTCGTCACCCAATGGCCGGGCAACGCGTTCAGTGCCCGATGGCTTGGTGGGCATCGCCTTTTCGGCGATGGCCGGCGCCGGCGGTGCTTGAGCCAAGGCCGAGGCTGGCGTCGGCGCTGCTTTACTCAGATACGCCGCTGCGGCCGCTGCGGCCAGTTCTTCCACGGCACTACCGGCCGGACTGGGCCTAGCACGGGGTGTTGTGCCGACTTCGTCGTGCGGTCGTGAAGTGGGGTTCCGCTTCGGTGACGTGGCGCGTCGGGCTCGACTCTGCGTCGTAGACCGCTGTTTCGCGCGGGTTTTGGTTGATTTTTTGCTCACCGTCGCCCCAATCTCTCGGTTGGCGCGGATGCCCACCGAACTACTAAGGTCGATAGTAGCTGAACTACGAACCTGGATAGTAGGTAGAGGTCGAGCGCGAACGCGCGGGTGGGCACTGCGGCGAGACGAGGCGCTTCGAGGCCGAGCCGAGGAATATGGGAATTCCATGGTGCCGCAACGATCTTGGGCACACTCAAGAAGGACCTGGAAAGGACATCGAACGTCAACCGGCAATCGCGCGGACAGTGTAGTAGTTTGCGAGACTGGATAGGCTCCTTGTTCACCATGTTCGGAGACCGGGCACGGACTACTGGGTACGACTGCGGCAGACCCGGCGGCTGATGCGGGACTGGGCGTAGGGATCGCACTACGTTGCAGCAAGGGTGTGCAAAGTATCGAAGCGAACAATCACATCTAAGGGATCTGCAAAATGGAAGCTGACGCGATGCGCAACCACCGCCTGGTGGATTTGCCGACCAATGGCGCGGTGTTCGAAACCTCTCGGCCGGTACGGACGGGAGATATCGACGTCTCCGGGACGGTGCGACTCGATGGCGTTGCACGTTATCTGCAGGACATCGGTTTCGACGATCTCGATGCGAGCGGCGCAGCGGCTGCCCACCCGGTGTGGGTCGTGCGCCGCACAGTCATCGATGTCATTCGTCCGGTCAGCTGGCCGGCTCGTGTGCGCATGCGCAGATGGTGCTCGGGGTTGTCGAGCAGGTGGTGCACGATGCGTGTCCGCATCGAATCCGACGGCGGCGGCTTGATCGAGACCGAAGGATTCTGGATAAATCTCAATCCGGTCAACGGGATGCCTTCCAGGATCGAAGAGAGTTTCATGGCCGGACTCGGTTCGACCGCCAACGATCACCGATTGAAGTGGAAACCCTGGCACACCGCTCGTCCGGGCGATGGGGAGGAAACGACATTCGTCTTACGATCGAGCGATATCGATCCGTTCAACCACGTCAACAACGCCACGTATTGGCAGCCTGTCGAAGACCTGATCAGAGATTGGGCCGGACCCCGAAATCCACTCCCCTACCGAGCGATTCTCGAATATCGCTCTCCCATCACCGCGGGAAACGACGTGACCGTGCGGTATCACAGTTCAGGGGAGAGCCTGAGTAGTTGGTTCCTGGTCTCGGGTTCGGTGTGCGCGAGTGCCTACGTCACAGCGATCGAAGTGTAAGTCCCCGGGCCGGGTCACCTCTGCGCTCTGGTCTCTTGAATCGTCATTGATCGGTTCACCTCACGAGTTCTTGACCAGGTGTGCCGGTAGCGGCGGGGTGAGTGGGTGTTCCCGGAGCGTTTCCATTACCTCGAATGTCGCGTCGAATGTCACGCATCGACAGTTCCCCGGCAGTCGATGTGCCGCCCTTTCGGACGATGTACTGGCAACGCGATAACGAAGGTGGTGCCTTGCCCGGCTCCGTCACTCGCGGCGGTGATCTGTCCACCGTGTGCTTCGACGAGTGCTTTCGCGATGGACAGTCCGATCCCTGCCCCTCCGTGAGCACGATCGCGTGCTGCGTCGGCGCGATAGAAACGCTCGAACAGATAGGGGAGGTGCTCGGCGGCGACTCCATCGCCTTCGTCGGTGAGTGTGAGGATGAACCGATCCCCTTTCACCCGTCCCCGCACCTTCACTGTGCTCTGTGATCGACTGTGGCGCAGTGCGTTGTCGAGCAGATTGCTCAACACTTGCCCTATGCGCTCCGGGTCCAGCCACACCGACGGCAGATTTCCGGGGACGTCCACGCTCAGAATGACTGCTTTCGTGTCGTATCGTTCTTCGTGCGCCGCTACCGCTGAGCTCACCAGTACCTCAGGTCTGGTCCATGTCGGTTCGATTGCAGCTCGATTCGTCTCGGCATCGGACAGCGCCGAGACGTCGCCGGAAAACCGTGCCAGACGTCGGGTCTGATCTCTGAGCATCGCAATGGTGTGATCATCGAGAGCTTCCACTCCGTCTTCGAGCGCTTCCATGAATGCTTCGAGAACAGCTACCGGCGTCCGGATCTCGTGCGCGAGATCTGCCAGCAACCGTCGACGCATCGACTCGGCAGACTCGAGTCGAACGGCCATTTCGTTGAAGGCCGTCGCAAGTGCGTCGAAGTCGTCACCGAGCTGCGGCGGCGGGACTCTGGCCGCGTAGTTTCCCGCCGAGACTGCCGTGGCGGCAGTTGACACCGCAGTCACCGACCGCTGCAGCCGACGACTGAGATACCAGGTCACAGCCAGCGCGCACAACGCAGCTGCGCCGATCGCCACGGACAACGAGACCGCAGTTGCCGAGCGATATGCCTGCTCGGCGTGCATTTGCTCCTCAGACATCGGAGGCACGCCCGCGCGGCGCAGATGCTCGCGGAACAAACTCGGACCGACAGTGACTGCAACGACCCATGAGGTGGCCGCTCCTGCCACCACAACGAGCGTTTGGGCCATCAGCAAACGCACTCCGACGCCGAGTCCTCGGCGGGTACGCCCCTGATGAGACGAAAGTTCTTCCAGGGTAGTCATTTTCCGGAACCCATTCGGTACCCGATGCCGCGCACGGTATTGACGTACGAGGGCGAGGCGGGATCATCGCCGAGTTTGCGGCGCAGATGACCGATATGAACATCGACCAGATGATCATTCCCTGTCCACGCAGGGCCCCATACCGCTTCGATCAGTTGCCGACGGCTGAATGCCATGCCCGGCCGAGCAGCTAGTACCGCCAACACGTCGAACTCCGTCCGAGTCAGCAGAACCGGTTTCTCGTCGACCCACACCTCTCGCCCGGCAACGTCGATCCTGAGCACCCCGAACGTCATCGGCGGACTCTCTTCCCCTCGGGTTACCGCTCCCGCGGTTGTACTGTGCGCGGCTCCGCTGCGGGGTCTACGCATCATCGCGCGGATCCTCGCTACCAACTCTCGGGGGCTGAACGGCTTGCTCATGTAATCGTCTGCACCGACAGAAAGCCCGACGATGGTGTCCACTTCCTCGCTGCGAGCAGTCAGCATCACCACGTATGCATCCGAAAACGTACGAAGTTCCCGGCACACCTCGATACCGTCGATACCGGGGAGCCCGAGATCGAGAACCACCACATCAGGATCGACCTCACGTGCAAGGGCGAGAGCGTCGAAACCGTTGTAGGCCACACTCACCTCGAATGACTCTCGTTCGAGGTAACTCGAGATGATCGAGGCCAGTGGGCGTTCGTCATCGACGACCAGTGCCCGAAAACCTGCGTAACCGTCGGTTGACCGTGTTGACGTACTGTCCATGCAACCATCGTGGACTCCTCAGCCGCCGCTGCGCACGCGATACACGGTATGCGGTCACCTCTTCAGCGAATCTTCATAGAAAGCACACCAATCCCAGAGGGTTCGGCGAGCACTGTCGAAGGTGAGGAGAGTGAACGGACATGATGTGGTGGAGCGAGAATTCGGGTTATGGAATGGGTTGGGTCAGCTGGATTCTGATGGCGCTGGCGATGATCGCATTTTGGGGATTGGTCATTGCGGCCCTACTTGCATTGTTTCGTCCCAGACGCAGTGACCGCAGCGAACTCCGTGGTACGAATGCGCAGCACCTGTTGGATGAGCGCTACGCCCGCGGCGAGATCGACGATGACGAGTATCGCTCCCGCAGAGAAGCTTTGGATCGATCCTCTCGTCGACACGAGAGTCGTTGACTCTGGGACGCCCGCCCCGGGCCCGGTGGCGTATCAGTTCCGCTTCTCCACAACGACTAGACAAGGACAATCACAATCATGGCTATTGCGCCGTCCACAGGATCGGCTTTCAGTCGACGTACGTTTCTCGCCGCCACGGCGGCGGGGGCGGGAGGCCTGGCGTTGACCGCATGCACCACCAGCGGATCGTCCAACCCGACCCCCCCGCCGTTCGACAAGAATGCCATCACGACCGCTGAGGCAGCGCGCCCGCATACCGGTCGCACCGTGGACTACACGCTCAATCCGCAGGGCGCCGATATCGATCTCGGCGGCATCACGGTGCGCACCCTGGCATACGGCGACAGTATTCCCGGTCCCTTGATTCGCGCGAATGTCGGTGACGAGCTCGCAATCACCGTCAACAACAGACTCGATCATCAGACATCGGTGCATTGGCACGGCATCGCGCTTCGCAACGACATGGACGGCGCCATGCCGGCAAGCCCGAACATCGAATCGGGGCAGAACTTCACATACCGTTTCTCCGTACCTCATTCGGGAACGTACTGGGCTCACCCCCATGTCGGTCTCGACACCGACTACGGCCTCTACCTCCCCATCATCGTCGACGACCCCCGCGAGCCCGCCGACTACGACGCCGAATGGATCGTCGTTCTCGACGACTGGACGGATGGAATCGGCACGAGCCCGCAACAGATCCTCTCCGACCTCCAGTCCGGAAACGGCATGGGTTCGATGGGCGGATCCGGAATGGGCAACATGCCCGGCATGGGTGGAATGAACCACGGGTCGAACGAAACCACGCCGCCCCCCACCTCGGGTGGCCCGAGCTCAGCAGCATCCAGCGCTCTGCTCGGCGGGGACGCGGGTGACGTCAGCTACCCCTACTATCTGATCAACGGGCGGATAGCTTCCGCACCGACAACATTCTCGGCCGCTCCCGGTCAGCGTGTGCGAATTCGCATCATCAACGCGGGTGCGGATACCGCTTTTCGAGTCGCCCTTGCCGATCACGTGATGTCCGTGACCCATACGGACGGCTTTCCGGTCGTACCGACAGAAGTCGATGCGCTTCTCCTCGGCATGGGTGAGCGCTACGACGTGATCGTCACGGTCAAGGACGGTGTATTCCCGCTCGTCGCCGCGGCCGAGGGTAAGAACGCTCAGGCTCGGACGCTGCTGCGTACAGGCTCGGGCGCTGCGCCCGACGCGTCGTTCCTCCCTCGGGAATTGGCAGGTCGAGTGGGCACGGTCGAGACGTTCACTGCAGCCGAAAGTGTCGTTCTGCCGCGAAGCGATGGCACCGGTGTCGATCTCGTGGCAGACCTCGGGGGAGACATGATGAGCTACCAATGGACGATCAACGGTCGGAACTACGACCAAACCGAACCTCTGACCGTCAAAGAAGGGGACCGAGCCCGGCTCACGTTCACCAACATGACGATGATGTGGCATCCCATGCATCTGCACGGGCATACGTTCCAAGTGGTCAAAGGTGACGGCGGTGTCGGCCCTCGTAAGGACACAGTCATCGTTCGTCCGATGGAATCTGTCGCTGTCGATCTCATCGCCGACAACCCGGGCGACTGGATGCTCCACTGCCACAACGGATATCACCAGGAGTCGGGTATGATGACCCGCTTGGGCTACATCGTCTGACACGTGGAGACGTCCGAACACACGATCACACCAGCACGGGAGGCGCGACCTGATTGGGCCGGCATCTCATTCGATGCCTCTTCCTACCCCGTTCGGCGAGGTGAGATTGTGGCCGCCCCGGCATCGGGTCAGCGTCCCGGAATCCCCGGCCTCTGCCCTGCCGCTGGACTGGGATCGAAATCCCGCGAACGGCGCAACTGCCCATGACTCCGGTGTACACCTGGCGACACTCCACGGGCGCTCGAAATTCGACGTTCTCTGCGCGGGCGAATACACGAGGGAGAATCCGACCAAATGTCCGACGGAAGTAGTCGAGGCGCAGCCTTGACTCACCTTCTCCTAACGCGAGTATAGTAGAAACAGGTACCCCCCTGGGGTACCAGACGGGAAGGGAATCATGAGCGGTCAGACTAACTCGCAGCCGAATCTACTCGATAAGACGCAACGCGGCTGTGGATGCAACTCGACGAAGAAATCACCCACGACATCCGCGCCCACCCCTACGGAGGACATCATGTCTGCAACCAACAACACGTTCGCGGTCACCGGCCTCACCTGCGGGCATTGCGTCGGCGCCGTCACGGACGAGCTGCGCGCCCTCCCCGGAGTGAGCGAGGTCGAGATCGATCTCGTCGCCGGAGGAGTCTCCACCGTGACCGTCACAGCTTCAGCGCCACTGACCGAGGAACAAGTAACTGCCGCGCTCGACGAAGCCGGCAACTATCATCTCGCGAACATCTGACCGGGCGCCCACACCGCCAGCGTAGGCAGGTCAGGAGAGGTACATCTGATGAGCACCCTGGACAACACGACCGTCGCTGCCGAGTCCGCACACAGTGTCGAACTGGTCATCGGCGGCATGACCTGCGCCTCCTGCGCCGCGCGAATCGAAAAGAAGCTCAACAAGATCGACGGCGTCACCGCGACAGTGAACTACGCGACCGAAAAGGCGAAGGTCGATTTCACGGGTGCGGTAGCACCTGAAGACTTGATCTCCACCGTCGAGGCAACGGGATACACCGCCACCTTGCCTGCCCCCAAGGGCTCGTCCGGAGAGGTCGGCACTACCGACGGGGTGGACGCCCGAATCCAGGACGAGGCTTCGCAACTGCGGACCCGACTGCTCGTCTCGCTCGCATTGACTGTGCCTGTGGTCGCATTGTCGATGATCCCGCCATTGCAGTTCACGAACTGGCAGTGGCTGGCCTTGACGCTCGCATCTCCCGTCGTCGTCTGGGGCGCACTCCCCTTCCACCGCGCTGCACTGACGAATGCCCGACACGGCGCGGCAACAATGGACACTCTGATCTCGGTGGGGGTGTCGGCGGCCTACCTGTGGTCACTGTGGGCGTTGTTCTTCGGTCATGCCGGAATGGCCGGCATGAAGATGGAGTTCAGCCTGTTCCCACAGCAGGAGGGCGGAGCGGACCACATCTATCTGGAAGTCGCTGCTGCGGTCACCGTCTTCATACTGGCGGGGCGATATTTCGAAGCCCGCGCCAAGAAGCAGTCGGGTGCAGCCCTACGCGCACTGATGGACATGGGAGCCAAAGACGTAGCGGTGTTGAGGGAACACACCGAGATCCGAATTCCCACCGAACAATTGGTGGTCGGTGACATCTTCGTCGTACGCCCCGGCGAAAAGATCGCGACCGACGGCATCGTCACCGACGGCACATCTGCGGTGGACGCCTCCATGCTGACCGGCGAATCCGTGCCAGTCGAAGTGCGCCCTGGCGACGCCGTTGTCGGCGCCACCGTCAACGCTGGAGGGCGACTCCTCGTTCGAGCAACTCGTATCGGCGCCGACACTCAGCTCGCTCAGATGGCACGACTGGTCGAAGATGCACAGAACGGCAAGGCTCAGGTCCAACGTCTCGCCGACCGCATCTCCGGAATCTTCGTCCCGGTCGTCATCGTTCTCTCACTGATGACGTTGGGTGCGTGGCTTTTGACCGGTCACTCGATGGTGACGGCGTTCACCGCCGCCGTTGCCGTGCTGATCATCGCGTGCCCCTGTGCATTGGGGTTGGCAACACCGACGGCGCTGATGGTCGGAACGGGCCGCGGCGCCCAGTTGGGGATTCTCATCAAAGGCCCCCAGGTTCTCGAATCCACCCGTCAGGTCGACACCATCGTGCTCGACAAGACCGGGACCGTCACCACCGGGCGCATGAGTGTCGATTCGACAGTCGGCGCAGATGGCGAGAATATCGACGAATTACTTTTTGTCGCAGGAGCGTTGGAGGACGGCTCCGAACACCCGATCGCGCAGGCCATCACTCTTGCAGCTCGGGCTGACGGCCGGCCGTTGCCGAGAATCGAAGGTTTCTCCAACCACGACGGCCGAGGCGTCTCCGGTGTCGTAGACGGCCGAGCCGTTGCTATAGGTCGGCGAACCTGGTTAGAGCAGGACTGGTCTCTCGTCGCACCCAAGAATCTGGAAGTGGCCGCACACGACGCGGAAGCCGACGGAAAGTCCCCGGTGTGGGTTGCGTGGGACGGTTCGATCCGCGGAATCGTGGTCGTTTCGGACACTGTCAAGGACACCTCGAAAGAGGCCATCACTGCATTCCGAACCTTGGGACTACGTCCCATCCTGTTGACCGGCGATAATGCTCGCGCCGCCGTCGCCGTCGCAAAACAAGTGGGGATCGAAGCCGCCGATGTCATCGCCGAAGTCTTGCCCGCGGACAAAGTAAGCGCCGTCAAAGACCTCCAAAGCCGTGGGTATACAGTCGCTATGGTCGGTGACGGTGTCAACGACGCCGCTGCTCTGGCACAAGCAGACTTAGGTCTGGCCATGGGCACCGGCAGCGATGTCGCCATCGAAGCCTCCGATCTCACCCTTGTCCGAGGCGACCTGCGCTCCGCCGCAGATGCGATCCGTCTGTCGCGCTCGACGTTGAAAACCATCAAAGGGAACCTTTTCTGGGCCTTCGCCTACAACGTGGCGGCGTTGCCTCTGGCGGCGCTGGGGTTGTTGAACCCGCTGATCGCCGGCGCTGCCATGGCTTTCAGCTCCATCTTCGTCGTCACGAACAGTTTGCGCCTACGACGATTCACCAGTCATGCCACAAGCTCCGATCACTGATTTGATCCCGAATTCGACTGCCCCGATGACCTTCCGTCTGCCCTGAACTCTTCGGACGCGATGTGCGGGAGAGGTCCCACTGTCCACCCGCAACGAATCCAAAGGTTTCACTTCACGACGACCACCATCACGGACGAGGGCAGTCGTCGACTGCTTGGGACACCATGGTCCTTCATCGAATCTTCACCAAACATCTAACCAAGGCATATCCGCCACCGGCAGGCTCAGTATTGAGACACACGTGGACCCCACAACATCACGCCCCAGAGGTGCCGACGATCTGCCACAACACGGGAACATGCCACCGAGGTATCCGCACAGTCGCTGCCGCAAGAATGGCGGTCACAACGAGAGGGCGCAGAGATGAATCGAACCACCGTTCTCGAAGTACAAGGATTGCAGTGGGCGACATCGAAAGCCGCAGTCGAATCAACTCTCCTTCGCCGACGTGGCGTCGTCTCTGCTGAGGCCAACGTCCTCAACCAAACTGCCACGGTCACCTA
Source organism: Rhodococcus sp. YL-1 (assembly GCF_001942025.1). Classification (NCBI taxonomy): domain Bacteria; kingdom Bacillati; phylum Actinomycetota; class Actinomycetes; order Mycobacteriales; family Nocardiaceae; genus Rhodococcus; species Rhodococcus sp. YL-1. The sequence goes on along the minus strand of NZ_CP017304.1, from coordinate 289,510 downwards.
CGACCCGGCTGCAACCTCGATACCCGAACTGTCCCAATGGATCCGGGACTGCGGCTATCACTGCGCAGGGCGATCAGTGCCCTCCCACAGCTGCGACCCCCTCTCCGAACCAAACGACAGCACCAGCGCCACGCCCTCTGAATACCACGTTCATTCAGACCACGCCGACACATCAACCGACGCACCGGTCGAACACCCCGGCGAATCTCCTCACGGCGAACACACAGCGCACGAACCACATGCTCAACACTCTGCACAGGACATGATGGGGCACGGAGGCGCCCACGCCGGAATGTCGATGGACGACATGGTCCGGGACATGCGAAATCGCTTTCTCGTCGCTCTCGTTCTGTCCATTCCGATCATGCTGTGGTCCCCGATGGGGCGCGACATGTTCGGATTCACAGTTCCCGCCCCGTTCGGACTCCGCGACGACGTATTCACCCTGATACTGAGCTTGCCAGTGGTGTTCTACTCGGCCTGGATCTTTTTCGACGGCGCTTATCGGGCTCTGAAGGCCCGCACCCTCGACATGATGGTCCTCGTTGCCGTCGCCGTCGGGGCGGGTTGGCTCTACAGCGTCGCCGTCACCTTCACCGGCGGCGGCGAGGTCTTCTACGAGGCCGCGTCGGTGCTGACGGCTTTCGTCCTGCTCGGACATTGGTTCGAGATGCGAGCCAGAGGTGGAGCCAACGACGCGATTCGCACACTGCTCGAACTGACCCCGCCATTGGCAATCGTGTTGAGAGACGGCGAACCCGTCGAAGTTCCCACCGCCGACGTTGTCGTCGGAGACCTGTTACTGATCCGACCAGGCGGCAAAGTCCCTGTCGATGGAACGGTCGAGAGCGGAACTTCCGAAGTCGACGAGTCAATGGTGACCGGGGAAAGCCTTCCCGTATCCAAAGAACCGGGATCCGCAGTCATCGGGGCTTCCATCAACACGACGGGCACACTTCGCGTCCGAGCAACCAAAGTCGGTGCCGACACCGCCCTGTCCCAAATAGTGGCGTTGGTCCAGGAAGCGCAGAACTCGAAAGCGCCGGGGCAACGGTTCGCTGATCGGGCCGCGTTCTGGCTCGTCCTTGTTGCTCTGATCGGCGGCACCGGCACCTTCCTTGTCTGGTGGGCGGCGGGTGCAGGAGTGCAGACCGCGCTTCTGTTCGCAATCACCGTCGTTGTCATCACCTGCCCCGACGCTCTCGGTTTGGCCACGCCCACCGCCATCATGGTCGGCACCGGACTCGGAGCTCAACGAGGAGTGTTGTTCAAAAATGCCACCGCGCTGGAATCCTCGGCGCGCATCGAGACGGTAGTGATGGACAAGACCGGCACCCTCACCAAAGGCGAACCCGAAGTCACCGACGTCGTCGTCGACGGTATCGGCACCGATGAACTCCTTTCCCTTGTGGCCGCGGTCGAACGCGAGTCCGAACACCCCCTCGCCGGCGCGATCGTCCGCTACGCGGCCGAACGCGGCGCCCCGGAAGTTCCACTCACAAATTTCCGTAATGTGCCAGGTCACGGTGCGGCTGCGGAGGTGGACGGTCGTCGAGTGGCGGTAGGCAACCGCAAACTGATGATCGCCGAAAACGTCGACTTCGGCACATTGATGGGCACACGCGACGACCTCGCAGCCAGCGGGCGAACAGCAGTACTCGTCGCCGTCGACGGACACGGCGTCGGGGTGATCGCACTCGCCGACGCTGTCCGAGAGACTTCCGCCGCCGCAGTGGCGGCGCTGCACGACTTGGGCGTCGAAGTCGTCATGCTCAGCGGCGACAACGAAGCCACCGCACAGCGCATCGCGGGCCAGCTCGGTATCGATACCGTCATCGCGGAAGTGCTCCCCGGCGACAAAGCCGCCAAGATCGTCGAGCTGCAAAATGCCGGCAAAAAAGTTGCAATGGTCGGGGACGGAGTCAACGATGCTCCCGCGCTCGCACAAGCGGACCTCGGTATCGCCATCGGCGCAGGTACCGACGTCGCAATCGAAACAGCGGACCTCGTGCTGATGCGGTCGGACCCACTCGACGTACCGGTCGCACTACAAATCGGGCGAGGCACCCTCCGCAAGATGCGACAGAACCTCGGATGGGCCGTCGGGTACAACGTCATCGCCCTCCCCATCGCCGCTGGAGTCTTCGAACCCTCCCTCGGACTTGTACTTCGCCCAGAGATCGCAGCGCTGTCGATGTCCGGGTCCAGCTTCATCGTCGCCGTCAACGCACTACTGCTGAAGCGACTACGACTCCCTTCTCCCCCGGATCAACACCGGCCTTCACCAAGCACTACCCCGAAGACGACCTCACAGAACGCCTCATGACCGGACAACCGATCTCCCAACGAAAGGGTTTCCCCGATATGAAGAAGATCCTCGCAATCAGCGCTGCAGCAACTGCGGCACTATTCGTCCTCACCGCATGTAACAGTTCCAATTCCGATGGAACCACCTCCACACCGATGTCAATGAGTGTCGAGTCCAGTAGCTCGGCGGACGCGAGCACTCATAATCAGGCAGATGTGACATTCGCCGAGCAGATGATCCCGCATCACAGTCAAGCCGTCGAGATGAGCGACATGCTCCTCTCCAAAGACGGTATCGACCCCCGAGTGACAGCGTTGGCAGAACAGATCAAAGCGGCGCAGGGCCCAGAAATCGAGCAGCTGCAGGCCTGGTTGACCAGCTGGGGACAGAGTTCGTCCTCCTCTGGCATGAATATGCCGACCACCTCCCACAACATGGAAGGCATGACACCCTCTACCAGCATGAACATGCCGATGCCCTCAGAGAGCATGGGGATGACGCCGGGAATGATGGAGGGGATGATGTCCGCCGATGACATGACCGCGCTGCAGAATGCACAGGGAACCGATGCCGCGAAACTGTTCCTCGCTCAGATGATCGACCATCACCGCGGAGCTGTCGCAATGGCGCAAACTGAAGTTGATTCCGGACAGTATCCCGAAGCTATCTCCATGGCGCAGACCATCATCAGCGCGCAAAACCAGGAAATCACCACGATGGAAGGCATTCTCGCCACGCTGTGATCACGACTTCCGGCGTTCATTGCTCAGATTTCAGTCGGATGTGAGCGCACGCGGCTCGGTGTCTCTGCTTGACAATTGACCTCGGCAGAGGCACCGAGCCTTCTAGGCGACAGGTCAATACCCCGGAGGACACCGAACACTATCGAGGCAACCTCATTTGTTGGAGGGTTTGGTAATTACACCCGAAGATATCCCGAGATCCGCACGCGCCGTCCTGCGTGCGCGGTCACATTCGTCGGGCTCAACATTCTGGTCAGGCTCCGTGGGATACCCACCAGCACGAGGTAGGAACGGGTGCACAAAAACCCACGCCTGAACCGAACCGATCTATTTGCATCAATCAGGTCCAGGCGCAAACCGAGCCCATCGATTAACGAGGGACAGGCCGGGTACGCAAACGAGAACAGACGACATGGAGGTCATGATGCAGGACGTTCGGCGGGGGATGACCGACTCCGAGTTGATCGCGGAGGCGTACCGACTCGAAAGCCAGCCGGTATTGAGCAGGTGCGACCACATCAGGTTGACACTGATACACGATGAACTCGAGTGTCGCGCAGGATGTCGGGAAAAGAAACTCCCTGACGCGGCGCCACAACGGCTTCCGCCTTGCAAGGGCAGGAAGTGCGCATGATTGACAAGTTTGATCACCACGTTCACACACTCACATCAGAATGGCTGCGCCACTCCCCCGGCATGCAGGCGCGGGGCTCCCCTGATCCATATGCCCCCGCGCCACTCTCACCCGCTCGCTCTCAGTTGAGTCCCGCGTACGAATGGAGGCCGGAGACATCCATCTTGATGATGAAGAGATTGAACAGCATTGCGACGAAACCGGCAATGATTATCCAGGCGGCACGGGTATCGCGCCAACCAGAAGTAGCACGCGCGTGCAGAGAGGCGGCGTAGATCACCCAAGCGATGAAGGAGATGTGAACGACGGTTGAAAACTAGACCACCCGTCGTTTCTGGACTAGTTTTCAACCGTCGTCAACAGGAGACCGTTTCCTTGGGGTCCCATCCTTCTTGACAACATCCAATCGCGCACTAGGAGCGTTCGGGGACCGCAGTACCGATCGAGTCCTTCGACACACAAGTACGCACTCCGCACGCCCGCTCACCTTTCAACCGCTGCCGAAACGCGCCCGCCATCAAAGCCAGTGAAATCAGCCCCAGGACCGGTTGTATCGGTGCCCACAGATTCAACGCACCCGTCACACCGACAGTCATGATCACCAATTTGTTGCACACCGGACAGCCGACGGCCAACAGAGCCAGCGCATTGCTGCCAATGCCCACGCGCGAGGGTGCTGCAGAACTGGATTGCGTTCGCACATACGTCGCGAGTATCAATCCACTCAATATCGCGTTCGCGATCCACACCGGATAGTTCCACCACAGCACCGGAGTCATCCGCTGGTAGAACGAAGTCGGCACTATCCCGGTGGGGACGCCGACGATGAGCGCTGCTGCCACCGCACCTGCCGACGCAGTAATCCAACGCCAGAGCGACCAATTCGTCATCGCCGATGTCCCTCCCTCATACAGTGAACTACTAAAAGAGATAGTAGTTCACTGTATGAGACGACCGGAAACGGCAATCCTTCAACGACTTGCATCCCACCCGACAGGGGTATCACCGAGGTGCACGTGTGTGAAAGCGAAGTCTCCACGGCGATCGAATACGATGCGCGGGACAGCGGGAGTTTGCGCAGCGTCGAGGCAGGGCAACCGAGGCCCGCACCGACAAACGTGAGCGCGGTAAGAGTTCGCGTAACAACGAATCGGTCAGTGCGGCTGTCGTCTTGGTAGGACCCCGTTTGGTGAGCCACTCGCTATCAGAGAATCAATGCGTGTGAATACAGCTGGCAGCTGTACTCATTCGGAGTGCGGTAAGCCAGCGATGAATGCCGATGTCGGGTGTTGTAGTCCTCCTTCCCGTCCTCGATGACCACCCGGGCTTCGAGGAGGCTGTGGAACTCGTTCATGTTCAGGCATTCGTCACGGACTCGGTTGTTGAAGGATTCGATGTAGCCGTTCTTCCACGGCTGACCAGGGGGAACATATCCGATTCCCAGTCGGTCCTCGCAGAACGTCCGCAACGCCTCGGAGATGAATTCGGGTCCGTTGTCGCACCGCAACACCTGTGGCGGGCCGCCCCAGAGCGCGAACACTTTCTCCAGGGCGGCGACGAGATCCTCTGCCGGGATGGATCCCTCGACCATGTTGAGCACCGACTGGCGCGAATGCTCGTCCACCATTGACGCGATCTTGAACTTCCGTTCGTCGGTGGTGAAGTCGAACTGGAAGTCGATCGCCCACACCACCTTCGGTGCATGTGCCTCGGCAATCGGGGTGGTCGAAGCGTCGGCTCGTTTGCGGATTTTGCGGACCTTCACCCGCAACCCTTCCTCGCGCCAGAGACGCTGAACCTTCTTCTTTGTTAATCACCCAGCCCATGGCACGCAAGTCCGCCCACGCCCGACGAAACCCCTTGCGGGCATTCGCTTTGGCCCAGTCTCGCAACCACTTCCGCAGATCGGCGTCCGGATCGTCCGGGGTGTCTCTCGCAAGCGCTTTTCGTTGGGTGGATCGCGGTTGCCCGACGATTTTGCAGGCGAAACGCTGTGAGAGCCCCATCGTTTCCTGGAGCATGACGACAGCGTTTCGTTTGGCGGTCAGGCTCAGAATTTTCCAGTGATAATGGAATCAACCCGTTGACGGAACGGCCTGACCCAGAATTTTCCGAGCAATCTCCTTGAGTGCAGCCTTTTCGAGTTCGGCTTCGGCGAGGAGCTTCTTGAGCAGGGCGTTCTCGTTCTTGAGTTCTTTGAACTCTTTGGCGTCGTCGGCTTTCATGCCGCCATACTGCTTGCGCCAGTTGTAGAGCGTCGGCACCGAGACGTCGAGTTGTCGGGCGATTTCCTCGTCGTCGGCGCCTGTGGCGGCAAGTTCGTCGCCGTGGCGCAGTTTTCGGATGATCTGTTCGGGCGTGTGCCGTTTGCGTCCAGCCATGAGTTGCAGCCTTTCATGCCCTTGATCAGGGCGGAAGGATTCTCATAGCTTGCGGGTCACTTGATGGGGGTCATGCCAGTCTCATCCGTCGCCGGCACAGTCATCACCGAAATTGGGAACGAACTCATGGCGACTTCGTGTCCTCACTTCTTCCCGTCATACGTGCGACATATATTGCGTACACGTAGTTTGCGGACGACACGGCTCACTCGGATCCGTTTCCCGCCAGTGTGCTCGTTGTGGGATGGAACCTTCCGGTGTGAGCTTCAGCCCGAATCCGTTCCACCATGTGTGGGTGGTGCATCTCGAACGCCGGACACTCGGAGCGGATAGGGGCTCGGTGAAGTTGTGGCGTGGCGGCGGACAGCTGGTCGCCCACTCGAGAGAATTGCCATTGCCCCACGGATCGTCGACCGTGACGACTTCACCAAATCTGTAGCTCCTGAAGACGTTCCAGATGAACGGCAAGGTGAATGGTGAATGCACCCAAGACGAAGGACTCTACGGTCGAGATGGAGTTCAGTACCGCAAAGTCGTCCAAAGGTAGGTAATCCGCTTAGCGGCGCGGCATCCCCTCGACGCCGAGCCAGTGCTGCACGAGGAAGGTCATGTGGAATCCGCGAACGCCGCTTAGAAATGCCATTTGCCCAGCCACTCATCCATCACTCGGCCAGTCATCTTAGGGAACCAGAAGTAGATCCGCGCGTACGTGGTGAACACAACCGTACCGAAGACCACGTAGTGAAAATGTGCCACGCCGAAGTAACTGTCGGTGACCTGAAAATCGAACGGTGGTCTGGCCAGAAGCACCTCCGAAAGACCATCGACTAAGAAGGTGATCAAGAAACTGATCGAGAACAGCATCGGCGACTCGAAAGTCAATTGCCCCTTCCACCAATCCCGATAACGCCAACCCCACGATCCCCACATGTCCGCGCGCACGCCCGGCGAAACTCTTATGGAGACAGACGTACGCAACGATTTTCGCCGACCTCTGAAGCCAACCGTACCGCCGACGGAGAAGAGCTAGAGAAGCCTGGTCACATTGGGCACCATGCCGTCCCAACGCACCGGGGAAACCTTGACCACATCGCCGGACTGCGGGGATTCAAGCATCTGATTGTTGCCAAGGTAGAGCGCCTCGTGCTGACTTGCGTTGGGCCCGTAGAAGATCAGATCCCCTCGCTTCATCTGAGAGGCTGGAACCTGCCTTCCCGCGGTGTACTGGTACCCGGAGTAGTGCGGAAGTGAGATTCCCACACCAGCAAACGCATAGATCATGATTCCGGAACAGTCGAAGCCTGCATTTTCGAAATCACCGAAAGTGTCCGCGACTCCGCCGTCACGAATTCCGACGGTCGGCCCGTTTGCGTCTCCGCCTCCCCACGAATAGCGGACACCGAGTTGCGACATTGCCCGGTCGATGACAGTTTCGATGGCACCGTCACCGGTGACCGAATTCTGACCGTCGTCACTCACGCCACCTCCGGGCTCCGTCGTAACCGACGGAGCCTTGGTTGGAGAAGCAGGCGGTGACGGCGTAGTCGTCACCGACGGCACCTTCGTCTCCGAGGAATCATCGCTGATCTGGGTATGCGGACGCTGTCTGCTGGCAATGTCCGCGGCGCGATCACGTGCAATTTGATCCGCAGCAACCCGGGTCGCAGCTTCCGATGCTGCTTGCTGCGCTGCGGCGATCGCCGCAGCGGTAGCTGCTTCCTCTGCTCTGCGCTGAGTATCCCACTGGTCGTAGACCTGACGCTGGTTCTGCAATCCCGTCGCGCTGTTTCTCGCTGCCTCCAACTCGATTTGCGCGGAATCGCGCTCCTTCATGACCACTGCCTGTTGCTCTGTTGCCGACTTCTGCGCATCCGTCACGCGCTGGATTGCTTCCATTGCGAGGGCTTTGTTGTCTTCTGCTCTGGCTGCAGCAGCGTCGGCGGTCGCCTGGGCCGCCCGTGCCACAGACTCCGTGTTCGATCGCGCCGTTCGTGCGCGCTGAAGCTCGTCCATGACCGCGTTGTGCTTCTTCGTAATCATCCGCACCAGGTCAGCTTTGGCCAAGAGATCGTCGGGGCTGTCGCTTCCGAGGAAGACGGTCAGCGAGCCGGCGGTGCTGCCTTGTCTGTAGCTGGCGGCAACGAAATCGTCGAACTGCTGTTGCGCCACCTCGATTGCCTGCCCAGCCACTCCCATGTCGGTGCGTGCAGCTGCCCCAGCAGCAGTGGCGGCCACCGCGACATCACGGGATGACTGAAGGTCCACCAACGCCTTGTTCACGTCCTCCCGCTTGATCGCAACCTGGGCGGCGATCTCAGCGAGTTGCGCATTCGCCGACGCAACGTCGTTGATCAGATCGCCGATACGGCCCAGAGTTTGATCCACGCGTGAGTCTGCCTGTTGCAACTCGGTATCGCTCGGATTCGGTGGCGGCGGCGGAACCGCCATCGCGATACCGGGAGTGGTTGCGACGATCGATCCGGCGAGAGCCAGACCAAGGACGGCGTGAGCGACTCTCGTGCGAGCATGCGTGAGTCGATTCCGTTGCCTCACAAACACCCCTCGTCCTCGACGACTCAAACTGCGCTCGACACCCATGTACTAAGGACAATAGTAGATAAACATCATCAACTGCCCCATATGACAAAAAGCGTCACATGTTTCCCTCGCGCACCACAGATCGGCTAACCGTGCTGTCGTACCGGATTGGACCAGAACGGCAATGCTCCTGACCTCGGGACCGTTCGCACCCGCTGCGTGGAATCGCCACCCCGCCTTGCTCAGGAATGTCGGGTGCACGCACGAGGCGCCGGCGGGCACATCCCGATTGTCATTGCGCCTGCTGAAGGTTCGTTACAGAGCGATGGTGATCGCCGCGGTGTGCAACTGGCCTCCTGTCTGGAACTCGATGAACAGTCGCCAGTCGCCGGATTTCGAGAGTTTCGCAGGTACATCGAATTCCGGACCTCGCTGATCGCTGTCCAGTGGCGTCAGATCAGCAAAGGCGAGAGTCTGTGCATGGATTGCAGTGACATGGACATAGGCGCCCTCGTAGCGCTGCACGTCGGATCCCTGCTCGTCGCCTCCGGCAATGTCCACCGTGAGCTCTCCCGACTGGCCGGGTGTGAGTTTCCCCGCGACCGTGAGCGTGTAGCCGTCGACCGAGGTCGACGGCATGGCGTGTGGAAGCCTTTCCGGAGTCCCCTCCCCAGGAACTGTGACCAGCTGCGAAAGCACCTGCGTTTCAGAGGTTTTCCCGCTAAGAGCCCTAAACTGGGCGTATACGCGGTATCTCCCGGGTACGAGGCCTGAGATCGGGGCGCTCCACGTGCCGTCGCCAGCCATGATCGGATGCAGATGCGCGAATCTCGTCGAGTCATCCCGAATGAAATACAGATGCATGAGCTGGCCTTGCTCTGCCTCGTACTCGGTTACCGCGCCACCCCCTGAATCGTCGATTCGGAATCTCCACGTCGTGGCTTGACCGGCGGGAATCATCGAATCATCAGTAATCAGCGCCATATCGGAGGTGCTGGACTCGAGCCCATTCATCACTGCCGAGGGTTCGCCGGCCTTGCTCGACGATGACTGAAGGGAAGGCTCCGCACTATCGGTACCGCTGTTCGTGCAGGCCGTGAGTGATGTCACGGCGGCGGCGACCACAGCCGCCACCGTCATGTACCGAGGCAGACTGCGAATATCCATCGGGTTGGATCGCTTTCTTTGTTCCACCGACCAAGGGAGGAGATGTCAGGGGTCGAAATGAAGGGTAGCCCGATCAGGAGATTGCCGATTGATCAACACATTCATCTCGCCCCAGCGAGTAGATCGAGGTTGGTAACACCACTGCAGCATGAGCTTCAGCGAGTGTGTCGCCGCACGCACTGATCACCTGGTCGTCGGACGCGCCGCCGAGGGACTCCGGCGTCGATTGGCCACATATGGGGTGAGCTCTTTACAGGGCAGGGATCGGGTCGTCGGCGATTCCGAGCCCGAGATGTTCGATGTGATAGACCGCTTCGTCGAGAAGCATCGCCACATGATTGTCGTACAGGCTGTACACGACGTTGCGGCCCTGCCGCGTCCCCGTCACCAACCCCATCGCACGCAGCAGCCGCAATTGATGCGAGACAGCGGACTGCTCCATCCCCACCGCCTCCACCAGGTCACCCACAGAACACGCCCCGTGCCGCAGCCGAGTCAACATCCGCAGTCGACTCGGCGTCGCCAACGCCTGCAACGTGGCAGCCACCGTCGCGGCCGACTCCGCATCGAGCTGCGCGGGCGGCGTGGCTGTGCCTTCGACTCCGTGACCCATGTGAAGCATCCTACCCATCATGATTACATGAAGAGGTCTTCATGTTTTCCTGTATCGTGGCGTTCGTTCCCACCCCGCCACCAGCCGGAAGCCGTGCCATGACCACCCCCGTACGCAGCGATCCACACACCGAGCCCGCGGCGCCCCGGGCCGCAACCGCCGTCCGCACCCGGCCGTTCGCACTCCCGGAAGTGCGGTGGGCAGCCATCGCGACCGGGCTGTTCGTCCTCGGGCTTGCCGCTCAGTTCGGCGGTGCCCCGACCTGGCTGTGGTGGACGCTGTATCTGGGCTGCTACGTCACCGGCGGGTGGGAGCCCGCACTGGCGGGCTTGCAGGCGCTTCGAGAGAAAACCCTCGACGTCGACCTGCTCATGATCGTCGCCGCGATCGGCGCCGCGGCGATCGGCCAGGTCCTCGACGGCGGCCTGCTGATCGTCATCTTCGCCACCTCCGGCGCGTTGGAAGCATTCCTGACCCAGCGCACCGCCGACTCGGTGCGCAGCCTGCTCGATCTTGCTCCCGAACGTGCCACCGTCATCGGCCCTGACGGGCACGAAACCATGGTGGATGCGGCGTCGTTGACGGCAGGTGATGTGATCGTCGTCCGGCCGGGCGAGCGGATCGGCGGCGACGGCCGGATCATCTCCGGAAGCAGCGATGTCGATCAGGCCTCGATCACAGGAGAACCCCTACCAGTGGCAAAACATCGCGATGACGAGGTGTTCGCCGGAACCCTCAACGGGACCGGCACTCTGCGAATCCGGATCGATCACGCGGCATCGGAGACGGTCGTCGCGCGGATCGTGGCGATGGTCGAAGAAGCGTCCGCCACCAAAGCGAAGTCGCAGCTGTTCATCGAGAAGGTCGAGCAGTACTACTCGGTCGGAGTCGTGGCCGCGACCCTCGCAGTGTTCTTCATCCCGTTCGCGCTCGGCGGCGCCCTGCAACCGTCGCTGCTGCGAGCGATGACGTTCATGATCGTCGCCTCCCCGTGCGCAGTCGTGCTGGCCACGATGCCGCCGCTACTGGCGGCGATGGCCAACGCCGGCCGCAACGGCGTGTTGGTCAAATCCGCCGTCGTGATGGAGCAGCTCGGTTCGGTCACCACCGTCGCATTCGACAAAACCGGAACCCTCACCAAGGGGTCCCCGGCCCTGACGGACATCCGGCCGATGAGCGGGGCGAACCTCGCCGCCGACGAGCTGCTCACGTTCGCCGCCGCGGCCGAGCATCCCAGTGAGCACCCGCTCGCTGACGCGGTCGTCGCCGCTGCCCGCCAACGCGGGTTGCAGGTGCCCCCTGTCGAAGAGTTCGACTCCGCCCCCGGCCGGGGAGTGCGAGCACGCCTGAACGGTCGCCGGATTCAGGTCGGCAGCCCCGCACACCTGCTTCCAGCGGCGTCGGCCGCGATCGCGGACCGTGCCACGGCGCAAGCGATGTCTGCGGCCGCCGAAATGGAAGCCGGCGGAAAGACCGCGATCGTGGTGATTGTCGACGCCGCACCGATCGGAGTACTCGGACTGGCCGATCAACTCCGCGACGGCGCCCGCGACGTCGTCGACGAACTGACCACCCTCACCGGACACACTCCGGTTCTACTGACCGGCGACAATCCCCGCGCCGCCGCTGCGCTCGCCGCACAGGTCGGGATCACCGACATGCGAGCCGGACTCCTCCCCGAGGACAAGGTCACCGCCGTCGCCGACCTCGAACGCAGCGGCGCGAAAGTGCTACTGGTCGGTGACGGTGTCAACGACGCCCCCGCACTCGCCGCCGCGCACACCGGCATCGCCATGGGCCGCGCCGGATCCGACCTCGCACTCGACACCGCCGACGCCGTCATCGTCCGTGACGAACTCGCCACCATCGCGCGCGTGATCGCCCTCTCACGCCGTGCCCGGCGCATCGTGATCGCCAACCTCGCGATCGCCGCCACCTTCATCACCACCCTCGTCCTGTGGGACCTGTTCGGGCACTTACCGTTACCCCTCGGCGTCGCCGGACACGAAGGCTCCACCGTCATCGTCGGACTCAACGGAATGCGACTACTTTCCCAACGCGCGTGGCGCTACGAGACAGGCAACCTCGGGTGGCGCCGGGCTCGATCCATCTAGAGAAGAGGTACATCTCCCAAGCAAAGGTCGTCCGCCTTCGATTGCCTGCGCGCTACGTAGTGGCGAAGGGAACCCGCGAGTTTTGCCGCGGGACGCCGTCAATGGACCACCCGCCATGAGCAATCTACTATTGACGATAGTAGGTTGTTGATCGACACTGTCCCAGACCGCTCGATCCGAGCATAGGAGAACTCCATGAGCTTGGCGCCGTTCCTCGTCGTAGTTCTCGGAATTCCAGCAGGAATGGCCGCCATAATTGGACTGATGACCGCGGGCAACGAGAGAAAGAGCCGAGTTGACCGACCGATGCGACGCATGCGCGCGGAGATCAGTCGACTCAATTCGGAGAACGCCGCACAGTAGCCCGGCACGGCATCGACCATGCTCACCGCCGATACACTCGTGCTGCATCTCATCTCGCAACCACGAGCGGGACCACGGACGTGGGGTCAAGATCCTTCCTCGGGAGAGGCGACGTCGTGCAGCCAAGGTCGGGCGCGAGAATCGAACTCCCAACGCAACACCAAATCGGATCTCATCACACTGTCCACGTCTTCCGACTGACCAGACAGCCGGCTTCCACATCGGGGCCGGAATGCGTCATCTCCCCTCCTGACATCCCGGCAAGCTTCAACCTACGGAAGGAGCGCGTCGGGTCGGGCGGGGAGTCGACCGGTTTCGAGGAAGATGATGCGTCGTCCGATTTCCACAGTGTGGTCGCAGAATCGTTCGTAGAACCGTCCGAGCAGGGTGATGTCGACAGCAGCTTGCACTCCGTGCGGCCATTGTTGGGCTTGGGTGACGGTGAACAGGCGCCGGTGCAGTTCGTCCATGACCGTGTCGGCGGCCACAAGCTCTTGCGCGTGAGCAGAATCGACGTGCCGCAGTATTACCTGGGTTTCGGTCGCCCGAGCCACTGCTGTCCTTCCCATGTCCGCTACGACTGCCCGCGCTTCGGGCGGTACGGCCGACGTCGGGTGGCGCAGGCGCGCGATCTTGGCGATGTGGACGGCCAGTGCGCCCATACGTTGCAGACTTGCGGCGATGTGCAAACCGCCAACGGTAAATCGGAGGTCATGTGCCACAGGGGCTTGTAAGGCGAGAAGTGAGAATGACTTGTGTTCCCAGTCGGAGGCGGCCCGCTCGAGGTCGGTGTTCGCGTCGAGTACTCGCTCGGCGGTGCGAAGGTCGGCATCGAGGAGGGCTGCCGTTGCCTCCGACATCGCTGTCACGGTGAGCCCGCACATCGACGCCAGGCCACACGAGAGGTCGTCGAGGCTGTCGGCGAAATGTGTGCGCATCTCATCACCCTAGATGTGTACCCAGCGGTTGTTTCGTCTTCAGTTCGATCCGGGGCATCGGGTCCATTGCGCCTCTTCTCGGCCTCCGTCCGGGCAATACCGTTTCTGTGCCCGCCGGTGACGGGTAGAAATGGATTGAAGCCGACAGCCGTAATGGGTGCTGTCGGCGAGGTGCCTGTGGTTAAGCAGTCAGCCGCAGGTGCCGACCACAACGCGATTCAGTCTGTCATCGGTCACAAACCGAGCAGCAGCTGATCGAATTGCGAACGCAACCCACCGAGTAGAGCGAAGTCTGCGCGAACACGGGCGCTCAACTGCTCGGACACCTGGCGGAGTTTGACGTTCTTCTGCTCCAAGCGCCAGATGAGAATGTCGAAGGCCCGCTCCGCGGAAATTCCGTACACGATCATCAGCATCACTTTGGCCTGCTCGATCGCTCCACGGGAGCTACTGATCTCATCGACCAACTCGTCGACCGACTCCCTGACCCATGCGGTCGAGCGTTTCGGTGACGTCTATGTAAAGACCGGCACTACCGATTACTTCGTCGTTGCCGCCGAGGATGCTGTCGCCCACCACGATTCACCGATCTCGTCACACCATTTGTGTCGACGATGCGATGTCTACTACTGAACGGCCCAAACTGGTCGCCGCCGGCACCGCCCTCTACGAGGCGTGAGGCATTATCTTCCTCGAAGACCAACTCGCGGAAGCCCGCCGCATCAACACCGAACTTCAACAGCAAGAAAGCGGACCCGGCGCATCACCCGAATACGCCCAGCACCTCCGACATCACCCCTCCCCCAATACTCTCCGCTACGCCACCACACCCACCTTCGCGGACTGCATCTTCACAGGGCGGATCTGTCCGAGCGGAAACGTCAGGAGTCGAACGCAGACAATGCTTTCGCTACAGTCGATCAATGCAGCACCATCCCGACGTGGCGTTGCACTCGGCCCACCGAACGCGATGTCGCGCAGGCCGAAAATTCGGTGGGCCGCCTCTGACTGCGCGCCCGTCGACCCTGACACCGGGCCGCACGGCCCATCAGGTCGGACGTCTCACCCTGACCTGGTGAACCACGGTGGAACTGTGTCCCCCCAACTGGCGAAAACACATACCCTCGCTCGGCCGCCGAAAACATGGGTACAGAAGAATTTCACCCCGGACAGCGCCTAGGAACCTTCGATCTTGCCGCAACGCCTGGCCGGGGGCAACGCCTAGAACACACACTCGTCTACGCGACCCCCATGGTGGCAGACATGGATTGATGGTGTCGACGTGTGCTCAGCACGTACCCGTGCGATCGCGTCGCGTTTCACTCGCGAGTGCATGGCAGCATTTTCCGAAATGAGGAGAGTGGGGCAAAGCACCACGGCAAACAGGACAAACCTCACCTCGACCGCCCGCGAAGCGTACGGCCTAGTCGTACACGTCCGGGAGCGGGCGCCGGCATCTACCGGTCTCATCGGTCCTCTGCCTTGTATGGTCGTCGAGACTGCCCTCCCGGCGTCAGCGCCCCATCGGTTGGGTAGAGCACATATGGTCCTGCAATGATGCACGGCCCAATCTCGCAGTTGCACCGAAAGCTCGCTCTCACTCGTCGATCTCGGCCAGAGAACCACGAACGGCACGGAGGACCTCACGAGATCAGTCCGAAAGCGAACTCCATGCCACCACAGCATTTTTCGCCGTGTCGCAAAGTCAAGACGGTCGGTGCTACGCCTGCAGCGCAAGTTTTCCAATCTGTAACTTCGATTATCTGTGCGCTAGCCGCCGAAAAGCAGTCCAGTGCAAGCCGAACCTCTACGCAATACAGTCAGGAGAACCTGATGACACCACACCCGAAGAGGGAGCATCACCGTGATCCGTCAAACGCCTGAGTCCGCGGGCGTGAGTGGTTTCAGCGACCGCCTCAGTGCTCGTTGATCCCAGGCCCTTGATGAGTGTGTATTGCGCACCGATTCGACACCGTAAAATCGACCGGGAAGCCATGCAGTGCAGTTATTCGCGTAACACGCGAATCTCGGATCTCTCCATCCCAGGCATCGTCGTGATCGCGCGCAGCGGGAGTTGGCATGCCATGTTCGAGCCCACGAGCTTTCATTTCCCCGTTCACATAGTAGAACCGCGCCTTTTGATTCGGGGTGTGGCGATCAAACCTGTCGTACAAGTATTGGTACTCCGCGACCAGGTCATCGCCCGTCATTCGGTAAACCGACAGAGGCGCCTCGTCATTCGTCATCGAATCGCCTCCTTGATACAGCGGCGCCGCAAGAGAATCTCGAAGACCATTCCCCGGCCGAGCGGACTTCGCAACGTGGATTTGCGGTTGACCCACGGGACAATTACACACCTGTCTCCGACGGGGTCAAAGGATGATCCCAGCTTTCGATCGGCTTCGGTCATGCCACCCCAGGTTCCGTACGGCTCACCAGCACCCAGGGCATACTCGCGACAACTACCGAGCAGGGGCAGTTCTGACAAATCCGCCGAGTCGGCGAATCCCACCGGCTTCCAGCAGTAAGACCACCCTCCACCGGCACTCGAACCTCGCCTTCCGTCACGCCCTCACCCGAATAACCTATAACCAAACCCGTGACTGCATTCAAACAAGCAGCAGGAAGGCAAGACACGAAGGAACCCCCCGCCGCCTCGAACGCACCAGTCGCGCCCCGCGACGTAGCCTACGAAGATCATTCTTTGGGCACTCATACGTTGTCTTCGCTTCGAACGCCACCGTGGACGTGCCCGTCGAGCTTCAATTCGATCACGAATCGCTCAGCTCAGACCGGCGTAGGAGTGCAATCCGGACACGACCATGTTGATGATGAACAGATTGAACAGCATCGAGACGAATCCTGCGATGTTTATCCAAGCGGCTTTGGTCTCGCGCCAACCTGCGGTCGCTCGGGCGTGGAGGTAGGCGGCGTAAATCACCCAGGCGATAAACGACATCGTCTCTTTGGGATCCCACCCCCAGAACCGACCCCAGGCTGCCTCCGCCCAGATCGCGCCGAGGATGACTCCGATACCAAAGAGAGGGAAGCCGACGATGACGGTTCTGTAGGCCAACCGGTCGAGTGTCTGGGCGTCGGGCAAACGACGAGCCATCGAACCTACAGGCCCGCGGCGCTCCGCGCCGGCGGGCTGTCGGATCCGTAGTAGGAACGCGAGGCTGGCCACGCCGGAAACCAGGAAGACGCCGCTGCCGATGCTGACGATTGTGACATGGATCGGAAGCCAGTAGGACTGCAGAGCCGGAACGACAGGCGCTGCGTCGGCGTAGAGCAGGGTTGCCGCAACGAACATCAGGATTAGGACCGGCGCCAGAAGAAAAACCCACATCGCGCGGTATGTCTGCCCACGCAGAAACACGATGCCAGTCGCCGTTGCGGCCGCGGTGGCCATGGTGACGAACTCGTACATGTTGCCCAACGGGAAACGTCCGGTTGCGAAGCCACGCAACACGATCGACACAAGGTGCAGTCCCAAGCCCACGACGAGAACCGCGGCACCCATGTTGCCGAGACGCTCGGGCACTGGCTTCGGCGGAGCCGAAACGATCCGTCCGGGCACTTCCGGCGACGGCGCCGAGACTCCCCCTGCCGCCACAAGCTTCCTGCTCCCCAACTCGAACCGGTGGACGTGGTCGGTGCGTGTCGCGGCGTAGTGCCAGATCAGCAACACGAGGGCTAACAGATACACGGCGAAGGCCGACTGGAACGACAGGTCACTCAGCCTGGCAATGGTTTGGTTGATGGGCACGGTGGGTCCTCTCCTGAGCCATCCGGGTTCTCAGATCAGATGCGGCCGCACCCGTCCAGCGAGTTTCTACTACTCGTACGTCATTCGTGGTCCATTAATCCGTGCCGCAGACTTGGCAGAATCGCACAACCTACAATTCCGTCTGGGATGCGCCGGACCCGCCGTACGCGTCATTGCCCGACCTCGGCGCACTGCGGTTTCGATCAGTCGTCCGTTCAGATCAGCATGCCCGTAGAGGTCGGCGAGGGCACATATTGACTACTATGCCCGATAGTAGTCAATGTTGTGTGGCTCAACGGGGAGTCACCCGGAAAATGAGGCTGCCGTCGGATACCGCGTTCCGCGGCGCTGAGTGATATGCCAAACCCCTCAGGGCGCAAGGGCTCGCTGACGCAACGAACATTGCCATGTCACCGAGCGAACACGTTGACGCATTGATCTGCTGACCGACCCTCCGGGGACGCGACTTCGCGCTCACGGCAACGCTTCTAGGTGCACTGGACCACGTGCGCGATAGATGGGCGGATGTATGAATACGCTCACCAAAGGCGGGGTCGACCGTGCATCCGCATTGAGCCTCTGCTCCGACAACCTCACAACCCGAACCGCTACGCCAGAAGTCGCCGAGCTTGAGAGTCGCCCCAAACGGCTCCCAAACCGGACTTTACATGCATAGGTGCGCATGTAACAATACCGGAGCGGGAAGGCTTGTCCGCGAAGCGAGAAGGTGGCGTGCTTGAAGTTTTGGTCGCGAGTTTCAACCATGCAGATGCGTCGTCACCGGCGAACTGAGTCGCAACTGACCGAGCCGCGCCGAACTTAGGCCACGCTTGTCCGTCCACCGACCTTTCAATCGGACATCAATAGCCGTCGCGCGAGTGTGCGCATCCTGCGTGGCTCGTCCCACCACCCACCGACGCGAGGAGTGCCGATGACCGAGTCAGCGACCGACGGAGCCCCCACGCATCCGGTGATCCATCTCTCACAGCTACTGAAGCGACCAGTGATCGCACGGAATGGGGACATCGTCGGCGCCCTAGACGATCTGATCGTGCGATTGCTCGGCGTGGACACCTACCCGACGGTATCCGGGCTGGTAGTCAATGTCGGTGGTCGGCGAGTGTACGTTTCTGTCGAACGGATCGAGCACCTCGACGGGGACCGGGTGATGCTGGCGCAGAACAAGGTGGACCTGCGCGGGTTCGAGCGCCGCGAGGGCGAGGTACTGCTGCGTTCCGACGTCCTTGGCCATCGGCTGATCGACGTCCCGGCCGCGGAGCTGGTGCACGCCTACGACATCGAACTCGAGAACCCCGGTCACGGGTGGGTACTCGCACGGCTCGACACTCGCCGCCCGGCCCGGTTCTTCGGCTTAATCAAATCCCATGGAGGACACGCCAGTCGGGATTGGAAAGCGTTCGAACCCTTGATCGGCCACAAACACAGCATGGTAGTGCGGCGGGTCGGCGGGCGAGTCGGCACCCTTAAACCGGCGCAGATTGCAGATCTGCTCGAGGGCGCAGACAAGCGCGAGGGTGGGGAAATCCTTGACCGCGTCCACACCGACCCCGAGCTTGAGGCGGACGTTTTCGAAGAGCTCGACCCGGGCAAGGCCAACAAGCTGCTCGCCGACATGAGCGACGTCGAGGTGGCCGGTGTGCTTGGTCTCATGCGCGCAGACGACGCCGCCGACGCAGTCGCAGAGTTACGACAGTCCCGCCGTCGACGAGTGCTCGATCTGATGCCGGCCGGCCAACGCACGAAGGTGATCACACTAATGGGGTTCAATTCGTCCAGCGCCGGCGGCCTGATGAGCGTCGACGTCATCTCCTGCGCCGCCACCGCCACTGCGGCGCAGGCCCTGTCGGCAATCTCAGCAGCACGGTCCATGCAGCCCGAGGCTCTGCTGAAGGTGCACGTGCTCACCGACGCCGGCCGGCTGATCGGGGTGGCGTCGGTCATCCGGCTGCTGCAATCGGAGTCGGTGACCCCGATCGTCGACATCATGGACACCGACCCTGTGCGCGTGACCCCCGTGGCGGACCTAACCGAGGTGGCGGTGCTGATGGCCGACTATAACCTCGCGACGATCCCAGTCGTCGACGATGCCGACCACGTCGTCGGCGTGGTCACCGTCGACGATGTCCTCGAGGCCTCCATCCCCGACGACTGGCGACGGCGAGAACCTGCACCGAGGCCCATCGTCGAGCGCGCCACCGACCACCCTACGACCAACACCACCTCCACAGATCCAGGCGGTGATGACCGTGGCTGAACCCGAGATCACCGACGCCACCCCGGCACATACGCCTGTCGGTATGCCTGAACCGCGACCGTCCGCAGTCCTCGATTCCGCGCACCTCGGCGACATCGAGGGGGCGCTCGGAAGAATCAGTTTGTCCGACAAGGAATCTCGCCGCACTTTCAAGGCTCGGATGCTGACCATGTTGGCGATCGTCGGGCCTGGCCTCATCGTCATGGTCGGTGACAACGACGCCGGCGGTGTTGCCACCTACGCGCAGGCCGGCCAGAACTACGGGTACTCGCTGCTTTGGGTGTTGCTATTGTTGATTCCAGTGCTGATCGTCAACCAGGAGATGGTTGTCCGACTCGGGGCGGTGACCGGGGTGGGGCATGCCCGGCTGATAAACGAGCGCTTCGGCCGCGGGTGGGGCTGGTTCTCGGTCGGCGATCTGTTCGTATTGAACTTCCTGACCATCGTCGCCGAGTTCATCGGAGTTTCACTGGCCGCCAGCTACTTCGGCGTCTCACGGTACATCGTCGTGCCGACCGCTGCGGTCGCGTTGATCGCGATCATGGCCACCGGCAGCTTCCGCCGCTGGGAACGTGCGATGTTCGTCTTCATCGCCGTCACGGCGGTACAGATCCCGATGCTGCTGCTCTCACACCCAGACTGGGGTCGCGCTGCCCGAGACTTCGCGATTCCGGGCGTCCGAGGCGGGATCACCTCGGACGCGGTGTTGTTGATTATCGCAATCGTCGGCACCACTGTCGCGCCGTGGCAACTGTTCTTCCAACAGTCCAACATCATCGACAAACGGATCACCCCGCGGTTCATCAGCTACGAACGAGCCGACACCGTCCTCGGGGCGCTGGTCGTCGTCGCCGGCGCAGCGGCATTGATGATGACCGCCGACTACGCCGCCCGCTCAACTGGCAGTGTCGGAGAATTCGTGGACGCCGGCGACATCGCGCGCCTACTCAGCGCGAATGGTTCCGTCCTCGGCCCGATCTTCGCGATCGTGCTTCTCGACGCCTCGATCATCGGTGCCGCTGCGGTCACTCTGTCGACCAGCTACGCCTTCGGTGACGTGTTCGGGATCAGCCACTCGCTACACCGAGGGTTCAAGGAGGCCAAACCCTTCTACCTCTCATACGGTGCCATGGTCCTCCTTGCCGCGGGGATCGTGCTGATCCCCGGCGCACCGCTTGGACTGATCACTACCGCCGTGCAGGCTCTTGCCGGACTGCTCCTGCCCAGCGCGAGCGTGTTCCTGTTGCTGCTGTGCAACGACCGGCAAGTACTCGGACCCTGGATTAATCCGCGCTGGCTCAACCTCGTCGCCGGGCTGATCGTCGCGGTCCTGCTGATGCTCTCGGGAATCCTCATGGCCACCACCGTTTTTCCCGACCTCAACGTGGTGACCGCCTCAATATACCTAGGGATAGCGTTGGTCGTCGCTGGCATCGTCGCAACAGTTGGCGTGCGGTGGCTCGACCGGCGCCGCGGCGTAGTCACCGCTCTGCCCCCTGACGTCGGGCGAGAGGCAAAGATGCAGTGGCGGATGCCGCCGCTGACGCTGCTCGAACCGGTCGTGTGGTCCTCCGGAACGAAACTGGGCATGCTGGCCTTGCGGGGCTACCTCGTCATCGGCGCGATACTTCTCGTGGTCAAGGCTATTCAACTCGGCAGCCGATAGGATGCCGAGCCGCAGCCAAATGAGAGTGCGAGTACCAGCAGCTCGGGAGTCACCACCACGCGGGATGCCGGTCTCGATGCCGTGCTCGAGAACCTCACGGTCGCTGCGCCGCAGACCCAGGCAGAACCGGTAGGTGACGAAGAACGCGATCGGGGGGCAGCAGCACCATGCCGATTCGGCCGATCCACATCATCGCGTTCAGCGAGATGTTGAACTTGTACGCAATGATGTCGTTGACGCAGGGGATCGTCAGACCAGGTAGAACGCGATGACCATCGCGCCGATCGCGGTGCGGACCGGAACGTCCCGCGGACGCTGCAGCAGGTTTGCCTGCGTGCGGTGGTAGTCGGAGATTCAGCACCGATCGCAGGGCTCGCGGGTTCGGATGCTGCGCTTCCTCGTCGTGGTCGTGGTACTGATGGCCGACTATAAACTCGCGACAATCCCAGTCGTCGGCGTGGTCACCGTCGACGATGTCCTGCCGCCGGGCAGAACAACTTGACTCCGTAGCCGGGTACAGGGTTCACAATGGCAACATGCGTAGCAGTGAACTGGCCACCCTCACGGGTGAATGTGCAGACGTTGCGGTACTACGAACGGCGCGGACTCCTGCAGCAGCCTCCACGATCCGCCTCGGGATACCGCTCATATCCGGGATGAGGCGGTCGAGATTATCCGGTTCGTCAAACGCACCCAGGAACACGGCTTCAGCCTCGAGGAGATCAACGAACTTCTCCACCTCTACGGTGGCGGACCGGACGATTGCGACGCAGCGCGGAGACTCGCCCAGAAGAAGATCGCCGAGCTCGACGAAAAGATCCGAGATCTGCAATGCATGCGGGCCTCATTGACCGAATTCGCTTCCACCTGTGCACTACCGCGAGCTGACCGGCACTGCCCCATGCTCCAGACATTGCACACCGACGAAGGAACACCATGATTCAACTCGAAATTTTGCAAGTCCTGGACTGCCCCAACGTGCCGCTCCTCGAACAACGAATCGAGCAAGCTCTCGCGGGTGTATCGATCGAATGGGAACTGCGCCACCTGGTCATCGAGGATTCCCAATCAGCAGCACTCGCGGGTATGGCCGGGTCTCCGACGTTGCTCGTCGACGGCCACGATCCCTTAGCCGAGTCAAATCAGATCCCGAGCGTGTCCTGCAGGCTCTATCGCGATGCCGCGGGCGCTGTCGACGGCGCTCCTACTGTGTCGGCGCTGAGGAGAGCATTCGGAATGGATTGACCAACGTGGACAGTCGTTGACTGCTGCTCCGAATTCGGCTTCGGCAGCAGCGATCGCCGCGACCTAGCCCCTTCCCGGGTGACACCGGGGGATGAAGGAGGCTTCATCTATGCCGGCGTGGCCGCGGGAAACTTCTTCACGCGGTGCGCGACGCGCGACGCCTCTCATCTACGACCATCACCTCGTCGTTGATCCGGCGTCGCAACGATCGGAATGCGATCGCAGAGATGGCGAATCCGAGCAGCAAGGCCCCGAACAGTGACAAAGCGCCGGGGATTTCGAGGTCGAATACGGCGTTGATTCCCATGACGATCACTGCGAGCCCAGCGATCAGGGCGAGTCGAGCTGCGGTGTAGTACACCATCAATCGCACAAGCTTCGACCGTGCGATTCGTGTCATTCGCGTCGGCGGCCCTTGATGTGAATCCAGTGCTGGAATTTCGGGGCGGGCCGACGAGCTGGGACGACCCTCCGGGGCGGATTGACGTTTCACAGTGCTCGATTCAATAGTTGGACTCGGGCCCCTGCCGCTGCTGAGCGAGGGCCGGTGGAAGAACCAATATAGCTACTATGCACAATAGTAGTTCAGTGTTGTTCCCCGATTCGCCGCACCATACTTGGAGGAAGTGTATGCAGGCACGGTCGCGATGGCTCATGTTCTTCTTGGCCGTGATCGCCCTCCTTGTCGTGGCAATCTGGCCTCGATCCGAACCAACCGAATCCCACTCCCCAACCCGACCGCAAATGCCCCCGGCCGCATCCCAAGACGACGGCGAAGCTCTCGACCCGAGCTTCACATCTGCGACCGCAGCAGCGAAGGTTTCCTGCCCTGCGGCCCCGGCGGCACCGCCCGTGAACGGAAAACTCCGGGGAATCAAAGCGACGTGTCTTGGCGAGAGCACTGAAGTCGACCTCGGCGCAGCGCTGTCCGGGGAACCCACCTTGATCAATCTCTGGGCTTCGTGGTGTGGGCCGTGTCGATCGGAGATCCCGGTTCTGAACGATTACGCAGGCAGCCCCGGCGCCATCCGTGTGGTCGGCGTCAATGTCCAGGACGACATGTCAGCAGCACTAGCACTTCTCACGGACGCCGGCGTGCGCTATCCCTCGTTCGCCGCCATCGACGACGTCGGAATTGCACTGTCGGCGCCGCCAGTTCTGCCGCTGAGCTTCCTCGTCCAACGTGACGGGTCCGTCGACCAGGTCACAGCCCCCATGGTTTTCGAAAACACGGACCAAATACGCTCCGCCGTAAGTGAGTTGATGAAATGACAGTCCCCACACCCACGCGACAACGGATGCACCGCACCCCCCGAGCGCATGCCCATCCCCTCTCACTCATTGCTATCCTCACCGCGGTGGTCGTCGCCGCAAGTGGGTGCGCGAGCGGTACCGACGCGGTCGCTTCGGGTGCGAACTTCGATTTCGTCTCGCCTGGGGGGCAAACCGATATCTTGTACGACCCACCCGAGTCGCGAAATAGAATCGGCGCATTGGCCGGGCCTGACCTTATGACCGACGGTAACGATATCTCACTGACTGACTACGCAGATCAGATCGTCGTGATCAATCTGTGGGGACAATGGTGCGCCCCATGCCGCTCCGAGGCCGACGATCTCGAACGCGCCTACGAAGCAACCAAAGACCTCGGCGTTCAGTTTCTCGGGATCAATGTTCGAGATCCTCAACGTGACAAAGCTCAGGACTTCGTCGTCGACAACAACGTGAGCTACCCCTCGATCTACGACCCGTCGATGAGGACCTTGATAGCGCTCGGCGGAAACTATCCGACGAGCGTGATTCCCTCCACGTTGGTGTTGGATCGTCAGCATCGCGTCGCCGCAGTGTTCCTTCGTGCACTTCTCACTGAGGATCTACAGCCTGTCATCGAGCGTGTGGCGGCCGAACGGTGAACGACTTTGCCCAAGGCATCGGGTCCAGCTTCCAGACCGCCGCCTCGAGCGGTCCGTTGCTGCTCGCCGTAGCGGCGTGCGTTTTGGCCGGTCTGGTCTCTTTCGCCTCACCGTGCGTGGTGCCACTGGTTCCCGGATACCTGTCGTATCTAGCCGGCATTTCCGGAGCTGATTCTCCGGCGGTGACCCCTGAAGACGCGACCACGAGACCCGCAGCAGGCAGATGGCGGGTGACAGGCGCGGCAACGATGTTCGTCGCGGGATTCACGGTGGTGTTCGTTTTCGCCACCGCATCGGTATTCGGCGTGATCAGCACCCTGCGCATCAACGAAGCGCTGCTCCAACGTGTGGGCGGGGTGATCACCATCGTGATGGGGTTGACATTCATCGGCCTTATTCCTGCCCTGCAGAAAGACGCACGATTCGCGCCGCGACGAATCTCCTCCCTTGCCGGCGCACCTTTGTTGGGGGGCGTGTTCGCGTTGGGCTGGACACCATGTCTCGGCCCCACTCTCGCAGGGGTTCTTTCGGTGGCGGCCGGAACTCAAGGCACGACGGCAGCGCGCGGGGTGCTGCTGATCGTCGCCTACTGTCTAGGACTTGGATTACCGTTTATCGTGCTGGCGTTCGGGTCGGTGAAAGCGCTCCGAGGCGTCGGATGGCTCAAACGCCATTCACGAACGATTCAGATCGTCGGCGGAATAATGCTCGTCGCTGTCGGTCTGGCACTGGTCACCGGTGTGTGGGGCGTGTTCATCGGCTGGTTGCGCAACGAGTTTGTCAGTTCGGTCGTGTTGCCGATATGACAGAGAGTGTCCCCACGGGAGCTCGCATCCGTCGCCTCCCGAGACTGATTATCCGAGAAAGCATTCGAATGCTGCGCCAGTACTGGCGCAGATTGACGTCGATGAGTACCGCGCTCGTGCTCCTGTTCCTCTTGGCGCTGGCAGCACTCCCCGGAGCAATGCTGCCTCAGCGAAATCTCAACGTGCAGAAAGTGTCCCAGTACATTGCGGCCCAACCAACCCTTGGCCCACTGTTCGACAAGCTGGAGTTGTTCGACGTCTTTTCCAGTTTCTGGTTCACCGCAATCTACGTTCTCCTGTTTCTCTCTCTCATCGGCTGCCTGTTTCCACGCTTGCGGGCGCATCTCGGCGCACTCAGGAGCCAGCCTGTGCGGGCACCTCGGAATCTGTCCCGGTTGCCGCACCATTTCCGCGGCGAGGTAGATATCTCTCACGACGAGGCCTTGACGAGAGTGCGCCGGTCTCTCAAGGGTTGGCGCATCGCAGTCAATCCCGAAAATGATTCCGGAGTATCGGTTTCGGCGGAGAAGGGATATCTGCGCGAGGCCGGGAATCTGGTTTTCCACTTCTCGTTGATCGGGTTGCTCGTCACCGTCGCCATCGGCAAGCTGGTGGGGTACGAGGGTTCGGTCATCGTCATTGCCGACGGTGGTCCTGGATTCTGCAACACCTCACCCGCTGTGTACGACTCATTTCGCGCTGGAAGTGCAACTGACGGAACTGGTCTCGCACCGTTCTGCATCAAGGTCAACGATTTTTCCGCGGACTATCTCGATACTGGTCAGGCCGAAATGTTCACCTCCAACATCTCATACCAGAGCGGGCAGGACATCGCGACCAATACGTGGAAGGACTACCGTCTTCGAGTCAACGAACCGTTGCGTACCGATGGCGCCCGCGTCTATCTGACCGGCCACGGGTACGCGCCGCAGTTCACCGTCACTTTCCCCGATGGCCAGTCCCGTACCGAGACAATGCAGTTTCAACCGGACGACGCGGTGACGTTTCTCAGCAGTGGGGCGTTGCGTTTCGATCCACCCGGCGGTTCGTTCCCCGATCCGAACGAGCGCCGGAAGAATCAGATTGCCATCGAGGGACTCTTCGCGCCGACCGCGGCCTTCAGTGGGACGCTCCTGACTTCGTCGTTTCCCGACGCACGTGATCCTGCGGTCGCGATCGACATCTACAAGGGCGATACGGGTCTGGATACCGGCATTCCGCAATCGATCTTCTCGTTGAATACGGAGATGATCAACCAAGGAAGGCTGGTCAAACAAGATCGTGTGAACCTTCGACCGGGAGAGACGCGGACTCTCTCTGACGGAACACAGGTTCGGTTCGACGGGGCCAAGGAATTCGCCAATCTACAGGTGTCGTACGACCCTGCGCAACAGTGGGTTCTCGTCTTTGCGATCACGATGATGCTCGGACTTCTGACCTCGCTCGTGATCAGGAGGCGGCGCGTGTGGATCCGTTTACGCCCGGGGGCAGCACCGGAGCAGGTCGATCTCGAACTCGGAGGCCTCGCGAGGACCGATCATGCAGGGTGGGGCGGCGAATTCGACGATCTTTGTGAGAAATTGTGGACGGACCAGCACAGTTCTCCTTCTACGGGAGCGGGCCTGTGAGGGTCCCTTCGTCCGAACGTGCACTCACTGCCGACGGTGAACTCGATGCATGCCTGAAGAGTGGTCGCCCCAAACGGCTTTACGGTGGGAACGCTTTGCGTCTCGCGCTTTCGGTGGGCGCTGGGTGGCTGCTATTTCTCAGTTTTCCGCCGCGCACGCTGTGGTTTCTGGCCCCTGTCGCCATCGCCCTGCTGACCGCCGTTCTCCAGGGTCGCAGTCTCCGTGCGGGTTTCGGATTCGGCTATGCCGCGGGACTGGGATTCTTCGTTCCCTTGCTGCCGTGGGTCGGAGCGTATGTCGGTGCAACGCCTTGGTTGGCGTTGGCGGCGATTGAAGCGCTCGCGTTCGGCGTGTTCGGCGTACTGGCAGTGGCCGTCGGTCGCGCTCCCCTTTCCCCGGTGTGGATTGCGGGTGCATGGGTCACCGCCGAAGCACTTCGTAGCCGAATTCCGTTCGGCGGTTTCCCGTGGGGGCGTTTGGCCTTCGGGCAGGCGGACAGTCCGCTGCTGCCGTTGGCTTCGATCGCAGGGGCGCCAGGTCTTTCCTTCGTGACTGCACTGACCGGAACTCTCATCGCCTGGTCACTGGCCGGACCCTCCCGTGTTCGATGGCAAGCATTGGCGAAGGGTGGCGTTGCCGTCGTCCTCATCTTTGTGAGTGCATTGGTGACAAGTTCTCCCGGTGCCGCCCCTGACGAGGTCGTCACTGCTGCCGTCGTTCAGGGCAACGTGCCGCGACTCGGCCTCGATTTCAACGCCCAACGCCGAGCGGTGCTCGATAATCATGTTGCCCGCACCGAGCAGCTCGCTGCCGATGTCGCGGCGGGTCGCGCAGCCCGGCCACGGCTTGTTATCTGGCCCGAAAATGCTTCGGATATAGATCCTTTGGTGAATCGGGATGCGGCAGAGCGACTGGACCGAGCAGCCCGTTCGATCGGGGCACCAATCCTGGTCGGTACGGTTCTCGTAGGTGAAGCGAGCACATCGATCAACAGTGTCATGGTGTGGGATCCCACGGATGGCCCTGGCCAGCAACACATCAAACGACAACTCGTGCCGTTCGGGGAGTACCTGCCGCTCCGACCGATCATTCGTGCAGTGTCGTCGTACGCCGATTCTGCGGGCAATTTCGTTGCCGGGAATGGGAACGGTGTCGTCGACCTCAACGGAGTTCAGGTAGCTGTTGCCACGTGTTACGAGGTGGCCTTCGACGATCTGGTGACCGAGTCGGTCCAGGCGGGAGCCACCGTCATCGCGGTTCCCACCAACAATGCGACCTTCGGCCGGACGGAGATGACCTTTCAGCAATTGGCCATGTCGCGGGTGCGGGCAGTCGAGCACGGTCGCACTGTGTTGATCGCCGCGACCAGCGGTGTCAGTGCGATCATCACGCCGACGGGAGAGGTACGCCAACAGAGCGAGATCTTCACAGCACAGGCATTGACCGACGAGATCGCCCTGCGTTCCGATCTCACACCGGCAACACGTCTGGGCGCGGTTCCCGAGATCGCCCTGGCGGTGATCGTCCTTTCTCTCGCTGCCGCATCTCTCTTCGGGGGCGCGTACCGCTTCTGTCTCGGCAGAAGAACGAAACCATGAATTACTATGATTGATAGTAATTCAGTGTCGGTGCCAGCGCGCAAGGGAACGAGTCCACCAATGTCGAAGAACCGCAAGAAGAACACACCCCGCCCCCGCGGCGGTGGGGTGCCCGGTGGCCGAAGTTTTCCGTGGTCGATATCGATCGCAGTCCTGATTATCGCCGGCCTGGTCTCGGTCATCGCCTACAACATGGTGCCCAAGGCCATCGAGAGGACCGAAGCACAAAAATACGCTCCGAGCGCGGACAACCCGGACCCCTCGCTGTCCATCGAAGGGGTAACCGAAATCGAATACGCGGCCGGCAATCATATTCAAGCGCCTCAGCGCGTTGCATACGATCAAACTCCCCCCTTGGGAGGAGCGCACGATCAGTACTGGGCGACATGCACAGGCATCGTCTACCCGGAGCCGATACGCACTGAGAATGCGGTGCATTCACTCGAGCACGGTGCGGTCTGGATTGCCTACAACCCCGACTCGTTGAATCCGTCCGACGTCGACGCCCTTACCTCCCAAGTCAACGGTAAGCCGTATTCCCTGATGTCACCGTTCCCTGGCATCGATTCCCCCGTTTCGATTCAGTCGTGGGGGCACCAACTCAAAGTCGACAGCGTCGACGACCCCCGTATCGCAAAATTCATCACCGCCCTCAAACAGAACCCGAACACCCATCCAGAGGCCGGTGCCAGCTGTGCAACGGTCCCGGGAGGATTCGACCCGAACGCTCCTTTCCCCTTCGACGCATCTCCGCCAGGCCCTGACGCGATTCCCGCAGCGTCGGAGCAGTCAGCCACTGGTCTTCCCGCAGCAACGACCCCACCTGCGCCGGCGATCACGAGGAGTCGCGAAAATGGTTGAACACGAGGCGGTATCGATTCAATCCGAGTCGGTATCCGATTCATCGGGCAAACGCCATGCCACGCCGGCCGCAGTGTTGGTGGTCGGTATTGTCATCGCTCTGTTGATCGGAATCATCATCGGCCTGTGGGCAAAGGGGCGGATCGAGAACACCTCGCAGGGGGTCCCAGCCGTCGGCGCAGTGGAGGTCGGCTTCGCGCAGGACATGTCGGTTCACCACGGGCAAGCGGTCGAGATGTCGTCCCTCGCATTGGTGAACACTGCCGACCCCGCTATCCGTACGCTCGCGTACGACGTCGTCACTACTCAGCAAAGTCAGATAGGAATGATGCAGGGGTGGCTGTCCCTCTGGGATCGACCCGCCCGGAGCACGGGCGAGTATATGGAGTGGATGCCCTCAACTTCCTCGGCGATGAATCACTCGATGCCCGGCATGAGCACCGGACAAAGTGATTCCGGCGTAACTGAATCAGTCGCGATGCCGGGAATGGCTTCTCCCGCCGAACTCGCGGAACTACGCACCCTGACCGGACCGGCATTTGAGATTCGCTATTTGCAATTACTGTTGCGCCACCATCAAGGGGGAATTCCGATGGCCCAATACGCCGCTGACAATGCCGATCTCCCCGTCGTGACAAATCTTGCTCGACAGATCGCCGCTACACAGCAGGCCGAATCGACCGCATTGCGAGAACTGCTCGCAGTGAGAGGTGCCCAACCGATCCCGATGAACTGACCACTCATCTCACACACCGTCGCATCCGCCGAACCCGATCATCGAGATGCCGAGAGCAGTCATCGACGGGGAAGGGTTTTGAGGAATTCGTTGTAGGCCTCGAGGTCGACGTCACCGTCCCTGGCGGCCTTTTTGTCGACGGCGGCGTTGGTGCGGGTCTCGTCGCGATTCCACCTCATCGCGAAAACCACCATGATGATCAACGCGACGGGTTCTCCGTACGACCATGCCAAAGCCCCCGCCATTTGTTGATCGGCCATCAGATCGACGTTCCAGGACGCCGGCGGATTGGTGAAGGTACTCAGGAGTGGCGAGGTTGCCATCATCAGGATCACGCCGATGAAAACATGGAGAGGCATTTCGACGAAGAGGTCGAAACATCGACCCAGGTTGCTTTGCTTGACGGGCAACGGCCCAGATGAGAGCACCGGAACGATGAACAACACTCCAGTGGCCAGGAAGAAGAGCTCCAGGCCTGTGTGACCGACCCAGGACGACGCCACCAGGTCGAATACCGGCGAGAGGTAGATGCCGTAGTAGCTGAACAGGAACAGTGGAATCGTGACGCCGGGGTGTAGCAGAATCTTCGCCGTCCGGCTTCTGAGTGCCGTCAATGCCAGCTTGAGGATCGGAATTCCCCACCCTGTGTGAGGGGTGGAGCGCAGCAGGAGAAGACCTGGGCTGCCGAGAACGAGCAGTGGTGGAATCGCCATCGACAAGGTCAAATGCTGGAACATCCAGATACTGAAGAGTTCGTACCCGTAGCCCTCGACGGCGAGCCCCGTGACCAGGATCAGCAATATACAGCCGAAGAGGAAGCTGGCCGTCCTCGTCCACGGCCACACCCGACCGGAAGACGTCACCCGGTAGACACCCCAGCCATACCACGCTGCCAGTAGGACTCCGATCAGTGGTAGGACCGGGAGCGGCTGCGGCGCCCACCCCACCATTGCTCCGAACGAAGGCACGGCCTCGGGTAAACGTATCCAGTCCATCACCTACGTGGTCCCTCCCCGCTCGTACTGTGTTGTAACATCTCAGCGCTTCGAGCGCTTGTCTCCGCGGAGAACGATGACCATCCCGATCACGAACAGGATTGCCACTGCGCCACCGAGAATCGGCAACAACAGTGGGGATCCGTCGTCGGAGTCGGCATCGGCGGTCGCCGCCGACGGCGCAACAGTTGCCGGAGGTGTTGCACCTCCGGGAAGCGGCGCCGCATTGTTCTTCGCCGCGTTCAAGGTGAAGGAGTACGACCCCGTGATCGGGTGTCCGTCCTCAGAGATCACCCGGTAACCAACGGTGTAAGTGCCAGACGACATCTGACCGGTCGTCACGAGAGAAACGCGCTCTCCCTGCACCGACGGCTCCCCGGCTCCGACCTGCGTCCCGTCGGCCGCACTGACGGTCACGTTCGCGAAACTCGTCTGAATCTCCTGATTGAAAACCAATTCCACCGAACTCGGCGCAGTGTCGAGAACTGCGTCGGCGGATGGAGTCGATCCGACCAGTGCACTGTGTGCTTGCGCGGTGCCTGCGCTTATGAGCGCACACCCCGCAGCCACCAGCAGCACAACCATTGCACGCCTCAAAATCTGTTCCTCCTACTCGGCTCACACCATCGAGGTGCGGAGTCCGGCGATCGATGCACACCGCACTTCGCTGAGACAATACCTCCGACTACTATGTTGCATAGTATTCAGGGCTGTGTGGTGGCCGGAAGGTTGCACGCATCGACGAACACCGACCAGGTAGGCGGATCCATGAAGTTGACCACCAACGCGAAATTCTCGATAGCCCTGATAGCTGTCTTCGCTGTCGTCCTCGGCGCGCTGTTGCTCGGCAACCGCAGCGGGAGGGAGACAAACAGCGCCAGCGCTTCGGACGCATCGGTTCTTCGCGACGACACGCATCTACTTTCCTCTGCGCCGGACAACGATGTCGTTCTGGTCGAATTCCTCGACTTCGAGTGCGAGGCATGCCTGGCGATGTATCCGACGATGGAGCGGATACGTGCTGAGTACGCTGACCGCATCACGTTCGGTGTACGGTACTTCCCCATTCCCAGTCACACGAACAGTCGACTCGCGGCGCGAGTCGTCGAAGCGTCGTCCAGGCAAGGGAAGTTCGTGGAGATGTACCAGCGAATGTACGACACGCAGACCCAGTGGGGCGAGTCGTCCGAATCTCAAGTAGCCCTCTTCCGTACGTTCGCCCAGGATCTGGGACTCGACATGGCGACCTTCGAAGCAGATATGAATGATCCCGCAGTCGCAGAGCGTGTCGAAGGGGACTTCAACGAAGGTATCGACCTGGGCGTGCAGGGCACACCGACGCTGTTCCTCAACGGCGTCCAGTTGCCGTCCATGCCGACATATGACGATCTCACCGCTCGCATCGACGCAGCGCTGGCCCAATGACATCAACGGGAGCACGCGGTGCCCACGTCGACACTGGTATACCTCCGACTGTCGACTCGGCCCCGAAAGTGTGCTCCCCCTATGTCGTCGGATGGATTCTCACTGCAGCAGGCGCTCTCGGCTTGGCGGCGTCTCTGATACTGACTATCGAGAAGTTTCAGCTTCTCGCGGATCCCTCATATCGCCCGTCCTGCAGCATCAACCCCGTCCTCAGTTGTGGATCGGTGATGAGTTCTCCACAAGCCTCGATCTTCGGTTTCCCGAATTCGATCCTCGGTATAGTCGGGTTCACCGTCCTACTGACCACGGGAATCGTGACCCTCACCGCCGCAAAGGCACTACCTCAGTGGTATTGGCGCTGTATCGTCATCGGCTTGCTCACCGGAGCGGTGCTGGTTCACTGGCTGATTTTCCAAAGCCTGTACAGAATCCAGGCACTGTGCCCGTACTGCATGGTCGTGTGGGTGGTGACGATGACAGCCCTCTGGTATGCCATTTTGCATCTAGGTGCTCGTAGCGCGTCGACCTCCTCGCGAATCGTGACCGTCGGCACCGAGAAACACACTCTCGTGCTTACTATCTGGATCGTGTCCGTCGCGAGCATGATTCTCAGCGCATTCTGGGACTACTGGTCGACACTGGTCTGACGAGTCCCACGAAAATCTGCCAACGCCGTCGCACTCGGCCAACTGTTGCACGATCAGTCAACCTTCAACTCAACTACTATGGATCTTAGTTTTTAGATCCGCAACCCTCCCGAGTAGAGGGCGATGAGGCCAGGAGAAGGAGACGAATATGAAATTCATGGGTGCAGCGAAAGCGCTAGTCGACAAGGGCAAGGAGGCTGCCTCGAAGAACGCAGACAAGATCGAAAACGCGATCGACAAAACCGCCGCGTCTGCCGAAGCCAAGACCGGTGGAAAACTGACCAGCCAGATCCGGAGGGCTGCGCTTGCGGCAAAGAGAGCGATTCCTCCGAAGAAGTAGCGACTCTCTTTGCCTTGCCGCCTGATTGCTCGTTGGTCTCCACGCCGTACGACTGAGAATCGGCGTCGAGAGCGCGAATAATCTCGCTTCGGTGTGCCCCCCTCGTGACAGCACACCGAAGCGAGGAGCGCTCAGGGTTCGGTCTGCGGAATCACGATACTCGCGTGAAAATCTCTGTGCCACAGCCGCGCAAGGAGGGCGTAATAGGATTCGGTTACCCTCGATTGCGTCGAGAGCGCCGCTTCCGACGACTCGATTGTCGTCGGAACGAGAAGGAGGGCACGATTCGCCAATGCCGCCGCGGAACTCCCGATATCCATCACTGCGCCACTGATACTGGCCGCGGCGTTCAGCACGGGGTCTGGAAGGACAGTGGTGGAACGCATGAAGGTCCGCTCTGCGTCAACGAAATCCGCTCCGGTCTGGAGATGATTCTCGATTGCGGCGATTACTTCGCTGACTCGACGGGTGTGAACCCGAAGTTTGCGGGGGTGCCGGATGTGGCGACGAGATACCGGTGGCAAAGTCCGCAACCGGGCACCAGCATGGTTCGCCACGCCGCCGTCGAGAGCGGTCGGCAGTACGTCTCGAATCAACCAGTCCGTGAGTAGGGCGGCAGCGGTATCTGTTGCCGGGACGATGACCACCGGCATTGTTCGTGTTGACATTGACTTTCCCATCGGTATGGCCGCCGAGCTAATTCTTCTCGTCATCATCGGACGTGGATGCGGTAAGTACCTTCTCCGATTCTGATGAACTCGTCTCCGGCCGGTGACCGGCCCCGACGTGTGCTTCTGCTCGCATCCGAGCAACCATGTGCGGGTAATGCAACTCGAAGGCCGGACGCTCGCTGCGGATGCGCGGCAACTCGGTGAAGTTGTGACGCGGCGGCGGGCAGGTCGTTGCCCACTCCAGCGAGTTTCCGTAGCCCCACGGATCGTCGACAGTGACCACTTCGCCGAATCGGTAGCTCTTGAAGACGTTCCAGATGAACGGGAGAGTGGAGGCTCCGAGAATGAAGGAACCGATGGTCGAGACTGTATTGAGTGTGGTGAACCCGTCCGCGGGTAGGTAGTCGGCGTAACGACGCGGCATACCCTCGGCACCGAGCCAGTGCTGAACGAGGAACGTCATGTGAAAGCCGACGAACGTGGTCCAAAAGTGCCACTTGCCAAGGCGCTCGTCCATCATGCGACCGGTCATCTTCGGGAACCAGAAGTAGATACCGGCGTACGTCGCGAACACGACCGTACCGAAAACCACGTAGTGGAAGTGGGCGACCACGAAGTAAGTATCCGTGACCTGAAAATCCAGCGGAGGGCTCGCCAGCAGCACACCGGACAGACCACCGAAGAGGAAGGTGATCAAGAATCCGAGAGAGAACAGCATCGGTGACTCGAACGTCAGGTGTCCCTTCCACATCGTGCCGATCCAGTTGAAGATCTTCACACCCGTCGGCACGGCGATCAGGAACGTCATGAACGAGAAGTACGGCAGGAGAACCGCGCCCGTCGCGTACATGTGATGCGCCCACACTGCGATCGACAGCGCCGCGATACCGAGCGTCGCGTAGACCAGGCCGCTGTAGCCGAAGATCGGTTTGCGGCTGAAGACCGGAAATATCTCCGAGACGATACCGAAGAAGGGCAGCGCGATGATGTAGACCTCGGGGTGGCCGAAGAACCAGAACAGGTGCTGCCACAGCAGGACTCCGCCATTCGCGGGGTCGAAGATGTTGCCACCGAGGCGACGGTCGTAAAGCAGTGCGAAGAGTGCGGCGGTCAACAGCGGGAAGGCCAACAGAATCAAGACAGAGGTGATGAAGATGTTCCACGTGAAGATCGGCATGCGGAACATCGTCATACCGGGAGCGCGTAAGCAGACAATGGTGGTGATCATGTTGACCGCGCCGAGAATCGTGCCGAGACCGGAGACGAGAAGCCCCACAATCCACAGATCCGCACCGACCCCAGGTGAGCTGACTGCCGAACTCAGAGGCGTGTAGGCCGTCCAGCCGAAATCTGCGGCACCTCCGGGAGTGACGAACCCGCCCGTAGCGATGAGAGCACCGAAAAGGTAGAGCCAGTAGCTGAACGCGTTCAGTCGCGGGAAGGCGACATCCGGCGCACCGATCTGCAGGGGGAGAACGAAATTGGCGAATCCGAACACCACCGGCGTCGCGTACAGCAGCAGCATGATCGTGCCGTGCATGGTGAAGAGTTGGTTGTACTGCTCGTTCGACAGGAATTGCATGCCCGGAATCGCCAGTTCGCTGCGCATGATCAGCGCCATGAGCCCGCCGATGAGGAAGAACGCGAACGAAGTCACCAAATACATCAAGCCGAGCGTCTTGTGATCGGTCGTCGTCACAAGGTTCCGCAGCACCGATCCCTTCGGCGCCCGTCGCGCGGGGTACGGCCGGGCGGGGATCGGGGGTGATGCAATTGCGGTCATAGTCAGCCCGCTTCCTGTCGAGACGCAAATAGAGTGTGCGACAGAAGCATAACCCAAATACTACGTTGCATAGTTTTTGGGTCCGGGTGGCGCCTCGGCCACCCTTTCCGACTGCCGTCAGGTCACGAGGGCATGAGCGGACGCAGAGAAGACGACCATGGTGGTCAACGCGGCGATGACGGGAACGATCATCGGGAGCATCGCAGCAGAGATGCAGACCAGTTTGGTGCCGCGAATCCGGGAATCGGCCTGCAGCCTGACCAAACGCACCGAGATCTCGTCGTCACCGAGCCCGAGAGTCCACACCGGCTGAGGTAGCGGCGACGTCGCCACCACGCGCAACGCCGACCGGACGGCATCGGGGCTGGTGGCCTGTGCGGCCCGATCATCGGCAGCGAGCTCGACCAGCCGCCGCACCGCAGCGGGAGCCGCTTTGAACAGCGGGATCACCGGCAGCGCCTTCGCGAAGACTTCACACACATTAATGATCCGGTGATGCTGCCCTCGCAAGTGTGCCCGCTCGTGCGCGATCACCGCTTCGCGCTCGGAGGCGGTCAAGCAATCGGAGAGACCTTTGGTCGCTACGACGAATCCCGGCCGTCCAGCGACGCTGTAGGCCATCGGCATCGGATGATCAAGCCAGAGAACATCATCCGATGCCGGATCTGCGCGGGCGATGATCGATACGACATCACGGTGGTAGTCGCGGACCTTGGCTCGGCCCTTATGTTGCCGATGAGCCAAGAACAAGCTGCGAACGGCGATGAGCGCGGTAACCGCAACTCCGCCGACAGCGAGCGCTTCCCCGATCCAGGGGGCCATCGCGTGTTGGAAGGCAGTGAAGCATCGCACAAGGGCCTCGGAGAGCCCTTCCGCTGGTGCATGGCTCGGCCACAGAAGGATCACTACTGCCGATACGGCAAGGAATCCCAGACCCACGATGCTGCCGATCCATGCCGCGAGAATCGCTGCAGGAGCCAGAGTGGTCGATTCGAAACGCCGCAAAACCTTGGGCATGAACGCTCCGATGAGCACGGCCCCGAGAAGGAGGACTGCGGCGAGAGTCATCTACCGAACCTTGCCGTGATCCAGTGCTCGCCGCAGTGCCTCGTATTCGTCATCGGAGACGTTTTGCGCGAAGTGCAGAAGCGCTGAAACAGAGTCATTGCTGTTGTCGAGTAATTCGCGCATGGCCAGTGAGGTCGCTTCATCGCGGCTACGCGATGGCGAATAGATGTATGCGCGGCTTCGTTTTTCCCTCTGCACCCACCCTTTTTCGTGAAGGTGCGTCACGACGGTCAAGATCGTGGTGTATGCCTTCGGGGCGCCGCCCTCGAAGCGGTCGACCAGATCCCGCACAGACTGCGGCTCTTCTGCATCCCACAGGAGATCCATCACTTCGGATTCGAGCCCGCCGAGTCTCTTCATCTTCCTTCCCCCTTCGGAAATCGTCGATTGCGTCAGTCACTGACGGCCGGAGGCTGGATCTGTACCCCACGCGCGTCCAACCATGCCATGGGATCGACCTTCTGGCCGTCTGCCTGCCACACCTCGTAATGCAGATGTGGCCCTGTTGATTGTCCCCTGTTTCCTACCGTCGCAATCAATTCTCCGGCACGCACCTTTTGACCCGCGGTTACCAGAGTCTCGTTGATGTGTCCGAAGACCCCGATTGTCCCGTCATCCTGCAGGATACGGACCCACAGTCCGAAACCGGACGCAGGTCCGGACTCGAGTACCGTGCCGTCGGTGACGGACACGATAGGTGTACCGATCTCATTGGCAATGTCCAACCCGTAATGAGTCGACCCCCAACGCGGTCCGTAGTTCGACGTCAATGTTCCGCTGACAGGAGCCATCGTCAGCGGTTGGCGTGCAGCTGCCTCTCTCGAAGCGCGATCGGTGTCGCGTTCGGTGCCTCGAGCCAACTGTTCGGCCAGCCTCCCCAGCTCGGCCAGTTTGGGAACCTGGAGAATTTCCGGAGCCGATGCCAGCGCCTGCTCGAGAGGTGCCAACGGTTGCTGGTCGAGCTCGACGGGAACACTGACGCTCCCTGTCGATGCATGTGAGGCGGATGTGCCGGCGGCAAGCAAAGCGCCGGTGGCGACAGAGAGAACCAAAGCCCGTCCACCAGGACGATTGCGGGACTGTCGGCGATGAGCGCCGCCGCGTCGCGCCTGAACGCTTCCAGCGACGGATTCCCGGTCGACTGCAGATGCGGTGGAGATATACATCGTGTCGACTGGCAGGTCTCGATCGCTGTGTGGCGTGCCGAAAAGATAACTTTCCCGAAGTGGGCAGTCGAGATCGTCGGTGTCGGGCT
Source organism: Rhodococcus sp. YL-1 (assembly GCF_001942025.1). NCBI lineage: Bacteria > Bacillati > Actinomycetota > Actinomycetes > Mycobacteriales > Nocardiaceae > Rhodococcus > Rhodococcus sp. YL-1. The sequence goes on along the minus strand of NZ_CP017304.1, from coordinate 251,030 downwards.
TGCGGTGTCGGGCCAAGATCGCATTCCTTGCGTCGCGGAAGGTCACAGAATGGTGACGGTCCCAGACAGCGTACTACTATTTCGCATAGTTTTTGGGCGAGCGTTGACAAAATTCAAAATCTCGACAGACCGCCCCGCTGCGAATGCACCTTCTCCTACTCATCTGCCGCGCGGTGGCATCTCGGCGAGCAGCACGCGGTGAGGAGAAACCCTGTCGCGATTGCCAGGGGCACTGCTCCGATCGCGATTATCAGTCCGGCACCGAACCGTTGATCTCGCGAGAAGTCGTCGAGCCAGCCGCGCTGCAACGACGCGAAGTACTGATCGGCAATCACCGTGTCAGTGGCGATCAGTGCTGCTGCGAGGCCCCCGTAGGCCAAGAACGCCGCCAGGAGCAGGGTCGTCCTGATCGCGGCGCTCGCTCGCCTCGGCAAGGGATCGACGCCGACCATGACCCAGAAGAACATGAAACCGCAGATCAGCAGGGTTCCGTTGATCACCAGATGGGGGACGTGCGAGCCGGCGACAGCGCTGTACATCCCCCCCAGGTAAAGGAGAGGCAGGGCTCCGGCGAAAATCACAGCGATCACATAGGGCTGGGACATGAATCGGAACCAGGAGCCTCTGTACACGCTTTGCGCCCATTCCCTCAGCCCCGGCGCATCTCCGGACGATCGCCGAACGGAGAGCCTGAACAGCGTGAACGGGGCGCCCAGGACCAGACAGAGTGGAGCAAGGACCGCCACGGCGGACGTTGCCGCCATATGCATACTCATCACTGCAGGTGCATACCTACCCACTCCCGATGATGTTGCGACAAGCAACACCAGGCACCCCAGAGCCCAGCTGACCGATCGGAACGTCGACCACTGCACGCCCTGCTGTCGGAGGCGAAAAACGCCGACGACGTAGCACGCAGCCAACACCACGGCGAGAGTTCCGAAAATGAGATCGAATCGCCAGTCGACGAGCAAGCGGCCCGCAGTCGGTACGCCATCGAGCGCATACCCGAGCACCTCCTCGACTCTGCTCGGATCCTGTCGCTCCGTGGGCGCCGGGGGCGGCGTGCGGCCCAGGGCGACGGCGATACCGACGGTTACTGCGAGAACCACCGACTCCACCACTGCCAGACGAATGAAGGTGCGACCGTCGCTAGGATCCTTCGTCAGTTCGGCGATCGCGATTTTCCGTTGGCGCCAACCTGCCAGTCCGGTGAGGACCAAGGCGGCGACTTTGGCAAGAATCAAGACACCGTAGGTGCTACTCCACACCGCGGTGAGCGGCACCCGCACGGCAGCGTTGACCACACCGCTGATCGCTATGACGACGAACGCCATGAGTGCCACGGCCGAGAAGCGGCGCGCGGCGAAGTCGAGATAGCTCCCCTTTCTGCGGGCATGCAACACGAGAGCCGCTATTCCTCCCATCCAAATCGACGCCGCGAGGATATGCAGAACCAAACTGTTCGTGGCGATGTCGTGGGATCCACCCGAAGAGGAGTGACCCGACAATGCCCTGGGGAGCAGGCTGAACAAAGCGAATGCGAGAAGTAACGGTGTCCACGAATATCGCAGGGTCAGACGACACGCAATCGCGAGCACGAGTGCGAGCCCTGCGGTCCATGCCCATGCAGTTGTGACATCGATGTCCGAAATCGCGCGAGCGAACAGCCCTGGATCGGCGAACACGACGGAGAGAGGTTGGCCTGAACTGTCCGAGAGGGTGAGTGGAACGAGCAGCGCCGCGCATACCGCCCAGATAGCGGCGGCGACGCTTGCGGTTCGTAGCGCCAGATATCCGTCGACATCGAGTACACCTGAGGCTTGAGGCGGAACGAGAACGGCAGCCAAAAGTAGACTGCCTACGGTCATCACGGCGGCAACCTCGCCGAACGCCATCACCGCCGGGAGTCCGTAAATCGTCAAGGGCCCCGGATCTGGAAGTCCGAGCAATCGCAGCGCCTCGGAAGTTGATGCGCGCGCCAATGCCGCCGCAGTGATTGCAGCTATGACACCCCATCCCAATACTTTCCGTATGGGTCGTCCGACGACGAGGGTATCGGCGCCGGACGGTTCGGTTTCGATCATTTGCGGGTGGACCTCTCAGCATTGTGGATCTCGCCCGCGCGATCGGTGCTCCGGACCAAAATACTATGACGGATAGTTGCATGGGTGCTTCAGCCAGGGTTTACTGAAACTCTCTCGTTGGCAAATATGCGCATATGAGAATACGACGCTCCAGTCATAGGCGAGAAGGGCATATCGAGATGGGTCACGGCCATGGGCACGGCGTTGCGGAACAAGCTGCGAGTGCATCGGGTAAACATGTCCGCAAATTATGGATAGCCGTCGGGCTCGGTCTGGTCACGTTCGTCACGCAAGTCATCGTGGGGTTGTCCACGTCATCGCTCGCCCTGCTCTCCGACTCCGCACACGTCTTCACCGATGTGTTCGGCATCCTCATGGCATTGACCGCTATCTTGCTTGCGCAAAGAGCGCGATCGCGCCCGGATCGCACGTTCGGTATGTACCGGGCGGAGGTGTTCGCTGCCTTGTTCAATGCCCTACTCCTGTTCGGTGTCGCCGGATGGGTTCTCTACGAAGCTCTCGGTCGACTTTCCGATCCGCCTGAGGTCCCTGGACTCCCGGTGAGCATCGTCGCTGTCGTCGGCCTCGTGATGAACATCGCGGCATTCTTGCTGCTTCGCAGCGGGGCGAAGGAAAGCATCAACGTCCGGGGCGCCTATCTCGAGGTCATGGCTGACATGCTCGGGTCCGTTGGAGTCCTGATCAGCGGATTGGTCACACTGATCTTCGGATGGCGGTACGCGGATCCGGTGATCGGTGTTGCGATCGGCTTGTTCGTCCTACCGCGTGCCTACAATCTCGGCCGCCATGCCCTGCGGATCCTGCTCCAGCACGCCCCCGCCGGCGTGAGCATCACCGAGGTGACGCAAGCCTTGCAGGGGATCCCCGGGGTCAAGGACGCCCACGACCTTCACATCTGGACGCTCACATCGGGCATGGAAGTTGCGTCGGCGCATCTGACGATCGACGAGGAGTCCGATCCGACCAAGGTTCTCGCTGCTGCCCAGGATCTGTTGGCCACCCAGTTCAATCTCGTTCACGCGACCCTGCAGGTAGAACCCGCCGCGGGTGACGGGCGTTGCCAGGAGCTTCCGTGGTGAGTACCAACGAGGTGACCACGAACGACAAATCCGCCCATCACAAGAGACGAATTCTCTTCGCTACGACGGCGCTGATTTCGGTCGTCGTCGCCCTGACGATTGAGCCCGTTGCGCGGAAGCACCTGTCCGGGGTCAACGAGATGGATCTGGGCGTCGTCAGTTTGAGGCTGGCATACAACAGTGGTGTCGCCTTCAGTCTGGGTAATCAGCTGCCGAGTGCCGTCATCATCGCCTTTACCGCTCTCGCCACCATGGGAATCGCCGTATACGCCTGGCGGAGTGTCCCGCAAAGTCGTGGGGTGGCTGTGATCGGTTTCGCTCTGATTGTCGCCGGAGCTGCCTCCAACGTGGTCGACCGAGCCCTCGACGGGAAGGTCACCGACTACTTCCACACCGGCTGGTGGCCCACCTTCAATCTTGCCGATACCTACCTCACCTGTGGATTCATCCTGGTCGTCGTGTCGCTGCTGGTCGAATCCTCGCGCGGGTCCGAACGTGAGATTCAGCGTCCGCAATCCGTGTGACCTGACTCGGAGCGAGGAGGGAGCCGGAGCGCTGTCAGCAGGGAAGCAGTCCATCTCTGCGAACTTCTGCGGTTCGAGGTGGCGAAACCACGACGCCCCCACTCGTCGAAAATTCGCGTGGTCCGCCTGTTTTCGGTCGAATGCGTTCGGATAGTTTGGTGTCTATGAAAATAAAGTTTGGCATGACAAACTTTGAGGTGTGACTCTCGTGACTGTCAGGAATGTCGATGCTTCGGTCGGGTGGCCATGAGCGCACCGTCGCGGCGACAATTGTTGATCGGTGGGGCGCTCGCCGGATCAGCCGGACTCATGATGAACGCAGGAAGAGTTGCGGGCGCATCGCCTACCGAGCATCCCGGAAACACCAACCCGAGTACCGCCGCACCTGACGGAGACGGCGGAGTCCGTCACGGCGGCACGAGCGGCGCGACCTTTCGGGCCGGTCAGCAGGTGAACCACACTGCCAACGGGTTTCATCCCACGGCACTGCTGCGGGACTTCGACTACGGGACGACCTCCGAATTGCCTGACGGTCGAACGCTACGCGAGTGGGAGATCTTCGCAGCCGACGAAGAGATCGAGGTAGCACCAGGAGTCTATTTTCCGGCGTGGACCTTCAACTCCCGCATTCCGGGTCCCGCGTTGAGATGCAGTGAGGGAGACCGGCTCCGAGTGAAGTTCGTCAACGGCTCCGCGCACCCACACACGATGCACTTTCACGGAATCCATCCCGCTGAAATGGACGGAATTCCCGGGGTGGGGCGGGGAATCATCGAGCCGGGCGAATCATTCACTTACGAATTCGATGCCATCCCTTTCGGATTGCATCTCTATCACTGCCACGTCAATCCACTGGCAGAGCACATCGCCCGCGGCATGTACGGCACGTTCATCGTCGATCCAGCTCAGGGGCGCCCTGCGGCCGACGAAATGGTGATGGTGATGCACGGCTACAACACCACATTCGACGGGCAAGGAAACCAGCTCTACGCCGTCAACGGCATCCCGTTCCATTACATGCACGAACCTGTACAGGTGAAACGAGACGAACTGGTTCGCATCTACCTGGTCAACATCCTCGAATACGACCCGATCAACAGCTTCCACCTACACGGAAACTTCTTCGACTACTACCCGACCGGAACACGCCTCGAGCCCAGCGAATTCACGGACACGATCATCCAGGCCCAAGGTCAGCGCGGAATATGCGAACTGCGCTTTCCCTACCTGGGCAAGTACATGTTCCACGCCCACAAAACCGAATTCGCAGATCTGGGCTGGATGGGATTCTTCGAGGTGACCGAATGACCGGCACCCCTGATCCTCCCTCTCCGACGAGCACTCATGAGAATTCCCTTGGCGCTGCGGGTTCCGCGCAGACAGGGTCCGCTCAAAGCGACGCATCGCGCACCGGCCTTTGGCTCCGAGGCGCCGCAGTGCTCGCGATCATCGTCATCGCCCTGACTGCGCTGGCAATGCTCGCAGGACAAAGTCTCCCCGAACGCACCGGCCCACCGATCGAGAACATCTCCGTCGAACGAACTGCCCTCGAACCAGGCCGAATCACGTTGACGCTACGCAACACCGGCCCCGACGCGGTGACCGTCGCGCAAGTTGCCGTGAACGACACATTCGTCGATTTGGTAGGAGCTGCAGATCCCATCGGCAGACTCGAGTCCCAGACGATCACCCTCGACTACCCGTGGATCACCGGACAGCCGTACCTCGTCTCGATGCTCACCTCCACAGGGTTGGTCATCGAACACGAAATTCCCGCTGCCGTAGCAACTCCCGCCCCGGGAGTGGCGTTCTTCGGCTTGATGGCTCTCTTGGGCACATACGTCGGAGTCATCCCGGTCCTGCTCGGGATGCTCTTGCTGCCTGTGATGCGGGGCGCCGGCGTCAGGGCAGTCAGATTCGTGCTGGCCGTCACGGTCGGTCTGCTCGCCTTTTTGATCTTCGACGGCACGAGCGAGGGGTTCAAACTGGCAGCAGCCTCGAGCGGAGCCTTCGGCGGCGGCACTCTCGTCGTTCTCGGCGCGGCGATCGCCTTCCTGACGCTCACGTGCATCGACCGATACCTGCGCGGAAGACGCCCAGCCGGTACGACAGGCGCATCCGAACTCAGACTGGCACTGATGATTTCCATCGGCATCGGATTGCACAATCTCGGAGAAGGCCTCGCGATCGGATCCGCGTATGCGGTAGGTGAGCTTGCGCTCGGCGCGTTCCTCGTTATCGGATTCACCCTGCACAACACAACAGAGGGGCTCGCGATCATCGCACCGTTGGCTCGGCGACGCACCCCCCTGCTGACCTTGTTGGGGTTGGGATTGATCGCGGGTGCGCCGGCAATCCTCGGTGCTGTTATCGGGGCGGGCGTCGACAACCGTGAAGTATCTGCGTTGCTGCTCGGAGTCGGCGTCGGGGCAATCATTCAAGTCGTCATCCAAATTGCACCGTCCCTGCGCACACAAGGCCGCTCGGACCTGGATCCGATGGTCCTCGTCGGCGTCGGCGTCGGAATACTCCTGATGTTTCTCACTGGTTTGGTGGTCCCCGCATGAGCACGATCGATCCATCCGACATCAAGGTCGGGCGCCGAACGGTCCTCCTCACAGCCTGCGCAACAACTTGTCTCGCCGTCGCCGGATGTAGCACCCAGAACAACAGCAAGGCACCCGGCGTAACCCTGGGCAGTGCCGAGGTTCCGATATCAGCGGTTCCTGTCGGCGGCGGAGTCATTCTGGCGGACGAGCAAGTCGTGATAACCCAGCCGCAGGAAGGCGTGTTCCAAGCCTTCTCTGCGGTATGTACCCACCAGGGATGCGTAGTCTCCGAGGTCAGCGATGGAACGATCAACTGCCCATGTCATGGCAGCCGATACTCCATCGTCGATGGCTCGGTCGTGCAAAGACCTGCTCAGAAGTCCCTAAACAGTTACCCCCTTTCTCTCACTGGGGACACGATCATCGTCAACTAACCGGAGAACGGCACTTCCGAACTGGAACAGCCATCTGCGAAGGTTGTCACGGAGCAGTGCGTTCGGCGGCGCCGAGGAAGTGAGAGATGTGTACTCTGCGCAACCCGAGTTTTCGGCGTACGGCCTATCGCATTGGGCCGTCATCGCTCTGTTTGTCGTGGGTTCTGTGTTTCTGATCTGGGCGGGACGTAGACAGACCGAGGTGCAAGCTCGCCACCTCAGCCGCGTCCTCGGCGGAATACTGGCGGTGATATACGGCTCGGCGGTGCTCTACTCGCTGTCCTCGCCCACGCTAGGAGGATCCGTACCCTTACAACTCACCGATCTCGCGACAGTGTCCGCGATCTACGCATTGTGGTCGCACCGACATTGGCCGTTCGCCCTCACCTACTACTGGGGGCTTGTATTGAGTACGCAGGCGTTGATTTCACCGGCTCTGGCCGGGCCAGACTTCCCCGGTTACGAGTTTCTTGCCTTCTGGGCGATTCACCTGTTTGTCGTCTGGGCCGCGATCTATCTCACGTGGGGCCGGAGAATGCGACCTACATGGCGCAGCTACCGCCTCGCGGTGCTGGTCACGCTCACATGGGCGATAGTCACTTTCATCTTCAATCGCGTCGCCGATACCAACTACGGCTTTCTCAACGCCAAACCTTCCACCGCATCGCTGCTGGATCTGATGGGTCCGTGGCCGGTGTATCTGTTTTCTGGGATGACCATCGTATTCGTCATCTGGGCTCTGATGACGTGGCCGTGGGAGAGAGACGGGAGTCTCGACAAGGATGCCGCGGATCAACCTATGGGCTAGCCCGCCCTCGCTCGACCTTCGCACCCCTGACACTGGACTGCTTTCACAACAACAATCTGCACAGAGTCCCGCCCAACAGAACTGCCAGGCAGCCCAGTGGCAGGCCAACGAGAGCGGCAGATGTGATTGCTCAACCGGTCTGTGGATCCGGTGGGCGGCGCACGCTCCGATCGGCGACTCGCGGCGCCTCGGAGTTTCACCCACGCGAGTTCGTCGGCACGTGCTTGATCCCATCGTCGACACCTATAACGAGAGTCGTCTGTCGACATACCGCATATTATTCACTATTTCCTGTATTCATAATTTTCTGTATTATGGTTGATATGGATACCTTGCTGCATCGGGACGCACTGTCAAGATTCGGATACGCCCTCTCGGACTCGACGAGAACCCAGGTACTGCTCAGCCTGCGGGAGACCCCGGGGTATCCGTCGGACCTCGCCGACCAGATCGGGGTCTCGCGTCAGATTCTCTCGAATCACCTCGCTTGCCTGCGCGGATGCGGACTCGTCGTCGCCGTCCCCGAGGGCCGCCGAACGCGCTACGAGCTGGCCGATCCACGGATCGGGGACACCCTCGGCCAGCTGATGGACCTCGTCCTCGCCGTCGACCCCACTCTGTGCCCGAAATCGGATGCCGAAGGCTGCTGCTGACCGTGTCACGAATAGGGAGAACCGCCATGTCTACGCCGACCACCGCAGTTCGCGCACTGTACGAGCGTGAAATGTCCTCCGCGCACTGTCAATGGCCACGAAGTTCTCCCCGTAGGCGGCCAGTAGTTCTCCCCGCTGGTGGCCACGGGTTCTCCCCGGTGGCGGCCAGTTGTTTTTCCCCACCCGCTTTCTGATTTGGGTTAGCTGAAGGGCTTCACCCCCTTGCCGGTGGTGGCTTCGGTGAGGCGGAAGGAGTCGCCGTCGGTGACGACGACGTGCGCATGGTGCAGGAGCCGGTCAACGGTGGCGGTGGCCAATGTTTTGGGCATGATCTCGTCGAAGCCGGAGGGGTGCAGGTTGCTCGAGACGGCAATCGCTCGGCGTTCGTAGGCAGCGTCGACGAGGCGATAGAATCCTTCGGCGGCGTCTTCAGAGACCGGGAGCAGACCGATGTCGTCGACGATGATCAGGTCGGAGCGGATGATCCTCGTCAGGGCTCGGGCGATGGAGTCGTCGGCACGGTGCCGGCGGACCAGGGCACCGAGGTCTTCGATGGTGAACCAAGACACCGCCAGCCCAGCTTCGACTGCGGCCTGCCCGAGTGCCTCGGTGAAGTGAGACTTGCCAGTTCCCGAAGGCCCACAGACGCAGAAACATTCACGCCGCCCGACCCACTCCAGGGTGCGGAGCGCGTCCTGGGTGGCGCGGGGAATCGACGATTTCGTTTCGTCCCAGTCGCCGAAGGTCTTGCCGGTAGGGAAACCCGCGCGTTTGCGGCGAGTGTGCAGGTTCGCCCGGTCCCGGCCGGCGGCTTCCTCAGCGAGGAGAACCCGCACGACTTCGGCGGGGTCCCAGCGTTGGGCTTTCGCGGTCGGGATGATATCGCTCAAGGACCTGCGGATATGGGGCAGTTTCAGGCGTTTAGTCAGGTCGATCGCCTCGGCCAACGGGTCGCCGTTAGCGCTGGTAACAGTGCGCAAAGGGGTGCTCATCAGGCGTCATCGCTTTCATCGTCAGTAGTGGCTGGGCTGGCCGGCGCTGGTGTCTGGCCGAAGGTGGACCAGGCGGCGGTGCCCGGTTGCAGAGTGTGGTTCTCGCTGCGACGGACCGGATCAGCGTGTTCGTGGGTGACTTGGTAGTCGAGGATCGAGATCAGGTCCCGATCGGCGAACCGGCCGGTCATCGCCGCCGTCCCCAACGCTCTGTCGACTGCGTCCGGGGAGTGCAGCTTCGAAAGGTCCACGGCCTCGGCCATCTTCGCCCTGATGCGGCGCGCTCCCGCGGCGGCAGCCTCGACCAGCCAGCTGTTGGCACCCTGGCCCAACTGTAGGAAGGCGAGCTCGGCGGCGGTACGAGGCTTGGGCACCCGGTCGGCGGCGTCGCGGTCTGGGCGGGGTGGGTAGTGGTCGTTGTCGAGGACCGGTGAACCGGGTTGGCCGCGGCGGTGCCGCGCGACTTCGACTGCACCGCCATCATTGTCGACGGCGGTCACGATCAGCTCCTCACCATGGAAGCGGGCCCAGACCCGAGTGTCGATCAACGTGTGCGGCACCGAATACCGCACCCCTTCCACCGAGATCGTCGACTCCCAGTTCACCCGCCGGGTAGTGCCGAACACCGCGGTGAACGGAGATTTCGGCAGCGGATGCAGCCGCTGCAACTCTTCGGCCAGCCGCTCGACCGGCCGCCGCCGAGTAGAGCTGTGGACGCGGGTGTTGACGTCGGTGCAGAACTGCCGGCAAGCCGACTCGAGCTCACCGAAAGAGTGATACTGCTCGCGCAGGTTCACCTCCTTCGGCAACAGGTCGGCTTTGGCGATCCGCACCGTCGCCTCACTTCCTCCCTTCGACTCCGGATCAGCAGGTAAACACGTCCGCAGCGTCGTGCCGTAATGCCGTGCCACCTCCACGATCTCCGGATTGCGGACCGCGATCCCGGCCACGTGATCGATCGTCGCGGTCTTCTCGTTGTCGGTGAGGACATAGACCGGAACCCCGCCCAAGCGGCGGAATGTCGCATCCAAACACGCCGCCACCGTCGGCAATGTCTTGTCCCAGATCGGGATCACCACCCGAAATCGCGACCACGCCAACCATGCGCAGAACAACGTCGTCTTCCGGCCGGAAATCGTTGGCCCGTCACCGAAGTCGTACTGTAACCACAGCCCAGGTTCGGTTACCCACGGCCGATACACTCGCCGCCGACCAGCCCGAAACTGGGCCTTCGCCTCCGCGACCGTCCGGCGCGTGGTCCGCTCACCGCCGGTGAACCCCAGCGCGACGATCCGTTCGTGGATGACATCCGCGCGGACCTTGCCCTGCGAGCGGACCACCAACTCCTCGATCTTCGGCAGAAAGTCGTCGATCGCCCGCGCTCGATGCCGCCGGCGGTCCGGCGGCTGCCCCGCAGCGCGCATCTGCACATACCGGGCCACCGTGTGGTGATCACACCCAGCCAGCTCCGCCGCCGCCCGATAACTACCCGTGAGGTCGTACGCCTCCAAAATTTCCATGATCTCCCTGCTCGATTTCATCCACCCAGCGTTGCCGGGACCGAATCTGACTCACAGCAGGTGGGGAACTATCTGGCCGTACGCGGGGAGAAACCATGGCCACAAAATGCGCCATAAATGGCCGCCAGTGGGGAGCTTACGATGGCCGTCGACAGCGGGCCATGCACGCCGCGGGGGCAGCGCGCACCGGCGATACTACGCCGCGCCGCAGGTCCCATGGCCGGGGGTGAACGTCTGACCGGCAATGGCGTCGGGGTGAGGCGCGTGAGTCACTGCACCTGGACTGGCTGTTTGAGAAAGCGTGTGGTCGCGGAATGCGCAATCACCGCTGACGAAAGATGCGTTCGGGCCGCATCAGGAGCTTTTCCTTGTCGCGAAGGTGCTCTGCCATCTCGACGACGAGCCCTGTGGATGCGTCAGAAAGCTCGACTACGCGAAGCAACAGACGCCGCAACGATGCGTTTGTCAGTCCTGCGAGCAGGGTCGAATCCGGGACGCCCGGTTCGTTGGCGGGAGGGAAGAAGAACTCTTCGTCCACGTTGAAGAAGTCGGCGAGCAACGAGACCAACTCCGCCGACGGATTGGTGCGGATGCCTCCGCGTAATTGAGAAATATGGGCCCACGAGAGGCTGTGGCCCCGGGCAATGACGGCATCAGCAAGCTGAGCTTGGGTGATCGGTCGACCCGATCGGGCCGAGGACTCGAACAACATATTCAACCGCTCACTGAACATAACGATCCTTGTGCTTGTGCAGGGTGTTGCAACGGATCGACCTCCAGGCACCTTCCCTGCTCAGGGCTGGGACGCATCTCCCCCGGGGGTTTTAAAACCAGCGGTCCAGGGCCGAGAGAAAGCGGCCAGCATGCGCAGATCCACGGGAGTGGGAAGTGTATCGCTACCCTGTAGTCCCGAAGAATGTGTGGGTCTCGGTCAATGCCCCTGCGGGTCTGAGGTTCTTCACGTCGCTCGCGCCGTCTGGGACGGCGGTGCGAGCGATCCGAGGATACGGCCGGTGCAGGGGCGGTGAATCAATCCGACACACGACGGCGATGGAGGGGGTGAGTCGCATTTTCCGCGGAATCTTTCATCGGACACATGCTCGATGAACCCACGACGGTGTGAACTTCTGTTTTCGACGCTGGTGTCCTGGTCTGGCCGGGAGTGGTTGTCACCTGGAGTGACCGTCAGTCCGCGTCCTCGGCGGTCTGACCGTGGATGATCGCCTCGAAGGCATCGATCTCGGCCAGATAGGCGTCGACCTCGGCCTCGGTCCGTACCGCGCACCCGAACGGGGCCATCGCGTCGGTGAGGATGTCGATCATGAAACTCATTCTGTCGAGTTCGTCATGCTCGTCGCCACTGATGACCGCCGGCAGTGCGCGGAGCCGTCGACGGTATTCGTCGACCACGGCAGCCAAGGTGTTCAAGTGACGCAGCAGCTCCGCGATTCCGTCCCGATTCACCTTCTGTGGCCGTGTGTTCTTCATGACTGCGATCCCATTCCGGTTCGATCCTTCGATACGCCTTTTGAGGGTTCCCCCGCTGTGCCGGTTTCAATATCGGCCGGTGAAGTATCACCCTAGATGCGTATCCAGCGGTTGTTTCGATCAGTGGATCGGCGGCATCTCCGCCTCCGCCTCTTCTCGGCCCCTGTCCTGGCACGACCGACTCTCTGCCCGCAGCGTCGACCCGTTCGGCATCGACATGTACAGCACAGTTGATTTCAGCCGCAAAGGATTGCAGCTGCTTTCCGGTGGCCAGTCCGATTTTGAAGATCCCGATGGCGGGAATTCTAGGCGGCGGATTCCGGTGCGCTGTCGTCGTAGAAGTAGGCCGCAAACATCACCCGAAGCGGATCGATGTCGTTGCCGGCACGGCGACATCACGCCCCGGCGAGCTCGATCAAATCCCACGCCAGACCACGACCGGACACCGCGAGGAGCTGATCGACGAACTCCCGCTGTGTCCGACCGTTTCCCTCAACGAAGGGATGAGCGAAATTGATGTAGACGCACATCTCCGCGAGCCGGAGATCTATACGGCGATCAATCCGACCGCACGACCAATGTCGTCACGCGTCATCACCGACTCGTCGGCGTTCTCGATACCCGACAGCGCGCAGATCGCCACCTCATTCGTACGCAACGTGGAAGATATCGAATAGCGCTTTGAGATGAAAGAGGTCGTATGTGCGCGCAACGAGCTCAGGACTCCCCGCAATTCGGCCACACGGATTCTGAACTGATCGTCCTCTGCAACGGAGTGGGCCCCCTCGTCGCTCCCACTCTGTTCCGGAAGTCATCCCGATGCACAGGGATCACATAGCCCCAAGTCCCTTGCCGCGAAGTTGCACACGAGATTGGTGAAGCCGGCGACGACGGCCGTTTGGTCTTCGCCGCCGAGGGGACCTCAACCTCGCCTGAATCTTTCCCTCTCTCACCGACGAAAATCACGGCAACAGGCGCACTATCCATTCGACGTCAGCGAGAAAAGATGCTGATCACAGGCCTCAATGTGCTGAGTCGAAAGCATCGATAACGTCAGCTCGGATTCTTCCGCGGGGGGAGACGTCGAAGCCGTTCTTGCCGGCCCATTCCCGTATTGCTTTCAACTGTTCCGCTGATCGACCAGACTCCGACGACTTGGTCCCGGTCAAGGTTTTCGCCCCAGCATTGCCGACCGAGGAGACCTTCTCCGCAACCTTTACATACGGGGCGAACACAGCCTCGATCTTGTCGGCATTGGTAGGTCGAAGATCAATCCGATAATCGGAGCCCTGGTAAGAGAAAGTTACCTTGTGTCCCAATCCTGCGTCGATCGGTTTCCCGTCCAGGTCGTCGATAAGTTGGCGAATGAATATTTCGGCCACAGGCATTCCTCTTCGTTGCGCACTGAATGAATATCAATTTCACGATATCCGCCGTATCCGTAATCCTGGACACTCCCGCTGTCGCCTCGCCGAAAACTCGTGGCGCATGACACTGAGAGCATGCTCATTGCGGTCTCGGCATCGATCGGTCCCGATTTTCGTCTCCACCGAACGATGCCCCACAAATGTACATACTTAAAACACAATTGTACACATTGACACAACGGCGACGGTTGAGGTGACCGAAGCCTTTGCTTCCATAACTCGTAACACAGCGAATAGTGCGTTATTAGCTTTGCGATGAGTTATAGAACACTGTGGACTCATAGGTGAGCTTTCGGCGACGCGAGGGTCTCGCGACCCGTCGGGGCCGCCAGCCGCAGAGCGATGCTCTCAACGCTGCCGGCGTGATCGAACTCTGGACTGAACCGACTGGCAACGACGACGGCCCGCAACTAACTAGGCGGTTATCACCTCTCTGCTAGGGGACACACTTGCAGTCAGGCGTCTTGATCAGCGCGGCCCTTCACTCCCCGCAAACTGCCGACCCTGGGAAGGGAATGCACTTGCGTGACACCGCCAAATTATCGTTGTTGGGACCACTGTTATCTGCCGGCACCCGAATTAAGTCACCCTGATGGCAATTTCCCCAGGCGAGAAATACAATTCCGACACCAAGGACGGGACGAATTCATGTCCGCAGACTCAACTCGATTGCCGATCCGGATAATCTGGCCCCAATCATGCGAAGTCACGCGCAGGGCAGGTGAGAGCTCGGGGGGGTAGGACACTGCACTGTTCTGCACACCCGAGTAGGAACCTTGCCCCAGTAGTTCACGAACCTCTTCGACTGGACGGTCAGCGGAGCTGAATCGGCCAGGCAAACCGCGGCGCTGACCATGTGGCAACAGCGGGTTACGGGCAGGGGCCCTCGACACATCCCGGTTGACTCTCACCACTCAAAGGACCGATCCGGTGGGGGCCAAATTCCGCGAGATACTTGCTCACCCGCATAATAACTGTTATAGCCGGGAGCTGCGAGAGCCCGTATTGTCAAATCATTCACTACCTTCCTCAGGTCGGGGCCGAATGGAGTGCCAAGATCCATGCCTGAACAACGTGTCTTAGATATCTCGGGACATCGGCATGACTGTTGCCAGACCGAGTTCGGCAGCAGTGTTGAATAAGTTTCGGCGCGACGCCGCCGTCCTCGCTGCGTACCTGGCGCAATTCGAGAATGCCGAAGCCGACCCCACGAACCCTCACACTGCCGCCACAGCACTCACACCCGAGGACCATCAGCAGTGTCGACGCGACTACCTGCAAAGCAGCGCCTGGGTGACCGCGACAGAGATCAGCGGTGACGACATCATGGCCCTCACCCTGATGCGACAACGCTATGGTTTCCGGCCCACGTCGTGAACTTCAGTGACTGCCGTGCGCCGGTTCGCACCGTGCCCGAGCTATAACGAAAGACGTCCAAATGATGATCGAAGGCTACTTCCTCGCGCACTGTCGCGAATACGACCTCTCCTTGACCCCTTCCTGCGAGCGCCAACTCTCGCATGAGCATCAACGTCCCGAAACGTACCTGAAACGATGGCACAGTGATAGAAGGCATCCTGTCCTTGTCTGCCAGCGGGATCCTTATTTCGATCGAACGCAGCTACCATCCAAACTCCGCCGATGCGTCCTCGGCACGCACACCCGTCGATACGAGATGAGCATCTGGATGGCCGATGCCGAATGTGCGAACCACTTCACGAAGGTCGCGCCACCTGGACGGATTCGACCGAAGCTTGACTCTGCGTCTCGTTCTCGGGTATTTCATCGAGTGCATACTTGAACCGGCGCGTCGTGGTAACCCCCTTTGAGGCTACCGATCGAACCGGAGTGGGATCTGAAGTTATGAAGAGCACATGGTCACAGACGGTGAACTCGGACGGGGTCGTGGAGCTGCTTTTCGCCTGAATACCTTGGCAGTGGTGGTCGAGGAATACTGCCCGACGGCTCCGTGCACTGGGTTTTGGGATCGACGTCCTTACGGGCTCGATGGCCCCTTTCGGGTGCGCGGTACGGACCGATGACGAGGTCGACGCCTACTATCAGGCCGAAATCGATGCTTTCGAGTCGATCGACCACGCCCAGACATCGCAGGACGAGGCTGACGTTCACTATCGGCAGAACTGCCGGGGTTAGCCGCACCGGGCCGTTGTCGTGCCGGCCCCGCCGCGAGCCAGCCACGTCGTCGGTAGCCTAAACCCCTGGGCTGGCCATGTGCTTAGTCGATGAGGGACTGCCCACATCACCAGCCCCTCAAAACCTCAGATATGTCCACTCACCTGATTACCAACTCGCCTTCACGAGAATGCCGATACAAGAGCAGGCTCACCCGTGGGAAGCACTACCGATGCAGGACGTACGGCGGGCCATAATTTACCCGGAGCTCGTTGCGGAACTTACCCGGCTCGAACGCAGAACCAGCGCAGCCGGCTCGACGAAATCAGATGGACATCGTCTACGACGCGCTCGACTGTCGACAATCTGTGTGCGTTTGTAGCGCCAAAGATGGCGGTAGCCGGTTGAGGCCGAGCTTGTGGGGATGCGCCAGACACCCGACGGGCTGCTGGTGACGTCGTGGTAGCGCGAGGTACATCGAGATTCTTTGTGGCCCGAAGTGGTACTGCTGGCGAAGCTAGAGGATCTTCTCGATCGCCTGCGGGTCGGTTTTGGTGGGCTGATGGTGCGGCAAGCTCGTCCGGTCGTTCAGCCCCTTCCACTCCTTCTCGTCGAACCGTCTCCGCCACACGTAGCAGCACTGCCGACTGGTGCCGTAGTAGCACGGCCGGCTGATGCCGTAGTAGCGGCAGGTAGCGGCGACGTTGCCACTGACTTCGCCGACGTGACGCAGCACAGCGAGTTCGTGTTTTGCTCGACGTTCGAGCCCTCGTGGTGGCGTGGGAATCTCTCTCTCATCGGAAGACCCAACTGTCAATGACCTCCATCAGTTCTAGATTTAGTCGAGACCTCCAGACTCGAAGTGGGTGTGCGCGGAACCGGGGTGTCTCGCGCCTCATCGGGCGAGACTGGGCGAAGCCATGCACCGCGCATACCGGGGGTAGCGGTAGGTGCCGTTCACGGGCTGTGACCGTGGCGGTTACATCATTAGACCTGGCGGTGCGGGTACGTCTCCTGCGGTCTGATCTGCCGTGTCTACCGGATTTTTTCACCACGCTGCGGAGAGAGGTTGTTCATCGGGTCCGTGTCCGGGTATTGACGTAGTCGAGGTCCCCTCCGTAGTAGTCGAGCACACGGTGATCCATGATGCGTCGCCAGACGGGCGGTATCCAGGCGCACACGATCATCACCGCGTAGCCGGCCGGCAGTTGCGGTGCGGTGGGGGCACTGCGCAACGACTGGTACCGCAGGCGCGGATTCGCGTGATGGTCACTGTGACGTTGCAGTTGATACAAGAACAGGTTGGAGACGAGGTGATCACTGTTCCAACTGTCTTCGGGGCGGGCCTTGATGAAACGTCCGTCCTCGCGGCGAGCCCGCAGGAGCCCGTAATGTTCCAGGTAGTTCGCGGCCTCGAGGAATGAGATCCCCGCGAATGCTTGCAGCAGTAGCCACGGGAAGATCTGCCATCCGAACACCGCGATCAATATCGCGAACATGCCGACGCTGAACGCCCATGCCTGCACAATGTTGTTCCCGCCGCTCCATACCGGTTTCCCCCGGCGGCGCAGGCGCGCTGTTTCGATCCGCCATCCCGATCGCAGTCCTCCCAGCACGCTGCGAGGGAGGAACATCCAAAACGATTCCCCGAACCGGGCACTGGCCGGGTCCTGCGGCGTCGCCACTCGGAGGTGGTGACCGTGATTGTGCTCGACGTAGAAGTGCCCGTACAACGATTGGGCCAGGACCATTTTCGCCAACCACCGCTCGACGCGCTCGCTCTTGTGGCCGAGTTCGTGGGCGGCGTTGATTCCGACCCCTGCGACGACCCCGACGGTCATCGCGAGAGCGATTTTCTCTCCCGTCGCCATCGGGGCATGAACCCAGCACCAGCATGCGAACACCAATCCCGCGTACTGCAACGGGAGATACAGGTACGTGCACCACCGGTAGTACCGATCTTCCTGCAACGCTGCGATAGCGCGTTCGGGCGGGCTGTGACCGTCGTGGCCGACGATCAGGTCGACGATCGGGATGACGAGCACCAGAATCCATGCTCCGGTGGCCCAGAACAGTCCCAGGTGAAGGTGCTCGACAAGCAGCCAGGACAGAAACGGGCTCAGCGGGATCAGCAATCCCAACGGCCACCAGTACCGCTTTCGGTCCCTCCACTGCGGAGGTGTCGGCGCCGCGGAGTCCTCACCGTCGACGGGTGTCATCGAGATGGCCCGAACGTGGATAGATGTGTCATCGAGATGGTCCGAACGTGGATAGATGAAACAAAATCGTCGCTCTCTGATCGTTAGTTCAACATACGACCTGTGTATCCGATTTCGGTGCAGGAAGTTACACACCTCAGACAAGGTGCGTGGCAAGGTCCGGCCCGGAGTTGCTCACCCCTCCTCGTTCGTGGCGCAGTTACCGCGACCAGTCCACGAATTGCGAGCTCACCCAATACCGGCGGTGAGGTCCGAACGGTGTCGATGGCACGGTCGAGGCTGCGAGTAGACAGAAAGGGGGAACATTGACCAGCCGAATGGCTGCGCCAGTGGCGACTTGAAAGGGAGTGTGCGCAAAGCTGCCGGTCCCCCGAGCGCCTCCTCGGCCAGGGCGGTCGTCAGCGAGTCCGTGGGCGTGGTGTGCGAGGTGATGAGTCGGTCTGGTCGCCGTCGAGGACTGTCAAGAGAATCATCCAGCTAGCAGAAAAATCCATACCGGCACAACAGGTGCGCCGGACGAATTAACGACACTGAAGTCCGCTCCCGTATCTGCAAGATTCGACCGGAACCACGGGCCGAAAATTCGAGGAAACGACCGAATTCCGCGGAATTCGAGGCCCTCAAAGTCTCCGGGTTCGCCGACGAAGTTCCTCACAGGCTTCGAGCCGAATAGCATAGGGAACTAATTGCGTCCGTCGGTTGGCGCCGAATATTTGCAATATACGTGACATGTAGTTTTTGACGGTTTTCTCCGAAAGGTACATGTATTCCGCGATTTCTTTGTTGGACAATCCTTCGCCTACCCCCCGCAAAACAGTTTTTTCTTTCTCATTTAATCGCCCTGCCGGATCGTTCGTTGCTGCCTTACGCCGCTTCATGGATATGCTACTTATGCGCTCCAAATCGAAGAACTTTTCTCCATTAGCTACATGTCGCATTACACGTATCAGGTCCCCGCTCGGAGTATCCTTAGTGGCGTAACCATCGGCTCCGGCAAGCAGTGCGTCGAGCGGGGAGTCTTCTTCCCCGTAATCCGTCAATATGACGCACGGAATTTGCATCGAGGCATGCCGAAGTCGCTGTACCAACTCTGTCCCAGTTCCGCTGTCTTCCAGTTCCATCTCGACGACTACTAGATCGGGCTGCAGTTGAACGAGTAGGCTCCAGGCTTCGCCGCTGGTGGATGCGTGCCCCACGATCATGAGGTCGGTCACATTTTCCAGCAGTTTCACCAAACCCCGTCGATACACCTCATGTGGATCCACGAGAAGGATCTTGCGCACCATCACCACCGTGTCCTTGTAGAGCGAACCGCCAACTGGATCGTGCGGCGCCTCGGCGATCTTAACTTAGCTGTGCAACTGAAAGAGGCTTATGACAGCGGGTCTCGTGCTTTTTGCTTGAGGCGTTCGTAGGGTGTTTGACCCGAGAGAGCGCCGTGGGGTCGATCGTAGTTGTAGTGGTCTTCCCATTGTTGGAGTCGTTCGGCGAAGAGGTTCGTATCGTCGATGACTTCACCTTCGAGCAGTCGGTAGAACTCCTCGGAATCGATGCGATGCGAGCGCTCGACTTTGCCGTTCAGGCGCGGGGTTCGGCGACGGATCTTGACGTGCCTGGTTGGGTCCCTGTGTAGAAGTCCAGTGTCTGTGTGACTTTCGTGTCCGATAATGGGCACAGGAGGAAATTCACGAATCATGGCACGCAGACACACCCCTGAACAGGTCATCGCGAAGGTCCGGCAGGGCCAGAAAATGCTCAACGACGGCCACCCGATGATCGAGGTCGTCAAGGAACTCCAGGTCACCGAAGCGACCTGGTACCGGTGGCTGAACCAGTACGGGTCCGAGAAGAACGCCGAGGCGTCCAAACGGACCAAGGAGCTGGAGAAGGAGAACGCGCGACTCAAACGGCTGCTGGCGGAGAAGGAACTGGCCATCGACATCCTCAACGTGGTGGCCAAGGGAAAATTCTGAGCCCCGAACCCCGCCGCCGTGCCGTGCGCATGGCGGTGGAGAAGTTCGGGACCTCCGAGCGTTTCGCCTGCAAGATCCTCGGCCAAAACCGGTCTGCCTTCCGGAAGAAGAAACCCGATACGAGCTTCGAGGAAACACGGCTTCGCGGCGCCCTACGCGCCATCGCGATCAAGCACCCGACATGGGGATGGCGGAAAGCCCGCTGGTGCCTGCTCGCCCAGGAGTGGGCTGGAATGGCGCTCAACAACAAGCGCGTACGCCGGCTCTGGCGCGAGGAAGGCCTCGTCTGTAAACCCAAGGCGCGGAAGAAACGCCGGGCCGGTCCCGGCGCCGGGGAGCAGAAGCGGCTGACGGCCGAATACCCGATGCACGTGGTCAGTTTCGACTTCCAATCCGACGTGACTTCCTGCGGGCGGCACATCCGCTTCTTCAATGTCATCGACGAATACACCCGCACCGCGCTGGCCATCATCGCGCGCCGGTCGTTCACAGCCTCCGACGTGGTCGCAGCATTGGAGAACATCATCGCCGAAACCGGCACCGCCCCGACCTACGTCCGCTGCGACAACGGTCCCGAATTCACCGCCGCCGCACTGATCAACTGGTGCAACACCGTCGGCGTGGGCACCGCCTTCATCGACCCTGGTTCACCGTGGCAGAACGGTTTCGTCGAATCGTTCAACGCCCAGTTCAGAAGGGAACAACTCTCGGGAGAAATCATGGACACGATGGCCGAAGCGACCTATCTGGCCGAGGAATGGAAAGCTATCTACAATCATGAACGGCCCCACGGATCCCTCGATGGCATGACGCCAAACCGCTACTGGGAAAACTGGACTCAAGAAAACCAACTAGCTATCGCATAGGTGCTGGACTGCTAACGGGGGCCCAACCATGCCCGATGCCCATGTCGAGCAGGTGCCAATGAAACGCCGAGCCGAATTCCTGGCCGTTGTCCGTGTGGACTTTCTCGACCTGGAACGGCAGCTTCGAGAGGACGTGATCGATGAACTGAATCGCGATTTTCTGGTCGTTGCGCGGGTAAGCCCGTAAAACCCGCAATCGAGTGCAGTCATCGATTGCGGTGTACTGGTAGTAACGCTTCTTCTTCCCCGTTTGGCCAAGTGGCTCAATGAATTTCACGTCCACTTGCAGTTGGTGACCTGGGCGTTGTTTCTCGTAGCGCTTCCACCGGGTCTGCGTGCGTTTGTAGCGCTGTGAGGCAGGTAGCCGGTTGAGGCCCAATTTGTGGAGGATGCGCCAGACACCTGACGGGCTGATGGTGACGTCGTGATAGCGCGCGAGATACATCGAGATCCTCTGCGGCCCGAAATGGTACTGCTGGCGAAGCCAGAGGATCTTCTCGATCACCTCCGGATCGGTCTTGGTCGGCTGATGGTGCGGCACGCTCGACCGATCGTTCAGACCCTCGAACCCCTCTTCGTCGAACCGTCGCCGCCACACGTAATAGCACTGCCGGCTGATGCCGTAGTAACGGCAGGTGGCGGCGACGCTGCCACTGACTTCCTCGACGTGGCGCAGCACTGCGAGTTTGTGTTTCGCCCGACGTTCGAGCTCTCGTGGTGACATGGGAATCTTCCTCTCATCGGAAGACCCAACTGTCAACAACCTCCATCAGTTTTAGACTTAGCGCTGCGAACAATCTTCCGCGCTGAGCGGATCTTCCAACCACGACGTAGCAGTTCAGCTCTCAGATGCACTCTCTTCGGGACGTGGCGAGAGGGGGCAGCAGTCTCGTCCCGCCTATCTTCGTGAGGTCATAGGATTCAACCGCCTTGGTCTGCTTCTATTCGTCGAGTGGACACCGGCGACGACACACGCGCCGAGCTCGGTGTGCTCGTCGGCCTCGACGACGATCTCTCCGGGGAAGCCACCCGGAGCAGCAACCGAATCCCGCGGACTGCTGACTAGCCTTCATCCAGCCCTCGAATGTGCCTCGGACTGCGAATCACGCACCCCGGAGTGCTCGAAATCCTCTCCCGCTGCGGAGGCCCCGCAGGAATACGCGCCGCCGGGAAACGCACACTGGCCGCGATCACAGCGAAGAACGCGCCACGTACGGCTGCCAGACTCGCTGCCGACATCTTTTCCGCTCTCGAGGCGCAGACCGTCGTCGTTCCTGGATTGCGGCCGCTGATATCATGCTGGCAACACTTGCTGATTCACTGAAAGTGATTCTCCGGCAACGAAATCCATCGGCGACGACGTGGAGCGGATGCTCAATGCCCACCCTCTTTCCCTGGTCCTGACCTCCATGCCGGGTGTCGGCGTGAGGACAGCAGCACGAATCCTGCTCGAAGTCGGCGAGGGATCAGTATTCGCTTCCGCTGGCCATCTGGCCGACTATGCCGGGATCGCAGCCGTGACCCATCAACCTCGATCCACGGAGTACACCCCCTGGTCGGGTAACCGTAAACTCACACGCGCACTGCCTTTCTCGGCGTTCGCGGCCCTGCACGACCCCGCCAGCCCACGTATTACGACCGCAAACGAGCCGACGGCAGAATCAACGCGACCCTCATCTGACTCGCCAGACACCGCTGCGACACCCCATTACGTCACGCTCAAGAACCACGAGCCCCTAGACGAAACCTATAGGGTGCCCCCAATTCCAGTAGCAGATGCATTGGGCAAGCACGACATTCGGAATCGGCGACCTAGTCGATGCACCGCTGTACCGTCGACACCTATAGCGTGAATCGGAGCGGGTGAACGGCAAGTAACCGCGGGCATGGTCGGGAAACCCCAACGGTCGGGCAATGTCTCTGATCGGCGGACTCGCACGGCAATGCAAACGGCGGATCTCCCTACCAATCCTCCGATGAAATCACCCCCGCAACGTCGTCGCAGGCGGTTGATCGTGTCGCCGAGTGTGGGAATACTGGCAATGACGACCGAGCACATATGCTCGAGTTATGCACGTTCTCTTTGTCTGCACAGGAAACATTTGCCGATCACCTACGGGGGAACGACTCGCGAATGCGTTTGCCCAAGAAGCTGGAGTTTCGGATTTCACGGCGTCGAGTGCAGGTACCCGAGCGGTGATCGGTCATCCAATCGAGTTGACAGCGGCAAAAGTCTTGGAGGGCTTGGGAGGGGCGTCCGGCAATTTCCGTGCGCGACGCTTGACCGCTCGGATCGCGTCGGAGGCAGATTTGATCCTCACGATGTCTGAGCGTCACCGTGACAAGGTACTTGGATTGGCGCCGATGCAATTCAGGCGGACCTTCACGTTGCGCGAAGCTGCTCGCCTAGCGGAAGAGTCGGCCGCCAGCACTGTTGCCGAACTTGCGGACGCCCGCACACGATACGGAGTGCGGGATGCCGAGGACATCCTCGACCCGATCGGCGCCGATGCGGCAGTGTTCCAAGACGTTGGAAGTGAGATCGCCGAACTTCTCGGGCCGTTGCTCCAGCGGTTAATTATTCCTTCTCGTCGAGATCTGTCTCTCTCTGCTCCAGAGACATCTTCTGACACTGGATAACTGGCTGCTGACCCGGATGAACCTCCCAGTGCACTGTCGCTTTGCAAGCATGCGTTGCTGTGGTGCGGATCTTCCGAATGGCGTAATGAAATCGATGAAACGCGGGCTCTCGATCACAATCTACGAGATGAAACGCGGGCTCTCGATCACAATCTACGACAAGCCCCTGCCGACTCTCGACCGGCAGGGGCTTATTGTACAGCGGTTTATCAGCTCAGGCTGAACAAGGCAGCGAAAATCGATCCGACTGCTTCCAGAATGCCATCGATGGATGGTACACCGATATCTGAACTGAGACTAAAAAGCGAACCCAACATTCGATCCTCCGAATCCTCTAATTTCGAATGGCGGATTGCCATCTCGAAGATAGTATCAATGCGTACCGTGTCCGGTGCGAAAACCGATCATGGACAATAGTTTTCCGCTGCAAAGAAACTATTTCCCGCTCAACAGGTGTAATGCTGCGAACGCACGTGCTCCCAGCGTTGACTGGGAGCACGTCAGTCACGATAACGATGATTCGTCCGGTTAGTTTTGACCTCGAACTCCTGGGTTGATGCATCGCTGAACTTCGGCGACTCGTAGTGCGGTGCGGTGGGGTCGGCAGCGGGTACCGCCGGCGCCGTCTGCATCCGGGGTGTCGACTGATCCGACTCGTAGTAATACTTGTAGTCATACCCGCCTCGCCCATTTGTCGGCGTCATGGTGATCACGGTGCCCAGAATTCTCGCCCCGACGCTGTGAAGGTTCCCCACGGCGCGTGCTAGCTGATCCCGTTTCGTAGTGGCATGTCGCGCAATGACCAAGGCACCGTCAGCCATCGCAGCCAGCACGGCTGCATCGGTGACGGGGAGCAACGGCGGCGCGTCGATGATGACGTATTCGTAGCGAGCACGAAGCTCGGCCAATGTCTGTCGTGCGTGATCGGTGCCGAGCAGTTCACTCGGATTCGGGGGGATCGGCCCCGATGCGAGCACCACCAATCCTCCCAGATTGGTGCGTTGCAATACATGGTCGAGTTCTGCTTGGCCGGACAGCACCGAACTCACACCCACATTGCCGATCAACCCTAGGTATTTCGATACTCGCGGCTTACGTAGGTCGCCTTCCATCAGGCAGACCGACTTTCCTGCCTCCGCCAGAACGAGAGCGATGTTGACTGCGGCTGTCGTCTTGCCTTCGGCGGGCAGCGAGCTGGTCACCACGATGACGCGCGGCGGATTGTCCACCTCGAGAAATTGAAGGTTGGTTCGCAGTTCACGGTAGGACTCCGCGCTGTCGGAGTTGCCGTCGTGGAAGTCGATAGCGTGGCGGGTCTGCATTTCTTTGTCGAATGGAATGGTTCCCACCATTGCCGCCCCGGCGACTTCTTCCACTACACGGCGGTCCTTGACCGTGTTGTCGAGTCGGTCGCGCAGAACGGCGAGCGCGATGCCCAACAGCAGACCGACCACCGCGCCGAGCGCGAGGTTACGCTGTATTTTCGGTGATACCGGCGTTGTGGGTGTTTCTGCCTGCTGTTCGACGACCACACGCGCTGCGGGCACTCCGCCCTTCTCTGGGGTTTCCAGTTCCTTTGCCATCACCACGAACTCGTCCGACAGTGCGTTGGCGATATCGCGTGCACGCTCGGGCGACGTGTCCTGGACGCCTACGTCGATCAGAACGGTGTCCGGTGCGGATGTCGCAGTGACCTTTCCGGCCAGGGTCTTCGCCGAAATCCCTCCCACTGTCGCCGAGCCGAGCGCGTCGATGGTGCGCTGCGCGAGCGTTTGTCCGGTCAATAGCTTGGTGTACGACGTCACACGTTGCTGTGATAACAGGTTTCCCTGATATGCCTCGTTGACCGTGCCCCCCAACGAGGTCGAGACGAACAGCCGGGTCGAAGCTTGGTAGATCGACGTGGAGAGCAACGAAGCGCCCAGTGCGCCGAGGATCGCGACCACCGTAATGCCGGCGATGATCTTCCAACGCGTCTTCAATATCTTCAGGTAATCCTGTACGTCCATCTTTGAATCCCTTTCAGCTCACGCGCTCTGTTACGCGTCCGAGCAATGGCGTGTTCGTGCGTGCGACATTCGTCGGTGTGGCGATGTTGAATGAAGACAAATTGTCGGTCGTTGTTCTATGTCGAATCGGGGCCTTCCGCGCGTCGTATGATGCGCAGGACGTGTGGAAGGACGCCGGACGTGAGCATTTCGGCATGCGCGGCCGCGACTGGGTGCTCGCGAACTGTCGCTACACGTTTCGACCATCTCTCCGCCAGATCATGGTCTCGCCCAGTACTTTTCTGTGCCACAGCGAGGTCCACGCGACCTGCATAGTGACGCGGTTCGTGGTCACTGGCCATCCTGGCGAGTTTCTCCACTCGGGCTGTCGCTGCTTCGAGAAGATCCGCTGTGATGAACTCCAAGTGTGTTCTGCGGCGAATTTCACGGGCGGCTTGTTCGAATGTCATCAGCGACACGCTGGGTGTGTCGGTGCCGGTTTCCGGCAGTCCGAGCTCGAGCATCAATTCGCCCGGTGTTGGAGCGCTTTGTCTGATCGGGATCATTTCAGGCGGCAAGGTGTCGAGCATCACAACTGATCCGACTTCTGCTCCGGAATGCGTGAGTTGCACAGCCATTTCCTGTGCCAGCGTTCCGCCGAGCGACCATCCGAGAAGGTGATACGGGCCCTGTGGCTGGATCGACCGCAGCGCGTGCACGTATCGCTCGGCGAGCGCGGCAATTGTTCCGGGTAGCTCGCCGGGACCGCTGGCTTGCACGCCGTAGACACGGCGACCGTCGAGATGCTGCGCCATTTCCGCATAGCACCACGCCATTCCGCTGACCGGATGGATGCAGAAGAGGGGTGGGCGCAGATTTTGAGGATCCCCACCCAAACGGATCACGGTGTCCATGGAATGGGACCTTTCACCGGTTTGGATCAGTGTGGCGAGTTCGGCCACGGTCGGGTGGGTGAAAATCCACTGAACTTGTACCTCACGGTCGAGATGGTCCCGTAACGCGGCTGCGACATCTACTGCGCCCATGGACGTACCACCGATGAGGAAGAAGTTGTCATGGCGTCCTACCGTTTCGGTTGCGGTGTTGTGTGTGAAGGCTTCCGCGATCACGACTTCCATTTCGGTCTGCGGTGATTCACCGACATGGTCGTGGCGGTGATCCGGTGAGGGTAGGGCGAGCCTGTCGAGTTTTCCCGACGGTAGTAACGGGACGGTGTCCAACACTGTGATGGTGGTCGGTACGAGGTGGCGGGGCAAGACTGCGGAGACGAACATCCTGATGTCATTTGCGTCGACCGTGGCATCGTTGACCGTTACGTACGAGGACATTTGGATGTGCTTTGCCGTCTGCGACGAGACGATGGTCGTCGCGAACGTCACGGCCGGGTGTCTCCGCAACCCGGCGTCGAGTTCAGCCGGTTCGACACGAATGCCGCGAATTTTTACCTGTTGATCGTTGCGACCGACGAATTCGAGTAGTCCGTCACGTCTCCGCCTGCGAACGAGGTCACCGGTGCGATACATTCGTGCGCCGTGGCGGTGGGGGTCGGCGACGAAGCGGCCAGCCGTGCGCGGTGATGCGTGGATGTATCCGCGAGCAAGATTGTCACCGGCAATGTAGAGCTCGCCTGTTACCCCGGCCGGAACTGGATTCAACCGCGTGTCGAGTACCAATGCGGTGGCGCCGTGAACCGGGGTCCCGATGGTGACGTCTGCATCAGCAATTTGCGGTGATGTCGTTGCCACGATGGTCGTTTCGGTCGGTCCGTACCCGTTGAACAGGCGATGGGTACGCGACCACTGCTCGGCGAGGTCGGCGCTCAATGGTTCGCCCACTGATTCGACGACCATCGAGGGGAGCGTGCACGGGTCCATCGTCGAGAGGACGGTGGGTGTCGCTATCAGGTGCGTGATTTCGTGGTGGATCGCGAACTCCGTCAGTTCACGTCCGGCGAAAACGAAATCGGGTGCCATGACCAAGGTTCCGGCCGTTGAGACCGCAAGCAACAGTTCGCGGACCGCGGCGTCGAAGGTGGGCGACGCCAGCTGGAGTACACGCGTGCCGGTGTCGGGATCCGGCGTCGCGAGGTGAGTTGCACAAATGTTCGCCAGCCCACGATGGGATACTGCAACGCCTTTGGGTGCGCCGGTGGATCCGGAGGTGTAGATGACGTAGGCGAGGCTGTCAGGGCTCGCCGTTCGTGCACCCGTCAGCGTCGTGGCGGTTAGTCCGACCGGAACGACGGGTATCCAGTCCAGCTGCGAGGGAAGGTCGGGGTTCGCGGTGTCCCCCGAGAGTCCGACCGTCGCGCGTGAGTCGGTGACGATCCACTCGAGTCGGTCGCGCGGCTGACTCAGATCCAGGGGCACCCAGGCGGCGCCCGCTCTGGCTACGGCCCACAGTGCCACTAGCCATGGTTGACCTCGTCCGGTGGCGATCGCGACGACGTCGTCGGGTCCGATGCCGCGGTCCACGAGTTCCTGAGCGCAGTGGGTGGACTGGTTGAACAGTTCGCGGTAGGTCGTATGCCGACCGTCGACTTCGAGGGCTACAGATTCGGGGGCATTGGTGGCGGCATGTTCGAACATGTCGGCCAGAGATCGTGGGGGAACGGAGTGCCGTCCCTGGTGAGGTAGGCTCGCCCGTTCGATCGCGGTGAGGAGATCGATGTCTCCTACGGCGGTGTGCGGGTGGGCCACGATGTGCGTCAGTATGCGAGCGAATCGTTGGGTCAGGAGTTCGGCGGTTGTGCACTCGAACAGGTCGGTGGCATAGAGCAATCGCACGCGTAGAGCATCTCCGAGATCGGTGATGTCCCAGGTCAAATCGTAGTCTGCAGCAACGCGCTCTTCGCCCGGCGCTTGCGTCTCTGACTGCCGGAGCGGAGTGATTCCGGGTACGTCGTGCAGGGTGTTCGTGCGTTGATAGGCGAGCATCACGGTAAAGAGCGGTTGCTCGTTGGTTCTGCGCGGCGGGGCAATCCGTGCGACCACGTCGTCGAAGGAAACGTCTGCATGGGCCATCGCGCCCAGATCGACGTCTCTGACGTGATCGAGGAGTTCGGAGAACGGCATTCGCTGGTCGATGGTCGTTCGAAGCGCGACGGTGCCGACCATCATGCCGACCATCCCCAGCAGATCCGGACTATTGCGCAGACTGACCGCTGTGCCGACCACTACGTCGTCGGTAGCGCTTTCGCGCGCGAGGAGAACGGCGAGCACGCTGTGCATGAGCATGAACACGGTGACCCCGCGTGAGCGGGCCAATAACATGAGGCTCTCGTAGAGATCCCCGTCCACGGTGTCGTGGACCAGAGCACCTTGTTGGGATGCGATTGCGGGCCGGGGTCGATCGGCCGGAAGCGCGAGCGCATCTTCCGCACCGGCGAGAACGGTTGTCCAGTAATCTAATTGGCGATGAGCCAGGGATGTCGGATCGTTCGGCCGTCCGAGCACCGCACTCATCCACGCGCTGTAATCGTGGTAGTCGAGGGGCAGCGGATCCCACATGGGTTGATGTCCAACGACTCTCGCGGACAGTGCGGTGCCGAGGTCTGAGAGCACCGCGTCCATCGAACCGCCGTCGAGGGCGATGTGGTGCACTACCAGTACGAGGGCCCGAGTGCCGGTCGGACCGACCATCACCTGCGCGCGCACCGGCGTCTCGCGCTCGAGCCGGAATGGGGACGAGGCGAATATCGCTGCGCTCTGGTGCAAGTCGTCGACAATGATGGGATCGAACTCGACCGGTTTCGTGTCGGTCACGACCTGGTGTGGCCCGGCGGAGTCGGACGGGAAGACGGTGCGCAGAATGCGGTGTCGTGTCAGCACATCGTTGGCCGCCGCGGCTAACGAGTCGAGGTCGAGGTCCTCGTCGAGGGTAACGGCGAAGACGAGGTGGTATGCCGATGAGTCGGGATGAAGTTGCGCGGTCAACCATATCCGTTGCTGAGCAGGAGCCAACGGAACACGGTCACCACTTTTGCGCGGGACGAGGGGTGGGCGGGCGGAAACCTCGTCAGCTGAATCGAGCCATCGTGCCATCGCACGCGGCGTCGAATTCTCGAACACCTCACGAACGGGTACCTCGCGGCCGAAGGCTGCCGACAACCTGCTGGCGACGGCCGTGGCAGACAGCGAGTCTCCCCCCGATTCGAAGAAATCGTGGTTTACACCGACAATGTGCGGAACATGATGTGACATCACTGATGTCACGAGTTCTTCGGTGGGTGTGAGTGGTCCAATCTCTGCAGTGCGGTTTCCGAGGTATGTGCGCAATGCATCGACGTCCACTTTCCCGTTGGTGGTCAGAGGCAGGGCCGCCAGTGTGATGATGCGTGTCGGGACGAGGTACCGGGGAAGTTGCACGATCAATTCACGCTTGAGTTCGTTCTCGTCGTACCCGGGACCGGATCCGACGACGAATGCGGTCATCACGTCGTCGACCAAAATCACACGAGCAGCTTTTACGTCAGGTTGTGCGCGCAGGACGGCTTCGATTTCGGCCGGTTCGATTCGTACGCCGCGAACTTTGACCTGACGGTCCGTCCGGCCGAGGAAGCCGAGTTCGCCGTCCGATCTGCGGTGCACCAGATCCCCGGTACGATATCGTCGCGCGCCCTCCGGTGCCGCTACGAAGGCGCTGGCAGTCGTCGCCGGATCTCCGAGATACCCCATCGCGAGTCCAGGGCCGTTCAGATAGAGCTCCCCCACTCCCCCGAACGGAATCGGTCGCAGTCCGTAATCGAGTACCTCGGCCCCAGTGCCGAGGATGGGCGCGCCGATGCCGATTTCGGTCTCCGAGCGCACGTCGATCTCCGCGAGGGTGGCCACGACACTACTTTCCGTCGGACCGTATGCGTTGAGCATCCGTGTTCGGCGACTCCAGTTGTGTGCTGTCCGAGTCGACAGAACATCGCCACCGACTGCAATGAGTTCGAGTAGTGGCAGATTGTCCGGGTCCAGCGTCTCGAGCACTGCTGGCGTCGATAACAAGTGCGTGACACAGTTTTCGTTGACGAACTTCTCGAGTTCTCGACCTCCGTACACATCGGTCGGCGCAATCACCAGTGTTGCTCCCGAGCCGAAGGCGAGCATCATCTCGAGGAGGGCCGCGTCGAAGCTGGGGTTGTACCCCTGCAGGACAATCGAATCCGAGTGCATTCCGTATCGATGGACTGCCACGTCCGTGAGTGCGCCCAGGCCCTGATGCGTCACCGCGACTGCTTTGGGGGTGCCGGTCGAACCGGACGTGTGTATGACGTAGGCGATGGCCTCCGGAATCTGCCTGCCCGGGGCTGGACTGAGGGGTTGGAGGACTGTACGCATCTGGTCTCGACGGACGTCCGGGAGATCAGGGGCGATCGGAGCGAACGCTGCTCCGGTTTTGGTGATTCCCCAGAGCTGGACGATGTACTCGATCGACCGCACTGCGTTGATCTCCAGTACTGCGCCCGGTCCGGCGCCCACAGCAACGAGTTCTTGAGCCACCATGTTCGAGGCATCGTCGAGTTCACGATAGTTCAGCGTCCGGGTGCCATCGCTGACTGCAATGTTGTGGGGAAACCGTGCTGCGGTCGCCGTGAGAATCTCGGCCAGAGTTCGAGAAGTATCCACCGGCGTCGACGCCCACGCGGGAGCACAGATCGTGGTCGCGTCGGCCACCGTCGTCGACGGATCGGCGAGCGCATGACTCATGACGTCGGTGAACAGGTCGGCGACCGATCTCGCTGTCGCGGCCTCGAATGACTCACGGCTGTAGATGACGAGGCCGTCCGCGCCTCCGTCCATTCTCTCGGTCAGCGAGATTTGCATATCGAATTTCGCTGCGCCGGTGTCGATTTCAACGACGTTGACGGTGAGGTCAGTGAAGTCAAGGTGTGGAACGGTGAAGTTTTGCAGTGCGAGCGCGACCTGCGGTGCTCGGCCACCGAGGATGGCGCTCAGGACCTCGACCGGTACAGCGCTGTGCTCGAACGCTGCCAGATCTGCATCGCGCACTTGATCCAGGAGATGTTCCATCGTCAGGTTTCCGTACACATGCGTTCGCAGCGGGACGGTGTCGACGAACATTCCGATCAATCCGTCCAGAGCAGTCGAGCGCCGCGCATCGACTGCGGTGGCAATCACGATGTCGGGGGTCCCGCTCAACCGATAAAGAACTGCAGACAGCACCGCGTGATAGATCATGAAGGGCGTTGCGTGCGCACGGCTAGCCCATTTCGCCACGGCCTCCGTCGTCTGGGCGGACAGTGAAAACGACTCTCGGCCCGCCTCTCGCGGCCCACCCAAGGCCCGGCGATCGGGAATCAAGGGCGAGACCGTGGTGACCTCGGAGAGCGCGGATTGCCAATGATGTACCGATTCCGTGGCAGTTTCGCTTTCGTGGTCCCACAGGGCGTAATCGGCGTACTGGATCGGCAGCGGATCCCAAAAAGGGAGTGTTCGGTCGCGGTAGGCGGCGTATGCCGCCAGGACGTCGCGGACGAGTGGCACCAGTGAGCCTCCGTCAGCGGCAATGTGGTGCAGGTTCACCGCCAGGACGTGGTGGTCCGCCGAGAGCATGAACAACCGGACACGAATTGGTAGTTGTGTGCTGACGTCGAAGCCGTGGGACGCGAATGCGTGCAAAGCACTGTCCAGCGCAGTGTCGGCGAGGGGATGCGGTTCGAGGGTCAGCGTCGGTACCGGAAGGATCCGCTGGACTGGTGGACGCTGAGGGTACGTTGTTCGGAGGATTTCGTGCCTTCCGAGCACTTCGTTGACTGCGTGTTCGAGCGCGGCACGGTCGAGTCGTCCGCGTAGATCCACGGCGAGGGGCAAATTGTAGGCACTGCTGCTGGTGTCGAGTGTGTTCAGTACCCACATCCGGTGCTGCTGACGGGAGAGTGGAATGTCTTCCGGGCGGGTTCGGGCGGCGATCGTTGTGATGTCCGGTTCGGGAGGTGATTCTTCCAGTGCCGCAGCCAGTTCCGCCACGGTGGGGTGTGCGAAGAACAGCTTCAGTGAGATCGCCCGTCGGAGGTCTGTTCTCAGACGCGAGCTGACCTGGGTGGCTAGCAGCGAATTTCCGCCGTGGTCGAAAAAGTGTGTGCCGCGCCCTATTTCGTGGTTTCCGAGTACTGCCGCGAACGCCGCTGCCACGGTGCGCTCGATGTCGGTGTGAGGGGGTTCGAAGGACACCACTGATTTCTCGGGGGCGGGCAGCGCTCGAGCGTCCAACTTTCCGTTCACGACGGGTGGAGCGCTTTCGAGGACCACGACCGCTGCGGGAACCATGTACGCGGGCAGCACGTCCGCCAATTTCCTGCGTAGATTGTCGCCGTCGAGGTGGGTGTCGCGGTGAGACCACACGTACGTGAGCAGAATCGACGTCCCGGCGGTGTTGGGTTGCAGGATTGTGGCACAAAAGTCGATGTCGACGATCGCCGCGATCGCCGATTCGATTTCGGCGGGTTCGACTCGGACGCCGTTGATTTTCAATTGCGCGTCATTGCGGCCGAGGTAGTGCAGTCGAGGGCCTATGTCGGTGTGCTTCCATCTGACCAGATCGCCGGTTCGATACATTCTCGTGCCGCCGGTCGCTGCCACGAAGCGTTCAGCGGTCCACTCCGGGTGTTCGGCGTACCCGCGCGCCAGCGCGGCACCGACAAGATACAACTCTCCGGTTACGCCGGGCGGCACAGGTTCCAGGTAGTCGTCGAGAACGAGAGCGTCGACGCCGGGAATGGGGTATCCGATCGGGACGTCTTGGGCGGCCGCGATCAGTGGTTCGGTCGCAACCGTGTACATGGTTGCTTCGGCCGGGCCGTACCCGTTGACTACTCTGCGTCCGGGTGACCACCGTTCTATCAGTTCGGCGCTCAGTCGTTCTCCGCCGAACATCACCATTTCCAGGTGGGGCAGGTCGGTGTCGCCGATGGTGTTCATCACTGTGGGGGTGACGCACAGATGCGTGATGTGTTCGCGTTCGAGCAAGGTGGTGAGTGCACGGCCGGCGAGCTCGACATCCGAGGCCAATATCAGCGTTGCCCCGCTCGATCCGGCGATCAGCACTTCCAAGAGAGTCATGTCGAATCCGGGGGCACCGCGGTGTAGGACTCGTGAGCCGGGAACTGCGTGGTAGCGGGTTGCCAGATCCGCCGCCAGTGCCCCCAGGCCGGCATGGGTGACCACGACCGCTTTGGGGGTGCCGGAGGTGCCGGAGGTGAATACGACGTATGCCGCACTGGCGTCTCGCGCCTTCTCTACGATTCGGTCCTCGGGCAGGGATGCACCGGCTCCAGCCGGGCTGAGGGCATCGGCGGTGCGGTCGGGTGGGTGCGCGGGGTCGACCAGGGCAGGTGCTGCTCCGGTCTTGGCAATCGCCCACAGTCGGATGATGGAGTCCACCGTCCGGTCGGCTGTCCATGGAATGAACCGTTCCGGACCGGCACCAGTAGCACGCAAGTCGGCAGCGACGTCGTCCGAGCGACGATCGAGGTCACGATAGGTCAGTTCCTCACCTTGGCCGCGCACCGCGAGCGCATCCGGCGCGATCTGTACCCCGCGGGTGAGCATCGACGCCAAGCTGGTTCCTGCGGCACTTCCGGTACTGCGGGCGGGTAACAGCGCCGAGCGTTCGGCGTCGTCGAGGAGGTCGATACGGCCCAGAAGCGCTCCCGGGTCCTTAGCGACCTGTTCGAGTACCCGTACGTATCGTTCGGCGAAGCCGCATACGGTCGCGTCGTCGAACAGGTCGGCGTTGTAGGCGAATTCCAACCGCATCGGTCGCCCGTCGGCGGTGTCCGTGATGTTGAGTTGCAGATCGAAGTTCGCGTGTTCGAATTCCGCGGTCATCGGGGCGAGGGTCAGCCCCGGTAGCTCCCACGTCGTCGGGCGTGCAGCCTGGAAAGAGAGCGCCACCTGGAACAGCGGATGATGCGAGGGGGATCGCGTCGGGTTCAAAAGTTCGACCAGCGTCTCGAAAGGCATGTTTGCGTGGGCGTAGGCGGCGAGGTCTTGCTGGTGAACGTGGCTGAGGAAATCGGCGAACGAGGCTGTTCGGTCGACTGCGGTTCGTAGGACCAATGTTCCGGCGAACATTCCCACGAGGTCGTCGAGCTGCGGGTCGGATCGACCTGCGGACACCGTCCCGATCGGGACGTCGGAGCTGCCGGTGTACCGAGAGAGGAGCACAGCAAGCGCGGCGTGCATCACCATGAACGTGGTGGCGCGGTGGTTTCGCGCAAGGGCACCGATCATCGTGTGCAAGTCGTCGTCGATGTCGACGTGATGCGATCTGCCTCGACCGGACGCGGTTAGCGGTCGGGGGTGGTCGAGCGGCAACGTCACTTGTTCGGGTAAATCCGCGAGGTTCCGTAACCAGTATTCTGAGACGTGCTCCGGCACCCCTGAGTCACGTTGCCAGATGCTGTAATCGATGTAGCGGATCGGCAGCGTTGTCCATATGGGTGCGATGCCTGCCGCTCGGGCGGAGTATGCGGTGAGGGCATCTCGGATCAGGACGTCCATCGACCAGGCGTCTGCGGCGATGTGGTGGATTATCAGCGCCAGAAGGTGTGTGCGGTCGTCGATGTGGAAAAGTTCGGCGCGAAGGGGAGGGTCGACGGTGACGTCGAATCCCGTCCCTACCAGTTCCGCGATCCTGTCGATGACCGAGTCGGCGTCGGTCGGCACGGGTAGGAGTGTCGGAGCGACCAGGTGTGGATCGAGCACCAGTTGGCGTACGCCGTCTGCGCCGATCGGGTAGATGGTTCGGAGGGTTTCATGTCGTAGGACGACGTCTTCGGTGGCTTCGCGCAACGCGACAGTATTGACGTCTCCTTCGATGCGTAGGAGTACGGGAATGTTGTATCCCGCTGCGGCGGTGTCGAACTGGTTGAGGATCCACATGCGATGTTGAGCCGGGGACAAGACCGGTTCCGCATCGTGTCCGGCGCGCGCGAGCGGAATGCGGTTGCGACCGCTTCCCGTTCCCGAGGGGCCGATTCGGGCTCCGATGCCCGCGGAGAGCTCGTTTGCTGTCGGGTGCTCGAATACCTCTCGCACGTCGATGTCGATGTCAAAGACCTCGCTCAGGCGCACAGCCAATCGCGTTGCGATCAGAGAATTGCCGCCTTGGTCGAAGAAGCTGCGTGTGACATCAACGGTTTCGAGGTGCAGGAGTTCACTGAATACCGCCGCGACTGCTTCTTCCATCGGATCACGTGGCAGGCGGGTGGGCGGTTGATGCGGAGTTGGGTCCGGCAGGCCATCTCGGTCCAGTTTGCCGTGCGTCGTGGTCGGCAAAGTAGGTAGCGACACGATCAGCGAAGGAATCAGGTGCGTAGGCAGTTGGTCGTGTAAAGCCGCGGCGACCTCTTTGACGTCCACTTCGAAGTCGGGCGCTATGTAACCGACGAGCGCCGGCCCGGTAGGCAAATGACGCAGAACGACAGCCGCCTGTGTGACCTCGGGTCGGCGCAGTAATACCGACTCGATCTCCCCCGGTTCGATTCGGTATCCGCGAAGCTCGATCTGGCTGTCGGCCCGGCCGATGAAGGTCAGTACCGCGTCCCTCGCACGCACAAGGTCGCCACTGCGATACATCACCGAACCGGCGAAGCCGGGTTCGGGAACAAACCTGGTCGCGGTCAACGCCGGCTTACCGGAATACCCGGAGGAAACTTGAGGTCCGGCAACATACAGCTCACCGATGGAGCCTTCCGGCACCTGCCGCAACGATGCATCCAGTACGTAAGTCCGTAATCCTGGAAGTGCCGAGCCGATCATCGATTCGGCGTTCGTCTCGGGAGACACCTCCTCTTCTTGGTGTCCAGCGCAGATCTCGAATGCCGTGACGTGCACCGTTGTTTCGGTGATCCCGAACATATTCACTGCCCGCGTGTCCCGGTGATGATCGAGCCATCGCCGGACCGGATGAAGGTCCAAAGGCTCGCCGCCGAAGATCAGCAGACGCACCGGAAGGTCGACAGTGTCGGTGTGCGCTGCGAGAACGTAGAAGGCTGACGGGGTCTGGTTGAGAACAGTCACTCCTTCGCGCACCACCAACTCGACGAATTCGACAGTGGAGCGAGCGACATACGGGTCGACCGGGACCAACCGCCCTCCGGTTGCCAACGCGCCCCACATCTCCCAAACCGAGAAGTCGAAAGAACCCGAGTGGAACATCGTCCACACGTCGTTCGCTCCGACGTCGAAAATGTGGTCGGTGGACGCCAAAAGCGCAGCGATGTTGGCGTGGGAAACTACAACGCCTTTGGGCGCGCCGGTTGAGCCAGATGTGTAGATCACGTACGCGTCTTGCCCGGGCATTGCCCGGCGGCGCCGGGCAATGCCCGGATCACCGACCGCGTCGACATCGACTAAATCGCAGCCGAAATGTTCCAACTGTGAGACAGCGGATTTGGTGCACAGAAGGTGTGTCGGTGCGGCGTCGGAGAGCAGATGCTCGATTCGCGCGTCGGGGTAGGCGAGATCAACCGGAACATAGACGCCGCCCGCCCGGACGACTGCGAGCACTGCTAACACGAACTCCGCCGAGCGCGGTACGGCAATCGCGACCCGATCACCGACTCGGACGCCGCGCTCGACCAGCGCGCCGGCGAGCTCTGCCGAGCGCTGTTCGAGTTCGCCATAGGTGACGTGGTTTCCGTCTGCGCTGACGGCGATTGCGTCGCGGTGTGCCGCGGCCTGCGTCAAAAACAGTTCAATCGGCGTCCGTGCCGAGAGGCGGGGTGCGGGTTCGATATGGGCATTTTCGGTGTTTTCGGTATGTTCCTCACTGCTCAGTACGTCCACAGCCCGAAGAGTGATGTGTGGGTCGGTGGTGACCGCTTCGCATACGCGCAGTAGCCGTTCCATCCAGTTCGACGCTGTCTCATCACCGAACAGATCACTGGCGTAGCGGAGTGATCCTTCGATTCCTCCGGGTGCTCCGTTGGCGAGAAAATCCTCCCGAACGGTCATCTCGATATCGAATCGCGCGTGCTCGAGCGCGATACTTACGCCCTTTGCGTGGAGCGAACCGAATGAGGCTCCGATGTCGGGATCGACTACATCGAGAGCAAGCATCACACGAAAGAGCGGATTCCTGCTGTGACCTCGGTGTGGCGCCACTCGATCGACTACCCAGTCGAAAGGTACGTCCGCGTGGGACATGGCGGCGAGGTCGACTTCTCGCACCTGCTCGAGAAATTCGACGAAGGTGTCGGCTGGCCGGGTGCGGGTACGGAGCGCGACTGTACCGACGAACATGCCTACTGTGGAATCGAAGGCCGGGTGCGTACGCCCGGAAGTGGGTGTCCCGATAGCGAAATCTTCTGCACCCGTGATCTTGTGGAGCATAATCGCGAGCACCGCGTGCAACGCCATGAAGAGGGTGGCATTCTGTTGACGCGCAATCGTAGTCAGTTTCGTGTGAATGTCTGCCGGTATCTCGAATCGGAGGGACCCCGCCGGTGGTTCTACCCCGGGCCGACGTCTCCCGTCGGTGGGTAGATCCAGATGCGCCGGCAAGGCGCGTAAAGCACTGTCCCAGAATGTCAACTGTTCGTGAGCGAGACTTCCTGCATCTGATGGATCGCCGAGCGCAGCCCGCTGCCACAGCGAGAAGTCGCGATAATCGAGCTCTCGTGTGGCCCAGCCGGGGGTCGTTCCTCGGGAACGAGCATGATAGGCCTGGGCGAGGTCGGCGACGACAGTTGCGAACGAAAGTCCGTCCACTGCAATGTGATGAGCGACGACCGTCAGTCGATGCTTGAGGTCGCTGGAGGACGTGAGCACCAATCTGAGGGGCAACTCCGAGGTCACGTCGAACCCCCGTCGGGCCGCGTCCGCCGCCAGGCCCTCGTATTCCTCGATCGGTACCGGCGCCAGAGTTGTCGTACCGTGTTCCAGACTTTGCAGAGGTGTGCCGGAGGGACCGCTCGGATATGTCGTCCGCAGGATGGCATGCCGGTGCTCGATATCGGCAAATGCCTGAGCGAGAGCGGTGGAGTCCAACGGTCCGTCGAACGTCACCTCGAAGGCAATGTTGTAGGCAGACGATTCTGGAGCGATGCGCGAGAGTAGCCAGATTCGCTGTTGTGCCAGTGAAGGTTCCACCGCGGTGTCAGCTGGGACGGACACGGGTTCCGGTTGTGCTGTTTCGTTGACATGGCGACGCATGCGGCGTGAGAGCCGAGCCGGAGTCGACGCATCGAAGACGTCGCGGACCCCGACACGTGTGTTCAGTGCAGCGGCGAGCCTGTTTGCGACATACACCGCTCCCAGTGAGTTTCCGCCTGCGGCAAAGAAGTCGGTGTCCGCTGTCAATGCTGGGATTCCAAGTACATCTGCCATGACGGTGGCGACCAGATCTTCATGATGATCGAAGGTGGATTGCCGCGTAGCGGGTGTGATGGGTCGAGGGGAGGGTAAGGAATCACGGTCGATTTTGCCGTGCGCAGTCACCGGCCATTTCGAGAGCACGGCCAGGGTGGTCGGCAACATCGCAGCGGTCAGCACCTGCGTGAGGTGTTCCATGATCAGAATCGTGTCAAGATCGTCGGCGGCCAGGCCTGAGCTCGGCACGACATAGGCTGCGATGTTGCCCTCGTCGACTACAGCGAGGGCCGATCCGACACCAGGGACCGACGCGAGAGCAGCTTCCACTTCCCCCAGTTCGACACGAACACCGCGGATCTTGACCTGGTGGTCTGCTCGTCCCACAAATTCGAGTTGCCTGTCGACCGTCCAACGCACCAGGTCCCCGGTGCGGTACATGCGGTTCGCCGGGCCGCCGAACGGTGCAGCAACAAATCGCTCGGCGGTGAGAGCCATTCGGCGCATGTACCCGCGTGCCAATCCTGCGCCCATCAAGTACAGCTCACCTGTGGCGCCGATCGGACTCGGTTGCAGTCGAGAATCGAGCACGACGGTCGAAACGCCGTCGATCGGCCGACCCAGGGTGATGCGTCGGCCCGGTTTCAGCGGTTCACTCATCACTGCGGTGACGGTCGCCTCGGTAGGGCCGTACGAATTGACGACTCTGACGTGCTGTGACCATTGCGCGATCAGGTCAGGGGACGGTGATTCGCCACCGACGTTGAGTGTGCGTAATTCTGGCAGCGAACTTGGAGTCATCGATGAAGGCACAGCCGGAGTGGCAAGCAGGTGGGTTACCTGTTCTACGCGCAGGAAGTCCGCCAGGTCTATCCCGCCGACCAGCCCGGGCGGCACCACCACTGCGGTTGCGCCGCTCCCATGTGCCAGAAGGAGTTCCATCATTGCAACGTCAAAAGACGTCGCGGCCATGTGAGCGATCCGGGCTGATACGTCGACCTCCAAGCTCCGGACATGAGCGTTCAGCAGTGTCGCGGCACCCCGATGGGTAACTGCAACGCCTTTCGGTTGTCCGGTCGACCCCGAGGTGTACACCACGTAAGCGACGTCG
Organism: Rhodococcus sp. YL-1; assembly: GCF_001942025.1. Lineage (NCBI taxonomy): Bacteria > Bacillati > Actinomycetota > Actinomycetes > Mycobacteriales > Nocardiaceae > Rhodococcus > Rhodococcus sp. YL-1. Next base: position 211,172 of record NZ_CP017304.1, on the reverse strand, counting down.
TCGAGGGAAGGAGCTCGCGGTCCGGGTAACTCCCGCTCCCCCGCCTCAGTGAGATCGCTGTCGGCAATACCGACCTGCTCGACACATGCAGGCAGTCGAATTGCTCGTGATGTGAGGGCAACCCTCACGCGAGCATCGGTCAGCATGAATTCGATGCGCTCGGCCGGATACTCGGGATCCACGAACAACAGCGCAGCACCGGAGCGGACTACGGCATGAAATGCGATCACCGATTGCACCGAACGTGGGGCGAGGATCGCCACCACGTCGCCCGGACCGATACCGTGGTCCACCAACCTGGCGCACAGTACGTTCGCACGGCTCCCGAGCTCGCCGTACGTCAGTTCTTGTCCGGTGGCTCGGAGAGCCACTTTCCTGACCCCGCCGACGTGCGCCCCCATGGACAGAATCGTTGGGAGCGTTGCCGGCTCGCGTGCCGGCAACCCTGCGCTGGGTACCAGTAGCCGGCGCTCGTCGGTGGTGAGCACCTCGATCTGCCCGACGGTGGTCTCCGGCGGCACGGTCACGAATTGGTCGAGTGTGCGCTCGAATTGGCGGCAGTGAAGGTCCAGATCGCGTGCGGTGTAGAGGGCGGGGTTCGCTTCGAACCCCAATCGCAGCTCGGTGCCGGCGACCGAGGGATAGATGCTGAAGAACAAGTCGTCGATCGGGCCTGAGGTCAGTAGGTGAAATTCTCCCACTATCTCGCCCAGCCGAATCGTTTCGTGAAACATCATGATGTTCACTGCCGGCCCCGCCGAATCGCGGGTTCCATCATGCTCTCCGTGGATGTGCATGTCTTCGTAGCGGAAGCGCTGATGCCGTAGCGCTCCGGTCAGCTGTGTGGAGAGTTGCTTCACGAGTTCAGCCGGAGTGGATTCGGGATCGATCGCGACACGAAGCGGCACGATGTTCGCGAGCATCCCACCGGAACGTCGCATGGCTGCAGTGGTCCGCCCGGAAATGGGCAAGCTCAAAGCGACTTCCGTGGCTCCGGTCATCCGCGCCAGGTACAAGGCGTAGGCGCCGGCGATCACCGGGACTTCGCTCGTGTTCCACGTTTTGGAGACGACCGCGATCCGTAGAGTGAGTGCCGGATCCATCGTTCGGGTCACCATGCGTTGCGGCATTGACGGCGACGCGCGCCGTTCGGTCAAACGCACAGGTTCGGGCATATCAGTAGTGAGCGCAGCCCAGTATCGCCGGTCTGTTTCGAATCGGGAGGATGAACGATAGGACATGTCCAGCTCGTACAGTGCTTGCAGTCCGAGGGCTTGCAGTGGCGCTGGCTTCGTATCTTCGAGCATGTGGGTGTACCACGATGCCACCCGATTCATCAGAGTCATTGCCCCATGCCCGTCGAGCACGAGATGGTGGGCATGCGAGTACCAAAAATAGTGATTTTCGTTCACGTGCAACAGCGTTGAGGCGATCAGGCGATCGACCATCACATCGAGCGGATGCGAGTACCGCTGCGTCATCCAACGGTGGGCATCTTGAACTGGGTTCTCGCTTCCTCGCAAGTCGACATACCCAAGTGCATCTGAGATGGACGGGTCGACCGTTTGGAGCGGAGTTGCGTCCGTCTGGATCAAACGTACGAAAGCAGACTCGATCTCCCGGCTTCCGCGATCTGTCGCTTCGATTAGCACGGACAGATCAACGTAGCCGCGAATTTCCACATATTGTGCTACAACGAATGGGATCGACGGACTCACCTGTTGGGCGAGCCACAACGCTTGTTGCGCGCGAGAGAGCGGGAATGGGTTCAAAATCTATCCCCTCACTTTATCGACCCGGTTATTTCCGAAAGATTGCCGGCAGATCCGGTGAATCGCTGTGAACGCGCATCACCTACGGCCTCGTCGCACATTACTGTGCGGCGGGCCTCCCCACCATCTGGGGTGCACCCCCCTGCCCTGGCGGTAGCCTCTCACCACCTCGAAAATCAGGAGCGCTTCGCAATGTCTAGCCCCACACCAGGACCTAAGTCCCCCGACGAAATTAGTGCAACGGAATCGATGGCTTCCACGCCAATCCGAGTACGCCGCCGCCGAAGAGACGGAAACACCCATCGTCGACGCAACATCGCAACCGGATTAGGCATTGCGGCACTGGTTATCGCAGCTTTCACCGCATGGATGGGATACAGCGCATTTCAGGTCAAGGACAACCTCGAAGCGGCCCGCGATCACGCCCAGGCTGCCAAAAACGCGCTACTGACGGGAAAGACAGAAGAGGCAAAACGCTCGGCCGCCGATGCGGACAAATACGCAACACTGGCGCGCTCCGGTACCCATTCACTACCGTGGAACATCCTTTCCCCCATACCGTTTATCGGTAGCCCTCTCGAAACAACGAAGCAGATGTCAGACGTCGTGCGCGGCTTGACACAGGATGTTCTACTACCAGCCGTCGACGCCGGAACAGCCCTGGCACCCGACGAATTAATACAGTCCGGCGGACGAATTGCCCTCGAACCATTACGAGATGCCGCTCCCGCGCTCGAGCAGACAGCAAAAGCTGCCAAACACTTAGCCGCCCAGGCTGATGCCATACAGGAAGCCGCACTTGTCGGCGCCGTAAACGATGCGCGAATCACCCTCATCGACCAAACAGCCGACCTGGCAAATCTTCTCGACAACACCGCAACCGCCTCGTACCTAGTGCCGTCGATGCTCGGAGCTGACGGCCCGCGCAACTACTTCATCGGATTCCAAACAAACGCCGAGGCTCGCGGCACCGGCGGTCTTCTGGGCGGCTACGGCATCATCCACGTCCAAGACGGAACTGCACGCATCGCGTCGCTGAGCCGTAACTCCGAACTCAGTATGGACAAAGCACCGATAGACCTTGGTCCCGACTTCGCCAATCTTTACGGGGCGAGCCGACCTACCACTGACGTCCGCAACAGCAACCTCAGTTCGCACTTCCCCTACGCCGCCCAAATCTGGCAATCACTCTGGTCGCAAGAATCGAATGGGGAAATGGTCGACGGAGCCATCGCGATCGACCCGATTGCCTTGAGCTACATACTCGGTGTGATGGGGCCAATCACCATGCCGGACGGCGAAGTGGTGTCAGCCGACAACGTCGTAGAACTCACCGAGTCCACGGCATACACACGATTCGCAGAAGACAACAATGCGCGCAAACAGTACCTCCAAACGATTGCGGCTAGCGTAGTCCAAAAGATGACCGGGAAGATCACTTCCCCCAGCGCGCTACTCGAAGCCGTGGGCAAAGCAGTGTCCGAAGAACGTATTGCCGTGTGGAGCTCACATCCCGACGAGCAGAAGATCATAGCTTCAACGCCTTTGGGGCATACAGTCCCTGACGACGCAGCACCCTACGCGAACGTAGTGATCAACAATCAAGCCGGAAACAAACTTGATTATTACCTCACTCGCTCGATCAACTATTCTGCCGGAAGTTGTGAAGCGGCAACTCGAAGCTCGACGGTGACAGTCAGCCTCACCAATAACACCCCGCAGAGCAATCTTCCCGACTACGTCGACGGAATGGTCGTAAATCCGAAGAACCTTCCCCAAGCTACTAACGTGGCTGCAGTGTCCCTGCTCTCAACTCAGGGAGCGAAGCTCGAAAGTGTCGCGATCGATGGAAGAATAGCCTTCGCCATCAGCGGCAAGGAACAGAATCGTCCGGTTTTCATGACTCTGGCGGAAGTGCCGCGCGGAGAAACAACCAATGTGGTTTTCAAACTCATCGAACCTACTTCTGCAGGTGAAGCGCGAGTGCCGATCCAACCACTAGTAGACGAACCGACTACAACCGTCGACGTGCCAACGTGCTAACGCGAATCTCGACGTGCGAGGCACTGCCGCTACCCCGCGGTCACGAACTCAAATCGGTCATCCACATCGATTGGCTCATGACGAAACGTGCAGAGCGCGCCGTTCCGCTCCCTTCCTCCGACTCGTGTGCGGTCGTAGTAGGTGCGGCTGACGGTGTCGCGCAACGCAGCGAGCGCCGAGAGCAGCAAGGCGCGCTTGAGTTTCCGAGTACCCGATAGTGCGGGGTGCTCCCCGCGAATCAAAGTCCCTTTGCGGTGGGTGACGGGTGCGATCCCAGCGTAGGCGGCCGGGGGCAAGCGGCTGAGCCGAATGCTCTCTCGTCACCGACCTCAAGCAAGTTTCGTGCGCGGGACCTGGGAAAGAGCGCGATCATCAAACAACCTCTCCACGCCGTCACTGATTGTTCGCGTTGCCGAAAATGGCCTGAATGAGCCGAATGATTTCGGTTAAACGATCTCGGCACCTGCCTTTCTCGGAACAGTGACGGTTTGTTCCTCGTGTCCGGCGCGGACGTCGGCGACCAACCGGGTGCGATGCTGGTTCCTGTTGGCGGCAATTGTTGTCTTCCGCGGGTGCCGGCCTGGTATTCCGGTCGGACAAGAGGGATACCCCAAAATTCGTTACGAGAGCGTCAACGAACCGGCCTCGCGTGCGAGGCGTTCTGGCAGTTCTAACCGTTTCCCTGATCTAGCACGTCCCCGGCGAACCCGAACGGACTGACCGGGCCTCGCACGCGGCGCACACATCGACCGGGAGAACAAATCGCTATCGTAATCCTCGAAAATCGAGTTCTATGCGGGCCGACTGCGTTCTTGGGCCGTTTAGACGCCGAATCCGCGAATGTCGGGTCCGCCAGACTGTCAGGGTACACTTACCTCTCAATATCAATCGACTGCGCCGACCACGCCCGCAAGACCACGAGACGCGATACGGGTGTCTCCTTCGCCGCCCGCGAACAGATCACAGCGCAGCCGCCGTCAAGTCCGCTTTGCCGCCCGGGACGAGACGTAGGCAATCACCGCGTTGATCCTTGATTCGCGCTACAGAGCGCGGCGTGGATGCACGAAAATCACTGATTCGCGGTCATCACCGCATCGCAACGTGGCAACGAGGTCGGCCGGGTTACCAACGCTGCGACGTGTGGAGTAGAGACACTGCGGCGGACCAGCAAATCTGGCCCTCGATCCCCAGAGTTGGTTTCATCGGAAAATCTCGCGAGGTTTAGGGCGAACACCAGGCCTGAAGCAGTGGCAGAAGTCGCCCCAACTATTACCGCAACAGTTTCGACTACCTCCCGAGAACCTTTCTCGAATGCTGCCGCCGAGACATTCTCCGAACCTCGACACTGGCCCGGGGTTTCTGAGAAACGGGACCAAGCAGGCACATCGTCAGCACCGACACCCCCGAAGCGAGCTCCGCGAGCAATCAACGAACCTTGCCCCCGACAACAATCGTAGTTCTCTTCGCGAGCGATCTCGTCCTGATCGTAGCTAACGTCCGTGCCTCATACAGCTAGTCGATCGGTTCACGATTTGCACTCAAATGCTCGGGTGAGTCGATCTACCAAGCGCTCAATGCAAAAGGAACTTGAGCGGCCCCACCGAATATGGACTGGAACGTAATTCGCCGGTCCCACTTTTAAAAACAAAGGTTACTTGGCTCTTCCGTTTCTAGAGTGCGTTGATGCGTTCCCGGAGCTGACCGGAATGGATCAGTGACCGCAAGATGTAGTGGTCGAGATTTCGGAATCCGAGTGCAATACCACGAAGGTGTTCGAGCCGACCGTTGATCGCCTCGACCGGACCGTTTGAGGCCCCGGTATCGAAATATGCCAGGATCTCCTTCCTCCGTTTCCAGAGACTACGACCGAGCTGAGCCAACTCCGCAAGCTCTGCCGGTACACCGGATTTGATGCGTTTGAGCGTTTTGAACATGGTGAGTTTCCCGGTTCGCTTGTCCGGGTCGGAATAGGCTGCGACCAGGTCCTGGTAGAGATGTTCTGTGACTTCGACGTCGATGTGCTGTTCGTCGGCGAACACAGCCTCGAGCCGCGCTTTCTGCTTGTCGGTGCGCAATACCTTGCGGGTGAGCAGAACCCTTTTGATGCCGTAGAGCGGGTCACCGGAGCGGCCGCGATGCCCGAGTGTGACCTGCTGAATCCGCTGCCGGCACACGGTCAACTTTTCCGCAGCCAAGTGCACTACGTGGAAGGGATCCATCACCGTCCGTGCCTGCGGTAATACGTCCTTCGCGGCGCGGTGGTAGCCAGTGAATCCGTCCATCGACACGATCTTCACCCGATCCCGAAACGCCTGATCGCGCGCGCCGAGCCATGTCCTGAGTCCTGAGCGCAGCGGCGGAACGACCCGCAACCATATCGAGCAGCCTGGCGGGGCCGGCCCCGTCGATGACCGGGGTCAGATCGACGATGACAGTTACGAAACTCGGATCACCCTGTCCGCGAACATGTTTCCATTTATGCTCGTCCACCCCGAGGACTCGGACCTTGTCCAGATGCCCGGGCTGGGCGTGAACGAGGTTGTGCACTGTGGACAGGGCGAGGGAGTTGACCACGTCCCAACTCACTCCCAGTACCTTCGCCACCGCGGAGACGGACATTTTCTCGACCGCCAGGCAATGGAGAATCCAGCGGGCGGTGCGGCGGGTAGTGGAGGCTTTCGGAGCAGCGACCCGGTCTATGCGCTGGCGGAACACCGATACCGCACAGCTGTCCTGCTCGCAGACGAACCTCGGTAGCCGCACCTGCAGTCGGGTGGGATGCCCGACGACAGGCAGGTCGGTGAGGGTGCGGGTGACGTGGTCGCGGAGCTTGCCGCAATGACCGCAGGACGGGCACATCGGATCTTCGACAACCGGTCGGCATTCGATGTGGGTGAAGGCCTCGCCGATGGCGGCGCCGGTGATGGTGACACCGAGTTCGACGGTTCGGCAGATGGTATCGGCGACAAGCTCGGTAGGCTGCAAGTTGGGTTCTGGGCGGCGAGGGGATCAGGCGTCAAGAACCTTCATCCTCACACCCCAGGACCCGCTTTCACGCCACTACATCTTGTGCCTCATCGGATCACTGCCGGATCGGACTCATGCACTCCGGATCCGGAAGAGCCGGAAAACACCCGACTCAAGCAGAAAGCGCGAGACCCACTGTCATAAGCCTCTTTCAGTTGCACAGTTAATCGGCACGGGCACAGATATTAGTGGCATGATCCGCATGAGGTGTACCCCTCCGACCAACCATCTTTATGACATGTTAAGGCAGAGTGATCCGTAAGAGGTCACAGTGTCCAAATCGAAGCCAAACTCAGTCCGTCGACAGATCCCTTCACAGTCTTCGAACCGGTGACGCATTCGGCGATATCGCCACGGATGCCCTGCGAATCGCCGGAAAGATTGTTTCGTTGGAAGGTCCAAGCCTCATCGATGTGGGGGTTCGCGAAGGAATACCGAGCATCGAGCCCGACGGACCCATATCGGCACAGAACCGCACCGCCGCACTCGCATAAACCCGCGTGCCGGCGCGCTTGTTTTACGACCACCAGTCCGTGGCCCCCAAAAAGTCGTCGTATGGAGGCCACCTCGAGCATCTCGAAATCCCAGGCCGCACGGATCCGCCCAGGGATGGACAACGAGATCGCGAGGTTCCGCAAGCGTGCGTTGACGCAAACCGCCTTTTTCGAGCATCTTTCTCGACCACGTCAACTCGTCAATCGACCACATTTCTCAGTGGTCGAACGATCCGCCCCGAACCAACCGACCGCGCCAACACAACACCCGCACCGATAGTAGTGCCGGCGCCCACAGTAACTCCACGAAGGACAACGGCGCGAGCAGCAATCCACGCACCATCTTCTATCCGAATGGGAGCATTATCGAACTCGAAACTCGGCGAAAATCGATCATGACTTCCCGTACAGAGCAAGGCGCCCTGCGAGATGCAAACATCATTGCCAATCTCGATAGGTTCCAAGTTCAGTAACCACGACTTCTGTCCGATCCAACTTGAGTCTCCAACCGTAAGCTTCCATGGCCAGTGAACTGTTACATCACTCCGGATAATCACATCATTTCCAATCTTCCCCCCAAACCAACGAAGCAATTGCACGCGCAACCGATTCGGGCACCACCACTTCGTCACGATGCAAGATGAAACCGCCAGCCAAAGTGCTTGCACGATCCTGCTGCGCCCCTTGTCGTACCCTTCGCCCCTGAAATTAATCAATTCACGTTGACCTACACCAGAACTCATACACTACTCCACTCGTCCCGAACCAGATTTCCAGACTAAATCCCACAATAGATGATCATCAGGCGTAATATATCTTGCAAAATTCAAATAAACAACGCTCAAATAAACCAAGCAGCGTCAGCGGAGGAGTTTTCCCAACTATAGGTTAGATCGCGATTACGTTTCCCAATGACCTTCGCCGGTATGCCACCAACTATGCTATACGGAGGAACATCCTTGGTGACAACGGATCCCGCCGCGATTACAGCACCTTCTCCTACAGTGACACCAGGCAAGATAGTCGCCCGAAAACTTATCCACGCTCGATTACCAACATATATTGGACCACCTTTTGTGGCGAAAATCGGACTTTGTGGATCATGTTGGAGCGTCCACAGCGCTACCTCGCTTGAAATATTGACATCCTCACCAATATGAATTCCAAGTCGACCATCGAGTATTGAGTCAGTTCCGATAATGCTACCTCTATCGATCACAATCATGCGAGGGTTTCGAATCTCTCGCCACTGGTAAAGATGGGCAGAGGGTGAAATTTCTACACGCAAAATTTTCGCCGCACCAAACTGACGGACTTTCTTACTTGGAATACGGCCAATATACTTTGCAAGGAGCAGCGAAAATCCGACCCTAGCGAGCAACAACGGCTTCGCAACACGAGACTTTTTGATCAAACTAATCATCTTCACAAACTTTTAACCTCCAGTGACCAATAAGCGGATAGTCGATGCTCGACACATATCAACGGCGCCAAGTCTGCCCCATTACGGAAGCCCCCCAGATTTTCCGCCCAAGCGGAATCGACGTCGAGCAGCAGCATCATATCCTTCGCGCTCACTATTTGAACGACTAGACATCGTGTCTATGGTCCCCCCAGACGATTTGTCTTCGACAGAATCCGAACTGCCTCCAATTGGATGGGCAAGAAGGACTAAAGCGACAAATGACCAACTCATCCAATCAATCCTATCCAGAGACCATGGCCGCTCCGTGATACCGCAGACAATAACAGGAATGGCAGCTATCGATAGCAGCGGCAAATTTACTGCGTTCTTTACGATACAACATACCAAGACACCGAAAAGAACAGCACCAATTAATCCACCAAAGAATAATGCTTCGACGAACTGATTATGCGTAGAATATCCTGCTTGCAGTGGTATCACACCTGCACCGACCAAACTACGCCAGCCATCCGTACCGTAACCGCGAAGACCACTATCCTCGAATCGAGCTAGCGCAAGGGCCCAATAATATGGTCTTCCCGTAAGACTTTCGCCTTTTAAGCCTACCAGCGGCAAAATTACCATAAGCGAAATACCTGTGCCCGAAATAAGAATCGGCAATCGCGGGAACCGCCCAAGCCCCGCCGGTCTCGCATCACACGCAACGAGGACAAGATATGTAACCAGTGCAGCAATCTGCGCCGTACGGTCTCCACTCGCCAAGGCAAGCAATACCGTAAATGCGCTAAGCGTTCTGTTCCACTTTCGAAGACCTAAATATACGAATGGAACTCCAAGAGCCATGAGCAGTCCGAACGAATTCTGATTGTCCCCGATGCCCGAGAAAAGGACTCCTGTCACGCCACACTTCCTCGCATCACACGGAATATATGCATCACTTGGAGCAACAAAAGCACCGATAAAACTAAGTGCAGTAAGCATAGAAACAGCGTATCCAGCACCAACCGCTGCCGTGTTCCCACCCCTTAGGGTAGCAGCCGCCAACGCAACAAATATTAGCGTCAACTGCGCCCCCGGCATTACCCTAAATGAAAGAAGTGCACTGAGCATAATTATCGACACATAAATTAGTCCGCTGATTCTAAACTGCTTTAGCCGCATCGAGCGATAACCCACTACGGCAATTAGAAAAATAGCAAGCAACGGTGACGCAATCTGATTGACTGAAGCCGACATTCCTTCATAAGTAACGACTCGATTAAAATTAACATCGGCCTCGATAATGCGGCCTCCGGTAAACACCGCAACGGTTGTAGTAAGATTCGGAAGGATTACGACTGCACCGACTGTCACGGCGGTGAGATCAAATTCCTTCAACGACAACGAAACTCGAAGCGACGAGGCGATCATGGCAAACGCCACGATACCCGCGAGGCCATATAATAGATTGTTCAACTGCTCCTCCACTCGTAAGCGATGCCACCGCAACTTTACTGGTCTAAAATTTTCAACCACGAACGCCAACAGTCAGCGTCCAACTGTACAGCTGAGACACGCCAACTGGAGCCGCCTTGGTCTAATACCTCGAACGCCCGTTTGGCGAACTCCGCACTGTCCCCCCGCCCTATTAGCTGCCGATCTGGGAGCAACTCGCCGATCGCTCCCCCCTCAAACGCAATCGCAGTCGCACCGACCGTTAGAGCAAGAATAAGCGATCCGCTCTGAGTAGGTTCAATATATGGAGCGAGAATCAAATCGGCCCTACTTATATGACTAACTAAATCACTATCCGAAACCGGAAAATGGACGGCCTCAACCGTCCCTACGGCACTTTCTTGTACCGCAATCCAAAGATCTTCCGGAACCTCGCTACAACCAACCAAAGTCAGATGATAAGGCCGAGAAAATAGACGACACACCTCAACGAGCACATCCGCGCCCTTATCGGGGCGCAGCGCGCCGATATATGCGAATTGTGCCCGTCCCGATTCGCCAGAGAGAAGTGAATGCGCATCCTCCCTAACCGACGACACCATACCTCGATATGAGGGATGCGAAATGGTTGGTTCCTTCCCGCCATCGAGAACCTCTGAATGAACGGGTGATGCCTTGACATTTTTACGTAAGAGCCCACTTATCCCAGTGGGTCCCGATTGCATCCGAGTACCGACAGGATTGTGATCGATCCAATACACAGATCGGAACTTCGATAATCCCAACATTACCAACGCCTGCCAGGGGTCCCGTATCCAAACCAAGATGCAAATCGAATTCCGGCTTAGCAAAGACGCCACTGCGAATTTCAGTGGGGCAAGAAGACGATTCAACCCCCAACTTATCAAACCAATCAATCCGGGCGGCCGGTTGAGATGCAATGAAATAGTCGGAGAATAGTACTTGCCGCCAACACCCGCCGAATATAGGGTTACGTCCGTTTCTTTTGAACTCAGAACTCGTGCAAGTTCCGCACCATACGGATTAACTGAGTTTGGATCAAAAATCATGAGTTTTGCAGAAAACTTGGTCATCGAAACAAATTCCTCGTGCGTGTAATCCTGCCCTTCAAAGTGGAAATTGATGACCGCTTTGATTTCTGCATGCGAACAAACATCCTGTCTATTGAAATGAGTAATGGCAAATCGCCATAAAGTCGAATTTGTCGAACCTTTGCAATCCTATCGGGAATCTCCAGTCCATTATTTGCGGATATACCACCACCTTCGTATAGCACCAGAAAATTCGAAATCTGCAGGGGCGAATTAATTTCACTAAATCGCGCAACCAAATCGAAGTCCGCTACAAATCCAAAGGTCGGATCGTATCCTCCCAACATCCTGACTAGGTCCGTTCTAAACCAACAAGCTTGATGGCAATGTGGCTGTATACCAAAGATATGACGAAGTCTACGATGCGGAATATTTCGGATAGGACGCTGCGGTATCCCTGTCCCCATTGCATGCATCGCCCCACTAACAATCCATTCAGGCGATCTGGCGAACTCGTTCTCCAACCTTGCGAAAGCACCCGAATCGAGAAGAGAATCACCGCTATTCAAGTATTGAACATACCTCCCTGCAGCTGCCTCGGTACCCTTGTTCATCGCATCGTAGACACCATCATCCGATTCGCTGATCAAGGTTGCCATTTGCGACGGCCAGCGATCTGCAAATTCAAGAAAATTCAGTCTGGTCCTCTCGTCTAAAGATCCGTCAATGACGATGATCTCAATCGGCATTTCATATCCAACTTGCCGCTGTATTGAAGCTAAAGTCTCCGCGACACCGTCAGGATCTTCATAGCAGACTGTAACAATGGTCAGGGCGACGGTTTTTGCGGGATTGCTATATCGCAAGGCTTACTCCAATCCTGTTCTTGAATACTTCTACAATAGTGTTCTGAGGAAACTAAAACCGTTTGATTACCAGATTTCTACGATGATTCTTTCGCTAGAAAAGAACCTTCGTCTTGCATTTGCCCATCGTCATGCATCGACCTCGACTTCCAAAGGCCGGGTATCACTTGACAGCACAGCACCGCACATGCTGTTGCAAGGAGCGGTCCAATCGCTCCGAAATTTTTCGTAAGATAGATGCCGAGAACTATTGCCACCACGCACATCACAACTACACTTCGAGCTTGGAATGCAAGACCGACTTCTGAAGTCAAGAACATACCTGGAACCTGCTGAACACACTGCACGATCAACAAAAAACCCAGCGCAATTAGAATTGAAGTGCTCAACTCTATCGATGCATCAGAAACTACAGCAGCAAATACCGGACCGATTAGAATAATTGCGCACGAAATAAGTACCCCACCAAGCGTGAACAATGCTAAGGCTTTTCGATAAAGTTTGGCAGTATCCATTCTTGCTTGCCGCTTATTCGCAAAGATTGGCCATAACGCTACCGCCGACGTAGAAACCAGCGACCAGATGGGAACGTATATTTGCATAGCGATGCTATAAACGGACAAATCGATTGGATCCGCATATCTCGATATCAATATACGATGAGACTGAAATGCTACAGGAATCATTAGCATAACAATGAACATCGGTCCAGAGGTTTTGAAAAGTTCTCGTATTCTCAACTTTCCAGGAATCAGGAGCAACCTCGGATGCATCTGAAGTCTGTTGAGCGCGATGACAAACCCCACTATTGCAGAGAATAAGATTCCCAATGACGGCGCAATGGCCGCATACGGAGGACTTATTTGAGTATTTACGAAAACGTAGGTACACGCCAGATTAACTAGACTACTAAGACCGGCAATTGCAATTGCTACATGATTTAGTCCGATTCCGATCAATATTCTGGATCCGATCCCAAACGGAATTGAGATAACGAATATCGCAACGACGGCCACAAATGCATGATCGAATTGTGATCTGTTAAGGTGCTCGTTCCCTAAAATGGCTGACCATGATACGAATCTGCTTAAGGTCGTTACCAATGCCACCAATACAAGACTTGAAAAAATAAGAAACCAGAAAACCCTAGCAACGAGTTGCGCCTTACTGACTAGGGTTTTGGTTGGGTCTGCAACTCCGCTCATGATCGGCGCACCCATTCCGAAATCGGTGAACGGGATAAGTAAGAACAATGTAGCGAGTAACGATATCGCGCCGAAAGATATCGCGCCGTAGTGCGAAACCAATAAGTATGTGGATCCCACCCCGCTGATGGCGGTCACTGGAAACGTAAATAGCCTTGCTCCAAGGCTTTTGCGCAGGGTCCCGAACTCGCCGCGTTTCTTTGGTCGAACACGGTGCTTGGCCGTCATAACATCTTGCCGACCCTAGCGTAGGCGCGTAGCAAATTCTTCTGTTGCGCTTCGGGAAGCAGATGCTCGGACGAATACCGGTTTGCACCAAAAGCTAATTTCGAGTAAAGAGCGGTGTCGCTGAGTATCCGATGTACCGCATCGGCTACCGCGGCCGGATTTCTGTCGTCCACCACGATTCCTGCATTGAACGAGGAAACTGAAGACGCGATTGCTGAAGACTTAGTCACCACAACTGGTTTGCCAAGCGCTAACGCGGTGGCCAGTACGTTCCCCCAGGGTTCGTTTTCAGAGACCATCACGAAAACATCACATTGGTCAACACGATCTGCAACTTTGTCACCCCCTATGGCGCCTTCATAATGTAAGTTTCTGCATGCTGCTTGTTCAATCTGGTTCAGGTCCCCCTCATCGGGTCCCACCACTCGATATTGATCCACCCACCCGTTCGCGGCCGCAATCTGTGCGGCTCCGATAAAATCGCGCAGGCGTTTTCTCGGGTGAAGTCGGCTCAAGAACAGGGCTTGGACACCACGGCCTTCACATGCGTTCATTTTAATGCTTAGTCCGGTCGGTAAAGGATTGCCGAGTTCGAAGCACATATTTTCCCCGACGCCTGTCAGTTCTCGGATATCGGATGTTTCCCGTTTCGTTAGTGAGATGATAGAATCAGCACGCCGCAATACTGGCAGCGCTACGATATCCACTAGCGAGTTAATGTAACTCTTTCGAGCAGTCATCATGCCATGCGGTTGGATAATTATTCTTTTGCCAAACAGGATCGCTACAACGGCTGCGAGCAGCGGTATAATTTCGCGGGCGTAGCTTATATGAACGATGTCGGACTTTCTGACATTCGCGACGATCTTGCAGATTCCACCAACCGAGATTAGACCCGAAAATCCCAATAGGGAGAATATTTGTCGCACTTGAAAAAGTTCACATTTCACCAGAGCCGTCTGAGGCATTTCGGGGCGGTCATCAACAAGATGCGCCGCTAGGAAATTTACTCGAATCCCAGCATCGGCGAGAATCGCTGACTGTCGCGTCGCAGTGTCGAACGGCCCGCCATATTTTCCTGTCGCACTACCCAGCGTTACAACTCTGGTTACGACAAGATCGGAAATCGCTTCACCCTCTGAAGATAGGTTCGAATGGTACGGCAGCATTAGGTCGCTCTTCTGTTCTCGCCATTGTTGGCCATGGCCAACAATATGGTTTCGAAATCGTCCAGCGCACTTTGCTGTGACAGCTTGGAAAATGAGTACGCTCGGCCCGCGGTGCCCATTCTATCTTGTGCTTGTGGATCATTTTGTAGCTTTTCGACGACGCGGAGCAAGGCGGATGGAGAACCAGGGTCCACTCGGATACCTCCACCGGATTGCTCGATCTCAGATGCAGTGATACTGCCGGCTTCAGTCGCAGCTATTATTGGAAGACCGCTGGCAAAGTAGGTGGTCAGTTTGCTCGGAACAGCCATCTCAAAGACACCCTTTCCCTCATTCACCAAGAGTATATCTGCGCTTCGAATCGCTTCCATGAATTCATGATCAGGTAATGGATCAATGAATTCGATAGTTTCGAGTCCCCGACTCTTCTCCTCCAGTTCGGCGCGTTTATTTCCATCTCCCAACAATACGAATTTTACTGAAATACTTTTCGACTGTGCTATCTTGGCGGCTTCGATAACGTTTTCCATAGCTTGTTTGGCTCCGAGGTTACCGGCATGAAGAACGATACACTCGTCACCTTTTCGAGATAGTCCCTTACGTTGTGAATTTTCCCCCGGCATAGAAGGTAGCCGAACATGCGTCCAGTTGCGAATTGCGACGATTTGGGAAGCATTAACTTTCAACTCGTTTTCGACGTATTTGCGAAAACGCTCATGAATTACTACCACCTTGTCGAAAGAACGTAACGAAAGTGACTCAAGCCATGTTGTTATCGATGCTGACGTGCCATGTAATGCATCCGTTTCGCGCACACCTGCGCTGTAGAGGTCCTGCACCCAAATAGCCATTGGGGTCCGCGTTCGAAGTATTCGCTGTCGCAGAATAGAAATGGTAGAGCCAAGCAACGACGGACTGACACAGATGATGACATCGTTCTTGCCCCATTTACTAAAAGCAACTGACAGGCCGAAACTGACTTCCATTGCTATTCGGCCGACCGGGCTAGCCCTCTTTGGCACGAAATGCCGATATCTTTTTATTTCGATTCCGTTGATATTTTCAGTCCGACGGATACCGCGATATCTACGATCTATCCGCCAAGCTGGATAATGGGGGTAACCTGTTTTGACATTTACCTCGTGCCCTCTCGATTTCAGCCCGTCGGCCAATCCGCTCGTATACACCGATATCCCTGTAGGCTCTGGGACATAATTCAGTCCCACTATCAGGATCGAAATTTTCCGCGTCGATGTTGCGCCCGCCCCTATATCGTTCATCATTGCCGACCTCCATTCATAGATTCTTGTATTGATTTTTTAGAAGATCGATATGCCAGAAGGGATTTCCTGCCGCGGCAATGAGGGATTTCTGGGTTTTGAGCCCATAATTTCCTGCTCTTCGAAGGATTCTCGACGAGGATTTCTGGTTGGACTCCGCGCGGAGCGCATGAAGCAAACCCGGATAAGAATTTCGGGGAATCGCAACGAGCTACGACAAAGTGACGGTTATTGCGATTTGTCGACCCCTTAGTCGCACTTTCGCACGATTGTTTCACTGATGAAATTGAAAGGTGCGAAAAAATGGCGGAGCCTTGATTCCTTGCCCATGATGACGATCGCGTCACCAATACTGGCCTACCCCACGGTCCACCAATTATGATAAGGTCGCCACGTCGAACTGGTGACGCACGTAAACTGGCTTGACGGAAGTCCAGTTTGCGCCCCAAACCCGTTACATTCTTGTTGATTGTAGTCATGACTGTTCAAATTTCGTCAGTTGCTGCCGACCGGGATCAGCCATCGTAGTATGGTTCCGCCGACTCATCAGCCGATTAAGGTAGTTCGTGCCGATCCATTTCATGGCCGACCCAGTCCCCTGTACATCCACCCATCCGAACGCCATTGGTTGGGATCCAGACAATTTCGTCCGTCGATCAACTTTTTCTGTCGTACGATAGACCCAAGCGAGGCCGGCTTAAGCGCCTTGAATTCCTTCCATTCGGTAAGTACTAGGACCACGTCGGCACCCCGACACGCTTCCAAAGCCGATGCGCTGTAGTTGAGCGTGGGAAACAGGGCGCGGGAGTTGTCCATCGCTTTTGGGTCGTACACATTTACGGTTGCGCCTTGAAGCTGGATTTGCCCTGCGACGTTCAAGGCTGGTGAATCCCGTACGTCGTCGGAATCGGGCTTGAACGCAGCACCGAGTACTGCCACACGCGCACCCAGAAGAGATCCGCATGCTTCTCTTGCCAGTTCCACCATGCGCGAACGGCGGCGCATGTTGATATTGTCTACCTCTCGAAGGAACGTCAATGCTTGATCGGCACCTAGCTCTCCAGCGCGCGCCATGAACGCACGTATGTCTTTGGGCAGGCAACCACCACCGAACCCGATGCCGGCGTTTAAGAATTTTCGGCCTATTCGATCATCGTGTCCGATCGCGTCTGCCAGAACCGTCACGTCGGCGCCCGCTGCTTCGCAGACCTCGGCGATAGCATTGATGAACGATATTTTCGTTGCTAAGAAGGCGTTGGCCGAAGCCTTCACTAGCTCTGCAGTGGCCAGATCAGTGATAATGAACGGGATATTCTCGTCGAGCAGTTGTGCATAGATGCCCCGCGCCAATTCTTCTGCTCGCCCCGCTCGTGACGGGTCAACTCCGAGTACCAGTCGATCCGGATGCAGCGTGTCCTTGACTGCGTATCCCTCTCGGAGGAACTCGGGATTCCACGCTACCTCGACACCAGCACCGGCGGGTGCCAGCTCCCGAGCTCTTGCACCGAGCCTCTCGGCGGTTCCGACGGGTACGGTGGACTTTCCGAAGATCACGGCGGGCCTTGTCAGCAGGGGCGCCAACGTCTCGATCACCGCATCGACGTACTTCATGTCGGCGGCGTACTCGCCCTTTTTCTGCGGTGTGCCGACGCCTAAGAAATGGACCTCAGCAAACTCAGCGGCCTCGATGTAGGAGGCGGTGAAGCGTAGGCGGCCTGCGGCTATGTTTCGTTGCAGAATTTCCTCGAGTCCCGGTTCCCAGAATGGGACCTCTCCGGCCTCGAGTTTGTGCAGCTTTGACTCATCGACATCGACTCCGAGCACGTCATGGCCCAATTCCGCCATACATGCTGCGTGTGTTGCACCGAGGTAGCCCGTACCGAAGACCGTGATTCGCATGCTCTCGCATTCCTTTACGTACGTTCCGCCGACCTAGTGTGGTGGACGCTAGATGTTGAAATTCTGATCTCGGTTGGACAAAGAGATTGGAACAGGTTGCAGCGGTAGCGAATCGCCGCACCTCGCGTCGCTAGGTCCTCAGGGATTGCGCGTGCGACCGATACCATTCGACGGTTGATGCAATACCGTCGTTCAAACTGATCTTCGGTTTCCAACCCGCTTCCCGAAGCGTGGTGACGTCCAGTAGCTTCTGTGGAGTGCCGTCGGGTTTGGTGGTGTCCCATGCGGTAGTGCCGGTGAATCCTACTGCGTCGGCGACGATCTCGGCGATTTCTTTGATGGTTGAGTCTTCGCCGGTACCGACGTTGACCTGCTCGGGGCCGTCGTAATGCTCGAGCAAGTGAATACAGGCTTTCGCCATGTCATCGACATGGAGGAATTCTCGTCGTGGCGAGCCTGAGCCCCAATTAGTTACCGTTCGTATGCCGTCACGGCGCGCACCGTCGTACCGACGGATGAGGGCAGGTAATACGTGCGAGCCCTGTGGCGAAAAGTTGTCACCTGGACCGTAGAGGTTGGTCGGCATCGCCGAGATCCATGGCAGGCCGTACTGCTTTCGCACCGCCTGAATCTGCAGAATGCCAGCGATTTTCGCGATTGCATAGGCGTCGTTGGTCGGCTCAAGGTGACCGGTGAGGAGGTACTCTTCCTTGATCGGTTGCGGCGCCAACTGGGGGTAGATACATGATGAACCCAGGAACAGCAGGCGCTGAACACCGTGGGCGAGTGCGGCGTCTAGTACGTTCACCTGGATTCGCAGGTTCTCGGAGAGGAAGTCGACAGGATATGTGCTGTTCGCAAGGATTCCACCGACTTTGGCTGCGGCGAGCACTACTGTCGTCGGCTTCTGCTGCGCAAAGAAGGCGAACACCGCGTCACGGTTCTTGAGGTCGAGTTCGGCCGAGGTCCGACCGATTAGATGCGAGAAGCCTGAGCCCTCCAGTTGACGCCAAATTGCAGACCCGACCAGCCCGCGATGCCCAGCCACGTAGAACGGCGCGTCGCGGTCCAGGGTATTGGGCTCGAATTCGGAAGTCATAGGTCTCATGCCCAGTCCGGTAGCGATGGTGTGTCGATCCAGTGCCGACCCTCGTGCTCGAGTGCCTCGACATCTGCATCAACCATGATCCGGGCGAGTTCTGGGGTGTGTACCGTGGCTTTCCATCCAAGTTTCTGTTCGGCTTTGCTCGCATCGCCGATGAGAGCATCGACCTCGGTGGGGCGAAGATACCGTTCATCGAACTTGACATGTTTCTCCCAGTCGAGACCGGCGTGTTCGAACGCGACTGTGAGAAAATCCCTGACTGAGAAATTGCCGCCGGTAGCCAGCACGAAATCTTCGGGCTCGTCTGCCTGAAGCATTCGCCACATTCCCTCTACGTACTCGGGTGCATACCCCCAGTCGCGGATGGAGTCCAAGTTGCCCATGTAGAGGTTCTGCTCAAGACCCGCTTTGATTCGCGCAACCGCTCGCGTAATCTTTCGCGTCACGAAAGTCTCACCGCGTCTTGGTGATTCGTGGTTGAATAGAATGCCGTTGACAGCAAATATACCGTAAGCTTCTCGATAGTTTCTGGTGACCCAGTAGGCATACACCTTCGCTGCACCGTACGGCGAGCGTGGATAGAACGGAGTGTTTTCGTCTTGAGGAGGCGGTGTCGCTCCGAACATTTCCGAGCTCGACGCCTGGTAGAAGCGACACTCCAGGCCTGCCATCCGGACAGCCTCAAGGAGGCGGACAGACCCGACCCCGGTGGTGTTCCCGGTGTGTTCAGGTTCGTCAAAGCTCACACGCACGTGTGACTGGGCAGCGAGGTTGTACACCTCGTCAGGCTGAATCTCGGTCAGCAGCGTCACCAACCGAGCCCCATCACTCAAATCCCCGTAATGAAGGAATAATCTCGCATCCGTGTCATGCGGATCCTGATACAAGTGGTCAATACGAGACGTATTGAACGTCGACGACCTGCGAATCAAACCGTGTACCTCGTAACCCTTACTCAGAAGAAGTTCGGCAAGATACGACCCGTCTTGACCTGTGATCCCGGTGATCAATGCTCGTTTCACTGAATACTCCTACTTACTAGTCGCAAACTACATCGGGTAAAGAATGGGCCAGGCACATTCGAGACTTGGCGACCATCCGGCTATCGGGACACGGTTTCTATCTCACTCAAGGGCTTTCTGCGACGCACTAGTAGGCCCCATCACTCCCCACCACCGCCTTGAGAGTCTTGGCGATGATCAGAATGTCTCCCATCATTGACCAATTGTCGACATAGGAAAGATCCAGCCGCACAGTGTCCTCCCAGGAGAGGTCCGACCGTCCGCTTACCTGCCAAAGTCCGGTGATCCCGGGCTTGACCAGCAGTCGTCGACTGACGGTTCCGTCATAGGTCTCTACCTCGCGACGGAGAGGCGGGCGCGGGCCGACGACGCTCATTTCGCGGCGGAGGACATTGAAGAACTGTGGTAATTCGTCGATGGAGTACCGGCGTAAGAATCGCCCCACCGGCGTGACTCGCGGATCGTCTCGTATCTTGAAGAGGACTCCTGCGCCTTGATTGTCTTTCATCAGTGCGGAGATTTGTCGGTCGGCGTCCTGCACCATCGAGCGGAACTTGAGCATAGGGAACGGTTCGCCGTCCAAGCCCATACGCTCGGCCTTATAAATGATGGGACCTGCGCTTGTCAGTTTTACCGCTAAGGCAGCAGCAAGAAGTACCGGACTGATGAGAAGTAGAACCGTCGTCGCGAACAGAAGATCGAACGACGTCTTCGCGAACTTCTGGGCCCCGTGATATCGCGGGCGTTCCACATGAATCAGCGGGAGGCCTGCGACGGGGCGCATGGACAGTCGGGGTCCGGCGACATCGAGAATGCCGGGGGACACTACGAGGTCGACATGCTGGCTCTCCAGATCCCACGCGAGCTTGCGCATTCCGTCCAACCCGAGATGTTCGGTCGCGGTGACAGCGACAGTATCTGCCCCTACTACGTCGAGCGCTTGGGCGACGTCATGTTCGTTACCGAGCACGGGGATGCTTCGATCACCAACTGTGATCGCCTGGCTCACTTTTCGGTTATGTCCTGGAATGCACACTCCGACGACTTGGAAGCCGTCAGCCGTTCCACGCTCGAAGTTCTCAGCTAGGTTGACTACTCCTTGCCGACTACCTACAACGAGTACGGACGTTCTGAACTCGCCGTGAGCACGTCGGCGGGCGATGACGCGTCGCCAGTACCAACGGTTTGCGATCAACGCCACCAGGCCGGCGGGGAAGGCGAAAGCGAGATACAGGCGGGCGATGTCCAGTTGGAGGAGCAGGCTCACGATCGCGATCAGACCGAAGAGTCGTACAGTGCTCACGAAGATTCGTCTGTACTCTTCGGGTCCGCTGCCGATTACTCGGATTGATCTGGTTCGGAAGACGCTGAGGGTCGCGATCCACATGAGTACGAGAACGAGCGATACTGCGGTATAGCTGTACTGACCGGACACGTTCGGGGTTACTCCACCTGACGTCACTCCAACTGATTCTCCTCCGAACCGAAACCACTGCGCGAGTGCTACCGCCGCGATGATTATCACTGAGTCACTGATTGCCAATCGCCGGACGTAGTTGGCCTGCCACCGGTGACGTGTCGACGGCTGTGACCGAGCGTCGGTTACCGCACGAAGGCGCGCGTGGGACTGCTCACTGTCGTAGAACGCCGTCACTGGACCGCTTCCCCTTTCCTTGCCGTCCGACGAGCGGAAAGCGGCCTAGCATGGCGATTTGTAGATTAGTCGAGGCAAATGCTCAGCCCAAACCGGCCCGAAGCAAGTATTTCGCTTCCACGTCAACATGACTAATCGCGATTTCGCTGTGTCCGTTACGGACCTCGCAAGCATTCTCGCATTGTTGTCCGAATTTAGGATGTATCCGCGACAGGTCTGCAGGCCAAAGCGAAACCCTCCCGTCGCGGCTGCGTTGCGACCGCCGGCGATTCTCCGTAGCAAAAAGGCCTCGACACCGACGCTGATCGAGAAAATTTCACATTCACCTCACTAATTGGCAAACTCCTAGCAGGTCACCTACTCGTCAGGGATACGAAAAACCTTCACTACGCCCCCCCGACCACAGCATCGCCGATTAACGAGGTATTTGCAGGTAACTTGTTTTTGTACCCGTAGCCAGAGCTCAATAAGTACCGCAACGAGGTGGGCTTAACAACCCTGGCATCGCAGGACCTTAGTCCTAAGGAGGCTTCAGAGTAATAAATCCCGCAACCGATAGGCGAATGCTCCCTGTTACGCGGCGCGCTGCACGAGTTCGCGCCGGCAATCGCTCATAACGTATCCGAGCCACACTCGACAAAAGTGATATAGATCACATGATTTTGATATTTGGTATTCGTGCCCAGTCCACGGATTGGTCGTAATGGGGGCGGCCGTTTCTCCTCAGACAAACTGAACCCCTGAGACGATGCATGCCTATCGGCAAGTTGCTCCATGACGCCGCCCTCGCTAACCCCGCTGATTCACGGGCCGGTGTAACTGCTGATGTCGGGTGACGGCGGGCTTGTTTTCGCGTGTGGGCGTGCGGGGGTGCCGGCTGGTGCTGTCGTGGGCGGGTCTCCGGGTGGTGCTGTCGTGGGCGGGCAGGTGGGGTCAGGCGGGTTTGGGGATCGCGGCGATCTTGTTGAACACGGCGACGATCGCGACGGCCCAGGGCCACGTCTCTGGGATCTTCACGCGTCGCCTGCGGCTGCTGCGAGTCAGCCGGGCTGCCACGTGCAGGAAGCGGTATCGCAGCGCCTTGGGCTCGCACAAGGCGAGAACTGCGGCCTCGCCGATGCAGGCCAGCATCCGCGTCCACGCCACCAGATCTGCGGCGATCATCACCGCCACCAGCCAAGCCTGATTGAGCGCGAACTCGCGTGAGGGCAGACGTCCGAGCCCGGTGTCTTTTGCGTGACGGATCCGGTCCTCGACCCGGGCGTGAGCCCGATGCCTGGCTTCAAGAAACTGCAGCTGCCCGGCGCTGGTGTTGGTGACAAAAGCCTGGTAGCGCCATCCATCGATCTCCTCGAACATCGACAACTGGGCGCCGGGGTGGGGCCGCTCGCGGCGCACGATCACCCGCATCCCGTCTGGCCACTTTGCGAGCATCCCGGGAGCGAGGAATCCGGTCAGCTCCGCGATGTCGGCCCCGTCACGAATGTCCCCGTTGGGGTTGAGCGCTGGTCCCCACGCGGCCTCGGGGCAGGTCGCGATGGCCCGGCGAATCGGGGCAGTGATAGCGAAGCCGACCGAGTACTCCACCCGTCGACCACGAACGCGGTTCTGCTCGGTGATCCAATCCAGCAAGTCGTGGGAGGCGCCGGCACCGTCGGAGCGGATCAGCAGGTCACGCCGGCGGGCGGCGGGGATCTGCGCGATGGCTTGGCCCAGAACGTCGATGTGGTCGGCGGCGGTGTTGGACCCGGCGTTGCCCGGGCGCAGGCTCGCGGCGAGGAACTCTTCTGTGTTGTCGCACCACACGCCGATCGGGTGGTAGCCGAAAGTGCGCTTGTACGTCGGCGCGGCGTTCTCCTTCTCGCTGTGGGTGACCACGATGGTGGCGTCCACATCGAGCACGACCGTCGATCCCAGATCCCGCCCCGCACACGCCGATGCGGGTACTCCGCCGGGCAGTTGGGACCACACGTGCCGCCGTGCCCGAGCCCGCGCCACCTGGATCTTCTTGCGCTTGCCGGCAGTGACCTCATCGAGCGTGCGCCACACCGTCGGCGCCGACGCCACTGGGCCCAGGGCCCCGGACTGGTGGCGCAGGACGCCGATGTCGGAGATGGACTCGCCGCCATCGGCGAGCATCACCGCGACGTCGATCAACACACGGCCGCGGTCGTGGATCGGGATGAACCGGCGGCGAGCCATGGCCCCTGACAGCTCGGCGGTCAGACCGACCTGATCAGCCAGAAGTCGAGGCACGATAGCCCCGGCATGCGAGATCACCCCGACACCATCAGCAGTAACGGACAGACCAGCCGACCACGAAGTACGCTTCACCTACCGAGTGCTTTCTGCTGGAGAACATGGAACCTTAGACAAGTCCCAGTTTCCCCTGCTCAGGAAGCACTTCGGTCTATTTACGCCCAGCGATCCGCAGATTCCCATGAATCACCCGGGTTAGGCGTCGAACATACCCACGTAGAGCCGAACGTGCCGCCGGCGCTCCAGGCGTCGGTAAAGCGACGTCGGTGCTCCGGCCAGATAACGCACCGACACGCGGCTAACGCTGGCTGCGAACCATAGCTCGATTCGATTCAAGCACCCACCGCGGGAATGGCCGTCGAACCGCTGACCTCCACACCGTTCGTTTGCCCTTCCATCGGTGCGCTCGAACCCGTACCCCTAGTGGGCAATCGGGCGCTGAATGCGCGACAGCTCGCCATCACATCCCCCGCCATCACCGCAGTACCCGCGCGGTCGAGCACCCAACCGGCCGTCTCGGTGGACCGGCCAGGCCTTGGACGCCTCCAAGACTCAATCGAAATTACTGCTCGGGATCGGCGGGCCGACTCTTTAGGTTTAGGAACTAGCGGCCGAGGGCAGTAATAGCTCGGCCCACCGAAACAAACGCACCCGTCCAGGTGGGCCATCCAAACTGCGCGTCGCCTGTCAACCCTGACGCGCACAGCTAATCCGGAGTACCCCTGGGGATCCGGTGAAGCTACGTGGACTGTGCGCCTTTTCTTTAGTCGGATTTGGGCGCACACGGTCCGCCCAATCGACTACTGACGAGCGACTGGGCGGACCACCTTTTTGTATGCGTCGTGAACAGGTGGGCAGAAACGAATGGGTCCGATGAGAACAGTCTCTTCGTTCATCGCGACCCTCTACGAGGTGTCGACCCGCGTACGGACCTGTCTGCGCCGCCACCTGTGGGAGGACCATCGGACGACAACTCTAGGAGCCTTCCCGTGACACCCCTCACCAAGTTCAGCGCGATGTTCTTGTGGTCCGTCCTGCTGATCGCAGTGGTCGGCATCGCCGTGGGGCTGGCGCATTCGATGTGGGTGGCCACTCTCGCCTGGCTGATCGTCGCAGGCGGAGCAAGTGCATGTTTGATACGTCTGCAACAACGGCGAGCCGTAAGGACCCGTGGAGTGAAAAGTGCTCGTGGGCAACGAGAACAGCGCGCTCACCGCGACAGGCACGACGGCACCGGTTGGATCTGACACCATCCCGCACTCCATCTAGGTCGATCCTTCCCGTCCGCTGGCGTCCGTCGGCGGGGCTGCCTTCTCTGGTGTCCCCTGTTCGTCGCGTTGCTCGACAGAGGCAGCATGCCCGGTCCCATCGGCCAGTCTTCTGTCTTCGGGCACCGGCGAATCATCGTGCTCCACAGGCCAGCCGCCCGCTGACAACCGCGCAGACACCCGGGCAACATCGTCCTCGGATGGCTCCTCCCGCAAAACATCCGCCACCACAGCACGAACATGGCCGTAATCGATACGGCGCCGCGGGGTCTCGTGGGCGTGCTCGATGGACAACGCCACCACTGCCTCGAGTTCGTCTTCGCTCAACCGCCGCCGTAGGACAACAAGCATTGCGAAATGATCTTTCTCCGGAATCCCTTCCGGGTAACCACTTCTGAGCCAATCGCGCACAGTTTTCACCGGATGACGGTTCACCACAACAACCGCCTCACGCTCTGCTCGGCCCGACTCCGGCACCTCGGACTCGTTGGTCAACGAACGATCCCGAGGGACTGTACGCACTTGTCGCCGAGTCGCTCATCCGTGCGACGGTTCACTCCGGCGGCCACCGCGGGTCTTATTTACCGTGCGCTCCAGTAGCTTTGTGTAACTTGCGCTGCAGTAACTTCCGTCGGCATGGCCAGGTTCGAGTGCGTCTTTCGTTTACGGTCTCATGCGGCAACTGCCTCGACGCCGGTGCGTGATGTAGTCAAGGACTGCGACATGCGCAAGGTCTCGAGGGACTGGGTGAGCATCCGGGAAACATGCATTTGGGAGAGTCCGACCTTGGCGGCTATTTCCGCTTGGGTGAGCTGTCCGAAGAAGCGGTACACCACGATCAGTCGTTCGCGTTCGGGGAGCGCAAGCAGCGCCGGCCGAAGTGTTTCGCGGTTGTCGATGCCGTCGAGTGCGGCGTCGAAGTCCCCGAGGGTGTCCGCCAGGGACCTTCCGTCATCGACTGTTGTCGCATCGAGCGATGCGGCATGATAGGAGTCTCCGGCGGCGGCTATCTCCCCGATGTCAGCAGGGTCCACCCCCAGTTCTGCAGCAAGTTCGGGCACCGTGGGTTCGCGGCCCAGGGTCTGGGTGAGCGAGGACTGAGCTTTCTTAAGCGCGAGGTAGTTCTCCTGCAGGGAACGCGGAACCCGAACGTCCCAGCCGCGATCGCGGAAATGCTTACGCACTTCGCCCATCATCGTGGGGACCGCGAACGCCAGAAAATCTCGCCCTTTCTCCAGGTCGAATCGGTTCACCGCGCAGACCAGTCCGACGCTGGCAACCTGAACGAGTTCCTCGTGGGATTGACCGCGACCGCGGTACCGGGCGGCGATGTGGTGGGCGATCGGCAGACACGACTCTACGATCTGCGCGCGCACGCGTTCACGGCCCGCTCCGTCCTGCGGTGCTGAGGCCATCTGCTCGAAGAGAGCTCCCAGGTGGGCGTAGTCGGCATCTGTGGTCCTGGCGGTCATGAGTTCACGATCTCCTGGGTGAGGGGCACTGCCTGGGCCGAGCGTTGAGGGGAAGCAGTTGACGCTGTCCGCGCACTGACGAAGGGATCACCGCGGTGCGGGCGTACCGCGTCCCAGAGTCCGGGCCTCACAGTTTGCTCGAATTCACGTTCGTGGTCGTTTAACCGGTGGTGTTGATCGTCTGCAGCACGAGGGGGAAGGCGATCGCGGCGAGAAGAGCGAACACGGCGCCCGCGACGGGGCCGGCGAGCACGTAACCGACGGCGACACCCAAGACCACCGCGATCATCGCCACCAGAACGGCGTCGATCGCCGCCCCTCGCCACCCCCGCGACGCCGAACGCCGCATGTCCAGCCTTGCTCCGTTTTCACGCACGGGGATCACACCTGCTCGATCCCGTTCGACGAACGATTCACAGGTCATCGCGTTCACCCTTACCTGGCAGCGGATCGCCGAACATCATCGCGATGCGCACTTTGAGTTCAGCAGTCCCCAAGCTCGAACGCGAAGTGCTCAAGCTGATCACGTCAGCAGTGCTGGACGTCATGGCGATGGTCATTCGTACTCCCGAGGTCCAGGTTTCCCGCATGTATCTCATCGTTGCAATGTCATAAATCTATATCAGCTGACGCAGATAATTGACAACACTTCCAGCATTGCGCGGTCGGCTACGACGTCGATCCGGGGTATCGATTCCCGTCGATGCGCCGACCGAGAGAACTACATCGGCACCATAGGGTCTCGTTGCTGCGCGCCTGCGTTGCGCGCGGCAGACGAAATATGTGGCGTACGCATCATATTTGCGGATTGAACGGGCGAAGAAGAGCTGTGCGTGCATGTTAGAGTCGATATGGACCGGAATCGAACGGAAAGGGCTGTCGTTGTGACATCCGAGACTGCGGTACGCGCCCGCCGAGGGGTGTACGGCATCTCGGTGATGTCGGAGCTTTCCGGAGTCGGTCCGCAAACTTTGAGACTTTACGAGCGCCGCGGCCTCCTGACTCCCGCCCGTACCGACGGTGGGACACGCCGCTACAGCGAAGCGGACCTCGACACGTTGCAGCGCATCAGCGCGCTGATCGACGAGGGGATCAACCTGACCGGCATCAGCGTCATTCTCGCGTTGGAAACAGAGAACGCCGTCCTGGCGGCGCGGATAGCTCAGCTGGCCAGCCCATCGGAGGAATGAACCTCACCTGAGAGCGTCGGGTGGCGCGCAGACGGGTGCGTCGGTATGGCGGATGTCGCCGAATTCGGCGTCCGCCTCGATTTTGTTTCCGCCGCTCTCGAGTCTCTCGACGGCCGAGTCAAACGCGTCGATGAGCCACGGGTTCGTGGCCTCACTGAGCTGAGCGTTCGTGCCGTCTTCTTCGGTGTGCAGGATGCGCACCCACCAGGAACCGTTCACGTCGGGCTCGTACCACAGCCCCTGCGGGGAGTTCGTTGCCAGGACATGGCGGTTGTATTCGAGATCGATCCGGATGGCGTAGGCACCGTCGAGGTTGACGACATTGACTGGCCGTTGCGAGGCTGCAGCCAACGCCACGAGAGCGTCCTGATACATCTCGGAGAACTTCTTCGTCAGTGGCACAGCCCCTCCTACCTGCTCTTCGCCATCGCCGTGCCCTGCACCGGGCACAGAAGCATTCCAGCCACAGGGCGAGGAACTGCCAAAGATCCTAACCCAGTCAAAGCCCGTCACCGGTCGTACAGTCCCGCACTGTGGGCGCGCAGATTCGCATGGACGCGCAGGCAAACGATCTCCGACTCCAGGACTCACTCTTACCTGTGGCGGAAACACCCTGCAGCCGCGGACAATCGAACATTGTCGTATCGCGACACCGCCCTAGGCGTACGTCTTGTGCTGGGATCGGCGTCGTCTCGGAGGGGCGGAACTCCTCGTGCGGAAGATGCGCAGAATGCGCGTTCATGTTCACCGGGCCGGCGCGCGGTGAGCGCAGTCAGCTCTTCCGATCGGGCGGCGAGTTCGCCGGAACAGGCCGGCGCGAGAGCGCGCAGGTGGTCGGCGTCGGTGGCGTAGAGAGACACGGGCAATCGAAGCGGACGGCCGCCGAGCGCGAGAGAGCACGGAATGGAACGCACCGGACGTCGTCGCGGGTCCCGGGATCGTCGTCCCCGCCGATCGAGACGGATGGATATCCCAGGTCCCGACCGAACAGATTTTCGCCGCGGTGCCCGACAGCGCGACGATTCAGCTCGAGACACGACCGGGCGCGTATATCCACTGCGGGGAAGCTCTGTTTCGGCTGTGGTTGCCGCACGACGCCCGCCCTTGGCAAACACGATCCCCGGGCGCCTGCAGGCGTCAGTGGTGATTTCCGATACTCGTACGATGCAACAGGACGTTGATTTCGCGCTACGTCAATTGACGGACATCGCCCTACGCGCCCTCAGTTCCGCGATCAACGACCCCACCACCGCCAGTGAGGTAGTACTGCGTCTCGGCAGTCTTCTACGCCTGATCTCCGACAACGACGTTCCAGCGACAGCCATCCGTGGACCGAAAGGGAAGACGCTGCTCCAGCCGTGGCTGCTCTCCCGCCAGGAGTACCTCCACCACGCCTTCGATCAAATCCGACAAGCCGGAGCCCACCAGCAGCACGTAGCGACCACCCTGGCACGGGTGCTTCGCATGCTGATCGAGTACGTTCACGAAATCGGGCGCGAAGACTACCTTCCGGCACTGGAAACCCAACTTCGGCTACTCATCGACGCGGTGGAAACTGCTCCCTTCATGCACCCGCACGACCTGCACCGATTCCACGAAATCGCCCTCTCCGACGAAGACCCCCGCCGAACACCACCTCAACGACAAACGTCGTCCCCACTAATTGGCGTTTCCACTCGAAGCGGCAAATGGTGTCGATTTTGCCCCCGCGATCAGCGAGACCGCAACGGATTTGGCGGCCTATCCGCCATCGTGGACGGCGCTAGGGATACTCCACACGGATGCTCCCGCTTGAACTGGTCGGTCGTGAGCTTGATTCGGTCGGGTCGCGTCACTCGTATCGGCTCGCCGGTCTCAGGATCAACCGGAATGTAATCGCCGTAAACCCCTGAGTCGTATCCGGACGAAAACGCGCGATTTTCCCGTTCCGCTTTCTGCTGGGCAAGCAGTCTTTCGTTCCTGGCACGGCGCTCGCGAATCATCTTAACCGTTGCCCACTTTTGGTAGCCGAAGGCGAAAATCAAGAAACCAACAACCAGTCCGCCGAGTACGAGGGCAACTATCCAGAAAAGGTGCACGGCAGAAATTTCACAGGTAGCGGTAGCGCGTTGCCAAGCTGCTTGGACTGCAGTTGTTTTCGGATGTAAGAGGGCGCGTCTCGACGTGTCGCACTGAGGATCTCAATGCGGGAAGCAAGGTCCGCTGTGTAGCGACGGATGTGCCAGCATTCGACAACCTGCGGTGTCGCTTCGATGCGTGGTGAATTCGGGTTTCGCGCCGTTGCGAAGCACATGCCGCTTCAGCGCTTGGCCGCGAGGTCGGTAGTGCGAAGGGTGAAAATTACCGGGTGCGCGACAACTGAACTCCGCTGCGCCAGACAACGAACCCGGTGAGCGCTCCGACCGCAGCGCTGGCCAGTGGCCCGACGATGAGATACAGCGTCGGGCTCTCATCACTGCCAGGGCAGAGGGAGATCGTAGGTAAGTTGGTCGGATCCGTGATCTGCGATGTCAGAGGTGCGTACGAAGAGCAATGGGTCGGTTGTCCGAGCCACCAAAGCACGAAGCCAACGCAGATAAGACCGCCAATCAAGAAGGTTGCAGCCCCCGCTGCGATCAACGTACGCATCTCAGCATCCTTCCATGGTCGCGACCACGTTCAGTTCGGCGAATAGCGTCGTCACACAGCTCAAACGTTGAAATCAGTTCTACTGCAACCATATTGGCTACCCACGAACAACATCGTGTACATCACCCATTCGCAAAACCCGAATGGGCCTTCCTCATCGGGCCAAACCGTCGAGTAGCAGCGCGACACTTGGGTGGCACGCGATCCGTGCCCTCTTTCCATCTTCACTCGCAGTCACGTAAAAATCAGGCCCACTCTTCGCGTGGAGAGAGAGTGGGCCTGATTTTTTTGTGTGGAGCCTCAGATCAGGAGAGGCTACCGAAGATGTTGCCGAGCGAGCCGGTGCCCGTCTCGGGGTCGGCGTCCTTCTTGGCGAAGTTGGTCGTGCATCCGTTGAGCTTCACTGCGTCGACGAAGACGCTCGAGGCGGCTGAGCCGGTGCCGACACTGACCCCGTAGTGCTCGACCTTGGCGTCGGGATTAGCTGCGACGATGGCATCGAGTGAGGTGGGAACGCCCTTGGCTGCGCCGCCGATGGTGCGGGTGCTCCACCAGAGTCCGACCTGGATGTTCTCGTGCGTCACCGCGTCCGTCGTAACGGGTGCGCCATTCTGACTCGGCATCCACACCAGAGTCGTGAAACCGTTGTCGGCCGGACTTGTGGTGCCGGTCAGACGCAACTGGAACGCGGCGCTGGTAGTGACGGCACGCTCGGAGAACCCGATCTCCTTCGCTGCGGCATCGGAGAGCTTGATACCCCCTGCCGAGTGGTACGAGACGGAGCGATCCTTGACATCGGTGACCTCGAGTTTGAGTGAGCCGTCCTTGTCGAAGACGTTCTCAGCCGAGTAGGAAGCGGTCTGATCCTTCTCGTCGGTGAACGGGATGCCCCATCCGTTGACGGTGGTTTCGGTCGACGTCGCGGAGCACGTGAAGCCCGCCCCCGGATCTGCGGAGCCGAGCGAACCGGTCGGTGCCGCATTGGCGAAAGCCGGCGCGATCAGCGCGGCCGCGCCGACGAGGGCAGCGATGGTTCCGGTACGACGAGTGTTCTTGGACATGCGAATTGACGCCTCTCACAGGGGGAAAGTAAAGCTCCGGGAAAATTAGCACAGACCGGACGGTTTGTGCTAGGCCGAATCGGACAAACCTCATCTACCGGAGAAATTAGTTCTTTCGGGTTAGTCCTTTAGTGGTAGTGGGCGGGGCTGTTGGACGTCATGTGGCCGAGCCCGTCCGCCCGACGATCTCCTGCCGATTCCGGCACTGCGGCGCCTTCGCGAGTCATCGATCAGAAATCGCCGAACATTTCCGGCAGCATTGCGCTGAAAATCGCCCTTCGCAGGATTTCGTTACCTACTCGACTTGTGAGTTTGTCGACATCCAGAATCCGCATAGACGCACGAAGTCGACATCTAACATCTACCAGTGCCTGAACATTCCGCCGGACCACCCAACCCTGCTCCAGGTTGGTATCCAGATCCGCAATCGCCTTCTCTCCGTTGGTGGGACGGCCAGACTTGGGTCGACAAATGGGCACCCGCGTCGGGAACCCCGACATCCACTCCCCTACCCATCAGCGCACCCGCGGGGCCCACCACGACATCCGGTCGCAGTGAACCGCTGCAGGCGAACGACTTTCAGTACCGGGAAGAAATCGAAAAGGTCACGTCCTCGGATGGGACATCTGTACCCACCAAGAAGGCCGCTGGTCCGCATTGGATTCGATCCAAGTGGTCGATACTCGCGCTCGCTGCGTGCCTGTTTCTTGCCGCGGCCTCGACTGTCGGCTACTTCGCCTTCCGAACGGATCCGCTGGAATTGCAGACCGAGCAAGGCCCGCGTTCCATCACCTGCGACTGGTACGGCGGTGATGGCAAGTACGCAGTCAAAACGCCGCCCGCCATCATCAAATCAATCACTCTGACAGAGAACAACGATGCGCTGGTGGAATTTCGTGCACGGTTCGACCCCGTCCCGACACAAAACAAGACACCGAATACCGACGGAGTTCTCCGAACGCCGGTCACCACCTTGGAGCTAACCCTGTCCAAGACACAAAGCATGTTGTCTCGAGGTGAAAGGGCGTTTGACAAGTACTACCTGTCAATCCGGCCCGAAGACCGATTCGCCGTATACCTCTCCGAAGACAACGGGCGCACCGGTATAGAGCAACCGAAGAACATCAAAATCTTTCGGGACGACCAGGATGTTGTCATCCAAATCGATCCGAAGGAACTGCCACTGTTGCCAACGGGGAAAACCTTCGGGTTCATGGCTGGAACCTGGTACGACGGCGCGGGGTTCGGGAGCTCGAACTACCAGTCGCGAGATTGTTCATAGAGGAGGACCACCTGCGATCGGCTTCGGAACCACTTAGTCAGGGAGACAGCAAGGGCCACCAAAACGTCCGGCCACGAGTAACGCCCGGTCCATTCACCGCGGTCCACGTCTACAACAGACTCCGTTGACCTCTCTGGCACCCCACCCGAGATCCGTGATCCGTGGCTGCGATGCTCGCACTGACAGCGCGCATCAACCCCGCTGTCGCAGATGGCCAATTAAATAGTGAAGAAAAGCCGCTGCAGCAACTTGGCATGCACCAGACGGCACGAATCGGACGGCGGAATCGGACGGGTGCAGTACTGCAGTAGGTTGTCCCAATGGCCAACGGCAATCAGATCGCGCCAATATCGAAGTTCGAGCAAACCTTGCGGGCAACGGCCCAAATGCCTGGGGTACGGATCGATAGGGAAGCGTTCCTCCGCAGCGAGTTGAAGCGGTTCTGTTCCGACGACCAGATCGCCCGCGCGATTGCCACGACCCCCGCAGAAGCGAACATTCCGCTGAGTGTGATCGACCAGATCGCTAACAGCGTGATCAAGTACGAGACAGGCAAAGTAACGACGATCTCGGCTGTGGCGGGCATTCCGGGTGGATTTGCAGCGTTCGGCACTGTCCCTGCCGATGTCGCGCAATACTATGGTCACCTCCTACGCGTTGTTCAGAAGCTTGCCTACATTTACAGCTGGCCGGATCTGTTTGACGGGGACGGTATGGACGCCGCGACCGAAAGCATGCTGACGCTGTTCATCGGCGTCATGTTTGGGGTTAATGCGGCGCAGGCCGGCGTAGCGCAAGTATCGGCGCTGATCGCGAAGCAGATGGCGAAAAAGCTCCCGCAGCAAGCGCTGACCAAGGGCACGATCTATCCGATAGTCAAGAAGGTCGCGACAGTTCTTGGCGTCCAGATGACCAAGCAGATCTTCGCCAAGAGTGCGGCCAAGATCGTTCCGTTGGTCGGGGCAGCCGTCTCGGGCAGTCTCACTTTCGCCACATTCTTGCCCATGTCCAAGCGCCTTCGGAGGCACCTCGCGAGTTTGCCGCTCACCAAGCCAAGCTGTGCGAGCGATACGCAGTTGTTGAGAGACACAATCATCGCGGAGTAGTACACAGGCCGTGTCCCAGACACTAACCGCCGGCACCGCGTCACCAACGTCCGCGCCTCATACAACTAGGAGGGGATATCCCGCGGATTCCTGACGATACCTTCCTTCTCGATAACCAAGTATGCACGGACTCAACTGTGGACCGATATTGCGGAGTTACTCGGCCAGACCACAGCCCACATCTCACCCGACCGACTACACGATTTCGAACCGGAGACTGTTCCCCGAGAAGTGCACTTTCCCATAAACTTTTCCCCCTATCCGAACGATAGCCCTTCGCCAAGAAGCTCAAGGTGCTGTTGCGACTGCTTGACGAAGGACGTGACCCAAACGAACAGTTTCGCCTCCTATTGCCCGCTGTCCGGAGGCCCGAGGCTCGCGGCAGACACCAACGATCACACAAAACGGCTGTGGGGGTTGTAAATCCAGACGATAACCGCACCGCGACATGACAATCCACTGTCACTGAGAACGTAATTTACTGCAGCGCAACGTGTTAACCCCGTAAAAAGAATGTTAAGATCATCGACGGTAAACTGCGGCAAATGTCAACAAGCGAGAGCATCCATCGTGGTCGAGGAGTTAGGGATGCGTCAGCGAGTTCCCGGAGAATGTAGTCCAGATACTGGCACCGCGGACTCGATCGGTCGAGATACGTCAGGTCCAGTCTTCCGGTGATGCCGCCAGGAGGCGATTCATCGTCTCTGCAGAGAACGTGTCCGCAGGAACGGAAGGTGCCTTCCGTGGTCTACGGGAATGGTCCGATTCGGGGTACAACGATCGAGAAATCTCACGGACCGCGTGGACGACCAAGGGGGCGAGGCGTTCGAGCTGAGCAGAGCTGTTGTTGCCGCACAGCGCGATGCTGCCGACGGGGTTATCGTATCCGCGAACCGCAGCCGCGACGCAGGCCACGCCACGAGCTGCCTCTTCTCGCTCGAAGGCCACACCGCGGCGCCGGCGGATGCGACTCAGTTCCTGGTGCAAAACATTGATGTCTGTGATGGTGTTTTCCGTACCGTGAGAAAGGACTGCGCCGAAGAGAGCGTCGACACGTTCGGGGGCGATCCACGCCAGGATCGCTTTTCCGCCGGCGGTGCAGTGAGCGGGGGCGTGACCCCCGACACGCGACGGGATTGCAGCGGCGAACCGCCCGCCGACTTTGTCGAGGTAGACAACGTCGGGGCCGTCGAGGACGGTCAGATGCACGACCATACCGGTCTGATGGTGCAATTCGTGCAGAAACGGTGCGGCCGCTTCACGAAGCAAGCCGTTCCCCTCTCCGCCCCCTCCCCCGAGAGCACGGCGACCGAGGCAGTATCCGAACGAAGCGTGCTCGACCCACCCGAAGGTGACGAGTTGATCGAGGATGCGGTGGACAGTGGAGCGCGGTAATCGAGTACGGCATGCAACCTGTTCGAGCGTGATCCGGGCCGCCTGGCCGCCGAAGGCGTCGAGAATCAACGTCAGTCGCTCGATCATCGAGGGCGGCAGGGCCTTGCCCGACTGTATCTCTGCCGTCGAGGCGCTCGGCGTTGTGCCATTCTGGTCAGCGATGTCCACGGAGACTCCTTCCGAAATTAACTAGAATTCATTCTAGCTACTGCGGTCGACACATTCAGAACTAGCATGTTCTTCACACACTCGGTGACCCGCTTGCAGAACGCGACGGTAAACGCAGCGGACACATACATCGCGACACAGACTTACCGGTCCCATTGGTGCGACGGGATGCGTTGCCTGCCAGTAGGGATGCGCGTTCGAGGAATTAGCCTATGGTCGATTGGTGAGCACTGTGCCCGTCGTCGGAACCGAACTCGGACGCGACCACCTTCAATGCGGAGGTCCGCTGTCTATTACCGTGCTCGAGTTCTACTCCAGTTCACCGCCTGAACTGACTGGCCGCCGGGAAAGTTTCGTTGATTGCCGCAGCGGATGCAAGGGCGTTATCGAACAGCCGGTCGGTATCGACATCAGCCGTAGACCGACACCAGGATCTCGCCACTTCGCGGCGAGTGATCACCAACGTCTACCCGAGTCGCAACCGCTGAGAATGGCAACGAGTTGCGGGCGTGAGGCTTTCGCTCCGCCGCGCTCCGCCGGCGTGATCGAGATGAACATTCTCGGCCCCACACCCACCCGCGCCAGCCTCGAACGAGGGCCGACCTGCACGCTCTCAGTCAAGTATTAGGAACGCGGCGATATACCTACGGACGCACGGCCGAATGACGCTCATCTGCCGCAACAGGCATCTCTGGACGACACAGCCAACATCAGGAGTGCTGTCCGCCGCCTTGATCGGTTTCTGCTAGGCCCCTCTATGCCTGCTCGACAAATACGGCGGGGTGTACATGTTTGTAGAACAAGGCACCAGGGCATCGAGGATATTGACCCGCCGGTTGAGTCCCCCACTCCGTCCCGGCGGGTCCTCGGTCCGAGTGTCGGAGTTGTCGCCGGTTCCGACACGCACGGTCCACCGACCCGATGTTCACACCTGAGGTCGGTGGACCACCATAACTTCGCGCCCGTTGCCGACACGGCGGGCGCGTGCCCGCCCACCGAGACTTTGCTCGCGCTCCGTGTCGGTGGGCCCTTAGCTAGGGCGTTTCTCAATGTTCGCCAAACACCGCCGACCTGGCCGGCCAGGTCGGCGCTTAGGCGCCACCTCCCTACATCTGGCTTCAATGTTGCCTATAATCTGTGTCGAGTGGTATAGATTCTGGGGTCTATTGCCTCGCTCGCACCTACGGATCTGGTGGCCGGCCGGTGCGCAGAGCGAGAACCTCGCGAGAGAATAGGAATCACTGTGATTGTCCTCGGCATCATTCTGGCCTTGATCGGTTACTTCACCGCAATCGATATTTTGACGACATTCGGCATCATCTTGGTGGTGGTCGGCGCAATCCTGACACTTCTGGGCACCATGGGTCGTTCTGTGGGCGGTCGAAAAGTTTGGTATTAATGCCCTACATACCCCGGCCTAACTCCCGCCTGGGACATCTGGCTGGCTCAACCGATGATCATGCACCACTACCAGGACCACCTCCTCCTGCAAGAGGGGTACTGAAACACATCCCACCTCCACTTTTTTGAGGGCGCCTGTCGACAGAGTTCAGTACAGCTGAGCAACCTGCCGGGAGGCCCCGCGGAGAGTGGTTATCTCCGAATGTCGCACTCACTCTGGAAGGCTTGAAACATGCTGGTACGTCGAATTGCTCGTCCCCTGCTTTCCACGATCTTCATCGCCGGGGGAATCGATGCTTTGCGCAACCCCGCTCAGCGAGCAGCCAAAGCGTCACCGCTGATCGACAAATCCGTCGAGACGCTGCCAGGAGCAGTGACGCAGAAGGTGCCTGCTGATCCGGAAACACTCGTCAAGATCAACGCCGCCGTCCAGATCGGCGGCGGTGCCCTGCTGGCCACCGGCAAGGCGCCGCGGCTCGCGTCGTTGGTCCTCGCGGGGAGCCTGGTACCGACCACGCTTGCCGGTCACGACTTCTGGAACGAAACCGATCCGTCACTGCGAGCGATGCAGCGGACCAACTTCATCAAGAATGTCAGCCTGCTCGGCGGACTGATGATCGCGTCCGTCGACACCGAGGGCAAGCCGTCGCTCGGCTGGCGTGGCCGCCGCGCCGCGAAGAAGGCTCAGGCGTCTATCGCCGCGGCACTTCCGTTGGTCGCATCGCAGACCGATCACACGAGCGATCGCGTCGAACACGCTCTGTCGGTGGCGTCCGAACGCGGTTCCGAACTTGCCGAAACCGCGAAGGCGCACGGCACGGATTGGCTCGAACTTGCCAAGGAGCGCAGCTCCGAGTTCGCGGAGATCGCGAGCAAGCGTGCCGCTGAATTCGGAGAGGTCGCCAAAGAACGCGGCCCGGACATCCTCGAAGTCGCGCAGAAGCGCGGCTCCGAACTGGCCGAGACCGCACGTGAGCGCAGCGCCGAACTGGCAGAGCTGGCGAGCAAGCGCAGCTCCGAGTTCGCCGAACTCGCGCTCGAAAAGAGCAACGAGTGGGCAGAAACGGCGTCGGAGCAGACCGAGGTGCTGGGTAAGCGTGCCCGAAAGCGCGCCGAGAAGGCGCTCGAAAAGGCTCGCGCCAAGAAGGACGAATTGACGCACTGAGTGCACCGAAAACACGGTCACCACCTGCAGTGACGTTACTACGAGTTTGTTGGCTAGCGTTTCCTGGCTAAATTTCGTAGCCGCCGAAAACGCGATGGACATGCACTCCACAAGATGAGTGCTCCGAGCGGATGACACAGCGGGGCACCCACTGGCTGCGCTCGCGGGGCTTTGCTTGAGAGCGCGACTCGGGGGTGCGCCAACGAACACGAAGGTATAGGCAGGTCATACAGGGACCCGCCTCGCGAAATTGACGGATGATTACGGAGAGTGATGGATCAGAGATTGTTGGACTACTACGACGGCGACACAGAACGAATCAACGCCAGGAGCACGACCTGATGAACGCCCACGACCCAACAGATACAGAGTCAGATCCGTACCCGCACAACGACATAGATCGCCACCTGCAGTCTCACGCCAGATTCGCACGTGCAGCGCCAAGTCCAGAAGTCATCGCCGCCGCGCAATTCTTGCTGCAGCAACCCGATGCCTATCTATACCGCCGCCGCTACCTCGAACTCATCGCCCAGACCACAGACTCAGACGGCACCCCGATCACCGACTACACCGCTGCCGAAAAATATCTGCTCACCGCCTACAGAAAAATAGTTCGATCCGATACCGGGCATCCGAGTCAGAAAGAATCACGCACCGTCGACTCCTCGAAAGGACAATCATGGGACTGAACGGGTCGACTCCAGCCTCCGCTCAGCACGAAAGCAGCGGCGGCAATGGACCGCCACCTCCTCCCGCTGCCTTTGATATCGGCTCCGAAGACTTACTCACCCCAAAACAAGTGTCCGAACTTTTTCGTGTAACTCCGAAAACAGTCGCTCGCTGGGCTGACGAAGGAAAAATCGGGTTTACCTCGACCATCGGCGGTCACCGCCGCTACCACCGCACCGAAATCCGTATGCTCTTGCACTCGCTTCACACTCCAGGGCCAAAAACGGATCCGTCGGCACCCTGAAATTCGAGCTTTTCAGCACCGCCGCGGACGACGCTCGAGCGCAGACGCGCCGATGACACTCACTTACCCCGGCTACTCATCCACACCCGCACCGTTGCTCCGAGGTCGCCGGTCACACCGCCGAGGTTGAGGCCGTCTGCCGCGATGCTTCCGAGGTCGACGGAAGGCAGTTCAGCGGAGATCGGGCCAAGGTTCGAAATGCTGCAACTCAACCCGGACGATACCGACGCACGTTACTTTCGTTCGCGGATCAGATGCTCCCGATGTCGCCGACTGTGCCCTGAACTCGCATGTGACCGTCGGACAACGTGTACGTGACGCCGCCGATCGTGCACGCACTCTTGTCCACCTTGTCGGCGATGATCCGCGTCCTCTGCATGATCAGCGAGCCGGTCTCCACGACGTGACGGCCTTCGAGTTCGTCGACGGTGGACAAGCCTTCGTTGCTGCCCATCAGAATCACGCTCGACCACACAGCGAACGAAGCCGTCCGGAACAGTTCCGTTGTCGAGGGCATGGACGCGTGGTTGACAAACCGCTCGTTGCCTTCGCGAAGAGACGCCCAAACGGAAAGGGGCTTGATCGCGGCATCCATCCATCGTGCATACAAACTATCGTGCATACAAAGTCTGGCGACTCACTATCGACACCTGAATTGAGGACCTGGAGCCGTGCGGTGGGGCGCTGGTCGACGATACTAAAGCAGTACGAGGGGCTGAGCCAGGAAGACCATTACTGCGGTGCAGGCCGCATTCTCCTAACACGTTGGCGACGGATCGGGCCACCGCTGAGGGTCGGCACCCGAATCGGGGCTACGCGCCGCCGCATCCTCAAGAAGATGCACGGCCATTTGTTGACCCGAGATTCAGCCCCACAGGACCACAGGAAGGTGTTCGCAGCGAGACTTGTTCGCCCACAATCACACGTCTCAGCCTAGACAGTGGTGGGTACCGGAAAGCTAAAATCTCTTCTCACCGTGGATATTACGTATTCCTTATTGCCGGCGCCTATGGACCGTGATCAGGAATGACCGCTTCTGCTCCCCTGATATCTATCTACTCAATAACTGAACTGCTCCCTGCACGTAGGGCCGTGGAGTTCGGCCCCAACGCGCAGGGAGCACCTCGTGCCGAACTCATACTCCGGCAGGTTTTCGGTTCGGTGTCAGCCCGAAAGTTCGCTCAGCTGAGCGAGTTCAGGGCGGTGATGAAAGAGACGGCAGTGATGCCGAGCTTCAGCAGTTCGCTGATCTTGCCGAGATTCTGTCGACGGCCATCGTAAGCTCCCCACTGGCGGCCATTTATGGCGCATTTTGTGGCCATGGTTTCTCCCCGCGTACGGCCAGATAGTTCCCCACCTGCTGTGAGTCAGATTCGGTCCCGGCAACGCTGGGTGGATGAAATCGAGCAGGGAGATCATGGAAATTTTGGAGGCGTACGACCTCACGGGTAGTTATCGGGCGGCGGCGGAGCTGGCTGGGTGTGATCACCACACGGTGGCCCGGTATGTGCAGATGCGCGCTGCGGGGCAGCCGCCGGACCGCCGGCGGCATCGAGCGCGGGCGATCGACGACTTTCTGCCGAAGATCGAGGAGTTGGTGGTCCGCTCGCAGGGCAAGGTCCGCGCGGATGTCATCCACGAACGGATCGTCGCGCTGGGGTTCACCGGCGGTGAGCGGACCACGCGCCGGACGGTCGCGGAGGCGAAGGCCCAGTTTCGGGCTGGTCGGCGGCGAGTGTATCGGCCGTGGGTAACCGAACCTGGGCTGTGGTTACAGTACGACTTCGGTGACGGGCCAACGATTTCCGGCCGGAAGACGACGTTGTTCTGCGCATGGTTGGCGTGGTCGCGATTTCGGGTGGTGATCCCGATCTGGGACAAGACATTGCCGACGGTGGCGGCGTGTTTGGATGCGACATTCCGCCGCTTGGGCGGGGTTCCGGTCTATGTCCTCACCGACAACGAGAAGACCGCGACGATCGATCACGTGGCCGGGATCGCGGTCCGCAATCCGGAGATCGTGGAGGTGGCACGGCATTACGGCACGACGCTGCGGACGTGTTTACCTGCTGATCCGGAGTCGAAGGGAGGAAGTGAGGCGACGGTGCGGATCGCCAAAGCCGACCTGTTGCCGAAGGAGGTGAACCTGCGCGAGCAGTATCACTCTTTCGGTGAGCTCGAGTCGGCTTGCCGGCAGTTCTGCACCGACGTCAACACCCGCGTCCACAGCTCTACTCGGCGGCGGCCGGTCGAGCGGCTGGCCGAAGAGTTGCAGCGGCTGCATCCGCTGCCGAAATCTCCGTTCACCGCGGTGTTCGGCACTACCCGGCGGGTGAACTGGGAGTCGACGATCTCGGTGGAAGGGGTGCGGTATTCGGTGCCGCACACGTTGATCGACACTCGGGTCTGGGCCCGCTTCCATGGTGAGGAGCTGATCGTGACCGCCGTCGACAATGATGGCGGTGCAGTCGAAGTCGCGCGGCACCGCCGCGGCCAACCCGGTTCACCGGTCCTCGACAACGACCACTACCCACCCCGCCCAGACCGCGACGCCGCCGACCGGGTGCCCAAGCCTCGTACCGCCGCCGAGCTCGCCTTCCTACAGTTGGGCCAGGGTGCCAACAGCTGGCTGGTCGAGGCTGCCGCCGCGGGAGCGCGCCGCATCAGGGCGAAGATGGCCGAGGCCGTGGACCTTTCGAAGCTGCACTCCCCGGACGCAGTCGACAGAGCGTTGGGGACGGCGGCGATGACCGGCCGGTTCGCCGATCGGGACCTGATCTCGATCCTCGACTACCAAGTCACCCACGAACACGCTGATCCGGTCCGTCGCAGCGAGAACCACACTCTGCAACCGGGCACCGCCGCCTGGTCCACCTTCGGCCAGACACCAGCGCCGGCCAGCCCAGCCACTACTGACGATGAAAGCGATGACGCCTGATGAGCACCCCTTTGCGCACTGTTACCAGCGCTAACGGCGACCCGTTGGCCGAGGCGATCGACCTGACTAAACGCCTGAAACTGCCCCATATCCGCAGGTCCTTGAGCGATATCATCCCGACCGCGAAAGCCCAACGCTGGGACCCCGCCGAAGTCGTGCGGGTTCTCCTCGCTGAGGAAGCCGCCGGCCGGGACCGGGCGAACCTGCACACTCGCCGCAAACGCGCGGGTTTCCCTACCGGCAAGACCTTCGGCGACTGGGACGAAACGAAATCGTCGATTCCCCGCGCCACCCAGGACGCGCTCCGCACCCTGGAGTGGGTCGGGCGGCGTGAATGTTTCTGCGTCTGTGGGCCTTCGGGAACTGGCAAGTCTCACTTCACCGAGGCACTCGGGCAGGCCGCAGTCGAAGCTGGGCTGGCGGTGTCTTGGTTCACCATCGAAGACCTCGGTGCCCTGGTCCGCCGGCACCGTGCCGACGACTCCATCGCCCGAGCCCTGACGAGGATCATCCGCTCCGACCTGATCATCGTCGACGACATCGGTCTGCTCCCGGTCTCTGAAGACGCCGCCGAAGGATTCTATCGCCTCGTCGACGCTGCCTACGAACGCCGAGCGATTGCCGTCTCGAGCAACCTGCACCCCTCCGGCTTCGACGAGATCATGCCCAAAACATTGGCCACCGCCACCGTTGACCGGCTCCTGCACCATGCGCACGTCGTCGTCACCGACGGCGACTCCTTCCGCCTCACCGAAGCCACCACCGGCAAGGGGGTGAAGCCCTTCAGCTAACCCAAATCAGAAAGCGGGTGGGGAAAAACAACTGGCCGCCACCGGGGAGAACCCGTGGCCACCAGCGGGGAGAACTACTGGCCGCCTACGGGGAGAACTTCGTGGCCATTGACAAGATTCAGTTCCTCGAGCGAGTCGGTGCTCAGCGATGCGGCGTCGAAAGATCCCATGAAAACTCCTCAGAAAGTATCGATTGAATGGTAGTGACAATCAGCGGAGTGAGAAGGGGCGGACCCCCGGATACACCGAGTTCCGCTCCCCCTTCCTTGACTTGGGGCTTCCAGTTCGTTTTTGCGGTGGCCGTGCGTGACAGCTACCGCACCGGATGTCATGCCCCGGCCGTTCCCTTAGCTGCCAAAGATGTTGCCCAGGTTACCCAGTGAGCCCGTGTCGGTTTCAGGCTCGGCGTCCTTCTTGGCGAAGTTGGTGGTGCAGCCGTTGAACGTCACCGCGTCGACGAGGGTGGAGGTTGCGGCCGAGCCGCGACCGATACTGACGCCGTAGTGATCGATGACGGCGTTCGGCTGCGCTTCCACGATGTCGAGAAGATCGACGCGGGCGAAGTCCTTCGCGCCATCGATGTTCTGGGTGCTCCACCACTTGCCGGCTTGAAGGTGCGCATGGACGGCGCCGTCCGTGGTGTCCGGCGCGGTGGCGTCAGGCACCCACACGAGGGTGGTGAATCCGGTGGTGTCGGTGAACTTGCCGCCGGTGGTGCCGCTCAGACGCAGCTGGAACGATGCTTTGGCGGTGGCAGCGCGTTCGGCGAAGCTGATTTCGGTGTCGACGATGTCGGCGAGCTTCACACCGCCTGCCGAGTGGTACGACACGGATCGGTCTTCGACGCCCTCGACCTCGAGTTTGAGGGAGCCGTCCTCGTCGAGAACATTCTCGGCCGAGTAGGAAGCGGTTTGATCCTTCTCGTCGTCGAACGGGATTCCCCAACCGTTAGTGCTGGTTTCGGTGGAGGTCGCATCGCACGTGACGCCGGGCGCCGTCGTCTCGTCCGAGCCGAGCGAACCAGTGGGCAGGGCGCCGGCGAAGGCGGGGGCGATCAGGGCTGCGGAGCTGACGAGTGCGGCGACGATTCCGGCGCGGCGGGCAGTGGCGGACATACGAGTTGAACCTCTCGATAAGGATTAGGCATTAAAGGTCATCAAAAAATAGCACAGACTGTCCGGTTTGTGAATATTGAACTATCGCGTGAACGTCCGTCACACTTAGGCGAAAGCGTTGTTCGGTAACGTGTTTCAGCGTTCAAGCTATGGTTCCAATTCTCACATTTCGGGATCCAGTATCCATTGACAACCCTAGCCAGTGCTGCGTTAACCGAAGCTGGTCCGCACCACGACGGCCCCTCTCGTCGCTTGCAGAATCATTGTCCAAGAAACGACCTGAACGCAAAGGGGCTTTCCAGCAGGGAGTGAGGCTTGCCGGAGCCATGGCGCGCCGAGGACCGTGGCGAAAAGCAACGCACCGAACAGGGCATTCGACGCTCTCCGCGAGACGGACAAGTCCTGGCGCCATCGTGTCGGCGTTGGGTCGAGAACACGGCGACGCCGTCGACCCTACGACCAGGAAGGGGTCGAAGCGTTCCGAACACACCGCCTGCAGACAATCGCTTTCCGTTTGCGTCGTCGGAGAATGCTCTACCGACTGGCGCCGTGAACAGACCGCGAGCCGCAGGCTCCACATTTACGCGGCAAGCTGGGTCAGGGACGACCCGAAAAGGTTTCCGAGGAGCCCGCCGGTCCTCCATCGCCCCCGATGTAGCGGTAGTCATGAACGTGTCTGCAGCATCGAGTTCACCCATTCGTAGTTTTCGTTCTCCGTCGTCGTTCATCCTGCAGATAATTGATCCTGCGATGCGCTGGTAAAGTCCGGATTGAGCAAAGATCGCACTGTCTTCATCAGGTCGGGACCGAATGGAGCCTCACGTCCCATGCCTGTAATAAAACTTGCCTCCGATACGTCGTGGAGATTGCGCTACTGCTGCCATGTCGAGGCGAGGCAGCAGTGTTGAGCAAATTTCGGCGTGACGCCGCCGTCCTCGCCACGTTCCTTGCACAGTTCGAGAACACCGATACGGACCCCGGGGACCGGCATCCTGCCGATACGGCTCTCACACCCGAGGAACGTCAACAGCGTCGACGCGACTACGCAGACAGCCTCGCCTGGGCGGACGCGACGCG
The DNA here is from genome assembly GCF_001942025.1 of Rhodococcus sp. YL-1. NCBI lineage: Bacteria > Bacillati > Actinomycetota > Actinomycetes > Mycobacteriales > Nocardiaceae > Rhodococcus > Rhodococcus sp. YL-1. The sequence goes on along the minus strand of NZ_CP017304.1, from coordinate 166,207 downwards.
GATCAGCGATCAAGACATCGCAGCGCTTACCCAGATGCGGCAACGCTGCGGTTTCCCACCGCAATCGTGAACGTCGGTGTCCTCCGCGCACGGCCGAGACTCGTCGCCGAGAAATAACGAAAGGAACCCGATCGATGAGCGAAGGCTACTTCCGAACCCAATGCCGCGGATGCGACCTCCTCGTCTACGAAGGACCCTGGATTCCCCCTCGACACGCACGCCAGAGCACCACGGGCGGCGAATTCGTAGCTGACGCAGTCGCGCGGGGCGCCACAGCTCCGGTAGGGGATCGCCCAACTGAGATCGGATGTTGGTCGTTGACAGCACTTGAAAAGCGTTAGGGCCATTGGCTTCTTGGACACACGGCCAGCCCTTCTCGATGTTGGACCTCGGGCAGCAAACTCAGCGGTATCGCCGAACCACATACCCGATACCCGATACCAGCGTGTCAGGCCAGTAGACCGAGAGTCGAGATCGCAGGACTCGTTCTGCAAGTGCTAGGTGCCTCTGCCGTTCAGGAAACGCTCTCGTGCTCTTCCAATCCGACAGCAAGTCGCAGTTCGCGCAGATCTTGGTCGAGTTCGGAGTGCTGCTGAGCGAATTGTTTCATCAGATCGGCCGGGCTGTCGGCGATGGCGTTCAACTTGTGCTGCACGGCGTCGTCGGATCGATTCTCTGTGTTCTGCAACAACGCCACTAAGAGGAACGTCACGATGGTGGTGACAGTGTTGATAATCAGTTGCCAGGTGTCGATGGTGCCGAGGAGGAAGAACGACGGCGCCCATAGCACCACTATCACCATGCACACTACGACGAACCATCCCTGCGAGGTCCGTGCACCGACGTAGGTCGCGAACCTATCGAAGACGGAGATAGCTCGCCGAAGCTTCGGACGGGAGAATTGTAAGGAGCTTCATCGTTGGAATCTTGTTCGAATCCGGACATCGTGCCGATCGTTGCCGCAAACGTCGACAGTGCTCGCTAGTTGTGCTTGGTGAGGCGGGAACGCTGCTTGCTGCGGCGGAGGACAAGTACGAACACCACTAAGAGACCGAGCGCCGCCGCGACGGCTGCAGGCCGCTGCCTTACCCGTTCCACGTCACGCGACACCTCACCCTTGACGCGGGCCGGTACGTTCGCCTTTTCGGCGAGTGCGCCTACGGTTGCGGCTAGAGCCTCACGTTGGGCTCGAACATTCTCGTCGGGTCCGTCTGCGGTAGTGCTCATTTCACGCCCTTCTTGGCAGTAGCGATGTCAGCTTTGACGCTTTCGACGGTCTCTTCCGGAAGTGGTGGCGCCGCGGACTTCGCTCGTTTGGCTCCCACGAGTGCGGTTATTGCTCCGATGGCGATCACGATTGCCGCGATGATCAGAGCTGCAAGCCAAGGTTCGAGGGTTGTGGCCAATCCGAGTACTGCTGCCGCCAGAAGTACCGCGAAGCCGTACAGCAGCAGCAGTGCGCCGGCGCCGGAGATACCGACCCCTACACCGAACCGGGTGCTCTTCGTCTTGACTTCGGCTACTGCGTGCGACATTTCGGCCCGTACGAGGTCGGACACCTGCTCGGTGAGGCGCTCGACGAGTTGTACGGTCGACAGTGCGTGCGGGTCTACGCCCTCTGTGTCGACAGTTTTCGGCGGCGCGGTGCTCGGAACGGTTGCCCGGCTATCGGATCGCTCGGTCATGGTCGACGTCCCTTCGTTGTCTTCGCCGCCGTGCGTTTCGCGAAGTTCGCGACCGGCGGCGATATCGTGTGCGTGCAGACGAGCGTTCTTTTCCGAAACGCTGGTGTCCCGAGGAGGCAGCCGCAGGAATTCTTCGGCTTCGATTCCGGCCTGTAACTGCCGGCCGCGTTCGAGTTCCGCGTCAACTTCTGCTCCGAACAACAACGCAAGATTGGTGATCCACAACCAGAGGAGGAAGATGACCGCCCCGGCCAACGAACCGTACGTCTTGTTGTAACTACCGAAATGACTTACATAGAAAGCGAATCCGACTGAAGCCACGATCCACACTGCAATAGCGAGTGCTGCTCCGACGCTGATCCAACGAAATTTCGGCTGTTGCACATTGGGAGTCACGTAATACAGCACCGCCACCGCCAACGCGACACAGATCAGAATGACGGGCCACTTCGCAATATTCCACGTCGTCACCGCGCCGTCTCCGATGCCGAGCTGATCACCTAGCGCCTTGGCGACAGGTCCGCTGACGACCAGCATCAAGATCACCGCGGCAACCAACAGAAGTCCTGCGAGGGTGACGACCAGTTGCAGAGGACGAAGTTTCCAGACCGGCCTGCCTTCCTCCACCTCGTACATACGATTCATCGCTCGCCCGAATGCGCCGACATAGCCGGAGGCCGACCACAACGCACCCGCGAGACCGATGATCAATGCGAAACCGGCGGTAGGGGCCGCCACCAGTTGTTCGACGGTGCCACGCATCGTGTCCACGGCCGAGTCCGGTCCGACAGCGGCTACCAGTTCCATCACCGTGTCCACACTGGCACGCCCCTGGCCGACAACTCCCAGCAGGGACACCAGCGCCAGAAGCGCCGGGAACAGTGACAGCACAGTGTAGTACGTCAAAGCCGCCGCCAGATCGGTGCACTGATCGCGAGTGAACTCTCGGGCAGAACGTCGTGCTACGAACTTCCACGACTGCGCCGTCAGGTCGGTCGGATCGGAAGGCTTACGCGCGTCGTCCGCATCAACCGTGTGTGTCACCATGCCCGAGTTGCTACCCAGTGAGCCGGGTGTCGAAACTCGGTCGAGACTCCCCTAGCTTCCGTACTCCTCTCGATCGAGGACAGCGAGCGCCGCAAGTAACCCACGGCTGGAGAGAACTATCGAAGGTGCGACGGACGTTGTGACTGTTCCCTGCTGCACGAGCTTTTCGAGTGCGGTCAATCTTTCACGCGTAAGGGGCAAGGTCGTGACGGAACGATGGTCGGTAGGGTCGTGCACCGGACCTCTTCCCGCATCGGCAAAGGCTATGGCCATCGCTTCGAGCAACTCCGAGACGGCACTTTGCAAACTCCCGTTCTCGTTGAAATCGCCGTCCTCGACGGCAAGGATCAGGCCCATGAGATGTAGCGCTGCTCGATCGAGTGCTTCGGCGGCCGGGCGAAACAACTCGGATCCTCCTATACGCAACCACCCACGTTTGCGAAAGTTTCCGACCAGGCTGGCTTCACCGTCCATCACCGCGGTCTCCGCGGCAACGGATTTGTTCACCGACAGAGCGCGTTGACGCCATGAACCCTGTGTTCCAGCACTGGCTTTCACGTCCGCGGCCATCTGTCGGAGAATGTCCGCGACTTCATGCGTACGTGCCACCAAGAGGTCTCTGGCGTCGGAGAGATAGTCCGGCGGCACCAACACGGCATTGACCGCGATGCCCACGAATACTCCGAGCACTACGTCACCAATGCGGTGCATCACCAAGTACGGGTTGGTTGCTGTTCCGTACAGAAGGACCAATACGGCGGTGACGGCGACCCAAATCCCGTCAGGCGACAACCGCGGAATGCGGCCGACGAGTATTCCTGCACCCGCTGCGATGGCCAATGCAGCGACGGTCGGAAGGGTCACCGCCGCGACGGCGGCCACAACAACTCCGAGGACGACCACACTGACCTGGCGGGCGGCCACCCGCATCGAGTTCCGCACGGTGTTCCCGATGATGAAGAGTGCAGCGTACGGAGCGAGAAATGCTTCAGGGCTGTGAAAGACGCTGTTCGCGATCACCCACGCGATGACTACGGCGACTGCGCCTTTCAGAGCTGTGATCAAGCCTATGCTTTCACATCGCTGAATGAGGGGATGCTCGAGAATTGCTTGCTCCTTAACCTTCTACGGTCGTCCGAAGACTCATCTGAACAGGACCTTGTCCGCTGTTACCGGCAAGTCGCGTACCCGCACACCGGTAGCATCGTAGATAGCATTGACAACAGCGGCTGCTGCCCCGACGATCCCGATCTCGCCGGCGCCCCGCGATCCCATCGGGTTGACGTGTGCGTCAGTCTCGTCGAGCCAGAAGGCTTCGATGTCTTGCACATCCGCGTTTGTGCTGATGTGGTAGCTCGCCAAGTCGTGAGTCATCACGTGGCCGAACCTGTTGTCCCGGAAGCTTTCCTCGTGCAACGCCATCGACAATCCCATCGTCATTCCTCCGATGAGCTGTGAGCGAAGCGTTTTTGCATTGATTGCGCGTCCGATCGAGAATGCACCGAGCATCCGGGGGATCCTGATCTCGCCGGTCTCGCGATGTACGCGCGCTTCCGCGAAATGAGCACCGAATGAATGCATGGAGTAAACGTCCTCTTCCGGATTCTCCGGCGTCTCAGTTGTCGTCTCCACGCCGGCAAGGGGAGTGGCGCTGTGTTCCGCGCGGAACTGACGGGCAGCCGCGACGATAGTAGAGCCCCACGACGAGATACCGGCGGAGCCACCGGCAACTGTGGCGAAAGGGAATGTGGTGTCGCCGATTTGGAGCCGAACTTCCTCTATGTGGCATTCGAGAGCATCGGCGGCGATCTGAGTCAGAGCGGTCCAGGTTCCCGTGCCAATGTCGGCCGCCCCGATCTGAACAGTGTAAATTCGATCGGCTCCGAAGACGATGCGCGCTTTCGAACCGGGGTTCGTCATTGCCGGATAGGTTGCCGCTGCCATGCCGGTACCCACCATCCAGTTGCCGTCCGGACTGAGACCACCACGCACCGGACGTCGTCCATCACGCCGACTCCGATCTTTCCACCCGAATCTCTCCGCGCCTGCGTACATGCAGTCGATCAAATTCCGCCCTGACCAAGGTTTTCCGCTCTCCGGATCCACTTCGGGTTCGTTCCGAACACGAAGTTCGATCGGGTCGAGGCCACAAGCTACGGCAAGCTCGTCCATCGCTACCTCGACCGCATACATACCCGGAGTCTCGCCCGGGGCACGCATCCAGAACGGGACTGCAACATCGAGGGCTGCAACCCGGTGCGAGGTAGAGCGATTAGGTGTGGCGTACATGATCCGGGTGGCAACAGCAGTCTGTTCCGCGTATTCCTTGATCTTCGACGTTTGCTCGATTACGTCGTGGGACATCGCCGTCAGAAGACCGTGGGAGTTCGCACCGAGGCGCAGGTGCTGAATGGTGGATGTGCGGTATCCGACGATCGCGAACATCTGCTGCCGCGTGAGCGCGAACTTGACAGGTCGCCCCGCCGTCCTGCGGGCAGCAAGAATCGCTAATACGTTGTGCGCGTGAGGTGATCCCTTCGAACCGAACCCTCCGCCGACATGTGGCGCCACGACTCGCATCTGCTCGAGTTCGAGCCCGAACATGGGCGCCAGGGTCTCGCGAACGACATGAACGCCCTGAGTAGAGTCGTACAGGGTGACGCACGCCCGCCCACCCTCGGCGTCGTCCTCCCAGATTGCAATGCAGGCGTGCGGTTCCATCGGATTGTTGTGTTCGAGTGGAGTGGTGTAGGTCTGATCTATCGTCACATCCGCAGCCACGAATGCCGACTCGACATCGCCGTCGGTCGTGTCGGTCGCGAATCCGTTGACGTCCTCCGGGGCGTAGAGGTCGTCGCGATCGGCTCGTAGCTCACAATCATGAGGGAGTTCGTCGTACTCGACTTGTACCAACCCGGCTGCATGACGGGCTGTCTCGGGTGTTTCGGCAATCACAGCACCGATGAATTGTCCGCGAAAGTGGACGGCTGGGTCCTGGAGTACGGACAGCTCTCGGTCTTCGGTATCCGCCAAGCGTGGGGCATCGAAAACGGTGATCACGGCGACGACACCCTGAAGTGCCTCTGCCAGTACCGTTTTCATGCTGACGACGCGGCCACGCGCAACCGTCGCCTGGACGGCGTGCAGGTAGGTGGGATTCTCCACGGGATGTTCGAACGCGTAGAGCGCCGTCCCCGTGACCTTCGCGGACCCGTCGAGACGCTCCATCGGATTTCCCAGGTAGCCCGGTTCGATCATCCTCATCACGTCGGCCCTCCGGTGGTGAGTGACCTCAGCACCGAAACCATGACGCCGCGTGTCAGGGGAATCTTGAAAGCATTGCCCGACTGTGGGTTCGCGTTCGCCAACTCGGCATCTGCGGCTTGCACGAACACTTCCTCGGTAGGCGGGGATCCCAGCAAGACCTCTTCCGCCTTGTACGCGCGCCAGGGGCGGTGCGCCACGCCTCCGATGGCGATTCGGGCGCCCGCGACAATACCGTTTTCGAGTTCGATCTCAGCGGCGACCGAAACCAGAGCGAAAGCGAAGGAGGCGCGATCGCGTGTCTTGACGTACGTCGACAGCGCCGCCGGTGCAGGCACGGGCAGCTCCACTGCAACGATCAACTGGTCGGGTTTCAGAACTGTGTCATGTTCCGGTGAATCTCCAGGGAGACGGTAGAATTCGTTGACAGGAATGTTGTGCTCGCCACGGCGGTCCCTTACGACGACCACGGCGTCCAACGCAGCCAGCGCGACCGCCATGTCGGACGGGTGCACGGCGATGCATTTGTCGGAAGCCCCCACAGGATTGCGTGGTAGCGCACGTAGCCGCCGACGGCGGAGCAACCAGATCCGGGTTTCCGCTTGTTGCACGGAGTTGTCACGTCCTGGAAGTAGACGCAGCGGGTAGCTTGCATCAGATTGCCGGCTGTTGTCGCGGCATTACGAAGCTGCCCTGAAGCTCCGGCCAGGAGAGCGCGAGCAAGCACCGCGTATCGTCGGCGGATGACGGGGTGGGCTGCGAGATCGCTGTTTCGAACTGTCGCTCCGATGCGGACTCCTCCATCCGGAAGCATCTCCACTCCGGCGAGGGGCAGCCGACTTACATCGATCACCATGCGCGGGTTGGTCACGCCGAGTTTCATACGGTCGACCAGATTCGTACCGCCTCCGAGAAAGGCGGCGCCGGGGTTTTCAGTCACCAGGGCCAACGCGCCGTCGACATCCTCGGCGCGTCGGTACTCGAACGGCATCACGACTGCACTACCTGTCGAATCGCTGCGACGATGTTGCCGTACGCAGCACAGCGACAGAGATTCCCGCTCATGCGTTCTCGAATCTCGGCGTCGTCCAGATCCGGGTCAGCATCGAGGTCCTCCGTGACATGACTGGGGTGCCCGGCCTTCACCTCGTCGAGCATCCCCACTGCCGAGCACACCTGTCCCGGGGTGCAGTACCCGCACTGGAGCGCATCCTGGTCGAGAAAGGCTTGTTGTACGGCATGCAGACCGTCGTGGCCCGCCAAACCGTTTGCCGTGGTGATCTGTGCGCCGTCCTGTGCCACTGCGAACGTCAAACACGTAACAGCGCGCCGCCCGTCGAGGAGGATCGTGCACGATCCGCACTGCCCGTGGTCACAACCCTTCTTCGGGGACGTCACGCCGAGGCGATCCCGCAGCGCGTCGAGCAGCGTGGTTCGAGTGTCGACCGTCAGGGTGTGGCTGCTGCCGTCTACCATCAACGTGATCTCAGCATCGATTCGCGAAGACTCCATGACGAGCACCTACCCAGCTCCGGATTACTCAAACGGGTAGCGTCACGATCTGACGAGGCGGCGTTTGCAAGATCGCGACTAGATCGCACTCGTACACACCGCCGCTACAGCGACCTCACCCGCTTCGGCAGTATCGCGGTCTCCCCCATCTGGGACATGTGCTACTTCGTCAGATTGGGGAGGTGGGTTCGATCGGCGGTGGGGGCTGACCACGCGGGCCCGCCCCTCCAGGAGGGGCCGATCGTTAGATTCTTTTCTTCGAAATGTCGGAGTGCGGGCGGGTTACCGGCTCATGCTGCGCGTCCGATCTGCAGATTGAGCCAGTCCGAGATCCACTGGATCGCGTTGCGGCCAGCGTTGTCGACGACGAGAGAGTTGTAGTTCTGGTGTGCCCCGGAGGCGAAGAAGGATGCTGCGTCGAGCCCCTCCGCTATTAAGGATGCAAGGTCGTTGGCGCCTTGTGCACTGGCCATGGCGGTCAACGAATTAGCCAGTGCTGAGAGTTCCAGATTCTGTGTCGGAGCGGAATCGGTGGTCGCGGCCGTCGAGGACTGTTTGCCGAGCAATGTCGGATCAGTCTTCGTAGCTTTGCCGGCGAGCATGTTGACCGCGACCGTAGCGAGTTCGAGTCCGACTGGGACGAGTCCGGTCATGGCGGCTCCGGCCCCGAGCGGGTCGGGGAGCTGTCCTGGCGGTGGGAGCAGCTTCTCGACTGCGGCCCAAGCGATTTCCTGCACCCGGCCGACGAGGTTTGCCAGGTTGATGATGTCGACTCCTCCCAGGATCGACGCGACGAGCGCCGCGACCTTTGAGTAGCCGGACGGATCCGGGATTGCCGACAGAATCTGTGAGACCCATTTCAGATCGATACCCGCGGCCATCTTCACCAATGGGGAGAACTGGTTGTTCAGATCCCCTGCGACCTTGTGGGCACCGTGGGCGTCGAGCGCGGCGACCTTCTGCGGAAGAAGGTTCAGGTTCGCCAGGATCGCAGGCATATCCAGGGAGGTGAAGGCGGTGGCGACGCCCAGGACTTGGTTGACGACCACTGTGGGTTTGAGTAAGGAGAGGACTCCGGAGGCAGATCCGAGGACGTCACTCGGTGTCGTGGCGAGCGGGGCGATCTGACTGTCGAGGGTGCCAGCAGCGGTCGACAGGGAGGTCAGGTCCGGAGATGAAGCCGGCAGCGTCGTGGAGCCCTTGCTGGCGAGCGTGCTCGCGGTGTCGGCGATCGCGGTCACTGTCGAGAGCGCACTGCTGAGATCAGATTCTCCGGCCTTGTCTAGAACGTGGCCGGCATTATTTTCGGCTGTTCCGGCGGGAGCTGCAGCGAGCTGCCCGTTCGCCGCAGGATTGGCGGCACCGGAGCCGAGTAGTTCCGCGAGCGGACTGATGGTGTTCGCCAGAGTTGTCGCGCTGGAGGCGACCTTCTCGAGGTCGACTGTGCCGTCCGTCTTCGAGAGTTCACTGGTCAGATTGCCAGTGGCTGTGGCGAGGCTGGGAAGGTCGGCTTGGGAGAAATCCGACGCCAGCGCGGTGGCCAGGTGTGAATTGTCGCCTACCTGGCCGTCAACTCCAGCACTCGGAGCTTTGGTGAGCACCGAACCCAGCGATCCGAGCAGCGGGCTCGAACCTTTTTGGATCGAGCAGTAGAGGTCTTTCGGATCGCAGATCGACGCGACCCGGCCCGAGAGCTTCCCCATGCCCTGCGGCCGCGGATCGGCGATCCCCTTTCCTGACGGCTTCGGGCCGATGACTGCTTCGCCGTTCGTTCCGGAACCGGGATCGGCGAGAAGCCCGACCGCGAGGACTTGCTCTGCCTTGAGGGGGCCGGAGCCGTTGCCGATTTCAGAGGCAAGATCACCTGCGATGTCCGCGCCCTGGGAATAGCCGGTGATGGTGAATTTGGTGTCGGAGCATTTCGTTGCGATCTCGGAGATCACGTCCTTCGCCCTCGCCAAACCATCAGATTTGCTGTCTGCGTATGTTTTTCCGTTGTCGAAGGCTCGGGCCATGTACGGCAGAGTGTGGACCTGTGCCGCGCTACCGTTCGTGTCCGCGATGCTGTCGGCGATCGGTTTGAGCATACCGACCGGGATCGAGGGATCGGCGTCTTCTGCGGTTTCCCAGGTTCCGGGGATGAACAGGTTGAAAGTCTTCGAGCATCCGTTTGATTGGGCGGACGCGATGCCCGGCGACATCAAAGCGATGGAGGCTGCGACGACTGTTGCCGTCATCAGCATGCATACCGGACGGTGGATGGTCGAACCTAGGAACGGCATGAGAACCTTTCTCTACCAGGGAACACGATGTACCTGTCCGCGCGCGAACAGGCCTGACGCGCCCGATTTCAGGTGAGGGCCGCTATGGTGCTGGACGTATTCACACCGATCAATGCGCCCTGTGAAGATCTGAACTGTGCGAGGGCCGGGTGATCCTGCGTGTCTAGCGCGCATCCACGCCCGAGTCGCCGTTCCTGCGAGCTGAGGTGTCCAGTGGAGGCATGTCCGGTGGGCGTTCCCAGCAGCGCTGGGTAAAGATGGATGGGTGAATGCTCCAGCCGAACTGCCCGCCGACTACGCCCAGCTTCTCGACCATCTCAAGTCGCAAGTTCGGCAAGCGCGAGTTCGCGCCACCCGAATCGTCAACACCGAACTGCTCAGCCTGTATTGGGACATAGGGCACGCGATCGTGCAGCGTCAAGAGGCCGAGGGCTGGGGTTCAAAGGTGATCGACAGGCTCGCCGTCGATCTTCGATCGGCCTTTCCCGACATGCGTGGGTTGTCGCGGACCAATCTGAAGTACATGCGGCAGATGGCGAGCATCTGGGGGCGCGATGCAATTGGCCAACAACCTGTTGGCCAATTGCCGTGGGGTCATGTGACGGTATTGCTCGACAAGCTGGATAACCAGTCCGACCGCGACTGGTATGCATCAACGGCTGCTGAACACGGGTGGTCGCGCAATGTGCTGCAAAATCAGATCAACAGCGGTTTACGGCGCAGGATCGGTGCGGCACCGTCGAATTTTCAGGACCACCTTCCGGCCGAGGATTCCGATCTCGCTCAGCAATTGGTGCGTGACCCGTACGTCTTCGATTTTCTCGACATCACCGAACGTGTCGCGGAGCGGGAGCTGGAGTCCGCGCTGATGCGTCGGCTGGAGCAGTTCCTCCTCGAACTGGGACACGGGTTCGCCTTTGTTGGACGCCAGTACCATTTCGAGGTCGGTGATCAGGATTTCTATATCGACTTGCTGTTCTTCAACTGGGTGCAAGCGAGGTTCGTCGTCGTCGAGTTGAAGGTAGGCAGGTTTGAGCCGGAGTATGTCGGGAAGCTCGGCTTCTATGTTTCGTGGATCGACGACAACCTCCGCAACAAGGACATCCACGCCCCGACTGTGGGAATCTTGCTCTGCGCCGGCCGCAACGACAACGTCGTCCGGTATTCACTTGCCGGGACAACTGCACCCCTCGCCGTAGCCGACTACACCTATGAGACTCTCCCCTCCCAGGTTCGCGATCTCGTCCCTACCGACGACGAGATCGCGGCAGCTGTGGAAGCCACTGTCTCCGAACTCGACTCCCAACTGCCCGTCAAACCTGACAACTCCGGCTGAGAGGCGCCATTCGATTCCGAACCTGGCCGACATATCCTCTGGTGCCGAGATCGCTACCGGTGTTTCGCACGAGGGTCTGCGAATGCGATGCCTGGTCCTGCCCGGTGCGTCGAGGGGCAGGGCAGGCAGTTCTATGTCCAGTCGATGTGGACGGATTCGATGGAATCGAAGTGAAATCCGAAAGTGTCGCCGTACTGGTCGAATCCCTTGTTTTCAGGGTAATCCATCGTGGCGTGACGTTCGAGGATGGCAACCACCCGGGCATGATCGTCGTTGGCCAAAGCCATGGCGAGTTCTCGTGTTTCGTCGAGACTGAAGGGGCTGTCGGAGTTCGCGAAATCGAGGGTACGCACTCGATAGTCGTAACCTTCTTCGGAACCGTTGCGGACCGACACTCCCCCGCGGACTCGGATGGTGGCCTTCTTTGGTTGCCCGTCGGGTCGTAGGACGCCGGCGCGGTCCATGACGTCGCGAGCTTTGACGTTTTTGAGTTTCTTTTTCGCATCAGCGCGCAGCTCGTTCGTTTCGCCGGAACGGTAGCGCGAGACCGCTGATCGTGAACGGCCGATTTTCTTTGCGACAGCGTCGATTCCGCCGAGGCGTTCGATGGCGGCTCGCCGTTGTGCACGTTCGGTGACGTCGGGGTGTGGAATTCGTCCTTGCTGCGCCCAGCGGCGCAGTGTCCGGTCAGAGGGTGGCTTTCTTCCAGCGTCGACAGCTGCTTGCCGTAGGCCTTCTTTGCCGATTTCGGTACGGAGCTGGCGTACGGAGACTTTGCTGGTGAGTCCGGCCAATCCCCCACTTTTGACCGATTTAGATTTTTCGACACCACTGGTCGCTGCTGTCGAGACGGATACGTTGAGTCCGTCCAAGCCGACGGTCTTCTGTGCGGGTTTGGTTGATCGCGGTTTCGGAAGATGCAGGGCCACTATATGTTTCCTTCATCTTCGTCGGTGAACGCAGCTTTGAGTGCGAGGTTGATCTCGTGGGTGTCGCGTGCGTCGGTCAGCATGACGGTTATGTTTTCGGTGAGCGGGGCGCTCTTTTCCAGAGTCATTTTCCCAAGTGCGTCACTGTTGTCTGCGATGTCGATACCCGGGGGCAGGGGGTAGACCCAGGAGTCGGTGACGGTGCGCAGTGGCCAACGCCCGGTTTCGCGTGCGATGCGCATCGCGACACGGCGACCTCGCCAACGGGAGTGTGCGATGATCGCTGCTCGCCAGAGCGGTTGGTGGTGGTGTTGCATTTGTTTGGCGGTCCACATGTCGGGGTTGACCATTCGGCCGATGTAACCCTTGTAGCAGGCGCCGATGAACCGTTTCATTGCTGTGTCGCCTGTGTCGACGGCAACTTTGCGGGCTTCTCGCAAGAATTTCGCCCACTTGTCGAGGGCCCGTCCCTGTTCGGGGTAGACCCATGCTTCTGCGATGTCGAGGTCGTCGAGTTCTGCGCCGATTCCGCCATCGGCGATGGACGTTTGAAGTGCATCGAGGCTGACGGTGGTGATCCAGGTCTGCACAGGTTGGTCGGCGAGCATGTGTGGGTGAGGCAACGGTAGAGCGGGTGGGAGCGCCAGCATGTCACCCGGTGGGAGGGTTACACGCCAGAGTCCGAACGGGGTTTTCGATTGCCGCGCAGCGTCGAGCGCGTTCTCGCCGCGAAGATGTCGAGGTTTTCCGTAGCCGAATTCGAGCATGCCAGCGGAAGCGAGGTACGCAGCTCGTTGGTCTATCGATACCAGTTGTGTTGCGTCGGAAAGTTCTTCGAGGTCCGGGATGCGGGTCCATCCGACTGCAGGTTCGAGATCTCCGCGGGGTTCGCCGTCCAGCGGTGGGACCGGTCCACCGACAGTGACGACGATTCCTTTACCGCTGCGGGTGCGGTCGCGTTTGATCTTGTCGACGATGGCGGCGCCGGTGCGTGCGGGGGTGGGGCCGGGTAGCACGCCGAGGTGTTGTGCGCACCAGGCGAGTCGGCGTCCCAGTTCCTGCGCAGCGGGGAGGTCGTCGTCGGGGAGGTAGGTTCCGGCGGTGGGTGATCCGAGAATTCCCATGTCTCCCACGCGATTGCCCCATCCGAAGTCTTTGTTCCAGTAGGTCCATACATAGGGTTCGATGAAAATGTCGACCATGGATGTGAAGTTCCCGGTGGTGCGGGAGAGGTGAACGACGTGGCCGGGTTCTCCGCGCAGTTCCCATCCTGCGGTCAGCATGGGGGTCAGCGTGGCGTGGAGGATCGCGGTGAGTTCTTCGGCAGCGCGGGTGCGGAGGATTTCCATGTCGTCGACATCGTCTTCGCTGCCTGGGTCGATGATCCATCCGAGCATTTCGCAAGCTTCGATTCCGACTATCCAGATCTGTGCCGGTGCGCCCAGCGGGGTGAGCGTTGCCCATCTGATGAGTTTGTCGAGTTTTTCGATGGAATCGACTGGGCCGGTGAGTGTGTGGCCAGACGGTGTGTAGGTGCCGGCTGCTGTGACAATGACGGCGTGGCCGTCTGCTGCCTCGCTGGCGGGAGGAAGGGTGCCCGATTCGGTTGCGTCGAGTTCAGATGCCTCGGTGGGTTCCGAATCCACCTCAGCAGTGAGCTCGCTTTGGGGCACAACTGTTTCCGTGTTGTAATCCGAAGACCGTGACGAGTCCGTACCTTGCCGCGCTATGGGGGCGCTTTCGCCTGCCACTGGTTCGACCTCTGGTTCCGCGGCGACACGATCCTCCGCAATCGGCGCACGGGCATCCATCACGTCAGCATCGGGATCCGGCGCCGTGGCGTCTTCGATCCCGAAGAGAGCTGGTTCAGAATCGAGCTCAGAACCTTCGCCATGAACTTCGGGCACCGGAGGAGGATCGAGGTCGAACAGGGGAATCTGCTCCCACTTCTTCACCACCATCTCTCCCCCATCCTCGCTGCTGATTTCCTCATGATTCGAGATCGAATGCTGATCGCAGCGCCCTGCTCAACAACACTTCCTGAGCCGGCAGGAGAAATCCTCGGTTCGCACCGAGTGCCGACACGGGGATGGTCGTCACCCCGTCGCAGTCGGCAACAGATCCGTCCTCGACGCCGTTGCCTTCACCTAAACTCAGTTCGGTCGACAACCCCCGCCCCTTCGAACGAATGGGGGCAACAGTGACCGTCCCCAGGTGGGGCCGAACCAATTCCCTCGTCAGGACCAACACCGGACAAAGATCTCCGAGTTGCGCCTCGTGGATCGGGCGCACTCAGTTCTTCTTCCCGTGCGCGGCAGCGATATTCACATCGCTACCCGCGCCGTCAGACAGGATCTCCACGTCGCGGACCGCCAACTGTCGACGCTGCTCACGCTCCAACGCTCGAAGCACGACTTGAGCACGGCTTTTCGCACGCCCACCGCTGACCTCACTGTCGAGAAACGCCACGATGTCCTCGGGTAGCCGTACCGCGATCTGCGTACTCATAACCATCATGATACCGAATTGGGATGTAAACCGGTACCAGTCCCACATCCATTCATCTCCTTGCAACCACCGCCCCTGACACTCCCGGTGCCGGGGACTGCCGGCCGAACGTCCGTGGATTGTCCGACCGTCAGTGCCCCGATTACTCGGCGCCGTACAACTCGGCGGTGTAATGCCCCTCCCCATTGCATGTGGCTTCTTCCCAATCGACGCCCAACGCGTCGGCCAGGTGGTGCGCATCGGAGAGGAAATCCGCGAACACGGTGGGCAATTCTTCGGTGCCGGTTCCGCAGCGGCGGGCATACGCGATCATTCCGTCTGCTGCCCGCACAGCGCGGACGCCGTTGTCGTGGATCTGCGATTCGGGGTCTTGCTCGTAGCGGAAGTCATCGTGCTTGCTGCCGCCTGCTGTCGATGCCGCGACTGCGTCGAATGTGTCTATTCCTTCCCAGGCGCGTGCACGGTATTCGGGCTTCGTTGTTTCGGACATGTGTTGTGTCCCTTTCCCTTGCGGGTGAGCTACACAGCGGGGGTGCTGTGCAGCGCGGCCAACAGGGCGGTCTGGACCTCGAGCGCGGGCGACGGCGCACCGTGTGCAAGGACGCTCGCGGTCGTGTCATCGATGACGACGGACATGTGGGCGCGGTGACGCGAGAGCATCACGCAGGTGCGGCCCGCGTCGAGGTTGAAAGGTTCGGCGGTCCGGTATCCCGCCAACGGGTGCAGCACCACGACGGCAGGGCGCTCGAGGCCTTGCAGCGAGTTGGCGGTGCCGACCAGTACGTCGGGGTGCTCGCTGAGTAGGGCACGGATTGCCGCAGCCTGGGTCACGTGCGGGACCACCACGGCCACGTCGGCGGCCGTCATTGGCCGCTGGCCTGCGGTGGTGACCAGATCCGCTGCCAGTAGTTCCGCCGCCCGCGCGGCGCATGCGGTCACCAGGGCCGGATCGGACGGGCCTCCGCAGGCTGTGATCGGGCGGTGCGCCAATTCGGGCCACACGGCTCCGCTCGAATCGGTGAGGTGTTCCGGGGGACGCTTGGAGGTGAACGGCAGGTCGGGGTAGAACAGTGGCGCGATCAGTGCTGTGGTGTCGGGTCCGAGTCGCCAGGTGTGCGCCAACCGCACCATCCCCACCGCGTCGCCGTGCGCAGCCAACAGTGCAATCGGGGCGGGTAGATCGGGTGCGGTTTCGCTTCCCTCCCAACGAGATACATCGCCGGTCACCACCGGGTCGATCTGGCCGGGATCACCGACGCACACCACCTGTTTCGCCATGGCTCCCAGCGCTCCCAGATCGGCGTAGGTGCATTGCCACGACTCGTCCACGATCAACACGTCCGCACCGACTCGGTCTGGGTCCGAGAACAACCATCGCGCCGTCGTGCCGATCAGAATTGCACCGACGTCGCCCTGCCAGCGCACTTTCTGTCCCGAGACCACCGGTGTGTCGCCGCTGTCCGGTGCCGGTGCTTTCGCTTTCCACATCAAGGCGGCGCGGTCGGTGAGTGTTCCCAACCGGCGTGCAATCTCCACCGCCTGTTCGCGGGTCTGCGCCGCGATCCCCACGCGCAGATCCGCGCGGTGCGCCAATGCCGCAGCCAGTAATGCAACCAAGCGGGTCTTGCCCGCACCGGGAGGGGACGGCACCACCACCGCCGGATCACCCGACCACACCGAAAACAGCACACGCGCTGTGATCGGGTCGGCCATGATCTCCGACCCCGGCCACCCCGTCAGCGACGGGACGGGCGGACGGGACGACGACGGCACCGGGCCGGAGGGGGCAGCAATATCGGACGACGAGGCAGTAATGCGCATGACGAATCAAACCTTTCGTGAAAAAAGTCTCTGAACTGGCTATTTACCTAAGGCAGGTATGCTGCCGGTGCTATTCCTCTGCGCCCGCTATGAGCACGTCCAACGGCACTTCACGCCGGGAAGGGACGGGTGTCTGCCCCGTCGAAAGCCAGGACCGCCGCCCTCGGTAGAGCCGCCAGTACCGGCCACGACCAGCGCGCATCGTGTGCGGCGACGCCGCTTGCGGCATCAACACCACCGACGCGCCACTCGGCGGCGCATACATCCCCACCGAACCGAGTCCGAGCACCAACTTCCCGCCGACAACCTCGGTCGATGTGACCTCGACAGTGAACTGCTCGAACGGACGCCGTCGCGGTGTACCGACCCACCCGGTGACAGCAGATCCGACCCGCAGGCGCGAATCCAGACGCTCACACGTCACCGACAACGACCCGTTGCGCCGACGTGAACCTTTCGGTGGCGGCGTCATCGATGCCACACCCACCGCGACGTGGCCGGTGTGCAATGCGCGCTCGCGCCACATCGGATCATCGAGCAAGGCTGATGACATCACATCTGCTGCGTCACAACGACTTCGCAGACCCATCGCGGCGCTGGCCGTGTTGTCGGGACGCGACCAGTCGTGACCGTCCACCAGTGCGGACTGTGCCCGAGAAAACGAATAGGCGTCGTCTTCACCGATCGCAGCGAGCAGCGGTAACAACGGGCCACTGCCGATCGCACGCGCCCATTCGTGCATCCCGGCGACACTCTCGTCGGTGATCTGCAACCACTTTCGCCATACCCGCGCCGACCGCTGCGCTTCCGGCACCACTCCGAGCACGTAGCGGGCACTGGAGGCGGCCGGAAGATTCACCACCGCCGATGTGCCGGGATGATCCGCGCGATCTGCCCACCACCCCACCATCGCGGCGCTACCGGAGATGTTCGGGTCACTGTGGTGAGCGTGCGCCCGCGCCAACCCCACCAGGGCCGGGATCGTGCCGGTGTCGTCGGTGAGCAACATCGCCGGGGTATCCGCCGCCAGTGTGCCGCCCAACCGTGCGAGCAACGCCAACCCTGCCTCGTCGCACGCGGTTTCCTCACCTCCACCGAACGACGCAGCGGACACGCTCACACTGCCGCCGCGTACCGTCGCCCGCACCGCCAGCGCCGACGCTGACGGGGTGAACGTAGTGTGTGCGAGCCGAGCAACGGGGCGCCCTGTTTCGGCGGCATAGAGACGCTGAGCCAGATCGAACCATTCCACGCTCACGACACGTCCTCCGTCTGTTCGCACGCCCCGACCACCGGATTCGCAGCGCACTCCCACCCCGCACGCAAGGCCCGCGCCGCCGCATCCTCGCCGGTACCGGCGACCACGCTCGCCACCTGATCCGGCGCGTGACCGGTACCGGTCAACACCTGCTGCGCGTACCGCAACAGATCACCGCTCACCGCGTTCACAACGCACCGACCGGGATCTGCACACTCGACGCCCATTCCGGGGTCCGTGCCAGTGCAGTGTCGTTGCCGATCACCGCGCACACCAGATGCGCCCGCGACGGCCGATCCGGCCACGGCGTATCCCCGTCCGTCAACACGATCACCACGTGCGGGGCAGGACGGGCCGCGTTCGCCGCATCGATCCCGACGCGCATATCCGTACCGCCGCCGCCCACCAACACCACATCAGCCACCGACCGCACCGCCTGCGCAGACGTCGATGCCGCATCGCACGAGAGAATCCGTACCCGCTCCCGCGCCACACCGCCCGCACGCAGCACACCCGCCACCTCACCCATCGCCGCCGACAGATCACCCGCCGACATGGACCCCGACGTGTCGATCACAATCGACACCGTGATCGACGGACCCCGCATCGCCGGGGCCACGATCCCCGGCAGGCTGCGCCGCGACGGACGCGCATAGCTGTAGTTCGTCCGCCCCGACTGATCCGCCAGCGCGCGCCGGATCACCGCACGCAACACCCGATCCCACGCCGCGGTCGGCGGCGTGAGAACCTCACCAGCCCACCGCGCCAATCCTGCCGGTGCGCTCCCGCGCCCCTTCCCTTGCGCCGCCTGCACCGCCCGCGCCACATGACGGCGCACCAGATCCGCTTCCGCGCCGTCCAACCCGTCCGCGACCTCCCCCGCTGCCGCACCCAACTCCCCCGGCACCGGCGCGCACCCCGCACCGGACCCGCATCCCACATCATTCTCGTCTGGAAACTGTTGCCCCGTAGCCGGATCGATCAGGTGCGTGTAGTAGTCCTCTGCGATTCCGCCGTCCTCACACCCGAACGATTGTGGAGTGATCACCCCGTCCGGTAACCCGACGCCCGCCGCCAGCACGTCGTCGTTGATTTCCGCATCCGCCGCGTAATTCCACGCCACGTGTTGCACCGGCTTCGGCAAGGACTGACCCCGCGCACCGTGCGCCCGCAGCAAGTGCCCGACCTCGTGCAACAACACCGCACCCGCCACCGGCACCGGCCACGCACCAGCCCCCACCAACAACGCCGGATCGAGATACAGCCGCCACTGCGCATCCACCGCGAACGTGCCCAACCCCGGTGCAGCAACAGGCTGCGCCGCGAACAACGCCCGCATGAAATACGGCATCTGTTCGGCAGAAACCAGCCGTGCCAGGCGAAACGCCCGCAACTCATCCGGCGCGAGCGCCCGAACCCCGCTCATGCCGCCGCCTCCATCAGACCCGCAGCGGTCAACATCGGCGCGAACCGACGTGCAGACGCCGGGACAGTCGCCTTCGCCGGTCGCGCCTTCGCCAGCGTGCGCGCCGCCGCGCCCGCCACGTCCGGTGCGCCCGCCTCCGCAGCCGCGATCAGCGGACCCCACGCACTGCGCCAGGCCTCCACCGTGCCGCGCCCCGCCGCCCACGCCGTGACACCGGACAGCACCGCCCACACCAGATCAGGACGCGACTGCCAATCGAACGCCGAATCGGGATTCTCCACCACCGCAACCGGATCGGGAAGATCCGCGCTACATCGCCACTGAAAAGAACTCCACGCCCGCGCCCTCACCGATCAACCCGAACACCGCCGTGTTGATCGCCGCGTTGTCGTCCTCCCGCAAATGCGGCAACACCGCCGCCAACATCGACCACGTACGACGCGACGGCCACGCGCCACCGGTCTGCGCCGCCGACGACGGAAAAGCATCCAACGCATCAGGATTGCGCTGCACAAAGCCGGTGATCGAACTGCGCACCAACACAGGCCCGCTGCTCATCGGTGGCCACCGCACGCGAGGCAGGCGGCGCACCCCACCCCGTCGACATACCGTCCAACCACTCATCCACAGACGGCGTGAACTCCACATGGCAGAACCGATTCGCCAACGGCGCTTCCAACTCGTACCCACCAGCAGCGCAATCCGGAGGATTCGCCCCCGCAATCACCCGAGTCCCCTTCGGCAACTGCACATCACCGACAGTCAGATCCAACGCCACCGCCAACATCGCCGCCTGCACAGCAGGCGGACTCGTCGTCAACTCATCCAGAAACAGATACCCACCACCACCGGCCACCAATTCCTTCGCCCACGCCGGAGCCTCCAACGTCACACCGTGCTCCCGCACCACCGGCAACCCAGCGAAATCCGACGGCTCACGCAACGACCCCAACACCGTCTTGCACAACACCCCATCCGCCGCAGCCAACCCACGCACCAAACTCGACTTGCCCATCCCCGGACCCGAAATCAACAACGACGGCACACCCGCCCGCCCATTCGCATCCAACACAGTCACAGCAGTAGCCAGATCAGCCATCAGAACACTCCAAAAAAATCGGCACGATGGTCAGTCGCGCACTCAACAGGACACCTCGAATTATACGGCCTGAACTGCGGAAATGACGGCTTCTGTGGCTCGAAATGGCCCTGCCCCTCGCCGTGCCGGGGGCGCGGCGAGGGAAGGCCGACCAGCCGGCCGGCCCTCTCCCCCCGTGTGACCAGATCGTGTCGTACACACCTGAGATAGTGCGGAGTTGCGAAACAACGCAGAATACGAGAAAGAGATTCACACATGCAGGTCGGCGATCATGTCCGGATCCACACAACCGGTAAGTCGGTGTTCTCCATCGTCGAGATCGATGAAGCCTCGGGAAAGGCCATCGTCGAATCCGTCACAGACGCACCGGGAAAGTACCCCTGGCCGACTGACTTGACCAACCTCGTCGCCGCTGGGAATCCGCAGGGCTGATAGAAAATGTGTCTCGATCACACATCAATAATTGGTCGATTTAGTGCTGTTATTGCCTTATATGGTCTCGAATGCGACCATATAAGGCATGGATGAGATGACGGTGCACGATGCTGCAGCTGCACTCTCGGTGACCGAACGGCAGGTCACCAGACTCGCTCGCGCCGGTTCCATCACCATCGCCCGCGAGGTGGGCAATTCTCTCCTGCTCAACAGTGCATCCGTCCACCGGATGGCCCAGAGCTCTCGCCGTCCCGGACGCCCGTGGAATCCTGAGGTTTCCTGGGCAGCCCTGGCCTTGCTGTCCCACTGCACAGTCGACTGGATCGCTTCTCCGACACAGATCACCCGACTCAAACATCGTTTACGCCGGTCGTCCGCGGCAGAAGTGGCCTACCTCGCCAGAAACCGTGCCACGACACACCACATGGACACGTGGGACGGCGATGGAGATGTCTTGATCAGGGGCGGCTACCTCGCGGCCACAGGCATCAGCGCGGTTGTTCATGTACCGGAAACAGCGGCGCGATTCGGACTGTCCTCCGCGAGAAACGACAAAGCCGACGGGTACATCGTCGACGACGACTTCGACGACGTCGTAGAACAATTCGGGATGCTGTCCCAAAACGGAGATGTCACCCTCCGGGTGGTTTCCGCCCTGAACCCATTCTTCCGTACATCAACGCTTCCGATCGCGGCCGTCGCCGTCGATCTGATGGAATCACTCGACGCCCGCCAGCGCAGCGCCGGCACGCGCGTACTCCAGGAGCTACTCGATGACTTCCGTTGAACGTCCCGAGTGGACTATTCAGGCGCCTGCCGGCGGGTGGGCTACACCGTGGCCGCAAGCCGCGGAGCTGGCCAACGCGATCCCGTCCGACCAATGGACACTGATCGGGGGGCTGATGGTGCAGCTGCACGCAGCGAAAGCAGGAGTGCCACTCAACCGACCTACCCTTGATGTCGACATCGTGCTGCACATAGAAACCGGCGCAGCCGTATTCAACGAAGTCAAGAAACAACTCGAGGATCTCGGCTACGAACTCCGCTGGTCGCTCCAGGACGACGAACCCATCCACCGGTTTACACGTGGAGGAGAAAAGGCCCCCGAGATAGTCGATGTGATGGTCGCCGACCATCTACCACCGAAGCATGTCCCGAAGCTGAAAGGGCACCCGGTCTTCCAGGTCCCAGGTGCCACATCTGCATTGCGGAAAACCGTGAACTGCACGATCGAAATTGACGGGGTACCAACCCGTTTGAGCCTGCCGACCGTTCTGGGGGCTCTGATCCTCAAGGGGGCAGCTTTCATCAGTGACCGCAAAGACACGCAACGCCATCTCGATGACGCTGCAATCCTCGCCAGTGCGATTGGCAATCCGATCGTCGAACGTGATGTGACAATGACGGAAAACGACCCCCGCAGACTCGAGAAACTCGCTGTGGCACTCGAAAACCCACAACACCGTTCGTGGCAACTCGTCCCGGAAGGGCGTCGAGATCGCGCGTACAGGGCGCTGATGACTATCGCTAGCAGGCCCGAGAACCCCAGTTCAGGTACCGCGTAATAGCCGAGCGCCACGACAGAACTTAGCTCCAAGATCGTCTTCGCTACTCACACAGTGAGCGAGAACGGCAGGTTGAGCGTGTGCCGGCGGAAACCGTGCATGTACGGCGGCCGCAGACCGGTGGGTCCTCGGCCACCGGTTGCCACCGCGGTTCCGTGCAGGCATCCATCCGGAGTAGGTCGACCGAGGCTGCCATCAACATGGAGATGGCCTGCCGACCAAGCAGAGGACTCGTCGAGCGGCGTCACTTCCCACCGCAGAACTCGACCTTCGCCCTGACTACGTTTCTTTCCGATCGCGGCGACACCGTGCAGGATCGCCATGATCCGGTCATCGTCTCCCACACATTGCCATGTCACGGCGTCGGTGCTCGTGACCAACAACGGCATGCTCCGCGACCGGTACGGGCCTTGCCTTTCCGAGACAACGCCCGGGAGATCTGCCACGAGATCCCCGAGCGCCGCATGATCGGGGCGCCCCGTCCAGTAGCGCACCACTGGATGATCAACAGGTTTCTCGGGATACGCACAAGTAGCTGCCCAGTGCCACAGGTCTCCGCCCGACAGTTCGCATCGAGCCAAGGGCAAATCGAGGTCTTCAGGGTCGACGTCGGCTGCCAGCGCAGCTACGTCTTCTCCTCGATCGCGCTTGCCCGCCTTCTGGTCCGCCCATATTTCGGCGGCGAGCAGTCCGTCGAGGCTCACTCCCCAGGGTGCGGCGTGCGCGATTCCGTGGGCGAGTCTCGCTTTCACCAGTAGCGGCCTCATCACCAGTTCGCCAGAACTTCCAGCGCGTCGTCTCGGACACTGCGCAGATGTTCGCGCCAGTCCACCGCAGATGCTGTGGTGCCGGCAGTCGTCGATCGTGTGGATTCGACGCGAACCATCCCGTGGCCGATCGACAATCGCCCACCGAGTCGTCCTGCTGCTGTGAATTCGGCGAGGACGTCTGTGAAGAAGGCGATCTGCAGATCGGTGGCTCGGGTGAGGCGGATCCAGGATTCGAAGGTGGTTCCCGCAGGTAAGGTCTCGACTTCGTAGCGCATCAGGTGTGAGCCGGTCGCCGAGTTCTCCGAGTCGGCCTCTGCCGCGGCGGTTGATGGGAAGTCTGCGGTGTCCGAGTCGTCGAATCGGCTGTACCGCTCGATGCCCAGCAGCTCGAACTGGCTCAGTAACGGAAGCTTCGACGGTCTGGACATGATGTGTTCGGTCTCTTTGACCCTCGGTACGACCTTCCCGATCTGGGCGCGACCTTTGATCATCGTGGAGCTGCTGTTACCTCCGAAGACGCCGATCAGGGGGATGAGATTTCGTGCATGCTCGAGTCTGCTTCCGGAGAGGGGTTCGCCCTTGGTTTTTCGTAGGGCTCCTCCGCTGCGGAGGGTGTGGGCCGCCGGCAGCGACAGTGTGCCCTCGTAGTCGAGCACATCGCGGAGGAGTTCCTCACCGATGCGTCGCAGTGTTCCGCGGAAGGAGTTGCCGGAGATGATCGGAACGAGCTCCCCCGTCCCGTCGGGCTGAACTACTTCTTCACGGCGAAAGAGGGCCGTGGTTGTCGAGGTGCTGTCGTCTTTGTGCGAGATCGACGACAGTGCATAGATGTCCAGATCCCAATGCACAGTGCTGGTCATGGTGATGTTTCTCCTGCGTTGTCGCGCTGCCGCCGGGTGTGGGTGTGGGACTCTCGGTATGCCGTCGCAACGATCTGCGTTCGAAGCACCAGCGCCCGGGTCGATTCGCGCATGATTGCCAGCACTGGCTTCGGTGGTTCTCTCAGTAGTTGCGAGAGTTCGAGTCGCTGCGATGCGTTGGGCCTGGATTCGAGCTTCTCCGACACGATGCCCCACCATCGGTCGAGATCGGCGCCGCACCGGTAGGTGGCGAGCCGGACACGATCGGGAAGGTGGTGTTCCCAGTACACGGCTCGGCGGGATGCTACCCATCCGTCTTCCCAGTCGATTCCGTAGTGCAGCAACAGAAGTAGTCGTTCAGCGGTCGAGTGAGGCCCGGTCAGTGCGGGTAGTTCGGGAACGGACGCAAGCCATTTGTCAGTGGAGGTTGCCATTACGATTCCTTCCTGTTCGAGGAGGAGGCGCGTAGGCCGAGTTCCCACCATGGGGGTGCCGCGCGCCATCGATCAAGTTCTGCCCAGTCTTCGAGGAGTCCCGTCCACCGTGCGGCAGGAAGTCGGCGCATCATCGCGAATTGCGGTGCGCTCGCTGCCAGCATCCGCTCTCCGAAGCCGTCCGCGCGCAGGCGGCGCATCGCAGCGAGAGTGCGTACATCGTGTTTGGTCCAGGACAACGAGATGTCGTCGACACTAATTTCGCCCCACCGCGCATGAGGGAGAAGGTGTTTGCGACGCATACCCACTGGCACGACGAGCGCGTGCGCCGAGGTTAACGGTTTCTGCAGGCGCGCTCCGAGTTGTCTCGAAGTCAAAGTTTTCAGCGTGGGTGGGCACGCTCCCACCAACTGGATGTTCAGACGCAGTGCTGGGGTGCGGTAGACCCACGCGCAGACCTGGCACATCCCTTGCGCGGCGGGCGAGGACCACCCGTCGAAGGCAGTAAAGGTGCGTGAAACGACGGATCTGACAGAGATATTGCCGGGGCTCTCACGCCCGCACCGGGCGCAGGGGCCACCGCAGCGGCGACCTTCGACAGGTGGGGGATCAACTGCCCTGTGTGCGGCGGTGCACACGTCTACGATACTCACAGCGTTCGCGTCGGTCATGCAGAGCAAGCTATCTGCGGCACATGACATTACGAACACCGCACACATTACGGCAGTGGATGAACAGCAGCTGTCGAGGCCGCCAGCGTCGGTTTCGTTATGCGGGTCCCTTGTTCACGAAATCGTCGGCGAGATCCGCCGCGAGTTCGAGGTACGCACGTTCGGTCTTCTTGCTCAGCAGCGGCAGGTCGATCGGGCCGCCTTCCCCGAGGTGTTCGTCGAACGGGATGATGCGGACTGCCCGTACGCCTTGCTGACGGAAAACGTCTTCGAGCTGACTCAGGTCGAGAGAAGACGATCCCGGCCGTGTCGAATTGACCACCACCACTGCCTTTTCCACCAGACGTTGATGTCCTTGCTCGTTGAGCCACGCCAAGGTGGAGACAGCCGACCGTGCGCCGTCCTGGGCGGTGGGGCTGACAACAACTACTGCATCGGCCTCGTCGAGGATTCCCTTCATCGCCGAATGCATCATGCCGGTTCCGCAATCGGTGATGATGATGTTGTAGTGCACCTCCAACGTCTTGAGTGCGTCGAGATAGTCCTGCTCGTTGAAGGCTTCGGAGGTCGCCGGATCTGTTTCGTTGGCGAGGATCTCCAGGCGGCTGTCACCCTGAGAGGTGTAGTGCCTCACATCGCTGTAGGTGCGGATCTGGTGATCCGCCAGCAGGTCTCGGACGGTGTACCGGTGCTCGCGATGTTCCCGATCGGCAAGGGTTCCGGCGTCCGGGTTGGCGTCGATCGCGATGACGCGATCGCCTCGCAGCGAGGCGAACGTCGACCCCACGGTTTTCGCTGCAGTGGTTTTTCCCACCCCTCCTTTGAGAGAAACGAAAGCGATTTTGTAGACACCTCGCGACGGCTGATTGATCCGCTTGACCAATTCGAGGTACTCGAGCTCTGCCTGCGACTGACCCGGGTTGACCTTGCCCCCTGTCAATTTGAACAGGAAGCGGCGGAAACCTTTCGCCGGCGGGCGCTTCGCACGACGAATGATGTCGAGGTCGTCGATAGTGCGCTTGGGCGGCGTAGAGGAACGGAAATCCGATGCAATTCCGGCGTTGACCTGGCGCGGTCGGCTGTTTTGCCATTGAGGCGGTGCACCGTTGTGGGGTTGTTGCTGCCCCTGCGGATTTTCTACTGGTACGGAACTCACTTGCCCTGCCGATGGAACGGACGGACGGGGGTCGATCTGTGCGTTTTCGGCTTGCTGATGCTGGGGGTAGGAAAGCGGGTTGAGGGGCTGTGGGACAGAAGTGCTGTCTCCCGGGGAACCGTACGACCCTCGACTGTCTGCGCCGGCGCCTTGCGCGGGAAAAGTTGTCGTAGGCAGATCCCATGCCGGAGTCGACACGGCAGGGGGCTTGGGCGCAGTCGGTGTGGCAGACGGCGCTGCTGGCTGCGCACTCGCCGGCGGGTTGGATGGCACCGCACCCCGAACATTTGTGCCCCGCGCCGAACTCGGCTGGACCGGCTGCGAGTGTGCAACAGTCGCTTCCTGGTTCAACGTGGAGTCGACATAGCGATTGCGCGGAGGGCTCATCGGGGCTGTCTCCTGCGTTTCCTGGACACCCCCGCCGTGACGAATTGGATCGACCGCGGGCGGTCGCGTCTCCCCCTGGTTTGTCTCCGGAGGGGCGATCGGCTGCCAGCTATCGTTCGCCGCCTGGGATCCTGATTCGATGGCGTGCGAAGGACCTGAGGGCGCGGACGGCTGCACTTGAGGTGCGACGCGGACCTGAGGTCGCTCGTGCTGAGGTGATGCGTGACTGGTTGCGCGGTCGTCAGGGCGTACTTGATGATGACTGTCGGTGTCCGGCGCCTTCTCACCGTTATCTGCGCTGGCATCGAGCCACGGTGGCAATTCCGGATTGCGATTACCCTGTTCACTAGGCATGGTCCCCCACTTTCGTCGAAATTCGTTTTGGACGATTTCCGCGAACGTATCACCGAGTAGATACACGACGAACAGGTCAATACCTGCCGCGGGCTCTGAGATTCGTTCACAAATACACGTTCGCTCTGAGATGCATAGCGTCGATACAGTTGAAAGTCTCACGAAAGGACCCATGATGACCGCAACGCCGGATGGCCTGAATATGGCTGTTCTCAACAGCTTTCGTCCGGCGCGGCACGATCTGGCGTCAATACGGACAAGAATCGCTGCGCACCTGGAAGACAATGACGGCTATGTCGCATTCTCCGGCGGCAAGGATTCTCTCGTTGTGCTCCACCTCGCACTTTCGGTGGAGCCGAATGTTCCCGTCGTCTTCTTCGACTCGGGAGCGGAGTTTCCCGAGACGTACGAATTCGTGCAACAGATCGCGCAGGAATGGAAGTTGAACTTTCAGGTTTATGCGGCAGAGCCGTCGCTCCTGGAAGTCCTCGCCAGCGACGGCGGTTGGCAGCACGGCAGCCGTGCAGGTGACCACTCGCCGTCCGCTTCTTTGCAGGACGCGTTGATTGCGGAGCCTTCTCGGCGCGCGCACACCGACCACGGTCCAGGCGAGATGTGGGGTGTGCGCGCGGACGAATCGGCTAAAGGCACTGGTAGATGGTCTCTCTATTACAGCAATCTCGCGCTCGAAATTGAACGAAGTTGCCGATCATGTTGTGCCACCAAAGCCGAACAACGCCGGGCTCATGGAGGATCGATTGCGCGCGCGGACAAAACACGCGCGTACGGGCCGGTGTGGGATTGGACCCGCGACGATGTCTGGGGGTATATCGCTCGACGCGAACTTCCTGCCAACCCGATCTACGACAAAATGCGTGGCCTCGGCGTTTCAGAAGCAAATTTGCGGGTCAGTCATCTCGTGGACGGTCATTTCCTCGAACAAGGTCGGGCTACGTGGTTACGGCGCGGATGGCCGACGTTGTTCGAGGAAATCGCGGATGTCCTTCCTCGCATCCGCGAGTACGTCTAATTGCCTGCGCATGTGATCTATTCGCCGATTTGGAACGAGTTTTGGGCCACATCAGTGCATTGGAGATAGGACTCCGCATGGGATCGGCCATCCACATACGGCCAGTTGCAGTGCCACCCGTCGATTGTTGCGAACCGCCCCTGACCTTCACTCGCCACCGACGCATCGTTGAGGTATCGCTCACTGACTGCCAATGCGGTCGCGCACTCGATGGACCCGGTTAGGACGATCACCGGCTGAACAGCGCCTGTCGCGTGGGGGATGACTGTCCCGCATGTGTCGCCGGCCGATGCGGCTACAGGCGACGAAATTTCGGGCTGAACTGGTAACGCGATACCGGGCTGTGTCGGGGAAGGATCGAGGGTTCCGTCTGTGATCCCCGCTTGTCCTCGGGCAGACGTCGCACCAGCCTTGCCCGGCGCTGCGGTAGAGGTTGACGAGCGGGATGCTTCGCTGGCGGTTCTTGCCGCTGACGACTCGCTCTCGGATCCCGAATCAGTGCACCCTGCGACTGCAGCCACAATCATTGCTGCTATCGCGATGGTGCAGCGTCTGGTGGAATGTCGCTTCATCAGTACCTTCTCCGTTGCGCTTGATTACTTTGTACACGTGGACTTTTCAGTTGCACTCTGACTGTCTCTGCGGTTAAGATCTGGGCACTGAGATTGCACAGTGAGAGTCGGAGGCATCACCTTTTAGGTGACCTCCGATTTTTCTTTTCGCCAACAACGTCATTGTTGTCGGCGTCCGCGGTCGACAGATCCTCCGAAGCCGATTCAACGATGTTGAACGTCGACTTGCCAGCCAAAATGTCGGGGTGCATGAATATTTCGGGGCGGCCTTGTGCGTCGGTGTAACCCATGATCGGCTTCTTTCTAAGTCGTGTCGGGCGTTGTGATCTCGCGTAGTTGCACGACGATTCGTTCGCCGGGCGGCAGACCGGGTCGTTCGTACGGCGCGTTGTGCACAGCGACTACTTCGACATGCATTCCGCGAGGAAGCACGTGCGCGGTGTTGTTCCCGCTGTCAGACTGGCCGAGGTACATGCCACGGCTCGTTTCGATCTCGAAGGCAACGTCGTTGGGGCCTCGATGAGCGTCCAGTTCGTGAAGCGTGTGTGCGCCGGCTGTGAAGCGGTCAAAGGAAATCACTGCCCCTGGTTGCAAATTCGATGGCCAATCATGCTGTCCGGCCACTGGATGAGGCATGGTGACTTCGGTGTAGACCAGATGGCCTCGCCCTGTTTTCGATTCCGCAGATTGGATCGCACGGTCGATGCGCTGGACCTCTTTTCGTTGTTTGTCGTCGAGCATGACCGCGTCGCCGTTAACTCTCGACAGGGCGGCGTTCGTCTCCTCCCATGTCTTCGGGTCCGACACCAACCCGTGTAACGCGCGGTGTTGTGTCCCCGGCATCGCGTCGAGAACAGCACGTTTGGCCACCGAGCGCGCTTTGCGTTGTCTCGAACTCAAGTTCTTGCGGAGTTCGATCTCGCCAGGCAAGTTTCGGCGCAATCGTGCATCGGTGATCGGGGCGGTGCCCGGGCGAGGAAAAGCACGGTTGAGATCCTTGGAAGCTCGGGTCAGACTCATACCTTCGGTGGCCGAGTCGAGGTTCCGAGCGGATGCTCTTTCCTTCTCTCGCTCTGCATATCGCTCTTCGGGAATGACAAGAGCTTGCTTTTTCGTCGCCACGTTCGAGTTTCCGCCGTCGACGTCCACGACACCGGATACGCCGTCTGGGCTCGATCTGGTGTAGCTGCGAGACATAAGGGTCTACTTCCTCGAATGGGGTCCGATCACGCAGTTTTGCGGTGCGGAGTGGGGACTTGAGTTCCCAACGTCATCGCGGTGTCGAGGACATCGGAGATGTTCCGGCTGATTCTTCCGCACACCACACATTGGGCGGGGAGATGTTGAGTGAGCAATTCCACGAAATGGATGTGGCACACCAGGTGCGGACTCGGGGTCCATCCGGCGCAGCAGTCTCTCAATGTGAGAGCCCACTGCGCCGGCCGGACGTGAGTCACCTCGACGCCAGCTTGCTTTTCGAGCTCGCAGCTGGTGCAGGCAGGGAGGACACGTACAACCGAATCGATATCGAGCGGCGAGTTGTGGTCCATCGTGAACTCCTCTGTTCTGCAAAGCTGGCAGGCGATTTAGTCGTTGTGATCGGTACGGCTGGGCTGTTCACCGGTTTGACTCGGCGGGGTCGGCGGGGTGGCCGGCTGCGGGGTTTCGGCAGCGGCCGGCTTCTGCCGGCGCGGTTTCTTCTTCTTCGGCGCCGAATAGCCCATCTCTGTAAGTTCACGTGCGGTCCAGCCACCCGAAACGGCTGTGTCGTATGCGGTTTTGATCTTGTCTTCCGCCTCTGCGTGTTCTGCGTCGAGCGCGTCGAGTTCCTGGGCATGCTTGGCAAGAAGAACCTCGCGCTGATCAAGTATTTCCTGCGCAGAGGCCTGTGCCTCACCAATTGCGCCGACAAGCGATACCCGCGCCTGAAGCGCCTTGTGGGCCAGGGCCTCAGCACTCTTGCGTGCTGTGTCCACGGCCTTCTTGTTGGTCGGTGTGGGGCTCATCTGTCATTTCTCCTTGGTTATCGCCGGATCCAGTCCGCACGCAAGTGAAGCGCTGTGGAGGTCACCGGTGGTGACGCTCAGCGCGTAGTCGCGGGCGACTGTCAAATAGCGTGCCGCATACTCGCATCCGTACGCAGCATTGGGGGGCATCCATTCATCGAGCCCTTTGTCGGATTTCTTCCCGTTCGTGGATCCGTCCACGGCCATCAGGTTGCGATCGATGTCGTTGGCAAACTGGATTCGTTTGTCGACAGTCCACTTCGAAGCACCCATTTTCCATGCCCTCGCAAGGGGATACACGTGTAATCCGTAGCTAGTAGTTAGTGCCGTTGACATCATCCTGAGCTTCCTTCCACAGATTCGGGACATGTGGGCGACGGTGTTATCTGCAGGTAGCGAAGTACGCCGATGACACCGCAGACACGCGCCGTTCGGGTGCCTCGAATTAGGCAGCGCCGGGCGTAGCTTCGACTTCAGACGAACGGGAGCGGGCTGATGGCTACAGCGCAACGTGTCACTCTCAACGACGGTACAACGACCTGGACGGTGATCGACAGATCGTTCGGTCTCGTTGAGCCGGTCGAGGCCTACCTCGAGTACGGGCGGCAAATCGACTTCCGGCCGAACACCACCCGCGCCTACGCACAGAGCCTGGCCCAGTGGTGGTCGTTCCTGGAAGTGACCGGCACGTCGTGGGATGCGGTGAAGCTGCACGACTTCGGCGACTTCATCTCGGCCCTGCGCTACGGCGAGCAGGACTCGCCGATCCGCGAACTCCGCCCCCGACCGACGCTCAGCGACAGCACGGTGAATCTCCGCATGCGCGCAGTGATGAGTTTCTACCGCTACCAAGCCGACAGCGGAACAGACGCTGCGCCGTTCCTGTGGAAGCAAGCCCACGTCCGATCCGGCCGCTACCTCTCGTTCCTCGAGCACGTGGCCAGGCGAGCGCCACAGAAGCGCGCCGCCATCCGAATCCGCGCCGCCCGCAAGGCCATCCCGGTTCTGGCGCCGACCACGATCGACGCCCTCCAAGGCGCCGAGGCCACCTACGACCCAACACTCGAGGAGTGGAGAGGTGACCTGCGATATCGGTTCCTGTGGGCAGTCCTGGCGGAATCGGGCATGCGGATCGGCGAAGCCCTCTCGTTGGAGCACCGCGACTGGAACACCGGGATCGGCGGCAAGAGCGCCCGGGTCGCGATCGTGAGCAGGCCACACCCGTACGGCCTGTCCGCCAAGTCCGGGGAACGCGAGGTCCACATCGGGTCGCGGCTCGACCGGCTCTACGCCGACTACGTGTGGTGGCTGTGCGACCGAGGCGCCGATGTCGCCCTCGATGATTGGGACAGCAGCTACATCTTCTGCAACGTGATGCGGAACCCGCTGTTCGCGCCCCTGCGTACCGAGTCGGTCTATGCGCACCTGCGCTCGATGAAGCATCACGACACCGCCCTCCCGAACCTGATGACACCGCACTGGTTTCGGCACACCCACGCCACCGCGCTGTTGCTGGCGGGGAGTCCCGTCCACACCGTCAGCCGCCGCCTCGGACACGCGAGCGTGCAGACCACGATGAACATCTACGGCCACGTCACCGAGGACGCCGAGCTGGCCTCGGTAGCGAATTGGCGCGAATACGTCGCCGGATGGGAGTACCCGAATGTCTAGCCCAGCAACCGATCCCGCCATCACGTCATGGTCGCGCAGCCCCAAGAGACTGCACCAGATCGACCCGGGGTTGGCACTAGCGGACATGTTCGACCTCACCATCGCCCGCAGGCTCTGGGACTCTCTGCCCGAAGAATGCCGCAGCGATCACTTCGACAAGAAGACGATGCCGGCGCACTACCGACCGGCGATCCGCGAAGTCAACGTCGGCGGGAGCTGGACCTCCTGCTACCTGAACTTCCGCGGTTTGCCGGAGCCGATGACCTGGGAGATCGCCTGGATCATCCACCGGCGCATCGAGCTGGGTCACTTCGTCCGCGTCATCGAGACGAATGCCGCCTTCATCCTGCTGCGCGCCGCGATGAATCACGACGACGAGTGCCGGTCGGCGCAATCGCTGCTGCACCGTTCGCCTGACGAGTGGGTGCGATCCGCACGGAAAGCACAGATGCGCGGTGCGAAGATCGGCGAATCTGCGTTCAAAGGCGGCACCTACCGCCTCGGGCACATGGCCGCCGTGCTCGGGTACGCCTATCACCGCGGCCCGTGGTGGGAGCTGAACGTCTGGAATCCCAGCCTCGACCCGAGGGTGCCCCAACGCGACCACGAACCGCAAGGTCGCACGACAATGCACTTCACCAACCTGACCAGCCTGTGGTTGCGTGAAGGAGCGAAGTACTGGCTTTCGGCGGGCCTGACCACGGAGCGGTACTCGTGGAGCACGGTCAAATCGCGCCTGGACGCCCTGAAATGGCTGCAACGCTACATCGACACCACCGCCGATCAGGGCCCGTGCCTGACAACGGACCCACACCGCCTGCGGGACTTCATCCGCGGCTTCTGCGACATGCTCCTCGCACACCGCATCGAGTCCGGGGTACGCGCGGGCAAGGCGCTGGCGACGAACCCACGCCGCCAGATCATGACCGCGATCGAGCAGTTCTACCAGTTCATGTATGACCACCGGGATGAAGCCGCCACCGAACTCGGCATCAGCGCCTGGGCCACTCTGCGACCCGAGCACTGCGTGCTGTTCCGCCCCGAGGACAAGCCCCGCTTGGCCAACGTCAAGGCACACGACATGGTCCTCGAAGAGGATGTCATGCAGCAGATCGCCGAGGGCAGCGGCCTGCTCGCACAGCCTGTGAAGGAGGGCGGGCTCGGCGACCTGCAAGCCTTCCACATCCTGATGCTTCTGCTGCGCACCGGACGTCGCGCCAACGAGGTGCTGATGATGGACTTCGACCCGCTCGAACCGATCCTGCACAATCGCACATACGGTGATCCTGACAGCGCGGGCTTCGTCGCCCGGATGCGGTATCAACAGACGAAGATCGAATCGAACGTCGCACCCACGATCCCCGTGGACGAGGAGATCGTCACGATCATCCGAGCCCAGCAAAAGCACGCCCGAGACATGATGGCGCACTTCGGAAACTCTGACGTAACGCCGAAATACCTGTTCCTCTGCGCGAGCCGAAACCGACTGGGCGACAAGCCTTACCCGCTTCCGACAATGCATCTGCGGTTCAGCAGGCTCACCAGACTGCTCAACATCAGAGACTCCGTCGGCCGTCAGGTCGCGGTCTCCAAGACACACCGCTTCCGGCACACCGCCGCGACCAACCTGATCAACGCTGGAGTGCCGCTTCACGTCGTGATGCGCTACTTCGGTCATGTCTCCCCGGACATGACCTTGCACTACGCCGTGACCTCTGCGCAGACTATGGAGGAGGAATTCCTCCGATACAAGAAAGTCACCCGCGACGGCCGCACCGCCTCGATCGACAGCTCCGACCTCTACGATCTGATCCAGCTCGACAAGCGAGCTGACCGCATTCTGCCCAACGGTTGGTGCACGCTCCCACCGAAACAATTGTGCGATAAGGGAAACGCCTGCCTGTCCTGCTCGAAGTTCGTCACCGACTCCACTCACGCCCCGCAGTTGCGGACCCAGCTCACCGACACGGAAACCCTGATCGAACACCGGCAAGCAGTGTTCACCGCGAAGTACGGCGCCCCGATGGACGAGACGAACATCTGGCTGCAAGGCCGCCGGATCGAGGTCGACTCGCTCAACCGGATCCTGCTCTCGATCAACGATGTTTCCGCCGCCGACAAGGCCGTTCGCGGCCCCGGAACCACCACCTAGAGCAAGGAGAACAAGCCCGTGCCCGAACACCTCACCGCCGCAGCGCGACAACGCCACACCGAGACCAGAGCGCGCGCGGAAGCGGCTCTGCTGGCACTCAGCAATGCAGGCGAGCCGGTCACCTTCGCGGCCGTCGCTCGCCGCGCCACGGTCTCCACCGACTTCCTCTACAACCAGCCCGACCTGCGCACAAAGATCAACGACCTCCGCACCAGGCGCCCGCACCACCGAACAACTCCGGAACAGATGTCCGAACGCGAACGGCAGTCCGCATCGTCCGCGGTCAGAGCACTGTCCTCGCAGCTCAAGGAACTCAAACGCCGGCACGCCGAAGAGCTCGGCGAGCTGCGCAAGGCGCTCGCGGTCGCCCACGGCGAGAACCTCGCGCTGCGGCGACGACTCGCCGACTCCCGCTAGCGCCCTGAGGGTAATCGGTTTCGCTGCTCGTCCACGAAACACGACCCGCCGCCTCGGCATTGGAGGGAAGCGCCAGGCCGGGACACGTCGACAGGACAGCGGCAATCGCGTCTTTCTCCGCCTTGGTCACCCACAACCGATACCGGAGTTTGACCGCGACCTGACGAGCCACATAAGCACATCGGAACGCCTTGTTCGGAGGAAGCCACGAGGCGGCATCGGAGTCACTCTTCGCCGAGTTCGGAGCCTGCGTAGTGGCGATGAGATTGAGCGGATCATTCGCCAGGTCGACACGTTCGGCGGCAGACAACTGCTGCGCGCCCTTCTGCCACGAATCACCAAGGGCGACTACATGCTCGATCGGGACGAGTGGCGAAGTCGTCTCCCCGCGAACGAAATTCACCGTGGTCCCGGTATACGGATCGTGAAGGACTCCCGACTGCACCACGCACGGCGGCGCGGCCACACCTGAGCGGCCCTTGCACGTGACGTCCATAAGGTCACGGGAGAGTATGTCCTCGCGAGTGCTCAGCGAGTTCCCGCCCCACATAGCGGTGTTCGTATCAGTCCACGCGGCACCGAACTCGCTGCGCGCATACCCCGTCTTCGGCGCACGACCCTTCACCGCAAGCTGCTCCAACGCGGACAGTGCCTCTTCAACCTGCGCACCAGGCGCAGCGGTCTCCGACACCGGAGCGGCGAATACCGTCCCGCCATCAGCAGGAAGGGCCGAGCAACCAGAAACAGCGACAACGAACGCCGCAGCCACCGCCGCGACGCCGCTCACGCTCTGGCCCATCGCACTGCCACCACAGCCATCAGCGGCATGACATCGACATAATGACCAGCAGAAAGAGGAAGACTCCTTGACAAAGCTGCTGATAAGACATGGTCGATCTGAACCGCCGAGGCGTTGGCCTTCTCGAATTCGATGGTCGTGCCGGTATAGGAATCCTGAAGTGTTCCTGCCACGACGACACAGTTCTTCGTCCCCGGCTTCGTTTCAATGGTGGTGAGTTGTTGCGCCAGAACATTGTTACGCGTTATCTCTAGCGCCGCATCAGGATGAAGGCACGGTAGGCACGGCGTGTCGGTCGCCCTGTCCCTCATGGTTATCTAATAGCGTCTATGCCACAGGTGGGACAGCCATAGGAGTGGCGATGTCGTGTGCTGTAGAGAAGGTCATTTCACCGACGACGGGGCAGTCGGGTTGGGTGATCGTGGACGAAGAATCCATGCGCCCGGTCGCGGAGGCTTCCGAGTGGGTGCTGTTCATGCAAGGCGCCGGAAGGTCACCTCAAACAATCCGCGCATACGTTCCTCGGGTCTGTTGGTTCTTGAACTGGACTGCCGGTCGCGGACTGGATTGGCACGAGATTCGTGTAGGTGAACTCACTCGTTTCAAATTCGCCGTCGAACACACCCCAACCGTCCACTACCGGCTGCGCTCCGGCAGATCGGTCAACGCAGTGATGACCGCTGTCGTCGAATTCCTCAGGTTCTGCGGAATGCGTGGATTGGTCTCCGCAGATGTTGTTTCTGGGCTGTCCCAGCCCAAGTACCTGGCCTACGCACCCCGCGATTTCCACGAAGGTGAATCCGGTCAGCATCGGCTGATTCGTGCCAGAACCCTCAAAGCGCCGGAAGTCGTAAAGCCTCCGGAAATTATTACTGAAGAACAGTTTTCGCATGCTCTGAACTCCGCGAACACCGAACGAGACCGTTTTCTGGTGCTGTTGCTGGTTCGTTCCGGACTCCGAATCGGAGAGGCATTGGGTTCGCGCCGTAGCGACCTGCATTTCCTTCCGACCTCGGTTCATCTGGGATGCCAGGAACGTGGACCTCATGTTCATGTTGTTCGGCGTGAAGGCAATTCGAACGGTGCCCGCGCTAAAGGACAATCCCGAGTCGTACCGGTCAGCGACGAGGTGGTCACTCAGTATCGCGAGTACCTTCTCGAACGAGACAGCGTGCCCACCGCAATGACCTCGGACTTCGTGTTCGTCAACCTTCTCGGGCATCACGCCGGTTCGCCGATGTCGTATTCGAACGCAAAACAGATTGTGGAAAGGATCGGCAACCGTGCCGGTTTCCGATTGCGGCCCCACATGTTCCGGCATACGGCAGCCACAATCTGGACGCGCAACGGCACCGGTATCGACGTGGTTCAGTCGTTGCTCGGTCATGTGAGCCGAGCATCGACCGCGATCTATCAACACCCCGACGCGGAGGACCTGAGGGCGGCAGTGGAAAGAGTGGGCATATGAGCATCACCGCTCTACCCGTCGAGTCAAGAGCCCTCTCGACTGGAAACGAACAGACCTGGAAAGCGTGGTTGATCGAACGAATCGACCCGCAATGGCGAGTCGCGGAATGGGATTCACGCCGACAGGTATTCACCGGAGACGTCGACAACGAAATGACAGCGGTCTATCTGTGCCGAGTCGACCGATGCATGACGGTCGTGGAAATCTTCGACCGCCGTTGCAGGCGGTGCGAACGCCACCGCAAGCTCAACGGGACCTCACCTTCATTCTTCGACCGGACATTCGACCCCGATTCGGTTCCACGAAGAGACGAAAAAGCCTTTTCGAAAGTCGATTTCGAACTCAGTGAGGTGAACGGCACTGTTGCGGCGGAGATTATTTACGGAGTGCAGCAGCGTGACCGTGATCAGATCATCTTGGTTCCGATGCGGATCCGCAGCATAGTTTCCCACCTCCCACCGGATTGTCGCTCACTGCTCGATGTCGCCGGAAATCGCCAGTTCGAGAAGGCACTCGGAGCTGCAGCCGGTGGTGTGTTCCGGTCGTTGGTCACACATCTGCAGCGGGCGCACGTCGTGTACTCCGGTACTGATCCCACCATGGCCGACGTGTGGAAACCTGCCGTCGTGGGCCTGCAAGCTGCTCCGGACCGGCGATACAGTGCGGCCGGTGGCGTTGTGGACTTCCGAGAGATCAGACAGCGATGGCTTCGAGAGATCACCAAACAATTCGGCCGCGAGGTACGCCCACCCGTGACGACACTGCGGCACACCGTTCATGCCGCCGAAATCGCTTCACGGCAACTCTCGCTGCGCACGAACGGCGATCACCCCGAACTACTCGACCACGGTGACATGAGCGCTGTCGTCGAGGGTTTCCGCACCAGCGCCGATCGAGAGGGCAAGCCCCATTCCTTCACCCATCGACGATCATTGCTCGGGTGGTGGCGCCGACTTCTCGAGTTCTCACGCCGCACGGGCGCAATGGATGACATCCCCGGCTCCTTCGCACTCGATCTGCGTTCGCACACAATTGCCCAGGTCGAGACCAGCGAGGACGACTTCGGACGCACGATCCCCGAACATGTCATCGCACAACTCGATCAACACCTCGAGCTGCTGGGTAGGCACTCCACGTACTCCGCGCCGGGCTGGAACCCTGACGACTACGCCATGATGTATCAGACGGTCTACCAGATCATCCGGGACACCGGTCGACGCCCGAGTGAGATCGTCGGGCTCAAACGCTCATGCCTGGACTGGGTCGACGGCAAGCCCACACTCGTCTACGACAACCGTAAACGTCGCAGAATGGGGCGTAGATTGCCGATCAGCACTGCAACGGCAACCGTGATCGACCAATGGCTCGACCACCTTCAATCGCTGTCTGTTCCGGACACACTGTGCGACTGGCTCTTTCCCACGCCGGGAACCCGCAACAACATTCGCCGCGGGCACTTGAGCGGTGCGCAGTTCGGGTCCCGGGCCTTCGCCATCTGGATCGATGCAATCCCGGAACTTGTCGACGAAAGACTCGACGATGACGGAAACCCAGCTCTCTACGACAGATCAATGATCACTCCTTACGGATTGCGGCACTCCTACGCTCAGCGGCACGCTGACAACGGCACACCGGTGGACGTCCTACGCGAATTGATGGATCACCGCAGCGTCGACACGACCATGGGATATTTCTCCGTCACACTCAAACGTAAACGCCAAGCCACCGAGGAGATTTCGAAGTTCGCGATCGACAGGCACGGACGACCGGCGGGATTCACGTCGGTAACGGAGTACGAGCGACAGTCGGTGGCCGTGCCCTTCGGAAACTGCACCGAACCCTCGAACATCAAAGCCGGCGGCCAACACTGCCCGATCCGATTCCAGTGCGCAGGATGCTCCTTCTACCGACCGGACCCGTCCTACCGGCCCGCAATCGAGCAGCATCTCGCAGAGCTGCGCACAGACAAAGAAACTGCAATCGCCACCGACTCCGCGTCGTGGGTGATCACCAACTTCGACGCCCAAATTCACGCGTTCACGGACGTCATCTCGTCGATGGACGCAATGCTTGCCGACCTGCCCGCAGACCAACGCGCGGTCATCGACAACGCCTCCCGCGAACTGAGGAAAGCGAGGACCGCAGCTGCCTTCATACCGCTCGAGTCCGTAACCACCCACACGAACGAGGACGAACAACGATGACTGCCGATGACCGTGACATACGAACCCAACGGCTCATCGCCTCCCGTCGACGTGACAGCGCTGACAAACAACGCAGAACGCTGACAGTCATCGCCGACCTCTCATCCGCTGGCGAACGCATCAACATCAGCGAAATAGCGCGTCGCGCAGGCGTTTCTCCATGGTTCATCTACAACACCGCAGCAATTCGAACCGCCGTCGAACGCGCCACAGAAGAGCACTCCCACACCGC
The DNA here is from genome assembly GCF_001942025.1 of Rhodococcus sp. YL-1. Lineage (NCBI taxonomy): Bacteria > Bacillati > Actinomycetota > Actinomycetes > Mycobacteriales > Nocardiaceae > Rhodococcus > Rhodococcus sp. YL-1. The sequence goes on along the minus strand of NZ_CP017304.1, from coordinate 126,857 downwards.
CACCAGAAGCAGCGCCGGACGCACGTCCGCTACGGCGGACAGTCTTCACGCCGAACTGTTGATGGCGCGTGAGGAAGTTCGGGCGCTACGAACGGACCGAACCAAGCTCGAGACCAAAGTGCAACTACTACTCGGCAACCAACTCGAACACCTGCCGCACGACACACTGCTCGCCCGTATCCACGAGCTCGAACAGATAGCAGCCGAGCTGCGCTCGGACCTCGACTCCGAACGCAGACGCGCCGACACCATGACAACACGAACCGAAGAACTCCAGGACGAGCTCACCGCCGCCCGCGCCTCACTCAAAAGGATGGTTCAAAGCGTTTCTCCAGCACGACGAATCGAAGCAATCGGCACATAAGAACACACCCCAGCAAGCATCGGAATCTACGCGGAACTGTGAATCAACACGCGGACAATACGGCAGACATCGCATCCTTCTCTGCTTGAGTCACCCACAGGCGGTAGACCGACTTCACCGTGATCTGCTTCGAGACGTAGGTGCATCGGTACGCCTTGTTCGGGGGAAGCCAGGATGCGGCATCGGAATCAGACTTCTTCGCGTTCGTCGGTCCATCCACCGGGATCAGATTTCGGGGATCGTTCGCCAGATTCGTGCGCTCCTGAAGACTCAATTGTTGCGCACCCTTCTGCCACGAATCGCTCAACGCGACCACATGGTCAATCTGAACTGCAGTCGAAGTATCCTGTCCCCGAACAAAATTGATCGTCTTTCCAGTGTAAGGATCAGCCAACGTGCCAGAGAGAACAACACATTGCTTCTTTCCTTCTTTGAAGACCACGTCAGTCAGCCGCGAAGCCAACAGATTATTGCGCGTATCGCACCCGTCATGCCCGAACTCCACATCGACATCATCAGACCATGCCTGACCGAACTGATCTCTGCTGTAACCAGTTTTCGGAGCACGCCCCTTCACCGGAAGCGTCTCCAACAGCGCAACGGAAGAAGCCACATCAACATCGTGCTGACCAGGGCTATCCACAGACAACGATCCTGCTGGGATCACATCCGCCAACGTCGTACTGCAACCGGAAATCGACAACCCGACCAAGGCAGTGACGGCAACCAGGAGGGAACGGGAACGCACCAAGCGACTATGCAACGTGAAACTCCTAAATCATATGCAGTGCAGAGGATCTGCACTCTTATCAACAAAACTCATGAGGATGATTGTCGGGAAATCCCGACATCAGACCAGGTGTGCTACACATCCACCGAACCCAATCAACCGGCCACGTGCGTGATTGAACATGCCATCGTCCCTATCCGTGCGGTCGAACCGGTCGACCGTCACACGAACTGACCATCGTCACTCACATAACTCACACCGTCGACATCGAACAATGGGGGCCTACCAGCAAGGTTTTGAGATATGTCAAAACTGCGTGCAGATAATGCGTGTATCGCAGCCGTCGTGGCCGCCTGGTCCGTCGTAGTCATCGGTCCACGCAGGTCCAAAGCTGCCCCGTTGACTGAACTAAATGCCGAATGGTGCAGGTCTGAAGGGGTGGGGTCGATGTGGGTCGGTAGCTTGCGGACATGAGCGAAGGGGAAAGTTCGAGAGATCTGTCGGGGCTTGTGGTGGCCCGAGTGGGTCGGTTGATAGCGACAGGTCAGGCGGCGGAGCCTTACGTCTTGCAGGGCAGCGACGGTGAACGAGTGGAGTCCGTCGAGGTGTTCTTCCGGGAGCTGATCGCTTCCGGGAGGTCGGTGGCGACGGTGCGTTCGTACGGTATGGATCTGCTCAGATGGTGGCGGTTCCTTCACGCTGTGGACGTGGCGTGGGATCGTGCCGATCGGGTCGATGCCCGCGATTTCAGTTGTTGGATCCAGTTGACGGCGAAGGCACGACAAGGATCAGTGGTGCCGGCCAGCGCCGAGGCGGCTGCTACTGCTGCGGCATCGCCGAATCCTGTCACCGGCAAACCGGCTCTGGGGGCCGGGTACTCGCCGGCGACAGTGGCGCACAGTGAGACGGTGCTGCGAAGTTTCTACGATTTTCATCGGGACGCGGGGACTGGCCCGCTTCTGAATCCGTTCCCTCTCGATCTCTCTCGCCGGTCGAGACGGGCTCATGCGCACCACAATCCGATGGATCATTGGGCACCTGAGCGTGTGGGGCGCTACCGGCCTCGGGTCTCGCAGCGGATTCCCCGAGCGATTCCCGAGGATCTGTTCGATAAGTTGTTCGCGGCGTTGTCGTCGGATCGGGACCGGGCGTTGGTGGCGTTCTGGATTTCATCGGGGGTGCGAGCGTCGGAGCTGTTGGGAGTCCGCGAGTGCGATGTCGACCCGGGGCAGCAGTTGATTACTGTGGTGCGCAAGGGAACACGTGCGGTGGAGCAGGTACCCGCGTCGGCGGACGCGTTCGTCTGGTTGCGGTTGTATCAGGAGCAGTTGCGGGGCGAGGTGCCACTCGGACGGATGCAACCGTTGTGGTGGACACTGCGAAGGCCTCGCCGCCCGTTGAATTACCATGCGGCGCATCGGATGTTCGAGCGTGCGAATGCTACCCTCGGTTCGGATTGGACTCTGCACGACTTACGTCACAGTGCAGCGAGGCGGATGGCCAACGACCCGCACTTGTCCTTGGTGGAGGTCAAAGAGGTGTTGGGGCACGCCCATTTGTCGACGACCGAAATTTATCTGACACCCGATAAGGACGAGGTGATCGCCAGCGTCCTGGCCCACCACGCTCGTACTGCTGATCAGCGGGAACATCCGCGGGCTCCGTCGCCGCCTCCTGCTCCTGGATACGATCCGGCAGCGTTGAGCGTGCTGTTCGGGAGGCCGTTGTGAGCACTGCCGTCAAGCACATGACCCGCCCGGAACGCTTCGAGGTCACACCGGTGCCGCATTCGAGGATTCGCCAACTGCACAAACAGTTTCCACCACGCGAAGGTGAACTCTGGTGGCCGCACACCGCTGCCTCTGCTGAGGAGGTCGAGGCCCGACTGAACTGCTCGGTGCTTGCTGAGGCTGCGGTCACCACCCGAGCCGGACGGCACCGGGGCGTGATCAAGATACTGACCTGGTTGGCTTCGGTGCCAGGCGATACCTGGCAAGCCCGGTGGCTCGCCAGCGGCGCCGAGAACATCCGCGGGTCTCGTTACGGCGCGACAACCTCCTGGGCCGATCTCCCGGTGGAATGGATTGCCGGACACGGGCGCCCTGTCAGACATGATCGCAACGACCTGGCTGCAGGACTGCTGATGTTGCTGTGCCTGGACGTGATCCGGCCGCAGTTGCCGTGGATGCTCTCCCGGGCGCACCCGTTTCTCGCGCCGATGATGGCAAAGCTGCGAGATCCGGACGGATTCGCGCGGTTGGACGAGCTTGCTGCCACTCAGCCGGATACCTCGCGAGACGATGCACGAATCGCAGCGACCAGAATCGCGACCCTGCTGGTATCCAAAGGCGGGACGGTCGCGGAGATCACTGTCGGCGATTGCGTGGAGCTGATCGAAACGATGGCGCAGGTGCACTCCCGCCGCGGTCAGAAGAAGATCGATTTCTACCTGCGACTACGTGCGATGGGCATCTTTCCCGAGGATGCACCACACAGCATCCGTGCGTTCGGCGCTCCGGTCGGACAGTTGACGATCGAACAACTCGTCGACCGCTACCCGATCGAGAACCAACCGATCCGAGCTCTGCTCATCGACTATCTGCGCGAGCGTCAACCCGCGCTGGACTACACCAGTCTCAACTCTCGTGCCCGAGGACTCGCCGGGCTGTTCTGGAGCCGCGTCGAGACACTCGCCCCCGGTATCGACACCCTGGCGCTGCCGCCTGACGTTGCCCGAGCATGGAAGGACGACCTGAGATCGATCACACGCACCGCCGTCGACGCGGCGGGACGAAAGCACGAAACAACTTCGCCCCGAAAGAATTACAAAGACAATCTGTTGCAAGTGCGTGCGTTCTATCTCGACCTCGCGCACTGGGCCGTCGAAGATCCGGCACGCTGGGCGCAGTGGGTGGCGCCCTGCCCGATCAGCGACGCCGAGGTCAAAAGAGGCAAGGAACTCAAACACCGTAAAGCGCGGATGGATCAGCGCACTCGCGAGCGATTGCCTGTCCTGTCGCAGTTGGTTCGGTCCGCAGCTGACCGCCGCGCGGCCGCAGCGGCTCTACTTGTTGCGGCGCAGAACACCGAACCAGGTGAGGTGATCGCGGGAACCGACGGAGAACTGCGACGATCCTTGATCCGTCGGGGAACTGGCCGCGTCGTATGGGCCGACAATACTGTTACCGGTGTTCGCCGCGATCTCACCTACGAGGACGAGGAAGCATTCTGGGCATTCGCCACTATCGAAGTGTTGCGGCTCAGCGGTATCCGTCATGAAGAGCTCCTCGAGCTCAGTCACCACAGCATCACCGAATATCGACTACCTAGTACCGGTGAACTGGTTCCGCTGCTGCAGATAGCTCCATCGAAGACCGATACCGAGCGGCTGATCTTGGTCAGTCCCGAGCTTGCGGAAGTCCTCAGTGCGGTAGTTCAGCGTTCGCGGCAACCCAACGGATCGATACCGCTCGTGGCTGCCTACGATACGCAGGAGAAGCTGTGGAATCCGCCGATGCCGCTGCTCTTTCAGCGGGGAATCGGAAACGAACGCCGAGCGATCCCACCGAGTTTCGTCCGCAAGCTCCTCATCAATGCGCTCACCGTGGCAGCTCTCACCGATGCCAGTGGCGATCCGTTGATGTTTCAGCCCCACGACTTCCGGCGAATATTCGTCACCGACGCGATCATGAACGGCCTGCCACCCCATATCGCACAGGTTATTTGCGGGCACAAGACAATTGACACGACGATGGGCTACAAGGCCGTCTACCCCTCGGAAACGATCGAAGCGCATCGAGCGTTCATCGCGCGTCGTCGTTCGATGAGACCCAGTGAGGAATACCGGACACCGACCGACGAGGAATGGGATGCGTTCTTGTCTCATTTCGAGAAGCGGAAAGTATCGGTCGGGACCTGCGCACGGTCGTTCGGCACACCCTGCATCCATGAGCATGCTTGCGTCAGATGCTCACTCCTGCGGCCGGATCCAACGCAGCGAGGCAGGCTCGAAGAAATCCGAGACAACCTCGAAGCCCGCATCATCGAAGCCAAACAGGAAGGCTGGCTGGGTGAAGTCGAAGGACTGCAGGTCAGCTACACCGGAGTCAGGGACAAGATCGCACAGGTCGATGCCACGATGAAACGAGGATCGGCAACAACTGACCTCGGAATGCCTGGATTCGGATCGATCTCGGGAAGGACTTCCACATGATTACCAAGCTTGAATTCTTGTTCAGAGAAGCAAAACTCTCCCTTCCCACAACCCCTCTGGTAGCCCGAAACGTTCGGAACGTCGTCTACGACCGACGAGCTCTCGATTAGGCCCGCGACCTTCACCGCGCTCTGTAGAACCTCTGCGCTCGGGACTTGGGGAGGTACAGCAGGAGCCGCGTCCGGATAGGTGGCCAGTGCAACACCTGCCGCGACAGCCGCTCCTGCAACCCATGCCATTGCCTTGGATCTACCTGAGATTTTCACAGTGCCCTCCCCGATCAGTTTGTTGGTTCGGACCATAACGACGACCCATTACACTTTGGACACGCCATTTTTGAGATATAGCTGTTAACCTGCGAAGACAGGAAAAAAAGATCCTCTGAACACTGGCGGTTCAGAGGATGATGTGAGTATGGATCTTTCGGTTACCAGACGAGTTCCGGTTTCCATTCAACCGTTCAAGGCGAGGGCTAGCGCACAACCCGCGACAAGACCCGGGCCGGCGGCAATTTCTCGCGCTGTCTCGGTTGATCGAGTTATGCGCCTATGAATGATCGCGCCGATCGTCACTGGGAACAAGACGATTACCGGCCAAATCAGCCCGGCAACTACGCTCGGCCAACCCTGATATCCGAGCACAAATCCTAGACTCAGGCTTAACCTGACGTCACCCAATCCCACCCCTCCCCTCGTGGCCCACGCGACAAGCAGGTACATCAGCGCTGTCGCGAAACCGCCCACGACCGCACGAAGGATCGCTGACGCGTCTGAATCAAACAGCCCTGCAACGACAATCAGCAAAAGCGTCACTGCTGCTGCGGTGTAGGCGGCGGAAGTCGGAATTCGCATCGTTGCTTGATCAATGACCGCACACCACACAGCAATAGTCGACAGTGCCAAGACGGCAGGCAACGCTGCTCCCATGTTCGCGAATTCTGTTGTCAAAAGCCAGAAAACGGCCGTGAAGATAGAGGCAATGTGGGTAGCTGCGCTGGTGACTTCGAAGGGGATGTCCGCGTCGCTGCACCACACAGTGACAGCGGTTCGCAAACCGCGCGACGCCATCACGGAGCAGATCAGGGTAATTCCGACGACAAGTGCGCCAGAAACAACACGATTTTGGGCGTGGAGTGCCTCAGCAGTGCTATCCAAAAGTGTCACGCCTCCCGATGCACAGAGGACAACGAGAAGAGAGACAAGGACTCGGATGGTGGACGACTGTGCTCGCGCGGCGCTACGCAACATCCGAAACACTCTCGCCATGAGCGGCACTCTTCGTTCTCATTCGAGCACGATAACGGACCAGTCGTGAGTTGGCTGCTCGCTCGTCGCAGCTGAGGACGTCGGCCAGTCGCGCGACGGGCCACTTTTGCGACAGCGCCACCTTCACGATCGCCTCCTGATCTGCGAGGGTGAGATTGATGGAGCGCTCCCCATTCAGACGACGTTCGACGGCAACAGGATCGAGCGATTTGAGACCTCGGGGCCGGTGCGGGCGGGCTCGATAGTCGTCGATCTCATCGTCATCCCACGCCAACGGAGGCGCCCAGCCCTGAACATCGCGCGCCCAATCTCGAACTGCGGGATTCGGAGCTTCCGATGTCATCGAAAGCTCGTCGTAGAGACGATCGATCGACTCCCACAACGCAACACGAATCAAGCCCTTCTCCGGCAAGGATTCCAGTACTTCCTGCGAAACACCCAGGCGCTGTGCCAGATCACTGAACGGGAACCCCATCGCGACCAGCGCACGGATGCGTCGTAGCGCGCCCACGCCCGGAGTCCTCGTCCGATCGTCAGAAGGGTGAAACGTCACGGCAAGCACTCGTTGCGCGACGGACGCATCGATCGGCTTTTGTGTCTGCGAACTGATCGTAGAAAGCGCCTTGAGACTGACCTTCGCCGAGCGCGCGATCATGCGTCGAGTCAGTCCGGCTTCTTCAAGAACTTCCAGATGCCGGCGCGATCCGTCGGAATTGAAAACCGTGTCGGAATTGAAAACCGTGGTGGACCTCAGGCGGCGGGAGGTTGTCCTAAACGTCCCGCCGCCGGAGGAGGAGCGACGTGAAACGTCGTCCAACCGGGTTCTGGAGTCAGGGGACCAACCCGTTCTCACAGACTCCGGCTCCGTGGACCGGTAAGCCGGCCTGCTCTCCACTCTAGCGGTGGAAGTCGGCAGCGGAAACAGCCCATCGTCTTCGTAGGTCGGCGAAGTTGGGGTGCACGGCACAGAAGGCATGCGTGAAACAGCGTTATCCAAGGACATTGGATTCTCTTTTCAAATTGTGTGTGCACGGATGGTCAGTCCGTATCTCAACTAGCGATTCGGACGATACCGCAGTCCGGACCTCGTCGTCCAGGGCAGCCGATGGGAAGCGGCCGATCACAATCTGTCCCCCGATGCGAGCCGGCGATCGATCCGGCGATCGTGCAGAGCTCGGAGTGCACTGAACCCACACGCCACTGCAGCAAGCAGGACTGCAATAACGATGACGAGTCGAGGAAGGTCAACGCCGCCGATCTGGCCAGGAAATGTGAAGAGTGGCGACTCCGACGCGGCGACAAGAATTTTGTGCTCGACGAGCCACGTCAGCGAAGTGCCCCACCATCCAGGTACCAGTGCGATAACGAGCGGGACAGCAAACGGTGCCAGGCACATCAAGATGAGAATGTCCGAGTCCGACAAGGTGTTTCGAGAATTCGAGTTTGACATGTACTTGTCCTTGACTAGTGAAGTGGTTGCGGTTCAGGCAAATTCGAGAGCTCGACGGAGCGAGACCTCGCCGTCCTCGGGGACCGATAGGACGCCTTCGGAGTCGCCGTCTCCGCGCCAGGTGATGGCGTAGTGGTCCTCGTCGAATTCGTCCGGGCCAGGGTCGCTGTCGACCACGGCCCAGTGGTCGGTGTCCTCGTCGACGCAGATCAAGTCGCCTACCTGGATGTCCCCTGGCGAGCTCACGGCCGGTTCGCTGAAGCCTTCCCAGTCATCCTCGACAACGTCATCGGCAAGCAACTCCGGAACGACAGTGAGTTCGGGCCGAGCGTGGGCAGACTCTGCAGCGTCAAGGAGATCTTTGGTGCGGGGTAGCCGCTTGGAGTAGATTCCGAGAATTTCGAGCGGGGTGGCGCCTCGGGCGGTATCACGCGACCTTCCTTTGGCGCGCAGCGCAACTGGATCGCTGTAGGGATGGTCCTCTGCACGGCCCCACGGCGCCATCGCGTAGTTGTGAAATCTCAGTTCCACTTCTTCGGAGTCGCCTTTGTCGATGTCGACCTCGTCAGGTTCGGGATCGAGAATCAGCAGGCGCGGATGGCGAGCCACCGCGGGACGAAGAACCTCGAAAAGCTCGTAACCTTCATCCCCCGGGCCCACCTTGCGTGGATCCGGTGTGCGATACGTCTGGATCTCCACTGCGTCATTCGCGTCGTTAACTGTGGTGGCGCGACCGCGGCATCCCCGTGGAATTGAAGTGCCGATACTCATCGACTCCCACATCATCTGCGCACCTTGTGGTGAGAGCCTGCCCATGGAGACGCGCATCCGGAAGTTGTCGCGCATGTCGCCACCGAAATATTCGGCGTCCGGGCGCTGGGTGCCGAGAACCATATGCACCCGGGATGTTCGACCTTTACGGGCGATCGATCCGACTTCCTGCAATGTACGAGGCTTGGTGGGATCTCCCTTGCCTTTGATCATCGAGTACCAGTTGAGAAGGTTGCCGCGGAAATCTGCGAACTCGTCGATGAACAGCACCAAAGGTTCGAAGTCGGTTTCTTGAGCTTCTCCGGCGATGATCGCTGCGTATCGCTCTTCCATGACTTGCCATGCACGATGGATGACAGCGACTTGATGAGCGATCTGTGCCGCAACGATCTGTACATTCGGCCAGTCTTGGAAACCGAGGAATTCGACTCCCTTGCCGTCTACGACCCATACGATCCAGCCGTTGGCCGTGACCTCGGTCAAGACAGTGTGAGCGGTGACTGTCTTTCCTGTTCCGGAGGAACCGACCAGCATCATGTGTGGGTCAACGGCTGGCCGCCAGTACATGACGTGACCGTCTTCGTCGATGCCGTAGGGAATCTTGACGCTGTCGTAGTTGATCAAGGGGTTGTCATCGGAAAGAACTGGAGCGGGGTGCCACACGTTCTTTTCGAAGTTCGGGCGGACCTCGAATCGAACTGTGTCCTTTTCCAGTTCCCATTTCGCGCGCCACCGCCCTGACAGCAACCCGGAAACTGTGCGCTCGATTCGGTTGCGATACCCCGACGGCGCTATTTTCGTTCCGACTTCGTGGCTTGCTTCCAATGCGCGCAACTCGCCCGTCACCGGATCGAACTCCGTCTTCGTGATCTTGCCGGTGGGTCCGAGCAAGGTCAGAACGGTGCGTTTCGCACGCGCGATGCTGGCGGCTTCCTCAACAGTCTTTTCTTCGCTGGCGCGAGTCGGAACGAAGATGATTCGCCGGCGCCGAGTGTCGTGCTTTTGCAATCGGTACTCGCCCCACGCCTGACCGGAAAGCACCTCGTTGATGCGCGCAATGAAGTGCTCGTCGAGCGACAATTTCGCCGACGCGTATCGGATCACGAGGCGCCCAGGACGCCCAGGCCACCCCCGCGCATCCCACCGGCTGGCTTTGATTGTTTCCCGACTCGGCGCGGCAAGTCCTAGCTGAGGGCTGAGCTGTTCGATCGCACGGTCGACCTCGACGTCACGCATTTTCGCGCGATAACCCAGTGCCCCCACGCCGACTGCGGTCGCGCCGCCAGCCGCGGCGATCGGCACCGCCCATGCACTCTGATCGATGATCGAGGCGAGACTGGCGAACACTGCGCCTCCGGCGGCGGTGATGGCGGCGTTGCGCAACCAGGGGTGCGGGCGCGCTTCCAGTGGCGGGGACTGCGCGGCGATCTGGCGTGCGGAGGCAAGTTCCATCGCACGCGAAACGCCCTTTTCCATCGAGGCGGTCATGCCCTCACCTCCACAGCGGGAAGGCAGTGCACGCAAGAACCGAGGTGCACGAGCGTCGCCGCCGGCACATCCTTCGTCGCTTCGCTGCTCGGGTACGAGCGACTTGCCACAACTCGTGCCGAGTTACCCGTGACTCCGAACACGAGGACCGAAGTGATCATCGGTTTCTGCTTCGCATTGGCGATGCTTGTCGGACCCGTTGTGGTCGTCATCATTCGTACCTCCGTCTCGACGGGCCGGAATTTCGGCTCTCATAAGAGAGGAGGTTCGGATGTACGCGTTCTGTGACAGGGAAAGCGAAAATTTCTTTTTCGGTGGCGAGCTCGCCACCGGTGGGAGGTGACGGACATGATCGTCTTGTCCCACATGCCAGGAACGAGAGACGAGTCCTTCTTCGTAACTTCGCGAGCTTGTGCAACGCGGCAGATCAAACCTAAAAGAACCTCGAGAGCGGGAACGCGTTGCCTCTCGTGACTCCGTGCCTAGTTCAGAGCCCATCGATACTCATCCAGAACCACTCCTCTCGATCGAAATCCGAGTAGACGGTCGACGACAAGAGATTTTTCGAGCAACCAGTGGCAAGGATGTGCACGCTTCCTCTCAATGCACCTCCCTTCCGGGCGATGTAGTCCCAGTCGCGTCGTACCTGCCTGGCTTCGGCACAGGAGTACGCGGGATTCTTTCGTGTGTTCAGCTCCTCGAAGAACTCATCCAGCCCGTCAACCAACACGATGTGGGGCGGGAAGACCGTGAACTGGTCGACGGACCCTGACAACAACTGCCCATAACGGGTTTGCATGAGCAGCAGCGCCTCGCGGAGAACGCCCTGCACTCCCGCCGAGTCATCGAATGTGGCGTGCGCCTGAAGATCGAGACCGCGGTTGCTTCCAAGCACACCGGCGCGCGGCTCAATGACAGACAGCGACCAACCCTTTGCGCACACAGCAGTTGCCAGCGCCGTCACTTCGTCTGCCTCTGAGCGACGGGCGCTGAAGTGGTGGGGATATTCCTCCGGCAGCCACACCTTCCCTTCTTTTCCGTATTCGATCCCTTCCTGAGCCACCGAAGCGCCACCGGCACCAGATCCGTCGCTGCTCACCGTTTTCGTAGGGGGATTCACCGTTTTCAACCTCCGTCTGTGGACGAGCCGGAATTTCGACTCTCACAAGAGAGGAGGTTCGGATGAACGCGTTCTGTGACAGGTCAGGCACCGACTAGGCCGCAGAGTGGTGGGTCGATGGTGGGCGCTTTGTGGGTCACGTGTGCCCTTCCGTTCGGCACCCGAGGCAAATCTTGTTCAGACTCATTGAATCTGATGTTTCTCCGCGGCATCGACCTGGGAGGAATCATTTTGGTTGAGCCGGCGGGATTCGGTGCGGCTCAAAGTACCTGAGGCGCGTAGAAGCGCCAAGGCCGTCCTTAAGGTGCAGCGAGTTCCGTCGATCCTCGCCACATCTCGACACCGGGCCACATCAAGGTTTTCGAACTTGCCGGGCGGCGGTTCAACATGCGTTGCCTGTACTCGTGGGGTTGGGTAAGTGAGGTCTCGTCGAGAACGTCGGGTACAACCGAGACGAGGTCGGGGAGACATCGGTAATTTCACGCTCGGTTAGATGGTGCCGCACACCACACCTGGCTTGGTGACGATTCGACGGTGGCGTGTCTACATCACCTTCGAGTTCGGCGGTTTCGTCCACACTGCAGTATGGGAACGTACGCCGGCGGGAGTAAAGTTGACCGGAACAGTGGTGGTGGGGCCCACCACCAAATGCGGTGTTCGCGCCGCCAACGGTCCCTACCTCGAATCGAGCGACGTATCGCTCGGAAAGGTAGGCCGCTCTGCCGCATCGCATCGGTGAAGGCACCGGAAAATACCGCGACGGTGTGGCTGCCGATTCTCGGCATCGTCGACACCTTTCGGGGCGTCGTCGACGCGCAGGACCGCTCGGAACTTCACCATTCTTCGAACAGCAGAGATCACGGCCGAAGGTTCCGCTATGTACACAGCTCACCAGCCCACGACGGGACGATTCCTCAACTCTCCCAACCGTATTGCGATTGCAGGGGACTGGCATGCCGACACTCGATATGCGGTCGAGGCGATCGAACATGCAGCCAAACGCAATGCGAACGTGGTAGTCCATCTCGGCGACTTCGGGTATCGCTTCACCGACGCCTACCTCGATGCACTCGACGCTGCTCTCACCGAGTTCGATCTGGTCCTGGGTTTCGTGGACGGCAATCATGAAGCGTTCGACGCGCTGTTGGCGCGTCCCGTCGCACCGGACGGTCTTCGGTACCTGCGAGAACGGATCGTGCATCTGCCCCGTGGATTGCGGTGGTCGTGGGGATCGACGACATGCCTGGCGATGGGTGGCGCGTACTCCATCGATCGGTTCTTACGGATCGAGGGCACGTCGTGGTGGCCGCAGGAAACGATCGACACCGGCGAGATGGACGCGGCGATCACCGGTGGCCTCGCGGATGTCATGTTCTGTCATGACTGCCCGGCCGGAATTCCGGTTCCCGGAATGCAGCGCGATCGGTACGGCTTCCCACCACGGGAATTGGCCGCGTCGGAAGCCAATCGGCAACGATTACGGGAGATCGTCGATCACGTGCAACCGGCACGCCTGTGGCACGGCCATTTCCACCACCGTCACCAGGCACTGCTGCACGGCACAGGTTATCGAACGCTCATCGACGGTCTGGGCCGCAACCATGATCCGATCGACAACAACATGGTCGTGGTGAACCTCGCCGATCTCGGTCGTCACCGGTGGAGTTGTCGAGGGCAATCCGCGGCGTCGGCTCCCGGGTTTTCAACGCCGGAGGACCTTCCCGACGGTGTCCTTCCGTCGTATACCGCGTGAGGGGTGCCGCGGCGATCGAACCGCCGCCATAGCAGTCCTCACTTCCGATGTCCGCCTGCTCGTGTGCCTCGGAATCAGACAGGGTCGGCTCGTCCGCGCATCCTGCGCTCACATGTGCTGTTCTTCTGCACGGCACGGGATTTCGAGTTCTTCGACGCGGGTTCGGTGACCGCATGCTGGTCAGGCAGGATCGACACGGAGTATTCTGATAGTTAGCTTGCATGGCGGTGGGACTCGCCACAATGTGCGCTCATCCGGCATCCGTACGGGTGGAGCCAACGGTTCCTGGTCAGATATTCGATGCTGACCGGGGCCGCACTGATCACGAGGATCTAACAGCTCGGTCGACTGACCGAGAGGAGATCCGGATGAACGTCCGACCGCCCCTTCCAATGCACAATGTCGACGCCATTCATCGCACGTACGCACCCGACGACGACGCGGCAGCTATGACAGCCGAGAGTTTTCGCAGCATCCTCTTCGAAAACCCCGCAACCGCACCACCTCTCGAGACGAATCCGCCCGAGTTCTTCGGCGATCTGAACCTCGAGCAGGTCGTGACATCGATCGTCGCCGGCCACGAGGAGTACGACCTCGAGCAGTTCTTCCACACGGCCCTGACCGATACCGCGGCGATCACCTACCGACACGAGGTCTTCCGCGACGTGCAGATGGAGGAGGTGCGGTCGGCGGTCGACGAGTTCGCGGCCGGGATGCACGAGATGCGCACACACCTCGCCCGTGCCCGTAAGCGGTACTACCCCCGCGAACAGCAGGCCTGGTTTCTCATGGCTGTCCGCGTTTTCGCCGTGGCCACTACCCGCTTGTCCGACAACCTCACTGTTCTGTCCCTACGATCGTCGGGTCTGCGTAGATTCCGCGACTACCTCGCCGATTATCTCCAGGGCCCGGAGTTCTCCACGCTGCGAGGTGATCTGGACAATGTCGAGCGGGCACTGTCGGGCATCCGGTACTGCCTGATCATCAAGGGTGACCGCATCACGGTCCGAAGATATGACGGCGAATCGGACTACAGCACTGAGGTGGAGAGAACATTCGAGAAGTTCAAGCAAGGCGAGGTGCGTGAGCACCATCTCCGCAACACCGCCGGGTGGGGGTTGAACCACGTCGAAGCGCACGTACTGGATCTTCTCGCCCGACTACATCCCCGCGAGTTCGCAGAACTGAACCAGTTCTGTCAGCACAACCGTGGATTCCTCGACCGGGTCATCGACGACTTCGACCGCGAGATCCAGTTCTACCTCGTCTATCTCGACTACCTCGACCGGTTCGAACACGCCGGCCTGCAGTTCTGCTACCCCCACGTCACCGATCGGTCCCATGAGGTCAGCGCGTTCGACACATTCGATATCGCGCTCGCCGAACGCCTTGTTCCCGAACGAGCGGTGGTGTGCAACGACTTCGCACTGACGGGCCGAGAACGCGTCATCGTGGTCAGTGGACCCAATCAGGGCGGCAAGACCACCTTCGCGCGCACCTTCGGACAAATGCACTACCTGGGCCGCCTGGGCTGCCTTGTCCCTGGCCACCGGGCCCGATTGCATCTCTACGATCACCTGTTCACACATTTCGAACGCGAGGAGGTCATCACCAACCTCAGCGGCAAACTCCAGGACGAACTCGAGCGGATTCACGACATTCTCGACCAGGCCACCAGCGAGAGCATCGTCATCATGAACGAAACCTTCACCTCCACCACCGTCAAGGACGCCCGTCTTCTCGGCGGCGCCGTGCTCAACCGGATCATCGACCGCGGCATGCTCGGTGTGTACGTCACGTTCGTCGACGAGTTGTCGAGGCTGAACGAGGCCACCGTCAGCATGGTCGCCGCCGTCGACCCCGACGATCCGGCGCATCGCACCTTCACCCTCGTCCGCCAGCGCGCGGACGGCCTGGCGTATGCCCTCACGCTCGCAGAAAAGTACCGCCTGACCTACCAGCAGGTGAAGGAACGTCGATCATGAAAGCACACCTGATGTACCGCAGCCGCGACTTCGCCGCCGGAACCGAACTACCCTCTCACGCCACCGATCTGAGGAAAGACCTCGAACTCGACACCATGCTCGATGCAATGGCCGAAGGTGATTCTTTCCTGCGCGGTGTGGCCGACGCCGCGCTGCTGACGACAGTGACCGACCCGGATGCCATCATCTACCGGCAACAGATACTGCGCGACTGCTTCGCGCAGCCCGCCGTGGTCACGCAGATGTACCAGCTTGCCGTCGAGGCGATCGAACGCGAACACAAGCAGTACTATCCACTGCTGATCCATTCCCCCGATCCGGTCCTGCACCGATCCATTGAGGTACTCGAGATGTTCCTCGACATGCTTGCCCGACTCAAGAACATCGGAGCCGAACATTCCGCGGAGTTCACATCGGAGGGGTTCACGACACTGTTCACCACGCTCGCCCGTGAACTCGACGACACCTTCTTCCGTAGCGCGCGGGACCAACTCGAGCAGTTGCACTTTCCTCAAGGTGCGCTGCTCAGTGCCACCCTGGGCGAGGGCAACAAAGGTGAGAGATACGTTCTCCACGAACCGCCTCATCGGCGGTGGTGGGAACGGATTTTCGCGATGCAGGAGCCGGTCTCCTACAGCTTCGAGATCGCCGACCGCGATATCGCCGGCGCACAGGCACTGGGCGATCTGAAGGGACAAGGGGTAATCCTCGTCGCTAACGCCCTCGCCCAATCCGCCGACCACATCCTGAGCTTCTTTCGGATGCTGCGCACAGAACTCGGCTTCTACATCGGCGCCCTGAATCTCGCCCGGCACCTCGCCGCACTCGACGAACCCATCTGTTTCCCCGAACCCACGCGCCCCGGAGAAACCGTGTTCACCTGCACCGGAATGTACGACGTGGCACTGAGCCTGACCGCCGAAGATCGTGTGGTGGGCAACGACATCGCCGCCGACGGGAACACACTGGTGATGATCACGGGCGCCAACCAGGGTGGGAAGTCGAGATTCCTGCGCAGCGTCGGGCTTACCCAACTGATGATGCAAGCCGGACTGTTCGCGCCCGCACAATCGATGCGGGCCACTGCGCGCCCCGGCGTCTACACCCATTTCAAGAGGGAAGAAGACGCCGCCATGCAGCGCGGCAAACTCGACGAGGAACTTCACCGGATGAGCCGGACTATCGACCTGATGCCGACGAACGCGATGTTGCTGTGCAACGAATCCTTCGCCTCCACCAACGAACGTGAAGGCTCGCAGATAGCGAGTTCGATCCTTCACGGGCTGGTGGACACCGGAACCACCGTCTTCTTCGTGACCCACATGTTCGACCTCGCCGACAGCCTCCACACCGAGGCCAGCGACACCACTCTCTTCCTCCGCGCCGAACGGAGACCGGACGGGGAGCGCACCTTCCGGATCATCCCGGGCGCACCGTTGCCCACCAGTTTCGGCGAGGACCTCTACCAGCGAATCTTCGGAGTGCGCCTCGAGCATTCGTCTCTGATCTGACTGCCACCTGACACGAAAGATGCGATTCTCGACGGGAGTGGCGTGCTCTTACCTGGGTTTAGCCGGGTCGGCGAAGAGTTGTTCACTGTTTAGTCGGGCCCACTGCTCGACGCCGACCTTGCATCGTGATGGTGATTGCGTTGTGCTCCGGTTGTTCGGGCGCAGTGGCCCCTGAAAGTAGAGGACGAAGCGGCCCGGTCGAGAGTTTTTCGACGAGTGCGGTCACATACTTGCGCAGTACTAGTGCGGTGACCAGACCAACGACGAATCCCACGACAAGACCGGCGATGACGTCGTGGGGGTAGTGGGCACCGACGTAGACGCGAGAGAAGGCCATCAAGGCGGCGGCCACCGCTGCCACCGTGCCCCATCGCCAGCTGACGAAAAACAGGGCGGCGGCGACCGCGGCGGCGACGACGGTGTGGTTACTGGGAAACGAATAGTCCGCCAGAGGTGGACACTTTTCGAGAATGAACGCAGTTGGATAGGAGTTGCAGGGCCGCGGCTCCTCGACCACCCCTTTGACCGCGTCGTTGACCAGGTACGCGGCGACCGCGGCGATGGGTGCGGCCACGACGGCGGCCATGGTCGCCGAGTCTTCGCGCCGGGCTTTCCACCACGCAGCGATGATCAGCACACCGAAGAAGGCGATGCCGATGCTGGTGTACAGATACATCGGCTCGTTGAGCCACGGTGTGTCTCGGGCGAAATCGGTCACGTCGATATACGACGATCCGTCGATTCCGGATCCGTCGAGCGCAAGATTGTGTGTGTTCATGTCCTCGTTCGTCTGTCGTCGTCAGTCGGTTGCGCCGGTTTGTCGCAGCACCCGGTCCGGCGAATCGGCCGCCGGAGAACTCGACTGCCCACTCCCGTGGCGGATCGTCCACGATTGCCCATCCCGGTACGCGATGCCGTCACCACTGTGTGCACCAGCCGCCCGTCACCGGCCTCTCCGTGCGCAGTCTTCACCGATGGCGCTGTGTATTTGCTGAGAACCGCTGCCCGCCGGTGGTTCGCTCTTTTCGGAGTCGCTTGTCGCGCAGGGGTGCGGCAGATCGTCGATAGCTGGTGTACGCGGCCCTCGGTCCTTGTCTCAGCGCATGATTCGAGTACCTGCGCAGCGTCGCCCGGTCATGCCGTTGTCCAGTTGCGGCGGTCACGGGGTTGCAGCAGCGGCGATGCGAGCACCGACGCGAACATCCACGCCGCCACGTACCCGAACGCCACCATCGGCGAGATCAGCGACCACAAGATCCCGGCGATGACCGTCGAACCCATGTCACCGAACGCCTGCACCAAGCCGAGAACCCCGAAACCGTTGCCGCGCAGACCCTCCGGCAACGTCTTCGCGACCGCTGTCGATTCGGCCGTCTCGGCCGCGCCGATCCCGAGACCTGCGAGAACGAACCCCAACAGAAGCAGTGGCCACGCGTGCGGACCGACAGCGAACACCAGATACCCCGCCACGTAGACGAGCGCGCTACTCGCGAACACCAGCCGCGGGCCGATGCGGTCCGAGAGTTGCCCGGCGACAAGCGAACACACCGTAGCGGCGGCGTTGTGTGCGACGTAGAGCAGGATCGCCAGGCTGGTGGCCGCAGTGAGATCCCGACCTCCGCTCTGCAGGAGATCCGTCGCCCGCAGGATCAGCAGGGTGGTGGCGAGATTGCCGAGTTCGAACATTGCCACCGGCGTCAATGTGCGGGCGAACCCCACTTCCCGCAGCTCCCGCAGGTTCAGTGTGAGGGTCCGCCGGCCGGCTGGTTCACCGAGGGAGCGTTTGGCTTCGCGGGCGGCGATCAGGATCGCCACCGCCGCGAGGATGCCCGGAACGATCGAGAGGACCATCGCATGCCGGACACCGACGACGGCGACCAGGATCGATGCCGCCAACGGCCCGATGATCGCCCCGGCATTATCGCCCGCACGCTCGACACCGAATGCCCGCCCGTACGAGTCGTCACGCGAGAGCGAGGTCAGCAGCATGTCGCGGGCGGGTGAACGCACCCCTCGTGAGATCCACGCGAACGAGCGCAGGAACGCCACCTGCCACACCGCGGTGGTCAGCCCGATCGCGGCGGTGGCGATCGCAGTGCCGACATAGCCGGAGGCGGCCAGCCTGGACCTGCGGGCAGGGTCGTTCGACAACGGGCCGCCAGCGAGCTTGGCGAGCCCGGTCAACGCGTCCGCGGTGCCGTCGATCGCTCCGAGCGCCCCCGGGCCGGCATGCAGGGTGGAGGTGAGGAACGTCGGGAGCAGGCTGGTGACCAGTTCGTGGCTGGCGTCGCTGAACAGGGACGCCCCACCCACCCCGAGCACTCCCGGGGTCAACCAGCGACTGTCGGTCGGTTCGGAGTTCGGTGGGTCGGCAGGTCGAGACGCCTCCGTCACGACGGTAGCCCGTAGCGCAGGCGGGGGTTGGCGTCGGCGATCTGCAGGAGGCGGTTGTACTTCGCGACCCGTTCCCCGCGGGCGGGCGCACCGGATTTGATCTGGCCGCATCCGGATGCGACGGCGAGGTCGGCGATGAAGGTGTCGTCGGTTTCGCCGGAGCGGTGCGAGATCATCGCCCCGTATCCGGCGTCTCGACATATTTTCAGCGCCTCGAGGGTTTCGGTGACGGTGCCGATCTGGTTGACCTTGATCAGGGCCGCGTTGCCCACACCGGCGGCGATGGCGTCGGTGATGATGGCCGGGTTGGTGACGAAGTTGTCGTCACCGACGATCTGGATCCGATCGCCGAGGGTGGTGGTGAGGTGTTTCCACCCGTCGAGGTCGCCTTCGCTCAATCCGTCTTCGATGCTCCAGATGGGGTATTCGTCGACCAGACGTTCGTACCGGCTGATCATCTCGGCGCTGGTGACGTGTTGCCCGGAAACCTCGTAGAAGTCGTGGGTGTGGAATTCGCTCGCCGCCGGATCCAACGCGATCGCCACGTCGCCGAGCCCGGGGATGTAGCCGGCCTTCTTGATCGCATCGACGAGCAGGGTGAGCACTTCTTCCGGCCATGCCACCTCGGGCGCGAAGCCGCCTTCGTCGCCGAGACCTGTTGCGAGGTTGCGGTGTTCGAGCGAGCTTCGGAGGTCGGCATAAATTTCCGATCCGGCCCGCACGGCATCGGCCATCGATGGGGCACCGAGGGGGGCGATCATGAATTCTTGGAACTGCAGGGCGTTCGGGGCGTGGCGGCCACCGTTGACGACGTTGAAATGCGGTACCGGTAGCCGCGGCTGCACACCGTCCGGGGTCAGCGCGCGCCACAACGGTTGCTTCGCACTGGCGGCGAAGGCGCGGGCCGCGGCGATGGAGACACCGACGATGGCATTGGCACCGAGATGTGATTTGTCGGCGGTTCCGTCGAGTCGGATCATCACACGATCGACGTCGGCGAGTGTTTCGAAGACTCTGCCGGTCAGCGCATCTGCGATGGGGCCGTTGACGTGGGCGAGCGCCCGCGAGACTCCGCGGCCGTGGAAGCGGGCGCGATCGTGATCGCGCAGTTCCACCGCTTCCCGGGTTCCGGTCGAGGCTCCGGAGGGGACACCGGCGCAGACGACGGTCCGATCGGAGAGTTCCGCGGTCACCGATAGGGTCGGATTTCCGCGTGAATCCAGGATTTCCACCGCGCGAATGGTCGAGAATGTGACAGACATCGGGTCCCCCTCGGGATGTGGTTGCCGCTGACCGGCTACCGACACCTCGTGGGTAGGAGTCCCGGCCAGCGTTGTGTGCTGGACCAGGGACCGTTGGCGTTCCGCTCCGTCGGGTGCGAAATGCGGTTATGGCGAGCCCCACCGCCATGATCGTGGATTTCACGTTACGCCGCGATGGGGGAATGGAGCGAGCCGAAGCCGGCACCCGCCGGCGACGAATTCGTTCACGAGAGGAGTGGGGTCGTGAGGCTCGAGTGTCCCGGAGGCGACAGCCGCGGCCCAGTCAGGATATATTCATCAATGACAGGCGATGGATCTCCGCCTAGACACACCCTCCGGAGGGTTGTCTGAACCGCCCCACTCCCGGGGCTGATGGCTCCTTCCCACCGTGGAAGGACTGTGCCTGTGACCCGCCCCACCGATCCCGCACCGACGCTGCCGGTCGACCCCGATTCCGTTCCCCGCGAGCCGGGGCCGCTGCATGTGCGCCCCTCGGCCATCGCCGCCGTCGCCGCAGGTGGGCTGCTCGGCGCGCCGCTGCGCTACGGACTGGGCGTCGCGTTCCCCACCTCGGCCGGACAATTCCCGTGGACGACGTTCGCGATCAACATCGCCGGCGCCCTGCTGTTGGGATTGTTGCTCGAAGCCCTCACCCGCCTCGGTGAAGACGCCGGGTGGCTCCGGCGGGTGCGGTTGTGTGTCGGCACCGGTGTGCTCGGCTCGTTCACCACCTACAGCACCCTCGCCGTGGACACCGATCTGCTTCTCCGTGATCACCACCTGTGGTCCGCGGTTCTCTACGCGGTGGCCAGTGTGGCGGTCGGTCTCCTCACAACCGCCGCCGGAATCGCGGCCGGGGCACGGATCCAGACCCAACTCAAGGAGGACGGGCGGTGATCACACTGTGGATTGCACTCGCCGGTAGCGCCGGCGCGGTGAGCCGGTTCGTTCTCGACGGGGCGATCCGAACCCGGCGTAGTGCCGAATTCCCCTGGGCCACAGTGATCATCAACATCACCGGCTCCTTGATCCTGGGACTGGTCACCGGAGCCGTCCTCTTCCACGGCGCCTCGCGCGAGCTGCAGTTGATCGTCGGAGTCGGGTTCTGCGGCGGGTACACCACCTTCAGCACGGCAAGTTTCGAAACGGTGCGGCTGATTCAACGCCAACGCTATTGGCCCGCTTTCGGTAATGCGGTCGGGACTCTGGCCCTGACCGTGACGGCCGGCGCCGCAGGTCTCGCGTTGGCGGGACTGTGAGGAGAACACGATGAGCAAAGACGCACGTCACCGGTTCACCGAGAACTTGAGGTCACTCGAACCGCTGCATATCGACGGGCCACCGGCAGTGCCTGCGCCGGCGTGTCATCTGGTGGTCGGCTTCGACCGCAATGCCGGCTCCCATTCGGCATTGCGGTTCGCGGTCGACTTCGCGCTGCGCATCAATGCCGGTGTGCACGTGGCGCACAGTGTCGACCCGAACGATCTCCCCATCGATCCAGATTCCCCCAACTACGAGAGGGAACTCGCCGACGGACTCGAATCCGAACGTAGCGAGGCGTGCGCGATGCTCGCACCGCTGCCCGGGAACTGGTCGTACGACTGCACCCACGAGGATCCGATGCGGCTACTGATCTCGATCGCCGAGCGTCACGACGCGCTGATGATCATCATCGGCACTCCGCGGCGCGGCTTCGTCTCGATGATGGAACGGGTGTCCGGTGAGTCGGTGTCCGCGCACCTGATCCACAAAGGCCACCGGCCGCTGTTGATGATTCCGGCGCAGGCCCGGTTCTCCGGATGGACGGCCACACCGTGATGGCTGCTCCGCCATCGAGGACAGAGAATGACGGAAGGACACACACCTAGTGCCTGATCGGACCGATGGGCAGGAAATAACCAGCACTGCTACCCGCATACCGTTGACACCGTGGCGATTCATCGTCGCGTTCGGCACGGTCAGCTTGCTCGCAGACTTCGTGTACGAGGGCGCCCGTTCGATCACCGGGCCGCTACTCGCCTCACTCGGTGCCACCGCCCTGGTCGTCGGCATCGTCACCGGTATCGGTGAAGCCGCAGCCCTGATGCTCCGACTGGTTTCAGGTCCGCTAGCGGACCGAACCCGCAAATTCTGGACATGGACCATCTCCGGCTATGCCCTGACCGTGGTGACAGTTCCGTTGCTCGGCATCGCGGGAACACTCTGGGTGGCATGTGCATTGGTCATCGCCGAACGCGTCGGCAAAGCCGTCCGAAGCCCCGCAAAGGACACTCTCCTCTCCCACGCCACCGCTGCGACCGGCCGCGGTCGCGGTTTCGCCGTCCACGAAGCACTCGATCAAGTCGGCGCGCTGATCGGTCCGCTGGTGGTCGCTCTCGTCCTGGCAATCACCGGCGGAGACTACGGGCCTGCATTGGGGATTCTGGCGCTACCGGGCGTGGGAGTAATCGCGATGCTGGTGTGGTTGCGAGCCCGCGTCCCCGACCCGGTGCTCTACGAAATTCCCCACCGCACCGAGCCAGGTGAGGAGACCAACCCCGATCATCTCGCCCACGCCCCTCGAACCCACTGGTGGCAGTCTCTGCCCGAATCGTTCTGGGTCTATTCCGGGTTCTCTGCCGCGACGATGATCGGATTCGCCACCTTCGGGGTGCTCTCCTTCCATCTGGTCGCTCGCAATATCCTGCCCGCGGCTGCCGTCCCGCTCGTGTATGCCGCGGCGATGGGCGCCGACGCTGTCGCTGCACTGGTAACAGGATGGGCATACGACAAGGTCGGCGCGAAAGTACTCGGTAGTCTTCCCGTCCTTGCCGCTCTCGTGCCTGTGCTGGCATTCACCGACTCCGTGGTCGCGGTGATCGCCGGCGCGCTGGTATGGGGAGCGGCCGTCGGCGTGCAGGAGTCGACGCTGCGCGCGGTCGTCGCCGACCTCGTCCCACCACCTCGCCGTGCCACCGCCTACGGTCTTTACGCCGCGATCATCGGAGTCGCCACCGCCGTGGGCGGGGCCTTGACCGGACTCCTCTACGAAGTCTCGATCCCGATCTTGATCGGCACCGTCGTCACCATTCAAATTCTCGCTGTCGTGTGCCTGATCGGCACCACACACATTCGATCTCACACCAGTCGTTCCCCTTCCTGAATTCATCCTCCGATCGGACGGTTCCTTTCGTGTCCCACCACCCCGATACCCCTGGCCAACCGTGGATCCGGCCGCTGATCGCGGCGATCACCTGTTTTGCCGTGTTGCTCGTCGTCGGTGTCTTCTCGAAGACGTGGGTCATCGAGCACGGACTGGATCTCGACGAAGGGATCGAACGCCACCGCACATCGTGGGGCGTCGTGTTGGCTGAGGTGGTGACCGATTGTGCGCAACCTGCGGTCGGAGTCGGCGTCGTCTTCGTTCTCGCAGCCTGGCTCGGGATGCGTCGGCGCCGCTCGGACGCGATCCTCGTTCTGGCGATCATGGCGGGAACACTGATCGTCTCGACCGTCGCCAAGTATGCAATCCGGGAGCCCCGGCCTCCGGTGTCGTTGTGGGCGATGACGCCGGACACACACTGGTCGTTCCCCTCTGGACATACCGCCGTGGCAGCGGCGGGTGTCGGCATCATTGTTCTGCTGACCGCACACTCACGCTCGGCACTGCGCAGGGGCGCCCGTCTTCTCGCAGTCCTGTTCGCCCTCACCGTCGCCGCATCACGCCTGTATCTGGGGGTGCACTACCCCAGCGACGTGATTGCCAGCTTCCTCGCCGCCGCCACCGCCATTCTCGCGGTTCATGTCGGCTCTCACATCCCTGCCGGGTTCCGCTTGGTGACCGGCCGATGGCTACGTAATGGCATCGACGCGCCGAATGTCGTTGACATCGAAGAACCGATGAGAGAGGACTCGTCATGACCTCGCAGCTCTACCTCGTCCGCCACGGACAAACCGCCCTCAACGCCGAAGGCCGCCTACGCGGCCTGGCCGATCCACCGCTCGACGAGATCGGCGAGCGACAAGCCGCCGCCGTAGCGAGGGCCCTGAGCGATATCGGAGCGAGCCTTGTTCTGTCCAGTCCACTCCGCCGCGCCGTCCGCACCGCGCAGATCATCGCCGAGGCGCTGGGCATAGAGCAGCGCATCGATGCACGCTTGAACGACCGCGACTACGGGTTCTGGACCGGGCACCGTAAGAGTGAGGTACTAGCAGAATGGGGCACCGTCGATGCAGCGCCCGGGGTGGAGACGTCCGAGACGGTTCTTACCCGTGTCCTGCCCGCACTCGACGAATTCGCGGTACCGGGCGCCGATTCGACACCGTTGATCGTCGTCACCCACGACGCCGTCATCCGGCCACTGATGCTGCACATCGACCCGGACGCAACGACGATCACCGTCCCCACAGGGTCCTACCAGGTGCTCATCTACCTCGAGGGGAGGTGGAGAATCGATCTCATCGATCAGCAACCCCTCTGACCATCACCTCGGATGAAAAGCGTCACCCATCCCGTCCCGGTGCCCGGCAGTGCGACTGCCCTTGCGAGCCTGCGAATTCCGGGCGAGCCTGCGACTTCCGGCACCAGATGCGATGGTCGTCCACCGTTCCAGGAGACCCCATGAACAGCCAGCAGAAGATTTCGCACGCGGCGCACTCACCACTGACCTGTCATCTGCACGAAACCCGCTCACATCTACCCGTCGCAGGTCACATCGTTGCCGGCCTCGGTTCCGGCGCCCCTAGCAGTAACGCACTGACATTCGCCACGGATTTCGCAGCGAAGCAGGGCGCAGCATTGCATATCGTGCACTGCATCGACGTCGAAGACATGCCCGTCGAAACCGATTCCCCCTATTACGAAGATCGCTTCCACCAGGCTGTCACCGCCCAACGCGATCGCGCACTCGCGATACTGCACGCCTTCCCCGGTGTCAATGGCCACGAAGTTCTCCCCGTAGGCGGCCAGTAGTTCTCCCCGCTGGTGGCCACGGGTTCTCCCCGGTGGCGGCCAGTTGTTTTTCCCCACCCGCTTTCTGATTTGGGTTAGCTGAAGGGCTTCACCCCCTTGCCGGTGGTGGCTTCGGTGAGGCGGAAGGAGTCGCCGTCGGTGACGACGACGTGCGCATGGTGCAGGAGCCGGTCAACGGTGGCGGTGGCCAATGTTTTGGGCATGATCTCGTCGAAGCCGGAGGGGTGCAGGTTGCTCGAGACGGCAATCGCTCGGCGTTCGTAGGCAGCGTCGACGAGGCGATAGAATCCTTCGGCGGCGTCTTCAGAGACCGGGAGCAGACCGATGTCGTCGACGATGATCAGGTCGGAGCGGATGATCCTCGTCAGGGCTCGGGCGATGGAGTCGTCGGCACGGTGCCGGCGGACCAGGGCACCGAGGTCTTCGATGGTGAACCAAGACACCGCCAGCCCAGCTTCGACTGCGGCCTGCCCGAGTGCCTCGGTGAAGTGAGACTTGCCAGTTCCCGAAGGCCCACAGACGCAGAAACATTCACGCCGCCCGACCCACTCCAGGGTGCGGAGCGCGTCCTGGGTGGCGCGGGGAATCGACGATTTCGTTTCGTCCCAGTCGCCGAAGGTCTTGCCGGTAGGGAAACCCGCGCGTTTGCGGCGAGTGTGCAGGTTCGCCCGGTCCCGGCCGGCGGCTTCCTCAGCGAGGAGAACCCGCACGACTTCGGCGGGGTCCCAGCGTTGGGCTTTCGCGGTCGGGATGATATCGCTCAAGGACCTGCGGATATGGGGCAGTTTCAGGCGTTTAGTCAGGTCGATCGCCTCGGCCAACGGGTCGCCGTTAGCGCTGGTAACAGTGCGCAAAGGGGTGCTCATCAGGCGTCATCGCTTTCATCGTCAGTAGTGGCTGGGCTGGCCGGCGCTGGTGTCTGGCCGAAGGTGGACCAGGCGGCGGTGCCCGGTTGCAGAGTGTGGTTCTCGCTGCGACGGACCGGATCAGCGTGTTCGTGGGTGACTTGGTAGTCGAGGATCGAGATCAGGTCCCGATCGGCGAACCGGCCGGTCATCGCCGCCGTCCCCAACGCTCTGTCGACTGCGTCCGGGGAGTGCAGCTTCGAAAGGTCCACGGCCTCGGCCATCTTCGCCCTGATGCGGCGCGCTCCCGCGGCGGCAGCCTCGACCAGCCAGCTGTTGGCACCCTGGCCCAACTGTAGGAAGGCGAGCTCGGCGGCGGTACGAGGCTTGGGCACCGGTCGGCGGCGTCGCGTCTGGGCGGGGTGGGTAGTGGTCGTTGTCGAGGACCGGTGAACCGGGTTGGCCGCGGCGGTGCCGCGCGACTTCGACTGCACCGCCATCATTGTCGACGGCGTCACGATCAGCTCCTCACCATGGAAGCGGGCCCAGACCCGAGTGTCGATCAACGTGTGCGGCACCGAATACCGCACCCCTTCCACCGAGATCGGTCGACTCCCAGTTCACCGCCGGGTGGTGCCGAACACCGCGGTGAACGGAGATTTCGGCAGCGGATGCAGCCGCTGCAACTCTTCGGCCAGCCGCTCGACCGGCCGCCGCCGAGTAGAGCTGTGGACGCGGGTGTTGACGTCGGTGCAGAACTGCCGGCAAGCCGACTCGAGCTCACCGAAAGAGTGATACTGCTCGCGCAGGTTCACCTCCTTCGGCAACAGGTCGGCTTTGGCGATCCGCACCGTCGCCTCACTTCCTCCCTTCGACTCCGGATCAGCAGGTAAACACGTCCGCAGCGTCGTGCCGTAATGCCGTGCCACCTCCACGATCTCCGGATTGCGGACCGCGATCCCGGCCACGTGATCGATCGTCGCGGTCTTCTCGTTGTCGGTGAGGACATAGACCGGAACCCCGCCCAAGCGGCGGAATGTCGCATCCAAACACGCCGCCACCGTCGGCAATGTCTTGTCCCAGATCGGGATCACCACCCGAAATCGCGACCACGCCAACCATGCGCAGAACAACGTCGTCTTCCGGCCGGAAATCGTTGGCCCGTCACCGAAGTCGTACTGTAACCACAGCCCAGGTTCGGTTACCCACGGCCGATACACTCGCCGCCGACCAGCCCGAAACTGGGCCTTCGCCTCCGCGACCGTCCGGCGCGTGGTCCGCTCACCGCCGGTGAACCCCAGCGCGACGATCCGTTCGTGGATGACATCCGCGCGGACCTTGCCCTGCGAGCGGACCACCAACTCCTCGATCTTCGGCAGAAAGTCGTCGATCGCCCGCGCTCGATGCCGCCGGCGGTCCGGCGGCTGCCCCGCAGCGCGCATCTGCACATACCGGGCCACCGTGTGGTGATCACACCCAGCCAGCTCCGCCGCCGCCCGATAACTACCCGTGAGGTCGTACGCCTCCAAAATTTCCATGATCTCCCTGCTCGATTTCATCCACCCAGCGTTGCCGGGACCGAATCTGACTCACAGCAGGTGGGGAACTATCTGGCCGTACGCGGGGAGAAACCATGGCCACAAAATGCGCCATAAATGGCCGCCAGTGGGGAGCTTACGATGGCCGTCGACACCCCGGTAACTGGACCTACGACTGCCAGCGCGCCGAACCTGCACAATATTTGATGACAATCGCCGACACATACGGGGCCTTCGTCATCGTGATCGGCGCTCCGCGCCTGGGAGCGGTATCGGCCGGCGGCACTCTGTTCCACACCTCGGTCTCGAGCCGACTGGCCCGTCAGAACCGGTATGCACTGCTCCTGATTCCGGCTACCGTCTCCGCTGCAGCGTGGCCGGACAAATCCACGTGACTGTGTCGGCATTTCGCGCGCCCCGCCGTTCCGCGATGCGATAACGACGGACTGCTGTTCACCTGGTGACGACAGAGTACTGCGCTGATGCGAGACCGCTCAGAGTAGAGATTTCTCCGTGACGACACGCTGCCCGCGGAGAAGAACGCACATAAACTCATCCGCCAATCGGTAGTACATCTGTCGACCGTCTCGTGTCCGAAACAATCTTGCGATCATGAAGCATACGAACAGCATGCGAGACCGCCGATGCTGTCATTCCTGTCCACGGCCATGTCCGTGACGCACAGGGGCCCAGTGCTCAAGCAGCACAGTATTCGTAGTCTATTCGGATCTGCCATCGCCTCGAAGCGGTTGCGCCACAAGTCGATGTCGCATCCGGAGAAGAGGCCGGGTTCAGTCTGCGCATAGGTCTGTCTGCGAACCTCGCGTAAGCCGTGAATACTTCGGATCGCGCCCAGGCCCGCCCGCAGCATCAATGAATGGTGCCAGAATTGATATCAATTTGTTTGCATTCGACTTTCGCAACCCCACAATGTCCGATTTCTGTCTCATTTTCAGGCGATGGCGGCATCAGACACGCCGGCAAGCTGCTCTCTAGTGCAACAAGTCAAGTCGACAGTGGTCAGAGCATGTTCCAGTCGATGCTGGCCCGGGTGAGACCCTCGATCCATTTCACGATGGGGTCGCTTTTGCCCTGTGGCCAGTAGGGATGCCGTTCGCCGCTTGTCCGCCATCCGAGTTCGGTGAGGAACAGATTGCATGTGTGCTGTCTGGAAGCGACCCGCCGCCAGTGCGGTGAGACCAGCAATGCGGCGGTGTTGACGACGTTGGGGTAGCTCGCCGCCAAATATTCGCAGTCGTCGAGGGCGATGAACCGCCTCGCATTCGGCTGGAGGATGCCGAGTCTTTCCTTGACGCCGCTGCACGCGGGAAATGAGACGAGGTTGTTCCACACTCCGCGAGCGACGTCGAAGGCGTATTGGGTCGGTTGCGGTCCGCGTCGTTGCGCCAAGCGCCGATGTCTGGAATGAGCGGCCAGGACTGCTGGTGTGTCGCTGACATCGAGCACGCGGCCGCGATCGAATTGCCCACCGCTGAACCAGATCTGGTGCATCGGGCAGGCATGGACGTACGACGGGTAGTAGCGGGTCACTGGGCCACCTCGGTGACGGTTCGTGCAGGCAGGGCAGGCCGGTCGCGGCCAGTCCGCGAAGCGGGCAGAGTCGGTGTGCCAGTTCGACAACTGAGGAAGCGTGCGTGTGAGCTGCTCGCGTGAATAACCGGTGATGGCGACGAGCCTGGCGAGGTTACCGAGCCGGATGCGTAATCCCAGCCGCGTGGGGTCGAGCCCGAGGTGACGCTTCAGTGCGTCGTTGCTGATGTGGTTGACGACGGCGAGTCTGCGTAGGTAGGACTCGATCGTCTCGTTCATCGAGGGCGGGATGGGAATGGGCAGCGGGCGCGCTTGCCCGCTCAGGCGCCGCCGAGAGGTCATGCAACGCCACTTCGCTTGGCCGAACCCTTGCCGGGAGCCAACTCCGGCTGAATGTTGGCGGCGCGGTCGAGTCGCTGGGCGTCGAGATGAGCTTTGGTGACCTTCTCGCTGCCATCGAGGATTGCGTCGATGGCAGCTCCCCGGATGAGGTGGGACAGGCTCCCGAGCATGCCGTTGGTGCGCTGGTAGAGATATTGGCCCTGACGGGCGAGGGTGCCGGGTTTGTGCCGATGCAGGCGGAGCGCTTGCTCGAGTGTGACGATGAGAGCGCGCCAGTGTTCGCGCTGCGCGGTGCTGCCGTAGGCGAACGGGTGGGTGGAAATAGTGGCGAAGCGGCCGGCGATCTGGCGGCCGCGGATGCCGGAAAACAAGCCTGCATGTTCGACGTCGATTCCGGCGTAGACGAATGTCGCCGGGATGCGCTCGGAGAAGTATTTCAGTTGATCGGAGACCTCTGCACCCGCTCGGGTGGTCAGCGAAATGTTGTGGATCTCATCGACGAGGACCAGATCGCAGCCGACGTCGCAGAGGACCGCGCAGACGGAATTAGTGATGTCGGTGAGATTGGCGCGGCCCGTGACCGGGAGACCGAGGAACCGCGCGAATTCGACCGCGACCATGCGCGCAGTCGCAGCCGGGGGCAAGGTGATGTAGACGACCGGAATCCGTGTCCCCCGAACCGGATTGCGCAAACGCGTTCGAAGCTCATGGGCCAGCCCCAACTGGGTCAACGCGGTGGTCTTGCCCGTACCCGCGCCGCCGGTGACGATCAGCCCGCGCCGAGCCGATATCTGGCGGCGATTGAGAATCAACAGCCGCCGAACGGTTTTCGTGATGTCCTGGATGGCAGGGGTGTTCACCACGATCAGTTCGGAGTGGTAGTCCAGCCGGGTGTCGTCGTAGTCGGCGCGTTCGGACGGTGCCAGCTCGCACCAATCTCCGCGCAGCTCAGGCGCAGAGCGGTCACGGCCAACCCAGCGATTCCAGCCCTCCTTGGTGGTCAGTGGGGCGTCCGGTGGCGGGTCGAATTCACTCATGCTGGTCACAGCCACCTCTCGGCCTCCGCGGCGGCATCGAAGACACCGAACGGGATCACAGTGCCCAGCTCGCCTTCATCACCGCCGCTGTCCTCGTCGAAGTCGTCACCACCGTCGAGCACACGCAGATCGACCGGCACGACAGTGGCTCGCTCAGGTGCCGCAGCCCGGGTACGTGCCGCCACCTTGCGATCAGCCTTGGTCCTGGCCGCCGACTGCGTATCCGGGCCCGCGGACGCGCGATCCAGCAGATCCGCCAGCGCCCGCGCGGTCGCGGTCTCCACCGGTTCAGCTGTCGGCCCGGCGTCGGCGACGATCTGGCGGGCGTGACGCCAGGTAAAGTCCGCGAACGGAGCCGACACCATCGGCAGATGCGTCCAGGTCGCTCGGATCCAACCACCTTCGTAGTGGTTACGAACGAACACCTGCGACAGGTCGTACGGGTCGTAGCGGACTTCCCAAGCCCCGTTGTGCGCGGTGACACCGGAATGCTGGCGGCGATAGGGATTGAACCCGCGATCGTCGTACGTGCGCCGGTCGAGGCGCACCCCGTAATCGTTGATGGCGCGCCATTGCGAAGGCAGCAGTTCGATGTAGTCCTCACCGCTGAGCATCAACGGCAGATAGCCTGCGGCGCTGACCAGCACCGCGTACATCTCGTTCGGTGACACCGCCTGACCGCTGTCGGGACTGCGCAGCCCGTCGTGTGGACGGCGCTGCCAGTGAATCACCCACTCGTCGAACAGATCCTGCAGTTGCGCCAACGACCACGCAGCTTCGTCCTCGACATGCGCGCCGCGGCGGCCGACATCGCGGCCGACGTAACCGGCGACATACTGGCAGAACAGGGTGTTGATCGAGGAAAATGTCCGCTCGATCACGCTGTTGTCGGTCGGCGTGCGCGGATGGGACGGCTGAACCGACATGCCCAGCGTCTGACATGACCGCAGGAACGTTTCGGACAGGTAGACCTTTCCGCGGTCGCAGCCGATCGTCTCCGGGACGATTACCGGTTTCGCCGCAGCCTGCTCCATACGGATGTCGATGTCGGCCAGACTGCGATACGGCAACCGCGACACCGACATCCGCAACGTCTCTGCCCAACCCGGGCGCATCGGCTCAGGTACCAGCATCCGCGCCAGCAGCATGGATGCATCCACAGCCTTGGTACCGACCGGGCGGAGCACTCCCGCCGCGATCGTGCGCGTTGCGACATCGACCGCTGCGGTCAACTCGACTCGTCGGGCGCTCCCGTCGTCGAAGACTGCCAACACGTCCAAGGGTGTCGTGTCGATCTGAACGTGTTGTCCCGGCCGCGACGCCCATGTCGCGGTGAAGGGGCCGGTCGGCCGATTCGCCGCGGATCGCCGCGTCTTCGCCGAACCGAACGTGTGCTGTCCCGTCGACAGCGCTGTCACCAACCGGTTGAATGTCGCCTTCGACGGCATCGCGACCGCCCCGTCACCGTGCCGTTGCACCAGAAGCATTTCTACCTGCCGGCGCAGTCGATCCCGGGTTCCGGTGGACCGTTTCGTTTCCCCGTCCAACGCATCCAGGACCGCTGCCACCACGCGCTCGTCAGTGCGCCGATAGGTCGACGACGGCCGTGTCACCCTGCCGTCGACCAGCCCGCGCACGCCGCCGGAACGATAGCGGCTGCGCATCCGCTGAACCGTGATCGCGCTGGTCGGGAACCCCGCTGCAGTCAATTCGGCGGCCTTGGCTGCCTCGCGCTGGCGAATGGTGGTCCGCGCCGGGTCGTACTCGGGTCGAGGAGTGGCTCCTGGATCCGCTCCGGGCGGCAACCCGGTTTGGACCTCGACGACGTGTCGTTCCCAGTCACGAGCTCGCTCGGTGGCATTAGCAGGAACGTCGGCGAGGCTCTGCCCAGCCAGTCCACCCGACCCGAACCCGGCGTCGGACTGGCCGAGGATTGCGAACCCCGGCGAGTCCACCAGATGCGACACCAGAACCACCGACGCGGTCCCATCTGCCGCTTCCAACCTCACCCGTACACCGGACAGTGCCACCACCAGATGCTCGTCGTCGTCGAAAAATATGCGGTCTCCGACCTTCAGCAGCTTCGTCATCTCGCCGCCGCCACCGATACAATCGACATCGACTCCAACCGCTGTGACAGATCCACCATCAGCTCCTTCGACCACAACAGGTGATGCAGAACCGGCAATACGGCCACCGGATCGCCTGCCGAACGCGCGCCGCCGATCAGCGGCTGAGGTTTTGCGAACGCCGCCACCAATGTCGCCGCTGTCGATTCCACGCGGTGACGAGGATGTCGATACCCGGCCAGCCACTGCACGTTCGCCAACCAGACCCGATCGTGCTCGCTCACTCGCCGATAAACCCAGCCCATCGACGCGCATGCCCGCGCGGTCGCAGCGAACGCGACCTCATCCCGTAGCTTGATCCGTGCCGCAGGTCGACAATCGGTCACTACCCCGGTGCCGTCGGCGCGGCGGGCGAAGAAATCCGGTGCATGTGATCGACTCCTTTGCCCATCGCGCCAGAACAGCCAGAACGGTTGCGCCGCGATCCCCACGACGTCGGGATCGAAGTCCAGCGCCAGTGCCTCGTCGCGCTCCAACCACGACTCATACTCCACATGCGCCGACACCGTCGCCGACCAGTACAAGCCAGGATTGTGCCGCTGTCCCTGATATGACGGAATCGATCGGATCGGCGGAACCCGTTCGAACCGCACCGCCACCGCGTCCGCCAGCGAACACCGAACCTGTGCCCCGTCCGAGCCGACGAAGCCGATTTCGAATGCGTCCTCAACAGCGTGCAGTCCGACCGACAATTCCGCGCTCCCGTCCGTCCGCAACCAACCTGATGTGGGCAGCGCTCATGACACATTGGCATCAGATGCACTGAGTCCGCATCACATTGGCGTACTAAAAGATCAGATTCACTGAGTTCGCATCAGATGCAATGAGCCAGGACATTTCCGGTGGACACCCCCTTGACAGGGGAGGTACGCTCCGACGTGACGAGCTTGCGAGTCTAAGGACGGAGCGCATCCCCCCAGCCCAGGGCTATATTGCGCTATTGCCACAACTGCGTCAGCACACAATCTCTCTCACGGTCAGATCCGCATGACCCCCTTACAGACGCCTTCCAATCGACCGTCAACGGCAAGTCTGTGCACACACGAGAAAGGGCCGAGGCCACATCCATCGGATGCGGTCTCGGCCTTCTTGTTGGAATGTTCAGCGAATAGTCAGTACGCAGTTTTCATCGGCTGGCAGGTACTGACCTGCCAACCTGTGGAGCTGTACTCCACTCGAATCGCCAGTTCGAGTCCGGTGTCGTAGGTGGCGATGAAGTCCGAAACAGAAGCTCCGGTGGAGTATTCGGTGAGGTCGACCAGCTGCGCCGGCTGCACCCGACGGACATCTGTGCTCGCGTAGCCCTGCGCCAGATGAGGTGTCACCCACCTGCTCACACGGTCGAACCAGTCAGCGCCGGGTGTGGTGAAGTCTTGCGCGAAGCCGCGGGCGACCACCCGGTACTGGCCGGCCACTCCCATCGGGGTGTTGTGGTCGGCGTCCGTGCCGTCACCGTGGTCTTCTTCCGCTTCGGTAGGAGGAGCCTCCGCCACGTATGTCGTGGTGGGTGTCTCCGAAGGCGTCGAGGAGTCATCTGGTCGATCGATGACCAGCGTGTAGAGCAGAAATCCGCTGATCAGAGCTATGGCAACGACCGCGAATCGATGTCGGCGTAGTCCGGCAATGACCACCTGTGAGCGTGGTGGTTGCTTCTGCTCGGTGGGTTCATTCTCCTCGGAAAATTCCTGGTCATCAGGGTTCCCCAGCGGTGGCAATGACATCACGTGCTTCTCTCTTTCAGGGGGTCAGGCCCATGGCTTGCAGATACGGCATCGGATCAGTGCTCTTGCCGTCCACCCGAACCTCGAAGTGCAAGTGGTCGCCGGTGGAGTCTCCGGTTGTGCCGACTCCACCGATTTCCGTTCCCGCGCTCACCTGATCTCCGACCTTGACTTTGATTGCGCCGTCGACTTGGTGTGCGTACCGGGTCTCAGTGTTGCCGGTGGTGATGACAACACAGTTCCCGTAGCCATCGCCGACGTTGCTCGCTTGTGTGACGGTTCCTCCTGTCACAGCGAAAATCGGGGTCCCGGAGGCTGCTCCGAAGTCGAGACCGGCATGCATCTGCCCGCCCGTTCCTGTTGGGTTGGAGCGGTAGCCGTAGCCGGAGGTGATCGTGTATTTGCCTGGGTCGACGGGTAGCCGCGCGTTTCCATCACCGATCGCGCCGGCACCGGGCG
Organism: Rhodococcus sp. YL-1; assembly: GCF_001942025.1. Classification (NCBI taxonomy): domain Bacteria; kingdom Bacillati; phylum Actinomycetota; class Actinomycetes; order Mycobacteriales; family Nocardiaceae; genus Rhodococcus; species Rhodococcus sp. YL-1. The sequence goes on along the minus strand of NZ_CP017304.1, from coordinate 91,978 downwards.
CGGCGATCGCGGAATTGCCGTAGACGCTGACGTGGACATGGTCGCGGTGGGCGACGGTGTCGGTGCTGTTTCCTCCGAGCGGGTAGTCGTAGGGTCCCCAACTTCCTGGTTGCCCTACTGCGTCCTGGCTTCGTGTCCAGATTTTCTCGTACCAGATGACGTACTTGACGCCCAAGGCGTCGGCGTTCTTGACGACGAAGTCCGCGATCGCGTCGCCCTTGGCCCGGCCGGCGGGGGTGCGGTAGTCGTCGTCGCCCTCGGTCATCATCGCGTCGACGGCGCGACCTTCTTGATGATCCCGGTCGACGCCCGACGGGCGATCTCCGATGTTCGCCCAGGGCCGTTCTCCGAAGGTTTCGGTGATGCACCGCATCACTCGGAGGGCGTCGGGTGTGAGTCCCTTTTCCGCAGGGTTGTTGGTCGGTGCGCAGTCCATTGCCGCGCCGCCGCCGCACAGGACGTCGGCAACGTCGAGCTCGAAACTGTCGCCTACGTTGACCGGGCTGTCGCCCACGTCCTGCGGTCCGCCGGAGACCGGCTTGTCGTATTGCGGGGGCAGCGCGGGTGCGTCTTTGCTTGCGCCTTTGTTCTCCGCGTACAGACGGCGAGCGATGATCTCGTCGTCGGCGTAGGCATCGGGGTACAGCGAAACTTGCACCTTCTGCGCGGCAACGGTGACCGGCAACGATTCCCAGCCGGGAACCTTTTTGAGAGCTTCGTAGAACTTGACCGCGGCGATCTGCGGGTTCATCAGCTCGTCCATCGTTCCCCACCACGGATACTGTTGTTGCAATGGATTGACGCTGCCGTGATCGTTGCCGACCGCGTCGTGCGGGTAGTTCAACGACTTGGCGACATCCATTTGATCGGCTGCCAAGATGCCGGTTCCGTCGTTCGCGTAGTTCTTGAATCCGGATTCTTGAGAGGCGGTGGAGAGCGCGACGATGATGCCTTGATCGGAGAAGCCCATCTGTTCGCCGACGGCAATGATCGTGCGGACGATCTCCGTTTGTTTTCCGGCGAGAACGGAGGGGTCGGTCGGTGCCACTTCGGCGCCGGCAGGCGCCGTGACTGCAGGCCCGCCGCAACTTGTCGAGGCATCCGACCCGCTACGGAGCAGCATCATGATCGGGATGGCGACGATCATGACAGCGCCCATTACTGGAACGAGAGCCATCGCGATCCAGTGCTTGTAGTTCATTGCCGCCTACCCGGCGGAGCGTCGGGAGGGCCGTACCAACTCGGACGGTTGCGGGCGAGCTGTGGACGGCGAAACCCGAGGCACCGCCGAGGACTCGTTGGTCGCCGGTGACTCCGAGGTTCGGCGGGTAGAGCTCTTCTTGGGTTCCGGCAACAAGATCGGCGAACCATTGCTCGTGCGGTACTCGCGGAAGGTGTCTCGCCCGACGTTGGTGGTCTTCGGTGTTGCTCCACCTCGGTCGCCGCGAGCGGGCCGAGAGGCAGTGGAGACGGGTGCGTTGCTGACCGGCTTCTTGATTCCAGGCTTGGCCACCTGGTCCCGGCGCGGACGCGGTGCACCAGTGGATACCGGGACACCGGCGACCTTCGATGCCGCCGCTGCGGTCGCTGAAGACACTGCCGATTTCGCGGCGTCCTTGCCCTTCTGCCCTGCCGCGAGCGCTGCGGCAGTCGCAGTGGAGTCCTTTCCCTTCGTCTCGGCTTTCTCGGCCGGCTCGACGTCCTTGCCGGCGGCACGCTTGTTCTTGACCGCTTTCACACCTGCGACTGCTGCTTTACCGACGAAGTAAGCCGCAGCAACCCCGCCGGTTGCGGCTGTACCCGTTGCCGCACCGGCGGCTTGCGCTGCGCTGCCTGTGGCCTTCGCTGCAGTTGCGCCATGGCGGGCCGCCTTGGCGCCGTGCTTGGCGAGCGTTTTTCCACCCTGGTAGACCTGCCGGCCGACTTGTGCTGCAGCTGCGGCGTTCTGCATCGGGCTGGCGACCGGAGTCGACTTGCTGATCGCGGTGGGCGCTGCGCCGGGCCGGGTGGCCATCTTCTGTGCGAGGGTGTCGGAGAGCTTGCGTAGACGTTTGATCCCTCGGCGGAACATGACCAGCCCGACGAGCAGGACGATGTCGACGAAGACGAATTTCTCCATCAACCCGCCGCTCTCCGTATTGAAGAACGAACGCACCACCAGCAGATATGCCGCAACGAAGACAACCGCGAACACCATGATCAAGATGGACATGATGACAGTGGAGGCGGTTTTCAGCAGCGATCCTCGGCCTGCTCCGGGCAAGATGCCGAACACGAGGGCGGGGATCGCTTTGACTGCTGACCCGAGTGCTGCCGCTGCTGCCATCAACATCGCCCCCGCGAACAGGAAGGCGAAGAGCATGATGATCGAGCTGCCGGGTACGAGGATCAGGCCGCCGATGACCTGGGATGGTCCAGGGTTGTCGGCGTAGTCCTTCATGTCTTTCGCGCCGGATCCGTCGCAGTCGGCGATGTTGTCCTTGAGAGTGTCTTTGTCGTTGCCCTTCTTGTCTTCATGCGCCGAGTCCCACGCCTCGATGCAGTCGGCGCCTGCAGAGGGGTCGCTGTCGATGACTGTTCCGAAGTTCAGCAGTTGGGTGGGTTGCCGAATGAAGCTGTCCGCCAAGCCCGCTCCGATGTCATTGATCATTTCGTCGGGACTCGAGTTCATGTCACCGTCGTTGGCAAGTCCCGCGGCGATCTGCAGGCCGGCGTCGCGGCCCTGCATGATCAGCCCGTCTTCGCCGGCGATGCGCTCGATCGGGTTCGAAAGGACACCCACGGCCAACGCTGCGATCGCGCAGGAGATCATGAGCTCGTAGATGCCGGTCGACCAGCGTCCGCGGATAATCCAGATCGCAACGACGCCCGCCGTCACTGTCAGAAACGTGGTGGTGAGGTTGAACTGTCCGGTGATCGACGTGACCGCATCGCCGAGCGTTCGTACGGGTGCAACGATTTTCGGAAGCCAGTCGAACGACATGCTCCAGGTGATGAACCAGATCGCCGCCCCTGAGATCGCTCGATAGATCTCGAACTGGATCTGGATGATGATGGAGTACGCCATGTAGGTGGGGTGCCGAGCGGAACCTTCGTCGATCGAGAGGTAGTACCGCCATACGGAAATGCCGTGTGAGTCCTTCACCGGCATGAAGTTGAAGTAGCGGTTCTCCGGCGATCGAGATCCGTCTTCAGCATGCGCGGGCAGAGCTGCAATGACCGCGACCGTTCCGATCAAGTGCCAACCGACGACCGTTCTGACTACTGCACGCCGAATTTTCGTTGCCCACAACCACACTCGCAGCCCCTTGGTACGGCGATCGAGTGCTGAGCACACAGGTTGAGGAACCCATGACCAGAGAACCCACAGCAATGCCGCCTTGACGCCGGCGCGAACAGAGAAGACGGTGCGGGACGTGTCGGCAGGCGACATTGCTGTGGCGTTCATGCCTCGATCAGCTCCTTGGGCGCCTTGTCCGGCGTCGTCTGAGTTGCGTGTGCACGGTTCGGCTCCGACGGCATGAGCACCTTGATTCGGCCGATGTTGCCGTAGGCGTCGCGCATGTAGCCCTCCCCGCGGCGATGAGGCTCGACGTATTCGGCGCCGGTGGCCGGGTCTTTGCCCGAAACGGGGGACGTCTGTTCGGTGAGTTCTTTGAACATGTCGGGATCGCTGGGATCCAGACCGACGAATGAAAGAGACCGGCGAGCGAGCGTGGCATCTGTCTGGCGCATCGCGAACCGCGTAGGGATCAAGCCTCGCAAGGTCTCATTGCCCAAACCTTCGTCCGGGTCCTGCGATCCGAGCCCGATGTATGCCTGCTCCTTGCGGCCCTCCCGGAGGAAGTCGATGACGATGTCGACGCCTTCCTCGGCGCGCGTCATGCGGTGGCACTCGTCGGCGAGGAACATCGCGGGCTCAGTCGGATTCGCGAAGCAGATCCCGCGGGCGATCAGACCGATGAGTGCATACATGGCTCGGCCTACGCGCTTCTCCAACCCGAGCTGGCGGAACAGGTGTTCCTGGACGATTTCCTGCTGGCTGGGAAGTTTGACCGTGTGGGTGCGGAAGACGATTGCCTGCGCTGTGATGTCGAGTGCCGGCAGTCCCTTCTCGAACAAGGCCGCTGCATAGGACTTGCGGGCATAGACGCCGAGTTTGTCGGCCAGCTCGATGCGTTGAACGAGGGTGCAATCATCGCTGCGGAGGTGATCGAGGATGTCCCCGAGGCCGCCGCCGAGCAATCCGTGCTCACCGCGGTAGGCAGGTTCGAGGACAGTGCCGAGAAGGACGCCCAGCGGCTCGTCGGGCTGGAGCTGCAGGAGCGGCAGCAGAACGGATGTCGCGACCTCGGCGCCCTTGTCGGGCCCAAAGATACGCAGTGGGTCCAGGCTCCACTTAGGATGAGACAGATCCGCGATGACAGCCTCGGCGATGGTGGCGGCCCATCGGGCGTACTCCCCCACCTCGGTGTGGTCGATAACGACGATCTTGCCTCCGCGATCGTGGAAGGCTCCGCCGATCCCTTTGAGAAGAACCGACTTACCCGATCCCAGCGACCCGACCGCTGCGAAGGAACCCGAGATGTCGGCCGCCGATTTCTTGGCGACGTCGTGGTGAACCACGCCGATCCGAGCCGAGCTGATGTTCAACGCGAGCAGTGGACCCGACGAATCACCCAAGTCGTTGTGAACGCAGGGCACGTAGGCGGAGAAATCGGTGGAGGTGGTGATCTGAGCGAATTCTTTGACGATGGAGGGTGTCGATACTCCCGGGTTGAGTGCGCCCCACAGCTCCTCTTGGAATCCGAGAGGGCTGACCAGCTTGTAACTGGATAGCTCGAACAGCTTCGCGAGTTGACGCGCATCCCGGAGAGCGACCTCTTCGGTGTGCGCCCCGATCGCGAAGATAGTCGTCGACTGGACTTCGACTTCCATGTTGTCGGCATCCATTTTTGCCGCGTACTCGGCGAGGTCCTCCGCAGCGGCGTGGAGAACCCCGTGCCCATGGGACACTTCGCCCTCGCGCTGGCTGAACTGTTCGTTCAGGTTGATCAGGGCACGCTTGTTCTTCTTCGACACCTCTGCCGAGCTGCGTATGTGAAGTCTGATGCCCCAATCGACGTCGACGCCGGCAATGGCATCGGCCAGGGCGAGAAACTCGGAGCCGGGGAAGACTGTGTTGCCGGAGGGTGTGTCGGCCAACGCCAATAGGCATTGGTAGTTCGCGGGCCGCTCCTCGAGAGTCCACGGCTGATCGATTTTGAGGGCCTTCGTCAATGTCGGCGCCTTCGATTTCCAACCAGTACTGGGGCGATCGGTCTGGGCGCCTTCGTCGAACCGTGCGGCAGTAAATGCGGCCATCGGCTTCGTACCGATCGAGGAATAGGAAAGTGGAACGTCCGAATCCAAGCCGAGCCCACGCTGAAGGCTGTGTTGATGCAACCAGATCATCTGTGCGGGCGTCGCCGGTGTGGGACGGAAGTAGGCAGGAATGTCGGCGGCGATCATGTTTGCCTGCGTTGTCCGCCTGGCGACTTCTTCCGGGTCCAGTGATGTTCGCGGGAGTCCGAGATAGTCAGTCAAGGTTGTGCGTGCAGCGGACCAGGCCGCGGCCGCCTGGTTCTTCCATCCCTTGTTGGCGAGGGGAATGGACAGCCAGTAAATGCGCTTGCCAGGTTGAAACATTTCCAGTGTTTCAATGGTGGCGTCGCACTCTGCGGCCCACTGTGGGTGTGCGTCGAGATCGATTCCTTCTTCCATCCGCGCCACTACCGCCTCGGGATTGAGGCTGGCGCAGATTCCGAGCAGAAGCGCTTCTCCGTCGAGAGCACGCAGCAGCATCTTGTGCATAGACCGCGCAGTGCTCTTGTCCTCAGCGGGCCTGTAGCCGTATTCGATTCCGGTCAGGATGAAGTCCGCCCAGACAGTGCCTGAGCGCGTCCACCGAAGGTTTCCTCCGACAGCGGTGATTGGTTGAAGCATCAGGCCTTCTCTCGAGTGTTGTGCGATGCGGCGGCCATGGCGACAAGACGCTGGACGCTGGTGGATGCAGCGGGTTGGGTGGCCAGTGGAGGCCGAGGAATCGACGGTGGTGAAACTCGGCGGCGCTCGGGGGTGTGGTCTTGACCAGGTATGGACGCGGGTTCGGGCTCCATGCGGACCGGGCAAGCTTCGGTGATGTGTTCGACGAGGGGGTGCGCTGCGAGCGAGGGCACCGGCACGAGGGTCACCATGCCTGCGAGTGCGTGTACTCGGGGCCTGCGCGGTGAAGGTCCGGAAACTTTCGGTGCTTGTGCCGGCGAGCCGAGCGCTTTGCTCACGCCGGCGACCATGGAGAGTGGATTCCTGCCGCCGATGGGGAGCTTGCCGAGTCCCCACGCAGTGACCCCGACGAGTGCGAGGAAGACGAATACGTTGCGAATCAGCGAGCCTGTCGCCCAAATTCCTGGTGTCTTCCAGAGCACGAGTGCTACCAGTCCGGCACCGACGAACTGTGTGTAGCTGTACGGACCGCCGGGGAGCTTCTTTCCATCCGGCGTCATGCCGAGCAGCTGCGGGAACTTTCGTGCGCGGGTGTAGTTCTTGACGACCTCTCGGGACGTTGACTGCGGGTCCGATTCGCTCACGGCGTTCGCACCTCCTTCGTGGTGACTCGCTGTTTGGCTGCGTTCAGGGCTGAGGTGAGTTAGATGTCGTGCGGGTCTGGCAGGCTCCGAAATTCGAGAAGGTCAGCACGCGGCTCGGGTGCATCGACGACGATCGAGTGACCCATGGAATCCAGTTCGGAGCCCACCTTGTCCTTGACTTCGGTGACGTTCCAGACGATCCACACGAGGAGTCCCGCAACGAGTCCGGACAGCAGGATGGGAGCCATCGAGAAGCGACTCTTGACTGCGGTGAAGGCGACACCTCCACAGGCGCCGGTGGCAGTGAGGATTCGGATCGTGTCTTGCGTTTCGGTGGCTTTGGTGTTGGTCCATTCGAGGATTCCTTCCGCCAAGAGGTGAGTGTTCGGGTCGAGGAGAAGTGCAGCTGTACTCATCGGGATGCCTTTCGTGGATGTCAGTTGACGGGGGTGGCTGAAGTGGGAGCAGTTGCGCTCGCGGGCGTCGTCGAAACGGAAGCAGAGGGCGCACCGCTGGCTGCTGCGTTCTGTTCGGGGGCAGGAAGCAGCGGGCTGGGGTCCATGGCGGAAACCTCCCATCGGCCGCCGCGTGAGGTGAGAGTGAGTGGAAACTGGCCGGTTACCGACTCGGTAGCTGTCACCGAAAGTTCGGCAGTGGCGAGCACTCGGATCTTGATTCCGTCGGCCGGCGCTTTGTCAGCTGCCTCACCGGAGAAGTCGCGATCGGAAACGAGATCGACGACCTTGACGCTCTTGTACGGGGCTGGGCTGATCGCCCGAAGGGAGGTCCCTGGCGCGATGTATCGCGAAATTTCTCCCGTTCCTGCGGTCAAAGCTGCGAGGAACTGTTGGACTGCGGTGTTCGACGGATGCCCGGCGACAATGCGGTACTTGTAGCCAAGATTCACGTCGGGCCCGGTTGCAGGCGCCGGAACGGGTGACGGGATTGATGCCGCACGGGCCCGGCCGTCGTTCACGACAACGGGTACTGAATAGAAGCGTCTCTGCGCGGCTTCGGAGGGTTCGGACACCTGTCGCACGGAGGCCGAGACGATGACGGAGTAGACCTCGGACTTGTCGGTAGTTGGCGCACCAGTTCCGGATGCTGCGGCAGACTTCGCGGGTGCTGGTTGCAGTTCGACACTTGCAATTCGCGCATCGCTGGCAACGAAGAGCGCTTCCGCAGGGAGCTTGATTCCTTCCGAGCGAACGTATGGTGCGAGCGACTTTTCGGCACCACGTTTCGCTTGAAGCCACGTCACAACGAACTGTTGCGCGAGGTCTTCCGCCTGTGTCTGTGAAGCGGTGTTCACGGATGTCGTGGACTTCGGTTTCACCACCGTTGGCGTGGACACGGTGAACCCGGACAACACGAGAACGAGTGCCAGCACTCCAGCTCCGATGGCTCCGAAAAGTCCGAACCGGACCAGTTGCGTCTTCCGATCCTGGGTGCGCGCCCACGTCGCTTGTTCGCTCTGCGGTTCGTTGTCTTCGACGGCGACCTTGTCCGTGCGGGGCTTCCGATTCATCCCCTTGAAGCGACTCATGAGGCGCTGCCTTCGCTCTCGATGAGCGGCGCGACGATCGACAGAGTCGGCGGCTGTGTCGCAGCCTTTCGGCTCGTGTTCATCCGACCGAGCGCTGCACGTGCGCCAGCCGCAGGCTCGCCCAACAGGTAGTGGACCCGCGCGCCGGCCTCTGGACTGAGGGGGTGATCTGCAAGCTCCGACAGTGCGGTCCGCAGTTGTTCCTGTACGGCGAACACCAGACCTGCATCGCGTAGCTGGCCACCGAGATCGTCTGATTCACCACTGAAACGAGTGAACGGGCCTCTCCATGGATCGGTGCTCACCTGCGGGTCCGGCTCGGCCATGTCAGGTCCTTCCTCTCGTCTGGCTCTCGGCAATTTCGAGGGCCTCTACAAGAGAGGAGGTTCGATTTTCGGATTGCTGTGACAGGTCTCGGCGAACTTTCTTCAAAAAGTTTTCGGAAGCAGTTTTCGGTGTCATTGCCAGTCGAAGAACTGCCTGCTCGGGCGACCACCTGCGCAACTCACTGTGACCGCGTTCACGGTGGATTTGAGTCGATCGGGGTGGCCGTGGCAATAACAGAAGCCCCAATGGCAATGACATACATGCAGGTCACGGCAATAACCCGTTGATCTACTCCTATGCAGACCAATTCCTTCTGCATAGGAGATCGCCGTGGACACGTCCATCCACGCGCACACCAGCGCCGCCATTCCCGTCAACTCGACCGACTTCCTCGCGGTCCTGCATCAGCAGTGGATACGAGAGTCCGCGACGCCTTCTGCTCGTATCGAACTCTCGCAGTGGGTCAACACCCGGCCCGAACTTGTGCAGGCCGAGTCGTTCGCGGAACTGAAGGCACTCACCTTCTGTGAACCCGACGCCGTTCTGTCGGTCCTACTTCACGCACACCAAGCGGGGTCGTCACTGGCGGGCAGCACGCTCATTGAATTCATGCGTCCGAAACTGAGCGGGATGCAGAAGTACGCACGAGTCGCCAACGGCGTTTCCGTCCGGGCCGCGTACGCAGACCGGACGGCTGCGACGCTTCACGCATTCTGGGAAACCATCTCGACGTATCGCGGAACTCACCGCGGAATCGCAGGGCAACTCGCGCTCAACACCCTCCACAAGATCACCGCCACGACTGCGGTTCTCGACGTCGCTGTCGACGACGCCCACTTCCAGATTGCAGATGCCGAACGGGCAGCGGAGGAGTTTCTTCGGGACGACGATCCCACCGAGATAGATGTCATGGATGTGCTGAATTGGGCAGTAGATCAGGGCACCATTTCGGACTCCGATCGCACACTGATCACCCGCTCGTACATGAAACAAGACGGTGCCGATATCGCCGCTTTAGCGCAAGAAATGGGAATCACCCACGCCGCCGCACGGAAGCGGTTGAGTCGCTCGATCGCCCGGGTTCGTGACGCCGTGTGCGATCACCTCAACGTCCCAGAACCCAAAATCAAGCGAATCTCCATGTACCGATCAGCGAAGAACGACCTTCCCCTCGCAAGCTGAGTTTCACTCCACTCACGCCCTCAAGACAAGGACACTCCGATGAGTACATTCATCACCGCACGACGAGTCACGGTGGCCGCTGTTGCCATCGGAGTTATGGCAGCTGTCGTTGCGGTACCCGCCGCGACAGCCAATCAAAGCGCTCCCAAGCCTGCGTGCCCAGACAACCTTCTTCTCGCTATCGGTGGCACGACCGAAACAACTGCAGATGCCGATCCAAACCAGTCGCGGGGCATGCTCAAAAACGTCACCGATCCTTTGGTGAGCGAGTTCTCTACCGCGCAACTTCAAGTCGAGTACGTGCCGTACATGGCTCTCATCGTCGACGACAAAGCGAACACCTACGGCACAAGCAAGAAGCAGGCAATCGACACCGCTTCGAAGATGATCGCCGACAAGGCAGCCGAATGCACCAACACCAAGTTCGGTCTCACCGGATTCTCCCAAGGCGCTGATGCAGCCGGCGACCTGGCGGCAGATATCGGCAGCGGATCGGGACCAGTCGATCGCAATCGCATGTTCGGCGTCGCCCTCCTCGCCGACCCTGGACAATCCAAGAACGCGGGAAAGAGCATCGGCGCTCCCATCACAGGCGTCGGATTCGCCGGCGTTCGTCCTGCAGGGTTCGGCGACCTGAGTGACATCGTCGTCAGCGTCTGCGCTGCCGGAGACCTCTACTGCAACACCCCCGACGATGCTGTCGGGACACAATTCATCGGTGCTCTCGGTTCGCAGATCGATGCGCGCGATCCGGTGAAGTCCGTCGCCGGCGTCGTCACGACACTCCTCGGACTCAATGGCGCTCCGCTGACCAAAACTCTCGATGCACTCAACCAAAATGTCGCGACCGGCAACTTCCTGGCGGTACCGCAACTCGCTCTCGATCTCGCTTCACAGGTCGGCAATCTGAGCGCAGATGTCGCCGCCAAAACGGTCCCCGGCGCGGACATCGCACCTATCACCGCCTCTGTCACTCAGCTCACCGACACGGTCGCCCGAGGCGACTTCCTCGCGGTCCCAGGACTGCTCGCGCAGCTGGCTCCTCAGGTGATCAATTTCGCTACACAGCTCTCCACCGTCATCGGGCAGGTCGTATCCAAGCTGCCGATCAACGAGTACGCAGCGATCGGCGCTACCGTCTCACGTATCTCGGCGAACGCGGCGATGCAGAACTACATTGCACTGCCACCCGATCTCGGAAAGCTCGTCGGCCAGCTCAACAATGCGGTCCGCAAGACGCTGAAGGCACTTCCTCTCGATGCCTTCCCCATGCTCAACAAGATGGCTGACGAACTCACCCCAGGCAAGGTTCTCGACGAGGTACTGAACTACGCAACATTCATCGCCAACGACGATCACAACTCCTACGCCAGTACTCCGATCAACGATTCCGGACGAACTGGAGCGGAGGAACTGACGAACACTCTTCGCACTCAGATCAACAACGGCGGGGCAGCTGTCACCGCCTAGTTGCATCAACTAGTGCTTGCGAGCATTGAGGGTCACAGAATTCGTTCTGTGGCCCTCAATGCGTCTGCGCTCACTCCACAGCGATGAAGAACGGAGACTACGGCAGCCACGTGATCCCGCCGTTGAGATGAGTCTCAGGTGCGCGGCCGCGTCCTGTGGAGGTAAGTGTCCGCAGGGCCTGGGCAGGATCCTCGTCGGCCAAGTCTGCGGGGAGCAGCCCCGCAGAGTGGAGCACACTGTGAAATTCTTGCGGCAACCATTCGGTGAAATCGGTCGGTTCGAAATCTGTGGCCCAGATCTGCAGCGAACCTTGCTCGATCACCAGCGGGTAGACGGTGCCGTAGTCGTCGACGAACCCCGCCGCACCGGCGACGCTACGAGTAGAGAAGATCGTGCCGCCGCGCGGTACACCGCTGAACCGTGGGTGACGATCGAGTAGTCCGAACAGACGTCCCGCGACACCCGGAAGAACGAGATCGTCGACATCGAAGTACCCCGACGGCGACGAGGGTTCGAACTTCCCTGTCAGCGTGATGAGATGTCGGCGTCCGCCCTCGATTTCTTCCGGGAGGGGCAATCCCAGGTGCCGGGCTTTCGTCGTTCGGAGATGGTCGTCGTCGAGCACGAGGTGGGTGACTGTGTGCCGAGTGATGTGGTCGATGATGCGCATTTCAACCCCGAGCGCAATGAGCACCACACGGATATTGTCGGCCGCGCTTGCACCGTCGAAACCGGATCGGCTCAGCATGAACCAGTTGTCTGGGTTGTCTCCGCATCGGACCATGAGGTGAGGCACCGAGCCGCGGGACGAGAGGTCGAATCGGTGGAGCGGCTGCCCCGACAAGTAGACGAGGTCGCTGGGGTCTGTGCTCGTAATGATCTCCGCGAGCGGACCCGCGGAGAGAGCGCAGTCGACGAATTCGTGCGCTGGCAACTGCAGGATCCATTCATCCTGCTCGTCTGTGATGGTGTAGCGGGCAGCATTGGCTTGGCGTCTGAACTCCGTGAGCGTCGTGCGTACCATTCCGAGCTGCCTCGCGATTTCCGACACTGTGAGTCCGCCATGCGTCACTGCGCGTTCCGTCCAAGCACCGAGAGCAAGCGTCGCATTCTTGGTAGCTGAAACGGAACGCGAACGTGCGCGAATTCGCGCGTCGATTCTCTCGAACATGACCGTACGGGGATCTTCGGACTTACTCGTCGACTGCAACGGCGCCGGGGATAGCCGCGAGCCGAGGTGCGGTGGACGTTCAGATTCACTGCGGCGGCGCGTCATGATTCTGCCTCGTTCACTTGGTGGTGGGTGCTGGTTCCCCAGCTCTGTTGTCGGACGAAGGAGCACGAAGGGCAGTACTTTTCACCGTGCGACTGTGTCCATCCATCTGAAGGAACCTCGCGATGCGGGGCGTCAGTGCCACACGCATCGCAGCTCGGTACGCACTGTGAGAACATTTCCCGCTGGTTCATGTCCACGCCCGGCGCAACGGCTGTTGAGGTCACGCTCTGCGAGCGGGCTTCGTTCTCGACCGGACTACTGCGGATCTCCTCCACCATGTCTGGCCACGCGTCCCAGTACCTCGAGGGCAGCCCCATCGGTACCTCTGATGCATCTGCGGACAGCAGATCGGCGGCTTTGCGTAGGCCACTGATTTCACACATCAGCCACCGCTCTTGATCACTTGTCGAGGAGCTGTTGAAATCCGCGTCGGACTTGCCGTGGAGATATTCCTCGCGCAGTGTTGCGTATCGACGGATGATCTTCGCGCATATTGCGGTGGTGTCGGTCATGTACGGACCTTCCTATGGTTCGTCACAGTGACGTTTCATTGCTTGGGTGGCCGTCCGCTCCCCTGGACCGCTGGACGCGCTGCACAATCCACAATCCGGTCATTCCGAAAACGACGACGACCAACGGAACGTCGAGAAGCCAGACCGTCCACGACGGCAGGGTGCCATCTCGTCGCCACGACTGGGCCACGTTGACGATGACGACAACGACAAAATATGCGCCGGCGAGGTGCCGACCTGCGACCCGAAAAAGGAAGCGCTCAACAGTCCCCTTCCCGATCATGACTGCGAGCGGACTATCGGGTCGGGGACCGCTGACAGCCTGACCGGATGCGGATCGCTCCCCTGCAGCACTTCGACCGCGTTGTACTGATCGAGAGTGCGAAAGCACCCTGCGGCAGCTGTGGCGGTCGTCATCGCTGACGGCTCGTCCGCGTCGAAGTCGATTCCCCACATTCGACAGCACGCCGTGAACGTCGGAATCGACGTCGCAGCCAGTCCGAATGCGCCAGCCGTCAATGCTCCGATGTCAGCCAGGCGTGGGTGCCATCGTGGCTCGATATCGAAGCTACGGAATAGTCGGGCGAGAAAATCGGCAGAGTCTTCCGGGGACGTCCCACCGAGGGTGTTGCCAGCCAAAGCCCCCGCCAGGTCAGCGATTCGAGCAGAGAGAACAGAGCGAGTGAGGTCGGCGCTGTCCGCCAAACCTCGCCGATAATAGCCATTTCGGCGCAGAACGGAGGGATCCGCATCCGCAAGCTGTTCCTGAGTGAGCGGCACCGTCAAATCCCAGCGCTTCCCACTGCCAAGGCTCACGGCCGCCACTTCCAGTGCGACGTGCCTCGCCGGGTCATCGCCTGTCGCATTGACCTGTACGACAACGAGCTCACGAGTTCTCATCGATCCCCGCCGTCTGCACGTGCACCCAGCGCGAAGTCCATTCGCACGGATCCCTCCTGTTGTTCGCCTGTATCGAACTCCGAGAGCATTGCGCTCAGTCGGGATCCGATGCGACTTTCCCCCACGTTGTTCATGAAACTTTCCTTTCGTCTACAGCATCAATGTCGCCATTCCCGTTGGTAGAGAACCCATCTCCATTTACATGCCCGGAAAGAACCGCGGCACGCAGGAAGGTCGACACGATCTCGTCCGACCCCCGTCCACCATGGACCGCAGATCCAGGCAACGATGCCTGCGCGGCTGACGGTTCCGGTGAGTTCATCGTCATCGAATCTCCTCGATCGTTAACGGGCCACTGTGGGCTTGTTCCCGAGCAACCTCTCGAAACGGGACGCTACATCCGGTACAGCACATCTTGAACACGTCCAAGTTCGGAAAGCGAGTCACGCACACGACAAAAAGGCACGTAGATGTACGTTTCATCAGCCCAACTTCGACCCGCTGATCGGGAATCCAACGAAGTTCGATCCCCGCCCCTCCACCACCGACATCGAGATCTGCTCTCCCAAGAAGCACCATCACCGATGTGAAACGCCGAGTTCAGCCAAATCGCGCCTCACGTAACGGACCCGAGTCCCGATACGAACAGCGATCTGATCAACCGAGAGGCCCAGCCGGTGCATACGGGCGACACGTTCCACTCGTGTTTCGGTGACGACATCCACCAACACTCGTCGGTAACGGCTGCCCCCCTGCGGGTCTTCGACTCGAATCTTCATGTACACCCGAATGCCGGCCGGCTCGGCATCCGGATCGTCGATGATGTCAGGGTCCCACCACATCGGCGACAAGTAACCGAGACCGCGGTATCGTTCGCGGGCCAGATCCGACGGGCCGACTCGATTTTCGAGCTCTCCGTACAACTGTGTGACACTGTCTCGGATGACCGCAGATACCTTCTCGCTGCGAATGATTCGTTGACAACTGGTGTGCACGCCCAGAGCTGCAACGAGATCCTTCGCGCGGTGCCCGTTGGCGAGCAAGGCCTGCAGTCGTCGACGTGTACCCGTCGCATCGACCATCTCGTGTGCCTCGTCCTCGCTGGACATGGCTGTCGGCTCAGAAGAGCCTGACCGGCACCATGTCCGAGCGGACGGCGCTGATCTGCACGAGCTGCCCTGTTTGCGGTGCTTCGATCATGCGGCCTCCACCGAGGTAGATCGCAACATGATTCGCGCCGTCAGCCTGCCAATTCCCGAAGAGCAGGTCTCCAGGCTGTGCGCTGTCCCAGGCGATTTGAGTGCCGACAGTGAACTGGACTTGCGAAGTACGAGGCAATTCCTTTCCCGTTGCCTGGAATACCGCGAAGCGCACCAACCCGGAGCAGTCGTAACCTGCTGTCGCGCCACCTGTTCCATCGCCCATCGTCGGACCGTCGAGGGCTCCGCCGCCCCACTGGTACGGCAGCCCGAGCGCCGTCAAGGCCGCTTCGATAACTTTGCGGGCGATCTCCACGTCGCGCGGAATGTTCGGATCGAAGACAAGTTCGGGAACGCTCGACAACCCAGGAATCAGCGAAGTCAACGGTGGGACAGCAGAGGGGGCAGAGGACCCCGGGCCGGCCAGTACGACGGGAGCAACCACGGGAGCAACTGGCGCCGGCACAGTGATGGTCGGTTCGAGACTCTCCACCGGTGCATCAGGCACTGCTGGCTCCGTCGATGTGTCCTGCTGGGGAAGCAATTGTTCTGCGTACGCGGGCATGTCCGCAGGAAGATACTCAAGGTACGGGGCTAGCTGAGCATCCCACTCAGGGGCCGACTGCTCTACTGCTGCAACCACATTCGCAGCAACATCCGCAACGGGCGGGGGCAGAGGGGAACCCTGAACGGCTGCACCCGCAGCAGCAACACCTGCGACAAGAATCGAAATCGGATCGAACGCCATGACAAACTCCTTGGTCCTTGTGCGTTGGTAGGACTCCCAACGCAAACGTCGTGGTGACAATCCGGACGCTAACCGCGGCACATGACACTACGAACATCACGCACATTCCGATCCACGCTCCTCCAGCCTCAAACTCGGGCTG
The DNA here is from genome assembly GCF_001942025.1 of Rhodococcus sp. YL-1. Taxonomy (NCBI): domain Bacteria; kingdom Bacillati; phylum Actinomycetota; class Actinomycetes; order Mycobacteriales; family Nocardiaceae; genus Rhodococcus; species Rhodococcus sp. YL-1. Next base: position 76,047 of record NZ_CP017304.1, on the reverse strand, counting down.
CTCACGATGTAATGACCCTCAGTCACACTGGCGATATGCCCCCACCGACGAGACTCTTCGGCAGCGCCTCGGCGCCACCACGAGAACCCCGCACAGCGCCCCGCCAAAACTTTTTTCGCAATTCATGTCACAGGAACCCCGACGTCGAACCTCCTCTCTTGTAAGAGGGGACGCACAATCGCCTGTCCTCAAACCGGGAAGGGACTGACCACATGGACGGCATCGAGCTTGAGCGATTTCATCCCCGTGAGAGCAAGAAAATGACGTCACTGCACCGAAGATGGACCTCCGGTGAGGCAGCCCCCGCAGGACTGAACGCGGTGGATTCGATCGGAATCATCGCCACGTCGAACCATCGCCCTATCGGATACGTGCTGGCATCACCACCACACGGTCTGGCACGCGCCGCCCGCAGAGCTGGCTGGTCAGAAACCGGATGCGTGTGGATATCGAGAACCGTCTGGATACTCGAAAACCTGGTGGTCAAACCGGAAACTACCGGATCGGCCGCTGTCGGAGCACAACTCGTCCGAACGCTGGTTGACGACCTTTCCGCCGCCACCGCGAAGCAAGGACACCTGTACGGATCAACCCCTGACCGCCCGGAACTGGTCCAGTTCTGGCGGGAAGCGGGATTCGACGTCGGCAGCCCGAACACACCAACATTCTGGAACTACCCCGAATGCGAAACATTGCGTCACAAGGAGCACTTCCCAGGACACCGGTCGTTCGCGCACCCATTGGGCCGCGAATTCTCTCTACACCAAGCCTTCAAAAAGGGAGTCGTCGTCGACTGACGGCATTCCTCTCACCTCGATGAACAACCCTGAGAATCAACCGAAAGGAACCGCGTCTCATGACTGACAACGAAACCGACTCCCCCGCAGGGGAATCAACCACCTGGAACTACCTAGAATCCGCCCTGCGCGATGTCCCCACACCGGGCAACTACACATCCCTTACGCGCCGCGATCACGCCGCGCTCGCCGAGCGCGTGTCCATCCTTGCGTTGCAACCCGACCCGTATGACATCCGCGGATTTGCGTACCCCGAAGGCGTACGCGGCACCCTCCAACGCGCCGCGCAGATCCACGCCACCCTCGCCGCCCTTCCTCCTGAAGTCCTGCCCAGCAATCCTTCTGAGGCGCAGGCATGAGCAACGAATCGAGTGTTGGCGATCCAATCGGGCCCTCCTCATCACCCGCGCGGTCGCTGCAACTGCGCTCGAAATTGGGCACCGCGTGCAGTTCGCGGAGTCCCGGCGATGGTGGAGGATGCGAGCAACATCCGGCGATGGCAGGTTCGCGATCCTTACCAGCCCGTTCAATGTCGTACGAGGTGGTCCACGCGCCACCGATTGCAACGGTGGCGGCATCCCTTGCGGGACCTGCGTCTCTACGACGCGTCTACGGCAGCGAGAGCGCTGGGGCAGATCCCGGTATCGATCATGTGCGGCAACGAGTTCGGCGTTCGGCAAAATCGCGACCAGCTGCTGTGAACGGGAGCATTCACCTACAACGGATCTGGTCGGAGCGTGACATGAGCGTAGACAGTGCAGCAACCGCAGTGCGGTCCATGATCTTCGACATCGACGTGGACCCGGAGAGCGAAGAATTCTTGTGCGCGATCGACCGGTTGTGGGAGCAGATGTTGAGCGAGCGAGTGGCGGAGATCGTCGAGCTTAGGCGTGAGCAGTCGTGGAGTACTGACGAGCCTGGGTGGGAAGGAAACTCGTCGCTCGACCACTACCCCCGGCGCGATGTGTGGCGCACGACAGTACATACCGGTCGAGTAGCAGGCGGTGAGGAGGTGAAGATTCCGCTCGCTCTTCTCGCGCCGGTTCTGGTCGGGCTCATCCCGGTTTTTGCGGGCGTGACTGCGCCGGCGAACCCATTCGTCGCACTACTGGTCTGCTTTTGCCTGGCTGCGGGGATAGAGGCGGTGGGGTTGTGGTGGTGGACCCGCCGCGATCCGCTCCGCCTGAGTGAGGAGGACAAAACCGAGATCGGTGACGCCGTTACTGCTCTGCAGTCGTTGATCTCGGCTGGCGGGGCGCATGTCGAGCTGCGGTTGGCGTTGGCGGCATCGGCACTTGTCGACGAGATCCGCACGGTCCCTGCGTGGGAAAGTGAGGATCTCGACGTAGGTCACATACGCCTGAATCTCGACGAGCAACTGGCCGGAATTCTTGCGCATGCCGGTGAACTCGCCACAGTGCGAGCAACTTTGGGAACCCCGGCGGCGGGTAGCGGCCCGCAAGCCCTCGCAGCGAGGGAAGCTCACCTGGTGAGCGGCCGGTGGCTGGGGCGGGTCGAGCGTTCGCTGCTCACACGTGTAGCTGCGCTGTGGAGCTATCGTCGCCATCTGCTCGAACTGCAGGAATCGATCACTGCCGGCGAATCTCTCGACAGGATTCACGATGGAGACCGGGCCATCGAGAACCTTCTGGCCAACGCGGCCGGCGATGATGTGGCGGCCTCGGCGATAGATCAGTTGGCGATCGACCTCACAGACCTCCGGCGCGCACGAGAGTCCGCGCTGGCAGAACTACGCGGAGAGCTCTCCGAATTCGAGGAGCGCGGCTGATGAGAGAAGTCATGACAGGATCAGCCCGGACCGCGGTCGATGCAACCGCGCTCGAGATGGGGCACCGCGTCCAATTCGCGGAGTCCCGGCGATGGTGGAGAGTGCGAGCAACATCCGGCGATGGCAGGTTCGCGATCCTTACCAGCCCGTTCAACCTCCGCAGGGTCCCGTACTACACGATCCTCGACACCGAGCGAGGCGTTCGCGGCCCGGACGACAGAATCTTCTGCAGCGGTTACGAAGACGACAGCGACATCGCAGATCGGATGCGCGAGCTGATCGCCGGAGACATCCAAGTGAGCCGCCGACCGTCGAAATGCGTAGAGACCCGCATCGTCGCGGTCCTCCCGCCCACCGATCGGCATACCCCGGGGGCCGATTCCGCCGGCTGACACGTACGAACGGTCCTCGAAACGCGACATGACACGACAGGAGTTTCCCGCTCATGACTCAGACATACCGTCCCGCACAAGTTTTCCCCGACTCGGCCGAACGGCGGCTCCGAGCAATGCTCGCGGCCCTCGACGATGCACTGGCCGCGATAGCTGACGCACGCGAAGAACTACGAGGGATCTACACCGGACCGAGAACGTACCCCGAAGAGCTGGAACTGTTCCTCGCTGCCGAAGCCGACAACCAGGACATCACCACCCACCTCGCCGCCGCAGCCCGCGATATCCGTGCCGCGCTCGCGATCCTTCACACCACCCCAAACGAGGCCGCGTCGAACTCCTCGGCGTCACCGCGTCCACATACCCACAAGGTGACAGCTGCCGCGGACGTGCGGCGCACGAACGAGCGATCCGCCTGATTGAGGTGCCACGTGGAGGGAAAAGTCCACTTGCTCAAAGCCCTTCACCCCGGAAAGCATCACGAACCATCGGCGCAACTTTGGAAGGGAATTCATGAACGCAACTGCAGTACTCGATGCAATCGCCCGCAAGCACTCCGGTTGTGCGCTGGTTCGCGAAATCACTGTGACCGACCGCGATGCATTGAACCCAGTCCGGGATGCATGGAGTGCTAGGAAGCCGGGCAATCCCATGCCCGAATACGACGGGACGCCGGTCTATCGCAGGATCGACGGACTTATGTTCGACGGCGGGGCAACAAGAACCGCGATCGAAGTGAAGATCAGCCGCGCCGACTTCCTCCGCGAGAGCGAGGAAAAGCGACGGCCGTGGCGGAAGATCACCCACCGTTTCGTCTACGCCACACCAGTCGGGTTGTTAAGGCCGGAGGAGATCCCGGACGGGTGCGGACTGTGGGAAATCGACGGCAATGCAGTGCGGATCATCAAGCGCGCCCGATCGAATCCCGAACCGGAGCCCATTCCGCACCAGGTCCTCGTCGCATTCGCATACCGACTGAACCGCAAGCCTTCTGAGAGGAAACAGCGATGAGCACCAAGATGTGGAACTGGGGCGACGTCGACAACGGGCACGACCCGATTGTCGAGTGCATCGGTGAAATCCACCAGCCTGCCATCACCATCGACAACCGCTCCGGTGACGACCTCACCATCCCCTTCGGCCAACTCGACCCACTGATCGGGCACCTCAAGTCATGCAAGCAATTTCTGTACGAACGGGGCCTCGATGAACCAGCGCACAAAGGGGAGTTGAAGTGAGTGAGATCCAATCACAGGCCATACCCGAGAGCGATGAACTAGCCGAGGTGGAGCTGATCGACGCAATCAGGGCGACGCTCGAAGGTTGGCCCTTCCGCAAACAAGCAGCCGCCGCAGCAGTGGAGGTGATGAAGTCGCAGGGCTGGTCGAAACCTCGCACGGTGAACAGCGCGGCCGAGTTGGTGGACCTGCCTAAACCTGAATCCACCGATAGAACTTCCATTGACCGGAGTGTCTAACTGAAGAAAGTGCCCCCTGAACTGGGATGATTTGAGTTCTCACGCAACAAATCCACCAGCTCAGGAAAGGCACTTCCAGTGAAAGTGTCCCACAAGTTCGTCGAAGATTCCGCAGTGTTCAACGAGAACCACATCGTCTCGTGCGCGGGACTGGTCCCGGTGATGACGTTGGCCGAGCAGACCAGGCTCACGGACCTCCTCGCCGAGAAGATCTCGATCACCGCCACGAAAATCGCATCCGGGGCAGCGAATCCGGCACCAAAATTGGTGACACTGATCGCCGGGATGTGCGCGGGCGCGGACAGCATCGACGACATCGACGTCCTTCGCTCCGGCGGCATGAAGGAGCTGTTCGGCAACGTCTACGCACCCTCCACTATCGGAACACTGCTGCGTGAGTTCACTTTCGGGCACAATCGCCAACTCGAATCAGTGCTGCGTGAACACCTCATCTCACTCGCCTCCCGCACCGATATTCTCCCCGGACTCGTCGATCACGCGTTCATTGACATCGATTCGCTGCTGCGCCCCGTTTACGGCCACGCCAAAGAAGGCGCCTCCTACGGACATGCAAAAATCGCCGGAAAGCAGGTCCTCCGCAAAGGACTCTCACCGCTCGCAACGATACTCAGCACCGCCGATTCCGCACCGGTCATCACCGGGATGCGGCTACGAGCAGGCAAAGCCGCATCGGGTAAAGGCGCAGGCCGGATGGTCACCCAAGCCATCGTCACCGCCCGAAAAGCGGGTGCGGTCGGCACGATCCTCGTTCGTGGCGATTCTGCCTACGGCACCCGCTCCGTCGTGACCGCTTGCTTGCGCTCAAAGGTCGAATTCTCGGTCGTGATGGCCAAGAACACCGCCGTCGCGCGGGCAATCGATTCGATTGCCGAAGACGCCTGGACACCCGTGAAGTATCCCGGCGCGGTACGAGACCCCGAGACCGGTGACTGGATTTCCGATGCCGAAGTCGCCGAAACCACTTACACCGCTTTCACTTCCACCAAGACCCCGGTCGCCGCCCGGCTGATTGTGCGCCGCGTCAAAGACGCACGATTCCCGGATACGTTGTTTCCCGTCTGGCGGTATCACCCCTTTTTCACCAACACCACCCGGCTCACCGCCGACGCAGATGTCACACACCGCCGGCACGCGATTATCGAAACCGTGTTCGCTGATCTCATCGACGGGCCACTTGCACACATGCCATCGGGGAAGTTCGGGGCAAACTCCGCCTGGGTGTTGTGCGCGGCGATCGCCCACAATCTGCTTCGGGCAACCGGCGTTCTTGCCGGCGACCGGCATTCACATTCCCGCGGGGCCACGCTCCGACGCAAGATCGTCAACATCCCCGCTCGATTGACTCGACCGCAACGAAAACCGATCCTGCGACTGCCCACTCACTGGCCGTGGACCGCTGTGTGGCTTCGACTGTGGGCCAACACTATCGGGTACAGCCCGCCACCCATCACTTGAAATCTGACCGAATCGCCGACAGCGGCCCGACACTCGTCAATCGTGGAAAAGCTGGGTAGACCAGCGGTCACGCCCTGCCTGGAAACAGTTCTTGCTCGTGTCGTCGATTCGGATCAACTTTCACAAGCTCATCGGTGGATTCAGGCTAAACCCAATACCGTTCAGTTAGTGACGGACGATGGTGCATTCTGGTGATGATGTTGGTTGTGGATGATGTTGATGGCGTGCGCGTTTGGCAGCCCACTTGAAGATCTTGCGTTTGACGACGCGAGCGTTCGCACGTAGTCGGCGTGCGGGGTTGATCCGGCGCGCCAGTTTGTCGACGGCGTGATTCCACAATCGGGTGAACCCAGAATGGTCATGAGGGGGAAAAAGAGCTGTGCGACAGTGACCTTCGGGCGACCCGAAGTGCGGCAACGAACGAGACCCGGTCAGGGTCGTGCCCGCCGGCGGTGGCGGCATCGAGCATCAGGGTGCGAATCGCGTAGTGACAGCACAGGTGCCCCCCAGATTTCCTGCAACACCAGCGGCGGGGACTTCGACCGCAGAACCTTCCGTGGGCCGCGTTGATGAGTTTTCAGTTCGTCGAAGGTGTTCTCGATTTCCCATCGCTGCGCGTAGGCGAGAGCAAGGTCTTCGGCGGCGGCTTCCTCGGGGTCGAGGATCGTGGTCAGCAGCCGGTACTGTTCGGGGTTCTCCCGCCCGTCATCGAGGGTGTAGTCGATCACCCGGACCAGTAGCGGAGTTCGGTGTTGCCGATCCTTCCCCGACGTCGGGATGATCCGTGCCAGCCAGGACCCGTCGTCGAGAGTCTCCAGATGTCGGGGTGAGAGGGTAGATTTCACTCTCCACAACAGGTCCGCGCCGCTGGCGGCGGCGCGGGTCCACATGTCGAACCCGTAGAAACCTCGATCGGCGAGCAGCAGCATCCCCGGCTCGAGCCGGTCGATCAGATCGCTGGCCAACTCCCGTTCCGAGGTGCGGTACGACCCGATTTCGGCGTCGACGACGGCATGGGTGCCGCATTCGGCGACGGCGACCAGCTTCGCTTGCGGGAACGCGGACTGCTCACCCCGGCTCGACGGCGGCCGCCCGAAATGCTCGTCGTTCGCCGGCGTGTCCGGCAGGTCGAGGCAGGTGCCGTCGATAGCCACCAATCTGCGTCCCGCGAACCATGATCCTGGGGTGTCCGCCCCAGCGAGCGGTCGGGCGACCCGGCGGAACAACTCCCGGACCGGTTCGTGACCCAGGCGTGAACGGGCTTGGAAGATAGCCGATTTCGTCGGCGGAGTCCAGGTCTTCGACCATCCCGACGACCACGACAATCCGTCGGTGAGCTGCGCGAAGACCTCCTCGTAGGAGCCTTCCGCATTCAATGCCATCCCAATCGAAAAGTATGCCGTCACCCGCGCCGTCAATGTTCGACTGCGCTGCTCGGTGCGACCGCAGTCGGCGATTACCTCGTCGACCAGGTCGGCAGGAAACACCCTGGTCAACAAGCCGACCGACACCACATCCGACAGCCGGCGGTCCGAGGCCGGTTTCACCCATCCACTACGAGGCACACCTCACCATACCTCATGAGTCACTAACTGAACGGTATTGAGGCTAAACCTTCGATCGAACGCACCGCATCGGAGCAACGGAGTATGGCCGCCGAACAGGTACACCCGACTCGTCAGGAGAGTTCGATACTCGCCGCCCGCACGAAACAGCGATTCGAGGCGGTCACAACTCTCAAGAACGAAGGCATAGGAATCGATGCGATCGCACGGCAACTCGGACTGGCACGGGAGACCGTCCGCCGTTTCTACTACGCAAGCAGTGTCGATGAATTGTTGGGGGCGCCGCGGGCCGGCCGGCCAACTATGTTGGACGAGTTCGCCGAATACCTTCACGAGCGTTTCAATGACGGCCATGCCTCCGCTGCTGTACTTTACGAAGAACTTCGAGCATTGGGATATCGCGGCAGCTACAGCTCCGTCCGGGATTACCTTCGTCCGTTTCGCAGAATAGGGGCAGCACCACCGTCCACACCGAAAGTGCCGAAGGTGCGGCGGATCACGTCGTGGATGCTGCGTCACCCCGACAACCTCACCGACGACGAGCAGATCAGGCTCAAGCAGGTTCTCGCCAGCTGTCCACATCTCGAAGCAACTGCAGGCCATGTCAAGTCGTTTGCGGAGATGCTCATCGAACGCCTTGGCAAACAATTGAACTCGTGGACGTCTGCCGTCTCGGCAGATGATCTGCCGCACTTGCATCGCTTCGTCCGAGGTCTCGACACCGACCATGCAGCCGTCCGAAACGGGCTGACCCTGCCGCATAGTTCCGGCGCCGTCGAAGGCCACGTGAACCGAATCATTCTGTGGAATCTGACCACGCGGACGATCATGTTCTCCTCGGGGTTGACCACGGAACTGAGGAGACGATATGAGCGGCACGGTGACACTGGAGAACAAGTGGCCGGTACTGGGCCGGCATGCGCAGGCGACCGACTGGCTTCGGCTATGGACCGATCTCGGGCGGGCACCCCGAACGATCGACGCCTACGCGCGGGGGCTTGCCGAGTATCTGCAGGTGTGCGAGCGGGAGGGTGTCGATCCGCTCACCGCCACCCGCGCCCATATCGGTATTTATGTGCGGGAGCTGACCGAACGTCCCAGCCTCCGAGGCCCGAACGTCGTGTCCATCGACTCCGGATCCGGGCTGGCGAATGCCACGATCCAGCAACGACTGGTGTCGGTCCGACTGTTCTACGACTACCTCATGGAGGAAGGGCTGCGCGAGTCCAATCCTGTTGGTCGGGGCCGATATACGCCCGGCCGACGCAGCAGTGGCCACCAGCGTGGGCTCGTGCCCCGCTTGACGAAACTGCCGTGGATTCCCACCGAACAGCAGTGGGCGGACATCCTCGAAGTCGCCGCCGCGGAACCGGTCCGAAACAGGGTGATGCTCGCCCTGGCCTACGACGCAGCGCTGCGCCGTGAGGAGCTGTGCTCGCTGCGCACCGACGATCTCGACCCCGCCCACCGCACCCTGAGGATCCGGGCGGAGACGACGAAGAACCGGCTCGAGCGGATTGTGCCGTACTCGGCTGCGACCGGTGTGCTGCTGTCGGGCTATCTCGTGCACCGGGCGAGTCTGAGCAGGGCACGTGGACCGCTGTTCCTGTCTGAGTCCCGCCGTAATCACGCGCAACCATTGAGCTTGTGGACGTGGTCGAAGGTGGTGCGCAGGATTGCGTTGGCCGCCGATGTTCCGCGGTTTTCCACCCACACAACTCGGCATCTGTGTCTGACGGATCTGGCCCGGATGGGTTGGGAGCTGCATACGATCGCGACATTCGCCGGGCATCGCCATACTGACTCGACGTTGCGATATATCCACCTGTCCGGCCGGGATCTTGCCGACAAGTACGGCCGCAGCATGGACCATATCCACGCCCAACGCATCGCGATGCTCGCGGCGGCAGGAACACAACGGTGACCGCGATATTGAAGGTCGACGTGGATACGGATCCTGAATCTCGTTGGTGCTCATCGATTATCGGACATAAGTTCGACACCACTATTGCGGTCCGCGCGGAAGAGTCGCGGGCCATCGGTGAACTCGGAATCCGCAATCTGCGACGGTTGCAGTATCACGATCCGACCGCGCCGGGCTGGCGTGTGATCGGACGACTGCTGCGACCGGTGGAGGCGGTCAACGCAGGGCTGGATTCGCCGCCCACTGCGCATCGGCGGCGTGCTATGGCCGATGCAATCGCAGTGCTGCTGACGCGTTGCGCCGAAGTGGGGCAGACCTTTTGGGGTTGGAGCACCGAAGAATGGATACATCTACTCGGCCGCGATCAGGCAGAGTTCCGCCGGAACGCGCCCAGTTGGGCCGGCGACGAGGTCCGCCCCTACCTCGCCGCGCACGCCTACCTGCTCGGTTCCTTCACCGAGTTCCACCAGCTCGGCAGCTTCCAACGACTCACTCTGTCGTGGCGAATCTTTGGTCGCGACCGGGTCAGCGGTGAGATCGACAGGGTTCGTAAAGTGCTCGCCGAGTGGGGCTATCGGCTCGGGCACGGCGACGACACACTTCTGCCGATGGTGACCTGCCAGCTGTTCCTGCTCAACCGCAGCCCACACGTGGAAGATCTCGGCACCGAACTGTTCGATCGTGTCCGCCATGACGAATTGCTCGGCGGGGCCCGGCTGAACACTGTGCATGCCGTGCAACGGGCGGTGAATGCTCTGGGGTTCTGTGACCCGCCGCCCGCGACCACCGGTCGTGGCACTGCTCGGGCGATTGGTGGTGCGCAGGCCTGGCAGCAGTGGGTCGAACGCTGGTACGCGACTTCGACATTGACGCCACGAGCACGCGGAAATGTTCGGTTACGTCTGCTCAAGGTGGGCCGCTGGATCGCCGCCGAGCATCCCGATGCCGCCGATCCGGCTGCCTGGACGCGGCAGACGTGTGCGGCCTGGGTCGCCGCGGTCGACCGGATGAACGTCGGGGACTACGTGCACCGCACCACCGGACTCGAAGGGCGCGTGGGTAAGCCTCTGCAGGCCTCGACCAAAGATGGTCACCTATCGGCGATCCGAAGGTTCTTCGCCGACTGTCAGGAATGGGAATGGCTGCCAAGGCGTTTCGACCCTGGGCGGGCGCTGGCCACTCCGCGCAGCATCACCGCGCTGCTCGGCCCGAACCCTCGCGTGATCGCCGACGAGATCTGGGCCAAACTGCTTTGGGCAGGGCTGAATCTGTCGCAGGTCGATCTCCCTGAGACGCGGTCCGGCCACTTCTATCCACTCGAACTGGTCCGCGCAATCACGTTGTCCTGGTTGTTCTCTGGACAGCGCAGTGACGAGATCGCCCGCCTGCGGATCGGCTGCATTCGCTGGCAGCACGACGACAAATCCCTCGCCGGTGACTCCGATCAAGTCCTGGTGCGTGATGCGGTCTGCCTGCTCGATGTTCCGCCGCACAAGACCGGCACCGCGTTCACCAAGCCGGTCGACCCGATTCTCGGCCAAGCCCTCGACATCTGGCAGGCGATGCGCCCCACCCAACCGCAGTTTCTCGACCGCCGCACAGGCGAGCGAGTCGACCTGTTGTTCGCCTTCCGCGCTCGCCGAGTCTCCTTATCCTACATCAATAACACGGTCATCCCGATGCTCTGCCACAAGGCAGGTGTCCCGGCCGTCGACGTCCGAGGCAGCATCACCAGCCACCGAGCCCGGTCCACGATCGCTAGCCAGCTCTACAACGCCAAGGAACCGATGACTCTGTTCGAGCTGCAAGCCTGGCTCGGCCACCGCTCACCCCAATCCACCCAGTACTACGCCAGAATCAGCCCCAGCACGCTTACTCGGGCCTACACCGACGCCGGGTACTTCGCCCGCAACGTCCGCACCATCGAGGTCCTCATCGACCGCGACGCCGTCACCTCCAACGCGGTCGGAGATGAAACACCATGGCAGTACTACGATCTCGGGCACGGGTATTGCACCTACACCTTCTTCGAGCAATGCCCACACAGGATGGCGTGCGCTCGCTGTGACTTCTACGCCCCCAAGGCATCCAGCAAAGCGCAACTGCTCGAAGCCAAGGACAACCTCCAACGCATGCTCATCGCGATCCCACTCAACGACGACGAACGCGCAGCCATCGAGGACGGCCAGCGCGGCCTCGACAACCTCCTCGACCGGCTGCTCGACGTCCCGACGCCGACCGGCACGACGCCACGCGAAATCGAGGTTCCGGCGACCGCGACCCTGCTTCCGATCGTTTCCGTCAACCAGAGCAGACGAGAATGTCCTTGACAATTCAGATTCCACGTAACTATCAAGATGCTCAAACGACAAATGTATGGGCGCGCTGGATTCGACTTGCTTCGCAAACGAATACTCCTCAGCGGCTGAAACTTTCAAAATCGATCACGGAAAGTGGGCCAGAACCACTTTTCAACCGTCGTCAACACTATTGAAACACGATGCGTGAAATCGTTGCGGCGATCAGCGCTGGCCGCTTGGCACCTTCGATTTCGAGGGTATGCTCCAGCTGGATCTGAAGTGCCCCGCCGTGTACTTCCTCGACAGAAGCCAATGTTGAACGTAGACGAACCTGCGCACCGACTAGTACAGGGTTGACGAATCTTACTTTGTTCGATCCATAGTTGACGATCAGCTTGGCACCTTCGATCGTGTAAATCTGTGCTGCAAGTGTAGGCAACAGGGCCAAACTCAGGTATCCGTGCGCTATCGGACCGCCGAAAGGACTTTCCGCGGTGGCGCGTTCGACATCGATGTGAATCCACTGGTGGTCGCCTGTAGCTTCTGCGAATTGGTCGACCATGTTCTGGGTGATGGCCTTCCAGTCGCTCGTACCCAGATCGTCACGGACGGCGGCGTGTAGTTCCTCGGGTGTCCTAAATGTTCGCATGCTTATCGAGTTCCTCTATCAGTGTCAGTGGATGTTTTCAAACACCGCAGCAAGTCCCTGTCCACCGCCGATACACATAGTCTCCAAGCCGTACCTCACATCTCGCCGCCGCATCTCACGAAGCAACGTCGCGAGTATCCGGCCGCCCGTTGCCCCCACCGGGTGTCCCAGCGAAATACCCGAACCATGCGGGTTCAGTCGCTGATCGTCGGGTTCAACTCCCCAGGTACGCAGCACCGCCAGCGTCTGCGCTGCGAACGCTTCGTTCAACTCGATCACATCCATGTCGGCCAACGTCAAGCCCGCACGACTAAGCGCTTTCTCGGATGCCGGCACGGGTCCGATGCCCATGGTCCGGGGAGGCACACCGGCCAGTCCCCAACTCACCAACCGTGCCAGGGGCCGGAGACCGAGTTCGGCTGCCCGACCCGGAGTGGTCACGATGGCAAGGGCGGCTCCGTCGTTCTGTCCACTTGCGTTGCCCGCGGTGACAGTCGAGTCCGGATCGATCTTCGACCTTATCGGACGGAGCTTGGCCAGACCCTCGACAGAGGTGTCGGCACGCGGGTGCTCGTCGGTGTCGACCAGAAGTGGCTCGCCGCGCCGCTGCGGAATCGGCACTACCGCGATCTCTTCGGCGAACACGCCGTTCTTCTGTGCTGTAACCGCACGCTGGTGCGATTGCACCGCGAGTGCGTCCTGATCTGCACGGCTGATGGAGAACTCTGCACGTAGGTGCTCGGCGGTTTCGATCATCCCGCCGAGCACCGGGAAGTTCGTCCCGCCTGCGGTGACACGGGCCCGTGCCAATCGATCGCTCAACACTACCGATTCGGCCTTAACGCCCCACCGCATGCCGGTGGCATAGAACTCGGCCTGACTCATGCTTTCGACTCCCCCGGCGAGGACCAGATCGCTGCCACCCGACTGCACTTGCATGCACGCTTGCAGAACAGCCTGTAGGCCGGAGCCGCATCGTCGGTCGACCTGCTGACCGGGTACCTCGATCCCGAGGCCGGTGTCGAGTGCTGCGACGCGTCCGATGGCCGGTGACTCTCCGTTCGGTGACGCTTGTCCGAGAATGACGTCGTCGATCACGGTCCCGTCCAGTCCGGTGCGGGCGCACAGTTCCTTGATCACGATGGCAGCGAGTTCCTGCGGTGCGACGTCGCGGAATACTCCCCCGAAGCGTCCGACTGGTGTGCGCAGCGGTTCGCAGATGACGGCGTTTGGCATGAATTTCCTTCTTGGATGCGTGGATCGAGCAATTGAGACCGGCGGCGGTCGCTACATGTAGCGTCCGCCGGTGACCTCGGAGACCGTTCCGGTCATGTACGAGGACAGGTCAGAGGCATAGAACAGGGCGACCGACGCCACCTCACGGGGGTCACCGGCACGCTGCATCGGGATTTCCGACATCTTTTGATCCCATGCCTTCTGCGGCATCGCTTCGGTCATCGCCGTCTTGATCAAACCCGGCTGAATCACATTCACTCGGACACCGAGGTGCGCAACTTCTTTCGCTGCTGCCTTGGACAGGCCGACGATTCCGGCTTTCGCGGCCGAGTAGTTGCTCTGGCCGATAAAGCCCACCTTCGCTGAAATCGAGGACAGATTGATGATCGATCCCCCGCCGTTTTCGCGCATGACGCCGGCCGCGATCCGCGTGCCGTTCCAACACCCTTTCAGGTGCACGTCGATGACCTGATCGAACTGATCCTCGGTCATCTTCCGCATGGTTGCATCACGGGTGATCCCCGCATTGTTGACCATGATGTCAATCGACCCGAACGAAGAAGCGGCACTGTCCACCAAGGCTTGCACGTCTTCGGCGGAGGTCACGTTGCAACGCACCCCGACGGCGTCCGTAGGTAGAGCGGCGGCGGCTTCTTTCGCTTTCGTTTCGTCGAGATCGCCGATCACGATGTTCGCCCCGTTTTCGGCGAACAGTGTCGCGATCGCGAGACCGATGCCCTGGGCACCGCCGGTGATGACCGCTGTACGCCCTGAAATCATGAATTGTCCTGTTCTGAAGTGTGATTGGGATAGTCGTATCACCGAACGAGGTCGGTGTCGAAAGCAGGGTCCTGCACGGCGACGCCTTCACGCAGCATGGTGTCCACCGTGTCCGGATCCTGCCCGGATTCGATCAACAACGAGCGTGTGTGCTGCCCCAGTGCGGGAACGTCGCCCATGCGTGCCTCGAAGTCAGCGAACGTCGCCGGTGGCAGCAAAGCCCGTGCGGTCGAGTGTTCGGTGCCGACGGTCCGCCAACGGTCGCGTTCGACGATCTGCGGATGCTCGATGACTTGCCTCATCTGTTTCACCTGGGCCGCAGGGATGCCGGCGGCAGCCAACTTCGTGTCGAGATCTGTTGTCGTGAACAACGATGTGCGTGCGGCGACGACGGCATCGCATTCAGCGCGGTTCTGGACGCGTAAAACATTAGTGGCGAAGCGCAGGTCTTCGGCCATCTCCGGAATTCCTAGTACGTCAGTGACGAGGGTCTGCCAACCGCGATCGTTCTGGACGCCGATCAGTATCTGTCCGTCCTGGGTCGGATATGCATCGTACGGGGCGATGGAGCTGTGACTGACACCCATCCGCGGAGGCTGCGCGCCGGTGTACATCTGTGTGTACATCGCGTGCCCCAACCACTCCACCGTCGAGTCGAGCATCGAGATGTCGATCGTCGCACCAGCACCCGTGCGCCCACGCCTGAGCAATGCCGCAAGCACTGCTTGAGCGCAATACATGCCAGTAGCGATGTCGGCCGTAGGTACTCCCGTCTTGGCGGGTTCGTCCGGTGTTCCGGTAATGGAAATCAAGCCCGCTTCGGCCTGGATCAGCATGTCGTAGGACTTGCGATCCTGCATCGGCCCACCCTTACCGAATCCAGACATGTTGACGACGACCAGACTCGGCTTCGTCGCGCGTAATTCGTTCGCGCCGAATCCGAGTCGCTCTGAAGCACCAGGGGCAAGATTTTGTACGAAAACGTCCGCGTTCTCGATCAGCCGGTGGACGATACTGCGACCTCGGTTTGATTTGAGATCAATGGCGAGGGATTCCTTGCCTCGGTTGAGCCACACGAAGTGCGCACCCGTTCCATGCACTGCATGGTCGTAGCCACGTGCCAGATCACCTCCGTCGGTCCGTTCGATCTTGATCACTCGGGCACCAAGATCGGCGAGGTTTCTGGTTGCAAGGGGTGCTGCGACGGCCTGTTCGATCGCCACGACGGTGAACCCCTCGAGTGGTGCGTTCACTTGCTGCGCTTCTGCTGCGCGCGAATCAATCCGCCTCCGACGATCAGGCGCTGAATTTCGCTCGTGCCCTCGTACAAGCGAAGTAGCCGAACGTCACGATAGATCCGCTCGACCGGAACCTCCCGCATATACCCTGCCCCGCCATGGATTTGGACAGCCAGATCAGCGACCTTGCCGACCATTTCGGTGCAGAACAGTTTCACGGCCGATGGAGCTATCCACCGATCGGTGTCCTCGACCCAGGCCCTCGCTGCCTCACGGACCATGGCCCGGCCCGCCATGACCCCAATCCGTTGGTCGGCGATCATCGCCTGAACTAGCTGGAAGTTTCCGATTGGTTCGCCACCCTGAGTCGATGCTGCTGCGTGCGCGACGGACTCGTCGAGCGCACGTTGCGCCTGGCCGACAGCGAGTGCCGCGATGTGCACACGTCCGCGTGCCAGCGAGGTCATCGCCGCCTTGTATCCGATGTCTCCCTTTCCGCCGACCAGTGACTCGGCGTCGACCTTCACGTCGGTGAACGTCACGTCCGCAGTGCCCGACCCTTGCTGGCCCATCTTGGCGTCCTTGACCCCGATCTCGATCCCGGCAGTATCTGCCGGGACAAGGAAGACTGCGATACCGTTTCCGCTCTCCGGCTTCGGATCCAGCTTGGCGAAGACGACAAACATGTCGGCGATGGGCGCATTGGTGATGTATCGCTTGTTGCCGTTGATCATCCAGCCCGAGCCGTCTGCCTTGGCGGTCGTCCTGAGCCCTGCGGGGTTCGATCCTGCCCCGTCCTCGGTCAGCGCAAACGAGGCGACGATGTCACCGGCGGCCATGCCCGGTAGCCACTGCGCTTTCTGATCCTCGGTTCCGAACCCGACGAGGACCTGCCCGGCGATACCGTTGTTGGTTCCGAACATCGAGCGGAGTGCCAGCGAGGTGTAGCCGAGTTCCATGGCAAGCTCGACATCCTGAATGAGGTTGAGGCCCAAGCCGCCCCACTTCTGGGGTATCGAAAAACCGAACAAGCCCATCTCTGCAGACTGTGTCCGTATATCGGCAGGTATTGCGTCGGTGTTCATGATCTCGAGTTCCCGCGGAACCACCCACGACCGCACGAAGTGTGAAATCTGCTTCAGCACGTCGGAGAAGACATCGTCGGGTACTTCGGGGTTCAGCGTTTCCATACGAGAACTATCAACCCCACCATTACTGTCAGTCCAATACTTAATTGATACTTGTGTATTACCGTAGATGCAATAAAGGAGTCCCTGGATGGATGTCGAACAACTTCGCGCGTTCCTCGCCGTCGCCGAGGAGCTTCACTTCGGTCGCGCCGCGGCCCGACTGCATGTGGCGCAGCCGCCCCTCAGTCGCACCATCAAACAACTCGAAAAGCATCTGGGTGCAAGACTGTTCGATCGAAATACCCGTTCCGTGAAATTGACGGCCAGCGGTCAGGCATTGATCGAACCTGCACGCGCAGTCCTCGAAGGTTTGCGTAGCGCGGAAGACGCAGTCAAGTCGGCCGCCGGCGGCGAGAGTGGTTTGGTGCGAATCGCGTTCGCCGGCGTCTCGACGCATCGCATGGTCGCGCGGCTTGCCCGCATCGTGCGCTCTGAGCATCCAGGTATCGAGTTGGAACTTTCCAGCCAGAACTTCGCTCAGCCAGCCATGAAGAGGCTGCTCAGCGGGGACACCGACATAGCGTTGGGTAGGTGGGATGTCATTCCTGCGAGCGTGGAGTCCGAGGTGGTACTAGTCGACCATCTGGTCGTGGCAGTGGCCGACACACACACGTTGGCCGGTGCGACTCGGGTCGATATCGACCGACTCGCGAACGAGCAGTTCATCTCACTGCCGTTCCACGAAGGATCTGTCCTTCCTGATCGGCTGCGCCGACTCGCCGTCGCCCGCGGGTTCGTCGCCGATGTCGTTCAGATCGCACCGGACACCCAGACCGCTCTGGCTCTGGTGGCGGCCGAGGTCGGCTGTCACCTGACGTTGTCGTCGGTGGCGGACAACGTCACCGACCCTCATGTGGTTTTCGTGCCGCTATGTGATTCGACGGCAGACGTGGACATGCGGGCAGCGTGGCGGAGAGACAGTACTAACCCAGCGCTGCGAGTGGTCCTGCAATACGTCATCGGTCTCCGGCAGCACTGAGACTAGATGCCGAGTTTTCAGTCTCAGGAGCGCGGCGAGCGCCATCGCTTCCGGACACGGTCAGCTGGCCACTGTTCCAGAGCTCTTGCCGCCAGGTTCCTCGCTGATAGAGGTATCGTCGCGCGGAAATCGCGCATTCTGCGGATCGTCGATACCGAACAATGACGTTCCGAGGGGTCAGCTACGAATCTTCAACGCCCGCATCTTCCTGTACAGGGTGGTACGGCCGATCCCTAACAGTCCCGCCGCCAACGACTTGTTCCCATTCGTTTCCGACAATGCCCGGTTGATTGCATCACGCTCCGCTTCTTCGTAGCGGCTCAGGGACGGCGTTGACGATCCGCGGGCATGAGTGGACGTCGCCGTGAAATTGCCCGTTGATCCGTGGTCGCGGTCGGGTAACGGATCAGGCGACGCCGAGGGTGCATCGTCGCGTCGTCGCCAATCCAGACCCATCACTGCATCCTCGGACGCAGACTCTGCATCGCTCGGATCAGTGAATTCGAGCGCGAAGATCGCGTCCTGCCCTGCTCGCCCTAATCGGCGGACGGTTGCCTCGGTGCCGAGAGTCGGTAGCTCGAGACGCATGCTGTCCTCATCCCACCGATACCGGCGCAAGGTGTCCCACAACCCTGCGTGTGCTTCCGCGTCGAAGTGCGCGAGAGCCGGGAGGTCGGTCATCACGGTTCCTGAGTTCATCACCAGTACCGGATTCTTGGAGGTGCGCAAGTTGCGATATGTGCGCGCCAGCTCGAGATCTCGCGAATCGGCCATGAGTTCGAGGGCTTCGGAAATCTCGTACCCGGCTTGCCGGACCATCGACACCATCAGGGGACTGGCCGAATCGACATGAGATGCGATGGACAGCGATCCGACGATTCTGCCCGTGATCGGATGCTTGATAGGCGTTCCGGCACATGCCAGGGATGCAAGCGCGTCGTTGAAGTGTTCTGTTCCGCGGACGAACACTACTCCGCGTGCTTCGATCGGCGTGCCCAAACCGTTGGTGCCCAGGGCTTGCTCGGAGAAGTCGAAACCTTCGACAGCGTTGGCGCGGTCCAGGGAGGGCTCGTCCTGCGGGTCGACGATGCGGCGTGAGACTATGCGACCTGCCTCGTCGGCCAAAAACAGGGTCATCCGCGAATCGGTCAGGTTGGTCTGCCACTGGTCGAGAATGCGACCAGCAGCGCGCAGGATGGCTGTGTCGGGATCTATTTCGCCGACTATGTGAGGACCTGCTGCCGGGTCAACGCTCAGCGAGACCGAACGGCGCCAACTCTGCTCGATTTCGTGCGCGACAAGCGATGCAGGCAGCGAAGCCCGCACGAGCCCCTGAGTGATCAGTTGCTCGCGCGCGCGTCGTACGGCGTCGTCGCGGTGTGCGCGGTCGCTCACTTTTCTAGTGTGGAGTAGTAAGGACGATGCGTCCAGCAACGCCACCTGCCGTGAGCTCATCCAATGCGCGGGTGACCTCCGCTGCCGACAGGGCACGCTCGGCTATCGGAATGGTGGGGATCTGCCCCGTTTGGGCGATCCGAACGAGGTCTCGCAGTTGGTCGAGCGTTCCGACGAAACTGCCTTCGAGGCGAATCATGCGCAAAGCGAGTAGTGCCGTGGGGACGGTGAATTCGCCGCCGAAGAGTCCGACCTGCACCATGATTCCTGCCTTGGCCAACACCTCGAACCCCAGTGTTGCGGTGGCTCCATTGTTGACGAAGTCGATGACCGCCCCGGCCGGCCCTCCCACAGCGCGTCGAACGTCGCGCGCTGTTGTATCCGAACCCGAGAGCACGGTGGCCGATGCGCCCATGTCGCGAGCGAGGGACAGGTTCTGATCTGCGCGGTCGACCGCGCAGATCGCCCGATGTCCTCGCGCACGCAGGATCGCGATAGCTGTCAGCCCTAGCCCGCCCGCACCGAAAACGACGACCGGCTCGTCCGGTTCGAGCGGAAGGATCCTGTCGACCGCACTGTGGGCCGTCAATCCTGAACAGGCAAGCGTCGCAGCCCAACTCGGATCCAGTCCGTCGATGTCGACGAGGTATTTCGCGTCGGGAACGAGGACGTATTCGGCGTACCCGCCGTGACGGGCAACACCGAGGTTTCTTCCTGTGGCGCAACTGTTGTCATGGCCTGATCGGCACTGGCGGCATTCGCCGCATCCGATCCACGGATAGATCAAGCGGACATCACCAGGGCGTACAGTGTCCACGGCTTCGCCTACCTGCTCTACGATGCCGACGACTTCGTGGCCGAGCACCATGGGGTATTCGACGCCACGGTCTTTCATGTTCATCATCCCTTTGCTGCCGAGGTCATAGCCACCCTCGCGTAGGTGTGTGTCGGTGTGACACACACCGGCTCTCAGCACCCGCAGAAGAACGCTGCTCCCTTCAGGCGCCGGCACGGGGACCTCCACTTCGTGGATCGTCGTATCGTCGGGAAACACTGCATATGCGCGCATGAACAAGCACCTCTTCGGGTGGAAGGAATGTGGCGGTGTCCTCATCATGACCACGCATCCTGACTGCCGACTGTTTCATAACGGAACACAGGTGTCGTGCATTGTGCTCCTACGTTGGTTCTAGAAGGGAGTGCTGCCCGTCACAAAACTTCCAGTGTGTGGCACGCCCGACATATCAGACCGCGGCCGATTTCCTTTTCGCCGTGACGAGCCCAGGAGAACCCATGAGCACCGCCGTTGCCAGCGATTCGAACGCCACACATGATGACAGCACCGATGACGTACTGCGAGAACTCTATGCCGATTGGTCTGAGATCATGTCGAGCACACCGGATCTGACGATCCGTCTACTACGTTCGATCTTCGACGAGTGGCACCAACCGACCGTAGAACCCGAAGGGGTGACTTACCGCGAAGACACTGTCGGCGGCGTCCCCGGCATCTGGTGCTTGCCCGAAGGAGCAGATCGGTCGAAAGTTCTGCTCTACACCCACGGTGGAGGTTTCGCCGTCGGCTCCGCATCGAGCCACCGCAAACTTGCTGGCCACGTCGCTAAAGCGCTCGGATCGGCCAGTCTCGTGCTCGACTACCGGCGCGCCCCGGAACACACACATCCCGCGCAGATCGAGGACGGTGTCGCAGCGTTCGACGCGCTCGTGGCTTCCGGCATCACCGCTCGTGATATCACCACCATCGGTGATTCGGCAGGCGGGAACCTGGCTATCGCCATCGCTCTGGCCCTCGCCGACCAAGGCAAAAGTGGCCCTGGCAGTGTCATTGCCTTCTCCCCCTGGCTGGACATGGAGAACAAAGGCCAGACTCTGGTCACCAACAACGACACCGATGCGCTGATCACACCAGAGTTGTTGGAAGGCATGATCTCCGGCGTTCTCGGAGGCACCGTCGACCCGACCACTCCACTCGCGAACCCGCTGCACGCCGACTTCGCAGGCTTCCCACGGCTGTATCTCACGGCTGGCAGCGTTGAATCACTCCTCGACAATGCCACCCGAGTGGCCGAACGCGCCGAAGCTGCCGGTGTCGATGTCACCCTTTCGATCGGGGAAGGGCAGCAGCATGTCTACCCGTTTCTGGCCGGCCGTTCCCCGCTTGTTGCCGAGGAATTTGCGCAGCTATCCGCCTGGTACCACGCCTGAACTTTCATTCCTCGTAACGACCAAGGACTTCAAACCATGACTACACAAAAGGCCCTGACCACTGTCGATGCCATCGTCATCGGCGCCGGATTCGGCGGGATCTACGCCGTCCACAAACTGGCCAACGAGCTCGGCCTCACGACGGTCGGCTTCGACAAGGCAGACGGCCCGGGCGGCACGTGGTACTGGAACCGCTACCCGGGTGCACTGTCCGACACCGAAAGCCACGTCTACCGGTTCTCATTCGACCGTGACCTGCTTCAGGACGGTACCTGGAAGCACACCTACACCACTCAACCCGAGATTCTCGAATACCTTGAGGATGTCGTTTCCCGGTTCGACCTACGCCGGCACTTCCACTTCGGCACTGCCGTCGAATCTGCGGTGTATCTCGAAGACGAACAACTGTGGGAAGTCACCACCGACACAGGCGAGATCTACCGCGCTACCTACGTCGTCAATGCTGTCGGGCTCCTCTCCGCCATCAATCGACCGGATCTGCCCGGTCTCGAGACATTCGAAGGCGAGACCATCCACACCGCAGCGTGGCCCGAGGGCAAGGATCTCACCGGCCGCCGCGTCGGCGTGATCGGTACCGGATCTACTGGGCAACAGGTCATCACGGCCCTGGCGCCAACGGTCGAACACCTCACTGTATTCGTGCGAACTCCCCAGTACTCGGTGCCGGTCGGCAAGCGCGCGGTGACCGACGAGCAGATCGACGCAGTCAAAGCCGACTACGAGAACATCTGGACTCAGGTCAAAAGATCCTCGGTGGCATTCGGCTTCGAGGAATCTACTGTTCCGGCCATGAGCGTGTCCGCGGAAGAACGCCTCAGGGTCTACGAAGAGGCATGGGAGCAGGGCGGCGGTTTCCGATTCATGTTCGGAACCTTCGGTGACATCGCTACCGACGAAGAAGCCAACGAAACTGCAGCATCGTTCATTCGCTCGAAGATCACCGCCATGATCGAAGACCCGGAGACTGCCCGCAAACTGACGCCCACCGGACTATTCGCGAGACGACCGTTGTGCGACGACGGGTACTTCCAGGTCTTCAACCGCCCGAACGTCGAGGCGGTCGCCATCAAGGAAAACCCCATTCGTGAGATCACAGCCAAGGGCGTGGTGACCGAGGACGGCGTCCTGCACAAATTGGACGTCCTGGTCTTCGCCACCGGCTTCGACGCCGTCGACGGGAACTACCGCCGCATGACCATTTCCGGTCGCGGTGGCCTGAACATCAACGACCATTGGGACGGCCAACCCACCAGCTACCTGGGGATTGCCACCGCGAACTTCCCCAACTGGTTCATGGTGCTCGGCCCCAACGGACCGTTCACGAACCTTCCTCCAAGCATCGAAACTCAGGTCGAGTGGATCAGCGACACCATAGGTTACGTCGAGCGGACAGGTGTGCGGGCGATCGAACCCACACCGGAGGCGGAATCCGCATGGACCGCGACCTGCACGGACATCGCGAACATGACCGTCTTCACCAAGGTTGATTCATGGATCTTCGGGGCCAATGTTCCAGGAAAGAAGCCCAGCGTGCTGTTCTACCTTGGCGGGCTCGGCAACTACCGCGCCGTCCTGGCAGACGTCACCGAGGGGGGCTATCAGGGCTTTGCTCTGAAGACGGCCGACACCGTCGACGCCTGACTCCCGATCGATACGAAAACAGGAGACGACCATGGGTGTGTACACCACCATCGACCCTGCCAACGGTCAGGAATTCGCGCGGTATCCGGAAATATCGGACGACGAGTTGGACGTCCTCATCGGCAGCAGCGCAAACGCCTACAGGAGTTGGCGCGCAACAGATCTCGAACAAAGAAGCCTTGCGCTTGGCAGGGTCGCCGAACTCTATCGAGAACAATCCCACGAACTGGCCAAGCTGCTCACTTTGGAGATGGGCAAACCGATCGCACAAGCACAAGGCGAGGTGGAGCTGGTTGCCTCGATCTATCAGTATTACGCAGACCACGCCGCAGAATTCATGCAGGATGAGACCCTCGACATCGCCGGTAGCGGGACGGCGGTCGTGCGGACCGAGCCGATCGGACCGCTCGTCGGAGTCATGCCGTGGAACTACCCCTATTACCAGGTGGCACGCTTCGCTGCTCCCAACATCGCACTGGGCAACACGATCATCCTCAAACATGCGCGCAACTGCCCGCAGTCCGCCCTGGCCATCGAGCGAGTCTTCCTCGAAGCCGGGCTGCCGACCGACGTATATCGCAATGCCTTCGTCTCCTCAGCCCAGGTCGCTGCGGCTGTAGCGGATCAGCGAGTCCAAGGTGTGTCACTGACCGGATCGGAGAAGGCAGGGTCGGCCGTCGCTGAGGTAGCGGGCCGGCACCTGAAGAAATGCGTACTTGAACTGGGCGGTTCGGACCCCTTCATCGTATTGGAAGATGCCGACATAGACATCGCTGCTGCCGCCGCCGTCGTCGGTCGGCTCGGAAACGGCGGACAGGCGTGCACTGCGTCGAAGCGGTTTCTCGTCGACGACAGCGTGTACGACGAATTCGTAACGAAGTTCGTCGACGGGATGGCTGGCTGGCTACCCGACGACCCGACCAGCCCCGAGACAAAGCTCGGGCCACTCGCGTCGCACGCGGGAGTCGAGGAAGTCGACGAGCTTGTCCAGGACGCACTCTCCCGCGGGGCCGAGGCTCTCTTGGGTGGCAACCGACCGGAAGGGGTCGGCGCCTACTACCCGCCCACCGTGCTGGCTGGAGTTACACGCGAGATGCGTGCATTCCGCGAAGAGCTGTTCGGCCCGGTAGCGGTCCTCTACCGCACCCGGTCTCTAGATGAGGCGATCGACCTGGCCAACGACTCCCCGTTCGGCCTCTCATCCAGTGTGTTCACCTCGGATCCGGACAAGGCCGGCCGAGTGGCCGAGGAACTCGAAACCGGAATGGTCTGGATCAACGGCACCAGCAAGACGGCCCCGGACCTACCGTTCGGCGGTGTCAAGGGATCGGGGTTCGGTCGCGAGCTCGCCAAGTTCGGCTTGAACGAATTCGCCAACAAAAAGTTGGTGCGAAATCCGAAGGGAATGAAATGACCAAGCGTGTTGAAGGCAAAATTGCCGTCGTGACCGGTGGCGCCACAGGTATGGGGCGCGCGCACGCCCAGCTGTTAGCGGAAGAGGGTGCCGCCGTTGTCGTCACCGATATCGACGTCGAAGGCGGCAAGGAGACCGTCAAGCTGATCGAGAAGGACGGCGGTACTGCGTCTTTCGTGCAGCACGACGTCTCGAGTTCGGCAGGTTGGAAGGTTGTCGTCGACCATGCCGTCCAGTCCCACGGCCGCGTCGACATCCTGGTGAACAATGCGGGCATCCTCGCTTTCACGTCACTGCAGGACACGGAGGAAGACGTGTGGGACCGCATCTTCGCGGTCAATGCCAAGGGCACGTACCTGGGCTGCAAGACGATCATCCCTGCGATGAAGGAGTCGAAGGCGCCGTCGATCGTCAACATCTCGTCCATGTACGGGATCATCGGCGCCCCAAATGCAGCCGCCTACGAGGCATCGAAGGGTGCAGTGCGGACTCTGACGAAAGCCGCTGCAGTGGACCTGCAAGAGTTCGGGATTCGAGTGAACTCGGTGCACCCAGGAGTGATTGCGACGGCGATGACAAACGATATCCTGGCCGATCCCGAAGGGAAGAAGGCTCTCTTGGGCACCACCATCCTGGGTCGTGCGGCCCAGCCGGAGGAGGTATCCACGGTGGTACTGTTTCTTGCCTCGGATGAGTCCTCGTTCATGACCGGGTCCGAAGTCGTAGTCGACGGCGGCTACATCGCTCAATAGGGCAGCTTCAGCTTAATTCAGTGCACCGCGCCTCGGGTGGCATCAGCCGAGGCGCGGGGCACTGTAAGGACAAGCGGCCAGCCAACTACCAGTGCATCCTGCAACTCGAAACACACCACATACCAGGCAATTTCGACTTCGGCCACCGCACGATATCGACGGAAAGGCGATGCCCGTCCGGCTGTTGAAACACATGAGGGACCGCATGGTGCCGACGACCTGCTCACCTCATCCAGCCAGTCAAAAACGACCTGCCAAACCGCTGTAGTTCCTGCCGCCCCGCCGAGTGCAGTGGCGGGGGTGCGGACACGCGTCAAACCCGTTACGCCCCAAGGAGAAACCAACCACGGGGACATGCCACTACCGCAGTTCAAGCCCAATATGCGGCCGTGCTCCAGCAGACCATCGACGGCCGCTGACTCAGGACCCCTCGCCCGACTCCGGCCCGCCGGCACCCTTAGCCTCAATACCGTTCAGTTAGTGACTCATGAGGTATGGTGAGGTGTGCCTCGTAGTGGATGGGTGAAACCGGCCTCGGACCGCCGGCTGTCGGATGTGGTGTCGGTCGGCTTGTTGACCAGGGTGTTTCCTGCCGACCTGGTCGACGAGGTAATCGCCGACTGCGGTCGCACCGAGCAGCGCAGTCGAACATTGACGGCGCGGGTGACGGCATACTTTTCGATTGGGATGGCATTGAATGCGGAAGGCTCCTACGAGGAGGTCTTCGCGCAGCTCACCGACGGATTGTCGTGGTCGTCGGGATGGTCGAAGACCTGGACTCCGCCGACGAAATCGGCTATCTTCCAAGCCCGTTCACGCCTGGGTCACGAACCGGTCCGGGAGTTGTTCCGCCGGGTCGCCCGACCGCTCGCTGGGGCGGACACCCCAGGATCATGGTTCGCGGGACGCAGATTGGTGGCTATCGACGGCACCTGCCTCGACCTGCCGGACACGCCGGCGAACGACGAGCATTTCGGGCGGCCGCCGTCGAGCCGGGGTGAGCAGTCCGCGTTCCCGCAAGCGAAGCTGGTCGCCGTCGCCGAATGCGGCACCCACGCCGTCTTCGACGCCGAAATCGGGTCGTACCGCACCTCGGAACGGGAGTTGGCGAACAATCTGATCGACCGGCTCGAGCCGGGGATGCTGCTGCTCGCCGATCGAGGTTTCTACGGATTCGACATGTGGACCCGCGCCGCCGCCAGCGGCGCGGACCTGTTGTGGAGAGTGAAATCTACCCTCTCACCCCGACATCTGGAGACTCTCGACGACGGGTCCTGGCTGGCACGGATCATCCCGACGTCGGGGAAGGATCGGCAACACCGAACACCGCTACTGGTCCGGGTGATCGACTACACCCTCGATGACGGACGGGAGAACCCCGAACAGTACCGGCTGCTGACCACGATCCTCGACCCCGAGGAAGCCGCCGCCGAAGACCTTGCTCTCGCCTACGCGCAGCGATGGGAAATCGAGAACACCTTCGACGAACTGAAAACTCATCAACGCGGCCCACGGAAGGTTCTGCGGTCGAAGTCCCCGCCGCTGGTGTTGCAGGAAATCTGGGGGGCACCTGTGCTGTCACTACGCGATTCGCACCCTGATGCTCGATGCCGCCACCGCCGGCGGGCACGACCCTGACCGGGTCTCGTTCGTTGCCGCACTTCGGGTCGCCCGAAGGTCACTGTCGCACAGCTCTTTTTCCCCCTCATGACCATTCTGGGTTCACCCGATTGTGGAATCACGCCGTCGACAAACTGGCGCGCCGGATCAACCCCGCACGCCGACTACGTGCGAACGCTCGCGTCGTCAAACGCAAGATCTTCAAGTGGGCAGCCAAACGCGCACGCCATCAACATCATCCACAACCAACATCATCACCAGAATGCACCATCGTCCGTCACTAACTGAACGGTATTGCCCTTAGCCTGAATCCACCGATAGAACTTCCATTGACCGGAGTGTCTAACTGAAGAAAGTGCCCCCTGAACTGGGATGATTTGAGTTCTCACGCAACAAATCCACCAGCTCAGGAAAGGCACTTCCAGTGAAAGTGTCCCACAAGTTCGTCGAAGATTCCGCAGTGTTCAACGAGAACCACATCGTCTCGTGCGCGGGACTGGTCCCGGTGATGACGTTGGCCGAGCAGACCAGGCTCACGGACCTCCTCGCCGAGAAGATCTCGATCACCGCCACGAAAATCGCATCCGGGGCAGCGAATCCGGCACCAAAATTGGTGACACTGATCGCCGGGATGTGCGCGGGCGCGGACAGCATCGACGACATCGACGTCCTTCGCTCCGGCGGCATGAAGGAGCTGTTCGGCAACGTCTACGCACCCTCCACTATCGGAACACTGCTGCGTGAGTTCACTTTCGGGCACAATCGCCAACTCGAATCAGTGCTGCGTGAACACCTCATCTCACTCGCCTCCCGCACCGATATTCTCCCCGGACTCGTCGATCACGCGTTCATTGACATCGATTCGCTGCTGCGCCCCGTTTACGGCCACGCCAAAGAAGGCGCCTCCTACGGACATGCAAAAATCGCCGGAAAGCAGGTCCTCCGCAAAGGACTCTCACCGCTCGCAACGATACTCAGCACCGCCGATTCCGCACCGGTCATCACCGGGATGCGGCTACGAGCAGGCAAAGCCGCATCGGGTAAAGGCGCAGGCCGGATGGTCACCCAAGCCATCGTCACCGCCCGAAAAGCGGGTGCGGTCGGCACGATCCTCGTTCGTGGCGATTCTGCCTACGGCACCCGCTCCGTCGTGACCGCTTGCTTGCGCTCAAAGGTCGAATTCTCGGTCGTGATGGCCAAGAACACCGCCGTCGCGCGGGCAATCGATTCGATTGCCGAAGACGCCTGGACACCCGTGAAGTATCCCGGCGCGGTACGAGACCCCGAGACCGGTGACTGGATTTCCGATGCCGAAGTCGCCGAAACCACTTACACCGCTTTCACTTCCACCAAGACCCCGGTCGCCGCCCGGCTGATTGTGCGCCGCGTCAAAGACGCACGATTCCCGGATACGTTGTTTCCCGTCTGGCGGTATCACCCCTTTTTCACCAACACCACCCGGCTCACCGCCGACGCAGATGTCACACACCGCCGGCACGCGATTATCGAAACCGTGTTCGCTGATCTCATCGACGGGCCACTTGCACACATGCCATCGGGGAAGTTCGGGGCAAACTCCGCCTGGGTGTTGTGCGCGGCGATCGCCCACAATCTGCTTCGGGCAACCGGCGTTCTTGCCGGCGACCGGCATTCACATTCCCGCGGGGCCACGCTCCGACGCAAGATCGTCAACATCCCCGCTCGATTGACTCGACCGCAACGAAAACCGATCCTGCGACTGCCCACTCACTGGCCGTGGACCGCTGTGTGGCTTCGACTGTGGGCCAACACTATCGGGTACAGCCCGCCACCCATCACTTGAAATCTGACCGAATCGCCGACAGCGGCCCGACACTCGTCAATCGTGGAAAAGCTGGGTAGACCAGCGGTCACGCCCTGCCTGGAAACAGTTCTTGCTCGTGTCGTCGATTCGGATCAACTTTCACAAGCTCATCGGTGGATTCAGGCTAAATGCAGCTTGATCCGAGCGCTAGAACGCGAAGGTCAGCGGTCGGGTGAGGTGTACGAGAAGATAGGCCCCGATCACTGGCTTGCGCTTGATCCGGGAGACCGATTCGACGGAGAGGAAACAACTCCATCCCACGCAATCCTCCGCATCTACAAGGCGGGCATCCGTGTCCTGTTCACTCCGGGCGGTGCGTGATGGAGACCTGGACCGAATGGGGCGTTGAAAGAAACACCCTCGATGGCATCCGCACGGTAGCGCCGTTGCAAAGCCAAAATGAGGCGGAACATGTCGCCTCAATGTGGGACACATCCACTGGGATTGGACCGCTCAAACCCATTGCCGTATCCCGCACGGTGACAGCAAGCACGTGGGCGCCACTCACTCCGGCGGTGGCGGAATGAGCGACACTCGAAACCCAACTCCGCAACGCACTGCACACCGGCACATTCTCCGGCCTCCCTTTTTGAAGTTCTTAGCGACAACGCTACTAGTGCGCAAGTCCTGCACGATAGCCCTTTCACCCTGAAAAAGCAGCCACTCATTCCTGAACCACACACCGGGACAAGGCGTTTGAATTCCGCCCGATATCGAACGGAGACACCACAGATGAATACCACCACCGGCGACACCGCCCACCAGCACGGCAACGAATTCCCCACCCCCGCAGCGGAACCGGCAACAGGTTTCGACGCCGATAACCTCACAGCCGCAGACGAACTTGCGATCGACATCGGAAGAGTCGCGATCGAAGCCAGTGAAGGTGTCCCCTACGGCTCAGAGCCCGACGAGTTCTTCCTGGCAGCAGGGAAAGCTGTCTTCTACTGGCTACAACTCAACGGTCACCGGCGCATCACCACTGAAGAGGCGGACGAGATACGACAGGTGTCGAATTGCGCGCTTCAGTACGGCAACATCGCCAGCCGAGAAGCCGCCCGCCGTCTCCTCGCACGGTTCCTGGCAACCGAACCAGCGAACGTACTGGACCCCCACGAAGGTGGCGATTGGGAGGACGCGTGGCACACAATCGCCGATCTCGAAGACTGCGCAAGCCGCGCCGAAACCATTGCTCAGCAGGAAAACCCGACATGACGATGACACCCTTCGAAACGCCGAAGTCTAGTGCCTGCATTCTGGACGCTTCGTAGTAATCCACCTGTCATCCAAGAATGAATGATGCTGGCCGACAGAGCAATTAGAGATCACGGATCGGCCGGGCCGCATCCTCCCCTTCGCATCGAAAGTAAGCACATATGAGCACTATCGCCTCCACCCGGTCGCTGCTGGCGGACCGGATCAACTCTCTC
The DNA here is from genome assembly GCF_001942025.1 of Rhodococcus sp. YL-1. Classification (NCBI taxonomy): domain Bacteria; kingdom Bacillati; phylum Actinomycetota; class Actinomycetes; order Mycobacteriales; family Nocardiaceae; genus Rhodococcus; species Rhodococcus sp. YL-1. Next base: position 45,913 of record NZ_CP017304.1, on the reverse strand, counting down.
GCCGCGATCTTCACCAGCGACACAGCCACCAAGGTGAAACTCGTCCTTCGCCAGGCATGGTGGCTGCTGCGCCCTGCCGTCCGTTTCGCTCTGCGCGTTGCCGCCTTCATGGTCCCGCTGGGATTCTCCCGATGGGTAGATCTCGACAGCATTCGCGCCGACTTCGTCGCCGCCGCCGGCACCTCACATCCGACACCAGTGGCCGCCTTCGACGCCTCCGATGCCGTGCTGCAGGCAGCGGAAGCGATCGGCTCCAGCGCCGCCGCTGCCACCTACGTGTGGTGGCTGGCCTGGCTCGCTGCCACCTGCGCGATCCTCCTGTCCGCAGTGTCGATCCTGGCATCGCCGCAGTCGAACCCTTCACCGCTGCTGACACGTTCACTGGCCCGGCTACCGCGCTACCTCGTACAGGACATCGCCGCGTTGCTGATCGCATGCGCGATCCTCGCCCACCTCGCCGGGGAAAGCACATACCTCTCCCGTGCGGACATGTGGCTCAACGCGGCACTTCTGGCTGCAGTGTTGTGGGCGACGATCGGCGCAGAAAAGCGGTGGATGCGCACATCCCCCTCGTTCCCGCTCCTCCCGGCTTCCCTCGGACGAGCGCAATTCACAGACCGCTCCGACCTCACACGCGACATCCCAGCGGACGAAGCGACAGACAGTCCTGGCGTCCGCACCAAACACATCGAGGGTGCGCCCCGTCCTCGTCGCGACGCAGATACCACCCTCGAGAACTAGACGCCGCGCTTACTCGGCCCAGACCTGTTCTTATCGAACTTGTGTTCGAGTATCCTGGGTGTGCGAGAAATACGCGCGAATCCAGGAAAGCGGGGCGACGGTGAGCCAACAGCCCCACTCATCAGCAACAACGGTGCTGACCAAGGCGGAAAAGCTCGAACAGCTACGCCGCAAGATGGCCTCGATCCCCGCCCGCTCGGACGGCACCGAACCAGCGACACCCTCGGTGATGCTCCGCCCAGTCGACGAGCGCGAGCCGACTCCGATCGTGGCCACGGCGCAATCAACCCTCCGAATGCTCCCGGTGCCGCCGCCGATCGGCGAACTACTTCCACGCGGAGGACTCGCACGAGGCACCGTCGTCAGCGTCTCCGGGGCGAACTCCGTCCTCATCGGCCTGCTTGCATCCGTCACAGCAGACGGCGGGCACGCAGCAGTGATCGGAATGCCCACTCTGGGACTACTCGCAGCCACGGAACAAGGTGCAGATTTGTCACGGATTGCACTGATCCCGGAGCCTCGGGACAGTGCAGTCGAGGTGGCAGCAGTCCTGCTTGACGGCATTGACCTGGTGATACTCGGACTTTCTGGTGCGGCCGTCACACCGTCGAGGGCGCGAGCAGTCGTCGCCAGGGCCAAATCCAAGGGCAATGTTCTCGTGGTCACTCAAGGGCAATGGGACGGCCCGGATCTGCGCATCGAATCAACAGTCGCCGGGTACAGCGGCCTGACTGCGGGGCGCGGGCGGGTGACGTCCGTCCAGCTCGACGTCGCGGCTACGGGGAAGGGGTTCCAACGGCGCACAGGACGGATGGAGATCCGCGAAGAGGCAGGGGTGTCCGTCTGGCGAGCGATCGCCCCGGCCGTCGACGCAGCACACAAGCCTGCCCCCCTGAAGAAGGCACTGTGATCAACACCAATCATTGGAACGAACGTTGGCCGGACCACCCTGTGATCAGGACATTCGACGAGCCGAGGGCAGTGAAAATCGACATCGGTCGGGCGCTGCCACTCGGACGCGGAGGAGCATCACGCGCCGATCATGTGAGTATGCGGGTGAAAACGTCCGCGCTGTACATGTCCGGATACCTGGACGGGGTTTTGAAATTCTGGGCGAAAATGCATGACGGACAGTGGCTCGGCGGAGTAACAGTGCACGTCACCGACGCCGGCGGAACCAACAGCGTCGAGATCGACATGCTCGTCACTGCCGACGCCATCACCGAAGTGCCATCGGTGAGCTGACCGGAAGGTTCAAGCGTCCAATCCTGCAGAAGCTGAGAATCTTTGCGCCAGGCAGGGCCGGCAGATCGGCGGTAGCGTTCACCGTGTGATGGCGATCTACACGACCTTGGCTTTGGTTATCGGTGTTGCTGTGCTGGCGCCCCGTTCTGTGGGCGGCAGAAAGAACCTGACCGCGGTGTTCGGCGGGACCGAGAATGAAGCAGTGCGATCCGGAACGCGTTGGGCGGTAGACATATTGGCTGCGGAGGGGATTTCTCCCTCGAAACAACCACTAGTCGCCATACGCGAGTTGCGTCGGGCGAATCGAGGATTGTCGCTCGCCGGGGCCAAGGTTCTTCACGACCAGCTGAAGCTCACGCACTAGCTCAGACGGCACCGCTGCGCCAACCACGCAGCTGTCGGGCGCACGAAAAGGGCCGGTGAACACAATGCTCACCGGCCCTGCACGTACAAACTCGACCTAGGTCACCACCCTGATGGCGTTCGCTACGGAATTCCCCCGAAACCCCATCCCGCCTCCCAGATACGTCCAGCAATCTGCGGCGACGCGGTGAGAGCCGTTCCGGCAACGCAGCTTCTGTGTGCCGTTCCCGCACAAGGCAATACATGCGCTTCGCCCGCTTGGTGTCGCTCGGTCGTGTTAGTCTGCTTGCCAGAGCCGACGTTGTACGGCTGACCCCGAGGTCTTCCAGATGCCCGCGTCATCGCAGCGGAGACGGTCGAGGGCAAGGTCCACCGGATCAATCAACGAATGCTCGTCACGACTTGTGGCGGTGCACGCGGGACATCGCCCATCCATCGTGATTGGAGCTCGACCGATGACAAAGAACTCCGGCCGGAAAAAAGCCGCACGCAAGTACCAGCAAGAACATCCCGGGACCACGTTCCCCGAAGCCATACGGGCCGTGGCCAGGCCAACCACCGAACCAGTCTCCCCGCCCGACGGCTACGTTCTGCTCGACCGACTCGACCAAGACGGGGCACCGGTCCACGGCCGCCTCGTCAACACCTCTCCCGAGGCCTTCTTCTTCGGCAGCGCCGGACAGCCCGACTACGCGGAAGCCAAGGCCGGCATCACCGCTCTGACACCCAGCGTTCTGACACCGTCGGACAAAGAAGCGGTGAGTCGGAGCGCAACAATGATCGCGAGCTTGATCGAGAGGCTCGACGCACAAGACCGCGGAATGCTGCAGCGGGCGACCAGCGCAGTACGCGCAAAAGGCCCGCAAGGCAGTGAATACCGTTGGGGGAAGTCCACTCTGAACCCTAACTACCGCGCACTCCTCTTCCGCGACATCAACGACAATGGCCCAGTCAGCTTGCCGGGCGGCACGACGGTGCCAGAAAACATGAGAGAGGCGCCCGCCGTCGCCGCGGCCGCCCTCGAACCGACTCCCGGCGAGGACAGGACAGAGGCACCGAATCTGGAAGAGCCGGCACGGCAATCCAAATCAACGTCCACTCCCGAATGAGGCGAAGGCGAGCCACAAAAACCACAGGCGACGACGACGCCGTGATTCGTGCATGATCAGTTGATGCGTTTCTCCCGGCTGTTGCCCGTCTTCGTCGCATCTTCCATCGTTCTTGCAGGTTGCGCCGACGAACCGCCGCCAACTCCAGCACAGGCGATCATCTCTTTTGACGACGGCTGGGGCCAGATATTCGTGGCGAACATCGACGGCAGCGGTGTGCGACAGATATCCCCAACGGTCGGTGACGACAGCACAGACAGCCGATACGGCAATTTCGCCGCACTATCACCAGACGGAACCCAGCTGGCCTACACCCGCGGAGGAAGAAACATCGAACTCGTGGACCTAGATTCCGGTGAATCGCGCACTATTCGCGAAGGTGGCCACCAACCTGCCTTCTCCCCCGACGGGTCCCACATCGCGTTCAGCACCGGCAGCGGCATCAGCATCATGAACACCGACGGCTCCGACGTGCGCGTTGTCGCCGAGGAAGAGGGCGGATCCGATGCCACGTTCTCACCGGACGGCTCGCGGGTGGTCTTCAGAGTCGGCGGCTACATAGTCGAGACACCGGTGACGGGTGGAGAAACAAAGGTTGTTCTGCGGGACCAATTTTGGAACGCGGACCCCGCCTACTCGCCCGACGGTTCCACTCTGGTCTTCTCGAGCAATCGCGGCGGAAACAACGGATCGGAGATCTACTCGATGCCTGCCGGTGGTGGAGAGATCACGCCACTGACCGACACGTCCGCCGTGCATCCGAAGTTCACACCGGACGGTTCACGCATCCTCTACAACAGAGCAACGACGCTGTCGGGGGATGTGGTTGTCGATATTTCCACGGCTGAACGCACCGAGCTTGCATCCATGAACCCTGACGGCACCGACCAGAAGCGGCTGACGCCCCGTTCGATCACAGCCCAGATACCGAGCAGCGGCGGCGGACAGTGACATCACCAAGCGAACAATTTTCGATGGATGATTCCGGCATACGCGTCTGGGTGCGGCCCTAGATTCGTTCGGCCGTGTTCACAGGATCGCTCCTGCGATCATCCGGACGGCCGCCGGATCGGTTCCGCGCCACATCATCAGCAGATCATCGACACGCCTGATGATGGTGCCGTTCTCACCCAAACTCGCCGCAACTTTCACCGCGCCGACAAAACCGGCGCAGAGCGTGTCTGCGAGCCTGGACATGCTTTCGGCGCAGTCGAGGGAGCCTGAACGGATCGCGTCGATGACGATCGGCGTCAGGACTTCTGTCCATGCTTCGTAGGTGGCATACGCGTCGTTGAGTGACTGGTCGACGCTCAGGACGAGGCCGGCGCGGATGATCGCCTCGTTTTGGGTGCGGCGGGCGAGTTCGCGGTAAATCAGCAGTACTTGCCGGTCTGCGGGTTGACCGGTTGCGATCGCTTTCCCGACCGTCTCGGTGACTGCGTCAGACCAACGGCGGAACATCTCTCTTGCGATGGATTCCTTCTTCGAAAAGTGGAAGTACATCGCGCCTTTGGTGACCGGGGCGAGTGTGACGATGTCGTCGATGGAGGTGCCCGCGTACCCCGTTTTGCCGAACAGGGTTGCGGACGCTTCGAGGATCGCTTCGCGGGTGGCTTTCGCGCGCGGTTGCATCGGTGGACGACCAGTTTTGCCGTGGTCGATCTCCGAATCAGACTGGTTATGATCGTGCATGGTCACAGTCGCTTTCTGTGGCATTTGCCATCTCCAATGCCTCTGCCTTTCATATCTTTTCGATCTTCGGTAGCTCTCCGTACGCGTCAAGTTGCCCGGCGGCAATGTCGACAACATTGTCGAGGACCGGTTCGATGTTCTCGACTGCGGTCCGTGCGGCGGAGAGTTTCGCGACCTGCTCACGGGTACGGCGCGTACGGCGTTCGCGTTCCTTCGTCAGCTCGGCTCGACGTGCGGGTTCGGCAAGCTCGCGGTCGAAACTGTCGACGCGGTCAGCGATGTCGACCAGTCGTTGCGTTCCGGCCTTCACACGTTCGGTGCACGAGAGAACAGCAGCTTCGGCCGCGTCGATCTGCTCCCGGAAGTCGGGTACCGACGCCCCGGCCACCTGCTCGTACACGGCGCGCAGTTCTCCATCGAGGTGCACGCCGGCTTTGAACTGCTGCACGAGGTTCCACAGGGCCGCGTCGACGTCGATACCGGTGAGCCACCCTTCCCGGACTGCAGCAGAGCGCCTGATCGTCTCCGCGGCGTCGAGTGCCCGCACCAGGGGCCTCGCCAGCCGTGTGGGAGCGTTGACGATCTCGCCGGCGGTCACGATGTCGGGGCCTGCAGTCTTCACCTTGGCCGCGCCGCCGAGTCCGTAACCAGCGAGCGAAAGGCCGAGCCCCCCGAACACCGCCCATCCACCTGCCTGCACCAGCAAGTTGGTGGGTTCGTTGTTCGCCTCCTCCACCGCGGGGAAGAGAAGTTCGAACGGGTTCGTGCCCGCTGCCAGAAAACCGAGAGGGAGCGCCAGAATTCCGAGCGCCACCAGGACCGTCCCGATGACGAGGGCGATAGTCCCGAGGGCAGTGGCCACGTAAATCCATCGGTACCAACTGCCCGGACGAGCTAGCACGACCTGCCCAGCCGGTCGCGCCTTCAGCTCCTCGAGCTTTTTCTCCGGTGATGCCATGACCCCTCCTGTGCGCTCATCCAGCCGATGGCACTACCCACCCGCCGGCCTATGTCGATAACATCGCAATTGCCCGCCGACCCTCATCGGCGAGCCTCGGGCCGCCGGATCGACACTGACCTCTCGATTCGGTGGCCTGAACCATTGAGCAGAATGATCAACATTCCGGCACAACAGCTTTCGTACTCACTGAACTCTCAGCGCCACAAAGCTGCGACTGCCGCCCACGGCGGCTAAGGCACAGTCACCTTGACCTGCTGCTGAATATCAGCGCACTCCACAGAATCCATAGGTCCGTTCTACCCCGCACCCATTACATCTCCGCACACCCAAACACCCGCAGACCGCCGCACCCCGACACAATCGGCCCCAAAACGGAAAAGATGCGCCCCTCGACGGCATAGACGCAGAACGGAGCATGAATGTGGCGAAATACCGTGGTTCAGCCGTCGCCCGCCGCTTCGTGCGTCAAAGCAGAAACCCACGTTCTGCATCCGCAGCAACTCTCGCCACTACACGCGGCGCCCATCGATCATGGCCGAGCAGACTCCAGGTGGGGTCACCGTTGTCGAGCGGCGTCGCAGCCAACTGCACACGACGCACAAACCCGCCAATAGCCGGACATGACAACGCAATCCATCTCCACGAGCCATCGTCGGAGTCGATACCGAGACGGCCCATGACGCCACTCGAGATCACCGACACGTCACCGTTCACTCCCGCGAGAGCCTCCGCACCCACGTTGAGAACAGCCGTCCACGACTGCACCGGAGACTTCGGTCCACGCGGTGACGACTTCAGGCCGGATCTCGCGCGCTGCGGTTTCTCCATCACCGCTGCCACCGACTGCGCCCACACCGCCCCGCCGGTACCGGCCACCGGCAACGGATCCGATCGCACATGCCGGCGCATCTCCCGGCAACCGTCAACGACCTGCACCTCACCGACAGGCTGGGTCGCGAGCAGAAACTGCAACATCGACCCCACATCGCTGGTCTTACGTGCCTCCGACATCACAGCGCCGACCCGACCTCATACAGATGACGCGGAGTATCGCTCCTCATCGCGCTACCTTCCCTTGATCGAAAGATCCGTGGGCCAACGGATTCGGCGTATGCAGCGGATCCGGTCGGCCAATCAACGGGTGATCAACCAGAGGTGTCCCGACAATCGCCAGCCCGTCACGATGAACGGACAGACCCGAGATCGACGCGACCATCACCACCCGGCGGTCGAAGACAACCAGGACAATCGACGACGCTACAACGTGATCAGCACGCACCTTCCACACCCCACGCGCCCGCTCCCACAACTCCTCCGGCGCCAGGTCCGGCGCATACCCGACATGTACTCGCCCGAGCGGATCGTCGACGTCCGCCGACGCCGATTCCGCGAGCGTCACCCGCACAGCCGTAATACGCTGCGGAAACTCCATCGGCCGAAAATTGTGCAGCACCGCTGCAGATGCCTTCTCCCGGTCGAACGACGCAGCATCGAACGCCGGATAATGCCGATCCGAGTAATCCACCGGCGACTGCTCCCCCGTCGACGAAAAACGTTGCTGCTCGAGGAAAAGCACACGCAGATCAACATCGACGTCCAACGCCTCGTCGCAGATGTCGAACCCCGCATTCTTCAACGCCCACCCGAGTTCGAAACGCCGGTGCACTTCAGGCAGGGTCGTACGACCCGCACGCCCGAAATGCCCCGATTCCGCTGGCACGACCGACTGCATTTCGGCCTGACAACTAGCCGGCAACACCTCCAGAATGCGAAGCATGCACCCACCAAGCACAGCGGGCTGCGGCCAACTCAAGGTACGACGACCCTGCACCGAATCCACAGCGATGTACAAGCTGACCATCCGAACGAAATAGGCTTCGAACAGCGGAAATAACTGCTCCCACCACTGCACCACTTCGGATCCCCGACTGCAGAACAACGCATACAACGGACTGTCCTCGAGAACTCTCACCGCGGCAGGACCAGCCGCAGCCTGCGCATCGAGAATCAGACGCGCGTGCTCGGTGATCTCACACTTGTCACAAGGATGCGCAAGCACACGGAAGATCGCGTTCTTACCGCCCCGAAACTTCCGATGACCACAACTGTTCACCACACATCCAGGAGCAACGCAATACAGACAGGCATAGCGGTCACCGTTCTTCCACCCCATGTGCGAGGTCCGCTGAAACGCTGACTCCAACCATTCATGGCCGGCCGGGCACAACCACCACAACATCCGGTGCGACGAATTCGTCACCGACCCAGGATCAAGCCCCACATTTCGTGTCGGATGCAACTGCCGAAACAGCTCCGGATGATCATCTTTGATGCGCATACTCCCCCTTCGAGCCTCTTCTCTCTGCCATCGCGTGCCACCGCAACCCCGCCCTCATACCGACGACGTCGGCAAAATGCCCGCCTCCCGCTAGTCCGCTACAACAGCCGATAGCCCGATCACGACACCAGCGCACAGCAAGTAAGCGGTCCACGGATGTGCGCCGCCGACAGCCCGTGAACACACCGCTCACCATCGCCAACCCGGGATCGACTCCAACTCTGCTACACGGTCCGAAGCCAATTTCCCCATACGAAAGTTCCGTCGAACTTTGTTCACCCAAAAGCCAAGGTTGGCACCTTCGAAGACAGTGCTTTTCGAAATTTTCGCGGTGCCATGCTCATCGACATATTTCCGCAGTACGGCCACAGCCGCTGCCCATCGATCAGCTAGCGGATCCCAACTCCAGCCTGGGAGCGCCTCCAACTCGGCGGCACGTGTTTCCGCGAGTGAACCTGATCGAAAGTCCTTGCGCTGCTTCATTACCCATTCTCCGAGACCTACTCCCCCGATCACACTATCGTGGGGAACCAAAGCAGTGCCGTGATCCTCTACATACTTACGCAACGCCACCATGCCTACGTTTCGCTGGTCCTCCAGCGGATCCCATGTCCACCCCGGCAACGACTCCAGCTCCGCGACACGCTCCGCGACAAGGATTCGATCACGAAAGTTTTTGCGACGATTCTGCACCCATCCGCTCAGATTCACGCCATCAATCACCGTTCCCGATGCGACGATCGAAGTACCATTGTCCGCCACATACGCACGAAGAGCCCCCAGCCCCGCATTCCACTGATCGGCGAGAGGATCCCACGTCCACCCCGGCAGCGACTCCAACTCCGCGACACGATCCACGGCAAGGATTCGATCACGAAACTCTTTCCGGCGGTTGATAATCCAATCACTCACGTTGATGTCGTCGATCAATGTTCCCGGTGGCACGACAGAAGTACCATTCTCAGCCACATACGCACGAAGAGCTCCCAGCCCCGCATTCCACTGATCCTCCTTGGGATCCCACGTCCACCCCGGCAGCGCCTCCAACTCCGCAACACGTGCCGGCGACAATTGACCTCCCCGTCGGTATCTGCGCTGTCTGCCGACCCACTGACCCAGTTGCACCTCACCGACTTCCGTTCGTCTGGGCACATCAGCAGTGCCATGGTCGGCAACGTACTGCTTCAATACGTCGAATGTTGACGACCATCGATCGGCAATCTCGTTCCACGTCCACCCCGGTAAGGCTTCGAGGTCCGCGATCCGGCTCGGTGCCAACTGCCCCTGGCGGTGGTTCTTACGACGCTCCTGGACCCATCCGCCCAGGTTGATCCCTTCGAACACCGTGTCCGCGGGAACATTCGAAGTGCCGTACTCGGCCACATACCTGCGCAGCACCTCAATACCAGCATTCTGCAGATCTGCGAGAGGCTCCCACGTCCAACCCGGCAACGACTCCAGCTCCGCAACACGCTCCGCGGCAAGGATTCGATCACGAAAGTTCCTGCGGCGATTCTGCACCCATACAGTCAGATTCACACGATCAATCACCGTGCCCGGAACGACGACAGAAGTACCATTCCTCTCCACATACGCAAGAAGAGCATCCAACCCCGCGTTCCACTGGGCCTCTTTGGGATCCCACGTCCAACCCGGCAGCGCCTCCAGCTCCGCAACACGCTCCGCGGGAAGGACTCCATCACGAAACTCTTTGCGCCGATTTCGAACCCACAAACCGAGTCGAAAACCATCGATAGTGGCGCTTTTCGAAATCTTCGATGTTCCGTGCTCATCGACATATCGGCGCAACAACATCATCGCTTGCTCCCATGCCGTGGAGGCCGGGTCCCACGTCCATCCCGATACGTTCTCGAGAGCTGCGATTCGATCCGGCGACATAATTCCGGCACGGTAGTCACGGCGTTGATAAGTCACCCAGCTAGAGAGGTGGGTACCTTCCACTTTCTTCCTCGTGAAGAAAGTGCCGCCGTGCTGTGCGGCGTATCTCTCGAGCACACCGAGCATCCGCGCCCACTCGAATTCGAGCACATCCCAGACCCACCCCGGCAACGACTCCAACTCCGCGATCCGGTCCTTCGACAACTGCCCCCTGCGGAAGTTCTTGCGGCGATCGGCCACCCACCGGCCTAGTTCCATTCCCCCGAAGACAGTTTCAGTCGGAACGAAAGACGTGCCGGTTTCTGACACGTAGCGCAGCAGAATCGCCATCGCTTCATCCCACGAACTTGTCGTCATTCGAATCATCCGTGCGGAAAACGCCTCGTAAAACGATGAGTCCGCGGCACCGTGCATGACGACACTGACACGATCAGGCAGCTTGGGGCGCTCACCGTTTCCCAATTCTCTCCGCGCACGGCGCAACTGAACAGCCAACTCGTTGTCATGATCGGCAAGGGCATTGAGCGTTTGATAGACGTGCTTGTAAGCCGAGTCAGTGACGACGGACTCCGCGCTCTCCTCCGGAGCGACATACACAGGCAACACAATCAACGAGGCGGAATCCCGATTAGGGTTCAGACGGATCGCGCGGCCCACAGCCTGCGCCACCTCGATCTGCGACGTCCGCGGTTCAGCGAAGACGATGCCATCCAACGCGGGAAAGTCCACGCCCTCGGAAAGGCATCGGACATTCGAAATCACCGTCCACTCCTGAGCCCCCGTTGCCGCCAACCGCTCGGCGACCTCATGCCGGCGCGACGCATCGGCTGAGCCGTCGATGTGTTCCGCGCGCAAAGGCACCGTCGGACGTCGATCCTCGGAAAGACAATCCACGGTCGCCGGTAGAGCCTTTGTGAAACTCTTCGAAGAACGAATCCTGTTGTGAAAGACAATGATGCGCCGCAAATCGTATTCGCGGGCAGCCTGCGCGACCGCAACTTGTATAGCCACATGCGATGCATCGAGACGATCCAACGACGAGACATCGACCACCGGATTGTCGAGCACCAATTTGTGCGCTTCGAAATCCGAGACACCGATCACTGCAACGTGATAGTCCGACAACAACCCTCGCCCGATCGCCTCACCGAACGTCAAGGTATGCAACCGAACTCCGAACAGCGAGGTGTCATTCATCGACGCCAATGTCGGCGACGCCCCCCGGCGAACAGCCGAATGCACACGCGGAGTCGCAGTCAAAAACAGACGCTTCACCGCTGGAATCCGCTCATCGGCAAGGACAGTCCCGAAAGCCTTGTCCGACTCCCCCGCACACCGGTGCGCCTCATCGGCAATCACCACATCCCACGACCCGATCCCACACTGGCGGTGACTCTCAGCGACCGAGGGAGTCGACTGGTACGTACTGAACAGCACCTTCACCGATCCAGTGCACTCATCGAACCATCGCGCCAACACCTCAGGGTCCGTCGTCACCGGGACCGTGAGCTCAGCTGCGCTGATGTCATCACTACCCACCGTCGAATCCGAGCAGAACGCCAACGCATCAAACGGAAGCAACGCATCTCGCCGCCACGAGCGCAAAGTCTGATCCAACAACTGAATCGACGGGAAAGTCACCAACACACGCGGATCTTCCACACCTGAAATCAACGCTTCCGCGACTCGCTGCCCAACGAGTGTCTTCCCTGTCCCGCATGCCATCACCACAGTGCCGCGCGATGCAGACGAGAACCCCTCCACCGCAGCTCGTATCGCTTCTTCCTGATGCGGGCGCGCCACGTGCCGCCCCATCGTCAACTCACCTGCATCCACTTGTTGCACCCCACCTGTCACTGAACCAGCGTCTAAATGACAACGATATCGACAATTGCCACGAAACTACGACCGCGACAGGGCCCGAAACCCTTGCACCCTTCAGCTGAAAACGTCCAAGCCTTTGGCAACAAAAACGCTTCGACGACAAGCGCCTCAGCTAACCACGCCACCCAGTTCGCCGCCAGAATTGGACAAACGCGAGTCGCGACGGCCGCGCACGTACCTCGCAAGAAACCACATTCCCCCCAGAGCAAGGGACGCGAGAACACCCGTGGAGACAAAGATGCCGAATGCAACTGCAAACGAGGTGGTTTCGTCGATCCACAGCGTCGGCACAGCGGACACCAGAACCACCACGATGGTGGCAACTGTTTGAGTTCGCGGAACACCGGCGAAGTGACCGAACACAACGAAGAAACCCGCCACAACGACTGCGGTCACCATAATCGACATCGGACCGTCACTTTCCTGTACCTACTCAACACACTCGGCCAGCAAGATTATCGCAAGGATGATGCAAGATTACCTGGAGAGCAACACCATCGACCGTGTCACTTAGCTCGCCGGCACCGAACTCGGTCAATCAGCAACCAGATCCCAAATACTGTGCAGAACAGCGCCAAGGTAACACCGCTCGCGACCAAAACGGCTGCGGCCGGGGACAAGTCAAGCAAGCCCGTGACAACGATCAAACCGGAAATCACCAACATGCAGAAGGGGACACCCAACATCAAGCGCTCTACATCCCTCAAAATTTCTCACGCCTTTCGCCCGGCAGAACCAGAACACGCACTGCAATGTCAGCGACACTTCCCAGATCATCGCACCTGCACACTCGCAAGGTCGCGTCACCACTCACGTCTCGGGATGCCACCAAACACCAATAGCCGACGCACCAATCAGCCGAGCCGTCCTTGACCAGCCAACTGAACCGCGACAGAACATCACTCGCGTCCTCACAACAAAAGGCGCCAGAAATCTGATCGAACTGGCATACAATCGACGAGGCGCATTGCTGGCGTAGTGTGCACACGGTTCACTGTGTCGGTGCAATCATCGATGCAGTGAACCACTCTATCTACGAGGACGCAGCTCCATCAGCGCCGATGGCGGCTCTTCGAAAGTCCGAAAATAGCTCTCGATAAACGAGTTCGGTGTATGAGGCGGGGTGGGGCCTCTGATTTGATAAGTCGCTATTCACACAGACGCTCCTTCGATCATCCGGGCCGCCACCGGGTCGGTACCGCACCACAACAACAGCACATCATCGATCCGCTTAGTGATCGTGTGGATTTGATCCAGACTCGCCGCAACTTTTACAGTGCCAACAAACCAGGCGCAGAGAGTATCTGCGAGCCGTGACGTGCTATCTGTGCAGTCAAGGACGTCTGAACGAATCGCGCGTACGACGATCGATGTCAGAGCCTCGGTCCACGCTTCGTATGTTGCCATGATCGATCTCAGAGACTTGGCGGTCACCATCGTTCATAGTAAGAAATTCCTGTCTCGGTGGTCATGAGCCCAGCCTGCGTCCAACTCAGCAGGAGCAATTCCACGATTCTGCATGCGGTTCACTGTGGCACATGGGTTTCCGATCTTCAGGAAATCACAGCGTCTCCGGGACTATCACGTTAACGGTGTTTCGGCCGTTGTTCATTAGTAGGTTTCTGATCCGGGCCAACGGTCCGCGAAGGTGATCGCGAAGGCGTTGAGAGCGGGTTTCCACCGTGTGATCCATCGTGCCTGACCCCTGCCCGTCGGGTCCAGTGAACGGGTCACCAGGTACAGACATTTGAGCGCGGCTTGCTCGCTGGGGAAATGGCCGCGAGCTTTCACAGCCCGCCGGTAGCGCGCGTTCAGGGATTCAATAGCGTTGGTAGAGCATATGACTCGACGTATCTCGGTGTCATAGTCGAGAAAGGGGATGAACTCCTCCCACGCGTTGTCCCACAGCCGGATGATCGCCGGATACCGTGTGCCCCAGTGCTCGGCCAGCTCGTCGAACGCCGCTCGTGCCGCCGGTTCACTCGGGGCGGTGTAGATGGGTTTGAGGTCGCGTTTGAGTGCGTCCCAGTGCTGACGAGCTGAGAGCCGAAAAGTGTTCCGGATTAAATGCACGACACAGGTCTGGACCGTGGTGGCTGGCCAGACGTGCTCGACAACCTCCGGCAGTCCCTTGAGGCCATCGCAGACCAGGAAAAACACGTCCCTGGTGCCGCGATTGCGAATGTCAGTGAGCACGCTCATCCAGAACTTGGCGCCCTCGCCGCCGGTGCCGGCCCACAATCCCAGCACGTCGCGGCGCCCGTCCAGACTCACCCCAATCGCGGCATAGATCGGCCTGTTCGCGACCTGGCCGTCTCTGACCTTCACGACTATGGCATCGATGAAGATTGCCGCGTACACCTCATCGAGCGGCCGGGCTGACCAGTCCTGCATTTCCTCGATCACTTTGTCGGTGATCCGCGAGATCGTCTCCTTCGAGACCGATGCACCGTAGATTTCTGCGAAGTGAGCGCTGATCTCACCGGTCGTTAATCCCTTGGCGTACAACGACAACACCACTTCATCAACACCATTGAGCCGCCGCTGTCGTTTCTTCACGATCTGCGGTTCGAAGGTGCCTTCGCGATCCCGGGGAACCTCGATCGGGACGTGGCCGGTGGTCCCGGTGAGCACTGTCTTGGGCCGGGTCCCGTTGCGGATGTTCGTCGTCGTCCGATCCGGTGGCGCCTCGTTCTTCCCGTGCCCGAGGTGCTCGGTCATCTCCTCGTTCAATGCGGTCTCGAGGACCGTCTTCGTGAACTGCTTGAGCAGACCGTCCGGACCCGTCAGCGACAGGCCCTGTTCCTTCGCTAAACGCACCAGCTCCGCTGCCGCGGCCTCCTCGGCCGACGGTGGTGTCGATTTCTTCTTGGTCACATCATCCAGTGTCGTCATCACGGCACCTTCCCCGCCGGGCATTCACCCAGCGCGTCGGGGCCAAAACACCGATTAAGAAACAGTCCCGCGTCTCCCGCGAAAGACGATTCCCCGGGCAAGTGATGCCCGGGGAATCGTCGAGGTTTCGCGTGAACGTGAGAACTCATCTCGTCAATTAGTGACCAGCACTTGCATTTCACCGACACGAACTTCGGTTGTAGCAGTCGGTGCAATTGGGATGGTTCCTCCAAAGGCTTGGCCTGGGGTTACGGCCGTCCACGTCACTACCCACAGGCTCGTCACACTGGGACGGAATGTCCCTCCTGGCTCAGTGATCGAACTCTTTTGCAGGAAGTGATTGCATGCGGGGCTGGGGAGACCTAGAGCAGCGTCCGTGTACGCCGGCGCAAGGACCGGACACACTGGCGGGACGGTCGGCAGTCCGTCTCCGTAATTGACCGCGAGCCCAGTATTCACGGCATTCATGTTGACGGTAATGACGCCAGTAGTAACCGTACGATTGATGGGCCCGACCTGCGCTTCAGTGGGGTTGTTCGCCCATATCCAGGAGTTGAAGCCCACAAGCCCCGTTGCTCCACTGTCTGCAGGTTGAGGGGTAATTCCGATGTCAATTGGCTCGACCTGCAACGCAGAAACTGCGGATGAAACGACATTCATGACCTCGGCGAGGGTCACCGGAGTGGGTGGGACATCAACACCGGGTACGGCAGGAGGCGCTGGGCACCCACCCGGCGTTCCGAGGCACGCGCCTTGCTGAATCTGGTTGATAATGGCTGGCGGCGGTGGAGCAGCGGCGCCGCCGGCGCCAGGGCCTGCAGCACCACCGCCTGCTCCTGCAGCACCACCGGCTGCCGCTCCCACACCACCTCCGGTAGTGCCTGCGCCACCACCCGCAGCCGGAACCGATACGTAGGAGGCTCCCGCCGTTACCGTGTTCCCGCCTAGTCCGCCACCGAATGCGCCTCCAGAGCTGACCCCTGGCTGAGCCGACGCGGCATTAGGAAACAAGATGCTCGCAACCGTTAGACCCGACAGCACCATCGCAAAAACGCCGATCGGTCG
This sequence comes from Rhodococcus sp. YL-1, assembly GCF_001942025.1. Lineage (NCBI taxonomy): Bacteria > Bacillati > Actinomycetota > Actinomycetes > Mycobacteriales > Nocardiaceae > Rhodococcus > Rhodococcus sp. YL-1. The sequence goes on along the minus strand of NZ_CP017304.1, from coordinate 29,721 downwards.
ACGTCGTGTTTCAACATTCATGTCATGCCCCTTCGCTGAGCTGAAAGTGCTTATGGTGCATCGCATGGTGTTCCCGACTTAGTGACAGCGTCCGAGACCACTCGCCACCCACTGGCATCGGGCCAACTCGGGTTTTCGAGGGTCGGCTTGCCGAGCTCCTGCATCGATCGACTCGGATCGAGCACGCTTGTGCCGTCGGGGCGGCGCTGCTCGTAATTTGAGGTGTCCACACATACCCGCAGCGAAACCGTCGCTGGTTCCGCGATGGGCGTGCCGTCAGCATCTTTCGGCGCTTCGACCTTTGTCGAAGTGGCGTCAATAACTGTGGCGGCACCTGATCCGACGATCCCTTGAGAACGGCGCAGAGTCACGCTGTTCTTCAGCTGCTCGAGGATCTTTCCGCTTGCGACGGTATCCAGAACATTTATGTCCGTCGCCGGATCGTTTTCTACCTTTGCCAGCACAGCAAAGAACTCGTTCGACTTTGCGATAGCAGCTTCTGTTGCTTGTTGTTCTGGTGACTTGAGTGATCCCTCCGGGCCTGTCAGGACTGGCTGTTGTGTTGAGGTCGGCGCGGGATCGTAAGTGTCGCCGTCCGTTCCACAAGCAGAGACAACGGCGGCGGCTGTGACGAGTCCAAACGTCAAAGCTGCCGTCTTACGGAAGATGTTGAGTGTCATGGTTCCCCCTTCAGTGCTTCCGGTTCGGGAGCCCTATCGGTGTTGTTCGGAGCGTATCGGCTGGACGTCACACTTTCGCATGTCCAGTTGTTGGGCTCTCTGGGTCTGTTGGTTCGCATCAGGATGCTCTCTGGGTGATCCGGTAGGGGCGCTCACCGGTTGTGTCGTGGAAATCGTCGAGTATTTGGAGTAGTTCAGCTGTCTGCTCGTTGGGGTCGACGTCTAGTTCTGCGAGTTTGGTGAGCAGGGTGTCGATGAGGCCTTGTGTGGCGGTGATGTCGTCGCTGCCGTGGGTTGCGATGATCGCGAGTCGCCAGAGGCCTTCATGGTATTCGTCGACCTCGAGACCTTTTTGAGCGAGTTCGAGTGCGGTGCGCGTGTCGCCTTCTTGTAGGTGACGTGCTGAGAGTTCTTCGATGGCATCGGTGAGTTCGGAGATCATGTTCTGGCGTAGTTCTTCTGCCCAGCCGTATCGTGCGGGGGCCTTCTTCGTGGTGAATGGGGCGCCTTCCACGAGGGCGACGGCTGTGGTCAGTTCGTTGTGGTCGGCGGTGGCGGGGTGTCCTCCGATGAGGTTGTTCCAGATGTCCCAGTCGGTGTGGACGGTGTCGTCGAGGCGGTATGGGGTGTTGCCGGTGTTATCGAAGACCTTGGGGAATGCGAGGTCTCCGGTGGCGGTTTCGCCGAGGAAGTTGCGGAGTCTGGTGAAGGCGGTGTTTCGGCGGGCGGTGCGTTTTGTGGTTTGTTCGGAGAAGCTGAGGTCTGCGTATGTCTGCTTGGGCCAGATCTTTTCGTCGACTTGGGGTCCGCGAATTCCGGGGTGTGGGTGGGTGGCGATGAGGGCTGCGAGTTCGGTGAGGTGAGGTCGTCGGCCGACGTCGGATCCTTCGTTGAGTGCTGTCACGCGTGGGGTCCCGAGGACGTGGATCCAGATGTGTTCGTCGACGGAGAGTGTGTTGTCTGGTGTCGGCGCGATCGCCATCGCGAAGGGTGGCGTGTTCTCTGCGGTGTCTGGTGTGTTGTTGATCGATGATTCGTCGGCGGGGTCGAGGTAGGTGAGGGTTTCAGTGTCGGCCTCGGTGTCGTCGAATTCTTTTGTTGCGGTGTCGAAGTTCGGTTCTGTTGCGAGGATATGGACGGTCGGCGCCTGGTGGGGTAGGAGATCGTCGACCGATGTTGCTTCTGCGATGCGGTCGTCGAAGGCTTCCGCTGTCCATGGGTCGTTCTGGGAAGCGGCGTCAGCGATGGGGTCGGCGTCTGCTGTTTCGAGGACGTCGATGATTGCGTCGAATTCTGCTTCGGAGATGCGTGCGGGTCTGAGGTCGAACGCGGGTCTGCCCGGCCGGCGCAGTGTGGCGGATCCGTCGGTTCCGGTGGTCAGTGTCCAGTCTGCTGTGGGGTCGTCTGCAGCGGTGACCGCGGCGAACGCGACTCGTGGTGCGTTGGCGAGGATGTTGTCGAAGACTTCGCGTTGTGCGGGTGTGAGGGGCTCGGACAGCAGGATGATTTCGGGATTGGTGATGGCGCTGTCGGTGTATTCGATGCGTGCCTGCGCGATGTCGTCGATTCCGTTGTCCGCGAGGGCTTGTGCGTCGGTTCGTGTGTGGCGGGCGAGTCGTTCGAGGACTGCGTCGGCGGTTGGGGCGTACTCGATCAGTGCTGATCCGTCGGTGTTCGGGCGCGCGAGGGCTTCGCCTGTGCCCACGAGGGTGAGTTTGAGGTTGTCGCCGAGCGGGGAGAAGGCGAGGAACACTGCGAGCGCTCGGATGATGTCGCGGGCCTCTGCTGTGGGGGCTGCGATTCCGAGGTGGGAAAGCTGTTCGAGGTTGAGGAGGAGTCTGGATCCGCCTTCGACTTCGCCGATTTCCACCAGGGCTGGGTAGGGGCTGACGGTGGTGAGTGGGGGTTCGAGTTCGTCGTCGGCGGTGATGGTCCAGGCCGACGTCTCGGCGTCGCGTTGCCATGGGGCGGGTAGTTCGATGTCGTCTACGAGCGCGAGTTCGATGCTGCGGTCGTGAAGGAAGACTCCGAGTAGTGCGGGTAGTGGGATGGAGTTGGTGCGGCAGATGTCGGCGACGTCGCGGAGTGCTTTGTCGAGGAGGTCGAGGAGGGCGGGGTCTGCGTTGTCGCGGATCTGCTGTTCGACGAGTGCGGTCGAGGGTTGGGGCATCGGGATGCGTTCTCCGCGGCGCCGGCGGTTCTGCTGTCGGCGGCGGAACAGTCCGACGCCGGCGAGGAGGGCGATGCCGGCGAGTGCGGATAGTCCCATGACGGTTTTGCTGTCTTGGGCGTTGTCGGTTGAGGTGAGGGCTGTCGTTGCTGCGGTGTTTTCCGGCACTTGTGGGGCGGTGGTGTTGAGGGGGACGAGTGTTTCGAGGTTGTCGGTGTCTGCGGGTGCGGCCTGTGGTGCGCTGGTCTCTGGCGCTGATTCTGGTGCTGCTTCTGTTGTGCGTTCTGGTGCAGTTTCCGGTGTGTTGAGCTGCTCGGATGGGGAAATCGGTGCTTTGGGGGCACTTGGCGCGGTGGGGGCGGAGGCGAGGGGTGAGTTCTCGTGGAGGTCCGGTGCTGGTGCGGGGGCGACGTCAGGCGCTTCGCTGGGGGCGGGTACGTCAACAGGGACCGGCGGGGCAGGCTCGGGCGCCGGAGCTTCTGCCGCTGGGGCTTCTGCAGCGGGAGCACCGGGGATCTCGATACCGAAGATCCGCGCGGCAGCTTCCTCCGCGGCACGCGCTTCGGCCTGAGCCATCTCGTCGCCACCGGGCACCAGCTCCGGTAGCTCGGGAACATCGGGAACCACCAACGGTGACTGCTCCCCTGCCGCTTCGGACGGTGCAGGCGAGACGGGAGCCTCCGGAGGTGCGGTGGGGGTCTCTGCGACGTCCGGAACCAACTCGGGTGCAGGCGCGGGTGCAGCTTCGGGCGCGGGTGCAGCTTCGGGCGCCGGTGCAGCTTCGGGCGCCGGTGCAGCTTCGGGCGCCGGTGCAGCTTCGGGCGCGGGTGCAGCTTCGGGCGCGGGTGCAGCTTCGGGTGCGGGGGCTTCTGCAGCGGGAGCACCGGGGATCTCGATACCGAAGATCCGCGCGGCAGCTTCCTCCGCGGCACGCGCTTCGGCCTGAGCCATCTCGTCGCCACCGGGCACCAGCTCCGGTAGCTCGGGAACATCGGGAACCACCAACGGTGACTGCTCCCCTGCTGCCTCGGACGGTGCAGATGAAGCGGGAGCCTCGGGTGCTTCGGCTGCGGGGGCCTCTGCGGCTTCGGCGGTTGGAGCCTGAGGGGCCACTTCAGGAGTTGCCGGTGCTGCATCCTCAGGTGCCTGTGCGACGTCCGGGATCAACTCGGGCGCGGGCTGCTGCGGTTCAGGTTCAGGTACAGGTGCGGGGGCGGCCTGCGGTGCGGACGATTCCTCCGCGGGGGTGGGTGATACTGCCGGCGGAGCTTCTTCTGCGCTGATGGAGGTGTGCGTCAGGAAGAGTTGTTGGCCGATCTGGATCACGTCTGTAGTCAGTGGTCCGGTGGCGCCGTGGATTTGGGGGTAGAGGGAGCCGTCACCGAGATACGTTTCGGCGAGGTCCCACAGTGTGTCGCCGGCCTTTACTGTGTAGGCGCCGTCGAGCTGCTTCTCGGGTGCTGCAGGCAGTGTGAGCGTGAGGCCTGCGTCGATCCAGGCTTCGTTTGGGATTGCGTTTTGGTTCAGTGACTGGATTTCCGGATAGCGTGTTCCGTCTCCGAGGTGCCGTTCGGCGAGGCCCCAGAGTGTGTCGCCCGATTCGGTGACGATGGTTGTTCCGGCAGCTGTCTGTGCTGGTGTTTTCGTCCAGGAGGGGGCGTTCTGTTGTGGGGTCTGGGTGTGGGTGTCGTTGAGGAAGGCGGGTGCGCTGATCGAGGTGGGTGAGGTGTGGTTGGGTCCGAGGATGTCGGCTGCGGGGGTGGCTGTTGCTGTGCCGGCTGTGATCAGTAGGAGTGCGCCGCTGACGAGTATTGCTGCCGAGTGTTGTTGGAGCTGGAGTCCTTTGATTCGTCTGACTTTGACGCCGCGGAGTGCTGCAGCGAGTTCGATGATGATCGAGTAGGTGAAGGTGGCCCAGGCGATCCAGCCGATGATCGTCAGTGCGGAGAGGAACAGGGTTCCGTCGTCTTGGGTGGTGAGTGCTTCTTTGACGGTGTCGAGGGTCAGGCTGGTGATGCCGGCGAGTGGGTTTCCGGCGAATGTGTAGAGCGCGAACGGGATTCCGGCGGTGAGCGAGAGGAGTGCAATGAGGTAGAGCAGGCCTTTGAGGCGGGCTGCGGCGACGTTCACGTCGTGGTCCTCTCGCTCGTTCGATAAGTGGTGGGGGTTGTGATGCCTTCGCTGCTGGGGTGCGCGGGGGCGGGGTGGGGCCGGGTCCCGGGTTCGCTCATGGTGCGCCGATTGCTCCGGCGCCGGTGTTGGTGCGGTTGAGGTTCACGTGTGCTGTTCCGACGACTGTTTGTTCTCCGAGTCCTATGAGGCCGAGGACTTTCGGTGTGTAGTGCGCTGTCGTGGTGATCAGGAGGGTGTTGGGGCCGGTGGGGACGACTACGCCTTTGATGTCGGTTGCGTTGAGGTACTTTTGCGCTTCGATCATGGCGGTTGCGGGGTTGACGACGACGGCTGTTCCGCGTGCGGCGAGTGGGGTGATGACGGCTTGGCCTGCGGCGCGTGCTGCTTCTTCGGCTACGAGTTGGGCTTGTTGTTTGGCGTGGAGCTTTCCGCCGCCGTCTACGACGAGGCCGAGGGCGAGGAGTAGAGCGAATGCTCCTATGACTGCCCAGAGGACGATTGATCCTTGGTCGTTTTGTTTGTTGCGGAGTTTCGCGATGAGTGTGTTCATCGGACTCTCTCTCGGTAGGTGTCGATCGGTGAGGAGCTTGTGTGGCGGATGGTGCGGACTCCGCTGATTCCGACGAGGCCGAGTGAGTCGAGGGAGACGTCGCATGTGACGGTGGTTTGGACGGTGCCTCTCACGCCGGGGCGGGTGCGGAAACCGCTGGCGTCGGTGCTGATGGAGAGGTTGACGCAGTTGAGTCCTTTTGCGGCGAGGTCCGATGTTGCTGCTTCGGTTGCGCTTGTGGTGGCCTGGGACATTGTTCGTGCGAGGGAGGCTGATCGGGATGCTTCGGCTGCGGCGTGTTCGACTTTTTGGTGTGCCATGGTGACCATGCCGCCGACGATGATGACGCCGATGAGGAGCAGGATGAATGGCGTCAGTATGACGAGTTCGAGGGTTTCGGCGCCGCGGTCGTTGGCGTGTATTCGTTTGCGTAGGTTGGTCATTGCGTTCAGTACGGTAGAGGCCGGTAAGGGAAGAGGATGTCGGGATCGAATCCGGTCGTTACCCCTAGGGCTAGGAGAAAGAGTGAGAGGGATGCGGCCACGAGGAGCCAGTTTCTGCGTGTTCGCATCATAGGTTTCTCCGCTCGTAGGACGCGCGTGTGTCGGGTTCATGGGATGGGGTGTCCGGTTCCGAGGATGACGGTGACTATCGCGTCTGGGCTGTAGAAGTAGAGAGCCGCGGTAATGGATCCGGTGAACAGGATCCCCCAAATTACTTCTTTGAGGGATAGGCGACTGTTCTCATCCACGGTCTGTTCATTCCTGAGTGAGTCCGTCATTGCGGTGACCTTCCCTCCGCTGTGGTTGACAGTTTCCGACGTCCGGGCCGGTACCGGGCGGTGGCCGCTCACCAGAGGTCTCCGGGGTTGGTGATGCGTTCGACGGGTGCGCTTTGATCGATGTTGATGGTCAGGTTCAGGAAGGGGATGAGCGAGATCGGTTGTCCCACAATCTGGATTGCGGCTTCGCGTTGGTTGCGTGTCACTGTGACGGCGGGGCCCCGTAGGACTGTGGCGCCGGTCTGTGCGATGAATCCGTAGGCGGCGGCTGTTCCTGCTGCTGATGTGCCGAATTGTGTTCGTGCTTGGCGGAGTCCTTCTTCGCCTGCTTTCATCGCTACGTTGCGGGCGTGGAAGTACAACGCTCCTTGGACTGCGCCGAAGAACAGTAGGAGGACGACTGGCCAGATGATGACGGTTTCCAGAACGCCACCGCGGTCGTTGCCGAGCCGAGACTTCAAGCGTGCGAGTGGTGTTGCTGTGGGTGGCCGCATGATCGCCCCTCCTTCGTTGGTGTGTGTTCAGACGATGGTTGCGAGGTAACGCTGAACTGTTGGGCCTAGCTGGATGAGGACGAAGATCGCGATGAGGCAGACTGCTGCGGACATGATCCAGAGACGCAGGATGCTTCCGCTGTCGTTGTGCCGGTTGCGGTTGATGAGTGTCATCGTCTCGCTCCGTTCTGCATCGCTGGCTCGAATTTTTTGGTGAGGGTGGATCGTCGGAGGAACGCGTTGTTTGTGTTCCTGGGGTTTCAGGAGGGTTGCGGCGATCCACCCTTGCACCTGGTGGGGTTGCTACTGGATCTGGTTGAGGTAGCGCATGACAACGGGTCCGATGTATGCGACGACTGCGATTGCGAGAGTCACCACGCCGGCCGCGATGATGACGTATTCGAGCATTGATCCGCGGTCAGAACGTCGTCGGTTGGATCCGCTGGCTCGATCGAGGAATCCGGTGATCATCGCGATGCCAGCGAGGGTGGTGACGGTGGTTGCGCGCTGTGCGCGGTGGGCGAAATTGGTGATCATCTGGGTTCCTCCTGTTTGTTTTTCCCTCTACTAATGAAGAGGTCCGTTTCGTGTGCCGCTGTGACCGCCTGGGTGAAAGTTTTTTTGAGTAGGCAGAAACTTGGCGTTTGCAGGTTAGCGCGGAATTGTTGGGGGGTACTGCCGAGAATGCGTGTTTGCGCTGGTGGGGCGTTCGCACTCTGGTCGCTGGTGCGCCTTTGGGGCGGTAATTGAATAGTTGCCATTGGACTCTTCCTCAGGACGATCCGAGAATGATGCTGGACATGGCTGGGATGAACAGCATGATCATGAAGACGATTCCGATGAGCGCGAGGGGAGCTTGGATCTTCTCGGTCGAGGAGCCGGCTTTGCCGAGTTCGTCGGAGAGTTGAGCGTTTCGCAGTGCGGATGCGCGGGCGCTGAGGGTGACGGCGACCGATGCTCCTTGTTCGCCGGTCAACGTCATGATGTCGGCGAGGTCGGCGAGGTCGGGTAGCTCGAGTTCGCCGGAGATTCGGGTGAGGGTGTCCCACGGCGCTTGTCCGGATCGTTGAGCTCGCATGAGTTCTTCGTCGAGGCGCCGGAAGACCCAGCTGTCGCCCACTGCTGCGGCTCTTTCAAGGCTCTGCACGGCTCCGACGCCGCCTGTGCGGTTGAGTGCGACGAATTCGATGTAGGCGCCGAGGGAGCGGCCGAATTCCTCACGGGCTACGGCAGCTTTCTTCCGGACTTCGATGTCTGGGGCGACGAAGCACGCTGCAGCGATGGCGAGGGAGAGGATTGCGGGGATGCCCCAGGGGATCCCGCGGCCGAGGATCGTGAGCATGAGATTGACGGCGGGGAAGAAAAGTAGGCCGAGGAGCGCAGAAAGAACCTTGTCCCCGAGAAAGTATGGAACCTCGATTTTGAGGATCGCGAGATCTGATCGAGGAATTTTGAGGATCGTGGAGTCTGCGGTGTACGGGAGTACTCGCCTTCCCACTTTTCCTCGAACGGATTCGTCGACGTTGATGTCGGCGGGTTTGTCGGTGGAGCGGTGGGCGCCGAGGTTGTCGAGCACTTCGGACAGAGATGCTTGTGCTGGTGCGAAACGCAGGAACAGGCAGATGAGTCCGACGCAGAGAACTACCGCCAACAGGGCGGCTTGGATCTGAAATGTCATGACAGAACTCCCTCGATGAAGCTCTCGCTTTTCTCGTTCGCCGCTTTGCGGGTCGTTCCGAGGAATCGCGGGAGTTTCGGTGGTTGTACGAGCTTCTTCATCCAGAGGAGACATCCGATGAAGGCGGCTATTTCGACGACGAAGATCAGTTGCCCTGCTGGTGTTTTGTAGAAGGCCATGTAGTCGGTGAGAACGAAGAGGCCTGTGATGAAACCGATCGTGATGATGGTGACCCATCGAGCGGTGGTGCGGCTGCCTTTGCGTGCCGCTTCGACTGCTCGGCGGTTCCTGACGTCTTCGGCCACTGACCGGGACAGTCGGTCGAGGACTGCGGTGAGTCCGGATCCACGGATGGCGGCGCTTTGGATGAGTGATCCCACGATGAGGTCGCCGGTGGCGTCGTCGAGGTCAGTTGCGAAGCTTCGGAGTGCGTCGTTGATCGGTGTGTTGGTGCGGAGCCTTTGGATCAGTCGGCTGATTTCGTCGGTGAGGGCTTCTGGCATCGCTTTGTGGGTGGCGATGATTGCTTGCTCGATGCCCGTTCCTACAGCAAGTACGCCGCTGAGGTTTCTCACCCACTCTTCCATGGCGTTGAGTCTGGCGATTTCCCCTTCGGCTGCTGGTTTGCCGAGAAGGTAAGGCAGAGCGACGAATGCGATGGGGCTGATGGGTAGTGCGATGAACCATCCGCTCACCATCCAGGTCAGCGCGCCGACGAGGGTGCCGGCGATGATGAGGAGGCGATACTTTCGGCTGATGTGGATGGTGGTTCGGCGGTGTTTCTGGGGGGCTGTGGGGTCTCTGCGGTCTTTCCAGCCGTGGTAGATCAGTGTGAGAGCGCCCAGAAGTAGGAGGACGAGGAGAACTGCCATCAGGGTGTACATGGTTAGTGTCCTTCCTCGAATTCCAGTGAGTGGAGCGGGATCAGGTGTTCGGGGAACCCGCCTTCGATGACTTTGCGGCGAAGTTTGGGGGGCAGGGTTCCGTATTCTCCGGTGCCGCCGGGGCGGCCTTGATAGACCGTGGATACTGCCGGCATGCCCTCCTCCCCCGGCTCGATCCAAATCACTTCACTGATGTAGCGGGTGTGGACACGTTCACCGGCGTCGTTGACGGAGTAGGACGTATCGAGCTGGATGATCAGGTTGATGTGGGCGGCGACCTGTCGGATGGCATAGCGTTCGGTGACGCCTGCTTCGAGAGCCACGGTAACCAGGCGGTTGATCGCGCCTTTTGCGTCGTCTGCGTGGGTGGTGGAGAGAGAGCCTTTGGCCATCTGCATCGCTTTGAACATCGCGATGATCTCTTTGCCTGCTACCTCACCGACGATTACTCGTTCGAGGTGCATGCGCACGAACGCGTAGAGGATGGCGGACAGGTCTGTGCCGCCTTTGAATTCGTTTGTCGTCGAGTCTCGTTCCCCACCGCCGTTGATCACCTCGGCCGGCACGACGAACCCTTTACGGCCGGGCATGTCGTGGAGGAACAGTTCTCGTTCGGTTTCGGCTGTGCCGATTCGAGTTTCGACCGGCAAGGCGTTCGCGAGCGCTCTGGTGAGCGTTGTCTTACCCGAGCCCATGGGTCCTGACGTGACGATGGATGCTCCGCCGATAACCATCGCGGTGAGCAGTTGGGACAGGAGGTCGGGCATGACTTTGTATCCGACGAGGGTGTCGAGTGTGATGTTTTTGAGGCGGTGCAGGCGGATCGCGACATGGGGTTCGGGGACGGTCCATGCCATCGCGGAGAGGCGGATGTTGCCGGGAAGGTTCAGTCGCAGATGCGGATTGTTGACTGCGAATGTGCGGCCGCCGCCGTCAGCGCGTTGACCGAGGTTGATCAGCCAGTCGATAAGTTCTTCGTCGGAGTCGAAGATGTTGGGGCGCTTCTGGATACGACCGTCCGGATACATGACGAGGACGCTGGTGCCTGTGAGGAGAACATTTTCGATGCTCGGGTCGTCGACGAGGACCTGAAGGGGGCCGAGCCCGAAGATGGTGTTGTAGACGTCTTGTGCGAGTTGCGCCTCTTCGCCTGGATCGATTGCGCCGGAGCCCCTTTCGATTCCCGCGGCTATGTGGCGTTTGACCTTGTCGGCGATGATATCGCGGCCCTTGGCCTGCTCTTCGTCTTTGGTGTACGGAAGGAGAGTGTCGGGGGCGTCCTCGGAGGCGACGTCTGCTTTTCGCTCGGAGACGATTGACGTGAGCTCTTGTGAGGCTTCGTCGACGAGCTTGCGCACCAGACGCCGGTACGCAACAGCATTCATTGCGGAATCGATTGGCTTCGCAGTGTTCTTCGGGATGGGAGGAGCATGCCAGGGTTGCTCGGCCGAGACGGGGGCGGCATTGCCGTGACCTGCGGCGCTGAGGAGGTTGGCCGCGGCACTGTTACTACGATGCTGGGGATGGGAGCTTGACGCGCCGAGGGGGTGAGCGTCAGCGTTTTCGTGGGCCCCTGGTGCAACCTGTGGGGCTGACTGCTGGTCGATCGTCAAGGCGTCGGCTTCGTCGACCTCGTTCAGTACCAACCAGAGTGGAACGCGTGCCGGGTCTTGTTCGTTGCGGTCTGTCATGACGGCTCTCCAAGGGCTTCACGGGCTGACGGGTTGCTCGGGAGTGTTTGATTCCGGGACGCATTCACCCATTCGGGCCGATGTTCTTCGACGTAGGTCTGCATCTTCGGCCATGCACCTTCGAGATTCCGCAGGTATCGGGACTGGGTTCTCTGGAACTTGGTGAGCTGGTGACCTTCTGAGAAGATTTTCGCGTGTTTCGGGGAATCGGGGAGGGTGAAGGCGACATCGACACCGAAAGACTTTGCGATCTCCGCGGCTCCATAGTACTTGTCGTCGATCACCACGAGCCCGAGTGCTGCGGGTGACCGAATCGCTCGGAGCTGGCCGCGCAACTGGTCGAGTACGCCCTTGAGTGAGCCGAGAGCTGTTGCGCTCGTTCGGGTTACTACCAGGATCAGGTCGGATTGCACCATCAGGTCGTGTGGCCCCGAACGATGTCCGATTCGGCCGGCGTCGACGATGATTGTCGCTCCATTCCGATCGATTGTGCGCAGGTGCGCGCCGAGCGGTCCCCACGTGGAGGTCATGGAATCTGCTTGTGATGCAGTTCTGAGTCCTGGCACGGCCCAGACATTGGTCTCTGGGATGTTCAGTGTCTGGGCGCCGAATGCTTGCCCGATCTGTCCATGTCGTGCGGGTTCAACCAGGTTGATCAGTGATCGGCGGCCGCGAGCGAGTGCGGATTCTCGGGAGGACTTGAAATAGCCGCTGTGCAAGGGCGATCCACCGACGGGATCGGCTTCGACATAGAGAACGCCGACGCTCTCGCAACTTAATGCAAGCCCGAGGGCGGTTGTCGAGACGCCAGGAGCGCCGGTTGCCGACGCGAGTACGACGAACATTTGACTACTTCTCTCTGGTGTCGAGCACGATAGCGACGCGCCGTGTCGCTGCTCGCGCCGATACCCAGGAGGCTTCGTCGGCCTGTACCAGAACGTCGACGGTGGTTTCCGACGTTTCCGGAATCAACCTGGTCGAAACGACCTGCGCTTTGCTGGTTATAGGGCCCTGAACTGGGGAATCATCCTGGTCCCGGGGAGTGTCGACGATGCGGACCTGGTCGCCGGCTCGGAGCGGTTCGGCGGGTAGTTTCGAGTAGCTGACGGTGACACCCACGAGGGTCAGGCCTTTGCCGGGGATGACAGCTGTGGTCACTGCGTTGGGGTTCAGAACGGTGCCACTGGGGATCGGTACGGCCGCTGCCTGGCCGACGACGGAGGCTTTGTCTTCCACTGCGACGGAGGCGATTCCAGCGTCGGCGTTCACTTGTTTGGTGGTGAGGTCTTGCGAGGTGATCTGCTGGCCTTGGGCGATGTCATGCGAGACCACCAGTACATTCGTCACTTGACGCATTCCGTTGACCAGGGCGACAGCTCCGATGACGAAGACGACGACTAAGGCGATGCCGGCTGCGAGGAAGATCGGGCGGCGCCGAACTTTCGTTCTCGAGGTTGCGGTGAAGTCTGAACCGCGCCGGGTGGTGGGGTTGTCCGGATCGACGTCTTCCCCGATGGCTTTGGACTTTGCTGTCGTGCGGAGTTTTTCGAAAACCATGGGTTTCAGTCCTTTTCGGTCTCAAGCTGAAAGTGCGCGGTCAGTGCCGCAGTGATGAGTTGACTCCGGGATCGCGCGGCGAAGGACTTCTTCAGTTCGTCGAGCACGTCGAAGTCGGAGGCGCGAAGGGAATAGGCCACCGGCGTGGTGGGGACTTTTGCCGGCGATGTCGATCCCACTCCCCTGGCTTTGAAGAGGCGCCCGCCGACCACGCCACCGGGGTGGACGTAGTCGTTGAGATGATCGAGTGTTTCTTCGATCGCCCAGATGATGAATTCGCCGGTGGTCAGCCGACGTTCGGTTCGCGCTTCGGCCAACTGTGCGGCGATGGCAGTGGGCAGATGGACATTCGAGGACACGACGGGATCAGTGAGATCGTCGTCGTCGGGCACGAGCGCATAGGTAGCGCTCGCTGGTGTGGCGAAGTCAGCTTCGAGGGATTCGTGGCGGCGACGCATCCCGGGGAGTCCTTGTGAGAGTGTCGGCTCAGTGGCTCGTGGGGAGCTCATCGCACTCCCCCGTGACTGATCCCGTAGGCGCGCGAAGAAAGGCGCTCAGGTTGCCGCTGAGACGTGTGATCGTCTCCTGATTGCTCAATCATCTGTATCCGCCTATCGCTTCGGCCGTGTGGCGTGTGGCCCTGACCTTGTGCCACACGACTAGGTATAGCGGCGGGTAGTTACACCACGAACACGTCAGTTACCCGCTCCAAATAGGAAGAACGTTGCAAAGCGGGTAAACCATCGCAAGCACCCTAATCTGACCTGCAGTTATCTGACAGAGGCAAATAAACGGCGCGGTTCGTATGGAATCCCAAACAACCCGCAATTCGGTGGTAGAACAGGGTTTCCACTGCCTGTGTAACATCCGTCACACATACTCCGATGTGGCGTCAATTGAGGCCCTGTCGCCGGAATTCAGCCCGTCGATGACCCGACATCGAGGCGACTGGACGGCCACGGAATTTGATTGAAATTTGCATAACCGCAAGCGAATTGACGAAGAAAAGGACTTCAGTCCCCATTCGGTCGATCTCGGTTTCTCCCACCACGGGAGCACAGGCAGCGTCCGTTCACACATCGCCGAACGGTTGACCCTGGCATATGTCTGCCCCTGGCCCCGACAACATGGTGTTACACACCCAACCGAGGGCCCGCTCGCGCCACAAAGACACCTCCCCACTACGTCACCGCACGCCCACCATTCGCCCACCATGCGCCCACCAATGGTCCACCTGACATCAGCGCGAGCCCTTCCGTAACCCTTCCAGTGGGCTACTGGTTGTCGACCGTCCCGCAGTCAACGACCGAATGACCACCGTCCGCTCGCTCGCTGACTCACGCCTCGTGTCCGTCCGCACTCCTCGTGACAGCGGCTCGTATTGCTGCGATCATTGACGGCATGCCCCTGCCGCTAGGTTCGACGCGCATGGAACCTGCGCACTGGATCGATGATCTGGCGTGGCATCGACAGGTGTACAAACAATCGAAGTTCCGCTGGGACGGCACCGAAGCCCTTCTGGTTGCCACCGAATTCACCGGAGGATGTCAAGAATTCCGGACCGTCGCCGATCTGCGCGATCTGGAGGGATACCGCCTCGCCCTGTCGGAGTACTCGATGACATGCCAGCGTGCACTCGGGCTGGCCCTGCAGGAGGCCCGGTACGGCTTGGGAGCAGGCCACTGGGAAGACATCGCCGCACTGCTGGATCTGACCGCCGTGGACTGTGCAGCCAGCTCGTACTTCGCGCGCTGGGGCGACCCTCGCGTCGCCGGCCAATTCAGCAATCCTCAAGTCCGCAGGATCAGAAAGATGTGTGCCGGATTCTTCTTCGCCAGTCCCTTACTTCTGGCGTGGGAACTATCCCAACTGTGGAAGCTCTATCGAGCTGCCGAAGAACTACTCGAGGACACGCTCGTCGACCTCGTCGTGGAGTTGCAACCACACGTACGGACCTCGGATCTTCTTCAGGCTTTGCATACGACGACCGAGGTCGGCCTCAGCAATCGGATCAGCAGTCAGCGACACGAACGCGGGCCGTCTGGAGATCCTCGCCGGGTACCTCGTCAGGCTTTCTCCCCACTCACAAATTGACTAGTATTCGCAGGTCAAACAGTTTTATACCCTAGTTTATGGTGCGAGTTCCGTCATCGCGCATGCCGTTCAATTCGTCTCGATGTGGACGGAGATATCGCCCGCGCGACTACGCCGGGGTGATCTGGCCCGAATTGCGTCGGGCCGGCCACAGCGAGTCCTCCGGTTTTCTCCGCCTTCATCCGCCGCCACTTCCGGCACCGGTTCCGTCATGCCTGCTGTTGCGCCTTCTACTTCGGGTTCCACTGTTGGTGCTCCTGCCTTCTCCGCCATCGGATATGGCTTTCGTTCCCCTGTTGCTTCCACTGCCCTTTGAGGCGTGGCGACTACCGCCGTTTCCGGCACGTATTCCCGCAGGGCTTCTGGCTGGCATTCCGCCGTGATTTCACGTGGGCGTTCCTCCGGCGGTTCCGCTGAGGTTTCTCCTGCGCTTTCCACCCCGTCTTGTGGCGACACTTCCGTCGCAGCTTCCGGCGTCGGTTCGTACGGAAACACACGCACGCATTCACGCCATAATTCCGGCGTGGTTTCTGGCGTGATTTCCACCGTGTTTACCTGCATGTTTTCACGTAGGACTTGCAAGTAGTTTTCCTCCGTGATTCACTACCTGTATGCAGGCAGCGATTCACGCACGTATTACCGCGCGGTTCCTCGCAGTAATTCCTGTATGTACTACAGCGTGAACACGCCCGGTAATTACCGCCATCAATCACACGCGATGTCCTACGCGTTGTGCGGCGTGAAATCCGGCAGACATTCTTTATCCGAAACCTCACCAACGTCGGAGTGACCAAATGGCCCAGAACATCGCAGCAGCCGTTTCCGAAACTGCAATCAGCAAGCAGATCCCCAACACCATCGCCTTCGCCAACGGCAAAGGCGGGGTAGGGAAGACCTCATTGAGTGCCAATTGTGGCGGACTAGCAGCCGCTGGTGGTTGGCGAGTCCTCATCCTCGACCTCGACCCTCAGGGGAATCTCGCCCGCGACCTCGGATACGACGTCGCCGACGGTCAGGACTTGCTCAACGCCCTCATCACCGGCACTGAGCCGCCGCTACTCAAAGACGTCCGGCCAGGTCTCGACGTAGTTCCGGGAGGGCCCACTCTCGCCGACATCCAGGGTCTGATGTTTTCACGCGCAAACAGGTCACACGGCGACGACGACGGGGAACCTGAAACACTCGGTGACCTGCTATTCCGGTCACTTTCTGGTATCGCGTCCGACTACGATCTCATCTTGTTCGACACTCCTCCGGGCGACGTCATGATCCTCGACGCTGTGCTGGCCTGCTGCCAGGGCGTGGTAATTCCCACGCGAGCAGACGAGGGCAGCCTCGACGGCCTCACCCGCATCGCGAAGCGGTTCAAACGAGCTCGGCGCGTCAATCCTGACCTTCGTCTCGCCGGCGTCGTCCTCTTCGGCATCGGTTCCCGGTCTTCTCGACTCGAAGACGCGGTTCGAGACTCTGTCTACGAAATCATCGGGGAATCTGCTCCCGTCTTCGACACCTACATTCGGTACCTCGAGACGGCCGGCTTTGACTTGCGCCGACACGGCATCCTCGCCCACGAGCTCGAAACTCAAGCTGCTGCCGCGCAGAAGGGTCGACTCAAGGCACTCCGAGCGGGAACTAAGCCTGAAGAAGATTTCTTGGCGCGCAATGCAACTGGGCTCGCCGAGGACTACGAAAAGCTCACGATGGAAATCATCGGCAAATTGACCGAGATCAATCAGGAAGTCGAGGCTGTGTCATGACTTCACGCAAGGTTGCACGCGAAAGCCTCGAAGATGCGTTCTCCGCGCCCAGCGGCCCAGGCAGAAGGGGAGCGGGCCTTGCGAATTTCCTTCCGCCGTCACGTGCGCCGCGCCCGTCCGCTACTTCACCTGTTCGCCCAGCCGTACAGACCCCGGAACCGAGGAACCCTGCACCTCAGGGAGAGAACGACGCGCCGGACCCAGTCGCGACGAGCGCGCCAACGCAACCCCGAGACGCTGTAGCCGCTCCGAGCGCGCCGGCAGCGCCGAAGCCAGCCGAGTCGCCTGCAACATCGCCGGCAGCGCCGAAGCCCGCCGAGTCGCCTGCAACATCGCCGGCAGCGCCGAAGCCAGCCGAGTCGCCCGCAGCATCGCCGGCATCGTCGGCAGCGCCGAAGCCCGCCGAGTCGTCGACAGAGAGTTCAGCGGACGTTGCGGATGCAGTCGAGAACATGCCGATCTACATCGACAGTGCGACCTTGACTGCGCTCAAGGCTGAAAAGGGTCGGATCGGCGGAACCTACGCCGACGTTGCGGAGGCCGCGCTCGACGAGCACATCGACCACGTCGGGGAGATTCTCCGGCAAGGGGCGGCGAATAAGTCTGCCGGCAGTTCCTTGCCCAAGCGCCGCAAATCCCCTCAGATCCGCGGAGGGATCCAGGTCCAGCTCCGGTTCACCAAGGCTCAACGTGACTGGCTTGACGAGAAGGTCGCGGAGTTCGGTGCACCGTCCCGAAGTGTTGTGGTGGCTGTCGCATTGCAGCTTCAGCTCGGGACTCGGGCGAGCTAGTCCCCGTTCGTAAATTTCTTTCCCGATCACTGGTGGACCAGTTCGACGCGTCTTCCACCATGCTCCCCACCATGCTCCCCACCATGCTCCCCATACTGGTGGGGAGCACTTTATAGGCTCTGACCTGGCATTTCTTGCCACTCCCCACGCTCCCCACACATTTTCGCGAAGGTTCGCGCGTAGAGGAATACGCGGGGAGATTTGACTCTGCGTGAAGCGCTGCTGAGAACTGGGCGTGCAGAGATGTCATGTCGCGTGCGCAGACTGAACGAAAAGATTTTCGGCTGAGCTGTCACAGGAGCGGGCGACGGGGACCTCCTCTCTTTTGAGAGGGGAGTTTCTCCGATCGAGGGAAGGCGGGAGAGAAGTCAGCATGAGTACCGCACTGGCAAGCGACACACCCACGAATCCGAGTAATCGCTATCAGATACGAATTGGACCTAAGGTTGCGCTATGGCACGTCCACACAAGGGGCCGCGTGGGTTCATTGCAACCCGGGCGCCTGAATGTCAACACAACATCTACGAGCAGCGCGCCCGGGAGGTCGGTCTCCCGTCTGGTGACTACGCAGTACTCGTCCTTGCGCTCGTTCATGGCTTCGACGTGCCCGACTACATCATCGTTCAGCTCGACCCGGAATCGCTGCATCGTCTCGACCCGCGTCAATACACGTCCAGCGACGATCAGGTCGATCGATTGGTTGCCGCAGTCGAACGTCGATCTCGGCCCCAACAATTGCGAATGGTGGGGACATGACCTCGTCCTAGACAGCGAAAAACCCCCCGTGCTTGGCGGCAGGAGGGGGGGCTTTTCTCGAATTATTCATCCGTTCAATTCAGGAAAGGAACTGGTACCGGAGCGAAAGCGACCGGTGTGCAGTACTCCAGCTGGAGTATCTGCTCAATTCGATTGATGAAAGGAGCGGTGTGTCTTCATGGTAGCTCACCCCTGCGTAGGGGCACTACCTTTGTGGGCAGTGTCGTCTACGACACAAGCACCCGTCGGTGACCGATGACGACCTCACCCGCGCACCGCGGCCACATGTGGTCGATGGAGAACATCCGGGGACTCCTCGAGTCCTCGGGTGGCATGAAGGTGCGTAGCTCCACTCAGCTTTCAGCTCGATGCCCCGTTCACGATGACGGGAATGCCTCACTGTCAGTGACCTGGACCAATGATGGTGCCGGCGGAAAAGTACTCCTCAAATGCCACGGCTGCGGGGCAAGTGCCCAGGACATCGTCGATGCCTTGGGGATTTCCACAGCAGATCTCTTCGACGAACCTCTTCCCCCTCGTAGTTCGGCAAATCCGTTAGCTGGTCGATCGGCCCAACAGCGAACCGCTGGCCGGCGCCGAGGCAAGCTCGGGGCCCTCCCGAAGTCGATTGTCACCAAAGCTGCAGGCCCTGAGATTGAGCACGAATGGGTGCCGGTTGCGACATACCCGTACGTCGATGCCGAGGGCTCGCTCGTCCAGGAGGTTGTCAGGGAAGAATGCTCCAGCTGCGAGCTCGGCCGGCACAAGCAGTTTCGGCAGGTGTTCGTCTCTGCGCTGGGGCGACGGGTCAAGCAAAAGCCCCGCGATTTCGAGTCGGTCCTTTACCGGACTCCACAGCTCCTCGCCGCTATCTCAGCCGGCACTCCGGTGTGGCTGGTCGAAGGTGAAAAAGATGTCGAGACCGCCGAGCAGGTCGGTCTTGTCGCCACCACGAACGCGCAGGGCGGGCGAAGCTTTCCTGCGGAGTGCGCCGCCGTTTTCGAGAATGCCACTGTCCGAGTCGTGCTCGATCGTGACGACGCCGGGTGGGATCGTGGGATCGATCTCGCTTCCTTGCTTGGGGGAGTGGGCGCACATGTGCAACTGCTGGTGCCCGCCACACTCGATCCGAAGAGCGATTTCACTGACCATGTGCACGGCGGCCTGTGGGAGTGCGACGAAGAGCTCGGTGGCTTCATCGAGGTCAGGGTGGGGGAGGTTGCGGCGCATGCATATGCAGGTGCTGTGCGCGGCAAACATGTCTTGGTTGAGAAAGCTGCTGCCGAGGCCGCCGCGCACGCCGCGCTGGCCACCGATGCAGAGTCTTCCGAGCTTGCGCTCAAGCGCGCCAAGCGTTGGGCTGTGGAGTCCGAGCTCCGTTTCGAGTCGTTGAGCGAAGCTGTCGACCGTTGCCGTCTGCAGGCGGCAACAGAGGGAAGTGAATGGGCGGGTCAGGCGGCTGATGAAGCTGTTGCGATCTGGCGTCTGGCACGCAGCGCCGCACGCGCTGCCCATGATGTCGCTCAATTGCCGGTCCCTCCCTTGCTTCAGGATCCGGACGAGCAGATCGACATCGTCCCCGCGCTCGACGAGGAGCCGGTCCCCGAGGCAGAAGCGGCTGAGCGAAAGGCCGGCGAGACCGGTGTCTTCGCAGCGGGTGCTGCTGCCCCCATCGGCGGTTCGACTATTCGCCGCGGATCCGCGATCTCAGCGCCGACGTATCGGATCGTCGATATGCAGCTGGTCGAGATCACCACAACCAAGGACGGCGAGGAGAACGCCAAACTGGTTTTGGGTCTTGATGCCCGGATCGTGGAGATGGAGTATCTCGAAGCTACCGATGATTCGTTGGACGTCGATGTTCCCGAGCTGATGGGACGTGAAGGAATCGTCGGCCAGAAGGAGGCGAATCCTCCAGCGCCGGAGCAATTGTCAGCTGTCATCATCGGCTACACACACCCGGACACCAGGGAGTTCATGCGGCTGCGCATCGCTGCGCTCGACTTCCGTGATTGCGGTTGGGTGGAGTCTCTGCCCGGTCCGCCCGCCTACGATTCACGACCGTCCGGGATCGCGAAACTTCGCGACGCGCTCAAAGTTGCTGGTGGAACCATCACCCGCACAGTTCGATTCCGCTCCACTGGATGGCGACGCACCCCTGAAGGTGAATGGTTCTTCGTTCATGCCGGGGGTGCAATCAGCAACGACGGCGCCCGGGTCGCGCCGGTCCTCCTGAGCGGACCTCTTGCTCGTTACGACCTGCCGGCACCTGTGGAAGACGCGTCGCGGCTCCGCGAAGCTTTCCTCGCTCATTCCGGGTCGATGCTGACCAAAATTCCGGCGCGGGTCTCGGCGACCTTGCTCGGTCATGTCTATCGGTCCGCTCTCGGCCCGAACCCGTGGGTGCTGCTGGTTGTGGGTTCGCCTGGGTCGTACAAGACCTCACTTACCTCGATTGCGATGCACCACTGGGGTGAGCTGTGGGATCGCCGCCGTCCGGCATCGTCGATGTCCGGGAACGGCGATACCCTCAATGCTCTTCGTATCAAGCTCAATTCGGCGAAGGATGCACTCTATTGGGCTGATGACGTCGCGCCGACTCGGGATTGGGGTGCAGCGCAGAAATCGCTCGAGGAATTCGCGCGTATGGTGCACAACGGCGAGCAACGGTCGCGTTCGACACGAGATGGTTTGGGCATTCTCGACGGCACTCCGCCGAGGGCATCGGCGGTTGTGACGTCCGAGGTGATGCCTCGTCCAGGGTCAGGAGCGCAGCGCATGCTCGCTGTGCCGTTGCAGTCTGATGAAATTGAACTCGACCAGTTGATCGCACTCGACCAGACCGAAAGTCGTCACGGGCGCGCTTTGCTGATGGCGTCGTTCCTGCAATATCTGGCGGGCAGGCTGGAAGAGATCCGGGAGTTGGCGTTCGGGGCGGCCGCGACATACGCAGAGTCGCTGCGCGATCACGGTGAGAGCGTCCGGCAAGCCGAAGCCGTCGGCGCTGTCTGGGGTGGCTGGATTGCCATGACGCGCTTTTTGTTCGATATCGGAGCCTTGACCCAGGCAGAGGTCGATCACACGCTCGAGCTTGTTCATGTCGGTCTTCGTGATGCCATCACTGCAGCAGCTGATCCGGATCTTCCTTCCCGTACAGGTGCCCGGGTGCGAGAGTTGATTGCGCATGCTCTGCGAACCGGGTTGGCGTACGTCGACGATGTGCGTACCGGTGAGGCTCCGGGACGGCCGTTGGCTGGGCGTTTGGGTTGGAAGCGAACTCTCGTCGGCGAGTTTCAGGACGTGAAGAAGTACCGCGAGGATGCTCGCGGAATCCGGCTCGGCTATGTGCTGACGGATCCGACTCCGCGGGACGGCGAAGCGCAGTTGCTCGTGGAATCGACAGCGCTCGAGCAGGTACTCAAATCGGCAGCACAGTCGATGTCGGATGCGCCGCAAATCGATCGAGGTACGGCGCTACGTGCGTTGTACGACGAGGGAATCCTGATCGGCGAGGAACGCGCAGGTAAAACACCCAGGTACACGGTTCAGCGCACCATTCATTGTGAAGATCGACGTCAGAGGTTGACTGCGCTGCGGTTGTGGAAGGTGATCGGCGAGCACCTCGGCGATGACGATATCGATGGCATCGATGGTTCCGGCCCTGACGGTGGTGGCAGCCCGATCGGGGATGGCGGGCCGGGGATCGATGATCCCGATTCTGGTGGTTCTGTATCTCCGGATCGGCCGCTGGACCTTGTCGATCTGCTGGCGATGGGGCCGGATGGTCGTAGCGATGACATACAGTCCACAGTGTCCAAGCACGTGCAGAGCCTGACCAGCCCTGCTATTTCGGAGGAGTTCCAGGTGGGTAGCTATTACGATGCCGACGGCCACAAGGCAGTCGCTCAACCGATGTCACCGGCCCAGGCTTGCCTGGTGTGTGGCGAGCTTGCGCCTTTCACCTTCGACGGAAACGCGATGCACGTTCCGTGCTGGCTCGGAAGTACATCGGAAAAGCGTGCCGCCCTTCTACATTCAAGCGTCCATAGCGGAAATCCGGTGCAAAACGCGTCGCCGGTGTCAGCACAATCCACTGATCTTTCTGCACATTCGGTTTCGAGCGCAGCACCGATTGACGGCACAGGTACGACGTCGTTGTCTCCCGGCAAGTCCAAGTCGCCATCCGGCGCTGCTGTGGCACGACCGAAGTTCATCGGCCCGGCTGGGGTGCTCGACGTCGACGGATTGTGGCTGCCGAGCGGTGAGGTAGTCGATCCTGGGCCGATCTTCCATGTCGGACACATCGCAGAGGTCATCCGGGCACAGAATTTCGGTACCGCAGTCAACGAGCGGTGGAGTGAACCAGGACAGATCTGGATCACCGATGCCATGGCACGTCAGTTCGGGATCGAGACGGGCGCCCTCGGGGACGATCCACGCAAGCGCGCTGAAGAAATGCGCTCGTTGACTGCAGGGATCCCTTTCGTGACTGAAGCGTTGGAGGAAGGGTGGTCGCTGGGCGGAAAGCTCGGCGATCGCCTGGGTACGTGGACGCGGGTATGGCATGGCGACGAGCGCGGCGTCTGGGTCGCGTTCGTCTCCGCCATGGGCCAGGACGAATTGGACATGCCAATCCTCGCTGATGCGCCGACACCAGCAGTGCTGGCGTCGAGGTTGGCGACATTCGCCGATGCGTTGAAGTTCCCGTGGGCAATGTCTGCGTCCACGACCGGATTCGATCTCATGATCAGCACTCGCTCACGGGAACGAGACACGGTTTTCGCTCCGTCACAACCAATTCCACCCTCCCAGATGAGCAACACCGAAACCGACATCGACTGGTCACGGCCGCCGACCGCCGATGAGGCCGAACATCTCTTTATCCACGCGTATGACCGAGGCGGATCCCACGCCGCGGGCATCGCCAGCCTCGAACTCGGAATCGGAGATCCGCAGCATCACGAGAGCGGGGCAGTATTCGACAAATCTCTGCCTGGTTACTGGAAGATCGAGATTCCGGAATCCTCGGACTGGCGGTACCCGAATCCGTTGAACCCGAGAGGGCTTTCGATCAACGAGCCCAAATGGGTCACAACGCCGACCATGCAGTACGCCCACGAACTCGGATACGAGCCGGAAGTTATCGAGGCGTACGTGTGGAACGAGCACGGCAGAGTTCTCGATCCTTGGTACAAGCGGATCCGCGATGCGCGTACCGCATTGGACCTTGCCGATCCCGATGCTCAACTCGCCCGCGATCAACTCAAGGTTGTCTACACGCGCACTCTGGGCATGCTCGGCAGTAGCGATTTCATGAAGGGCCGGCCGGGTTATGCACCGGAACGGCGCCATCACATCATCGCGAAAGCCCGAGCGAATATCCTGCGCCGCGTGGTGAAGATCGGCAAGGCCAGCGACAGGTGGCCAGTTGCCATCTCGAACGACACCGTTCTGTACGTCTCCAACAATCCTGATCCGATCGCATCCTGGCCGGGAGAGCAAGAGACGTTGGGTCGCGGGTTCGGCCAGTACAAATGGGAAGGTTCGGCCTTGCTCGCCGATCAGGTCGAGTTCTTGACAGGTAAGGGCTACCGAGGAAAAGACCAACTCCATTTGGACTGGAATGCCGCGGACTACACCGTGGGCGGTGATCAGTGATGGCGCGCAAGAACACGAACAAAGATCCTGGCCGCCGGTCGAAAATCTTCGGCGCCCTCACTGGAAGAAGCGGCGCCTCGGTCTCACCCGGGCGAGCAGCTCCGGACGTTCGAGGACTATTGCTCGCTGCCTATGGACTCAACAAGAGAGGTGGCCTCAACACTGCAGATGCCGCCAAAGATCTTGGGGTAACACAACGTACGGTTCAGCGGTGGGTAGCAACTGAAGGACGCCAGCGGATCGGTAAGCCCAAAGCCGACACGTTGCAGAAACTCGCAAAGAAATCGCGGCAAGCGGCCACGACACAGCGCGGCCGCAAAGCTGCGCTGGCATCTTTTCGAGGGACGCCGAAGGGCAAGGCACTCGCGAATCGGGGTGGTCACCTTCGCATACGTGGCCATCAAGGTCCGAGCGCCGCCGGCAAGACCTACAAGCGGGACCGCCAGATCCAACTCGAACTCACCCCTGCCGATGTCGAAGCAATGTGGTCGGCGTTCGAGCAGAACGGCGATGAAGGCGTGTCCACGTGGATGACGAACCATGCCGACGAGCAGTATGTCGCCGGCTGGGAATTCGAACGCATCGACGAGATGGGGATCGATCGCCCGTGATGGCACCTGCGGCCCCTCGGTGGACGCGTAAGCGCCTCGAGACGATGTTGGGGACCTGCTACGGGCGTACCCTCGCCGGCCACGTCGATACGGCTGCCGTCGCACATGCCGCCGGCGTCAGCGTTCGCACCGTCCAGCGCTGGATGGCGGGCAGCAATCGCCAGAACGCGGCGATTCCGCACACCAGACTTCTGCAGTTGTGCCGCCCGCCGGCCGACACTCAGGAGCGATCACAACAGGCTGCTGACTATGCACGTGAAGCGATCGTGAAAATCTCTCTGCCCAAAGGGCGAGGAATCCTTCCCGCATGGCGCGAACAAGGTTGGCTCGAACCGCACGTCGTCGGAGTACTCGCATTACGCGGTCTTGCACTTCGGCAAGTGGTGATCAGTAACGGCACTGCTCGATCGACTGCCGACCTGCGGCGGCGAGGTGAGTTGCTCGACGTCACCACCGTACCGACACGGTTCCACGCCACTGTTCTCGTTCACGAGGTGCTCTCACGTGTCGAGCCGTGGTGCGTCTTGCCTTCTCGCGAGATCCTGGCAGTCGGTAGGACTCAAGTCTGGGCTGAAGACGGTCCAACAGTGGATCTTTCGCAGATCGCTGTCGCCGCGGCTTTGCGCTGACACCACCCAACGTCGCGATACCGACGTATTGGAAAAGCCCCCACAGTGGTGAAAACCGCGATCAATGAGAGGTCAGCGTGCGTCCGGGTCCAGTCCCACGCGTCTGAGTACTCGCCAGAGTTTTTCGTTGTCCAAAGTCTTGCGGTGTTCCGCGATGGCTTGGACGAGCTTTTCTATGACCTCGCGTGATCGCGGGTTGAACTGTGCTGCCCGCTCGCCTATCCAGGCCAGAGGCGCATCCTCTGCCTTGTCGATTCGGTCGAGCGCCATGACTGATTTGTCGATGAATTTCCTGGCGCGGCCTTGTTGTTTGTCATCCAACTCTCCTGCGTCGAGAGCTGCTTTGGCTTGATCCACGAAGTCTTCGAGGATGGCCGTCGCCCGATCCGCCAATTCATCGTCGAAAGCCAGCACATTCCAAAAGTTTCGCCAGTGCGCGTTGTACTTTCGCTCTGAGGATCGAGGAATCAGGTGGTCACGAAGGATGCATTCGAAAACCTCTGCATCAAGCACTCGCAGGTCGGCGGCACCGCTAAAGGCCGGCAAATCAACAGGGTTGGAGATCCTGCGCCACGGCTCTTGCTGCGTCATCGGTGGGATCCTCATCCTCTGTACTACTGCCGTTTCAATACCCTCATCCACTTCAACACACACATGTCGGCTAAGGGCCGAAACTGCGGGGTTCCGAACACAACCTACCGCCCCCTGCCCCTGCCCCTCACGCTGCCCCCGGCACCGTGAGGGGCAGGGGCATTTTCATCGAAAGTTTCCCATATATCAGCAGGTCAGGCAGTAGAATGATCAGTGTCCTAGTGAAGTGTGGGCGGACTGACCATCCTCCCTCTACCGGTTATTTTGGAGTTGGCATGTTGACGATTTCGCACAGCGCGGTTGATGGCACGTTGATCGATGGAACCTCCCGCGGTGACGGTTCCGGCGAGGTACTACGGGCGCACGGGTGGCGGTGGTTTCGCAGCATTGCGATGTGGGGAATGCGGGGGAGTCGCGATCGAGCGCCCCGTGTTCGCTTGATCGACATGACGGCAGATGCCTTACGGGCGCAGGGTTTCGAGGTCGAGATTTCAATCGATGCCACAGCTAGGCCGGCGGTCGAGGTTGAAGCCGATCGCATCGATCGGCAGGCGGAGCGCGTCGCTGCACTTGAGCAGAAGGCGGAACGCCGCTCGGATAGAGCGGAACAGGCGTGGAAGGCGGAACATCGCGCGGTCGAAGCGCTGCCTCCCGGGGGAGAGCCGATCAAGATCGGTCATCATTCCGAACAGCGCCATCGCCGAGCACTCGATACAGCGCACAGGCGGCTCGGTCAGGCAGTTTCCGCCCAGAATGATGCACGGCAAGCGCAACGACGTGCAGAGTCCGCAGCTGCGACTACAGAGGCTCGCTACAGCCCTGTGACGGTGAAGAACCGCATCGACAAGTTGCACGCCGATCAGCGGGCGGACCAGCGCGAACGCGACGGACATGAACGGACGTTGTTTGTCCTGGGCGACACCAAGCAGGTCGAGAAATTCCCACCTGCGCAAGGCGCTTACCGGGAACTGCTCGAAAGCAGGATCGCCGAGCGCGAGGACCAGATCAGTTACTGGGAAGCGGTCCGGGCTCAGCAAATCGAATCCGGGAAGGCGACGAACTACGGTCCCGACACGATCTCGAAGGGCGATCTCGTCCAGTGGTCCGGAGGTTGGTACCCGGTTGTCCGGGTCAACAAAAAGTCTGTGACGATTCCTTCCATAGTCGGGGGGAGTTGGACTGACACCATGCCGTACCACAAGCTCAGCGGGCATAAACGTCCCGACGAAGGTGCGCAGACCGCGGCGGCCGGAACCGCCTCAGAGGAGATCCGCTCATGAGTGATCATCGAACAGAAATCCACAGCGGAGAGTTTCGACAGTCTCGGCACTACCCGGTTACTGCGGCAGTGGAGGATATTGCAGCGCAGTCCTTTTCGAGGTTGTACCCAGATGCGCAGTGGCCTCCGGTCAATGCACAGTTCGCCGATGTTTATCGTTTAGCCGCTTGGAGGCTTCTCACACCACTCACGGTTGTTGCAGCACTCGACTGCTCGGTGTTGACGTCGCGAGAATGGTTGTCACTCAATGAGAGTGAACAGTCGGAGTGGATCGCACAGGCACAGGGAACCAATTCGCTACTAGTGCGCACTGCGGTCGGAGCAATGACAGCGGAGAGCGTCGCTGCGATATAGCGGAGCCTGCGCCATCCCGAGGATTCGCCGGCCACCACCCATGGATCAGGCCTGGTCGCGCAACCGCGCGACCAGGCCTTCTTCCATGTCTCGCCCTGCCCCCGGCACGGCGAGGGGCAGTGGCGTTTCAGACCAATTCCGTCGGTGCTGTCGATTAGTGTTTGTGCTGTCCTAGTTCGTCTTCGGTGAGCATGACCAGCTCACCTTGTGCCCACTCAAAGGGGATCTGTCGTGGTGTTTGTTTCAGTACCGAGTGTCGATAGTGCAATTTCCGATAGCAGGCGTGAGGCGTGGGCATTTTTGTCCGTGGTCTCGGACGGGCCATCCGCGGCGTTGGTCGCTTTGGTCGAGGAGCTCGGAGTCGAAGAGGCTGCAGCAGCTGTTAGGGACCGAGTGCCCGTCGAGGGATTGCCTCTGGGATCTGAGGATCTACGGCGAGGCGATCGGGCCGCGCAGTTCCTCGAGGCCACAGAGCATCTCGGCGGGCGGTTCGTCACTCCCGACGACGCAGAGTGGCCACGCGAACGATTTAGCGCCCTCACCGGCGCAGACGGGGATGATGTGAGCCCTCTTGGACTCTGGGTCCTCGGCACTGGTTCCCTGCACTCCGATCGGGGCATGATCGCGATCGCGGGAAGCCGGGCGTCGACGGCATACGGCGAACATGTGACCTCCGAGATTGCCGGTGACCTGTCCGCTACGGGTTGGACTGTCGTTTCGACAGGATCCTTCGGAATTGCTTCTGCCGCACATCGTGCTGCCTTGGCAGTGGGCGGTGCGACGATCGCAGTCACAGCAGCAAGCATCGACCGGGCTCATCCCGCTGCACATGAGCGAATGTTCCGAGACATCTCGGAGCATGGCGGCCTTGTGGTCAGTGAGTACCCGCCCACACACTCGGTCCCCTCTCGGCATCGTTCGCTCGCGCTGAATCGCTTGATCGCCGCCCTGTCTCAGGCGTCGGTGGTTGTAGAGACCGGTTGGCGCGGCGGTTCTCGTGACATTTTGACGTGGGCGTCCAAGCTCGGCCGACCCGCGCTGGCGGTACCAGGTCCGGTGACCTCGGCCGCCTCCGAAGGGTGTCACCGAGCGATCAGGGAGGGTCACGCTGCCTTGGTGACGAATAGTGCGGACGTCGTCGCCGCGATCGCCTAAACCCCGATCCCCGCAGACGCGGGGAAGGCCCTGGTCCGCACCCTCTGGACCAGGGCCTTTCTCGCGTCTCGCCCTGCCCCCGGCACGGCGAGGGCAGGCGGCATTTCACCGCCGTTCATGGCTCTTTTTGTCGGAGGCATGTGGCAGTGTCATCGGTGTTGTCCTAGTCCGGTGCGCCTCACCAGCGCACCCCCACGACCCAAAGGGGTTACCTGTGAGTACTTTTCGTTTGTCTTCGCCGTCCGATTGCGTTGCCGGTGCTGTTGCGCTCGGCGGTCATATTCCTGTCGATGAGGTGGTTGTGATCGCCCTCGATCTCGAGCCGATGCCGGTTGCGATGATCAAGCTGACTGATGTCGAGTCGGCGCGAGTTCTGGCGAATCTGGAGGGCGCCACTCCGTTCGCCCAGTGCCGCGAAATGTTGGTAGTGGTGTTCGGGCCGGTTGAGCGTGGCGATGCTGTGGGTGAGGTGTTCGAGCAGTTCCGACCGGATGCGGTTACACCGGTGTACGTCTTCACCGAGGGTGTCGTTCGCCGGTGGCACGGCGTCGGATCGCTCGCGTTGCAGGCCGGTGACCAGATGGATTTGCGGTCGCATCCGATCGTGTTGGAGGCGCAGTCACTCGGCGTGGCCACGCTGCAGACTCGTGCGCAGATGCGCGCAGCTTTCGAACCAGCTCAGTTCGGCGCAGAGCGCGCCGCAACGGTCGCGCAAGGTTTCGATCAGCAGCGAGTGAAATTGGCGGCCATGGATCCACGCGGGGCAGCCGAACTCGCGTTCACCAGTGGATTAGCGCCGTATATCGGTCGTGCAAAGAATGACGGGGGAATCGTCGTCACGGACGAACATGCAGCGCTTATCGCGGCCGCGATGCACGATGTGACTGTCCGTGATCTGTTGTTCGTACATGTGACGGACAAGAACGCCGATGCCGCCGCTGAGATGTTGCGGCAAGTAGGGGCACTACTGCCCGCCAACCTTGCCGGTCCGGTGATCATCATCGGCGCGATATTCCATTGGGTGGCGCGTCATGCGGCGCTTTCTCGCGAGGCCCTCATCGTGGGGCGCACTCTCGATCCGGCTCATTCCTTCGGGCAGTTGTTCGAGCGCGCACTCGACTTCGGAATGAATCCGGCACTCTGGGACCAACTGCGCACGGCGGCGGTAACAGCGAGCACTCGAACCGGAAGATAACGATTCGGTGGTGCCGTCCCGATCAGCCAAAGGATGGCACCACCACTTTCGATTGCGCCGCAACCGAAACAGCGCACACATTTTTTGTGCGCGCCTTCTCTTGGAATCTTTTTTGCCACAACGAAAAGCAGCCACGAGTCCGGCGCGCAGCGCGTAGGACTTCCGTCATCAGGGCGGCTTGCCGCCCGCGCCCTTCCGGTTCCGGGCGCAGCCCGGAGCTACGGCCCCGAAGG
>NZ_CP017301.1:0-64544 GCF_001942025.1 Rhodococcus sp. YL-1 | reverse complement strand
TCGGGCGGCGGCGGAGCTGGCTGGGTGTGATCACCACACGGTGGCCCGGTATGTGCAGATGCGCGCTGCGGGGCAGCCGCCGGACCGCCGGCGGCATCGAGCGCGGGCGATCGACGACTTTCTGCCGAAGATCGAGGAGTTGGTGGTCCGCTCGCAGGGCAAGGTCCGCGCGGATGTCATCCACGAACGGATCGTCGCGCTGGGGTTCACCGGCGGTGAGCGGACCACGCGCCGGACGGTCGCGGAGGCGAAGGCCCAGTTTCGGGCTGGTCGGCGGCGAGTGTATCGGCCGTGGGTAACCGAACCTGGGCTGTGGTTACAGTACGACTTCGGTGACGGGCCAACGATTTCCGGCCGGAAGACGACGTTGTTCTGCGCATGGTTGGCGTGGTCGCGATTTCGGGTGGTGATCCCGATCTGGGACAAGACATTGCCGACGGTGGCGGCGTGTTTGGATGCGACATTCCGCCGCTTGGGCGGGGTTCCGGTCTATGTCCTCACCGACAACGAGAAGACCGCGACGATCGATCACGTGGCCGGGATCGCGGTCCGCAATCCGGAGATCGTGGAGGTGGCACGGCATTACGGCACGACGCTGCGGACGTGTTTACCTGCTGATCCGGAGTCGAAGGGAGGAAGTGAGGCGACGGTGCGGATCGCCAAAGCCGACCTGTTGCCGAAGGAGGTGAACCTGCGCGAGCAGTATCACTCTTTCGGTGAGCTCGAGTCGGCTTGCCGGCAGTTCTGCACCGACGTCAACACCCGCGTCCACAGCTCTACTCGGCGGCGGCCGGTCGAGCGGCTGGCCGAAGAGTTGCAGCGGCTGCATCCGCTGCCGAAATCTCCGTTCACCGCGGTGTTCGGCACTACCCGGCGGGTGAACTGGGAGTCGACGATCTCGGTGGAAGGGGTGCGGTATTCGGTGCCGCACACGTTGATCGACACTCGGGTCTGGGCCCGCTTCCATGGTGAGGAGCTGATCGTGACCGCCGTCGACAATGATGGCGGTGCAGTCGAAGTCGCGCGGCACCGCCGCGGCCAACCCGGTTCACCGGTCCTCGACAACGACCACTACCCACCCCGCCCAGACCGCGACGCCGCCGACCGGGTGCCCAAGCCTCGTACCGCCGCCGAGCTCGCCTTCCTACAGTTGGGCCAGGGTGCCAACAGCTGGCTGGTCGAGGCTGCCGCCGCGGGAGCGCGCCGCATCAGGGCGAAGATGGCCGAGGCCGTGGACCTTTCGAAGCTGCACTCCCCGGACGCAGTCGACAGAGCGTTGGGGACGGCGGCGATGACCGGCCGGTTCGCCGATCGGGACCTGATCTCGATCCTCGACTACCAAGTCACCCACGAACACGCTGATCCGGTCCGTCGCAGCGAGAACCACACTCTGCAACCGGGCACCGCCGCCTGGTCCACCTTCGGCCAGACACCAGCGCCGGCCAGCCCAGCCACTACTGACGATGAAAGCGATGACGCCTGATGAGCACCCCTTTGCGCACTGTTACCAGCGCTAACGGCGACCCGTTGGCCGAGGCGATCGACCTGACTAAACGCCTGAAACTGCCCCATATCCGCAGGTCCTTGAGCGATATCATCCCGACCGCGAAAGCCCAACGCTGGGACCCCGCCGAAGTCGTGCGGGTTCTCCTCGCTGAGGAAGCCGCCGGCCGGGACCGGGCGAACCTGCACACTCGCCGCAAACGCGCGGGTTTCCCTACCGGCAAGACCTTCGGCGACTGGGACGAAACGAAATCGTCGATTCCCCGCGCCACCCAGGACGCGCTCCGCACCCTGGAGTGGGTCGGGCGGCGTGAATGTTTCTGCGTCTGTGGGCCTTCGGGAACTGGCAAGTCTCACTTCACCGAGGCACTCGGGCAGGCCGCAGTCGAAGCTGGGCTGGCGGTGTCTTGGTTCACCATCGAAGACCTCGGTGCCCTGGTCCGCCGGCACCGTGCCGACGACTCCATCGCCCGAGCCCTGACGAGGATCATCCGCTCCGACCTGATCATCGTCGACGACATCGGTCTGCTCCCGGTCTCTGAAGACGCCGCCGAAGGATTCTATCGCCTCGTCGACGCTGCCTACGAACGCCGAGCGATTGCCGTCTCGAGCAACCTGCACCCCTGCGGCTTCGACGAGATCATGCCCAAAACATTGGCCACCGCCACCGTTGACCGGCTCCTGCACCATGCGCACGTCGTCGTCACCGACGGCGACTCCTTCCGCCTCACCGAAGCCACCACCGGCAAGGGGGTGAAGCCCTTCAGCTAACCCCAATCAGAAAGCGGGTGGGGAAAAACAACTGGCCGCCACCGGGGAGAACCCGTGGCCACCAGCGGGGAGAACTACTGGCCGCCTACGGGGAGAACTTCGTGGCCATTGACACCACGGTGACACTCTCCGCGAGCAAATCGACGCCGGAAGGATCGACGCAACCCTCCCCTGACGCGTACCGAGTACCGACTGTGAAGTCGTCTTCTGACGCCAAATGCTCGGTTCTGTCGACGATTCCTGCCACTCGGCGACGGTGCCGGCTTTTCAGTCGGTGAGAATGTCGACCGGCCGGTGAGTGTCCATGTCGGTCAAAACAATCCCATACTGAAACGCCCTGAGTTCGGTGGAGACTTTGATGTGCGCCGAGTTTTCCGGAGTTCGTTTGTTTCACTTCAGGCATTGATGCACCCGAGAGAGGTACATGATGCCCCGACGTTATCCGCCCGAGTTCCGCCGAAAGGTCCTTGATCTGTTGAAGTCATGCCGAACGAACGGGTGTCAGCAAGACCGACGACGCGGCGCTATTCGTCGGAGGAGAAAGCTGGTGCGGTGCGGATGATCCTAGCCCTGCAGGCAGAGTTGGGGACCGAGCACGGGGCGGCGTCGCGGGTTGCCTCGCAACTGGGGTTCGGGCTCGAGCCGGTGCGAGCGTTGGTCCGCCAGTCCGACGTCGACGACGGCACCAAGCCTGGAGTGAGCACGTCGGAAGCTCTCCGTATCCGGGAGTTGGAACAAGAGAATCGAGAGCTCAAGCGGGCCAACGAAATCCTCAAACGTGCAGCGTCTTTCTTCGGGGCGGAACTCGACCGCCAGCACAAAAGGTGACCGCGTTCATCGACGCCAACCGCGACGACATCGTCGCAGGACGCCCACTCGGGGTCGAGCCCATCTGCAGGACACTGCAGATCGCTCCGAGCAGTTACTACGCCGCCAAGTCGCGATCACCATCGACGAGGTCGGTACGCGATGCCCGGGGCGGCCGGCGCTTGGCGATGTTGCGGGAAGACAACTACCGCGTCTACGGGGTCCGGATACTGTGGAAAGCCGCTCGCAGAGCCGGACTCGACATCCCACCCTCTTCGAACCAGTGAAAAGCGCACCGATCTTCGCAATCCAACCGCCAATGCAACGGGCACAGCGTGGATCATCGCGGACGGCTTGCAATCTCTTCCCGAGCAATCCATGCAGCGGCCGAATCCGCTGGATGTCGCGGCGCTCCTCGACAACCCGTGGCGGCAATATATTGAGCTGCAACGATGCGATATTCAGCCGATCCACTAGACGCGCCACCAGATCAAGTGGCGCCTGAATTCCCGATGGACCCACAGGGAACCAAAACGCTCTCAGATTGCTCCTGCGAGTTTGGGTGTGCGTTTTGACCACCGTCATACCGGACGATCTCAAACGCGCTCCTACGCGCAATTCATCTGGGGAAATTTTCGCGATTCCGTCCGATTTAGATGTCCGTTGGATTCGTCCGGTATGGCATAGTTTCCAGCGGACAGTTTGTCTGCTGGACGTCTGAACGGCGAAGATCGGGAGCGGAATGAAGATCGGCTACGCACGTGTGAGTACGGCAGCACAGGATTCGTCGATTCAGGTCGACCTTCTCGTCAAAGAAGGCATCGCACGCAATCGGGTGTATGTCGATCACGGAATCAGCGGCCGGCAGACTCGGCGGCCCGGACTCGACAATGCAATCAACGCCGCCCGTGAAGGCGACATCTTCTGCGTCACCAAACTCGATCGACTCTCTCGGTCCGCGGGCGATCTCCACGAAACAGTGGGGAGGCTGGCGGACAAGGGTGTGGCGTTGTCGATCGACGGGAAGATCTACGACCCGACCGATCCGATGGGAAAAATGTTCATCGGCGTCCTCGGCCTGATGGCCGAATTCGAATCAGACCTCATCCGGAGCAGGACCAGGGACGCCGTAGCGGCGGCAGCTGCGGCCGGCAAGATGAAAGGCCGTCAGCACAAGCTCACCCCGGAGGAGCGCGCATACCTATTGCAGACGTACGAGACCGGGCAGTTCAAGATCGAAACATTGTGCAGGAACACGGGTTTGAAGCGATCGGCACTGTACGCCAATATCGAATTGGCCCGCACGGAACGGGATGCGGGAATGTTACCCGTCAGCTGAGCAGCGCCGACGGAGCAAAGACTCCGGGGCTACGCGCGCCAAAAACGAGGGGGTCTCAGGTCCACGGGCTTCTCCGGTTTACCGAAAGTAGACCTGCGGTGGAGCGCCCATATGAGACTTGCCGAGGTCAGGTTGCTTGGCGCGATGATGCGGTAAGTGGCGTGAATTGCCGCGTGGAGGCGGGCGAACGACTCGTGCGCTGGGTGACGCGGGGGTTCCCAGCCGTAACCGAACTGCTCGACTCCCCCGGCAACCCGATCTCCTGCATGGTCATAGGTGATCGTGTTCCGTCCACGGAGATCCGGTCGACTCGAAAGGCGCCGCGATGATCCCAGTCCTCCGGGCGATCGCCCCGATCGTTGAGCCTGGCACCTTTGATCGAATCCAGGGAATAGACGATGATCTGCTCACCGGTGCGATGATTCACGAATTGTGCACCGCTTGCGTTGAGGTGCGCGGTGAAGGGGTGGGGTATCTGATGCAAGCGAACGATATGCGCGCTCCCGGCCACTTCGTAATCTTCTGACCACTCCGAGGTGTAGACCGTAGCCGGCGTCCAGATGAGGTGGATCGCTTCGCTTATTTCCCTGAGCCGCTCCAACTTACGCTTTTCCGCCGGATCGTTGCGATCAACGGTCCACGGCTCGAACTTTTGACGCGTAAGTCGCCTCTTGATTCGCGCGACCAGTTGCACTCTGTTGCGCTGCAACGATTCCTGAAGTGACTCACTCCATGTCACACCGGCTTTTTGGCGTGCTGATGTGAGGGTTTCGCCGTGACTGACCAAGGTCGCCACAGCCATTTCCCTGATGGCGCGTTCGACCGCGACAGCCTGCTCGGTCTTCGCGCGAGCTTCAGCGACGGCATCGCGCATTGTGGTGACGAGTATGTGTGAATCGACATTCTCAGGGTTCACGGTTCCTCCACGGCGGCACATGCTGTTCGGGTGCGACTACGGACGCTTTACTCAGTGCTCTGAGGAAGCGGAGTCAGCTTCGCCATGAGCTGTGAAGGTCGACCCCAGACGAATTTGTTGAATCCTGTTGTTTTGGCGAGCTTGTCCGGAGTCAACCGCTCATACTCCTCGATCGTATGGGTGCTCAAGACATTGCTTAACTTGTCGCTCCGAACGGGCGGGTTGGCATTGAGCCACGCATAGACGACAGGCTTGTTGTCCTGGTCGTAATTTCTTTCCCAGCCGATGATTTCGATCCAAGTGTTGCGTGCATTCTTGATTTCTCTCAGCTTTGCATACCAGTGCTCTACGGGTTCGATACTGGGAATAGAGGGCATCGTCATCATCCTTGCCTGAGCGGTACTTGAGTTGGTGTCGCTGTGATGTCCCCGATGGTACTGAGAACCAATATTTTTCGCCTCACCACTTTGAGACGCGCTCCAGCGTCCAGTGACCGTTGCCAATCCTGCGGACAGTGCGCGTAGTCGATCCTGACGCTGTCCACTCGTCCTTCGTGCCTTCCGACTACAACTGAAGTATCGCGGTAACGCAGAGGTCCCACGTGATGTGTGCGGCAATGATCGGCAGGATGCGCCGGGTGCGCAGAAAGACGATCATCACGATCGCACCCCAGGTGAACGCCCAGACCAATGCGCCTGGGCCGTAGTAGATGTGGGGCACAGCTCGGGCAATTCCTGACCCGATGACAAGCGCTGCGATCGGCCATTTGTTTCCGGCTGGCCGGTCGATCTGTGTTCGGTAGAGAACGAGCGTAGCCGGAATCGCGATCATGCCGATTTCTTCGAAGATCCCGGCGCGGATGCACTGGATGACAGCGACGAAAAGATTTCCGGAGCCGATGTTTTGATCGGCATCCATACCGCCGACAATCAAACTGATCGATGCCGCCGCTCCGACAGCAACGAAGAATCCGACGAATGCGGATCTCGTTGTTCTCCTCCGACTCTTGACCAGTTCTGTGCGCTCCCACCTGCCGTGCAACCACCGCTGATAAGGGATTCCGAGTTGCGTCCACGTGAGGTTGCGCCAGTTCTTGACGACGACCAGGATCGCCACGGCCAGAACCGCACTGACGATCAGGCGCGTAACAGACAGCACTGCGGCCCAGGTCGTGGAGGTGTCGTCCGGGCTGACCCTCGATTCGATGAGTTGACCGATCGCACCCACTGTCGCATTCGCGTACAGCACCGTCCAGATCACGGCAATGACTGCGATCGTCGCCTGCCAGCTCAATTCTGTGCGGGGTCTCGGAACCGGGTGTGTAGCACGTCGAATGGTCGGCGTTCCGCCGACAGCTATGATTCGCGACCGGCGCTCCCACATGGGTGCGGATGAACGAATCCATTGCACCACAGCATCTTTACCGACGAGGCTCGCGACGTTGCGGTCTCTGATGCGGTCATCGACCCAGGCCGCGAGAACATATAAGAACACAGCAGCGCATATCAGTGGAATGACGAGTGGATGAATCGAAAGAAGCTCTGAGCTCGACGCTACTGACTCTGTGGGCCGATATGATAGCAGGAGCCCGATCGCTGCCGCAGCACACACGACTGAGGGGACAAGGCCAACGAGAAATGGCCAGCTACGGTGGGTCAACGACAACAAGGCTCGGGCGAGCATCACTTGGGAGTGTTCGTTTCCGTATTTGTCGGCGCTTGCTATCCGCCCAGGGTCGATCTTGATGCTCTGGCTCCGGCGCAGCGCCCATACCGGTTGCCCTAATCGGTAGTTGGGATAGGAGCTGACCCCGTATAGGGACAGTTTGTGTTCTGGTGCTGCTGTCGGGGCGACGCCTGTTGTTGCCCGGACATTCGATGTCTCACGAAAGAACGGTGCGCCCCGGTAGCAGTGATCTGGTGTTCGGTGGTGTGATGGCGTTGCCCCTGCCGACCGCAGGGTTCACCCCGGTATGAGTTCTCCCGAGCCGTAGAGCTCTTCGGAAAGCACTGGGGGTCCTGCGGTGTGCTGGAGTCACGGACGGCTACTGAGATGACGGACCGTCGAGTCCTGCGATTAGGGTGCCGCGTGGCCCCTGCCCGGTGCCGGGCATCGTATCGAGCAGACGGAGGGAACGAATGAGTTTGTTCTGTGGAATCGATTGGGCCACTGATCATCACGACATCGCGGTCGTCGACCACACGGGCCGCCTGGTGGCCGGCGGCAGGGTCGAGAACACCGCCTCGGGATTCGAGGCCTTGTTGGCCATGCTCGCCGACGCCGGTGAGGACCCGCACGAGCCGGTGCCGGTGGCCATCGAGACCGATCACGGTCTGTGGGTCGCGGCGTTGACCGCCTCGGGAAGGCAGGTCTACCCGATCAATCCGCTCGCGGCCTCGCGTTACCGGTCCAGGCATGTCGTCTCCGGAGCGAAGTCCGATGCGGTCGATGCCCGCACCTTGGCGAATATCCTGCGCACCGACCTGCCCGAGCATCGCCCACGATCGAATGATTCCGAGCTGGCCCAGAGTGTGCGGGTGCTCGCTCGCGCGCAGCAGGACACGATCTGGAACAGGCAACAGGTCACCAACCGGGTCATCGCGCTGCTCAAGGAGTTCTACCCGGCAGCGTTGGAAGCCTTCGCCGGTCTCGAAGGCGGCATCACCCGAGCCGATGCCCGGATGATCCTCACCGCTGCTCCCACCCCTGCCCAGGCGGCCACATTGACTCCGGCCCGATTGCGAAAGTTGATGGCCAAAGCCGGCCGCCAGCGATATCTCGATCGGGACGCCGGGCGCCTGCGCGAGGTGTTCACCGCCGAGCACCTCCGTCAGCCCGCCATGATCGAAGAAGCGATGGGACGGCAACTGAGCGCGTTGCTCGGGCAGCTGAACGCCATCTGTACTGCGGTTGCCGACCTGACGGAGGCGGTTACCGAGACTTTTCACCGACACCCGGACGCGAAGATCCTGACCAGTTTCCCCGGCGTGGGGCCAGTGGTCGGCGCCCGGGTGCTCGCCGAGATCGGTGACGACCGCTCGAAATTCGACGACGCTCGTGGATTGAAAGCCTTCGCTGGATCCGCGCCGATCACCCGCGCCAGCGGCAAGAAGACCGTCATTACGCACCGGCACATCAAGAACCGGCGTCTCGCCGCCGCCGGTTCGATCTGGGCGATGGCAGCGCTGAAATCCTCGCCCGGAGCGCGGCGGCACTACGACGCGCGCCGAGCCAAAGGTGACTGGCTCCAAGAAGCCAAACGCCACTTGTTCAACAAATTCCTCGGACAACTCCACCACTGCCTGCAAACCGGACAAACCTACGACGAAACCCATGCCTTCCCACCTCCTCTCGTGCTCGCGGCTTGACTGTTAACTTCCTGAGATGTCTTTCTTGATCGCACCGAATTCGACGTTAGGTGGAGCGCTTCGGCCGGCTGCGCGCGAAAGCTCCTCTACACGGTGCACGTAATCCTCGTGCTCCAAAGTTGCGATGCCGTGATTCATCTAGTCCCCCTGGGTTACAAGCGAATGGTCAGTGTCGGCGGGTTCGTTGTGCGGTGCCGGCGAAGCCCGCGAGCGCCATCAGCGGTGCCACGATGGCGATACCGAGCACTGCGCCGACAGCTGTGCGGTTCCGTCTGGTGCGGCGGGCGTTGAGGTCGGTGACGTACTGGCCTCGTTGCCAGTACACCCACGGCGGCGTGGCGCGCCGGATGGCACGCTCTCGGCGCTTGACGATCAGGACCAGCACAGCAACGCCGGCAGCCACGATCGGATAGACCAGCAAGATTTCCATGACGCTCCTACGTGCCTGTGGCGCAGGCGTTCACCGGATCAGCGAGCACTCTGCGAGTCGAACTTGATACTCCGCACTGTGAATTTCTACCGCGGTCCACCGACACACACCCGCTGACAATCGCGGTGTTCTACGTGGTCGGACTGGGTGCGATGAGCAGTTTGTAAAACCACTGTCCTCGCCGAACGAGCGTGGCGTGTTCGAGAACATGTGCCGGAGCGGGAAGTTCGGCGGGCGTTTCAACTCTGATGAAACCCAATTCGTCGTAGAAGGCCGCGGCACCGCGTTCGCGTTCGTCGAGAAACCCGAACCACAGATCGACGTCGGTTTGGCCGCGATGAAGCTCCTCTGCCCTCGCTAAGAGCGCCCGCGCGTAACCGCGTCCTCGATGTGACGGATGGACGGCGAGGTGTTCGAGTACTCGTGTCCGTAAAGCCAACTGGTATCCGGCGTCCTCGTCTACGAAACGGGCCGCACCTTGTGCGAGGGTGAGGGGAAGATGTGAACTCAGAGCTGCAATGACACGGCGGTCCTCGTCTCGCATGGCGAGCTTGACCCAGTCCGGGTCGTGCTCGTGCTGCGCAGCAATGGTCCCAACAGACTGCGGGGTGACGCCGGAAATGGTGGATGCGAACAGTCGCCCCATCCAACGCAGCCCGCTGTCGTCGGCAACCTCTTCGATGACCGGAGACGCACCGTCACCGAGGTCAGCCGACACGAGTCAACGCCCGCGAGTGGACAGGAAAGAGATCGGCGACTTTCGCCGCCAACCCTCGATATGCCGAGGTGGTGGCGGGGTTTAGACGATCGGGAAAGATTTCGGCACTTTCCTCGAGATGCGGATCGTAGGGAATGACATGGACCTCGTGTACCCGTTCCTGGAACCAGGCAAGGGACTTGTCGACGTCGAACGGACGTTTGCCGGGGCGTTGATGCGAGACGACCACAATGGTGCGTGCGAGGAGATGCCGGTAGAGCCAACGACGATGCCCGTTCTCATCCGTGACGGGGAGGTTGGTGTCGGGATCTTTGGCGTAGGCACTGTGCAGGTAGTCGATCGCGGCGACTGCTTCATCCGCAGAATCCTGTTTGGCGTCGAGCGGAATGATCAGCGCATCGGAATGAGCGAGCACGGCCTGTGTCGCAGGATGGGTGATGTTCGTTCCGCAGTCCGCGATGATCAGAGAATAGAAGTCTTTGACGACATCGAGGATCTGGTCGTAGTCGGCGGCGGAGAAGGACTGTGCAGTCGCTGGGTCTTGCGCGGAGGCAAGGATTTCCAGTCCCGCCGGCGTCTGGTTGGTGTGTGTGCGGATTTCGTGCACGCGTTGTGGGCGGGGCGCATCGAGAAGGGTGAATACGCTTCCGTCGGTGCGGGATGTGGTGCGGCGTGCAAGGTTTCCACGATCGGGATTGACGTCGACGGCAAGTACTGCATCGGTGCGTACCTCAGCGAAGGCATTTC
Source organism: Rhodococcus sp. YL-1 (assembly GCF_001942025.1). Lineage (NCBI taxonomy): Bacteria > Bacillati > Actinomycetota > Actinomycetes > Mycobacteriales > Nocardiaceae > Rhodococcus > Rhodococcus sp. YL-1. Next base: position 53,945 of record NZ_CP017301.1, on the reverse strand, counting down.
CGACGCCGATGGCGGTCGTCGTTTTCGCTGCACCTCCCTTGAGTTGGACGATACCGAGTTTGAAATCGGCATCGATCGGTCGCTGCAATCGGCGGGTGAGTTCACGGTGCGCGATGTCTGCGGGGTTCTCCCCCAGGTTCACGGTCTTCGCTGATGCGAAGAACAACCAGCGCCGCCAACCGGATTCGGCTATCGCCTGTGTTCTGTCGACTCGCCAGTTCGTCTCGTTACTACTACTCGCTGCGCGGTATTTCGCTTCGCCTGAGCTGTGAGAGGAGAAGACGTCTGCCGCGTTGGAGGTCGCCCAGACCGCTGACGGTGAAACTCCTGTCGGCATCATGAGTGCGCTCTTACCGGATGGTGGCGAGGCGGGTGTAGGTGCCTTCGACGCGTCGTCTGAGATAAGCGGCTGCTCGTCTGTAGCGTCGGACGGCTGGCTCACTTCCTCGACGAAGTCGATCGGCGAGGTCACCTCGCTGATGAACGCATCGAGGTCTTGGTACCGAGGACCTGACGTGTCTGTGGGAGTCTCAGCGGCCGGTGTGGGTTGCTGCATCCACGGAGGCACTACGGGAGGGGGTAGTGGTTGTTTCGCCATGACAGGGATCCTGTTCTCGATCAGTGTGTGGTGGTAGTGGTGCTCTTGTCGGATTTCTTGGTCTTTTCGACGATTGCTTCTTCGACCCAGTCCGACCACGACGGATAGTCCGGACTCTGAGCCCACCAGGCAGCGCGGGCATCGGACCAGACAGCCGGCGCACAGGTGAAGGACCTGCGCTCGCGGTCGACGGGTTCGAGAGCGGGCTCACGTCGCCCGGTTGGCAGTCGTGATGGCGCCCGCGGTAGAGGAGAATCGTCACCCGGAGTCAGCTGGGTTTGCACTGAAGCTGCTTTTTCCCTCAATGCTGCTTCCAACCATTCCGTCCATGCCGGATAGTCGCTGCGCACCACGCTCCATGCTGTCTTGGCGTGGTCCCAGATTTCTTTGGTGCAGCTGAAACTTTCCCTCTTGCGTTTCCAGTTCGCCCCCTTCCCCGCTTCGGCGGCGAGGGATTCGTCGCCTCGGTCTGTCGTGGACCTGTCCATGGATGCTCCCTTTCCAGTTCCGGTCAGGAGCGAACTTCACTCCTGACCGGAACGTATGTGCATCCACTGTATCCAAATCACATCCGAGTAGATATGCGACGACGAAGCCAGGTCCGGCTTGTTTCCGAACTTCAGTTGCTAGCTTCAGCTCGACAAGCGAGGTTCGCTAGGTGTCCCCTCAGAGAATGCGGCCAGGTGCGCGCTGACCACATCGTGGACTCGATCACCGAGACCAACGTCTTCCCGGAGAATCACTGATGCGTGCGCGGCTCCGACAGTGCCGGCGCACAAGTTCCATGCAAGTCGGTGTGCAGCGGGGGTGTCGGGGAGTTCACCGTCTGCGATGGCGGTGTCGACGATGTCGCTAAGAGTATCGACCCAGTGTGCGAACGCTGCCCCGTTGTCGATGGTGGGTTCGAGAGTGAGCTTCATTCCGGCACGCAGGTTGGTACCCGCGGCGATCCCGTCACCAAGGGAGGTGAAGATCGCCGTCAGTTGGTCGACTGCCGGCCTCCCTGTGCCGATTGCCTCGCTGATGGATCCGTTGACGGCGTGATTCCAGTCGGCGACAAGTTGTTGTGCGACGGCTTCTTTGGACGGGAAGTGATGGTAGATAGCGCCTTTGGTGATTGTTCCTGACGCGAGGAGGGCGTTCATACTAGTTGCGCCGTAGCCGTCAGCATCGAAATGGTGTGCGGCGGCGGAGACGATCGCTTCTCGTGTTCGCACTGCTCGGGCCTGCGTGTTTCGTGCGGTATTAACGGTGGGTCGGCCGATGTGGGGGCGATTAGTATTGCTCATGGTCACAGGGCTTTCTGTGGCTCGGTCCTGGTGGTGTAGTGAGCACTGCCAGGACCTCTGTTTATGTATCTGGCTTTTCCGCTGAGGCGCGAGGCCTCTCCAATTTGCAAATATTCGTGTGCCCAAGGGTTTTTCTGCCTGTTTGTCACGATCACACCGGATGGCGATCGGCCCTGACTGATCGTGATGACGGGCGGACATTATTGGTGAGACCTGGTCAAATGTTGACGAGTTCACTCTCCAGCGGATACTCGGCAGACCGAAGGTCAGGCAACGGCGGCCTCGTGAATCCTGCTGCACGGGCCTCTTTTTCGAACTGCTGGTAGCGACGCCATGCTGTCGATATCGCAACTGGTGGCTTCGACTCCTGAGCGATCATCTCCCACGTGAGGTTCAGGTTCGTGAGCTTCCGGACTGCGGTGTCTTTCACGGTTTCCGGCAGATCCGAGTTTGCGATGAATTTCTTCAAGGCACTGAGGTTTTGTGTAGGCGTGGCTGTCGGTCTGGTTGCTGTTGCATCACTGCTGCTGACCGTCTCGAAAGCGGGCGCAAAGTCGAGGCCGGTTTCTTCATCGCCCGAGGTCTGAGCGACTGCCGTTGCCGGTCGTGCAAGCCAGCGCAGTAGCCACCATGCCGCAGCCGTGGCCGCGCCTGCACCGGCCGCCTGGATGGGTCCTTGGACCGTCAGCAGCGCCAAGGTTGCGAGTGCCCCTGTGCCCGCGACTGCGTTTCGACTCGATGCGGATACAAGGACAGCGTGAAAGCTACGGTGGGCGTCGATCTGCGTCTTTGCGGCGCTAGCCTCGGCTTCCGTGGCAATGTCGGCTTGTACAGCGCCTTCCGCTGGTGTAATGCTCTCCGCTGATGCAACTGGCTGGAGATTCTGAGCATGGGAATCGACGAGCTCTCGGTATGCGGCGTAGGCGATTCCGACAGCCTTCACGAGGACGGTGATGCCGTGGGTGAACGCCAAGACCAGGGCCGGCGGGATGATTGCGAGGGCAGCTGCAATGGCCGGGGCGAGTGGAATGAATCCGAGGTCTCCCCCACCGTCGACGAACTGGCGGGCGTCGACGGCTGCGTTGTAGGCATGGAATGCGTTGCCCAGGATGCTGATCACCACAACGCTGACTGCGAGGGCGATGTAGAAGCCTCTGTCGCGTCGGTTCATCTTGAGCTTGCTGATGATGACGATGGCGATGGTGGCGCCGAGGATTGCGCTGTCGACGATCGCCGGGAAAATCCACGTCAGGTTTTCGGGGATCAGTGCTTGCCTGGCAAGGTCACGTTGCACGGCGAAGGAAAGTACGAATGCGCCGGTGGTGATGCCGAGCGCAATAACGATCGCGAGTGCCAGTGCGGCGAGCAATGCGCCTAGCTGGATGCGGGCAGCCCGGAGGCTAAAGTCGTTCATGATCGGGTTTTTCCTAATTGGTGTGTAGAAGCACGGACCGACGGAGCGGTAACGCTCACGCTGCTCTGGTGTTTCTGCGGGTGCACTGCCCGGCGGACTCCAGGGTTTTCCCGGCGCATGCGACGCCTTCTGGAAGAGAGGCAGCGCCGGGCGGTGCACCTTCTGGCGTGGTGAGATGTCGTGGTACGAGCCCGCCGCAGGGGTGATCTCTTCTTCTGTGTTCCCGAGCCGTGAGCTCTTCGGCAGATCGAGTGCCCTGCGGTGCGCTGGTGTCACGAACGGCTGGTGAGATGACGGACCGTCGAGTCCTGCAATTAGGTCGCCGCGTGCACCACACGGGTTCGCAACCTGCACATCGACATTGGGAGGCGCGGTGGGACTGTACTGCGGAATCGATTGGGCCGAAAACCATCACGACTTCGCGATCCTCGACGACCTGGGTGACGTCGTGCGCCGCGGACGCGTCAGCAACGACGCCGTCGGGTTCGCCCGACTGCTCGAGGCGTTCGCCGAAGCCGGCGACACCGCCCAGGATCTGATCCCGGTCGGGATCGAAACCGATCACGGCCTGTGGATCGCCGCGCTCCGTGCGAGTGGCCGGGTCATCTACCCGATCAATCCGCTGGCCGCCTCGCGGTACCGGTCCCGGCATTCGGTGTCCGGATCGAAATCCGATTCCGCCGACGCGGTCATGCTGGCGAACATCGTGCGCACCGACGCCGGCGCACACCGTCCGTTGCCGGCCGACACCGACACTGCGCTGGCCATTCGGGTTCTTGCCCGCGCCCAACAGGACGCCGTCTGGTCTCGGCAACGCTTCCAAAACGAGATCCGCTCGCTCCTCAAGGAGTACTACCCAGCAGCTCTGGTCGCGTTTCAGTCTCTCGAAGACGGATTGACCCGCCCCGATGCCCGCAGCGTGCTCGCTGCCGCTCCGACTCCGACCGCAGCTGCCGCGTTGACCCGGCCCCAACTTCGGGCGGCGCTCAAGAGGGCCGGACGTTCCCGATACATCGACCGCGACGTCGAACGGTTGCGGGGCATCATGCGCGCCCCGGAGCTTCGCCAGCCACCGCAAATCGAAGCGGCGATGGGAATCAGCCTGATGACGTTGCTGCAGCAATTCGATGCCGCCTGCGCAGCTGCCGAGACCCTCGCCGAACACGTCAGCGTGCTCTTCGCCGAGCACCCGGATGCGAAGATCATCACCAGCTTCCCCGGGCTCGGCACACTCGCCGGAGCCCGAGTACTCGCCGAGATCGGTGACGACCGCACCCGATTCGTCACCGCCCGCGGCCTCAAGGCGTACGCCGGCGCCGCCCCGATCACCCGCGCCAGCGGGAAGAAAACCTTCGTCCTGCACCGGCACGTCAAGAACCGGAGACTGGCTGCAGCGGGAACAATCTGGGCATTCAGCGCCCTCCAAGCATCCCCCGGAGCCAGACGGCATTTCGACGCTCGCCGCGCTGGCGGAGATTGGAACCATCAAGCTCAACGACATCTGTTCAACCGATTCCTCGGCCAACTCCACCACTGCCTCACCACCCGCGAACTCTTCGACGAACTGCACGCATTCCCACCTCCCCTACCGATCGCGGCTTGACTCCTACACCCCGTGAGATGTCTTCCACGGGTTCCCGGTCTGGGGCCTCGCCGGGTTGCCTCCCGGTGGGGCTCCTTTCAGCTTTAACGTATATCCGCATCTACGGATATGCGTAAATACGCAGATGGGTCAGCGTCGAGCGAGAACGTCACGTTTCACCCGGTTACTGAGGGTTTCGTCAGCCAATAGACGTTCAACCAAAACGACAAGAATCTCCTGGGCAGTCACTCGAGCAACTCCCAAGTCTCTGGCTGCGGCGCGCTGCCAGTCTCCGAGCCTGTCGTTCTGGTCCGGTGACAAGTCCACGTTTTTGCGCACACTCCGTTGCAAGGGAGGAACGACGTTTTGCTCGCGTTTTCTCGGTGCAGCCTGAGCGTCTTCCACCGCAACGGGCTGTTCCCGTTCATCGGTCACGCCAGGTGTTGGTTCGGGAACCCTTTTCGCTGCACTTTGCGCCCTCTCGGCGCTTGCGCGAATCCGGTCCTTGGCGTTACTCATGCCGCATCCTCGTTTCCGATTTCCAAGAGCTCTTCTACCGCATCGCCGTAGGCGGTGTTTGCTGCATTGTCGATCGGGAGACCGAATGCCTGCGCGAACTGTTCTCGCCGGCCTACTGTCGCCTTAAGCACGCGATCGCCCGCCTCAGTGATCATTTCGCGGAACACTTCGGTCGAACTGGCGTTCGGAATGGTGCGAGTGAGAAGCACCGCAAAGATCGGGTCTGCTGCTCCGTCGCCTCGCAAATCACTTGCCTCTTCGAGCAGTTCCCGAACTGCGGGCAACCTGCTGAATTCCATGGTGGTGGGCGCGAGAGGGCAAATGACGTGGGTTGCAATTCGCATCGACGAGAGCACGATTCCCCGCTGCTCCTTCATCGGCGGCGTATCGATAACGACAGCGTCGTATTTGTTGTTGGCGATGCCGGGCAGCTGCTTGTGCAGGTTGTTCACCGGCATTCCGATCACCGGAAAGGGCCAATCCCCCAGGGTTTGCCAGTTCAGGAGCGATTCGTTCTCGCCGTCCGCGTCCACGCCCAACACGTTCAGGCCGGCCTCGTGCAGTGCGTGCAGCAGGTAGGCCGCCGTCGTGGTCTTGGTCGAACCTCCTTTGAGGTTCGTGACTGTGAATACAAGCATTTGCACTCCTTCCGAGTGGTTGCAGCAGACCCCCGAACCATTCCCGAAGTGCTGCGTTCAAGTCGTCGAAATCAAAGACGGATGGTGTGACACATCACTACGGAGACACTGAAATACGGAAATGCGCCTCTCCGCTATTCCGTAGATGCGGAGACGCGTATTTCAGCGTACACGACTTTCCGCATAATCGCATTTCCGTATTTCCGCATCGCCGCGTCTACGTATCTGTGCAAAATCGAAGTGAGGCATCTCAGTCCCTGAGCCCGCACCTCGCCCCCGCTTGCGCGGGCCCAGCTGCCGCGGGGGTGAATACCCGACTTGTACCACGTTTCGGTCGCCACCCTAAGCGGATATCCGTAGATACGGACATCCGCATCTACGTATGCAAAATGCCTGTTCAAGTGCTTCACAAGGCTTGGTCGGGGAGATCAGGACGCCAGGATAGCTCCAGGCTCTGCTCAAAAAACGAGGGCAATCACGCTTCTCCCGGGGACGAAACTTTGAGAGCGCAAAGTTCGAAAAAACTAGTTTCCGGTGGAACCTCTGACCGACCGTTCGCCGTTTGCATGCATCGGGCCGTGTTCTACAGCTGCGTATCGAACGATCGCAGGCGGACATTGCGCCGTGACGGCCCCAAAACTGTCACTCCATCTTCGCCCTCCGCCGGGGTAGAGCTGTGATGGATGAGCGGAAACGCGGGCTGTTGCATGCTGCGGGCTTGGTCGTGTGAAACTCCGGGCGTTCCCGACAGCTAGGTTGATCACCGCTGGTGCGCGGGTTCCCTCCACATACTCCATAGGGGAGTGGCGGGCTCAAGCGAAAACTCTTCGGTGACGGTAAACCCGAAATGTTCGTAGAGGCCGATATTGCGATCCATCGTGCAAACAAGATAGGCGGGCGTTTCAGTGCGATCGCATTCTGCAAGTTGGTGCTCTAGTAGTGCGCCAGCAAGCCCTTGTCCTCGGGCCGATGACAATGTGCCGATGTTGGACAGATACCAGTGAGGCCTGTCAGGATGGTGCGCGTCGAGCGTTTTGCGAACGTGAAGTGCGGCGGGAATCCTCGTACGCAACGCCGACAGCAATTTCGGGAAAGACCTCACCGTGGATGTCGCAGATGTCTGCCATTGGCCAGGGGAATCCCAGACTGCAACGGCCTCGATGCCTTTCACTGACGTCCCGGTGAAATCGACTCGACCTGAATGAAAATGATGGCCTCGAATCGAGATAGCGAACCACCGATATAAAGCCGCGCGGCGTCTCGTTGCGTCTGGCCAGATGTAAGCCATCAAGGGATCGTCGGAGAACGCTTGCGCCAGGACATCAATGCAGACGGTGAGCTGACCGGACTTCGCTATTTGCACCATTCGTTCATCTTCTGGTTGAGGCACTGTGCAACCTTCCTTGGCAGACTGAACGGTATGAGTTCTGGCATGTGCCCGTTTGCTTCCGGGAACCCTGACGTTTCCACGGTGCATCATTGGTTGCGCTCCGATTCAGGTGGGGTGCATCGATCCCACTACCCAGACGGCTCGCCTGTGTGGATAGTTGGGGGGTACAACCAGGTGACTCGCCTCCTTGCAGACAATTTGATGTCGGCCGACAAGGCGGACTCGTCAACAGGTTTCCTCGGACAAAGCCTCCCGCCCGCGCTAGACGCGAATTTGCTCAATATGGATGGCGCTCGACATCGCCGGGTGCGGAGCCTCGCGCAATCTGCATTTTCTGCCCGCCGACTTCCGGCGCAAAGAGAAGTCGTTCGAAAAACTGCTGAGGAGCTTGTCGCGACGCTTCCGGATTCCGGCTGGATCGACTTGGTCGAGGACTGGTGCGAGCCCTTTCCGGCGCTGGTGATCGGGCGGTTGCTGGGTCTGCCAGAGGATCAATTGCCAGCTTTCCAGGCAGCCGCGCGACCGATGTTCCGTATTGATACATCGGAGGCCGGTGCAGGGATTCGGGACTCCCTAGGGCAGATGTTGATGCTCGTAATGGCCGCTGTCGAGGGCAAGCGGCGGAATCCTGGGCCTGACCTGCTTTCCGATTGGATCGCGGCGCGGGATGGAACTGACAAACTCACTGAGGAGGAATTGATCTCCTTGGCTTTCGCCACCATCATCGGAGGCTTCGAGAACGTGACAGCGCTGATTTCAGCTGTCCTCGCCGATGTCCTGCGCCGGCCTCGCGAACCAGTGCTTGCAATTGTGGGAAACACCGCTGAGCTGAGCAGGCTTGTCGACGAGGCGATCGAAGTCGCAGCTCCCGTCAACTATGCGTTGCGCCGATTTCCGCTGGCGGATCTTCAGGTAGGTGAACATTCCATTCCACGAGGGGAAACGGTGGTGTTAGCACTGCGATCGGCTAACGAGGATCCTGGTCGAAAGGGACGTCCGGACGTTGTTTTCGGTTATGGCAGGCACTCGTGTCCCGGTGCGGCGTTGGCCGCGAGCGAGGTGATGGAATCCATTCGCGTACTGATGAAACGTTACACAAATCTCAAGTTATGTGAGGAGTCCAACAATCAGTCATTCAAAAAGTCCTGGGCCACACAGAGTCTTGCAACCTTGCAGGTCAGTTTGGGCAATTAGGTGTAATCGCGCGGAATGGATACTTCCAGGGTGTAATTAGCCCTGCTAAAGCTCTGATCTGTGTGACCTTTCCGTTATGTTCTCCGCCATGCCTTGGTTGTTGCTCGACACCACATTCGATGGCCCTCCGCTGGTGATCCAGTCCGACGGGGTCCCAAAGGCGTGGGTTTCAGCTCAACGAGCCTCGAAGGATCTTTGGCCAGGGCTCCGGCGTGAGGAACAGATGAAGGTGCTGGCTGCGGCAGCCAGCACGGGGCGCAGCGGGGACGTGAACACTTTTCGGGTGCCCTCCGGTGCATTGGTAGCGGTCGTACCGGTACTCGGTCCCCACGATGCGGTCTGCGGTGTCTCGGTAGGAGTGGCAGCTGAGGGTGAAGAACTCGGTGCCCCACCAGCGGCAAGCGGTTACGTTTTTGATGCAAATCGCCGGATGTTCCATGCTGGCGAGAAAGTCGTGGAAGCAATGGGCGGACGCGAACTCGTAGACAGAAACGGCATTACGTTTCCCGAGGTCCTGCGATACATCCATGTCCCGGACGCCTTCGGGATGATGATGGCAGTCCTGAATGTAGGCAATCTCGATAAGTGGTCTGGAGCAGCGACAATCGAGATTGGCGGTCGTGCAGTCCATCTTTGGACGTCTATGTCCCGCCGCAGTACAGCGGTCGACCGATGGACCGGCGTTATCCACGTTGTTCGGGATGATCAACATCCCTCACCCAGCTTCGACGCTGCGGCCTTGTCCGCTGTCACGGCGCTTCAAGATCGGCATCCGATGTGTGTCCTCGATCTGCACAAGGCTCGGTTGATGATGTGGATGACGGACCCTCCTCCAGGAATCCAGTGGAAGGGAACGGTGGACGATCGCGATACGCCTCATCCCGACGATGTGGTTCGCATCTTCCAAGCTGTTCAGAGCATCTTTGTCGAAGGTCGCGAACGAGCTGAGGTGACGGGAGTTCGCCTCCGCCGCGTCGAAGGTGGTTGGACCGTGGTCGATTGCACAGGTTCGGTGGTTCGCCAGGGTGGAGCTCCTGTCCTTGCCTTCATCGAAATGGTGATCGCCGGGGAGTCTTTTGATCCTGACCCCACAGAAAGCCCGGAGCACACATCGCCAGTGGGATCTCCCGAATGACGTTGAATGCTTTCATCGGCCGTGACCCCAATTGTTTTCAGCGCCACGTTGTTTCGCACACAGCTCTGCCCTCGCGTCGGCGGCAGCACGCCGCTCGATGATCTGCCGGCGACGACGGACCGCGGCAGCATTGGGAACGGCAGCCATCGCAGCCCGGCGGCCGGGGGAGTCCGCGGGCGCTGCGGTTGCGTACCGTCCGCGGTCCGCCTTGAACGCTGCTGCCTGTCGTTCGCGTTCGGCTTTTTGCTGGTCAGCGGCTATCTGGGCGAGAACGTGTGGCGCGAAGGCGAGATCCTGTTGCTTCATGAGCCATCGGATGAACGCGATGGGGTGCTTCGGGGCTGGTGCCATCCGCGTGGCCTTGCTCCAGGCGTCGATCGTGTCGTTGAGATCCGCGGCCGTCCAACCGTGTGCGGCTAGTTCGGTCAGTGCGGGTGCCCATCCTCGGGGGGTGTGCCGCCGCGCCCAGACGGGAGTTCGTGGATTGCTGAGCCATTTGGATGCGAGCAACAGGCCCTTCCGGACGCCTTCGGCCTTCTCGGCCTCCACCTTGGACCCCTTGCGCCGCGAAGCGGCTCGTTTATCCACAGATCGTTTTGTATTAAGAACCTCTCTACGAGAGGAAAAGCTCTTAAAGTGACCGCTACGCGGGTGGGGTGCCATTTGTATGGATCCTGCGACGATGATGCGGGTTTTATCCACAGGCTTGCTCGGGTGCAATGCCCATACGGAGGCCCAGCCGCGGGCCTTGTCGTTGAACCTCCATGAGGCATACCGCTCGTCCTTGGTGCGGAGTCGGCCGCGAAGCACTTCTGTGGCCACGCGCAGCAGCTTGAGGGCTTGGCGTGCTCGTTGGACTGTGCGTTCGCCGCCCTTGATGCGTTCGGCGATGGTTTCCACGGTCATGCGTGAGTTGCGGCCGGTGTCGAAATCGGCGGCTTCGGCCATGACGGTGGCAACTGCCAATAGGGACTTGAGGCTGATTCCCCCGCCAGAGGTCTGAACAAGGATCGGTCGAATCCGCGTGTATTCAGTGGTGAACGCGCACCGAACGACGATCTCGACCCAGTGTTGGGCGCCTCGCCATCGAGCGATGCCGCCGTATGCGCCGTCTTCGAGCTCGAGTGCGACCTTGCAATAGCGTCGGCATGCGGCTTCCTTGCCGAGCGTTTTGAGCAGCATCGGGGTAAGGGCATGGCATTGGTGCCCGTACAGGTGCCCCTGCATTCTGCGCGGTGTACGAGCGGTTCCGTAGCGGCGTCGCGTAGGGCTGCTGCCGCAGTACGGGCGCTGTATGGGTGCGGGCGTGTGCTCCATCGCTGAGACACGCGATAAATCGGTTATGGATTTTGCATCAGGACGCGATGTACCCTGAGACCTGTCACGCAAGACAGTCCCTTCGGGGAAGCGCAATCGCACGACCGAGAGACGAGCGGCAAACTCGAATCTCACCCACTTCGAAACCCTCGGCCTGCCCGCCGGGGGATTTTCGATTTCTAGGGGGTTTCGTGCAACTGCAAAACGTGTGAAATTATCTCGTATTCTCCTGCGGGAGAAGAGTTCCCGTTACGCAGTCAGTGGCAATACCTCCTGATCAAGTTCCACGACAAGCTCCTTGTGGCCGGTCAAGATCGAGAGTAGATCCGCCAAGTACTGACTCTCGGAACTCACGCCGGCCGCTAACCGCCGGCGTTCCAGTTCGGCATGTACAGCGGCCGGGACCCGAGTCGTCAAGCGCTCACGCTCACCTTTACTGATGGCCGGCATCTCACCTTCTCCTCTCGCCCACAACTGCATGCTGTGACAGCTTCGCCACCCACAGTGCCAGTAATGCGTCTCGCACTGCACCCGACACGCCGTAGAGGGCTGGGTTTCGATCCCAATCAGTGCACCGGCCCGGATTGCAGTTGCGGACTTTCTTACTTGGATTGCGCTCGCGCTTCGCGTGTCGCTCGACCGCGCTCCCATGCCGCGACGACTAACGACTTCTCCACGTTGTAGAGCGCCGCAATAGCCTTGACGCGCTGTTCATTGACCGGCTTCTGGCCTTTTTCAATCTCTGCAAGCGTCGAGGACGACAAGTCGAGGAGCTCAGCCGCCTCCTTCTGCGTGAGCCCGGCCCGCACCCGCAAATCCCCCATACGCAGCTGGTTGTCCGGTATAGGCACCAGAACAACGATGGACACCATCAAGAGCTGTGCGATCTGCTTGAGCATTGGTGGCGGTGGCACTGATCTGCCTGTTTCCCAATGAGAAATGGACTGGCGGCTCACTTTAAGACGGACCGAAAACTCGTCAGGCGTGAATCCCGCTTTGGTCCGCAACTCACGGAGCTTGTCAGCCCGAAAGCCGCGCACTCCACTCCATGGCACTTCATCAACTCCTGGGGTTCGATCGCCTGCTTGCTCGCTCATTCTTGCGCCTCCCTGGAGTGATACCCACAACTAGTGCGGATCATTGTTGCATGCTACGGTGTACGCAATGGTCGAGGCGGCCACGAGGGACTAGAACCGAAGACTGGGGGGTTGGAGCGTGTTGGAGTTGCACATACCACGCAGTTCGCTATACGCTGCCTTTGCGCTCCCTCCCGGGGGTTTCCTGGATCCTGTCGACGTCGGTTCCAGATGCAGCACTACGCGAGTGGCACAGCCGTATTCAGGCGTGCCCAATTTCTCCCGGGCAGGGGCAGGCGTCTTGACTATTTCTTACGGACAGAGCGGCATTCGGCCTGCTCGTGACACTCGACTCCACGACGAATACCGGCCCGATTTGAATCGTGCCGGTCCTTGTCGTGCAGAAAACCCCAGAAGCGGACTTGTGATTGGCGTCGCGTTCCGCCCCTGGGATCCCTTTCAACCTGCAGTGCGACACGCACTAGGGCGCCCAGACCGCAGGCCTTCGAGCCTATGCGTTCTGGTTCAAACCGCAACCAGCCGGAGGCATCCATGGGGAACAGCTCTGTTCAAATTACCCATACCGCTTGCATAACCCAGGTAGCGACCGTACAAGCTTCCGCGTGCGTGGGAACCGGGCACCTAGTTGTACCTGCGCGCGGCTCTACCGCCTCAAACTCGGCCCCTCATCTAGCAACCCCTGTGCTGCTCGATGATGCGGTCCGTGAAGCACCCGCCTCGCTCCCCCTGCCCGGAGAGCGGGTGGGTGCACCCACCCCGCGCTGTATTCCCTTGTTCGCGAGCGTAGTTCGATGCTCCGCTAGAGCACCCGGTGCCGTCTGTGTGAACATTGCCGTTTCAGGCTTCTTCCGTGTGTGCCCCGTGGGTCATACCAGCATCCCGACGGCTTCAGCATTCTTCCGTCGGTTCTTCGTCGATGAGCAGTCATGACTATGTCTCTCTGCGCTTTCTGGGCATGCCGGATGTCCGACCCAAATACGTGTCCCAGGTGTGCGGTGGCGTTTGGCGACTCCCGCGCACACCTGGGGCCGCTTTCCCTCGGGGGTCGCGCGACCAGCACGACTCTGCTGAATCCCGTGGTGGTTGAGAAGAAGGAACGAGTATCTATGAATTCGACTGACGTACCGGGGAGCCGACTTCGGTTCTCCACTCGTATGCGGCCGGTGACGAGCGCAGCTGTGGCTGCGGTCGTGGCGATGTTTCTGGCAGGTGGTTCACCTGCCTTCGCCGTGGCTGAAACCCCGTCCGTGGACACCAGCGATTGTGGCGATGTCATCCAGCTGGCGGCTCCGGGGACGTGGGAGACGAATGAGGGTGCAGATCGGAAGACAGTGCCGGGGATGCTCGCCCAGATCACCGGTCCGGTAGAGCAGGAATTGTCCTCTGGCGCTTCATCTGTCGTGACCGTGCCTTCCACGAGCACCACGACCACTACCACGAAAGCTTCGCCCACTACCTCCTCGGGTTCCTCATCGACGTCCAAGCCGTCGACCCCGTCTTCGACACCTCGTGCGAAAGCTCGGGAGATCCGGGTTGTGTCCGAACAGATCCCGTACGTCGCGCAGGTCGGGGGCCCCGTCGCTGGAGTGGTGACGGGAAACTCGGTCACTCTCAAGGAGTCTCGCGCTGAAGGTCTAGCAGCTTTGGAGGCTCGCGCCGGACAGCTCGCCAAGGCGTGCCCCTTGTCGAAGTTCGTCATTCTCGGATACTCGCAAGGCGCCGTCATTGCCGGCGACTTCCTGTCCGCAGTCGGAAACCGTCAGGGCGTTGTCGATCCGTCGCGCATCCTGGCGGGTGTCCTGCTCGCCGATCCGTCGCGTTCCCCCTCGACCCCTGATCCCGAAGCGGATGCGGCAACAACGAATCCGGTGAAGCTCGCACCTACGGCTGAGACGATGATCGGCCCCAACGTCACCGGCCAGGGCGTCCTCGGCACCCGCGACAAAGGTATGGGGGTGCTCTCCGAGCGGGTCGCGAGTTTCTGTGCGCCCAACGACTCGATCTGCTCGCTGTCCGGCAAGTCGAAGGCGATCGCCGCGATCGTGCCCTTGCTGAATCTGACACCGGAGGACATCCCCGACTACGCACTCAACAAGGGACTCGAACTGGTCCGCAATGTTGCCTCGGCAAGCCCCGCCGACCTCAAGAAGGCGGCGTCCTCGGTCACCACGCAGCTCACCAGGTTGACGGTTGCTGCCTCCGTAAATCCGGCCACGCTTCCGATGGAGCTGGCTCGGGTGGTGTTCGCCTCCACGATGCTCGACGACGTCGCGAAGGTCGTCAACATGCCCGAATTCGATGCGTTGGTCTCGCTGACGCATCCGGAAGAACTGGTTCAGCAGGCCACAGAAGTTGCCGCGTACCTGTTGCTCGATGCACACCGCTCATACGGCAGCTACACCGTCGACGCAGCGGGCGATTCAGCGACCCAGTGGGCCGTGAAGTGGATTACCGCTAAGGCGCAAGCCGCCTGAACTGGCTTTTCGTCCTTGATCACCTATGGGAGTGGGGGATCAAGGACGACCAGATCGACACATTTTTCGTTCGTTTACTAGCTGGGGAGCTTTCATCATGACCAAGGACAGATCATCTCGCCGGATCGCGGCGATCGCTGGTGCCGTAGCAGCTGCAGTGATCACACCCGCTGCATTCCTATGGCTGACCACTTCCGTCGATCAGGTCGATCAGCGCAGCACCGCTGCCACTCATTCTTCGAATCCGCACGAGTACGCCCCCTGGCTCATCAAAGCCGGAAATGTGTGCCCTGAAATCGATTCCGCGTTGATTACGGCTCAGATTGACACGGATTCCGGGTGGGACCCGAGTGCCCGATCCGTTTCAGGAGCCGAAGGGCTGGCCCAGTTCCTGCCGGAAGCATGGGCGGAGCACGGCGTCGATGCGAACTCCAACGGTGTCAGCTCACCCCTGGACGCGGCAGATGCGATCATGGCGCTCGCTCAATTGGACTGCCGGACAGCGGAACAGGCGAACGCTGATCTGTCAGCGGGTCACATCAAAGGAGAGCTGACGGATATCGTCCTCGCCTCCTACAACTGCGGGTACGGCTGTGTTCTTGCAGCGGGTGGTATCGATCCTGCGAACGCTTCCGGCGGACTCAACCGTGAAAGCGCCGAGTACGTCGCTTCGGTCAAAGCTCGGATGTCCGGGAACTAACTCATGAAGTCCACCGGCACCCTGGTGGCGGCTGTTCTCGCGCTCATTCTCGCGCCGATCATCATGATCGCAGTGCTGCTCGAAGACACCTCGCCGTCATCCGATTTCAGCCAAGGCTCATTGGCCACTGGCACCGTCCCACCCGAATTCGAGGCGTGGGTCATCGAAGCCGGTTCGATGTGCGCGGAAGTCAGCCCTCCACTGATCGCCGCGCAGATCGAACAGGAGTCGGGTTGGAACCCTGCCGCCGTTTCGCCGGCAGGTGCCCAGGGCTTGTCACAGTTCATGCCTTACACGTGGCCGTCCTACGCCATCGATGCCAACCGGAACGGAGTAATTTCGCCGTTCGATCCTCCGGACGCGATCATGGCGCAAGGAAAATTCGACTGCGATACCGCTGAGCAGGCAAAAAGGGACATCGCGTCGGGACGGATCAGCGGTGACCTTACGGACATCATCCTCAACGCCTACAACTGCGGCTACGGCTGTGTGCTCGCCAACGGCGGCCCGAACATCACCAACGGCGAGACCGAAGGTTACGCGCCGGGGGTGAAGGCGAAGCTCGCGAAGTACACCCAGATCGGAAGCGCGGGGGCCAACGGTCCGCAGTTCAAACCTGGTGGCCCCTTCGGGCAGAACGTGATCGCGGCGGCGTTGAAGTGGCAGGGAACGATTTATGCCTGGGGTGGTGGCGACGCGAACGGTCCTACCAAGGGAATCAGTGACGGCGGCGGCCGCGCCGACCAACTCGGTGACTTCAACAAAGTCGGTTTCGACTGCTCAGGACTGACCTTGTACGCGGTGGCGCAAGCATCCGGTGGGCAACTGATCTTGCCGCACTACACCGGTGACACTTCGAACCCCGGGCAGCTGTACGACCCACGCGGACAGGAGATTCCGCTCGATCAGAAGCAGCCGGGAGATCTCATCTATTTCGGTTCCGGGGGCAGTACCCACCACGTCGGAATTTATTACGGCAAGGACGCTTCCGGAGCAGACCAGCTCCTCAACGCACCACAGTCCGGCGAGGTCGTCTCGATCATGCCGCTCTCCGGCTGGGCCGGAGAAGAAATGTACGTACGGAGGTTCGGATGAACACCACACAGCACACGCAACTCTCGACCACAATCATGACTCTGACAGCAGTGGCGGCGATCGGATTGAGCGCAGTCGCGTGCGGGTCCACTTCGCCCTCACCCACCGATGTCGCCACACCCTCGACGTCGACGCCCTTCACGACGCCGACCGCAACGACTTCCCGAGTCCCCGCGACTCCACCGGTCATCCCGCAACCTGCTCCCACAGCGCTGCCCCCATTGGCGCCGTTCGATAGTGAGAATCCCGACGAGGTCGCTGCTGCAGTAGCCCAGGTCTGGTACAGCTGGGACACCACCGTGGATTTGAGTGCCTACGACGCCCGCGTGCGGGCGGTACCTCTTCTGGAATCCGATCTCGGGCACTCGATTCTGAACTTCCCGCCGGTCAGTGGTCCCGGTTCCGACTGGCTGGAACTGACCGCGCAGAACGCGGTCCTCACAGTCGGTGACGGCGATGTTCGGGCCGCATCCGAAACCGGAGCCCCGCCGGATACGGCCACCTCGGCATATCGGTTGCTCACCGTCACGCAGAAGGTCGCAACCGCGCAGGGTCCGCTACCTGATCGCAGCATCGTCGTCTCGATGGTCTTGAGCCATTCGCCCGGAGGGTGGCTGGTCTCGAAGGTGGTGCCGCGATGAACGCCGCCACCGTGCGTCAACCCGTCATCGGCGGTATCGGCGGGGGAGTCGGAACATCGATGATCGCCACCCTGATCGGTGGCCTCGATGTCGGCGTCGTCGCCGGCGACGGCTCACAGGTCGTCGACGTTCTGGTCACCGAGTCGACCGCTTCGGCAGTACGGGCGGCAATCGGCGCAGCGATGGCGATGCCGGTACGCCCGGTCCTGGTCGTCGTGGCGCATTCGCCCGAAGGATGGTCCCCGCCGGTCCGCCAACGTCTGAAGATGTGCGAGCCGAACCTCCCAGGCGTGGCCCGCGTCAGCTGGATCAGCGCCCTCGCCGGATGCGACGACCCGTGGAGCTACGTAGTCGAGCACGTATTCGCACAGAAACCCCTGAAATGGGCGCTGACCACCCGCAAGGAACGCGGTGTGATCCTCGACGCGGTCACGCCACTGGTCTCTCGCCCTGCCCCGTTCGAATCGTACGAACGCTCAGACAGTGAAATCGCCGCTGATCTCGATACCCACGCGAGCGTTCCGGCTTCCGGCCGCGAGCAGGGCAACGATCCACCCCACGCCCGTGTGTCGTAGCCCGCCCCACCCCGCCTGTCCGCGCCTCATCTCCTTCTCACACAAGAAAGGCAACCACCGATGATGATCTACCTCGCACAACACACGGTCGACGTCCTGGCCCAGATCGACGTTCCCGACCCGCCGCCGAAGCCGCTTCCCGGCAAGCTCGGGGACCGCGGAAACGATCTGATCGGATACGCGAAGACCGGTTTCATGATCTTGGCGATGCTCGGTTTCCTTGCCTGCGCCGGCCTCGCGGTCGTCGGCATCAAGGGCCGGTCGGAAGTCGCGAAAGCCGCTCTCGGACACCTGCCATGGGCGTTGTTCGCAGTCGTTCTCGGCGGCGGCGCAGCCGGTCTGATCCAGGCGTTCCAGTGACCATGCGGAGACGACGATGCTACTCAGCGGTGCTGACGATGATTGCCGCCGGTGGTCTCGTCGTCTCCGCAGCACCCGCCCACGCAACGCCGGTTCCGCAGCACGCCGTGGTGCTGCATCAGCAGCCTGCGCCGACCACGGAGGCTGACCCCAGCGAGGATGCGGGGACCGGGGGAGTGCGCTGGGACGAATTCGGCGGTACCTCCGACGAAGCACCCCAGGATCTCGATTCGTTCATCGACACCACCCTCGGGTGGCTCAAAACCCTCACCGGGTACGCCGGAGTCCTCGGTGTTCTGATCGTCGCGGCCCTGATGGTGATCGGTATCAAAGGCCGCTCCGAAGCGGCGAAGAAGGCCGTGGACGGGCTCCCTGCAGTTGTCGTCGCGACCATCATTTCCGGGGCGGCGTACACGTTCATTCGACTGTTCACCGGCTGAGAAAGAAGAAACCATATGCCTTTGACCACAAAGCAATTCGCCCCGAAGAAGTCCTGGCGTGAGCCAGCGATGATCGCCGCCGGCGTCGTCGCAGTCCTGGTGGTGATATTCGTAATGGCGAGCGCCTGCGGTGGGGACAACCCACCACCACCAGTGGCGGCACAGGGCGGTGACACGGCCGAGACCGCTTCCTCCGGAGCAGCGACGTCGCCGGCCTCGACGGCCGCGAAGGGTTCTCTGGTTCCTCAGGTTCCGGAACCAGCCCGCTCGTCTTCCGATGCGGATTGGCTCACCCGGCCGCCGCAAGGAATTTCGTGGCAGCGGGTCGACGGTGTCCCGTTGCCGTTCAGCGCGTCGGACGGGCCAACCGACATCTCCGGCGCTCTTGCATCCGGGTACACCCACACCCCGCAAGGCGCGGCCGTCGCCGCCCTGCAGATTTCGATGCGTCTGATCTTCTCACCCGATTTCGCGGCTGTGGTCGATCAGCAGACGTCGGTCAGCGAGGACGAACGCCGCCAACTGCTCACCGCACGCAGCGCTCAACCGAGTATCGATGCAGACGCGGTGGGCACCTCCACCTTGCAACCTGCGGCGTTCAAAGTCGGTGGCTACTCCGACGCTGCCGCAACCATCTATTTCGCGTATCCCACACAGACCGGCAGCTACCGGATCGCCCGCACGGCGGTGGAGTGGTCCGGCGGGGACTGGAAGTACACCGGCCGCATGTCCAGCAGCGCGCCGGAGCTTCCCGACACCACCGACCTCTCCACATTCACCCGCCTCTAACCCGTCTCCCTCGCCGACTCAGGAGTTGACGTACCGATGTCATTGACCACCAACCAATTCAACGCCTCCCGGCGTCCCCGTTGGGTGCTGCCCGTGATCGTCGGTACCGCCGTGATCGCAGTGCTCGCGCTGATCACGATCCTGATCGCGCGTCCCGACCCCGTGAGTGCCCCGACCCCGCCCCCCCGCGGTGAAGTGACCGGGCCGGACACGAACGCACTTCCCGGCAAGCTCGAGTGGAAGCTGATCGACGGCGTGCGTTTGCCGTTCTCCAAGGTCGACGGCCCAGCCCGCGTCTCCGGCCCCATCGCTTCCGGATACAGCCACACCCCCCAAGGCGCGGTCGTCGCGGCCTGGCAGATCTCGACGCGGTTGGCGGCGAGTGCCGACTACGAGCAAGTCATGGCGGCGCAGGTTCGAGGCACGGAAGCGGATCGGACACAGGTCCGCCAAGAGGTGGCCCGCGTCCGAAACCTCACTGCCGATCAGTTCTCGCAACGGTTCACCGCGCCAGCGGGATTCCAGATCGTCCACTACTCCGATGTTTTCGTGCAGATGTACTTCGCGACCCAAAGCCCCACCGGCGGTTACGACTTCACAGCCCGAGCGGTCCTCTGGGACGGCAAGGACTGGCAGTACCAACTTGTCAGCGGCCTTCCCTCGCTCCCCAATTCCACTTCCATTGCCGACTTCACCGTCTTCTGAGGACTGTCGATGAACCTTTCACCTTCGCCCCGTCGCTACCTCACTCGCCTCGTGCTGTTGATGTTCTCGGTGTTCGCTTTGCTGGCACTGTCTACGCCGATCGCCTCCGCGCAAGAGGCCGATCCGGCAACGCCACCCACCAGCTACGAAGAACTCACGGCCGAACAGAAGACCTGGCGTGACCCCAAGGGCGTCATCTCGTGCAAAGAGCACCCGGAGTTCCCCACCTGCGCAGAGAACCCCGCCATGTCGTACACCTACCCAGAGGACAACACCGCCTTCACGGCGCGCCTCGACGGTGAAAGCGACGTCAACACCACTATCGACATCGCTGGAACACCAGGCCGCATGCTGGACAAGGCCGCCGACTCTGCGTTCGGCAATGCCGCCGAATCGGTAGGAACCTTCGCCGGAGATTTCCTCGTCGAATCGATGACCTGGTGGATCAAAACCGAGTCGATCGACATCAGCTACGCGAACGTGCTCGCAGGAAAAGCGCCGGTGCAGAAGGTCATCGGATTCATCATGATGGCGGGCATCTTGTCGATGGCGATCGTGATGATGATCTCGCGCCGCACCGAACCCGCCGCCGACATCCTCGTCGGCGGAGTCAAATACATTTTGATCTCCTCACTGTCGATGGTGGTGCTCTCCGGCGCACTGCACGCCGGAGACGACTTCGCGAAACAGATGGTCGAGGACGGCGCCAACGAATTCGGCCAACGCATCAAATTGATGCTCGGCACCTCCGTCATCGGCAACCCCGGTGGTGTTCTGTTCCTCGGGCTCCTCGCTGCCCTGCTCTCGTTCATCCAGTGGGTGATGGGCTTCATCCGGCAAGCCGGAATCGTAGTGCTCTACGCGCTGATCCTCTTCGCCGCGGCCGGACAGTTGACCACCTGGGGCAAGCAGTGGTTCCCCCGAATTGCCGGCGCGTGTATCGCGTTGGTGCTTTTCAAGCCGATCGCCGCGATGTGCTACTCGATCGGCTTCAAACTCATCGGCACCGACCAGTCCATGTCCACCCTGGTCACCGGGCTGATGGTGATCGCTCTGACCGTCATCGCCCTGCCGTCGATGATGGCGTTCTTCTCCTTCACCGGAGCAAAAGTGGCCGGAGGTCCGGGGGCCGGCGCAGTGCTCGCTGGCGGAATTGCCGGAGGTTTGGGAGCTGCCGCACTGGCCAACAACATGGGTGGAGGAGGGGGCTCGGGAAAGTCCGGCGGTGACGAGCAGTCCAGCTTCATGGACGCTACCGGCCCCGATTCCTCTTCTGCCGAAGTCGATCCCAGCCCCGGAAACAGCGGCGGTCTCAGTGAAGCGCCCGCCGAGAAGGGTGCCACTGGTTCCGGTTCGGATGCCGGTAGCGGAACCGGAGCCGGAGCCGACACCTCCGGCGGGGAACAGGACGCCGATCTCGGACCCGGAACCACGGAGAACCCGGACGCCAGCGGGCCGCAAACCCCCTCCGATCCCGGCTCGATCGGCCCGGATCTAGGCGGTGCAGCAGGGGCCGGAGAGGGCGCGGCCGCGGCCGGTGGAGCCGGGGCAGCCGCCGCGACGGGCGGTGCGACGTTAGCAGCGGGAGCAGCTCTCAAAGCGGTCGACGGAGCTCTCGACGCCGTCGAAGGTGCCGCCTCGGAAATGTCTCAAGACACGGGGCCGGATATGCAGTAACTCCCCGATACGCCCGCCCCACAAGCTCTTTCCGCTCCAACGAAGCCGACATCGGCTTCCCCTCATCTCTATCGAACGGAGAACATCATGGCACCAGGATTCGGCGGATACCGTCCCATCAGGGGGTACGGAGTCGGCAAGATCGGTGGCGCAGGCACAGCGATCATCGTCGCCACAGTCATGGCGATCGCAATCAGCTCACAATTCTCACTGATGCTGATGGTCTGGCTCATTCTTCTCGCGGTGCCGGTCCTGGCACTGACGGTGGTGCCGTTCGGTGGATCCGAACGCACTGCCGTCGGGCATCTGGCGTGGGAATGGAAGAGCTGGCGCGGGAACGCCACCAATACCGACGCTTTCTCCTCCGACGTGCTGACCGAGGTTCCGGGAAACGATCATCTGCCTGGAGTTCTCGCACCGCTGCAGCCGGTCACCGTCGACGACGGGTTGGGTGGCAAACAGTGCTTGGTCTGGAACCGCCGCACGGGAATCGTGTCCGCGTTCTTGCGGGTTTCACCGGTCGGAATCACTCTCGCCGACGAAGCTGATGCGATCGCTTGGATGAACGGATACGGCGCCTGGCTCGCTGACCTGGGATACCGGCCGATGATCTCTTCGATCGTCTTCACTGTCGAATCCTCCCCGACCGGCGGGGTGAACCAGCGCGAGTACGTCCTCGACCGCATCGAGGACGACGCCCCCGAGGTCGCGACCCGCATCATGCGCAACCTGGCCTTGGCATCACGGTCCTCGACCGCCGACGTGAGCACCGTGGTCACGATCAACTTCGACCTCTCCAAAGCGAGCACGGAACCGCAGACACTTCTCGAAGGTGCCGCCGAAGTGGTGCGCTGGCTCCCCGGCATCGAGTCCTCACTGGCTGCATCCGGGGCAACGGTCACCGGCAGGGCCACGACGCCGTTCCTGATCCGCCGTATCCGCGCCGCATTCGACCCCGCCATCCGGATGTTCCTCGCTGAAGGTGACAGCGAAGAGGACGAGTTGATCGCGTGGCGCGATGCGGGACCGATTCGCACCGACGGCAACAAGAAGACCGACGTCTACAAGCACGACTCCGGATATTCGGTGTCATGGGTGCTGCGCTCGGTCCCCAATGGCATTGTCCGCCAGAATGTTCTGCTTCCCCTCGTCTCCCCGGGCAAGTACTACCGCCGCTTCTCGATGGTGTATCGCCCGTTCAGCGCAGCGCAGGCATCGGAAATCGTGGAGAAGGAAATCGCCGGTGGAACGTTGCGCCGAATCTTCAACTCCAAGACGAAAAAGGACGAGACACAGCGCGATCACGACGACCGTGTCCGCAGCCGCAAGGCAGCTCAGGAAGAATCCCTCGGCGCAGGTCTCGGGCAATTCACGATGTACGTCACCACCACAGTCCGCAACGAGGCCACCCTCGCAGCGGCATGCGCTGACGTCGAAGAACGGTGCGGCAACACCAAATTCCGGTTCCGCCGAGCGCGCGGCGCACAGGAAGCGACGTTCGCGGCGTCCCTCGGTCTCGGTATCGATCCGACATCCGCGCTGAGCCGCAACGCGAACACGAGATGGCTCGGGTAGAGCCTTCTCGCCCTGCGCCTCGGCACGCGAAATCGAACGCTCACACCTCCGAAACCTCACTCCTCGAAGGACACGACATGACACACCCTCTCGAACACCTCGGCTCGGCCAGGGCGCTGGGAGTTACGCGATGAGTATCGGCCTCGAAGATCGTGAGGTGCGCGAGCACCAGCGCACCGCCGCTCAGGCCGGTGTGGCGGAGCGTTGGCTCGCCAAGCTCGGTATCGTCCCGGCGTGGCGTAAGGAGGAGATCGAGGCCCAGTCCTTCGATCCCGACGCTCCCGCCTATACCCATTCCAATCCGTTCATGCCGTTCACCGAACTGGGTCCGGTACCGCCCGCTCGCGGAGACAAGCGCGAGTTCGGCGGCTACGCGCACAACGTCGACGCTGGAAAACTGTTCTCGGGCACCACCGCTCAGGTCAAGGGCATCTATCCGTTCCCTGCGTCATCAGGCGCGCGAGTACGTGGAGTCCCGTTCGGACGGCACCTGCACACGGCGGAACCGATCGGCGTGGACCCCTCTCAGTGGCTCGTCGACGGACTGGTCACCAACACCGGAATCTGGGTCCAGGGGCAACCAGGTGTCGGTAAGTCCACCGCTGCCAAACGCTTGCTGGTGGGGCTGGTCGCCTACGGATTCGCCGGCATCATTCCCGGCGACCTCAAAGACGAGTACAGCGCCATCGTCGACGAAATGGGCGGTGAGGTCTTCAGAATCGGGCGCGGCTTGCACTCGTTGAACCCGCTCGACCTCGGTCCGATGCGTGAAGCGATCATGTCATCGGTCGGAACCAAACGAGATCAGCTGCTCTCCATCTCCCGCGGTCGACGACTGGCTCTGCTCGAATCGCTGGTCACGATCATCGGCGGTGCCGCCCTGACGTCGACCTATCGTCTGCTGTTGGCCACAGCCGTGGACATCGCAGAAGAAAGCCACCACCGCGCAGGTCTTCCCGACCCCACGATCCCCGATGTGGTCGAGGTGATCAAAGCCGGTCCCGACCCGCTGCGCAGAATCATGGTCGCGTACACCGACCTCGAGTACGCCCGCGAAATCCGTGAGTTCGTCAACACCTTGGATTTGCTGGTCAGCGGCCCTATTTCCGGGATGTTCGACCGCCCGTCCTCGTTCGAGGCACGGGCCAGCAGCCCGGCACTCTCGCTCTCGCTCTCCGCAGTCGAGGACGACGAAGACGATGTCGTCGCGGCCGCGATGCTCTGCGCCTGGACGTGGTCGGCCGGCGTCATCGAAGGTCGCCAGGCCGCCGGGTCTCGGCGCAACGTCTTCCAGATCCAGGACGAGTTGTGGCGCTCGCTACGCGCAGCTCCGGGTCTGGTGGAAAAGTCCGACCGCATCACACGCCTGAACCGGCACCGCGGTGTGGTCAGTTTGCAGTCCACTCACTCGATCACCGACCTCGAAGCTCTGCCTACCGAGTCCGACCGCGCCAAAGCCAAAGGCATGGCGGCACGCAACGGCGTCAAACTGCTCGGCGGCATGGACGACGCGGAAGTCGACCGCTTGCACGCGATCACCGCGTTCACCTCCAAAGAACGCGAAATGGTCGTCCGCTGGTCCGCACCCCCGACGTGGGTCCCCGGACAACGACACCCCGGTCGTGGCAAGTACCTCATCAAATCCGGATCCCGGATGGGGTTGCCCGTCAGCGTCACCCTCGACCCGGAAGAAATCGCGCTCTACAACACCGACGGCGCGTTCGATCACATCAAATCCGGTGGCCACCATGCAGCGTAGGAAATCCCACTCCCACAGGAAAGGAATCATCATGAAATCCGTTATCGCACAACATGACAGCGATGCTCGTTCGGTCGCATCGGAGGAACCTGTGAGAGTTCTCGTCGTCAGTGACGATCTGCCCTCGGCCACCGACCTCGCCTCGTCCGATCCGGATCTGTTGTGGAACCCCGACGCCGTCGGCGTCGTCGGGTCCACATGCTCGTGGGATCTGCTCGGCGCGGTCACCGACGCCCCGGCTGCGGACAGAATCACCGAGCATCTGTTGCGCCCGGTCCTCGACAACCGCCTCGCCACGTTCTTCCTCCCTGAGGCATCACTGCTGACCGCGAACATGCTTCTCGCCGCCTCACGCACGGGTCTGCCGTTCGGTGCTGTTCTCGGGTGGGTCGGCTCCGAGAACACCGCCGACGCGGCACACGCGCTGCGTGAAACGGGCGAAATCGACGCCTACGAAGACGTTCTCGCGTTCGATGCGCAGGACGAGCTGACCCAGGGATCGGTGTGGGAGACCATGCAGATGGCGCTGACCCCTTTGGCAACCGACGCGGTGTTCGACGCGCTCTCCCGACCCGGTTCCGGCCGCAGGAACGCACCCGCACCGTTCGGCACACTGCACGGGCCTGCCGGGGCATCATCGTCGGCGGCCGCCACCGTGCACGTGGTGCGCCCGGTCTCGTCGCCGTGGCGCGAAATCACCTCGGCCCTGGTCGAAGAGCTGCGCCTCTGCGCTGCCGAATGCGCCCATCCGACCACGATCGTCGAACTCGGCACCTACGGAAAAGGAGGCCGGCGATGAACCGCGACGCCTACGCCCCGCTCGCGGCCACCGCCGCGCTCCTCGCGTTTCTCGGTGTGGTGCGCCTACGGACGATGTACCGCAACGGAACCCCGATGTGGATGCTGATCGTCATCGTCGTCGCTGTTCTGGTCGTTCTCATCGTATTGGCGGTGCTGGCCCGCAAGTTCTGGCCGCGCAGTAGCGCCCACGCGAAGCTACGTAGTACCGAGAATCTGAGCGACATGATCGGCCGCGACGCAGCAGAGAAGGGCGTCAAACTCCGAGCGTCGATCGGCGGGGTCCCGAACGCGAACGTGCGCAAGCTCGCCAAGTCCGTCGACATGAGGCAACTGGCGTCGGTGATCGGCCGGATCGGCCGGACGATTCTGTACAAGTCGTTCGAGGAATTCACGCTCGTCTTCATGGGACCGCGCTCGAACAAGACCTCCGCTGTCGCTGTTCCCCGCATTCTCTCCGCCCCTGGCGCGGTGGTCAGCACCTCCAACAAACCGGACCTGTGGATTCTGACGTCCGCGCTGCGGGCCGCGCTCGGCCCTGTCTACGCCTTCGACCCCGGCAACATCGCATTTGTCCCGCAGACCTGGTGGTGGAACATTCTCGGCCACGTCCGCAAACTCAAGGATGCCGTCTCCCTCGCGGATACGTTCATGGACGACACCAGCGGGGGTGACAAGTCGAAAGAAGACGCGTTCTTCACCCCGACCGCCCGCAATCTTCTCGCCTGGACGATCCTGGCCGCAGCGATCGAACCCGGATGCACGATGCGTGATGTGCTCATCTGGATCAGCACATTCTCCGACCGGCCGCGAGACATCCTGCGCGCGCACGGGCTCAAACGAATGACTCTCTCGTACACCACCGTTCTCGAACTGCCGAACACCACCAAGGGCGGCGTCTACGGCGGAGCGAACACAGCCTTGGCATGCATTCAGGACGAAGACACGTTGCGCTGGGTCACTCCACCGCAGAGTTGGGAACAGTTCGTCGACGGCGCTGCCGAGATCGAGGAACTGGATCTGTGGTCACTGTTCGCGTTCGAGGAGGGCAACGTCCCCACCCTGTACCTGATGTCGCAGGAAGGCTCCGGCTCAGCTGGCCCGCTTCTCACAGCAATGGTCACTCGGATCTTCGAGATCGGTAACCTCACCTCCTCCGCCCTCGGTGGCCGTGTGGATCCGCCGATCACGATCGTGCTCGACGAGTGCGCCAACATCTGCCGCATCAAACAACTCCCGGAGCTGGCGTCGTGGTTGGGATCGAAGTCGATCAGCGTCGATGCGATCTTCCAGTCCAAAGCCCAGATGCAGGCCGTGTGGGGCCACGACCGCGCCCAGGCCCTGTGGCTCGCTGCCACCGTGAAGATCTGCGGTGCAGGCCTGCAAGACAAGGGATTCGCCGAAGAACTCTCCGGCCTGATCGGTACACACAAGATCACCGAACACTCCTATTCGAGTGGTCGCGGTGGTGGCTCCACCTCCGAACACAAGGTGCGAGAGCCGATCATGCCCCCCGAAGATGTCGCGGCCATCAAAAAGGAGAACGCGCTTCTGATTCGTCCCGGCGCCAAGCCTGTGCTCATGGACCTGATCCCCTGGTACAACGAACCTGATGCCGGCGACATCGCTGCGTTGAGCAAAATCGCCACGACCGAAATGCGCAATGCTGCCATCGCCGAACTCGGCAACGACAATCCTGTTGCACGAGCATTGCATGCAGCCTCCACCAAAGCCGCTGCGCCCGAGCAGGTATGACCGACGTGGACCCTGTCGCCGAACTCGCCGCTGAACTGGTGGCCCTGCGCCGCCAGTTCAGCACCCTGGCCACCAACCAGGAGCGGACCGCCGACACCGCGAACCGCGCGGTCCAAGGACTCGACGACCTCGAAGAGCAACTGACCGTCGCGGCGCAGAAGTTCTCCGACGCCGCCCAGGCCACGCCGGAGGAAGACCCCGCCCCGGCACCACCGCCGGGACCCGAACCCCTCGACGTCGTGGTGCTGTACGCATGGGTCGGCGATCACATCAGCAATTGGGCGCAACGCAAAACCGTCGGCAGCGCGAGCGACGGATTTCACTGGTGCCCGTGGTGGCTCGAACACCCCGAAGCCATCACACGCCTGTGGGCGCTACGCCGAGCGTGGCTCGAGGCTGTCACCGAGCCGGGCGCAGCAATGACCGCATACTTCCGCGACTGCTTCGACCCGACCATGAACGCCCTCTCCTCCGAAACCGGCCCGTTCTACGGCTGTTCGGTCGACCACCACAACAACAGCCCGTTCCTTCCGTCCGCCGACCCACCGTGGAGCGAGAACCCTGCCGGCGGCCCGGAATGAACCCATGACGTGCCGCCGCGCAGGCACACTCCCAGATCGCCCGCCTGCGCGGCGGCTGCCCACGAGGGTGCTGATGTTCCTTCTCCCCAGCGGGGCCATCAGCACCCTCGATCCGAACCCCCTGATGGCATGCCGCAATCGCGCGGCGACCATTCACGGTAGCCAGGTATCGAGTTACTCGATACACTCCACTCATTAGATACACTCGATGTGAGTGAGACGAGGACGGTGCGACACAACGAAAACCGCACAGGCCACGACGACGCAGACCCGCCGGATCGTGGCAGAGCCACCAACACCCTTCCGCTTTGACAGAAAGAAACAGCTCATGCGAACGAAGATGAAAGCCCGCGTCATCGCGGGAGCCACAATGAGCGCAGTCGTGCTCGCTGCCGGCAACGCAGCAGTAGCCAATGCTGCGCCGGAGTTGGACCCCCAGACCCCGGGTCCGTCCAATACGGCGAACCTCGACCCCCAGACACCGACCTCACCCACCCCGGCCGCACCGGCACCGGCACCAGCACCGGCACCTGCTCCGGTCGTAGAAGAACCACCAGCACCTCGACCGTTCTACGTCGAACCTGCTCCGGAGTACAACCCGCAGCAGTGGCGTCCCGCGCCGAGCCAGAACACCCAGTCCACCCCGGTGCAGAACACGGAGTCTGTCCCGGCGCAGAACACCGCTCCGGCAGAACCCGAACAGGGACCCCTGCACTTGCCTGACCCGACTGTCACACCAGTGGTACCGATCCAGGCCGAGGAAGGTTTCATCCGGCTCGGAGACGCGATCGCCAAGCGCCCGTACTGGGTGCCGCCCACCGAGGCCGAGAAGATCAACAATCAGGCATCGGTAGCGACCGCACAGATCGCGACCTTCTACACCAGTACCGGTGTCATCGAGAGTGAGGCCGATCGCAAGGCTGCGTCAACCGTGGCAGCGACAGCGTTGGGCGCGGCCGGGGGCGCCCTGCTAGTCGGCGCGCCGCTGGCAGGGGTAGGAGCTCTCACCGGACTTGCGATCGCAGCACCCTTGGCACCGGTGCTGACTCCCATCGGGTTCCTCCCCGCCGCCGGTGTCGGTGCGGGTATCGGTGCGCTCACACTCGGCGGCGCTGGAGCCGTCGTCGGGGCAGGGCTTGGCGGCGTAACCGGGTTCGCGGCCGCCACCGCGCTCGGTGCAGGTACGAACAACGGCGACATCGAGTTCGAGTTGCCGTTCACCGAAGAACCCGCAGCCGCCCCGGCATCGGCACCGGCACCGATCGTCGTCGACGCACCGGCAATCACCGCAGCCACAGCTCAGACCGTGGCACAGGTGGAATCGGTTCCCGGTGGTACCGAGGTCGTCGAGACCGTCCGCACCGCTGTTGCCGACGTTCCTCCTGCAGCCCAGCAGGCTGCTGGTGATGTTCGTGCGGCCGTTCTCGATCAGCCTGGCGGGGAGCAGATCGTCGCAGCCGCTGACCAGGCTGCTGCCGATGTGAACACCGCACTGGCAGGGGTCAGCACGCCTGTGTTCGATGCACTCGCAGCAGTACAGGCAGGGCTCGTCCCGGCCTGACTTTCACCCTCGCGCCTGGCAGGGGCTTTGCGCTCCTGCCAGGCGCGTTCGACTTTCTAAGGACGTTACTTATGCCCGCGATTGTGGACGTGTATCTCAACGCAGACGGAACTCTCACCCATGACGGACAGCAACTCGACGGGCCGCCTGATGCTGCGCTGCGTCTGATTCTCTCCGAGATCGCCGAGAAGGCTCAGGCCAGCGGTGTCGATACCGTTGTGCGCGTTCACCGGGCGGACGGCGGCGTCAGCACCATCAACGCTTTGCGTGACGGGGGCCTGCGGCGTCCGGTCATCGATCCTGCTGCAGCACAGCGTCGATCCCCCACCTCTGCTTCTCGCTCGCGGTGGACGCAGCACCTCGCATTGCGGAACCGATACGTCGTCGCAGGAGCACTTGCTCTCGCCACCTTCGGCATTGTCGGGGTCGTGATCAGCGGCGGAAACGATACCGCTCCAGCGAGTTCTGCGACGCCGCTACCGAATCTTGCTCGGATTGCACCGGACGGCTGGAGTTCTCACGTGAACTGGGATATCTCCCCCGTCGGTGACTTCGCCCCGGTCACCTCCGGGGACCGGATTCTGTATCTGACACCGCAAGCGACACTCCGGGCGGTCAATGCCAACGGCGGCGCTCTCGTTTGGGAATCGCAACCGCTGACAGCTGCGAGCGCCGCCCCCGTCGTCGGAGGATCCGGGGACAAGGCGATCGTGGCCGCAAAAGCCGGCACGGCGATCGAGGTGCTTCCGCTCGCGGGATCTGGTGCGCACCTGAGTCCCACGTCGATTCCAAGTACCCCGTCCGCGACGTTGACCAGCAACGGCGAAGGAATCCTTGTCACCGATGCAGGTGCTGCCCCGGCGATACTGACCACTGATCGTGCAGTCGCCCCTCTCACCGTCCCGGCGGGCAATGCCGTCTACGAGGTTCTCGACGACGACACTGCCGTGGTATCTCCCGCAGAAGGACCCTGGTCGATCCTGCGCCCTGGTGACCAGCCTCCGGCCACAGTGAGCGTCACCTCTCCGGGTGGAGCGGTGGGTGCGCCCCACGCGGTGTCCTCCGTGCGCGGTGTCGTGGCCGCGTGGTGGAACACCGACAATCCGCAGAATCGGATCGTCGCTTTCCACGATGCCCGCAGCGGAGAAGTTCTCGCCGCGAAGGAAGTACCGGCCGCAGTCACAGACAACCCGCTCCCGACCGTCGTCTCCGAAGACCGTACGTTACTCAGCGCCGGACCCGTCCTCGCGGACTCCAGCACACAGCAAACCGTCTTCGCCCCTGCCTGGAAACCGTCGAATGCCACCTCCGGCAACATCTTCGGGTCACTGGTCACCAGTAGCAGCACCGTGCGTGCGCAGTGGACGGGCCGTGGCGAAGTTGTCTCACTGACCGAAGGCGCAGCCGTTCCCTGGCTGGTGACCGACGATGGTTCCGCAGTCGTCCTCGACCAACTCGGGGACATCACTCGCATCGCGGCCGTCCGCAAGGACGAATCATGAACCTCCCCAACGGATCACCGTCCGCTCTGCCGAACATACAGACCGGTGTGCGCTTGTTGCCGACCCTCCTGACTCTGTCGTCCTGGGCCGGGGGCACGGCGGTCGTCGTACTCTCCGCGACAGTGATCATCAGCGCCTACAGGCACCGGCGCAAGATCGCACCCTGGGTAAGTCGCCCCCGGAACCTGCTGCGTCTGGCCGGCGGGATGCTGGCAGCCGCAGTGTGGATCTGGTTCCTGACCGACATGATCAGCCGTGCACCGGCAACGGCACTCACTCTCCAGCGACAGTGGCCGTTCGGTGTCTTCGCGTTCACCGTCCTCTCAACGGTGGGCGTCGTGTACCTCCTCATCTGTGCAAGCCGGGAACGGGCCGTCGCATGTTTCCCCGGCGTGAGCATGGGCGCCATGACGGAAGCGTCCACCGCGCCGACCACCGACGACACCGCGAACCCGAAGTAGTACCGGTGAACGCTCGCCCTGTCGCCGCCCGTCCGAGTTCGCTGCCCACCACCAGAACATCTTTCGCGCTGATGATGCCCGAAACCTTCGACAAGGAGTTCCGACATGACATCTCGCTTTCGCTCACTGACACACCTCTTCACTCGCACTAAGGCTGAGACCCCCGCCCCCGTCGAGACGTCCTCGCTTCGAGCCCGGGGATTGCACCCGTGGCTGCTTCCACCCGTCAACGTCAACGACGTCCTCCCTTCCACGGCCCCGCCGTTCGTCCAGGCGGTGGCCGGCCAGGCCTTACGCGAACTCCACTCCTCGACCAGATCACTTCCGATACATATTCCGTCCCCTACCTCGTCGGCGACGGCAGTAGGAGCAGCGGGCGGCCCGGCGGTTACGGCCGACTTCGTAGGCGGCAACTACACCGCGGCCATCGAGGCGATGGGCGGGCGGGTCATCAACCTCGGACAGTCCGCAGGCCGACCCCTCGACCCGCTGGCAGAGACGGACCCCGTCCCCTCCGACGATGAACCTTCCTCCGCCCCGGAGACGGACAGATGAACCGACGAGCGGTGGCATGGCCCAGTGCAGCGGCTGCGCCGGTCGCACTGATAGCGGGTTGCTTCGCGGTCCTCCTCGACCAACTCGGCGACGTCACCCGCATTGCCCATCGGTATGCAAAGGACAAGTCGTGAAACACAAGAAGACAGATGTCGGCCAAAAGATAAGGTAGCTAGATGATCTGGATGCTCCGCTCGAAGCCGAGCCGTTACGCACTACGTGTGGATGTTGCCGCTACCTCAGCGACCCTGCGCGAGCAGCTGATCGACGTCCGCGATGTCACAGCGGCCATCGACCCGGAGGATCCACGATGGTCTGCCGTCCGGATGCGAGCAAAAGAAACACGAACACACTTCTTCTCGGCCGCGCTACGTCTTCCCCGCGTGGAACGACAGCTGGCCTTTCAGTGGGAGCATGCAGCGGCTATGACCTACTGGTACATCACGGGAGACAGAGGCTTCGGCCCCCTTGAAGAGCAAGCCGCGAAATTGCTGGCGGCGCTGCCTGATGGCCTCGATGTCACCGCTGCAGAAGAAACGGTCGATGCCATCGGTCACCGCAGTGAGATGGCCATACGCCGTACACCGAAGGTCGGCAGATCCAGGAAAGGACGATCGCCTACGGTGGTCGATCAGAAGGGATTAAGGGACCGTATTGCGAACGACCGTGCAGGATTGGCATTCCAAGACATCTTCGCTCCTCAAACCGCGACAAGTCGGCAGGCCCACCGACACTACTTTCCATGGATTGCCGGGACGCTCGACTATTTGTCAAAACCACGTTCCCGCTTTGAGCTCGAAGCCGTTCTCGCACAGTGGCGAAACGAACGAGAAAAGTACATTGACACCAATCGAGAAGCGACCGACATTGTGATCCGCCCCGACCCCTAGTTTCTCAATGCCTCAGTTCGAGTTGCTCGTTGGCTTGAGAAGTATCAGCGCCGCCAGTCCGCGCGGGCATACCTTTCCGCCTAACGGAGAAGGATGCCCTGACTCGAAGTAGCGGCGCGCGGACTATTGCCAATCCGGGACAGTCAAAGGCTTGTTGCCAGCGATGGTTTCGATTTCAGGCACGAGTTTGATGCTCAGCGGCAGTTTCGTCAGCAACCGCCCGTTGCGAGTGACGACGAATCGAATCAAACCTTCACCTCGAACATCGAATTTGATCCCCCCGGCGAAGGTCACGGGCATCAACCCATGCGGGTGGTGGACGTGACCACTTGGCATCGGCACACCGAATTCGCGGGGGAACTGATAGCTCGTGATACTGGCGATGTCCGTACGGGAGTGCTCGATCTTGACGTCGAATTCCTGCGGAACACCGACGTCGACAGGGGTGAAGTGACAGCGCACTGCGAGATGCACCTCTAATTCGCCGGGCACCTCGGTTACTCCGATCAGTGCAATTCCCAACATGTCAGCATCGAGAACCGCCCCATCTGATGCGGCGTGCGGGGTGAATCCCATTCCGAGGACTGCCCAGTCGACGCGGTCGCTGCGCCCGAACTCGTTGGCGTGCTCCCACTTCGAGCGGAACCACTCGGCCGCGATCTCGACGGTGCGGTCAGGGTTTTCGTCGGTGTCGAAGATCTTCTGCGCCACCGCTTGCACCAGCGCTTCGGACTCGATGTCGGCGACGAACGGCAACTCCATTCCGTTCGCGTCGAGGAAGATCACGGCCGCAAGCCAGGCGGTTCTCTTGTTTCCGTCCGTGAAGTACTGGGTGCTGGCGATCCCGTGCAGATAGGCCGCTGCTTTCGACCACACATCGGGGAAGGTGTCGCGGTCACCGAACCCAGACTGGGGTCGATGTGCGTTCGTCTCCACCCCGGCCATGCTCGAAACACCAACGCCGCCCTCTTGGGCGGCGTTGATGTCGATCAGCTGTTGAACGGTGAGGTAGTGCGTGGCCACTATTTGAGGCGATCGAGCAGTGTCGACCAGCGGCTCATGTGCTTGTCCAGAAGCGCCTGAGCCTGGGCATCGTCGATCGACGGGCCGGCAGCTACTTGTGCGAGCACCTTCTCGTCCTGCGGCTCCCTGTGGCGTACATCTGTCATACCTCCGAGGGTACGTCAGTAGTGCAGCTTTGGTACAGATGTCGTCGCAGAGAGCCTGACCACACGAATCAGCAGGTCAGGAGACACGAACCAGGAGTTAGGAGAGGTCGCAGACCTAACTCTGCGTCGTAGCGGGATGGTCCAATATGTCGGTGACTCGCATCGATGTCCTGCACAGTCCTGCCTCATCGTCTTTGCCACTCGGAGTGGTCGTGTGGCGGTCTGTAGCCGTCCTGTTTGCCGGATTGATGTGCGCGATGGTTCTGACCGGGGCGGGACAGCAACCGGTTAATCCCTGGTTGGCGGCCAGCGCGGTGCCGATCGCCCTGGTGTTCTTGTATCTGGTTCTCCTCCCCGGCGTCACGTTCTTTCCCGAACACCGCCGAGAATTCCTGCATGAGATTCCCCCGCCGGGGATTTTCGCGCTGCCTCGCATCTGGCCTCGTTATCGAGTCGCTCAGGCGGGGGTACTCGGCGTGGGGATTCCGATCGCGCTCACTTACCTGAGCACTACGGTGCTGGATCCGCTACTGCGGTCGGTAACGGGCATCTCCACGGAGATCACTGGTGAGAACCGCAACGACTGGTATGCGGGCGTTCCGGTGGCGTGGATGACGCTGACGATTGTTGCCCACGTGATCGCCGAGGAGATCCTCTTTCGCGGGCTGGGACTGTCGTTGTGGCAGTTTCGCGATCACGTCCGTGACCGGCGACTTCGCGCAGCACTTCTCGGTGGGGTCATGCTCTGGTACGTCGTCGTCAGTGTTGCGCTGTTCGGCTTCTCACACGCGGAATTCGGTGCGTGGAATGTACTCTCGGCCGCCACGCTCGGGCTGGTGTTCTTCCCCCTGGTCCTGAAAACTCGGTCGTTGTGGCCGGCCATCGTCGCGCATGCGATGGGGAACTTGGACTCGTATGGGGTACTGAACTGGATCCGGTGAAGAGGACCATCCCCTCACATACAGAAAGTCGACGCGTCATGACAACGCGCCGACCCCTGATCACCTGACTACAGCGCGCGTTTGGCCACTCTCGCTGCCGTCGACGGCGCTGTCCCCGGTGGTTTACGCGGTCCCCGGCGATGCGTGGGTTTGATGCCGGTCGGTGGCGTCAACGGGCCAGCAGCTCTGGCCGCTGCCTCGGTGGGCTGTACCTGTGCAGCCTCGCCTTGCGCCCGTTCCTCTCTCGCAGCGCTTCGCTCCCCGGCCGCGTACGACCGTTCCGCGCGCGCATCGGCGATGGTGCGGCCGTCACCGACCTCGTCGAGTGGAAACGCCCGCTCCGACTCCTCGGCCGTCGCCTGCGAGAACGGGATCTCGGTGCTTCGCTCGGACCCGACATCGTGGTCGTAGATCGGCTCGTCAGGTTCCGGTTCATCGGGCAACGGAATGTCCTCGTCCCACCCGCCGTGGGTCTTGTCGAGATCGACGACTTCCCCGTACTGATCGCTCGATGACCGCGAATCGTCGTGAGCAGGTGCGCTATCGGCCGCCCGGGACCGGGTTCGTCCACGCTCGTCTGCTTCGGCGTACTCGATGCGCTGTGCCTCGCTTTCGGCGGCGTCGGCGTTTCCGTCGTGGCGCGCCGCCTGGGTGTTCGCCTGCTCACGCATACGGTCTCCGTCGAGCAGACCCGGATAATGTTCGGCGAGTTTGGCGTCGAACGATTCGTCGATCTGGCCCACGAGCAACGCTGCCCGCGCCCGATCGAGTGGATGGCCGGGTTGCGCCTGCGCGAGCCATTCCTCCGCGACCTCGCGTTTGGCTTCGTCCTCACTCTTCTGCGAGACACGGCCCTTCGTCGCCGCCTCCCGCATGTTCCACGAGGCGAACGCGCTGGGAGAGCGGATCTTCTCGTTGAAGGTGATCCCGGCGACGACATCCGCGAGCCGGTCCGGGTCGGCACCATCGCGCACCAACGCGGTGAACTGCCGCTCGGCCGTCGCCCACCTCTTGTCCTCGAGGATCGACTGATCGACGCGTCCCTCGAGGCGATCCGCCAGGGTCGGCGGAGGCGGCGCGTCCTGCGCAGCCTCCGCCTGCGCATCGCGCCACCGGCCGCGTAGCCATTCCTCCCGGAAGTCCTCCCACGTCTGTGCGCTCGGCTCATTAAATTCGGCCGCGATCTTCTCGTTGCGTGGCAACGCCATCCAGGCGTTCGCCTCCTCGATCTGCTCGGCCTCCGGCAACCCCTCGGTGTAGGCCTCGCTTGCGTGCCACTGCCCACGGAGCCACTGCGCCTGCACCCCGTCCTCGCCCTGCCAGGTGTGCGCGTCCGGGAACTCCCAGTCCAACGCGACCTGCTCGTTGCCTGCCTTTTTCATCCACGCTTTCGCTGCCGCGAGTTCCTTACTCACTGAGACCGCGTCGATGAGCGACTTCTCTCCGCGCCGTGTCTCGTCCAGACCAGTTGCTTGTGCTTGTGCCCGCTGCCAGTTCTGATAGAGCGCCGGGTCGTGCTCACTGGCCCAGGCTTGTGCTGCTTCGAACTCCTTGTCCGCGGCAAAGGCGCTCGCCCATCTGCCGATCAAGGCCAGCTCATGGTTGCGTTCGGCGTCGCGCATCTCGGGTTCTTCGAAGTTCTGGAAGTTCACACGTGGAGCGTTTTTCCTCCAGTCTCCGTAAAACTCTTTGTCGTGTTCGAGTGCCCACTCTGTGGCCTTCGCGAGGTCGCCGTTGTGCTTCTGCGCGTGCTGGAAGACACCGTTGAGCCAGAATTTGCGGCGGCTTTCTTCGAATCCGTTCTCGCCGCGAAACTCCGGATGCGAAGTGTCTTCCCACATCGCCCGTACTCGCGCTTGTTCGGGTTGATGCAACCAGCGTGCTATCTCGACGCGTCGGGATTCTTCGCGTTCGAAGGTGGCTCGCTCCTGCGCCGTCTGCGCCGCAAGGTTGAGCTGATGCTGATGTAGTTCTTCCACAGTGCCGCGGAGGTCATCGATGCTGCTGTAGTTGCTGTTCTCGTTGAGCCATGACCTCAGCTCCCCCGCCATCTTGGCTGAACCGACCACCGTGGACGTGTAGTTGTCCTCCCATCCCGCCTGCACTCCGTACCGGCCTCCCGACAGCGGAGCGATGCGCACAGTCATCCCCGACTCGGGATGCTGCTCTGCGTAGACACGGCCGGCCGCTGCCGCCGCATTCCACTGCTCGGTATCGTCAGCGCTGAGCTTGCGTAATCCGTTCTCGGCAGCAACCGCTTCGATCCGGGCCACGTTCTCCGCGTCCTCGAACGCCGCGCGCCCCCTGCTTTCGCGAACAGTGCGCATCAGATCCGCGCCCGCGCGCATCGCCATCATCCATCGCATCGCGTCACCACGCCCAAGCGAGAACGTCGGAACCTCGTCGTGTTCACTCATCTCTGCTCTCCGTCCGATACGACCGCCGGCGCTGTCGGCGAAGAGGGCGCCGGGGCAAGAAAGGTCTGCGCCGCTCGTTCCCATGCCGCAGCAGGAGCAGTCGCCGAGTGTTCCGTGTTTGAGAATGCATCGAATGCACGGATCACTTTCACCGATTCAGGACTAGACGATGAAGGGACTGTGCTCGCGAAGGCATCGAAGGCGCGGATCACCTCCACCGCTGCACCTGAGTATTCGAACACAACGACCGCGTCTTGCCCGTGTGGCTCCTCCACGATGGCCACACGCACGTCGTCGATCGGATCGACTGCGGCGGCGTGCACGTGGCGGGCAAGACTCTCCACAGCTCGGGTAAGAGAAGGATGTGTCGAATGCAGTTCACTGACCGGCGAGTCGACAGCTCGGTACATCAGTGACACAGCGAAAACAGTAGAACCTCGATCGGTGACATTGTCGTTCGTGGGGTCAGTCATCGCTGCCCTTTCCAACTCGTCGGTCGTGCCACGAGCACAGCTCGCAGCATGCAATGGGTGGCGACTCCCGACGATGTGGACTTGTACGCGGCGGATCACGCGCCTGCGATCACAACTTCCTCTCTTCCCCTCTCCTCGGCAACCATTCCGGCGTGCTCGACGCCGGAGCTCTTGGTGTACGTCCGCGCGAAGGCGCGCGATCACGAACACTGTCGACTACTGCCGCAGTGGTGCGCGGAGCACCCGACATTCCGCGGCCCGCTTCGTCCGCGAAACGTCCCACGCAACGAGCCGACCTGGTGGCCGCCGCGCAGTGATGCGAGCGTTTCGATACCTCGTGCCACGCCGCGATCTCCAACAACAATTCCGACAACGCCAACGCCAACTCGAGCCCGGCGTCACGGGTCATACCGCGACCGGACACCAGTCCTACTCTCGACAACTGACGAGTCGAAGCACGCAACGCCCGCGCCATTTCTCCCGCAGGCGGTGATTCCAAGGACTTCGGCATCCGTCCTGCCCGATCGAACGACCACGCCGCGCGGCTCAGCTCCCCGCGCCGCTGCGCACCGTCCGCGACCCTCGCCCATACCGCCAACAGCGGCTGCACGCTCTTCGCCACCGCCACTGGCGACTCGGTCCTGCCGCGTACTGCGACCGCGCTCCCGCGCACGACTCCCGCGATCGAGGACAACACCTCATGCGCCCGCCCGGTCTC
Organism: Rhodococcus sp. YL-1; assembly: GCF_001942025.1. Classification (NCBI taxonomy): domain Bacteria; kingdom Bacillati; phylum Actinomycetota; class Actinomycetes; order Mycobacteriales; family Nocardiaceae; genus Rhodococcus; species Rhodococcus sp. YL-1. Next base: position 15,161 of record NZ_CP017301.1, on the reverse strand, counting down.
CGGTACCGCCAATGCCGCATCCCCGGACCACCGCGCCGACAACTTCACCCACGAGAGCTCCGGAGCCAACTTTCTACCTCCGAAGAAGATCGGGCGGCCGGTCTTCGCGTCGCGGTCCTCGGGATCAGCGACCGCGTATCCGTCGATCTTTCCGTCGTCGTTGCGGTGCAAGTGCACCAGCACACCTTGCGAGCGCAGCTCGGACAGAAACTGCTCCGAGTCCGCGCTCATCGCGGCGGTCTCGGTCACCACTTGACGCAACTGAATCTTCGCGGCCTTACCGGCTTCTCCCCGGCTCAGCCCCTCGTAACCCTGCCGCATCCGGGTCGCCGCTTTCTCGATCTCGCCGCGACTGGCCGCTGGTGCTGCAGAACCGTCGTTGATCGCGGTCGCCTGCAAACCGAGTCGATCCTCCCAATCCCGCATCACCGTGCGGGTCACTCCGAAATCGTTCTTCGGGTGGAAGCGACGACCCGTGTCCTGGCGCACCAACACCGCGGCGATGTGAATGTGATCGTTGCCTTCTGTGGACTGACCGTGATGCACCGCGATCCATCGGCACCCACCGGCGTCACCTTCCGGAGCGATCCCGGTTCGGTCCATCACATCGCGTGCAATCTCGTTCCACTGCGCGTGCGAGAGCTTCCCCTCTTCCGCCGACAGGCTGAGCGAGCAATGCCACACGTATCCGTGTTTGGTGTACCCCGGCTCACCTGTCTGCGGCTGACGCCTGGGCAACTCGGCCGCCTCGGCAGTCGCGTTCACGTGATCGAGCAACGCTGTGAACTCCGCCGGATCGAAGTCGAAATCTCCCGGCCCCACCAGATCAGGCTGCAACGCGCCAGGGTCGGACTGCCACGCCCCGATCACCGTCGGGCGCGTGTGCTCGTTGTGATCGCCCCGCCCCATCAGGTAGCGGACCAACCCCTTCGCATCCCAACCCTTCACGATCTTGTCGATCACCGCAGGCTCCGAAGATGCTCCATCAGCCAGGCATCGATCTTCGTGTTCGTGCGCCGCGTGAACTCCAAGACAGCATCAGCATTACCGCCCAGCTGCCCCGTCGAATTCGCATGACGGGCGACATCGTTGAGATTGCCGGCCACGTTCCCCAACAATCGACGCAACTCCCGCACCTCAGCCGCGACACCGCGCAACTCGTGCACCGTCGCCGGAGCGTTCTCTCCTGAACCTGTGGTCATCGCCTTCGCCGTCTCGACCGCAGACGCCGCGATGAATGCCCCCGACTTCAAGCCCCTCATCGTCGAAGCCTGCTCGATCAACGCGTACTCGTCCGGAGTGAACAGAGCTTCCTTGCGACGCGAACGAACGACCACACCGTGCGAACGGTGACCTCGCTTCGCCTTCACGCTCAACCCAGCTCCTCAACCGTCCAGACGAACCCTCGACTGGACCTCACTCGCCGGCCGCCCGGCGACATCCACCCCGCCGCCGGGGTGCTCAGACCTCGAACCCCTTCGAGTCTGAACCACGCCCGCGGCAGGCGCAAGCTAAAACCCCTGGGTTTTAGAATATCTTGCTCTGCTCTTTCACCAGACCTGCCTGCTTCCTGCGGAAATGCATAACGCGCGATCACCACGCACCCGAGCACCCCGCCGGCCCCGCACCCGACTCGCGTCTGCGCCGATTCTTCATCAGGCAAGAGGTCGCGAAGCGGCCTCGCGGCAGCCCCGCCCTTCGGCTCTTCTCTGTTCGCCACCCACTAACCGCCACGTCATTCTGCGAAGCCGACCGCCCGATCCCGTCGTCCACACTTGGGGGTGGCGCGCGAGGATTGTGGGTGCCCGAGACGCAGCGGAGCGAGAGGAAAAATCTCGGGCATCCACATGAGGAGCGGCATGCGCCATCCCCATCTGTGGGCAACGGGGCCGCCGCTACGCGGCGAACACCACCACTCTGCGCGCGGAAAACGCCGATCCGAACTTGGCGTGTTGCCCCCAACCTGTGCACCGGGGAACTCGGCATTGGGCACAAACCAGATTCCTCCGCTCCGCGTCTGGTTTGCACCCAACGCCGCCCCGGACACCCAGGCCGGGGACAACACCTCTAGCCATAGCGACTCGCCACAACCTCTCCCACTCAAAAAGCCCCACACGCCGTCTCACGCCGGGGCGAACCATTCGATACAGTAGATTCATTCGAACTGAAAGGACTGGTGACCAAATGGCCACATCGAAGAATTCGGCCGCGGAAAAGGCGGCATCGGCGTACCGAGCTGCCCTCGTCGAGAACTCGGTCGAAACTCTCGTCGGTGACCTCGCGGTGAAGATGGGCGAGTGGAAGCTCGCACGCGAGGCACGCGAGCGCGGTCAACGTGAGCTGATCGCACGCGAAGAAGCAACCGAGAATGCGGTAGCCGCTGCATACGAGGCAGCGCGTGAAGGCGGCGCGAAAGTCAGCGCCCTCGAGAAGATCGACCTCAAGCCCACCGCCGCCCTCGCAGCCGTGAGCAAACGAGCAAAAGCAGGCAAGGACAAGGGGGACATCGCTTCCCCGTCCACACCCACCTCACCACCCACTCCGGTCGCTACGGGCACCAACCCTGCCCACTGACCGGAACCACGACGAACCAACCGGCGACTATCCACAAAAAATGGATCTGGCTCCATCCCGATGTCTCGGGTGGAGCCAGATCCATGTTCAGGGCGCGACCGCGTGGTGCGCCCCTATCGCTCAGCGGTCACGGTCCACACCAGGAGACGGCCCGCCGATTCGGTCCAGATGCGCCGGACGTGAGCGCTCGGCGGCACGCGAAGCGCTCTGCGGGGTCGGCTCGGATTCCTCGCCTGCCTCTGGTTCCGGATCGCCACGGAGCTCGATGTCGATCGCGCGCTTGCGCACCTTGAGTGCGTCCAGCCGTTCCTCGTGCTCGAATTTCAACCCGAGTCTCGCCTCCGATCGTCCCTTCTCTCCGACTGCGGTCGCGAGTTCGCGTTCGGCATTTGCCAACCGGCGGTCCATTCCCTCGATCGCATTCTCGAGCTTCACTGCGATACCGACACCACCGTTGCGCAAGGTGCCCGCGTTGAACGTGACCGTATGACCGTCGATGTCTGGAAACACGATCGCGGCGTCGGCGCTGCGCCCGTTCGGCACATTGCGTGCGTGCAACTCGAAGCCGCCCAGCCGTCCGATACGACCGCCATCGATTTCTTTCCAATGCGATGATCTGTCTTCGATGAGCGCATACAACCGCGCGGCGATCGCGTCGCCGGCCTCGATGCGAGAATCGATCGGGCTCCCGTCGAGTTCGATCACGAACTTCTCACCCCGAGTCGATACCCGCTGTTCGATCGCGCTGGTGAACGTGGCGATGCTCTTTTCGAGTTCCGGAATCCGGTATTCGGATTCGCGGACACGCAACGCCAGCATCGACTGGCTGCGTTGATGAGATCTTCGCAAACGCTCCAGTTTCCCGACCTCGGCATCAACTTCCGCCTTTTCCAGCACCAGCGGATTGCCCGAAGCGATGGCCACCGCTTCGTTCGCGTTCATCGCCGCGTCTCCGATGTCGTCGATCTCGCGGACGTCGAGACTGCCTCTCATGAACTGATTGATGAAAGTGGCTTTCCGTGATTGCGTCGACCACATCCGAGCATCGAATGTTCCTTCGGTGATGGCGATCCCGATTCTGATTTCAGCGTTCTGATTTCCCTGCCGGACGCCGCGCCCGTCTCGCTGTTCCAGATCGGCCGGCCGCCAGGGACAGTCGATGTGCATCAACGAGACAACCCGGTCCTGCACATTCGTCCCCACCCCCATCTTCGACGTCGACCCGACCAAGATCGCGATCTTCCCGGATTTCGCGTCAGCGAACATCGCTGCTTTGGCCTTGTCGGTCTTGGCGTCGTGGATGAACGCGATCTGCTCGCGCGGCACACCTTTCGTAGTGAGCTCCGATGCCAGTTCGTCGTACACGTTCCACCCCTCCCCCGGCGTTCCCAGATCACAGAACACCAAATGCAACCCGCCCCGACGCGGATGCGGAGCGCCGTCCTTCCCGATGTAGACGTTGTCCTTGTTCTCCTCCCAATTGCGGTGTAACCACGTAGCCGCCGCACCGATCTTGTGTCCGGAGTCGGCCTGTGCCTCCTCCAACGCCGTCCCGGGGTCGGCGAACAGATCGTCACCGTCTTCAATTGCGGCTATTTCCTGTGCGATGTGGGCCTTGCGGGTGAGCAAGCGCAGATCCAGCGCCGCTGCGCGCCCTTCCGATGAAATTTTGAGCATGTTGTCCACGGTCGGCTCGACAAGTTTTTTGCGGACCGCATCCGCACGTTCACCGAGACTGATCACGAAATCACGCTGAGCCTGCGTTGCCGGGACGGAAATCAGTTCGGGAACTCGCTGCCCGTCGCCCCGCCTCGCGATGGCCGGTGTGGGAAGGTCGAGATCCTCCGCCGTCTTCACATCAGCGGCGACGTGAAACATCTTCAGTAACTCGGGCACGTTCCGGAAACCCGATACCCGTTCCTTGAGCGACCAGGAGTTGCCGTCCACCGACATCTCCAACTCCGCCTTCGTGGAAGCGAATGTTCCCGCCCACTGATCGAAATTCGTGATCCCGGCAGCTTCCATCAGATCGGGTCGCAGGTACCGCTGCATGACGTATGCCTCGGTGATCGAATTCGCGATCGGGGTCGCCGTTGCTCCGGTGACCGCTCTCCCGTTGTGCTTGTCCCGCAAGTACTCGATCTTCATGTGCAGATCTTGCGCACGCTGAGAACCGGCGATCGCGGCCGATTGAATGTTGGTGTCCGTGGACAGATTCTTGTAGTCGTGCAGCTCGTCGACGACGAGGTAGTCGATCCCGGTCTGCTCGAAGGTGATTCCCGGATCCACCGGACCAGACAATTTGCTCTTGAGCTTTTCCTCCGCTTTCAGAATCAGATCCTCGGTGCGCTTGATCGTTCGCCCCGCGCCCCCGTTGCGTTTGAGTGCTGCCAAATACTCTCGCCTCGGCGCAATCTCCCTGTCGTGGTACCAGCGCGCGGTCTCATTGCTGACTACCAGCCGCGCGAAACTGCCACGCGTCATCACGATGGCATCCCAGTCGCCGGTCGTGGCACGGGCGACGAAAGCGCTCCGCTTGTCGCCCGCCAGATCTTCAGTGCCCGCAGCGAGAACACGCGCCTGCGGATACGCCTGCAGGAACTCACGCGAGAACTGATCGAGCATGTGATTCGGTACGACCATCGCCGGTTTGTTCACCAAACCGAGTCGACGTAACTCCATCACCCCCATCGCCATTTCGGCTGTCTTGCCCGCGCCCACAGCGTGGAACAACCCGACATTCGGCTCGGCCACCATCCGTGCGACGGCGCTCAACTGATGCGGCCGCGGAGTGAAATCCTTCGTCAGTCCCGGCAAGGTCATGTGTTCGGTCGGATACGACCGCAACACGATCCCGTTGAACCGGCGGTTGTACTCGTCCGCCAATCGCTGAGCCCGTCGCGGGTTCTCCCACACCCACTCCGAGAACCTCTCGCCGAGCTGCGCGGCCTTCTCGTTGGCCGCATCCGTCTCAGTCGGGTTGAAGATCCGCGAGTTTCCGTCCTCGTCCGGGTCGTAGACACGGATCGCCTTCTGCCGTAGCCGGTACTCGGCAAGTTTCGGTGCCGGCACCCGCTCCGTGCCGAATTCCTCGGTGGAAAGGACACCACCGACACCGCCATTGACCCGCCACTCCGAACCGACACCCCGCGAGACCAGAATCGTGGTGTCACCAAGCACTTCCTGCAGGAAATTCTCCACATCGTCCGCTTCGATCCACGCCGCACCCAGTCGAGCATCGATCTCAGCCGGACCCAAGTCCTCAGGAATGACAGCCGACAGCGGCGCAATGTTTTCCGAGTAGGTATGCGGGTCGTCGACGAGCGCCGTCTCAGCTGCCGAGAGTTTTGCGCGCACATCACCGGACAGATACTCCGCTGCCGAAACAAGCGCACCGCCTTGCTCGGGATCCGCGAAGACCAGGCCGCGCAACTGCTCTCGCGCGCTGTGCTCCTCGACACCGAGTAGTTGCGCGACGACTTCGATATCGATACGGCCGTGGGTGTCCAAGCAGATCGCCAACGCGTCCGCTGGAGTGTCGGCACCGAGGCGGGGTGTGCGTGGAGCGACGACACGTCTACTCATGATCGCCATCTTCGACGCCGTATCCGTCGTTGCGTCGTAATCCTCGAGTGCCATCACAGCCGGTTGGTGCGGATCCTCGCGGAATGTTCGCATCACCGGCGGCCGTCGCACCGACAACACCGGCTCGCCGGTTTCCGCGTCCAAGCGCCCGCTCGGATGCCATGAACATCTGTTGATCGGCCCGTACCGATCGACGTATGCGTCGTACCGTGCGTTCAACACCGAGCGCAGATCACCGATCGACTCGTTGTCCTGCGCAGAGGCGGCCTCCGCTTCGAGCAACGCCACGGTCGCATCACGAATACCGAGAAGGCCCCGAAGTTCGCGCTGCTGACTCGACGGAACCGTCAGTGGTTCGTCCGTCCCGTACACCGTTCGGCGCCGGAACTCCCCATCCGGAGAGAGACTGATGTGCCCTGGGAAATGTGCTGGGCTACCCCCGACGACAGCGGCCACCCGCCGCTCATCCGCACTGATGCCGCGTGGCGCATGCACTACACCGGCACCCCGCGCTTGGGCCGCCACTTGAGCCAATGCGCCGCGCAGATCCGAAACTAGATCCCGATCACTGGCATTGACCTTCACCGTGTCGGAGGAATACATGCCGTGACCGACTTCCACCGTGCCGAGCACCATTTCCGGGTGACGTTCGAAGTACTCGTTCATTCGCACCGTGGCCACTTCCGGGACATCCCCGTCCAGCATGCCCGCCCGGGTCGCTGACTTCTCGATCGTCCGCTCGAAATCCCCTCCCACCGAGACAGGTATGCCGTCGCGGCGACGCAGAATCAGCACGTCGGTCACAGCGTCGGTGCCGGCCGTTCTGCGGTGAGCGCCGGTCGGCAATCGGATCGCGCCCAAGAAATCTGCCCTGCCCGCGATCTCACGTCGCGCCGACGGGTTCTGCGCGTCCATCGTGAAGGCAGAGGTGATGACCGCGACCATTCCCCCTGGCTTGACCAGAGCCAACGACTTGAGAATGAAGTGGTTGTGCATCGAATGATTGCCCAGGTTGTGTACCGGATCATGCAACTTCGCCCCGGAGAACGGCACATTGCCGACTACCGCGTCGAACGTGCCTTCCGGCAGCGGTGTGTCCGCGAACGATTCCGTGCGGATCGTCGCCGCCGGGTACAGCTGCGCCGAGATGCGGGCGGTCGTCGGGTCCAACTCCACCCCCGTCATCCGCGCAGCTCGTGGAGCCAACCCGATGAACGTTCCCGACCCGCTACCCGGTTCGAGAACCTCTCCCCCGGTGAAACCCAAGTCCCCCAGGTGGTCCCAGATCGCCGCCACGATAGCGGGGTCGGTGTAGTGCGCGTTGAGGACCGTGCGCTGAGCGGCGAGCCAGGCCTGCTCTCCGATCAGCGCGCGCAGCTCGGCCGCGTCATCACGCAAGTCCTGGCGAGAATCGTCGAAGATCTGCGAAGCCGCACCCCACGACGACCAGCGCGAAAGTATCTGCTGCTCCTCTGCGGTCGCCGACTTACCGTGCTCCTCGATCCGGTGCAGAGTCCGGATCGCATCGAGATTTGCAGAGATGCGGGCGCGGATACCGCTCGGAACCGGCGGCATGTCCAGCGGCGGCCGCCAACTCGTCGCCTCACTGCGCCCGTCGACCCGATTCAGTCGGCCATCAGCTCCGACCTCTGTGTACGGGGTGAACCGAATCTCCTCGGAATCCTCGACATCGAGGTCCCCGGCGTAGAGCGCATCAACCGCGTCCGCGGTAAGGCTCTGCTCGTCGGCGGCCCTCGCAGTCTGATCTCTCGGTACCTCCTGGGTCAGCCCTGCGGTCGGGCGGCGTCCTGAGCTGCGAAGATCGCCTGGAGCTGCGCCCTCTTCTCCTCCTCGCTGAGGTTCCCGTGATCGCTCTGCATCCAGCGCACCTCCTCGACCAGGTGCGGGAACCTGCGATCCCAATCGATCGCCTCCGCCGACTCCTCTTCCATCTCCAACCGGCGATCGACTTCGTTCGATTCCGCTGTCGCCGTCGCCAACTCCACGTCCCGCGCGTTGCTCACGTCGTCGCTCTCGGATGTCTCCGGCGGAATCGAATAGAGAATCTCCGTCAACGCCAGCTCCTGGGCCTGAGCCCGCACCGCGTTCAACCGCCCCACTCTCTGCAAATAGCTCTCCTCCGGGAGGCGTGAGGTGACTTCGAGTTGCGTGCTCACTGTTGCCACCTGCTCGGCTATCGCCTCTGCCAGCTCCGCGAAGTAAATCTCCGGATCCTCCAGCGTCGCGACCCGACTCGGCAGATAGTTCCGAAAGTAGGTCCGCACTTGCTCCAGATAGATCGGGGTACTCATTGTTCTTCCTCTCGGTCGTTGTCGACGGTCTTGGATCGGGGTCGGCCCACAAACTTTCCAGACTCAGCTGTCCCTCGGATTCGCGCGATTTGCGCGGCCTTCGTGCCACAGGCAACTCACCTCCATTTTGGGCAACCGAATCCGGTTACCTCTAATGGTTCTAGTGTTGCCTATGAAACGAGTGATGCGCCCCTTCCTTTGCTTCAAACAGACTTAGATCCCCGGATTTTTGCTTGTGACCTCAGTCACTTTCATGGTCGGCCGGTCGGGCCTCGAGAACGGCAATGTCCTTATCCATACCTCGGACCAGGGAGTCGATCGCTTCTCGGACCGCTTCCAGCTCTGCACTCATCGAGTCCGTAGCCTCTGCGGCTTGTCGATGTTCGACAGTGCGATTTTTCAGGGCGACAATACGGTCCGCGTGCACGGCCGCCGCTTCGAGTTGATCGAGGTAGCGCAGGCGGTCGTTCATCTCGTCGACCTTGATGCGGTAACGGTCGAGAGCGTTCGCGCGCGCTTTCAACGAGTCCCACACCGAGATCAAGTCACGTTCGTGAGCGGCAAGTACGCCCAACAATGCAGAAGCGTCGCTGCCTTCCGGTATGTCCTCTTTCCTGGTGAGAGTCTTGCGCACGTTCCACAACTCCGCCGCGTCAGCGGACAAGGCTGCGACTTCTTCGGCAAGATTGATCCGGCGGCGATGACTGCTCAGATACCCACTCGAAAAGGCCGGTGAAGCCTCGATGACATGGGCCGTTTGCGCTACGTGCAAGGCCAGTTTCAGCTCGGGTGGACTCGGCGTTCCCTGCGCGATACGCATCCGGCCGTGAGCGAGGGCGTCGCGACCAGCGGTTTTCATCGTTTGTCCACGTCGCACGGCTTTTGCTTTGCTGTCACACGCCCATGCGGCACTGGCCGACCCGATCGTTGCCACGAATAGCCATAACATCAGGTCCTGAAGCATCCACGGACCCACGGCAACAACCACCGTCGAAAGAAGCAAGGCAAAGGACGACACAGCCATCACCCACCGCATCTGCTCGTACGATCGGATGAGAGGACTGTCCGCCCCAGGGGTCGACCAGGAGGCGACGCCCGTAGTCGGGCCGACCGTGGCGTCGAACCACGTTTCCAAAGCCTGCGCAGTCCGTGAGTTGAAGTCGATACCAGACGGGGTCGGTAGGGAATACAGCACGGGTGCGGAATCCCACTCCTCCGAACCGGCGAAGATCGGCTCCACCGGCGTCCGCGCCCCGGCCTCGAACACTTCCCCGACCGTCCAGTCATCATCGTCCCGATCACTGTTCTTGCTCAATGTTTTCCGCCCCTCACGCCGTCGATTCATGCTCGTCGAACAGATGACATCACATCTGTTCACCATCCCCCACGATCGAATCGTCCTGGTCGGCGGCGAGACTTGCCAGTTCGGTGAAAATGTCGAGTTGGCCGCCGATTTCGGTGGTTGACATCGCTCACAACCCTTCAAGGCGCAGCTGCAATGCGCGCCACTGCCGCTCGGAGATCAGATCATCTCGGCGACTGGAAAGAAGCGCGTTCCGAATCACCGCATATGCGTGCTCTTCGAGCAGTCCGTCCTTGATTGCTGCTCGATAGGCGCGCTCGACCGCATCTCCGGTCGTATTCTCACTGACGAACATTCCGTCCTCGCTCATGCGGCTCGAACGGTGTGCAACAGATCTGCCCTCACATCGACGGCGGCCATCCCGCTGTACCACCGCCCATTTGCCACAAGTACGACCGCCGCGTACAGAACTCCTGCCGCGTCCGTTCGGTAGCGTCGAACCTCGTCGACGTATCCACTGTAGTCAGGATCGGTTGAAATCAATTGCATAACAGCACCTTTCGTAAAACTGTCTACCAACCTCACGGCACTGAAACCTCCGGATACTTTCAAATTGCCAGCAGGTTTCGTCGGAATGTTTCTAATGTATCTAATGGTGCCAATCGTGTCCATCCATGACCCCAGAACGGACTTACCCACAAAAACGCAGACACGGATTGCTCGGCATGTCCGTCGAAGCCGCCATCGTCATAGCCTGCATCGCATCCGCCATCCCCTGGTGGGCAGCCTGACCTACTCCAGGCCTGTCGAAAAGATGAATTAGACGGGTTATTCGACATAGATTGCCGGCACCAGATGAGAAAGGTTACGAGCGTGGCGGCATCTGAACCCGTTCATCGTTGATAACACCACTGCTTACCAAAGACCACCCCGGGTCGGTGTGCGGTCGTCTTCAGGGCTGACAGTCACCTTCAGTTCGGCGGGGGTATGAGACGCAACTAAGGTTCTGGGTATGACTACCCAGCCCGAGCCAGTCCGCCCTGAGAGTGGGCTACACATGCATTGGCACGGTCGGCGCTCCTACCGCAGTCGGGTTCCGGCTCCCCGCGTCCTTGAGTCCGTGCCGGAGCTGTCTCACGGTCCGGCATCAGGGAACATGGTGATCGAGGGCGACAACCTGCAGGTGATGCTCTCGCTGCGCTCGCAGTACAGCGACAGCTTCGACGTGGTTTACATCGACCCTCCGTACAACCGCGGCGGCAACGATTTCCGCTACAGTGATGCCCGGTTCCACGACCCCGATGCCGCCCCCTACGATGCCGAGTATGTGAGCAACGAGGACGGTGAAAAGCACACCAAGTGGCTCAACTACATGGCGCCGCGGCTGGTTGCTATCTGGAACCTGATGGCCGATAGCGGCGTCATTTTCATTTCTATCAACGATATCGAGCTGGGCCGGCTCATGATGCTGGCCGACGAGATCTTCGACGAGACCAACCGCATCGGAGTAATCGCGTGGAAGGGCTCATCTGACAACAACCCCTCGCGCATTGTCATCGAGCACGAATACGTCGTTTGCTACGCGAAGAACATCAAGAAGGTCCCGCAGCGCTGGCGCACCCCGGAAGACGAGGTGAAGGATGCCCTGCTTGAGCAGTACGACGAGTTGAGCAAAGAGACTCCGGACCTCGCCGCCCGCGCGATCCGTTGGCGCGCGCTGCTGCGATCCAACGAGGAGTCTCTAGGCCGGTTGAAGGCCTACAACCTGCTCGACGAGAAGGGGCCGTACCAAAGCGCCCGACGCGTCCACAATCCGAAGCCAGGCGGCTACCGCTACGGCGTGAGCAAGCGCGGCGTCGTCAAAGCCACGGCCAAGACCGCCTATGCGATGCCGCTGAACGGCTACCGGTTCCCGCCCGCCACCATGCAGCGCCACATCGACGACGGCCGCATCGTATTCCCCGACAATCTCGCCCAGATCGTTCAGATGAAAGACCACTTGGTCGATTACAAGGGCTCGCTGCGCAGCGTCATCGACATCGACGCACGTGCCGGCGCCTACCGACTGAAGGCTCTGTTCGGTTCCGAATTCGAAGGCTTCCGCTTCCCCAAGCCCATGGAACTGATCGAGCTACTGGTCGGTGCAGCGGGAGGCAAGGACGCCCTGGTCTTGGACGCCTTCGCCGGCAGCGGGACCACTGGCGACGCCATCCTCCAGATGAACAAGAAGGACGGCGGCAATCGCCGGTTCACTCTCATCGAGGAGGGGAACGGTGAGGATCAGTACGCCCGGACCCTGGTGGCTGAGCGCCTGAAACGTGCCATCGAGATGGACTCTCTTAAGACGGGCTTCACTTTCATGCGCACCGGCGCCCAGCTGGACCGCAAGGCAATCCTCAGCCTGGAGCGAGAGAAAATCGCAGCCGTGATCTGCCAGACCGACCGTTCAGGCGCACGATCAGGCATCCGTGCGGTTACCGGGAGCAAGTTCATCATCGGCAGCAACCAGCGAGGTGAGGCGATCGCGTTGCATTGGCTGGGCCCGGTAGACAGCGAGGTCAACATCGACATCATCAACGCCGCCATCGCCGAAGCGAAAGATATCGGGCTCAAGACCCCGGTACGGATCTACGGCACGACGTGTCGGCGCAGCGAAACCAAGTCGTTTGTCTTTTGTCAGATTCCCGACGAGATCTTGGCCCAGCTCCATCTTGAGGAGGAGGAGCTTTCCGAGGTGATCGAGTCATGAACACCACAATCAGGCTCTTCGACTTCCAGGAGCAAGCCGCAAGCCAACTCTCCGAAGCGATCGAGGAATGGGTGCAGATCTGCGCCGAGCACGGGCCTCCAAAGCTTGGCAGGACTCCGATCCCGTTCGTGGGCCATCTCAAGGCCGTCACGGGCGCCGGCAAGACACCGATCCTGTCCACCGTGGTGGGCGACCTCAAGCACGGCTTGGTCTTGTGGACATCAAAGTCCAGTGCCGTCGTCGACCAGACCGCCCGCAACCTGTTGGGCAAGTACCGCCACCTCCTCCCCCGAGACACCGTTGTCCTGCGTGAGCGTCCCAGCAAGAGCGAGTGGGAGCAGGTCATCGAGAATCGGCACGGCCTCACCATTTGGGTCACCACGGTGGGATCGTGGAACGAAGCCGACGCCGCCGAGGCCGGCGGCAGGGCCGACGCCCGCCTCAACATGCATCGACCACAGCAGGATTGGGGAGGCGAACTGTCCCCCTGGGAGCAACTACGCACCAAACTTCAACGGCCGCTTTACGTAGTCTACGACGAGAGCCACAACCAAACCCCAGCCCAGCTCGACCAGCTCATCGGCCTCAACCCGGTGGGTTTCCTCATGGCCTCCGCCACTCCACCCGAGGGCCGCTTCGAGGAGTTCGCTGGCGTGATACGCAACGACGAGCTGCTCGCCGACGTCGCGGAAAAGGCCAACGTCCGGGTGCAGACCCGCGACGTCGTCGAAGCCCAGCTTCTCAAGCACACGATCTCGGTGGAGAACTTCGACTCCGATGCCGACACCCTCCTCTCCGAGACCGTGGCGCTGCACCGCCAACTGGTCAGAAAGGCCGAGGCCGAGCAGCTCGACGTAAACCCCAAGGCACTTTACGTCGTCGAGCGGTCCAACCCATCCGCTGCCAGGGGCGAGGTGGTCTCACGCCCCGAGGTGATTTGGCAGTTCCTTCGTGACCACGGTGTGCCCGCTGAGGAGATCGCAGTCTACACCCAGACGAAGGTCCTTCCGGACGACGCCGTACGAGTGAGCTCGCTGGCTCAGCTGCTGCCGCACCACCGCCATATCATCTGCAACAGGGCCTTGCAGGAAGGATGGGACGACCCCGAGGCCTACATCGAGTACTTCGACGACGAGTCGAACTCGTTCGTTCGGATCTCTCAGGTCATCGGGCGAGCGCTCCGGCAACCCGGCGTCGGCCATTTTGAGGACGACGACCTCAATACCGCGACTCTATTCGTACGAGTCGCCAACACTCAGTTCGAGTCCATCGTCGAGGGACTTAAACGCGAGCTTTCCCTGTACGCCATAGACGACGAGAACGGCGAGTCTAGCCCCGCGATCAGGATCCGCACCCGCAAAGAGCCATTAGACCCCGTTGCAGTCAAGCCAGCGCTGGTCGGCAAGCTCACACTGCCGGAGTACCAGTTGGGCGACGCGTTCCTCGACGATGAGCTCGCCGAAGTGGGCATGACTTCCCGACGCACTTACGCCGACGTAGACCTTGAGGCTCCCGGCGCGCGCACCACACGCGTAATCTCTCTCCGAGGAAACGACGACGTCACTCGGTATAAGGAACTCGCCGCGAGCATGCGCAGACCCAATGGCGAGTACCTCCGCCGACGGATCGTCATCGGCAGCAGGCACTGTGCCCACCTCATTGAGCCCACCACCTTCACCGGCCCGGCTTTCGAGCAGTGGGCCTGCGCAGGATCCAACGCTCAACGTGATCTGGCCACCCTGGCCGACAAAGTCGTACGCCAGTTCGAAGCCACCGTCGACCTCGTTCCCAACGAGATCCTCGGAGAGGAGACCTGGCATCCGCGAGCTCACGTCCCCAGCAAGAGCACCATGGAGTCGTTCAGCAACGCGGCCCACCCAACCTACAGTCGAGCTGTCTTCAACGACGACGAGCTCGAATTCGCGAAAACATTGGATGCCCTCAATGTGGGCACCTGGATGCGGAACCCGGTCCGTGGCGACGGTTACGGCATTCCCTTACCGATGAAGGTCGGCGGCTCAAGCACGTTCTACCCAGACTTCCTTTGGTGGGTCGCTGACACCTGTTTCGCCCTCGATCCCACCGGCAAACACATCCTCGATGAGAAGGTTCGGGGCAAACTCCTTGACATCGACCTGCCTAAGATTGTGCTCCTCATCAAGGGTCGCCTGTCCCCCAACCTATTCACCCACGAGAAGAGCGACGACGTGACGATCCTGAGGCCCAGAGCTGGTCGCGCGCCGTCACCAGAGACCTACCCCGACGTGTCAACAGCCCTTAGGCGTATCGCGAACCTCACCTGAACTCACCTCGTCGGTACGCCCCTCCAAATACGGCCTGGTGCACACCAGCCGTCCCCAGCAGCGCAGGGATCAGGTGTCGATTGATTCCGTCCGCCCGAACGTGTCAAGGAAAGCACGACACTGGTATGGCCGTTAGGCCACGGTGTCGACGGCCATCGTAAGCTCCCCACTGGCGGCCATTTATGGCGCATTTTGTGGCCATGGTTTCTCCCCGCGTACGGCCAGATAGTTCCCCATCTGCTGTGAGTCAGATTCGGTCCCGGCAACGCTGGGTGGATGAAATCGAGCAGGGAGATCATGGAAATTTTGGAGGCGTACGACCTCACGGGTAGTTA
>NZ_CP017303.1:0-393079 GCF_001942025.1 Rhodococcus sp. YL-1 | reverse complement strand
CGCTGCGCGGCTCGCAGTGGGTCGATTGCCGTTGCCGTCGATCGAGTCGCTTCGCTCCTCTGAATTCCGAATCTTGTTTCTTACCAAACGAATTCATCGCAACGCCTGAATCGGTACCCGACACCCGAACGAGGCTGGGGAGGAGGGGAAGGGTCACGAAAAGCGCCCCGTCTCGCGTCCACTGCCTCGTCATCATCGTGCTCCCAATCATACACCCCCACCCACCAAACCGCAAAACACCCCGAAAACATGAAACACCGAAACCCTCACCACCACAACAACATTCGACGTTCACGAAAACACCACCGTGCACACAACACACGAAACTAGCACAACACCAACTGAATACCGAAACCTACTGACACACAACAACATTCAAAAACACCCAAAACGAGCCCTCGCAACACCCCCGCACGACCCGGCACCACTCCCCCACACCACCCGACCCGAACACCCCGCCGGCCCCCGCCGGCACCCAAACCCGCCGGCGCCCCACACACCCGAAAATGATCGAACCGGTATGCCGGCACCTTCGCCTCGCGCAGAATGGGAGTCGGCGCACACACGCACGACCCCGGGAGCGGTGCAATGATCCGACGACGACTCCGCCACGCAGTGATGGCGATCGCGCTCGCCTGTGCGATCGTCTCGACCGCGCCCGCCCAGGCGCAGGTGCCCTCGCCAGACGCGGCGCCGGGAACAGTGACCGCGGCAGATCCCCTGCCACAATCCTTCTGGATCGCCGGCGCCGCCGACGTCTTCGCCCTTATCGGGATTCGCGGTGACTCGGACCGTCGCCGCGGCCCATCGTGATGCCGATGCACGCGCTTAGACATCCCCTGATCCAAAGATCCGGAACTCCTGACCAGCGATGTCGATACCTACCTCGAACAAGGCCCGGAAAGCGACCGCAGAACACGACACGGCCGGCCGTCGTCCACGATCACCGTGCCAGCCGATGACCACGCCATCCAACGGCTGGTCCGCACGCCTGTACTGGCAGTGGATTCTGTACAACACCATCGCCTTCGTAGTCGTGCTGACCACGGTGGCGGTCCTGTCGTGGATCGGCGCCGACATACTGCAGCTGTCCTGGGCAAACCGGAGCCCGGTCGCCGCGCTGCTCGTGGCAACGACTGGGGCCGTGCTGTTCGGTTGGGTGCTCGGGGCGCTGCAATGGCAGATCGTCCGCCAACGCGTGCCGGTCCCCCGGCGGAAATGGATCGTCGCAAATGTCGGCCCGGCGCTCCTGGGCTGGCTGCTGGTGATCATCCCTGCCATCACCACCGCGCAAGACTCGGGCACCAGCGTCACCGGCGCCTACCTACTTGCCGCCAGCCAAACCCTGGCACTGGGACCGTTGCTCGGGCTGTCCCAGGCGTTGGTCCTGCGAGCCCATACCCGCCGCTGGGCCGGATGGATCGTTGCCAACATCGCATCCTGGGCCATCGTCGACGCCGTGTTCTTGCTCCTTTCGTCCTGGCTCGACACCTTCGACCTCACGCGTCACGACGGCTCCGTCGCGGAGGTATACCTGATGCTCATCGCCACCACACCCCTGACCGGTCGCATGCTCCTCTGGGTGCTGGCCCCCGCCGCTACAACCACCGAACACCAGCACCCGTAACCGCCGCAGACCCTCCGCGCGATCACCGACTAGCGTTGCGCAGCACGCCCCAGCCGTTCCCGGCGCCGACGCCTCGTTGCCGTACTGGAACAGCGGGCCGACGAGCGCGGCGTCCGCGTCATGAGCACCGCCTTGCTGCTCAGGTTGTCGTCTGTGTGCCCGACCAGTGAACGAAACACCCATCACCGTTCAGAAAAACGGGGCGGCACACCGGGACACGTCCGGCCGAAATCAGTGACCGGTACCCGGACCGTTGCGATTCACCGTCACGACAGTTCGCCGGATCGCCGCGAAATACCCGGAAGCACACCATGTTGCGCACCCCTCCCGACTGACCGAACCGGCCTGCTGCCCAGTGCTGAAGCTCGAGCCCGCGCAGGGGCGGGGATCGGTGGCGTCGGAGGCGATCCGGAGGACGCCACCGACAGCCCGTGACCGGTCCAATGTTTACCGATCTGGTGTGGTGTCGACCCTGGTTATCACCGGCCCGGGCGTGCTTGGCTGGAATGGCAGGGGAACCGCGGGCAGGAACCCATCATGGCCGAGGATGACGCTCGTTACCGGTCCCACCCGCGCAGTTGCCCGGAGGAATTTCATGGGACAGGCCAGCGAGTTTCGCAACCTCGACCCGCGCGATCGTCGGCGCCTGCTGCGCCGCGGGCTCGTGCGCCCGGTCGCGACGGTTGCGCTCTGCGGCGTGGGCTACTTTGTGCTCCCGTGGACCTCCGTCGACGGCATTTCCACGGTCATGCTCCTCGTGGGGGGACTGCTCGTCGTGCTGGCGGTTGCCGTGTGGCAGATCCGGCAGATTCTGAGGTCGGACGTGCCCACCGTGCAGGCCATAGAAACGCTGGCACTGATTCTTCCCGTCTATCTGCTCGGCTACGCCGTGGGATACAGCCTGATGTCCCAGAGCTCCCCCACATACTTCTCTGAACCGCTCAGTCGGATGGATGCCCTGTACTTCTCGTTGACGGTGTTTTCGACCGTAGGCTTCGGGGATATCACAGCGACGACCGATCCGTCGCGCGCTGTCGTCAGTGTCCAGATCATCGGGAATCTGATTCTCATCGGCGTCGGCATCCGCGTGGTGGCGGCGGCCGTCGTCTGGGCCCGTGGACGGAAGTGACTAACGGAGCCGACGTCAGCAACAGTTCGACGTTGTGCGCTAGTTCCAGTAGACCCGTCCGATGACATTCCCATCGCCTGGGTGCCTCCGTGACGAACTCGATCGCCGGAAGCCCTGCGTGTCAGCATGAGTTGAGTCCACTGGTTCACAGCAACCCCGTCTGCAGGGCGAGATGATGTGACGCGATCGCTATGCCTTACTCAGTGCTGCCAGGGCGGCTTCGCCGATGGGTTCTTCGGCGAGCATCGGGACGATGGCGGTTCGTTGGCTGTATTGGCTTGTGATGGTGCCGATTTCGGTGATCTCTCCGGCTGCGCGCTGCTGCAGGAGCGGCGAGGTTGGTTCGGCAGCGGCGAGAGAGTTGTTGACCACCCACGCCCAAGGCTCGATTCCGGCTCGTTGTAGGTCGGCTTGCAGACCGGCGGCCTCGAGGACGGGTGTGGTTTCAGCGAGGGTCACGAGCAGTACCTTCGTTGCGTTTGGGTCCTGGAGTCGCATGAGTGGGGTGGTGAAGTTCGTGTTCTCCCCCATCTGGCGGGCGATTTCCCGGTGATACGAGCCGGTGGCATCGAGGAGCAACAAGGTATGCCCGGTCGGGGCGGTGTCGACGACGACGAATTTGCGACTCGATTCGTGGATGACCCGCGAAAACGCTTGGAAGACTGCCACTTCCTCGGTGCAGGGTGATCGGAGGTCTTCGGCGAGGTTCGCGCGTCCGCGTTCGTCGAGGTTCTTGCCTTTGGTGGTCAGGACTCTGGTGCGGTACTGCTCGGTGGCTTCGGCGGGGTCGATTCGGGAGACCTGGAGGTTGTCGAGTTCCCCGTTCAAGGTTTCTGTCAGGTGTGCAGCCGGGTCCGTGGTTGTCAGGTGCACCTGGTGGCCGCGTTCGGCGAGGGCGACAGCGATGACGGCGGCGATGGTGGTCTTGCCGACTCCGCCTTTGCCCATGCACATGATCAGGCCGTGATCGTCGGTGTCGAGTTCGTCGATCAGGGATGCGAGCGGAGAACTGGGTAGCTGCAGGGACGGGTCCGCTGAGGCGGCGGACACCGGGCCAAGGTCGGGGGTGAAGAGGCTTTCGAGTGCGTCGATGCCGACGATATTGGTCGCTTTGAGCGGGACCTGATCGGTCGGCAATTGCGCCAATCCATCGGGCAGGGCGGCTATCGCGGCTTGTTCACGCCGGTAGATCGCGGTCGCGAGCGGATCGGTGTCGTCGCCCGGGTCCGGGAGGACACCGTTGATCACGACATGCTGATGGGTCAGTCCGATGTCGGCGAGTTCGCGGTGGGTGCGGGTGATTTCGGCGAGCGTCGAACGCTGGGCGCGCGAGACCAGTACGAGGCGGGTCCGCTGCGGATCGGCGAGCGCGGCAACGGCGTCAGCGTAGATGGCGCGCTGCTTCTCGAGCCCGGACAACGGACCGAGACACGATGCGTCGCCCTTGCCGTCATCGAGGAACTCGGTCCACGATCCGGGGAGTTGGAGCAGCCGGATGGTGTGCCCGGTCGGGGCGGTGTCGAAGAGGACATGGTCGAAGCCCGCGGTGATGTCGTCGCGCCCGGAGAGCAGTCCGGTGAACTCGTTGAACGAGGCTATTTCTGTGGTGCAGGACCCGGAAAGTTGTTCGGAGATCGCCGCGATGTCCTTCTCGGGGAGTAGCCCGCGGACGGGACCGATGATCCGCTCGCGATAGGTGGCGGCGGCTTGTTCCGGGTCGATCTCGAGCGCAGACAATCCGGGAGCGGCGGAGATCGGGGTGATGGTGTTGCCGATGCTCACACCGAAGACCTGCCCGACGTTGGAGGCTGGATCGGTGCTCACGAGCAGCACTTTCTTGCCGGCGCGAGCGAGGGTCATCGCGCTCGCGCAGGCGATGGAGGTTTTACCGACACCACCTTTGCCGGTGAAGAACAGGAATCGGGGCGCGTTGTTCAGGAACCTCATTGCGGTGTCGACGCTTTCAGCAGCAGGTGGTGGAGTCGGCGTCGTCGGTGGAGCAGCATGCCGAAGTGTCGGAGAGTCCGAGCATGGCGATCCCGGCCGGCGCCTCAGCCGTTCCAGGTTCGGTGATGCCTGCCCATTTCGCGAGCTGGTTGCGGGTGGGATATGTACCGGTCAGGGCGGTGACTCCGTCGACGAGCGCCAGCGGGAGTCCTTCGGAACCTGAGATTTTGAGGAATGCTGCGACGGTGTCGTTTCCGGCGAAGGCCAGTGGGTCGTTGGCGAGGTTGTGGCGGGTGATGGTGCCGCCGTTGCTTGCGACCCAGTCGAGGTCGGCGGTGAAGGTGATCAGCGCTTGGTCGACGTCGTCGCCGCAGACGCCGGTGTTGCAGCACAGGGCGGGTTCGAATACTTCGATGGTGCTCATGGTGATGTCCTCTTTTCTTACTTCTCGGGTCTTTCGATTGCGCGGCTAGCGGTTCCGATATCAGCGGACCGCTAGACGGGCAGCAAGGGCGTCGACGCGGGCGGCGATGTCGTCGCGGACCAGGCGCATTCGTTCGATTCCGTCGATGCCGCGTTCGGACGGCTCGTCGGTGTCCCAGTTCTCGAAGTCGGTGCCGGCTACGGGATCGACCTTCGCTTCGTTGCCCAGGGTGACGACGAGGTCGACATCGCGCACCAGTTGCGGATCGATCAACGTCGGGGTCTGCCCGGAGATGTCCACCCCGACTTCGAGGAGCGTTTCGGCGGACAGGGCGTTGACCGCGTCGCCGGGTTTGGTGCCGGCCGAGTACACGTCCACCTGGTCGCCGGCGGCTTTGCGCATGAGGCCGGCGGCCATCTGGGATTTGCCGCCGTTCTTGACGCACACGAACAGCACTGAAGGCTTGCTCATCGAAGTTCCTTTCACTGGGTGTGGGAGTCAGACGGCGTCGACGGTGTGGCCGGCTGCGTCGAGCGTGTTGGCGGTGATGTCGCCGCGGTCGGCCAGCCAGCGTTCGGCGTCGATTGCTGCGGAGCATCCGGTGCCGGCAGCGGTGATCGCCTGACGGTACGTGTGATCGACCAGGTCACCGGCAGCGAAGACGCCGTCGACGGAGGTCGCGGTGGAACCGGGAGCGACGCGCACGTATCCGGCGTCGTCGAGATCGACCTGGCCCTTGACGAGTTCACTGCGCGGGTCGTGGCCGATGGCGACGAACATGCCGGTGATCTCGAGTGTGGAAGTTTCACCGGTGACGGTGTCGCGCACGACGAGGCCGGTGACGCTGTTCTCACCGAGCACCTCGACGGGCTCTGCGTTGGTCAGGAAGCGGATCTTCTCGTTGGCCTTGGCGCGCTCGAGCATGATCCGTGAGGCGCGGAACTCCTCGCGGCGGTGCACCAGGGTGACCGAGCGAGCGAAGCGGGTGAGGAAGGTTGCTTCTTCCATCGCGGAGTCGCCGCCGCCGACCACGACGATGTCCTGGTCACGGAAGAAGAAGCCGTCGCAGGTGGCGCAGGCGCTGACGCCGCGGCCGAGGAGGCGTTCTTCACCGGGAATGCCCAGGTAGCGGGCTGCCGCGCCCATGGCGAGGATGATCGCGTGCGCGGCGTAGGTTTCGCCGTTCGCGACGACCGTCTTGATCGGGCCGCTGAGATCGATCTCCTCGACGTCCTCGGTGCGGATGTCGGTGTCGAAGCGCAGTGCCTGCTCGCGCATCTGTTCCATCAGATCGGGGCCCATGATTCCTTCGCGGAATCCGGGGAAGTTCTCGACCTCGGTGGTGGTCATGAGGGCGCCACCGAACTGGGTTCCCTCGAAGAGCAGGGGCGCGAGCTCAGCGCGCGCGGTGTAGACACCAGCGGTGTAGCCGGCCGGTCCGGAACCGACAATGATGACGTCGTGGACCGTGGACGGGATGGTCATAGTGTCTCTTTCACGGGATCGAATACGGGAAGCGTAGGCGGTTAGCGCGATACCGACGGGGCGGTGAGTTCGCTGATCAGAGCCTGTACGCGAGTCTTGATCTCGTCACGGATCGGGCGAACCGCATCGATGCCTTGGCCGGCGGGATCCTCGAGGACCCAGTCGCGGTAGCTCTTGCCGGGGAAAATCGGGCAGGTGTCGCCGCAGCCCATCGTGATCACGACATCCGAATCCTGCACGGCGTCGGTGGTGAGGATCTTCGGGGTCTGGGCGGAGATGTCGATTCCGAGCTCGGCCATCGCTTCGACCGCGGCGGAGTTGATGGTGTCCGCGGGGGCAGATCCGGCGGAACGGACCTCGATGGCGTCACCGGCGAGGTGGCTCAGGAAACCGGCGGCCATCTGCGATCGGCCGGCGTTGTGGACACACACGAACAGGACGCTGGGCTTGTCGGACATGAGAAAGAAGGTTCCCTTCGAAGATGGAAGTTAGAGCTGAGGAAGAGGTCGCTCAGACGGCGACGGGTGTGGTCAGTTCGGTGAGCAGTGCGATCACCCGTGCATCGAGGTCGTTGCGGATTGCCCGCACCACCTCGAGGGGTTGGCCGTACGGGTCGTCGAGAGCCCAGTCGAGGTACCGCTTCCCTGGGTAGACGACGCACGCGTCGCCGCAGCCCATCGAGACGACGCAGTCCGCTGCGGCGACCACGTCATCGGTGAGTGGTTTCGGGAACTCGTCGGCAAGATCGATCCCGATCTCGGCCATCGCCGTGATGACGGCGGGGTTGATCTCGTGGACCGGCGCGGATCCTGCCGAGCGCACATGAACCCGGCCGCGGGCGTGGTGATCGAGTAGTGCCGCCGCCATCTGCGACCGGCCGGCGTTGTGGACGCACACGAACAGAACTTCGGGCACGTCCTTGGCGAGTGCTCCGCTGGACTGGGCCAAAGCGGTGAGGCGGTCGGCGGCGAACCGCGCCGCGAGCGAGGTGAGATGGGTGTGGATCTTCGCGGTGCGGCGCAGCGCCGTGTAGGACTCGAAGACGTAGCGTTCGACGGTTTGCGCGGAAAAGACCCCGACGTACTTCGCTGCCAGGTCTTGCGCGGTGCGCGAGAGAACGGCCTGCGGTGAGAGGAGATCGGGCTGGGCGCGGTGCTCGTTCATCATGACTCCCGAAGAGTTGTAGGTGACTTACGTAGCGGTGGGTGCGGGTGAAACCTCTTTGACGGCAAAGCGTTTGCGTAGAGCAAGGGAGACATAGACCAGCCCGACGAGCACCGGTACCTCGATCAGCGGGCCGACAACACCGGCAAGAGCTTGCCCCGAGGTGGCGCCGTAGGTGGCGATGGCTACGGCGATCGCGAGTTCGAAGTTGTTGCCCGCGGCGGTGAACGCCAGGGTCGTCGTGCGTTCATAGCCCAATCCGATTGCGGCGCCGAGGATGTAGCCGCCTCCCCACATGAGCGCGAAGTACGCCAGCAGCGGCAACGCGATCCGGACGACATCCCAGGGCTGGGAGGTGATCTGTTCGCCCTGCATCGAGAAGAGCACGACGATGGTGAACAGCAGACCGTAGAGCGCCCAGGGGCTGATCTTGGGGATGAACTTGGTGTCATACCAGTCGCGGCCTTTGGCGCGTTCACCGAAGAAGCGGGACAGAAAACCTGCCAGCAGCGGGATACCGAGAAAGATCAGGACCGATTTCGCAATCTGCCAGGGCGAGGTGTCGATGGTGGTCTGTTCGAGGCCGAGCCACCCGGGCAGGACCGAGAGGTAGAACCAACCGAGCACGGCGAACATGATCACCTGGAACACCGAGTTGATGGCGACCAGCACCGCGGCGGCTTCGCGGTCTCCGCACGCCAGGTCGTTCCAGATGATCACCATCGCGATGCAGCGAGCGATACCGACGATGATCAAACCGGTTCGGTATTCCGGCAGGTCGGGCAGAAACAGCCAGGCGAGGGCGAACATCAGCGCCGGGCCGAGAACCCAGTTCAGGAACAGGGAGCCGGCGAGGAGTTTCTTGTCCCCGGTGACTGTGTCGAGGCGGTCGTAGCGGACCTTCGCCAACACCGGGTACATCATGATCAGCAGGCCGAGGGCGATCGGCAGGGAGATGCCGTCGATCTGCACCTTCTCCAGGGCAGTGTTCACACCGGGGATCCAGCGTCCAACCAACAGGCCGACGACCATGGCCACGCCGATCCAGACCGCAAGATAGCGGTCGAGGGTGGAGAGTTTTCCGACGACTTCGGGGTGTTCGGTGGTGGCAGCGGTGTTGCTCATGCGGTGACCTCTGCGCATGCGTCCGCGACACTCACGCTCGTACCTTCGACCAGGAGCACGGCGGAAAGCTGTTGCAGCGCAGCCGGAATAACCCAGTAGTACACCCAGGTCCCGCGGCGTTCACAGTCGAGCAGCCCGGCCTGTCGCAGCACCTTGAGGTGATGCGAGATAGTCGGCTGAGACAGGTCGAACGTATCCGAGATGTCGCAGACGCAGGCTTCACCACCCTCGTGACTTGCCACCAAGCTCAGCAGGCGCAAGCGGACGGGATCGCCGAGGGCTTTGAACATCCGCGCCAGGTCGCCGGCCCAATCCTCGGTCAACGGTTCACGGACGAGCGGCGAGCAGCAAGCGCCGGCCTCCGCCCCATCTTGATTCGACATGCTTCGATATTGACAGATATCGAAATAACGCGCAACCAACCTCAGATGAATTTCCGCCGACGAGAGACGACTTGACTCCGTAGCCGGGTACCGGGTTCACAATGGCGACATGCGTAGCAGTGAACTGGCCACCCTCGCCGGGGTGAACGTACAGACGTTGCGGTACTACGAACGGCGCGGACTCCTGCAGCACCCGCCGCGATCCACCTCGGGATACCGCTCATATCCGGACGAAACTGTCGAAATTGTCCGGTTCGTCAAACGCGCCCAAGAACACGGCTTCAGCCTCGACGAAATCAACGAACTTCTCCATCTCGCCGGCGGCGGACCGGACGATTGCGACACCGCTCGGCGACTGGCGCAGACGAAGATCACCGAGTTCGGCGAAAAGATCCGAGATCTGCAACGCATGCGGGCCTCGCTGACCGAGTTCGCGTCCACCTGCGCGCGACCGCGAGCGGACCGGCACTGCCCCATGCTCCAGACACTGCACACCGACAAAGGACGACCATGATGCATCTCGAAATTCTGCAGGTCCCGGACTACCCTAACGTGCCGCTCCTCGAACAACGAATCGAGCACGCTCTTTCAGGCGTGCCGATCGAATGGGAACTGCGCCACGTGATCATCGAAGATCCTCGATCAGCGGAACTTGCGGGCATGGCGGGATCTCCGACGTTGCTCGTTGACGGCCACGACCCCTTTGCCGAACCGGATCAGGTGCCAAGCGTGTCCTGCAGGCTCTACCGCGACGCCGTGGGCGCGGTCGGTGGCGCTCCCACTGTGACTGCCCTGAGGAATGCATTCGAACGGGATTCACCCACTGCCGCTACTTCCGTACCTGACTGATCAATACACCGACAACACCACTACAACCGCTTCGCGCACCTCATCACGTTGCAGAGCGCCGAACCTGCTGAAATAGGAAGGGATGCATGGCCGCAATCAATTTCACGATTCGGCAACACCTTCCTGAGACTCGGATTCCAGGATCCAGCACACACCGACATCGTCGGCTTCCGACGGAATCTCCCCTTCCGCTCGACTCAGCAAAGCAACAAGGTTTGTTTCGAGCGTGGCAAGTTCGCGGATCTTGCCACGAACCTGGGAAAGATGCTCCGAGAGCATCTCCACGACCTGTTCACAAGGAGCCGCCCCGCGGTCATGGGTGGTGAGGATCTCGCGGATCTCTCGCAAGGTGAAACCTGCAGACTGGGCGCTGCGGACGAACCGCAAACGCGCAAGAGATTCCGGACCGTAGTCCCGGTAGCCGTTGGACTTTCGGACCGGGACGGGAATCACCCCACTGTCCTCGTAGAAACGCAGCGTTTTCGGGGCAACGCCACTTCGAGCGGCCAGTTCACCAATTTTCACGAGATCCTTGACCTTCCATCGCACTGGAATGTCCATTATGGATGACGTTCGGGAACCGCAGGTGACTCGGACCGTTCGTCGCCGCGCTGGCGATGAACACTCAGAAGGAGGTGAATGAAATGAATCCACTGGAGATGTTGTGCGACTGGCTGTGTCGAGCGATGGGTCCTTGCTGTCCCCCCATGTGATGCCGTGGCGAGCAACTCGCAAACTACAGATGTCACTTCGCCATTCCTGGTGAGGTACGTCGGCCGGCCACCGTTCGGCTGACGTACCGCATCTACTTCAAGTCCAGTGCGTCCACCCTTCCTGGAATCGTCCAATATTGCTATCATCGTCGTATGACGATGAATAACGAGCCTGGATGCCTCGCCGCAACCGGCAGCGGGTCGAGCCTGGATGCGGCAGTGGCACTGTTCCACAGTCTCTCGGACGGCACCCGGTTGTCGATCGTGCGCCGTCTCGCCGAAGGAGAGGCGCGGGTTGCGGATTTGATCGGTGAACTCGGCCTCGCCCAGTCGACGGTGTCCGCACATGTTGCATGCCTACGTGATTGCGGTTTGGTCGACGGCAGACCGGAAGGTCGGCAGGTGTTCTACTCGCTGGCCCGGCCGGAATTGATGGACCTACTCGCCTCGGCGGAGACGCTGCTTGCCGCGACGGGGAACGCGGTTGCCTTGTGCCCGAATTACGGCACCGCCATCGGAGATAGCCGTGAGTGACGCATGCGGTTGCGGTCACGACGAACCCCGCGTCGAAGGCGAGGAAGAACACGGGCCCGAAAAGTGGTGGCAGGTTACCGAGATCCGGGCGGCTGCAGCTGCGGGCGTGCTGCTGATCGCGGCGCTGATAGTGGGCCTGACCGGTGGGCCGGATGCTCTCGGGCTCGGTCTCGAGGTGGGCGCCCTGCTCATTGCCGGTTACACGTTCGTCCCGTCCACTCTCGCACGCCTGGTCAAGGGCAAGATCGGGGTCGGCACCCTGATGACGATCGCGGCTGTCGGCGCGGTACTGCTCGGTGAGGTGGGCGAAGCGGCCATGCTCGCGTTCTTGTTCGCGATCAGCGAGGGACTCGAAGAGTATGCGGTCACCCGCACTCGCCGGGGCCTGCGGGCCTTGCTGTCTCTGGTGCCGGCCACCGCGACAGTTCTCCGCGGCGGCCGCGAGGAAACCGTTCCGCCCTCCGAACTCCAGCTCGGCGAGCTCATGGTCGTCAAGCCTGGGGAACGGATCGCCACCGACGGGGTCATCCGCACCGGACGCACCGCTCTGGACACCTCCGCGATTACCGGTGAATCGGTGCCCGTCGAAGCCGGTCCCGGCAACGAGGTGTTCGCAGGATCGATCAACGGCACCGGCGTCCTCGAAGTCGAGGTCACCGCAGATGCGCAGGACAATTCGCTGGCCAAAATCGTGCGGATCGTCGAGGCCGAGCAGTCCCGCAAGGGCGAGGCGCAACGCCTCGCCGACAAGATCGCCAAACCGCTGGTTCCAGGTGTGATGATCGTCGCCGCAGTTATCGCCGCGGTCGGCAGTGTGCTCGGCGATCCGCTGGTGTGGATCGAACGCGCCCTGGTGGTGCTGGTCGCCGCCTCCCCGTGTGCGCTGGCCATCGCGATCCCTGTCACCGTTGTCGCCGCGATCGGTGCGGCGTCCAAGCTCGGTGTCCTGGTCAAGGGCGGCGGTGCACTCGAGGCCCTCGGCCGGATCCGCACCGTTGCGTTGGACAAGACCGGCACCCTCACCCGCAACCAGCCTGCCGTGATCGATGTGGCCACGGCGGACGGCGCCAGCCGCGAGGACGTTCTCGCGGTGGCCGCAGCGTTGGAGGCGCGCAGCGAGCACCCTCTCGCTCGCGCGATTCTCGCCGCCGTCGACGACTACGCACCCGCCGACGACGTGGACGCGGTCACAGGGGCGGGCCTGACCGGGGCCATCGACGGCATACCTGTGCGCCTCGGTCGACCGGGCTGGATCGACCCGGGTCCGCTGGCAGGGGATATCGAGCGGATGCAGCATGCCGGCGCCACTGCGGTGCTGATCGAGCGCGCCGGAACGGTCATCGGGGCGGTCGCCGTCCGTGACGAGCTCCGACCGGAAGCACGTGAGGTGGTTGCCGGGCTACGACGCGGCGGGTACACCGTCGCGATGCTCACCGGCGACAACGAACGCACCGCCCAGGCGCTGGCCGCCGACGTCGGGATCGACGACGTGCACGCCGACCTGCGCCCGGAGGACAAGGCACGGATCGTGGAAACCTTGCGTGCGAACCGCCCGACGGCAATGGTCGGGGACGGTGTCAACGACGCCCCCGCCCTGGCCACCGCCGACTTGGGCATTGCCATGGGCGCGATGGGTTCCGACGTGGCCATCGAGACCGCCGATGTTGCTCTGATGGGTGAGGACCTGCGGCACCTGCCGCAGGCGTTGGCGCACGCGCGCCGCTCCCGGACCATCATGTTGCAGAACGTCGGACTGTCGCTGGCGATCATCACCGTCCTGATGCCGTTGGCCTTGTTCGGGGTTCTCGGCCTGGCCGCCGTGGTCCTGGTGCACGAGGTCGCTGAGATCGTGGTCATCGCCAACGGTGTCCGGGCCGGCCGCGCGCAAGCCTTCCCCACCGGATCGGTACCCGCACCGGCGGGGAAGGTCGAGGCCCGCACGTGAGCGAATTAGCGGCTCGATCAATCCGCACAGGTAGCACGCGGCGGGTGATTCTCGTGGTCGTCGGTCTCGCTCTCATCGCGATCGCACTGTCGGCCGAACCCGTTGCGCGCCGTACCCTTTCCGGTGCACGCACCGTCGATATGGGATTGCTGCAACTGAAGTTGGCGTACAACAGCGGTGTCGCGTTCAGCATCGGCCAACAGCTTCCGGCCTGGATCATCCTCGCGGTCACCGCCGCCATCACTCTCGGCGTCGGAATTTACGCCTGGCGCACCGTCCCCACCGCTTCACTGGTGGGGACGGTGGGTTGGTCGGCGATCCTCGCCGGAGCTGCCGCCAACGTGATCGATCGTGCCGTCGACGGAAAGGTCACCGACTATTTCCACACCGGCTGGTGGCCCACCTTCAACCTCGCCGACACCTACATCACCTGCGGCGTCGTGCTGCTCGTCGCATCACTGATCTTTGAGTCCACCCACGACCCGGCCGATCCCCCGCCCGCACAGGAGAGTTCGAAATGACAGCAATACCCGAGATCAGGCCGCGCCGCGGCAGCCGCCGGATGCGAGGATGATCGGCACCATCGCCGCGGCGGTAGCGATGTTCGCCGGCACCAACATCGACGACATCGTCGTACTGACCGTCCTGTTCGTCGCCTCCGCCAGTCAAGGACGGCCGCGGGCATGGCAGATCGTTGCCGGCCAGTACCTCGGCCTGATCACCCTCGTCGCGATCAGTGTGGTCGCCGCCCTCGGGTTGGTGATCGTGCCCGAGGACTGGGTTGGACTACTCGGATTACTTCCCCTGTCGCTAGGAATCTGGGGACTGATCCAGGGCTTACGCAGCGACGGAGACGGTGAACCCGTAGTGGTCGCGGCCGGGACGATCAGCGTCGCCGCCATCACCATCGCCAACGGCGCCGACAACATCGCCGTCTACACCCCGGTCTTCCGCACTCTCGGTGCGCCCCAGACCATCGTTACCATCGCCGTGTTCCTGATCTGTGTCGGACTCTGGTGCGCCGCCGGCAGAATGCTCGGCACCCACAAGAAGGTCATCGACATCCTCGAG
The DNA here is from genome assembly GCF_001942025.1 of Rhodococcus sp. YL-1. Lineage (NCBI taxonomy): Bacteria > Bacillati > Actinomycetota > Actinomycetes > Mycobacteriales > Nocardiaceae > Rhodococcus > Rhodococcus sp. YL-1. Next base: position 378,683 of record NZ_CP017303.1, on the reverse strand, counting down.
CGCGTCGAGCACTGGCTCGTGCCCACAGTCTTCATCGGGCTGGGCGTCATCATCCTGCTCGAATCCGGTGTGATCGGCCGCCTGATCGCCGCCGCGGCATGACCGACACTGCTGGCACGGTGGCACCTTGATCCGTCCCGGCTCCTCGCGGTCGCCGGGGCACGCGGATGTCTGCGACTCCGCGCACCGCATCCCGGCCGGAACCGTGCATGGCGCGTCACAACGGTCCGGCCACCGAAGCAAAGGCGAGCGGAAGATCCAGTGCGAATTGGCAGAACGACAAACTCGGACGGCGCCCGAATGATCGTTGGACCAGCGGTGGCCGCCTTCTCGGACGTCGGCACGGGCAGGGGTTGGGCTTCCTGCCCTCTGTCGGAATTATCCGATGGCCGTTTGCTGAAATCGGGGAGATCAGCCCCGTGAACCACTCGCATCGTGCGGCTTGCGCAGCGGCGGCGCATTCGTCAGGCGGGCGATGTGTGGAGGCCGAGCTGCACGGCATGCTCGTAGTCATCGTCGATGAGGACCACTGTGCGGTGTTCGCGGTCGAGAAGTGAAGCGGCGATCGATGCGCGGTAACCGGATGCGCAGTGCACCCACACTTCGGCCGCGGAAACTTCCTCGAGTCGGTGTGGTAGCTCGTGGAGGGGGATGTTCACGGCACCAGGAAGGTGGCTGTCCGCGTACTCGGACTGTTGACGCGCATCGAGGACGCTTATCTCACGTTCGCCGGTGGCCGCCGCGAGTCCGGCGAAGTCGGATACATCGTAGGAGCGGACCTTTCCGTCGCCGACGAGCGAGTGAATCTCACCGACGGCGGATCCGGAGGGACTGTCGATGCCGATCCGAGCCAGCTCGCGGGTCGCCTCGGCGATCTGGTCGGTTGTTTCACCGATCAGCGTCAACGGCACGCCCCACTGATAAAGCCATCCGAGATAGGTGACGAAGCTGGTCGACAGTTCGAACCCGAGAGAGCCATCGACGTGGCCGGCGGCGAAAGCGGTGCGTGCTCGTAGGTCAACGACCCATTGCCCGGCGTCGATGCGGCGACGTAGTTCGTCTGGATCGACGGGCTCGGGCATGGACAGGTCGATCGGGGCCGGCCCTTTGGTGTTGATGACGCCCATATGGGCGTAGTACGCGGGATATGCAGACAGGCCCGCGATCAGCTCGTCGACATAGGTGTGTTCGTCCTGAGTCAGTGCGGGGTTGGACTGCTGCTGTTCACCGATGGTGGATGAGTCCCCGCTGGTCGGAGTTGCGGCACAGAAGCTACCGAACCCATGTGTGGGGTAGACCTCCACCTCAGCGGCCAGTTCGGCCGCGATACGGCGGACCGAATGGTACTGCGCGTGGGTCAGTTCATCAGTGTGCTCGGAGCCGAGCAGGTCAGTGCGCCCGGTGGACCCGTAGAGCATGGAGCCGCCGGTGAAGATTGCGATCGGCTCGCCGCGCCGGTGCAGAACGTAACTGACGTGGTGATGAGTATGCCCTGGGGTGTGCATGACCTCGAACGTCGTCGATCCCGCGTCGACGACATCGCCGTCGACGACTGCTCGGCGCTCGTATTCGACCGGATCGCCGTCCGGGACGACGTATTCGGCACCCGTGGCGCGCGCAAGTTCCAGGCCGCCAGTGACGTAGTCGTTGTGGATGTGAGTTTCCAGCACGTGGGTGATGACAGCGTTCTTTTCTGCTGCCAGCGCCCGGACGCGGTCGATGTCGCGTTGTGGATCGATCACCACGGCGATACCGTCGTGGCTGATCAGATAGCTGCGGTCGCCGAGGCTGGAAGTTTCAATGATGGCGATGTCCGGGTCGGTCGTGCTCATGGGGAGCTCCTACATGTTGTCGGTCGGCCTCGTTCCTGATGTGAAGCGGGCGTTCAGGCCAGCGCCAGGAAGAGCTTTTCCAGTTCTGCTTCGGTCATGGGTTCTTTGTTGTCTGCCGCTTCGCCTGTCATGCACTCTCGGAGACCGGTAGCGACGATCTTGAAGCCAGCTTTGTCGAGGGCCCTGGAAACAGCGGCGAGCTGGGTGACAACGTCTTTGCAATCGCGTCCGTTCTCGATCATGCCGATCACTCCCGAGAGTTGGCCGTGTGCGCGGCGGAGGCGGTTGAGGACCAATGCGATGCTGTCTTCGTCGCCGATCATGGGGTCTCCTTCAGATGCATGATGATGCCAGAAATTGCCAGATTACCCCCGGGGGCATCCAACGGGGTGCACGGTAGATCATCCGAGAACGAGAGTGTCGATGAGGACGTAACCTGCCACGACAAACACCAGGTAGGCGAACCACTGCCGAAGTGAGTCCGTGGCGATGCGTGTACCGAATCGTCCGGCCACCAACGAACCCGCAATGGCTGAACCTGCGAACGCTGCCGTCAAGGGCCAGTTTCCACCTAGGCCGTCGGCCTGAGCGATGAGTCCGGCGGCGGAGTTGGCGACGATGACCACCAAAGAGGTTCCGACGGCGACACTCATCTCGATTCCCAGCAGCAGAACCAATGCGGGGATGATCAAGAAGCCCCCGCCGACGCCGAACAGTCCGGTAAGGACACCGACGCCGAATCCGGTCGGTATGGACCGAGGTGCGCATCGGCGCCAGTTGATCCCGGAATTGCTCGTCCTGCAGGCGGTTCCGGGATTGTCGGGGCTGCGCAGCATGCGTGCCCCCGCGAGGATCATGACGATCCCAAAGCCGATCATCACGGCAGTTTCAGGTAGATGCTTGCCAAGGGCAGTGCCGGCCAGGGTGCCGAGGACTCCGGTGGCGGCGAAGATTGCCGCGAGTCGCCATTCGATGAGCCGCGCCCGCACCTTGGAGATGACCCCGACCGCGGAGGCGACACCGATCACCAACAGCGAAGTCGGTATCGCCTCCGGCAGGGGGAACCCGAGAGCGTACACGAGGATCGGGACAGCGAGGATCGATCCACCGCCTCCGAGGAGACCGAGCAGGATTCCGACGGTGAGGCCGAGCGCCAGCGCCAGGGTCAACGTCATCAACTGCGCACTGCATCCCGACTGCCGAGCGTGTCCAGGGCGGCTTGGAGTTTGGTGGTGGCCTCGGCCGCGACATCTGACAGTGCTGGTTCGCCCGTCACTTGGACCATGAGGTCCGGGTTCATCGCCTCGACGATGACCGATCCGGCGGTGGTGTCGGCACGGACGACGACGTTGCAGGGCAGTAGCAGGCCGATCTCACGCACGATTCCTACGGCGCGGTGTGCAAGCGTGGGATTGCACGCGCCTAGGATCAGATACTTCTCCATGTCTGTGCCAAGTTTGGCTTTCAGGGTGGCCTGCATGTCAATTTCGGTCAGCACACCGAAGCCTTGCTCGGACAGTGCTGCTTTGGTGGCGGTGACCGCCGTCTCGAAGTCGGTGTCGGTCAAGGTGGTCGAGAGTGCGATGGTCATGGTGGAGAATTCCTTCCGTTCGTCGAACTGCGGCAATTGTGTGCCTATCCGCTTCGGGGGTGGCGAAGACTTGGTACGCCCGCTCTGGTGAGAAGCGCACTTGCCGGGCACCAGCCGACCGCGGCGTAGAGGGCGAGGTTCGCGGCGGCGAAGGCGCTGAGCAGCCTCCACCGTGGTGCGTGGAGTTCGCCGAGGGTCAGGCCCGTCGCGGTGACGCCGGCGGCCAGTGCGGGGACGATACGTTCGATCGGCCACCCGGCAGACGTGCTCGAATGCGTGATGTTCGGATCGGTCATGATTCCTCCGTGAGGTGTTGTAATGGTCAGTGCGAGAAGCGGATCGACGGCAACATTCTGCGCAGCCAGCCCGGTGCCCACCATGCAGCGTGACCGCTCAGCCGGAGCAGGACCGGGAGCAGGATCAGCCTGATCAGGAAGGCGTCGAGCAACACCGCGACGCCGAGGATGATGCCCATTTCCTTGGGTGGGAGCGGATCGGAGAGCGCGAAGGTGAAGAACACGGCGACCATGACCGCCGCAGCGGCGAAGATGACGCGTCCGGAGTGCGCGAGGCCGTCGACCTGAGCAGCCTTCGGGTCCCCGGTCTTCTCGTAGTGTTCTTTCGCGGTGGCGAGCAGGAACACGGTGTAGTCCATGGCGATGGCAAAGATCATCGCGAAGAAGAACACCGGCCCCCAGCCGTCGAGGAAACCTTGAGGGGTGAAGCCGAGCAGCGACGATCCGTGTCCGTCTTGGAAGATCAGCTTCGCAACCCCGAACGCTGCGGCGGTCGACAGCAAACTGACGGCGGTGCCGAGGATCGCGATCAGTGGTGCCTGCAGAGCGACGAGCAGCAGGATGAAGCCGAGGGCGAGGATGATCCCGATAACCAACGGTAGGTAGTCGTTCAGGGCTTGCTGCAGGTCGAGGTTCTCCGCTGGCGCGCCGCCGACGAGCGCGGACTCCGGTAGTTGTGCGCGTAGGTCACCGAGGATCGTGCCCATGGCCTCTGCGGAAGGGTCCACGGCAGGAAACGCTTGCAGCAGTGTGTAGTTCGAATCGTCTGTTGATGGTGTGGGCGGGGTGACCATCGAGATCCCGTCGACGCTGCTCGCTGCCGCGGCGGTAGCAGCCGCATCGGAAGACGGGACAACTATCTGCAGCGCGCCGGGTGCCCCGTCACCGAACTGGGCCTGAACCAACTCGTAACCTTGCCGAACGGGCGCATCGTCGGGAACGACAGCGATGGACGGCATTGCCACCTTCAGTCCCAGGACAGGTAAGGCCAGGGCGACGAGGATGCCGACGGAGACCAGCGCGAACGGCCATGGGTACTTGTGAAGCAATTCGCCCCACGCAGCGAACTTCGGGGATCGGTGCTGTTGGCGTTTCGCGTAAGGCAGGGATGCTGCGTTGACCTTGGGGCCGAGTGCGCCCAGCGTGGCCGGAAGAAGTGTCATGGTGGCGATCAGAACGAACGTGACGGCCAGCATGATGCCTACGGCCATGGTGCGCACGGCCGGTGCGGGAACGAGCAGCACTGCCGAGAGGCTGACCAGGACGGTAAGTCCGGACAGGAGCACCGCTTTGCCTGCGGTGTCCATGGTTTCGGCAACGGCTGCTCGTGGATCGGCCGTACGGAGGGCGTCGCGGAAGCGGGCGACGATGAACAAGGCGTAGTCGATGCCGAGAGCGAGGGCGAACATCATCGCGAAATTCATCGCCCATACCGAGATCGGTGTGACCTCGTTGAGCAGCACCAAACCGCCGGCGGAGGCGACGAGTCCGGCCACTGTGAGCAACAGCGGCAGCCCGGCAGCGACGAGGGAGCCGAATGCGAGCACCATGATCGCCAAAGTGACTGGCCAAGAGAATAGTTCAGCCTGAATCATCGCATCGTGGTTGGCTTTGTTGAAGTCGGACCACAACGCGGAGGATCCGGTGGGATAGACCTCGATACCGTCGCCGGAGAGTGCGGTCAGCTCGTCTTTGACATCGTCGACGGCTTTGACCATGTCGTCCGCGTTTGCGTTGGCGCCGGCGATGAGGATGCCGGTGTGGCCGTCGGGGCTGATGGTCATACCAGGCTGTGGGGCGATGACGGCACCGAACCGGGTGTCACCGTCGAACACAGCTGTGACGTCGATGAGTCTCTGCTGCACGGTGGGATCGTCGATCGACGCGGTGTCCGAATGGACCACCACCTGAACCGCGGCCGAGGAGTTCCCGCCGAAATGCTGTTGCGCGAGTTCACGGACCTGGACCGATTCGGATCCGTTGGCTTGCCACCCAGCACCCGCCAGTGACGAAAAAACCGACGGCGCTGCAGATCCGAGCGCGACAAGCGCGATCAGCCAGACACCGAACACCCATCGGCGGCGTGCGACCATCGCGCTTCCCAGGCGTCCGAGTATGCCGGGTGTAGATACGCGATCACGATCGTCACGACCGGTGGCCGTCACGGTGTCGGGCACAGACATAACTTCTCCTAAAATACGGGCTGGGGTATTCAAATGAGCGAGCTAGACCTCGGTAAACCTGACCCAATTGGAAGGTTAGGCCCTTGCACTCGCGACCGGGATTGGCGGCGAAACAGCGATCGCGAGGCGCTGGCGCCGATCGATAGGACCAACGGTCTCAGCAGAGCAGGTGCACTGCCGAGGCCGTGAAACATCCTTCGTGACGTCGTCGACATGTCGATCGCAACCTGCCCACGCGATCTTGTCGCATATCGGGCACGGGACGGGGTAACACATAGACAGTCCTTTCTGACGAGCGTCTACCCACTGTTGCATATACCCAGGGGGGTATGCAAGTACCCCTGGGGGTATACGCTCGGGTAGGCCGTTCGCTCCTCTCGGGCGCCCACCCGAGGGGGTGGGCCGTCCGGGTCGTCGAGTGCCCAGGCGAGGTACCGCTTTCTGGGTAGCCGACGCACACGTCGGCGCATCCGTCGAGACGACTCAGTCCGGGTGCGGCGGCCACGCCATCGGTGAGAGGTCTCGGGAACTCGTGGCGTGGATCGAGCGCGCCGGAACCGTCATCGGGGCAGTCGCCGTACGAGACGAGCTCCGACCGGAAGCACATGAGGTGATCGCCGGGCTACGACGCGGCGGGTACACCGTCGCGATGCTCACCGGCGACAACGAACGCACCGCCCAGGCGCTGGCCGCCGACGTCGGGATCGACGACGTGCACGCCGACCTGCGCCCGGAGGACAAGGCACGGATCGTGGAAACCTTGCGTGCGAACCGCCCGACGGCAATGGTCGGGGACGGTGTCAACGACGCCCCCGCCCTGGCCACCGCCGACTTGGGCATTGCCATGGGCGCGATGGGTTCCGACGTGGCCATCGAGACCGCCGATGTTGCTCTGATGGGCGAAGACCTGCAGCACCTGCCGCCGGCTCTGCATCCGATGAACCGAATGCTCGCACAATTGCGCAGTGTCTACACGAAGCGCATCGCTTGCACGACCGACACAGCGCCGTCGCGTTTCGGCCCGCAAAGAGGACCGCAGCCGGCCGCACCAGCGATGACACCCAGCGTTGGCATCACCTCGAACGCACACATGTCCTCTCCCAGCCCTGTCCATGGCCACACAAACCACCTCGCCATGCTCCCCTGGCCTTACATCAGCGTGACTGCCGCGAAGCCGTCGGGCAGGTTCTTCGCATCATCGTCGTCGCCGCCCCGGGATCCGCACTGGGCCGCTATCCGGAGGGCAACACCGAACGAACTCGTGCCGGTCTTATGACACCGATGCCGATACCTGACGATCTTGCCGAGAAAATGCAGACCTACCAGTCCTGGGTTTCGTTTACCGCGAGCTGTCCTGCACTGCCGCATACTCGAAACCACACGCCGACGGAGGAACACCATGATGCACCTTGAAATTTTGCAAGTCCCGGACTGCCCGAACGTGCAGCTCCTCGAACAACGGATCGAGCACGTTCTCGCGGAGGAGTCCATCGATTGGGAACTGCGCCACGTAATCGTCGACGATCCTCGATCCGCAAGGCTTGCGGGCATGACCGGATCGCCGACGTTGCTCGTCGACGGCCGCGATCCGTTTGCCGAACCGGACCAGGTCCCCAACGTGTCATGCAGGCTCTATCGAGATTCCACGGGCGAGGTCGGTGGCGCTCCTACCGTTGCTGCACTGAGGGGTGCGTTCGGTATGGCTGCGCCCACAGCTGATGTAGAGGGCGATGAGTGAAAGTATCGGCCACCCACCGGTGGTCCCAACAGGGTCGTCTCCAGCAGCAGCCCCGGGGTTCCTCACAAGGGCGAGCTGACTCAACGGTCCTCCGTACTGCGCCTGCTCGAGTCTCGTCCGCCTGATCCCGCAGCTTGTACCGATTCCGAAACTCGAGACCACCACGGATACCGCCGACTCCGCACCTGATCCCGTCACCTGACATCTTCATCCCAATGCCAATCAATGCATGATCGCGCGCCCTCGGCATCACCCAGGAAGGCAGCTTTGAGCGGTCATACGTCCAAAAAAGACAGGTTGTGGCACCGATGCTGGGCATTTTCGTTACTGGAGCTTTCACGCGCACCTAACCGGAGGGAACCCTTCACCGGGTGCGCATTGCACGCCGTTTTTCATCTACGACCATCACTTCTTCATTGATCCGGCGGCGCAATGACCGGAACGCGATCGCAGAGATGGCGAATCCGAGCAGCACCGCCCCGAACAGTGCTAACACACCGGGGATTTCGAGTTCGAGTATGGCGTTGATTCCCATGATGATCACTGCGAGGCCGGCGATCAGGGCGAGTCGAACCGCGGTGTAGTACATCACCAGACGCACGAGCTTTGACCGTGCTACACGGTTGATCCGCGCCACGCGCGTCTGCGGTGCTTGATGGGCACCCAGTGCCGCAATTTCTGGGCTGACTGGTGGATTGATACGGCCCTTCGGAGCGGACTGGCGTTTCACGATGCTCGATTCTCGGGTTCGGATCCCGCCTCTGGTTGGCGGGGGCGACAGAACGAACCATATGTCTACTATGCACAATAGTAGTTCAGTGTTGTCCCGGTTCACCGCACCACGCTTGGAGGAAGTGCATGCAGGCACAGTCTCGGTGGTTCCTGCTCTTCCTGGTTGTGATCGGTCTTCTCGTCGTGGCGATCTGGCCTCGATCAACGTCAACCGAGACCCATTCCTCGACCCGGCCTCAAGTGCCTCCGGCCGCCCAGGCAGATGAAGATCGCGTCGACTCGGGGTTTTCCTCGAAGTCCGCGGCAGCAGCGGTTCCCTGTCCTGTGGCCCCGGCAGTACCGCCCGCTGGAGGAGAACTCCTGGGAATCAAAGCGACGTGTCTTGGCGAGAATACTGTGGTCGACCTCGGTGCAGCGCTGTCCGGGGAGCCGACCCTGATCAACCTCTGGGCCTCGTGGTGCGGGCCGTGCCGATCGGAAATCCCGGTCCTGAATGACTATGCAGGTACTCCGGGCTCCATCCGAGTAGTCGGGATCAACGTCCAGGACGACATGTCCACAGCACTAGCGCTTCTCACCGCTGCAGGCGTGCACTATCCCTCGTTCGCTGCGGTCGACGACATCGGAATTGCGCTATCGGCGCCGCCAGTTCTGCCGCTGAGCTTTCTCGTCCAACAAGACGGGTCCGTCGAACAGATTACAACCCCCATGGTTTTCGAAAACACTGACCAAATATGTCGACGGCCATCGTAAGCTCCCCACTGGCGGCCATTTATGGCGCATTTTGTGGCCATGGTTTCTCCCCGCGTACGGCCAGATAGTTCCCCACCTGCTGTGAGTCAGATTCGGTCCCGGCAACGCTGGGTGGATGAAATCGAGCAGGGAGATCATGGAAATTTTGGAGGCGTACGACCTCACGGGTAGTTATCGGGCGGCGGCGGAGCTGGCTGGGTGTGATCACCACACGGTGGCCCGGTATGTGCAGATGCGCGCTGCGGGGCAGCCGCCGGACCGCCGGCGGCATCGAGCGCGGGCGATCGACGACTTTCTGCCGAAGATCGAGGAGTTGGTGGTCCGCTCGCAGGGCAAGGTCCGCGCGGATGTCATCCACGAACGGATCGTCGCGCTGGGGTTCACCGGCGGTGAGCGGACCACGCGCCGGACGGTCGCGGAGGCGAAGGCCCAGTTTCGGGCTGGTCGGCGGCGAGTGTATCGGCCGTGGGTAACCGAACCTGGGCTGTGGTTACAGTACGACTTCGGTGACGGGCCAACGATTTCCGGCCGGAAGACGACGTTGTTCTGCGCATGGTTGGCGTGGTCGCGATTTCGGGTGGTGATCCCGATCTGGGACAAGACATTGCCGACGGTGGCGGCGTGTTTGGATGCGACATTCCGCCGCTTGGGCGGGGTTCCGGTCTATGTCCTCACCGACAACGAGAAGACCGCGACGATCGATCACGTGGCCGGGATCGCGGTCCGCAATCCGGAGATCGTGGAGGTGGCACGGCATTACGGCACGACGCTGCGGACGTGTTTACCTGCTGATCCGGAGTCGAAGGGAGGAAGTGAGGCGACGGTGCGGATCGCCAAAGCCGACCTGTTGCCGAAGGAGGTGAACCTGCGCGAGCAGTATCACTCTTTCGGTGAGCTCGAGTCGGCTTGCCGGCAGTTCTGCACCGACGTCAACACCCGCGTCCACAGCTCTACTCGGCGGCGGCCGGTCGAGCGGCTGGCCGAAGAGTTGCAGCGGCTGCATCCGCTGCCGAAATCTCCGTTCACCGCGGTGTTCGGCACTACCCGGCGGGTGAACTGGGAGTCGACGATCTCGGTGGAAGGGGTGCGGTATTCGGTGCCGCACACGTTGATCGACACTCGGGTCTGGGCCCGCTTCCATGGTGAGGAGCTGATCGTGACCGCCGTCGACAATGATGGCGGTGCAGTCGAAGTCGCGCGGCACCGCCGCGGCCAACCCGGTTCACCGGTCCTCGACAACGACCACTACCCACCCCGCCCAGACCGCGACGCCGCCGACCGGGTGCCCAAGCCTCGTACCGCCGCCCAGCTCGCCTTCCTACAGTTGGGCCAGGGTGCCAACAGCTGGCTGGTCGAGGCTGCCGCCGCGGGAGCGCGCCGCATCAGGCGAAGATGGCCGAGGCCGTGGACCTTTCGAAGCTGCACTCCCCGGACGCAGTCGACAGAGCGTTGGGGACGGCGGCGATGACCGGCCGGTTCGCCGATCGGGACCTGATCTCGATCCTCGACTACCAAGTCACCCACGAACACGCTGATCCGGTCCGTCGCAGCGGAACCACACTCTGCAACCGGGCACCGCCGCCTGGTCCACCTTCGGCCAGACACCAGCGCCGGCCAGCCCAGCCACTACTGACGATGAAAGCGATGACGCCTGATGAGCACCCCTTTGCGCACTGTTACCAGCGCTAACGGCGACCCGTTGGCCGAGGCGATCGACCTGACTAAACGCCTGAAACTGCCCCATATCCGCAGGTCCTTGAGCGATATCATCCCGACCGCGAAAGCCCAACGCTGGGACCCCGCCGAAGTCGTGCGGGTTCTCCTCGCTGAGGAAGCCGCCGGCCGGGACCGGGCGAACCTGCACACTCGCCGCAAACGCGCGGGTTTCCCTACCGGCAAGACCTTCGGCGACTGGGACGAAACGAAATCGTCGATTCCCCGCGCCACCCAGGACGCGCTCCGCACCCTGGAGTGGGTCGGGCGGCGTGAATGTTTCTGCGTCTGTGGGCCTTCGGGAACTGGCAAGTCTCACTTCACCGAGGCACTCGGGCAGGCCGCAGTCGAAGCTGGGCTGGCGGTGTCTTGGTTCACCATCGAAGACCTCGGTGCCCTGGTCCGCCGGCACCGTGCCGACGACTCCATCGCCCGAGCCCTGACGAGGATCATCCGCTCCGACCTGATCATCGTCGACGACATCGGTCTGCTCCCGGTCTCTGAAGACGCCGCCGAAGGATTCTATCGCCTCGTCGACGCTGCCTACGAACGCCGAGCGATTGCCGTCTCGAGCAACCTGCACCCCTCCGGCTTCGACGAGATCATGCCCAAAACATTGGCCACCGCCACCGTTGACCGGCTCCTGCACCATGCGCACGTCGTCGTCACCGACGGCGACTCCTTCCGCCTCACCGAAGCCACCACCGGCAAGGGGGTGAAGCCCTTCAGCTAACCCAAATCAGAAAGCGGGTGGGGAAAAACAACTGGCCGCCACCGGGGAGAACCCGTGGCCACCAGCGGGGAGAACTACTGGCCGCCTACGGGGAGAACTTCGTGGCCATTGACACAAATACGCTCCGCTGTAAGTGAGTTGATGAAATGAATGCCCCCGCACTCCCTCGCAAATCGAGACAACGCGTACTCGGAAAACCGACCCGCATCCTCCCACTGGTCGCTATTCTCACTGCGATCGTCGTCGCCGCGAGTGGATGTGCAACCGGCACCGATGCAGTCGCTTCGGGTGCGAATTTCGATTTCGTGTCACCGGGAGGACAAACCGATATCTTGTACGACCCGCCCGAATCGCGAAACATGATCGGTGTATTGGCCGGACCTGACCTCATGGCCGACGGTAGCGATATTTCACTCACTGATTACGCCGGTCAGGTCGTCGTGATCAATCTGTGGGGGCAATGGTGCGCCCCGTGCCGGTCCGAGGCCGACGATCTCGAGCGCGCGTACGAAGCAACCGAAAGTCTCGGTGTTCAGTTTCTCGGGATCAATGTTCGGGATCCTCAACGAGACAAGGCCCAGGACTTCGTCGTCGACAACAGCGTGAGCTACCCCTCGATCTACGACCCGTCGATGAGAACTTTGACAGCGCTCGGCGGAAACTATCCGACAAGCGTGATTCCCTCCACCTTGGTGTTGGATCGCAGACAGCGCGTCGCCGCTGTGTTTCTTCGCGCACTTCTCACCGAGGATCTGCAACCGGTCATCGAGCGTGTGGCGGCCGAGCGGTGAACGAACTCGCCCAAGGTGTCGGGTCCAGCTTCCAGACAGCCGCCGCGAGCGGCCCGTTACTGCTCGCCGTAGCAGCGTGCATTCTGGCCGGTCTGGTGTCGTTCGCATCGCCGTGTGTGGTGCCGCTCGTTCCCGGATATCTGTCGTATCTGGCCGGCATTTCCGGAGCTGATTCTCCAGCGGTGACCCGTGGCGACGAGACCTCGGAACCTGCAGGCAGATGGCGGGTTACCGGCGCGGCAACGATGTTCGTTGCCGGATTCACCGTGGTGTTCGTTCTCGCCACCGCGTCGGTGTTCGGGGTGATCGGCACCCTTCGTATCAACGAAGACCTGCTCCAACGGGTGGGTGGTGTGATCACCATCGTGATGGGGTTGACGTTCATCGGCTTGATTCCTGCCTTGCAGAAAGACGCACGGTTCGCCCCGCGGCGTATCTCATCCCTTGCCGGCGCTCCCTTGTTGGGGGGCGTGTTCGCGTTGGGTTGGACACCGTGTCTCGGCCCCACCCTCGCTGGGGTTATTTCGGTTGCGGCCGGAACTGAAGGCACGACAGCAGCGCGGGGCGTGATACTGATTGTCGCCTACTGTCTGGGATTGGGACTTCCGTTTATCGTGCTGGCGTTCGGGTCGGCGAAGGCGCTCCGCGGCGTCGGGTGGCTCAAACGCCATTCACGGACGATTCAGATCGTCGGCGGAATAATGCTCGTCGCTGTCGGGCTCGCACTGGTCACCGGCGTGTGGGGCATGTTCGTCGGCTGGTTGCGCAACGAATTCGTCAGTTCGGTCGTGTTGCCGATATGACAGATAGCGCCACCGCGGGAGGTCGCATCCGTCGCCTCCCGAGACTGATGATCCGAGAAAGCGTTCGGCTACTGCGCCAGAATTGGCGCAGGTTGACGTCGATGAGTACCGCGCTCGTGCTCCTGTTCCTCTTGGCGCTCGCAGCACTTCCCGGTGCTATGTTGCCTCAGCGAAATCTCAACGTACAGAAAGTTTCCCAGTACATCGCGGCGCAGCCAACCCTCGGCCCGCTATTCGACAAGCTGGAGTTGTTCGACGTCTTTTCCAGCTTCTGGTTCACTGCGATCTATGTCCTGCTGTTTCTCTCTCTCATCGGCTGTCTGGTTCCACGCTTGCAGGCGCATCTCGGCGCGCTTCGGAGCCAACCTGTGCGAGCGCCTCGAAATCTGTCCAGGTTGCCTCACCATTTTCGCGGCGTAGTTGACATCTCGCATGACGAGGCCCTCACCAGAGTGCGGCAGTCGCTCAAGGGCTGGCGGGTAGCGGTCAGGTCCGAAAAGGATTCCGAGGTAGCGGTTTCCGCGGAGAAGGGGTATCTGCGTGAGGCCGGGAATCTGGTGTTCCACTTCTCGCTGATCGGGTTGCTCGTCACCGTCGCGATCGGCAAGTTGGTGGGGTACGAGGGTTCGGTGATCGTCATTGCCGACGGCGGCCCCGGTTTCTGTAATACGTCACCTGCCGTGTACGACTCGTTCCGCGCGGGAAGTGCTACTGACGGCACGGGTCTCGCGCCCTTTTGCATCAAGGTCAACGACTTTTCCGCAGATTATCTCGATACCGGTCAGGCCGAAATGTTCACCTCCAACATTTCGTATCAGAGCGGGCAGGATATCGCGACCAATACCTGGAAAGACTATCGTCTTCGGGTCAACGAACCGCTGCGTACCGACGGTGCCCGTGTTTATCTGACCGGCCATGGGTACGCGCCGCAGTTCACCGTCACTTTTCCCGACGGACAGTCCCGTACCGAGACGATGCAGTTTCAACCGGACGATGCGGTCACGTTCCTGAGCAGTGGGGCGTTGCGGTTCGATCCGCCAGGTGGATCGTTTCCGAATCCGGACGAGCGCCGGAAGAATCAGATCGCCATCGAGGGACTCTTCGCGCCGACCGCTTCCTTCAGCGGGACGCTTCTGACTTCGTCGTTTCCCGATGCGCGTGACCCTGCGGTCGCGATCGACATCTACAAGGGCGATACGGGTCTGGACACCGGCATCCCGCAATCGATCTTCTCGTTGAACAAGGAAATGATCAACCAAGGAAGGCTGGTCAAACAAGATCGTGTGAACCTCCGCCCTGGAGAGACGCGGACTCTCACCGATGGAACACAGGTTCGGTTCGACGGCGCCAAGGAATTCGCCAATCTGCAGGTGTCGTACGACCCTGCGCAACAGTGGGTTCTCGTCTTTGCGATCACGATGATGCTCGGACTTCTGATCTCGCTCGTGATCAGGAGGCGGCGAGTGTGGATCCGCCTACGCCCGGGGACGGGACCGGAGCAGGCTGATCTCGAACTCGGTGGACTCGCGCGGACCGATCATGCCGGCTGGGGCGGCGAATTCGACGATCTCTGTGAGAAATTGTTGACTGACCAGCGCAGTTCTCCTTCTACGAGAGCGGGCCTGTGAGGGTCCTTTCGGTCGACCGTGCGATCACTGCCGACAGTGAATTAGATGCATGCCTGAAGAGTGGTCGCCCCAAACGGCACCACGGTGGGATCGCTTTGCGTCTCGCTCTTTCGGTGGGCGCTGGGTGGCTGCTGTTTCTCAGCTTTCCGCCGCGCACGCTGTGGTTTCTCGCCCCTGTAGCCATCGCCCTGCTGACCGTCGTTCTCCAGGGGCGCAGTCTCCGTGCGGGTTTCGGATTCGGCTATGCCGCGGGACTGGGATTCTTCGTTCCCTTGCTGCCATGGGTCGGAGCGTACGTGGGTGCAACGCCTTGGTTGGCGTTGGCGGCGATTGAAGCGCTCGCGTTCGGAGTGTTCGGCGTACTGGCGGTGGCCGTCGGCCACGCTCCGCTTTCCCCGGTGTGGATTGCGGGTGCATGGGTCACCGCAGAAGCACTTCGTAGCCGAGTTCCGTTCGGCGGTTTCCCGTGGGGGCGTTTGGCCTTCGGGCAGGCAGACGGCCCGCTGCTGCCGTTGGCTTCGATCGCGGGGGCGCCAGGTCTTTCCTTCGTGACTGCACTGATCGGAACACTCATCGCCTGGTCACTGGCTGGGCCCTTGAATGTTCGATGGCAAGCATTGGCGAAAGGTGGCGCTTGCATCGTCCTCATCTTTGTGAGTGCATTGGTGACCGGTTCTCCCGGTGCCGCCCCTGACGAGGTCGTCACTGCGACCGTCGTTCAGGGCAACGTGCCGCGACTCGGCCTCGATTTCAACGCCCAACGCCGAGCGGTGCTCGACAATCATGTTGCCCGCACCGAACAACTCGCAGCTGAGGTCACAGCGGGCCGAGCAGCCCGGCCACGACTTGTCATCTGGCCCGAAAACGCTTCGGATATAGATCCTTTGACGAATCGGGATGCGGCGGATCGACTGGACCGAGCAGCCCGTTCTATCGGCGCCCCGATCCTGGTCGGTACGGTCCTGCAGGGCGAGCCAGGAACATCGATCAACAGTGCCATGGTCTGGGATCCGACGGACGGCCCTGGGCAGCAACACATCAAGCGGCAGCTTGTGCCCTTCGGGGAGTACCTGCCGCTCCGATCGATCGTTAGTGCGGTGTCGTCATATGCCGATTCTGCGGGCAATTTCGTTGCCGGGAACGGGAACGGCGTCGTCGACCTCAACGGAATTCAGGTAGCTGTTGCCACGTGTTACGAGGTGGCCTTCGACGATCTGGTGACCGAGTCCGTCAAGGCAGGAGCCACCGTCATCGCGGTTCCCACCAACAACGCGACCTTCGGCCGGACCGAGATGACCTTTCAGCAGCTGGCCATGTCGCGGGTGCGGGCGGTCGAACACGGCCGCAGTGTGCTGATCGCAGCAACCAGCGGTGTCAGCGCAATCATCACGCCAGCGGGTGTGGTGCGTCAACAGAGCGAGATCTTCACAGCACAAGCATTGACCGACGAGATCGCCGTTCGCTCCGATCTCACGTTGGCAACACGTGTGGGTTCGATTCCGGAACTCGCGTTGTCTGCGATCGTGCTTTCTCTCGCCGCTTCGGCACTCTTCAGAGGCATGTACCGGGTTCGGCGGGGTGAAAGAACGAGAACATGAATTACTATGCATGATAGTAATTCAGTGTCGGTGCCAGTGCACAAGCGAAACGAGTTCACCAATGACGATTTGTACGGCGGCAATGAACCTGCCCGAACGTGGTACAACGCGATGGGACCGATCGCGAGCAACTTCGGACCCATCACGCTACCCCCGCTGGACCAGAAATATGTTCGCGGTTCGGCCGGGGATCAGGTACCCGACGTGGTCGGGATGACCGAGTCCGCCGCAACATCTCTGTTGCAGAACGCCGGGTTCAAAGTGACGGTCTCCCTCACGTCAAGTCCGAGCGCGAGAGGGACAGCAACCGCGACAGCTCCGTCGGGAGCGGCACTTCCGGGCTCCACCATCACCCTGTACATAAGTGACGGATCCTCGACACCGAGCACCACCACGACGAGCCCATCACCGTCAGATACCCCAGGCCCACGATAAGCCCGGGTGCGCCACCATGATGCTTCGGCGATCCCCACCCGGTGGGGACTGCCACCGCACGCGCTCATCATGAACTCGATTCCCGTCGAGGACCTCGGATCCCGGTTGTGGCGAGCAGAAATCGCTCCGGAATACGGAACATGCGGAGTGCTTCCCTATGTGCCGCCCGCTCCCGCATTCAAAAAACATGATTCGATCGTAACTACATTCTAAGTAAATGACTTTCGATAAAACGGCATCGAAATTCCGCCCCACCGACTAGTAGATCGTTTCGGACATCAGATGGGAGGGTCCTCACGAATTCACGAGCCGTCTGATCGCCTCGGCGGCCTCCCTGATCTTGGCGTCGGATTCGGCGCCCCCTCTTGCGGCGGCATCGACGACACAATGACTGAGATGGTCTTCGAGCAATTCCATAGCTACTGCATGCAGCGCTTTTTTCATCGCCGATATTTGGGTAAGGATGTCAATGCAGCACCTTTCTTCTTCAACCATTCGCTGCAGCCCTCGCGACTGACCCTCAATACGCTTGAGGCGTTTGAGGTACAAGTCCTTTGCGCTGATGTATCCGTGGGTCGCATAGTCACGACGGCCTGGACCAACCGGATTAGTTGTGCCCACGAGATTCCCCTGGTCTCGTCGCCCGTAGTGGGCCAGACGCGAAATCACGTCGTCTCCATGGTGGGCGACAATCGATTGGACCTGCCCTGGCTACGGTGTAGTGCAGCAGTGGCACACACGAAGGCACGTTGAGCAGCATCCCGTCTGTATGGGCGCTTCGCCAACTGCAAGATCTCCGGGTAAGTGACCACACGAGAAGAACTCTCAATCATTCCTGCCACCAGGGCTAGGCAGTACCGCTGCACCCGCCCTGTGTTCAAACTTCCTGCCCACCGCCGGTTGCGCCACCAATGACGCGATGCGCCGTCATCCCGTCGACCCGTGCGTGGGACCAGACCAATTGCACCTCCCTGCCGTATCAGATCAGGGGCTTCGACGGCGAGCATTTCCCTTGCACTAGACCATTGCAGGGGGTGAATTCGCAGCCAGCCAACACCCTCATCTACTATGCATCTTAGTAGATAAGGTACCAGTCGCCCGGAAATGTTGCCATCCCTTCGAATACAGGACGAGACACCCAGATGCCCAATAGTCGTCGTGCGCGAACGTCCCCAATCGTGGGGCTCGTCGGCGCCGCTCTCATCGCCGTTTCTCTTGCGGCTTGTTCGACGCAGGGAAACGACGACAAGGCCGGCCAGTCCATCGTCCCGCCCATACCAGGGGTGGAGCTCACACCCGAACTTGACCATCTGCACGGGTTGCATATCAACGCCGATGGCACCATCTTGGCGGGTACGCATCGCGGACTGTTCGCGATCGGAGATTCGGGCGACACAGTGCGAGTGGGTGATTCCGACGACGATTTGATGGGGTTGGCGGGCGTGGCGGGCAGTGACACGCTCTTTTCCTCAGGGCACCCGGGACCGTCCAGTACCGCAGCCAACCCACTTGGCCTACGCACCAGCAACGACGGCGGCCGAACCTGGACGGATAGCTCGCTCGCGGGACAGGTCGACTTTCATTCTCTGGTTACAGATGGCACGACACTCGTCGGCTTCGACGGGGCCAGAGGTGTCACGGTGTCGAAGGATCAGGGAAAGTCGTGGGAATCCGGCGGTGCCCTGGGTGTGGCGTCCCTCGCTCTCACCGAGAGTGGGACATGGGCTGTCACCTCGTCAGGGCTGCAGTACAGCAGCGACGACGGGCGCACCTTCACAAAGTTCGCTGGAGCGCCGTCCATGGTGCTGATCGCGGGCTCCTCGGATGCACTGTGGGGGGTCGATCAAGATGGATTCGCCTGGCGGAGCAGGGAGGGAAAAGGCTGGGAGAAGCGCGCTAATGTCGGAGCAGTCGAAGCGTTGACTGCGGCGAGTTACGACAGCGCGTACGCGGCGACTTCTCAGTCTCTGTATGCCTTGAACTGACCTGAACATGTCGTTGTTCGTTCGAATGTTCCAGAGCATCACACTTGTGCTCGTTGCGGGAGTCCTTGTGGTTCTGGGCGCCGGCATCGCCAACGCTCACCCCACGCTGCTCTTTACCGAACCTGGCTCGGAGACTGCCGTTTCCGAGCCTCCGCAAGCCATCACCCTGATCTTCAACGAACAAGTCACCGCCGGGACCGATGCGATCAAAGTCCTGGACGGCGCAGGCCGTGAGAGCCCGATGGAGGCAGCAGAGTCGTCCAAAGGTGGCCGTGCAATCACTTCCCGGCTCTCGGATGCTCCGTCGCCGGGCACCTACACCGTCCGGTGGCAAGTGATCGGCGCAGATGGTGACCTCGTCGAGGAAGACTTTCGGTTTGCCGTCGGCCTCGCTTTGACCGACAGCGGCGGTGGCGGTGGCGACGACAGCGCCTCGACCTCGTGGACGGAAACCGTGCTCCGGTGGCTGCTGTTCGTCGGGTTCGCCCTCGCGCTCGGGACACTTGTCGCGGAGAGATTGTCGTCTGTACCGCACGCCGAGAACCCTTCGTTGAAGAAGTTGCGCACCTGGTTTCCGGCCGGCGCTTGTATTGCTTTGGTAGGTGTTGCAGGCCTTATGGTTTCGCTCGCCGCTTCGTCCAGCGTTGCTGCGCTATGGCAAGAACGTGCGGGCATCATCTTGCTCGTAGAGACGTGTGGGCTCATGTTGGCCTTGGCGCTGAAAGCCGCGGGGAGCCCCAGACTTGCGAGCGCAGCCCTTCTGCTGGTCATTGCCGCCGAAGGGCTGCGCTCGCACGCAAACGTCGTCGCTCCCGGATGGGGCGCGTTTCTCACCGCCGTTCATCTCGCGGCAGCGGCAATCTGGGTCGGCGCTTTGCTCCACACGGTTCGCACTGCATTCGCGTGGCGGGGTCAGCATGCCCCGGTTCGGTGGGTCGTGGCCGGTTACACACGACTTGCGCTGTGGACCTTCATCGTCGTCGTGACCACCGGTACGATCTCGGCATTGTTGCTGATCCCCGTTGCCGCAATGTTTTCCACCCCGTACGGGCAACTTCTGACGGTCAAACTACTCTTCGTCATCGCCGCCTCGGGTGTGGCGATATCTGCACGGCGGACGATGCGCAGAACTGAACAAGTGGGCAAACTGCGCAATCAGATTCGTATCGAGAGCATCCTCCTGATCTCCGTGCTCGCCATCAGTGCTGCATTAGTCTCGACGGCGCCTGCCAATTCACCCGCCCAGCCGGGACCACCTGCAGCCATCGGTCCGGTTCTGCCGCTGGGAACATTGGCTGGACAGATTGGGGTGAGCGTCGCCGCCAGCGAAGGGCAGCTGGTGGTTCGACTGTCGACTCCGCGCCGCGTCGACTACTACGCTCAGGAACCGGACCAGGAATACACCTTGATCGGCGCACTGCGGGCGAGCGGGCAGAACACTTCCCTTCCCTTGCGCGGGTGCGGATCCGGATGCTTCGTGGCGCAAGCCGATTGGCCACTGGGTGAAAGCATGCTCACGCTCGAGGCCGCGGCGACAGGGTGGCTG
Source organism: Rhodococcus sp. YL-1 (assembly GCF_001942025.1). Classification (NCBI taxonomy): domain Bacteria; kingdom Bacillati; phylum Actinomycetota; class Actinomycetes; order Mycobacteriales; family Nocardiaceae; genus Rhodococcus; species Rhodococcus sp. YL-1. The sequence continues at coordinate 358,326 of NZ_CP017303.1, read as the reverse complement.
GGCGGGACGGTCAGCATGTTAATTCCATGGCCTGTTCAGTCCGGGGACACCGATCTCGCTCGAGCCGTAGATATCACCCGCACTCAGAAGAATCTGACCTTTTACGAATCGGTGACCAGTGATGCCGCAAACGTCGGACCCGAACCTCAGCAACTAAGTCTGTCCAGCGAGTTCTTCCTCGCCCAGGAGCCGTATGCGGACGGGACTGCGCCCATCGCGGTGCGCTTACCCAGCGCCGGACGGCAACTCCGTCTGGCATTGGGCTATCCGGCTGCGGGTATGAACGTACTGCTCGACCTCGACCAAACTGGACGAATAGTTTCCGAAACACTAAGCGATGCAAAACATCTCATCACCCGCACCTTCGTCTACCCCGAAGTGAACTGATGGGGGAGAACTGACGAGATATTCACGTCCAGTGAACTGTCACCGTGCAATAGGAACGGAAGCTGCGATGATCTCCCCTTACTCGTTCATTCACCCCTGCCAGTTCTGTCGCACCCGCGCACTGGCCGCGCCCAGGCCTTCGAAATTCCTACGGCATACGCAGGGTGACGAACCGGTAGCGGTGGCTCTGGCCTGCAGTCTGTTCAACCACTCATCCCCTGCTGTCGCTTGTCTTGATCACCGCAACCTTCTGATTGCAGGTTCCACCGTCACCTCGCTGGTCCTGCCCGGCGCGCACGACACCACGCTGATCACCGCGACAGTCGTCATCGAGCGCGAAGACAAGGATCATACCGGCACGCGTGAGTGGAGGGTTGCACGTTCCCCTGTTGCCGCAGACGTGCATCGTGCACGACACCTTGCCCCTACACAACCAACTGTCGGCGCTGCGGATACGACAGACGCTCATAGCGGAACTACTGACCATCCGAGTCGACGGCCCCTCCCCAGAAGAATTTTTTGCACAACAACACATTCCAGGAGAAAAATATGATGCTTACACGTGCTGTTTCCACACGTATCGCAGTCTCAGCGGGGTCTGCCGCCGGTCTGATGCTGATCGCCGGCTGCGGCGGCCATGACATGAGCCAAATGTCGAGCAACGACAGCGGAAACATGTCCAACTCCTCCGCGGCCTCGCAGCCCAACGGCGCCAACAGCGCGGATATGCAGTTCGTCGCGATGATGTATCCACATCACGCACAGGCCGTCGAGATTGCAAAGATGGTTGACAGTCGCACCACCAATCCTCGAATACTCGAACTCGCCGCTTCGATCCAAACCGCTCGCGGGCCCGAAATGGATCAGATTGCAGCGCTCATCGAACAATGGGGTCAACCTACGTCCGACGCCACCTCCCCTGTGGACTCCATGGATGGAATGGACCACGGCGGGGTTGATTCAGGAATGATGTCCCAGCAGCAGATCGCTCAATTGGAGGGGCTGCGCGATGGGGACTTCGACACCGCGTGGCTGAAGATGATGATCGAACATCACTCCGGCGCGATCGCGACGGCCCAATCGGAACTATCCGATGGCGACAACGCCGACGCCAAGCAATTGGCTACCGATATCATCGCCGCACAGCAGTCCGAGATCACCGCGATGCAAGCACTTTTGCAACAGAACTGATCCGGAAACTGGCGAGTGGCTAGGCCTGTCCGTCGAAGCCTCTCTTCTCGTTGTCCGCTCTGATCTTCCATCTGATTACTTGCGTCCCTTGCGAATCACTGTCTTCGTCGGCGCTCCCCACCCACTGACGTGAAGGAACAATTATGGCCTCAACACGGCATACAGGGTTAGTCGTCCTTGTCCTTATGGTCGCAACGCTGACAGGATGCACCTCCACAGCACCGCAGTCCGCACCGAGTGACACGGGTGCGCCCGCCGAGAACGACTCTCCTGTCTCCGCGCTGGTGATGACTCCTTCCGGGGGGACAGATACCGTCAACCCCCTTGATCCGGTCACGGTGGAATCTGTTGGCGGGAGGCTCGACTCGGTAGTGCTCACCGAAGTGGGCGGGGCTGTGGTCGATGGCATCTTCACCCCTGACCGGCAGGTGTGGAAACCCGGCGCGTCCTTGGACTACGGGAAGACCTACACGATGACAGCGTCAGCCACCCAAAACGATGGCTCACGTCTCGATCAGTCCAGCACCTTCTCCACAGTCAAGCCGCGGAACCTGACCAAACCATCCTTCGTGACGGCCGGGGGTAACCTCCTCACAGATGGTGGCACTTTCGGGGTAGGGATCGTTATTGTCACGCATTTCGACGAGCCGATCCTCGATCGTGCAGCGGCGGAGAAAAGCCTGACTGTGCAAACGTCGGTGCCGCTCGAAGGCTCGTGGTACTGGGTGGATGACCAGAATGTTCACTGGCGACCTCGTGCGTACTATCCCCCCGGCACCGAGGTCACGGTCCGGGCTGCGGTCTTCGGCGTCCCGCTCGGTGGCGGACTGTTCGGACAGGAAGACGCCACGACTGCATTCACCATCGGCGACTCGCATATCGCCGTCGCCGACGATACGACCAAGCAAGTGACGGTCACGAGCAACGGCAAAACTGTGCGCACTATGCCGACATCGATGGGCATGGGAGGAACCGAGCTCGTCAACGGCCAAACGATCTCCTTCTGGACCCAACCAGGCATTTACACCGTCCTCGATCAGGCCAACCCCGTGATCATGGACTCGTCGACCTACGGACTTCCCGTCAATTCCCGGCTGGGGTACAAGGAAAAAATCAACTACGCCACCCGAATAAGCACCGACGGAATTTACCTTCACGAACTCGAAGACACAGTCTGGGCGCAAGGCAATACCAATGTTTCACACGGCTGCTTGAACCTCAGTCGCGCCAATGCTCAATGGTTCTATGATTTTTCGCTTCCCGGAGATGTCGTGGAGATACGCAATACCGGCGGCGCCCCTCTCGAATTGTGGCAGAACGGCGACTGGAGTGTGCCGTGGGACCGATGGTCGGAAGGCAGCGCGCTGTAAGACCTGTCGCCCTGCCGGCAAACGATGCTGAATCGCAAACAGAAGCTCCGCGCGAGACGTTCTCCCGTAGTCGACGCGAAAGTGCTGGATAAACCTTTTGACACTGTCAGAGCTGACAGGGGTTCGGCAGATCGTCACGGGAGGAGGTCGCCAGACACCGCCGCCGTATCGGGGCGGCGACGGGAAGCAGAACAGATAGTATTTCTACAGGGCTTCGGTTCGCCGTCTCGGCAACCTCCAGCGTGCAGAGTCGACACGACACCCTCATCGAGCGGTCCCACATCACTGTGACCGACGAATCACCGACAGCGCTGGTTGGGCCCCGTACGAAAGCGACGGAGGTTGCAGGTTGGGCACTCGCACGGTGCGGTGACGAATGCAGCTCTACGAGGAGGAAAAATGCAAGGTCTGGGAGAGCTCGAGGCGCTGGTGATGGATGTGCTGTGGCGCTCCACCGAACCGGTCCGTGTGCGCGACGTCATCGACGGCCTCGATGACGACCGTGAACCGGCGTACACGACGGTGATGACCGTCATGGACAATCTTCATCGCAAAGGTTGGGTGCATCGTCAGCGAAACGGGCGCGCGTACTGGTACGAAGCCACGCGAAGCCGCGAGGAAGCGGCAGCTGACGGGTTGCGCGCACTTCTCGAATCCACCGGAGACCCGACCGGGGTCCTGTTGCATTTTGTTCGCGGGACATCCGACGTCGAATCGAAGATCCTGGCGCGTGGATTGCGTGAACGAGGCAAGAAGTGACAGCCGTCCTCGCGTGGGCGGTCGGTGGCCTTCTCGTTGCCGCACTCTCCCCGCTGTTCCTCGGATCGATGATGCGTCGCGGCGTTGATCCGCATGTCGTCCTCGTCTTGTGGGGCGCTCTGGCACTCGGAACTGTAGTGAGTATCAGTGTCCCGGTGATCTTGAGCCTTTTACCCAGTCACGGTGGTGTCTCGTCGCTGATCGAATTCGCCCACAGCTGTTGGCTCGCCCTTCACGACGACGCGCCGGCCAGGCTCGAGACGGCGGTGGGTGTACTCGGTGGGTCAGCCCTGGTCATCGGGGCGGTGCGAGGCACCGTCCATCTGTTCAGCTTCTCCCGCACTCGCCGCGAGCTACACCAGCAGCACCTCGGGTTGCTGCGCATTCTGGGGGGTGCACGGTCCTCGTCACTGCTCTGGCTCCCGGTTTCTGTGCCCTTCGCCTACAGTATCGCTGGGCGCCCCGCGCTTGTAGTTGCGAGCGACGGATTGAGAGATCAACTCGACACCGAGGCTCTTGCTGCAGTACTCGCACATGAACGAGCACACATCACGGGGCGGCACCATCTGCTCGTCAGCGCAGCTCAAACGCTCGCCTACGCGTTTCCGTGGCTTCCGATCATGCGATCTTCGCCCCCATTGGTCCGTGCGTTGGTGGAAATCGAAGCCGACTCCCGAGCCGTTCGTCAGCATGGGCGCGAATCCGTGCACCGCGCACTCTGCAGTATGACACCTCACGAGGTGCCCGTGGCGGCTCTGGGAATAGCGCAGGATTGCCTGGCGTTGCGACTTGATCGTCTGTCCTCCCACCGCACCCACCACCCGGCGCCCATTCGCTACCTCCGCACCCTTGCTGCCTGCGGAACGGCGATCGTCCTACCTGCGGCGCCTCTTCTGGCGCTACTGGGTGCGATGGCGATGGCTTCATGCGCAGCAGGTGCTTGAAACAGTGCGAAACCGGGTCGTGGACGAACAAGGAGTCCGGCCCGCAGGGGGCCAGTGCTCAAGGCCGGTTCACCCCCTCCTCGAACTGAACCGGCCTCATGCACCGAACGCGGCGCCAATCGAATTGGCCAGATCCCGCGCGAAACTTGATTCGTGGCCATCCCAATTTTCGTGAGACTCACCTTCTGCGCACGTGGCATCGGCAGAAAAGCGCAAAAGGCTACTACTCTGGGTCACGATCACACCACGCCCAGCAGAATCGTCGCGACGATGACAATTCCGCATGCCGCGCTGGTCAGAAGCCGCCCGCGCCGTGTATGAGGGTCCGCACGATAGGGGAACAACCCTTGACGGACCCACGTGTAGATAGCCGCGGCGACAACGAATACTGCTCCGTCATAGGGCGTTTCGGTGCCGTAGAGGACGAAAATCAGTGTCGCGAGGCCGATGATCAAGCCTGCGAACGCTTCGATCAGTTGCACGGGGATTCGGCGCACCGCGAGAGTCCGGTCCGAAGCCCACATTCCCCATCTCGACCTGGTAGGTCGACCCGAACAGCATCCTGTCAAAAAGCATCCCGGGCGCCCGATCGCAATCCCGAGAAACAACCCGGGCGTTGTCATGTCCAGTAACACACCGACGCCCAGACCGAAGGCTGCTCCGCCGAGCACCAATACCGCGAGCGACACCACCAAAAATCCTTGTATGCATGCGCCGGCAGAGACGAATTTTCGAAGGCTCTGGCGGTGAAGTGCCAAGTACCAGAGCTTCGCACCCACGTAGCCGAGAAGGCAGCCGAGGATCGAAATGAGAACTGCCGCAGTGGCGTTCTCGCTCATACGGGTCAAGAGCAGTGCCTGCATGACGATGGCGAACACTGCACCCAAACCGACCAACAGCGGCCACGTCCAGAGTCGCACGCCGGGCCCGTGCACCAATGGCGCTGCGGTAGTCCAGGCCGTGGCGGTCTGCGGAGCTGCGATGTCGAACTGCCCGGTGGTATCGTCCGGAGTTTCGATGCGCTCGGCACTGACAGTCCAACTACCAGTGGCGATTCCGCGGATTCTCGCAGTCACCGCGAAGCGCCCCCCCGCTGGAACACCGTTGACGTGGGTGACCCTCTCGAAACGTTCCGGTTCGCTGCCCGGGCTGTTGCGGGCTCCTCGGAACAGAATCGACAGATCGGAAGTAACCTCGGGCGATTCTCCCCAGTACGTTGCTGCGAGCCCCTGTGGTTCTATCTGCGTGAACGCTTCAGCGCACCCACCGCCGGGCGCAGCGAGTTCCGTTGCAGCGGTCGACTCGTCGTCACCCAATGGCTGGACAACGCGTTCAGTGCCCGATGGCTTGGCGGGCATCGCCTTTTCGGCGATGGCCGGCGCCGGCGCTGCTTGAGCCAAGGCAGGGGCTGGTGTCGGCGCTGCTTGAGCCAAGGCAGGGGCTGGTGTCGGCGCTGCTTTACTCAGATACGCCGCTGCGGCCGCTGCGGCCAGTTCTTCCACGGCACTACCGGCCGGACTGGGCCTAGCACGGGGTGTTGTGCCGACTTCGTCGTGCGGTCGTGAAGTGGGGTTCCGCTTCGGTGACGTGGCGCGTCGGGCTCGACTCTGCGTCGTAGACCGCTGTTTCGCGCGGGTTTTGGTTGATTTTTTGCTCACCGTCGCCCCAATCTCTCGGTTGGCGCGGATGCCCACCGAACTACTAAGGTCGATAGTAGCTGAACTACGAACCTGGATAGTAGGTAGAGGTCGAGCGCGAACGCGCGGGTGGGCACTGCGGCGAGACGAGGCGCTTCGAGGCCGAGCCGAGGAATATGGGAATTCCATGGTGCCGCAACGATCTTGGGCACACTCACGAAGAGCCCTGGAAAGGACATCGAACGTCAACCGGCAATCGCGCGGACAGTGTAGTAGTTTGCGAGACTGGATAGGCTCCTTGTTCACCATGTTCGGAGACCGGGCACGGACTACTGGGTACGACTGCGGCAGACCCGGCGGCTGATGCGGGACTGGGCGTAGGGATCGCACTACGTTGCAGCAAGGGTGTGCAAAGTATCGAAGCGAACAATCACATCTAAGGGATCTGCAAAATGGAAGCTGACGCGATGCGCAACCACCGCCTGGTGGATTTGCCGACCAATGGCGCGGTGTTCGAAACCTCTCGGCCGGTACGGACGGGAGATATCGACGTCTCCGGGACGGTGCGACTCGATGGCGTTGCACGTTATCTGCAGGACATCGGTTTCGACGATCTCGATGCGAGCGGCGCAGCGGCTGCCCACCCGGTGTGGGTCGTGCGCCGCACAGTCATCGATGTCATTCGTCCGGTCAGCTGGCCGGCTCGTGTGCGCATGCGCAGATGGTGCTCGGGGTTGTCGAGCAGGTGGTGCACGATGCGTGTCCGCATCGAATCCGACGGCGGCGGCTTGATCGAGACCGAAGGATTCTGGATAAATCTCAATCCGGTCAACGGGATGCCTTCCAGGATCGAAGAGAGTTTCATGGCCGGACTCGGTTCGACCGCCAACGATCACCGATTGAAGTGGAAACCCTGGCACACCGCTCGTCCGGGCGATGGGGAGGAAACGACATTCGTCTTACGATCGAGCGATATCGATCCGTTCAACCACGTCAACAACGCCACGTATTGGCAGCCTGTCGAAGACCTGATCAGAGATTGGGCCGGACCCCGAAATCCACTCCCCTACCGAGCGATTCTCGAATATCGCTCTCCCATCACCGCGGGAAACGACGTGACCGTGCGGTATCACAGTTCAGGGGAGAGCCTGAGTAGTTGGTTCCTGGTCTCGGGTTCGGTGTGCGCGAGTGCCTACGTCACAGCGATCGAAGTGTAAGTCCCCGGGCCGGGTCACCTCTGCGCTCTGGTCTCTTGAATCGTCATTGATCGGTTCACCTCACGAGTTCTTGACCAGGTGTGCCGGTAGCGGCGGGGTGAGTGGGTGTTCCCGGAGCGTTTCCATTACCTCGAATGTCGCGTCGAATGTCACGCATCGACAGTTCCCCGGCAGTCGATGTGCCGCCCTTTCGGACGATGTACTGGCAACGCGATAACGAAGGTGGTGCCTTGCCCGGCTCCGTCACTCGCGGCGGTGATCTGTCCACCGTGTGCTTCGACGAGTGCTTTCGCGATGGACAGTCCGATCCCTGCCCCTCCGTGAGCACGATCGCGTGCTGCGTCGGCGCGATAGAAACGCTCGAACAGATAGGGGAGGTGCTCGGCGGCGACTCCATCGCCTTCGTCGGTGAGTGTGAGGATGAACCGATCCCCTTTCACCCGTCCCCGCACCTTCACTGTGCTCTGTGATCGACTGTGGCGCAGTGCGTTGTCGAGCAGATTGCTCAACACTTGCCCTATGCGCTCCGGGTCCAGCCACACCGACGGCAGATTTCCGGGGACGTCCACGCTCAGAATGACTGCTTTCGTGTCGTATCGTTCTTCGTGCGCCGCTACCGCTGAGCTCACCAGTACCTCAGGTCTGGTCCATGTCGGTTCGATTGCAGCTCGATTCGTCTCGGCATCGGACAGCGCCGAGACGTCGCCGGAAAACCGTGCCAGACGTCGGGTCTGATCTCTGAGCATCGCAATGGTGTGATCATCGAGAGCTTCCACTCCGTCTTCGAGCGCTTCCATGAATGCTTCGAGAACAGCTACCGGCGTCCGGATCTCGTGCGCGAGATCTGCCAGCAACCGTCGACGCATCGACTCGGCAGACTCGAGTCGAACGGCCATTTCGTTGAAGGCCGTCGCAAGTGCGTCGAAGTCGTCACCGAGCTGCGGCGGCGGGACTCTGGCCGCGTAGTTTCCCGCCGAGACTGCCGTGGCGGCAGTTGACACCGCAGTCACCGACCGCTGCAGCCGACGACTGAGATACCAGGTCACAGCCAGCGCGCACAACGCAGCTGCGCCGATCGCCACGGACAACGAGACCGCAGTTGCCGAGCGATATGCCTGCTCGGCGTGCATTTGCTCCTCAGACATCGGAGGCACGCCCGCGCGGCGCAGATGCTCGCGGAACAAACTCGGACCGACAGTGACTGCAACGACCCATGAGGTGGCCGCTCCTGCCACCACAACGAGCGTTTGGGCCATCAGCAAACGCACTCCGACGCCGAGTCCTCGGCGGGTACGCCCCTGATGAGACGAAAGTTCTTCCAGGGTAGTCATTTTCCGGAACCCATTCGGTACCCGATGCCGCGCACGGTATTGACGTACGAGGGCGAGGCGGGATCATCGCCGAGTTTGCGGCGCAGATGACCGATATGAACATCGACCAGATGATCATTCCCTGTCCACGCAGGGCCCCATACCGCTTCGATCAGTTGCCGACGGCTGAATGCCATGCCCGGCCGAGCAGCTAGTACCGCCAACACGTCGAACTCCGTCCGAGTCAGCAGAACCGGTTTCTCGTCGACCCACACCTCTCGCCCGGCAACGTCGATCCTGAGCACCCCGAACGTCATCGGCGGACTCTCTTCCCCTCGGGTTACCGCTCCCGCGGTTGTACTGTGCGCGGCTCCGCTGCGGGGTCTACGCATCATCGCGCGGATCCTCGCTACCAACTCTCGGGGGCTGAACGGCTTGCTCATGTAATCGTCTGCACCGACAGAAAGCCCGACGATGGTGTCCACTTCCTCGCTGCGAGCAGTCAGCATCACCACGTATGCATCCGAAAACGTACGAAGTTCCCGGCACACCTCGATACCGTCGATACCGGGGAGCCCGAGATCGAGAACCACCACATCAGGATCGACCTCACGTGCAAGGGCGAGAGCGTCGAAACCGTTGTAGGCCACACTCACCTCGAATGACTCTCGTTCGAGGTAACTCGAGATGATCGAGGCCAGTGGGCGTTCGTCATCGACGACCAGTGCCCGAAAACCTGCGTAACCGTCGGTTGACCGTGTTGACGTACTGTCCATGCAACCATCGTGGACTCCTCAGCCGCCGCTGCGCACGCGATACACGGTATGCGGTCACCTCTTCAGCGAATCTTCATAGAAAGCACACCAATCCCAGAGGGTTCGGCGAGCACTGTCGAAGGTGAGGAGAGTGAACGGACATGATGTGGTGGAGCGAGAATTCGGGTTATGGAATGGGTTGGGTCAGCTGGATTCTGATGGCGCTGGCGATGATCGCATTTTGGGGATTGGTCATTGCGGCCCTACTTGCATTGTTTCGTCCCAGACGCAGTGACCGCAGCGAACTCCGTGGTACGAATGCGCAGCACCTGTTGGATGAGCGCTACGCCCGCGGCGAGATCGACGATGACGAGTATCGCTCCCGCAGAGAAGCTTTGGATCGATCCTCTCGTCGACACGAGAGTCGTTGACTCTGGGACGCCCGCCCCGGGCCCGGTGGCGTATCAGTTCCGCTTCTCCACAACGACTAGACAAGGACAATCACAATCATGGCTATTGCGCCGTCCACAGGATCGGCTTTCAGTCGACGTACGTTTCTCGCCGCCACGGCGGCGGGGGCGGGAGGCCTGGCGTTGACCGCATGCACCACCAGCGGATCGTCCAACCCGACCCCCCCGCCGTTCGACAAGAATGCCATCACGACCGCTGAGGCAGCGCGCCCGCATACCGGTCGCACCGTGGACTACACGCTCAATCCGCAGGGCGCCGATATCGATCTCGGCGGCATCACGGTGCGCACCCTGGCATACGGCGACAGTATTCCCGGTCCCTTGATTCGCGCGAATGTCGGTGACGAGCTCGCAATCACCGTCAACAACAGACTCGATCATCAGACATCGGTGCATTGGCACGGCATCGCGCTTCGCAACGACATGGACGGCGCCATGCCGGCAAGCCCGAACATCGAATCGGGGCAGAACTTCACATACCGTTTCTCCGTACCTCATTCGGGAACGTACTGGGCTCACCCCCATGTCGGTCTCGACACCGACTACGGCCTCTACCTCCCCATCATCGTCGACGACCCCCGCGAGCCCGCCGACTACGACGCCGAATGGATCGTCGTTCTCGACGACTGGACGGATGGAATCGGCACGAGCCCGCAACAGATCCTCTCCGACCTCCAGTCCGGAAACGGCATGGGTTCGATGGGCGGATCCGGAATGGGCAACATGCCCGGCATGGGTGGAATGAACCACGGGTCGAACGAAACCACGCCGCCCCCCACCTCGGGTGGCCCGAGCTCAGCAGCATCCAGCGCTCTGCTCGGCGGGGACGCGGGTGACGTCAGCTACCCCTACTATCTGATCAACGGGCGGATAGCTTCCGCACCGACAACATTCTCGGCCGCTCCCGGTCAGCGTGTGCGAATTCGCATCATCAACGCGGGTGCGGATACCGCTTTTCGAGTCGCCCTTGCCGATCACGTGATGTCCGTGACCCATACGGACGGCTTTCCGGTCGTACCGACAGAAGTCGATGCGCTTCTCCTCGGCATGGGTGAGCGCTACGACGTGATCGTCACGGTCAAGGACGGTGTATTCCCGCTCGTCGCCGCGGCCGAGGGTAAGAACGCTCAGGCTCGGACGCTGCTGCGTACAGGCTCGGGCGCTGCGCCCGACGCGTCGTTCCTCCCTCGGGAATTGGCAGGTCGAGTGGGCACGGTCGAGACGTTCACTGCAGCCGAAAGTGTCGTTCTGCCGCGAAGCGATGGCACCGGTGTCGATCTCGTGGCAGACCTCGGGGGAGACATGATGAGCTACCAATGGACGATCAACGGTCGGAACTACGACCAAACCGAACCTCTGACCGTCAAAGAAGGGGACCGAGCCCGGCTCACGTTCACCAACATGACGATGATGTGGCATCCCATGCATCTGCACGGGCATACGTTCCAAGTGGTCAAAGGTGACGGCGGTGTCGGCCCTCGTAAGGACACAGTCATCGTTCGTCCGATGGAATCTGTCGCTGTCGATCTCATCGCCGACAACCCGGGCGACTGGATGCTCCACTGCCACAACGGATATCACCAGGAGTCGGGTATGATGACCCGCTTGGGCTACATCGTCTGACACGTGGAGACGTCCGAACACACGATCACACCAGCACGGGAGGCGCGACCTGATTGGGCCGGCATCTCATTCGATGCCTCTTCCTACCCCGTTCGGCGAGGTGAGATTGTGGCCGCCCCGGCATCGGGTCAGCGTCCCGGAATCCCCGGCCTCTGCCCTGCCGCTGGACTGGGATCGAAATCCCGCGAACGGCGCAACTGCCCATGACTCCGGTGTACACCTGGCGACACTCCACGGGCGCTCGAAATTCGACGTTCTCTGCGCGGGCGAATACACGAGGGAGAATCCGACCAAATGTCCGACGGAAGTAGTCGAGGCGCAGCCTTGACTCACCTTCTCCTAACGCGAGTATAGTAGAAACAGGTACCCCCCTGGGGTACCAGACGGGAAGGGAATCATGAGCGGTCAGACTAACTCGCAGCCGAATCTACTCGATAAGACGCAACGCGGCTGTGGATGCAACTCGACGAAGAAATCACCCACGACATCCGCGCCCACCCCTACGGAGGACATCATGTCTGCAACCAACAACACGTTCGCGGTCACCGGCCTCACCTGCGGGCATTGCGTCGGCGCCGTCACGGACGAGCTGCGCGCCCTCCCCGGAGTGAGCGAGGTCGAGATCGATCTCGTCGCCGGAGGAGTCTCCACCGTGACCGTCACAGCTTCAGCGCCACTGACCGAGGAACAAGTAACTGCCGCGCTCGACGAAGCCGGCAACTATCATCTCGCGAACATCTGACCGGGCGCCCACACCGCCAGCGTAGGCAGGTCAGGAGAGGTACATCTGATGAGCACCCTGGACAACACGACCGTCGCTGCCGAGTCCGCACACAGTGTCGAACTGGTCATCGGCGGCATGACCTGCGCCTCCTGCGCCGCGCGAATCGAAAAGAAGCTCAACAAGATCGACGGCGTCACCGCGACAGTGAACTACGCGACCGAAAAGGCGAAGGTCGATTTCACGGGTGCGGTAGCACCTGAAGACTTGATCTCCACCGTCGAGGCAACGGGATACACCGCCACCTTGCCTGCCCCCAAGGGCTCGTCCGGAGAGGTCGGCACTACCGACGGGGTGGACGCCCGAATCCAGGACGAGGCTTCGCAACTGCGGACCCGACTGCTCGTCTCGCTCGCATTGACTGTGCCTGTGGTCGCATTGTCGATGATCCCGCCATTGCAGTTCACGAACTGGCAGTGGCTGGCCTTGACGCTCGCATCTCCCGTCGTCGTCTGGGGCGCACTCCCCTTCCACCGCGCTGCACTGACGAATGCCCGACACGGCGCGGCAACAATGGACACTCTGATCTCGGTGGGGGTGTCGGCGGCCTACCTGTGGTCACTGTGGGCGTTGTTCTTCGGTCATGCCGGAATGGCCGGCATGAAGATGGAGTTCAGCCTGTTCCCACAGCAGGAGGGCGGAGCGGACCACATCTATCTGGAAGTCGCTGCTGCGGTCACCGTCTTCATACTGGCGGGGCGATATTTCGAAGCCCGCGCCAAGAAGCAGTCGGGTGCAGCCCTACGCGCACTGATGGACATGGGAGCCAAAGACGTAGCGGTGTTGAGGGAACACACCGAGATCCGAATTCCCACCGAACAATTGGTGGTCGGTGACATCTTCGTCGTACGCCCCGGCGAAAAGATCGCGACCGACGGCATCGTCACCGACGGCACATCTGCGGTGGACGCCTCCATGCTGACCGGCGAATCCGTGCCAGTCGAAGTGCGCCCTGGCGACGCCGTTGTCGGCGCCACCGTCAACGCTGGAGGGCGACTCCTCGTTCGAGCAACTCGTATCGGCGCCGACACTCAGCTCGCTCAGATGGCACGACTGGTCGAAGATGCACAGAACGGCAAGGCTCAGGTCCAACGTCTCGCCGACCGCATCTCCGGAATCTTCGTCCCGGTCGTCATCGTTCTCTCACTGATGACGTTGGGTGCGTGGCTTTTGACCGGTCACTCGATGGTGACGGCGTTCACCGCCGCCGTTGCCGTGCTGATCATCGCGTGCCCCTGTGCATTGGGGTTGGCAACACCGACGGCGCTGATGGTCGGAACGGGCCGCGGCGCCCAGTTGGGGATTCTCATCAAAGGCCCCCAGGTTCTCGAATCCACCCGTCAGGTCGACACCATCGTGCTCGACAAGACCGGGACCGTCACCACCGGGCGCATGAGTGTCGATTCGACAGTCGGCGCAGATGGCGAGAATATCGACGAATTACTTTTTGTCGCAGGAGCGTTGGAGGACGGCTCCGAACACCCGATCGCGCAGGCCATCACTCTTGCAGCTCGGGCTGACGGCCGGCCGTTGCCGAGAATCGAAGGTTTCTCCAACCACGACGGCCGAGGCGTCTCCGGTGTCGTAGACGGCCGAGCCGTTGCTATAGGTCGGCGAACCTGGTTAGAGCAGGACTGGTCTCTCGTCGCACCCAAGAATCTGGAAGTGGCCGCACACGACGCGGAAGCCGACGGAAAGTCCCCGGTGTGGGTTGCGTGGGACGGTTCGATCCGCGGAATCGTGGTCGTTTCGGACACTGTCAAGGACACCTCGAAAGAGGCCATCACTGCATTCCGAACCTTGGGACTACGTCCCATCCTGTTGACCGGCGATAATGCTCGCGCCGCCGTCGCCGTCGCAAAACAAGTGGGGATCGAAGCCGCCGATGTCATCGCCGAAGTCTTGCCCGCGGACAAAGTAAGCGCCGTCAAAGACCTCCAAAGCCGTGGGTATACAGTCGCTATGGTCGGTGACGGTGTCAACGACGCCGCTGCTCTGGCACAAGCAGACTTAGGTCTGGCCATGGGCACCGGCAGCGATGTCGCCATCGAAGCCTCCGATCTCACCCTTGTCCGAGGCGACCTGCGCTCCGCCGCAGATGCGATCCGTCTGTCGCGCTCGACGTTGAAAACCATCAAAGGGAACCTTTTCTGGGCCTTCGCCTACAACGTGGCGGCGTTGCCTCTGGCGGCGCTGGGGTTGTTGAACCCGCTGATCGCCGGCGCTGCCATGGCTTTCAGCTCCATCTTCGTCGTCACGAACAGTTTGCGCCTACGACGATTCACCAGTCATGCCACAAGCTCCGATCACTGATTTGATCCCGAATTCGACTGCCCCGATGACCTTCCGTCTGCCCTGAACTCTTCGGACGCGATGTGCGGGAGAGGTCCCACTGTCCACCCGCAACGAATCCAAAGGTTTCACTTCACGACGACCACCATCACGGACGAGGGCAGTCGTCGACTGCTTGGGACACCATGGTCCTTCATCGAATCTTCACCAAACATCTAACCAAGGCATATCCGCCACCGGCAGGCTCAGTATTGAGACACACGTGGACCCCACAACATCACGCCCCAGAGGTGCCGACGATCTGCCACAACACGGGAACATGCCACCGAGGTATCCGCACAGTCGCTGCCGCAAGAATGGCGGTCACAACGAGAGGGCGCAGAGATGAATCGAACCACCGTTCTCGAAGTACAAGGATTGCAGTGGGCGACATCGAAAGCCGCAGTCGAATCAACTCTCCTTCGCCGACGTGGCGTCGTCTCTGCTGAGGCCAACGTCCTCAACCAAACTGCCACGGTCACCTACGACCCGGCTGCAACCTCGATACCCGAACTGTCCCAATGGATCCGGGACTGCGGCTATCACTGCGCAGGGCGATCAGTGCCCTCCCACAGCTGCGACCCCCTCTCCGAACCAAACGACAGCACCAGCGCCACGCCCTCTGAATACCACGTTCATTCAGACCACGCCGACACATCAACCGACGCACCGGTCGAACACCCCGGCGAATCTCCTCACGGCGAACACACAGCGCACGAACCACATGCTCAACACTCTGCACAGGACATGATGGGGCACGGAGGCGCCCACGCCGGAATGTCGATGGACGACATGGTCCGGGACATGCGAAATCGCTTTCTCGTCGCTCTCGTTCTGTCCATTCCGATCATGCTGTGGTCCCCGATGGGGCGCGACATGTTCGGATTCACAGTTCCCGCCCCGTTCGGACTCCGCGACGACGTATTCACCCTGATACTGAGCTTGCCAGTGGTGTTCTACTCGGCCTGGATCTTTTTCGACGGCGCTTATCGGGCTCTGAAGGCCCGCACCCTCGACATGATGGTCCTCGTTGCCGTCGCCGTCGGGGCGGGTTGGCTCTACAGCGTCGCCGTCACCTTCACCGGCGGCGGCGAGGTCTTCTACGAGGCCGCGTCGGTGCTGACGGCTTTCGTCCTGCTCGGACATTGGTTCGAGATGCGAGCCAGAGGTGGAGCCAACGACGCGATTCGCACACTGCTCGAACTGACCCCGCCATTGGCAATCGTGTTGAGAGACGGCGAACCCGTCGAAGTTCCCACCGCCGACGTTGTCGTCGGAGACCTGTTACTGATCCGACCAGGCGGCAAAGTCCCTGTCGATGGAACGGTCGAGAGCGGAACTTCCGAAGTCGACGAGTCAATGGTGACCGGGGAAAGCCTTCCCGTATCCAAAGAACCGGGATCCGCAGTCATCGGGGCTTCCATCAACACGACGGGCACACTTCGCGTCCGAGCAACCAAAGTCGGTGCCGACACCGCCCTGTCCCAAATAGTGGCGTTGGTCCAGGAAGCGCAGAACTCGAAAGCGCCGGGGCAACGGTTCGCTGATCGGGCCGCGTTCTGGCTCGTCCTTGTTGCTCTGATCGGCGGCACCGGCACCTTCCTTGTCTGGTGGGCGGCGGGTGCAGGAGTGCAGACCGCGCTTCTGTTCGCAATCACCGTCGTTGTCATCACCTGCCCCGACGCTCTCGGTTTGGCCACGCCCACCGCCATCATGGTCGGCACCGGACTCGGAGCTCAACGAGGAGTGTTGTTCAAAAATGCCACCGCGCTGGAATCCTCGGCGCGCATCGAGACGGTAGTGATGGACAAGACCGGCACCCTCACCAAAGGCGAACCCGAAGTCACCGACGTCGTCGTCGACGGTATCGGCACCGATGAACTCCTTTCCCTTGTGGCCGCGGTCGAACGCGAGTCCGAACACCCCCTCGCCGGCGCGATCGTCCGCTACGCGGCCGAACGCGGCGCCCCGGAAGTTCCACTCACAAATTTCCGTAATGTGCCAGGTCACGGTGCGGCTGCGGAGGTGGACGGTCGTCGAGTGGCGGTAGGCAACCGCAAACTGATGATCGCCGAAAACGTCGACTTCGGCACATTGATGGGCACACGCGACGACCTCGCAGCCAGCGGGCGAACAGCAGTACTCGTCGCCGTCGACGGACACGGCGTCGGGGTGATCGCACTCGCCGACGCTGTCCGAGAGACTTCCGCCGCCGCAGTGGCGGCGCTGCACGACTTGGGCGTCGAAGTCGTCATGCTCAGCGGCGACAACGAAGCCACCGCACAGCGCATCGCGGGCCAGCTCGGTATCGATACCGTCATCGCGGAAGTGCTCCCCGGCGACAAAGCCGCCAAGATCGTCGAGCTGCAAAATGCCGGCAAAAAAGTTGCAATGGTCGGGGACGGAGTCAACGATGCTCCCGCGCTCGCACAAGCGGACCTCGGTATCGCCATCGGCGCAGGTACCGACGTCGCAATCGAAACAGCGGACCTCGTGCTGATGCGGTCGGACCCACTCGACGTACCGGTCGCACTACAAATCGGGCGAGGCACCCTCCGCAAGATGCGACAGAACCTCGGATGGGCCGTCGGGTACAACGTCATCGCCCTCCCCATCGCCGCTGGAGTCTTCGAACCCTCCCTCGGACTTGTACTTCGCCCAGAGATCGCAGCGCTGTCGATGTCCGGGTCCAGCTTCATCGTCGCCGTCAACGCACTACTGCTGAAGCGACTACGACTCCCTTCTCCCCCGGATCAACACCGGCCTTCACCAAGCACTACCCCGAAGACGACCTCACAGAACGCCTCATGACCGGACAACCGATCTCCCAACGAAAGGGTTTCCCCGATATGAAGAAGATCCTCGCAATCAGCGCTGCAGCAACTGCGGCACTATTCGTCCTCACCGCATGTAACAGTTCCAATTCCGATGGAACCACCTCCACACCGATGTCAATGAGTGTCGAGTCCAGTAGCTCGGCGGACGCGAGCACTCATAATCAGGCAGATGTGACATTTGCCGAGCAGATGATCCCGCATCACAGTCAAGCCGTCGAGATGAGCGACATGCTCCTCTCCAAAGACGGTATCGACCCCCGAGTGACAGCGTTGGCTGAACAGATCAAAGCGGCGCAGGGCCCAGAAATCGAGCAGCTGCAGGCCTGGTTGACCAGCTGGGGACAGAGTTCGTCCTCCTCTGGCATGGATATGCCGACCACCTCTCACAACATGGAAGGCATGACACCCTCCAGCAGCATGAACATGCCGATGCCCTCCACCAGTATGAACATGCCCATGCCCTCCGAAAGCATGGGAACGATGCCCGGCATGGAGGGGATGATGTCCGCCGAGGACATGACTGCACTGCAGAATGCGCAGGGAACAGATGCCGCGAAACTGTTCCTCACACAGATGATCGACCATCACCGCGGAGCAGTCGCGATGGCGCAAACTGAAGTTGATTCCGGACAGTATCCAGAAGCGATCTCCATGGCGCAGAACATCATCCGCACGCAAAACGAGGAAATCACCACCATGGAAGACATTCTCGCCACGCTGTGATCACAACTTCAGGCGGTCGTTACCGAGATCTCACTCGGATGTGAGCGCACGCGGCTCGGTGTCTCTGCTCGACGAGGATCCCGGCAGAGGCACCGAGCCTTCTCGGCGACAGGCCAATACCCCTCTGAGGACGCCGAACAGTCTGGAGGCAACCTCATGTGGAGGGATTGGTCATCACATCCGCCGATATCTCGAGATCAGCGTGCGCGGGTCACATTCGTCGTTCCTCAAGACGAGGATGGAACGCGAACACAAAGGAACCGACGCCTGAAACCGAGCCGAATCGATTCATTTACATCCTGAAACGGTTCAGGCGCAAACCGTGCCCATCGACCAGCGAGGGACTGATCGGGTACGCGAACGGGACTGTAAGAACAACGGTGTAACTCTGAAAGGAGATACGCCACTATGACTGACGTGATTGAACGTGAGACAGAGACGAACTCGGCTCAGCCGGGTATCAGCGATGCGCGGCTCAAAGAGCTGGTCGAGCAGGCGCGAGCCGAAGGGCTGCAGTTGACCGGAGATGGTGGATTGCTGTCGAAGCTGACCAAGCTAGTCGTGGAGTCCGCGCTCGAAGGCGAGATGGACGACCACCTCGGATACGGCAAGAGCGACCCGGCAGGCAGGGGCAGCGGCAACTCCCGCAACGGCAGACGAGCCAAGAACGTGTTGACCGAGGCCGGCCCGGTCGAACTCGAGGTGCCCCGTGACCGGGATTCCTCCTTCGAGCCGAAGATCGTGGCCAAGCGGCAGCGTCGGCTCTCAGGCGTGGAGGACATGGTGATCTCATTGTCGGCCAAGGGTTTGACGACCGGTGAGATCGCTGCACACCTGGCCGAGGTGTACGGAGCTGATGTGTCCAAGCAGACGATCTCGACGATCACCGAGCGGGTGATGGAAGGCATGGCCGAGTGGCAGAACCGGCCGTTGGATCCTGTGTACCCGGTGTTGTTCATCGACTGCATCCACGTCAAGATCCGCGAGGGCAACGTCGCTAACCGGCCGATCTACGTCGCGATGGGGGTGACTGTCGACGGCACCCGCGACATCCTCGGATTGTGGGTCGGTGAGCACGGCGACGGGGAGGGAGCGAAGTACTGGCTTCGGGTGTTGTCCGAGCTGAAAAACCGTGGTGTGCAGGATGTTCTGATCGTCGTGTGCGATGGTCTCAAGCATCTACCCGACTCGATCGAGCAAGTGTGGCCACAGACCATCGTGCAGACTTGTGTGGTCCATCTTCTCCGTAACACCTACGCCTATGCCTCCCGCAAGGACTGGTCCGAGATCGCCAAGGACCTCAAACCCGTCTACACGGCTCCGTCGGAGCAGGCCGCGCTCGACCGATTCGCAGAGTTCAGTGACAAATGGGAGAAACGCTATCCCGCGATCATCAGGCTCTGGACTAACGCCTGGGCTGAGTTCGTGCCGTTCCTACAATTCGACAACGCCATCCGGCAGGTCATTTACACGACCAACGCCATCGAGAGTGTCAACGCTCGAATCCGCAGGGCTGTCAAGGCCCGTGGACACTTTCCGACCGAGGCCGCGGCCTTGAAATGCGTGTATCTGGCCATCATGAGCCTCGATCCCAAAGGCACCGCCCGCAGGCGCTGGTCCAACCGATGGAAGGCAGCACTGAATGCCTTCGAGATAACGTTCGACGGACGGCTGTCTGCCGGACGAAAGTAGTTAGAAACCAATCAATTACACCGTTTTCTGGACAGACCCGTTCCAGTGACCAGCGAGGATGTCCGTATCTGGGCGGCGATGTCTGCGGTGGTAAACCGGTTCGGGTCCACGGGCTTTCCGCTACGGATCGTTTCTGCGGCCAAACTACGCAAACCGTTGTAAAGATCGAAACCTTCGGCAGTCACCACGTCCTCGACCACAAGGTCGATCAGCTCCTGGGTGCTCGTGGCGCCTTCTGCTGCAGTGGCGTGCCTGGCGACCAGAAGCGCGAAGAAGGGACGTTCGATTGCTTCCTCGAGATCGTGGCCAAGGCCTGTAATAGGTCGGCCAGCAACGAGAGTCATCAGTCGGTCAGCTTGTTCCCTTCTCAGAGAAGGGATTTCAACAAGAAGGTTTTCGTTGACTTTCTCCGGAGCCCGAGAAGTCAACAGTATCCGGGACTTCGGCCATCGCACGACGAAGTCGGTGGCCTGTCGAAGAGCCGTCGCGGCTCTGTCGGTGCGCTCGTCAAGGCCGTCGACGACCACATCCACACCCGTCCGGGCTGGGGTATCGCTTCCGACCTCGGTGGCGATATGCTCACCGAGAGGTTGATCAAGGTCTCTGACGGCCACCCACACCGGCACGGGCGCACTCAAATCCTGGCGGGCCTTCGCCAAGCTCGCGCGTAACCATTCTTCCGCGATGTCGGACTTTCCCGACCCGAGTGGCCCCGTCAGTACTCGCAGCGCACCAGTGGCGAGCGCGTGGAGTGCTTCGGGAACGGAGACAGGATGCGTGAGGCTGCGAGCGATCTGATCTGGGGACAGGCCGGCGCCGGCGCGGCGGGATTCGAGCCGGCGCTGAGAGGTTGCCTCGATCCGATCCAAATATGCCTCTCGTGTCACTACCTCGGACTGCGTCTGGGCCGCTGTTCGGACATGCACATGATGTGTGTCCGTCCGCAGCATGTTTATGTCGACTACGGCCCCCAACGCGTCATAACGTCCGGCTGTCGCCGCGAGACGGTCACGCAGCCCGACTCCGTCCGTCGTCGCCGCGATTCCGTCCAGGGAAGTAGCGACCGCGGCCCAATCTGCTTCGTCCGGGCTTTGCAACTTGAACCCGATGATACGAAGACGTCTCAGCAGAACCCAGGTCAGTTCGAGCACCTCGACGTCAGTAAATGCTCGTCCGTTTAGCGAAACCATCTTGAGCAGGTGTGTGTAGCGCTCGCGGACGGGTTTCGACCACCGCCCATCTATTTCCGACGCGGTGTGGAAGTCGTGGGCGTTGCTAACTGACCGGGCGATGTCGCACAACTTGGCGACCTGATCCCACTCCGTCTTCCAGCCGGCAACCGCCACTGCGACGTATCCGTTGGGGTGTGCGGCCACTTCGTCGAGCAGCGACTTCACCAACTTGACCGTCGGCGCATCACTGGGCACGAAGCGCGGCGTTGCTCGACATGCGACGGCGAGTGAGTGGTCACCGGCGCCGACGAGGAGATCGTCGACCGGATGCGCATGCCCGGTCTGGAACGCCAACGAGGTAACCGGAAGATCGTTCATTTCACTGCGGCGACTGCAGGCGAGCATGCTCGCCAGGTAGGTGACGGCGACGCGGTGGGCGAAGGTGACCCCACCACCACCGGTCGAATACGTGTTCACGCCAGACAAAGCCGTCTTCGCTGCACCGTCGGTGGGGTTCTCGTTCGCGCTGCTCATCGCTATCTCCAGATTGTGGTTCACGCGCGAATGCCACCGCTTCGCTTCGAAGAACACTCTAGGACAATCCAGCGACACACCCCACAACCTGGCCATGTCGCCCAAAGTAAGTCCACCGCCGCATACCCGGGTGCGATTGTGTCGCAATGCATGCAACTTCAGAGCTGAATGTCGTGAGCATCGACGGGACCTGCGTTGGGAAGTCGACCCGAAACACCGGTTCCCAAGATCAAGCTCCAGCCCCCGTTCGACGAGCCCGCACAGAGAGTCGCCTCATCATTACACCCAGTGCCGTTGTGCGCCGTGCTATCCCGAAATCGACAAAGGACGTCGACGGCAGGTGAAACTGGTTCTGGCTCACTTTCCGTGACGGCTCCACCGTCGCGACACGTGTCGTTCCGGTAGGACTTGGATCGCGAGGGCGATGATCGTTCTAGAGTTCTGAGAACTGCTGTGACCTACGATGTCTGCTGTCTCGGCAGATGATCTGCCGAACTTGCATCGCTTCGTCCGCGGCCTCGAAACCGACAACGCCGACACCGCCGACACCGACGATCCCAACCCACACGGCAACCTTGAGGCTGTCCGCGTGCACTCTCGGCAACTACGTCTCGATGACGATTTCGGGAGTGATCTGCAGGGCAACGGGAGTCCACAGATCTACCTCCACGTTGGGTGATTCGATACTCACGATGAGGGAGTAGTGCACACCCAGATCGCTTTGGTCGTAGGCGCGTC
This sequence comes from Rhodococcus sp. YL-1, assembly GCF_001942025.1. Classification (NCBI taxonomy): domain Bacteria; kingdom Bacillati; phylum Actinomycetota; class Actinomycetes; order Mycobacteriales; family Nocardiaceae; genus Rhodococcus; species Rhodococcus sp. YL-1. The sequence continues at coordinate 335,855 of NZ_CP017303.1, read as the reverse complement.
GGTCCTTCCACCATCCTGCAACCGGGTAAACCGCGATCGCTTCCTTACTGGCCAGGTTGGCTGCGGGGCCTTCCCAAATATCGGTGTGCAGGGAGCCGTGTGATTGTTGTTGGTTGGCACCGAACAGCCACCCCGGCTCGGTGCCCAACGAGATCGGCTTCTCGCCGTCTGCGCGGGCACGGGCGTTGACACGCATTCTGAAGGTGTCGATGTTGTCTTCGGGCCTGCGGACGGCGAACCGCAGCATGTGGGATGGATAGGCATATCGGCCGGCCCAACCACGATTGGATGGGTTCGGCTCGACAAAATAGGACAAGGTCACGCGCAGTCGGACATTGACTTCGCCGAGCGCTTCGAGTTGAGCTTTCGGCCATGGAAGCTCGTGCAGGTTCATCTCGCGGGATCGTCCGACGGCAGCCGTACCGTTGTCTCTCTCGAAAGGCCGAATTTTCGCTTCGGCAATGAGCGTCAGAGCATCCGACGCGCTGTGCAAAGCTCGGGACAGGCTCGGCACACCCATTCCGTAACGACGAAGAAGTTTGATCTTCTCCGCCTTGTTCGGTGCCGAGTCGAGTCGACGGTTCATCACATCCGTCCATTGAGCGGAATGAACGATTAACGCACGCACGGTCTCCGGTCGGAGTCCGGGGTACTCAGCCATGATCTGGCCGGCGAGCGCGGCGACTTGAGCGGTGGCTGCAGATGTGTCCCGGGTGGTCGTGAATGCTCGTTGTTCCAGTCCTTGGAGCCTGGTAGTCAGCACCGCCATGCTCTCGGGAGTGTGCGCGGCCAACCGGTCCTGTGACACCGCAACGTTTCCTCCCTCGGCCACGACGTCGGGTTTGAACGGCCACTTGGAGCCCTCGAACCCAACCGAGGTTCGACTCGTCGGGGCCAGCTCGCCGCGGGGCGCCAACGGTGTGTAGCCGTCGAAGATCGGGTCCGCACCTCCCATGTCCGCCTTGTCTGTGAACGCACCTACTGTCAGCGCGTTCCATGCTTGCGCGGGATCTTCGACCGGTTCGCTATCGCAACGGTCGAGGTGGTTGTCTGTAGGAAATATATCGCGAATGTTCCCAGCTGAGATGATGAAAAGGCGAGGCTTCAGCTGTTCGGTGCGGTCGAGATAGGTGAGCTTCGAGGCAGTATCGTCAATTGCCCGCCCGAAGGCCAGCGCGTCCACGGCGGCAGACCAGGACGTGGGCTTTCCTGCATTCATCCCACCGTCAGCATCGTCTTCACTACGTGGGGGTGACAGTGTCGTGACTGCAAGCATGAACGCACGACTGCGGCGCGGGGATTCGATTTCGGGCCGGTCAACAGATTTAGCGGTGACGGCACCGTAGAGGTCGCGGTTATTCTCACCGGTGTCGGGAAGAAACTTCACAGACTCAAGACGATGGCGAAGGTGTACGTCGTGCGAGTTCATGACCGCAGAATGAAGGTCTCCGTACAGTGCAAGGCCAGCCATCTCCGTCCCGTGTCCGTACACAGGGGCGCTCTTCCAGGTCGGATCCACGACAAAATGGTCGGACGCATGCAACGAGTGCTGCAGCAGAGGATGGCCGTCCTGAACCCCCGTGTCAACTACGCACACAGCCGGCGCATCCTTGCCCGCCGCTTGTACGCGGCCACGGAGTTCGTTGACCCAGTCTGCCTGTTCGGAGGCAGGCATCTCGGTCAGGACGCTGGCTATGTCATGCGGCCAACGCAACTCGGCGAGGTCGTCGATCGACTCGAAAATTCCGGAAAGTTCGTCGACTGTTGCCTGCAGGAGCAGTACCGTTCGATCAGCGAAACCGAGATAACTCGCGCTGGTAGGCAGTTCTCTTTGCCTCGCCTGCTCATTGAGTCTCTGAAGCTCGTTTCCGTCGCGGTGACGGAGCCAAACCTCCCACCAGCGGCGTTCACCGTCCTCGGCCGGAAACAGCCGATCAGGGTCGGTCCACAACTCACGAATCGTGGCGCGGCGAATCGACGCAATCCCCTCAACAAGAGCAGCATGTTTGACCGTGTTCTCCTGCAGCGTGGCCACGTACGCGCTCAAGCGCGTGAGGAAGTACTCCTTCTTGCCGTCCGGAATGTAGACAGTAGCCATCTGTATCGACCCGGCGCTGGTCTGTGCTTCTTTGACCACGACTAGCTCGGGCTGATCTCCGGATGCCTGGGATTCGAGGCTTTTGAGCGCCAACTCCAGCCCTGCAAAGGAGACGAAGGTGACGAAGGTGCCTTCAGGGTCGTCACCTTCGTTTGCGGGCGCGAGTGCCGCATCCAGTTCACGCTCGAGGCGTCGCCCATGTGCAGCACGATCACCGTCGAATGACTGCCCTTTCTCTCCGTCACGGCCCAATACAACAGGTTTGAATGGCTCTCGTTGTGGCGGTGTGGTGATGACGAGATGCGACTTGTTTCTCTCTGCCATTACGGTTGTGCATTCCCATTCCCGTGGAAGCCGGGTCGGCGGCGGTCTTCGAGCGCCGAAACCAGATCGTCAGTTCGTATCTGTTCTCCGCCGGAGAGGACTATGCGTTTCGCCGCGTTCTCGGCAGCAACAGTGATCTCGGCGTGGCTGAGGCCGCTGGCAGCCCCAATGATCCGTTTCCACCCCAGGTTGCTGAGGCGGAAGTTCGCGAGGCGATTCTTGATGAGCGTCCGGACCGCGTCCTCATCGGGGAGAGGGAAAGGTATGACTGCCTCGAATCGACGAAACATGGCTCTGTCCAACAATTCTGGATGATTGGTTGCAGCCACAATGACACTGTCCGAAGTGTCTTCTTCGAGGAACTGGAGGAAGGAGTTCAGGATGCGTCGAACCTCGCCGACATCATTGCCAGCCATCCGGTCGCCAGCCAAGGCATCAACTTCGTCGAAGAGGTACACCCCCTTCGTCTCTGCAAGAGCATCGAAGATCATACGAAGCTTCGCAGCAGTTTCTCCCATGAACTTCGTGATAATGGTATCCAAACGGATCGCGAATAGTGGCAACCCCAACTCACCAGCGATCACCCTCGCCGTCGAAGTCTTGCCCGTACCTGGCGGACCTACTAACAACAACCGGCGCACGGGGGACAACCCATGCCGAGCGAGATCTTCACGACGGCGCTGTTCGAGGAGCACATGCTGCAGTCGATCGGAGACGTCTCCAACCAAGGCGAGATCGGACAAGCGCGCGTCCGGGTACGCCACAGTCAGCAAGGAGGCAAGTTCACCGCGCGGCTGTGCGACTGGCACGACAGACGCGATGCGCGTGGACTGCACCGCTTTCCTGCGCAGTTCGTCGACCATGTCGCGCAGTTCATGAGAGAACCGCTCTTGGCCGGAACGCGCCGCCTTTGCTGCAACCTGCATCGCCACCGAGTAGAACTGAGGATCGTCACCGTCGGCATGACTCTTGATCAGGGCCTTGAGCTGGTCGTTCGTCGCCATCGGCCCTCCTCGGAGCTCATAGGTGCGTAAGGTTCTGCGTGCGCAGACATGCGGATCATATCGCTGGCGACCTCATGCCTGATCAGGCGCGCCTCGGTCTACACCATTGAATTCGAGCTTAGTCCAAGCTTAGTCCGAGCTTTTCACCCGTCAGCCTGGCTAAACACCACCCACGGACACCATCGGCGCCAATCTGTCGCCGATCGAGTACGAGTTGCGCTGCGAGAACCCATCCGTTCCGGCCGGATCTTCGCATTGCCAAGGGAAACGAAGGGGCAGGTCGCATTTGGTTAAGCGGTTCAGGATCTTCCCGAGTCCATATCCACCCCATGCCAGGTGTCTTTGTTTCACGGCCGTCACGGGCGATGAAATATGCTGTGCAAGAGACACTGTCAGAAGATGACTGTTGAGTGAGGTCGTGTTCGAGTTCATCAAGTTCTCGGCAGTGCTCAGCGAGATCAACTCCCAGCAGCCCGTTCCCCGTCGGCAAAGGTTTCGTGGTGACCAACAACTGAACTAGGTGAATCCGGGGAGCATAGGAAATTGTCTGCTCGCCGGATTCGTTCGGCGCTTCTCGCTCAGCGAGGAGGGTAAACCAGTTGCCAGAGTTGGTATGTCACATCGTTCGGTCCGCCCGGACTCCCCTCCGTGGGTGTCATGTACGTGACCGCCCCTCTGGGTGAGTTTCGAACGCGCATTGCGCGAGCAACCAGCGCGCACCATTCACGTCGCGGCGATCGACGCTGTCGGTCAGGGGTTCGGTTTTCGCGAATTCCCTCAGGCGATCCCCTCCAGGGTGAACCGATGGCCATTCCACGGACGTGCTCTGTGGCCCGACGTGGCAGTTAAGACGAGTTCGATCACAGCCCACAGGTCATCGGAGATCTCGTATGCGCGCCACACACACGTTCTACGGGACCGGGAAGGTGCCGAGACCCGGGTTGATCAGTACCTGGTACCCGTCGGCCGGAGGGTATGCGCCGATGTCGGCGACTGCGGCGATCGTGCCACTGCCGGTGACCGCTGGCGCGGGGGTGTATTGGCACCGGTCTTCCGGTGCAGGTCGGGTGTAGTCGGCTGCCTGTCGAAGGACAGTGGTGCCGGCGGCGCCGGTTGTCAGGTTTCGCCAGTTCACCGACACATCGAGACAGCCAAAAATGTTGACCCAGGTCGATGTTGGATGCTCCGCTGCGAAGGTCACCATGCCCGGTTCACCCGGCGTGGCCGTCGGCGTGACGGTCGTAAGCGGCGGCGGGCTCAAGCACATGAACAAGTTGCTTCGGCATCCTGCGGCGTACCGCACCGGGACCTGGAAGGCGGTGGTCGTCGCTGCCGGGACCGATGAAGGGTTGGCTGTCGCGTTGGCGGACGAACAGAGCGGGATCGCGAGAATGGCCACGGATACCGCAGCCAGGGATACGAAGGAACGACGAATTGCTGCACGACGCATGGCGTTGGCTTCCCGTGTGGGATCTTTCCCGACCCTGGTGCTGTGTCACGCTACTCGCTTGGTGGCAGCGCGGACCTGGCAATGGCGAACGGGACAGACCCCCGGCTACCTACTACGCGACGCCCGATCACCGCTCTGGGACTGTTACCGGCGTGGCCATGTTCATCAGTGCTGCGAATGCGGGCAGGAAACCGCATACGCCCGACGCGTCACCGAGACGATGGACGCATGGATTTGTTATCGCTTCCCCCGAGCGCGGATGATTGGCAGCACCACGCCAAGGAAACCGGGATCACGTGGACCCCCAACCTCGCAGAATTTTACACCGTGCAGAACGGCACCCCCGGAATGATGATCACTCCCCTCAGGCCCTTCTTCTCCCTCAACGAGATGCTCTTCTTCCGAAAAATAATGCTCGACGCGTGGGCCGATCAACCCGACGACGGCGCGGGAGAAGCCGGTACATTCCAATACCGTTTCGTCGACGAGTTCATTCCGATAGCAGGCTCGGGACTGTAAGAACAACGGTGTAACTCTGAAAGGAGATACGCCACTATGACTGACGTGATTGAACGTGAGACAGAGACGAACTCGGCTCAGCCGGGTATCAGCGATGCGCGGCTCAAAGAGCTGGTCGAGCAGGCGCGAGCCGAAGGGCTGCAGTTGACCGGAGATGGTGGATTGCTGTCGAAGCTGACCAAGCTAGTCGTGGAGTCCGCGCTCGAAGGCGAGATGGACGACCACCTCGGATACGGCAAGAGCGACCCGGCAGGCAGGGGCAGCGGCAACTCCCGCAACGGCAGACGAGCCAAGAACGTGTTGACCGAGGCCGGCCCGGTCGAACTCGAGGTGCCCCGTGACCGGGATTCCTCCTTCGAGCCGAAGATCGTGGCCAAGCGGCAGCGTCGGCTCTCAGGCGTGGAGGACATGGTGATCTCATTGTCGGCCAAGGGTTTGACGACCGGTGAGATCGCTGCACACCTGGCCGAGGTGTACGGAGCTGATGTGTCCAAGCAGACGATCTCGACGATCACCGAGCGGGTGATGGAAGGCATGGCCGAGTGGCAGAACCGGCCGTTGGATCCTGTGTACCCGGTGTTGTTCATCGACTGCATCCACGTCAAGATCCGCGAGGGCAACGTCGCTAACCGGCCGATCTACGTCGCGATGGGGGTGACTGTCGACGGCACCCGCGACATCCTCGGATTGTGGGTCGGTGAGCACGGCGACGGGGAGGGAGCGAAGTACTGGCTTCGGGTGTTGTCCGAGCTGAAAAACCGTGGTGTGCAGGATGTTCTGATCGTCGTGTGCGATGGTCTCAAGCATCTACCCGACTCGATCGAGCAAGTGTGGCCACAGACCATCGTGCAGACTTGTGTGGTCCATCTTCTCCGTAACACCTACGCCTATGCCTCCCGCAAGGACTGGTCCGAGATCGCCAAGGACCTCAAACCCGTCTACACGGCTCCGTCGGAGCAGGCCGCGCTCGACCGATTCGCAGAGTTCAGTGACAAATGGGAGAAACGCTATCCCGCGATCATCAGGCTCTGGACTAACGCCTGGGCTGAGTTCGTGCCGTTCCTACAATTCGACAACGCCATCCGGCAGGTCATTTACACGACCAACGCCATCGAGAGTGTCAACGCTCGAATCCGCAGGGCTGTCAAGGCCCGTGGACACTTTCCGACCGAGGCCGCGGCCTTGAAATGCGTGTATCTGGCCATCATGAGCCTCGATCCCAAAGGCACCGCCCGCAGGCGCTGGTCCAACCGATGGAAGGCAGCACTGAATGCCTTCGAGATAACGTTCGACGGACGGCTGTCTGCCGGACGAAAGTAGTTAGAAACCAATCAATTACACCGTTTTCTGGACAGACCCGCAGGCTCACCCGATAGTGTTCTGGTCGTCGATCTTCGGGCCGGCGATGCTCGAGGATCCCTCGGCCTGTACCACGGAGAAGATGGACTCGACTCCTCGCCGACGTGGAAAGATCCCGGGATTTTTCTCGCTGATCTTGCATCAAAGCTCGAAGCCAGCGGCACCCTCCTTTCCGTCTGGCATCCTCGCGTTGTGGACGGACAACTCGACTGTCCACTCGACGATTGAGTGCCATGTGACTCCTCCGTGCGGGTACCAGGTATCAACGAACCACTCCGACCGAAAACCGGCTGAACGCTTTTCTGCGGGTTTGGGTGTGCGTTTTGACCATGGTCAAAACGCACACCCAAACCCGCACGAGGGCGCTGAGAGCGATTCGGCTGCTGGGGTCTCGTAGGGAATCAGAAGCCACTTGATTGTGGTGGTGTGTCGTTGTGTTCGTATGCGACCGGTTGATAAGTCGTCTGGGGAGAATGAGCGGATGAGCCTGATCGTGTGTACTGACATATCGGCGGCCGATTGGTTGGTCGGGCAGGATCTGCCGTGGTATCAACTCACCGCGAGCGGTCCGGTCGGGTTCCCGGCATATGCGAGGTTGCGTTTCATCCCGGATCCGACATACGAGGGTCAAAGAGAAAACGACGCGGAAAGTCCGGCCGACGCTCTTTCCCCTACGGACGACGGCTATCTCACCGAGAATGACCAGTTCAAGATCGTCGCAGAGATATTGGCCCCCTACACGTCCACTCCTGACGACTGCTTCTTCTGCTTGTGGGACGGTTGGGGCTGGGACGCCGTCGGTGACGACCTTCCGATGGTGAAGATCCCCAACCGTGACTACTGGTTGTTCCGTGGTGCACTCACGGATCTGGGTGACTGGGGGAGCGCCGTCAAGACGGAACGGTATGAGACGGTGCAGAATCCTGCGTTCATGTGGCCAGCGGATCATGCTTGGTGTGTCACGGGTGATGTCGATCCGCACTTCGCGGTGATCGCGGGGCCTGCCGAAGCGATCGACCTCATCATTGCGGATCCTCGACTCGACGCGGTAGCCGATGACCCGAATGATCCCCCACCCCGCTACTACTGAATGCTGGCGAGTGGCGTGGAGGGGAAATCATCCGGCTTGTCGATGGTCAAAACGCACACCCAAACCCGCAGAATTGCTCTCAGCTCGTTTTCGGTTGCTGCCTGTCGATTTGTTTGCATCTCCCAACGAACGAGGTCGGATCGGTGAGACTGACACGATGAGGCTCGAAGAAGAACGAGACAACCGATCGCCCATGACGTGGGTCCGGCTTGCCGATCTTGCAGGAGTGATCATGATGGAAGAATGAGGGGATGCGCCCGAACAGGTACCTCGACGATTATCTGCATGGGCTGGAGTTCCTGGGTGGGGTGTACCCCGATGATGCGGGGGCGATCGCCGAGCACGGCATCGTGGCCGCGCTCGATGATGATGATGCGTTCGTGTTCTTGCTTCGCTTGGTCGGTCCAGATGCCCCGGCGTTCGCGGATGAACTGTGGCAGTTGATCAGTGGTTTTCTGAACAGTCGCCGCGTCGAGGAGTTGTTCGGGGGCTCTGAGGATGCCGGGTTGGGGGATCTCAACACAGTGAGAGGCCCGAGATACCTCCCGCCTCCTACTACGACCGAGGATCCCACGGTGAGAGTGTCTGACGGCTACCACCGTGCCAAAAAATTCAGGGAAGAACATGCCAAATAACTCCGAGAGTCACAGTCGAGACCTTCGCATAGCCCAAAAGTTACCGGAGTCCGTGACCAAGGAAGCCAGTCAATCCGGACGAGCGCCGGTCAGCCTCGAGCGCGCCGATCTGCTCGATGCTGATTACCTCATGATCTATGCACATGGCAGTGATCAGGAAAAATTGTCGGCGGCAATCCCTGGATTCGCGGACCTACGCGCGGTCCGGTCCGGCGCTGTCACGTACGCAGATACCGAGAAGGTGCTTGCGTTCTATTCTCCCGGCCTACTGTCATTGACATGGGGCATCGATGGCATTGTCCCGCAGCTGAGTAAGGCTGCAGCCGTAAGCTAGTGCAGTCGCTAGGAGCGTGATGTCAGGGCTGCGGTCTCCGGTGGCCGGATTCAGCAGCCCTGGTGGTCACGTCAGCGGGTGACCACCAGGTCAGCCCATCTCGTGCAAGTTCAGGCGCGGGGCGCCAATATGGATGTACATCTTCGGATTATCCGGGATCATCGGCGCGTGCTGTTGTACCTCACCGTATCTCGACACATGGCCGCCCCCTCCCGCCCGGCAGATACCGGATTGACTCATCCCGAAATCGAGCCCGGCCCCTTCGGTCCGTGGTCACTCCTGGCGTGTGTGTTCTCGCCGATGATAAATAGAGCGGCGACGAACATCCACAACATGCCAACCACGGCATCAAAAAACACGCCATATTCAGCCGAAAGTCACAGTCTCACCGTTGTTTTCCGAATCTCGGACGAACGAATTCCGCGCGGGTATGTCCACTCGCCGATTCGATGTTGTGCGAAGTAAACGCCGGGCGCTCAGTGGTATTGCGCTACTCCATGGCCTTGACCAGGATCGTCACACTCGGATCCACGTCCGGGGCGCACGCGAGAGTCGGCAGATCGGCGCCACTCAACCCCGCGAGCTCGAGAGCCGATCGCCCTGACAGGTGAGATGAGTTGATCGACTGGCCGTTGGTGATCGAGGCATAAAACTGAGCGGCATAGTTGATCGCGTCACCGTCGTCGATCTCGTCGGCCATGCCGATCGCGAACGGCACCACCTCGGCGGCAAGGTTATCGATCTGAGCTGCGGAGTTGCACGAGTTCAGCAGCACCAGCAGCGGTGGATTGTCGGTCGCCTGGATCGCACGGGCGAACGCACCAGCGGCGACATCCATACCCGAATTGGGATCGTCGGTGTCCTGCTCGAACACCAGGAAATCGTCATCGCTATGACCGGAGAAGTGGACCACATGAGGACGGAACTTGGTGATCCCGTCGAGCAGGTCCGCGGGCGTCGCCGCAGGGCGAACATCGAACTCGATCTGATCGCGATGAAGAGCTGACTCGACGGCTGCACGGATCCGCTTCTGTTCGCGGCCCACTCGAAGATCGCCCTCGCCTGCGGCCCCAAGGATCAACACTCGCAGCTTCTCGGGTTTGGGCGCGGGCAGCTGGCGAAGCACATGCTCCACCGCGGATTCAGTAGTCGCGACCCGGGATTCGAGCTCCGCCCGCTGGCCAGCGGCGAGACGCTGAGCCCGCTGCTCCTCTCGTTTTCGCTTGACCTCGGCGGCATCGGCTTCGGACTTCTCCGCCTTGGCGAGATTGCCCTGGAGTTCGGCCTCGCTCTTGGCATAGCCGCTGGCTTTCAGCTGCCACCGGCCAGCTTCCTTCCCGGCGGTTTCAGCCTCTTTGTCCTTGCGCTCGGCCTCGCGGAGTTTGGATTTCACGGTCGACTCGCTCTTGGACTTCGAGGCCGCCAGTCGCGCGGCTGCGGCTTCGGCGCGCTTCTTCGACTCCTTGGTCCGGAACTCACCGGCCTTCTTTTCGGCGTCGACGCGCTGCTTGCGCTTGCTCGTGAGCTGGCTTCGATACTGGTTCGCGCTCAATGAATGGCTCCTCGCACCAAGATGTCTTGCCCGGCAACCTCCGAGCACCGCTATGTTACGTCGGGACACCGACACGCCTTGGCCCTCGCAAGAGAGTCCTGATTCTGGGTTTGCTCGCCGCGACATAACGGCGGAACCTTGACTAGCGAATGATTCGCAACGGTCAAGTCGATTGTATGTCCACGTCGATGACTCCCACGTCGGAGTCTTCGAATGCTCGGGGCAGGTCGGAAAGCTCCACGCTGAGCGTCTTCACTGAATCTGGTCTGTGCACGCTTTACGCCATACATGGCTGCTGTCGCCTCTACGCGGGGTCCGACGCCTCGCAGCAGATCCGAAACAGTGGCTGCTCTGTCCCTCACAAACAGCGCACCCCTACTGTTGGCGCAGTTGTCGCTGCCAACGGCCTCTTTCACCAGCAGCACCTGGATACGCATGCGGACATGACCGGTCGACCCGGTGTGCATCAATACTGGTCAAGGCCAGTATTTGCGTGCCGGTGGAGACTCGGGAGCGAGCGTGGACGGCGAGCGGATCGGGCTGCTGAATGCCGGGCGCACGCGGTCGACCTGACTGTTCGGATTCCGCCCCGTAAACCTTGACGTACGCATCTCGCCGAGAGATCCCCTACTGGGTATCGGCGATAGACGTGGGGCACTGCAAATCGTCCGGCATAGCGATGGTCAAACGCACGCGCGAGCCCGCAGGAAGGAGCTGAGAGCGTTCTGGTTCCGGAGGATGGTTGAACATGTTCAATGCGAGGGGGGATCGTTGACAATGCGACGATAGGAGCGACGGTCGAGGCTCGGTCGATTTAACTACGCGATGAACGTCTCTGGCCGTAGTCAGCCGGTTTTCAGAGCAAATTTTGACGCGCTAACACTGATGCTGGTCGGCTCAATGTCGAGTTCCGGGTACCCGATCGTGAAAATCAAGGTGCCCTTGGTCGGCACGGGCTCAAGAAGTAGGAGGCAGCGAACTCGACACCACCCTCCTGAGTGAGACCTCGGCTCTCACTGCCCCCGGCGAGCCAAAATAATTCGGGATCATCCGGAAATGCGGATACTTCTGCGGCATTGTGAGGTGTGGCGCCCCCATGGAAACCGTACGAACCATGACGGGGATCCACGCTGACCACCAACCTGATGCGGTGCTGCTGCCCTGGCCTGATTCGGCCGCTGAGATTCACATTTTCATTTCCAGTCGCGATTCCCTGGCCCTCCTCAGAGCCAGGCTGTCGATCCGCTAGTTGAAATGAGACGCCATTGGGGAAAACCCTGAAACGCTCGAGTCGGATGTCTACATTCTCGGTGAATTTGAATCGACGTGAAAAATCAACGGCGAACAGTGCTTCTTCTGTTTGAGGGGGATGCTTCCGAAAGTCCGGCAGGGTCCGTCGACGATCACGGGGAGTAGCGTTTTGCCGCTCGTGATCCTCGCGCTCTACCCGTGCCAGCAGCGCTTTGTCCTCGATCTCGAACCCTGCGAGCCGCAGAATTCTTGCGCTGTACTCAAGGTGCGCGGTCCATGCTGGTGGCTCCGGACCCTCGTAGGCGGAACTGAAACGTCGCCCTAGTCCACTCATGTTGCGAGCGTACTGAATCACACCGGCGAGTCCGGAGACTTCCGGTCGGGTTCGTAACCGGGTGCGCGGACTACGAGTGGTGAGGGAAAGTGATCCAGTGGATTCCGTCGATCGGCGCCTTGTCGCCGGGGATTGTGGGCTGTACTGCCATGTCGTGCAGATAAGCGAAAGCTGCGGCGGCCGGGTTGTCCGTGTCGCCGATCATCCGTCGTAGATGTGAGATCAGGAATGTGTACCCCACAACAGCATTGGGACGCTCGTTGTTGCCGTAGTACTCGATGACGGCAGCAACGGTGTCCTCGTTGGGTAGCACTTCGAAGGACCGCACCCGCAAGCCGCCTCGTTCTTGGAAGCCGATCAGTCCAGCGAGGAAACTCGCGGCGCATCGCAGCGTCCAGGGTTCGAAATACGTTGAATACTCTCGCTCTTCCCCAGAGGCCGGTGAAATTTCGTAGGGAGGGGTACGGCGGCGTTTGGACAATGTAGCTCCTTGTTGTCGGAAGTGGTCCTCCTTGCGATTCGTTGTCCTACGTCGAGCGAACAGCTCCAGACCAACAGGTTCAGATTTCTCCGAGTCCTATTCGCCGGCGGATGCAACGTCACCGTCATAAGGTTCTGTTTGTAGTTCGAAGGCTCAGCTGGCATCCGGATGCTCACTCAATGCAGTCACATTCGGTTCCCATCAACGAATACGAGGCCGCCGACAATTCACGCAACCGCGAGGTCAGCCCCGCCGCGAACTGGGCTGGTTCCCGAATAATCGGACCGCCGGCGGGTAGAAAGAAGCCGCCGAACGTCATCTGGTTGTGGTCGGGGAGATCGATCTCCAGCTGGAAGCAGCGCTGTTTCCGGATTCGCTGAAAGGTGAACAATGCGATTCCGTCATGGAGCCATTCGAGTGCGAGCGGTTTGATGTCGCTACTGATCGCCGACCTGCGGGACAGAGCACTCACAGTGGCGGCGAAGGTTGCACCGAGACCAGAACTTTCGGGTGGCCTGACGACGCACAGTTTCCAGTATCTTCCTCGCCGGTCCATGTGCGGGAGGTAGAAACGGTGGTTCAAGGATCGGTACACCGGCATCAACGCGTCGAGAGTCCCGCCTATACGGTGCACCGAGAAATCTCGATGCAGATTCGAGTGCTTCCACCAATCGAATTCCGGCGGAGCGTCGATCATGGAACCCGAATCCGAGAAAAACGCTGCAACGACATAGATCGACTGCGTCGTTTCGACGTCGGAGACGTAGATGTAGATCGCTCCCAGGCTTACCGGTGCGGCACCCCGAACGACGTCGACGGCAGTCGACGGTCGCAGCACGGCACCCGTGACAACGAACTGGAGCATCCTGTTACCTGTTGCGACCACAAAGGTTCCGTCGTCGTCGACGCAGCGTCGGTTCACGGTAATCCGGACCGGCTCGCCGCCCACTTCTGACAAATACCCGCCGCCGGGAATCGGGCTGCCCTGCAGGATTGCGGGGATATCGATGCCGTTGTCCCCGACGGGCACCGGGCCGAACTCACCCATGCCAGGCAATTACGTCGTCGGTGAGCGGAGTTCGGATCCGTTCGTGGTGTCTCGTCACGTAGGTACGCTCCTGAGGACTCCGTACAGAGACGAAGAGATGAACGCTACACCCTATCGAGAGGGATCATGAACGAGGACGCAGTATATCGCGGCATCTACACTCCCAATCTTGACAGTCAAGGCCCAGTCGATACATCGGACAGGACCTTCGATCACTGGTCACTGACGTTCGCTTCAGCGCTTTTCAAGGGTGTGTCCAGCAGGGAAGCAGAAAGGTACCTCGAAGTTCAGGGCGCAACTTTGGCCGGGGGATCCTTGACTGTGGTCGTCAGAGTATTTCGCAGTCAGGGGTCTGCTCGCGTTTCCTTCGAGTTCGCTTTGGAGGCCCTACGTTCTTACTTCCAGCCGAACGATCCGGAAACCGTTGCACTGATTTGCATCGGAACCATGATCGAAACGTGGCCGCGAAGCGGAATCGCCGACGAATTTGACGAAGACCTCGACCTGACTGTTCTGGTTCCGCCCCGTAATCCTTGACGCACGCATCTCGCCGAGAGACCCTCTACTGGGTATCGGCGATAGACGTGGGGCACTGCAAATCGTCCGGCATAGCGATCGTCATACCGGACGATCTCAAATGGTCTTCTACGTGAAATTGACGTGGGGAAATTCTCGCGATTTCGTCCGGTTTATGTGTCCGTTGGATTCGTCCGGTAGGGCATAGGTTCTAGCGGACAGTTTGTGTCCGGGACGTCTGAACGGCGAAAATCGGGAGCGGGAATGAAGATCGGCTACGCGCGCGTGAGTACGGCGCCTCAGGACTCGTCGATTCAAGTCGGACTCCGCCAATGTCGTGGCTTTCATGGGTCTCGTGATTATCGTCGTGTCGGGCGTGGTGTGGTTTCGATCGAGATCGACTGCCTAGCAACTCTGCTCGACGGTATCCGTGCGTTTCTTCACTATGTGGACTCGTCTCACCCGAGAATGTCTGAATCGAATGTTTCTCGGGCGCCTATCAAGCACTCATCCGCTCGAACTACCGATGTCCCTATGGCAGCTCGACCACTTAACTGACGTCACCAGCCCGTTGTGACAGGGCAAGGCATCGCGTCAGCGGTGCCGCGGCAGCACATCTGGCGCGCTCAGGGAATCCAGGTACGCGACCTGCGGGCCGGGGCGGGCCGTCCGTGCGGGTGTTAGATGCCTCGGCATTACCGGTCCGGGCTGGTTTCGAACAATGCAGCCGGTGGTTCCTGGAAATCGGAAAACAATTCCCGGTGGAGTATTTCGGTGACAGAGGCGGGTCTCGGACGGATCTGCTGCGCAGGCTGGTTCATTCTCATCGGGCAGCCACCGGCATTGCAGGATCGCTGCCGAGCCAAAGCATCTGAAGATCATCGACACGGCGACTGATCGTCTCGGGTTCGCCGAGACTGGTGGCGACGTGGACGGCGCCCACGAAACCCGCGCACAAGGTTTCTGCGAGCCGCGAGTGTTCGGCCGTGTCGTCGAGTTGGCCGGTACGAATTGCTTGCTCGACAATGACGCTGACGGCGCTCGTCCATGCGGTGTACACCTTTGCGCTCTCGTCGACAGCTCGCTCGAGGCTCAAGATCAATCCGGCTCGCGCGACGTGATCGTGCGTGATGATCTCCGCGAGTGTGCGCTGGACGTTCGTGAGCTGGCGCGGAGCAGGCTCGTCTGCGGCAGTGACGTCGGCGATGGTGTCGACAAGGACGGTGCCCCATCCTTGCACCAGGTACTGCGCCAGAGACTCTTTGGACGGAAAGTGGTGATACATCGAGCCCTTCGAGGCCCCCGTTGTGGCCACAATGTCAGCGATCCTCGCCCCGGCGTACCCGACCGTGTTGAAATGTTCGGCCGCAGCCGCAGCAATGCCGTCCCGTGTCGCGATCGCCCTCCGTTGAGGCCGCCGCTGGGTTGCACTCCGCCTTGTCCATGTCCTTACGGCTGAGGCGTGGTCAATATGATCGTGCACGGTCACAGGTCCTTAATGTGCGGCGTCGAACGCATCAACGACGTCGGCTTTGATCCGCCCGCGTGGGGAGACGTCGAATCCGTTCTTGCCGGCCCAGTCGCGGATCGCTTTCAGCTGCTCGACAGATCGACCAACCCGACGCTTTGACCACGGCCGAGGTTTTCGTACGGGGCTTGCCAGCAGAGGAAACCTTCTCCGCCGCATTGATATACGGGGCGAATACCGCTTCGATCTTGTCAGCATTGGTAGGCCGTAGATCGATCCGATAATCAACGCCCTGGTAGGAGAAGGTGACTTCGTGTCCCAATCCGGTGTCGATGGGTTTCCCATCGAGATCGTCGATAAGTTGGCGAATAATGATTTCGGCCACAGAGAACCCTCTTTGTTGTATTGCTGAATGAATATCTTGTTCATGTTATCCGCAGTATCTGATAATCCAGGACACTCCTGATGTCCTCGGCCGTGTCGTTACATAGTGCTCGCTCCCCCTGTTGTCGACATGCCGGGCATGTACGCCTGGGCGCGGGTGATACCGACGTCGTAGTCGTCGATGTACTCCCCCGTCCCCGGGGTGTAGATGCCACCGACACGGCCGGGGTCATACGCCATGAACACCACGTCGGGTCGTCCGCCGTTGAAAGTGTCGAACAGCTGGTAGTCCCAGCCCTCAGGTGCGTAGTCGTCGTTCCAGGCCAGGCGTGCGACGGGGACGAATCCGGCGTCCGAATAGAGCTTGGGAAGGACGGTGTCGAAGCAGTCCAGACGATGACCTCCGAGGGCGGTGGCCTGGCGAAGCATCGATTGCACCGACCTCGGATGCGCGCAGTCCTTATGCGCGAATGCCGAGACGATTTCGTCGTCTTTGATTGCGACGCCGGCTTTTCCGTCGTCGGTGACCAACAGCCGCATCTGCCGGTATTCGGATTCGTCGTAGACATGGACCGACGCGGCATGCGGGTTTTTTCGGGTGAGCTCGAGCATCTGCTCGCGGTAGACGCCGGAGTCCGCAGGGTCCAGTTCGTAAAGCGTCGGTGCGGACAATCCGCGTGCGGCGAAGCTCTCGCGTTCGTCAGCGGAGAGAGTGTGGTCGGTGACCGGTTGGATCTGGCGGTCGCCTATCAGAAGCCGAGGGCTTGGGCTTCCTCGATCTCCGGATCCGACCAGTATTTCTCGATTTCCGCCCGTTTGGCCTCCGGCAGTTCCGGACTCCAGCCGTACTGCCTCCAAAACTTTTCGCGGCGTTCCTGCGTCATCGGTTCGTCCATCGTGTTCCCCTCTCTCGTTTCTCTCGTTGTCATTGTCCACGCCTCCTTGCGCGCGGCGCAGTGCCTCGGTTTGTTCGGCCCGCAGCTGCTGCCCCGCCGCCAGTCGCCGCGTCAGCTCGACCCGGCGGTCGGGTTCAGGTTCAGCGGCGATCGCCGTGCGGAGTTCGTTTTGGCCGCCGGGGGTGGAGTCGTAGAGCGCGCGGGTGTCGCGGTGGGCGGCTTCGGCGGCGGCAACACGCCGTTGCAGGCGCGCGTCGCTGGGGTTCTTGTCGAGTTTGGCGCGGGTCGAATCGATGCGGGCGGCGGCGTTGCCGAGGCGCTTGCGGATGTGCGGGGTGCAGCGTGGGCCGGGTTTGGGTTTACACATCGGTGGCTCGATCGCTGACTACGTCGATGAGGGCAGCGAGATGGCGGCCAAGCTGCGCGATGCGTTCAGGGTGTGGCGTGCGCGGGTCGGTCAGGTAGGTGTCGCGGCGCAGTTCGATCATCACCGACGACACCCGGTCATCGGTGCCGTAGTACCGCAGCGGCACGTACGTTCCGCTGTAGGGCGTGTTCTCGGAGATCTCGCTGAGGGACGCGAAAGCGCCACGGGCAGCAGCGGTCAGCCACGGCGGGGTGTGTCGGGGGTCGGTGCCGATGCACAACGGTGGCCGCGCCGCACTGGAGTCTTCGAACGCGGACGGCTTCTCCGGATACGAGTGCAGGTCGATGACGACCGCCCGCCCGCACGCGTTCAACCGGTTCTCGACCGCGTCTGTGACGGCGTCTGTGTAGGGACGAAAATAAGCGTCGATCAGTTCCGCCCGACGCGGATAGGCTTCGGCGCGCAGCGGCGCGCCCGTGCAGGTCCGGGTGTAGACGGCGCCGCGGCCGAACGACTCAGCCAGGTCGCCGTCGGGGAACCGTTCCGGATCCATCACCAGACGTGAAAGTTGGTTGATCACGATCGTGGGCCGCAGACCGACGTGGGCGAGGGCGGCGAGCGCGATCTCGTCGGTGGCGATGTCGGTGGCCTCATCCAGCTCGGCCGCGAGTTCCTCGTCGGTGAGCATCAGGTCGGTGCGGATATCGGGTGGGATCAGGCGCGAGGAATGCGGAACATGGATGACGACCGGCGATCCTTCGTCGCCCGGGATCACGGTGAAGGTGTCCGGCACTGAAATCCCCCTGTTGTTCTCGGAGCGCTCATCCTGCCGGCCGGCAGCGACACGATCATCGGGACGCGAATCGTGCAGGTGGGCATGGCGTTCGGTCTCAGCGGAGTTCGCGGAGTTCATTCTGTCGTTTCCCTATTCTGGTCAGATGCCGTCGGAGTGCAGGGACACAGAGGTGCGGTGCGCATCCGACGGGTGCGTTCCAGTCGGCGGGCCTCGGTGGCCGCGGTGATGGGCTCGGCGGCTATTGCCGGGCCGGATTGGGATTCAAAAGATGACGTCAACTGCGCAGGGCATGTCGAGACCAGCCCGATACTGAAATCCTGTGTTGCGGTGGCGGATTTCAGGGCTTGTACTCGGAGCAGGTTGCGGTCGATCTGCCCGCTGCTCAACGCATTCGGCCGGTGCCCAACATGAAACAAGCCCTCGGTGTGCGGGCACGCGAACACGGCCATTCCTTTAGCGCCGTGGTGGCGTTTGCGAACCGCCTTCGCATCACCACGTGTGTGATAGCCGCGGTGACCGCACTTCTCGCACGTCGTCCATCGGGCAGCGGGGTTGTGGGCTCGGGGGCTCATACGGCACGTCCGATCTGGAGGTTGAGCCAGTCCGAGAGCCACGCGATGGCACTACGTCCGGCGTTGTCGACGACGAGGGCGTTGTAGTTGGTGTGGGCACCGGAGGTGAAAAAGTCTGCGGCGCGCAAACCTTCGCCGACCAAGGACACAAGGTCCTCGGCCCCTTGTGACTGGGACAGCTTGACCAACGAGTCCGACAACTGCGGCAAATCCAGATTCTCCGCCTGCGTGGTGATGCTCGTGGAGACCGCGTTCGTCGCTTTACCCAGCAGTGCCGGTGAGGTCTTGGTGGCCTTGCCTGAGAGCATGTTCATCGCCACCGACGCCAGATCCAGGCCGACCGGAACAAGACCCGTCATGGTCGCAGCTGCGCCGAGCGGGTCGGGCAGCTGCCCGGGCGGAGGAAGAAGCTTTTCGACAGCAGCCCACGCGATCTCCTGGATCTGCCCGACGATGTTCGCCAACTTGATGACGTCGACGTTTGCGAGGATCGACGCGACGAGTGCCGCGATCTGGGTGGCGCCGGAGGGGTCGGGGATGACCGAGAGCACCTGTGAGACCCATGTCAGATCAACGGCTGCTGCCATCGTGATCAGTGGGGAGAGTTGATTGTTGAGCTGGCCCGCGATGTCGTGGGCACCGCGGGCATCGAGTGCGGCGACCTTCTGCGGCAGCACAGTCAGATTCTCGAGGATGCCGGGCATGTCGAGTGAGGTGATACCGGTGGCGACATTGAGCACCTGATTGACCACCACCGTCGGTTTGAGTACCGACAGCACGCTGGTGGCCGAGGTGAGTGCATCGGTGGGGGTCGACGCGAGTGGAGCGACCTGTACGCCGAGGACCTCTGCGGCCTTCGCCAGGGTCTGCACCTCCGCCGACGTCGCCGGCAGCCGCAGCGAGCCACCGCCGTTACTGCCGTCATTGCCGGTCAGCTTGTTCGCGGTGTCGGCGAGGTTCGTAGCGGTATCGAGAGCTGCAGTCAGGTCGGATTGCCCCGCGTTGGTGAGGATTTCGGACGCGTTGTATTCGGCGGTACCAACAGGCGCGGCCGCGAGTTGGCCGTTCGCTTGCGGGTTCGCCGCTCCCGAGTCGAGGAGGTCCGCCAGTGGAGTGAGAGTCTTCGCGATCGATGTTGCAGCCATGGCCACCTGTTTGATGTCGACGGTCGGTTCTGCGAGCTGCTGCCCGATAGTGGCCACGTTCGCCGCCAGTGCAGGCAGATCGGAGCCGGAGAAGTCCGACGTCAACGCGGTGGCGAGTTGACTGTTCCCTCCGGCCGGCACGTCGGTCGCGACATCGCTGGGGCTTTTGGTCAGGATCGAGCCGAGTGAACCGAGTAGGGGGCTCGAGCCCTTCTCGATCGAGCAGTACAGGTCTCCCGGAGCGCAGATCGAGGCGACGCGGCCAGAGAGCGACCCCATCCCCTGCGGGCGCGGGTCGGCGATGCCGCGGCCCCAAGTGTGCGGCCCGACCGTCGCAGAGCCTTTCGTTCCGGCACCAGGATCAGCGAGCAAGCCGACTGCGAGGACTCGACCAGCGTCCACGGGGCCCTTGCCATTCCCGATCTCGGACGCCAAGTCGCCGGCAGCGTCCGCACCCTGCGAGTAGCCGACAATAGTGAATTTCGTTTTCGGGCACTCATTCTCGACCTTCGACAAGATCTGCTTCGACTTGGCGAGGGCATCGGCTTTGCTGTCTGCGTAGGTGTGGCCGTTGTCGAATGCGCGCGCCATGTACGGCAGTGTGTAAATCTCGGCGTCGCTGCCATGCGCGCTCTTGAGGGCATCGGCAACGGGCTTGAGCATGCCGACCGACACTGAAGGATCAGCATCTTCGGTCGTTTCCCAGGTGCCGGGAATGAACAGATTGAACGTCGCTGCACACGTGGTCGGCGCCGCATGGGCAATCGCAGGAGCGATGAGCGCGACGCTGGCACCTGCAACGGTCGCGGCGGCGATCAGTGCAACGGCACGGTGGCTTCTCACATATCTGACGGGCATGGGCACCTCAATTGCCGGAAGGGACACAGGCGCCTACAGTCCCCCACTTCGGCGTTTCACCTCAACGGGGTGTCGGGGCAATCCTGACTCGTGTAATAGGTGTTGACCAGCACATCCGTGTGGAGCCGGAGGGCCTGATATTCGTTGCGACAACAATCCATTGATGGCTGATCCCAGTCGGCGTGTGTCCAACAAGCGAAGTGCCCCGCTCCGGAGTTCGGAGCGGGGCACTTTCCGTTAGCCGGACCGTGAGCAGAAGGCGGCGAGAACCACTGGGCGGGACGTGTCGTGTGTGCTGTTCAGCGGCAGTCGATGTGGATGGAGAGTTGGACGCGGCCGCTGTGGATGGGCTTCCAGTCGGTAGGCGCGTCGGTGGTGGCGGCGATGTCGAGCTGGTCGCTCTCGGACCAGTCGACGGACTCGAGGATTTCGAGGAACTGGTTGGTGGTGTCGATATCTGCGGTGGGGAGGTCTTGGTCGGCGTTGCCGATAGTGAGGGACTGAGATCCGTGGTTGGCGTGGATCTTCCAGCCGGGCGGTGCTGTGATGTCGACGGCCAGGTCGTCGCCGCGTCCGGTGCAGCGCGCGGTGACGTCTTCGGGTTTGGGTGTGGTGATTTCGCTGTCGGAATGCTGCTCACCCCAACCGATCACAATGCTGCCGAGGTCGGTGCTGGTGTCGGTGACGATGGTGCCGCTGGTCGATGTGCTGACCGAGGCTGCATCGCGGGTGTCGTCGCTTCCACACCCGACCAGGATCACGGCGCTGGCGAGCGCGGCGGCTGTGGCGGCGGCTTTGGTGAAGGTGTTGTGTGAGAAAGGCATTCGGGTGTCCTGTCGTGTGTCCAGTCAGTTGAAGACGTCGACGAACCACTTGCCGTCGATCTTCTTGGTGGTGACGGTTTGGGTTATGCGCTCTGCGCCTTCGGGTCGTAGCTCGGACAGATCCACGAGATACACGTCCTCGGACAATGCTTTGGTGCGCATGCAGTAGTTGGTGCCGACGGGTACGGAGTCGATGAATCCCTGAAGCTGGTCCGCCGGAACGACAGAGGAATTCGGCGTGGCCAGCGCACGAGCTGTGACCGCGTTGCGTGCGATGTAGTAGGCGTGGTTCCACGCTGCGATCACGCCTGCACCGCTGTTCTGATCGCCACGGTCAGCGCGGCATTCGTCGTCGTCGTCGACGTCGGAGGACGCGGGCGTGGTGGTGGCGCTCGTCTCCGGCAGGTCGAGGATCGGCAGCGTGTCGGACGCTTTCTCCGTGGTGGTGGACGCGGCCGCTGTGTTTTCGGGCTGGTTTCCATCTCCGCCCCACATGGTGCCGCCGACAATCGCCACGACAGCGAGTCCGGCTATACCGGCGAGCACGAGTTTCTTGTTTGATCGGCGCGGCTCCTCGTCTCGCGAGTCTGACGTGGCTTGTGGTGCGGCCAAGGGTAGCAGGGCCACCGGCCCGCCGGGCGCAGCTGCATTAACAGCTGCGCCCGGCTGAGCGGTGGTGGGCGTGCCACCGAGAAGGTCGACGACGGCGGGGTGCCGTTGGGGCTTATTGCTGAGCTTCATGGTGTCCACCCACCTTTCGTGGTCAGGCAGTGGCCGGGGCTCCAGCGCCCAGGCCGAAAGCGGTCGAAATCATCTCTGCGGCCGTTCCAGCGGAACCGTCGAAGAACGTCTCCAGCGCACCGTCGACTGCTTCGATGACCTGCTGACCACCGGGCTGCACGGCGACCCAGTCGCGGGCCTGCTGGTCGATCGCGGGAGCTGCGGCGACAACGTCGCGGATAGCGGATGCGGTGGCTTCACCGGCCGGGCCGGACTGCTCCCACTGGTCCAGGACTGTCCCGGTCTCGTCAGTAATCGTGGGCTGGTCGACGTCGGGAATGGTGATTTCGATCGGCTGTCCCTCGTCGTCGCCTGCACCGAATGCGGTTCCGCCGACGAAGCCGACCGCGCCACCGGCGAGGGCGCAGGGAGCTGCGGCGATCAAGCCGCCGCCGACCGCGCCAAGTGCGGTGCCGGCGACACCTGTGGTGACCTCGGGGAGCAGCGGAATTGGCAGGGGAACTACACCGCCGAGCGCTGCGCCGTAGAGACCGCCACCTGTGCCACCGAGTAGCGCACCCGGAACCGCACACGCTGCGCCTGCAGCAATGAAACCGGTGACGGCTCCTGTCATCTGCGCGGCGGCGACACGGTCGGCACGGTCCGGCTCGACACCGACAGACTTCCAGGCCGTGGCCACCTGGGAACGGATCAGCCCGGCGGTGTTGTTGGTGCGCTCGCGGTCCTCGTCGGTGATCCAGTTCGCCTGATTGAGGTGGTAGTCGCCGATCATGATCTTTTCCGGGGGCGCAATGTAGATCGGCGCGGCCTCGACCGCTACAGGCGCATGCAACGTCGAGTAGTCGAGTGGTGCAACGTAGTTGGTGTTTCCGGTGTACTGCCCGGTGCCGTAGTCGTAGTTCGGGATCGCGGTGTACTGCGGCTGCTGCGCCGGGGGCGCGGTCCAGTAGATCGGTTCGGCGGGGGCCTCGGGCACGTACGCGGGAGAAGGAACGGGAGCAGGAGTAGTGGTGGTGCCGCCCTGGGTGCCTCCACCTGTGGTGCCGCCCTGAGTCGGAGCGGCACCGGCTAGGGGCGCGAACACAATCCCTGCGGATACTGCTGCGGCGACGAGAAGCGCGGTCGTGGCCTGGTGCTGAGCTTTGCGGTGGCGACCACCCGAGTTCCGGCGTGCAGCTCGGTTACCGGTAGTGATGTCGTTGCTCATGAGCATCGCCTTTCATCTGGTTTCGACTTTTGAGAGGGCCGGGGATTTTCGTGGAGTGGGATCTGAGGTAGGAGGGTCACTGCCGGTGTGGGCTGTGCCAGCGCATCAGTCCACGGCGCCCACCATCAGGTCGACTGCGGTCGCAGCCAGCACGGTCAACGCGTCTTGCGTCTCTCTCCGCAACTGACTGAGCGCAATGCGCTCGCCGGAGGCGAACAACGGCTCGAACGGCATCCTGCACACCGGCACTCCCAGCGTGGAGAACGCGTCGACTGCCTCGGTTTCGACCATCGGCGCATCGCCAGGGCCGTCGGTGATGACCACGACCGTGCGGGCGAGAACGTCTGGGCGGACGGCAGCGATCGTCGAGAGTGTGCGTTGCGCTGCCACTGCCGCATCCCGGCGCAGCGGGACCGGGATGACAACCGCGTGCGAAGCCTTGATCGCCCACTGCCAGCTCTCGGACAGACTCGAGTTGCCGGTGTCGGCAACCAGTACATCGCGGTGCCGGCCAAGGATTGTTCCGAGCGCGGCAGCTTCCTCGTAGGTCAGGGCCGCAGCGGCTCCCGCCCTCCCGGTGATGATGTCGGACCCGGCTGGTTGACGAGTCAGGAAACGCGCCACCCTCGACGGCGGGACGTCAGTAGCGGCCGGGTCGATACCGACCAGCAGACTGACCACGTCCTGTCCCGCAGCCGGAGGAACGGCCACGCGGTCGGCGAAGCTGCCCCCGACTTCACCGAGATCTAGACAGGTGACGGTTGCCGGGCCTCGGTGCTCGGCCAACGCCTCAGCCAGACTGATCGACATCGGCGTTTTACCGACGCCGCCTTTGACGTTGGCGAAGGTGATCATCGCGCCTTCAGAGAGAGCGCGCTCGATCGTCGTGTGTGCACCGCGCAACCGCATCTCGAGCGAGTGCGACTTCGGCGCGAGTTTGAGTCCGAGCACGGCATTGAGCCGGCCCCGCACACCAAGCCGCGCAGGATCGCTTTCTGCAGGGTTAGCGCGCGGAGCAGACAGCTGCGACAGCACGGGCAGTGGGCCGCTCAGTGGCCCTGTGACCGGCTCTACTGGCCGCTGCGCCGCAAGGGCAAGGGACGGGACGGGCTCAACGACCGTCTGCGGCGCTTGGACAGTTTGCGGGGCTGCCTCGTATGCGATCGGTTCAGCCGCCACCACCACCGGCCCGGCCAGCGGCGTAGAGACGGGCTCTGCCGCCGCTGGCTCAGGCGTGTTCCTGACGATCGGCAGGGGCGCGCTCGGGGCACGCTCTTCCGCCTTGCCGTTCGGGCTGACGGTCAGAAACTTGGTGTCCTTTCCCGTCCGGTAGACGACCTCGACATCAGAGTCCTGTCCTTTCGCGATGTTGGTCAGGAACTCGTGCACAACTGCCGAGAGAGACCTGTTCTCGGTGGCCTCCAGATCCATATGCGGCACGTCGGCGTCCGGCAGAGTTGCACGGGCCGTGGTCTTGGAGGTGATCTCGACATCTACTGTCAGCGTCGTCATCGTTAGCTGACTCCGAAGGCACTGGCACCGGCCAGTGCCGTGTCCATGTCGGCGACGACGGCCTCTGTCGCCTCCAGTTCAGCGAGCGCTTTGTCGCGGGCTGTTCCCTCGGGCAACGCTTCGATGACAATGCGCCGTTTGGCTGAGGCGTCGCGGATCTCTGCGAGCCGTTCGCGGGTCAGTTCCTGTTCCTCACTGAGCTTGGCCAGCCACGCGGGGGCGGAGTCCTTGAAGTAGTCCCTCAGCGCCTTGATGATGGGGTCGTTCGCCCCCTTGGAGATGAACGGTCCACGTAGCGCGGCGACGTCTTCGGAAGTCGGGGTGATCGACTGGGAAATACGACGGGTCATTGAGATTCCTTTCGGTTGTGGTGAAACGGACAACGTGGGGGTCACACCGACGCTGCTACGAGGTCGGCTTCGGGGAGTACGACGACGCCGGTGCCGTCGAAGGTGATACGGGTTTTCACCCGTCCTGTGCCAACGATCAGAACGGTCTCGGTGACGTCGCCCTTCGCGTTTCGGGAGACGTCGACCGAGTCGACGGTGACGGGCACAAGTTCGCCGCCTTCGTCGTCAATCAGGACAGTCATTCCGGCCTCGACAGCAGATGCGGGAATGACGTCCGCGAAATCGTCGTCCACAGGTAATTCGGGCTTGAGTTCTGCGACGAACTCGGCAGCAAGTGCCGGAGCCGTTGCACCGCTGGCATCCTCGTCGCCGGTACCGATGACGACAGGCTCGACCGCCCTCCCGTTCTTGCGGGCATATTTGGCCAGAGCGCGCTCGGACGCGATGAACTCGGCAAGAGCGGTTGAATAGCAGGTGAATCCGGGCGCTTCGGTCGGGGCGAGGCCGTTGATGATCGCCTTGTCCTCCTCAAACAGCTGGCCCCACTTATTCGGGTGGCGGTCGACGTTGGGGGTCCACCACATTTGTGCGTCGACGGGGATGCCGTCGTCGCCGATCGCGATGCCGCGCCCCTTGACGGAGGTGTCGACTTCGCGGCCCACAGTGGAGTCGCCCCACATCATCAGTGCGCCGTCCTGCGACAGATTGCCGAGGCTGATGCGCGTGCCGAAGTTGTCACGCGCGTTACCAGACGCACCGCCGAACAATGACGCATCGGGGCGTTGCACACCGAGTAGCAGGCGAATGCCGGCCGAGCGGGCGAGGACGGCGAGGTCTGCCCATGCACCGAGCGGGTCGAGTTCCTTGAGCTGTGTCTTGGTCTCGTCGTCACCGGACTTCATCAAGCGCTGCCACTTTCCGGAGAGGATGAAGAACTCGTCGAGGACCGCGATCATCAGCGGCAGTTGTGAGCCCTCGATCTTCATGTCGTGGATGTAGGCGTTGCGCGCTTCCATTTCCGAGTGCAGGGCACGAACGAACATCGCTGCGCGTAGTGCGTCGTAGATGATTGCGCCGCAGCCGGGGTAGCCCTCGAGTCCGTCGAGTTCGATCATTTTCGGATCTACTCCGACGAAAGGGATTCCGCGCCGAGCAGCTTCGGTCAGCAGGGTTCGGATCACCGATGTCTTACCGCCACCGGTCGGGCCGACGATCAGGCAGTGCGGTTTGTTGGAACTGGTGGACACGTCCCAATACATGGTCCGGTCCGCGATCCCCGTCGCGTACGGCAAGTGGCACAGGTCTTCGTCGACTAGGTCGAGTGGGTGGTCGATGCGCGAGGGCATCGGCGCAACGAGTCGCATGTTCAGGTAGCCCTTGTCGGGGTACCAGTCGGAGGTCCAGTTGCGGCCGGACTCATGCTGACCGGCGAGAGAAGTAAGAGCTTCCTCGACCTTCATCTGAAAGCCCTTGGCACCGGCGTTCATCGACTTCTCGAACGA
Source organism: Rhodococcus sp. YL-1 (assembly GCF_001942025.1). Taxonomy (NCBI): domain Bacteria; kingdom Bacillati; phylum Actinomycetota; class Actinomycetes; order Mycobacteriales; family Nocardiaceae; genus Rhodococcus; species Rhodococcus sp. YL-1. The sequence continues at coordinate 309,238 of NZ_CP017303.1, read as the reverse complement.
GATCCGGTATCCGGTCTCGACGCCGTCCTGGTCCCGCGCCGAGACGGTCACCTTCGGGCCCTTGAAGATCGAGGTGTCATCGAGCGCAGACTGAAGCACCTTCTGCCGGTCGGAGCGCGTGTCCGGAGTGATCACTTTGCGGGCGACGACGATGCGGTCGTGCTGCGCCTCGTGGCGAACCTTGACCTCCCACTTGTCGTTGCCGGGGAATGCGGCTTCGATCGCGCGGGAGAGTTCCTCGAATTGCTTCGGCCGGATCACTGCGCCGCGTTGCATCTTGATCGTCGCGCGGCGAATCACTCGCCACCCTGAGGGAAAGCCGACCGTGGTCTTTTTTGGTAGGTGGCCGGAGCCTTGGCGCACCACCGATTCGAGTACCTGTGACCACTTGCGGGTGCGGTAACGCAGAACGTCAACCGCGATGAAAGCGACGGCAACGACAACGAGCAATCCGCGGTAGCTATGGAAATCGGCAAGTACGTCGACAACCGTTGCATTGCCTGCCGCCGCCGCCATGATTCGCGGGGAGTACACAGCAATGCCGGCGGCGACAACGATGATCGGCGAGAGTGGCGTGAAACGGCCGATATGAGATTGCTTCCCATCCTCGCCGCGTTGATTGGACTCACCGAAAAGGTCACGCCACGTCGCGACCAGCCAGTCCTTGAGTGGGTCCTGATTTCCGTTCACCGCCTGCGCCTTTCGTTTGTTCCGATGTCTTCCCAACGCCGTCCGTGGGGTGTCTTCGTGCACAGTGGCAGAAACCCGCAACTTTCCTCAACGGGGTGTCCCCCCTGCCTCGGTGCTTCCCACTTCCCCGGAGTTTCTTGGGCAACAATGCGTTCGACATGCCCTTTGGCGAACGCTCGACTCCTCGCGTTCGAGGGCGCCGAAATCAGCGATTCGCGAGCGGTGATGTCAGCGGTTCGCATAGCGCTTCATCGGACACTGTTCGCTACGCTCGTTCATCGCTCGCCGAGCGCGTCTCCTGGGCGTTTTCAAGCGCTGCGACTAACGCTCATTTCAGCGCTCGATCGGGCGCTGCAATGAGGCGATGTGGCGAGTAGGTGCATCCGGAAGAGCAAGCGGTAATGTGAGCGCGGCGGAGCGCGTGGCGGCATGCGAGTGGTGAATGGTCGTCAGTGCGCGACCTCGGGCACTACGCATAGCGTTTCACTAGGGCGTTCCGAATTGCGTTGGCGCTGAGCGTAATTCTGAAGTACACTCCCCCCAAGGAACGCCGGGGGGAGTGACCCCCGGAGGGGGTGGGTGCGGGAAGCGCTTTTTCGAGCGCTCGAATCCATCACCGAATTCCGGCTCCGAATCCGGCGCCATTTTCTCCGCGCATCTGAGCGCGTTCTCTGCACCTCAGCGCACCTATCCCTCATTCGCGCTTTGTGGGCGCACTCTGACCCTTCGTTGCCAGAACGCACTTTCAGGGCGTGCAGCGAGCACACCTGAGCACCTGCCCCATCTCGCTTTGACTGGGTCCATATTCCTGCCCATATCCCCTAGACCCCCTAGCCCCTATATGAGCGCCCCATATCCCCTACGCCCCATAGGCCCTCACTGCCTCGCCAAAACGCACCCGCTCGTCCTGTTGACATCCACTGCGAATTACTCTCGCGCACAGCACCGTTTACCCAATGCCCGCGAGCCACTGCGAAAATCGGCAGGCGCACCACTGCGCGCATATCCCTTGGGCGACTTTCCGGACGCAGCTCCGCTGCGGAAACCCTGCCGATGAACCGTTCCGGGCGCAGACACCCCGTTGAGATAAAAAGCGAAATCGACTTACGGTCGCGCGCATCCACATTCAGGTGCACTGACCGAACTCAGCGATGGAGCGTTCTCATGTCTCTCACGTCAACGGTCGTCAATCTGACGACCATGCCCCCCGGAACCGTCGACTTGCTCGCCCAAACAACCGATGTCAACACCACAGGCGTCCGTTCCTGGCTCGGTGACAACGTCGTTGTCACGATCCTCGTTCTGATCGCGTGTGCGGTTCTGATGGGCGGTCTGCGAGGCAACCTCTCGAAAGTCTTCACCGTCGGCGGACTGGCCCTCGTTGGACTTGCCTTTTTCGGTATCGCACAAAGCGATACCGCTGCAACCGGCATCGGGAACTGGCTACTGAGCCTGTTCGGCGTCCAGGTCTGATCCACCCACGCTACGAGCGAAGGAAGCCGACTGTGATTGACAACGACGATTTGCTGCACCGGGTGGATCAGCACTACCTCGGACCGACCGGGTTCACACTTCCGTTCCGGATTCACTATTCAGCACTTGGACTCGGAGCCGCACTGATGGTGATCGTCTTCGTCATCGTGCGCGGTGTCGTACACATTCCGCTGGGCTTCAACTCCCTCATCGTGATGATCGGGGTTGTCTTCGTCCTGACCTCGAAAGTGACCAAAGTCGTCAACGCCGATCGCCCGGTCCGATCCGTAATCCGGGCCGCGTGGAACGACCTGAACGCGCCGCGCCCTCCGAAGCCCGGGCAGACGGTCACGCTCCGTCTTTCCACCATCTCCCGCGCCACTGGTCGCACACCCGCCATCACGCCAATCGAAGGTGAGTCCCCCCGATGACTTTGCATTCTGATAACGAGATCGCCGCATTGTTCGATCCGAACTTCGACGAGCCCGAGCCGGCCATCGTTCCGCCGGGCGCGTTGCCGCCGTCCTGGGCGGCCGCTATGGCTGCGAACCGTGCGTCTACCATCCGGTCCGCGCCAGCTGCTGCCTCTGCTCCGGCACCCGTCCGGGAACTGGCATGGTCGCAGGCCCCGGAGATCGGCATCGCGACGCCTGAACCGATCTTCATGTCGACGTCTGAGGCGGAAGCGGAGCCGACCGGAAAAAGCAGCCGACGCGGGAAGAAACGCAACAAGAACACCCCTTCGGATGCGGAGTTCACCCGACAGCGCACTGCGGCGAAAAAACGTGCCGATGGGGAGCGCAAAGCGGTGCGTCTCGAACTGGTCGGAGTGGAGGGCAACGTCACTCGCACGCGCCACCAGTCAACGGCATGGTTCGTACAGTCGCCGGGTCCGTGGAACATGCGCCCAGTCGGCAAGCAGCGCCGCTACATTCAGAACGAGGGCATGGTGTTGGCGAACCTTGCCGAATCCGGCGTGAGCGGGATGCACCGCCGTCTCGTGCGCACTCCGTGGCCGGTGCGCCAGTGGGCGCAGAAGCATGACGCGTGGGCCGAACCGATTCCGGACGTACCCGGAGCACTGTCATGGGCGGATTACTTGCGCGGGCAGCAGCACGCAATGTTGTGGGGCAACCCCACGCAGAAGGGCCGTTACTGGGGCATCGAACTGCCGAAGCGCTCGGCAATGGCCCAGGGGCTCGACAGGCTCGGCCAATGGCTTGTTCCGGTGATCGACGTGCCGCTACTGGGCAAGATCGCTGAGCTTGTGGGCAAGTGGGCACGCAATTCGTTTCTGGGTGAGCAGAAGGCGATCGCCGATCACCTCGCCACGATCGAGCGGCATCTGTCCGGTGAAGGTGTCAACGCCAAGCCCGCGACCCCCGCCGAAATGGACTACCTACTTCTGCGCTCGGCGACTCTCGGACTGCCACTGGACGCAGAAGGGGTTATCTCCGGTGGGGGCGGCTGGGAAGAGTCCGACGTCGCGACGCTCGAAGACCTCACCAACCTCGAACTCACTCCCGGCGATGGCTACACGACCGTGCACGGTCAGGTTGGTGGCCGGAACTACACCGGCTACGCGATCGTCCTCACGGTCGGGCGTATGGCGCCCCTCCCAATTCCGGAGAAGATGCTGCCGTGGCAGGTGCTCGGCGATCCGTCCGGTGAGCCGCTGGAGTGGTCGGAACGGATCAAGCTCAAGACCAAAAGCCAAACCGTGCGGAACTTGCGACGGTTGACGTCGAAGATCGAGGCGCAGTTCGACCACTACACAATCGAGCACGACCAGGTTCCACCGCAGGAGCTTGCTGAGCAGCATGCGCTTGCACGGCAGGTCATCTCCGACATCGAGGAAGACCATTCCGGTTTGTCGGTGCGCACCGAGGGCTGGTACCGGGTTCTCATCGTCGGTTCGACGCCGAAAGAGGCCAAGGAAAAGGTCTCGATGTTGCAGGAGATGTACGCGCCCCGCATTCGCCTCGAACAAGAACACGGCCAGTACCAACTTCTGCGCGAGTTCATCCCTGGTGAGCCCCTGGCCAATATCGCGCACTGCCGGCGGATGAACGTCGAAGCCCTCTCCTCCGGTATGGCTGCGGTCGGTGACCGGATTGGTGACCGCACCGGCGTAGTGGTCGGTCAAACGGCGTCGATCGCGCCGCGGCCGGCCGTATGGGATCTGTTTGCAGCGCACGAGAAGAAGCACAAGTCCGGATTGACGCCGATCGTCGCCGTCCCCGGATCTGGCAAGACGTTCCTCGCCGGTGTACTCGTCTACCAAGCCGTGCGCGCCGGTGCCTACGGCGTCGTGCTCGACCCGTCCGGCCCGCTGAAAAAGCTCGCTCAATTGCCCGAGTTCCGCGGCATCGCCGAAGTGCAAGCGTTGACCGGTCGCACCTCGCGCCCCGGCTCGCTCAACCCGTACAGGGTGATCATCGACCCGCGCCGCGACGATCCGGAGTACGACCCGGCCAGCATCGACTACCAGGACGACCCCAACCCTCAAGCGGCAGCGCAGGGGCAATACGAGGCCGATATGCGTGCCGCGAACGCCGAACGAATCTCGGTGGCGGTCTCTGTTCTGAAGATGATGCTCACCCCTGCCCGCCTCGAACACGAGTGGACCGAGACCGTGCTTCAGAGCGCAGCGAACATGGTCGGCGGCGAACGGCACCACAACCTCCGCGAAGTTCTCGACGCCATCGAACGAATCGCAAAAGACGACGACAATGTCGATCTGCGGTCGTGCGCGAAGAGTCTGCATCAGGACCTGGCGATGATGTCCGATCTGGCAGAAGCCCGAGTGCTCTTCCCGGAGCGCGGTACCACCGGCGACGTCGACGACATCATCGACGACCGCATTCGCCTGACGGTCCTGACGATGCCCGGCCTGCAACTGCCACCGGAGGGCACAGACCCATCGCAGTGGACTCCACAGCAGCGCATGGCTGGCCCGCTGATGCACATGGCCGCATGGCTTGCGAACCGTCTCGTCTACGAACTGCCGCGTTACGAGCGCAAGGTGCTGTTCCTCGACGAGAACAAATACCTCGAGCAGACGGGTGCCGGCCGAACCCTGAACCTGCGGATCGCGCGTGACAGCCGTAAGTACAAGGTTCGCGCGCTGGTGTGCTCGCAGCTTCCCGACGATTACCCGGAGTCGATGGCACAGACGACAAATCAGCACTGACGTACGAGGTCATCATCGGCGATCTCGGCGGCAACGCACACGCGATCGAGGGTGCTCTGAAACTGCTGAACCTGCCCATCGGAGAAGGCTACGAGTCGCTACTTGCCAATCTCGGCGGCGGCGGCGAGGACACCCTCGACGAGGACACCAACACCGATCACTTGGACCAGGCACGCCGGTTCATCGTGAAGATGGCCGACGACATCGAACTGATTCGCAGCGACTGGACGCACTTCGTGCACCTGGCGCACGTGTTCGACGCCCTGGACTCGCGGGCCACCCGAGCAGCAATGGGACATGCGGTATGAGCCCGCCGAGAACCCGGAACACGCATTCCGGAAGATCCACAGACCCACGCCGTTTTGGGTGGCGTACAGGGCTTGTGGGGCGCGTTCTGGTGATACTGATGCTCGCCGCCGTCTCACAGATCGGCCTCGGCGGTGGTGTCGCGTCCGCCAGCGGATTCGACTGCAAGGACGTCCCGTCACCGGAGTTCCCGAACGAAGTGCTCGAGACCACCTTCGACTCAACAAGCGCCGAACGCTCCTCTTCCGGCGGTACCGGTTACGAAACGTACGGGTGGGCCGGGCTCAAATGGCACACCTACGACCTCGGCTGCGGCGAAGACCTCGTACGCGCACCCGGGGCAGTCGGCGACACCACCTTGGGCAACACCTTCCTGACTATCGGCAAGTCGATGGCTGCGGCGGCGTTCTGGCTCGACGACCAAACCACGACCGGACAAGCCGCGGCGGATGCCGGAGTCGAATCTGCCCTGGCAAATTTCGACAAGATCGTCTTCTCGATCAGCGAGGGCATGCGGGGCATCTACGGCCAGTGGTTAGGGATTGCGCTCGTCATCGTCAGCGCAATGATCCTGTGGAAGGCCCTGAACTCAGATTCTGCCGGGATCACCAAAATCACGGGGGTCGCTGCCGTCGGCTTGGCTCTCGGGGCACTGATGGTCGGTGCTCCACAGAAGGCCCTTCAGGTAGCCGACGACACCTTCGGTTCGCTGATCACTGAGACACAGGACCAGATTTTCTCGGTGCAATTCGGGGATGGGCCAGATGGCGGCACTCTGTCCGGAGGCAGCACAGATCCGCGAAACGTACTGGTGGACAAGATTTTCCTCCCGGACTGGCGTAAGGGCTGGTTCGGCACCAATTACGACCCCGAGGACAAAGCGAAACTCGGCCCGGATCTGCGAGATTCCTTGGCGTTCACGTACGAGCAGCAGCAGGAAGTGAAGGACGATCCGAAGGCGCAGGAGACCCTCGCTGAGGAAAAGGCCGACAAGTTCCGCACCATCGTCGACAAGTTGGACTCGGACTATCAGCTCTCCTACCGACAGTTCCAGGGCAAGGACTCCGGGCGCACGTCCACCGGCTTCATGAGCATGCTCAAACTGGGCATGCCGTCGCTGTTGTGGATCGGCGCATCCCTCCTGAAATTGGTAGCGCTGCTTTCGATCCGGTTCGCGGTCCTGTTCGCACCGGTCTGGATTCCCTTCGCGGTCGCGGCGCCAGGATGGCTGGCCCGAATCCTGCGGATGCTCGCCACTGCCTACATGTGGGGAGTAGCCGGCGCTGTCATCGTCGCCCTCTATCTGATGGCGCTGGTGCAGCTGTACGTCAATGCCAACGGCACGGTCGACGGGTCCTGGCGGCTGTGGTTCATGGTGCTGCTGACCGTCGTGTGCTGGGCCATCATGCGGCCGTTCAAACGCATGAGCCAGACGTTCAGTCAGAACAGCGCGACCATGGTCAACCGCAAGGCCCGCGGAGCAAAACAAGCGATCAAACGCAAGGCATTCACTGCCACCGCCAGCGTCGTTGGTAGTCCGGCGGCGGGTGGCGCCCTAGGCAAGCTCGCCGACAAGGCCGGTGAGCGCTGGGAACGCCGACACGGCAAAACCGGTGAGAGCGACGGCGAGACCTCGACCAGGCCCGAGGGCCGCGCACTCAACAATCGCAGGCAGCAGGCACTGACCCAGTCCCGCGCGGACGCCCGGAAAACGCAGGGCCAGAGCAGATCAGCTCGATTGGGCCAAGCAGGCGACGCAGCGGCTGAGCGCGATGCACGTATTGCGGGAATCTCAGCCGTGGCCAGTCACGACATGCCCCGAGGCAAGAGCGGAGTAGACGGTCAAGACACCGAGCGCGCAATCAAATCCGGCGCCAGCGCATGGAAGCTTCTCGACCAGGACGAGGCCAACAGCCAAGCCCAGGAACGCAAAGCGCGCAAGGAACTGCTGACCGCCAGCGTCGGACAGCGCTGGGACGGTGGGGACCGCTCCGCGATCGCGCCGATGAAGGTCTACACCCCTACCCGCGACAAGCACTCGACGAGCCAGTCCGCCGCGTCCACGCCCCACCGCTCACCAGCAAGTGAGGCACCGAACGCGAAAGTCTGGACCGCCGCTGCCCCGTCCGACACGACCACGAGGGACCGGTACATCTGATGTCTCAGTCCGGAACCAATCCCGTTCTCGCACCTATTCGTCGGTGGATGCTCTACTCACGCACCCACCTGGCGATCACTGTGGCCGGTGTCATGGTGCTCCTGTTCGCGTTAGGCACGGTGTTCGGAGAAGACCCGATGCCGCGTGCGACAGCTCAGGAGGCCGACAGCACCACCGAACCGGTCACGGCGGCAGAGGTGATCAACTACGACCTCGACGAGGTGAGTGAGTCTCTGGTCGTCGCCAAAACCGCAGCCTGGGTTGCATCGAACGCGCCGGCAACTGCAATGGCCTACGCGCACGCTTTCATCGACACCACCACATCAGATGTGAAGTGGTCCAACGCAATCGGTCGATACACCTCCACCAAGCCCGGAGAGTACGTCTTGGCTGCCCGACCACGAACTCCTGTGGTCATCACCGGCCCGACCGTCAGCACACTTACGGCCGCCCCTGACGGCGCGCGTACCGCTGAAGTGATTGTTCCGACGCAAGCCGGTGATATGCGGGTCTCGCTCGCTGTCGAAGAGACGAGCGGAGGGAAGCGGTGGGTGGTCGGAAGTCCTCTACCGACACTTGATCTGTCCAAGGTCGTAAAGATCGCCCCGCCGGCGCCCACAACCGCGCCAAAAAAATCGGCGACGTCAACGACCAGCGCGACCGAGACGACAGAGCCGCAGCCGTCCTCGTCGAGTGCGTCCACGCCCTCACCTGCACCGACCTTCGATCTCGACGAACCAGCAACCACTACGGCTCCCGGCATCACTCCGACACCCGTTCCAGGTCCGATTCCGATCCCAGACCTCGACACCCCGATTCCGGGTGGATTGTGAAGACCAGCAGCCTTCAGCGGGCACTTCTATTGGCCGGAGCAGCGTCCATCGTCATCGGCACTTCCGCGTGTTCCACTGGTGCACCGGTCATTCCACGGGATGCGTGCCGCAGCGCCACCTCGAACAGCGACAACGGTTCACGCGCGAGCAGCGACGACGTCACACAGCCGCCCGCTGGATTCGCGAAACTGGCTGTGGCCGGGCCCATCCAGATGCCAGTCAAACCCGGCACCGCCACATTCACCTCGGGATTCGGTGAGCGTTGGAACGCGCAGCACCGCGGCGTCGACTTGGCCGGCCCCGTCGGCACTCCGATCCTCGCCGCCCTCGACGGCAACGTTGTCGCGGCAGGATCGTCGGGAGAAGGTCCAGGTGTCGGTTTTGAGAACTGGGTGGTCATCGACTCGAACGTCGGAGGAAAACCCGTAAGCACCGTCTACGGCCACATGTTCGCCGACGGCGTCCTCGTCAAGACAGGCCAACAGGTCAAAGCCGGTGACCACATCGCCAACATCGGAAACGCCGGTTCGTCGACTGGTCCTCATCTGCACTTCGAGTATTGGGAAGGCGGCAAGATGCAGGGCGGAACCGCCCTTGACCCAGTTTCTGTTTTTCCGGACATCTCTCGCCAGAGCAGCGATGGGGGCAGCCCGGACATCGAGGTCAGCAGTAGCAGCAATGTGCAGCTCGTCGCAGCGCGATCGACTGCCGCCGACTGCGCCGGTTTCGGCATGGCCGGCGGCGGCGAGCTGGCATTCAACATCGTGCCGGCCGAATTCGAGCCGTGGCTTCGACGGGCCGGCAGTGTGTGCCCGGAAATCGACTCCCCTCTCTTGGCGGCACAGCTCCAGCAAGAGAACGGATTCCGCCACGGCGACAACGCCCCTGTATCGCTCAGCGGGGCGATGGGTCCAGCTCAATTCATGCCCGGAACGTGGGCAACTTGGGGCAAGGACCACGACGGCGACGGGAAGATCGACCCCAACTCGATCGGTGATGCGGTCATGTCGCAGGCAGAGTTCATGTGCGCTCTCCACCAAGACGTATCCGGCATTCCCGGCGATGCGATCGAGTTAACGCTCGCGGCCTACAACGCCGGTCCTGGAGCCGTTCAGCAGTACAACGGAATCCCTCCCTACGCCGAGACTCAGAACTACGTCGCCAAAATCACCGCGGCGCGCGCGACCTTCACCAACCCGAACTCTCGCGGCCGGTTCGTTCCTACCTCGACAGGCGGAAACATGCAGGCTGTGATGGCTGCGAGGGAGTACCTCGGAACTCCGTACGTGTGGGGCGGCGGCGGAACAGGAGGCCCGACAGGTGGAGGTTTCGACTGCTCAGGTTTGACGTCCTACGCGGTCTATGCGGCCAGCGCCGGCAAGGTTTCCCTCCCCCGGACCTCTGAACAGCAGTGGACCGTCGGAGTCGAGATCCCGATCGACCAAGCCCAGGCCGGAGACTTGGTCTTTGGAGGTTGGGAAGCAAACGGTCCGGGCCACGTGGGCATCTACGCCGGCGATGGGCAGATGATCCACGCGCCTACAACTGGTGATGTCGTCAAGGAAGCTCCACTTCAGTCAGGGATGAAGGCCCGACGCGTGATGTAGGGGACGTGCCGTCTACGCAGATCAAGTGCCATTTTTGGGCGAGTCTGAGGCGAGTTCCCCCTTTTTCCTCGCACAGGTGGCCACCAGACCGTCCTCTCCCCAGATCCGATCACTTGGGGCGGCGCGCAGTCATCGCACACGGCAGACACCCCTTCGGAACTTGGGGGACGTGTCATTTATCCTGCTAAACGGCCTAATCGAAGCAAGGGGGAAGAGCCAGATGAGAGCACGAACACTCGTTATCGTTGTGCTGGTAGTGGCAGTTGTCGCCTTCCTGACCTACTCGTTCATCTCCCGCAAAGACGTCGACGAAACCACGGCCGCCGCACCATCTGCGACCACGTCGACCCCCGCGAGTACCCCAACCGAAGTGCCGACCGACATCGAGCCCACCGAACCCCCAACCGAAGCTCAGACAGCAGAGGAAATCGCCCGCCAGGGACTGACCGTGGTATTCACCTGGTACCCGGCCACCGATACGACCCAGAACGACGCATACGGACGGGCCCAAGAGTGGCTGACCGACAAACTTGCGGCCCGCATGATCATCGACGCCCGCACCGATCGCGGCCCAGGTGTGCAGTGGGACAAGTGGGCGCAGCAGCAGGCGAAGGTCATCGCTGACGTCAGTGTCGAATGCTCAGGCTGCCCCCAGGACACGGACACGACCATCCAACGCGTGGCCACGATCAAGCAGACCGCGATTGCCGATAGCAGCACCGCTACGGTCAAACCTGACACCACGGTCTGGGTCACCCTCGTCAAAGAAGGCGACCGCTGGCTCATCGACGACATCCGCTACTGATCCCGGAGGACCCCTTGTACCGAAGAAGCGTCATCGCAGCTCTGATCACTGCTGGTCTCGCTGTCGGACTGTCGTCATGCGGTAGCGACGATCCACCGCCTGCCACTCGCTCCCCTGCTACCACCAGCGCACCCACAACGACCGTTTCCCCGTTCGGCGCCGAAGCCATCAGCGATCTCGGCGTCAAGATCGAACGGGACAACGCGGCAGCAGTCGTCGAAGTTGTGGAGTTGCGGGGCGGCACACCGGACCAGGCACTCGCGGCGCTACTCGCGAGCGAAGCTGAAACCGGTTGGACGTCGGGTCTTTCGATGGCCGCGCCGGCAACAGATATCCGCGACGTATTCGGGTGGCGCTTCAGATACAACATTGCAGCTGATTCCACAGATGCGGTCAGAGCCGCGACGGACACATTTATGGACAACGCCTCGACCATCTCGACCAACGCTGCTGATCCGGTTGCCTACGCTCTGGCTGTTCAGCATGCAGATCCTCGCGGGTACAACGAGAAGGAACACTTCTACAAGAACGGGGAGACCGCTAATTCGGAGTACACTGCGGCCCTCCCTAAAGCTCAGGCTGCCTACGAGGAACTTCGAGGAACGCAGTAACTAGATCCTGCAAGGGGACGTGTCGTTTAGTGAGGTAGACGGCACTTTTCGTGCCCTATTCGAGCGACAGGTACAAAAACGCCCGCCCGACTGGTCGGGGCGGGCGTTCGCAAAACCTGTGTGTCAGGAAAGCATTAGCTCGGCTTTTTCCGCTGCGGTCAGCTTCGGCTCGATCAAAAGGGGCGGGGTTTGACGGTGCCGCCCCGACGTCACACCGAGGTAGATGCCGCCGGCGAGAAAGAGAAGTCCCGCCACAGCCCCGAACGCCGGACCGTACACGGTCCCCCATTGGATGAGGTTCTTGTACTTGTTCGCGAATGCGACCTGCGCACTGAGTGTTTGTGGGTCGAAATTCGGTACCACGTCGATGATGGTGATTGCCTGCGGATCGTTGACATCCGTGCCGAGGTATTGGCGGTAATGCTGTTCGACCTGCACCACGGCTCCGGTGACCGGTTCGACCCAAAGGTCGCGGGTAATGCCGTAGAAGCGCTTCAGGGTCACCGGGGAAGTCCCGTCTCGACCCAAGTCTGATGCGGACACGGAAACCGTGCCGCCGATCAGGGTCGGTTCGATTTCCTGGTGAAACTGGTAGACCGGCAAGCCTTCGAGCTCCGCCTCATCTACGAAATCCAGGTCACGGCTCTCGCGCAACGTGGTGTCGAAGTAGGGGTAGGACTGCTTCTGAGTGTCGAAGGGGAGCTTGAACTGGTGACCCTCATGCGCCACGGGGTCCGCTGGTTTGTCGGACGACGACTGGATGGAGCCGACAGGCTCGGCGACAGCGCTCCCTGTGCGCCGGTCGACGGTGACAAGGTCGATGCTCGCATTGACGATCGCCGCTTGTCCGGACCGGTCGTCGCGTGTCATCTGCATTGCAGACTGCAAGGTCACGAGGTCCGCGTCGGACGGTTCCTGAACGGTGACAAGCTGATTGACCGTGATCGGTACATTCGCGTCGACAGTCAGCGTTCCTTTGGCGAGAGTTGCGGTGTCAAGTAACTCAGCCGTTCCGGTGGAGACAGTGGCTGCCTCGATGCTCAGCGGGATCTTCACGAGGTTGTCCGCGACGTAGGTGGGTGTAAGCGCACTGGCTGCCAGTAAGAAGGCTCCTGCCGCTATCAGGACACAAGCTGTACCGCGGCGGGATGGACGCAAGCTGATCGACATTGTGAAGACCCTAATGGGTCGCATGAATATGGCGGTACGACGTCAACCGGGGTCAAACCTCAGAAACGGCAGGGTGCACCCCGACTACGAAATTCGCAAACAGGACACTACCGTTACACGGTCGGCGACAGAGGGGCTGACGATAGGAGGATCGTGAAGTGGCAGATACGTCGACGGTGGCTCGCGCAGTTGACCGCCTGTTCCGCATAGCCGAAGGTGACGAATTGAGGTCGCTGACCGGTCTTGCCGAAGCACTCGCACGCCACCGAGGTCGCCCTCTGGTGATCCACGAGGGCCCCGATCTGCCGGATCGGATTTTCGGCCAATGGGTCCGACATCCGGACTACGACGAGGTGAAGTACGGAAGATGGGTCCACGCTCGTGAACGGACCATCGCCCATGAACTTGGCCATATCGTTTTGGGGCACGTCGGGAAGCCGGCAATCGAACTCGCGCGTGAGGTCCTGCCTCCGGAGCGCCACGACCTCGCCGCTCTGATGCTGCAACGCGATTGCGAAGACACGAAATCGCCGGAAGAAGCCGACGCGGAGGCGTTTGGCAACCTGCTGCTACACCGACTGAACGGGGGCAGCCGCATCAACCGGAGCCCTGGACTCAGGTCACGACTTGACGAGGCTTTCGGTTGATCACTGTATTGGCTGCGGCATTACTGGCTGTGGTGGCGGCAACCCGGTTGCACCGGTGGTGGTTTCGGCGTTCGTTGACTCTCGCAGGAGCCTTTCTCGGGCTTTCCTGCATGTCGATCCACATGCTTGTCAACATCCGGCCAGTGGAAGCGTTCGTCAGCAACATATTCGGAGAGAGCTTTCCCGCTGCACTCAAAATGTTGATGGTCTGCGGCATCTGCGCCGGCACCGCGATCGGGTTCACCGACGTGACGACGAGCAAGGTCGGTCTGCGCAAAAATCTCATTCGCACCCACATCACGCTGTCGCTCCTCACCAGCTCACTCGCTTTCATCTTCTTCTTCAGTCGCCCGTGGCCGGCGAACGTCGACAATCTCACTTTCGACAACGAGTACGCATTCCTTCCCGGCTTCGCCGAGGGCCTGATGTTGGGGATGACCTATCCATTCTTGGTGGCGCTGATGGTGACGGTCGTCGCTATTACCCAGGCAGATCGTCAGACCGTCACAGGGCGGGCACTACTCCTGGTCACCCCTGGCGCAGCAATCCTCACCGCCTACGCTGCGCTGCGGATCGGGTACCTCTTCGCCGCGCGCTACGGGTTCATGGAGCCGACGCCCACGCCCTTCGCGATCTCTCGATTGCTGGCACTATCTGGTGTTTTGTTTCTTGGGGCCGGAATGTCGCTTGCCCTGGCATTGAACTGGTTTCGTGCGAGGAACGCCCTCCAGCAGTTCACTCCTCTACGCGAGGAGCTGCTGATCCGGTGGCCGGGTGCCGAACGAGGCTCCAAGCCGGGCAGTAGTGCGTCAGAGCAAGTCAACGACAAGGCGGCCGAAGTGCTCGATGCGCTCAGCCTCGAGGTGGAGCAAAGCAATTTGCCGACTGGTACCCAGCTTCCTCCAGCAGTCGCAGCGTCGGCAATCGCAGACTGGCTCGTAACCGGACGAGTGGCTGACGGCTTGGGTTACAACAGTTTCTTCCCCGGCGCCGACACGACTGATACTGCATGGGCAGCGGCGCTGGGCAGCGCATATCAAATCACGATTGAGAACGAACGAAAGATGGTCGCAGGACAATGACAGACATCGACACCCGAGTCCCTCGCACCACGGCCGACAAAGCCGCACGCGTTATTACCGAAGTCGGGGCGCCGTGGATTCTTAATATCGTTGCGTCGATGATCATCGGTGTAGCTGTGGGCGCACCGGGCTGGGGAGTCTTCGTCGCCGTATTCGGCGGTGTCGTTCCAATGATCTTCATTCTGGTGGGTATGCGGCGGGCAAAGATCAGTGATCATCACGTCACAAGGATCAACGAACGCCACATGTTGATCGCATCATTGCTGGTTGTCACCCTGGGTGCACTGATAGTTCAGATCGTTGCTGATGCGCCGATCGAGATGATTGCGTTCTTGTCTTCGGGTCTGGCCGCGCTGGCTGTAGCTGCGGTCATCACAAGTGCTTTGCATTGGAAAGTCAGTGGCCATACCGGCGCTTCAGCTGCGATTGCAGTGGTCCTGGCCTTGTCGGTCTCGCCGTGGTGGATATTGGCGTTGACGTTTACGCCGATGATCGGATGGTCTCGGGTTCACCTTGGGGACCATACAAAGGGGCAGGTCATTGCTGGGGCAATCGCTGGGGCAATCGCAGCCGGTCTTACTTACATCGTGATCGCTTAGGCGTCGTCGTCGTCTCGGTTGGCCAACTTGCGGAATGGATCGTAGGTCCGAGCTGCGATGTTTCCATCTGCTGAGTCACGCAGCCCTTGAATCCACTCAATCGTTTGCTTGACCTCTTCGTAGGTTTCTTCGTCTCCGAAGTAGTCCATCGGGACCTTGAAAACCCGACAGATGTCTCGAACTACCTCCACGCCCGGTGATGTGCGCTTCCCGCTGAGCAGTTGAGACATGTACCCGGTGGTCATCTTGCTACCACTGAAGCGGAGTATGTCGACGATTTCTGTCTGTGTGTACGGCCCACGACTTCGTGGGTGAACATTGTCGAAGAGGTACCGGAGCCGTTCAGCAAAAGTGGTGCTCATCAATCTGCCCAACCTTTCAGTCTTGTGTCGCGTTGATCTGTCGAACCCATTAACTCATCTCACTGAGGTCTATCCTCGCAATCGCGCAAAACGTTAGCAACTTGCGATTGAAAGCTTGCCGCCATACGCTGACCACCATCGGGATGGAGTTCGAATGAGAGAGGCTCGCAGTGGGACAGCAAACGAACTGCGCGGAGACGCCGGAGGGCTTGTCTGCTTTACGCCGGAGTTCCTGGCGGTCGATTCCGAACACGTTCGTAGCTCGCACGGAGCTCACTTTCCGGAATATCCAGTGCGGCGGCAAGCTTCTGCGCGAAATTATCGGTCAGCCTGGAGTCGCCTCGTTCGATCGCTCCAACCATCGACGTACTGATGCCGGCCTTTGCGCCCAACTCCGGTTGCGTCAGCCCCTGAAGGACACGCCAGTCTCCCGGGTAACGATCTTCCGGCTTGATGTCGACGAGGTCGGAAACTGTAGCACCGAGAGCCTGGACGACACGCATAAGGACGTCGATCTGAGGGGACTGGCCGCCGGATTCCCACTTGTGGATGGTTTGCAAGGACACATCGGCGATCCGGCCGAGGTCGGGACGAGAAAGACCGTGGGCAGTGCGAAGCTCGACCAGGCGCGCGGGCTCGAAGCCACGCAGCACACGTCGACTCACGCTCACCCTTTTCATCGCACTGCCTGCAGATTCACTAGACACCATGCCCTCCCGCTATTAACATTCGCACATAACTTAAGAATGTAAGTTAGGTTTAAACGTGATAATGACGTTCGCGTACACGGAACGAACAAAAAAGGGGGAAGGAATGAACTGATGTAACTGGTCCCCTGACTGTTTAGCCACAGTCAGGGGACCATCCAGCCGCCGACCGTTTAGCCACAGTCGGATAGCCGCGGGACTGGTGGGTTAGCCGCCCAACAATCCCCATGCAGATATGTGAGGACCTGCAATGAACACGTTAGATGGCGCTAGGGCCGTTCGCCTAGCCGATGCTCATTCCCATGGCCCGAAAGGCAAAATCGACGGTCACGATCGCGTGGCCAGCGGACCTTTCCGTGAAACTCTCGCCAAACATCTTCCAAACGCCGACGGCAAGACTTGTGTGGTCTGTGACTTCACCTACACCCCAACCCTCCCGCTATGCCCGTCCGTCGCTACTGCTCTGCGCGAGCTGTCCCTCGGCGACGCCCGGTCCCATACCCCGAAGTCGCCTCTCTCCGGGTACACGACCGTAAAACTGCGCGCGATGGCGAGCAAGCACACCGGCGAGGGCCGGTGCCAGCGCTGCGGATTCATCTACTCCGCTCAGATGCGGAAGTGCCCATCATCGCGCCGCATCACCGCAGAACTCGAAAGCCGCGGCAGCTCGCCTGCGACCCAGCCCCGGCCAGATCAAGGTTTGTGCGCAGGAAAGGGCATGGGTTGGACCGTCAGCGGGCACCAATCAGCACCGTGGAAGCGGGCGATTGCAGCATGCTCGGTATGCCCGCTACTTGCCCAGTGCACAGTAGAACTCGAGAACAGACTCGCTGTTGGGAAAACAGTTCGCGAGCAGATTCAAGCTGGCCGACTCTTCACCCTCTCCGGCAGGGAGATTCCGACCGCAAAGATCGAAGAGTTCGCCGTTGCTCGGGGCCGGACGAAGAATGCGAAGAGACAAACCCGGAAGCAAAAACCCGCGCCCCCGATAACAGCCCCCACTGCTGTTCCAGCGCTACCCGCCCAGAAATCGCAGCTCTCACTATTCGAAGTAGCGGCAGCATGACGGGCCGCTGGCCTTTCGCACTACTCGACTCACTCGCGCAAGGCATCGTCGAAGCCCCGGCCAGCGACTCCCATCTAGCGGCCGATCGGTGGGCTTGGTTCGCCGACCTCTACGCCGATCGGACGTGGGGACTGGTGGCTGTCATTCCCGAGTTCCCTCGGATCGCCGCCGACCAGGCGGCAATGGCATGCCGTGCTACAGCGATGCAAGCGGCCACGCTCGAACAGTGGTCTGCACTCGAAACCCTCTCCGCCGCAGGCCTTGCCACAGCCGATACCCACAGCTTGAGGATGGCGTGGAACGCGCTCAGTGACACCTGCGTTGATGCGCGCGATCACCTTGCGGGAAATGACTTCGGTGGACTTGAAACCGTGCTCGGTGCCCTCGAAGCTCTTCTCCATCGGCATCCCGAGACGATCGCAGCGACCTTCATCAGCGACGCGTGCGCAGCGTGGGACCGCCAGATCGAATCACGAGATCGGAAGGCAGCATGAACCATCAGATTGCAGCGGACCGCGAAGGACACACGTGGGTAATCCTCAGCATCGGCAACACCCTGAAAGTCCATCGCCTGAGCGGTACCGCACCCGTAGCTGTGATGGATCTCGCCGAACTGGTCGACATGTACGGACCGCTGATCCTCTCCCCCACCCACCCTGCGGTTGCCGACGAGTTCGCGTCGATCATCGACACGGTCGACCTGGTCGCATCCGACCCGGAGACCGCCTCGGTCGAGCAGATTCGCATTGTCGCGTCCGTGCTTCGGGGAATCCTCGATCGCCACACGAGTGCGACTGCGAGTGAGCGATGACATTTCTGATTCTCACTGTGGTTCTTGGGCTGGCAGGCGTTGTCGGAGCACTGTTTTCGCTGTCTGAGGCTCACTCATGACGATGCAATGCACCATCCCCGGAAAGGTGCTTGAGCTGCCCCGATGGCTGAATCCGGCTCCGCGTGGCTCCCCGAAAAAGGTGCTTGCGCGTGCTGTGATGTGGGGTGGCTATGTCCATCTACCGAAAGGCTTTTCACGCACCACTAAGTACGCGCATGTGAACGACCTCGATATCTAACTCCATAGCCGCAGTACCACCCCAGATACGACGAAACCCCCTTGCGGGGGTTTGTGAAACAAAGTTCGTCGAGCTAAACGAGAGCCCCTGGCAGGGCTCCGGTCGTAACTGGTGAAGAAGAAGTTTGGCGCTTCGACTTCGGTACTGCATATCCCCGAAGGGACAAAACCGTGCAGGTCTTGTCTCAGGGTAGCTCACACCCTGAACCAGGCACAACAGTTCACAAAAACAGCGCTTTCGGCGCGTCGGATACCGACGCTGCCGCCACGAGTGCTGCCGGACCCACGACAGAAGACACCGATGCATGGGCCACAGCAGTACGTGTGGCCACCGAAAACGTCGCCCGCATCGAAGCGCTGAACGCTGAAAGTGGGCAGCGAGGAAACTCCTGGGCTCTACCGGTAGCCACTGGCAAGAACGCCCGAACCCCCATCTGGTCCGGTCGCACCCAATGGCAACACCAAGTCCGCACACTCCTCAACTCCCCCACCGGCACCGAACTCTGCAAGAAAAACACCATCAGCACCGAAGCAGCATTCGCTGTCGCCGTCATCCACGCCTCCCTGGCAGAGGGAAAGACCGGGCGCGGCGTCACCGCCTCACGCGAGAGGATCGCCAACCGCGCCGGCGTCAGCGTCACTGTCGTCAAACGAGCCAGACGCGTCCTGGGCGCCCTCGGCATGGCCGTCGAACAAGAACGAGGCCGCTACCTCACCACACTCGAATCGATGGCCGCCGAGGCGCACCACGGCCATCGGCAGTTCCGGGCAGCATCCGTGTGGGCCCTGATCTCGCCCCGCACCGCGGTCGCTGCCATCACCGCGCCCTTCAAGACGTCCAGAAAACCCTCTCGCGCAACACTTCGCAGCGCCGCATACCGCGCCCGCACAGCCTCCCGATCTTCTCCACACCCGAGTGGCCGTGGCCCCCTATCCCCCTCTGGGGGATTTGTTCTTCTATCTCTTGTTTTCAAGTTCTCACCAACGCACGCGCAAGCGCGAGCGGGCAAGCCGAAGAACGCACAAAGAACCAACCCACGTCCAATCGAGTTGCAACGCACCGCAGCCCAACTGATCGCCCACATCCCGGCACTGAAAACGGTCAGGCACATCGGCCAGATCTGCGACGTCCTCGACCAAGCCGGCATCGACACCACCCGATGGACGGGTCGCGACATTGCCCGCGAACTCACCAGAGACACCCAATCTCGGGGTTGGGTCTGGCCCGCACAGCTCACACGACCGACTGCGTTCCTGCGCTGGCGACTGGCACAGATCGACTGGTCACAACCTTCCCCGGCAGAACGTGCCCGTGACAACGATCGAACTCGTCTAGCCGAACAAGCAACACGTCGGCACGAGACGCACGAGCGGGATTCACACATCGCTCACGCTCACACTCGCGCCGAAATCATGCAACACCTGAGGGAACAGCTCTCGACGAGAACGCCCGCATGAGCTACGAGCTATCCATCAGTCGGCGGCCGCAAGATCTTCGTCGTCGGCAAAGATCAGCCTTCCGTCATCCAAGGCGATGGCCCACCGATGTACCGGGGCCCAATCGCGTCCCACGGACTCCGAATCGATGACCATGTCCGCATAATCCTCGATCACCACACCGGTACATGCCACGCCGCCGCTGCCGGGACCAGGCACCATAACCGTGACCCGAGAGCCAACAGCCAACGCGCTATTGGATTTGTCGTTCTGTTCGTTCATCCTCGGATTCTCCCCCGACCACACCTACTCGCGCGCACCATCCGTCACGAACTCGCGACGGATAGGACTGGTATTGAGGGGTGCGCGTAGTGAAGTGGTTCTATATCTGGTCTCAGTCGGGCAGCACCGCCGAAGCCAACCTTTCCGCTTTCGAGGGGCGGCACGATCAGCATCGACCCCGAGGTCAGTCGGAGCGCGCTGCTGCAACAGTCACGGTGGCGGTGTGGCTCCTGTGGATGCCCTGCTCGAGGACTTTCAATCCGATTCCGCGGTCGCGCAGGTCAGCACCGAGGGTGATCCGGTGCAGCACCGAGCGTCCCAGCCGGTCCAGGCGGGCGATGACCAGGATGTCACCGCTACGCAGCCACGCCAGGACCGTATCAAGTTGTGAGCGTGAGGCTTTCGCGCCGCCCGCGCGGTCGGTGTGGATGTTCTCGGTGTCCATAGCTGCCCGCACCACGGCGTCGACCTGATGGGCTGGATTCTGATCTGCGCCCGAAACCCGGCGCAACATCTGACGAAAATAGCCTCCTTTCAAGGTTTTCGACAGATTGCGGTGCATTCACAAGGCCACCGTTCGAGACCTCACACACCGAGCTCGGTGACATCGCAGCACAATCTTTCGGGGACCTCTCGCCCACCAACACGGAGCTGTCCCGGACTATCACTCTCGCCGAGGGTGCAGTGCCTCGTTCATGCTCTCCACCCCACGCGCATGCGCCGAAAGCTCCGCCCGAGCCGACCGCATCGTGGCACCCCGGCCACGCGAACCGGGCTCCGGCACCTCGGAGTCCTCATTCGAGCTCGATACCGCGGCGCCGTGGCCCCGTTGAGCGTTGTCGGATTCCTCTCGATCCGCCCGCATGCGGAGCAAAGATTCTGATTTCGGGGTATTTCTCATCGGAACATTCTCCCAGAACGGCCGCCGCGGCCTGCAACCTGCGAGCAGCACCGCAGACGACCAGCCGTTTCCCCGGTCACCGATACCCCCGCCACTCACTGGAAAATATCTACAGCCGTTGGGGTAGACATTCTCAGATGGGTGTTGTATCTTTTCTCTCGTAAGCGAAGAATGAAGCAACAAAGCGCGGGAGAGATGAACTGCCCGCAAGCAGTACCGCAGGGCAGGGTAGCGCCGAGACCGAAAAGTTGATGTTTGTGTGTGGTCTCGGCAGCCCCTTTCAGAGCGGCTCCCGGACGTCACCACGAGTCCGGAAGCTCGAAAGAGTGCAGTTGTGTAATGGAAGTTCAACCCAGACCCCCGGCGGCCTCTACGGCGCCGGGGGTCCCGTCCATTGGCCGGTAGAAGGCATCCTATTCGGGCAGAAACTCCCGCCAGCACGATCAACGCACTGCCCGGAAAAACTCGACGACGACTACCCAGCCCCATCTGCGACTCGCCGGACCGATAGTGATCCGGCGATGCTCGTCCAACCGCGGTTGCGCCCAAGCACCTCCGCAATCACGACTTTGAGGCCGGAGTGTAGATCGGAATTCCCCGTCGGGTCCGGTGACAGAAGAACGTCGAGTCAGCAAATCCCGTCACCGTAACCAGCACGTCGAGGCAGTATCGAGCTTCGAGGGAGACGACGGCGCGGACCTTCACCGTCGTTCCTGCGCCCTCCAGGCTCGCAGTTTTGCCAGATACCCCGTCGCGGATCTGACCATCATGTGATTTCCTGAGGTCCCTTGGCCGGCAACAACATTGCCCGGACATAGCCCTGGCACGCAGACCGGTCCCCGGCGCGACGGGGGGTCGCTGCGCCGGGGACCATGGGGGGTGGAACTGACTTACACAATTGCACTCTCGCGAGCTACCGCACTCGTGGTGACGTCCGGGAGCCGCCTATATAGGGTCTTCCGAGCCGAATACCTATCGAACAACACACTTTTCGGTCTCGGTACAGCCCTGACTACGGTACTGCGTGCGGGCAGTTCATCTCTCCCACACTTCTTGATTCGTTCCTCGCTACGACACAAAAGATACAACACCCTTGTTAGAATGTCTACCCTCATCGCTGTAGATATTTTCCAGTGAGCGCAGAGGTATATCTGACCAGAAAAAACGTGCCGACCACACGGAAGGAGAAGCTGTCCCACAACCGGCACGGGGTGTCGCGCAGCGAAAAACCCCAAAGTTCGATCTCTGCTGCACTTTCTCCTGCTCGCAACTCCCCCGACACGAGCACATCCCCTACACATGGTTGGATAGATCGTTCATCGCCGCCCCCGCCCGGACCCGATCGCCTGCGGTTCCCCGGTCTGGCGCGGCGACAGACCTCAAGACTCGGCCGCGCCATGCCGCAGCCGCCGACAAACAGATGAGGACGGCCATGCCCCTGAGAGGGAAATACTCGGAAAAATACAACGACGCGCTGATCGCACTGGCCGCGGCGTCCCAGCGGCCGGCGAACATCGTCAATCTCGCCGGGGAATACGCCATTCGCGTCGATCTCGAGTACAACCGCTACGTCGTCGCCACCAACACACCCCAGGGACTCTCCGACGAACCCGATGCCAACGGCTCGTGGCTGGTTCGTATCTTTCAATCCGGCAACGACGACGCACCGCACGAACTCCTCACCGAAGCCACCGATCAATGGCTCATCGACGCCTTCGATTCCGCCCTCGAACACCTCGAAGCCGACGGAAACAAAATCGAAGCGGACGTAGACTTCGGCGACATCGGGCGGTCCGAGAGGTAACCCGCATCAGTCCGGCCCGCGGAAAGGATCGTTCCTCATCTACTTCCGGGAGAACCCGACACAGCTGATCGCGGCGGTGCGGTGATCATCCTCGCCCCTCGGCGGATTCGCTCAACTGGGCAACCCGCGCCGCCAGAATCGAGTTTTCGGCTTCGAGTGAGAGAATCAATCGAACACCGTTGAGGTTGACGCCGGCGTCGAGCAACGCGGTGATCCGGCCCAAAGTATCCAGATCCGCTTCGCTGTACCTGCGAGTACCCCCACCTGTCCGCACCGGCGTCAACAACCCCCGCCGCTCGTACAGTCGAAGCGTCTGCGGCCCCACCCCGGAGAGCTCCGCCATCACCGAAATCCCGTACACCCCGCTCCGTGAACGTGCCCCTAGCTCCTCTGTCATGGCCACTCCTTCGAGGATCGTCATCTGGTCACGCGCCTCCAGAGCTCATATGAAGTGAAACAATCTCATCCCCACGATACAGATTTCCTACATCCAAGCGGCCAGGACAATTTCTACGGCGCCCGGGACAGGTACGAGATCCGAACTCTCACACCTCGGGCGCTCCCTCCGGCCGCCACAGCACCGCACCAGGGCAGTACAACATGCGACACACACGCCAAGCCCTGCGTGCGACCTGCATTTTCGTAAAGCCGGGTAGCCGCAGTAGTGATCGACCCAGTGCTCGTCGCCGCGTCGATCGGATCCTCACGAAAACTGCCACAGTCCCCGCGGCGCGGACTCCCGGCACCGCCCCCTTCCGATGCCGCCCTCACGGACTACTGTCGACACGTTTTTCCTGGTCAGATATACCTCTGCGCTCACTGGAAAATATCTACAGCGATGGGGGTAGACATTCTGAAAAGGGTGTTGTATCTTTTGTGTCGTAGCGAGGAACGAATCAAGAAGTGCGGGAGAGATGAACTGCCCGCACGCAGTACCGCAGCCAGGGCCGTACCGAGACCGAAAAGTGTGTTGTTCGATAGGTATTCGGCTCGGAAGACCCTATATAGGCGGCTGCTGGACGTCCCCACGAGTGCGGCAGCTCGCGAGAGTGCAGATTGTGTAAGTGATTCCACCATCCGGTCCCCGGCGCACCCACCCCCCGTGGCGCCGGGGGCCCGATATTTCCCGTTCTTCGCCGTTTTTCACGCCTCGGGGGCCAGTCCAGCAAACGAAAGAGGACACCCCATCCAGGCAGAAACACCCGACAGCGCGAGCAATGCCCTGTCCGGCAAATTCGACGACGAAGATTACCCGGCGTACAGCATGGGCCAGGCCGCCGACATTCTCGGTGTGCGGCAAGCGTTCCTGCGCAGTCTCGACGCCGCAAAACTCCTCACCCCGCAACGCTCCGACGGCGGGCACCGCCGCTACTCCCGCTACCAACTCCGCATCGCCGCTCGCGCCCACGAACTCGTCGCCAGCGGTACCCCGCTGGAGTCGGCGTGCCGGATCATCATCCTCGAAGACCAGCTCGCCGAAGCCCGACGTATCAACGCCGAACTTCGACACACCCAGCAGCAGTCGAACGGACCTGGCGCCACGCCCGAATAACCCTGATCTCGAGCGTCGGCACCCTGCGTATTCGTACTCCGCGGTAAGTGTGACTCGTACGGCGTGGGAGGATAAGCACATCGAGATCGGGACTTCGATGTGAAACCCGGATCGATTTTGTAGGGAGTTTGTATGGCGCAGGGCATCGTGAAGTGGTTCAACGGCGAAAAGGGCTTTGGTTTCATCGCTCCCGACGACGGAACACCGGATGTGTTCGTTCACTTTTCTGAGATCTCCGGCAGCGGCTACAAGTCGCTCGAGGAGAACCAGCGTGTGGAGTTCGAGGTTGGCCAGGGCCAGAAGGGCCCCCAGGCCACCAATGTGCGCACAGTCTAGTTAAAGACCTAAAGAAGAGGGTCGTACCCGTACGGGTACGACCCTCTTCTTTGCATCGCGGCGGCCCTTCGGGCCATCAACGCGAACGTCGACACAGAACGACCACACCCGGTGTGGCCCGAGCATACGACGGTCGGCCCCTCCAAGACAAGGAAACGCGACATGACCGAGCCCACCCATCAACAACACCCGGCCGGGTCGCCGCCCTGGACAAGTCGGCCGTGACCTCGATCCCACAACCGAGAACCACTGCACTCCAATAAAATTGGCAACGATCACATAACCATCCCGTCGACACTTCGAGAACCGATATAGAGGGTGCTACCGCTCAGATAACGAAGGTGTGGGGGTAGACCACTCGCCCGTTCTCCTTCACCCATGTCTCATCGTCGCCGCCCCAGTTCTCGATCAGCAACTCCACGGTAGGAATGTCCGCGGCGAGCGGATCATCGAACGCCGCGCGAGCATTGCGGGCACAGACCGTCGAGACGGCGCCGCTGTAGAGAGCGTCGATGACGAATGCCGGGGTGAACCGTCCCCCGAAATCGTCGCCGCCCCGCAGAGCAGTTTCACGGCCCCGCCACCATCGACCGAGTGCACGCGCCTTCGTGATATCAACTGGCGCTTCGACATCGAGAATCGTCAGCTTCTGATAGTCCGCCTCCGCCAGCTCGGCAAGCAACCGTCGACCGAGACCCGGCCAGCTGAATGTTCCTTCCAGCACCACGTTTTCACCGATTCCGAGGCAACGCTCGGTGATAGCGTCGACGATAACCGTTGACTCCGTATGCACCAGCGTCGCGAGTTCGCGTGGCATCAACCGGTGACCGTCTGCCAGCACCTGGTCGAGGAGGTCGTCGTAGAACCCCTGATCGAGTGCATCGCGCAGGAGATAGTCTTTGACTCGGTCCGCGTCGACGACACGCCACCCCTGCCCGGCCAACTCCCGGCGTTCGATACTCGAACTCTTTCCCGCCGCCGGCGGCCCAGCCGTCGCGAGCGCCAAGAACTGTCGCCCCACGGCGACGTCGGTTTGCTCGGACAGGTACATCTCGACGATGTTCATGCGAGTTCTGCTGCGCGATAATGCATCCCGGGCGCGGGTCGAGGAGCGCGGACCGTTCTTGTCCAACGGTTGACCTGGGATGCACAGTGCTTCGAGTTGAGCTGCGACCGCCTCCAAAAGTTCAGAGTGCATTCGCCTGCGCACGCCCCTTCGCCGTGGCCTCGAACAGTGCGCGGCGATCATCGTCAGTGAGAAGCTCTCCTGCACGTTCGATCTGATCCCACGACCCACGCACATACGATTCACCGATCGGGTCATCGGGGGCGATGCGGCCGAACGTGTAGTCCCAGCTGCGGAGTTCGTTCATCATCTGTTCGTGGCTGATACGGCCGGCGGCATGTTCGAGCATCACCTCACGCGGACTCCGATCACGAGCGGCAGGATTGAGGCGCAGCTTCTTCAAGATCCGGCTCACCTCGGGTTGCGCGACACCGAGCATCACCGCGATCGTGCGTTGGGGGACGTTCTCGTCGGTTGCCTTGCCGACCGCGCGCAAAAGCTTGAGTTGCAGCAGTTCCTTCTCCGCCGGGATAGCCCGCAGGTCCCGCTCGATGCCGTAATCGATGGTCATCGCCATCTCCCTCCAACTGCAGTTATACCAAATAGTATCACCTTGGCGGCGCCTTGGCGGGTAATGCCCACCGCCCCGCACCCCACCGACTGACACCCCGGCGGTCCCACAGTTGACATCAGTTGCGACAACACCGCGCAGGCAAGCCGTTCACCCTTTCGATGAGCGGCAGATCCGGATCGACCGCGAGATCAGCCGGGGCGTGTCCCGGCAGGCAGTGACGGCGTCAGAGCAAAGGCCCTACCGACAACACCAACGCTGCCCCGGATCCGGGGCAGCGTTGGCCATTTTCACGGATGCGGCAGAACAGTACCGGCCGAGCATTGAACTGAGAGGTCAGCTGGCGATGAGGCGCCGCTCACCAGTGGTTTTGAGCTGAGCCAATCGCTCGATCTGGGGCTTCGACGCCCTCTTCAACTTCTTGTCGATGATCAACTTGGTCCGCGCTGCATTGATCTGCGCGTCAGAGACATGCACAGCGCCTTGTGGTATCGAGTCCGTCATGACTGATCCCCCAAGTCTTCACTGTCATTACCATCTTCAGCGCTATCAGAACACCGATGTTGGCGCGGCGCTCGTGTTCTCGTCCAGAGCCAGCTCCGCGACGTGCTGAAACCGTCGCCACCACTCTTCACGCTTAGCCTCTAGATCACGCTGAAGCTGACCCTATTCGAGAGTCTGTGTAGCCAGTTCACGAGGGCGACCGAATGCGCCGGGCAGTCGAACAACGTCACGCGCTCATGCTGAGGAGAGAATGGCGCTGTGATCGGCGACGACGCGTTCTACCAGATCGCGGCCTCTGCCCCGATCGAGCGACAGTGCAGCAAAGGACGAATCGACTGCAAGAGCCGGATGCGATGTGACGGCCGGATTTGTGGTCAGGACCCACGCGAGAGTGTCCTCGTTGTGTCGAGGGCGGTACGCGAGGCCACCGAGAGCAGGGTCGGCAGCATGGATCGCGTGCGCCCACTTGCGTGTGGTGACGTAATGTCGCGCTTCACATTTGGTCAACCACAAGTCCTGACCAACCGCAGACAGGTGAGGACCGTGCAGCGCCGCAACGGTAACGCTGCGGGTGAGTGTCAACGCCGTCAAGGTGCGGCCCGTCACCGCACTGGCAGGCACAATCCTCGCGGTAGTCGGGTCCAATGGCAGATCCCGGCAGATAGTTTCGGCGATCGCCCCGTCCGGGCTGTCAGCGATGTACAGGTAGGCGTACGCACCGTCGAGCGAATCGAATCGACCCCCGGAAAGCTCGTCCGGTTGAGCGGTGGGATTGGGTACCAACGCGCTGCGGCGGCTGCGGTGGACTCGCCACACCGTCGTGCCGGCAGCCAGTGTGCTGCGATGAGCCGGCCGGAACAGGCCCCCAGCCGGTGGTTCTATATCGGGCATCAGTCAGCGAGCACCGCGGAGGCAAGCCGTTCGAGCTTCCGATGGGCGGCAGGATCCGGATCTACCGCGAGATCAGCCGGGGTTTGCCCCTGCGGCAGTCGCGTGGACGGTGTCAGCCACCACGAGGCCACCCCCCACGGGTCAGCCCCCGCGCCAAGAAGCACGTTGACCGTGGCCACGACCTCACGCACCGACGCGGTGGCATCGTCGAACTGAAACTCCGGGTACCGGTAGCCGTTGCCGACAGGCAATGCGACGACCTTACCGGCGGTACGCAATCGCGACGCGACGGTGCGGTCCGATTCCGGCCGCCGCAAAACCGCTGCCACCTGACCTGCAGTCAGCATCGGATAATCGAGGACATGGCGACGCGCTCGGGTCTCGAGTTCGGCTTGTTCGACGGCATCGTCGACCAGGTCTGCGCCGATACGATTTGCCTGCGTGCGATCGGTCAATGTCGGTGCCATCGCCAGCAACGCAGTGACCTGGTTGCGGACGAGATGCATCTCGGGGCGCGCCGCGAGCTCCGAGGCGACGACGTCGATCAATTCCGGTGTCGAGAGATTCGACAAGCCACCACGCTCATCGTTCGCGACATCGATGCGGTCAGCTGCGCTCCCCCTATCGCGCTGCGTTGCAGCCAACCGGGACTCGTCGGCGAGGGCGGTACCGGTGCGATCCGTATGGCGGTACCTGGCAGTCGTCGCAACACGCTTGGCGCGGTGACCGGCAAGTTTGACGGCACGCGGATGTGGGACGATCTTCTTCGTAACCATGAGCACTCCCTGCTACGTATGCACCATCATAGTACTCTGTTACTTACGTAGCATCCACTGCTAGCTTCAACCACCTCGCCCTCCACCACCAGACCCCGCTCCCTCGATGCCGGCGGCAAGACGCCGCTCACCAGTGGTTTCGAGTTGAGCCAATCTCTCGACCCCCTCTTCAACCTCTTGTCAATGATCAACGTCGTCCGCGCTGCATTGATCCGCATTGATCCGCGCGTCAGTGACATGCGCAGCGCCTTGTGGTCTCGAGTCCGTCATGACCGATCCTCCGAGTCTTCGAGCGCAAGCATCACCCAATGCGAGCACTTCATCAACAATGACGCCCGCAGCGGCCAACTCATCCGAACCCGCAAGAGTGCCGATCACCATCGAACACCTATCAGCCCCCGCTCCATGACCGACGAGGTGCCGCTGAGGTACCGACCCATCCTCCCCAACACATTGGCCTGTCGTTCACCAGCCAACCGGCGAAGTTATCCACAGTGACTTTGTCGTCCGTACCCACCGCCGTCGACACTGAACGCACAATCATCCCGGCAGAAACGGACTCCACCTCATCTGCCGGGTGAAGCGTCGTCCATCCCGCAGATGAGGTACCCACATGTCGACCGCACCAACATCATTCGGCCGTCGACGTACCAGAAGGACCGGTTCCAATTGCCGCGCACTAGCGCTCGGGCTCGCCATATCCACTCTCGGAGCGGGAACCCTGGCGCTCACGGTTCCCACACTCGCATCGGCGACACCATCAGGGTGCAGCGATGTCCTCGCGGTGATGACCCCCGGAACGTGGGAAACGACGTCCGACGCCGATCCCCGCGTTCCCGTCGGAATGCTCGCAGCGGTGGGTAATTCTCTGAAGACGAAGTACGACAACAAAGTTGAGATTTTCTACACCCCGTACGCTGCTTCGGCGTTCGATCAGGGAAAGACTTACGGCGACAGCAAGACCACGGCCATCGACGCCATCAACGACAAAGTCAGCACTGTCGCCGCAAACTGTCCTCAGACGGAATTCATCTTCTCCGGTTACTCCCAAGGCGCGGATGCCACCGGAGACATCGCCTCCGCCGTCGGAAACGGCAAAGGCCCGATCAGCGCCGACAAGGTCCTCGCCGTCGGACTACTCGCGGACCCCGGCCGAGGAACTGAAGGTGAATCCGTCGTCGGCCCATCCGTCGCCGGGACCGGGATCGCAGACCCGCGCCCCCACGGAATGGGCACGCTCACCGGACGAGTCGCGACGATCTGTGACCCGCAAGACCTCTACTGCTCGATCGACAAAGGCCGCAACAGCATTCTCGGGGCGCTCGGAACCGTTCTGAGTAAGTCGCCCGGCGCCTCCACCGACTCCCCCGTCGTCGGCGGCGGCTCACGTCTCGCGACCGCCCTGACGTCCGATTTCTCCCATGCCGACCTGAGCGGCATCGGCGACGACGTTGCCGACCTGACAGCAGCGCTCAACCCTCCTGAAAGACAATCAATCAACGTCTCCAGCGTCGCCCACAGTGCGACATCGTTGCTGGGCACCTTGAGCCCGTTGGCGGAGCTTCTCACTTCCGCGGCTGCGAACCCAGCATCGACGAGCCGACTCGCCGCCGCCCCGGCAGGTACTTCGGAGAACGCGGCTAACCAAGTACTCGCAGACGCCCAGGCTTCGGATCTGTCGGGCGCGTTGTCAAGCGTAAACAGGATCGCGTCCGCTGCAACGCAATTGATCGACACAGGGAACACATCCCTGGCGACACGTTCACCGGAAGCTGGCACGCTCGCCGGCACCGCCGCGGCACTAAACAACCAGGTCGCACCCTTGGCCGCCACGCCACCGGATGTCCTCGGCCAGGCATCGAGCGTGCTGGCAGTTCTCAAGCCGCGGGTCGTGGTCGATCAAGTTCTCAACATCGCAACCGGTATCACCTCCATCAACTACCCCGCGATTCTGAATGATCTCGCGATGCTGCCGCAGAGAGTGGCCGCTCTCGACGTCGCCGGAGCCCACCAGATCGCAGGAGATCTCAACAACCAGTTCGCACCACTGGTGAAAATGGCCGCCGACGTCGACCTCACATGGATATCGCAGATCCTCTCCGCCATCCCGGACCCGACCGGCACCGCGCAAATCGCAGCCGTCGTCTGCGACCTTCTCTCCAGGGTCGACATCACCCGGATCGCCAACAACGTCGGACAGATCCAAGAAATCGCCTGGCAGCTCCTCGAAGGAAACCCGGCCGCACTCACCGGACTACTCCCAATCGGACTCGACCTCGCCTCCGCCGCAACAACAATGATCACCGGCAACCCAACACACACCGACACATCACTGGACAAAGACAGCACCCCAGACGTCTCGCCAACGCAGATCAACCACCAAACCCAGAACAACGACCTGAATGCCCTGACCAGCTCCCTGACCGCAATGGCCAGAACGCAAGACGCGGAAGACCTAACAGCCCTCGTCGGCCAAGGACTCAACGCCGCCACGTTCGTCGCCTCCGGCGCACACACCAACTACACACAACTCACCGTCGACAACACCGGCCGCAACGCAATCCAATGGCTCACCGACTGGTTCGCACTCCAAATCCAGTACACCACATAGCAATACACCCATGAGCATCGATCCCAGCAGTACTGACGAGAACCAGCCCTCACCAATTACAGCCCTGTTTTCGTGGTTACCTCTGTTAGGCCAACGACCCTTCAACTGGTGATGGCGCGGACTGGCCGCAGGTTTGTCCCGGTGCGAACATAGTTCCTTCCACGCTGCACGCGAGTTTCCCGGTTCCTGTTGACACAGCTCCGTCCCACCTTCGCTCGCCTCGCTGGTAGCGAACCTCAATTCCCAACCAACCGACACCGCCTTGCGGTGCCACACGATGGCCTCGCTTCGGACAGTCCCCGTCGACGGTCCCGGAACAGGCGATGTGAGATCGGTAGAGTCCTGCTCGTTGAGCAAGCTGAGGGGAGAAGCGAGAGTGGTTGATCGGATATGGCTGGATGTTCCGTACGTGGAAAAGGACTTAGCGAAAGCCGAAGGCGCGAAATGGGACCCGTCCGCAAAGCGCTGGTACGCACCCAAGGCTGCGATGGCAGGCCTGACACGATGGACTGCGACCCCCGACATTCCGGAGATCCTGCCGGGCGAAGACCGATCTCTCGGCCACGGGTTGTTCGTCGACCTCGTCCCTGACACCTGCTGGTTCACCAACGTCCGATTCTGTGTCGAACCCAAGGAATGGGAAAGACTGCGCCGCATGGTCACACGGCGGGCAGGAATGCAATGCGAAATATGCGGCTTCCCGGAAGACAAGCAGACGCAGCGATGGCTCGAGGTCCACGAGAGATGGCAATACGACTGGCCCACCAAGGTGCAACGGCTGGGTCGGCTCATCTGTGTCTGTACGCCCTGCCACCGAGTGACTCACTTCGGTCTCGCACAGATCAAAGGCAACGAAGAAGAAGCCCTGCAGCACTTCACGGCGGTGACCGGAATGACCCGGCCGCAGGCGCGGCGCCATATTGCCGCCGCGTTCGACGAGTGGAAGATCCGCTCACACGGGGTATGGACTCTCGATCTCAGCATCCTCACCGACATCGGAGTTGAGGTCCGTCGACCTCCGAGCGCCACTGATCGACAGATCATCGGACACGGCCTGCCCAGCTCGATACAGGCCCAGCGACCACGAGAAGTTGTTCCTCCGACTGGTGCCATTCATATGAACGATGCATCTACTCCGTTGAGGTGGCGGGATCGGATCGCTGCCTGGTGGCGAGCGCTCTGAGACGACCTCACCTCTCCGTCATCTGATGGAGGGGACTGTAAGAACAACGGTGTAACTCTGAAAGGAGATACGCCACTATGACTGACGTGATTGAACGTGAGACAGAGACGAACTCGGCTCAGCCGGGTATCAGCGATGCGCGGCTCAAAGAGCTGGTCGAGCAGGCGCGAGCCGAAGGGCTGCAGTTGACCGGAGATGGTGGATTGCTGTCGAAGCTGACCAAGCTAGTCGTGGAGTCCGCGCTCGAAGGCGAGATGGACGACCACCTCGGATACGGCAAGAGCGACCCGGCAGGCAGGGGCAGCGGCAACTCCCGCAACGGCAGACGAGCCAAGAACGTGTTGACCGAGGCCGGCCCGGTCGAACTCGAGGTGCCCCGTGACCGGGATTCCTCCTTCGAGCCGAAGATCGTGGCCAAGCGGCAGCGTCGGCTCTCAGGCGTGGAGGACATGGTGATCTCATTGTCGGCCAAGGGTTTGACGACCGGTGAGATCGCTGCACACCTGGCCGAGGTGTACGGAGCTGATGTGTCCAAGCAGACGATCTCGACGATCACCGAGCGGGTGATGGAAGGCATGGCCGAGTGGCAGAACCGGCCGTTGGATCCTGTGTACCCGGTGTTGTTCATCGACTGCATCCACGTCAAGATCCGCGAGGGCAACGTCGCTAACCGGCCGATCTACGTCGCGATGGGGGTGACTGTCGACGGCACCCGCGACATCCTCGGATTGTGGGTCGGTGAGCACGGCGACGGGGAGGGAGCGAAGTACTGGCTTCGGGTGTTGTCCGAGCTGAAAAACCGTGGTGTGCAGGATGTTCTGATCGTCGTGTGCGATGGTCTCAAGCATCTACCCGACTCGATCGAGCAAGTGTGGCCACAGACCATCGTGCAGACTTGTGTGGTCCATCTTCTCCGTAACACCTACGCCTATGCCTCCCGCAAGGACTGGTCCGAGATCGCCAAGGACCTCAAACCCGTCTACACGGCTCCGTCGGAGCAGGCCGCGCTCGACCGATTCGCAGAGTTCAGTGACAAATGGGAGAAACGCTATCCCGCGATCATCAGGCTCTGGACTAACGCCTGGGCTGAGTTCGTGCCGTTCCTACAATTCGACAACGCCATCCGGCAGGTCATTTACACGACCAACGCCATCGAGAGTGTCAACGCTCGAATCCGCAGGGCTGTCAAGGCCCGTGGACACTTTCCGACCGAGGCCGCGGCCTTGAAATGCGTGTATCTGGCCATCATGAGCCTCGATCCCAAAGGCACCGCCCGCAGGCGCTGGTCCAACCGATGGAAGGCAGCACTGAATGCCTTCGAGATAACGTTCGACGGACGGCTGTCTGCCGGACGAAAGTAGTTAGAAACCAATCAATTACACCGTTTTCTGGACAGACCCTGATGGAGAGGTGAGGTCGGCATCGAAGCCGGCATGTGTGGTGAGTTCACGGACACGCCCACTACTGGGTTCCACCCTCGGCCTTCGGTGCGTTCGACGATGACGATCGCTACGGGGCGCGCTCGGCCTAGTTTCTGCTGGTGAATGAGATTCAGGCCGCCACGTGTGACCGACCTGCAAGCGTTCTTGCAGGTCAGGACTTTAGCTTTCGCTGCGGTCTGGTCAGTGTGGCGACCTGGTGCTCGTCGCGATTTCGATGGTATCCGAAGGTTCCGACATGTTTGAGGCTGCCAGTTTTGGGCGGCGCTCGGCCTGATGCGGCAAAATGATGTGGACGTTGTTGTCGAGGGTGTGATGCGGGGGCTTTTGTGGGCAAAGATTATTACAGTACATCGGATTTGGTTGCGCTGGGTTATGTGAGCGAGCGTTTAACTTCGATGTTCGGGGAGCCGGATTCCGTTGATGGGGAGTCTCATTGGGATGTGGAGACCGTCTTCGCGGTCGAACGTGATGTCTTGGCTCCTGCTGCACGGGTGATGTTTGATGCGTTTGCTCCGGAGTGGAATACCCGGTTGAGTATGCAGGCCGCAAATCTGTCGTTGGGGTGGCCTCAGATGGAGCAGATGCTTTCGCGGGTGATGTTGAGGGATTCGTGACGGTGCGTGAGATTCAAGATTTCCTCCGCCCTGCGGTTCAGTTCATAGCTATGAAGATTTGATCGTCGAGCTGTGTGTAGCGCGCTTTCATAGTCTGCGCTGATTTAACTTCGAGTCTGACTGCCAGCGTGCATGTTTCGCCTGCGAGTCGGGAAGTGCGATCAGTCGCATTCAGTGTCGTTCGCGCCCACCTGATGACGGCCGTGAGTGACATGCTGGTATGAAACTCTCATGGTCCCATCGACTCAATCGCGCAAATTGCGCCGATGAAACAGATCAATCTCTGGTCTTGCAGCTGTTTTCAGGTCCGATCGGAAATGTTCACGTCAAGTAAGCTGCGATGCTCTTCTACTCGATCGAGCACCACATCGAACGAGGGCGCTGGCATGACCCCCGTGAAGTGACCCGCAAGTTATGAGAATCCTTCCGCCCTGATCAAGGGCATGAAAGGCTTCATCTCATGGCTGGACGCAAACGGCACACACCCGAACAGATCATCCGCAAACTGCGCCACGGCGACGAACTCGCCGCCACAGGCGCCGACGTCGAGGAAATCGCCCGACAACTCGACGTCTCGGTGCCGACGCTCTACAACTGGCGCAAGCAGTACGGCGGTATGAAAGCCGACGACGCCAAAGAGTTCAAGGAACTCAAGAACGAGAACGCCCTGCTCAAGAAGCTCCTCGCCGAAGCCGAGCTCGAAAAGGCTGCCCTCAAGGAGATTGCTCGGGACGCTCCTATAGACGTCAAGTGGTCAGCCCCTGATAATCCGCTCGTAGTGCGCTGAACACTTCCCGGGCGAGGTAGCGTTTCTGGCACCGGATGATCTCGGGCATCGATTTGCCCTCTGACGTGCGACGTTTCGCGTATTCGCGAGCGGTGTCGCGGTACCTGAGGCGAACGACGACCGCAGTGTGCAGCGCCTGGTTGGCGCGCCTGTCACCACCGCGATGAAGCCGATGCCGGTTCGTCTTCCCCGACGAGGCCGGTATCGGTGCCACCCCGCACAGGTGAGCGAACGAGGCTTCGCTTCGGAGGCGCTCAGGATTGTCGCCCACAGTGATCAACAGGGCAGCCGCGGTGTCCGGTCCGAGCCCGAAGACCCCGGCCGTGCGTGGTGCGGAATCGTTGATCAGTTGTGTCAGTTGCTTTTTCAGATCACGTGCTTCCTTGCGGAGTTCGCCGACGCGACGTGCCAGGGACCGTAATGCGAC
This sequence comes from Rhodococcus sp. YL-1, assembly GCF_001942025.1. Classification (NCBI taxonomy): domain Bacteria; kingdom Bacillati; phylum Actinomycetota; class Actinomycetes; order Mycobacteriales; family Nocardiaceae; genus Rhodococcus; species Rhodococcus sp. YL-1. Next base: position 273,676 of record NZ_CP017303.1, on the reverse strand, counting down.
CATCGTCGCCTCGGCGGGGTCTGCGAGATCGGCGAGGTTGGGGGTGAGCGCCGCGCATGCGTCGAGCAATTTTCCCTGCGAGTGTCCTCGTAGTTGGGTGCGAAGTTGTTCGGGTGCGGTGACGATCATCGACCGGAGGGCGTTGATCGCGGCGGTAGCCGCTTTCACTGCACTGTTTCGTGCGATGCGGAGTGCTCGAATGGATTCGATCACGCCAGTGCCGTATTTGGGTTCGGAAAGTTGGTGGCGGGCGAGGACGGTGCGGGCTGCAGCTTCGGCGTCGATGGGATCGCTTTTGCCGTGATCGTGCCGCAGGCGGCGGTTGGGGCGGGGAACCTCGACTACCGCGGTATCAATGTTGCGGAGGTGTCGGGCGAGGCCGGCGCCGTAGGAGCTAGTGCCTTCGATTCCGACGGCGATGACGTGTCCGAGGTTGTTCATCCACTCAGCAAGTTCGTCGTATCCCGTTCGAGTTGTGGGGAATTGGCGGTCTTCGATGAAGACGCCGTGTTCTGTGACGATTGCCGCGTGGTGGGTGTCGGCGTGAGTATCAACTCCGCAGTAAATGTTCGGGTTTGTCGGCGTTGTGTTCACGTGCGCTGCCTTCCGCTCGAGTGGCGCGTGCGAGGTTCGGACAGGCCAGTAACGGGCCGGCGTGGCGGCAGGCTCCTATGAGGTCACAAACATCGCGTACTCCACATTCGGTGCTGGTAGCCCACCAACGGATAGGTCGACGGGTCCTTAGAAAGGCACACTTGGTGGCCAGGAAAATTCCGGGTCAGGCCTCCCCGCCGGTGGGTTGATTTAATTATTACTGGAAAATTCTGAGCCCGACCGCCAAACGAAACGCCGTGATGATGCTCCAGGAAACAATGGGGCTCTCGCAGCGTTTCGCCTGCAGAATCGTCGGGCAACCGCGATCGACCCAACGGAAAGAGCCTGCGAGAAACACCCCGGACGATCCGGATGCCGATCTGCGGAAGTGGTTGCGGGACTGGGCCAAAGTCAACCAGCGAAAAGGGTTCCGGCGGGCATGGGCGGACTTGCGTGCCGCGGGCTGGGTGATTAACAAGAAGAAGGTTCAGCGACTCTGGCGCGAGGAAGGACTGCGGGTGAACGTCCGCAAGATACGTAAACGGGCCGGCGCCTCGACTACTCCGATCACCGAGGCAGATGCACCGAAGGTTGTGTGGGCGATCGACTTTCAGTTCGACTCGACCACCGAGGGCCGGAAGTTCAAGATCGCGTCGATGGTCGACGAACACACCCGCCAGTCCGTACTGAACATTGTCGAGCGATCCATCCCGGCAGAGGACCTCGTCGCAGCGTTGAAGAAGGCGTTCGCGCTCTGGGGCGGCCCACCGCAGGTCCTGCGGTGCGACAACGGGCCCGAGTTCATCTCCGAGGCGCTGAGGACGTTCTGCGAGGATCAGGTCGGTATCGGCTACGTTCCACCTGGTCAGCCGTGGAAAAACGGCTACATCGAGTCCTTCAACAACCGTGTCCGTGACGAATGCCTGAACATGAACGAATTCCACAGCCTCCTCGAAGCTCGGGTGGTCATCGAGGACTGGAAGGAGGACTACAACAACCGGCACCGTCATTCATCGCTGGCGTATCGAACTCCAAATGAGTACGCTGCCAGCTGTATTCACACGCATTGATTCTCTGATAGCGAGTGGCTCACCAAATGGGGTCCTGCCAGCGCGTCCACGCCGTAGTAGAGGCCCCGCATCGCTTTCTCATGCTCCACCCGCAGCACCCCCGAATGTCTCCACTCGCGTGAAAAAATTTCCGATGCAGCAAATCCACCCACCGGGGGTTCCTCATCCGGCAAAGGATAGGCCTGCGAGACGACGATGCAGTCACGAACGATCGCACGAGCGGTCTCCTTGTCGGACAACAACTCGCGCACGGTGCGATCACCGAGCAACGCCCACACGTCGTAGAGTTGCCGTCCGATCCTCGACCACCCATCGGCCTGTCCCCTACCGCTGCGGGTTCGTGCCACGAAGTTGTTCATACGCAACAATTTTTCGATCAATGTTCGGCCCGGATGCAACATTCGCACCTCAAAACTTGCCAGATCCGGGTACGCCGCGATCGGCACACCCGCAGCCTCGAGTTCACGTCCGAGCAGACTGGTCACCGGCATCATTTGTGTCGGTGTCGGTCCCCCGGCCTGACCGAGCTCGAGCATGATGCGGGTCGGGTCCGCGATCCCCATTACGTCCAACTCTGGAGCGAGAGGCACTTCGATATACACCTTGCGCCAGAAGCTGTCGTCGGTGCCCTCGGCCCCTTTCTCTCCTCCGGAACCGTTGTCAGGTTTGAGCGCGACCGCACCGGGAATTGCGTCGGCTGCAGCCTCACACATGCGTTTCAATGCTCGTTCGGTCGCCCGTTTGTTGCCGTACCGGCCGGTGACCAACAGGTCGAGGTCCTCGGAAAAACGTTGCACGAGACGCATTTTCTCCAGGCTGGTGCCGCCCTTGAAGACGAGGTCATCGGCGGCATGCGCAACAACAGCGCGCAGTGCCTCACACACCCAGTAGTCCTTGGCGACCGCCAACTCCGAAATGTTCAGCTTCGATGCTGCCGCAGCTACTGTCTGGGAAAAAATCGACTCATTTTCGTTCCGCCACAACATGACCGGGCGCGAACTCACTTCTCGTGCTCGAAATCGAGGGCACGCGAAGCGGTCCGTTTGTCTGCCGGCGGGATCCGCGCCGACAACCGATCCCGCCCACAACTCGTCAACATCGCCCGCAACCGAGCACGGGTGACGCCCGGCTCCGTGACCGCAGCGGCCGCCAACTTGTCCGGACGTACCGACTCGGATCCGAGGGCACTGTCACGTTGTTGAACCCAGCAAGCTGGGAGAATGAGGCGTGAGCACCGCAATGCCGTCGTACAAAGGTCACCGCCACCCGGTCGAGATCATCAACCACTGCGTGTGGTTGTACTTCCGGTTCCCGCTCAGCTTCCGTGATGTCGAGGAGATGATGCTCGAACGCGGTGTCGTGGTCAGCTATGAGACGATCCGGCGGTGGTGCGCCAAGTTCGGGCAGGCCTATGCCAACCAGTTGCGCCGCCGACGCCCACAACCCGGTGACACATGGCACCTCGATGAGGTCTTCATCCGGATCAATGGCCGGCAACATTATCTGTGGCGCGCGGTCGACCAGCACGGCAACGTGCTCGATGTGCTGGTTCAGTCACGCCGAAATAGCAACGCCGCCAAGCGATTCTTCCGTAAGCTGCTCAAGGGCTTGCGCTATCTGCCGCGGGTGATCGTCACCGACAAACTCGGCAGCTACCAGGTCGCCCACCGCGAGATACTGGCCTCGGTCGAGCATCGCCGGTCGAAGTATTTGAACAACCGGGCCGAGAATTCTCATCAGCCGACCCGACAGCGGGAGCGGGCGATGAAACGGTTCACCTCGCCCGGGCACGCGCAACGATTCCTGTCCGCTTTCTCGGGTATCTCACCGCATTTCCGGTCCGGCCGACACAGACTCTCGGCGTCCGAATGGCGTGCTGAGATGGCCGACCGGTTCGCGGTCTGGCAGGAAGTCACCGCGACCGATGTTGCCGCCTGAAAGTGAACGGCCCAGCGGTGCCCTGTAATAGCCTGAACCAAACATGCTTCGCCGCTTAACTTTTCGATTAACGTGACAGTGCCGTCCGAAGGCCCTTCTCGGGAGCTTCTCGTGTCACATTGTTGAGCTTGATCTGCAAGTTCGCCTATAATAGGGGATTGTCGGAGGTGGGATGGGTGATGGCTGCAGCAGCGGTGGAATCTCGGGTTCCGCAGCGCCAGGTGAGACCGGGTTCTGCGCGCGCTCGAGTGTTGGGCTCGGCGGAACGGTTTTGGCACCATGACGAACTCCCCGGAGCGTCGAAGACAATCAGCAATGTGCTCTCCGAGCTTGTCCGTGAGGGTGAATTGATTCCGGTGCGGCGCGGCGTGTACTGGCGTGGGGTGAAGACGCCGTTGGGTATGAGTCCGCCGCCGGACTCTGCTGTGGTGGCCGAATTGGTGGGCGATATGAAGGGTGTCGGTCCTGCGGGGCTGTCGGCGGCGAGCGCGTTGCGGTTGTCGACCCAGGTTCCCAGGTTCCGGCAAATCGCGGTGCCCGGTAGGGCGCCAGTGGGAACGTCGACGGTGAAATTTTTGACGCGTTCGGCGCGGCCGGGTCGTGTCAAGGCGGATCTGACGGGTCTCGAGGTGGCTTTTTTGGAAGTGCTCGGTGATCTGTCGGTCAGTGAACTCAGTGCGCAGTTGTCGTGGAACCGGTTGCTCGAGGTGCTCGGATCGGCACTGTCACGTTAATCGAAAAGTTAAGCGGCGAAGCATGTTTGGTTCAGGCTATTACAGGGCACCGCTGGGCCGTTCACTTTCAGGCGGCAACATCGGTCGCGGTGACTTCCTGCCAGACCGCGAACCGGTCGGCCATCTCAGCACGCCATTCGGACGCCGAGAGTCTGTGTCGGCCGGACCGGAAATGCGGTGAGATACCCGAGAAAGCGGACAGGAATCGTTGCGCGTGCCCGGGCGAGGTGAACCGTTTCATCGCCCGCTCCCGCTGTCGGGTCGGCTGATGAGAATTCTCGGCCCGGTTGTTCAAATACTTCGACCGGCGATGCTCGACCGAGGCCAGTATCTCGCGGTGGGCGACCTGGTAGCTGCCGAGTTTGTCGGTGACGATCACCCGCGGCAGATAGCGCAAGCCCTTGAGCAGCTTACGGAAGAATCGCTTGGCGGCGTTGCTATTTCGGCGTGACTGAACCAGCACATCGAGCACGTTGCCGTGCTGGTCGACCGCGCGCCACAGATAATGTTGCCGGCCATTGATCCGGATGAAGACCTCATCGAGGTGCCATGTGTCACCGGGTTGTGGGCGTCGGCGGCGCAACTGGTTGGCATAGGCCTGCCCGAACTTGGCGCACCACCGCCGGATCGTCTCATAGCTGACCACGACACCGCGTTCGAGCATCATCTCCTCGACATCACGGAAGCTGAGCGGGAACCGGAAGTACAACCACACGCAGTGGTTGATGATCTCGACCGGGTGGCGGTGACCTTTGTACGACGGCATTGCGGTGCTCACGCCTCATTCTCCCAGCTTGCTGGGTTCAACAACGTGACAGTGCCCTCACGACGATCATCTTGCCGTCCGTGATTCCGCATATCGTGGTAGGTGCACGACTTGCGATGGGTAACTCGTTTCTCACTATTGTGTCGGCAGAAATTGTTGCGGCGCAGGTAGGTTTGGGCTCCCTGATTTGGACCGCCCGCAACTACGGACAGACCGAATGGGTCTTCGTCGGCATCATCACCTTGGGACTACTCGGATTGATCATCGACAGCGCTATTCGTTGGATCAGCCGGACACTCCTGTCTCGGTTCGAGGTACCGGCATGACGTATCCAGCGTCCCACAAAGCGGAGGTCGACTTCGATCAGTGCGTCCTGGCGACCGATTCCGGGACAATCGTCTCCAGATTCGAACCGGACACTGTCGTAACCGCAGATTGCACCGTCGTCGCAATGAAGTTCGCCGCGGTCACCCACCTCGATTTGTCGGTTCTCGCCGGCCGGATCCCCGGCCAGCTGACCACACCGTTCGTCCCGGGAACCGAGGGAGTCGGTCGCATCGTGTCCTCTCCGCACCATGCTGCCGGTACACGAGTGGTCGTGCGCGGCTGCGGGGTCGGAGTCGGCCGGCCCGGCCTGTGGTCCACACACGTCGCTGTCCCACATGATGCGGTACATCCCTGCCCGGACCGCCTTCCCGACACTGCCGCAGCCGCAGCGCTCGCACCGGCTTCCACAGCATATGCAGCTGTCGTCGACATCGCGGAAGTCCAAGCGGGACAGAAAGTTGCAGTCACCGGGACGGGAGGCGTCGTGGGTGATATGTGCGCCAACCTCGCGGCAGCACGCGGCGCAACGGTCATCGAGGTACACGTCAAAGGACGAGCCCGCAGGGTTCGCTCGACATCGCCTGCCGCTCCACACATCGCGGCTGATCGTGAAGTCCTCGAAGTCGACCTCCGCTCCGATGGACCAGTTGCGCTACCGAACGATGTCGACGTCGTCATCGACACAGTGGGAGGCCAGCTGGCCGGGGTACTGATCCCAATGTTGCGCCTTGGTGGGCGTCTTGTCGTACTCGGTTACACAGCTGGGAACCACACCACGGTGAATCTCTTCGACCTCATCACCGGAAATCGTCGAATCCTGCCGGTCAACATGCAAGGACGACAACCGTCCCCGGATCGAGTGGCGGATGCTCTCCACGCGGTCGGCACCGGAGTTCTCCCACTCGAAACAACGACATATCCGATGGACCGCATCGCGGACGCAGTCGCACACGTCGAACGCGGAACCGCAGGTCGGCGCGTCGTCTTGGACCTACAGAAGCACTGGATGACCGGGGGAATCTGATGGCACGCATCAAACGCGGTTTCGCAGCGACTCGTATGGGGACGATTCACTACGCCGAGTACGGCTCAGGTCCGGTAGTTCTCCTACTGCATCAAACACCTCGATCATGGGACGAGTACCGAGAAGTCCTACCACTACTCGGAGCCCATCGACGGGCCATTGCTATCGACACCATAGGCTTCGGGGACTCCGACCCCACTCCGATCGACTCCATCGAATGCTACGCAGAAGGTGTGGAAGCATTCATCGAATGGCTCGGGGTACCCAGCGTCGACATCGTCGGCCACCACACCGGAGGCGTGATCGCCGTCGAAGTTGCAGCCTGCAACCCGAATTCCGTTCGATCGATAGTACTTTCGGCGACACCATTCTGCGATCAAGAATCCCGAGATTCCTGGATCAACGCCTCCCCCATCGACGGATTCGAAACCAGCGATGACGGTAGCCACCTGCTGAAGATCTGGAGCAGACGCCAGAATATCTACCCCGAAAACCGCAACGACCTCGTCCAACGCGCGCTGATCGACATAGTGAAAAGCGGCGACCGCGCCGAAGTCGGGCACGACGCTGTGCACAACTACCGGATGGAAAACGTCGTACACCACATCGCCGCGCCCGTCCTCCTTATCTGCGGAACGAACGATCCTGCGGCCTTCCCCCATCTGGAAGCGTGGAGGAAAGCACTACCCAGTTCGCACATTGTCGAAATACAAGGCGGGAAAATCCCACTCGTGGAACAATTTCCGGAGTTGTTCAGCAGCCTGGTTGACACATTCCTACGCACTAGCACCAACCAACCCACAACTAGATCCAATCGTGTGCTCCGGCGCCGTGAACCAGTGTAGGCGGTATGGATTTTCCAGAACTAAGACTCGATACATCGATCCAATATCTGACGAACGCAGTTGTCGACACGAAACACCTGATATGTAGAGAAATTTATCAAGAGACGGGCGGAAGCGGCACCCAGGACTGAACTGACCCCCGGGAGTCGGAACTGATTTCTCAGTCCAAACTCCCGGGGGTCAGTTCATCCGCACGTGGTGCGCGAATTTCGGACCCGAATATGCGCGTGGCCTGCGCCGCCGCGCTCCCGAACCTGGCGACACATGGTTTACCGGCGAGGTGGTCGTCAAGATCGGCGGCATCCGGAAGTACCTGTGGCGGGCGGTCGATCAGGACGGCTATGTCCTCGACGTCCTGATTCAGTCACGACGCAACGCGAAGGCGGTGAAACGCTTCTTCGGCAAACTGATGCGCAAGAAGGCCCGGGCGCCGAGGGCTCTGGCCTGCGACACGCTCGCCAGTTACGTTGTGGCGCATCGGGAGTTTATGCAATCGGTCGAACACCGGCGCTCGAAGTACCTCAACAACCGGGCCGAGAACTCGCACCAACCCACCAGACAGCAAGAACGGGCAAGCAAGTTCTTCCGCTCACCGGTTGCGGCGCAACGGTTCCTGGCGGTGTTCAGCGCCGTCTCGCCGCACTTCCGACCAGGCCGACACAAGCTCGCGTGTGCCGTACGAGCGTTCCCCCCGTCGGCAAGTTCCATCGCCGCGGCAGCGACGTCGTCGCGACTGTGCGCCGGCGCCGTCGCCGTCGCCGTCGCCGGCCAACTCTCGGTGTGGGGAGGAAAGCATTTGACTTCAGCAAGTGTTTGGACACGGTCACGATGTGCGGGTCGATTGCCATCGGCGGCATCCCCGTGTGAGCGCGAGTCGTCGCGTCATGACCCGAACATGGCCCACTGATGAACGCCTCCGAGCGTGGGGAGATGCTCATAGTCGCGGTCGAGGCTGCGACAGCGCACCAGCCACGACAGCATCCGCTAGATCAAAGAGCGGCGCAGCAGGATCGAGCGCGGACTCAAAGACTGGGAGAGCCCGATCATGCAGCAACACAGGCCCACACCGTATTCGTGGCACAGGACGAACACCCGAAATGCTTTGGCATTCACCCGAAATAGATGAAGCAGAAACTTGACAACACCGCGAAGGCACTGTCACGTTAATTGAAGAAATAGCGGTGCAATTGGTTTGGAGCACGTAGCGATGTAACCCCTTTGGGGTGTTTACATTTCAGGACGTAACCCCGGTCGCGGCGACGTCCCGCCAGACCGCGAATCGGTCGGCCATCTCGGTACGCCACTCGGCCGCGGTCAGTCGGTGCCGGCAGGGCCGAAAATGCGGTGAAATGCCTGAGAAAGCTGAGAGGAAGCGTTGCGCGTGCGTGACCGATGTGAAGCGTTTCATCGCCCGCTCCCGCTGTCGGGTCGGCTGATGGGAATTCTCGGCCCGGTTGTTCAGATACTTCGATCGGCGATGCTCGACAGAGGCCAGCATCTCGTGGTGGGCGACCTGGTAGCTGGCGAGTTTGTCGGTGATGATCACCCGCGGCATATATTGCAAGCCCTTGAGCAGCTTGCGGAAGAACCGTTTGGCCACCAACGCGTTTCGGCGGGATTGGACCAGCACGTCGAGAACGTTGCCGTGCTGGTCGACCGCACGCCACAGGTAGTGCTGGGTACCGTTGATGCGGATGAACACCTCGTCGAGGTGCCATTTGTCACCGGGCCGTGGGCGCCGCCGGCGCAACTGCTTGGCGTAGGCCTGCCCGAACTTGGCGCACCACCGCCGGATCGTCTCGTAACTCACCACGACACCGCGTTCGAGCATGAGTTCCTCGACTTCACGGAAGCTGAGCGGGAACCGGAAGTACAACCACACGCAGTGGTTGATGATCTCGACTGGGTACCGGTGGCCTTTGTACGACGGCATTGCAGTGCTCACCCCACCGATTCTCCCAGTTTGCCGACTTCAACAACGTGACAGTGCCTCGTGGACGGCCACGGAGACCTACTCGCGGATGACATTTTCGTGCTTCCCGACGGACCCAAAATTCTGGACTGCCTGGACTTCGACGATCAACTCAGGTGTGTCGACATTCTCGACGACAGCTGTTTCCTCGCCATGGACTTGGAATTCCTCGGCCATGAGGATCTCGCGCGAAGGTTTCTCGCATCCATGGTGACGAAATCGAGTGATCAGCCGCCGATCTCGCTGATCGATCACTACATCGCCTACCGTGCGATCGTACGCGCCAAGGTCGACGTTTTGCGTCTGCAGCAAGGAAATTCGGACAGTTTGGCAGGGCTCGAACGCCACCTGATTCTTGGTGAGAACCACCTGCGCAGCGCACAGGTCAGACTGTGCCTGGTGGGCGGCTTCCCTGGGACCGGTAAGTCGACGCTTTCTGCTGCACTTGGTGAACACACCGGCGCTACCGTCATATCCAGCGACCGAGTACGGCGCGAACTCGTCAGCTCCGGTGCACTCGGCGGCTCCGCCGACACCTATCGGTCCGGGCTGTATTCACCCGATTCGGTTCACACTGTGTACAGCGAGATGCTCCGGCGGGCCCACCATCGTCTCTCGATGGGTGAATCGGTCGTACTCGACGCAACGTGGGCACGATCTCGACACCGCAGGGAGGCCGAATCATTATGCACAGCAACATCATCAACACTGATCAGTTTGTCGACCAGCGCTCCGCTGCCCGTCGCAGTACAACGAATAGCCATGCGAGCCGACACGCTGTCCGACGCCACCGCGGCAACGGCAGTCGCTATCGCGCAAGAACACGACCCATGGCCGGAAGCGATATCGATCGATACCGACACATCCATCGACGCCAGCGCCGCGTCGGCGCTGGATGCCTGGAAAAATTCAATCAACGTGGGTTAGTAGTATCATTTCGAAACGGTCAATACTTCGTCTAGTGGACGACGGCCGGTCTCCTCTGGGCGATGTTCGCCGACTCCGACTTCGGACGTCCCTGCATCGTGTGCAGTGGCGGACGGATTTCTCTGCACCCCCACACGAATCATGACCTGGGGATACTGAAGCGTCTCGCCCGATCTCGAGGCAACATCTCGAACAATTTCCCGGCTCGAATCCACTTCTGTCAGATGCGTCAGAGGACAGGTGGCAAGGTGCGATGCAGTGGCGTGCAGCAGCAGCGAGGACATCGCCTGACCCACGTTCAGCCAGTCCATCGGCAGATCTGCAACCGAACTGAGCAACATCAAAGCTGCATCGTCTCCGACTCCGTATCCGATTCTCAAATGCCCGGATGGAAACCCTCGCGCGGACGCAGATTCGTGAACCGACAGCGCATCCGGTAGCACACCTCGCGGCAATCCGTCTGCTGTCGGAGTCGGGCGGATCCAGCTCTCCAGTTCGTTCCAGTACGCCGGATCGCTATGGTGCTGCTCTGCTGAAAGAGTTGCCGCGCGATCAAGCATTCCCGCGAATCGCTTTGACAAGCTGATCGCCGAGACGCCGAACACCGAGGCGTGCTGGGCAAGGTTGACCAGGGAGCCGAGGGGAGGTGCATCGAATGGCCGGCGGTCGGACCTTCGGCGCTCCAGAGATGCGAAGAGTGCTGCCTCGGAACTCATCGCGCGTGGGCGCCCTCTGAACGTGATCACCGCGAGCAGATCGGGTTGCCCTCGGTCGGGAAAATTTGCCACGATCGGCTCGATGAGATTGTGTTCCAAGGTCACTCGCAAATGATGTAATGCAGCACCGCAACTGATGATCAACTGCCTCCCCGCGGGATCCTCCACCGGGATCGAGCGCAGCCGATCGACACGTAGTTCAAGTGTGCCGCGCTGCAATCTCCACGACCACGGCTGGACATTGTGAACGGACGGTGCGGTGCAGGCCCAACGGACAGCATTGGTGATTGTCTCGGCATCCGCGCTCGCGTAGTGCACCATGGTCGATCACTCTCGTCGAAGTGGTCCGCTGTCGGACGAGCGGCGAACGTCTCTGTTGATCGTGTCCCCCGGCACGCGGTGTTCGCTACGGTCCTTTGTCATCGTCGAACTGCCGTGAAGCATCCTCCGTTCTCGCGGAATACTCGAACGTACCGCTACGGAGTTGCTCCACGATGCCGTCCGCCCACTCGTCGATGTCGGACCAGTCGCGCGCATCCGAATATCTACCGCCCATGATCTTGAAGACAACGCGACCCAACAGTGGCCAGTCTCCCCGTGTCAGCATGCCGGCGAATCTACGATGGTCGCGCAAGTCGGCAGACTCGCGGAGTTTCGTCACGGTCTTGGGTTCAGACGCTGTCGTTCTGATTCGACGAGTCAGACGAGGAGCCAGAAGAGTTGACGTCGCTCCCCACGTCGCGACTGAAAAAGCCCACACCGGTTGAGTCTTCGCTGCCGAACTCCGACGAAAGACCGCTTCCCTTGCTGCGGGCAGCCAATCCATTCCGTGAATGGCGCTTCCCACGATCACAGCGTCGAACCATTCGTGCCCTGGGTCCTCTTCCACTGCCGACAGTGACACGTCGAATCCCGGGACGCTACATCGGTCGGCTATCTTCCGGGCGATTCCTCGAGTCGACCCGTTGGCACTCGCGTACTCGATCAGCACTTTGATCATCGTCACCCGTTCCAGTCTGGTAGTGGCACCGACCAGACCAGCTTCGTACCGCTTCCAGGGAGCGGCCGTACCTCGAACGTCCCGTCCCGTGCGAGCGCCCTGTCGCACAGGTTCTTCAATCCACGCCGGTGCGTGGTCGGTTCGAAACCTATTCCGTCATCCTCGATCACGATGGTCAATGCATCGTGCACGTCGATGGTGATCCCGACGGTGGACGCGTGGGCATGCTGGACCACGTTGCTGAGAGCTTCTCGTACTACCGCCTCAGCTTGCTCTCCCAACGAGGCATCTACAACTGACAGCGGCCCTCGGACTTGGACAGTTATCCGCAATTCGGTGTCAGCGCTCGCTTCTGCTACTACCTGGTTCAATCGTTTTCGGAGAGACAGCGCTCCGTCGTCACCTGAATGCAGGTCGAAAATGACACGGCGAATGTCCTGAATTATTTCTTGCAGGTCACCGATGGTCGCGTCGAGACGCCTCTGGACTTCCGGCGCGCGCGCACGCTGAAGGGTCCCCTGTACGGACAACCCTACGGCGAAGAGCCGCTGAATCACGTGATCGTGAAGGTCACGAGCAATCCGATCCCGATCCGAGAGAATATCCATTTCGCGCATCCGACGCTGATTGTCAGCCAGCCGCAGTGCAACCCCGCCCTGGTCTGCGAACGCCGACATCAACGAAACTTGATCGGCGGTGTATTGCTCAGATCCCTTTACTTTCAACACGACCAGAACGCCCTGAATGTACTGGCCGTCTCTCAGCGGCAGTACGATCGCGGGTCCGTACTCGTTCTCGTCACCGAATCCAGGATCGAAGGCCAACGACTCGGTTGAAATCGGCATCTTCGACCTGTAAGCGGCACCGGACGTCGAGCAGTCCAACGGAATGCTGTGCCCCACCAGGATGTCGGATTCGGGTCCACTGGCAACTGTGATTACCAGCTCGGCTGGCTCTCGTCCTGTTACTTCCGGGTCGGGGGGCACGGCGAGAAACGCACAGTCGGAGTGTGTGAGAGACGAGGATCTGTCTGTGATCAATTGAAGGACCTCCAGCGGATTCACCCCGGCCAACAACTCGGTGGTTACCTCGCTGGTCGCCTGCATCCACTCCTGCTTCATCCGAGCCAACGCGTAGAGCTGCGAATTGTCGATCGCGATTCCAGCGGCTGCAGCAAATCCGAGAACTGTCATTTCGTCGCGCGCAGAGAACTCCTCTCCGTTCGATTTCTCAGCGAGGTAGAGATTTCCGAAAACCTTGCCGCGTGTCTGAATCGGCACCCCGAGAAAGGTCCTCATCGGCGGATGGTGTTTCGGGAAGCCGACCGAGGCGTCGTGCTCCGCCAGATCGCCCAACCGCAACGGCCTCGGATCGGAGATCAGAACGCCGAGCACACCGCGCCCGCGCGGAAGGTCACCGATCAGCTTCGTCGTCTCCTCGTCGATTCCTTCGAAGACGAACTGGTTCAACTCATCGCCCTCGCCGACTACACCGAGCGCCCCGAACTTCGCGTCGACCAACGCGATGGCAGATTTGACGATCGTCCGTAGCGTCGAATCCAGATCCAGACCGGAGGACACTGCCAGCAAGGCTTCGAGAAACCCGTCGACGTGGATGAGTTGTTCCATCGGGACGCCCAAGTTGACCGACGTCGTCCCGCTCTCCAGGCGGGAGCTCGACTCGCTGTTCGTCATGGCGGCGGCAGATGTTCGTGCATCTTTGTTGCCAGTATCGCCGCCTGAGTTCGTCTCTCGACGCCCAGCTTGCTCAACAATCGCGACACGTAGTTCTTCACTGTCTTCTCCGCCAAGAACATCCGCGCCGCGATCTGTCGATTCGTCAATCCTTCTCCGAGCAATCCCAGCAAAACGCGCTCTTGTTGGCTCAGTTCCTCGAATGGACCGTTCTTATCCGCTGCATCGGTTCGCAACTTGGCCATCAATGCGGCAGCAGCCCTGTTGTCGAGTAACGATTTCCCCGCACCGACATCTCGAACCGCTCGGGCGAGATCCAGGCCTTTGATGTCCTTGACTACGTAACCACTCGCACCGGCCAGGATCGCGTCGAGCATCGCCTGGTCGTCCTCGAAGGAGGTGAGGATCAAACACCGCAAACCAGGCAACTTCGACAGAAGTTCACGGCACAGTTCGATGCCGTTTCCGTCAGGAAGCCGAACGTCGAGCACAGCCACGTCGGGCTTCAGGGCCGGGATCCGCGCAATGGCATGGGCGTAGTCCGACGCCTCTCCAACGACTCGCAACCCTGGGTCGTCCTCCAGCAACTCGACGAGGCCGCGCCGAACAACCTCGTGATCATCCACCAGGAACACGTCCGTCATCGAACCATCCGTTCTGCCACCATCGGCGCATTCGCCCACATAGAACGACTACCCAGCGGCGGACGAACGAATCACCCCGCTCAACTCAGGGTGAGGACATCCGCGACGGATCGTCGTGGTGTCTCCGCCGGCCGGGTGGCCTCGGGCGCTCGCCCGATTCGGACCAACATCTGCGGCACGCCGATCTCAGGAACCAGTTTCCCGATGACCGAACGACTCACTGTCACTTCGGTCATGTGCGAGAGCGGGCAAGTCGCCGCGCCTCGCACCGTCGACTCGAGTAAGACGCGAGAGAGCGCTTGCCCGGCTCGCAACCAGTCGATACGTGCGTCAGCTGGGGTACCGAGGGCCACGACAGAGGATTCGTCGATCGGGCCACCGACTTCTACAGGCGAATCGGGACGGAAGGGAAATTTCCGTCCCAGCGGAACGCCACCGGCGCCGGAAACAAGTGCGGTTGCGGGAATACCGCCCGATTTCAAAGAATGCCCAGCCCACCAATGAAGCTCGGCTTGATACTCCGAGTCGTATCGTCTGGCTGCAGCTGTCGCTTCTGTCGCGGCGGTCAGGCCGGTCCGTTGAGCCTCGTTCAGCACCACAACTCTCACCTCCCAGCCCGCGGCATCGTGAGCCACACTGTCAACCACGTCGTCGATCTCCTCGAATATCCCGAAGGATCGCCGGTCGGTCCGCCGACGTCGGATAGCCGTCAACATGTCGAAGTCGTGGGAACGGGGATGCCCGTCATGCCGAAAGGTGATTGTGGCAAGAAGACTCGGGGACACCGCACGTTGTTCGTAGTGAATCTCTGCGTTCCAGCGCAGCCCCAAGAGACCTACTCTCAGATGGTCGAGAGCAGCACCGCAACTGATATGCAGTTGCCGCCCCGTGGGATCGGCAGCCCGCAGTAGCCTGCTGTGATCACCGAACAGTTGCAGCTTGCCGTCCGTGTAGATCCATCGCCAGGGTTGGCTGTTGTGCAGAGACGGCGCACGACACGCGAGATCGACAGCAAGTTGGATCACGCTCGAATCCGGTCTGGTGAGGTCCACGTCTCCTCCGATCTCGGGCGGCCCAACGCCATTCGCACGGCCCTCAGTAGAGAGCGTTGCAGGATCACACGTTTCGCAGTAGTGCCAATGGTCACCGACGAACCGATTGTGTGAATGTAGATCCAACCGACTGGTGACACCGAAAATGACTTTCTCCTCTGCCGTCGCCGATGGCTTTCGCGAAAAATTCGGTCACGGCCAGTTGGCATCCATCGCGATGAGCAAGGAGAACAGTCGTGAAAATCAACCCACCTGTCGTTGTCGGATTTGACGGGTCTTCGCAATCACGGGACGCGGTGTGGTGGGGCGCGCATGAAGCCGCACTCAAAGGCGCACCTCTACTCCTCCTGACGACAATGTTCACCCCGACCACCTACGGCGTTCCGATCGGTATGCCGGCGTTCTACTTCGACGAACAAGAAGCAGCCGCCAAGAAACGACTTGCCGAGGCGACCGAACTGGCCAAGCAAGCGATCGGCGACAGTGCAGTCGAGATCGATGTCGAACTGGCGTCGGATCCTCCGATTCCAGTCCTGCGCCATATCTCCAAAACTGCCCGGGTCATCGTCGTCGGAAGCCACGGACACGGCGAATACACCGGCGGTCTAGTCGGTTCGGTGAGTTCGTCGCTGGCAGTGCACTCCCTGTGCCCGGTCGCCGTCATTCGGGGACTCGCTGGCGACGGGGATGTCGCCACTCGTCCTGTTGTAGTCGGGGTCGACGGCAGCGTACACAGCGAACCCGCCATCGCAACCGCCTTCGAGGAAGCCTCCATTCGCGGCGTGGAGTTAGTTGCGGTCCACGCATGGTCCGACGTCGCCCTCGACGTAGTTTTCTCGAAGTTCAGGGAGGTCGATTGGCACGCTCGTCAGGACACCGAGCGCGCGCTACTCGCCGAAAGTCTCGCTGGCTACGCCGATCGCTACCCAGATGTCGGCGTCAACACCGTCGTCGTGAAGGACAGGCCTGGGCGGAATCTCGTGAATCACACCGAACGAGCGCAACTGGTTGTCCTGGGTCGACGCGGTCGTGGCGGATTCAGTGGGATGCTCCTCGGTAGCACCTGTCGAGAGGTGCTTCACGACGCGCACTGCCCGGTGTTGATCGTCAACAGTCACCGATGAACGAGATGACTCCCCGAGTTCCCGCTGCACAATGGATGATGTCGTGGCACGTCGACAGACCCGGCCCTGTCGAGACGCACCCACTCGTCAGAAGACTTGTACCACGCCCGACAATAGGTGCCGATGAACTACTCGTTCGGGTTCTCGCCTGCGGAGTGTGCCGAACCGACCTTCACGTCGCCGAAGGCGACCTGCCCGTACACCGCCGCAACATCGTCCCCGGTCACGAGGTGGTCGGGCTCGTCGAAGAAGTCGGAACATCTGTCGAAGCGTTCCTGCCGGGAGATCGTGTCGGGGTTGCGTGGCTCCACTCGACATGCGGTGAATGCCGCTACTGCCGACGGGGAGACGAGAACCTGTGCCCGAACTCCACCTACACCGGCTGGGATGTCGACGGTGGGTACGCCGAATATACGTCTGTGTCAGAAAGATTCGCACTCAAACTTCCGTCGGGATACCACGACAACGAGCTTGCACCACTCCTGTGCGCGGGAATCATAGGATTCCGCGCGCTCGAGCGCGCAGACCTACGCGAGGGAGGGCGGCTGGGAATCTACGGTTTCGGCGCGAGTGCACACCTTGCGGCCCAGGTGGCCATCGCTCGCGGCGCGGAAGTACATGTGATGACGCGCAGCGAGCCCGCGCGCGAGCTTGCCCACTGTCTCGGAGTCACTTCGGTACAGGGCGCATACGACCGTCCACCCGAACCACTCGATTCGGCAATGCTTTTCGCGCCGATCGGCGAACTCGTTCCCACCGCTCTCGAGGCACTGGACCGCGGAGGTGTCCTCTCCATCGCCGGAATACACCTCTCCGACATACCTGTGCTGAACTACCAGAAACATCTGTTCTACGAGCGCGAGGTTCGCTCGGTAAGTTCGAATACCAGGCGAGATGCTTTGGAGTTCCTCGAATTCGCCGGCAATCACCACCTCGATGTCCACACCACGCCCTATCCGCTCGCTCGTGCGAATCGCGCGCTGGAAGACCTGGCGGCCGATCGAGTCACAGGTGCAGCAGTACTGATGCCATGAGTATCTGGCGCCCCGAGAACTCCGAACACGCCTCGGTAGTCATTGGTGGACAAGTATTTCGAGCGGTCTTGTTCGACATGGACGGAGTGGTTACCGATACCCGACAAACGCATCGAGCGGCGTGGGGTTGCTTGTTTCACGAATTGAGCGAGAGTGGCAGCGTCGGGAACGTGGAACTCGATGACGAGAGCTACCGAGAATTCATCGATGGGAAGGAGAGAAATGCAGGTCTACGGTCATACCTCAACTCTCGAAACATTGAACTCCCCCTGGGGACTCCAGATGATCTCGTCGGCTCCGCGACGGTCGAGAACCTGCTCGAACGTAAAAATCGTTTCTTCCTCGCGGAACTGGAGCGAGAAGGAGTCGGGGTCATTGCCCCGACGGTAAGGTGGATCCGGCAACTACGCGCCGCCGGCGTACGTACAGCCCTGGTTTCGGCAAGTAAGAACGCGCCACGAGTGCTGGAAGTTGCCTGTCTCTCGAGCTGTTTTGACATCCGACTCGACGGCGGCGACATTGCACTACTCGGGTTGGACGGCAAGCCAAGCCCTGACACGTATCGGGAAGCCGCACGGAGGCTTGCGATTCCGCCCGCCGAATGCGTCGTCGTCGAAGACTCGATCGCCGGAATCCGCGCAGCCCGATCCGGTGGATTCGGTCTACCAATCGGACTTGGTTCGAGTGAACATCTTCACGCTCTGACCGAGAACGGCGCCGAACTCGCAGTCACGGACATCGGCGAGATCGACTTCCGCTTCGTCAGACCTACAGCACGCGAAGGCGACAACCACGATCCTGGATGCCGTCTCTGTGGTGTAGGAAACGAGACCGACTCGACACTCGAATATCGTGGGGTCGACCCGAGCGCCACTGGCCTTCGCGAGACCATGTCGACCGTGGGAAATGGCTTCTTTGCCACTAGGGGCGCGTTGTCGGAGTGCCACGACGATGGCATCCACTATCCCGGTACATACGTCGCGGGGTGCTATAACCGACTCACCTCGGACGTGGACGGACACTCACGCGAGGACGAAAGCATGGTCAATCTGCCGGACTGGACGACAATCGTCGTGACCGGTCCCGACGGAGAACGGCTCGACGAGAAATCAACGCTTGTCACTCACCACCATGAAAGCCTGGATCTCGCGCACGGAATCTGTTCCAGAGAAAGCGTGTTCAGCGATACGCGCGGTCGCGTCACTCGAATTCGACAACGCAGAATCGTGTCGATGGACGACCCGCACCTCGCCGCGATCACCATGACTGTCGCGGCCGAGAACTGGGAGGGAACAATCGACGTCACGTCCGGCATCACCACAAATGTTGTGAACAACAATGTTCCGGATTATTCGACTCTGGCCGGGAACCATCTCGATATCGTCTCGTTGGACACCATCGACGACCAATGCATTTCCGCAACGGTCCAGACCACTCGCTCCCACATCCAAGTCACCCAGGCCGAGCGCCTGCGCCTAGTCGACAGCGAAGAAGCCGTAACGCAGCGCAACCGTCGCGTGAGCACAGATCACTCCGGAATCATGCAGGTCGTCCGCTGCCGAATCAGCCGAGATCAACCGGCCAACGTAGAGAAGACATCAGCGCTCTTCACCTCGCGCGATCGATCGACACTCGATCCGAAGTCCGCAGCGTGGCAGCGAGTTCGAGAAGCAGAGACTCACGAGATACTGTTTCGACGCCACTGCTCCGCTTGGGATCGAGTCTGGCACCGATTTGCCATCACTCTCGCGGCCAGGGACTCCACGGCTCTCGCGACCAACGTCTCACTCCTCCACGTGCTTCAGACACTGTCGACCCACACGACAGATCTGGACGTCGGAGTTCCCTCTCGCGGACTCCACGGCGAGGCATACCGCGGCCACGTCTTCTGGGACGAGTTGTTCGTTGTGCCCATCCTGACGCGTCGGCTTCCCGAGCTGACATCGTCATTGTTGCTCTATCGGTGCAGACGACTGTCCCAGGCGCGCCGAAACGCGCGTGGACTGAATCTAGCCGGAGCGCTCTTTCCCTGGCAAAGTGGCAGCGACGGACGAGAGGAAACACCGACATTTCTCTTCAACCCGAGATCCGACCACTGGATGCCCGATCACTCTCGTCGTCAGCAGCATGTCAACCTCGCGATCGCCCACAATGTCTGGCACTACTGGCAGATGACTACCGACCTGGAATTTCTTGCCCATCACGGGGTCGATCTCCTCATCGAGAATGCGCGTTTCTGGATGGCAAAGTCCGAATACGACGCGAGCAGCGACAGATACGACATCCGCGGAGTCATGGGTCCCGATGAATTCCATGACGGCTACCCCGACCGCCCCGGCGCCGGGATCGACAACAACGCTTATGTGAACGTCATGACGGAGTGGTCGCTCATGCGCGCAGTCGACGCCGTTCGGGTACTCCGGAACGATAACCGCTACTTTCCCGGCCGCATCGATGTGAGTGAAGAAGAACTCACATCGTGGGACCGAATGAGCAGGCGGCTGCGCTTGACCTTCCTCGACAACGGCCTGATCAGCCAATTCGAGGGCTTCGGCGCGTTGACCGAACTGGATTGGGCCGACTACCGGTCACGATACGGGGACATCGGCCGCCTGGATCTCATTCTCGAGGCCGAGGGAGATTCGCCCATCCACTACAAGGCCTCGAAACAAGCAGACATCCTCATGCTGCTTTACGTCTTCACAGCGGAGGAACTGACCGAGTTGATCACACGGCTTGGATACGAGTTCGATCCCTCCGTGATACCTGAAATGATCGATTACTACTTGGAGCGCACCACACACGGTTCGACACTGAGCCGGATTTCCCACACCTGGGTCCTTGTACGGGGCAATCGATCACACTCGTGGGCGATGCTCCGCGATGCTCTGGCCGCGGATCTGTCCGACGCACAGCGCGGAAGTACAAGAGAAGGCATACATCTGGGCGCGATGGCGGGAGCGATTGACATTCTCGAACGCTGCTACACCGGACTCGATTTCCGGGACAATACTCTGTGGCTGCATCCGCAATTACCCCTCGAGCTGGATGAACTCGCCTTCACGATCTATTACCGTGGCCACCGCCTTCGAATACAGTGCACCCATTCGGATGTGACCGTGACATCGGAGACGAAAGATGTCCCACCGATAGAACTTTCGATACACGCCACAAGTTACACCCTTGCTGCAAGTTCCTCGGTGAACGTGGCGTCTACATCGCGGGCAGCTTCGGACACCGACGAAATCTGAGCAGCGATCCCGTCACTCGACGTCAATTGGCGGATCGAGGGCGAATCCTGCGTCGGTCAGATCCGCATAGGCGGGCTCGCCGTGCGAACCGTCCTCTCGAACCTCGACGTATCTGGCCGAGTAGGCACGGGGATCAGCTGCGTTCTCCGATGCAGACAACCTCTCCAACACGACAGCGCCAGGCCATCGCGCATGCACCGCCGCAATCAGAGCCTTCCCGTCTACCGCCTCCGCCGAAAGCGGTCCGCCTTCACCAACGACCACCACATGCCGACCGTCTGTCAACAACCACACCCCTACCGGGAACGACCTGGCATCGACATTCTCGCCGATCACCGCCACTGTCTCCCCTGTTGCGCTCACCAACCGCGCAAACCTTTGCGAGTTCATTGTGCGCCTCCTGAGCAGCCGTACCGGTCGAGTCGCTACCTGCCGTCGACGCTAGCCCACAACAACCACCACCACAGGTGCCGACTGCACACGGACCAGAAGGCCGAAAGACCCTTTTTCGTGCACCTCGCGGCCCTGACCAGGACGTCCTGACTCCGGCACAATTCGAATCACGATCACCCGAGCACGGCGAGTGCACGTAAGCAATCGCCCTGTTGATTCCCGAGCGGAGCATTGGATGAAGACACTGGTCACGGCCGCAAGCCGCCACGGTTCAACAAGCGAAATCGCGGATTATCTCGCAAAATCCTTGCGAGAGGGCGGAATGGACGCCGACCGCCGCCATCCTGACGACGTTCTCGAACTCACCGAGTACGACACGATAGTCCTCGGGAGCGCGATCTATATGGGTCACTGGATGAAGGACGCAGAGGAATTCACCAAACGCTTCTCGGATGCATTGCGGCTTCGCCAGGTTTGGCTGTTCTCCTCGGGACCGATCGGTTCCGGCGAATCCACGACCGGTGTTCCATCCGACATCGCCACCTTGATGGAGAAAACCGGTGCCGTCGAACACAAATCGTTCGCAGGCAAACTCGACCGCGAAAGATTGGGGTCCGTGAACGAGTGGCCGTACGAGTCGTTCACGCGCCCGAAGGCGACTTCCGGGACTGGGCTTCGGTTCGCTCCTGGGCTGAGTCGATCCGCGAGGCCGTTCGCACCACACGGCATATCGAATCAGAGGAAACGTCATGAACCGCGGAGCACCAATCGTGGTGGGTGTCGACGGGTCGGCGCCAGCACTGTCCGCAGTCCGATGGGCGGCCCGAGAAGCCGTACTTCGCACTCGACCGCTCCACTTACTGTCCGTGATGCCTGACGAAGCATCCACTTTCGGCGGTGCTGTCAAACTCGGTGCACCACGGTTTCCAAACCAACAAACTGTTGGTCGCGAACGACTCTCCACAGCTCGTTCCGAGGCGCTGCTGTCCGCAGCGACGCTAGGAGACAGAGAATTACAGATCGTCGACAAGCTGAGATTCGGAAACGGTGTAGAAACACTCCTCAACGAATCCCGCACGGCTGCAATGCTTGTCGTCGGATCACACGGGCTCAACCAATTCGCCGACGCGATACTCGGCTCCGTCAGCGCGGCAGTGGTACTCCATTCGAACGTGCCTGTCGCAGTCATCCGAAACGTCCCGAATTCGAAACAGCCGCAAATGAGCGGCCCGATAGTGGTGGGTATCGACGGGACAGAGAACAGCGAACCCGCGATTGCCGAAGCGTTCGAGACCGCTTCACTCCACGGAGTGGAGCTCACTGCAGTCCATGCCTGGAGCGACTCCGACCTTACAACCGTGTTTCGCTCCGACCCTGACGGTGTATCGCCGGACTGGGACACGATCTCAACCGCCGAGCATGCGGTCTTGGCGGAAAGGCTTGCGGGGTGGAGGCAGGAGTACCCCGACGTCGCCGTTCGATGTGTCGTCGTACGTGACAATCCTGCAAGACAATTGGAAATCGAATCGAAATCGGCACAACTCGTACTCGTCGGACGACGAGGACGGGGCGGATTCTCGTCGATGCTACTCGGCTCGACGAGTCGCCGTCTCATGCACACAGCGTCCTGCCCCTTGCTGATCATGCCGTCCCCCACCCGCCATAAGGACCAGAACACGTGACAACGCACCTCGAACCCCAATCACCACCGAACTCGCCCTCGGACCGCAACCAATACTCCACCACAGTCAATCGACTCGCCGCGGAGTTCAAGGGACTCATCTCGGCGGAATGCATCAACATCGTCGTGACAGGCTGCCTCGACGATCTGTCCTGGACAACGCCGCAAGCCCGACCTGAACTCAGCGAACGACTCGCGCGGCAACGCATCATCAGCTATCTCGACAGCAAGGCCGACAACTTCAACTGAAGGGCTACGCATGACCGACCACAACGGAAGAAGCGCTCTCATTTCCGGAGGAGCGAGCCAGGTCGGTGCGGCCATCGCCAAAGCCCTGTCCGAAGAAGGCTTCGGAGTCCTCATCGGCGACCTCCTCGAAGGAGAAGGAAACGCCACAGCATCGAAACTCGGTGACCGCGTGGCGTTCCAGCGTCTCGACGTGACACAACCGGAGAGTTGGGAATCCGCCATCGACACAGCCGAGTCAACTTTCGGACATCTGTCCGTCCTCGTCAACAATGCCGGAATCATCGAGTCGGGAAGCGTGCAACTACAACGCCCCACGCAGTTCAAACATGTCCTCAATACCAACCTGTACGGGGCATGGCTCGGAATACACTGTGCTGCAAAGTCCCTGACAACCGCGGGCGGAGGTGCAATCGTGAACATCTCCTCCACAGCGGGTCTGACCGGATACCAGGGAATGGGTGCTTACGTTGCCAGCGAATGGGGCCTTCGAGGACTTACCAAGGCGGCGGCCCTCGACCTGTGCGGTAACAACGTGCGAGTATGTTCCGTGCACCCCGGACCGATACAGGGCTCAGCGACAAATGATTTCGGCGGTTTACCCTTCGTCGCCGATCAGCCTATCCCGCGTCTCGGAAGTCCGAACGAGATAGCATCGACAGTGCGCTTCATCGTCAGCGAAGCGACGTACTCCACCGGCACAGAATTTGTCGTCGACGGTGGATACGCTGCGGGGAGACCGCGCTCGTGACCGAAAGAACACCGAGGATGGTCGACCTGAACTGAACACGACCAGCGGCAAGCGCACAATGGTAAACCATGAGACGCAGAACCATGAGACTCGGAAACAAGAATCGGTGGCATCTGCATCCCGCAGTCCGTACGGGTTCGGAGCTGACCCGCGGAGAACGTGCGGCCGATGTGGTCCGCAACGGTATGGGGTCGTGGCCGTTCGTCTTCGTCTTCGTCGCGATCATGGGTATCTGGGCAGGGTTCAACGGCAATACCGGTTTCGATCCCTACCCGTTCATTCTGCTGAATCTATTTTTGTCGATGCTTGCCGGCATGCAGGGAGCAATTCTGTTGATCTCGGCGAAACGGGCGGACGCCATCAGTAGTGAAGTTGCGGTTCACACTCTCGACAACACCAATCAACTCCGACAGTTGATCGAGGCGAACACGGCACTGACCGAGACCGTCGCGGAACTCTCGCGGGAGATTCACAAGCATGTCTGCACTCCGGAACACACCGCACGCTGACCGTCACGATCTCGTGTCCAGCGCGAGCAGCGGTGCATCCGGACTCCTCACGAGAGCATCTGCGGTTGCGGACAGGGTCTTGGCGAAGAGGGTGGCGGTGGCTGCGTCGAAGAGATCGGAGGAGTAGACGAGTGCCGCCTCGATCCCGGCGGGTTCACCGGTTTCGTCGAACGTTTCGGCAAAGTGAAAATGAAGGTCACACTTGGCGATGTCGAGTGGCCGCGGCGTGACCTCGAAGGTAAGCCCGTCGGATTCGAGCACTGCGGCAGGGAAGTTCTCGAACGACAATGCCACCTGGAAGAACGGGTGCAGCGATGTGTGACGAGGAGGATCGAGGTAGTCGACCAGCCGCTCGAACTGCACGTCACTGTGATCGTGGGCCAACAGTTCTACTCGGCGACACTCGGCGACAAGAGCGTCGAAATCCGCCGAAACGTCGACGCGTGTGCGTAGGACGAGTGTGTTCACGAACATGCCCACGAGGTCGTCGAGTTTCGGATGGCCGCGGCCTGCGACCGGGCTACCGACGATGATGTCGTGGTCACCGGACAGAGCACTCAGTGTCGCCGTCAGGACGGCGTGAACGACAGTGAACATCCCGGTCTCGGCTCGCTTTGCAGAGGTAGTCAACCCGCGATGAGTCTCCGGATCGACCAAGAATTCGACTCGCCCGGCCCCGAATGTCCACATCAAGGGTCGAGTGTGGTCGAGTGGCAGAGAAATCTCGCTCGGCGCCCCGTCGAGAACCGCCGCCCAATGTTCGAGTTGACCGACAGCGAGCTCGGTAGGCGCCTCGTGCGCTCCCAGAATTTCCGTGCGCCACATGGCGTAGTCCGAGTACCGCACCGCGGTCTCCGACCACGTCGGGTGCGTGTTCCGCGCGCGAGCCTCGTACGCGACGGACAAGTCGCGCGCGAGGATGGCGAGAGACCATCCATCTGCCGCAATGTGATGGACAACCGCCGCCAACAGATGATCGTCCCGACCGTATGCACACACGATCAAGCGAATGGGGATCTCGGAACGCACATCGAAACCCCGAGAGAGCGTCTGGTGAACGATCGATTCTGCATCGCTCGAATTCCCTTCGACCACTTGAAGTCCGCGCGGAATCCGGTCCGGATTCACCACTAGCGGGCGGGGCGAACCCGCGACATCCGGATACACGGTTCGAAGTGTTTCGTGCCTGACCATTACGTCCTGCACGGCCGAAGCCAACGCGTCGTGGTCGAGTCTGCCACGCACGCGAATTGTGAAGGGCAGGTTGTACAGAGCAGGCGAGGTGAGTTCTCGACCGATGTATTCCTGTGCAGGTGAAAGCAGCGGCGTCGAGGCGTCGACGGCCTGTTCCAATGGTGGCACCCACCCGACGTGTTGGCCGAAGGAACTCGCGAGCGCGGCGGCGCTCGGCGAGTCGAACAGATCACGAACACCGAGGTTTATGCCGAAATCAGCGTTGAGGCGGCCGATCACTCGAGTTGCGGACAATGAGTCTCCCCCGAGACCGAAGAACGAATCGCTGTGGCCGATCTCGGTGGCCCCGAGCACTTCCTCGTAGGTACGGATGATGCGGGACTCGATCGGTGTTGCGACCCGTACCGATTCTCTCCGCTCGAAGGTGGGAGCGGGGAGCGCGCCCCGATTGACTTTCTTGTTCGTGGTGAGCGGAACCGCGTCGAGGCGAATCACGACGACCGGGACCATGTATTCCGGCAATTTCTGTGTCAGAAGGCGTTCGATACTCGCATCCGAGTCCAAGATTCCCGTGTGCAGTTTCACGTAACTCACCAGCGCCGGCGAACCATTGGCCAGATCGCGGACCAACGTCGTGGCGAACTCGACCGACGGGTGGCCGTACAGGACGGAATCGATCTCACCGAGTTCGATTCGGCGCCCACGCACCTTCACCTGATCGTCTGTGCGACCGAGGAATTCGAGTTGGGCGTCGTCTGTCCATCGGACCCGATCGCCGCTTCGGAACATACGATGCCCCGCTGAAAGTGTGGACGCAACGAAACGCGCAGCCGTCTCCCCCGCTCCACCCTCGTACCCTCTGGCCAAACCAGGCCCCGACAAGTAGAGCTCCCCCGCGGCCCCTGAGGACAACGGCTCGAGCGATGCGTCGAGAACCACCGCCTCGACTCCGTGCATGAGCCGCCCGAGTGTCACACGATCGTCGACGTTCAAGACGTCGGTGATGGTGACACTGCATGTCGCCTCGGTAGGGCCGTACGCGCTTCGAACACGCACGAACGGCGCCCACCGGCGCATCAGTTCGTGCGATAATTTCTCGCCACCGACTATCAGGAATTTCAAGCCGGGCACCCGTTCCGGAGCCAATGTTGCGAGCGCCGAAGGTGTTACGAGTAGATGTGTCACGGCATGACGGCAGATGAGGTCTTCCAGCTCGAATCCACCAACGGTCTCGGGTGGGCAGATCACCGACGAGGCGCCGAACAGAGCGGGAGCGAGCATCTCTACGACAGAGGTGTCAAAACTGGTTGAAGCACAATGCATTACGACAGAGCGTGAATCGAGCCCGTATTTCTCGCGAATGTCGGTAGCCAAATTGGCCAGGCCACGGTGAGTGACCGACACCGCTTTGGGCCGGCCCGTGGAGCCGGAGGTGAAGATCATGTAAGCCCGATGATCGGCATGCACGGGCTCGGGGTCGAAGGACGGCGCGAAAGTATCGGGGTCACGGTCCAAGAACAGCCACTCGAGGTCGTACGGCAACGAATGCCGCATCCCGAAAGTCGTGAGCCCGATCTTTGGTTTGCATACACCGAGCATGTCCACGACCCGTTCGGCGTGGTGGGCCGGATCGATCGGTACGTATGTGGCTCCTACACGCGCCACAGCCCACATTGCCAGGACCGATTCGATGGATCGCGGGATCGCCACGACGACAACATCATCGGGGCCCACATCGACGGACTTCAAATGCCGACTCCAGAGTCCCGCCATCCGATCGAGGTGCCCGTAGGTCCACGATCTATCACCGTCGGTGATGGCAACCGAATCGACAGCGCGGTGCACTGCGGAACGCAGAAGAGAATCAAGACTTCTGGGCTCGATCGAAGGCTCGCCACGCGCCGGACTCGTGGCTCCCAGCTCGGCATCCGTCCACAGGGGCGGAGCAGGATGATCCGGCGGCGTGTCGACGAATGCCTCGAGAAACCGAACGAATCGATCATGATGGGCATAAAGCTCGGCAGAGCTGTACAGCGCACCGTTGGCCTCGAGATCGACGCGAATGTTCCCAGTGTGACCGGGGTAGCCGTTCAGCGCGATATCGTCGATCGGTCCGGTCGTGAGTATCTCGACGTGACCTCGTACCGCGCCCAAGGTCAGGGTCCTGTCGAACAACATGATGTTGACGACCGGACCGAAAGATTGCACTCTTGACTGCCGTCGACCGTCAGGCAGAGCGGACATGTCCTCCCGGCGGTAACGTTGGTGCCGAAGTGCCTCGCTCAGTGCGCTCTCGACAGCGCATACCGCCGAGGAGGGGGTCGATGCATCCACTCCGTGAAGTACCAGAGGAACCACGTTCGACATCGCGCCTGGCAACGATCTCGACGCAGCAGTCACTCGTCCGGACACCGGCAGAGACAAACACAGGTCGTCGACACCACACATCAGTGCGACGTATGACGCGAACGCCGATATCACCGTTGCTGCCGAGAGATCGGACAGTGGCACTGTGCCACTCGCTCGCAGCGTACTTCCCCGAGAAGTGCCCGTCGCGCTCGTTCCCAAGACCGGAGAGGAAGGAACTGACCGGAGTTTCTCGTGCCAGAATTCTCGATCGCGGACACAGCGCGGTGATTCTCGGTATCGGCTTTCCTGGCGGGCAACCGCCGCCACGCACTGCTGCCGCCGTTGGCTGCCGTCGCCGCCACGATCGCCTCGGTGTCCGAATCGAAGAACTCTTCGGCGGTCGATCCGTCCGCGAACGTGAACCTGTACCGCTCCATCACGCCACCTCACCGTTTGTCGAAAATAACTCGTAGACATTGTGTTCGGACGAAACTCTGCACGGTGCGCGTTCACGCTGCCCGCCGGAAAAGGTGATTGCCGATCCGGTCACACGTCTCGCACTCTTCGCCGTCCAAGGCCTGTACCCGCTGCTGCTCGGTACTCACAAAAGACGTCACAGTGTGTGAGCGTCTCGGCAACCACCGCACAAGAACCCACGGACCCTGCCCGCAAGTCCTCACACCCGAGGGTCCCCCGCTGCGCCGTCGAGGGCCGGGCAACGAGAAACCCGCCCACGCCTCTAACCCTGTGGAGGGGAGCGTTGGGTCGCCCGAGGCCGCATCACCGGAACCCGATACGTATACCGGGACATCATGATCGGCGGGGCCACCAAGCCGGGGTCGAGGGTGCAGCCGGCAATCCGGGTGAGCAACACCCACGCCGCCGGAGTGAGCGCATCGGCGAGAATCCGATCCGAATCCTCCACCACGGCAGCATATTCCAGTTCGTGCCAGAGGTGGATACCCAGCCTCTCCCACTCCGAGTCGCCGCGCCGACCCCTGCCGGCTACTTCACGCTCATACTCGGCGATGCGGTCGATCTCGACGTCATCGACCCCAGTCATTGTCGCTGCACCCTCTCGAAACCTGCTGTTGTGGACTGCGGACTGTTCCGGCGTGCTGTTCACGCATCGAGCTGCTTGCTCTCCTGCTTGTGGCCCACCTCCTTGCTGCTCCCGTTGCTGTTCCCGGCGCTGCTGATCTCGATCTTGCGGGGCTTGGCCCGCTCCGCGAGCGGGATCGTCAACCTCAGTACGCCCGCGTCGTAGCCGGCCTCGATATTGTCGGTGTCGAGGTTCTCGCCCAGGAACAGTTGACGACTGAATACCCCGCGCGGGCGCTCAGCGGCAATCATCTCCGCCTCGCTGGCGCGAACCGGCCGCTCGGCGTGCACCGTCAACACATTGCGGTCCACATCGAGGTCGAGTGAATCCGGGTCCATGCCGGGAAGATCGAACTCGACGACGAACTGCTCACCTTCCTGCCATGCATCCATCGGCATCACCGCCGGCTGCGAAGCAGTACCCAACAGCTGTCGGGTCAGGCGGTCAAGGTCACGGAAAGGATCGGTGCGCATCAACATTTTCGGTCACCTCCAGGAAAAGTCACTGGAACCGTTCACTGACTACCACCACCGCATCCACCGAACTTCTACAGTAGATGCTGTAGATTTGGTATATCATCAAACACACATCGGATCAAGAGCTTGCCCGCAGATATCGAAATTTCTTTGATGGGAGGACCATCATGGCGCGCAACCCCGCTATCGCCGAACCCCCTGGCCTGTACGCGATCTCGGTGACATCGGAGCTCTCCGGATTCACCGCCGGCACGCTGCGACTCTACGAACAGTACGGCCTGATCACCCCCGCCCGCACCCGCGGCGGTACCCGCCGCTACAACGACGAGGACCTTACTCGTCTGGGCCGCATCACAGAACTCATCGCCGACGGCATCAACCTCGTCGGCATCAAACGAGTCCTCGAACTCGAAGACAGCACCGCCCTACTACGCCGCGACAACACCCGGCTACGCGCAGACAACGCCCACCTACGCCGGAAAAACACACACGACACAGAGAAACGTCCGTGATCGCCCGACAGAGAAAGGGCCACCGCCATGGAAGACAACCGCATTCGCTCAGCCCTCGACGCGACACCCGACACCGACTACCTCGAACAAACCATCCCAGCCGACCCGAATGCAGTGGATGCCGTCGACCTCGAAGCCCTCACCACGGAACTCGACACCCCATGGCCGGCGCCCGAGGGAGATCTGCTCGAACAATCGACACCCGCCCCGCTCGACGACGAACGCTGAGGTTCCCTGTCCGACTGGTGCACTACACCAACCGGGCAGGGAACGCCCTGCCGACCCGAGGCATCTCTGTATCCGAATACGTTGTCTAACAGCTCTTTCGGGAACGACTGCACGACCGGGTCTGAGAGTGCATACGATACGAAAACTTCCCGGTAAGGATCACTTCATGCTCGTGCCACCTAGGAGGCTCTGCCTCACCGGGCATCCGGGTTCGCCAGCACCAACGACGAGTACGCCGCGGCGCTGATCCCTCGTCGCCGCGCGTTCTCCGCCAGCCGTGCAGTTGCGAGTTCGATCGAAATACCGTCGAGTTCGGCGATCATGCCGACTGCCTGTTCCACGTCGCCGCGGACCGCGATCAGCTTCTTGACCGCCGTCACCACCTGCGAATGACGATCCTGACGACTGTCCGTGGACAGAGTCAGAGCGGCCAAATCTGCCATCGACTGCCCGTATGCATTACTACGCTCCGCGCTGTGCCACGAATCGTGAGTAAAGACCACGAGTGATCCGAGCGATGTCCGACCCAACCTCATCGGAAAGCAGCGGCACCCGCCCAGCCCATGTTCGAGTCCTGAGCGACCGAATTTCCGCCACCGCTCCCCCACGTCTTTGAAGCTGTCGACCATCACAACCGCTCCGCTCTCAGCGCTCAGCGCAGCCGGACCCGATATGGCAAGAGTCCGGTCGGGAACGAACTCGGCATTTGCCGACTCCACCAACACATCGAGATAACCTTGCTCCCCGTTTCGCACGACGAGGACGCACCACACACCGCTCAGATTCTGTCTCGATCGCTCAACGATCGTCTCGAGTACACGCAGGGAATCGAAGTCGGTGGTGAGAAGATGAGTCACCTCGGCAATGCTCAATTGTATTGCGGGGGTGTTCATCCTGGGCTCCCATCGTCAAGTACTGCAGAGACATTGCGCGATCTTTCCGAATCAGATGTCATCCGTCGTCACCACCGTGTGCGAATCGGATCCGCCGATTCACGACATCTGCGGCGATCTCCCAAATCGGCCTCCCCGAGGAGTACGCGGCGGCTCGAAGCCGAGAAAGCGACTCTTCGACCGAGACACGAAGTTGGATCGCGATCATCCCGACTGCCTGGTTCACCTCGGGTCGGTGAAAGGCATTGACGAGCATCCCGGCGTCCAGATCACCGGTGACAGGAAGTTCGGCAAGAATCGCCATCGAAATCGCAGCGGCACTCGCAGTCGCCAATTCGATCTGCTCGTCGTCGAGGCCAATGGGATCGAGACGGTACAGTTCGAGCACACCGAAGACATCACCTCCGCCCCTGAGCGGAAAGGCGAACACCGATCCGACACCGGCTTTGTCTGCCTCGCTGGCAAACCCCGGCCAGATGTCATTGGCGGAATCACTGGAAGTGTCGTTGCAGAACATCGGTCGCTCAGTTGTAAATGCATCAACGCACGGACCGTCACCGCCGGTGAACTGTAGTTCGTCGAGATGTTGTGCCACCGAGTCCGTCGCGTACATCAATTCCCTCGACGAAGAGCTGCTGAGCACTGTGATCGCCGCCCCTTGAACTTCCGCCAGCCTCAAACACTGTCGACACAGTTTCGCGGTCATCGGCAACTCGACTGATGCGCGGCGCCCTCTCTCACTTTCGGATTCGTCGGGAAATTCGGGTGTGTCCTGACTTCCTCTCGGATCTGCATTCACAGGACGCACCTCCTCAGTCGCCTTCACGGGACACACACGGCGCCTGGTCACTCCGATCCGGCGTAAAGTCGAGATTACCGAATAGAGGTACTTCTCAGGCGCGCGGCCGAGTCGGCCGCGTCGGTGCCACTTTTCGTTGGTGGACCACTTCCACCGCGCGGATCGGGCAAGAAATCATGAACTTCGACAGTTCTCATCCGCGCGCGCGACCGTCGGCCGCCTTCGTACGAGCACAGGGTCGCGAGCCGCGACTCATCGATCGCCTCGAACAATCTCTCTCGATACCGGCTGATTCCCCGGATCGAGTCGTGGAGTTGATGATTCGATGCACGATTGCCGCCGTCGATCTGGTTGTCGGTGTTGATCACGCCGGTGTCACGGCATCCCTGGACAGCGAACCGTTCACCGTCGCCCCTACCGATGAACGTGTAGAAGAATTCGATCGCACGCAATATCTTCTCGGTGACGGACCCTGCCTGTCAGCATCGCGTACGGGTCGGTCGGTCCGAATGTCGGTCGAGCAGTTAGGTACACGGTGGCCCACTCTCGGTATTGCTGCGCGCAACGCCGGATTGGAAGGTTTTCTCGCGGTACCACTGTTCAACTACGACGTGCCGGTCGGGTCGCTGAACCTGTACTCGCATTCAGCGGTGGCAGAGACGGACCGGGACCGTGATCTCGTCGTCGTCATCGCCGAATATCTGGGAGCGGGGCTCGATGCCATCGCAACAGACCATCGACTCGAACGTGCCGCCAACGCCCTGCGCCGAGGAATCGCCTCACGTGCCGACATCGAACGAGCAGTCGGAATCTTGATGATCCGCCGAGATACAGACCCCGAGACCGCGCTTTCCGAACTCCAGGCTTCAGCACGTCGTGAGTCCAGGGATTTACTGGACGTTGCACGTCAGATGATCATTTCAGCCGATGACGAACGCACATAGAGCTAGAGCTTCCGATCGACCGGTCAGGACGCTGCGACGGCACGAAGCGGCGTGCCGTCGATAGGCGGGAGAGCTCACCATCGCCGCGTTCGCGGGGCCTCGTCATCTCTAGGTGATGCGCACACTCGCCAGCAGATCCTCTGCCACCGCCCGCAGTTTCGTGTTGGTGCGTTGGGATCTCTCGACCAGCATCGCGAACGCCGCATCCGCATCGACACCGTGCACCGCCATCAACACCCCCTTCGCCTGATCGATCACCGCCCGCGAATCGAGAGCACGCTCGAGCTGCAGAGCCAACTGCCGGGCACCCCGGTAGCGTTCGGTACTGCCGATCGCATACCCAGCGGCAGTGGTGAACAAATTCATCAACGCCACCTCAGAACGGGCGAACCCGTCCGCACGGCTGCCGTACACGTTGACCGCACCCGCACGCACCCCGGGCTCGAGCGCAGGCAACGGAATCGACAGGAAACTCTGCACCCCGAATCGCCGGGCCTCGGACGCCAGACCCGGCCACCGCTCACTGGCAGTCGTGCGGTCCGCCACCACGATCTGCTCGCTCTCCGCGGCCTCGATACACGGACCCGCCCACGACCGATACTGCAGCTCGTCCACCATGACGACCTCACGGGACGTGCGCGCCGCCGTCGACGCAGCACCCTCCTCATCGAGAACCGTCACCCCCGCCATGTCCGCATCCTCGATCAACTCCACCGCATGCTCACACAACCGGTTCAGATACTTCTCGATGTGACCGGCCGGATTCAACACCCGATACAGATCCTGCAACGCTTCGGCAGCCGCATCGAGCGGAGGAAACCACCCATCACCGACAGCAGCGCTTCGTACGACATCCATCCCACACCTCACACGCACTCCCACGAGACCGTGACGGCACACGACGAAAAACGGCAAAACCCCGATCTCCACTTGTCAACAACTCACGAATGCCCGAACACACCACCACCAAACCCATGGCGGGGCCCGCCAGACCGGCAACCAAAAAAGGGAGGGTTCACCAGCGGTGAGGGGTACAGGCGTCCAGCGGACGACTGCTACACCCGAACTCGTTTGCGGGAGCCGGATCCCGCAAAAAATCGCCGAACCACTCGTGGAGACCCATCACTTTGCTGCCAATAATGGCCCTCCTCGCGCCCGGCCAGTCCAGCGATTTCCACCAGTCTTCCCGTATCTGCTTGACCACCAGTAGGTTTACGGATGGCACGCAGACGGTCACGCTACGGGCTATTTCTCGATTCGAACCCCAGAAACTACTGAGCGAGTTGGGTTGCGGGTGACAACCGTGCAGGTTCTAGAGTTCAGCGGGCAGTCGGGAGTTCGACGGCGCCGTTTTCGAGGAGAACGTGTGCGTCGATCATCTGACCGCCCCGTTCGACGTAACCCATCAGGTTCGCTCCGGACCCCCAGCCGAGCAGTCGCTGTACCTCTTCGGAAAGATCAAGCAGTTTTTCACGCGGGATTGACAGGTATTGGTTCTCTTCCTGACGTAAGCAGGCGAGGTCGAATGCCATCGTCAAGCCGGTCCGTGGCGCCTCGGACGAGTTGTTACCACCGCCGTGGTACGTAGAACCGGTCCAGATGAGGGCAGCACCGGCCCGCATTACGGTCGGCGCCGCTTCGGCTTGTTTCGGGCCTCGTTGGTCGTCCCACCGATGGCTTCCGGGTATGACGAGGGTGCCGCCGTTTTCTGCTGTGAAATCGCTGACCGCCACCATGATCTGCAGTCGGCCCTCGCGTCCGTAGTCGGGGTGGCGCCACAGAAAGCTCGTGTCGTCTCGATGGAGACGCTGGGCACCCTGCCCTGGGTGGATTTCGATTGCCTGAGTGACACCGATCTGGATATCAGGCGTGATTTCGATCTGGTCGTCTCCGACCCAGACGGACAGGGGCACCTGAAGGATCTTCTTGGCGGCCCCGTAGTAGAGCGGGTGGAGCGCGATCTCGGGCATGAGGTCGATCCGACCGAACAGCCCTCCTGCTCTTCGCGTTTGGGTTCCGGCGAAGAATTCGTCTTCTCCGGGTCTGTCCAGAAAACGGTGTAATTGATTGGTTTCTAACTACTTTCGTCCGGCAGACAGCCGTCCGTCGAACGTTATCTCGAAGGCATTCAGTGCTGCCTTCCATCGGTTGGACCAGCGCCTGCGGGCGGTGCCTTTGGGATCGAGGCTCATGATGGCCAGATACACGCATTTCAAGGCCGCGGCCTCGGTCGGAAAGTGTCCACGGGCCTTGACAGCCCTGCGGATTCGAGCGTTGACACTCTCGATGGCGTTGGTCGTGTAAATGACCTGCCGGATGGCGTTGTCGAATTGTAGGAACGGCACGAACTCAGCCCAGGCGTTAGTCCAGAGCCTGATGATCGCGGGATAGCGTTTCTCCCATTTGTCACTGAACTCTGCGAATCGGTCGAGCGCGGCCTGCTCCGACGGAGCCGTGTAGACGGGTTTGAGGTCCTTGGCGATCTCGGACCAGTCCTTGCGGGAGGCATAGGCGTAGGTGTTACGGAGAAGATGGACCACACAAGTCTGCACGATGGTCTGTGGCCACACTTGCTCGATCGAGTCGGGTAGATGCTTGAGACCATCGCACACGACGATCAGAACATCCTGCACACCACGGTTTTTCAGCTCGGACAACACCCGAAGCCAGTACTTCGCTCCCTCCCCGTCGCCGTGCTCACCGACCCACAATCCGAGGATGTCGCGGGTGCCGTCGACAGTCACCCCCATCGCGACGTAGATCGGCCGGTTAGCGACGTTGCCCTCGCGGATCTTGACGTGGATGCAGTCGATGAACAACACCGGGTACACAGGATCCAACGGCCGGTTCTGCCACTCGGCCATGCCTTCCATCACCCGCTCGGTGATCGTCGAGATCGTCTGCTTGGACACATCAGCTCCGTACACCTCGGCCAGGTGTGCAGCGATCTCACCGGTCGTCAAACCCTTGGCCGACAATGAGATCACCATGTCCTCCACGCCTGAGAGCCGACGCTGCCGCTTGGCCACGATCTTCGGCTCGAAGGAGGAATCCCGGTCACGGGGCACCTCGAGTTCGACCGGGCCGGCCTCGGTCAACACGTTCTTGGCTCGTCTGCCGTTGCGGGAGTTGCCGCTGCCCCTGCCTGCCGGGTCGCTCTTGCCGTATCCGAGGTGGTCGTCCATCTCGCCTTCGAGCGCGGACTCCACGACTAGCTTGGTCAGCTTCGACAGCAATCCACCATCTCCGGTCAACTGCAGCCCTTCGGCTCGCGCCTGCTCGACCAGCTCTTTGAGCCGCGCATCGCTGATACCCGGCTGAGCCGAGTTCGTCTCTGTCTCACGTTCAATCACGTCAGTCATAGTGGCGTATCTCCTTTCAGAGTTACACCGTTGTTCTTACAGTCCCTCTTCTCCGTAGCCGGTGCTTTCAAGGACGGGGCCAAGTTGGGCGCGCAGCTCGTCGAGCTGGGGGGTGTCGAGGAAATCTTCGACGATGACACCGCCGTCGCGGTGGATCACGTCGACGATCTCGTCGACTGTTGTTGTCGAGGGCAGGGCGGTGAGGTGATTGGCCATGGTTGTCATTGATGTCTCCTTAGATTGCGGATTGAGGGTTGGCGGAGAGTGTTTCGATTTGGGCGAAGATGCCCTTGTCCCCGTGCCCGGCTGCGCATGCACGTTGCAAGTTGTCGAGATTCGCCGTCATCAGAGCGGCGCGTTGGCCTGCTCGCTGCATCGATTGTTGCCAGGCTTCTACTGCGGCTGCGTATACGTTCAAGGTTGCCTGATCGGTCTCGTACTCTCCGGATTCGAACGCTTTGAGTGCTTCGTGAAGGAGTTCGAGAAGTTTGTCGGTCCACAGGTGCAAACTGTGGCGCATCTCCGCGATCGCGACGTCCTCGGACCGCACGTACGCTGCTGCTTCGTGGAAGGCACCGAGCGCGACGTTGAAGAATGCGCCTGCCATGGCCGCGTCGATCACGTTGGCGGCACCGGGACGGGCTCCGACATATCGTGATTGGGCGGCGATGGGTGTCAGAAGGCTCTGGACGTCCTCCCACACGTCCTCGTCTCCGGAATAGTTGATCCCTGAACTTTCGGTTCCGATGTCCTCCGGGTATGCAGCTATGGCTCCGTCGAGGTACCGAGCGCCTCGCCCTGCGATCCACTCGGCGAACTGGTTCGCTTCCTCCGGCGTACCGGTTGCGGTGTTGACGATGATTTTTCCGGCAATCGAATCTGCTTCTGTAACGACATCTTTGGCGATCTCGTAGTTCAGGAGACTGATGACGATTAGCGGGCTGGCCGCAATCGCAGATTGTGGAGATTCGGCGACTGTAGCTCCAGCCGCAGCGAGGGGCTCCTCTTCCGCGAGCGCGCAGCCACCGCCGTGACAATCGCAGCACTGATCGCCGGTGCCGTCGCAACCTCATGGATCTATCTCAACGGAATCTTCTTCCCCGCACCGTCTCCAGTCAGTGCCATGTCCTACGTTGCGCTCGCAACCATCACGCCGGCCACTATCGCCTTTTACCTGATGGGGCGTCGAAGCCACGCTGACGCCTCCCAGCCGCCACCTCACCTGAACTCGGGACGAGCGACGACCCGAGAGCAGTAGGCGAACCTCAACCTCAAGCAAACAAACCGGCTTCCCGACGCAACGCATGGGTTCACCAGCTCATGAAGACCACGCCAATCGACCTCCACTGCAAGCTTGAGAAGCTCTCTGCACGTTCCTTTTTCGAGCGCCATCACGAGCCACCACGCCCACCCTACCTCGGCGGGATCGCTCAGGCGGAGAGTTTCCCGGTGAACTGTGCAGGGCGCTGTTCGAACGGGCGGCAGACGCCTTCCCCGGCACGTCCGCCCTACTACTGCCACTGTCCCGTATCGGATTCGCACGCCGAATCGACAGCGTTGCAGTAGCACTGGAAAATCACATCGCCTGGCCCCGCGGGGGTGATCGCCACACCGTTCCACTACCTCCACGACAGACATCCGGACGATGCTTCTGCTTCGGAGGTGACGCAGAACAACAGCAACTTCACTCAGGCGCCATAAATCGGGCCCGATTCGCGCTACCGTTCTAGGTTATGGGGACCAGCTTCCACGGACCGAACCCGTGGCCACACATCACTCGCGCAATCCGCACGCGAGGCCCACGCTATGCCGCTGTCCCCTACCTTGGACACCTTGCGCCTGAACTACTTCCACTTCGCAGTGGAGACCTTCTGGTCGTCAATGCTTCAACCGCGGCGATCCGCGCCCACGCCACTTCACCTGTCGTTCTTTCGCACTACCTCAGCAAGGGCGTTCGCATCCTCTCGTCGTCAGCATTGCACGCCAAGGTCATCGTGACGAACCAACGAGCTGTAATCGGCTCGGCGAATGCTTCCGAAAACTCCATATTCTCCCATGAGGCGGTCATCATTTCCGATGACCCTCAAGTGGTCGCCGACAGTCGCGCATTCATCAACAACATCGACGAAACCACCACCGTAGACCAGACATTCATCGACAACGCTGAACGCGAATGGGCAACCGGGCGAGCCGTACCCATCCCCGGCATCGCAGGACGAATTCAGAACCTCGACAACGACTTTCTTCCAACTCCGACCAACAGAGTATTCATCAGGCGCCACGAGAGCCATCC
The DNA here is from genome assembly GCF_001942025.1 of Rhodococcus sp. YL-1. Classification (NCBI taxonomy): domain Bacteria; kingdom Bacillati; phylum Actinomycetota; class Actinomycetes; order Mycobacteriales; family Nocardiaceae; genus Rhodococcus; species Rhodococcus sp. YL-1. The sequence goes on along the minus strand of NZ_CP017303.1, from coordinate 235,232 downwards.
TCACACGCGCACCCCACCTGTGAAAAAGCCTTCAATGAAGGAGCTTTCGGTCGATCCGACAGCGAGATACCGACTCGAAACGCTCACAATCGAAAAGCCATGCAGCATTGCACGCGGGGACGTCGTCATTCGCGTCTCCATGGATGACGAATTGCTACTGCCACCCGCTGCCGTGATATCCAATCAGGAAAGAATGCCCCTCTCCCCCAGCCAATTTCACTGCTTTCTCCGCGTTCGCAACGATCTAGTGCCGCTTCCTGCTGCGGACGTCGAAAAGCGTCTCGCCGACGTTGGGCATCCCAGCGCACAACTGAGGTCTAACCACTATGTTCGCTCCCCCAGCCTTCGGGCCGAACTCTTGGCACTGTGGAGCCATTGACCCCGAGGAACACATGTTGACGAAACACACAGCACCCGTTCGAACGCAAGTGCACTTCTCTCCCGATATGTCGACCCGAACATTGCACTGGCGGAAGTCGAACAACACGCGACTTTGCTGCCCCACCTGCCGAACGAAATCCTTTGCGTAACTGCGATGAAGAGCATTAACCGCGGCATTGCACGCAGATGAACCTCGCGCCAACCGAAGTCCCGTCACGACTCGCCCGCGAACACGAAACGTAAAGTTCTCCCCGTTCGAGACGCATTCGACAAGAGGCCACATCGAGTTTTCCTTTCCGGATCCTTCCGATGACCCTCCCCCCCTCCCCCCCGTCCACTGTCCACAAGTTCCTCTCCTCGTCACACGACAGTGCGCTGCGGAGGCAGCAGCTCACGCGTGGGCTGCCCCACCCCTCCCCCTCGTTCAATCACACATGATTGCACCCGGCATTTCAGAGCATGAGCGCTAAGCATCTCCATCCGCTCCTCAAGTTTCGAACCGACTCCGACACGAGAACGCCTTCGAACGAGCCGGCGCCGACACACCCAGGATCCGCCTTCGGTGAAGCCTTAGTAACACCCCATCGGGCTCGTCGCTGGACGGGCCGGCGGCGGCCCGTGACGCGGGCCGCCGAAAAATCCCACAGAACTCCATGGCAACATCAACCACACGCGACACACCGAACAAGCGCGCCTACCCGTATCAGTTACAGATTGGTTCTAGTCTTTCCTCATGGCACAGCACAACAAGGGACCTCGCGGACACATCGCGACTCGTGCTCCCCTCAAGCAGCACAAGGTGTACGAGGATCGGGCCGCCGAACTCGGAATCCCTGCTGGGGACTACTCCGTGCTCATACTGGCCATCACACACGGACTGGACATACCGGACTACATCAGCGACAAGCTGCATCCGGAGCAGCTAAGACTTCTCGAAGTCGAAGCGGCCGGATCGTTGCGTCGCATCGAGCAGCTTGCGGTCGGCGCATGAACTATCCCTAGACAGCGAACAACCCCCAGGGCTTGGCGGCATCGGGGGCTGTCCGTTTATGCGGTTGTGGAAGCTTCCCAGCTTCCTGACCACCACTAACCCAGAGAAGGAAGAGGCGGTGACCACCACTACCTCGAAAGGAAGAGGCGGTGCTTACTCGATGATATCGCAGAAACGCAATTCCGCCATACCCGCGGACGTGTTCTCGGTGTCATTTCTGGCACGTCCAGATCACATTTCAGCTTTCGCGACGCCAGGATCACACTTCTGCGTACCGAATGTCCCCTCCGAGCAGGCCAGCACCCTACCCATAGCGGTACCGATGTGCGGCCGCCGGATCGAACAGACCTCTCGAACGACCGCGGCCGCAACGCGCGTACAGCGGATCCGCAGAGAGGGAGGGCGCCCCTAGCCGGCAGCGAGCGAAGTACCCCGATACCTAACTAAACAGCGCAGACCTCTTGAAAAGTACAAAGGCCCCCGAAGGGGGTGATTGGGAGCGGACCGCATCGCGGCGAAATAGGACTGGCAGGTCCTTGACGTCGACTGAGAACTGGCAGGTTCTCCGACATCCGTTCTCGAAACATTCTCGAGAGGTGAGCTTCGAAAGTTGGCGCTTTCTCTGCTCGTACTGCATCCCCTGGAAGGGACTTACCTATGGCAGGTATGTCTCAGGGTAGCGCATACCCTGAATACACCCCAACTCATTCCATATCACCAACCGTCGGCGTGTCGCGCATCGGCACCCAATCCGCTGTCCCTCAATCGACAGAAGTCGACGAATGGCAAGCAGCAGTCGACGACGCGCTCGCACGTGTGGCTCGTATCGAAGCCGCCGCACGACAACTCAACGAGCGCACTGACCAGCGTGGGCGCTCTTGGTCCCTCCCCGTCGAACCAAAAGAACAAGCACGCGTTCCGGTCTGGACGTCACGCAGGGAATGGCTCCGCCAGTTCCGGCACCACACCACCACTCCGGCCGGCAAGGCATTGTGCGCGCGCAACCTGATCAGGCCCGACAAGGCTTACCTCGTGGCACAAGCTCACGCACATTTCGCCGAATCCCACACAGGCCGCGGGGTCTGCGCAGCCAAGTCAACAATCGCTGCCCGGGCCAAAGTCAGCGAATCCTCGGTCAACCGCGCCAGGAGAGTGCTCATCGCTCTTGGAATGGGCATCGAACACGTCCGGGGGCGAAACCTCAAAACCCTGGAATTTCTCGCTGCTGAGGCCCACCACGGGGGTCAACAGCACCGCGCTGCATCGACATGGTCACTGTCTTCTCCTCGAACAGTCGTAGCAACGACACCACCTCGAAAGGTCGCCAAGACACGGCCGTCTCGTGCCTCTGAGAGGGCTCCCCGCCGCAGGGTTCGGAGCTCTCGGGGGGACGGCCTCAACCGAGTCAACCCGCCCCACACCGGTCGACCAGGGTCGATAGGAGCTGACACCCTATCTAGTGTTGGTTTTTTATCTTCTGAAGTTCTTCCGTTAGGAAGAACTCACCAACGCGTACACGCGCGAACTCGGCCGACATCGAAAAAACGAAGCAGCGCTCGGACACCGCGGCCTCTGGCACTTCAAAGGACTGCGGCTGAACTCGTCAACCATGCTCCGGCCCTCAGACCACCCGGACATATCGGGGTGATCTGCGATCTTCTCCGCGATGTCAAAATCGATACGACTCGGTGGACCGGCCGTGACATCGCACTGACGCTCTCCCGTGACACAGCAGACCGGGGGTGGATCTGGCCAACGAGATCAAGCCTGGGTTCGCCGTTGGGCTACCTCAGACGAAGGCTCGACGGCATCGACTGGACGAGAGAATCCCCCAGCGAACAGCGTAGGTCAGCCGACCTGGCGAGAAAGAGGGAACAACAACTACTCGAAAACTCACACGTACACCGCACGAAAATGGCAGCGGACCCGGACCACCGCGCGAGGAGTCTCGCCAGCATTCGTGCGCACCTGAGCAAACTTCAGCATTGAGGCCGTCCAATCCAAGGCTGCAGTGCACGTCCAGAATCGCGCCGCATGGTGGGCAACGAGTGCTGGCGAGAAGGATTGCGCTTGGATAAAGCCCTGCTTGCCCTGGTCTGAATACGCGTGAGGTGGTTGATCGTGCACTGAGAATCAGGAGGACGGTATTTGGGTCTATGCATTGCACTCGACCCCCGCTTTCGAAGGACTGAACCCGCCCAAACCATTGAATAGTGGCCGTCGGGGCGCATAGTCACGTCGAAAACTGCCGTCCCGGATGCCGACACGTTCGCACGCCTGAGGACGTGTCGCCCTGTCGTGCGTCCCGCAATGCTGCGGTGCGTCTGATCCTGAAATTTGATTTTCTCAGGTAGAGGCTATTTTGCGCGGAAGAATGGCCTTGCGATCACTGCATGTGACGCACGCGTTGCGAGGCATTCTGATCGCGCGTGCCATACACGCAATGCGTGCGTTGCAAGGCATGCATTGCATGTAAGGCACTACTGTTGCGGGCAACCGTCGGCCACCTTGTGACGTTCGTATCCGCCGACACGGCAGAGTAGGCGTCCTGCACGGGATTCTCACAGACACTTGACTTAGGTCTTGATCGCCGCCACTCCCCCACCCGGTCGAATGGACACGCGTGTTTGGTTGTACCGAACTGCGCGACGCTGGGTGCGAGTGCCCGCATGCGAAAATTCTGCTCGTGAAGCAGTGAAATCGGCCCTCACAGTGCTGATCATCCCCACCGTATCCCCTAACCTGATTTCGTCACTGTGACGATAACTCCATGCCTGCTTGGATTCGCTTTGATGCCCACACGTCGACCGAACCTCGGCCCCATTCGGACCTCGGTATGTCGTTTGCCTTGTACCTCCGGAGTCACACACTCGACGCGCATTTCGCGCGGAAATTTCGATTGTGCACGGGTCCGGAGGTACCTGGGATGTCTCGGAAAACATTCTTCGCGAGTCAGGTGAACACGCCATTTGGCCAATGAAATCTGCTGTAGTTGCAACTCTCAATAAACTTAGGTGTCCCTCCGCCCAACCAAAATGGGGATTCAGTGTGGTCGTTCGCCCCTCCTCGCCGCGTGCCGGAAGCCACTTTCAGTGCACGTCTCGCGGTTCATTGTGTGCCCTCGTGCGGGTCTCGGCCTTCCGAGCCCGATGAGATGAAATATGTTCTGGCTTCGACTGACAGCATGTGCATCTGTCGACCTACCGCCGCGGGGCAGTATCAGAGATTTTCTGAAGTGGCAGCCCGTTCCCGCCGGCCTCGAAATGATGCCCTGGGTACGAACTGGCTGAATATGGTCGCTCGGCGACTTCTGAACAATCCGTGCTGTCCAAACCGGAATGGTCGAATCCCCCTGATCTCGGGCCTCGAGCCAGTTGGCATTCCAGGAGTTTCAGATCGATCTCCTCGACAATCTCGCTGCGAACTATCTGCCTCCTGGTTCGATTCGGGGCCTGCGACATGTCGGGATCGGGCGATCACGACAGTCAATCTGCTCTCGGCCGGTCGAACCTTTGCCTCGATGTCTGATCTTCGTGGCGAATTTCTTGATTCGTTCGAGACCAGTTAGTGCTGTGAACAGCACTTTTGCGGGCGCATGCAGTGCATGCAATACATGCAGCACGTGCAAACCATGCAGACCACGCGATGCATGCGCTGCGAGTTCTCCATGCACAACGCCGTACGCACTGCATGCATGCAATGCGTGATGAGCATTCACTGCGTGAAATGCGTGCTATGAGTGCATTGCGACGAGCGCACGCATGTCACGCAGTGCACGCCGAGCGAAGAGTGCGAGGGTTGCAAACAATGCAGGGAATGCGTTGCACGTTATGCAAGCGTGTATTGCAATACGAGCGTGTCTAGCAACGCAAGCATTACGCGCAATGCTTGCAGGAATCGCATTGCGAGCATGGTTTGCGCGTAATGCAAAGCATGCACGAAATGCACGACACGCACAGAGTGCAAGGCTTGAACGACATGCATTACATGCGTGTTATGCTACGCGCGCACGTAATGCACAGTGTGCGTGTCTAGCGGGCAGAGCAGCTACAGCATGCAATGCATGCGGTGCTCAGATTGCATGTGACGCACAGTCTGCATGCGATCCACGTACGGCGTGGACTGCGCACACGGCAAGCAATGCCCCTATTGCATGCATTGCGTGATTTACACGCAATGCACGCCCCGCAAGCGTCAACGCCCTCGATGAAAGGTCCGCAATGCAGCCACGCAAAATCGCACTCGGCAACCAGAAGGGTGGCGTAGGCAAGACGGCCTCCACGCTCGGGCTTGCCAGCGCCATCACCGCGGTCGGCGGAAAAGTACTCGTCGTCGATATGGACCAGCAGGGCAATACGACCGGCGGCCTCGGCGTCACGCTCGAAGAGGGCATGATGACGGCCTACCACCTCATGAACCAGACCAGGGAAGGCATTGCAGCGGAGGCGATCATTGCTACTCCATGGGATGGCGTCGACCTCATTCCAGCGGACGAAGAACTCGGAAAAATCGAATCGGATGGGTCGAACGACCTGGTGTTTCGCCTAGACGTTGCGTTCGAAGGGCTCGACCTTTCTCCGTATGACGCCGTGCTGTTCGACTGCCCTCCCAATATGGGCAAGGTGCTGTTCGCGGTTCTCATCGCAGCAGATGGCGTTGTCGCGATCACCGAACCCACAATCGACAGCGTCGGTGGTGTTCAGAAGCTCGAAGAGACGATCGACACCGTTCGTAAACGCGCAAACCCCAAGCTGGCGTTCGACAAGATCGTGATCAGTCGTAAACGCTCCACTGGCGAACATGAGTTCCGAGAGAGCGAGTTACGGGAGACGTACGGAGCTCTCGTCGCCAAGACGTCGATCCCGGAACTCGCGGCTCGTCAGGATGCGCATTCGAATCGCACTCCGATTCACCAGTTCAAGGGCGGAAAGGCTTTGACACTGCAACTTGCATACAGCGACTTGCTCGCTGAGTTGCCCATCGTGATCGGAGCACCGGCATGAGCGTGAAGCGGGAACCTGCCATTCGTAAGACTCACCCGGCTGAACTCATCCCGGAACGTCCGCCTAGGGGAGACACGACCCCTGCGACACCTGCACCTGCGCCATCGTCGCCTTCAGTGGACCTCAGCGGCCGCAAGGACGAGGAAGAGAAGCTGTCGATGACCCACAACACGCGCATCAAACCTTCCACCAAGGATCGCCTCCGGCGCGGTGTCGACAAGTTGCGGTACGAGACAGGCGATCGCGAAATCAGCGAGGCGTCGATGACCGAGGCTGCGCTGGACGAATACTTGAAGGCCAGAGGACTGTAGGACACTGCGTGCACGGCATGCACTGCGTGCATGCACTCCAAGGATTGTCCTGGTTGTGAATTTCCGTCACGGGCAAGGGCATCTTGTACTTCGGCGGGAAGACCTACGCACCGGCGCTTAGCGCGCCCGCTGAATGGGTTTGCACCCGAGAAGCATTCCACAGACTTCAGTATTTCGAGTGGTCAGCCGGCGGGGGCGGGCACATGCGAACCCGCCCGGAGTGGGAGTCCTTGCTGGGGCGTGCAATGCCATGTACCTCTCATCTGCTGACAGTCCGTTCTGTAGAACTTGGAAGCCTTGGCAGCGCAAACCCTGGAGCAAATTGCGTGAACAATTCGCTGCAGTCACGCAATTCTCACGCAAAATTGCAGACCACCCCACGTCCCTCTGAGATCAACAGGCACGCCGCTGGAACGACATCCCCGACGTGTTCTGAGTGCGACGCAAAAAGCATCAGTCGACTATCGGATACGACCGTTAGAAATCGCTGTCAACCTTCACCGCGCGCAAAACGGACGAAACGCAAGGAGTGCAACCAGAAGAAATCTTCCGAAACCAGAGGAGTCCCGCCGGCGGCAACCAGCGGGACTCCAGACCGAGAACACCCCTTGTAGGAAGGAAAACCCGATCATGCGTGATTTTAGTCTGCGCGCCGCGCGGATCCAGCTTGGAGCACTGATCGCCGCACTTCTCATCGCGATTTTCATCGCGATCGGGATCACCGCAGGCGCATTCGTCCTCTCCTTCGCGGTCCAGCGGGACCTCGCGCGCCAAGGAACCATCCCCGAAAACCTCGCATGGATCTTTCCCGTCATCGTTGACAGTGCAATCTTCGGATCAACCGTAGCCATCGTCATTCTGAGCAAACTGAAGATGCATCGGCGCGACAAGTACTTCTACGTTGCCGTGGCTGTTGCAGTGGTCGCGATCAGCATCCTTGGGAACGCCTACCATGCGTTCCACTCTGCAACGGGTGCGCAACAGGCCGTTGCGGCAGGTCAGAGTATCGGCTACATGCCTCTCGACCCTGCTGTTGCTGCCATGATCGCGATCATTCCGCCGGTGCTGGTACTCGCCTTCACCCATGGACTGGGGATCCTGATCAAAGCAACGGGTATCGCGTATTCCGACTACAAGATCGAGATCGACAATGCCGCTGCAGGCGTGGGCATTGTCGCTACGCAAAGACGCGTCATGCGCAACGAAACAGCTGAGGGATTCCAGCCTTCTCTGGGCATCGTGGAAACGCATCACGCGCCGGAAAGCGCTCCGCATTCGAGCCCCTCCGAACAGACGAGCTCCTCAGTCGATCCGGAATCGTCGAACGACGAGGCGCACGCCGAACTGGAATGGTTCATTGCCACATCGGGCCTACCCGACGCTGTCAAGGACACCGCACGACGCAAGCTCGCAGACCCAACTCTCACCTGGGAGATGATCGCTCAGACATCCAACCCTCCTGTTGCAACATCGACGTCGTGGCGCCGGTACGAAAAATTCGACACCGCGGCCCGAGCGGCCGGCTTCGAGAATCCCCCGCTCATCGACGTGCGAGCCTCCGACGCCCAGTTCGCCGACCAACTCGTCCCTACAGCGTGACTAGCGCCGCAACTCAGCAATGCCACAGTCTCCAAGGGGCAGGAAACACGCCATCATGGAGGGGGACGGCGCCCGCGAAATCCCCACCGACTGCAGGTAAGGAACCCGCATTGACTGACCCAGACGACCGACTCCATCTGATCGTTCCACCCGACCAACGCCAACGACCCCGACAACAACGAGCGCACGACACGAAGGCAAAGATCCTCAAGGCAGCTGCACGCTCCTTCTCAATCGATGGGTATGCCGCCACCTCGTTGAACGACATCATCGCGGAGGCTGCCTCCACGAAAGGAGCGGTGTACTTCCACTTCGACTCCAAGGAAGCGATCGCGCGAGAACTCATCAACCACTGGTTGACCGCGCTCCGCCAAACCCGACAATCAACCGACGAATCAGCAATACCGGCGATCGAGCAGTTGGCTGCATTCTTTAGCGGTTCGGCGGCGCTAATCGCTGACGATGACCTGGCCCGAGCAGGCCTCAGGCTCACCACAGAAGCAGGTCTCGATACTGCCCGACCCGCATTCCGCAAGTGGGTGGAACTCGTCAGCCGAGTCGTCGATACCGCGATCGCAGACGGACAGCTCCCCGCCTCCGCCGCCCAGCGCCTGGCTGAGAATCTGTGCGCGGGATTCATCGGTGCGATTCAAGTCATACAGGTGCTCGGCGACCCTGGAGATTTCACGTCGCGGATTGACGATTTAGTGAACGCGTATCTGATCTCAGATATGTAGTTCGCGCTGGCGAGATCGTGGGTGGGGGAGGGGGCCGAACTCAATCCTCGCGGTGACGTCGCCAACCGTGTACACGGTGTACTGCTAATTCCTCGACGCTAGCGAGGCAGTCGCGTCGTCGAGAGGGGCCACAACGTGCCAGGCATCGAGCGTCGAATCCTCGAAGGCTTTGTCTCACGCCGAATCTTTCAGCAATAGCGATCCGCGCCGCGCCGACGTGAAGACGTGACCATCGACGGGACCGTGGGAAGGGGTGCCGCACTAGGGCCTCTGAGCACTTCATCGACTCTTGCCTCCCGTTGAAATGATCGGTTCCTCAACTCGCACACGATCGCGGTACCAAAACGAATCCCACTTCGGTACCATAGACATATGAGCACGCAGATCGCGGTACGACTACCGGACGAGATCGTGGCATTTCTCGACGACGAAATCAGAGAACAGCGCGCCACCTCGCGAGCCTCGGTAGTGTTGCGCGCTCTCGAACGCGAGCGTCGCCGACAGATCGCCGCACGTGACGCGGAGATTCTCGCGAACGCCACATCCGAACATGACCTGAGTTCTCTCGCTCACCACGCCGCCAATCCGCAGTCAACAGGCCTGAGCTGATGCGACCAATTCACGAAGCCGACCTCGACACAGTCCGCCCGGTCCTCGTACTCACCCGACAGGTGGTCCGTCCACACCTCGGGACCGTCACGGTAGCGCCCATCACCGACGAGATCCGAGGACTGTCCACTGAGGTGTCCGTCAGTGCCGCGAACGGACTATCCGCCGACGCGGTGGTCAGTTGCGATCACATCACCACCATTCCCGTCAGTGCACTCGGCAACGTCATCGGTTATCTTCTGCCAGCACAAGAAGAATCACTGTCCATAGCCGTGCGCGCCGCATTCGATCTCGAATGAGGACGACAGTGAACGGAAAGGATGCAGCATGGCGCTGAGGAAAAGGGAGCAGTTCGCGCTATTCGAGCTCGAAATACCAGAATCCGCTACCCGTTCGGACAAAATTCCCGAGCCAGACCAGCCTGCACTGTTCGACGTTGACGACATCGCTTCTCTCGAAACGAGTTCCGACGCCGCTGAGATCCCAGCCATCGACGATATCGTCGACCCTCCGGACAAGCGCTCCAAAGACGTGGAACCCGAACCCACCCCGGCGTCCGAACGGGACGCAACCGAACCCACCGCCCTACCTCCCGCCAGCGAGGCAGCAGACGGCCACGCCGTCGTTGTCACAGCAGCCGGCACCTATACACCATCCGGCCATACACTCACCGGCCCAGTCGATTCCATCGAAAAACTCGACAAACTCATCAGATGGGCAACGCTCACCCCGCTGGGCGCACCGGCACAGATCTGGATCGTCGGAATCGAAGCCTGCGAAATGCTCGGATGGATCATCGACCCAGGCAGCGAAGACGACGTCGACGACATGGAAATCCTCCGCACACGCGCGGCCGAAGAACTCACAGCTATCCTCCACGCCACGCTGACCCCGATGCTGACCGCAGGATGGGAACTCCGCGGAGAACCCGGCCACGTCGTTCACCTCTCCCGCACCACCGGGAACTTCACGTCCATGGTCGACATTTTCATCGAACCCTACGTATGGACCTACTGGAACAAGGACTTCGGATGGGGCAATCGAGTGGGAGACATGGGGATCCTCGGATCACCCACCGCCGGAACCTACCTCCCCGACGACGACCTGCCAGCTGCACAGGAACTGGGACGCCGACTCGCCTGGTGCGCACAACACCTCGGCGTACTACCCGGCCCCACCCCAGCACGCACCGGCGCCGCCATCGTCGACAAGATCAAACGCGACCGCACCCGCAGCGGTAAAGGAATCGTCGTCACCGTCGGTGGACCCGTCCCACCACTGGACGGCGAACCCCGCGGAGATCTCGAACCTGCAGTCGGATGGACCCGCATCCCGGGCAGCGAAGAACTCTCCGACGCAACACAACTGGTATCGATAGACCAACGAGCGGCATACCTCGCTTCCGCTGGCATGCTCGAATTCGGCTACGGAAAACCTCGGCATCTTCGCGGCGAGAACGCGCTCGACGCTGCGCGGCAATCGAAAACCCCGTTCGGACTCTGGCATGTAACCCTCCCACCCGGTGACATGCTGGCACTGCCACCCGCTCTACCGTTGCCTCACCCACACATGCTCGCCGACCAACCTGTGCAAACGTGGATCACCACCGTCAGCCTCGACGCACTGCAAACCTCCATCGCAGATGGCGGAATCGGCGCAGAACTCGACGACCTCGACATCACCGAAGCATGGGTCTACCCCGAACAAGGTCGGGCCCTCGACAAGTGGGCGAAAATCTTGAGAGAAGCCCGCAAAGTTGCCGTCGACACCGGCGACACAGCAATGAAACGGTTCATCGGCGCCTGCTACAAGGGCTACATCGGCCGAATGGTCAACCCCGACATGTGGACCGCCAAACAAATGCAACACCACCACCAACCGCTCTGGCGAGCAGCGATCATCGCACACTGCCGCTGGCGAGGCCGCCGCGTCGCGATGCGCATCGCGCGCGAAACCGGCCGATGGCCACTGCGCACCGTCACCGACTCCTGGGTCTACCCCCTGCCCCCGGGCATCGATATCGCAGACGATAGTGACGCACTCGGGAAAATGACTCTGGAAAAGCACGCCCCGCTCAACGAGGACATCACTGTCATGCTGACCGACGCACGCGACACCCACGAGATCAACCTCGCACTCAAAGCTGCGTTCACCGACGAAGATGAAGGAAACATATAGTGGCCCTGCATCTTCCGAAACCGCGATCAACCAAACCTGCACAGAAAACTGTCGGCTTGGACGGCCTCAACGTATCTGTCTCGACAGCAGCGACCAGTGGTGTCGAAAAATCGAAATCAGTCAAAAGCGGGGGATTGGCCGGACTCACCAGCAAAGTCTCCGTACGCCAGATCCGTACCGAAATCGGCAAAGAAGGCCTACGGCAAGCAGCTATCGACGCCGGAAGAAAGCCCCCCTCTGACCGAACACTGCGCCGCTGGGCGCAGCAAGGACGAATCCCACACCCCGACGTCACCGAACGCGCCCAACGGCGAGCAGCCATCGAACGCCTCGGCGGAATCGATGCTGTCGCAAAGAAAATCGGCCGTTCACGATCAGCGGTCTCTCGCTACCGCTCCGGCGAAACGAACGAACTGCGCGCTGACGCGAAAAAGAAGCTCAAGAACGTCAAAGCCCGCGACATCATGGACCGCGCCGGCGTCCTGCGACCCGACGGACAACCCAAAAAGGCCACCATCCGAGTCCGTGGGGGAGTGTCCGTCCGCAACGGCTCCGAAGAAGGTTACGACTACCGAGTGCGTACCCTCGACTTCGCGAACTCCGACAGCCCCTTCAGTCTCGACGAAACACGGGAACTCGCCATGGCTTTGGCCAACGATGATCATGCCCGGGTGGTTGCGATCCTCGAACGTCACGCCACGATGGACTACCCCGAAAACAAGGGATTCGACCAGTACGGCGACACTTTCGGATTTCACTTCGATTCCATCGAATCCGTCCACATCGACTGGACATAGAACTGCCCTGCCCCTCGACGCACCGGGCAGGTCCAGGCATCGCGTTCGCAGACCCTTGTGCGAAACACCGATATCGATCTCGGCACTAGAGGATATTTCGGCCAGCTTCGGAATCGAATGGCGCCTCTCAGCCGGAGTTGTCAGGTTTGACGGGCAGTTGGGAGTCGAGTTCGGAGACCGTGGCTTCCACAGCTGCGGCGATCTCGTCGTCGGTGGGAACGAGAGCGCGAACCTGGGAGGGGAGAGTCTCATAGGTGTAGTCGGCTACGGCGAGGGGTGCAGTTGTTCCGGCAAGTGAATACCGGACGACGTTGTCGTTGCGGCCCGCGCAGAGCAAGATTCCCACAGTCGGTGCGTGGATGTCCTTGTTGCGGAGGTTGTCGTCGATCCACGAAACATAGAAGCCGAGCTTTCCGACATACTCCGGCTCGAACCTGCCTACCTTCAACTCGACGACGACGAACCTCGCTTGCACCCAGTTGAAGAACAACAGGTCGATGTAGAAATCCTGATTACCGACCTCGAAATGGTATTGGCGCCCGACAAAAGCGAACCCGTGTCCCAGTTCGAGGAGGAACTGCTCCAGACGTCGCATCAGCGCGGACTCCAGTTCCCGCTCTGCGACGCGTTCGGTGATGTCGAGAAAATCGAAGACGTACGGGTCACGCACCAACTGTTGAGCGAGATCGGAATCCTCGGCCGGAAGATGGTCCTGAAAATTCGACGGTGCCGCACCGATCCTGCGCCGTAAACCGCTGTTGATCTGATTTTGCAGTACATTGCGCGACCACCCGTGTTCAGCAGCGGCCGATGCATACCAGTCGCGGTCGGACCGGTTATCGAGTTTGTCGAGCAATACCGTCACATGACCCCACGGCAATTGGCCAACAGGTTGTTGGCCAATTGCATCGCGACCCCAGATGCTCGCCATCTGCCGCATGTACTTCAGATTGGTCCGCGATAACCCACGCATGTCGGGAAAGGCTGATCGAAGATCGACGGCGAGCCTGTCGATCACCTTTGAACCCCAGCCCTCGGCCTCCTGACGCTGCACGATTGCGTTCCCTATGTCCCAATAGAGGCTGAGCAGTTCGGTGTTGACGATTCGGGTGGCGCGCACTCGCGCTTGCCGAACGTGCGACTTGAGATGATCGAGAAGCTGGGCGTAGTCGGCGGGCAGTTCGGCTGGAGCATTCACCCATCCATCTTTACCCAGCGCTGCTGGGAACGCCCACCGGACATGCCCCACTGGACACCTCAGCTCGCAGGAACGGCGCCTCGGGCGTGGATGCGCACTAGACACGGGATCACCGGCCCTCGCGCAGCTGAGTTCTTCACAGGGCGCATTGATCGGAGTCGATCCGTCCAGCACCATGACGGCCCTCACCTGAAATCGGGCGCTTCAGACCAGTCCGCGCGCGGACAGGTACATCGTGTTCCCTGGTAGAGAAAGGTTCTCATGCCGTTCCTAGGTTCGACCATCCACCGTCCGGTATGCATGCTGATGACGGCAACAGTCGTCGCAGCCTCCATCGCTTTGATGTCGCCGGGCATCGCGTCCGCCCAATCAAACGGATGCTCGAAGACTTTCAACCTGTTCATCCCCGGAACCTGGGAAACCGCAGAAGACGCCGATCCCTCGATCCCGGTCGGTATGCTCAAACCGATCGCCCACAGCATCGCGGACACGAACGGTAGCGCGGCACAGCTCCACACTCTGCCGTACATGGCCCGAGCCTTCGACAACGGAAAAACATACGCAGACAGCAAATCTGATGGTTTGGCGAGGGCGAAGGACGTGATCTCCGAGATCGCAACGAAATGCTCCGACACCAAATTCACCATCACCGGCTATTCCCAGGGCGCGGACATCGCAGGTGATCTTGCCTCTGAAATCGGCAACGGCTCCGGCCCCCTCAAGGCAGAGCAAGTCCTCGCGGTCGGGCTTCTCGCCGATCCCGGTTCCGGAACGAACGGCGAAGCAGTCATCGGCCCGAAGCCGTCAGGAAAGGGGATCGCCGATCCGCGGCCGCAGGGCATGGGGAAGCTCTCGGGCCGGGTCGCGTCGATCTGCGATCCGAAAGACCTCTACTGCTCGATCCAAAAAGGTTCGAGCCCGCTGCTCGGATCGCTGGGTTCGGTGCTCACCAAAGCTCCGAGTGCTGGAGTTGACGGCCAGGTAGGCGACAATTCACACCTGGCCACCGCGCTGGCGTCGGATTTCTCCCAAGCCGACCTTCCCAGCCTCGCCACAGCCACTGGCAATCTGACCAGTGAACTCTCGAAGACGGACGGCACAGTCGACCTCGAGAAGGTCGCCTCCAGCGCGACAACTCTGGCGAACACCATCAGTCCGCTCGCGGAACTACTCGGCTCCGGTGCCGCCAATCCTGCGGCGAACGGGCAGCTCGCTGCAGCTCCCGCCGGAACAGCCGAAAATAATGCCGGCCACGTTCTAGACAAGGCCGGAGAATCTGATCTCAGCAGTGCGCTCTCGACAGTGACCGCGATCGCCGACACCGCGAGCACGCTCGCCAGCAAGGGCTCCACGACGCTGCCGGCTTCATCTCCGGACCTGACCTCCCTGTCGACCGCTGCTGGCACCCTCGACAGTCAGATCGCCCCGCTCGCCACGACACCGAGTGACGTCCTCGGATCTGCCTCCGGAGTCCTCTCCTTACTCAAACCCACAGTGGTCGTCAACCAAGTCCTGGGCGTCGCCACCGCCTTCACCTCCCTGGATATGCCTGCGATCCTGGCGAACCTGAACCTTCTTCCGCAGAAGGTCGCCGCGCTCGACGCCCACGGTGCCCACAAGGTCGCAGGGGATCTGAACAACCAGTTCTCCCCATTGGTGAAGATGGCCGCGGGTATCGATCTGAAATGGGTCTCACAGATTCTGTCGGCAATCCCGGATCCGTCCGGCTACTCAAAGGTCGCGGCGCTCGTCGCGTCGATCCTGGGAGGAGTCGACATCATCAACCTGGCAAACCTCGTCGGCCGGGTGCAGGAAATCGCTTGGGCCGCAGTCGAGAAGCTGCTCCCACCGCCAGGACAGCTCCCCGACCCGCTCGGGGCCGGAGCCGCCATGACCGGACTCGTCCCAGTCGGACTCGAACTCGCTACGGTCGCGGTCAACATGCTCGCCGGCAAAGCTACGAAGACTGATCCGACATTGCTCGGCAAGCAAGCCTCGACGGCCGCGACCACCAATTCCGCTCAGACACAGAATCTGGAACTCTCAGCACTGGCTAATTCGTTGACCGCCATGGCCAGTGCACAAGGCGCCAACGACCTTGCATCCTTGATAGCGGAGGGGCTCGACGCAGCGTCCTTCTTCGCCTCCGGGGCACACCAGAACTACAACTCTCTCGTCGTCGACAACGCTGGCCGCAACGCGATCCAGTGGATCTCGGACTGGCTCAATCTGCAGATCGGACGCGCAGCATGAGCCGGTAACCCGCCCGCACTCCGACATTTCGAAGAAAAGAATCTAACGATCGGCCCCTCCTGGAGGGGCGGGCCCGCGTGGTCAGCCCCCACCGCCGATCGAACCCACCTCCCCAATCTGACGAAGTAGCACATGTCCCAGATGGGGGAGACCGCGATACTGCCGAAGCGGGTGAGGTCGCTGTAGCGGCGGTGTGTACGAGTGCGATCTAGTCGCGATCTTGCAAACGCCGCCTCGTCAGATCGTGACGCTACCCGTTTGAGTAATCCGGAGCTGGGTAGGTGCTCGTCATGGAGTCTTCGCGAATCGATGCTGAGATCACGTTGATGGTAGACGGCAGCAGCCACACCCTGACGGTCGACACTCGAACCACGCTGCTCGACGCGCTGCGGGATCGCCTCGGCGTGACGTCCCCGAAGAAGGGTTGTGACCACGGGCAGTGCGGATCGTGCACGATCCTCCTCGACGGGCGGCGCGCTGTTACGTGTTTGACGTTCGCAGTGGCACAGGACGGCGCACAGATCACCACGGCAAACGGTTTGGCGGGCCACGACGGTCTGCATGCCGTACAACAAGCCTTTCTCGACCAGGATGCGCTCCAGTGCGGGTACTGCACCCCGGGACAGGTGTGCTCGGCAGTGGGGATGCTCGACGAGGTGAAGGCCGGGCACCCCAGTCATGTCACGGAGGACCTCGATGCTGACCCGGATCTGGACGACGCCGAGATTCGAGAACGCATGAGCGGGAATCTCTGTCGCTGTGCTGCGTACGGCAACATCGTCGCAGCGATTCGACAGGTAGTGCAGTCGTGATGCCGTTCGAGTACCGACGCGCCGAGGATGTCGACGGCGCGTTGGCCCTGGTGACTGAAAACCCCGGCGCCGCCTTTCTCGGAGGCGGTACGAATCTGGTCGACCGTATGAAACTCGGCGTGACCAACCCGCGCATGGTGATCGATGTAAGTCGGCTGCCCCTCGCCGGAGTGGAGATGCTCCCGGATGGAGGAGTCCGCATCGGCGCGACAGTTCGAAACAGCGATCTCGCAGCCCACCCCGTCATCCGCCGCCGATACGCGGTGCTTGCTCGCGCTCTCCTGGCCGGAGCTTCAGGGCAGCTTCGTAATGCCGCGACAACAGCCGGCAATCTGATGCAAGCTACCCGCTGCGTCTACTTCCAGGACGTGACAACTCCGTGCAACAAGCGGGAACCCGGATCTGGTTGCTCCGCCGTCGGCGGCTACGTGCGCTACCACGCAATCCTGGGGGCTTCCGACAAATGCATCGCCGTGCACCCGTCCGACATGGCGGTCGCGCTGGCTGCGTTGGACGCCGTGGTCGTCGTAAGGGACCGCCGTGGCGAGCACAACATTCCTGTCAACGAATTCTACCGTCTCCCTGGAGATTCACCGGAACATGACACAGTTCTGAAACCCGACCAGTTGATCGTTGCAGTGGAGCTGCCCGTGCCTGCACCGGCGGCGCTGTCGACGTACGTCAAGACACGCGATCGCGCCTCCTTCGCTTTCGCTCTGGTTTCGGTTGCCGCTGAGGTCGAACTCGAAAACGGTATTGTCGCGGGCGCCCGAATCGCCATCGGAGGCGTGGCGCACCGCCCCTGGCGCGCGTACAAGGCGGAAGAGGTCTTGCTGGGATCCCCGCCTACCGAGGAAGTGTTCGTGCAAGCCGCAGATGCCGAGTTGGCGAACGCGAACCCACAGTCGGGCAATGCTTTCAAGATTCCCCTGACACGCGGCGTCATGGTTTCGGTGCTGAGGTCACTCACCACCGGAGGGCCGACGTGATGAGGATGATCGAACCGGGCTACCTGGGAAATCCGATGGAGCGTCTCGACGGGTCCGCGAAGGTCACGGGGACGGCGCTCTACGCGTTCGAACATCCCGTGGAGAATCCCACCTACCTGCACGCCGTCCAGGCGACGGTTGCGCGTGGCCGCGTTGTCAGCATGAAAACGGAACTGGCAGAGGAACTTCAGGGTGTCGTCGCCGTGATCACCGTTTTCGATGCCCCACGCTTGGCGGATACCGAAGACCGAGAGCTGTCCGTACTCCAGGACCCAGCCGTCCACTTTCGCGGACAATTCATCGGTGCTGTGATTGCCGAAACACCCGAGACAGCCCGTCATGCAGCCGGGTTGGTACAAGTCGAGTACGACGAACTCCCTCATGATTGTGAGCTACGAGCCGATCGCGACGACCTCTACGCCCCGGAGGACGTCAACGGATTCGCGACCGACACGACCGACGGCGATGTCGAGTCGGCATTCGTGGCTGCGGATGTGACGATAGATCAGACCTACACCACTCCACTCGAACACAACAATCCGATGGAACCGCACGCCTGCATTGCAATCTGGGAGGACGACGCCGAGGGTGGGCGGGCGTGCGTCACCCTGTACGACTCTACTCAGGGCGTTCATGTCGTTCGCGAGACCCTGGCGCCCATGTTCGGGCTCGAACTCGAGCAGATGCGAGTCGTGGCGCCACATGTCGGCGGAGGGTTCGGTTCGAAGGGATCACCTCACGCGCACAACGTATTAGCGATTCTTGCTGCCCGCAGGACGGCGGGGCGACCTGTCAAGTTCGCGCTCACGCGGCAGCAGATGTTCGCGATCGTCGGATACCGCACATCCACCATTCAGCACCTGCGCCTCGGTGCGAACTCCCACGGTCTTCTGACGGCGATGTCCCACGACGTAATCGAGCAAACGTCGAAGATCAAAGAATACGCGGAACAGACTGCTGTTGCCACCCGGATCATGTACGCCACACCTAATCGCTCTACCTCTCACCGGGTTGCAGCCCTCGATGTTGCAGTCCCGTTCTGGATGCGTGCCCCGGGCGAGACTCCGGGTATGTATGCGGTCGAGGTAGCGATGGACGAGCTTGCCGTAGCTTGTGGCCTCGACCCGATCGAACTTCGTGTTCGGAACGAACCCGAAGTGGATCCGGAGAGCGGAAAATCTTGGTCAGGGCGGAATTTGATCGACTGCATGTACGCAGGCGCGGAGAGATTCGGGTGGAAAGATCGGAGTCGGGGTGATGGACGACGTCCGGTGCGTGGTGGTCTCAGTCCGGACGGCAACTGGATGGTGGGTACCGGCATGGCAGCGGCAACCTATCCGGCAATGACGAACCCCGGTTCGAAAGCGCGCATCGTCTTCGGAGCCGATCGAATTTACACTGTTCAGATCGGGGCGGCCGACATTGGCACGGGAACCTGGACCGCTCTGACTCAGATCGCCGCCGATGCTCTCGAATGCCACATAGAGGAAGTTCGGCTCCAAATCGGCGACACCACATTCCCTTTCGCCACAGTTGCCGGTGGCTCCGCCGGTATCTCGTCGTGGGGCTCTACTATCGTCGCGGCTGCCCGTCAGTTCCGCGCGGAACACAGCGCCACTCCCCTTGCCGGCGTGGAGACGACAACTGAGACGCCGGAGAATCCGGACGAGGACGTTTACTCCATGCATTCATTCGGTGCTCATTTCGTGGAAGCGCGCGTACATCGCGAGACCGGCGAGATCAGGATCCCCCGGATGCTCGGTGCATTCTCGATCGGACGCGCAATCAATGCAAAAACGCTTCGCTCACAGCTCATCGGAGGAATGACGATGGGATTGTCGATGGCGTTGCACGAGGAAAGCTTCCGGGACAACAGGTTCGGCCACGTGATGACTCACGACTTGGCGAGCTACCACATCAGCACAAACGCGGATGTGCAAGACATCGAAGCCTTCTGGCTCGACGAGACTGACGCACACGTCAACCCGATGGGATCGCGGGGCGCCGGCGAGATCGGGATCGTCGGGGCAGCAGCCGCTGTTGTCAATGCTATCTACGATGCTACCGGTGTGCGGGTACGCGACTTGCCGGTAACAGCGGACAAGGTCCTGTTCAGATGAGTCTTCGGACGACCGTAGAAGGTTAAGGAGCAAGCAATTCTCGAGCATCCCCTCATTCAGCGATGTGAAAGCATAGGCTTGATCACAGCTCTGAAAGGCGCAGTCGCCGTAGTCATCGCGTGGGTGATCGCGAACAGCGTCTTTCATAGCCCTGAAGCATTTCTCGCTCCGTACGCTGCACTCTTCATCATCGGGAACACCGTACGGAACTCGATGCGGGTGGCCGCCCGCCGGTCAGTGTGGTCGTCCTCGGAGTTGTTGTGGCCGCCGTCGCGGCGGTGACCCTTCCGACCGTCGCTGCATTGGCCATCGCAACGGGTACAGGAATACTCGTCGGCCGCATTCCGCGGTTGTCGCCTGACGGGATTTGGGTCGCCGTCACCGCCGTATTGGTCCTTCTGTACGGAACAGCAACCAACCCGTACTTGGTGATGCACCGCATTGGTGACGTAGTGCTCGGAGTATTCGTGGGCATCGCGGTCAATGCCGTGTTGGTGCCGCCGGACTATCTCTCCGACGCCAGAGACCTCTTGGTGGCACGTACGCATGAAGTCGCGGACATTCTCCGACAGATGGCCGCGGACGTGAAAGCCAGTGCTGGAACACAGGGTTCATGGCGTCAACGCGCTCTGTCGGTGAACAAATCCGTTGCCGCGGAGACCGCGGTGATGGACGGTGAAGCCAGCCTGGTCGGAAACTTTCGCAAACGTGGGTGGTTGCGTATAGGAGGATCCGAGTTGTTTCGCCCGGCCGCCGAAGCACTCGATCGAGCAGCGCTACATCTCATGGGCCTGATCCTTGCCGTCGAGGACGGCGATTTCAACGAGAACGGGAGTTTGCAAAGTGCCGTCTCGGAGTTGCTCGAAGCGATGGCCATAGCCTTTGCCGATGCGGGAAGAGGTCCGGTGCACGACCCTACCGACCATCGTTCCGTCACGACCTTGCCCCTTGCCCGTGAAAGATTGACCGCACTCGAAAAGCTCGTGCAGCAGGGAACAGTCACAACGTCCGTCGCACCTTCGATAGTTCTCTCCAGCCGTGGGTTACTTGCGGCGCTCGCTGTCCTCGATCGAGAGGAGTACGGAAGCTAGGGGAGTCTCGACCGAGTTTCGACACCCGGCTCACTGGGTAGCAACTCGGGCATGGTGACACACACGGTTGATGCGGACGACGCGCGTAAGCCTTCCGATCCGACCGACCTGACGGCGCAGTCGTGGAAGTTCGTAGCACGACGTTCTGCCCGAGAGTTCACTCGCGATCAGTGCACCGATCTGGCGGCGGCTTTGACGTACTACGCTGTGCTGTCACTGTTCCCGGCGCTTCTGGCGCTGGTGTCCCTGCTGGGAGTTGTCGGCCAGGGGCGTGCCAGTGTGGACACGGTGATGGAACTGGTGGCCGCTGTCGGACCGGACTCGGCCGTGGACACGATGCGTGGCACCGTCGAACAACTGGTGGCGGCCCCTACCGCCGGTTTCGCATTGATCATCGGTCTCGCGGGTGCGTTGTGGTCGGCCTCCGGCTATGTCGGCGCATTCGGGCGAGCGATGAATCGTATGTACGAGGTGGAGGAAGGCAGGCCGGTCTGGAAACTTCGTCCTCTGCAACTGGTCGTCACCCTCGCAGGACTTCTGTTGGTTGCCGCGGTGATCTTGATGCTGGTCGTCAGCGGACCTGTCGCCAAGGCGCTGGGTGATCAGCTCGGCATCGGAGACGGCGCGGTGACGACGTGGAATATTGTGAAGTGGCCCGTCATTCTGATCTGTGTCGCGTTGGCGGTGGCGGTGCTGTATTACGTGACTCCCAATGTGCAACAGCCGAAATTTCGTTGGATCAGCGTCGGAGCAGCACTCGCTATTGCAGTGTGGATCGTGGCTTCAGTCGGATTCGCTTTCTATGTAAGTCATTTCGGTAGTTACAACAAGACGTACGGATCGTTGGCCGGGGCGGTCATCTTCCTCCTCTGGTTGTGGATCACCAATCTTGCGTTGTTGTTCGGAGCAGAAGTTGACGCGGAACTCGAACGCGGACGGCAGTTACAGGCCGGAATCGAAGCCGAAGAATTCCTGCGGCTGCCTCCTCGGGACACCAGCGTTTCGGAAAAGAACGCTCGTCTGCACGCACACGATATCGCCGCCGGTCGCGAACTTCGCGAAACGCACGGCGGCGAAGACAACGAAGGGACGTCGACCATGACCGAGCGATCCGATAGCCGGGCAACCGTTCCGAGCACCGCGCCGCCGAAAACTGTCGACACAGAGGGCGTAGACCCGCACGCACTGTCGACCGTACAACTCGTCGAGCGCCTCACCGAGCAGGTGACCGACCTCGTACGGGCCGAAATGTCGCACGCAGTAGCCGAAGTCAAGACGAAGAGCACCCGGTTCGGTGTAGGGGTCGGTATCTCCGGCGCTGGCGCACTGCTGCTGCTGTACGGCTTCGCGGTACTTCTGGCGGCAGCAGTACTCGGATTGGCCACAACCCTCGAACCTTGGCTTGCAGCTCTGATCATCGCGGCAATCGTGATCGCCATCGGAGCAATAACCGCACTCGTGGGAGCCAAACGAGCGAAGTCCGCGGCGCCACCACTTCCGGAAGAGACCGTCGAAAGCGTCAAAGCTGACATCGCTACTGCCAAGAAGGACGTGAAATGAGCACTACCGCAGACGGACCCGACGAGAATGTTCGAGCCCAACGTGAGGCTCTAGCCGCAACCGTAGGCGCACTCGCCGAGAAGGCCGACGTACCGGCCCGAGTCAAGGGCGAGGTGTCGCGTGACGTGGAACGGGTAAGGCAGCGGCCTGCAGCCGTCGCGGCGGCGTTCGGTCTCTTAGTGGTGTTCGTACTTGTCCTCCGCCGCCGCAGGCAGCGTTCCCGCCTCACCACGCACAAATAGCGAGCGCCGTCGACGTTTGCGGCAACGATCGGCTCGATGTCCCGGATTCGAACAAGATTCCAACGATGAAGCTCCTTGCAATTGTCCCGTTCGAAGCTTCGGCGAGCTATCTCCGTCTTCGATAGGTTCGCGACCTACGTCGGTGCACGGACCTCGCAGGGATGGTTCTTCGTAGTGTGCATGGTGTGCTGGTGTGACAGTCCCAGCGCCGGAAAATCCGGCTCTCAGCACTCGCAACGGAGTTAGTGGAAACATTTCCCAAGCGGTGAACGCGGGGCGTGTATCTCGGCAGGGCAGAGGAGGATGCGGTGGACTGGTTCGTATCGGTGTGGGACGAGGACATGGGCGTTCATGTGTACCGCGGCGGTGAAGGATTTGATCGAGCGTCGGTGATCGAGCAGGTGCTCGCTGCGGGTCGGGTGATCGCGCGCCGTCAGGATGATTCGGTGGTCGGTACGGTCGGCAAGGTGGTCATCGACGGCATGCCTGTGGATGCAATTCCTTTCGGGGACAACGGTATCGGTGACGATGAACTTCGCTGGCTGATCGGTGCCCAGTTCGACCGCGTCCGAGCAGGAATCGACGCAGCCCACACGGCCTCCCGTCCACGGCAATCGGGCCCTCCTCGTATCTGAGGGGTCCGCCGGGCCAGAGTGGGGGTGCATTGTCCGGCGGACCGACCACAACCTCCCCGTCGGAGGGGTATTCCAAACATCCGCATCGTCATTGCGGATGTGTCAGCGCGTCAGTGTGGGGATTTGAAAGGTAAGGCCTGGCTGCAAGGTTCAGCTGAGTTTTCCGAGTTCGGCACGTAATGTTTTCAGCGACTGGGTCAGTAATCGGGAGACGTGCATTTGGGAGATGCCGACTTTCTCCGCGATCTCCGCTTGAGTAAGTCCGCCGAAGAATCGGTACAGCAGGATAATCCGTTCTCGTTCGGGGAGAGCGAGTAGCGCGGGACGGAGAGTTTCATGGTTGTCGATGCCGTCAAGTGCGGCGTCAAAGTCGCCGAGAGTGTCCCCCGATGGACCGTCCGTCGCCGACTGTTTTCGCTTCGAGGGAGGCTGCTTGGTAGGAGTCGCCGGCGGCGGCGATCTGTCCGACCTCGGAGGGTTCGACGCCGATCTCGTGAGCGAGTTCGAAGGTGGTGGGTTCGCGTCCGAAGCTTTGAGTGAGGGGAAGTGTGCGCTTTGTTGAGTGGGAGGTAGTTCTCCTGCAGCGAGCGAGGAACCCGGACTCCCCAGCCTTTGTCCCGGAAGTATCTGCGCACTTCGCCCATCATCGTGGGGACGGCAAAGGACAGGAAGTCGCGGCCCTTGCCCAGGTCGAAGCGGTCGACGGCGTTCACCAGGCCGAGACGTGCGACCTGGACGAGGTCTTCGTGGGACTGCCCGCGTCCGCGGTACCGGGCAGCGATGTTGTCGGTAATCGGCAGACTTGACTCGATGATCTGTGTCCGGAGCCGTTCCCGTTCGGGATCGCCGTCCACCAGCGCTGTCATCTCAGCGAACAGATCGGTGAGGTGCGTGTAAGCATTGTTCTCTTTCGGGGCAGCGCTCATGAGCTCGCAGGGAGAGCTTTCTCCAAGGTGATCGTCACAGATCGGTCGCCGGTAGGGGCCGCTGCTGGTGTTTGTTCAAGCATGACGTCATCGACCAACGTCCGCAGAAAGAGCCAACCGAACGACGAAGTGCTGGCGTCGACCAGAGACGATGTCGTTGCAGCGAGGATCACTCGGAGCCGGCTCGGGCTGGTGACGGGTCAAATGTGCACAACAGTGTGCTGGAGCGGCGAGCATGACTGACGAGGGTGGTGGCGGCCTCGTCGACTGCGATGACGAGGTCGGCCAGTGCGTCCATCAAAAAGGCCGTGATGGTCGGCCGCAGCCCGTACCATGGCTCGAAGTAGACCGAGTTGATCAGGGAAAGCTGGAACCGAGAGGGACGCCGTAGACGCGGCACGCCCTGCCTGCTCAGGCGATGTCATCGGCGTTGCTCCCGTTGGGGGGTCGTGAGCATCGTATTCCCAGGTGGCGAGTGGGCACTGCACAGAATGCCCGGAGTGGCACCAGGTTATCGCACTACTGTCGGCGCGAGCGGGAGCAATGTCCAAAGACCCACATGTGCCACTTCAGGGCATGGGTCCGTTGAGTAAATGTAGGTGATCGAAGGGCGTGCGCAGGGTGGTATAGCCGTCGAATCGCCTGCTACCGTGCGCGGGCTAATCGGTGAGGTCGCCGAGTTTGTCGTGAGTGACAGACCAGGATGTCGAAGGCTCGGTCGTCGGGTGACGTCGACGTAGAAGCCGGAACTGCCGATGGTTTACGCCGGTCACCGAGTTTCCGTAGAGGCCAGGACGGGCGGGGAGACCGGATGTCCGGACGTGTGCGAGGCCGTATCTCCTGTCTGCAAATTTCTCTGCAGGATCTTGAACTGATCTTACCTCGGTGGTATACCAAATCTACGGTGTACGCGATAGATACTGAGTGGATGCGGCGCCGACTCGAACATTCGGTCACTGCCTACATGGCAGCCGATGTACGTGTAGAAATTGAAACACATTGCCTACGAGATGGTTTCGTATCGAAAACGGTGGTGGCGTGATGGAGCGATACAAGATAACGCTCGCGGACGGATCGAGCGGTGACGAGTTCTTCGAGTCGGACAACCAGGCGATTCTCGCTGCAACCGCCGCCAACGGCGGAACCAGTCAAGGGCTCCATGTTCAGCGCTACGACGATCGTGGTCGATTGCTGCCCACGAAACTGCCTCCGGGCGGACATTGCGGAACCCGATGCTCTCGCGCTGGCTCTGTCAACTTAACTGAACGCAACTGGGAATCAACAGCATTCGGCCGCACTTGCGCGGATCATGTTGGTGGGACGCCGGGTTCAGACGGCGGCTGGTACGCCGGTCACGTCGTACCAGGTGGTGAATCGGTCGGTCATTTCGGAGCGGTAATCGCTCGCGGTGAGCTTGTGTCGGCCTGGCCGGAAGTGCGGCGAGATCGCACTGAACGCCGCCAGGAACCGTTGTGCCGCACCTGGTAAGCGGAAGAACTTCATCGCCCGTTCACGCTGCCTGGTGGGCTGGTGCGAGCTTTCGGCCCGGTTGTTGAGATACTTCGAGCGCCGATGTTCGACCGATGGCATCAACTCTCGATGCGCCACAACGTAACTGGCGAGCTTGTCGGTCACCAGCACCCTCGGAACCCGGGTATGCTTGCGCATCAGCTTGCCGAAGAAGCGTTTCGCCGCCTTCGCGTTGCGTCGGGACTGGACCAGAACATCGAGGACAGTGCCGTCCTGATCGACCGCCCGCCACAGGTAGTGTCGGATGCCACCGATCTTGACGAACACCTCGTCCAAATACCATGTGTCGCCGGGTTCGGGAGCGCGTCGGCGCAGGCCACGTGCATATTCGGGTCCGAACTTCGCGCACCACGTGCGAATCGTCTCGTGCGAGACGACGATGCCGCGGGCGAGCATCAACTCCTCGACGTCGCGCAAGCTCAACGTGAACCGATAGTACAGCCACACACAGTGCGCGATGATCTCCGCGGGATAGCGGTGCCGTTTATACGGCGACCGCGTCGAATCCACCCGCGTTTCGTCTCCACGACTCATCCGACAATCATCCCTGACTGACGGCCCGGTTAAGTTGACGAGGCCGATCCGATCTTCTGGGGTTGATCCGTTATCGTCGGTGATGCGTTGACCTGTTGAGACCAAGACCGTAATGGAAACATCCGCGATCGTTGGGTGAGGAGATGGGTCGGCGGGTCCTCTGCCAGAATATGGACTATGCCCGATTCTGACGCTCACTCCACAGATCCCATCACAGTCGGGTCCCGGGTCATTGTGATCCGGACCCCTGGATTAGAGCCCAGCGATACCGAACTGCAGGTCGGTATCGTGGTCGAGGACTTCGCCGACACCGTCATCGACGACACTGACCTGGGTCGGGATTGGGCACCGGCGCTGCGGTGGGCGATAGCCCTCGACGACGGGCGTTTGGTATTCGCCGCCGAGGACGGTCTCGAGCTCGCCTGATCTGTCCGTCTCGCGGGCCAGAATTACGAGTTACAGGTCCGCGACTCATAGATGTCGACGAAAGACGACGATGCTACCCTCAAGGCTCAGTGAACGGCGTCGAAAGCATCGATCACGTCTGCTTTGATCCGCCCGCGTAGGGAGACTTCGAAGCCGTTCTTGCCGGTCCAGTCACGGATCGCTTTCAATTGTTCGGCTGATCGACCGGAGCCTGACGGCTTAATCGCAGTCGAGGTTTTCGCACGAGCTTTGCCTTCCGTGGGGACTTTCTCCGCAACCTTTACGTACGGGACGAATACAGCCTCGATCTTGTCGGCGTTGGTAGGCCGAAGATCGATCCGATAATCGGCGCCCTGATAAGAAAAAGTGACCTCGCGCCCCAACCCTGCGTCGATCGGCTTTCCGTCGAGATCGTCGATGAGTTGGCGAATAAATATCTCAGCCACAGCAATCCCCTTCAGTAATGCGGAATGAATACCGCGTTCAGGTTATCCGCAGTATCGAATAATCCGGGGAGCGCTACTAGGTTTCAGAGAGAGTCCCGCCCCGGGTCGCTGGGCACATCAGTCCGGAAACTATCCGACGATTCCGCACTCCTTGATGTGATGGTAGAGCGTGCTGCGGCTAATTCCGAGATACTCGGCAGCGTGTGCCTTGTTGCCGTGACAGCTTTCCAACGCCCTGATGATTGCATCGCGGCTGGCCTGCTGCCATGGCGTCATCGATTTGGTGGTGGACTTTGTGCGTAGCTCGATCGGCAGATCGGCAACGTCGATGGTTGTTCCTCGCAGGCGCTCCAGAGAACGGAGCATAGTGGACAGTTCCCGGTGGTTACCAGGCCAAGAATAGGATTCGAGCACGCGACTTGCTTGCAAGGTGAAGCGATAGCGTACGCCCGGGCCGGCCAGCGCGTTGAGCGTAGTGAGCAATTCCGAGCGCTGCGCGCGCAAGGTCGGCAGGTCGAGACGACGCTCGAAGAGGCTGAGCAGTCGAGTATTGTCGGTATCCGCCGTAGCGGCCAGGATGCGCGGGGCACCGAGGAGCAACTTCTCGACGAGGGCCTGCGACAGAGCTGACAGTTGGTCCAGGTTGTCGATGAGGAGTAGATCGTGGCAGGGCCCGATTGCCAAAGCGCGCAGCTTCGCCTCGACCTCGGTCTTGTCCGATGAGCGCCCGTCTATGGTGCAGTGCGGCTCCGCACCGGCCGCCTCCTGCAATGCAGTACTACGACCTGTACCGGACTCGCCGACGATCACGCCCGAGACGTTGTCGGTTCGAAACTCGTCGAACCACTGGCGCATGCGACTCCAATGGCGCAGCGGCTCTGCGGTGCGCGGGACGACCGGACGCTGTCTGCTCTGCACCCGAATCAACACCCCGTCCGCGTCTTCGATCGGTTCCATGTCCAACTGGGCGGTATGCCCGCTGGTCAGCTCAATTTCGGATCGCGTGGACCTGTGCAACCCCTCAGCAAGCTGCTGCATCCAGGCCAGATCGGTCGAGGAGAGCACTCGCGCAGCAGCCGAGCTCTGCAGCACCATGGATCGCGACACCGCCACCACCATCGCGGCAGGATGCCGAGCAGCCGCCTCGAATGCACAGATCACGGACTGAGACCTACTGCCGACGCTTCGTTTGATGTTTCGTTCGATCTCAGTGATGACCGAGTCGACGAACGGCCGCATCAAAGCCGACTCAGCACCGGCATCGCTCATAATGTCCAGCACTCCTACCAGCTGGCCGTTGAGCGGACTGAAGACGGGGCGGCCGTAACAGCTGTAGTTGTGCAATCCTTCGATGTAGTGCTCTGACCCGCGAACGAACAGCGGCTCGCGGGTCACGAACGGGGTAGCCAAAGCATTGGTTCCGGTGGTTTCCTCTCGCCATAGAGCTCCAGGCGTGGCACCGATACGCGCAACCACCGAATCGATCTGAGCGCAGCCGTTGATCGTTGCCAGCATCTCAGCCTTTGCACCAACTAGCATCACCGACAGTCGTTCACCATCGATCTCGCTACGTACCCGGTCGAGGACCGGGGCTGCCGCGCGAAAGAGCCGACTCTCGGTATCTACGCTGCCGGAAGTTGGCGGATTCATAGGCTTGGATGGATCGAGACCGGCCTGCTGAGAACGCGCCCAGGACGCCTTGAGATTGCGGCCTTCTCGGCTCGCGGAGAATCTTGCGGACGCACGCTCGAAACTTTTGACCATTGACACCAGACCTCTTATCAATTCATGCGGAGGTTATCCAGCTAGCGACTGAGCACGCCCCACGCAGCCGCTCGACTGTGAAACCGATCACTGGCAATGGTTCATACCGTAGCCGATCTGATACGCGACAGACCCCCGTACGCAGATGTACGGATCACGGACAAATACCTGTGACGGAAGTCGCAATGATGATCTTGGCGCTTTTCCCAGTTGAATTGGCGGCCGCTGCCCCACTGGTGCGGCCTACGCGGTAGCGACCTTCCCCTGTTGATACATGCAAAACACTTGAGAGGATTCTGATGACCTCACTACTGACACCCAGCACCGCGCTGAGCTTCGATCTGTCATCGAAAAAGTACGGCCAGTTGATCGACGGACAACTGGTCGACGGTGCTGACGAGATGCCGGTGCTGGATCCGGGTACTGCGGAAAGGATTGCGACCACTCCAGTCGCGTCGTCCGAGCAATTGGACATGGCGGTGCAGGCCGCTCGACGCGCCCTCCCCGGCTGGTCGGCTCTCGGATACGACGAGCGCAGCAAGGTGTTGCACGCGGTGGCAGAAGTGCTGGCAGCTCACCACGAAGAGCTCGCGCAGTTGACCACTCTGGAGCAGGGAAAGCCGATCAGTGAGGCACGCGACGACGTGGCGTGGTCCATCGACTTCACTCGCTACTTCGCCGACTACCGCCTCGACACCGAAATCCTGCGGGACGACGCGTCGAGCTATGTGGAGCTGCGCCGCAAGCCGGTCGGTGTGGTCGGAGCGATCACGCCCTGGAACTTCCCGCTGTTCCAGGCAGTCTACAAGTTGGCTCCGGCACTGATCGTCGGCAACACGATGGTGCTCAAGCCCTCACCGACCACCCCGCTCGCCACCATGCACTTCGCCGAACTGGTACGCGAAGTGATCCCGGCCGGCGTGTTCAACGTCGTCGGCGACAGCGGAGAGCTCGGCCCTCTGCTGACCTCGCACGAGGGGATCGACAAAGTGTCGTTCACAGGTTCCACCGTGACCGGTAGACGAGTCATGGCCGCGGCTGGCCCCTCCCTCAAGCGCCTCACCTTGGAACTCGGAGGCAACGACGCGGCGATCGTGCTCGACGACGCCGATATCGACAAGACCGCAGACGGTCTGTGCAACTGGGCGTTCGCCAACGCAGGCCAGGTATGTGTTTCCATCAAACGGATCTACGCGCCGTCTTCGCTCTACGAGCCGCTGGTCGAAGCTCTCGCTCAGCGAGTGTCTGCGCTGACCGTCGGCCATGGCCTCGACCCGCTCAGCCAGCTCGGTCCGGTGCAGAACGAGGCAGCCTTCCAGAAGGCACGTGAAGCGCTGGCGGTGGCGGCACGGGACGGCCGCGTCGTGGCCGGCGGTGAAGTGCTCGATCAACCCGGCTACTACGTGCAGCCCACTCTGGTGCGTGACCTGGACGAGAACAGTCCCCTGGTGCGCGAAGAGACCTTCGCCCCGATCCGCTCGGTGATGCCCTACGACGATCTGGACGAAGTGATCGACCGCGCGAACGACACCCAGTACGGGCTTGGTGGCTCCGTATGGGGCAGCGACGTCGAGCGCGCGATCGAGGTCGGGGCTCGATTGAACGTCGGCACCAGCTGGATAAACCACCACTTCCAGCTAACCCCGGATGTGCCGTTCGGTGGCGTCAAGCAGTCCGGTCTCGGTGCGGAATTCGGCCGGACCGGAATCGAGGAGTTCACCAACGTGCACGTGGTGAATCTCAAACGCGTCTAGTAGACACGCGACCAACAGCCTCGACGGCGCAAACGCGTTGCCGCCGAACAGAACCAGAACAAACTTCCGAG
The DNA here is from genome assembly GCF_001942025.1 of Rhodococcus sp. YL-1. NCBI lineage: Bacteria > Bacillati > Actinomycetota > Actinomycetes > Mycobacteriales > Nocardiaceae > Rhodococcus > Rhodococcus sp. YL-1. The sequence continues at coordinate 204,275 of NZ_CP017303.1, read as the reverse complement.
TCACTCCCACCTGGGAGGGGCCGCGGCCAACCGAAGGAACCGATATGAAAACTCTCGCAGCTGTCGTCATCGAGCCAGGAAAGCCCATCGAGATCGAAGAGCTCACGCTCGAAAAGCCCGGCCCCAACGAGGTGCTGATCCAGTACCTCTACGGCGGCCTGTGTCACTCCGACGTCCACATCTCCATCGGCGATACCATCGCCCGTCTCCCGATGGTTCTCGGCCACGAGGGTGCGGGAATCATCCAGGAAGTCGGGCCGGGCGTCACCAGGGTCAAGCCGGGCGACCACGTCGTCTGCTCGTTCACCCCCACCTGTGGCCGGTGCAAGTACTGCGCAACCGGGCGTAGCTCCGTCTGCGACATGAACGCCGCCATGCTCGAGGGCCACCTCGAAGGCCCGCGCTGGCCTATCAGCGGGCCCCGAGGAAGCTACGGCGCGATGTGCACCCTCGGCACTTTCAGCCAGTACAACGTGATCAACCAGTACTCGGTGGTCAAGGTCGACGACGACATCCCCCTCGACAAGGCAGTACTGGTCGGCTGCGGCGTGCCCACCGGCTGGGGCTCGGCTGTGTACGCCGCGGAAACCAAGCCCGGCGACGTCGTCGCCATCTTCGGTATCGGCGGCATCGGTATCAATGCCGTGCAGGGAGCCAAGCATGCTGGTGCCCAGCACATCATCGCCATCGACCCACTGAAGAACAAGCGAGACAAGGCGCTAGAACTCGGAGCCACCCTGGCCTTCGAGACTGCGGCCGAAGCCAAGGCGGCCATCGATGAACTGACCAACGGGCAGGGCGGCGACTCGGCGATCATCACCACCGACCTGATCACCGACCAACAGGTCAGCGACGGGCTCTCGATGATCGGACGCTGCGGTGTCATGGTGCTCACTGCGCTCAACAAGATCGACGAGGTGACCGTCAAGGTTCCGAGCACCGAGATGAGCTATTTCCGCAAGACCATCAAGGGCTCACTCTTCGGCGACTGCAACCCGGCCTACGACATTCCGAAGCTCGTTCGCATGTATGCCGACGGCAAGCTCGAACTCGACGGACTGGTCACCAAGGAATACAGCCTTGATCAGGTCAACCAAGGCTACGACGACCTGTTGGCGGGCAAGAACATCCGCGGAATCATCAAGCACCAGCACTGATCACTGATCACTGAATCTTGACCGCACGCGTGGTGGCGGCAGCGCCTTCGAGGTGTTGCCGCCACCACGTATCTAATTCTCCTACATGACTTTTCGACCGAAGGATTCCTCATGACGCTCACACTGACCGAGTTCGTCGGCGCTGCCGGCGGCGGTGCGCTCGGAGCCGCGCTCGGTGCGCTCGGGGGCTTTGCGCTACTGGGTGCAATCGTGATGATCGCGACTCTGATCTCAGTAGCTGTCCCCAGTTCGACGCTTGTCGAGACCCTCGCCTTCGGTCCGGTATTTGGCCCCCACGTGATGTTCGCTAGTGGCGTGGCGGCCGCGGCCTACGCCGCCTACATTCGACAGCATGACTCTGCACGAGACATCACTGCGCCTCTGATCGTCTACAACAAGATGTCCATCATCGGCGTCGGTGCCGCCTTCGGAATGTTGGGTCAGCTACTGGCCCGTCTGGTCGGGGAAATACCCGCTGCCCATACGTCGAGCGGCAAAGAAATAGCGATGACCGACTCGCTCGCGGTAAGAACGTGTTTGAGAACTCGTGATTGTGGGCGGTGCTGCGGGTAGAACGATGGACGGGCTCCTGGTTTGGTCAGTGATTACCAATGTCGCTGCCCGTGCCCAGGAGCCCACGAATGCCATCATCACCGATCTCGCTGTGCCCGTCGTGCCCGCCCCATCCGTCGCGCGGACATTGCTGCGCGATGTATCCGTCGTCGTCGCTGACCGACGCCCAGTGGGCGATCCTGGAACCGTTGCTGCCGCCGCCGGGCAACACGGCAGGTCGCGGCGGCAGGCCCGAGAAGCATTGCCGCCGAATGATTCTGGATGCCATCTTCTACCTGGTTCGGGGTGGTATCGCGTGGCGCCAGCTACCGGCGGAGTACCCGCCGCCGATGACCGTATACGCGGTCTTCGCTCGCTGGGTACGCGGAGGCGCGTGGCAACGCATGCATGACATGCTGCGAGACCGGACACGCACGCAAGGAGGGCGGGACCGGTGCCCGACCGCTGCGGTCATCGACTCGCAGACCGTGCCCGCAGCCGATACGGTGCCCCGATCCAGTCGCGGGTGGGACGGCGCGAAAAGAACAAACGGCCGCAAACGACACATCGCAGTGGATGTCAACGGCCTGCTGCTCGCCGTCGTGGTCACCGCCGCGTCCATCCAGGACCGCGACGCCGCGCACCGGCTACTCGCCGCACTGCGTGTCGCGTTCTCCACCATACGGCTGATCTGGGCCGACGGCGGCTACCCAGGTCGGCTACTCGTCTGGGCGGAACATGTTCTCGCCCTGCGAATTCAGATCATCAAACGCAAACCGGGCAGTACCGGATTCCACGTCCGCCCCCACGTCTGGGTGGTCGAGCGGACCTTCGCGTGGATCAGCAAGCACCGCCGCTGCGTCCGCGACTACGAAACCAGACCGGACCACCACGAAGCGATGGTCCGCATCGCCATGATCGTCCTCATGACCCGCCGACTCGCCCGAACGTGACCGGTTCTCAAACACGTTCTCAGATGCGGAGAGCCATTTATCTCTGCAGTAAACGCCCGGCCCGTCTTCGGCGCCTCGTGCCACACATGCCTTCCCGCTCGGGTTGCGGCGGGCCATAATTCGCCTTTCACGTGCCCGGCTTGCCGTCTTCGGAGCTGGGCCTTGACACCCCTGCACCGGGTACCCCCGCATCAGTACCGCACCTGCCGCTGGGCAGTCGATGCATCACCTGTCCGAACGGAATCGACCGGCCCCACGCTGATCACTGCTCCCACACCGCCGAAGCACTTCAACCGATCCGTCACTGCAGCATCATCGAGAAGCCGTCCTCGACACCGGCAGGTCCCGGGCCCGCTGGCTGTGATGTCTTCGCGCTGGCGGCGTCGGCGGGGAGAGGATTTCGCAGTGAGCAGCACCGCTCTTTCCGGGATCGAGGCGACCACCGAATCCGGCCCGCGGTGCTGCACGAAACCTTGGGGGCTCCATCGAGCCAGCGGCAATCCGGCCCGTGGTTGCCTTACCATGGAGCGGTGACTGCTGAGCGTTGCCGATCCACCGCCGATCCTGCCGAACCCCTTTCCGATGCCGAGCTGCTCATCGGCCTGGTGGTCTCACCATCCCTGAGTGCGGTGCTCGGCCCCGAGGTCACCACCTCGGTGCGCAAGATTTTGGTGCAGCGGTATCCGGGAGTGCGCTGGCAACTGAAGATGGCCGAAGACCGGCTGGTCGATCCACCCACCGAGACCTTGGACCTGCTGGAGGCGGCCCGAAACCGCGTGCTGGAGGAGAACTGGGATTTGGCCGTGGTGCTCACCGAGATCCCCCTGAAGACCGGCCGACGTCCGGTGCTCGCCCAGCTCAGCCCCGTGCACGGGGTAGGACTGGTCTCCGTCCCAACCCTGGGAGCCGTGCACGTGCGGCAGAAGGTGCAAGAGACCACCGTGCACGTGGTCGGGCAGCTCCTGGGCTACGACGCCGAAGACCTCAACGCCCAGCGGGATCTTGCTCGAAGAGCCCACCAGCTGTCCACCGATCTCGACGAACGCCCGGACGACAACGTCGTGCAGTTCACGGCCCGAGTGCTGAGCGGCAACGTGCGGTTGCTGCTGGGCATGATCCGCGCCAACCAGCCTTGGGCCTTCGTGGCCCGGCTCTCCCGGGCGCTGGTCGTGGCAGTGGCCACCGGCATGCTGACATTGGTGGCCTCGGACCTATGGGTACTGGCCATGGCCTACGGGCCGGTGCGCCTGGTCCTGCTGGCGGTGATGGCGATCGGGGCGGTGAGTGCCACCCTGATCCTGGGAGCCGACTTGTGGGAGCGCCCACGGCGGCGAGCCCAACGTGAGCAGGTGATCCTGTTCAATTTGGCCACCACCGCGACCGTGGCCATCGGGGTTGTGGTGTTCTACCTCGTCTTATTCATCCTGTCCTGGGTCGGCGCGCTGCTGCTCATCGACGAGCAGGTACTGGCCGGTGTCGCCGGTCACCCAGTGAACGCTTTGGACTACGCGAAGATCAGCTGGCTCACCGCCAGCCTGGCCACCGTGGGCGGAGCACTAGGAGCTGGACTGGAGGACGACGATGTGGTGCGCGCCGCTGCCTACACCCGGTCCAGCACCTGACACAGCCCCAGCACAGAAGAAACTGAAACATCTACGCGTTGATGCCACGTCTATGCAGGTGTCATTGCCGGTCGCGATGACTTGGTGGGCTCAGCGCAGTGCGCTGCCTCGTACTCGGCGGGTGGGGCGTTGCCGAGGCGGGTGTGCGGGCGGGCGCTGTTGTACCTGTCGATCCGGGATCCGCACCGCCCCGCCGGACGCGCGGATCGCAGTCGACAAGTGGCATCTCGTCGCCCTCGCCAACCTCATGGTCACCCAGGTCCGTCAACGGATCACCCGGCAACTGCACGGCCGCCGCGGCACCGCCACCGACAAAGTCTGGGCCAGCCGGCAACTGCTGCTCACCGGCTACGAGCACCTCACCGTCAAGCAAAAGGCCCGGTTCAACGCCGCCCTCGCCGCCGAGGATCCGACCAACGAGATCGCCGCCGCGCATGCCGTCAAGGAACGCCTGCGCCTGCTGCTGGCCGAACACCAGCCGCACCAGATCCGGCGCAGGCTGTACGACTTCTACGACGCCGCTGCCCGCGCCGACATGGAGGAAACCAGCCGCCTAGCGACCACGATCGACACCTGGTGGCCAGCGGTGCTCGTCGCGCTCACCGAGGACGTGACCAACGCCCGCACCGAGGGCTTCAACCGGATCATCAAGCAAACCAAGCGTGTCGGATGCGGCTTCACCAACATGGACAACTACCGAAGGCGCATCATGGTCCACATCGCCCTCACCCGAGGGCAGAGACCAGCAGCATGAAATCAGCACACGCCCCGCTCAAATGCGGAGAGCCGCGCAACCCGCCGAAACCACCTGCTCGATCACCCACCCACGATCGGACCCGGAGCCGCCGCGATAGCGAAGAAAACCGGATCCCTCATCCCATATCGATACGAACCACTCCACAACTTGCCCCTCCATATCGGCGCGCATAGACGTCCAATCCTTGGACACCAAAGGCGGGTTCTGCCAGCTTCTGCCCCTTCCACTCTGCTTCAATGCCCGCGATCTTCAGAAGACCTCCACACCTCTGGGCCCGCATAGATGGAAGCCCGAACGTGTGGTGCTACTCAGCGGTTATGTGCTCAACACGGATGAGAAAGAAGGGAGCCCTCGGCCGTTGACGGAGAACGAAATCTCCGCAGATCAGGAAACTACGCAACAACCAATGACGCAGCCCCTTTCAATCGGTGGACAGCTCGGCAGCTGTTCATAATCTGTATCCGATGGTATAGATTTTAGAGTGTTGTTGACGTAGGTACGAAGAAAGCACTCACAGAGTCGGGAGCCCGATAATGACGATCGCCGTCTCACCAACTCGGCACAGCGAGATCAGCTTCACCGGCGCGAGCTGGGGTGCAGCGGACGTCGGGCGGCGTATCGCTTCGATGCTTCGAGGCATCCCGCGTGGGCCTTTCATCGATGTCGCGTTGGTGGTCATGGCAGCTGTTGTCCTGGGCCTCACGGTGGGGTGGCTGCTTACCAACGTCGCCGCAGGCTTGGCAATTACGCTCGGCACCGCGGTAGCTTTCCGCTTCGTTCTAGGCACGCTCACTACGTGAGAGACCACAGTTCGCTGCCGCAACTCACCTCGCGACATCGAGCGGCTTCGAAGTCGGCGACATCCCCCGACGCCACCGTCCATCCCAGTCCAGGAGGAACTTATGCCATCACGTAATACCGTCATTCGCAGTCTGCACGACCTCGGAGCAGCAGCATGGTTCGGCGGCTCGCTGATGGGGGCAGTCGGTCTTAACGGCGCCGCCGATGCGGTTCGTGACCCCCAGGACCGCGCACGGGTCGCCTCGTTGGGATGGGCGAAATGGGCTCCGGTCAACGCGGCCGCTATCGGTGCTCACCTCGTCGGCGGCGGGGCACTGCTGTATGCGAACAGGGACCGAGCGCAACACCAGGGCGGGGTCAAAGCGAACACGATCACCAAGATCGTTGTCACGGGCGCTGCCCTTGCGGCGACCGCATACAGCGGTGTCCTCGGAGCCAAGATCGCCACAGCAGACGGCGAATACGTCGAGGGTGCTACCGAACCGGCGCCCTCGACCCCCGACGAGGTCACCGCCGCTCAGCGGCAACTGCAGTATGTGCAGTGGGCTCTGCCGGCTCTGACCGGGGCCATCGTGGTTCTGGGAGCGCAGCAGGGCGAGCAGCAACGCCCCGCACAAATTCTCACCGGGCTCGGTTCCACTCTGGCCCGTCGTGTCCGCAAGTGAACCCGCACTGTTTCCCGAACAGACACGATTGATGATGCAAAACAGTGACAGTTCGACGATTACGGTGGAGGACGCTCGACTGCTGCGCGGAGGGCAGGTAATCGGAGTTGACGGCGATGTTATCGGTGTGATCGGGTCGTTGCTTCTCGATCCGATCACAGCGTCACCGCATTGGGTGACTGTGGACTTCGATGACGCTGGGTATGCCTTGGTTCCTCTGACTGGTGCTTATCATGACGGGCAAAGCCTGCGAGTGCCGTTCACCGGCGCCCAGGTCAGCGCTGCACCGGAGCGGGGACATGTCGATGCTCTAACTCCTGATGACGAACAGGTTTTGCGCAACTACTACGTACAAGTTCGAGCGAGAGGAACTGATCAGAGATGACCGGCGCTGACACCGCTCCGGTCGAGGCGGACCCGGACGACCCTCGCAAACCGCAGTCGCCGACCGAGCTGACGAAATCGTCGTGGCTCTACGTACTGCGCTCGACCGCTCGCCAGTTCTCGCGTGATCAGTGCACTGACCTCGCGGCTGCGTTGACGTATTACGCTGTGCTGTCGCTGTTTCCGGCGATCCTGGCAGTGGTTTCCCTTCTCGGAGTATTCGGCCAAGGTCAGTCGACCGTGGATGCGGTTTTGCAAATTGTCGGCGACCTCGGTCCATCCTCGGCAGTGGATACCCTGAGGGGACCGATCCAGCAGCTCGTGCAAGCCCCGGCGGCTGGGTTCGCCCTCATCGCCGGTATCGCGGGCGCGCTATGGTCCGCTTCCGGGTATGTCGGAGCGTTCGGGCGTGCGATGAACCGCATGTACGAGGTCGACGAAGGCCGTCCAGTGTGGAAACTTCGGCCGGTGATGCTGCTGGTGACTATCGTCGCGTTGACGTTGATCGGTTGCGCTGCAGCGATGTTGGCGATCAGTGGGCCCGTTGCACGAGCGATCGGCGATGTGATCGGGGCGGGAGACACCGCCTTGACTGTCTGGAATATCGCTCGCTGGCCGGTGGTGCTGGTGTTCGTCGTTCTCGCCGTTGCGATTCTGTATTACGCCACGCCGAACATCCAGCAACCGAAGTTTCGGTGGATCAGCGGCGGCGCCGCCCTGGCCATTGTGGTGTGGATCCTCGCATCGGTCGGTTTCGGGTTTTACGTCGCCAACTTCAGCAGCTACAACAAGACCTACGGCTCCCTCGCCGGCGCGATCGTGTTCCTGCTGTGGTTGTGGATCACCAACCTTGCACTGCTGTTCGGCGCAGAACTCGATTCCGAACTCGAACGCGGACGACAACTTCAAGCCGGGATCGCCGCCGAAGAACAACTCCAACTCCCACCCAGAGACACTCGCGTCTCGGACAAGAACGCCCAGAAAGACGCCGACGAGGTCGAACGTGGGCGAGAGTTGCGTCAGGCGCACATCTCCGACCACGGTAGCGAAAAGTCCAGGGCTGCTAGTTCTGCCGACCCGTACCCACCGAAACCGGGAGGAACACTGATGAGTGATCCCACACGCGACCACGCTGAGCGCACCCCTACGCCGAACTCCCCCCAAGCGGCGGACTTGTCGACCGTTCAACTCGTCGAGCGACTCACCGAGCAAGTGTCGACACTGGTGCGCACTGAAATCGCCGCCGGACTGGACGAAGTCAAAAACAAAGGCACCCGACTCGGGATCGGGATCGGCATCTCCGGAGCGGGAGCCGTCTTGGCGTTGTTCGGACTCGCAACTCTGATCGCCGCAGCAGTACTCGGACTCGCCACCGTCGTTGCCCCCTGGCTCGCAGCGTTGATCGTCGGCGTTACTGTTCTGATGATCGGCGGAGCGGTGGCCGCGGTGGGCGCAACCCGATCCAAGAAGGCACTACCACCAGTTCCGCAGGACACCGCGGCCAGCGTCAGCGAAGACATCTCCACCATCAAGAAGGGCATCCGATGACCGACAGTCATGACAACCCGTCCGAGAGCATTCCACCTGGGGCGACCGCGTCGACTGACCCGGAGCGGAGCATGGAAGAACAGCGCGCCGATCTCGCGGACACCGTCGCCGCGCTCGCCGCCAAAGCGGATGTACCCGCGCGGGTGCAGGACAGTGCGAATGCACAGCTGCACGAAGCGAAAGCCTTTGCCAAAGAAAACCCGCAAATCCTCACCGCAGTCTCGCTCGGCATCGCCCTCGTCGCGTTGATCATCTTCCGCCGCAAGCGGTCTCACAGAAGGAGTGATCGATGAGCGCGGTCGTGAAAGCAATCTACAAACCGCTCTCCCTGGCGACGAGCGTGCTCGGCGGTATCGCCGCCGGCGTGGTGTTCAAACAGATTTGGAAGCGCGTCGACGACAACGACGCGGCCGCACCGAACCCGAAAGATCTCCACCGTAGTGTCCGAGAAGTATTGATTGCCGCAGTCATTCAAGGGGCATTCTTCGGCCTGGTCAAGGCAGCAGTGGACCGAGCCGGTGCCACCGGTTATCGTGCCTTGACTCACGAAGATCCGGTGTAGACGTTCTCGGTCACCGAGGTTGCCGAAATAAGTGGGTTGACTCTCGGCATCGAAAGATGCGCGGTCGGCGACGATGCCGCGGCTCGACCTGGTCGATGGAACCAGTCGTGAGGACCGGCTCGCGTGAAGATACGACGCGCCGCACGGCCGGGGGACGCGGACGAACCGACCATCTTGGTGCAGGTGGGCAGACCAACGTTATTACCCGGGCAATAACCGATGTGCACCCTTCTCCGACGCCTTCGGCGTGGAGTACAGGACTGACGAGTCGCTGCGACAACGACAACGACAACGACGTCAACCCTCAGGCGTGATCCGGGCACCGCAACTCAGACGGTACGGTCCATCCGCTCGCTGTGAGCCACCGGCGCACCGGGTCCGGAAAACCATCACCACTGTGGGCGGCCTGGGCGAGATCGCCGGCGAGGATTCGGCCCGTCGCCGCACACCGCGCACGCGACATCGAATGCCGGCGGCGGTTCGCACTGGTCGCAATGAGATCGGGCGATGACCGAACCAAGAAGGTCCGCGCGTTGGTGGGCGTCTTCGGCTCTGGTGCTCGGCTCGTAGCCGCAGGGGCAGATCCGCGGCGACAGCATCGCCACAACAGGGACCGCAGCCCACCATGTTCACCGGTACAGCCGACGAACTCGCAGCCCGGGTGCGTGTGTTGAGGTGCCCGTACACGGTGGTACGGGGAACGTTCATCGAACTGTGAGCGTGAGGCCTTCGCACTCGCGTGGTCGGTATGATTGTTTTCGGCGTCGAGCCCGGCTCGCAGCAACGCGTCGACCTGGTATGTCGACGGCCGTCGTAAGCTCCCAATGGCGGCCATTTATGGCGCATTTTGTGGCCATGGTTTCTCCCCGCGTACGGCCAGATAGTTCCCCGCCTGCTGTGAGTCAGATTCGGTCCCGGCAACGCTGGGTGGATGAAATCGAGCAGGGAGATCATGGAAATTTTGGAGGCGTACGACCTCACGGGTAGTTATCGGGCGGCGGCGGAGCTGGCTGGGTGTGATCACCACACGGTGGCCCGGTATGTGCAGATGCGCGCTGCGGGGCAGCCGCCGGACCGCCGGCGGCATCGAGCGCGGGCGATCGACGACTTTCTGCCGAAGATCGAGGAGTTGGTGGTCCGCTCGCAGGGCAAGATCCGCGCGGATGTCATCCACGAACGGATCGTCGCGCTCGGGTTCACCGGCGGTGAGCGGACCACGCGCCGGACGGTCGCGGAGGCGAAGGCCCAGTGTCGGGCTGGTCGGCGGCGAGTGTATCGGCCGTGGGTAACCGAACCTGGGCTGTGGTTACAGTACGACTTCGGTGACGGGCCAACGATTTCCGTCCGGAAGACGACGTTGTTCTGCGCATGGTTGGCGTGGTCGCTATTTCGGGTGGTGATCCCGATCTGGGACAAGACATTGCCGACGGTGGCGGCGTGTTTGGATGCGACATTCCGCCGCTTGGGCGGGGTTCCGGTCTATGTTGTCCTCACCGACAAAGAGAAGACCGCGACGATCGATCACGTGGAGGGGTCGCGGTCCGCAATCCGGAGATCGTGGAGGTGGCACGGCATTACGGCACGACGCTGCGGACGTGTTTACCTGCTGATCCGGAGTCGAAGGGAGGAAGTGAGGCGACGGTGCGGATCGCCAAAGCCGACCTGTTGCCGAAGGAGGTGAACCTGCGCGAGCAGTATCACTCTTTCGGTGAGCTCGAGTCGGCTTGCCGGCAGTTCTGCACCGACGTCAACACCCGCGTCCACAGCTCTACTCGGCGGCGGCCGGTCGAGCGGCTGGCCGAAGAGTTGCAGCGGCTGCATCCGCTGCCGAAATCTCCGTTCACCGCGGTGTTCGGCACCACCCGGCGGGTGAACTGGGAGTCGACGATCTCGGTGGAAGGGGTGCGGTATTCGGTGCCGCACACGTTGATCGTCACGCGGGTCTGGGCCCGCTTCCATGGTGAGGAGCTGATCGTGACCGCCGTCGACAATGATTGCGGTGCAGTCGAAGTCGCGCGGCACCGCTGCGGCCAACCCGGTTCACCGGTCCTCGACAACGACCACTACCCACCCCGCCCAGACCGCGACGCCGCCGACCGGGTGCCCAAGCCTCGTACCGCCGCCGAGCTCGCCTTCCTACAGTTGGGCCAGGGTGCCAACAGCTGGCTGGTCGAGGCTGCCGCCGCGGGAGCGCGCCGCATCAGGGCGAAGATGGCCGAGGCCGTGGACCTTTCGAAGTTGCACTCCCCGGACGCAGTCGACAGAGCGCTGGGGGCGGCGGCGATGACCGGCCGGTTCGCCGATCGGGACCTGATCTCGATCCTCGACTACCAAGTCACCCACGAACACGCTGATCCGGTCCGTCGCAGCGAGAACCACACTCTGCAACCGGGCACCGCCGCCTGGTCCACCTTCGGCCAGACACCAGCACCGGCCAGCCCTGCCACTACTGACGATGAAAGCGGTGACGCCTGATGAGCACCCCTTTGCGCACTGTTACCAGCGCTAACGGCGACCCGTTGACCGAGGCGATCGACCTGACTAAACGGGCTCTCCGCATCTGAGCGGGGCGTGTGCTGATTTCATGCTGCTGGTCTCTGCCCTCGGGTGAGGGCGATGTGGACCATGATGCGCCTTCGGTAGTTGTCCATGTTGGTGAAGCCGCATCCGACACGCTTGGTTTGCTTGATGATCCGGTTGAAGCCCTCGGTGCGGGCGTTGGTCACGTCCTCGGTGAGCGCGACGAGCACCGCTGGCCACCAGGTGTCGATCGTGGTCGCTAGGCGGCTGGTTTCCTCCATGTCGGCGCGGGCAGCGGCGTCGTAGAAGTCGTACAGCCTGCGCCGGATCTGGTGCGGCTGGTGTTCGGCCAGCAGCAGGCGCAGGCGTTCCTTGACGGCATGCGCGGCGGCGATCTCGTTGGTCGGATCCTCGGCGGCGAGGGCGGCGTTGAACCGGGCCTTTTGCTTGACGGTGAGGTGCTCGTAGCCGGTGAGCAGCAGTTGCCGGCTGGCCCAGACTTTGTCGGTGGCGGTGCCGCGGCGGCCGTGCAGTTGCCGGGTGATCCGTTGACGGACCTGGGTGACCATGAGGTTGGCGAGGGCGACGAGATGCCACTTGTCGACTGCGATCCGCGCGTCCGGCAGGGCGGTGCGGATCCCGCCCGCGTACGGCGCGGACGGGTCGATCACGACCAGGTCGATGCCGGCCCGGAACGCGGGTGTCTGCAGCGCGAGCCAGTCGATCACGCACGCCCCGGAGCGTCCCGGGGTCAGCCCGAGAAGGTGCCCAGGCAGGGTGGGGTCGGCGTTGACGAACGAGGTCATCCACGGGTTCGACCGTGTCCAGCCGGCCTCTTCGAGCACCCAGCGCACCGACCGGGCGCGGGTCTCGTCGATGCCGAGCACGCGGGTGGGTTCCGGCTCGGGCAGCCACTGGTTGGCCAGTGCGATGAGCGCCCGGTGCGCGGTCGACCACGCCACCTGGTACTCGCTAGCGACCTCGCTGACGGCGCGGTTGCCCGACGCGATCGCCGAACCGATCTTCTCTCGTAGCCGGGTCGTGAGCCGCGACCGTGCCGGCACAGCGCGGGACTGCTGCGTGAATGTCGCTGTCCCACAGGCCGGTTCGCGGCACACCAAGCGCCGTTTGAGCCACCAAAGATCGGTTCTTTGGCCGGAGGCAGGCAAGTCCTTGACTCGAACCAGTGGCCGCTCCTTGATCCTTGAGGTGAGCACCCCGCACTCGGGGCAGGCGCCCTCCGGGTCGATGACCTCGATGACGACACGCACCGTGTCGGCATCGATTCGTTCGAGCTGCAGGACGGTGAACTCGTCCTCCAGCCCGAGCAGCACTGACGTACCCTCGTTCATGCTCGTGGCCTCGCTGTTGTCGCGTTGTGAGAGACCAACAGCATGTCGGGGCCACGAGCCCCATCAACTACCGGGCACCCCGCTCAAGCGCGAAGAGCCACTAAACGCCTGAAACTGCCCCATATCCGCAGGTCCTTGAGCGATATCATCCCGACTGCGAAAGCCCAACGCTGGGACCCCGCCGAAGTCGTGCGGGTTCTCCTCGCTGAGGAAGCCGCCGGCCGGGACCGGGCGAACCTGCACACTCGCCGCAACCGCGCGGGTTTCCCTACCGGCAAGACCTTCGGCGACTGGGACGAAACGAAATCGTCGATTCCCCGCGCCACCCAGGACGCGCTCCGCACCCTGGAGTGGGTCGGGCGGCGTGAATGTTTCTGCGTCTGCGGGCCTTCGGGAACTGGCAAGTCTCACTTCACCGAGGCACTCGGGCAGCCGCAGTCGAAGCTGGGCTGGCGGTGTCTTTGGTTCACCATCGAAGACCTCGGTGCCCTGGTCCGCCGGCACCGTGCCGACGACTCCATCGCCCGAGCCCTGACGAGGATCATCCGCTCCGACCTGATCATCGTCGACGACATCGGTCTGCTCCCGGTCTCTGAAGACGCCGCCGAAGGATTCTATCACCTCGTCGACGCTGCCTACGAACGCCGAGCGATTGCCGTCTCGAGCAACCTGCACCCCTGCGGCTTCGACGAGATCATGCCCAAAACATTGGCCACCGCCACCGTTGACCGGCTCCTGCACCATGCGCACGTCGTCGTCACCGACGGCGACTCCTTCCGCCTCACCGAAGCCACCACCGGCAAGGGGGTGAAGCCCTTCAGCTAACCCAAATCAGAAAGCGGGTGGGGAAAAACAACTGGCCGCCACCGGGGAGAACTACTGGCCGCCTACGGGGAGAACTTCGTGGCCATTGACACTGGTAGGCGGGATTCTGCTCCGCACGGGATATGCGTGCGGAACCCAACAACACGCGTCGAAAACTACCGCTATTCAAGGTTTTCCGACAGGCGTCGCCGAGTTCGAGAACGTTCACCTTCACATCACCGCACCAGGAAACCTCAACGCCGGATAACAGCTTCCGAGAACACGCCCAGAGGGGAATCCGAAGGCACACGCTCGGAAGAATTCGGTTCTGCCCGTGCACAGTTAAGGTGTCACGGTACGTGCTGGAAGAGAAACACAACCCTTTCTGCTAACACTCGATACCTAGTAGATAACTAGGTGATTGCTGCAATCTTTTCCGAGGCGACGAGCCGCTGCGGCTCGTCGGCCACTGGTGCGGCGAGAGGCGTGTGCGCGTTGCATTACCGACATATGTCTCGACCGAAAAGGTGAAACCGTCATGCCGGCAGATCGTCGTCGCCACGCTGCACTCGCCGCGCACTTGGCCCAGTTCGTCCCGTCTCCCGATCCCGAGCAAAGCCCGACCGAAAGTCGGTACGCGGGACTGTCACCCGAAGGCCTGGACCAATGCCACCGCGATTATCGTCAGGCATTGGCCCGGGCACATGCGTCGAGCTTCACGGACGAGGACACCCACGCCCTCGAAGCGATGCGCCGGCGATATACCTTCCGCGCGCAAAGATCCCTCCACCCCTGACGACTGGGCGAGTCACCACGACTTCACCCCGCAACGGGCCACCCCAGATAACGACGTCGGTCACGAAAGCCTCGTGATGCGGGTCCGCTTTCCAGAGATCGCGGAGAATGAACGGTGGCGGCACGCGGTGCCCTCGAAGAAAATGCACGACGCCGGTACTGACAAGAGCGTGGCTCAGTGCCGGCGCTAGATACAACCGATCGTCGTACTCGTCACATGTCCTCCGACAAAAGCATAAAATGTGTATCGTGAAATGAAGGTTATTCTGACCATTATTTTCCTCGTTCAGTGTGGCCGTCATCGAGGGTTCTTGGAAGCATCAGTCACATCTGTCTCGAAGGCGACCATCTCGCGGATCACGTACAAGGTGTTCGAGCAGATGCAGGACCGGGTTACCGGCCCGCTCTACGAGTCACATCAAGTATCCGCTGTTTGTCCGCCGCGATTTCGTCGGTGCGATCGTCGTCAAGTACGGGATGCTCAGGTCACGGGCCGGGCGATGATGCGGCGATCGGCGTCAGCCTCAACGGACGGCGGGACGGCTCGGATTGTCGGCAGGCACGGGCCGCGAGGACACAAAATTCTTCGAGGTTTGTACAACCGCACCCGGGACGTGTTCTTCCTCATCAATAGGTGCCGGTCTACCGTCCGGTCAGCGCAGCGCGAGGATGAGTTCACCGACGGTGTGTCCGGCCTCGATAAAGCAAGTCCGGAACAGAAGGATTCGGTCGCATTAGAAACGTCTTCGACGACGACGGGACCGGCGAGGAGGAGGGCGCGGTGAGCTAAAGGAATGGAGCTTGCTCGGCTTCGACGCCGCCGCAAGCTCCGGTGAAACGGTCGGTACTGGTCGGTCGTCGTCGGTCACCACCGGATGGCGGCGTCCCCCACGCTCGGCGTTTGCGCAGGTCAGTGGCTCGTTCGCCCAGTGGGAGCATCAAGCGATAGACGCAAAGCCGACGTGATTAGGTCGTCGGTTCGATTCCGACAGGCGGTTCGGTTCTGGTGGTCGCGCGATGCGCTGGCCTCACGGCTCTGCCCGACACCGATGTCGCTCTCCTCTGCGACGGACCCCTCGCCGGCTGAGCGCTCGCGGCCGGCATCCTGTCCGTGTGCCGATAGGCCTCGTACCGCTCGGCAACGCAGCGTGGCGTTGCGTCGCGACCTGGCGACGGCTCGGCGGGGCGCGATCGTCTCGTGCGTTGGCGGACTACGGGAGCTTGGACGCGAGGACGTCGGCCGCCAGGATCTCGGGTGCTGCGCCGAGGAGGTGCTGGTTGGCCATCAGGGCTGCGACGATGGCGCCGTTGGCGTGGGCGTCGCGAGCGGCCTCGTCGGGGAATGCATCGAAGATCCAGAAGGTGTCGGCGTGGGTCCTGACCGCGAACCAGACAATCGTTCCTACTTCTTCGTTGGCGAGCGCGACAGCGCCGGCGAGCAGATCGGCGAGCGCCTCGTGCTGTCCATCTGCCGCGACGATCTTGGCGACGAAGGCATACGGAAGTGATGCGGGTGTGGACATGAGGGGTTCTCCTAGGTGTCGAGGTTTCTTGGTGAAGCGAGTTCAGCGTATGACGAGCAAGGGCATGTGAGAAGTGGCGTATACGGCAGTATTGCTATTGTTCGCGCCATGCGTATCGGACTGATCGCGATCGACGGCTGCTTCGGTTCGGCTGTCGCGTCGGTCATCGACATCGTGCGGGTGGCCGACGGAGCCCGCGGCGATGTCGACCCGCGGATCGACCCGATCGAACTCGCCATCCTCGGACCGAAACGGAGAGTGACCACGACGGCATCGATGACCCTGTCGGTGGACCACCCGCTGTCGGAGTCCGCAGAGTTCGACGTGGTCGTCATCCCTGCGCTTGGAACCCTCACGGCCGCCGCTACCAACGACGCCCTCCAGAGCCGAGATGCTCGTTCGGTCATCGCCTCGCTCGGGCGCCTCGACGACGCGACCACCCGGATCGCCGCGGCGTGCACCGGCGTGTTCGCTGTCGCCGAGACCGGACGGCTGCATCATCGGCGGGCGACGACCAGCTGGTTCCTGGGGCCGGAGTTCCTGAAGCGCTATCCGACCGTCGCCCTCGATCTCGACACCATGGTCGTGGTCGACGGGAACCTCGTCACCGCCGGCGCCGCGTTCGCCCACATCGACCTCGCGCTCTCACTCGTGCGATCGATCAGCCCCGATCTGGCCCAACATGTCGCCAAGCTCCTCATCATCGACGAGCGTCCGTCGCAGGCGGCCTTCGTCGCCTACGAACATCTCCGGCACGAGGACCCGATCGTCGTCGAGTTCGAACGCTTCGTGCGCGCCCGCCTGGACGAACCGTTCAACGTCGCCTTCGTCGCGCAGTCGCTCGGCACCAGCCGGCGCACCCTCGAACGACGAGTCCGTGCGGCGCTCAACCTCACTCCGCTCGGCTTCGTCCAACGGCTTCGCATCGAACGAGCTCGGCACCTCTCAGCAACCACGGACCTCACCTCCGCCGAGATCGCGCTACGGGTCGGCTACGCGAACGCCGAGACTCTGCGCTCCCTCCTGCGTAGGGAGCGACGCCGTTCCTGACCTATCGCCATGCCTGTAGCCGGTGTCCTAGTGCTCGACTGGAACCACCTCTCAGCACGTCGCGTCGACGCTCCTGCGTCGCCCCTGGACGACCCACTCGACACGCCCGCAGCACAGGCCATGTGACGTGTCCCGGCTTCCCGGACGGTCGGGGTTGGGTGGCTGTGATGTCGCTGCGTTCTCGTCGAGGGGGTCAGCAGACTCGATCAGGGTCGATTGGGATGAGACGCGAAGGCGGTCAGGTCAGGGCGGCCGAAGCCGGCCGGCGGGGTAGCGTCGGTCACGTCGAGGTCTTTCGGATGGATGGCGTAGGAACCTCCATCGTCGGGAGACCTCGACGTCTACCTGCGGACCGACGCGCCCGGCCGACCTACACCCTCATCTGGGAAGAGCCTCTTTCGACACCGCATCGCTGAGCACCGACTCGCTCGAGGAACTGAATCTCGGCAAGATCAGCGAACTGCTCAAGCTCGGCATCACCGCCGTCTCTTTCATCACCGCACTGAACTCGCTCAGCTGAGCGAACATTCGGGCTGACGCCGAACCGAAAACCTGTCGAGGTATGAGTTCGCCACGAGATGCTCCCTGCGCGTCGGGACCGAACTCCACGGCCCTACGTGTAGGGAGCAGTTCAGTTTTTGAGTAGATAGATCTCAGGGGAGCGGAAGCGGTCATTCCTGATCCCGGTCCATCGGCGCCGGCAATAGGAATACGTAATATCCACGGTGAGAAGAAATTCAGCTTTCCGGTACGCATCACTGTCTAGGCTGAGACGTGTGATTGTGGGCGAACAAGTCTCGCGGCGAACACCTTCCGGCCGGACTGAATCTCGGGGTCAACAAATGGACGTGCATCTTCTTGAGGATGTGGCGGCGCGTAGCCTCGATTCGGGTGCAGACCCTCAGCGGTGGCCCGATCCGTCACCACGGTGTTAAGAGAATGCGGCCTGCACCGCAGTAAATTGTTTTCCGGGCTCAGTCCCTCGTACTGTTCTAGTATCGTCGACCAGCGCCCCGCCGCACGGTTCCAGGCCCTCAATTCAGGTGTCGATAGTGAGTCGCCAGACTTTGTATGCACGGTAGATGGATGCCGCGATCAAGCCCCCCTTTCCGCTTGGACGTCTCTTCGCGAAGGCAACGAGCGGTTTGTCAACCACGCGTCCATGCCCTCGACAACGGAACTGTTCCGGACAGCTTCGTCCGCAGTGCGGTCGAGCGTGGTTCTGATGGGCAGCAACGAGGGCTTGTCCACCGTCGACGAACTCGAAGGCCGTCACGTCGTGGAGACCGGCTCGCTGATCATGCAGAGGTCGCGGATTATCGCCGACAAGAATGGACAAGAGTGCGTGCGCGATCGTCGGTGTCACGTACACGTTGTCCGACGGTCGCATGCGAGTTCAGGGCACAGTCGGCGACATCGGGAGCATCTGATCCGCGAACGAAAGTAACGTGCATCGGTATCGTCCGGGTTGGGTTGCAGCATTTCGGGCTTGAATTTCAGGGTGCCGTCGGATCCGTTTTTGGCCCTGGAGTGTGAAGCGAGTGCAAGAGCATACGGATCTCGGTGCGGTGGTAGCGGCGGTGACCGCCGATGGTCGAGGTAAACCCGATTTTTCCTTCGTCAGCCCAGCGAGCGACTGTTTTCGGAGTTACACGAAAAAGTTCGGACACTTGTTTTGGAGTGAGTAAGTCTTCGGAGCCGATATCGAAGACAGCGGGAGGAGGTGGCGGTCCATTGCCGCCGCTGCTTTCGTGCTGAGCGGTGGCTGGAGTCGACCCGTTCAGGCCCATGATTGTCCTTTCGAGGAGTCGACGGTGCGTGATTCTTTCTGACTCGGATGCCCGGTATCGGATCGAAGAATTTTTCTGTACGCGGTGAGCAGATATTTTTCGGCAGCGGTGTAGACGGTGATCGGGGTGCCGTCTGAGTCTGTGGTATCGACGATGAGTTCGAGGTAGCGGCGGCGGTATAGATAGGCATCGGGTTGCTGCAGCAGGAATTGCGCGGCGGCGATGACTTCTGGACTCGGCGCTACACGTGCGAATCTGGCGTGAGACTGCAGGTGGCGATCTATGTCGGTGTGCGGGTACGGATCTGACTCTGTATCCGTTGGGTCGTGGGCGTTCATCAGGTCGTGCTCCTGGCGTTGATTCGTTCTGTGTCGCCGTCGTAGTAGTCCAACAATCTCTGATCCATCACCCGGCGCCACAGCGGTGGAATCCACGCGATCACGATCATCACTGCGTAGCCGGCCGGAAGTTGCGGCGCTTCGGCCGCGCTACGCAGACTTTGGTACCGCAGCTTCGGGTTGGCGTGGTGATCGCTGTGCCGCTGCAGTTGGTAGAGAAACAGATTGCTCACGACGTGATCGCTGTTCCAACTGTCAGCGGGGCTGGCGCGAACGTACGAGCCGTCGGCACGCTTGCCACGCAGCAGGCCGTAATGCTCGAGGTAGTTCGCGGCTTCGAGGAAGGTGAATCCGGCAACTGCCTGCAGCAGGAGCCAGGGCGCGACCTCCCAACCGAAGATACCGATCAGCGTCGCGAAGAGGACAACACTCATCGCCCAAGCGTTGAGAATATTGTTCTCGAAGCTCCAGGTTCGTTTGCCTTTCCTCTGGAGTCGAGCGCTCTCGATGCGCCATGCCGAACGCAGCCCGCCGAACACACTTCGTGGCAAGAACCTCCAGAAGCTCTCACCGAACCGTGAGCTGGCCGGGTCCTGCGGAGTAGCTACACGCACATGGTGGCCGAAATTGTGTTCCACGTAGAAGTGCCCGTAGAGAGATTGCGCAAGCGCCACTTTCGCGAGCCACTGTTCGATCTTCTCGCTCTTGTGGCCGAGCTCGTGGGCCGCGTTGATACCGACGCCGGCGACGACGCCCACCGTGAACGACATCGCGATCTTCTCCGCGATTCCCATCGGAGCGTTGATCCAGCACCAGCAGGCGAAGATCAGACCGGCGTATTGCAAGGGGAGGAACGCGTAAGTGCACCAGCGGTAGTAGCGGTCCTTCTGCAGTCGTGGGATCGCATCGTCCGGCGGACTTTCGCCGTCTTCACCGGCCAGCATGTCGATGATCGGGATGACGATGACCAGTAGCCACGCGCCGGTCGCCCAGAACAATCCGAGACGAAGGTTGTCGACGAGAATCCAGGAGAGGAACGGGCTGAGTGGAATCAGCAATCCGAGCGGCCACAGGTACCTCTTACGATCACGCCACACCGAAGGGCCTTCGATGCTCGCGGGTGTGGAAGCCGCGGGAGTCATGGTGACATCTGGTGAAGAGGGGGCATTTTCCTAAGGATTCAGTCTTAGAGGACGTTTACGATATGTGTATCTCATTCCAGAGCCGAGGTTACACGTGGAATCGAAGTAAGAGATGATCGCCAGTCGTGGGCTGAGGCGTGGCCCTGCGATCTCGCCTGCTCAGATGTCCATGACTCGCCGGTGGGTAATCCGTCTTTTTCGCACGATCGATGAATGATCTTGGTGAAGAACAAGACTCGTGTTCATTCCGGGATGCCTTTGCCAACCTGCTTGGGCATGTTGCGACTTTGGGTGTGCCCAGGATTCGGAGCGAGCGCTCCATCAACCTCGGATGCGGGTGATGGAGACCACAGCAATATGGCAGGGGCTAGCTACACGACTTCCGGCTGCTGTGTACTAACTGACATTCATTCGAGACGTTCGAGCCCCACTTTCCGAGGTTCCTGCTGAGTGCAGATGACTATGCTCGCTCTGTAAGTTCACGTGAGAGTGGGGCGACCGTGATGGTAAAGGCTGATCCAGACGACCACCTTGTTGCTGTGCTGTGTTCTGTTTCCTCCGGGAGTCGTGCAGCTTTCGCCGAATTCTACGACCGGACTTCCCCTTGGGTCTGCGACCTGCTCATGCAGATGTTCGGTGATCAGCGAGTTAGCGACGAACTGGCACGGTCGGTGTATCGCGAGGTATGGGCATGCGCGCCCGAGTACAAGACGGAAAACGGGAGCCCTACGGCGTGGGTAATCATGATTGCTCACCGGCGAGCGATAGAAAAGATTCGCTCCCCGCCCTCGGCGCGAGGCTTTATGGTCCTCTCAGGAGGCCTCCGGATCGGCTGAGGAAGCCCACGCATGCAAAGACGGCTTCAGTTGGTCAACAGGGGATTGCCGCGCAAGAAGATACCTCTACCAGGGATATTACTGCGGTTGGACACAGCGGCAGATAGCCCACCGTGACGGGGTGACCGTTACCCTTGTGCGATCGAGCATCAAATCAGCCGTATTGACTGCACGCGCTAGTCAGCAATGCGGTCTGATGTAGCCGGAGTTCTGACGGAGGCATGTTCGGCGTTGGTGCTACGAGCGGAGAGCTTCGCGGGGTGATCGGGCGCAGTAATCGAGGTTTGCACGAATTAGGTGGTCCGACTGTGAAAGGGTTTGCAGGAAGGAGACGAGATGTGCTGGACGAGTACTGACGGCGCTCACGAAGGAGCGCCGGCGACGATCGTCGCCGGCGATCGCACCGCACTGTCGTACAGCGCCCGGGGCTTCGGACTCGAGGACGGAACGTACGTGCCCGATGAAGCGACGATCGGTTGGCGCGCGCAATGCTCGTGCGGATGGAAAGCATTGGGGCTCATCGAGCGTGTGACCGACGCCGACCTACCTCGACGACCGGACCAGATCCTCGACCTCTCGGGAGGGCCCGCATTCCCGGAAGTAGAAGACATATGCCACGCACAATGGCTTGAGCATGTCCGCCGATCCGCTTCAGCATGCCCCACGAACGCGTTCTCCATGACCACATGACGCACGACTCGGTGAGGTATCGGTCGGGGACCTATGATTCCTGATCTGCAGTCGACTCACGCGTGAGGTCTAGGGCCGCACACCTCGCTGTTGTACAGGGGGGAGTGGTGCGTGCACCACTCCTGAGTGGTCCCGGCGTACTGTGACCCACCGCGGAGATGCGGTGGTCGGATCGAGAGGCATCGACCCGACCACGCCGATGACACCGTCGTCAACACCGATCACCTGTCCTCCGCGTAGGAGGGTGACGTCTTCTCTGGTGATCTTGGTCTTGTCGGCGCGAGCCGTCATCAGCCACTCTCCGTGATCATCCGTCAATTTCGCGAGCCAGGTCCCCATATGACCTGCCTCTACCTTCGTGTTCGTTGGCGGACCCCCGAGTCGCGCTCTCAAACAAAGCCTCGCGCGAGCGCAGCTAGGTGCCCCGCTGTGTTATCCGCTCGGAGCACTTATCTCTGGGAGTGCATGTCCATTGTGTTTTCGTCGGCTATGAAATTTAGCCAGGAAATGCTAGCCAATAACAGGAAATGCTAGCCAATAACTCGTAACAACGTCACTGCAGGATGGTGACCGTGTTTTTCGGTGCACTCAGTGCGTCAATTCGTCCTTCTTGGCGCGAGCCTTTTCGAGCGCCTTCTCGGCGCGCTTTCGGGCACGCTTACCCAGCACCTCGGTCTGCTCCGACGCCGTTTCGGCCCACTCGTTGCTCTTTTCGAGCGCGAGTTCGGCGAACTCGGAGCTGCGCTTGCTCGCCAGCTCTGCCAGTTCGGCGCTGCGCTCGCGTGCGGTCTCGGCCAGTTCGGAGCCGCGCTTCTGCGCGACTTCGAGGATGTCCGGGCCGCGTTCCTTGGCGACCTCTCCGAATTCCGCGGCTCGCTTGCTCGCGATCTCCGCGAACTCGGAGCTGCGCTCCTTGGCAAGTTCGAGCCAATCCGTGCCGTGTGCCTTCGCGGTTTCGGCAAGCTCGGAACCGCGTTCGGATGCCACCGACAGAGCATGCTCGACGCGATCGCTCGTGTGATCGGTCTGCGATGCGACCAATGGAAGTGCTGCGGCGATAGACGCCTGGGCTTTCTTCGCGGCGCGGCGGCCACGCCAGCCGAGCGACGGCTTGCCCTCGGTGTCGACGGAGGCGATCATCAGTCCGCCGAGCAAGCTGACGTTCTTGATGAAGTTTGTGCGCTGCATCGCTCGCAGTGACGGATCGGTTTCGTTCCAGAAGTCGTGACCGGCAAGCGTGGTCGGTACCAGGCTCCCCGCGAGCACCAACGACGCGAGCCGCGGCGCCTTGCCGGTGGCCAGCAGGGCACCGCCGCCGATCTGGACGGCGGCGTTGATCTTGACGAGTGTTTCCGGATCAGCAGGCACCTTCTGCGTCACTGCTCCTGGCAGCGTCTCGACGGATTTGTCGATCAGCGGTGACGCTTTGGCTGCTCGCTGAGCGGGGTTGCGCAAAGCATCGATTCCCCCGGCGATGAAGATCGTGGAAAGCAGTGGACGAGCAATTCGACGTACCAGCATGTTTCAAGCCTTCCAGAGTGAATGCGACATTTGGAGAACCACTCTCCGCGGGCCTCCCGGCAGGTTGCTCAGCTGTACTGAACTCTGTCGACAGGCACCCTCAAACGTGGAGGTGGGATGTGCCCAGTACCTCTCTTACAGGAGGAGGCGATCCCGGTAGTGGTGCATCATCATGGATCGAGCAAATTAGGTACCCGCGCGAGCCAGATGTCCCAGGCGAGGGTTAGGCCGGGGTATATAGGGTGTTAGTACCAAACTTTTCGACCGCCCACAGCGCGACCCATGGTGCCCAGAAGTGTCAGGATTGCGCCGACCACCACCAAGATGATGCCGACTGTCGTCAAAATACTGATTGCGGTGAAGTAACCGATCAGGGCCAGAATGATGCCGAGGACAATCACAGTGATTCCTATTCTCTCGCTAGGTTCTCGCTCTGCGCACCGGCCAGCCACCAGATCCGGCGGTGCGAGAAGTTCAATAGATCACAGAATCTATACCATCAGACATAGATTATAGGCAAAATTGAAACCAGATGTAGTGAGGTGCGGTAAGCGCCGACCTGGCTCGGCCGGGAGGCCGGTCGGTGCCTGGCAGACATTGAGGAACGCCGTAGTCAAGGGCCCACCGACACTGAGCGCGAGCACAGTCTCGGTGGGCGGGCACGCGCCCGCCGTGTCGGCGACGAGCGCGAAGCTCGGGTGGTCCACCGACATCAGGTGTGAACACCGGTCGGTGGACCGTGCGTGTCAGAACCGGCGACAACTCCGACACTCAGACCGAAGACCCGCCGGGACGGAGTGGGGGACTCAACCGGCGGGTCAACGTCCTCTATGCCCTGGTGCCTTGTTCTACAAACATGAACAGCCCGCCGTATTTGTCGAGCAGACTTAGAGAAGCCCAGCAGAAACCGATCAGGCGGCGGGCAGCACTCCTGGTGCTGGCTGTGTCGTCCCGAGATTCCTGTTGCGCCAGACGCGCGTTATTCGGCGGTGTGTCAGTAGGTATATCGCCGCGTTCCTGACAAGTGACGGAGAAGCGTAGTGTTCGGCCCTCGTTCCAGGCTGGCGCGGGTGGGTGGGGGACCGAGGATGTTCATCTCGATCATGCCGGCGGTGCGAAGCCTCGCGCCCGTAATTCGATGCCATTCTGCAGCGGTTGCGACGCGGATAGACGTTGGTGATCACTCCCCGCGAAGTGGCGAGATCGTGGTATCGGTCAACGGCTGATGTCGATACCGACCGGCTGTTCGATAACGCCCCTGCATCCGCTGCGGCAATCAACGAAACTGTCCCGGCGGTCGGTCAGTTCAGGCGGTGAACCGGCGTAGAACTCGAGCACGGTAATAAATAGTGGACATCCACATTGAAGGCAGTCGCGTCCGAGTTCGGTGCCGACGACGGGCACAGTGCTCACGAAATCGACCATAGGCCAATTCTTCGAACGCGCATTCCTAATGGCAGGCAACGCATCCCGCACACCGATGACACCGGTAAGTCTGTGATGCGATGTATGTGTCTGCTGCGCTTACCGTCGCATTCTGCAAGCGAGCCACCGACTGGGTGGGGAACACAGGATCTAGAATGAATTCTAGTAAATTTCGGAAGGGGCTTCATGGGCATCGCTGACCAGAATGGCACAACGCCGGGCGTCTCGACAGAGATGCAGTCGGGCAAGGACCTGCCGCCCTCGATGATCGAGCGACTGACGTTGATTCTCGACGCCTTCGGCGGCCGAGGAGCTCGGATCACGCTCGAACAGGTTGCATGCCGTACTCGATTACCTCGCTCCACTGTCCACCGCATTCTCGATCAACTCACCACCTTCGGATGGGTCGAGCACGCCTCCTTCGGATACTGCCTCGGTCGCCGCGCTCTCGGGGGACGGCGACGGCGAGAGGCGCAGCTCGCTTCGTGAAGCGGCCGCACCGTTTCTGCACGAATTGCACCAGCAGACCGGTATGGTCGTGCATCTGACCGTCCTCGACGGCCCCGACGTCGTCTATCTCGACATAGTCGGCGGACGTTTCGCCGCTGCAATCCCGTCGCGTGTCGGGGGTCACGCCCCCGCCCACTGCACCGCCGGCGGAAAAGCGATCCTGGCGTGGATCACCCCCGAACGCGTCGACGCTCTTTTCGGCTCAGTCCTTTCTCGCAGTACGGAAAACACCATCACAGACATCAATGTTTTGCACCAGGAACTGAGTCGCATCCGCCGGCGCCGCGGTGTGGCCTTCGAGCGAGGAGAGTCAGCTCATGGTGTGGCCTGCATCGCTGCTGCGGTTCGCGGATACGAAGAACTCGTCGGCAGCATCGCCCTGTGCGGCAACAACAAATCCGTTCAGCTAGAACGCCTCGCCCCCTTGGTCGTCCACGTGGTCCGTGAAATTTCTCGATCGTTGTACCCCGAATCGGACCATTCCCGTAGACCACGAAAGGCGCCTTCCGTTCCTGCGGCCACATTCTCCGCGGAGATAATGGATCGCCTCCTGGCGGCATCACCGGAAGACTGGATCTAACGTATCTCGACCGATCGAGTCCGCGGTGTCAGTTTCTGGACGGTATTCCCGAGAACTCGCTGACGCATCCTTAACTCCTCGACCACGCTGGATGGCGCTTGTTTGCATTCTCCAGGGCTCGCCGTGGATCAGCCATGTCATTTTGAACATGTTGGGCTGCAAGCAGATACATTTTTCGTTGAATGCGTCATTGTGCGAGAATGCGGATTCCGTTGGCGTCCTGGGCGAGGATGTCGGCGAAGTGGCGGTTGGATTTGTCGAGTCCGTCGGAGAGGTTCGCGCCACGCAAGAAGGATGCTGCGGCGGCGTCGAGGTGCCGCGCAATGTGCAGGGGCTGGAACGAAGAAGACGGTGGGCGTCTGGGTGAAAATGTCGAGGGTCGATAGTAGCGACAGACCGGCCTCAGTTTCGTTGTCGTCGTGGTTGATGTGGGCGACTTTCAATGCTTCGGCCGGGGCTGCCCCTGGAAATTTCTGTGCCGAGCCTGCGACAATGTTTCCGTTTTGTCGGCACGACAGCGAACTATTGGCGGTAATGGTGTTGTGCTGCAATGTGTCCTTATTTTCACCATTGCTTGACAGGGGCGCACGGGAGTCGGAAGCAGAAAACGGCAGGGTTAACCGCGATAGCGGCGAGGGAACCGCTGCATGCGCGGGAAGGATACGAGCTGCTGAGTCCGAAAGCTCCGCAAACCGGCGGCGACATGTGATCATCGTTCTGAAATCGATACTGTCTAGGTTTTTCGACGTGAGGATCGTATGTTCGCTGATCGGTTGAATATGTTGTTCGAGGATTCGCCGCGATTCGGTCGTCCGGTCACGCAAGCTGTGGTGGCGGACGGTCTCGCCGCGAGTGGCTCTCGCCTCTCCCGCCCTTATCTGTCTCAGTTACGTCGAAGTAGGCGGACGAACCCTTCTCCGGATGTGGTCGCCGTGCTTGCTAATTTCTTCGGCGTCGATGACAAGTATTTTTATCTGCCGGTCGACAGTGAGGGGGCGGAACCGTCGGTTGTCATCGACTGTCTCGAACAGGGGGCGTTGCGGCAACTGTTGGCTGCAGTGGTCGGCCTTTCCGAGTCGTCCACAGGGCTGGTCGTCGACATGGCGGAACGTTTGCGCCGCGCAGAAAAACTTCCAGAGATCACTGCGGGCGCTGATTGACCGAAACGTACTGCTATAGACCGGTTCCCCGACGCTGAAAGGTGAACGGTCTGGAGTGGTAGGGACGAGTATCTGCTCCTGACTGGGGAACTCGTTTTCGAAGACCACTGGGACTGCTCTCCGGGATGCGTTCGACTATGCCGTGCTCGATCGTCGGAGAACGTTCGGCGTGTTTGCGGTGCGATCGCTCACTACCCGACGTAGGGTCGGATTCCGCCAGATTATCGACCCAACCCCGAGAGTATGGCGCCGGGGGACGGGTCACGGCATTTCTCTGCCTACCACCCCTACTTGAGGTCCCGTGCCCTTTGCCGGCTCTGGGCGTCCGGCTCGCCGGCAAGCTTCACTCCCTTACCGCCCTGCTCGAGTAGCACCTTGAGGCGGCTGAGCAAGTTCGCTCAACATGTGACAGAGGTGAACGAGCCGCCGGTACCGAGGTTCTCGTCAGAACCTCGGTTCCTGCTTGCCTGCCGGGCAGGCAAAAAAACGTCGCGTTGCGAGCGATGGGAGGACCGCGCGGAATGGTGGCAGTGACCGAGATTGCCGAATACGCCCATCGGATCGACATTCCAGTTGGCGTCCGCCAGTAGGGGGTGGACGTTCGCGCGAGCCTTCACCAACTGAAGTCCGGATGGGGAAGTCGCGGAGTTCGGTGATGAGGGCTTCGAGGCGTAGATCTCGGCGAGGTAGGTGAGAGTGCTCCCTGGGGTTATCCAGAACCTTCTTAATCAGGGTGTAAAAGGCATCCGAGGGCCCGCCCAGCTTTCGGTCCCTGACCTAGCGAGTGCGCAGCCGGGAATATCCCGATCTACGGAGGTGCTGGGCGCAGCGATGAAACCGGCGGCGAGAAGGAGCAGGGAGGGGCTAGATTGTAAAGCGCTGGCGCGCAAGACTTGACCGGGTTCGACAGTATTGAGCGCGCAGCGCCGATATCGCGGTAGGCAAGGCAGTAGTCATCGTCGAAGACAAGGATCGCGAACGATGCCGAAGTCATCCTCTCCGCAGAGAAGGTGGCGCCCGAACTGGTCGCCTCGTGGTCCACTACGCATCTGGGTGTCCACGCTGTACTTCGAGTACGTGTGAGAGTCCGTGACCTGCGCCCTCACTCACATCTCTTCCAAAGAGGACACCCCGTTGCGAATGGGTGCTGACGACCGAAAACGAGTAACAGGTCGGGGCCGGTCCGGGCTGCCTGGTAAGTGGACTAAGGCGTCCAGGGTGCCGACTGGTTCAGTCGTGCCGTCGCGGTTGTCGAATGTGACCAGGAGCTCGCTCTCGCTTCGGCGCCTCATAAGCATGTGGGCGATACGCAGTGTTTCGTCTTCGGTTCGGGCAGCGTGTGGGTGGGCGTCGGACTCGAAGTCCAGCGGGTCCGACGAATGTTCCGTAACGGTGTAGAAGCCGGATTCCCCACCCGTCGCCATCGTGTGAGAGTCGCATGATTTGTGACTATCCGCAGGCGCGAGGACGAGGCGAATTCGTGGATGCAGGATCTTCGTCCTGCATCGCCTGCGGCTCTGGCAGAGGTGTAGGGTCTCGCTGCCGATGACATTTCGAGACGCCGTGACATGCGCGTTCATGTCGGGTCTCACGGTATGGCCACCGCGATCTGTCTCAACCTGATGACATTTCTTCATCGGACACTGTGCCAACACCAGCTGGCTGTCCCCGTGTTTTCGCGTTGGTTCCGAGTAGCCGACCGCGAGATCCCGTTTGTTCGGACTGCCCCGTTTGACGCCCCGAAGGCAAAATCAGTGGACGGGGCTATCGGGTTTGTGCTGGTCGGCGAGTTTCGATCAAGGGCCGGTTTCAGGACGTGCCGGTGCGGGTTCGGCAGACGGTACATCGCAAACCTCGTCGGCGCTTTTGAGTTGGGACGCATGTTTCGCCGGGCCGCGATCATCGCGCCTCGTTCGACCGACTCCGCGTTTCCTCGATTCGTTGCCGCTGCCGGACCCCGTAGGCCGCCTCTTTGACGGCGGCGTCGTCCTCGAGACCCGAACCGAGGGCCCCACCGATGGTGGCGATGGACGCCAGCAGCCAGGTGAGCGTGAGGTAGTCGGAGAAGTTCACCCCTCGCCCGAGAGTGCGGGACAGCAGTTCCGAGGGAAGAGCGAGACACGCAGTGAACAGCAGCAGGCAGAACAGGGCCACGTACAGGACGACGACACCGATGACCAGGGTGACTACGGTCGCGGTGTTGTACAGCACCGATCGATCGCGTTCCGCCGGCGACTTCGGCCGCTCCCAGAGTTCGTGGTCGAGGATCAGCCAGAGAATGATCGCCACGATCGACAAAATCATCGCCACACTCATACGCCATGGCCCCATCATGTCGGCGAACAGCCAAATCGTGTCGGTGGCCAGCGCGATCGCACCGGTGGCGAAGGCGCCGACGAGGACCTTCGACATTCCGGTGACCAGTCGCCACGGCCGGTTGGCCCGCACCATCCCTGACAGCAGTCGCAGTCGCCGCAGGCCCGAGGGCGCGAAGTACCGGATGCCGTCCTCAACTTGCGCAGACCGGAACCGTCGCGCCGCGCCGGGGGGCATGAGTTCCGGCTCACCGAGGATGTGGGCGATGGCGAGTTCGGTGACGGTACGGACGCGGCGCTCGATGTGGATGCCGCCCACTCCGGCGACCGAGATGAGCGCGAATTTGTGGTCGGCGCTGACTTCGCCCACTACCGGAAGGGTGTCCTCGCGGCGCGGCAGGTCGGTGAGGTACACGACGATGTCTTCCGCTTCGGAGGACGGATCGACCGTGTCGATGACATCGGCGAAATCAGCTTGCTCGTCGGGGAGGTACGGTTTCGGGCGCACGCCCGTCGTCCACCGGCGCTCGAGCCGGTCAGGGCTGCGCAGGCGTTGCGGCAGGTACTCCGCGATGCGTTCCGCGAGAGCCGCAGGCGTGCCCGGATCCGCGATGAACAGTACCGAGACCTGCTCACCGTCCGCACCGGATTGCCCTCCCTGCAGGTGCTCATTCGCATCCACCCTTCACATACCCCCTCCCGCACTACACTTCTCACCACGTCGAGCACATCCGGATCGAACAACCACGCCCGGCGATAGCCGGCGAGGAACCGCACATTCTCCAGCTCGATCGGAGGCGGCTCGCTCCACACCTCGTACCGCCATCCCCGCGCGATCAACACCAACCTGGTCCACTCGCACGTAAACGCCACCGTGTTCGACGCCGACAGCTCCAGCCGCGATTCGTAGATCACATGATCGGACTCGGTCGCAGTCCAATAGGTACCCGAATAATGCTGCTGACCTCCATACCAGCGAAAAGTCCGCCACAGCGCGGAGGCAACGATATCATCGACCGCGACCTCATCCAGCGGTCGGATCTCCTCGGCGCCGTCCACTACGTGGCGGCGCGACAGCTGCGCCGCACCCAGATTCGACGACCCGGCACGCGTTCTCGCCGACCCAGCGACCGTAGCGTTCCCCATCGCGGCATCTCCCCGCATCGGAAGTACTCGGTTGGATCATCCACCCGCAATCCGCTCCCACCACGCAGCCACGCCGAGACAATCTCACCCAGATGGCCAACTGGCCACCGAGTGGCCATCTCGCGTGAAATTTGGCCACTTCTAGGGTCTCGAGACCTGTGGCATTGTGAGCCGCCGCGACCTGCGGACGTGTTGCTCGTCTCCGGCATGGCCAGAGCAATCTGTCTGAACTCCCTGGCATTTCCTCAGCCAATTACGAAGCGAGACGGGCCGTGCCGGTGCTCTGCCGCGATCAGGATGGCTGACACCACGTCAGGAGTGGTTGGAGACCCCGTAAGCGGATCCATGACCGGATATCGCCTGGAGGGAATCACGGCAGAGGACCCTGACCGATCTCGATCCGCTGCTTCCGCAGCGTGACCTCGTCGTTCAAAATTTTGGCCAGCGCCGCCCGCAACGTGCCGGCGGGCCGTAGCACCGATCGCGTCCACGCCCGTTTCGGACGCTCCAGGCATCGTCTCAGCTGGCGGGGCGGTCTGTCACGGTGACCGATATCTGCTGGGTCTCGCCGCCGCGGAGCACGGTCAGTTCGACTCGATCGCCCGGGGCGACGGCACGGAGCGCCGCGATGAAGTCCTCCGCCGACTCGGTGTCGTGGCCGTTGACCGCGGTGATGACATCGCCGGGCCGGATGCCCGCGGTCGCTGCCGGACCGAGCGGGGCGACCTCGAGGACGACGACACCGTCGGTGCGGTCGACCGCCAATTGTTCGGCGATCTGCGGGGTCAGTGTGCCGGGCTGAATGCCGACGTACGCATGCTGGGCGGTTCCCGAGGCCAGTAGTTGGTCGGCGACGTCGACGACCTCCGCCGCGGGGATGGCGAAGCCCAGAGCCACCGCACCCGCCGCCGGGGGAATGTAGGCCTGGCTCATCCCCACGACCCGGCCTTGTCCGTCGATCAGCGCACCCCCGGAGTTGCCCGGTGAGATCGCGGCGTCGGTCTGGATCAGGTCGACCAGCGGCGCACCGGTGGAGGCCGACCCGGGGATCTGGCGGTGCAATCCGGAGATGATGCCCGAGGTGACCGTGTCCTCGAATCCCAGCGGGCTGCCCATGGCCACGGCGAGGGCGCCGACCTCCGGCAGCGCTGTCTCGAACGTCGCCGCAGTCAGGCCCGTGCGGTCCGCGTGAAGGACCGCGACATCGGCAACCCGGTCGACGGCCAGCACGTTAGCAGACACCTGTTGCCCGTCCGCGAAGGCCACGCTCACCTGCCTGGCACCCTCGACCACGTGGGCGTTGGTGACGATGGTGCCGTCGGTCTTGTAGACGATGCCGCTGCCCACACCGGACCCGGTGAGCACGGTGACGACCGAGGCCTCCACCTGCCGAACCAGGGCCGGCAGGTCCACGGCGGGCCCGGCTGAGGGGGTCGGGGTGGTGGGAGCCGAGCCGCCGCATCCCGCGAGGAGGAGGACCACGATCGCGACCAGCGGCACCCAGATAGAGGATCGGACGGTCGACGGCACGTGCATCAGCGACCGGTTCCGTACGACATCGGTCTCCTACATGCACCTACTGCGAGTGGGCCCACCAGATCAACATACCCCTGTCTCCTCCCGTGGTCCGCGACTCCCGACCCGCGTCACATGCTCATAGAAAATCGACATCGACGATTGCGGTGCGCGTGCCTCAGCTGCTGCGGTGACGAGTCGTATATTGTTGTACTACTTTTATTTTCAAGACCGATATGCCCGTTTCGGCCCGATTCGGTTGCCGTACAGTGCAATCGGACTTTAGTGACTTCACTGTACGAGCTGATCCGACAGCTGGAAGAAGAGGATTCGTCACTGGTTTGCTTCTGCACCAAGCGATTAGGAACAGCCGCTGGGTCCTGATCCTCTACGTGAGGGTGAAGACTCTGATATTTCCAGTACTCCAGCAACTGTACTGTCAGGGTGGAATCGGCTTCCTGCTTTCGACTTGCGGGGACCTTGTCACCCATTTCTTTGTCACCCATTTCTTTCGGCTGCTAGGGTCTTGGTAGCGGGAGTTCTACTCGTGTAAAGCGTGCGTGAGCTCAACCGGTTGACCCGACGGCCGGGCCCCACCGGTACGCACCGGCTCGGCGAAACCCCAGTCCATCGACGCCTAGGGGGCGTAATGTCAGAGTCCAGTGGCGGAACCTCCGCCGTAAGTCCACACCCACCTGCTCGCCAGGTGATTGCGACATTCGACACCTATGCCGACGCCGAGAGCGCCGTCGACTACCTCTCCGACCAGCATTTCACGGTAGACAAACTGGCCATCGTCGGTCGCGACATCGAGCTGGTCGAGCAGATCGTCGGCCGATTGAACTACGGCTGGGCCGCTCTGCGCGGCGCCGCCGCGGGCGCGCTGACGGGTGCGCTGTTCGGCTGGATCTTCGGGTTACTCAACTGGGTCCAGCCGCTGCTCACGGGCCTCACGCTCGCCTTCTACGGGCTGATCTTCGGCGCCCTCATAGGTGCTCTGCTCGGCCTGCTCATGTATGCGCTGCAGGGCGGCCGGCGCGACTTCACCTCAATCCAGTCCTTACAACCACGTCACTACGAAGTCCTCGCCGACGTCGAGGTCGCGGACGAAGCCGTCCGCCTTCTCAACGGCCGGACCGATCGAAAGGAATGAGTCATGGCAACTGCTGTAGGCATCGACCTGGGCACAACCAACTCGGTCATCGCAAGCTGGCAAGGCGGCGAGCCGGTGGTGATCTCCAATGTCGAGGGAGCGCGGACGACGCCTTCGGTGGTGGCGTTCACCGAGAGCGGCGAGCGCCTGGTGGGTCAACTCGCCCGACGGCAGGCGATCTTGAATCCGAAGGGCACGATCTACTCGGCGAAACGGTTCATCGGACGTCACTACGACGAGATCTCCGAGGAAGCCAAAGCGGTCAGCTTCGACGTCGTGCCGGGTGACAACGGTGAGGCCCGCTTCGACGTGCGCGGCAAGAAATACGCACCAGAGGAGATCAGTGCCCTCGTGCTGCGCAAGCTCGTCGACGACGCGAGCAAGTTCCTCGGTGAGAAGGTCAAGGAAGCGGTCATCACCGTTCCGGCCTACTTCAACGACGCGCAACGAAACGCCACCAAAGACGCCGGCCGTATCGCAGGCCTCGAGGTTCTGCGGATCATCAACGAACCGACCGCTGCGGCACTCGCGTACGGCATGGACAAACAGACCCACGAAACCGTACTGGTCTTCGACCTCGGCGGCGGAACCTTCGATGTGAGCCTGCTCGACGTCGGCGAGGGAGTGGTCGAGGTTCGTTCCACGGCCGGCGACTCCCACCTCGGCGGCGACGACTTCGACCGACGCCTGGTGGACTACCTCGCCGACGAATTCCAGCGCGCGGAGAACATCGATCTGCGCAAGGATGCGCAGGCATTGCAGCGCCTCTTCGAGGCCGCGGAGAAAGCCAAGGTCGAGTTGTCCTCGGTGACACAGGCCCAGGTAAACCTGCCCTTCGTCACCGCTGACGCGAACGGTCCCAAGCACCTCACCACCACGATCATGCGATCGAAGTTCGAGGATCTGACTGCCGATCTGGTGGAACGCTGCCTCGACCCCGTGAAGCAGGCGATGAGTGACGCCAAGGTCACCGCCAACGACATCGACGAGGTGATCCTGGTCGGTGGTTCGACACGTATTCCGGCGGTGCAGGCGCTGGTTCGCCGGCTCACCGGCGGTAAGGACCCCCACATGGGCGTCAACCCGGACGAGGTCGTGGCGCTCGGTGCCGCAGTCCAGGCGGGCGTGCTCAAAGGCGAGGTCTCCGATGTGCTGTTGCTCGATGTCACCCCACTGTCCCTCGGCGTCGAGACGCAGGGCGGGGTGATGACCAAGATCATCGAGCGCAACACGACGATCCCGGCACGGCGCAGCGAAGTGTTCTCCACGGCGGAAGACAATCAGTCCGCCGTGGACGTCGTGGTGCTGCAGGGCGAACGCGAACGTGCGGCCGACAACCGGGTGCTCGGCCGGTTCCGGCTGGAAGACATCCGCCCCGCGCCACGTGGCGAGGCCCAGGTGGAAGTCATTTTCGACATCGACGCCAACGGCATCCTGAACGTCACCGCTCGCGACAAGGATACCGGCAAGGAACAGAGCATCACGATCAGTGAACAGGGCAACCTGGATCAGGGTGAGGTCGAGCGCATGTTGGCGGAGGCCGAACGGAACCGGGGTGAGGACGAGGCGCTGCGCAAGGCGGTCGACGCGCGCAACGGGCTCGATTCGGTTGCGTATCAAGTGGAGCGGCGACTCGCCGAACTCGGTGACAGTGCCCCGCCGCATGAGAAGGCGCGGGCCGAGATGCTGGTTGCCGACGCCCGAAAGGCCGTGCAGGACGGCGCTTCACCCGCGGAGGTTCAGCCACTCACCTCGGAGCTGCAACAGCTGCTCTACGGACTTGTGCCGGACCAGTCGGACGACGGCCAAGCAGGCGGCGCTGATGCTGCGTCGTCGGATGACGGCGACGTGATCGACGCCGAATTCGATCGAAGCTGAGGCGCACGATGGAAATGTCTGCAGATCATTCGACGACCGAGCCGACTACCAACAGCGCCGACACGGATCAAAGCAAGACCGAGTCCGATCGCGCCGAGACGGCAGACGAGCTGTCTCAACTCGAGGACCGTTGGCGCAGGGCCGTCGCAGATCTGGACAACCTGCGCAAGCGATACGCCAAAGATCTGGACCGTGAACGCGCCGCGGAAGTAGCGAAGGTTTCGGCGGCGTGGCTGCCGATACTGGACAACTTGGAGCTTGCGCTTGCACACGCAGGCAGCGATCCGCAGGCCGTCGTCGAAGGTGTGAAGGCGATCCGGGACCAGGCGGTACAGGTGCTCTCACGACTCGGCTTCGAGCGCCACGACGAGGCCGGTGTGCCGTTCTCCCCGGAACTCCATGAAGTGGTCAGTGTGGTAACCCGACCCGACCTTCCGTCCGGGACCGTGGTCGAGGTCTTGCGCCCGGGTTATGGAGAGGACGGGCGACAGTTGCGGCCCGCCGCGGTGGTCGTCAGCCGCCCCGAGGGGTGAGCACCGATGGCCCGTGACTACTACGAAGTACTCGGGGTCCCGCGGGGCGCCGGCACCGACGAAATTCAGCAGGCGTACCGCAAGCTGGCCCGCAAGTACCACCCCGATGTGAACAAGGATCCCACTGCGGAGGACAGGTTCAAGGAGGCCAACGAGGCCTATCAGGTGTTGTCCGACCCGGACACCCGGAAACGCTACGACCGATTCGGTGACGACTTCCGGCGTGTGCCCGAGGATTACGACGAACGGGTCCGGGCAAGCGCCGGTGGGTACGGCGGCGGGTTCGGCGGTGGCGGGTACGGCGGTGGGGGCGGGGGCAGAAGGGTGCACTTCGGTCACGGTGTCGGTGGCGAGGGCGGCGTCGACTTCGAAGACCTCTTCGGGCAGATGTTCGGCGGAGGCGGTGGGTTCGGACCGATTCCCGGCGCCGATCAGGAGGCCGAACTGGAACTGGCTCTGGAAGAGGCCTATCAAGGCGGAAAACGCACTCTCAGACTGGACGGACGGCAGTATGACGTCGACATTCCAGCCGGCGTCCTGGACGGCCAGCGAATCCGGTTGGCCGGGCAAGGAGGCCGAGGCAACGGTGACGCGCCGCCTGGGGATCTGTACCTCGTGGTGCGGATCAAACCGCATTCACGGTTCCGCGTGCAGGGTCGGGACATCTACGTCGATCTGCCCGTATCGCCATGGGAGGCGGTTCTCGGGTCGACCGTCGTCGTTCCCACCCCGGGCGGAGAGGCGAAAGTCAAAGTGGTGCCGGGCTCGTCGACGGGACGGAAGCTGCGCCTGCGCGGAGAAGGAATGCCGAATCCGCGGGGCGCCAACGGCAACCTCTACGCCGAAATCAAGGTGATGGTGCCGCCGAAACCGACAGCACGTGAACGCGAACTGTTCGAGCAGTTGGGCGCCGAATCGAACTTCGATCCGAGGAAAGAGACATGAGCACCTCAACGCCGATCACTCAGTACGTATTGGTTCGCCGTGCCGGATTGTCGCCGGATGCCTTCGCCGAACGTACCGGGCTGCACCCCGACCTGGCACGAAAGCTTGTGGCTCTCGGCCTGCTCGACGCCCACCGCGACGCCGGCGGCGAGATGTCGTTCGAACCATCCGAAGTGACCCACGCCGCCCGCATCCAACGGCTGCGGACCGGCCTGGGCCTGAACTACTCGGCAATCGGGCTCGTGCTCGATCTGCTGGATCGAATCGAGAAACTCGAAGCAGCTTCCCGCAGAAGGAGGACACCCCCATGGACACCGGCAGCCTGACTGAAAAGTCACGAGAAGCCCTGCAGGAAGCCCAGAACGTCGCGACCAGAATGGGCCACACCGAAGTCGACGGAGAGCACCTGCTGCTCGCGTTGGTCGATCAGCAGGAAGGGTTGGTGCCCCGACTGCTCGAACAGGCCGGCGCGAATGTCGAAGCACTTCGATCCGATCTGGAACGTGAACTGTCGCGTAGGCCGAAGGTCAGCGGCCCCGGCGCGACCCCCGGTCAGGTGACGATCACCCAGCGTCTGGCCAAGCTGCTCGACGCCGCAGAGCGGGAGGCGAAGAGACTCAAGGATTCCTACGTGTCGGTGGAGCATCTTGTGATGGCCCTCTCCGAGGAGGGGTCGGCCAGCGCGGCCGGGCGGGTCCTCGCCAGTCACGGGGTCACACGGGACGCCTTCCTCACAGCGCTGACGAAGGTGCGCGGCAATCAGCGCGTCACCTCGGCCACCCCGGAGGGGGCGTACGAGGCGCTGGAGAAGTACGGACGCGACCTCGTCTCCGAGGGGCGGGCAGGCAAACTCGATCCGGTCATCGGCCGAGATGCCGAGATACGCAGGGTAACTCAGATCTTGAGCCGGAAAACGAAGAACAACCCGGTGCTGATCGGCGACCCCGGCGTCGGTAAGACCGCGATCGTCGAGGGCCTCGCCCAGCGGATCGTCCGCGGCGACGTGCCCGAGGGCCTACGCGACAAGACGATCTTCTCGCTCGACATGGGTTCTCTGGTGGCCGGCGCGAAGTACCGCGGCGAGTTCGAGGAGCGACTGCAGGCCGTGCTGTCCGAGGTGAAGGCTGCCGAGGGGCGCATCCTGTTGTTCGTCGACGAGTTGCATACCGTGGTCGGAGCGGGCTCGGTCGGCGGCGAGGGGTCTCTCGACGCCGGCAACATGCTCAAACCGATGCTCGCACGCGGCGAACTGCACATGATCGGTGCCACCACTCTCGACGAGTATCGCAAGCACATCGAATCCGATGCGGCACTGGAGCGTCGATTCCAGACCGTTCTCGTCGACGAGCCCAGTGCCGAGGATGCGATCTCGATTCTGCGCGGACTTCGAGAACGCCTCGAGGTGTTCCATGGCGTGAAAATTCAAGACGGTGCATTGGTGGCCGCCGTGACCCTCTCGCACCGGTACATCACCGACCGCTTCCTTCCGGACAAGGCGATCGATCTCGTAGACGAGGCATGCGCTCGGCTCCGCACCGAAATCGATTCGATGCCTGCCGAACTCGACGAGCTCACCCGGAAGGTGACCCGTCTGGAGATCGAAGAGGCCGCACTGTCCAAGGAAACGGACGCGGCCAGCAAAGCGCGCCTCGAAGAATTGCGCAAGGAGCTGGCCGATCTACGGGCCGAGGCAGACGCCCGGCACGCTCAATGGGAGGCGGAGCGGCAGGCGATCCGGCGGGTGCAAGAACTGCGAGGAGAGCTGGAACGGTTGCGCGTCGAGGCCGAGGCCGCCGAACGCAACTACGACCTCAATCGGGCAGCCGAGTTGCGATACGGCGAGATCACCGAGCTCGAACGCCGGCTCGAGGCGGCGGAGGAGCAACTGGCCACCAGACAAGGCCGAAATCCGTTGCTGCGTGAAGTGGTCACCGAAGACGAGATCGCAGAGATCGTGGCCGCATGGACGGGTATCCCGGTCGCCCGGCTGCAAGAAGGTGAGCGGGAGAAGTTGTTGAAGCTCGACGAGATCCTGCACGAGCGGGTCGTCGGTCAGGACGAGGCGGTGCAACTGGTCGCGGACGCTGTGATCCGGGCGAGGTCCGGTATCCGTGATCCTCGTCGACCGATCGGTTCGTTCATTTTCCTGGGCCCGACGGGCGTCGGAAAGACCGAGCTTGCAAAGACATTGGCCAGCGCCCTATTCGACAGTGAAGACAACATGGTGCGCCTCGATATGAGCGAGTACCAGGAACGGCACACGGTGAGTCGGCTCATCGGTGCACCTCCCGGATACGTCGGGTACGACGAAGGTGGCCAGCTCACCGAAGCGGTGCGGCGTAAGCCGTACTCCGTGGTGCTCTTCGACGAGATCGAGAAGGCCCACGCCGACGTCTTCAATACCCTGCTCCAGGTGCTCGACGACGGCCGGATCACCGATTCTCAAGGCAGGCAAGTCGATTTCCGG
Source organism: Rhodococcus sp. YL-1 (assembly GCF_001942025.1). Classification (NCBI taxonomy): domain Bacteria; kingdom Bacillati; phylum Actinomycetota; class Actinomycetes; order Mycobacteriales; family Nocardiaceae; genus Rhodococcus; species Rhodococcus sp. YL-1. The sequence continues at coordinate 165,286 of NZ_CP017303.1, read as the reverse complement.
AACACGGTGATCATCATGACCTCCAACATCGGATCCCAGCATCTCCTCGACGGGGTCACAGCCGACGGCGAAATCAAGCCGGACGCCAGGGAACGGGTGATGGCAGAACTGCGCGGGCATTTCCGCCCCGAATTCCTCAACCGGGTCGACGACATCGTGCTGTTCTCCCCACTCACCCTGCCCCAGATCGAGTACATAGTGGAACTGCAACTCACCGACCTTCGAAACAGGTTGTCGGAGAGGCAGATACACCTGGAAATCACGCCGGAGGCGCGCCGACTGATCGCCGAACACGGGTTCGACCCTGTCTACGGTGCGCGGCCGCTGCGCCGATACATCGCCCACGAGGTCGAGACCAAGATCGGTCGTGCGCTGCTGCGCGGGGAGATCGAACCGGGTGGCACCATCAGCGTCACGGTGGACGGCGGCGAGCTTGCCGTCGCGTATGCCGAACCCGCCGTCGCGGCGGCCTGAGAAGAGGTAACTGGTCATGGGATCCGACACGGTGAAGTGCCCGAACTGCGGCAAGGTCAACAAGGTGCCGGCGGCCGGGGAAGGAAGACCGCGCTGCGGGAACTGCCACGAACCGCTGCCCTGGATCGCCTCGGCCGGGGACGGCGACTTCGCGGAGGTCGCCGAGAAGTCCTCGGTGCCTGTGCTCGTCGACCTCTGGGCGACGTGGTGCGGCCCGTGCCGCATGGTCAGCCCGGCGCTCGAGCAGCTCGCCAGGGAACGCGCAGGCCAGATCAAGCTGGTCAAGGTCGACGTGGATGCTGCACCCAAGACGGCCGAACGGTTCACCGTCCGCGCCGTGCCGACGCTGCTGGTGATGGACCGGGGTGAGGTCCTCGCTCGTCAGGCGGGCGCCGCTCCGGTCCCCCAGCTGCGCACGTGGCTCGATCAGGCGCTCTCGGAAAATGCAGGCAATGAGGCGAAGCCATGACTTCTGTCCATGCCGACCCACACGTGACCGCGATCCGGCCCGTGGCGCCCCGGACTCCGCAGGGTTGCGAGGAATGTCTTCGCCTCGGAACCCCGTGGGTGCATCTGAGGCTGTGCCTGACGTGCGGACACGTCGGTTGCTGCGACTCCTCGCCGGGCAGGCACGCGAGCGCGCACGCCCACAGCATCGGCCATCCGATCGTCCAGTCGATGGAACCCGGCGAGGATTGGCGGTGGTGTTATGTCGACCAGAACTTCGTCTGAGGACGCCGCACCCGTCCCCGACAGTCCGCCGGTCGACGACGAGACTCCGGACGAGGAGGGCGCCTTCCCGCGGCTGACGGACGACCAGGTCGCGACGCTCGAGGTCGGCGGCACGCGTCGATCGGTTCACACCGGCGAGGTGCTGATCCGAGAGGGCGCGCCCAGCAACGACTTCTTCGTCATCCTCTCCGGCAAGGTCGCGGTCATCGACGAGGGCGCCGTGGACGGCGAACGCCGGATACTGCGCGTGCACGGCCCGGGCCGCTTCCTGGGCGAGCTCGGACTGCTGGAAGGCCAGGTGGCGTTCTTCACCGCCGAAGTGATCGAGGACGGCGAGATGCTCGTCGTCCCGGCCGAGCGGGTGCGCGCGCTGGTGGCCCACGATCTTGTGCTCAGCGATCTGATCCTGCGCGCCTACCTGGTGCGTCGACACCTGCTGATCGGGCTCGGTTCGGGGTTCCGGATCATCGGCTCCTGTTTCTCCCCCGATACGTTGCGGCTTCGCGAGTTTGCGATGCGAAACCGATTGCCCCACCGGTGGATCGATCTGGAGCGGGACGAACGGGCGGAGCAGCTGCTGCGCAGCCTGAACGTCGCCCCCGAGGACACTCCCGTCGTGATCTGGCACGGCGAGAAGGTGCTGCGCAATCCGACGAATGCGGAACTCGCACGCATCGTCGGGCTTCCGGTCCCGGTCCCGGACGCGGCCCAGGACGTGTGCGACCTCGTCGTGGTGGGTGCGGGACCGGCCGGTCTGGCCGCGTCCGTGTACGGCTCCTCGGACGGGTTGAACACGGTGACACTGGAGTCGATCGCCGCGGGCGGCCAGGCCAGTACCTCCTCCCGGATCGAGAACTATCTGGGCTTCCCCGCCGGGGTCTCCGGCTCCGAATTGGCCGAACGAGCCGTGATCCAGGCCGGGAAGTTCGGCGCCCGGATCCTGGTGTCGACGGAGGTGACCGGTTTGGGATCCGAGGCCGGGAACCATGTGCTCCGGCTGACCGGCGGCGGCGCGGTCCGCGGCCGGGCCCTCGTGCTCGCCACCGGGGCGCGATATCGCAAGTTGACGGTTCCGGGGATCGAGGCACTGGAGGGGACGAGCGTGTACTACGCCGCAACCCATCAGGAAGCGCGGATGTGCGGCACCGACCCGGTGGCTATCGTCGGCGGCGGAAACTCCGCCGGACAGGCCACCGTCTTCCTCGCCGACCATGTCTCCCACGTTCACCTGCTCATCCGCGGCGACGACCTCGGAAAGAGCATGTCCCGATACCTGGTCGACCAGATCGAGCGCCATCCGCGGGTCACCGTGCACCGGCACACCGAGATTCGTGCGGTCCACGGTGAGAAGTACCTCGAAGAAATTGCAGTCGAGGACAATCGCACCGGCGACCAGGACACGATTCGGGTGCACGCCCTGTTCGTCTTCATCGGGGCGATGCCGCACACCGGGTGGCTGGCCGACGCGATCGCACTCGACGACCACGGCTTCGTCCTCACCGGTGTGGACGCGATCCACGCACGAGCGGACGGCAGCCTGCCGATCAACGGCGGCCTGTCCAGGACGCTCGAAACCAGCCGGCCCGGCCTGTTCGCGGCGGGCGACATCCGCAGCGGCTCGGTGAAACGAGTCGCATCCGCCGTCGGTGAAGGAGCGATGGCCGTACGCCAAATCCATGAATACTTCGAAAGGAGCTGACGACATGCCAGTAATGGGCACCGTGAAATTCCAGCGGTTCTTCCGGGCAGCGGCTGGACTGCAGGTCGACCGGAACGATCTCAAGCGCTATACCGATTTCATCGACGACAAGATCTACGACGTGATCCTGATCGGGAAAGCCTCCGCGAAAGCAAACTTGCGCGACGTGATCGAACCGTGGGACCTGCCGATCACCAAGGGATTACAGGAGAGCATCCACCGGTTCGAAAAACTCGACGAGGAGATCGAACTTCAACCGCTGCTCGATCAGCTCACGGCCCGCCCGCCCTTGGACGTGGCCCTCTCAGAGGAGACAGAGCAACGACTGCCGCTGATCGCAGGAGGGTTGAGCGTGGCGCTGGCGCAAACTTTCGTCACGGTCGAGCCGGACCGTAAGAACCCCGGGACCGCCGAATGGAACGTCGCCTTCGACATCTTCCATCTCTTGCTCTGACCAGTCAATTCCACAGTGCGGCAACAAAGCCGCTCCGCCGTCACCGCGGCCGGATCGGTCAGTAGTGGAGTCTGCGGCACAGCAGTCAGCCATCGGTCGGTAACCGAGAACTTCTCCTCCCCGACGTAGTCATTGAGAATTGTGCCTCGCGGTGGAGTCGAGTAGGGACCTCCCCGATGAATCACCAGGGTAGGTTCACGCGCGCTTCGCCGATCGCGTTTACCCCGCCTCGTTCGACGGCTGCCGCGTCTCCTCGATGCGTTGCCGCTGCCGGACCCCGTACGCCGCTTCCCTGACGGCGGCGTCGTCCTCGAGACCCGACCCGAGCGCCCCACCGATGGTCGCGATGGACGCCAGCAACCAGGCGAGCGTCAGGTAATCAACAAAGGTCACCCCGTGCCCCAGAACACGGGAGAACAGTTCCGGGGGGAAGAGTCAGACACGCAGTGAACAGCAGCAGACCGAACAGGGCCACGTGCAGCACGATCACGCCGATGACCAGGGTGACCACGGTCGCGGTGTTGTACAGCACCGAACGATCGCGCTCGTCCGGCGACGTCGGCCGCTCCCACAGTTCGTGATCGAGGATCAGCCAGAGAATCATCGCCACGATCGACAGCACCGTCGCCGCACCCATCCGCCACGGACCCATCGTGTCGGCGAACAACCAGATCGTGTTGGTGGCCAGCGCGATCGCACCCGTGGCGAAGGCGCCGACGAGGACCTTCGACGGTCCGGTGACCAGCCGCCACGGCCGGTTCGCCCGCACCATCCCCGACAGCAGCCGCAGCCGCCGCAGCCCCGACGGCGCGAAGTACCGGATACCGCCCTGGATCTGCGCCGACGGAAACCGCCGCGCCGCGCCGGGGTTGAGGTCCGGTTCCCCGAGGACGCGGGCGATCGCGAGTTCGGTGACGGCGCGGACCCGGCGCTCGATGCGCAGACCGCCCACCCCGGCGACGGAGATGAGCGCGAATTTGTGGTCGGCGCTGACGTCGGCCACCACCGGCAGGGTGTCCTCGCGGCGCGGCAGGTCGGTGAGGTACACGACGATGTCCTCCGCTTCGGAGGACGGATCGACCGTGTCGATGACATCGGCGAAATCCGCTTGCTCGTCGGGCAGGTACGGTTTCGGGCGCACGCTCGTCGTCCACCGGCGCTCGTCCCGGTCAGGGCTGCGCAGGCGTTCCGGCAGGGACTCCGCAATACGTTCGGCGAGAGCCGCCGGTTCGCCCGGATCCGCGATCAGCAGCACCGAGACCTGCTCACCCGCGGCACCGGGGCGCCCTGCCTGCACATGCTCGTTCGCCTTCACCGCCCTCGCGTACCCGCTCGGTCTGAACCCAAACTCCAGGCAGTGGGGTGCGAGACGGTCCACAGCGCCGCCGGGATATCCGTTGCCAGTCCGTGTCCGGTAGACACCCACAACAGCTACCCAAGCTGCACCGCCGACGCACGACCACAACCCGCTTCTCCGGCGCCTAAGCTGGCCCACACGCCCGCTCTCGTCCGGGAGGCCCTGCAATGTTCGTCCTACCCCGGCACTCCCACGCGATAGGAAAGCGGAGCTGGAACGGGCCCGGCACCGACCGCGGATGCGGCCGTCGGTCACCCGGTCTCGTCTGACGCCGGCCACTCCCCGGGGACGGACCTGCGTGGGATGCGCTGACTTCGGGGTGGGGGCGCAGCGCAGCGGTGGGTGCCGGGATCGACGGTGAGGTCCTCGGGGTCGGCGAAGATCAGCCCGCCCGTCGTCGAGCGCGATCGCTCACCAACCCCGGCGCCCAGTCGTACCCGGCGCCCCAGGTTGGGTCAGTGCCGCGAGTCCTCGACGACCTCGACGACCTCGCCGAGGTCGTCCGCTTCGGGCTTTCCGGCGGACCAGCACCCGGACGCCGATCGTCAACTCCGGGCCGCGCGCAAGCCTGTTACCGCTTCTATGGGCCAGGGCTGCACCCTTTCGCTCGGTGAAGTCCGGGGCTCGAAGCATCAGCACCTTCCCTGCAGCACCCGAAGTGCCCGGACCAATCCGGCGATCGCCGGTTACTCACCGGTACAACTGCTTTGGCTCCCCCCGCCCCGGTTGCCACTTGCCAGATGGTGGTGCACCATCACTGCCGTGCGCAGTCCACGCTGGCCCGCGACCGCCCCACCGCCGTGCGGCGGTGACCGGGTGCACGGTCGCCGACTGCTGACCGTGCGCACTCACCTGACCCTTGAGCTGGTGCGGATCACCGCGTACCCATGCGGGCTCGCGCTGCAGCTGGCCCTGACCGCCACCGGCCGCCCGGCCCGGCGCGCTCTGCACCAGACCCGCCCGCTGACCGACCCCGCGGATCCGTCGGCCCAGTGGTCCTACCTCGACGTGTGGGCGGGGACCGACGACCTCGCGGTCGCGGACCCCTACTTTCCCCGCCCGGATCTCCACGCCACCGCCACCGGGATCTGCACCTTCCGCAGCGAGCCGCTGTACTGGCTCCCGGCACCGGCGCGGACGGTCACCCTGACCGCCGAATGGCCGCAGATCGGGTTGCCCGCGAGCCTCACCACGCTGGACCTGGCTGCGGTCGCGCCGTCGTCGACGCACCGCCCACCCTGATACCCCGGACGCCGATCAGTCTCCGCAATGCCGCCCGGCGCCGCGCAGCTCGGGATACCGGGCGGTCAGCCGGGCCGCCAGTTGATGCACCTCGGAGAGTTGTCCCCGCAGGTATGCACTCAGTTGGCGGTCCTCTGGGCGTACTCCTCGGATGTTCTCGATTCGGGCGGTGAGCCCCTCGATCTCCTCGTCCAGCAGGTCGCAGAAGACCCAGGCTTGCGCGATATCGGGGTCGAGGTCGTCCTCGGTCGGTGTCATCCGGTGCTCTCTGCCCGGTGCGGCCGGAAACCGGGAGGGTGCGGCCGCGGAACCGGGAGGGTGGCGGCCGCGGAACGTGACGAGACTGCGCCGCGGCAATCCAGCGAGACATCGTTGCCGAGCCCGGCGACCGGCGTCAACCCGCCACTCCACTCCACGGTACGAACCACCTCTCACAAGACGTGATGTCAACCGCAGGGATCGTCGTCCCGAGGGACGGGTTCTCCGAAGTCGTCGGCGAGCTTGTCCTGAAATCCCTAGAATTGAGACGCCGCCCGCACCGCATCCGGATGCCGCAAACGTCCTGGTCGAAGCGTCTCACAAGTTAGTTCCACAACTATGTGCCACAACACTCGTACGGACCTGACTTTCGGTACGCTCCGCGGATGGAGTTGGGACACGCCCGTCGACCGCCAAGCAGAACCTCGCGCAGCATATCGACGCCGCTCACCAAGGTGGGGATAGACCAGGCGACGTTCTACGTGGACAACAAATCCGGGGGGCACCACCGACGTCCCGGACTGTAGGCGCTACTCGGCTACGCCCGATGATCGTGGTAACTATCCTGACCCACTCGATCGGATCGTTCGCCTCCAAGGGGCGGCTCTCGCACCGGCCGCCTCCGTGATCGCTACAAGAGGTCGAAGTTACAAGAGGTCGAAGTACTGCGAGCGAGCCTTCATGGCATGAATGAGCAGCTCGTTCCCACTGTCGAAGCGCAGGACAACCAGTTCCAGGAGCCGACCGTTCGGGTCGAAACCCAGCCGGAACTCGCGCGCGGGGTTGTCGTCGTCCAGACCAGCGGTATATATGTGATGCTCTGCCGCGTAGATGCCATCGTTTTCGCTGATCCCGTGTTTGAGCGCGGATTTATGCGCCTTCACGCGACCTGGGTCCAGGCACGCACCGCTTCTCGAATCGCCTCGGATCGGGAAACATGCTCCTGCTCGGCACGGGCGTTCAATGCCTTCAACAATGCCTCGTCCATCCGTACCGGTACCACTGCGCCGGGGCCGTCCCCCACGGTCGGCCGGCCGCGTTTGCGCAACTTTTCGACGTCGTAACCGGCCTCGGCCTCGTCTGCCCACTGCTGGATCATCCCGTCCGTGACGGGCGCTCCGTTGATCGTTTCCTCAGCCATACCCATTATCGTAATACGAAATTTGACTAAAGGCATCCGAGTGATGCCCGCCGCTCGCGTGCTTGCGGTCCATCTAACCCACATCTAACCCGACCCGGATACAACAAAGCCCCAGGTAGCAGCTCGAAAATAGGCTCTACAATTCCGTGTCATAACCACCGTACAGACCTAACTTTCGGTACGCTCCGAAGATGGAGTTGGGATACGCGCGGGTGTCGACGAGCAAGCAGGACTTGGCGCGACAGATCGACGCCCTCACCAAGGCGGGGATCGACCCGGCGAACGTGTACGTGGACAAGAAGTCCGGTGCCACCACCGAGCGGTCGGGGTTGCAGGCGCTACTCGGGTACGCCCGCGAAGGCGATGTCATCGTGGTGCACACCCTCGACCGTCTCGGCCGCACCGTCCGCGACACCCTCAACCTGATCCACGACCTGCACCAGCGCGGCATCGGATTCCGAAACCTGGCCGACCCCATCCGAATCGACTCGACCAACCCGGACGACCCGATGGGCCAGCTGGCGGTGATACTGCTGGCGCTGTTCGGGCAGATGGAACGCACCTACGCGGTCGAACGGGCCGCGCACGCCCGCACCGTGGCAGAGAAGACGGGCCGCCGCACCGGCCGGCCCAGCGTCGTCACCGACGCCCAACTCGCCTACGCCACCCAACTGCGGGACGGTGGGGCCACCATCTCCGAGATCACCGACAAGACCGGGCTCACCCGCTCCACCCTCTACCGACACCTCCCGTCACGTCCGCCGAAGACACTCGCTGTCGACACCGCCACGGCGGAGGAAAAGCCCTCGCAGTCAACGGTTCCGGCGGCGACATCACCAACCCTCGGACCGTCGGCCTGTCCGACCTGCGGGTATCAGCCCTCCACACGCCGGGACCTCGTCCCGCATCGCGCCGATCTCGCCACCGTCTGGCTGCACCTCGACGGCGGCCACCTGCGGCAGGCGCGGCACTGCGCCCGCTGCCAGCCGCACAGCCACGTCCTGGTGATCAGTTGCAGCCGATGCGGCGACGGTCCGCTGCTCACCGGATCGCCCGGTGACGACCTGCCCCCGCAGGCACTGGCCTGGCTCGAAGGTCACGGATGGACCACAACTCCACGGCTCGTCTGCGACGCTCACGACCGGTGACTACCGGCTGGTCGAAAAACGGACCCCGACGACGCGATCGACGCAAGTTGCCCTAATCAGTGCGACTCGCTCAGGTGACGCGCACGACCGGCAGCAGTCGGCGGGCGAATCGGGATGCCGTACTGCTTCGCGATCCGGCTCATCCGCGGCACGCTGCGTCCCACCTCGTGCCCGAGTTCCCGCAGTGTTCGTCGCTGGGTGACGTACTGGTCGTGGAACCATGCCGGATCGACCGGCGGCCCTCCGACGGCCGGGGTGATGCCGTGGTGTCGTGCCAGCCGGCCTGCCGATTTCCTGCTGACGCCGATCATCGCGGCGATCTCGGCGAGGGTGCGGCGTTGCACACAGTAGAGGTCGACGAACTGCGTCCGACTCAATGCTTCCTCTGCTGCGGTCTGGGCTGCGCGTTGTCCGAACCGCTCTGCGGCAGTGGGCGATGCGGGTGCGGGATGGTTTTCGAGGAGGTAGCGGATCACGTCGAGGGTGGTGCCAAGTTGCCGCGCGATCTCGGACAGGGAGGTGTGTTCGTGGCGGGTCAGGTCGTGGAGGGCGGCGAGGTCCACTGCGCCCGGATCGGGTCCGGGCAGGTCGAGCCCATCGAGCAGATGCAGGGGTGGATGCCAGGCAACCGGTTCCTTGCCCAGTCCCTGGTCGTCGAGGAATTGGTGGGCCGCCTCGTCGAGTAACGCAGCCAGTGCGGGGGTGAGTGTGCGCGGGAATCCGGACAGTTTCGCGCGGACGTCGTCACCGGCCGCGAGGAATGGGGACCGGGACGCGGGGAGCCCGCTGAGTCGTTCGAATAGCAGGCAGCGGGCGAAGTCCGCCTTCTGGCCGGCGCCTGGGGGTGTTCCGGTTCGGCGGCAGATCTTGTGCCACAGTTCGTCGGGTAGCAGTGCGCGATAGTCCAGGTGGCGGCGCCGGTCGTAGTCGATCGGAGGCGGCTCCGCGGCGAGGTGATCCGCCAGCCGGGTCAACGCGATCAGGCTGTCGTCCCACCGAGGGGAGTTCCGCAGGCATGCCAGCGTGCGGGTGACCCCGTCCGCGCGGACCGCCGATCCCAGGCGGTCGGCGGCCTCACCGAGCCTGACTGTGGTGCCCACCAGCATCAGAGCTACCGACAGGGCCGGCCGGACTTGCGCCGGACTGCACGGGGCCACCGTGAACCGCAGTGACCATTCCGGCCACAGCTGGGTCAGGATGCGGCGGGCGGCGTCGTTCACGGTGGTGGCGCTCGCGGACGGGTAGCTCGGGAGGGTGGCGGCGCTGCGGTACCGCAACTGATCGACGGCGCGGACGAACAGCGGCCGCAACGCGGCGAGCTGGATGGCCGCCAACACTGTACTGGTGGCGCTGCCCCAGTCGCATATAGTTCCGGCGTCGACAGGCAGCCCCGGACGCCGACCACCGTGCACCAGCCACCGCAACGCCTCGCCGGCACCGGCGATGTCGGGCCGATCCAGCACCGTCATGGCCGTCGTCACCGCGGCGGCGGTGGCGATCGCCCCGTCGGCTCCGGACAGCTCCGATCGACGCAATGCCGGTGCTTCCGGTGCGGGCGCTGACCGAATCCGGGCCAATGCGTGGGCGAGGTCGGCGGGAACCCGATCGGCGATCTCCTCGATGCTGCCGTAGGCGAGGACGCGGGATGCGATGGCGTGCAGATCGGCCAGCACCACGCGGGCCCCGAAAGGACGTTCGGCGTACACGCCGAAGGTGCCTCGGCCGGCGGTGAGGACATCGAGCACGCGTTGCTGGGCCCGGATCGCCGGGTGATCCGGGCGCAACCGCATCACCGGTGCCGAGGTCAAGTCTGCATCGCACCGGATGAGCCCACGTGGGCGAGTGGTATCCGCACTGCGGTGGGCGCAGCGGCCCGGACTCGGCACGACCTCCCGGAGGGGACGGCTGCACCGTTGAACGCTTGCGCAGCGCGGGCAGGTGTCCGCCAGCAGGCAGTGGTGTTCGGTGCAGGCGAAGACGCACCCCAGCCGCCACTGCAGTTGCCACCGACCACCGGACTCGGCGAGGCAGTCCGGGCAGTACCGGGATCGGCGGCCACGCCCCCAGGGCAGGCCCGCGGCCGCTCGTCCCTTCCGGCCGTTCAGCGACAGGGCGACCCCGTCGTAGCGGGACAACGTCATCGCCTCGACAACGGCCGCGGCCAGATCCGCCGCCGCGGCGATGGTGTCCACGTCGTTTGGGCGCAGGTGCATCGGCCACAGGTTCGGGCGCCGAACCCTGCCGGCGGCAGTGCTGTCGTCGGGGCGCAGGGCCTTGTCCAGGTCGACGAACGGCGTCCCGGTGCGGTGCGCGATGGCCTCGAGCCAGGAATCGATCGCCTCCCCGGGCAGCGGGACCACCCGGATCGGCAGGGACCGCACCCCGGTCATCGGCGGCGACGTGTCGGCCGGGAGGTGATGCGCCGCGCGTCGAGAGCGGCAGCGAGTTCGCGCCGCGCGGTCTCGGCGTCCTCGTCGTTGCTGACGGTGTCGAGAACCTCGGCATCGAGGCGTTCCCGGCCGGTGCCGACCGCGCGGTGGCAGCCGCGGTTGATCAGCACCATCAGCGATCCGATGTGGCCGGTGCTGCGGGTGAACAGGTAGTCCGACAGGTCGTCGGCGAGCATGCCGGGGTACTTGTCGGCGAGCACCAGTCCCTGTTCGATCGCCAGCAGCATCGTCCGCCATTCGCGGCGGCCGGTGTCGGTGTCGATACTGAACGGCCGCATCCCCACCAGCGTGGTGCGCCGCGCGGTCTGCGCCTCGGCGAACAGGCCGCGTTCGGCCAGCTTCACGCCGATGAACACCACGGTGACCGGGAACTCGTTGGCGATGTATTTGAAGTGGTTGCTGATCTCCACGCCGCTGGTGGCGTGCATGCGCAGGAAATGCAGATCATCGACCACCAGAAGTCGTGTCTCACAGGAGGTCACGCAGTCCAGGGTGCGGCGGGACAGGTCGGCGCTGGTGCCGCGGGTGACCCCGGGGTGGGCGTAGAACTCGAGCATCGCCCGGTTGAACTCCTTGAGGCCGGTGTTGCCGGTCAACCCGACCCGGCACACCGGCCACCGCTGGTGCCCGTCGCGGGTGTGGGTGCCCTTGATCCGGATCTCGCGGAGGTGGAACGCCTTCGCGAACGCCAGCACCGACGTCGTCTTACCCAGGCCGGGGTAGGCGTCGATCGCGACCGCACCCTTGGCCTTGTCGCCGAACTGGAGGTTGCTGTCGACCACGGTCGAGAGCTGCTCGTGCAGCGCGGTCAGTTGCGGTCCGGATCGGGCCCAGGTTCGCGTGCCACAGCTGCCGAAAATGGTTGTAGACCTCGGCGTCGTCCGCGCTGAGCGCTCTCAGTTGCGTGCGGGTCAGCACCTGCGGCGCGACCAGGGAAGGGGCGTCGGCGAAATCGCGCCACCCCTCCTTACGGGAGAGCGCCACGTTGCCCAGCGGCGCGTAGTCCTGCAAGTGCTGCCGGATCAGTGCGATCGTCACAGGTACTCCAGCGCATCGGCGTAGAAGTCTCCGTCGTCGGGCCGGTCCGGCTCGTCCTCGGCGTCGTCGTCACCGATGTCCTTACCGTCCTGCGCGGTGTCGACAGGCGCCGCCGCGTCGTGCCGCGTCACCGATGGCAGTCCAGTCGGGTCTGTCGGTCCGTCCGGCTCGAGGTCGAGTGCTGCGTCCTCGCGTGCCATACGCAACGCCATGCGCCGCTCGCTCATGCTCGACCCGAGGCCGAGATTCCACCGCTCGAGCAGGTCGGCGACCGCGATCCGGTCATCGGGGTAGGTGTACTTCGCCTTCGCCAACCGGCGGGCGAACGCCAACGCGTCCTCGCTGAGCGGCATCTGCATCGACCGGGCGTGCTCCCACTCGAGCGGGTACCACCGCCGGGAGGCCGGATCCCGCAGGTAGATCCGGGTGATGTCGTCCGGGTCGACATGTAGTGGCCACCACCGGCCCTTGCCCTTGCCCCGGTCCGGGTACGGGCTGGCGCCGTCGCGGCACCCGGGCGGCAGGTCGCCGTTATACCGGCGGCCGTGCACCTCGAACCCGTAGTGCTGGAGGGTGCGCCACTCCACCTTGAGGAACTCGTACCCCAGGTCCGGATCGCGAGGGACCTCGATGTAACCGGCGCGGGCGACGCCGTGCTCGAACATCACCGCCGGCGACATCTTCACCGACGGCAGATGCGGATCGAGCAGGCTCTCATGCGGCCGGTGGTGATACACCACCGCCACCCACTCCCGGATGATCGCCTCCAACTCGTCGAGGTAGAAGAACGCCTCCGACTCCGGCGCCACCCCACGCGAATGCACGTCCGGGCCCTTGTATCCGGGCAGCGCCTGCAACAGGTCCTCCCGAATGGTGCGGAAGAACCGCTCCACCGGCCCTTTGTCGCGGCCGGTCCGCAACCGGGCCGGCTGGATCGAGATCCCCATCCGCTGACACACACTGGTCAGATGCTCGGAGACATAGATCTTTCCGTGGTCGATCACGATGGTCTCCGGCGCCAGCGCCGGAGACGCCGCCCCGGCCATCGGCCCGTCGATCGCGTCGACGTCGACCAACAGGGACCGCGGAATGCCGTGCTCGGGCCACACCGCATGCGCGGGCCAATCCCTGCCCGCCGGACGCGGCCGGAACGCCTGATACAACGTGGCCGCCGCGTCGACCGCCTTCGTCGACACCGGCGTGAGCCGGATACCGACGACACAGCGGGTGTACCAATCCATCCCGACCGTTAATTCCGCCTGCACCCACCGCAGTGTCACCGGGTCCAGGGCAAACACGTCCAGCCGCGTGGTGTCCATCAACAGGTACTCACCCGGCCGGGTCGGGCGCAGCTTCCCGTACGGCTCGTCCGGTCGGGCCGCGATGTCCCGGTTGCGTTTGGTGCTCAACCGGAACGTCGGGTGCCGCCGCTCCAGATCCTCGAGTATGCGAAACGCCGTCGCCCGCGACGGCAGCCGCACCACACCCGCCCCGAACCGGGCCACCACCCGGGCATTCGCCCGTTCGATCACCATCGTCCGTGACGGCCGCGACTGATCGGTGTGCTCGACCATCACCTCTAACGCCGTCTCGACCCAGCGCTGGTCGCGGTGCTCCATCGGCCCATTCCCGGCCGCTCTGCCCGGTACGAGGCCGGCCTCACCACCGCGGCGATAGTCACCGACCCAGCGCCGCAGTGTCCGCACCCCAATCCCGAGCTCTTCAGCCTTCGCCGCATACCGCCTCGTCAACGGCACCGCCGGGTCGTACTCGGCGCGCGGTTCGCCCGGCACAGACAACTGCGCGGAACCCGACCTGTACCCGGTCAGCACCTCGCGCACATGCGCAGCCCGTTCGAGCAATTGGATGCGGTCGGGCTCGGTCAGCATCGCCGTCACAACGGAAGACAACTCGCCGGGATCGTCGGAGGACGGCCCGCCCTCCTCGGGGATCACCCGCACGTTCTCCGAGGTCAGCAGCTCTCGAACGGCGATGCGGCGGATCTGACCGTTCGTCTTGGTTCTGAGCACGACCTCATTACTCGCCGCGGTTGCCATCATCTCGATCACCTCGACGATCTCACCGTCGTAGATGAACCGAGTCCCGACACCGACCCGCGCCGCTGCGCCACTCATGACGCGGTCCGCAACACGCTGGCAGCGGTCAACCTCTGCGCCAGGTTCACTCGGAACTCCTGCCGCCACAGCAGATGAAACAGCGCCGCCCGTACCAAAGGTTCCGGATAGGCAGACACCGCAGGCAGTGCTTCTCCGATCCTGATCCCCTCCCGCACTACACATCTCACCGCATCCAGCACATCCGGATCGAAGAACCACGCCCGCCGATAGCCGGCGAGGAACCGCACATTCTCCAGCTCGATCGGAGGCGGCTCGCTCCACACCTCGTAGCGCCATCCCCGCGCGGTCAACACCGACCTGGTCCACTCGAACGTGAACGCCACCGTCTTCGACGCCAACCGCCGGCGAGGTTTCACATCCACGATCACCGGTCCGGTATTCGTCAGCAGCAAGTAGTCCGGAATGTGCCGGCGTTCCTTGCCATCGACCTGGCACCTCAGCAGAAACGGCTGCGCGGCAATGCGCTGCACCTCCACATCGAAGTCCGCGAAAATCAGACGTGCCAGCTCCAGCCGCGATTCGTAAATCACAAGACCGGACTCGCTCGCAGCCCAATAGGTACCCGAATAGTGCTGCTGACCTCCATGCCAGCGAAAGGTCCGCCACGGCGCGGAGGCAACAATGTCATCGACCGCGACCTCAGCCAGCGGTCGGATCTCCTCGGCGCCGTCCACTACGTGGCGGCGCGACAGCTGCGCCGCACCCAGATTCGACGACCCGGCACGCGTTCTCGCCGATCCAGCGACCGTAGCGTTCCCCATCGCGGTATCTCCCCGCATCGGAAGTACTCGGTTGGATCATCCACCCGCAATCCGCTCTCACCACGCAGCCACGCCGAGACAATCTCACCCAGATGGCCAACTGGCCACCGAGTGGCCATCTCGCGTGAGAACTGGCCAAGGTTCTCGAGACCCTACAAGAGGGAACGGCCTGCGGCCGTGCTTGACAAAGCTTATCGAGATTCCCTTCTGGCCTTCCGATTTTGACCGGCAGCGACCTGCACGCAACCGCTGGCTCCGCTTCGCGCCGGCCGTCGGCTCGAAAGACTTTTTACACCCGCACTCGCACGCTCGCAGAAAAGCTGGTCGGAGCCGAAGGTGTAGGCGGCGCTCTGCGCGGCGTACAGCATGTCCTCGGCAACCTGGAACCCGAGGCCGGCGAACGCGCCGATCACAAAACCGTCGGGACTGCGGACCAACGAGGATCCGAGGCTGATAAGCAGGACACCAGGGCGGTTGCCTTGGCGATCGCCCTGGCGATCTGGTTAGCCGAGTGCGCTTTCGTTCCGCTGCTCGGGTTCCGCGCAGTCGACGGTCGGGCAGCATTCTTCGTCATAGCAGTGGCAACGGGCTGTCTTTTGCCTTGTGCTGTCTGCATGGGGCCTCGATGAGTAGGACTGCACTATGCC
The DNA here is from genome assembly GCF_001942025.1 of Rhodococcus sp. YL-1. Lineage (NCBI taxonomy): Bacteria > Bacillati > Actinomycetota > Actinomycetes > Mycobacteriales > Nocardiaceae > Rhodococcus > Rhodococcus sp. YL-1. Next base: position 149,747 of record NZ_CP017303.1, on the reverse strand, counting down.
GTTGACGAAGAAGTTCTCGGAAATGTACGACGACGCGCTGACCGCGTTGGCTGCGGCGTCGCAGCGGCCCGCTGCTGTGGTGAATGTGGACGGGCAGTACGCCATTCGTGTGGATCTCGAGTACAACCGCTACGTGTTGGCCACCAATTCTGCGCGAGGGTTGTGGGACGAGCCCGATGCGAGCGGTTCGTGGTGGGTGCACATCGTGCAGACCGGTGACGACAATACGGAAACGCTGCTCGCGCAGGCGCAGAAGCCGTGGCTTATCGACGCGTTCGATGCGGCGATCGACCAGCTCGAATCGGAGGGGCATGTGATCGCTGCCGATGCGGATTTCGGCGCCATCGCTCACGCCGACGCGGGGTCACCGCCTTCCGGGACGCGCTCGGAAGGCGATTCCTCCGCGGGCATCTGACTGAGCTGAGCGATCTGTTCGGCCAGGATCGCGTTCCGGTTTTCCAGGTCGAGGATGACACCGATCGCGGTCAGGTTGATGCCGTCGGCGATCAACGCGCTGATACGTGTCAACGTGGCCAGGTCTGCTTCGCTGTAGCGGCGGGTTCCCCCGCCCGTGCGGGCTGGGGTGAGCAGTCCGCGGCGCTCGTACAGTCTCAATGTTTGCGGGCCGACGCCGGACAGTTCTGACATCACGGAAATCCCGTACACCCCACGGCGGTCGTAGGCAGCATGGACGTGCGCTGCATCTGTCACTGCCACAGCACTACTCCCTCAGCCCAACCGGATATCACTGGACTTTAACACGGCTCATCACTATCCCTTCGCCGGCCGATGCTGCAAATCTGATGGTCAGCACTGCAGATTTTCGCGCAACCGAACATAGTCACGGCTAGAACGTACCCGCCCGGTAAGAACGGAAACACGCCTGAATGTGCAGGTGGGCCCAAGGGGAGATTGCCCACGGCGCTCTCGATCCCTGTTTTCTCTGCCGCTCTAATTGTCGCTTATCTGCATCAGTTGGTATAGATTTACGACATCGGATCAGACAGCTGTGTGTGAGCACGTGGACCCCGGGAGTGTGAATGACAACTGCCATGACCTCCTCATATGACGTCGGGCGGGCCTCTGCGCAGCGGCGATCGCCGATCACGACCCCTGTCGCCTCCCGAGGTTGGTGGCGGCGGGTGACGCTCGATCTCGTCCTGGTGATCGTGATCGCCGGAATCTTGGGCGCAGTCGGGTCCGTCCTTGCCGGCCCGCTGACCGCAGTGGCGTTCGCCCTGGTCGCGGCGGCCTCATTCCGCGTAGTCCTGCAGGCGATCAACCCGTGAGCGCGACTGTGAAGGAGAAGACGATGCGCGCAGCACGATACGCACGAGCAACGACCACCCGGCAGAAGTGGGTGATCGCGTGAGCCGGCACATGAAGGACGCCGAATACGCACAGGTCGCGGGCTTGCTGGAAGAGTTGGCTTCTCTGCCGGGAGACGACGCACGCTGCGAGCGTCTGCGCAGGCAGATCATCGAGCTATGTCTACCGCTGACTCGCCATATCGCCTTGCGGTATCGCGGCCGCGGACAAGCGCTCGACGATCTCGTCCAAGCGGCCAGCGTCGGTCTGGTCAGTGCGGTGAACCGTTTCGATTTGGCCAAGGGCAAAGACTTCCTCGCCTTCGCGATTCCCACGATGATGGGGGAGGTGCGTAAGCATTTCCGGGATCGTGGATGGGATGTGCGGGTGCCGCGCTCGTTGCAGGAAAACTGTCTTGCGCTCAACAAAGCACGCACCGCGCTCACGCAGGATCTCGGGCGTGAGCCGACGGTGCCGGAGCTGGCGAAAGAGCTCGGAGTCGAGCCCGCCGAGGTCGCGGAGATCGTTGCTGCCGGCGATTCCTATCATGCAGCGTCCCTCGATGCAGCCGCTGTCGGTGACGGTCGATCGATCGCAGATGCGTTGGGGGAGTTCGATGCTGCCCTCGACGGCATCGACAATCAGGAAACGCTGCGGCCGGCGCTCCTCGCTCTGCCCGAGCGTGAGCGCATCATCGTGATTTACCGGTTCTTCGGGGAACTGACTCAGGCGGAAATCGCGGAGAAGATCGGAGTGTCGCAGATGCACGTCTCTCGGCTCCTCGCCCAAAGTCTCGCGAAACTGCGAGCCTCGTCTTCCTTTGCGCCCCGGCCGGTCGCGGTCGCAGCCTGACCTGACTGGGAAGAAAGGACGAGGATCGAATGCATTTCACTTTTCTCTACGACGGTGCTGCGCAGCGCACTGCTGAGTACCCGACCTTGGAGGAAGCTGTCCGGAGTATCGAGTTGGGGCAGGTGGATCGCACGCTCTGGAGCATTCAATACACCGATCGCGAGGGCGGAATTCGGGTCTACCGATTTCCCACGGACCGCGGAGTCGGTGGTGAATGACGAACGCGCAGTACTGAATACAGCAGTACTGACTTCAACAGGCCAGCTTTCAAAACGCTGAGCTGTACTCGATAACCATTCCGGGGATTCGTCAGACGCAAGGCCCCAAGGCCCGTCCCCCCTGGGCGCTTACGAATGCCGGCGGGACGATCTGGGCCGCGGAGAGGGGAGCCGTCGGAGTCGATGGGATGTGTCAGGGGTGATCGTTCTTGTCGTGCTGGGCGCGATGTATTCGCCGCGCGGGAACAGCTCTCAATGTACGGGTGCTACCGATCTGCCGGTGTCGCAGACGTATCAGACCAGCCGCGGCCGCGCTTGCCACGATCGCCCAGGCGACGGTGGGAGCCCACGCCCCTTGGGTCAGGCTCACGGCGATGCCGACGACGGCGATGAGCAGGATGGCCCACACGAACATGGCGCTGAAACTGGCGATAGGCCTCACGAGTGACTCCTCACATGTGTTGGCAGGTCAGGATTCCGTGGGGCGAGGTCGTCCGCTGCGGATCGCATCCCCGTGCGCGCCTTCCGTTGCGGCGTTCGGCTCTGTTTCGACTGCGGCATGACGTCGATTGGCTTTTTCGCGACGGGGCGATGTTTCGCTACTGGCAGGGATACGCCAAAGTTTCGGCGAGTGACCGTCTTCGGTGTTCGCGAGGGTGCGTAGTCCGTCGGCGTCTTGTTGGAGGGTGGTGACGAAGGGTGCTCGCGCGTTTTCGTCGAGGCCGTCGGGCAGGTTCGCTCCTTCGCTGACCGTTTTCGCGGTGTTGTCGAGGAATCGGGCGATCCGCAGCAGCAGCGGCCGGGGCATGGGAACGGTACCGGTGCGGGTGTTTGTGCGGGCGTCGGCGGCGATCATGCCCAGAGTCGACAGGTGGGACAAGCCGTCGGTCAGAGAGTGCTCTTCGAGGTTGCCGTGAGCAACTTTCAGCGCTTCTGCCAGGGCGGCGATGGTCAGTCCGAGTGCGTTGGTGGGCATGGGGATGGTGCGTTCGAATTCGGTCATGGGCTCGCCGGGTGCTTCGTCGGAAATGGCCGCCGCGAGGGAGTTGGCGAAGATGGCGAGGTGTTCGTCGGTGAAGTGTCGTTGTGCGGTGCGCCGGGTGACGTGCATCAGGCGGGCGTAGTCGTCGAGTTTGTCGTTGAGCAGTACCCGGGCCTGGGAGTCGGTGATCGTCAGCCCCAGACCGAGAAGCGTGCCCCGTAGTTGGGTTGTTCGGGTGTCGAGCCAGGTGCTGTTCGGACTCATATCTGGCTCCAACTTTCTCGCGAGATCGTATACCGAGCATAGGCGTCGTTCGGCTTCGGACTTCGCCTCAGGGGCGGCATCCGAATCCGCAGCGGGCTGATCATGTTCCTCGCCTGCAGCGGCGTACGGTCAGGTTCCTGACCCTGTCGCCTGTGTTTGAGCGCAACGGCTCGCAGCCGTATCAACACACCCACGAGAAGTGTTGTGCAGCCTGTGAAGTGACCGCATCGACGTCGACGGGGGCCGAGTGGATTGGACTGCGGGTCAGTTCGCAAGCTCCTTTTTCGGCTGTACTCGTTTCGTGTCTTCGGATCTGTTTTCGGAGGCCTCGAGGAGGATTGGTTATCGGCGACACACCGCGAGTCCCCGCTTCTCTCCATTGCATAATTTCGCGTGTCCTACGTTTTCAAAAATCTGTGACCTGGGTAACAAACCCAGGGTTGATGAGGAGACAGTGATGGATGTAATTGTGTGGGCCGAATCCGAGGAACGTGAACGGTGGTGGCGACAGGTCATGGGCCTCGCACTCGCAATCGAGCGTTTCGAGGCGGAAGAACCGATCGCACGTGGTTTGTCCGCGACGTCGAGGATGCGCGTATCGGTCCGATCGATTCATGGCGTGACCGCTGCCTGAGTCCAGCTACCGGAACGCACGCGTCCGGAATGCGTCTGAGAATTCTGCCTTGCGTGGTGTGAGTGGCTAATTCGATGTCAGAGGGAGCAGTGGCGATGGTGAACGTGGTTCTGTTACTCGTGATGTTAGGTGTCGGTCTTACCGTGGTGATGTGCCTGGACTTCCAGTGGCTTCGTTCGTCCTCACGTGGCAAACGACACCGGCACCCTCGGCACGCAGGTGTAGGACTCGGGAAGCCGTAGTACCCCCCCGAGGGAACCGTGCCGCCGATGGGCGATCGCGCTTCCGGTGGCCCGCGCCTACTCCTGCCGCAGCAGTCCCCAGGCCTGCGGGGTGCGGGAGTTCAGACTTCGTCGGGGCGTATCTGGTCCGGGCGTTCGATGTTTCCCCGCCAGGCGCCTGTTTCCTGGTCGCGGGATTCGATGAGGACGTCATGTGAGTTTTGCTCCTGTACCTGGTCGGATGCGACCAACTGCCGTGGTGGTTGCACTCGAGAAAGAAATGATCAGCGCGTCAATTACCCAGTCGATGTGCCGCCACACGAGCTTAGCGCTGTTGTCAGTTGCGCAACAGGACATGGCCGAAGTGGGTGCGGACAGCTGCGGGAACCTCGAAGTCCGCCGCCACTCGGGCGAGGAGACGCTCCGCGACTCGCCGCCACTCGGGCGAGGAGACGCTCCGCGACATCGCGGACCTTGATATTCGTTTTCTAACACAATAGTGGACGGCATATCGCAGGGACGTCCTACTGGCCGGAGTTTTCGGTTCGATACATCATCTCCGCAGGCGCGTATTCGACGTAGCGTGGCGGCATGTCAGCCATCACGATTTACACTGTCGGGCACTCGACGCACCCGATCGACGAGTTCGTCGATCTCTTGGAGACGTACGGGATCACGAAGTTGATCGACGTGCGTACCATCGCCAAGTCCCGGCACAATCCGCAGTTCGGTGAGGCTGCTTTGGCGGCGAGCGTGCGCGCGCGCAACATCACGTACCGCCGTATGACGGCATTGGGCGGTTTGCGTCATGTATGCAAGGACAGCGTCAACGGCGCCTGGCGGAACGCGTCGTTCCAAGGGTACGCGGACTACATGCAGACGGAAGAGTTCGCCGACGCGATCGACCTGCTCGTGAAGCGAGGTCACAACAGTGATGCAGCGATCATGTGTGCGGAAGCTGTGCCGTGGCGATGCCATCGTTCGATGATCGGTGATGCGCTCGTGGTTCGCGGGGTCATCGTGCTCGACATCATGACCAAGAAGTCGGCACCTCCGCATACGCTCACCTCGTTCGCGCGCGTTGACGGGTCACGGGTTAGTTACCCCGCCTCGTCGGAGACGTCGCCTTGAGCGCACTGGGCTGGGTGGGAGCGGACTGACGCGCGTCTGGTGGTGTTGAAGTGAGCCGAAATGTTGTCCGCAGACACAGGAAATCAGCTACTCGACGGCATGATCCGTTGTTGGTGCTCACGCCCTCGATCCGACCAAATCCCTGCGCAGTCACGAACATATGCGGTCATTCGCTATCACATCGATCGGTGGTACAGGGGGTTCCTTGTCGACTCTCGCGACAAGGTCGAACAGGCACTTCAGTCGATCACGAAGTACCGATACCCATCTCCGCACTGGCGCGTGCGTGCACACTTTCTGGACATGCCTCACCACCGGTGTGGGTTAATGCAACCCTGTCTGCAATGCGGAAGACGCCGTGTGCACAATGGATGAATGCCACGTTCAAGCCCCCTTTCCGCTTGGAAGTCTCTTCGCGAGGGTAACGAGCGATTCGTCAACGGCGCGTCCATCCATCCGAGCCAGGGAATCGTCGACCGCGCGAAGCTGGTCAACGAACAACATCCGACCGCGGTCTTGTTCGGTTGCGGTGATTCGCGCGTAGCCGCCGAGATCATCTTCGATCAGGGTCTCGGCGACATGTTCGTCGTCCGCACCGCAGGTCATGTGCTCGACGATTCGGTGCTCGGTTCGATCGAATACGCCATAGAGGTGCTCGACGTGCCGCTCATCGTCGTCCTCGGCCACGACAGTTGCGGCGCAGTGAAAGCCACTCTCGATGCCTTGGACGAGAATGCGGTGCCCGACGGTTTCATTCGTAGTGTGATCGAGCGCGTCGCCCCCTCGATCCTGATGGGCCGCCGCGAGGGATTGTCCACCGTCGACGAACTCGAAGGTCGTCATGTGGTGGAAACAGGGTCGTTGATCATGCAGAGGTCGCGCATCATCGCGGAGAAAGTGGACAAAGGTGCCTGCGCGATCGTCGGCGTCACCTACACGTTGTCCGACGGGCATATGCGTCTTCGAGGCGTGGTTGGAGACATAGGGGAAACCGTGCCAAATACTGGGGGACTCGACGCCCCCGCTGCCCGCTGACTGAGGAATCTGTCAGCCGGGCCTACCGGCGCGGCTTCAAGCCTTCCACCCGGATTTCGGTGATTTCCCGGTAAGACGACGACCTCGAACGCGTCCGATAACGACGTCACTTCTATGCTTGCCTCGACCCCGGAGATGGGAAATATGCCGGAACCATTGGCTGAGTTGCTCAGGGAGATCCGAGGGTGCACGCTCTGCGCGGACCACCTGCCGTGCGGGCCGCGTCCCGTACTGCAAGCAGGCCCATCGGCTCGGCTGCGTGTGATCGGCCAGGCGCCTGGCCGCAAAGTTCATACGACGGGTGTTCCCTGGGACGATCCTTCAGGTGACCGTCTGCGCACTTGGCTCGGTCTGACGCCCCCACAGTTCTACGACCCGGGCAAGGTAGCCGTCATGTCGATGGGCTTTTGCTATCCCGGCAAAGCGAGGTCGGGTGATCAACCACCGCGATCCGAATGCGTATCCCACTGGCACGAGGCGCTGAACGATCATTTGGTCGATGTTCGACTCACGTTATTGGTCGGTCAGTATGCACAGGCACATTATCTACGTGGTCGGCGCAAGCCGACGCTGACCGAGACCGTCAAAGCAGCGAAGGATTACTTGCCGTTGGGGTACCTTCCCCTTCCGCATCCTTCTCCGCGCAACCAGCCGTGGCTTGCCAAGAACCTGTGGTTCGAGGAGGACGTGTTGCCGATCGTCCAGACTGCAGTTCGCTCGCTCGCCCTGTGAAAGATCTTTTTGTCTCCACGTAGAGGTTCAGCGCGAAGCGCGAACACAACGTGTTCGACGTTGTCAGTTGACCGTCCACATCATCGAACCGATACCGAGCTGGCCGCCCGGTCACTGAGCTCTCCCCGTTCACACGCCGCGTCGGCGCTACACGCTCTCGCGCCTTACACCTTGCCCCCGGGTGTGTCGTCAACCGCCAGTCCACCTGAGTGCACGTCGAGACTGCGCAGCGGGTGGCCGTGTCTCATCCGACATGCCAGACTTAGGACATGACCCGGGGAGCAAATACGAGGGTGAAGATGACTTAATCGCATGGAGGACATGGCATTTCGTCGAAAACGATTGCAGGACGGTTCTCGCCATCGTTTGAGGTGGATCATCCATTCCACAGCGCGTGTACGAGGTCGACCCGTCCGTCGCGCATGGGCGTCCCTTCGCCGCGCAGTAGGACGAGAGCGTTGTTGCCGTGACAGGTAGCGGGAGTGCCGTTGGCGTAGACCACTCGGTGCCAATGTGTTTCGTCTGCCCAGTGGGTCATGACCTGGCCGACTTGGCGCGGATGCGCGTCGACGATGGTGGCGATCAGTCCGTATGTCATCACGCGGCCTGCAGGGATACGGTCGATTGTGTCGAGGACGCGGCGCGCGAACGGCGAGGGGCCGTCTTCCGATATTCCGTTCGGCAACTCAGACATTGAAATACTTTGCTTCCGGGTGGTGCAGGACAAAAGCGTCCGTGGACTGCTCGGGATGCAGCTGCAGCTCCTCAGACAATTCGACGCCGATTCGTTCGGGTTCGAGCAACGCAACCAACTTGGCTCGATCCTCGAGATCCGGGCACGCGCCGTATCCGAACGAATAACGAGCGCCGCGGTACTCGAGGCCGAGGAAGTCGTCCAGGGTGAGGTCCGCGGCCTGCAACATGGTGCCCATCGCTCCGTCGCCGATGACAACGCAATGTTTCAGCGCATCAAGCAGGGCAGAGTTACATGGGGCAGACATGCCGCCGGCCGTGGACTTCGAGGAAACAGGGGCGATCGGATCGTCGGTTTCGAATCGGTTCAATGCATTTACCTAACAGGACGATTGCCATCGACACGTAGAAGGACCGCGAACCGTGCCCGCGGACGATGCGGGGCACAGCTCGCGACTGGAGCATGGTCGATGACGAAGCGGAGTAAGAAATGACGGTCAGATCAGTGGCCGTGAAGACCGGGTCGATACTTCAGATTGCTTTAGCGACCGTCAGTAGTACGCACGAGGCCTCCAGCGCTTCGAGAGAATGTCGAGCATTCGGGACGATCAACAGATCGCCGGATGATCCCTCCCAAGCATTCTCGGCTGCGCACAGGCGTACCCGGCCGGTGAGGACGTAGACGGTCGCTTCCCCAGGGTTCTCGTGCTCGTCGAGTTTTTGGCCCTCTGCCAGCGCGATGACGGTTTGCCGCAGGACGTGTTCATGGCCGCCGTACACGGTACGAGCGCTCCGGCCGCTCTTCGAGTTTCCCGCCTTGTCGGCGAGTTGGCGAGCGAGCGCTGTCAATGACATCTTTTCCACGGTGTTCGCTTTCTTTGCGTGTATGCGGTGCTGGCCAGGGATTTCCATCGTTCTCCACTGGCCCGGCCATGAGGAGGTTTCTCAGTTGGTTCATGGGGCTTTCGCGGGGGCGTTGAATCAGGGCTGCTGTGGTGGGGGTGGGGGGGTGATCTCGTGTGGTGAGGAACTTGGCGGGGTCACTTCCGGTGCGGGCGCCGCTCTCTAACCATCGGGCGAATCCCCTTGGATCGCGACGTTCGATTTCGTCGAGATAAGCCTCGCGGGTACGTGCGAAGTGCAGTTCGTCCGTCGTCGAGGGCGATGTCGAGGGATCGCTCTGCTGGGCGGGGAAGCTCATGCGCCAACATCGACACAGGGCGTCGTCCGAGAGTTGGCTGCAATCCGGCAATGGAAGAAGCTGCACATCGACGCCGCTGGTGCGTATCAGGGGATCTTTCGGCGAGCACGGGAGCGAGGGTGTGAACTCGACTCTGTCGCGGAGATAGCGGCATACCGGAGGGGAGGTGATGGCCATCAGCAGTATCAGCGGTAGGGCAGGAGCGCCGGCGAGCGTGATCAATCCGATGACAGTGACCACTCCTGCCGCCCACGTAGCGCCGTCTCGTAGCGCAATCGTCAGGAGAGTTCGCGGTGGTGGGGTAGTACGACGTGTGATCGGTCGCAGCCAGGGTGAACCCCCTCCGATCAGCACTGCGGCAATCACCGCCGATACCAGAATGTCGGTTTGGACGGTGATGGCTGCGGCGATCCCCCCTGAAGCGGCCAGGATGACCGCGGTAATCCACCAGATCATGCGATAGATGCTCATGGGGTGTAATCCGTTGTAGTGAGGAAGTTTCCGGCTGTTCATTTCTCGATGCGGTCCGCCGAAACGACGAATATGTTCGATCGCGCGAGCACATCAGCGGTCCCACAAAACATGGGGGAGGGGAATGTGACTGTGCGACAGGAACATTGATATGCGCCGTTTGTACGGTCCTATGTGTCATTGCTGCTCCAGTTGCGCGAGGCACGTATGCGCGGTGTCCCAGGGGGTGAGCGTGCTCTCGATCTGACGTGCGCCAAGTCGTGTCAGAACTCCGCGTATCAGACCGAGATGCAAGGAGCAGACAACGCCGGGGTTCTGTCGGGCGACGCTTTCGAACGGACAGGCGTGCAATCGGATACGCGTATCGGAAGTCGAGGATTCGAGTTCCGGATCGAACCCCATCTCCGCGAACAAGGTAGTGACGACGACCGCCGCATCTTCTGTGGATCGACCGTTTCCGGAGGTTTCGCCGAGATCATCCAGCGCCCACTGCCGACCCGCAGCCTCGGCGAGCTGTTCCGGATCACCGTCCGCGTGGCGCGCGAAGTGCGCCGCCAAAACGTGGGCCAACTTTTCGTATCCGGAGGTGATCCCGACTCCTGACCCGAGTGGATTCTGTGCCCGGTAAAGCTGGCGCGGACGCCCTCGGATGACGTTGCGCTCGGTCTCCTTCGCGATCAGACCGACTTCGATCAACGCGTTGAGGTGGAACCGAACTGTGCTCACATGCAGGCCGCACAGATCCGCCAGTTCGCTGGCGGCCATCGATTCCGCGGCAGCCCGCAAGGCGTCCAACAGTTGAACTCGCCGCCCAGACGCCAGCACTGCATGGGTGTCGGCGCGCGCAGAACCGGTTCCCTTTCGTATCGCCATACTGTAAGACTTTAGAGGAAAGATTTCCTTAAAAATAGGCAGTGCCCCCGGAGGTCGCTCATGACATACGTGATCGCAGCACCATGTATCGACGTGATGGACCGGGGGTGCGTCGAGGAATGCCCGGTGGACTGCATCTACGAAGGAGCGCGGTCGCTCTACATCCACCCCGACGAATGCATCGACTGCGGTGCGTGCGAACCGGTCTGCCCGGTCGAGGCCATCTCGTACGAATCCGACGTCCCCGCCCGCTGGGAAGATTTCATCGATGACAACGCCCGCTTCTTCCACCGGCCACTGCCCGGTGCGGCCGAGATGGTGGGATCACCGGGAGGATCCATGAATCTCGGTCGCGTAGGTGTCGATACGGAATTGGTAGGCGGGTACCCGTACTCGAATCGTCCGGATATCGGACCGCCATCTCCCGCGCAGTGAGGAACGGCAATGACTCCCATTGTGACAGAGCTCCTTCCTTCGCGGCCTTACCCGAAACGGCGGGGGCTCAAGGGCACGTTCCTCTATTCCGCTGCCACTACGACCGATCCCAAACAGCTGGGCGTGATGTATCTGGTCACCTCGTTCGCCTTCTTCATGCTGGGCGGATTGATGGCCCTGCTGATCCGGACCGAACTTGCCGTCCCCGGTCTTCAGTTTCTCTCGAACGAGCAGTACAACCAGCTCTTCACCATGCACGGCACGATCATGTTGCTGCTCTATGCCACTCCGATCGTCTTCGGCTTCGCGAACTACATACTTCCCCTGCAGATCGGCGCACCGGATGTGGCGTTCCCGCGACTGAACGCACTCAGCTACTGGCTGTACCTGTTCGGTGCGCTCGTCACCGTATCCGGATTCCTCACCCCCGGAGGTGCCGCCGACTTCGGATGGACGGGGTATTCCCCGCTGACCAGTGCCCTGCATTCACCAGGTGTCGGTGGGGATCTGTGGATCATGGGCCTCGCACTGGCCGGCGTCGGGACCATCTTGGGTGGGGTCAACATGATCACCACCGTGATCTGTCTGCGTGCACCCGGGATGACGATGTTTCGGATGCCCATCTTCACGTGGAATGTCTTCATCACCATGATTTTGGTGTTGTTGGCTTTTCCTATTCTCACGGCAGCGCTGATGGGACTGCTCGTGGACCGACACTTGGGGGCTCTTCCCAGATGAGGGTGTAGGTCGGCCGGGCGGGTCGGTCCGCAGGTAGACGTCGAGGTCTCCCGACGATGGAGGTTCCTACGCCATCCATCCGAAAGACCTCGACGTGACCGACGCTACCCCGCCGGCCGGCTTCGGCCGCCCTGACCTGACCGCCTTCGCGTCTCATCCCAATCGACCCTGATCGAGTCTGCTGACCCCCTCGACGAGAACGCAGCGACATCACAGCCACCCAACCCCGACCGTCCGGGAAGCCGGGACACGTCACATGGCCTGTGCTGCGGGCGTGTCGAGTGGGTCGTCCAGGGGCGACGCAGGAGCGTCGACGCGACGTGCTGAGAGGTGGTTCCAGTCGAGCACTAGGACACCGGCTACAGGCATGGCGATAGGTCAGGAACGGCGTCGCTCCCTACGCAGGAGGGAGCGCAGAGTCTCGGCGTTCGCGTAGCCGACCCGTAGCGCGATCTCGGCGGAGGTGAGGTCCGTGGTTGCTGAGAGGTGCCGAGCTCGTTCGATGCGAAGCCGTTGGACGAAGCCGAGCGGAGTGAGGTTGAGCGCCGCACGGACTCGTCGTTCGAGGGTGCGCCGGCTGGTGCCGAGCGACTGCGCGACGAAGGCGACGTTGAACGGTTCGTCCAGGCGGGCGCGCACGAAGCGTTCGAACTCGACGACGATCGGGTCCTCGTGCCGGAGATGTTCGTAGGCGACGAAGGCCGCCTGCGACGGACGCTCGTCGATGATGAGGAGCTTGGCGACATGTTGGGCCAGATCGGGGCTGATCGATCGCACGAGTGAGAGCGCGAGGTCGATGTGGGCGAACGCGGCGCCGGCGGTGACGAGGTTCCCGTCGACCACGACCATGGTGTCGAGATCGAGGGCGACGGTCGGATAGCGCTTCAGGAACTCCGGCCCCAGGAACCAGCTGGTCGTCGCCCGCCGATGATGCAGCCGTCCGGTCTCGGCGACAGCGAACACGCCGGTGCACGCCGCGGCGATCCGGGTGGTCGCGTCGTCGAGGCGCCCGAGCGAGGCGATGACCGAACGAGCATCTCGGCTCTGGAGGGCGTCGTTGGTAGCGGCGGCCGTGAGGGTTCCAAGCGCAGGGATGACGACCACGTCGAACTCTGCGGACTCCGACAGCGGGTGGTCCACCGACAGGGTCATCGATGCCGTCGTGGTCACTCTCCGTTTCGGTCCGAGGATGGCGAGTTCGATCGGGTCGATCCGCGGGTCGACATCGCCGCGGGCTCCGTCGGCCACCCGCACGATGTCGATGACCGACGCGACAGCCGAACCGAAGCAGCCGTCGATCGCGATCAGTCCGATACGCATGGCGCGAACAATAGCAATACTGCCGTATACGCCACTTCTCACATGCCCTTGCTCGTCATACGCTTAACTCGCTTCACCAAGAAACCTCGACACCTAGGAGAACCCCTCATGTCCACACCCGCATCACTTCCGTATGCCTTCGTCGCCAAGATCGTCGCGGCCGATGGACAGCACGAGGCGCTCGCCGATCTGCTCGCCGGCGCTGTCGCGCTCGCCAACGAAGAAGTAGGAACGATTGTCTGGTTCGCGGTCAGGACCCACGCCGACACCTTCTGGATCTTCGATGCATTCCCCGACGAGGCCGCTCGCGACGCCCACGCCAACGGCGCCATCGTCGCAGCCCTGATGGCCAACCAGCACCTCCTCGGCGCAGCACCCGAGATCCTGGCGGCCGACGTCCTCGCGTCCAAGCTCCCGTAGTCCGCCAACGCACGAGACGATCGCGCCCCGCCGAGCCGTCGCCAGGTCGCGACGCAACGCCACGCTGCGTTGCCGAGCGGTACGAGGCCTATCGGCACACGGACAGGATGCCGGCCGCGAGCGCTCAGCCGGCGAGGGGTCCGTCGCAGAGGAGAGCGACGTCGGTGTCGGGCAGAGCCGTGAGGCCAGCGCATCGCGCGACCACCAGAACCGAACCGCCCCTGCCCTGCGTTTCCGCAGGTCAGGGGCTGTTCGCCGGAGCCGCCTAACACTGCAGCTCGAACCCGACAGCGCCAAGGTCGATCTCATCCTTTCGCGTATCGCTCACAAGCATGCGTCGTTGGGAATCACCCCCGATCAGTACGCGATCGTTCACGAACACCTCTTCGCCGCGATCGTCGAAATACTCGGAGATGCAGTCACTCCCGAAGTCGCCGCAGCCTGGGACGAGGTCTACTGGCTGATGGCGGAAACCCTCATCACGATTGAACGGGGTCTCTACCAACTCGCCGGCGTCGACGCCGGCGACGTGTGGCGCACGGTCAGGATCAGCGAGCGCGTCCTGCAATCCGCCGACACTGTCTCGCTGACTCTCGCCTCGCTCGACGGCAGCGTTCTCCCCACCTTCGCGCCCGGACAGTACCTTTCGGTCGGAGTTACGCTGCCCGACGGCGCTCGCCAGATACGTCAATACAGCCTCTGTTCCGTGCCGAGCAGCGCCGACTGGCGAATCAGCGTGAAGAGAATTTCGGGCACGCCCGACGGCGAAGTGTCGAACTTCCTCTACAACAACGTGTTCGAAGGTTCCGAGCTGTCGGTAACCACACCGTTCGGCGATCTGATGATGCCTGACGACGACTCACCACTGCTACTCGCGTCGGCCGGAATCGGTTGCACACCGATGATCGGCATGCTCAACCATCTTGCGGACACCGGTGCACAGCGTTCCGTCTCCGTCATTCATGCTGATCGATCCATCGCAGATCATGCTCACCGAGCAGAACTCAGCACACTCGTCGAGAAGATTCCCGCCGCAACCTTGCACCGCTGGTACGAGGATCCCGGCACGCACGTACCGTTCGGATCTGTTCACGAAGGACGGGCCGATCTGCGCGATATCACTGTCGAACCGGATACCCAGGCGTTCCTCTGTGGGCCGATGCCGTTCATGTTGGCGATGCGCGCATCGTTGCTCCAACGGGATGTTCCGGCGCAGAATATCCACTACGAGGTCTTCGGACCGGACAGCTGGGCCAATACCTGAGCGGACCCGACATGACGGAAGAGCAACCTGTGGAAACTCTTTCGCGATGGTCCGACTCGGGAGCGACGTGGCGGGTTCTACGGCGCACCCCCACATCGATCACGGTGTCACTACGACGCTGCGACGACGGCGAGGAAGTAGAGCGTCTGACATCGTCCGATCCCGATCTCCTCGCGTGGATCGGTGACCGCTCCAGCAGCGAGGACAGGCCGGACGAACGCACCGCTCCGGACGGCACGTTATCCGTGGAATCGTGGTGCGATCAGCTCTCGGGGTAACTGTTCTGGGTCCGGGTAAGCGACGATGACACGGATACCGTCCGGGTCGCAGCCGTCGACGAAGGTTACTCCGCCGACAACCTGGGTGAAAGTGGAGGCGTCATATGCGCGTAGACGCTCACTGATCCGCGTAAGTTCCTCTTCTGTATCGGCGGACCACATGACGTAGTGGACGCCGATACTGCTGATGTTGCGCAGGGATGCGCCCTTTTGCACATACATGTAGATCTGAAAATCATCCGGCGTCAGAAGAAGCACCGCATCGCGTTCACGCAAGGCGACACGGCAGGAAAACACGTCGCAGTAATAACTCACCGACCGATCCAGGTTGGCTACTTGCATCACCGACGAGGCAACTTTGGCGGCAGCACACATTTTTCTCTCCCACTCCCGAACAAGCCAGAGGTCTTCAGAGTACCGTCACACTCGGTGCATTGGCTTTTTCTGTGACTCAAAGTCCGCATGCACCAGAATTCGCCGCTGACGTTGATGATCGTTCGCCAACTCTCCCGCTCCGAGGTGCAGCGTTTCCTCACCGGGCTCCAATAGGGCGTCCAATCCAACCTGCCGGATCAAACTCCGATAAGTAGATAAACTACCTTCGATTCGGCCCGTTGGTTCGGGCATCGAGATAGCGCGCCCAGTCGCGGCGAGCGTAGTCGGCCCACCGACTGACGGAATGGATATGCAACCCGAGCAGGTCGGCGACGACCGGTGCTGGTAGGTCTTCGGTGAGAGTACGGAGAGCGGAGTTGCGGCTGATCCTGACCGGGATATCGAGTGCGGTCCGTCGATCGCGATCAGTCCGATACGCATGGCTGATCGGGCTCGAGGCGTTTTCGCTGGTATGGCTGGTGATCGGGACGGCAATCTGGCTCGTTCTCACTGTGGTGTTCGCATCGAGGTTGGTCGATGATCGAGCACGGTGGATCGACGAGGCGGATACCCCTCCGGCACTCACGGGTGTAGCGGCGACGACAGTCCTGGGCACGCGATTCGCCCTGCTCGACTGGAGCTCGGTCGGATACGCCGCGCTCGCGATCTCATTGCTTGCGTGGATCGTGCTCATACCGGCGGTGATTCGACACTGGACTTCGCCGACCGTCGGCGTGCATTTTCTGTTGTGTGTGGCCACCCAGGGCCTGGCTGTGTTGGGAGCAACGCTCGCGGCTACAACCACGGCGCATTGGATAGCGATCCCGTCGGCTGCTGCTTTCGTGCTCGGCCTGGCGTTCTACGTCTTGGTGCTCGTCAGGTTCTCTTTCAAGCAGTTCCGCGTCGGTGCCGGAGATCATTGGGTCTTCGGTGGGGCGCTGGCGATTTCGACGCTTGCGGCGGGAAAACTGTCCGCTGCAGCGCAGGCAGTGGGGTGGCCGCAAGGGCTGCATCATTTCTGTCAACGGTTGAGCGTAGTGCTCATAGTCATCGTGCTCGGTTGTTATGTCGTGTTGCTTGTCTGCGAATTGGTCTGGCCGCGACTCGACTACGACGTCAGACGATGGTCGACCGCGTTCCCGATGGGCATGACGTCGGCCGCGTCGCTGACTGTCGCAGCGACGGCGTCAGCTACCTGGTTGAAGCCGGTAGGTGAGGTGTTGGTGTGGCCGGCGGTAGTGCTGTGCACAGTCCTGCTGATTGCTTCGCTGCGACGACTGCGGGCGGTGAGTTCACCAACGCCGACGGTGGGGAGGTGAGCCGACCAGTTCGAGTATGACGTCACATCGGTACCGGAAAGAACATCGATGACTGACAGTCCCGCCCACGCCACCGGACCTTTAAGACGCGCAAACGGGGCCGCGATAATGCTGATTATCCTCCTCATCATTGCCCCCGCCATAATCTATCTGGCGGTACAACAATGACGACCACCCTAAAGAAGACAGATGCACACCTGTCCTTTACCAGTCCGGCCCCAACCTCCATCGGCAGATCTGCCGATGATATTCGCGGAGGGCCACTTTTAGCGGACGCGACTGGATCGGTGTCTGCGAGACCTTCGTTCTCGACGCAGAAAAAGAGCAAGACGTCTTCACCGTGACATGGTCCGCGACCCGTTAGAAGCCTTGCGCAATTACACCATTCGCACTGCCAGGTGTGTGGTAGTGCATTAGGTTTATTGTCAATCACCCAGTAGTGACGATTGCTTGAGTCAAACACCGGATTGCGCAGCCCTGCAGCCTGGGTGCACGACGCGAGCAATGCGAGAGAGAGGCCCAGGTATGCGCCCCAAGCCCCTCAAGAACGACTTTACCGACGCCGACCTGGAGGTCGGTAAGCCGGCCACCTGGGCCGTCGGACTACCGGCCATCGAACACGCGATGATCCCATCCGAATTAGAGATGGGCACCGAACGCACCGTCAAGATCGCGCTCACGATCAATCACAAACGCGGCTTCGATTGCCCCAGTTGTGCATGGGCCAATCCAGACAAGAGCAAACCCCTCGAGTTCTGCGAGAACGGCATCAAGTCCATTGTGTGGGAGTCGACCCCGCTAACAATCCCCGCATCGTTCTGGGCCGAGAACTCTCTGTCGAGCATGCTGGACAAGTCCGAGTATTGGCTCGGGATGCAAGGCCGAATCGTCGAGCCGATGTACAAGCCGGCGGGGTCCGATCACTACGAACCCGTCGACTGGGACCGTGCGTTCGAGGTAGTCGCGGGGCATCTTCGAGCCTTGGACTCTCCCGATGAGGCAGTGTTCTACACGAGCGGGAGGATCATGAACGAGCCCGCGTTTCTCTATCAGTTGTTCGCGCGGGCGTTCGGCACCAACAACCTTCCCGACTGTTCGAACATGTGCCACGAGGCCACCGGCGCCGGGATGACCCCCGCCATCGGCATCGGCAAATCAACAATCCACTACGACGACTTCGGCAAATCCGAACTCGTCATCGTGCTGGGACAGAACCCCGGGACCAACCATCCACGGATGCTCAACGGGCTCGAAGAGGCAAAGATCAACGGCGGCCAGATCGTCGCGGTGAACCCGCTGCCCGAAGCGTCGCTGATGCGATATAAGAACCCGCAGAAGCCCAGCGGCATGATCGGTCACGGCACCACACTCGCCGATCAGTTCGTCCAGATCCGCGGCGGCGGGGACATGCACCTGATTCAAGCGGTAGCCAAACGCGTCCTGCACGCCGAAGACGCCAGACCTGGCACGGTGCTCGATCACGACTTCATCGCTGCCCACTGCGACGGTTTTACCGCTTATCGCGACCACATCCTGTCCATCGACGATGAGGAAGTGTTAGCAGCGACAGGGCTGACCGAGGCCGAGATCGACGCGGTGGCAGACAAATACATCGCATCAAATGCCACCATTATCACCTGGTGCCTGGGGATCACCCAACACAAGAACGGCGTCGCCACCATCGCCGAGGTGATGAACCTTCTGCTGCTGCGGGGAAACATCGGCAAACCCGGCGCCGGAGCCTCACCAGTGCGGGGACACAGCAACGTCCAAGGTGACCGCACGATGGGCATCTGGGAACAAATGCCCAACGATTTCCTCGATGCACTGGGACGCGAATTTCGTTTCGACCCTCCCCGCGACCACGGCCTCGACACGGTCAACAGCGTCAACGCCGTGGAACGCGGGGACGTGAAGGTCATGGTCAGCATGG
This sequence comes from Rhodococcus sp. YL-1, assembly GCF_001942025.1. Taxonomy (NCBI): domain Bacteria; kingdom Bacillati; phylum Actinomycetota; class Actinomycetes; order Mycobacteriales; family Nocardiaceae; genus Rhodococcus; species Rhodococcus sp. YL-1. The sequence goes on along the minus strand of NZ_CP017303.1, from coordinate 131,050 downwards.
CGGGCAACGTGATTGCCGCAATCTCCGACAGTGGACGCGCCGAAGCTGGAATCCGCAAGGCGAAACTGACAGTCCAGGTGGCCACCAAACTCAACCGCTCGCATGTCGTGACCGGCGAGGAGGCGCTGATCTTGCCGGTAATCGGACGCACCGAGCGCGACGTCCAAGGTGGACGGCTCCAGTTCGTCACCTCCGAGGACACGGTCTGCACCATCAACATGAGTCACGGCGAACTAGACCCGGTGGCACCAGGCTTGCTCTCGGACGTCTCGGTCATCTGCCGTCTCGGCAGGAAGCTGCTCGGCGACTCCCATCCAGTTATTCCGTGGGCGGAGTTCGAGCACGACTATGACTACATCCGCGACGCGATCTCCCGGGTGATCCCCGGGTTCGAGCACTTCAACACACGGATCCGCAAGGAACTGGCGTTCACGCTGCCGCATGGTCCCCGCGACTCGCGGACCTTCCCCACCTCGACAGGCAGGGCACAGTTCACACTCCACGAGACCGAGCTCCTGCAGGTCCCACCGGGACGGCTCATCGTGCAGACCATGCGGGCTCACGATCAGCACAACACCACCATTTACAGCCTCAACGACCGATACCGCGGCATCAAGAACGGCCGGTTCGTCATCTTCGTCAACCCGGACGATCTCGCCGCGCTCGGACTCACCGACGGGCAGACCGTCGACGTATTCAGCGAATGGCCCGGGCAACCTGACCGCGTGCTACGTGGCTACCGCACCGTGTCCTACCCCGTCGCACGGGGTTGTGCGGCCCTGTATTTCCCCGAGGGCAACGAACTAATCCCGCGGGAGTCGGTAGCTGACGTCTGCAATACCCCGACGTCCAAACAGATCACGGTCCGCCTCGAACCCGGAGCGCACACGGTCCCCGCCGGCCGACCACTCGCGCGATGACAACGCTGTCCGAGTCCCACGGGTCCCTACCAACACTTCGTCAAGTGAGGCACACATGGACACACTATGTCTCGCGGTGTGTTCGGCGGAAACGACGGCCTCGACCTCCAACATTGGTCCAAGTACGCGCCTGGCGTTGGTGGGCCCTGACGGATGCGGCAAATCGACGTTGATGCTCACGCTGACCGTTTGCCGGCTCCAGTGTCCGGAAGCGTCGAGACGGCACGCTCGCCTAGCCCATATGCCCGCTACTTCGCAGAAGATGGGCACATCTTCGCAACCAGCGACAGGGAGAATCTTCTCGTGTCGGCGGGTGACGCGGCCGACGCACTACTGCTCTCTGCGATCGACAAGGGGGGTTGGCAGGTTGGGCTGCCGTCCTGCCGCAGGGCTTAGACACACCACTTGAAGCGGGTGCTTCCATCAGTGCCGTTCAGCGCCTTAGTGATTGGACGAAGTACGCAAAGGGAACGTAACCCTCCGCAATACAATGTTGCGGTAACGGAAAGCTTAAGTTTTGGTCATAAAGTCTCTCGAAGCATCCGTTTTTCGTATGGTGGCCACATGGCTCGGCCAACGGATGTTCATACAAACGGGGTCCAGGGTGACGCCGCGAAAGCTCTACTCGATGCCGGCAAGTTCTTCACGCGTTGGGACGAGAGCGACGACGGTCGGATGGTCTTTCGCGAGGGCGGCAGGGCCGGCGACGTGTTCTATCGAGACCGTTGGAGTCACGACAAGATCGTCCGCTCCACACACGGCGTGAACTGCACTGGATCGTGCTCCTGGAAGGTATACGTCAAAGACGGCATCATCACCTGGGAGACCCAGGAAACCGACTACCCGTCGGTCGGCCCGGACAGTCCCGAATACGAGCCTCGCGGCTGCCCCCGCGGCGCGGCATTTTCTTGGTACACCTACTCGCCCACGCGAGTCCGCCATCCCTACGCCCGCGGCGTTCTCGTCGAGATGTACCGGGAGGCTAAAGCTCGCTTGCACGATCCCGTGCTCGCCTGGGCCGACGTCGTCGGAGATCCGCTGCGCCGAAAGTCTTACCAACAAGCCCGGGGCAAGGGCGGCCTGGTGCGGGTCTCCTGGGACGAGTCCATTGAGATGGCCGCTGCCGCGCATATCCACACCATCAAGACCTACGGCCCCGACCGCTGCGCGGGCTTCTCGCCGATCCCGGCGATGTCGATGGTGTCGCATTGCGTGGGTACCCGTTTCATCCAGCTCATCGGCGGGGTGATGACGTCGTTCTACGACTGGTACGCAGACCTGCCGGTCGCGAGCCCCCAGGTGTTCGGCGATCAGACCGATGTCCCCGAATCAGGTGACTGGTGGGACGCGACCTACCTGATGATGTGGGGCTCGAACGTCCCGGTCACGCGTACTCCGGACGCGCACTGGATGGCCGAGGTGCGGTACCGCGGTACCAAGGTCGTCACCGTCAGCCCTGACTACGCCGACAACAGCAAGTTCGCCGACGAATGGTTGCCCGCTCAGGCAGGCACCGACGCGGCGCTCGCGATGGCCATGGGCCATGTGATCCTCACCGAGTTCTTTGTCGAGAAGTCGGTGCCGTTCTTCACCGATTACATCAAGACCTATAGCGACCTGCCGTTCCTCATCCATCTCGATGAGCACGACGGTGCCTTCGTGCCCGGGAAGTTTGTGACCGCCGACGAACTCGCCGTTCTGCCCGACGGCGCGGCAGCCGACGACGACGTGTGGAAGACGGTGGTCCTGGACGAGAAGACCGGGGACGCTGCCGTTCCGAACGGATCGCTCGGATTCCGCTTCTCTGAATCTGGCGAAGGTCGCTGGAATCTGGACCTTGGCGAGATCGCACCCGCCCTGACGTTGTTGGACCGCGACGGTACCGACAACGTCGAGATCCTCCTCCCGGCATTCGACGCACCCGACGGGTCGGGCTCGATCTTGCGACGCGGAGTGCCGGCCACTCGCGTCAACGGCGCCTTGGTAACCACGGTCTTCGACCTCATGTTCGCGCAATATGGTGTCGCCCGCGCCGGCCTGCCCGGGCAGTGGCCCACTGGGTACGACGACGCGAGCACGCCGTACACCCCGGCATGGCAGGCGGAGATCACCGGCGTCCCGGCTGATGCCGCGATCCGGGTGGCCCGCGAGTTCGCCACCAACTCGATCGATTCCGGTGGTCGCTCGATGATCATCATGGGCGCCGGCATCTGCCAGTGGTTCCACGGCGACGCCACCTACCGCGCCATTCTGTCGCTGCTCATCCTCACCGGGTGCATGGGCCGCAACGGCGGCGGCTGGGCCCACTATGTCGGCCAGGAAAAGTGCCGCCCGATCACCGGGTGGATCTCCCTCGCCAACGCCCTGGACTGGTCACGGCCGCCGCGGACCATGACCGGCACGTCGTACTGGTACATGCACACCGATCAGTGGCGCAACGACGGCTACTCCACGGCCTCTCTGGCCTCTCCGCTGTCGAAAGGCACGCTGACACACGAACATACCGCCGACGCCATCGCGCAGTCGGCCCGTATGGGGTGGATGCCGTTCTACCCGCAATTCGATCGCAACCCTCTTGATCTCGCCGACGAGGCCACCGCAGCCGTCGCCGCCGGGACAAACGAGTCTGTCGGCACGTATGTAGCCGAGAAACTGCACGAGGGCGACCTGACCCCGGCAATCACCGACGTCGACGCCCCCGAGAACTGGCCACGCACGCTGGTGCTGTGGCGATCAAACCTGATGGGGTCATCGGCCAAAGGCAACGAGTACTTCCTGCGCAACCTCCTCGGCACCCACCACAACGTGCTCGGCACCGAGAACCCGCAGACGCCGCGACCGAAAGACGTGACGTGGCACGACGAAGCGCCCGAAGGCAAGCTCGATCTGCTGGTGTCCGCGGACTTCCGCATGACGTCGACGACACTGCTTTCCGACATCGTCTTCCCGGCCGCCACCTGGTACGAGAAACACGATTTGTCGTCGACGGACATGCATCCGTTCGTGCACGCGTTCTCTCCGGCAATCGACCCGCCTTGGGAAGCCAAGTCAGACTTCGGCCTCTTCCACTTGCTCGCCGAAAGGTTCTCGGAGCTGGCAAAGACCCATCTCGGCGTGCGCCACGACCTGGTCAGCGTGCCGATGCAGCACGACACCCCGGGCGAGACCGCCCAACCGCATGGCCGGGTGACCGATTGGAAAGGCGCGCCGACCCCAGGAGTGCCCGGCAAGAACCTGCCGAACTTCACTGTGGTGGAACGGGATTACACCGCCATCGCCGACAAGCTCGCGGCCGTCGGACCCCTGGCCGACAAGCTCGGGTTCACGGTCAAGAACGTCACCTACGACGTGGCCGAGCAGAGTGATCGGCTCGCTGCGAGCAACGGTGTGATGCCGTCAGGTCCCGCAGAGGGACGTCCGGCCATCGACACCGACGTCAAGATGGCCGAGGCCATCCTCACCTATTCCGGCACCACCAACGGAGCCCTGGCGCTCGACGGATTCGAAAAGCTACAGAAACGGGTAGGCAAACGCTTGGACGATCTGGCGGCCGGGTCGGAGGAAAAGCGCATCACCTTCGCCGACACCCAGCGCGCACCAGTCCCGGTGCTCACCTCGCCAGAGTGGTCAGGGTCGGAAACCGGGGGTCGCCGCTACGCGCCGTTCACGGTGAATATCGAGCGGCTCAAGCCCTTTCACACCCTGACCGGGCGCATGCACTTCTACCTCGACCACGACTGGATGATCGACATGGGCGAGGCCCTGCCGATCTATCGGCCACCCCTGGACATGCACCGTTTGTTCGGTGAACCGCGCCTGGGATCTGATGGTGCGCAGCAGATCACTGTCCGCTATCTGACGCCGCACTCGAAGTGGTCGATTCACTCCGAGTACCAGGACAACCTGTTCATGCTGTCCCTGTCACGGGGTGGTCCGACGGCGTGGCTCAGTCCGCAGGACGCCGCCGCCATCGATGTTGTGGACAACGACTGGATCGAATGCGTCAACGCCAACGGAGTGCTGGTGTGCCGGGCCATTGTCAGTCATCGGATGCCCGAAGGGGTGACGTTCGTCTATCACGCGCAGGAACGAACCATCGACGTCCCGAAGTCGGAGGCGACCGGGCGCCGCGGCGGCATGCACAACTCGGTCACCCGACTCCTGGTCAAACCGACGCATCTCATCGGTGGTTATGCCCAACTGTCGTACGCCTTCAACTATCTCGGGCCGGCAGGCAATCAACGCGACATGGTGGCCACCATCCGCAAACGTAGCCAGGAGGTGAGGTACTGATGCGAGTCATGGCCCAGGTGGGCATGGTGATGAATCTGGACAAGTGCATCGGATGCCATACGTGTTCGGTCACGTGTAAGCAAGCGTGGACCAACCGAGCCGGCACCGAATATGTTTGGTTCAACAACGTCGAAACCCGACCAGGACAGGGTTACCCACGCCAATATGAGGATCAGGACAAGTGGCGCGGGGGCTGGCATTTGAACGCGAAAGGCAAACTGCGCCTGCGCACAGGCGGACGTCTGCAGAAGTTGCTGACCCTGTTCGCCAGCCCCGTCCAGCCCACCATCTCCGACTATTACGAACCCTGGACCTACGACTATCAAACGCTCATCGACGCCCCACTCGGTGACGACTTCCCGGTGGCCAAGCCGAAATCGCTGCTCACCGGCGAAGACACCAAGATCAGTTGGTCGGCGAACTGGGACGACAACCTCGGCGGCGCACCCGAAATGGGTGAACTCGACCCCATCGTCGCGAAACTGCGCCGCGACTGCGAAGACGCGGTGAAGTTCAGCTTCGAGCAGACCTTCATGTTCTATCTGCCTCGCATTTGCGAACACTGCCTCAACCCGTCGTGCATGGCGTCGTGTCCGTCCGGGGCGATCTACAAGCGCAGCGAAGACGGCATCGTCCTGGTCGATCAGGATCGATGCCGCGGTTGGCGTCAGTGCATCACCGGATGCCCTTACAAGAAGATCTATTTCAATCACAAGTCCGGCAAAGCCGAGAAATGCACGCTGTGTTATCCGCGGATCGAGGTCGGCCAGCCGACGGTCTGCTCGGAGACCTGCGTGGGCCGGCTGCGCTACCTCGGCATCTTCCTCTACGACGCCGATGCTGTCACCGACGCTGTGTCGACCCCGGACGAAAAGGACCTGTACGAGGCGCAACTCGATCTCATGCTCGATCCCGATGACCCCGACGTGATCGAGGCCGCCCGGTCCGACGGGATCCCCGACGACTGGCTCGACGCCGCGAAGCGGTCTCCGGTGTACGCATTGGCCAAGAAATACAGGGTTGCGTTGCCGCTGCATCCGGAATACCGCACCATGCCGATGGTGTGGTACGTCCCGCCGTTGTCGCCGATTGTCGATCTGCTCGCCGAGCAGGGGCACGACGCCGAGGGCCATGGCACTTTGTTCGGCGCGATCGATGCGCTGCGGATCCCGGTCGAGTACCTCGCCGAGATGTTCACCGCCGGCGACTCCGACGTCATCGATACCGTCCTCAAACGCCTGGCGGCTATGCGGGCGTACATGCGCGACGTCACCCTTGGTCGCGACCCGAACCCCGAGATCCCGGCGTCGGTGGGGATGACCGAGGAGCAGGTGTACGAGATGTACCGCCTTATGGCGATCGCCAAATATGAAGACCGGTATGTCATCCCGACGGCGCACCTCGAACAGGCCGAGAAGCTCGACGAAATGGGCTGCTCCTTGGACTACGAGGAGGGTCCCGGCATGTTCGAGTCGGGCTCCTTCGGCGAGGCCAGTGGCCGACCGGCACCGGTGTCGGTGGAGACGTTCCACGCCCTCAAACAGCGGCAGACCAGCGACACAGCAGCCAGCGCCGCGAGCCTGGCGGGCCGGGTCAATCTCCTCAACTGGGACGGAAACGGTATACCCAACGGAATGTTCCCCCCGTCGGAGAAACCGTGAGGTGGCGGCGCAGCCCCCGTGAGGTCGATCAGCGGGTGATCCACCAAGTCGCCGCGTGGTGCCTGACGTACCCGGACGAGGGATTGCTGGCGAAAGTCGAGCTGCTGCAGGCGGCGCTCGCCGAGCACCCCGACCGCACAACCGCCGCGCCACTGCAGCGTTTTGCCGACCACCTCGCCGATTGCGACGCCGAAGCGCTGCGGCGAGAGTATGTCGACGTCTTCGACCTGTCGAGGAAACAGACGCTCTACCTGTCGTATTGGACCGAGGGTGACACCCGGCGGCGCGGTGCGGTCCTCGGCGAGTTCAAACAGCTCTACCGCGACAGCGGCTACCTCGTCGACCTGCGCGGCGAGCTACCCGACTTCCTGCCCGTGGTCCTCGAATACTGTGCCCGCGCGAACCCGGCCGCCGGACTGGAGTTGCTGACGAAATACCGTCCAGCCCTCGAACTCATCCGGTTCGGGCTGATCGACCTCGGCACCCCATACGCCAATGTGTTGACCGCGATTTGCACCGGCCTGCCGGGTGCCTCGCCCTCGGATCGACGCTCGGCGCTCGACATGCAGAGCTCGATCCCTACCGAAACCGTTGGCCTGGAACCGTTTGATCCGCGACTGCTGCCCATCGCCGGGACGAGGTGACGACATGGATTGGATCCTCTGGGGTGTCCTTCCGTATTTGGTGATCGCATTGCTCATTGGGGGCACCATCTGGCGCTACCGATACGACAAGTTCGGCTGGACCACCCGGTCCTCGGAACTGTACGAATCACGGTTGCTGCGTATCGGATCGCCGCTCTTCCACTTCGGCATCCTGGTGGTCATCATGGGCCACGCGATCGGTCTGGTCATCCCCGAGTCGTGGACAGAGTTCTTCGGAATCTCCGAAAACCTGTACCACCTCAACTCCGCGTTCTTCGGACTCATCGCCGGAATCTGCACGCTGACGGGCCTTGCAATCCTGATCTACCGCCGCCGCACCACCGGCCCGGTGTACATGGCCACCACCCGGAACGACAAGGTGATGTACATCGTGCTCACCGCGGCTCTGCTCCTGGGCTTCTACTGCACCCTGCTCGGCGCCCTACCCGATCAGAAAGGCGTGAACTACCGGGAAACCGTCTCACCCTGGTTCCGGTCCATCTTCTACTTCCAGCCTGATGTCGACGCGATGAACAACGCGCCCTTGCGCTTTCATATTCATGTCCTCGTCGGGATGCTCGTGTTCGCAGCGGTGCCCTTCACGCGGCTGGTGCACATGTTCACCGCACCGGTGCACTATCTGTTTCGCCCCTACATCGTCTATCGGAGCCGCGATCGACGGTCGGCACCAGGCAACCAGCAGTACCGGAGAGGATGGGCCCCGGCAGGGGTGAAGGACCGAGACCGATGACAACGGCAGTGCAGTCGCCCGTTAATCGGCGTCAGCAGTCCCTGAACCTCGTCCTCGCGACGGTGGGTCTATCTCGCTAACGGTGTTTCGGGGTTTTCCATCAGTAAGTTTCCGATCCCGACCCACGATCAGCGAGCGTGATCGCAAATGCGTTCAGAGCAGGCTTCCACCTCGTTATCCATCGTCCCTGGCCCTTTCCTGTCGGGTCCAGTGACCGCGTCACCAGATAGAGGTACTTCAGCGCAGCCGCCTCGGTAGGGCAATGCCCCCGAGCTTTCACCGACCGCGGGCCCGGGCAATCAAGGGCTCAATCGCGTTGGTGGAGCACAGCACTCGACGTATCTCGATGTCGTAATCGAGGAACGCGATGAACTCCTGCCAGGCGTTGGTCCACAATCGGATGCTCGCCGGATACCTCTCATGTCAATGGCCACGAAGTTCTCCCCGTTGACGGCCAGTAGTTCTCCCCGCTGGTGGCCACGGGTTCTCCCCGGTGGCGGCCAGTTGTTTTTCCCCACCCGCTTTCTGAGGGTCTGTCCAGAAAACGGTGTAATTGATTGGTTTCTAACTACTTTCGTCCGGCAGACAGCCGTCCGTCGAACGTTATCTCGAAGGCATTCAGTGCTGCCTTCCATCGGTTGGACCAGCGCCTGCGGGCGGTGCCTTTGGGATCGAGGCTCATGATGGCCAGATACACGCATTTCAAGGCCGCGGCCTCGGTCGGAAAGTGTCCACGGGCCTTGACAGCCCTGCGGATTCGAGCGTTGACACTCTCGATGGCGTTGGTCGTGTAAATGACCTGCCGGATGGCGTTGTCGAATTGTAGGAACGGCACGAACTCAGCCCAGGCGTTAGTCCAGAGCCTGATGATCGCGGGATAGCGTTTCTCCCATTTGTCACTGAACTCTGCGAATCGGTCGAGCGCGGCCTGCTCCGACGGAGCCGTGTAGACGGGTTTGAGGTCCTTGGCGATCTCGGACCAGTCCTTGCGGGAGGCATAGGCGTAGGTGTTACGGAGAAGATGGACCACACAAGTCTGCACGATGGTCTGTGGCCACACTTGCTCGATCGAGTCGGGTAGATGCTTGAGACCGTCGCACACGACGATCAGAACATCCTGCACACCACGGTTTTTCAGCTCGGACAACACCCGAAGCCAGTACTTCGCCCCTTCCCCGTCGCCGTGCTCACCGGCCCACAATCCGAGGATGTCGCGGGTGCCGTCGACAGTCACCCCCATCGCGACGTAGATCGGCCGGTTAGCGACGTTGCCCTCGCGGATCTTGACGTGGATGCAGTCGATGAACAACACCGGGTACACAGGATCCAACGGCCGGTTCTGCCACTCGGCCATGCCTTCCATCACCCGCTCGGTGATCGTCGAGATCGTCTGCTTGGACACATCAGCTCCGTACACCTCGGCCAGGTGTGCAGCGATCTCACCGGTCGTCAAACCCTTGGCCGACAATGAGATCACCATGTCCTCCACGCCTGAGAGCCGACGCTGCCGCTTGGCCACGATCTTCGGCTCGAAGGAGGAATCCCGGTCACGGGGCACCTCGAGTTCGACCGGGCCGGCCTCGGTCAACACGTTCTTGGCTCGTCTGCCGTTGCGGGAGTTGCCGCTGCCCCTGCCTGCCGGGTCGCTCTTGCCGTATCCGAGGTGGTCGTCCATCTCGCCTTCGAGCGCGGACTCCACGACTAGCTTGGTCAGCTTCGACAGCAATCCACCATCTCCGGTCAACTGCAGCCCTTCGGCTCGCGCCTGCTCGACCAGCTCTTTGAGCCGCGCATCGCTGATACCCGGCTGAGCCGAGTTCGTCTCTGTCTCACGATCAATCACATCAGTCATAGTGGCGTATCTCCTTTCAGAGTTACACCGTTGTTCTTACAGTCCCCTTTCTGATTTGGGTTAGCTGAAGGGCTTCACCCCCTTGCCGGTGGTGGCTTCGGTGAGGCGGAAGGAGTCGCCGTCGGTGACGACGACGTGCGCATGGTGCAGGAGCCGGTCAACGGTGGCGGTGGCGGTGGCCAATGTTTTGGGCATGATCTCGTCGAAGCCGGAGGGGTGCAGGTTGCTCGAGACGGCAATCGCTCGGCGTTCGTAGGCAGCGTCGACGAGGCGATAGAATCCTTCGGCGGCGTCTTCAGAGACCGGGAGCAGACCGATGTCGTCGACGATGATCAGGTCGGAGCGGATGATCCTCGTCAGGGCTCGGGCGATGGAGTCGTCGGCACGGTGCCGGCGGACCAGGGCACCGAGGTCTTCGATGGTGAACCAAGACACCGCCAGCCCAGCTTCGACTGCGGCCTGCCCGAGTGCCTCGGTGAAGTGAGACTTGCCAGTTCCCGAAGGCCCACAGACGCAGAAACATTCACGCCGCCCGACCCACTCCAGGGTGCGGAGCGCGTCCTGGGTGGCGCGGGGAATCGACGATTTCGTTTCGTCCCAGTCGCCGAAGGTCTTGCCGGTAGGGAAACCCGCGCGTTTGCGGCGAGTGTGCAGGTTCGCCCGGTCCCGGCCGGCGGCTTCCTCAGCGAGGAGAACCCGCACGACTTCGGCGGGGTCCCAGCGTTGGGCTTTCGCGGTCGGGATGATATCGCTCAAGGACCTGCGGATATGGGACAGTTTCAGGCGTTTAGTCAGGTCGATCGCCTCGGTCAACGGGTCGCCGTTAGCGCTGGTAACAGTGCGCAAAGGGGTGCTCATCAGGCGTCATCGCTTTCATCGTCAGTAGTGGCTGGGCTGGCCGGTGCTGGTGTCTGGCCGAAGGTGGACCAGGCGGCGGTGCCCGGTTGCAGAGTGTGGTTCTCGCTGCGACGGACCGGATCAGCGTGTTCGTGGGTGACTTGGTAGTCGAGGATCGAGATCAGGTCCCGATCGGCGAACCGGCCGGTCATCGCCGCCGTCCCCAACGCTCTGTCGACTGCGTCCGGGGAGTGCAGCTTCGAAAGGTCCACGGCCTCGGCCATCTTCGCCCTGATGCGGCGCGCTCCCGCGGCGGCAGCCTCGACCAGCCAGCTGTTGGCACCCTGGCCCAACTGTAGGAAGGCGAGCTCGGCGGCGGTACGAGGCTTGGGCACCCGGTCGGCGGCGTCGCGGTCTGGGCGGGGTGGGTAGTGGTCGTTGTCGAGGACCGGTGAACCGGGTTGGCCGCGGCGGTGCCGCGCGACTTCGACTGCACCGCAATCATTGTCGACGGCGGTCACGATCAGCTCCTCACCATGGAAGCGGGCCCAGACCCGCGTGTCGATCAACGTGTGCGGCACCGAATACCGCACCCCTTCCACCGAGATCGTCGACTCCCAGTTCACCCGCCGGGTGGTGCCGAACACCGCGGTGAACGGAGATTTCGGCAGCGGATGCAGCCGCTGCAACTCTTCGGCCAGCCGCTCGACCGGCCGCCGCCGAGTAGAGCTGTGGACGCGGGTGTTGACGTCGGTGCAGAACTGCCGGCAAGCCGACTCGAGCTCACCGAAAGAGTGATACTGCTCGCGCAGGTTCACCTCCTTCGGCAACAGGTCGGCTTTGGCGATCCGCACCGTCGCCTCACTTCCTCCCTTCGACTCCGGATCAGCAGGTAAACACGTCCGCAGCGTCGTGCCGTAATGCCGTGCCACCTCCACGATCTCCGGATTGCGGACCGCGACCCCTCCACGTGATCGATCGTCGCGGTCTTCTCTTTGTCGGTGAGGACAACATAGACCGGAACCCCGCCCAAGCGGCGGAATGTCGCATCCAAACACGCCGCCACCGTCGGCAATGTCTTGTCCCAGATCGGGATCACCACCCGAAATCGCGACCACGCCAACCATGCGCAGAACAACGTGTCTTCCGGCCCGGAATCGTTGGCCCGTCACCGAAGTCGTACTGTAACCAAGCCCAGGTTCGGTTACCCACGGCCGATACACTCGCCGCCGACCAGCCCGACACTGGGCCTTCGCCTCCGCGACCGTCCGCGCGTGGTCCGCTCACCGCCGTGAACCCCAGCGCGAACGATCCGTTCGTGGATGACATCCGCGCGGGACCTTGCCCTGCGAGCGGACCACCAACTCCTCGATCTTCGGCAGAAAGTCGTCGATCGCCCGCGCTCGATGCCGCCGGCGGTCCGGCGGCTGCCCCGCAGCGCGCATCTGCACATACCGGGCCACCGTGTGGTGATCACACCCAGCCAGCTCCGCCGCCGCCCGATAACTACCCGTGAGGTCGTACGCCTCCAAAATTTCCATGATCTCCCTGCTCGATTTCATCCACCCAGCGTTGCCGGGACCGAATCTGACTCACAGCAGGTGGGGAACTATCTGGCCGTACGCGGGGAGAAACCATGGCCACAAAATGCGCCATAAATGGCCGCCAGTGGGGAGCTTACGATGGCCGTCGACAGATATCTCTTCGGCATGGTCCTGCCTCCTTGGACAAGATCGTAGCCAGAAAACAAAGTTCACCGACTCGGCCAAACCGAGGGCACATCAAAGTCTCCGGACTCGCCGGGATGCTTTTATATCTGTCAAGACACCAAGATTGGGTGTGCAGCGGCGAGTGTCCGGAACAGCTGCCGGGTGACATAACGCTTGAGGGATCGCATGATCTCCTTGGTTGTGCGGCCTTCGCCTCGTCGACGTTCGACATAGGCGCGAGTTTGGGGATCAACCCGCATCCTCACGATGACGATGGTGGTCAGTGCTCTGTTCAGGCGGCGGTCACCGCCGCGATTGAGCCTGTAGCGCACCGTGTTACCTGATGAAGCCGGGACCGGGCAGGTCCCGGCGAGTGAGGCGAATGCGGCCTCGGAACGTACCCGACCTGCATGTGACCACGCGATCAGGACAGTCGCTGCAACCACTGCGCCCACTCCAACCGCGGCAGTCAGTTCCGGTGCATTGGTCTTTACCAACGCGTCGAGAGACTTTCGATTGTCAACCAGCTCCGCATCGAGCGCACGAATCCTCTTGGCTAGTCGCACGGCCTCTGCTCGGTACGTCGCAGTGGTGGCGTCCTCGGACCGAGCCCGCCAGGTTGCGATCTCCTTTATCTGACTGTATGCCAACGATTTTCGTGCATCCACACCAAGTTCGACGGTGCGAACCAAAGCTGTCAACGCATTGACCGCGCGCGTCCGTTCGCACGTCATCTGCTCGCGCGCGACCACGAGAACGCGCATCGCCACTCGCGATCCGTCCGCACGTGGTCGGCGCAGTCGATCGATGTCGACGGACAGAACTGACCGGGCGATACGAGCGGCGTCGAGATCGTCGGTCTTACCGACTCCTCTCCGATCCGCCGAACCCATCACGGAGGGTTCGGCTACCGGGAATCCCGCCGCAAGAACGCGGTCGGAGAGTCCGGCGCCGTAGGAGCCGATGCCTTCGATGACGACGAGGGCGGCTTGTTGACCTGCCCTGTGTGCAATCCACGTGCGGGCCCGATCAAGACCCGCCGGGCTTGCCGGAAAACTTGCTTTGTCCTGTACCGCACCGGTTGCGGCGGCCACGACACACAGCGCATGGGCCGCGGCGTGGGTATCTACCCCGATGACGATCTCGTAGTTATCTGCGACGATAGGCATAGCGACGGATGTCCTTTCCGATGGGCGACGTCGTTGTCGGCGTCGGCCCGGAAAGAGCACTTCGAGGCAGGCCTGTAACGGGCCACGACCTCGCGGCAACGAGGTCGGGCAGGCTTCTGATTAAGCCACCGAAGCAAGACCGGACCGGCGTCGCCGCCACAATAGAGTGGACAAACCCCGGCCAGTGCATCCGAAAGGAGCAAAGCGATTCATGAGTCACACGGCGTTGTAGCGACGACACCTATCCTGTCAGCCAGCCCCGGGCCGGCCACTACAAACACTTATGCGATTCACTGTGGGCCTGGGTGTGCGTTTTGACCATCGACAAAACGGATGATTCATCCTGCCGTCGCCAATATTTAGTAGTAGCGGAAGTCGCTGCCAGGTGCGCACGGCGATCAGACTGCGCTCTCAGACTGCGCTCACTGCCAGGACCGGCTAGCCTGATCCTCAAGTGCGCGGCGAGACGTTACGAAGTGAGCTTGGCCGGAAAACGGTCGAGCAAGGAGGTCACACCTTCGACCGCGGGCATCCATGAATTCGGCACAGGGCGGGCTGTAGCAACGCTGCGAGCAGCCTCTACGAAGTCGCGAGTCAATAGAGAATCGACGTCTGATCGCCAACCGATAGATAACGGCGTTGGTGGTATGCCGGTGACAGGAACGAACGCTAGTCCTGGCCGAGAATAGAACCGCTGCGTCGATGCTTGCGAGAACGCGACGCCCTTCTTCGACAAGATCGCTTCGAAACACTCGTCGACCGTTGAAACCTCGGCTCCGAGCCGAACGTCATGCCCATCGCGAGAGCTCAGTGCGAGCCAGAAGTCACGCCACTCGTCGGTACTGCGACGAGCAACGAATGGCTGACCTGTGAGATCCTCGACACTGATCGAATCATGTTGCGCAAGAGGGGAGTCCGAGCTAACGACCAGCACTCGTGGTTCGATGAAAAGGGTGTCGAGCGCGAGCCAGTCCGCAACGACGACGGGCGGCCTGATGAACGCTACGTCCACCGTGCCGTCGCCTAGTCCGACGTAGGGGTCGGAGAAGTCGAACGATTGCATTTCCACCTCGACATCCGGGTGCATCGAGCGAAATGCCGACAGGATGTCCGGGGTCAGCTCAGCGGCAGCATTCGCCTGGAATCCGATCACGAGATTGCTGCGCGCACTGCGGCCGACTTGCCGGGTGAGCGACGCAATGCGCTCGGCATCCGAGAGTAGCTGACGGCTTCCTTCCAAGAGCCTCACCCCTGCCGGCGTCAGGGCCACATGACGGCTGTCACGAATGAACAGCGCTGTCCCCAGAGAGTGCTCAAGCTTTCGAATCTGAACACTCAGAGATGGTTGGGCGATATGGAGCCGTGCAGCCGCACGGCCGAAGTGCAGTTCCTCCGCCACCGCCACGAAGTACGACAGCGGCCTCAACTCCAGGGGTAAGCGCACATCGCCGATGCTATTCGGCCAGGTAGATGCACACCAATAGGTGTTTCCTATCGATCGGAAGGGTCATTGGTATTGGACGTGCCCGTCGATTGTCGGTGTGATGGGTGTCATGTTCGCGACGGTGAAGCACTAGCAATCACCCTGCGATCATCCCCGTTCCAGAAATAATCCGGCACACAAGTCGACGAAGGAAAACAATGACTGCCACCATCACTCAGACCCCCCAGCAGTGGGCCGATGCGTTCGAGCAGGCCTCGGATCAGGATCCCGAAATCCAGGCGCACGGCAAGTACTTCACTTGTTCGTACCTCTTGGACATGGGCACACATACCTTCGTCGTCGAGATGACGACCGGCAAAGTACACGCCATCACGGTCGATCCCGGCCCCCTCGACCGCCCGTACCAGTTCGCCATCCGGGCCAGTGCCAAGACCTGGCAGGGGTTCGGCGTGCCCGTACCCGCGCCGATGTACCACGGGATCTGGGCTGCCTCATTCCAACGGGACATGAAGCTCGAAGGCGACGTGCTGGTTCTCATGCAGAACTTGCGGTGCGTGACACGCCAGATCGAACTGCTCCGCACTGTCGGTGTGCCGGTCTGATTCACCAGCGCCACCCAAACCAGTTCAAAATCTCCCCCCAACGAAGGAACCCTCGAGATGAGCAAGATTTCCCCGGTGACGGGACACTACGTCGACGTCGACGTCGACGGCCTGCTGTACAAGGTCTTCTACCTGGAGAACGGCACCGGTCAGCCCTTGGTGTGCCAGCACACCGCCGGGGCTCACAACCATCAGTGGCGCGGGCTGCTGGAAGACGAAGAGATCACCGCGAATTATCGCGTCATCGCCTACGACCTACCTCGACATGGAAAGTCCGATCCGCCGGAGAACACCGAGTGGTGGACCGAGGAATACAAACTCTCGGCTGACCACTACGCCAATTTCATCGTTGCACTCGTTGATGCGCTCGAACTCGAGAATCCGATCTTCATGGGATCCTCGTTCGGCGGCAACATCGCCCTGCAGCTTGCGCTGCGCAATCCGGATCGCTTCGCCGGCGTCATCCCTGTCGAAGGTGCCGACTACTCGCCTGGCTTCTACCTCGACTGGTGGCAGCACCCGCACGCGAACGCAGCGCAGGTGTGCGCCAGCGGCACGTGGGATCTCATGGCTCCCCAGTCACCGGAGGCAGATCGCTGGAAGACCTGGTTCTATTACACCCAGGGATCCGAAGCGTTCAAGGGCGACCTGCACTTCTACTCGGTCGATCACGATCTGCGCGACAAGCTCGATCAGATCGACGGCGATCGCTGCCCCGTCGTGATGTTGACCGGCGACTACGACTACCTGACCACGCCGGAAGACAGCGCCCGAACGGCCGCGCAAATCAAGAACGCGCAGTTCATCGAGATGAAAGACATCGGTCACTTCCCGATGAGCGAGAACCACGCAGTCTTCCGCACCTACCTCATCCAAGCGCTCGAGATTCTCCAGAAGAACGCAGCCACCGCTGCATCCGTCTGACCTGTCCAGTACATCAACGCGCTCGCCGGCCACCGCAACAAGGGGGTCGGCGAGCAGTTGTTTGTACACTTCGAAGAGGAATACCGATGAGCATTAAACACTTTCCATTCCTGATCGCCGGCGAGGCGACGACGACCGATAGCCGTATCGAGATCCGCAATCCATTCGACGGTCGGATTGTCGCAACTGTGTCCGAGGCGGATCCGGTGCACATCGAGTCCGCGATCGCAGCTGCCTCGGCGGTGGCCACCGAATTCGCGAGTACACCCGTGCATATCCGCGCAGACGCTCTTATACACATATCAACGCGTCTGAACGACCGCCACGAGGAGATTGCCCAGCTCATCTCAGCCGAATCCGGCAAGCCAATCAAGTGGGCGCCTGTCGAGGTTACCCGCGCCGCTACCACCTTCCGGTGGGCAGCCGAGGAGGCCAGGCGCTGGAGTGGACACATGCAACGACTCGATACCGATGCAGGCTCGGACGGTCGTTTGGCTCTGGTTCACCGGGTCCCGCGCGGCCCCATCCTCGGGATCGCCCCGTTCAACTTTCCGCTCAACTTGGTCGCCCACAAAGTTGCGCCGGCGCTCGCCGTCGGTGCGCCGATCATCGTCAAGCCTGCGCCAGCGACACCGCTGTCGAGTCTGGTGCTCGGTGAGCTGCTGGCGGAAACGTCACTGCCAGAAGGCGCGTGGTCCGTGTTGACCGTCTCGAACGAAAAGGCTTCGGAGATGGTCCAGGATCCGCGTCTGCCGGTGGTCTCATTCACCGGTTCGGTTCCTGTGGGGTGGGCCATCCGCGATCGGGTGCCGCGAAAACACGTCACGCTCGAATTGGGAGGAAACGCCGCCGTCGTGGTGTGTGAAGACTGGTCCGATGAAGCCGGACAGGACTTCGCGGCCGAACGAATTGCGCGGTTCTCGATGTACCAAGCTGGTCAGTCCTGCATCGCGGTGCAGCGAATATTCTTGCACGACAAGCACTACGAGAGCATGCGGCAACGGATACTGTCCTGGATCGGCATGTTGTCCACCGGTGCACCCGACGACGACGCTACCGATGTCGGTCCACTGATCGACGAGCGTGCTGCCGTGCGTGTGGAGCAGTGGATCGACGAGGCGGTGGCAGGCGGTGCGACCGTTCTCACCGGTGGCGGACGAGTGGGGGCCGTTGTCGAGCCCACCGTGATCGAGGACGCGCCCCGCGGCGCGCGGGTACTCGACGACGAAGTCTTCGGACCTGTCGTGGCGCTCTGCAAGGTCTCCTCGGACGAGGATGCGTTCGAGAAGGTCAATGAGTCTCGGTTCGGTTTGCAGGCAGGGGTTTTCACCTCAAACCTGCAGACCGCTTTTCGCGCCTCACGTGTTCTGAACGTCGGTGGAGTCATCGTCGGTGATGTCCCGAGCTACCGCGCCGATCAGATGCCGTACGGGGGCGTGAAGGACTCTGGGACAGGCAAAGAGGGAGTCCTTTCGGCAATGGAAGATCTCACTGAGGAGAAGGTGCTCGTTCTGACCGGCATCGACGTTCTGTAGAGCGGTGGTTGCCGTTGATCCACGCACGTGGTTCGTTCGTCCACGACATCAGCCGACGGCGTCTTCGCATGAACGCCTCAGATCATTTCTGCCGGTTTGGAGGCTCACCCCAATCGGGGGTGTAGGAGTTGGGGTCTGAAGCCGCCGGTCTCGAGCAGGCTTCGGGCGATGTAGTTGGTCAGGTTGCGGAACCCGAGTGCGGAGCTGCGCAGGTGTTCGAGCCGTCCGTTGAGCGCCTCGGTCGGCCCGTTGCTGGTGCCGGGTCGTTCGAAGTAGGCGAGCACGTCAGCGGCTCGCTTCTTCAGGGTCCGGCCCAGGGTGGTGAGCTCGGTGAGCACCTTGGGGACGCCGGCGCTGAGGTCGGTGATCAGCTTCTCCATGAGCTCGCGGCCACGTTGCCGGTTCTCGTGGCGATAGGCGGCGATCATGCGCTGGTAGACACCCCAGGTCGCCTCGACCTCGACGTGAGCGTCATCAACGAACAGCGCGCGTAGCCTGTCGCTCTGCTTGTCGGTGAGCAGGTCCGCGCCGGTGTGCAGCGTGCGCCGCGACTTGTAGAGCGGGTCGTCCCTGAACCCACGGTGCCCGTGGATCGCGAGTTGGACCCGGCGCCGGCACCTGTCGAGGGCGTCACCGGCCAGGCGCACGACGTGGAAGGGATCCATCACCGTGACTGCGTCCGGGATCTCCTCTGCAGCGGCGGTCTTGAACCCGGTGAAGCCGTCCATCGCGACCACCTCGACCGCGTCACGGAAGGCGTCGTCGCGGTCGGCGAGCCAGGTCTTGAACGCCGCCTTCGACCGGCCCTCGACCATGTCCAGCAGCCTTGCTGGGCCGGCGCCATCGCGGATCGGGGTGAGGTCGATGATCACGGTGACGTACTTGTCGCCACGCCTGGTGTGGCGCCAGACGTGCTCATCGACGCCAATGACCTTCACGCCCTCAAACCGCGTGGGGTCGTTGATCAGCAGCCGCTTGCCTTCAGCCAGGACCGCGTTGTTGGCGGTGTCCCACGCGAGCCCGAGTCCCTCGGCGACATGGGCGACGGTGAGGTGTGCGACCACGATCCCTTCCAGCGCCCACCGCAGCCCGGTGCGCGAGAGCTTCGCGCGTGGCTCCGCCGCGGCGCTGGTGTCTTGGCGCCACACGTGTCCGCAGTCGGCACAGCGGTAGCGGCGCACTACAACTTCCAGCACGGTCGGTCGCCAGCCCAGCGGCTCGTGGGCCAACCGCCGGATCACGGTGTCACGAGCAGCGCCTTCGCTGCCGCACCGTCGGCACCACTGATCTGGTTCCACCACGCGGCACGCGAGGACCGCACGATCCGGTTCAAGTCGTTGTCCGGTCACGCTCAGACCGAGGCCGTCGAGTCGAGCGAAGGCGGTCAGGTCAGGGCGGCCGAAGCCGGCCGGCGGGGTAGCGTCGGACACGTCGAGGTCTTTCGGATGGATGGCGTAGGAACCTCCGTCGTCGGGAGACCTCGACGTCTATCTGCGGACCGACGCGCCCGGCCGACCTACACCCTCATCTGGGAAGAGCCCTCAAACCCGTCTACACGGCTCCGTCGGAGCAGGCCGCGCTCGACCGATTCGCAGAGTTCAGTGACAAATGGGAGAAACGCTATCCCGCGATCATCAGGCTCTGGACTAACGCCTGGGCTGAGTTCGTGCCGTTCCTACAATTCGACAACGCCATCCGGCAGGTCATTTACACGACCAACGCCATCGAGAGTGTCAACGCTCGAATCCGCAGGGCTGTCAAGGCCCGTGGACACTTTCCGACCGAGGCCGCGGCCTTGAAATGCGTGTATCTGGCCATCATGAGCCTCGATCCCAAAGGCACCGCCCGCCAACGCTGGTCCAACCGATGGAAGGCAGCACTGAATGCCTTCGAGATAACGTTCGACGGACGGCTGTCTGCCGGACGAAAGTAGTTAGAAACCAATCAATTACACCGTTTTCTGGACAGACCCGCGAGAAGTGCGACAGCCCACCAGGACTGCGAGGCCTGCGTCCGATTCCCACGCGATGCGTTCGTCCGGGTGCTGTTCGGTGATGGTGGCGTCGAATTCTCGTGTTTGTCCGGCTATTTCGAGGATCCACTGTGTGTGCACATCGTCGGTTTGTCGAATTTCCCGTACTCCGGACATGAAGTGCAGGTCGGGACGGTCCGTGTTCAGATGATGAGGTTCGAAGCGTTTCGTTTTCAGACTCGCAATTGGGGTCAGGTTTCTGGCCACATGTCGTATGCGGGCCATGATTCGCCCGAGCCGGTCGTTGTTGACCCGTCCGGCGGCCTCGTTGAGCTGTAGAGCGGATATGTGCAGTGCGTTGTCAATCGAGGCGTTCTCGGTGTTCGTTGGGTGTCATGCCGGTGGTGTCGCGGAACGCTCGGTAGAAGGTGCGGGGGTCGGAGAATCCTGTTTGTCGAGCGATGAGGGAGACGGGCCGGGAAGGGTATTTTCGTAGTAGGTGCTGGGCGGACTGGATGCGCGCTGCGCGGAGATATCCCATGACTGTGTGGTCGGTTCCCTGGAACAGGCGGTAGAGGCTGCGGCGGGAGAGTCGCATCGCGGTGGCGATGCGTTCGGCGTCGAGGTCGGGGTCTGCAAGGTGGGCATGGATGTAGGCCAGAACCTGATCTCGTCGTAGGAAGGCGGGTATTTCGGCGGAGCGAACCGGTGTGACGAGACTCAGTAGTGATGTGGCCAGTGAGGAGGCGTGAGTCTCGAGCTGTGCGGCGCCGTGGGGATCGCTGTCTTGGTGTTGGGCCAGTTGGGTGAAAAAGGCTGCGACGGCGGACATCGCTCCTGCACAGCTCATGGTCGTGGCCAGGATGTCTGTGGTCCGGTCGATGCCGGCGAGCGCGAAGGCTCGATCGGCGGGCACCTTGACGATGACCTGTTCGTAGGGTGCATCGGCGCGGAAAGCGAAGGGCAGGGAACTGTCGTAGATGACCATGGATCCTGGCGGGACTACTGCAGTGTGTCCGGCCTGTTCGATGACGCAACTTCCGCGCGTCTGGAATGTGGCGAACAGATACTCGTCCTGTTCCCGCCCTTGGGCGATTCGGCTGCGATTGCGGTGTGTCTGCTCGGCGGTGGCTCGTTTCGTGGACAGAGTGAAGTTCGTGTATCGGCCGAGACGGACATCGCCGTAGAAGTCGGGGTTGGCGGGGTCGGTGCTGACGTCGACGTAGGCATGGCGCCGGGCCTCTCGCCAGTAGTCGATGACACCGTCGTCCGGCGCCCGCGAGGTCGACAACGTTTCGAAGTGTGGCAATGAGGGCTCGTCTGCATCAGCCATGGCGGATCACCTGCCTTACGGATACCACTGAGTTTACTGAGCCGCGCGGGAAAGTCCTGCGGGTCGGGGAGAGAGCGAGCCGGCCCTGTGTCCGCCAGTCGGGGGGCGATCACAGGGCCGGAAATCTACGCGTGCTGCAAAACGCTCAGGCCGTGAGCATTCCGTGCTGTATTGTGCTCAGACCGTGAGCTTTCCGTGCTGGATCGTGCTCAGGCTGGAATCATTCCGTGTGGGTCGATGATGAACTTGCTCGATGACCCCTGATCGAAGGTCTCGTAGGCGGCGGGTGCTTCGTCGAGGCCGATGACCTTGGTGTTGAGCATTGCGCTCAGATACGGCATGCGGTCCCACAGGATCGACATCATCAACTCGCGGTTGTAATGCATGATCGGTGCCTGCCCCGCGGACAGGCGCGGTGACTTGATCCAGGCCTTGCCGAATTCGAGCGGGAAGATGCCTTCCTGTTCGGCCTTTGTCGGTGCCAGAGGGTCGGGGCCGTAGACGCCGATGACGCCGGTGGCGCCGCCGGCACGGGTGGCTTCGAGGACGTCGTTGATGGCACCTGCCGGCTGAGGCTGATTGGACTCCGAGCCGATGCCGTGTGCTTCGGAGCCGACATAGTCGACGCCACAATCGACTTCGCGCTCACCGAGGATGGCCTCGATCTGGTCGGGCAAGGGGATGTCCTGGCTCAGGTCGATGGTCTCGCAGCCGTTGTTCTTGACCAGGTCGAGTCGGTCCTGATAGTAGTCGCCGACGATGATGCAGGATGCGCCGAGAAGGCGTGCTGCTGCTGCGCCGCAGCGTCCGACCGGCCCGGCGCCGGCGATGTACACCGTTGAACCTGGTTTGGCCCCTGCCTCGATGAGTCCGTGAAAGGCGGTGGGAAGGATGTCCGAGAGCAGGGCAAGATCGAGGATCTTGTCCATGGCCTGGTCCTTGTCCGGGAAACGGAGGAGTTGGAAGTCCGCGTACGGGACGAACAGGTATTCGGCTTGTCCGCCCACCCAGTCGCCGAGATTGAAACCGTATGCGCCGCAGGAGACTGCAGGATTGACGGTTTCACAGACATCTGTGCGGCGAGCTTTACAGTTGCGGCATCGTCCACAGGCGACGTTGAAGGGGACCGAGACGAGATCGCCTTCTTTGAGGAACTCCACGTCGGAGCCGACCTCGATGATCTCTCCGGTCATCTCGTGGCCCATGACCATACCCTGGGGGACGGGGAAGGACCCTCGGTAAATGTGCAGGTCGCTGCCGCAAATGTTGGTAGCGACGATTTTCAGGATGACGCCGTGGGGCGCTTTTCGTCCGTTCGGCATCTCCAGCTTGGGGAAGTCGAGTTTCTCGACCTTCATGGTGCCGGGGCTCTCGAACACCACTGCGCGGTTGCTGTCTGCCATGCTGTCGCTCCTAACCTGGGGGATCCCTGCACGCTGCGATTCGGGACCCGGTTGTGGTGGCGTGGCCACCGGGGGACCTTTCGAACGTATGCGCACGTGGCGATACGTGTCAGTGACCTTGCGTGTCAACTGAGTGACGATGTGTGCCAGGAGTGCTGTGGGGTCTGCCGCAAGGCTCCCTTCCTTCGTTATGGTCACCGGCATGACAAACCGTTCCGAACATCTCGCCGAGGCCGATGATCGCTGGAGGCAGGGTGTCGTGGTGCGGGGAGCTCGGCAGAACAATCTCGCCGACGTCGATCTCGATGTTCCTCGAGACCGTCTGGTGGTGTTCACCGGTGTGTCCGGCTCGGGGAAATCCTCGCTGGCGTTCGGGACACTGTTCGCGGAATCGCAGCGGCGCTATCTGGAGTCGGTGGCACCGTATGCTCGTCGGCTGATCGACCAGGTCGGTGTACCCGATGTCGACGTCGTCGAGGGACTGCCACCGGCGGTTGCACTGCAGCAGCACCGAGGCATCGGTAATGCTCGATCGAATGTCGCCAGCGTGACGACATTGGGCAGTCTCGTGCGGATGCTCTATTCCCGTGCCGGGTCTTACCCAGATGACCAACCGATGCTCTACGCGGAGGACTTCTCGCCGAACACCGTGCAGGGCGCATGTCCGACCTGCCATGGCATCGGGCGCGTCTACGAGGTCGATGTCGACAAGATGGTCCCCGATCCCACACTCAGCATCCGGGAGCGCGCGATCGCTTCGTGGCCGCCGGGCTGGCCGGGTGGCAACCTTCGCGACATCCTGGTGTCACTGGGATACGACGTCGACTCTCCGTGGAAGAAGCTGCCGAAGAAACATCGCGACTGGATCCTGTTCACCGAGGACCGCCCCACCGTTCCTGTGTACTCGGGATTTACCCCGGCACAGACTCGGCGAGCGATCAAAGCCGGAACCGAACCCAGTTACGAGGGCAATTTCGTCGGCGCCCGGCGGTTCGTGCTCGATACCTTCGCGAACACCAAGAGCTCGATCGTCAAGAAGCGGGTCTCTGAGTTCGTCACCAGCGAGGTATGCCCGATGTGCCAGGGCAAGCGGGTCAAGGCGGAGGCGCTCTCGGTCACCTTCGAGGGCCTGGATATCGCCGAGTTCGCGTCCTTGCCCCTGGCACGACTGGCAGAGATCGCGCGCACTGTTGTGTCCAGCGACTGGCTACCCGAGGCGGCAGGAGAAGCTCTCGACGAAACCCGACGAGCCGAGGCCACGCGACGACGTGTCGCATCGGGAGGATCGGCGCACACCGCCGCTCCCGACGTGCGACGCACCCCGAACGTGTCAGCGGAAAAACAGGTGGCGGCGCGGCGCCTGCTCGACGACCTCCTCGAAAGAATCCAACCCATCATCGACCTCGGGCTGGGATATCTGTCACTGGACCGGACGACGCCCACACTCTCCGGCGGAGAGCTGCAACGACTGCGCCTGGCGACGCAGCTGTCCTCGAAGCTGTTCGGCGTCGCCTACATCCTCGACGAACCTTCGGCGGGACTGCACCCCGGCGACTTGACGGCGCTGCTGAGAATTCTGCACGGACTTCGTGAGCGAGGAAACAGCGTCCTCGTCGTCGAGCACTCCCTACCCGTCATCCGAGAAGCGGACTGGCTGGTCGATATCGGTCCCGGTGCCGGCGAGAACGGTGGACGCGTGCTCTACAGTGGAACACCCGCCGGGCTGGCCGACGTACCGGACTCGGTCACCGCACGCTATCTCTTCGACACGTCGGAGCAGGTGCGCCGCCAGCGGCGTACCCCCCGCGGGTGGCTTCGCGTCGAAGGCGTCGAGCGCAACAGTCTCCGCGACCTCACCGTGTCTTTCCCTCTCGGGGTCTTGACCGCGGTCACCGGAGTCTCCGGTTCGGGGAAATCGAGCCTCGTCAGCCAGGCTCTACCAGCGTTGATCAACGCTGAACTGGGCCGGCCCGCCGCGCCCGATGCCAACGTCGAACCGCGCGACGACACCGATCTGCTGCTCACCGGAGATCAGGGCGCGGTCCGCGGCCGCATCGAGGGCACCTTGGGAGGGCTCCGTCGGGTGGTCGCCATCGATCAGCGCCCTATCGGGCGCACACCCCGATCCAATGTTGCAACCTACACCGGCATGTTCGACCACATCCGCAAGCTGTTCGCCGCAACACCTGCGGCCAAGAAACGGAACTACAAACCGGGGCGGTTCTCCTTCAATGTCGCCGGTGGCCGCTGTCCGACCTGCGAAGGTGAAGGCTTCGTGATGGTCGAGCTGCTTTTCCTGCCCAGCGTCTACAGTCCGTGCCCGGACTGCAACGGCACTCGTTACACGCAGAGCACACTCGAAATCACCTGGCGGGACCGCAACATCGCCGACGTTCTCGCGATGAGCATCGACGAAGCCCACGCCTTCTTCACCAGTGAGAACGACGTTCTTCGCTCGCTCACCGTCCTACGCGAGGTCGGGTTGGGTTACCTGCGACTCGGACAACCCGCCACCGAGCTGTCCGGCGGCGAAGCTCAGCGTGTCAAGCTGGCATCCGAACTCCAGCGTGCTCAACGCGGCGACACGCTCTACATCCTCGACGAGCCCACTGCTGGGCTCCACCCGTCCGACAGCGACAGACTGCTCGCTCACGCGCAGGGTCTCGTCGACGCCGACAACACCGTCGTCATGGTCGAACTCGACATGCGCGTCGTCGCCCAGGCCGACCACGTCATCGACCTCGGACCGGGAGCGGGCGCCGACGGCGGACGTATCGTCGCCACCGGTTCCCCCGAGCAGGTAGCTGCCACTGCCGACAGTGCGACTGCCCCCTATCTACGAGCGGCGCTGGAAAACACAGGCGCCGGCACCACACAACACTGACCTGACCGCGCACCACCGCCTGGACTGAACGGCGATAAGGATCAACTAGCGATGGCACGACAGGCACCGAAACCCCAAGGCCTGCGTAATCAGCTCTCCAACTCTCTCCGGCCTCTCTCCGGCGTGAGTCCGGCTCCGCGGTGCTGCTGCTGGTGGTAACCGTGACCGCCCTGCTGTGGGCAAATTCGCCGGCTTCGGACGCGTACTTCGACCTCTGGCATCAAGGCGCCGGATTCGAACTCGGCCCGGTGGCGTTGCACATGAGCCTTCACCATTGGATCAACGGCGGGTTGATGGTCGTCTTCTTCTTTCTGATCGGGCTCGAGGTACGCCAAGAGTTCGCCCACGGGTCATTACGTGATCGAACCCGCACCCGTATCGCCGTGATCGCCGGAGTCGCGGGGGTGTGTCTACCCGCCGTCATCTACGCCGTGATCGTCGGCAGCGGAGACAGCCTGCAGGGTTGGGGGGTGGTCGTCGGCACCGATACCGCCTTCATGCTCGGGGCCTTGGCGCTCCTCGGGCCCGCACGATCAGGCCAACTGCGAGTGTTTCTCCTTACCGTCACGGTGGTCGACGACTTCCTCGCGGTGTCCATCATCGGATTCGTATACAGCGAAAACATTCGCCTGATTCCACTGCTCGTTTCCCTGGCATGCCTGACAGCATTGTGGCTACTCGGGCGGGCGCGACAGTGGCGAGCCGCGCCATACATTCTCGTGGTGATCGTGCTGTGGTTCAGCACGATCGAGTCGGGTGTTCATCCCTCGCTTGCCGGAATGGTCGCCGGCCTTCTGATTCCCGCGTACCCGACACAGCGGCACAAGGTGGAGGCGGCTCGAGAACTGTTTCGTGACTTCTGGCAGTCTCCGAGCGCCGCGTCAGGTCGTGCAGTATCACGTGGACTGGCCAAAGGCACAGCCGTCAACGAGCGGATACACGAATACCTCCGGGTACCCACCGCGCTGATCGTGGTACCGATCTTCGCTCTCGCCAACGCCGGCGTCGACCTGCGTGGCGGACTGCTCATTGAAGCGTTCAGTGCCCGTGTGACCTGGGGAGTTGTGCTTGGCCTGGTTCTCGGCAAGCTCCTCGGCATCGGAGCAGCCACATACATCGCTGTCCGACTCGGAGCGGGCCGATTACCGCAGGGGGTCGGCATGGGCAGTGTGATGGGCGGATCTGCGCTATCGGGGATGGGATTCACCGTATCGCTGCTGATCATAGGTTTGGCTTTCGGCACATCTCCCGAACTGGCCGGGCAGGCGACCGTCGGCGTGCTCGTCGCCATGGTGCTGGCTGCAGTACTGGGTGCGGTGATCTTCCGCGTGGCAGCGACCAAGCTGGGTGAGGCCGAAGCCGATCTCCCCATCGTGCTGGAACCTCCCGTAGATCCCGAGATCGACCACATTCGTGGACCCGAAGACGCCCAGCTGACCCTTGTAGAGTTCGTCGACTTCGAATGTGGATTCTGCGCACATGCCACCGGAGGATGGGACGACCTGCACGTCCACTTCGGCGACGATCTGCGCTACGTGGTCCGTCACCTACCGCTGGTGGACATCCATCCACACGCACTGGTTGCCGCACATGCAGCAGAGGCCGCCGCACGGCAGCACATGTTCTGGGAATGGCTGGACTTCGTGTTCACCCGCCAGAACGCGCTCGCGCGAACCGATCTCATCGGCTATGCAGCCGAGATAGGACTCGACGTCGACCAGTTCGTCGCGGACCTCGACAGCGACGCGGTCGCCGAGCGCGTACAACGTGACATTTCCAGTGCCCAGTCCAGTGGTGCCCGAGAAACACCGACCTTTTTCGTCGAAGGCTGCCGAATAATCGGAAGCTATGACGCGCGCACCCTCACCAAAGAACTCGAGCACAGCCGCCGAGGCGCTCGCACGTCCCTGCAGTAAACGCCGCAGACTCCGCCGCCCGGAACGTCCTGTACTGATACCAACCCACAACCATTGCTGACCGCAGGAAAACAGGCAATGATCAGGTAGAATAGACAACGGTGCGCAGCTCCCCCGCGCACCGCCACACTCGCCCGAGTCGACGAAGGAGCACCGGTGACCACTGCACGCAACGCACAGTCGCACATGACCGAAGCCCAGATCGACCGAGCCATCGCCGCCGCCACCGCCGGCCACCGCATGGCCGGCATGGAACCCACCGACTACGACATCGAAATCGGACGCCGGCAACTACGCGGAGAAATCACCGGCGACGAAGCAGTCGCACTCGTCCTCGCCGAAAACCGCCGCCGCCGAGCTGCCCGCAGTTGAAAGACCCGTACGTCGACCCCGAAACCGGGGTCCTGATCAACAAACTCGGGCACACCGACCCCCAAGCACTCCTCGAGGACGAACGAGCAGCCGCCTACCAGCGAATCCTGCAACTCGAAACACAGCCCATACCAGGCAATTTCGACTTCGACCACCTCAAAAAGATCCACCAATTCATCCTGCAAGACGTCTACGACTGGGCAGGCACCCTCCGCACCCGCGACACCGGCGCCGTCGGCATGAACCTCCCACACTGCCGACCCGAACACATCGAAAACCAAGCAGCGTTCATCTTCCGCGGAATCGCCAAAGACAACTTCCCCCAAGGACTCCCGAAAGACCGGGCCGTCGACCGACTCGCCTACCACTGGGGCGAAACCACTGTCCTGCACCCGTTTCGGGACGGCAACTCCCGAACACAACGAGTGTTCTTCGACGGACTCCTCAAATCCTCCGGCTGGACCATCGACTGGCAGAAAGTCCACGCCTCCGCAGTACAAGCAGCCCGCTACGTCGCGATGGAAGCAACCCACACACCGCTCCGCGACGTACTCGCCCCCGGCGTGCACCGCAACAACACCGAACCGCCCACACTCGCCAAAACTCAAGGCGCCGTCATCCACCTCGAGGTAGCCGAGCATCACAAAGCGATGATCGAGCACCTCCGCAGCGGAAACCGCGAACCCTACAACCCCAACGAACTCAGCGACATCGCCAACCGCGCCCGCATGAGCTTCCCCGCATCACCCACGCACCGTGCCCGCAGCGCGGCCCCCGAAGACACCACACCGAAACGGCCGGCCACACCGAAACGCGAACACGACCTCGGCAGAGACTGACCCTCGCGGTTGCGCGGAGTCAGCGCAGGTCAGCCGCATCGACGACATGCGACACTGTCGGCACGTTCGGCGTCCGCCGGGTACTCCCACACGTCTCACACTTCCCCGAACCCTGTGGACTACCGACCACAGTTGGCATCGATACCCACACCCCACCGCACAGAACGCCCGGCGAGATCACTTCTGAACACGGCTGCGTCACCGGCGTTGACTGATCCATCAACCCACCGTAGGACAGATTCCGACTCGTGTCAGACACACTCGCACGTAACCCGAAAACCAGAGCGAAGGGGGTCTGTCCAGAAAACGGTGTAATTGATTGGTTTCTAACTACTTTCGTCCGGCAGACAGCCGTCCGTCGAACGTTATCTCGAAGGCATTCAGTGCTGCCTTCCATCGGTTGGACCAGCGCCTGCGGGCGGTGCCTTTGGGATCGAGGCTCATGATGGCCAGATACACGCATTTCAAGGCCGCGGCCTCGGTCGGAAAGTGTCCACGGGCCTTGACAGCCCTGCGGATTCGAGCGTTGACACTCTCGATGGCGTTGGTCGTGTAAATGACCTGCCGGATGGCGTTGTCGAATTGTAGGAACGGCACGAACTCAGCCCAGGCGTTAGTCCAGAGCCTGATGATCGCGGGATAGCGTTTCTCCCATTTGTCACTGAACTCTGCGAATCGGTCGAGCGCGGCCTGCTCCGACGGAGCCGTGTAGACGGGTTTGAGGTCCTTGGCGATCTCGGACCAGTCCTTGCGGGAGGCATAGGCGTAGGTGTTACGGAGAAGATGGACCACACAAGTCTGCACGATGGTCTGTGGCCACACTTGCTCGATCGAGTCGGGTAGATGCTTGAGACCATCGCACACGACGATCAGAACATCCTGCACACCACGGTTTTTCAGCTCGGACAACACCCGAAGCCAGTACTTCGCTCCCTCCCCGTCGCCGTGCTCACCGACCCACAATCCGAGGATGTCGCGGGTGCCGTCGACAGTCACCCCCATCGCGACGTAGATCGGCCGGTTAGCGACGTTGCCCTCGCGGATCTTGACGTGGATGCAGTCGATGAACAACACCGGGTACACAGGATCCAACGGCCGGTTCTGCCACTCGGCCATGCCTTCCATCACCCGCTCGGTGATCGTCGAGATCGTCTGCTTGGACACATCAGCTCCGTACACCTCGGCCAGGTGTGCAGCGATCTCACCGGTCGTCAAACCCTTGGCCGACAATGAGATCACCATGTCCTCCACGCCTGAGAGCCGACGCTGCCGCTTGGCCACGATCTTCGGCTCGAAGGAGGAATCCCGGTCACGGGGCACCTCGAGTTCGACCGGGCCGGCCTCGGTCAACACGTTCTTGGCTCGTCTGCCGTTGCGGGAGTTGCCGCTGCCCCTGCCTGCCGGGTCGCTCTTGCCGTATCCGAGGTGGTCGTCCATCTCGCCTTCGAGCGCGGACTCCACGACTAGCTTGGTCAGCTTCGACAGCAATCCACCATCTCCGGTCAACTGCAGCCCTTCGGCTCGCGCCTGCTCGACCAGCTCTTTGAGCCGCGCATCGCTGATACCCGGCTGAGCCGAGTTCGTCTCTGTCTCACGTTCAATCACATCAGTCATAGTGGCGTATCTCCTTTCAGAGTTACACCGTTGTTCTTACAGTCCCGGCTCGGTAGGCGTCGTTGACGACGGTTCCGGCGAGTGCGCCTGCGCGTAGGAGTGCGGGAATGTTCGCGTGCCGGATGTGCGAGGGATGCACGGCGCGGACATAGTTTCCCGCGACACAGTGGGCGGTGATTTGGGCTGCGATCTTTCCCAGCGAAATAGCTGATACGAGGCTGTGCGCTGCCAGGAGTAATTCGTTTCGTCGGCGCTTGTGTGGAAGTTCCAAACGGGCGGTGCCGGTCTGCTGGTAGAGGTCGAGGTGCACGTAGGTGCGTATCAAGATTTCTGTGACCAGGACGGTCATTGCGGGTAACGCGATCCCGTTTCGTACGTTCCATCCGTTGCCCGCACTGAGACCGTTGTAGGCGTGGAGTGCGAAATCGCGTAGCGCTTTACTGTCGCTCTCGTAGAGGAAGGACATACCGGGAATCGGAAGACTCATCGGGGTGATCACGTCCGCGAGGAGATGCTGAGCTAACCGCAGAGCCGCCTCTGACGCGGAATCGACGTCCTGGAACTTGTCTGGGACGATGACCGGGGTGGCGACGCCGGTATGCCATGCGGTGCCGCTGAATTCACCTGCCATGATCTGTTTGATCGCCTCGATCGGCCGCGCGAGATCATGGCCGGCGCTTTTGACGCGATGTGCGCGTCCCCCGAAACCGGGCCCCATGTAATCGATCGGGAGTCGTTTGCCGGCTTTCTCCCACCTACTGACGATGCCGGAGGACTTGAGGAGTGTGAGTCGATCTCGGATGGAGCTGTCGATCGAGGTGTCGAACCAGGTGCACATCATCCCGACGACACCGACAGCCCCGACAGCCACGAGGTCGGAGGTGGACCAGGTGAGACGATGCTTCTGCTGCCACGACTCGAATGCCTGACGTTGCTGATCGGTCAGTGCTGCGTCGAGATCGACGTCGGTCCAATCGCGTCGTCCGCGAAGGTCGTCGTTGAATGTCGTGAGTTCGTCATAGGTTTGGTGGCGGGGACCATGTTCGAGCGATACCGCCGATTCCTGATCGTCGAGAGTTGCCCGGATGAGGTTTTCGATGTCGCCGAGTCGACGTGACTGCGTGTCGAGATTGCGCTTGATATCCTCGCTCACGCGATGATCTTCTCCGGTAGACGCTCACGAACCAACTCCAAGGTCGTCTGCGCCTGTTTGGTCTCGATCAGTTCGGCTTCGAGGTCCCTCACCCGAGCGCGTAGTTCGCTGTTTTCCGCGGAGGTGGCTGCTTTTTCCTGCTTGAGAGTGTTGATCGTCTCGACCAGCAGTCCGATGCGGACGGAGACGTCGTTGCGTCGCTCCTGCAGGCTTTCCACGACGCGCCGCATCTTCTCGTCCCGGTCCGGAGCATCGGCGAGGACCATGCGAGCGACGAGGTCGAGTTTGACGGCCTCACTCGCGATCGCCTGCGAACCCAACGGGCTGTAGCGCACGCCGGCGGCAGCGACACCGGCGCCGGCGAGCCCACCGACTCCGGTCAGCAGGAGTGTTCCGCCTGCTACGCCGAAGCCGCCAGCCGCGAGGGATCCTCCGCCGAGCATCGCCAAACCTGCCGAGACCGCTGCGGCGCCGGTCAGGCCCATCGTGCCGCCGATGGCTGCACCGATCGGTGCAGTCGCCCACCCGGCAGTGAGAGTGCTGGCGAAACGTCGTGGGAAAACTCCGTCAACGAGGACGTATTCAGTGGCGCAGGATTATCGGATGCTCAGCGTCTCAACGACTATGCGCGCACCGAGTTCTGTCCCCATTTCCGTGACGAGGCGCCGGCGCCTGCTGCAGGAAAACCTGCAGTGGCTACCGACGCTCCACCTGTTGTGTTGACTGCCGACGTCGTTGTGGAGGGCCTGACAGTGGCTGTGTCCGGTGCCGTCCCGCTACCAGACGGGGCTCGCCTGGCGATAGCGCTCTCACGAGTCGAATACTTCGGTTTGAGCGATGAGAAGCACTACGGCGAGTCTGCATCCGGTAGCGCGGTAGTGATCGATGGGCGGTTCTCCGCCACACTCGTAGATGACCAAGGAAAAGCCCGAGACTTCACCGACGCATACAACGCCGGTGAAGCCGCGCAACGACAGATTCGGGTATCCGATCTCGTTCAAGTCCAGGTTGTGTTCGATCCGCGTGATAATCAATTGCCTGCAGTGGTTTGCGCAGTGGGCGGCGAAAGCGCGCTCATACTGGTGAGCAGCCCTCAAGGGGCGGAACTCGGGAGCCGAACCGATGTTGACGTCCGGGTGGGAGTTGCGCGGAGACCCGGGGCATGTCGTGCATCTCTCGCGGACGACGGGGAAGTTCACCTCGATGGTCGACATTTTCATCGAACCGTACGTGTGGACGTACTGGAACAAGGACTTCGGTTGGGGAAACCGCGTCGGAGACATGGGAATCCTCGGATCCCCGGACACGGGAACATACCTTCCGGACGAGGACCTGCCGGCAGCGCGTGAATTGGGTCGCCGGATCGCTTGGTGCGCACAGTATCTCGGGACGCTACCGGGGCCGACACCGGCTCGCACCGGGGCTGCGGTGCTCGACAAGATCAAACGCGAACGGACCCGAAGCGGCAAGGGGATCGACGTCACCACGGCCGGCCCGGTGCCGCCGCTGGACGGGGAACCGCGCGGAGATCTCGAACCCGCAGCAGGTTGGACGCGCAACTCGCTCGACGCCGACGATCTCGACACCGCCGACGTGGTGGTGTCGATCGACCAGCGGGCGGCCTATCTGGCGTCGGCGGGGATGCTCGAATTCGGCTACGGCAAACCCCGCCACCTGACGGGGGAGAACGCGATCGACGCCGCCGCATCCGGAGCCAAGGGGGCACCGTTCGGGTTGTGGCGCATCACTCTTCCCGCGGGAAACATGCTCGCACTTCCGGCGAAACTGCCGCTCCCGCACCCGCACATGCTGACGGATCAACCCGTGCAGACCTGGGTGACATCCGTCAGTCTCGACGCCCTGCAGTCCTCGGTCGCGGACGGCGGTATCGGCGCCGAACTCGACGATCTCGACGTCACCGAAGCCTGGGTGTATGCCGAACAGGGAGGGCATCATCCGATTTCGGCAGTGTGCGGGGTGTGCTTCTGTTGCCGGGAACTCTTAGTCGCGAGAAGGCCGAGGTGAGCATCGGCATCTCCTTCACGGCAAGTTCCGTGTCCCAACCGGGAAAGAAAACTCTGCCGTGTCAGTTGTCGACGACCTTGCTCCGGCTCAGGCGACGGTGCGGACGACCTGCTGCCAGAAGGGCGTGGCGCTCAGGTGCGACCTCACGACGCGTGTGAGGAGTCACCGACGGATCGCGCGGCGCGACCGGTGAGAGCGGTGATCCGCATGTCGTCGTACGTTGCATCGGCCTGGTCTGCTCGTTCGCCTTTCGGTGCGGTCGCGAGTGCCACGACGATCGACACGACGAGGCTGATCGGTGCGACCACCAGCGCCGGGTTGGAGAAGCTCAGGAGTGCGCTCGATCCGTGGACGGCCGGGCTGGCGAGAATGATCGCCAGGGACAGAACCAGCCCTGTGACGATGCCCGCGATCACTGCTTGCGCAGTCATTCTTCGCCAGTACATCGTCAACATGAGGGCGGGCAGATTCGCGCAGGCGGCGATGGACATTCCGAGCGAGGCCAGGAATGCGACGTTCTGGTTTCCTGCCGCCAGCGCGATCACGATGCCGATGCCGCACGTGAGCACGGTGGCGATGCGGGCCGCGCGATGCTGGCCCGCATCGGACACGTTGCCCCGCCGCATCACCTGGCCGTAGAGGTCGTGGGCGATGGCACCTGAGGTTGCGATGACGAGGCCGGAGAGAGCGGCCAGGATGGTCACGAATGCCACTGCAGCGACGAAGGCCAACAAGAGACCGCCACCGAGGGATTCGGCGAGTTGCGCGACAGCGAGGTTCCCGCCCTTGTTCTCCTGTGCGATGGCCTCCTGGCCGACGATGTTGGCGGCGCCGTATCCGAGGATCGGAACCATCAGGTAGAAGGCGAAGAAGATCCAGATGGCCGTGGTGGCAGAGGATCTCGCCTGTTTTCCGTCGGGGACGGTGAGGAAGCGAATCATAACGTGGGGGAGTCCGAGTACACCGAGAACCAACCCGACCACCTGGGAAACCTGGTCGAACGACGCGGCATCCGACGTGCGCGACGGCCCGACGAAGGACTCACCGAATTCGGAGAGCGCTGCCGCGAAGGGGCCGAACGGGTTGGCGTCGAAGCGAATGACCACCAACAGGAAGAGCGCAATCGCGCAACCGATGAGCAGTACGGTCTTGATGATCTGGATCCAGGTGGTGGCGAGCATCCCGCCGAGGAGCGTGTACAGAGTTGTCAGCGCACCGATGATCAGGACGGCGACGTAGTACTCGAAGTCGAAGAGCAACG
This sequence comes from Rhodococcus sp. YL-1, assembly GCF_001942025.1. Classification (NCBI taxonomy): domain Bacteria; kingdom Bacillati; phylum Actinomycetota; class Actinomycetes; order Mycobacteriales; family Nocardiaceae; genus Rhodococcus; species Rhodococcus sp. YL-1. The sequence goes on along the minus strand of NZ_CP017303.1, from coordinate 95,937 downwards.
AGATGATCAATGCCGCACCCACGAGCTGCGCCACCAGGTAGACGACGCTGATGACCACGGTGCTCGTCGCCATGGCGGAGCGGACGGAGGGGCCGACGAAGCGCGTTGCGAGTACGTCGGCGAGCGTGAACCGCCCCAGGTTCCGTAGCGGCTCGGCCACCACCAGCAGTGCGAGCAGGAAGGCGACCGGAACGAACACTGCAAGGTAGAAGCCGTTGAATCCGGACAGTGCGATGGCGCCGGTGACGCCGAGGAACGACGCGGCAGAGATGAAGTCGCCGGCGATGGCGACACCGTTCTGGCGCCCGGACAGTCGCCCACCCGCGACGTAGTGATCTGCGGCTGTCTTGTTCTTCTTCGCCGCCCACCAGGTGATGAGTAGAGTGACCGCGACGAGTAAGCCGAACAGTAGACCTGATGCAACACTCATGATTTCTGCTCCGCGTTCAGCAACGACGCCAGTCGTCGATCGAATCGGGCCGCCCACTGCGAGTACCAGCGGGCGACGGTGATGGCCATGACGAATTGGGCGAACGCGTACAGCCATGCCACCGTGACACCTTGGAAGACAACGCCGTCCAGTGCCGTGGTGAATCCGCCGAGTACGGGCAGCGGTAGAAAGAACGCCAGGACCAAGGCGCTGACGGACAGCGTCAGCCGGGTCCTCGTGCGACTCATCTCGTACAGCGATGCGGCGACGTCCGAGCTGTGATCGTGTGCGGTCACTGTTCGTCCCCGAGCATCGGGCGCGACGTAGTCGGCGCGATCGTGTGATGCGACCCGGTTCGTGGGCGAGTTGGTCGGTCGAGCGGCATGGGCACTCCTCGGTACATGCGTACGCAGTGCGTACTTGAAATCCGCTTGGAGTACTCATGGTGGTTGCTTGACGGAATCGGGTGCAATCAGGGATTTCTTTACCCGAGCGGGATGCGAGTGGTAAAGGATTTTCGTATACCGACTCTCGCTCGTGCGGTCCTAGCGTGATTCCCGGAGAGGTGTGCCGGCTCGGCGACCGTCGTGGCACACACCTCGGTACGGGAGGAGTGGCTGTGGCCGACATGACGATTACGGAACTTGCAGAACGAGTTCGGGTGCTGGAGGCGGAAGCCGACATTCGGAGATTGCAGGCGAGATACATGTTTCTGTGTGACACGCCCTGCCCGGAGTTCGGAGTCGAGGACGACTCTCGCCGGATCGACCTGATTCTCGACCTCTACACCGAGGACGCGGTCTGGGAAGGTGTCGGGGAGTACTACGACGGCCAGTTCGGGCGCGCCGAGGGCAAAGCTGCCATCCGGACGCACTTCGAGCAATTCTGGTGCGGAAAGGCGGATCCGGCCTTGCTGCTCAATGCGCACTACCTGACGTCGGAACAGATTCGCGTCGACGGCGGGGACGCGGAAGGGCAGTGGATACACGTGCAGCCGTGGCTGTTCTCCGACGGACGTTCCCTGTTGCGGTCGAGCCGGCTGAACAATGCGTTTCGCCGAGTCGACGGGCAGTGGCTCATTTCCAGGACCCGGACCGAAAACGTCTTCGTCGCTCCGCTTCCCGACAGCTTCGCGGAGGCGTATCCCCGGCAGTCGGTACTTCTGAAGCCGTGAACGGTCGGGTGAGTGCCGGTAAAGGAATCACTTACGCGTCGGCGTGCGATTGCTGATTGGCGGGAGCGTCGACTCCTCATATCGTGAACACGAACGCCGAACGCTTCTGCCGGGAGCGGTTCGGCCGGTACTCGAGTGGACGTCCTGCATCCCAGGATTCCCGTGACCGCCCTACTTTCCTCTTGGAGTTCATCATGACTATCGACTTCACCCCGGACAACGTGTACGACCTTGCTCCTGCCGATCTGGTCACGAATGACCGTGTGGCGGGACGCATGTACACCGATCCCGACATCTTCGAGCTGGAGATGAAGAACATCTTCGAGAAGACCTGGGTGTGGGTTGCGCACGAGAGCGAGGTCGCCGACGCGGGCAAGTTCAAGACGACGCACGTCGGCAGGCAGCCGGTGATCGTGACCCGCGACCGCAAGGGCGAGATCCACACGTTGTTGAACCGTTGCCGTCACCGGGGGGCAAGTGTCTGTGAGTCGCGATCGGGGGAGGCGAACGGGTTCACCTGCCCGTATCACGCATGGTCGTACGCACTCGACGGTCGCCTGCGCGGCATCCCGTACCCGGAAGGATACGAAGGCGTCATGTCCAAGGAGGGGATGGGACTTCGGAAGCTTCGCACGGAATCGTACGGCGGCATGATCTTCGCGACCTTCGACGAGAACGCGGAGCCGCTCGAGGAGTTCCTCGGCGACGTCCGACTCTGGATCGACCGTTTCTTCAAGCAGGGCGGCGGGTACCCGCTCAAGGTTCTGGGTACGCACAGGTTCAAGTTCCACGGAAACTGGAAGATCCAGTTGGAGAACACAACCGACGGATATCACTTCCCGATCGTGCACCGCTCGTGGATGGCCTCGGTGGACTCCGAGACGGCGGACATGATGAGTTTCATGAACGATCCGCAATGCACCACGTACGACCTGAAGAACGGGCACTCGGTCATGCAGATGGTGCCCGAGCACTCCGATCTCGACATCGACGACGGCTCGGAACCCTTACAGGAACGATTCGACGGGCTCGTCGCGGAACTGACGGCGCAGGGGCTCGACGACGCCGCGATACGCAAGATGGTGCGTGCGATGCACGGGACCGGCTTCAATCTGAATCTGTTCCCGAACGTCTCGATGTCCATTTCCTTCTTCCGGGTGTTGCGGCCGATCTCGGTGGACGAGACGTACATCGAGCATGTCGCTCTCGGACCGGACGGGCCTGCGGAGATCGTCGACCCCGTCAACCGTGAACGTCTGCGCGTACACGAGCACTTTCAGGGGCCGTTCGGTTTCGGCACGCCGGACGACGCCGAGGGCTGGGATCGTGTGCAGCGCGGGGCGACAGGCGGCCCGGACCTGCCGATCATGGTCAACCGTGGGCTCGGACGGGAGACCGAGTCCCGCGAGGGGTGGTCGACCTCCCACGTCACCGACGAGACCGGTATGCGGTCGGCGTACGCCAAGTGGAAAGAGATGATGAGCAATGACTGAGATCACCGCCGAGAGGTCACCGCGCAAGCCGAAGCCCAAGCCAGGTGCGTGGGCGCCGAGTCTCGACGCTCGTAGCCTGCCGGTCGCATTCGTGCCGACCACCGACGAACGTGTCGTTCGTGGCCTCGACCTGATCGCCCGCGAGGCCGAGCTTCTCGATCACAAGAACTACGAGGGATGGCAGGGTCTCTACACCGAGGACGCCCACTACGTCATTCCCATCGATCCCGACGCCACGGATTTCGACAACACCCTGAACATGGTCTACGACGACGCCCGGATGCGGCGCCTGCGAGTGGCGCGCATGACCGAGGGGTACGCCATCGCAGCCGTCGACTCGGCCAAAACCGTGCGGACGATCGGGCGTGTGGTGCCCGGTATGGTCACCGACGACGCGCTCGAACTGCGTGTCGCCCAGACCTTGATCGCGTACAAGCGTGGGCGGCACGACATCTGGAGCGCAAACGTCGACTTCGTCATCGCTCTCGGAGCCTCGCCGGCGCAGGATCGCATCGAGCGGAAGGTCGTGCGGCTGATCGACGGCAAGGACGCGGTTCCTGCCGCGGGATTCCTGCTCTGACGACACCTGCACGTACCACTGTCGGCGGGCCACGGATCTCGTCGTTCGACTCGCCGACTCCGTCTCGTTCAGCCGCACCCAGCCAGGAAGGGGCAATCATGTCCGAAGTGACAGCGGCATCGGCCGACCCGCAACTGTTCCGTCAAGTGCTCGGCCACTATCCGACCGGTGTCGTGGTGGTCACGGGACTGGACTCCGGCGGAGATGTTCTGGCCATGGTCGTCGGAACGTTCAGCTCCGTGTCGATGGAACCTGCGCTGGTCTCGTTCATGCCGATGAAGACGTCGAGGACCTTCGAGAAGATGCTGGAGTGCTCGTCGTTGTGCATCAACATCGTCGGCGGCGACCAAGAAGACGTCGTCCTGACGATCGCGCGGCGGTGGGAGAAGAAGCTCGACGGGATCGACTGGCATCCTTCGCCACTCGGAAACCCCGTTCTTCAGGATTCGGTTGCCTGGATCGACACGCGAATCTGGAAGACGGTGGAGGCGGGCGATCACTGGATCGTGTTGTGTTCGGTACAGGACATGGCGGTCACCAACGCGGTGTCGCCGCTGATCTTCTTCCAGGGCGGCTACGGGAGCTTCGTGTGCACGTCGCTGATGGCGCGTATGGATCACGAGATCCTGCCTGCGATCCATTCGGCGCACGCAGCACGCCTGGAGGTGGAAGAGCTCGCGTCGAGCATCGGTTGCGAGGTCACGGTCTTCACCACCACCGGCCCGGACGAGGTTGCCGCAGTTCTGTCGGCCACCGGTCCTGGCATCGAACGGGGAGCGGATTTCGGCAAGCGGGCACCGATGGTGCCGCCGGTGGGCGACACGTATTTCTTCGATCAGCCACCGGAGAGCCAGGACGACTGGATCGGCCGTTTGAGAGATGTCGACGAGGACGTCAAGAACGTCCACCGGAGCCGGTTGGCCTTCCTGCGCGAGAACGGATATCTGTTCTCCCTGTTGCCTGCGGAGGTGGGGCGTGCCGCCTACGACCCCGTGCGTGACGCCACGAACGAGTACTCGGCAGGGCGGTTGACGCCGTCACGGGAACGAGGTATTCGGCAGTCGATGGCGAACACGATCGTCGACTACCGGGTGTGTGAACTCGAGGATCACCGTAGCTACGATCTGGGTTCGCTCCTGCTGCCGGTCCGCGATCGCAGTGGGGTCTACTCGCTGACTCTGCGGCTAGCGCAACTCCCACTCGGTGCCACGCGCGCTCGGATCGAGAACTGGCTGGCCGATGCCCGTGACGTGGTGGATGTACTCGAAGGGAAGTCGACGCGTGCGTCGTGATGTTCGAGTGGTGCCTGGAAGTTCGGAATCGATGACGGGAGAACTGTGAACAACAATGCTGCAGCGGACACGGTCCTGCGAGGCGGACCGATCCTGGACCTGTCCGACTGGGTTCCTGGCGACCGGGCGACGTCGGCGTGGATCGCCTCGCGGCCCACGAAGATCGCCGTCAAGGACGGCGAGATCGTCGCCCTCGGCGACGACGTCGACCGGTGGATCGGCAAGAACACCCGCGTGGTGGAACTCGACGGAAACACCGTGATTCCGGGAATCAACGACGGACATCTGCATTTCACCGCCTATTCGGTGACCGCACACACCTACGTGAAGATGCACGCGGACGTGTTCACCGTCATCGCACAGTTACCGCAGTTCCTGACGGGCGACGCTGTCGACTCCAGTGGATGGATTCGCGGACATGGCTGGGACAGTCAGGTTCTCGGCCGCAACCTGACCGCGCGTGATATCGATGACGCGTTGGCGGTCAACGGAATTCACGGGACTCCCGTCGTGTTGTTCGACTGGAGCGGGCACTCGTTGTGCGCGAACTCCGTCGCCCTCGACCTGGCCGGGATCTCGGCGCAGACTTCGGACCCCGAGGGTGGTGTGATCGCACGTGACGGCGGCGGGAATCCGGAGGGATTTCTCACCGATGCCGCGATCGCACTGTTGATCGCTGCAGTGCCGCCGGTTCCGCGAGAGCAGTTGCTCGACGCGTACCGCGCAGGCCAGGCGGACTTGCACGCGCTCGGGATCACGGCACTCACCGAACCGGGACTCGGGCCAGGGCACGTGTCACTTCTGGACGGATCAGGATCACCCGAGGCGCTCGAGGCACTCGGTGATTTCGCCACCGACGGTGAACTCACCATGCGTGTTTCGGTTCTCGTGTTGCCGGTGGGAACCGGGGGCTGCAACGCCGCCGACGTCCGCGCGCATCTCGATGCAGGTCTGGCACGCGCTTACGACGGCCGGGACATCGATCCGCGGCGACTGAAGATCGTGGGCGTGAAGGTCTTCGCAGACGGGACCCCGCAGAACGGCACGACGTGGCACAAGGAACCGGTGCACGAGATCAACGTTCCGGGGCATCGGTGCGGCCACCTCGTGGTTGCGGGCAACAGTGACGTCGACAAGGTCGCCGAACTGAAGGAGATCATTCGGGCCGTCGACGATGCAGGTTTGCAGATCGGTATCCATTCCATCGGAGACCAGACCGTGGAGACCGTGATCGACCTGATCGCCGAAGTGGCTCCGAACAGTCCGGCCCGCCACTACCTGATCCACACCACGGAGTTGTACGAGGGTGGAATCGAAACATTGGTGGACAACGGAATCGGGGCCTGCTTCAACCCGGTCATCATCAGCACGTTCGCCACGATGCTGCCGGAGGAACGGGTGAGACGGACCGAGCCGATCGGGTCTGCACTGCGGGCGGGAGTCCGTCCCGGTATCACCTCCGATTCGCCGGTGGTGCCCCCGGACTGGCGTCCGGCGGTCGTCTACGCGGTGTCGCGGTCGCACTGCTGGAGTGGTCCGGTTCCGGCCGACGACACCGAGGGAATCACCACGCTCGACGCCCTGGCGTCGATCACACGTGAGGCGGCGTACCGCGAGCACGGCGAAGGGTGGCGGGGGACCCTCATGGTGGGACACCGTGCAGATCTTGCCGTGCTGCACGGTCAGTGGCCCGACGACGCCGACGTCGACTCGTTGCTCGGCCGGACGATCGCGCTGACGATGGTGGACGGCGAGATCGTGCACGCTCACTAGATCGGTCGCACTCGGACGGAAAAGCCCTTGTGGATTCACGATCCACAAGGGCTTTTCCGTCGTCGCAGCGTTTACAGCACGACGGTGACGGTCTTGGGTTCGGTGTAGGACAGAATCCCTTCGTAGCCGAGTTCGCGTCCGATACCGCTGGCCTTCATCCCACCCCACGGCAGCTGAGGCGCCAGCGGCGACCAACCGTTGACGGCGACGGCCCCCGCCTCGATACGGGCCGAGATCCGGTGTGCCCGAGAAACGTTACCGGTCCACAGCGTCGCCGACAGCCCGTACTGGTTGTCGTTGGCCAGAGCGACCGCCTCGTCGTCGTCGTCGAACGGAATGACGACAGCCACCGGGCCGAAGATCTCCTCACGTGCGACAGTCATGTCGTTCCGGCCGACGAGGACGGTGGGTCGGACGAAGAATCCTTCGCCGGTGGCGGCCGAACCGCCGGTGATCACGTCAGCGCCTTCGGCTGCACCCTTGTTCATGAAGTCGACGACGCGGTCACGCTGTTTCGCGTTGACCACGGGGCCGAGCGTGGTGGCCGGGTCGAACGGATCACCGAGCACCTGCGCCTCGGCTGCACCCTTCAGCCCGGCGACCACGGCGTCGAAAACGGTTCGGTGAGCGAGTATTCGGGTGCCGGCCGCGCACACTTCACCCTGATTGAAGAGCATCCCCATCGCGCAGCCCTGAACAGCGGCCTCGAGGTTCGCGTCGTCGAAGACGATCTGTGGTGCCTTGCCGCCGAGTTCGAGTGCGGTGCGTTTGAACGTGGCGGCGGAATTGCGGAGAATCGTCCGACCGACCTCGGTGGATCCGGTAAAGGAGATCTTCTTGACTCCGGGGTGAAGGGACAGGGCCTCGCCTGCGACTTTGCCGATACCGGTGAGCACGTTGACGGTGCCGGGCGGGAAACCTGCCTCGGTCACGAGGTCGGCGAGCGCCAGGATCGACAGGGACGCGTCCTCGGCCGGTTTGACGATGACGGTGTTGCCGCAGGCGAGCGCGGGCGCCAGCTTCCAGCCCAGGATCATCAGCGGCGCGTTCCAGGGCACGATGGCCGCGACGACACCGAGTGGGTCGCGCCGCAGATACGCGTGTGTGGGGGTCGGTCCACCCATGTATCCGTCGTTGGTGATGAGTTCACCGTTGATCTTGTCTGCCCAACCGGCGTAGTAGCGTAGGGTGGCAACGAGATTGGGGATCATCAGCGCAATGCCGGCTCCGACCGGACGGCCCATGTCGGCGGATTCGAGGGCGGCCAGCCTCTCGACGTCACGTTCGACGAGGTCGGCGAGTTTGTTGAGCAGTACTGCCTTCCGTGACGGGGGCAGGGCGCCCCAGTCGCCGCGAAAGGCGTCGGTGGCTGCCGTGACCGCGGCGTCGACGTCCGCGGCGTCGGCGGCAGCCAGTTCGGCGAGGGGTCGGCCGGTTGCCGGATTGAGCGTTGTGAACGTCTCACGCGCCTTCCGCCATTCACCGCCGATGAACAGGTCGGTGCGTACTGTCGAGAGATCGATCATGGTTGGAGCCCTTCGTTGTTCGGATGGCGGATCATGCTGAGGTCAGCAGCTCGGCGGCGCGCTCGGCGATCATGGCGGTCGGCGCGTTGGTGTTTCCGGTGGGAACGGTCGGCATGACGGAGGCGTCGGCGACGACCAGATTGTCGAGACCGACCGCTCGAAGGTCCGGGGACACGACAGCCTGGTCGTCGATCCCCATTCGGCAGGTCCCCGCCTGATGGTGGTAGGTGTTGACGGCTCGTCGTATCCACTGCTCGAGGGCGTGATCGTCGTCGGCGACATCATGTCCCGGCAGTACCTCGTATGCGCCCCAGAGATCGGCGAGCGGCCCCTGCCGTCCCACCTCGCGGCACTGGCGGACGGAATAGACCAGGGCCGCCATGTCCCGCGGATCGTCGAAGAGGTTGAAGTCGATCGTCGGATGGGCGGCGGGGTCGGTGGACGTCAACGACACACTGCCGACGCTGTGCGGGCGAACGAGGCCGGCGTGGAGCGTGAATCCGGACGGTGGCCCTGTCATTGTCTCGTCGTAGTAGAACGGCACGCTGAAGTTGATCGGTTGGGTGTCGGGAACAGGCAGGGTGGGGTCGCTCTTCCAGAACCAATGCGTCTGCGTGACCGGCTGGAACGGCTTCGGCGGGTCCACCGGCCGGTCGGTTCCGAAGATCACCGGCACGAGGAAGTGGTCCTGCAGATTGCTGCCGACACCTGGTGAATCCACCACGACGTCGATTCCGAGTCGCTCGAGGTCGGCTGCGGGTCCGACTCCGCTGCGGAGGAGCACGGCCGGGGATCCGATCGCCCCGCTGCACAACACGACGGTGCCGCCGCGAAGCTTTCGCATCCCGCCCTCGCCGATCACTCTGACGCCGACGACGACCCCGCCGACGATCACCAGGGAGTCGATCAGCGAACCGAGTTCCAGGGTCAAGTTCGGGTGACCGAGTACCGGCCGAAGATATGCTGCCCACGTCGACTGGCGTTTCCCGTCACGCAGATTCAACTTCATGCGCGAGACGCCCTCTTGATCGCCGGAATTGTATGCGGCGTTGACGGGCATACCCCAGGCGACCGCCGCATCCATGATGGACTGGTGAATGGGGGCGAGCTCTGGTTCGACGGTCCCCATCAGACCGTCTCGGGCGGCGCCGCACTCGAGGCGTTCGAACAGCGGCGCAACCGATGCCCAGTCCCACCCCGTGTTTCCCATCGACGCCCACCGGTCGTAGTCCCACGGATTTCCGTGTACCCAGATCGTTCCGTTGAGCTGGTTGGAGCCGCCGACGACCTTGCCGCGTGGGATATGCAGGCGCCTACCCGATGCGCGCTCCTGTGGGGCGGAGAAATACCCCCAGTCTTCCGGACCCAACCACAATTCCCCGACTCTGGAGAGATCGTGAATGGCGGGATTGGTGTCGAGACCTCCGGCTTCGACGAGGGTGACGGTGTGTCCGGCGTCGAGGAGCCGGCGCGTGACGATCGAACCCGCAGTGCCGGAACCGAGTACGAGAACATCGGGAGTGGACATGTGACCTCCTGGTGGCTGCATCGCTGTGCCCGACGAGAACGACGTGGTGCGGCACGGAGGTAGCGGGATGTCTCGTGCGGGTGCGCTGCACACACGTATTCGATCGACGGTTCGAGCGGACGAGTGTTCACGACGCCGTTGTCGGTGTCATGAACCTACCGGCGGATCCGCCGAGTGGATACGGATTTCTGCCCGACGGCCTGTACGGGAATCTTTACGACGCCGGCCGCTCACCTGCAGGTGCCCGCTCTGCAAGTGGCAGGACGAGTTTCGCGATCGTACCGGTCGGATCGTTCGGCAGATACTCGATGAAGCCGCCGTGCCGCTCGACGATGTGTTCGGAGATGATCAGACCGATACCGGCGCCGTCCTGTTTCGCCGAGAACGCCCCGGAGGCCAGCCTGTCGGTGATCGGGCCCTCCATGCCGCGCCCCTGATCGCGGATGCAGACGTAGGCGTTGCCGTCCGACTCACCGGTCGTGACGGCAAGTTCCTTGACTTCGGTTGTGGGTCTGACTATCTCGTGAAGCGCATTCACGCAGAGGTTGATGACGACCTGGCCGATCAGCACGCTTTCGCCGTGGATGTGGAAACTGCGCTCCGGAATCTCCGCGTACACCCGTACCCCCCGTTCGGCCGCGCGTAGCCTCACGAAGTAGAGGCTTTCCTCGACGGTTTCGTTGAGATCCATCAGTACGGCCGTACTCTCGATACGCTGCACGTAACGTTTGACGGAGGTCACGATCTCGGCCGCGCGATGAAGTTGCTGCTCGATCTGTGCGATTCCGTATGTGAGACTGCGTGCGTCGATGGTCTCGGCCGCTACTCGGGTCTTCAATCCGCTCAGGTAGTTGGTCGAGGCTGCCAATGGCTGACCGAGTTCGTGGGCCAGGATCATCGCCATGTCGCCCATGGCGTTGTAGCGGCTCAGATACTGCAGATTCGCTTCCTGATACGCGTGCTTGCGTTCCCATTCGACGCGTTCGGTGACGTCCCTGACGGTCAGTACCCGAGATCGAATACCGTCGTGCGCCACGATTTCCAGCTCACCGGCGAGCCACGTCATGATTCCGTCGCTCTTGCGGACCTCCAACTGGATCGAGACGGAGGTGTTTCCGAGGCGTTCGACGACCTGTTCGGACGTCAGTCGAGGCTCGCACCGTCCGACGTCTTCGAGGTGCATGCCCGACAACTGCGCCGGGGTACGCCCGAACAACCCCGCCGCCATCGAGGAGATGTCTTCGATACAGTTGTCGTCGTCCAGGACGACGATGCCTGCGGCAGTGTGTGTCATGATGCGCTGCAAGGACTCCGACACCCACGTCAGTTCCTCCTGGAGTTCGACTTCCTCGTCGATGTTGCGGAATTCGACCATCACCACGGGGCAGTCCTCGAAGTGAACCAGTGTCGCCCGGCAGTCCGTGAGGAAGTCGACGCCGTCCTTGGTCCGGTATTTCCACTGTTTGCGACTGGTGCCGTGTACGACAGCGGACTGTAACCAGGCGACGCCGAGTTCGCGACGGTACTGACGTTCTTGTGCGCTCATGTGATGCGCCTTGAGAGGCTTCAGTTCCTCGAGCGTGAACCCGAACATCCGGCAGGCGGCGGGGTTGGCCCACAGGATGTTCTTCGAGCTCGCTTCGTGGATCAGAATCCCCATGCCGGTTTCGAGGGCCATCTGCTCGAAATCGCGCCGCGCCGGAAACCTGTTCACATTCACAACCTCTCCGCCGGTCTCGCCCGATCGGTGTCGACACGTAAAGAAATATTCAGGCACTGCGCGGAAACTCCTGATACCGACGATTTCAGTGAGCTCCTAGCATAACTCCACAGGGATTGCCGAACCTGAACGGAGACACGGATGATCGCCGAGAGCTTGACCGATCGGATAGTCGCGGAGCCGCCCGGACCGGCGCGTACCGCAGCATTCGATCACGCACTCGATGTGCTCGAGGACCAGCGGGCGGAGTTCAACGCCCAGCGGTACGTTCCCCGGGAGTACATAGCTTTGTTGAAGAAGGCCGGGATGTACCGGGCGTCGACACCGGCAGCCTTCGGTGGTGAACCGCTGCCGCCGTCGGAATTCATGTCGATGGTCGAGCGCATCTCCGCTGTCGACCCCGCGACCGGATGGGTGTCGAGTTTCGGGTCTTCGCTGGTGTACTTCGCGGCGCTGCCGGTATCGACGCAGGAAAAGATCTACGCTGCGGGCCCGGACGTGGCCTACGCCGGTGGGCTGTTCCCGATGCAGGAGGCAGAGAAGGTCGACGGCGGATATCTGTGTTCGGGCGTCTGGCAATTCGCGAGCGGTTGTCGCGGCGCCGACATCCTCGGGATCGGACTCAAAGGTGGTCCGGAAACCGCCGGTCGCCCGTTGACGGCGCTCGTCACTCCGTCGGACGTCGAGATCGTCGACAACTGGGGTGTCGCGGGGATGAAGGCCACCGGCTCGCATTCGATTCGTGCGGATCGTCTGTTCGTTCCGGAGGAGATGACATTCGTCCGCGGCGGAGCGCCCCGCGTCGACGAACCGTTGACCAGGTACCCCTCCCTCTCGTATGCGGCTCAGGTACTGGCCGTGGTGACGCTCGGCGCCGCTCGTGGCGCGCTGGACTACGTCAGGGAAGTGGGGGCATCCCGTACGTCGATCACCGGTGGTGAGGCCAAGGGAAACCGTCCGGCGTACAAGACGGGGCTCGCTCGCGCGGAGGCCGAACTACGTTCTGCGCGTGCCTTTTTCTATCAGATCACCGACGACGTGTGGGACAAGGCGGTAGACGGCGCCGCGATCACCCCCGAAGACACGGCCCTGCTGCGCCTGAGTGCCACACACGCCGCCCACGCCGGGCGCAGCGTCGTGCTGCAGGCCTTCGATCTCGCGGGAACCGGAGCGATCTACGAGACGCATCCACTGCAACGCTATCTCCAGGACGCCCTGGTGCCGGCCCAGCACGCGATGCTGCAGACCAACACGTACGAGGCCGCCGGCGCTCTTCTCATGGGTCTGGAAGCCGGGATTCCGAGCTTCCCCTGACCGTCGCACTCAGCACCCCCGATCTACTGCACCCCGAGTCACCGAATTACCGAATCACAGGAGATGCCATGGCCGACGAGTCATTGCGCACGCTGTTCTGCTTCGGAAACAACCAGAACTTCTTTGACCTGCCGAAGTCGGACATCGGTCCGATCTGGCTTGCGACGTCGTCGATGTTGTCGACACTCAAGAACATGGACGGCATCGACATTCTCGGTACGTTCGACGACGATGCCCACATGGTGGGACCGTCGGACGGATGGCCGTGGACGTTCTACGTCCTTGCCGACGTTCGCGACCAGCAGACCGTGAAGGCTGCGTGTAATCTGTTGCGCACGAAGATGGTCGGCGATCACGCACTGTGGAAGTACTTCAAGGTCGAGGCGCGGATGGGGCGCGAACTCACGATCAGGGACGACGTCGAACTCTGAACGGGCACCCGTTCTCCCCGGGAAGCACACGCGCACCCCGTCTTCGGGCAATCCTGTCCACCGGATACCCGCACCCCAGTTAGGTTGGTCAAGATATGTCACGTACTCCGAGTCGTTCGGGGATCGCAGTCGTCACCGGCGCTGCCGGCGGGATGGGCGCACACATCGCTCGTCGCCTGCACGCGGACGGACATCGAGTTCTGTTGACCGACATCGCGGTCGATGCGGCCGCGGAGATCGCGGCCGAACTGTCGCCGGACGGGTCGACGGCGCGAGCCACGTCTCTGGACGTCGCCCACCGCACGAGTTTCGTGTCCGTGCTGACGGAGTTGGAGAACAGTTGGGGCGTACCCACCATCGCGGTGAACAACGCCGCGATCACCGAGACGGCCGATGCCATGACGCTGACGGAGGACGAGTTCACGAGAGTGCTGTCCACCAACGTCAACAGTGTCTTCTTCGGCTGCCAGATCTTCGGTGCGGCGATGGCGCGCCGAGGGTACGGACGGATCGTCAACATGGCCTCGCTGGCAGGCCAGAACGGTGGTACCGCCACCGGAGCGCACTACGCGACGTCCAAGGGGGCAATCCTGACCACCACCAAGATCTTTGCGCGAGAACTGGCCGGAAACGGTGTCACGGTCAATGCGATCGCCCCGGGTCCGCACGATCTGCCGATCGTCAAGGCGACGGTTCCCCCGGAGAAGTTGGATGCAGTCGTCGCCGGGATTCCGGTTCGGACACTGGGAGATCCGACGTTCGTCGCCGACATGGTCGGATTGCTCTCGGCCGACAACGCTCATTTCGTCACCGGCGCTTGCTGGGACGTCAACGGCGGACTCTACGTTCGTTGATCGACATCTACCGCTGCAGCAGGAGAATCTCATGGAACTCATCGACGTCGTAGTCTCCGAAATTGTGGTCGAGACGCCGTCGGTCAAGACGTTGTATCTGTCGAAGAGCGACGGCACACCGATGGGAACGTACTCGCCTGGTGCGCACATCGACGTGATCGGGCCGACTGCGATCACCCGGCAGTACTCGTTGTGCAGTACGCCTGATGCCGGCGAGACGTTCGCCGTGGCCGTCAAACGTGAGGAGAACTCGCGAGGAGGTTCCGCTGCGCTGCACGAACTGCGGGTGGGCGACCGGCTGAAGATCAGTGCTCCGCGCAGCCTGCTCGGGATCGACTCGGAGGCAACGTATCACGTCCTGGTTGCGGCCGGAATCGGTATCACGCCGATGCTGAGCATGGCGAGGTACATGCACGTCCACGACATCGAGTTCGAACTCCACTACTTCGCGCGCAGCGCGCAGGAAGCGGCGTTCCTTCCGTTGTTGCAGGACCGGTGCCCCGAGAAATTACACTCCTATCTGGGTGTTCCCCGTGAGAAGCAGGAGTCGGTACTCGCTGCGGCACTCCAGCAGGCTCCGGTCGGTGCTCATGTATATGTCTGTGGTCCAACCGGTTTCATGGACAAGACGGTTGCCGTCGCCGCGAAGTACATTCCGTCGGCGAATGTTCACATCGAGAACTTCCATGCCGTCGAACACTTCGGAGACGGGCCGGACACGGCCTTCGAGGTGGAACTGGACGGCGAGACCTATCAGGTACCGGCAGATCGAAGCATCCTGGACGTTCTCGACGAGAACGGGTGCGACATCGACACGTCCTGCCAGGAGGGGATCTGCGGAACGTGCATCATGCAGGTGCTCTCGGGCGACCCCGACCATCGCGACAACGTACTGAGCAAGTCGGAGAAGGAATCCGGCGAGGTCATCGCGGTCTGTGTGTCACGGGCGAAGGGCGAGCGTCTGGTCATCGACTACTACTGACGTGACTCGGCGGCCGGGGTGCGAAGACGGATCGCGCCCCGGTTACCGAGAGATCGTTACGTCGAACCGCAGAACGTCGCGCACCAGGGTGCTGACGCTGTCGGCATCGGTCTTGCTCTTGATCCGGGCCCGGTGCACGTCGACGGTCTTGACACTCATCGAGAGCATTCGGGCGATGTTCTGGCTGGGAAGTCCCTCGACCACGAGGGTGAGGATCTCGCGCTCTCGCGGGGTCAACAGGTCGACTTTGCGTTCGATCCGTCGTTTGAGCTCGTAGGTGTGAAACCGTTCGGCCGCTGCTTCGACCCCGGTCTGTACGGCGTCGAGTAAACGCTGAGGCGCATAAGGCTTTTCGAGGAAGTCCATGGCGCCTGCCTGGATCGTGGACACCGACATCCTGATGTCGCCGTGCGCCGAGACGAAGATGATCGCCACGTGGGGAGCGAGTTCGTTGAGCTTCTCCTGCAACCTCGGACCACTCATGTGCGGCATCCTGACGTCGAGCACGATGCACGCCGGATGGTGTCCGGAGTACGCGGTCAGGAATTCGTCCGCACTGTGGCAGATCGTCGGTTTGATGCCGATGCTGTCGAGTAACCAGTCGACCGACTCACACAGTTCGGGATCGTCGTCGACGACGTACACGGTCGTCGGATTCTTCTCGATCGCCTGCTCCGCGTCGCCCGGTCGTTTCGAGGTGTCGTTCATCGGGTGATCTCCGATCCGGTCGAGTCCGATCACGTCAGGGCCGAGCCGTTGCCGCCGACGTCTGCATCCGGCCACGAGGCGTCGGCCATCCAGTAGTTCATGCCGAAAGAACTGACGCGATGCTCCCAGTCCGACGTCCGCAGCAGTGTCGGTTCCTCACGCCGGACGGACTGGTCCGCGGCGTCCGGACCGTCCGCCTCCACCGTCCAGTGCACCCAGTTGAGTTCGCGGCCACTGCCGTCGTGGACGAACAGGTCGACGTGGTGCCAGCCGTAGTTGAATTTGTCCTCGTAGCACATGAGGAACATGCGATGATCGGTTGTCGATCCGGATGTGGCAGCCACCGTCGTCGATTCCTTTCGCGTGGTGCTCGTCATGACGAGATCGCTCGCAGTGCGGGTTCCAACCGAACGGCGACGTCGAACAGCCCGGCTTCGTGCCCCGTTGGGGCGATGATCTGAAGCCCGAGCGGTAGGCCGCCGGGTGTGCGTGCACCGGGCACCACGATCACAGGTGCACCGAGCAACTGCCACGGGCGGCTCAGGATCGGTGAGCCCGTCGCGTCCAGACCCTGCGGTGCAGGTCCCAGGGCGGCGGGACCGATGATCACCGTGTCGTCGCCGAGTATCTCGCTCAGCATGCGGCGACTCCGGTCCCTGCGGACGAGTGCGGCAGCGTGGGAATCGGCGGTCACCGAGCGTCCGTCCCGAACCAGTTCGCGTAGAGGTGTACTCAGGTCTGCGCCGTGCCGCTCGAACGTCTCGTGCAGAGTTCCGGCCGCCTCGTACGACATGACGGTGGCGTGGTCGTCGGCGAGAGTGCGAACGTGGTCGTCCGATTCGAATTCCTCCACCTTCACCCCGATGCCGTTCAATACCGTGGGCAGGAGGGCGAGCAACTTCTGCATGGACGGGTCTAGGACACCGAGTTCGCTGCCGGTCCAGAGTCGGGCCTTGCGCGGTGATTCGACGCCGGTGATGTCGCCGAGACCGGCGAAGGCCGCGTACACGTACCGCAGGTCTTCGGTGGATCGAGCGAGCAGACCGAGTGAATCGAGCGAATCGCTGAGCCCGGTTATTCCGGTGAGGTCGGCGGTGCCCTGCGACAGAACCAGGCCGGCTGCTCCGCAGAACGACGCGGGACGAGTCAGCGATCCCGCCGTCTGGGTTCCGAGCGCAACGGGAACGACACCGGCCCCGACGGCGGCGGCCGAACCGCTCGACGAGCCGCCGGGGGTGTGGTCCGGTGCATGTGGATTGCGGGTGGGTCCCGGTGCGAAGTAGCCGAACTCGGTGGTGACGGTCTTGCCTTGGACGATCGCGCCCAATGCGCGGAACCGCGCGACGCAGGCGGCATCGTCGGGTTGCGGATGCGTCGACGTCACAGTCGATCCCGCCAGGGTCGGCAGCCCGGCGACGTCGACGAGATCCTTCACACCGAGTGAGACGCCTGCGAGTGGGCCGTCCAGGTGCCCGCTGTCTATCCGGTACGCCTGAGCATCGAGATCGTTCGACAACTCCACCCAGGCCCGGATACTCGGCTCTCGCCGCACGATGTCTTCGCGCACCTGCCACGCGAGTGTTTGTGCCGTGACGGAGCCTTCGCGGACGGCTGCCGCTTGGGCGCTGATGGATTGACGACAGTTGGCCGAGCTCACCGTGCCTCCTCGTAGCTTGAACTTCAAGTATGCCCTGCAATGGTTCCGGCCGACAGTAAAGGAACCTTGAGCCTCGCACGCGGTGTGCGAACCGACGTCGCCGCAGGCGCAGCCGTGGATCGACGGACGAGTGGTCCACCGATCGATTCTTGCTACGGTGGTGTTTCTTTCGATCCGATGGAGAGCGCATGCCGAAGGTAGTCGACCACGCCGAGCGGCGTCACGCGATCGTGTCCGCGGCGTGGAGATTGATTGCCGCGCGTGGCATCGACGGCATCAACATGCGTGATCTGGCCGCCGAAGCCGGCTACACCAACGGTGCTCTGAGCCGGTACTTTTCCGGTAAGGACGAGATTCTCCGGACGGCTTTCGAGTTGGTCCTCGAAGAGACGAACGGCCGGATAGATCGTGCGGTCGCGAATCAGCGCGGGCTCACGGCCCTGTACAAGATGTGCCGGGAGATCATGCCGCTCACCGAGGAGGCACGTCTCGAAGCGAGGATCGCAATCTCGCTGTGGCAGAGAGCTATTACCGACAGCACCATGGAACTGTCGAACAACACCGCTGTCGCTCAGTGGCGTGCGCAAATCGCTCTCCATCTGCGTGAAGCGGTCGAAGACGGTGTCCTGCAGTCGATCGCGGTGAGCAGGTACGCCGATTTGATCATGACCACGATGATCGGTCTTCAGGTCACCGCCGTACTGGATCGTCCGGGAACGTCGAGGAAGAATCAGCTGGCGCTGATCGACACGATCGTCGACGGCTGCCGCGCCCCTGTACCGCCCGACTGACGGGCTCGCGTCGGGACTGCCCTCCCGGTCTGCAGAGCGCCATCCCGACAGCCGGCTCAGCTCTCGGTTCGAAGATCCCGGAGCAGTGTCCTTGCCGTTCGGATTCCCGTCTCGATGGCGCCGTCGACGACCACCCCGTTCCACCCCTTCGCGAAGTCCGCGCCGGCGAAGCGCAGTCTCGTGTCGGTGTTGTGGAATGCTTTCCAGCCGTTGAAGAACTGACCGGACCGCAGTGTCGCCCAGGTTTGCCCCGACCACTCGTCCGCGACCCAGTCGTGCCCACCGCAGTCGAGAACCTCCAGACCGGCCGCCCACACGTCCACCGCCTTCTGGGCGGAGGCCACATCGCTCAGATCGATTGCCGTGTGGTCGGATCCGAATCCGACGAGGATGGTGGCATCCTCCTCGTCGAGGAAGTACTCGCTCCGCAGCAACGATATCGGGTGTCCGCCGGGGGCGCCCGCGATCACCGACTGCCTTCCCGCCACCTTGATCCAGATCTTGAGCCCCGTCGAATTGGATCCGTTCTCGACGAGCTCGGCCTGTTCGGAACCGAGTGCCGGTTCGAACGTCAGATTACCCAGCGCCCCGATGGGGACGGTCACGACGACGGCATCGGCGTGGACGACGCCGCCGTCGCGCAACGTCACCGTGGCGGACTCGGTGTCGTGGGCGACGTGGGCGACCGGTGTCTCGAGAAGGATCCTTCCGCGTACGTCCGACGCGAGAGCTTCGTACAGGCCGCGCATTCCGGCGGTCAGTTTGAACCGCAGGGTCTGCTCGTCCATGAGAGAACTACGGTGATCGCTCAGTGACGCCCAGTGTTTGGCCATCAGCGGCGAGGCCGTCGCCGTCGACCCTTGGTAACCGGCGGACCAGTAGGAGTCGGCGAGGTCGATCTGTTCCCGGGTGAAGGAACCGTCGCGCAGACAGTCGAGCACACTGCCGGTGTCCGCCGCCAGAAAACGTTGTTTGAGGTCGTCATCGGTGTTCGGATCGTCGAGAATCGCCAGAGGATCGTGTGGGTAGGGGAAGAACTCTCGCGATCCCTCGAATATGCGTTCCTGAAGTGGGGTCAGCGCAACGTCGAGATCGTGCTCGGTTCCCGTATGCACCGTTCCGTCGCTGACCCAGTACGCGCGATCGATGTCGGGGCTCGGATAGATCTCCTGCCCGTACCGAGTTATCTCCGTCCACACGAACGGCTGCATCCAATGTACCCACGTCGCGCCCATCTCCAGCTGATGGCCGCCGAGTCGTGAGTCCGTCCACGCCCGGCCTCCGACACGGTCTCGTGCCTCCACGACCAGTACCTCGACACCGGCGTTCTCGAGTTCCCTTGCTGCAGTGAGCCCTGCGAATCCCGCGCCTACGACGACGACTCGCTTGCGTCGAGGCTGCTCGTTCTGGTTCCACGGTGTCTGCTGGTTCATATCGTCGAAACTTTCTGCTCGATGAGGTGTGACGCTTGATTCGGTTTCAGGATTCGGCGAGCCGGGCGTGCACCTTCGGTAACACCCGGTCACAGAGGACTCGGAGTCCGTCCGTCGTGTTCAGGCCGAAGGGGGTGTCGAATTCGACGCGGTATGCTCCGGCGCGAATGATCGACGCGGCGTGTTCGGCGACGTCGTCGGGAGTGCCGGAGAATGCGAACTTGTCCAGAACGTCGTCGGGTATCAGACGGCCGGCACTTTCGTGTTCACCTCGTCTGCACGCGGTTCTCACTCGGTCGAGTAGTGCGGGATCGAGTTCGACGGTGGGATCGTGAGCGGCGATGACGTCGAAGTACGGGGCTGCGGCTGTGCGGGCGGCGGATCGTGCCGCGTCGCGGTCGTCGTCGACAACAGTGATTGCGTTGAGAGACAATCGGATCGGTGTAGTTCCCGGTTTTTGATCCGCCAGCTCACGCAATCGAGGGATCATGTGCGGGTTCGCACTTCCTCCTGCCTGCAGTTCGTCGGCTATACGCCCGGCGACGGCCGCCAGACGGGGACTCCACGAGCCGATGAGCAAAGGCACCTCCGACCGGACCACGTCGTAGAAGGGTCGTGTTCCGGGCGCGAGTGAATAGACTCTGCCCGTGTGACCTTCGCCTTCACCCCGCAGCACGGCCTTCACGATGGCGACGGTGTCCTCGATCGCGGCGAGTGCATGTTTCTGATCGATGTTCAGTCGGTCCATCCAGGCGCCTCGGACGAGACCGTAGAAGGCGCGGCCGCCCGACAGCGCATCGAGCATCGCGATCTGCCCGGCTATCTCGACGGGGTGCTGAGTCCAGGGCGTGTACGCGGCAACGCCGAGCCGGACGACGGAGGTGTCCGCTGCCATGCTCGCGAGGACCATGCCCGGTGGCTGGTACATGAGATCCCCGAACACGGTGACGGCGTCGAAACCGGCTTCCTCGGCCCGCGCTGCCAGTTGCCCGTAGTCCTTGGGGGACAGGCTTCCTGCCAGTCCTATTCCGATTTCGTAGTGTCGCCGGGATTCAGTCATCGAGACCGTACCCGAGCGTACGCAGAACGGGGAGAACCTCGGTGCCGAGCAGGTTGACACCACGTTCGGGTGTGACGCCGAAGGGCGAGTCGAATTCGACTCGCCGTGCGCCGGCGTCGTAGACGGCCGCGGCGTGCTCGGCGACTTCGATCGGTGTGCCGCAGAAGGTGAATCGGTGAAGCAGTTCGTCCGGGATCAGTTTTCCCGCTCCTTCGAAGTCGTGTCGACGAAGCAGTGCGCCCATGCGTGACAACAATTCCGGGTCGACGTCCACCGTGCGATCGAGTGCCGCGACGGCATGCATCGGAAGTGCCGCTTCGGTTCTGGCCCTGGCCCTGGCGATGTCGCCGTCCTCGTCGACGACGGTGACCGCCGTCGACACCAAGGCGACCGATCCGGCGGCGCGCCCGGCTGATTCCTCGCCCGCGCTCGCCCATTGTCGGATCAGCGGAAGCATCTCTGCGTTCGCACACCCGCCGATCTGGATCTCGTCGGCGTGCCGACCGGCGAACTCGGCAAGTTTGGGGCTCCAGGTGCCGATCATCAGCGGCAGCGTCGGTCGCAGAACCGGGTAGTAGGGCGTCGTTCCGGGGGCGATCGAATACGTCGTTCCCTGGTAGCCGTTCCCGTCGCCTCGGAGAACGGCGTTCACCACCGCGAGAGTGTCGGCTACGGCCGCGAGTGCGCGGGAGGTGTCGATGCCGAGCTGGTCCATCCACGCACCCCGCACCAGACCGAGAAATGCACGACCGTCGGACAGTGCATCCAGATAGGCCATCTGGCCGGCGATTTCCACCGGATGAAGGGTCCACGGGGTGAAACAGCCCACGCCGAGGCGCAATCGTTCCGTCGCCTGAGCCATGCCGGCCAGCACCATCGCCGGCGGCTGCATCATCAGGTCCCCGAACGCGGTCGCAACGTGAAATCCGTGGGTCTCCAGCTGCCGTGCCAACGCAGCGTAACTCTCGGGAGGCAGTGTTCCTCCGAACCCCACACCGAACTCGGTACGTTGTGTGCTCACGTCAGATCTGCCGTCCGCATCGTGACTTCTCCGATGCGGTCGATCCGCATGAGAAGTCCTTCCCCCGGGTCCGGGCAACATGCCATGGTGTCCTGCTCCAGCCAGTCGGCGGCGGGCAGGCGCCGCATCTTGGCCGGGAGCATCGGCAGTACGGATTGAATTGCCCAGTAGCAGAAAGCTTGTCCGTCGGGGAGTGTGAGTTGGTCACTGTTGCGGACCTCGAAGTAGTCACCTTCCTTCATGCCGCACACGGATCGTCCTTTGATCTCGCATACGGTGACTCGCAGGTCGTACAACGTCATTTCCTCGTTGTCCATCCGGGAAGTCCTTTCAGATGATGTGAGAGTGCGGGACGTCGGTGTGCGGGAGAGGGGCTTCTGCGTCGGCGAGTTCCGGGAGCGTGTGGTTCCGTCCGATGCCGTGAAATATGCCCCACGCGGCACAGAGCGCAAGCAGGACACCGGCGGAGAACACGCCGTATCGTGCTTCGTCGGCGGGCAGTGGAATCACGGAACCGACGATTCCCGCGCCCACCGTGAGAACTGCGACGACGACGGCGATCCAGCCTGCTGCATGCCATTCGCGACGAACGAGAAGCTTTGTCGCCGAGACTATCAGAACAAAATATGCGCTCATCACGAGTAGTCCGCCGAGTGTCGCGCCGATCGAGAAACCGACGTACGGATCCATGCCGGTTCGGGAGCTCACGAGTGCCACGACGGCGATACCGACGACCGATACGGCAGCGAAGACGGCGATTCCGACGACAGGAGTCTGCCACCGGCTGAGTTTGGCGGCAGATCCGGGGAGCAGGCCGCCGCGGGCGAGAGCGAAGATCCCGCGCGACGATGCAACCATGAAACCGATTGCGACCGCGATCATGTCGAGGACCAGGCCGAGCTGGGCGAACGGGGCTATCCAGGTGCCCACGTACATGGATCCGAGTGTCGACAGGCCTAGTGGGTCCGACGCCCAGTCGACGGCGACGGAGTCCGCGCCGAACCCGATCGTCCCGGCATACTGCATGAGAAGACAAAAGCCTGCGACGATCAGGATGGTGGCGATGATGGCGCGAGGGACTGACTTCCTTGCATCCCTTGCTTCTTCGCCGAGGGATGCCGCCGATTCAACCCCCACGAACAACAATGCACAGAACATGAAGGTCGGCAGGAATTGACCCGCGCTCGCTGCGGACGGGTCGAGAACGACGGCGCTGTTGCCGTCTCTGCCGCCCTTGGCGATCACCGTGACGGCGATGACGAGATAGGGCACGACGGAGAGCACGAAGATGGTCAACTGGGCGCGTACCGACAGATCGACGCCCCTGATGTTCACGAGAGCGACGAAGAGGAGAACGCCGAGCGAGATCAGCCAGAACGGAATGTCGACGTCGAGGTAGCTGAGCAGTAGATCATGGCCGAGAACTCCGGCTCCGACGAGCATTGTCGGGCCGCCGAGAATGATGTACGCGAGGTAGTAGAACCCGGCCGTGGAAATACCTGCGGTGGGACCCAACGTGCGTCCGACATATTCGTACATGACACCGGCATGGGTGTACCGGCGTGCGAACATGACCAGAATCGCCCCGAGCCCGAGGATGCCCAACAGGACGACGACAAGGTAGAGGGGGCCGGCGCTGCCACCCTTCGCAGCGATGATCCCCCCGAGCAGCGCTGCGGAGGTGATCGGTCCGACGGCCAGTGACTGCGCGACGAGGTCGGTCGTGCCGAGTTTGCCCTGTGCGAGTGAACCGGTCGGACCGGAGGTGCTCGACTCCGTCGAGCGGGGTGATCCGCCCGGCGGGAGGGCGTTGGCTGTCGACATGGGCAAGTCCTTCGTTTGGTCAACGTATGTTGATGAAAGAATGCGGCCGCTCTATTGCCGATCTAGTGCGGTGACGTAACGGCTCCGTTTCGTCGACCGACTTCGCTTCGTCGGTCAGTCCCCGCCTTTCAGCGCAGATTTGACGTATCGAAATCGTCTCGAACGTGAGGGTGGACCAGTCGAGGGCTGCGGGAGGCTGCCCGGCTTCGGAGTATTTCGGCAAGCACTACTGTGCGACACGTCACTCTTTTGTGTCAACGCTTGTGGTCTAAAAACGCATCAGAGAAATCTTTACCCCTGACCGGCGGCCGGGAAAGCGGACCGGTTCGTACGGTGTCGGTGTCGCGGGTTCCCGGGCGCACCGGGCAGACGCGCGGAGTTCAGATGTGCGGCGTCGCTGACTGGGTGAGGTGCCGAACTGTCTGCGGTATTCCCGACTGAATGGGGAAGGGCTGTCTTAGCCGACGAGGTGGGCGACGCCTGTGACGTCGTTCGGGTCGGTCGCCGGCAGCAACCGGGCGTCCTGGAGTCGGATCTGTTTCTGGAATTGGATGGGACTCGTCGCGGTCACGGTCTGGAAGTGACGGTAAAATGAGGACACACTCATACCTGCCTGTAGTGCAACGTCTTCGACGCGAATCGGCTCTGCGTAGTGTGCGCGAATCCACTGGACCGCGCGGGCTACCCGATTCAGGTGGCTCTCGGCGAGGCCGAGCTGTCGCACGACTGCCCCATCACGTGGTCGGTCTTCGGGATCGGTGCGGCGCTGCCGGCAACGTACTGGGTGTCGATCCACCGACGCGCACACTCGTTCGAACTGCGGACCGATCGCGGCGGTGTGCGCGCCGGGGGTGTGCGACCGGCGACGTTCAGGCGATCGGGATCTCGTGCTGGTCAGGGGTTGCTTGCCGCAAGACCGTTCGAGGAGGTGCCGGTTTCCGCGGACTATGATGCGAAGGATTCGGAGCCAGATCCGTTCGAGGCCGCTGATTTCCGTGGGCATTGCGAAGATGCTGCCGGTTCTGTCTTGGACGATATCCAGGTCACGGGCGATATCGGCGGTAGTCCTGAGCTCGGACTCGTCGATCTCATCGGGTACTCGTCGATGCGCAGAGTGCTCAGCTTCTTGCCGTCTAGGTGGATGTGGATCGTCTCGGCTTGCCGAATGGCTTGTCTGAGTCCGATTCCGCGGTGGACCTCCCGTGGTTCGCATCCAGTGGTGTCGAGGGTGATGGAGCTACTGCCCTTGTCCCCAGGGGCGAACGGCACCAACATGGTGATGCGAAGCGACCGGTGAAAGCCGGCGGTGATTGCGTAACTGAATCGCCCTGGGTCTGATGGAGGCTCTGGCTATTTGATTTCAACCAAGGTCTGCTCACCCTGCTCAGTAGCGTAGAACGTCTTCTCGTACTCTGCTGGCGGGATGTCGCCGCAGTGACCATGCAGCCGCCTGTGATTGTGCCAGTGCACCCACGACAGTGTCGCCAGTTCCACGTCGTCGATGCTGCGCCATGGACCAGGATGCGTTGGGCCGTAGATGAGTTCGTACTTGTAGTAGCCGTTCACGCTCTCGGCGAGAGCATTATCGTAGGAATCGCCCACGGTCCCGATCGACGGTATTGCACCGAGTTCGGCGAGCCGTTCGCCGTAGCGGACCGAGGTGAATTGATTGGGCTCAATCGGTGGACGCAACATTCGAGGTCAGGAGGGTGTTGTGGGTCGTCCATCGGATTGGGTGCGGGAAGTAACGGGCAGGGCTCCGATGAGGTCACCGGGAGCACCGGGCCATCCCCGGTCGAAGGAACGGCAGTTTTGGGACCAGATCGCCACAGGCAAGCTTCCTCGCGAGGCAGCTGACGCTGTCGGCGTGGGACAGCCTGTGGGCCAGCGGTGGTTCCGGCACGCTGGCGGGATGACGCCGTATTCATGGCCCGCGCCGGCAGGCAGGTACCTCTCTCTGACAGAACGTGAGGAAATCGCGATCCTGCACGCCACAGGCCACGGAGTGCGCGCGATCGCGAGTGCCATCGGGAGGAGCCCGTCGACGATCTCGCGGGAGCTGCGGCGTAACGCTGCCACGCGTGGCGGCAAGCTCGAGTACCGCGCCAGCGTGGCGCACTGGAAAGCCGAGTTGTTTGCTCGTCGCCCGAAGACCGCCAAGCTCGCGGCCAACGATCGGTTACGGCACTACGTCGAGGACCGACTCTCAGGCCAGATCACCAAGCCGGGCGGCGATGCGGTCGCCGGACCGTTCGAACGGCAATGGAAGGGCTTGAACAAGCCGCATCGTCAGGACCGCCGATGGGTGAAAGCGTGGAGCCCTGAGCAGATTTCGCACCGGCTACCGATCGACTTCCTTCGATGATGAGTCCATGCGGATCAGCCACGAAGCCATCTACCAGTCCCTATTCATCGAGGGTCGCGGCGGCCTGCGCCGCGAACTCATCTTGTGCCTGCGCACCGGCCGCGCTCTTCGGATGCCACGCGCGAGAGCGAAACGCGTTGCCTGGGCCCATGTGACACCGGACGTACTCATCAGCGAGCGTCCCGAAGAAGCCGACGACCGTGCGATCCCCGGGCACCACGAAGGTGATCTCATCATCGGCACGGACAGGTCCGCGATCGGCACCATCGTCGAGCGCACAACCGGATACACCACCCTCGTGCACCTGCCTCGGGAACAAGGGTGGCGACAGCAACCGATCACCAAGAACGGGCCGGCACTGTCGGGATACGGAGCGGTGTCGATGAACAAAGCACTGGCGCAGGCACTGGCGTCGATGCCCACCGAACTCAAACGCTCGCTGACCTGGGACCGAGGAAAGGAAATGTCCGCACACGCCCAGTTCACCATCGACACCGGGCTGAAGGTCTACTTCGCCGATCCACACAGCCCATGGCAACGAGGCACCAACGAGAACACGAATGGACTACTGCGCCAATACTTTCCGAAGGGAACTGATCTCTCGCGATGGAACCCAGACGATCTCGCGGCAGTCGCCCACGCTCTCAACACGCGACCACGGAAACGACTCCAATGGCGAACCCCCGCTGAAGCCTGGGACGAACACCTACGATCAATTCAACAGCAACGTGTTGCTTCGACCAGTTGAATACGCCTTGAGAGCCCGCATCCGAGTGGTGAATAGTCCTCTCGCGCAACGGATTGCCTTGCATTGACCGCAGCATGCAGGCCTGATTCACCGCCCGCTCTACGAACGCGGTTTCCTTCGACGTCGACACCTCCCAACCGACGATCGTGCCGGCGAACGCATCGATCACGAACGCGGTGTACGCGAAGCAGGGCACCATCCGCACGTACGTGAAGTCGGCGACATAGAGCGCATCGGGCCGGTCGACCCGGAAGTTCCGGTCGACCAGGTCCGGTGGCCGCGGCGCCGACGGTTCCGCGATCGTGGTGCGGACCCTCTTCGTCCGGGTGGTGCCGCGCCACCCGTTCACGCGCATCAGCCGCTCCACGGTGCAGCGGGCCACCTCGATGCCCTGACGTTGCAGGTGGGCCCACATCTTCAGCGAGCCGTACAACGACTCCGGTTTGCGTCTGCCGTGCTCGTCCCGCTCGACGTAGTACGAGGCCAGCACCGCGGTGATGGTGGCGTCCCACAGGGCGCGCTTCGACAGCGGGCGCGCCAGCCAGGCGTAGAAGGTTCTCGGGGCGATCGTGCACCCGTGCTCGGTGAGCACACGGCAGATCGGTACGACCCCGAACTGATCGCGGTGTTCGGCGATGAATCGGCAGATCACTTGCGTGGCGGGTCGCACTCCCGCGCGAAGAAAGATGTTGCGGCTTTGAGTATTTCGATGGTCTTCTCGAGCTCGGCGTTCTTCCGGCGCAATGCCCGCAGTTCGATCTCCGCCTCGGACGCCGACGCGGCATGGGTGCCATCACCCGCCGCTTCGGCCTTGCGGACCCACACCCGTACGGTCTCCGTCTTCAGTGACATCCGTTCGGCGATTGTGCGGATCGCCTCGTACTCCGAGGCGTAGTCACCACGGTGCTCGAGGACCAGGCGCACGGCCTTCTCCCGTACCTCGGCTGGATAGACATTCGGCATAAGGTTCACCTTCCCAAGAAAGAAGGTGTGCATCAAACCCGGGACGATTCAGCGATCACGATGCCAACCGGTGGTGGCACACAACTCGTCCAGGATCCGCGCTTTACCGGCCTTGTCGACCCGCATGTAGCGGTTCGCGATCGTCTTGGTCACGACTTTGCGCTCGACCATCGTCAATCCCATCCTTCGGTGGTATGCGGCGGGATTCCCCGCAGGGCTGGGCGGGCACCGGATCGGCCGCCGCGGACCGGTATAAGCGGGGCAGTTAGCGTCCGTGCGGCGCCGGTGCGCAGCAACGGCGTGCTCACCGATCCGGTCCATCTGTCCTCGGTGCACGCAGTAGTTTCTGCTCACCCGTGTATGCCGTAGGTGTCGATCTTCCGGTACAGCGACGACCTGGCAATGCCGAGTCTGGCGGCCGCCTTGAGGCGATTGCCTCCGCATTCGCGCAGGGCGGTGACAATGGCGTCGCGCTCGGCGTTCTCGAGCGGGGTCATGAGTCGACGGGGTGCGGAATGGACCGCTGGAGGTAGGTCGGCGGTGACGATGGTGCCGGAAATGCGTTGTTGTAATGCGTATCTGAGTGAGTCGACGAGTTCGGTGACATTCCCTGGCCAGGAGTAGCGTTGCAGCGTGCGAAGGGCATCGGGGTCGATGTCCAGTTTGCGGTGTGGGGCGAGTTGTTCCAGGTGCATGCGCGCGAGGGTGGGGATGTCGTCGGAATGGTGGCGCAGGGCGGGAACGTCGACGACGGCGGTGAAGCACTGGGCGAGGGCTGACTGTGTGAGCACCTCCGTGTCGGCTGTGGTGGCGACTATCCACCTCGCCGGGTAGGTGTGCTGGTCGCCGGCCAGGAAACGGGCCACGGTGTCGGCTTGGGGTCCGGGCATCCGGTCGGCATGTCGTAGCACCACGGTGGTGGCCGAGGAGTTCAGCGCGGTGCTCATCGCGTCGTCGAGGTCCTCTGCCGCCGCGCAGTCCACAACGGTCAGTCGTGCCTGGGGGTTCTTGTGCAGGTGGGCGCCACGGGCGAGGGTGAGTCTGCCGCTACCTGGCTCGCCTCGGACAACGGTATTGGTGTTCGCGGTGGCGAGGGCGGCGATCTCGGTGCGGCACCGAGTCCATTGCGGGGAGGTGCCGGAGGATCCGGGGAGCGTGGGCGCAGTGCGCTGGGGAGAAACGGCGGCGGTGGTGCCGGCAATTCGCTCGACTTCGAGAACTACGCCCGCGACCTCGCCTCCGTCGTGGACCAGGGTGCGTTTGACGGCGATGGTGTGACCCGACGGGAGGGTCAGATCGAAGTTCCCGAGCCGGGAGGGGGTGAGCAGGCAGTGGGCTTCTTCACGCAGGTAGGCCTCGTCGGCCGGGTCGAGGAGGCGGGCACCGTAGGAGTTCGACATGAAGATCCCGCAGCTGAGGGAGTAGACCGCGACGTGCCGTCGCCGGCACGCGGCGACGAAGGCTGCGAGAACGAGTTGTTGTTTGGCCGAACCGGTTGCGCGCAGTGCCGCCTCGATATCGCGGGCCGCTCCGAGGGCGAGTTGGCGCATCAGAGGGTGCGCGTCCTTTGCCAGGCAGCTGATGTCGAGCAATCCTTCGAGGCGGCCGGTGAGGGGATTGTGGATCGGTGCGCCGGCGCAGGTGAACGCGCGGATCGATTCGTGGAAATGTTGAGGGCCGTGGATGTAGACGGCCATCCCCGTCTCGAGGGCGGTGCCCACACCGTTGGTGCCGATGACGTCCTCGGCGTAGTTGAAGCCGGGAGCGAAGTGGGCTCCGTCGAGTCGAGCGGCGAGCAGAGGGTCGTTGTCGCGGCGCAGCATGACTTGAGCGTGCTCGTCGGTCAGCGCGATGCTCAGTGGCATCCCGGCCAGGTCGTCGTGCAGTCGGTCCAAAACCGGTGCTGCGCATTGGACCAACCGGCGCTGCAGGTCCAGGTCGTCGACGTACTGCAGGCGAGGGAGGCAGGCGCTGTCGGGATCCACCCCGGCGCGGCGCGAGCGGTGCCAGGACTGCGCTATGACCGTGGGTGTCCCGGATGGTGCGCCGGGAAGGTCGGGGACGTCCTGGTGCTCGTTGGCGGTCGGCGTGGGTCGGCGCTGGCGGGCCATCTCTCCTCCGTCTCGTGAGCACATCCCGTACCTATCCAGTGTGTCCTGAATCACGCGGGACGAGTGTTCGAATATCGGACAGCCGGGCATCGCCGTGGCAGGTTCTATGATCAGCGTCCGGACGAGCCGGTCGACTCTTCGTGGAGAGACAGACCGCGCCATACCGTCATCAGGGTGCCGTCGCGCCCCATCGACCGGCGCAGCGCCGCCGGAAATTGCACACCAGACTGTGAGGAACATGATTACGAATTCCAGCCCTCGGTCATGTCCCGAGATATTCGAGGCGACAGTCGCCGACAGTGGGCGGCGGCGAAGCCGGACAGGCTCCGCGGGAGTCGAGCACGTACCGACATCGCGCTCGGCCGAGACGGCCGGCACCGAGTCCGACGACCAGGCACATACGGTGCACGCGAGTCCGCGGCCCGGCGGGACGTCCCTCGCCGACGATGGGGGCGGGCGTCCGGAGACGACCGAGCCGAGTGCCGGTACGCATGCCGGGCCGTGGGCCGCCCGGGCCGAGGAGCAGGGGGAAGACGGCAGAGACAGCGCGCACAGTACGGGGCCGTCCCAGAATGCGTCGAGCGCTCGAAGCCGCTGCCGCGGAAAGGGTGAGGAGTGGAATGAGGTCGAAGCCTGGTGCGAGCGGGACCGGCGATACCGTGAGTGGTGTGTCGACTACGAGCGGTACAAGGCGGAACTGGCCGAGGTGATCGCGCTGCGGCGAGCACGATTGTCCGCCCTGCCACGGTGACGAGCGCACCGTCTACGGACGGTCCTCGGGCCGGTTGCCGTAGCCCTTCCGAGGTGGACTACGACAACCGGCCCGAGCCGCCCGACCAGATCTACTGGGCGGTGTATCCTCCGTCGACGACGAGTTCGGCGCCGGTGACGAAAGACGATTCATCGGAGGCGAGATAGAGGATCGCATAGGCGATGTCCTCGGCAGTGCCCAACCGTCCGATCGGGTGCAGCGCGGTCAGCGTTGCACGCCCCTGCTCGATGTCGCCGCCTTCTGCTGCGACCCCCTGCACCATGGGGGTCCAGATGTAGCCGGGGTGGACGGAGTTGACGCGAATGCCGTAGCCGGATTTCGCGCAGTGCAGCGCGGTCGACTTGGTGAAGATCCGCACGCCGCCCTTGCTGGCGTTGTAGGCGGCCAGGGCGGGATCGCCGATGAGTCCCTCGATGGACGAGAGGTTGACGATCGAACCGCCGCCCCCGACCTTCATCGCCGCGATGGCGGCTTTCGTGCCCAGGAACACCCCGTCGAGATTGATCGACTGGAGCCAGCGCCAGCGCTCGAGCGACTCGTCCTCGACGTTCGCCGTGGACACGACACCGGCATTGTTGACGAGTACATCGAGTCGGCCGAATCGGTCGGTGACCTGCTCGATCACCGCGGCCCAGTCGTCCTCCGCCGTGACGTCGTGGGGAAGGAACATCGCGTGCGTGAAGGTGTCGTCGATCGCTGCCGCGACGGCGTGTCCGGCGTCGTGGTCGACATCGGTCACGACGACGCGTGCGCCCTCGGCGGCAAGCAGCCGGGCGGTCGCCGCGCCGATCCCTCGTGCGCCGCCGGTGACGAGCGCAACCTTACCTTCGACTCTTCTCATGATCGAGTACTTCCTTTTCTCAACGTGATTCGTACGTCGTAGTGGCGAGTGGTGATTCGGTGCCGGACGGAGTGCGGGCCGAACCGTGGTGGGGCCGCCGGTAGACCCCATGGAGAGGGGACGGCCCCTGGTGAGGAGCCACCCCCCGGCTAGTAGCGGACAGCAGCGGAGGGCTGCCGGATCGATGTGTAGAGGGCGGACTCGAACTCCAGGTACTGCCCGAACGAGGTCGGGTCGCCGAAGGGGAGAATCTGGGTGGCCCAGAACCCACCGTATCCGTTGCTCCGATCGATCCAGTAGAACAGGTTGGCCAGTCCGGCCCACCCGAGGGCGCCGGCCGGGCGACCGGTCGGCGCCTGCTCGTCGTTGATCATGAACGGCAGAGACCACGACTTGGACAGTCCCGGGAAGAACTCCGCATCGTTCGACAACGACGGGATCACACCCGTCAGCGGCGTGACCTTCAGATCGCCCAGATGGTTCTGCACGGCCATCCGGGCCGTCTCGGCCGACAGGACCCGACCGTGTTCGCCCTCACCGTCGTTGAGCCACATCCGGATGAAGCGCATGTAGTCACCGACCGTGCCGTAGAGACCGTGACCGCCCATGTGGACCTGCGGCGGGGACGGCAGCTCGAAGTCCATCGGTGTGAGCGAGCCGTCGGTGTTGCGCGCATGCATGCCCACCAGGCGCGCTCGCAGCCGATCATCGAGTTCGAACGTCATGTCCTCGATGCCGAGCGGCTCGAAGATCCGGGTGGCGAAGACCTCACCGAGGCGCTCGCCGGTGACGGCCTCGACGAGCTGGCCGCACCAGTCGAGATTGGTGCCGTACTCCCATCGCTCGCCGGGGTCGAACAACAGCGGCGTCGTCAACGCGGCCTTCGAGGCGGTGATCACGCTCGGCTGGCCCAATTCCTCGGCCAGCCGAGCATAGGTCGAGTTGAAGAAGTCGTAGCCGAAACCGCCGGTGTGGGTCAACAGCATGCGCGTGGTGACCTCGCGTTTCGGGTCACGCAGCCGCGGTGCGCCGCTCGCGGTGAACCCGTCGATGACCTTCAACGCGCCGATCTGCGGAAGATAGGTCCGCGCCGGCACGTCGAGGTCGACGCGCCCTTGTTCGACCAGCTGGAGGACCGCGGTCGCGGTGACGGCCTTCGTGGTGGAAAACAGGGCGAAGATGTCGTCCGGGGTGATCGCGGTGTCTGCGTCGACGCGGCGTACGCCGGCAGCGCCCTCGTAGAGGTTGCCGACACGGTCGGTGACCATGGCGACGACTCCGGGCACCGGCGCGTCTGCGGTCACCGCACGGCGCAGAATTTCGTCGGCGGCGGACGGGAAGGATGTGGTGTTCATCGTGGGTCCGTTCTGGTGGGGCGGCCCGGACCGTGGGTGGAAGCGGCGATCCGGGCCGCGGAACCGAGGGCGAGGAGCGGATCGTCGCCCTCGGTGGGGGTCGGCTGTGGGGGCGGGATCAGTTCAAGTGGAATCCCTTGTAGCCGGCGGCCGCGGCAGCCAGGGTCTTGTCTCGATAGGTCCCGACACCGCCGGTGTAGGACAGCACCCGCCGGGGCTTGCCCGGAACGTTGGCGCCGTTGTACCAGGAATCGGTCTTCGAGATCAGGGTCGCGTTCGCGGTCTCGTCGTGGTGGGCGACCCACTCGTCCTCCCCGGCCGGGGTCGGTTCGATGACGGTGTGGCCGTGCGCGCGCATGTATCGGATGCACTCGGTGATCCACTCGGTCTGCTGCTGCAGGCAGGTGGTCATGTTGCACAGCGCCGCGGAGGGAGCCAGGGGAGCGCCGGTGGTCAACATGTTGGGATAGCCGTGCACCATCAATCCCATGGTGGTGCGGATGTCGCGAGACCAGTCCTCCTCGAGGGACCGGCCGCCGCGGCCGCGGATGTCGATCCGGGTCAGCGCACCGGTTCCGGCGTCGAAGCCGGTGGCCAGAATGATGACGTCGACCTCGTGCAGGGTGCCGTCCGCCAGGAGGATCCCTTCCGGAACGATCCGGCTGATCGGATTGGAACGCACGCCGACGGCCTCGACGTTCGGGCGGTGGTAGACCTCGAGGTAGTCGGTCTCCAACGGCACCCGGTGCGTGCCGAAACCGTAGTCGGTGGGGATGAGCAGCTCGCACAATTCCGGGTCCTGCAGCCGCGCGCGCATCTTCTCCCGGACGAACTCCGAGACCTGCTCGCTGACCTCCTCGTCGGAGAACACCTCCGCGAACGAGGCGAGCCACAGCTTGAGCGAACCGTGGGCGTAGATCTCCTCGAGCACCTGGTGGCGCTGCTCGGGCGTCAGATCCGCCCAGGCGTGCTCGAAGTCGTACTCGAAGCCGCTGAAGGTGTGCGGCAGCGTTGCCTTCAGCTCCTCGAAACGCTCCTTGTACGCTGCAACGTCCGACTCGTCGAAGGACGGGTTCCTCATCGGCAACGCGTACTGAGGGGTGCGGATGAAGACCTTCAGATGCTCGACGGTGTCGGCGATGGTCTGGATCACCTGGATTCCGGTGGCACCGACCCCGATCACGGCGACACGTTTCCCGGCGAGGTCGGCGCCGTCCTTCGGCCACCGGGAGGTGTGGAAGATCGGGCCGCGGAAGTCCTCCTGTCCGGCGAACACCGACGACATCGGCGCCGAGAGCATGCCGGCGCAGGTGATCAGGAACTGCGTGGTGATCGTTTCCCCGCGGTCGGTGCGTACCAGCCATCGGCCGGCGGCCTCGTCGAAGTGTGCGCTGGTGATCGTGGTCGAGAACTGGATGTCGCGGCGCAGGTCGAGACTGTCGGCGACGTAGTGCATCCAGCGCTCGATCTCGGGCTGGCCGGGAAAACGCTGACTCCAGCTCCAGTTCTTGTACAGCTCTTCCGAGAACAGGTACTGGTAGATGTAGGCCTCCGAATCGAACCGGGCGCCGGGGTAACGATTCCAGTACCAGGTCCCCCCGACGTCCTCGGCGGTGTCGTAGGCACGCACGCGCAGGCCCTGTTCGCGTAGCTGATGCAGTTGGTACAAGCCGGCCACCCCCGCACCGATGATCAGCGCATCGAGTGTGGTGAGATTTGCCGGAGTCTCCGCTTCGAGAGTCGTGGTGGTGGTGTGATGTGGCATCGCAACATCCCTTCGCTGTGGTGTGAATCACGATGCCGAGTATTGTTGCGGGCCAAAAGAGTCGATCGCTGTCCGATCTTCGGACAGTTGAGTCCGCGGCGACGACAGGCGCCCATCCGGCTCAACTGACACACGGGCCCACGACACAGCTGAGCGGGGCGCATCTCTTGCGTGATCGAGTGCCCAGCGGGTTCGGTGAGACGTCACCCGACCCGCGAGCGCACCTACCGGTCTATCTGAAGGCGGACACACTCTTTGGACGGTCGCTGTACCTGCCGGAGACCCGGTTCGACTCGACGAGAAACCACCCGGCGGGAGGGCCGGTGCAAGAGGGCAGTGCATACCGCCGGCGCGGCTGGCATCGACACCGACCGAGGTGTAGAACGTCGCCACCTCGGAGCGGATCAGACCGGCGGTGTTGTTGGTGCGCTCGCGGTCGTCGTCGGTGACCCAGTTCGGCTGGTTGAAGTGGACATCGCCGATCATGATCTTCTCGGGTGGGGCGAGGTAGATCGGCTCCGGGGTGACCGGCTGCGGTGCCCGCAGCGCCAGCGGGTCGATCGGCGGCGGGGCGCTTTGCCGCTCGTAACGGTTCGTGTCGTAGTTGTAGTCCGGCAGCGGCGCGTACTGACGCTGCTGCGCCGGAGGCGGGGTCCAGTAGATCTGCTTGGCCGGAGGAGCCGGGGCCGGCTTCGGGGCGCTGGTGGTGCCGCCCTGGGTGGACGGTGCCGGGGTGGTCACCCCGCCCTGCGAGGGCAGCTCGACCGGAGCGGCCGAGGCCAAGCCCGACCCTGCTGTCACGATCGCTGCGGCCGTGGCGGGCACGACGCTCGCCTTGGCGATCCGCGAAGCCCTGCGATGTGTGCTCATGATCGCTGAATCGTCCCGGGTTTGATGCACACCTTCTTTCTTGGGAAGGTGAACCTTATGCCGAATGTCTATCCAGCCGAGGTACGGGAGAAGGCCGTGCGCCTGGTCCTCGAGCACCGTGGTGACTACGCCTCGGAGTACGAGGCGATCCGCACAATCGCCGAACGGATGTCACTGAAGACGGAGACCGTACGGGTGTGGGTCCGCAAGGCCGAAGCGGCGGGTGATGGCACCCATGCCGCGTCGGCGTCCGAGGCGGAGATCGAACTGCGGGCATTGCGCCGGAAGAACGCCGAGCTCGAGAAGACCATCGAAATACTCAAAGCCGCAACATCTTTCTTCGCGCGGGAGTGCGACCCGCCACGCAAGTGATCTGCCGATTCATCGCCGAACACCGCGATCAGTTCGGGGTCGTACCGATCTGCCGTGTGCTCACCGAGCACGGGTGCACGATCGCCCCGAGAACCTTCTACGCCTGGCTGGCGCGCCCGCTGTCGAAGCGCGCCCTGTGGGACGCCACCATCACCGCGGTGCTGGCCTCGTACTACGTCGAGCGGGACGAGCACGGCAGACGCAAACCGGAGTCGTTGTACGGCTCGCTGAAGATGTGGGCCCACCTGCAACGTCAGGGCATCGAGGTGGCCCGCTGCACCGTGGAGCGGCTGATGCGCGTGAACGGGTGGCGCGGCACCACCCGGACGAAGAGGGTCCGCACCACGATCGCGGAACCGTCGGCGCCGCGGCCACCGGACCTGGTCGACCGGAACTTCCGGGTCGACCGGCCCGATGCGCTCTATGTCGCCGACTTCACGTACGTGCGGATGGTGCCCTGCTTCGCGTACACCGCGTTCGTGATCGATGCGTTCGCCGGCACGATCGTCGGTTGGGAGGTGTCGACGTCGAAGGAAACCGCGTTCGTAGAGCGGGCGGTGAATCAGGCCTGCATGCTGCGGTCGATGCAAGGCAATCCGTTGCGCGAGAGGACTATTCACCACTCGGATGCGGGCTCTCAATATACGGCTCTGCGCTTCGGGGAAACCCTGTTCCTGCAAGAACTTCGGCCGTCGATCGGGTCGGTAGGTGACGCCTACGATAATGCCCTGGCGGAGACGACGATCGGGCTCTACAAGGCCGAGTGCGTCGCCGACGATTCCCCGTTCCGCAAGGGGCCGCTGCGCACCATCGGCGACGTCGAGGAGGCCACCGCGGCGTGGGTGCACTGGTACAACACCGGCCGGCTCATGCATCGTCTCGGGCGGATCCCACCGGCCGAGTACGAAGCCAAGTACTACGCTGAACACCGTGCCGATCAACCGGTCGCACACAAATGACAGTGTGTGCATGAGACCCGGGATGGTTCAGTTTCTTTTCGAGGACGCACCGCTGAATTTGTGTCAGACGCTCAGTGTTGGGAAGGCTCACTGGTTCTTGGTGCGGCCGCCACGAAAAGTTATGGGGCGGGGTGTGTCGTGAGTGTTGATGTGAGGCGTTGGGTGCGGAATTGCATATGCCGTAGGCGTGGAATTGCCGGTGGCGCTGACTCTTGCCGAGAACGGTGAGTGGCTTTCTTCATGTTCGTGGTGTCATGTGCAGGTGCGATGATCTGGGAAGTGTCCTGACATTGGCGTGCGTGTTCTGGTTTTGCCGGGCGAAAGGGGTGAGGAATTTTGACGGATATGGAGCGCTTGATGGTGGGTCTCCCCTTCTGCATGTTGGTGATTTCCGCATTGATCGTTGTCACGGGCTTTCTTGACTTGTCCCCGGCCGCAGCCGTTGTGGTCGCGAGCGGTGTTACCTTTGTGCTGTTCTGCACAGTGTTTGGGATCTGGTTGCTGATCGACCGAGTTCGGTTGCGGCGAGCTAAGTGACACGGTCGACGGTGTTGTTCTCCCCAGGCAATTTTGCATCATCCCTGCCACAGTCTTGCTGGCCGAGTGTGGTGAGTAGGTACAGGAAAGTGACGGTCCGATGTCGATTATGGTGACTGCAGTCGTTGTGGCGGGTTTCTTCGTGGTGTTCGGTCACTTCGCCGGTGTTCCCCGAGCTCAAACAGTTGCCACCATCGTGGTGATTCTGCTGTCTGCTGTGCCGACACTCTGGATCGACGAAACTACTTCGTTTGCAGCTGCTTTCGGCATTTTTGTTTCCACGGGTGTTCTCGTGTCCCTTGTTCTGGGTGGGGTGTGGTTTCTTGTGAGGTATGTGCGTGGCCGTCGCGACTCGCGTTTGTCCAATTCTGGCGGCGAATTGGGTGGCGTGGGTAGCTGAGGCGTTTGTCGTCGAAGCTTCTTTGTTGCCAAAGGCTTGGACGTTTTCAGCTGAAGGGTGCACGGGTTTCGGGCACTGCCGGCGGCAGCGATCTTAGGGGCGGATTTCGCTAGCCGATGAGCCGTCACTTCCTTCTCGCATCGCGACAGCTGCGAGAGCTGACAGTTCCGCCATCGGTTTCTCGAGGGCATCAATCCACTCTTGGCCACCGGTGATCATCGCCTGCATCGCTTCCCAATGCCTCCCGTCCGCAAGAATCTGCAACACCTCGGTTCTTCCTCGGGGCGGCAAGTCCTCGATGTCGAGCATGCCGACGTTGCCCTGGTTGAGGGCAACGACAAGCTCGTGAGTTTCGAGCTCCGATCATCGGAATCAGTGCCTCCAGAGCGAGGGCAAAGACTGACGAACGGGCGGTCCAACGTGCTCCCGACGAGAAGAAGATCGTCCCAGCCATGACAGCCCTCTCTCCGATAGTCGACGCTGTAGTGGGTCGGCGCCTCGCTTTCCCCATTGAACAACGCGGGTCTGACTATGGCGGCCCGCGACATGTGATGATCTGAGCTGACACAGCGCCACGGGGTGCGTAGAGATCCGGCGATAGTCACCGAATCGGCGCGTGATGATACGGAAACCGATGAGTGCGGAAAGATTTCGCACCAGGATGAGGGGGCACCTGAATGCAGATATACACCAAGTACGCGAGTCTTCGAGTGGTGGATCTGCCATACCCCGAGGGGTTGGGAAAGGAGGAGCACAAGGGGATCCAGGCTGCGGTGAAGAACCTTTTGGGGGCAGACGAATTAGATCCCGAGGTTCACGAGGCTCACTTCTGGACCGGGCCGTATCAGGCTGCCGTAGCGGAGCACCTCGCTCCGTTCTTTGCCGAGGACGGAGACATCGTGGACATCGCACGCTGGGGACTGGAAATTGCAGAGGCCAACCCGGCATTCGGTGTGGCAATACCAGGAGGCGAGGCGCATGTTGGGATTTTCGCGGCGAACCTCCCGCCTCAACGCGGTTACTCCAGCAACAAGTCGGAGTGGCAAAAGCGCAAGTGGGCTGGGCAACCCCCAAGGCTGTTCTTCAAGGACGGGCACCTCACGATCCTGGACGGTCGCCACCGCCTGAGCTACCTACGGGGGACTGTAAGAACAACGGTGTAACTCTGAAAGGAGATACGCCACTATGACTGACGTGATTGAACGTGAGACAGAGACGAACTCGGCTCAGCCGGGTATCAGCGATGCGCGGCTCAAAGAGCTGGTCGAGCAGGCGCGAGCCGAAGGGCTGCAGTTGACCGGAGATGGTGGATTGCTGTCGAAGCTGACCAAGCTAGTCGTGGAGTCCGCGCTCGAAGGCGAGATGGACGACCACCTCGGATACGGCAAGAGCGACCCGGCAGGCAGGGGCAGCGGCAACTCCCGCAACGGCAGACGAGCCAAGAACGTGTTGACCGAGGCCGGCCCGGTCGAACTCGAGGTGCCCCGTGACCGGGATTCCTCCTTCGAGCCGAAGATCGTGGCCAAGCGGCAGCGTCGGCTCTCAGGCGTGGAGGACATGGTGATCTCATTGTCGGCCAAGGGTTTGACGACCGGTGAGATCGCTGCACACCTGGCCGAGGTGTACGGAGCTGATGTGTCCAAGCAGACGATCTCGACGATCACCGAGCGGGTGATGGAAGGCATGGCCGAGTGGCAGAACCGGCCGTTGGATCCTGTGTACCCGGTGTTGTTCATCGACTGCATCCACGTCAAGATCCGCGAGGGCAACGTCGCTAACCGGCCGATCTACGTCGCGATGGGGGTGACTGTCGACGGCACCCGCGACATCCTCGGATTGTGGGTCGGTGAGCACGGCGACGGGGAGGGAGCGAAGTACTGGCTTCGGGTGTTGTCCGAGCTGAAAAACCGTGGTGTGCAGGATGTTCTGATCGTCGTGTGCGATGGTCTCAAGCATCTACCCGACTCGATCGAGCAAGTGTGGCCACAGACCATCGTGCAGACTTGTGTGGTCCATCTTCTCCGTAACACCTACGCCTATGCCTCCCGCAAGGACTGGTCCGAGATCGCCAAGGACCTCAAACCCGTCTACACGGCTCCGTCGGAGCAGGCCGCGCTCGACCGATTCGCAGAGTTCAGTGACAAATGGGAGAAACGCTATCCCGCGATCATCAGGCTCTGGACTAACGCCTGGGCTGAGTTCGTGCCGTTCCTACAATTCGACAACGCCATCCGGCAGGTCATTTACACGACCAACGCCATCGAGAGTGTCAACGCTCGAATCCGCAGGGCTCTGACCTTGCCAACGGAATGACGCATGATCGACTCAGCAATGGCCGACCGACAAGAGGAAATCGCCCGGCAAGAGCAGTCTTCTGTTATCCAGATCTTTTGCCGGATTGGGCTGGAAGGAGTGCCCTCTTCCTATAGCCAGTTCACCTGGGAAAGACATTGGTATGAGCCCTCAAACGAATTACGGGGGCCATGTCGACAACGTCGCGAATTAGCGTCAGACAATTGCGCTAAACCGGGTAACCGGCGCAACCATCATTTCCGCAGGGTCGTAATCGGGCGCGGGGCGCATCCGGGCCGCGCAACTCGAACGTGCCTTCACTTCAACGCACACCGATCTAAGAAGTCGCCCGAGTGGCCTGAAGGTGGACCCCCTCAACCAGCACTTAACGAGAGAAGTATATGGAAAGCAGGTCCACGAAGGATGTCACCTTCAGGAGCACACCGGCGTGTACACGCTTCCCCGTTGGGACGACATATCGACAACAAGAGGCTTTATCAATGCGCGGCGAAAACGATCAATGCGCGGCGAAAACGGGCTGCTGCCAACTGGGGAGATGTCTATACGTCGAGGACGATGCGAGGGGTCTTCGACCTGGAGCAGCAGGGCGTGATGACCTCTCCGGATGCGCGTTGCTCTTCAGTGAGCACAGCATCTCGATGCTCGGGTATACCTTCGAGCACTCTTGTCTCGCAGGTTCCGCAGACTCCCTCACCACATGAAACTGGAATGTCGATCCCATACCCGGCGAGCACGTCGACAATGGTTTGTCCGGCGGGTACCTGTGCGGTTACGCCGGACTGGGTTGCGACGACCTCGAATGTCGACTCACTGGCTTCCGCTCCCGTGATGATCGGCGCTTGAAATCGTTCCACGTGAAGTGACCCGGGGGGCCATGAGCGTGAGAGGCGTTCGACTGCTTTGATCAACGGTTCTGGACCACAGCAGTAGATGGCCGTACCGAATTGAGGCGTACCGAGAACGGCATCGAGATCGATCAGGCCCCGTTCGTCCTCCGGCCAAATCTCGACCCGGTCACCGAAGTGGCCGAGTTCGGTGAGGAACGCCATGGATTCGCGGTGCCGGCCACCGTATACAAGAGTCCACGGTGTTTCCGGGCGGGTCGCGTCTAGTTCTTCGATCATCGACAGTAGGGGCGTGATGCCGATTCCTCCTGCGATGAAGACGTATTTGCGGGCGGTTTTTAGAGGAAATTTGTTGCGGGGACCCCGTACCCGGATGTTGTCGCCGACTCGGATGCGATCGTGAACCCATTTGGAACCGCCCCGGCTTTCGCTGGCACGGAGGACCGCTACCCGCCAACGAGATCGGTCGCCTCGGGGTCCACACAGGGAGTACTGCCGCTCGAGTCCGTCATCCAACACCAGATCAATATGTGCGCCGGGAGCCCAATCGGGTAACGGCCGACCATCGGCCGCAATCAAGGACAAGGATCGAACGCCGGCGGACTCTTCATGCACGGTCTCGACGAGCACGTCGAAACCGGTGACGTCATGAGGTTGGGTGATGTTGGTGGTCCTGATATTTCCGCTAGTGGTCATCGTCGGTTCCTGCCGCTTGTGCTTCGCGCTCGACCATGCGCAAGTACAGTTCCAATATTTCGCGGTCGAGTTGTTTACGCAGAACTTTGTCCAGCGTCTGGTCTGAACGCCAGCGGCGGTCGAAGTTTTCGAGGAGGCCCTGAAGTGCTTCGTTGACGGCCATTTCCATGGCAAGTCGGTGGTCGTGAACTTGGTACTGCCCTGAATCCGTGCCGTTGCCGCCGGTCGCTTTTGCGAGGTCAGCAAAGAGGTCGCTGTAATCCTCCCCGCCGGCGACAGTGACATCGGCGAGGGCGATGTTCAAAGTTGCTGCAATATCGTCGTTTTCAGCCGCCAGGTACGCCGGCATCCGATCCCAAGAGCGTTCGAGTCTGCCGAGGATGTGCAGCGCCGCCCGAAGTTGGCGGGCGGCGCCCCCGTCGAACACCTCTGGGAGCACATCCTCGGTCAGGCCTCGACGTACTCCGCCGAGCAGTTCTGCGCCGATCCCTCGATCCCGGTCGGTATGCTCAAACCGATCGCCGACAGCATCGCGGACAAGCACGGTAACGCGGCGCAGAACTACATTCTGCCGTACATGGCCCGAGCCTTCGACAACGGAAAAACCTACGCAGACAGCAAATCTGATGGTTTGACGAGGGCGAAGGACGTTCTCTCCAAGATCGCAGCGAAATGCTCTGGCATCAAGTTCACCATCACCGGCTATTCCCAGGGCGCGGACATCGCAGGTGATCTTGCCTCTGAGATCGGCAATGGCTCCGGCCCCATCAAGGCAGAGCAAGTCCTCGCGGTCGCGCTTCTCGCAGATCCCGGTTCCGGGACGAACGGTGAAGCAGTCATCGGCCCGAAGCCGTCAGGAAAGGCACATCGGTTGGCTTCACTTGTCCAATCAGGTCAAGAAATAGTTCTGTTTTGCCAAATTTAGTAAAGCTATCGTAAGTTAGGTGGTGCTTACCTGCTGTGCGAGTTGTTCTCGCGCATTGCTACGAGGAGAACCATGCGTTTCCGTTTCACCACTGTGATCGCGCTTGCCGCGACAGCAACACTCGGGCTCACCGCCTGCTCGTCTGACGACTCCGCCACCGCGGATGCGTCGGCCGACACAGTTCTCATCACCCATGCGCAGGGCGAGACGACAGTTCCGTTGAACCCTGAGCGCGTTGTCGTCTTCGACCAGAGCGTGCTCCAGTCGATGATCGACCTCGAACTTCCCGCTGCCGTCGGCGTTCCGGCGCTGAGCAACTGGCCGGCCAGCCTCGAGCAGTACAAGAGCGACGGCACCAAGAAGGTTGGTTCGCTGTTCGAGCCGGATTTCGAGGCTGTCAACGCACTCGAACCCGATTTGATCATCGTTGCCGCGCGATCTGCGGCGAAGTATCCCGAACTCAGCGAGATCGCCCCGACCGTGGACCTTTCCGTCGATGCCGAGAACTTCCTCACGAGCTTCGAGGAGCAGAACCGTAACCTCGCCAAGATTTACGGTGCAGACGATGCAGTCGATGCAGCCTTCGCATCGATCGAGACGGCCAAGAACGCCATAACCGCGGCAGCGGCGAACGCGAACGTACGTGGGCTCATCCTGCGGGTCGAAGCAGCCGAAGTCACCGCGTACGGGCCGGGTTCGCGCTACGGAATCATCCACGATCTCGGAATCAACCCGGTGAACGAGAACTTCGCCAAGGAGGTCGCACACGGTGACGCTGTCTCCTTCGAGTACATTGCACAGGCCAATTCGGACGTAATGTTCGTTCAGGACCGTGAAGCGCCCCTCGGTGACACCACGGGTCCCAATGCTGCACCGGTGCTGAATAATCCGTTGGTCGCCGGAACCAATGCCGCCAAGAACAACAAGATCATTTACCTGGATCTGTACACCTGGTACATGGCGCCTAACGCGATCAGCTCCGTTCAGCAACAGATCGAGGTAGTCGGAGACGCAGTCGGCGCGTGAGCACCACCAATGTTTCCGCCAGGGCTGACGGCGATTCCGCACCCGTCAGCCCTGGTTTGCGTCCTCGGTATCTGATCGGCGGCATCGTTGCACTTTC
The DNA here is from genome assembly GCF_001942025.1 of Rhodococcus sp. YL-1. Lineage (NCBI taxonomy): Bacteria > Bacillati > Actinomycetota > Actinomycetes > Mycobacteriales > Nocardiaceae > Rhodococcus > Rhodococcus sp. YL-1. The sequence continues at coordinate 52,386 of NZ_CP017303.1, read as the reverse complement.
GGTGATGTCGCTAGCGTCGCTGTTCGTCGGAGTCTCCGACTTGACACCGCTGGATCTCCTTCGCGGAGAAGGTGACAAAATTCAGGTCTTCGTGATTTCTCGGCTGCCGCGCCTCGCCGCGATTCTCCTGGCCGGCGCAGCCCTCAGCGTTGCTGGCCTGATCATGCAGCACCTGACCAGAAACCGGTTCGTGTCTCCGTCGACGGCCGGCACCACCGAGTGGGCCATGCTCGGGATCCTGGTCGCTACCTTGTTCTTTGGTGGTACCTCCGTCATGGGCAAGATGGTGACAGCCATAGTTTTTGCGCTCTTCGGGACGTTCTTGTTCCTTCGCCTGCTGCGACGAGTTCAGTTCACCGACATGATCGTCGTCCCTCTCGTCGGGCTGATGTTCGGCGGTGTGGTCATGGCCGTCACCACGTTCTTCGCCTACCGACTAGAACTCATGCAAGCGCTCAATACCTGGACAACCGGCGATTTTTCGGGAATTCTCCGTGGACGTTACGAGATCATCTGGCTCGTCGTCGTGGTCATGATCGTGGCGTATCTCTACGCCGACCGCTTCACCGTCGCAGGTATGGGTGAAGATTTCGCGAAGAATCTGGGCGTCTCCTACAACACAGTAGTGAACATCGGGATGATCATCGTCGCCATCACCACAGCGGTGGTCACCGTGGTGGTCGGCGCAATTCCGTTCCTGGGTTTGATAATTCCCAATCTGGTGACGATGGTGTTGGGTGACAATCTACGACGAGTTCTGCCGTTCACAGCACTCGCCGGTGCGGGATTCGTGCTCGTGTGTGACGTGCTCGGCCGAGTGATCCGCCACCCCTACGAGATTCCCGTAGGCACGGTCGCCAGTGTTATTGGTGCGGTTGTCTTCATCGCGCTGATCCTGCGAGCAAGGAGACCGCGATCACTGTGAAACAACACACCGATCCGCGTAGCGACCGCCGCACGCGGGTACTGGTGGTGCTGGCGGTAATCGCAGTGGCGGTGGTGTGCGCGTACATGTTCCTGTTCGTCACCGGTTCGTGGAACTACGCGATGAAGGTCCGCACGCGGCAGGTGCTGTCCATGATCTTGGTCGGATATGCGACGGCATTCGCAGCCGTGATCTTTCAGACGATCACCAACAACCGGATCCTCACGCCGAGTGTGATGGGCTTCGACTCGCTGTTCATGCTCATCCAGACGATAATCGTGTTCTTCTTCGGCGCCGGCGCTTTGACTGCTATCGACCCGCGTGCGAAGTTCGGTGTCGAAGTTCTGGTGATGATCGTATTCGCGCTGGTCTTGTATTGGACGCTGTTCGGCCGAGAATCCGGAGACCTGTACGTGCTTGTGCTCGTCGGCATCGTGCTAGGTTCTCTGTTCGCCGGATTGTCGAGCTTAGCCTCACGGTTGATCGATCCCAACGACTTCATCACGCTGCAGGACATCCTTTTCGCCAGCTTCAACACCGTCCATGTCGAACTGCTCGGCGTATCGGCGATTTGCGTAGCAGCGGCGACAGCTTTTTCGCTTCCCCTTCTACGTCAGCTCGACGTGGTCGCGCTCGGGCGTGAGCACGCCGTCAATTTGGGGATCGAACATCGAAAGGTTCTCAACCGCACACTGATCGTGATCGCTGTGCTCGTCTCAGTCTCCACGGCACTCGTCGGCCCGATCACCTTCCTCGGCCTGTTGGTCGCAAACCTAGCGCGTGAGATAACCGGGACTTTCAGACATCGCTGGACAATTCCCGCCGCCGTTCTCCTCTCGATCATCGCGCTGGTGGGCGGCCAGTTCGTCCTAGCCCGCCTTCTCGATTTCAACTCGAGTCTCATCGTCGTCATCAACTTTGTCGGCGGAATCTACTTCATCTCGCTCCTGGTGAGAGGCGCCAAGCTGTGATCATCATCAACGACATCTCAAAACGCTACGCAGATACCACTGTCGTCGACGCCGTCGACCTCGAACTCCCTCAGGGCGGCGTGACGTCGATCATCGGAGCCAACGGAGCCGGCAAATCGACACTTCTTTCGATCGTCAGCCGCCTCATCGAAGCTGACGGCGGTAGTGTCAGCATCGACGGGCTCGACCTCCGTGGGACCGCGAACAATGTTCTGGCACGCAAGCTTTCGGTATTGCGACAGGACAACAACACCGCAGTTCGGTTGCCTGTCCGCGAACTCGTGGAGTTCGGCCGCTTCCCCCATTCCAAAGGACGTTTGACTGCGGTTGATCGTGAAGCTGTCGACCGGGCCATCGAATGCACCGACTTGCAGGGATTCGAGGATCGATTCCTCGACCAACTCTCAGGAGGCCAGAGGCAGCGCGCATTCGTGGCCATGGTCTTGGCACAAGACACCGACTACGTGCTACTCGACGAACCGCTGAACAACCTCGACATGTCTCACTCCCGCAACATGATGCGTCTACTGCGTCGAATGGCACACGACATGGGAAAAACTGTCGTGATCGTCATTCACGACATCAACTTCGCGTCCGTCAACTCCGACCGCATCGTCGCGATGCGAAGAGGCAGGATCATCGCGGACGGTCCCGTCGACGAAATCTTGGTGCCGGAGGTACTGAACTCGGTATACGACATGGACATCGAGGTCCACGACGTCGGTGGGCGTCGGATCGCCGTCTATTTCTAGGTAGGACACGTCATGGGTCGAACCTGCGAACCTTGAACTGCACATACGGATTCGGCCTGAGGCGGCTCGTAGGGAACACTGAGACCCATGAGCCTTTCGATAGCCGACTCCGGTATCCGTCTGGCTGTGCTCTGCATCGTCATGGCACTTGTCGCCACGCTCGTCTACCGATTCACCTATCTCGGTAGCGTTCGGGTGGTCCCCGGTGCCCTCGCTCGTGGCGCTCTTCAGTTGGCTGCGATTTCGTTGATCCTTGCCGCCGCCTTGGCCCACATCTGGTCGGCGCTCCTCGTGCTCGTCGGCATGTTCGTTGCAGCGTCTTTCACCGCGGCACGACGCTCGAACGCGGGGACGTCCGGAGTTTGGCTGACCATCGCGTTGGCGTCGGGAATCGGTGTGGTTCTGCCACTGATGCCGCTGTCCGGAGTGGTTCCGCTGCAAGGCGTCGCTCTGGTGCCGATCGGCGGCATTGTTCTGGGTGGCGCGATGACTGCAACATCGATGGCAGCCAAACGCGGACTCGACGCCGTCGACGACCGGTACGGGGAAGTGGAAGCAGCACTGAGCCTTGGATTTTCCCAACGCGATGCGCGGTGGGAGGTAGCCCGCACCGCTGCCTCCGATGCTCTGCTGCCTGGAGTCGACCAGACGCGCACCGTCGGCCTCGTGACATTGCCCGGAGCCTTTGTCGGTGTGTTGCTCGCGACGGGATCGGCCGTTCAGGCCGGTGCTGTGCAAATTCTTGTATTGGCAGGGTTGTTGTTGGCACAAACCTGCTCGGTGGCCGTGGCGTTGGAACTCGTCGCCCGCGGTTTCGTCTTTCGAGGTCAAGCTGTCAGGCCTGCGCAAGTTCGCGCTGAGTAAGTGGTAACGGTCACGGGTCGGAGTATTGAGGGTGACGAGCGATTCGCAGAGGTCGTCGTCTCGGAGCGGTGATCAGCAGCGGCCGCGGGCAGCTGGGTGTCTCTCGATATCCCGCTGCAGCACTAATTTTCCCTGACGCTGGTGGCTACCCGTGCGGGTGGCCGGCCGCAGCCTCACTAGGCGACGAGTGTGCACGCGTTGCTTATCCCTAAGTCCGCGATCAGGACCGAATTCAGCTGTAAAACCAGCGCTGCCGTTTTCGTTCCAGTGGCGACAGTCCTCCCCATATTCCGTGAGGTTCGCGCGTGCGTATCGCGTGTTCCCGGCAATTGAGTATCACCGGACAATGGGCGCAGATTCTTTTCGCTGTTGCCTCGAAGTCGTCGGTGGACGCTTCCTCAGTGCCGAAGAAGGTGTCGATGGGTTGACCGCGGCACGATGCGTCGAGCTGCCATTCCCACGCGCTATTTTTTGGTGGGGGCAACGTCGCGGTGTCCACTATGGTCGAGTAGTCGAATCTGGGCATGGATTCACGCCTTCTGTACGCGATTTCGGGGGCGATGTGTGGCTAGTGGCTGAATGTCGGGTCCCTGTGCCGTGAGATGGTTACCTTGATGGGAGCCAAAAGTGTGATCTAAGCGTCGAAGTTGGTCCGCAACAGTAAACCTTACCGGATGCTTGGGTACACTTGACGGACTCACTGTCTGAGATTACTTAGGGGAGGACGCACGATGCCGAAGCAGGCAACACCTGAAAAAACCGGTCGTCAACGTCGAGAAAGAGGCTCGATAAGCGCCGAAGAGATCATCAACGGTGCGTTTGAAGTCGCCCGTCGCGACACGCTGGACAAGCTGTCGATGCCTGAGTTGGCCAAGCACCTCGACGTGGGTGTGACCAGTATCTATTGGTACTTCCGCAAGAAGGAAGATCTTCTCAACGCCATGACGGACGAAGCGATTCGCGTGGTTTTCGAGCAACTGCTGCCTGTCGAAAAGTCCGATTGGAAGTCGTATCTGCGAAAGCACTTTGCCAAGACTCGCGAAATTTACAGTTCTGATCACGTGCTGTGCGATCTGGGCATGGTCCGATTCGGGACGTACAGCAAGGAAGCCGTCCATCAAGTTTTCAAGGTGATGGAAGACATCCTCGAGATGTTGATCGAGGCCGGTTTTGCCCCTGATTCCGCGTTGGACGTATACGAATCGATGTCGGTCTACACGAGAGGTTCGATTCTGATCGAACGAATTCAGCTCTCGGCCAAGGCGCCCACGATCGACTCTCAGCGGCAAGGCAGGCTGATTGATCCGGTTGACATGCCGCGACTCGCCGAGTTGATCAAAACTCGCTCCCTGAGCATGGTCACCGACGACGACTACGAAGCTGGAGTTTCCCACTTGATGACTGGATTCGAAGCCGTACTGCGCGCAGACAAGAGGGCGCGAAAGGCAGTTCAGGCCTGAATCAGAGTTTGTCCGAGTCCGCTGTGGCGGGCACTGCGGGCTCGGACTCGCCTCCTGGGTCGTGTGCAGTCGCGGCTGCAAACACGAACAGCAGGGCTAGTCCCACCAGTGCTGCAACGGCGCAGACGCCGAACGCCACCCGATAACCCGCGATCGTCGCTGCAACGCCGATGAGTACGGCCCCCACTCCGGATGCAACGTCGAAGAACATCGTGAACGTCGAAATCGCGGTCGATCGGCGCCCTGCGGGTGCGCGGGAGATTACCAGCGCGAGCAAGCCAGGATATTGCAGGGCGATTCCGATTCCGAACGGAACTAACGCCAGATACACCACCCAGACCGAGGGCGCGATCGCGATCCCGGTCAGACCTACGCTGATCAGAACAGTCGAACCCACCCCGGTTATCATGGGGCCCAACCGGTCCGGGATACGCGCTCCCAGTATCCGCGCAGCGAGAATGACGGTCGAATAGCCGAGAAATATCCATTGCGGGCTGTTTGAACCCAAGTCTCCGATATAGAGCGGCATGAAGGTACTCAAGGCGACAGGCCCGAGAATGCCGAGCATCAGCACGAAGCCTGGAACCAGCGCGGGGACGTAGATTTCGGGCTTCGTCCGCGGTGTGTGCATGTCGCGCGCAGGGCGTCGAATCGCGTTAGGTGAGATTGCTGCCGTCGCGACCAGTGACACTATGCCTGCCGCTGCGAAAGACCATGCTGGCCCGTAATTCTCAAGTATCGGCTGACTCACCACAGGGCCGAGCCCGATTCCCATGTAGGGGGCGACTGAGAGATAACTGATTACCTGTCCCTGGTGTGCATCTGATACGGACGAGCTCACAATGATCAGTGCGGCGACCATGATCACGGCCTGTGCGACACCGGCGATGAGGCGAAGTCCGGACAACCCGGCCGTGCTCCCGATCAGGCCAGAGAAGATGAAGGAGATCGCGCCGAGAATGCCGCACACCGCGATTAATCGCGTTGCACCCCAACGCTGTACGCCCGCTGGAATCCACGGGCGGATCGCTATCGCGGACACGGCGGTGGCCCCGACGACGGTGCCGACTGCGAGGTCGGATCCGCCGAGGGTATCTGTGATGTAAATCGGGATTGTCGGTAGAGCCATCCCGAAGGCAAAGAAGAAGAAGAACACGGCTGTCGCCGGCGCCAGAAATGCGCCGTTGACGATCCGCGTGGGAGACGCCTCAGCGGTTGTCGACATTCACATACCCCGAAAATTGGGTGCGCGGCGTTCGGCGTAGGAAGCGAACGCTTCGGCGCTCTCACCGCCGCTGCCGAGGCCCAGCAAGGTGACCTCCATTTTCCATGCTTGCTCGAAGGTTGCCTCGTAAGCGTCGTTAATTTGGCCTTTGATGTGACCTATGCCTATGTTCGGGCCGTCAGCGAAACGGGTGGCGACTGCAGAGGCGGTTGAGATCAGGTCACGAGCGGGCACGCTCTGGTTGGCCAGACCCCATCGCTCGGCCTCGCTGCCGTCGATTGCCTCACCGAGAAGTGCCATCGCCTTGGCGCGTGCGGGTGGTAGCGCCCGCGTCAGGAGGTACGCGCCAAGGGCTTCGAGCGGCAGTCCTCGTGTGACGAATACTTCGCAGAACTGGGCATCCTCGGCAGCGATGACGTAGTCGCAGGCGAGTGCGAAGTTGCAGCCGAAGCCGTAGGCGGGACCGTTCACCGCGGCGACGAAGGGCTTCTCGTTCTCCCAAACGGCTTTGATGACCCGCCACCAGCCGAACTTCCGGCCGTCTTCACGGGCCATCGTCGAGTTGTCACCGCGACGGGCTTCGGCCGGTACCTGGAAATGGTCGTCCTGGCTCAGATCGGCGCCAGAGCAGAAGGCGCGTCCCGCTCCGGTTACCACTGCGACCCGAATGTCGGGGTCTGTGCGGATATGTTCAATTGCTACGAGGAGGTCGTCTCGCATTTCGTGGTCGATTGCGTTGAGCCGCTCTGGCCGATTCATCGTCAGCCACGCGATGCCAGCGTCCACCTCAAGTGTGATCGCAGAATCCGCGGAGTATGTCGACATTGATTTCACCATTCTCGTTTTTTCCATCGTAAGTATTCTAGTGTTATATACCGTAAGGCTTACCGCTGGCGCAGCCAATCGGACTGCGCCGGCTTGTGACACTCGAAGGGAAGAAGCTGCAATGTCTTCAGATACAACAGCAGTCAGGGACGTCGACACCGAAGAGGTGCTGGTCAGCCGACACGGCAACGTGATGTTGATCGTGATGAACCGACCACAGGCACGCAATGCGGTCAATGAGGCCTTGTGTATCGCTGTCGGGGACGCGCTGGAGGAGGCGGAGAACGATCCTGAGGTTCGCGCGGTGGTTCTTACCGGGGCGGGCGACAAGGCGTTCTGTGCGGGTGCAGATCTCAAGGCCATCGCGCGTGGGGAGAGAATCATCCCCGAGGGACGTGAGGCCTGGGGCCTGGCAGGCTGGGTAGGGCATGCAATCAGCAAGCCGACCATCGCGGCCGTGAACGGGCCCGCCCTCGGTGGGGGTACTGAAATCGTGCTCGCGGCGGACCTGGTCGTCGCGGCCGACAACGCGACGTTCGGTCTGCCCGAAGCGAAGCGCGGTTTGGTCGCAGGCGCAGGCGGAGCATTTCGTCTGGCTGCCAGGATTCCGTCTGTCGTTGCTATGGAAATGTTGCTGACCGGCGAACCCGTCACTGCGGAGCGCGCTCTCGAGCTCCATCTGATCAACAGGGTCGTACCATCCGATCAACTACTCGATTCCGCGCTCGAGCTCGCAGAGCAGATCGCGGCCAATGCGCCTCTGTCGGTTCAGGCGCACAAGCGAATTGCACTCGGTCAGTTGCCGGACGGTCGGCGACCGGCAGAGGAAGCCGGTTGGGAGATGACTTCGGTCGAGTCCCGCTCCACGTCCGCCTCGGTAGACGCCAAGGAGGGGCCCGCTGCTTTCGCGGAAAAGCGAGCACCCGTCTGGGTCGGACGCTGACATCTGACTGACTTCAGACGAAGCAGCGGTGCTGATCATCATCCACGATGGTCGGCACCGCTGCTTCGGTCAGCAGAGCGTGAGATCAGATATTGAACCGCTGCGCACCGTCGATGCGAATGACCTCGCCGTTGAGGTAATCGTTCTCGGCGATATGCAGCGCCAGCCGTGCGTACTCGTCCGCGTGACCCATTCGCTTGGGGTTGGGCACGCCCGGCCCCCACTTCGCCTGCGCCTCGGCCTCTTCCATGCCGTAGGCGGGAGTGAAGAATGTTCCCGGTGCGATGCACATCGTCCGTACACCGATTGGTGCGAGGTCGCGCGCTGCCACGAGATTGAGTCCGATGACGCCTCCCTTGGCCGCGGAATAGTCGGACTGACCGACCTGACCTTCGTACCCGGCGATCGACGCCGTGGTGATGATGACCCCGCGCTGACCCGAATCGAGGGGCTCGTTCGACGACATTGCAGCCGCCGCCTGGCTCAGGACATTGAATGTTCCGCTGAGGAAGATGTCGACCGTCCGCTTGAACGTGGCCAACGGGTATGGCTTGCCTTCACGGTTGATAATGCGCTTGCCTGCTGCCGGGCCACCGTGCACGATGACCGTCGTTCGCAATGGTCCTAACTCACGCGCAGCCGCGATAGCGGCGGCGACGGAATCTTCATCGGTGACATCGGTTTTGACGTAGCGAACACTGTCTCCGAGCTGCGCTGCAAGTGCCTCGCCCTTCTCGTCGGACAGTTCGGCAATGACCACCTTGGCGCCGGCATCGACTAGCCGTCGAACCGTTGCTTCACCGAATCCGCCTGCGCCTCCGGTGACGAGTGCTGAACTTCCTGCCAGTTCCATGGATCCTCCTGATTGCATACCGCTCGGCGAGCGGTGCTGTAGACGGGGCTCGGGACGATATTCGATCGGCAACGATCTACTGATCGAAATCAGTTCCCCGGCCCTCGCCAGTACTATACTGTTGGTATTACGGTATTAAATACCGAACAGACAATTAGGGTGTAGTCGACAGAATGCGAGTCGTCGGTGCGCCCCCGCAGACAGTGAGGATTTATCATGTCGGACGCCGTGATAGTCAGTGCCGCACGCACCGCAATAGGAACCGCGTACAAGGGATCCCTCAAGAACACCCCAGCGGAGGAGCTCGCCACCACAGTTCTGGAAGAGACCGTGCGACGGTCCGGACTCGAGCCTTCGCGATTCGGCGATGTCATCTTCGCGGAGTCGGGTTACGGCGGGGGAGATCTCGCTCGGTACGCCGCAGTGAACGCAGGACTCACGACGGTGTCCGGGCAGGCAGTGAATCGTCACTGTGCAGGCAGCCTTACCGCTGTGGGCAATGCAGCGGCGAACATCATGTCCGGCATGGAAGACGCCGTCGTTGCCGGTGGTGTGATGTCAGCTTCGACGGGCCCGAAACTCTCCCAACGTGTGTTGGGCACCGTCGACGAATACAACGACGGATGGATGCCCCCGACACACCCCGATCGCGCCGATGCCCCCAACCGCGACATGTCCATCACCGTGGGTTGGAACACCGCTCGCGCACTCGGATTGACCCGTGAGGAACTCGACGAGTGGGCGTTTCGGTCTCATCAGCGCGCAATTGCCGCGATCGATGCAGGCAAGTTCATCGACGAAATCGTTCCGCTGAAGGTAGCCAACGCAGATGGTGACATCGTGGAGTTCGCTGTCGACGAGCATCCGCGTCGCGGGTCGACATTAGAAAAGTTGGCCTCGCTGAGGGTTCTTCATCCTGAGATCGAGGGCTTCAACATCACTGCGGGCAACTCCAGTGGTGTCAACGACGCGGCATCAGCACTCGCTCTGACCAGCGCGGAGCTCGCGAAGTCCGAGGGGCTGACCGCCATGGCCACTGTACGTGCGTGGGCGGCACTGGGGATCGACCCCAAGGACACCGGCCTCGGTGCGATCCGCATCATTCCGAAAGTGTTGTCGCGTGCCGGAATCAACGTGGCCGATGTCGCCTTGTGGGAGATCAACGAGGCCTTCGCCTCGGTTCCTGTCGGAGCGTGCAAGGAGCTCGGGATCGACGAGGAACTGGTGAACTTCAGTGGGAGCGGCTGTTCACTCGGTCACCCGGTCGCGGCATCGGGAGCGCGAATGCTCACTACCTTGATCTACGAACTGCGTCGTCGAGGAGGTGGCATCGGCGTTGCTGCGATGTGTGCCGGTGGTGGTCAGGCAGGCGCCGTGATCATCGAAGTGCCCTGATGGCGATCGAATCAGGTGTCCAGGTGCCTGTACATCCCCGCGGTGTCGAGATCCTGACCAGTGACGCTGCGCGACGTTTCGCCGAGCACACTCCGCAGACCTTGTTCGCGATCGATCGACGGGACGACTGGGGCGAAACGGGCCTGGGTATGCGCGTCGGTCCATGGACGACCGACGCAGAGGGGGTGCACTACCCGAGCGCCGTAGCGGTCATGATGGACAGCGTTCTGTGCGGTCCGCTGTTCGTCCGCCGTCCCAGCCCAGTGCTGGGAATGGCCACATCCGAACTCTCCCTGGACTTCATCCCGAATACGGCGTGGGACGGTCCGGAATTGAAGGCCGTGAGCGAGTTGATGCAGATCGACAACTCGGGAGGGCTGACGCGTGGTGATGTGCGCGACTCATCCGGCAATATTTGCGTGACGGGAACTTTGTGGGGTCGGTTCTTTCCCATTCCGAGTGGCCACAGTCCGTCGGAGCCTCTCGATATTCCCGGCCCCGATCCGACGGCGACGTTGACGGACATGTTCTGCGGTATTCCCGAGCTCACACACACTGGTGCCCTGCTGCAGGTCGCTGCCGCACCGTGGCTGAACAATCCGCGTCAGGTGATGCACGGCGGGGTACTGGCGACACTGTCGGATTACGTGGCGGTGGCCGCACTCGACGGCGGCGCAGCTCGCTGGTGCCCGTTGTCGTTGCGCACGAGTTTCTTGCGCCCAGCAAACGTGGGCGACAAGGTGACAGTGGTCGCCGAGGCCGTCCATCGAGGCAGAAACCTGTCGGTCATGCGGGTTCGGACCATCGGGAACACGGGAAAGGTCTTCACTCATTCCATCGTGTCGTATGCGTTGAGGACGTAGCAGGTCGATATGTGACGAGCAGGCCACGGGTTAACTACGCCGTGGCCTGCTCGAGTTTTTTGGACGGATCGTTCAGCCGACACCCGGAAGGGGAATCTGAGCACCGGAAATGGCGTCGGAATCGGGGCCGACGAGAAATGCGATGACCTGCGCGATGCGCTCGGGGGCAACCCAGTTGCTTCGGTCGGCGTTCGGCTGTCCGGCACGATTACCCGGAGTGTCGATCACGGTCGGCATCAGTACGTTCGCCCGAATACCATCCGCCTTGTACTCCACTGCCAGCGCTGCCATCAAGGCGAGTACGCCGGCCTTGGCCGTGACATAACCGGAGGCACCTGCAAACGGAGAAGATGCAGCCTTGGTCGACATCGCGACGATGGACCCCCCTCCAGCAGCGATAAGGTGCGGAATCGCAGCCTTCGTCGTCGCGTAGGTCGGCCGCAGGTTGAGCTGAAGTTGGTGTTCGAAGTCCTCGATCGGACTCTCGTGCACTCGCGGACCCATCGCGAAACCTCCGACGAGATTGACCACAGCGTTCAGCGGCGCTGATGCATCCGAACTGGCCAGTGCGGCAACTGCTTCGGTCCCGGACGGGTCGAATAGATCGGCCTGTGTCAGAACCAGATCGGGATTGTCGGTATGCCGGGCCAGGCGATCGACTTCTTCCTCGGCGATCCACGGCACGATCACCCGCCAGCCTTTGTCGAGCAGTAGCGTCGTCACTGCCGTTCCGAGTCCGCCGGTGCCGCCCGTAACGATCACCGAATTACGTTGTGTCATTTCATCCCTCGCTTCATTGTGCGCGTTACTCACAGGCTCATGCCCACGAGTTTCACGTCGAGATACTCATCGAGAGCCTGGGCGCCGCCCTCACGCCCCAGTCCACTGTCCTTGATGCCGCCGAATGGCGCGGCAGCGGCAGTGGGGTTGATGTCGTTGACGCCCACGATGCCAAAACGTAGCTTTTCGGTCACTCTTACGGCCCGGCGCAGGTCGTCGGTGTATACGTACGAGGCGAGACCGTAGTCGGTGTCGTTCGCCTTGGCGATTGCCTCCGCCTCGTCGTCGAATGCGATGATCGCCGCGATCGGACCGAATGTCTCTTCGCGGTAGATCTCCATGTCCTCGGTCACATCCACCAATACCGTGGGGGCGTAGAAGTTCTGCCCGCCCGCTCCGTCGACGTCGACTCGGTGACCGCCGGCGAGCACCCGAGCCCCCTTAGTCACTGCGTCGTCGACCTGGCGTGACATCTTGTCCATTGCGTCGGTGTCGATGAGCGGGCCGATAGAGGTTCCCGGCGTCGCTCCATTGCCGACTTTCATCGCTTTCACTCGCGCGGAGAAGACATCGACGAACTTGTCGTATACGCCGGCCTGTACGAAGATTCGGTTCGGGCAGATGCAGGCTTGGCCGGTATTGAGGAACTTCACCAGGGCTGCTCCCTTCGCGGCATGCTCGATGTCGGCGTCCTCGAAGACGAGAAAGGGTGCGTGTCCGCCGAGTTCCATCGAGACACGCTTCATCGTCTTCGCTGCTTGTGCGCCAAGGGTCCGGCCGACGGAGGTCGAGCCTGTGAACGTCAGCTTCCGCACCGTTCGAGACTCGAGCAGTACGTCTCCGACTTCTTCGGGGTGGTTGGAGGTGACGAGGTTTACCACGCCTGCGGGGAGTCCGGCCTCTTCGAAGATCTTGAACATCGCCACGGCGCACAGGGGTGTCTGTTCGGCGGGTTTGAGGACGATCGTGCACCCTGCGGCGACGGCCGGTGCGACCTTACGGGTGATCATCGAGATTGGATAGTTCCACGGGGTGATAGCGGCTACGACACCTACAGGTTGGCGTAGCACGGACAATCGGTGGTCGGCACGTGGAGACGGAATCATGCTGCCGTACACACGTTTCGCCTCTTCGGCGAACCAGATCAGGAAATCGGCGCCGTAGTTGACTTCGTTGCGTGCCGCGCGCAGCGGCTTGCCCTGCTCGCGGGTCATCAGCGCGGCCAGGTCGTCGGCGCGCTCGGTCATCAGTCGATGGGCTCGTAGAAGCGCGGCGGAGCGTGCGTACGCCGTCTCGCCCGCCCAGGAGTCGAATGCGCGCGCGGCAGCATCGATCGCGGCGTGGGCGTCCGCTCTTCCGCCGTCCGATGCACTACCGAAAGGGGTGTCGGTAGCGGGATCCACGACGTCGAACTGTCTGTGTTCCGAGGATGGTTGCCATCTGCCGTCGATGAAGAGAGTTGCAGCGTTCTCGCGGGTCATTGACGTGCCTTTCGGGGGTGGGGAGCGTGGCTTCGCGGTCGGGACTGGATTCTGCGAGAGGGATTGTCGTGCCTCTCGATCAATTTTCTCCGTTTCTGTCCAAGGCTTGTTCGCTCTGTTATCGTTTTTCTTACCGTAACACTTACCGGTAGGTCATATGCAGTGCTTTCAGAGGAGAGTGGCAGTGGAAATCAAGCGGATTGCAGTGGTTGGCTGCGGAACCATGGGAGGCGGTATCGTCCAAACCGCTGCGCGGTTCGGCTTCGAGACCGTCGGCATCGAAACCTCGAGCGAGGCAGCGAGCGCGGCGCAGCAACGGATCGAGGCAGGATTGCGTGCTACCGCCGACCGAGGAAAGATCAACGAAGCAGAATTATCCGAAGCGCTACAACGAATTTCGATTACAACAGACTTCTCTGCGGTAGCAGACGCCGACTTGGTCATCGAAGCCGTGTTCGAGGACGTCGAGCTGAAAAAGAAGGTTCTGGGAGACATCGACGCGTTGGTGGCTCCCGGCGCGTACATCGCTTCGAATACCTCGACCATTCCGCTGGTGGTCCTCGCCGCGGCCACGAGGCGACCCGAATCCGTTGTGGGATTCCACTTCTTCAATCCGGTACCGTCCATGAAGCTCGTCGAGGTGATCAAGACTCCGGTCACCGACGCAGACAACGTTGCCGTACTGGTCGATTTCGCCAAGGCGCTGGGGAAGAGCCCGGTGATCGTCAATGATGTCCCCGGCTTCATCGGAAACCTCCTGATCGTTCCATACCTGGTAGACGCTATTCGCGCGTTCGAACGGGGTGTCGCGGATATGGAATCGATCGACGATGTCATCAAGCTCGGGTTCAACCACCCGATGGGGCCCTTCGCTCTCAGCGATCTCATCGGTCTCGACATCGTGCACGACATGGCCGCCTCGATGTACGAGGAATACAAGGATCCCCGCTACCAGCCTCCGACGCTGCTCAAACAGTATGTCCGCCTCGGCTGGTTAGGGCGCAAGACCGGACGCGGTTTCTACACGTATTCGAGCTGAATCACAGTGGCAGAATCGGCGATAGGCACCTCGGACGAGTCCTTCCATCTCGAGACTCGGTTCCTCGAAGAGTGGGACCGCGACCTGGTGTCGATGGATCCACTGTCCTTTCCAGAGTACGAGCCTCCTGTGGCCGAGTCGGTTCGGTGCGGAACTGTCTCCGGTGCGGCAGGGGATTACGTGCTGATCGATTGCGACTTCTCCAGGCAAGGCGGAACGATGGGCGTCGTTGCGGGCGAACGTATCGTGCGCGCCTTCCATCGCGCGACCGACCGAGGATTGTCGGTGGCGTACCGGGTCAGTAGCGGCGGCGCTCGGCTACAGGAAGGGATGTTCTCTCTAGTTCAGATGGCGCGGACAAGTTCGGCGCTCGTCGAACATCGTCGTGCCGGACTGATGACTGCTGCAGCTTTGCGGAACCCCACGACGGGTGGCGTCTACGCATCGTGGGCGTCCGGAGCAGACGTGCGGATCGCGACTCCGGGTGCAGTAATCGGGTTCGGAGGCCCCCGGGTGGTGGAACAGGTCACCGGATTTCGCCCTCCTGCCACTTCGCACACCGCGGAGTCGGCCTATGCCAACGGCTTGGTCGACGACCTGGTGCCGGAAGAAGATCAGCAGCTCCGACTGGAAGCGATCCTGGGAGTGGCGCCTGCGCCGCCGCTGAGACTGCCATCGCGTCGTACGCTGGGCGCGGAATCGATGAAGGCCGGGGCCCTCGACACACGAGCGAGGATCGACGTCGTTCGATCCCACACGCGCGCATCGGGTCTGGATTGGGCTGCCCGGTCGACCGATTCGTGGATCGATCTCCACGGCACCGATCCGTCGATTCGAGCGGGCATTGCCACTATCGACGGCGAACGTGCTGTCGTCGTCGCGATGGATCGCTTCCATCGAGGCGGCGGCACCGGCCTTCCTGGTCCGGGCGCGTTCCGACTGGCCAGGCGTGCCATCGCACTCGCGGATCGCCTTCGTCTTCCTCTGGTGACCTTCGTGGACACGCCCGGCGCAGATCCGTCACCGACAGCAGAAGCTGGCGGCATCGCTCACGAGATCGGGCACACCCTGACAGCTATGGCGGCACTGTCCAGTGTGAGTGTGTGCGTGGTGGTGGGAGAAGGAGGAAGTGGCGGGGCGATGGCATTGGCTCACGCAGATCATGTTGGGATGCTTGAACACTCGCTGTTCTGGGTGATCGGCCCCGAGGCCGGCGCTGCAGTTCTCTATCGCGACCCGACAAAGGCGACCGAGCTCGCTCGCTCCTTCGAACCGACGGCTGCCGAACTCGTCGCGACGGGCTTCGCGGACTGCCGTATCCAAGAGACGAGTGCGGACGTACGTCGGTACATCGTCGAGAGCATCCGTCGGGGAGATGCCGGTAACCGAAATGCTCGACTCGATTCGATGACAGTCGGCGCGTTGACGATCGTCGACGCGACCGTATCGACCTGATATTTCGAAAACCCGATCGAAAAGGAATAGGCCACATCATGGCGAAAGCGATATTGCTTGCATCCAGCAGTCCATCGAGCGTCGAGGTCGACGCGGAGTTCGGCCGTTGGTACGACGAGATTCACATTCCCGACGTGCGCGCTGCCATCCCGGCGATCACCTCCGTAGGTCGCTATCGGGTTCTCGACCCGGCCGCCGGCGATCAGGCACTGCCACGTTATGTCGCAATCTATGAGATCGACGACGCCGACGCCGACGCAGCGGCCGCAGCGCTGCAGGGCGCAGTCAGCGAAGGACGAGTCTCCATGACGGACACGATGAACGTGACCGATCACCCCCCGGTGGTCGAATTCCTCACCGCTATCTAATTTTCCACGGCAATAGCACGACACGACAGGAGAAGTGACATGGAGAAGATTGTCCAGAAGACCGGCGACCACGGTATCGGCCTGATGATTCACATGGTGCACATGACAGACGACGTTCCCACGCTGAACAAGTTCTACGAGGACGTGTTCGGCGGACTGATGTTCATGGGCGTCGACGAACCGCAGTGGCTCGAGGTGGAGGATCGCTGGGCCGGCTTGATTCAGGTCTCGGACTTCTGCGTCGAGACGATGGCGCCGAACCTGCCCGCCGATCCGACCAAACCAGTCGGCAAATTCTACACCAAGTACGGCAAGCACCTCCACTCGGTAGGCTACAAGGTCGACGACCTGGTTGCCATCGGCAACAGGCTCATCGAGCGTGGCGTGTACATCGGCAAGCCCGGTGGCGGAAAGATCGAAGAGATGGACCCGGAGACGATGTACTTCTACCCGAGTCCGCGCGATACGGCGGGGCTGATGGTTGAGCTGTGTCGCACGGACATGCCAGACGATCCCCGCCAGCTCGGAACATGGTCTTCCCAGGTGAAGCTGTGGCGTAGCCACCCGCTCACCATCGAGCGGGCCAACTACGTGACACTCGGTGTCAAGGATCTCGATGCTGCGGTACACACGTATGTCGACGTGATCCAGGCGGTTCCGGTCCATTCCGGGATCGACGACGACCTGCAGACCAAGTTTCAGATCGTCCAGCTGGGAGATTGCTTGCTTCAGCTCGCGCAACCGCTCAACACGGACTCCGATCTGGGCCGCCATGTAGACCAGTGGGGCAACATGATCTACGGCGTGACATTCCGCGTCGGTGACCTCGACTCGGCGGAGAAGTGGTTGAACCTCAAGGGAGTTCGGACCACTCGTATTCGTCCCACGCTGCTCGCAGCGAACCCGGACGATTGCCATAACGCGCCGTACTTCTTCAGTACGGAAACCATCCCCAACGATCCGTTCGAGGTCTGATCCTCAGCACATGACTTCGGGGTGTGTCGCAAGATCTCGCGACACACCCCGAAGTCGTTGAGGAACAAGATCAACGCAACAGGACAGTGGCTGATCCGGGTGCCAGCTTGTCGCCGACGCCGTCCTCGGTCCAGATGTCGAGAGAGACCTCAGTACCTGCGTCGGAGCTTCTCACCGAGGAGACCCGACCATGCGCGGTCACGGGCCCCTTCGTGTTGGGCTTGCGGAACTGGCAACTGACGGACA
The DNA here is from genome assembly GCF_001942025.1 of Rhodococcus sp. YL-1. NCBI lineage: Bacteria > Bacillati > Actinomycetota > Actinomycetes > Mycobacteriales > Nocardiaceae > Rhodococcus > Rhodococcus sp. YL-1. The sequence goes on along the minus strand of NZ_CP017303.1, from coordinate 34,966 downwards.
GGATCACCGCATCATCACCCGCCCACTGGCGGATGAGATTGTGCAGATAGGACCACTGTAGGTTTCCCATGCCGAAAGCGCCGCTCTGGCCTGCAATCCGGCCTGCCTCGTCATCCATATGGATCGGCACGAACTCGTCGTTGACCGCTGCGTAGCGGTTCCACGTGGCGAACCCGGTGTCCCTGGTGAAGGGCCGAAGTTCTTCTCCTACCGTGGGGATGGTGGTTGTCTGGGTGTTGGTCATGATTACTCGCTTTCGTTGTGTTCCCGGTACGGTCAATGCCGGATGAGCGTCATCAGGGTTCGCTTGACCACCGAGCCGTGCTGGTTTGTCCAGAGATCTTCGATAGTGGTGAACAGCATGGAGCCGAGCTTTCCGTCGCGCTCGCGGTATTCGTGCAGGCTCTCGGTTCCGGTGATTACATCGCCGGGGCGCATCCGTTCGCCGTACTCGGTCACGAGACCACCGTTCAGTTGGAACTTCAGCCCGGGCCCGACGATGCCCAGTGCCTTCTCGAGCCGGTCCGGATCGTTGGCGTCCGTGCCTGATTCGGCGGAGTCGGCGGACGGTGACGTGTGTGCAACGGACCAGGCGAAGGGGTTGAATTCCTCTGGTGCCACGACTCCGGACCATTTTGTGGTTGCGGCATACTCGGCGTCCAAGTACAGACGAGGAGGCTCTGCAGGCCAGTAGACGGCTAACGCCCATTTACGGATATCCGACTCGGAGATCGGGTGGCTCGATCGTTCGGTCACCGTCCGTCCGACTGCGGAGTGCATGGCTTCGGAGACGAGTGTCGTCATGTGTAAATCCTCTTCCTGGTTCGGTGTTGACATCAGTCGAGTGCTTCGACGAAGGCGGCGAGTTGTCTGATGTTTCGACATTCATGTACTTCGTCGCAGTGCTTGGAGTACTCGGAGATCACCGAGTCCCCGCTGTTCCACAGCACCTGTTTTTCCGGGTTGAGCCAGTAGAGGTGCCCTGCTCTGGTGCGAACCGCATCGAGAATGTCCGCGCGTGGGTTGTGGTAGTTGTTGCGTGCGTCGCCCAGAATCAAAACTGTACTGCGGCTGTCGAGGTCGTGGAGGCATCGATCGGCGAAATCCTCCAGTGCGTGCCCGTAGTCCGACCGGCCGTCGAGCCAGACTCCGAGTTTTTCGTTGTTGATGCGGGCGGAGGCTTCGACGATGGTGCCGGCCTCGGCGAAGATGTGTGTCACCTCGTCCACCCCGTCGATAAATACGAACGATCGAAGGGATGCAAATTCCATTCGTAGCGCCGACATCAAGCGCAGTGTGAATTCTGCAAAAGTGGCCACTGATCCGGAGATATCGGCGAGAACAACGAGTTTCGGCTTGCTGGGCCGTGGTTCTGCCATTTTCAGGTTCAAGGGGATTCCGCCGGTTGACATCGACCCTCGGATGGTGCGTCGGATGTCGACTACCTGACGGCCGGATCGCTTTCGTTTGTCGGTTAGTGCGGAGCCGAGTTTGCGGCCGAGTGGGTCCATGACAGTGCGCATCGCTGCGATCTGTTCCGAGGACGCGGTCAAGAAGTCGCTGTCTTCGGGTAGTGGGGTGCGAAGTGTGGCTGCGACGGCATCAGCGCCGCGGTCGGCAACGAGCGCGATTCGAATTCTGCTCTCGACGAGTTGGCGAAAGCGTTCGACCCGATTCTCTGCGTGCTCGCGTGCCATTCGCGTTGCGAGCCCGGACATCGGACGGTCGTCGTGTCTGCTTCGTGAAAGAATGTCCGCGACAAGAGAATCAGCTCCCATCGCGCGCATGGCTCGATAGGTGTAGAACGTCCCGGCGACGGCCCGTCCCGGCTGAATTCCTGCGTGCCGGTCGACGGTGACATTCGCGATCTCACGCAGGAGCGTGTCCCCTTCGAAGGCTGCTGCATCGACTAGAATTTCGCGAAGTTCGGCGTCGGACAACGACTCCAGCGGGGCGACGAGTCGACCGTTGCCCGAATCTTCCGCCGAGTCGGAGACAGGAGGAGCGAAGTACAGCTCGAAAACCGTATCGAACGCATGGCGGTGGTCTTCGGATTTGACGAGGCAAGCCCGAATCGCCGATTTGAACTCAGCTCGAGCCGAGATGTCGGTGACGGTGACTGCCCGCATTGCGTCGAGCACCTCGCTAGTCGAGATCGGTACCTGCATGCGCCTGAGTTCTCCGACGAGTCCTTCGATGGCAGTCAACACGAGACGGCCCGGTTTCCGTGAGACAAGCTGTGCAACAAAGTAATTGCGTCTAGTATGCGGGTATGACCTCTTCCAAGATTCTGTTCGTGCACGGGCTCGCATCGAATTACAGCAACAACTGGGAAAGAAGTGGGTGGCCTGATGCCGTCGGAGAAATGGGCTACGAAGCAGTTGGTTTCGCCCTTCCCGGCCATTCGGGATCCACCGTAGAGCCGGGCAACGACGACGACGCCCTCGCCGCCTTGCTCGACATGGCGAGAACACACGGCATCGATACCGCCGTGGGATTCTCTGCCGGCTCGCTGATGCTGTTGCGCAGCGCCGTCCGTGAACCTTCGCAGTTCCGAAACCTCGCTCTGCTCGGAGTCGGCGATGGAATGTGGAACGACGGTTCGGGTTTGCGCGCCATCGCCGACGCTTTCGAGTCCGATGGAGACATCGAGGACCCCGCCCTGGCCTTCATGGCCCGGACGGCCCGCGCCGCAGGTAACGACCTCGGATCGATCGCCAAGTTCGTGCGCGCGGTTCCTCGTCAACCGGACACTGGCGCGCTGGGCTCGATCGACGCAGATGTTCTGGTCGTGCTGGGGGAGCGTGACGACGTGGGTCCGGCCACGAATCTCCTTTCCGCCCTGCGGAGTTCGACGCTGGTATCCCTTCCGGGGGTAGACCACTTCGCTACGAGCGCGGACTACCGTGCCCTGAATGCCGTGACGGACTTCGTCCGTTCGCGGACGGCGGTCTGACACGTACTCAGACATGGGCTGTGCCGAGTTCCGCGGTAGTCGACTCGATATCGGACTGGTACTTGAGGAGGACGTGCAGATGTGACACGACAGTCTGCACGTCGACCTCCTCGGTGCCGAGTAGTACGAGAGTGCGTGCCCAGTCGAGGGTTTCGGAGATGGACGGCTTCTTCTTGAGATTCATCGAACGGAGAGAATTCACCACCGCGGTGACCTGGCCGGCAACGTGCTCGGTGATACCTGGAACCTTGGACATCACGATGTCGCGTTCGCGTTCGGCGCTCGGGTAGCCAACATGGAGGTACAGGCATCGGCGTTTGAGTGCTTCCGACAAATCGCGTGTGTTGTTCGACGTCAGGAATATCAACGGTTTCTGTGTGGCGACCACAGTACCCAGTTCGGGGATGGATACCTGGAAGTCCGACAGGATCTCCAGCAAGAGCGCTTCGGTCTCGATGTCTAATCGATCGACCTCGTCGATCAGGAGAACTACCCGGTCCTTGGCTCGAATGGCCTCGAGTAGTGGACGAGTGAGTAGAAACTTCTCGTCGAATATTCCGGCATCGATGGCGCCGGCATCGTCGGCCGATCGCGCGGCCTGGATAGCGAGAAGCTGCTTTCGGTAGTCCCATTCGTAGAGGGCCCGTGATTCGTCGAGGCCCTCGTAGCACTGCAGTCGGATCAGCCGTGCGTCGGTGATCGCGGCAACGCTCTTGGCGAGTTCTGTCTTACCGGTCCCTGCGGGTCCCTCGACCAGTACAGGCTTTCCCAATGCGGCTGCGAGATGGACTGTTCCGGCGATGTGTTCGTCCGGAAGGTATCCGTACTCGGACAACTGGCGGCGTACGTCGGCCGCAGAGCCCAGATCCACTGTGTCCATGATGCCTTCTCTCTTCTGAACGTCCCAATAGAATACTATTCCGTTAGTCTTACCGTAAGGCATTTGACAATGACGTGTCGGCGGCGCATTCTGCTGGTGGCGACTACTTTCGGTCGTTGCCACGGTCTTTCGACCGAATCAAGAGCCGTCGATACGTTTCCTCCCGGGTCCTTAGCCCTTCGTACTGTCGGGTGTGATCGGTGGAGGAACAGAAGGGGTTAACCGAATGACAGTGGACACGTCCTCGGAACACAAGCTGTTCCGAGCAACAACCAAGTCTTTTCTCTCCAAAGAAACACCCATAAGCCGAGTGCGAGCTCTCGCAGACGAAGACAGCTCATTTGAGCGTTCGTGGTGGACCAAAGGCGCCGAATTGGGCTGGACTGCCCTCCAGGTGCCAGAGGATCTCGGGGGTGGCAGCGTCACAGGCAATGGCATTCTCGACCTCGTTGCGGTGGCCGAGGAACTCGGCCGTGGCGTTGCCCCTGGGCCTTTGCATCCGGTGAACGTCGTTCTAGCGGCACTCGTGGATGCGCGCACCGGTCCCGACCACACCAAGGAGATCGAGGAACTGATCTCTGGTAAAAAGATCGCCACCTGGACGGTCTACGAGCCGGGCAATGCCTGGGCTCCCCATGCTCCGACAGTGACCGCCTCCGCCACCGCAGAAGGTTACGTGTTGAACGGAGTCAAGGACCGCGTCGAAGCCGGTCCGCAGGCCGACACCTTCCTGGTCACCGCACTGACCGATGCAGGCCCCCTTCAGTTTCTGGTCGATGCAGACGTGCCGGGTGTGAGCGTGACTCGCTCGCGCTCGATCGACCTGGTCAAGCAATACGCGTCGGTCGAGTTCGACAACGCCGAGGTTGGTATCGACACTGCAGTCGGAGATGTCGACACGACAGTGGCCCTCATCCACCGTCAGATTCAGGTAGCCAACCTTCTCCAGGTCGCCGAGACGGTCGGACTGCTCGACACCGTCTTCGACTTCACCGTGCAGTGGGCCTTCGACCGCTACTCGTTCGGCCGTCCACTCGCGTCGTATCAGGCACTCAAGCATCGCTTCGCAGACATGAAGATGTGGCTCGAAGCGTGCCACGCAACCGTCGACGGTGCCGCGGAAGCAGTCCAGAACCGTGCAGACGACGCGGGATACCTCGTCAGCGTGGCGAAGTCCTACGTCGGATGGCGATCCGCGCAGATCATTCAGGACTGCGTGCAGATGCACGGCGGGATCGGCATCACGTGGGAGCACGATCTGCATCTGTTCCTGCGCCGTGCCCTACTGAACCGCGAACTGTTGGGAACGCCGGAAGATCACCGGCGTTCGATCGCCGACTACCTCGAACTCTAGAAGGGACCGAACATCATGGCTGTGACGACAGAAAGCGTCGAAGACTTCCGCTTGCGCGCACGAGGCTGGCTCGCTGCGAACATGCCGCGGTTCGATCCGGATGCACCTGCTGCACCCGAAGGCGACGACGATGCAATGTGGCTACGCACCCGCGAACTTCAAAAGATGCTCTACGCCGGCGGGTTCGCCGGTATCTGTTACCCGGTCGAATACGGCGGCCTTGGTCTCACCCCTGCGCATCAGGAGGCGTTCACCGAGGAAGCCATAGGCTACGAGCTGCCGTTGCTGCTCAATGTCCCCACCTTCACCATCTGTGCGCCCACCATTCTCGACATGGGAAACGAGCAGCAGAAGCGGGACCGCATCGGCGCTGCCATTCGCGGTGACGAAATCCTGGTGCAGTTCCTGTCCGAGCCCAGCGGTGGCTCCGATCTCGCCGGGCTGATCACCAGAGCGGAGCGCGACGGGGACGAATGGATCCTCAACGGCGCGAAGACCTGGAGCACGAGTGCATACGCGGCCGATTGGGCACTGTGCCTGGCACGCACCGACTGGGATGCACCCAAACATCGCGGTTTGACCATGTTCCTGCTGAAGGTCGATTCGCCCGGCGTGACGATTCGTCGAATCAAGCAGGTCAACGGATCCACGGAATTCTGTGAGGAATTCTTCGATAACGTTGTCATTCCTGCCGATTGCGTCGTAGGTGAGGTCAATGACGGTTGGTCGGTTGCTTCACGGCAGCTCTTTCACGAGCGAACCGCAGTGGGCGGTGGATCGCAGTACTCGAGCGGTGTCGGCGTGCTCGACACCCGCAATGCGTCACTGGATTTCGTAGAGTTGGCGAAGGCGACCGGTCAGAATCACGATGTGCGGGTTCGCGAACGCGTCGGCGAGGCCTACGCACACCGCACAGTTCAAGACCAGCTGATCAAGCGAGTCACCGGTGCTGTCGAATCCGGTGAGATGCCGGGTCCGGCCATGTCATTGATCCGGCTGTTCCACGCTGAAACCGACTGGCTCAACAGCGATGTCGCACTCGAGCTCGCAGGCAGCGAGTCAGTTGTGGGGCCGTTGGGTGAACGCGGCGCCGCCGATATGGGCCAGCACTACCTGTCCCGTCAGGGTGCTAGTCTCGGCGGTGGCAGCAGCGAGATGTCACGCAACATCATCAGCGAACGTCTACTGCAGATGCCACGAGAATATGCAGCCGATCGTGACGTTCCTTTCAAGGACGTCAAACGCGGTCGCTGACACCACAGCGAAGGAAGCCGGCCCTTTCCAATCGGATGGGGTCGACTTTCTCGGTGCGTACTTCCGATACTTCGGTACACACTGTCGGTACCAGGGCGGTGGTAACGACGAATGCCCCGTCCGAATCGGACGGGGCATTCGTCGGCACCACCGTTCGATCAGGCCGGCGCGTCGGACACGACAGACGCTACGAGGTTGCGTCGAAGGATCTTCCCGGTCGGTGTCGTAGGCAGCTCGTCCAGAAAGATCACGTCGTCCGGCGTTTTCGAGCTTCGAAGCTGGGATCGCACCCAAGCGCGCAGTGCATTCGCGTCCGTGGCGTGGCCAGGCTGGGCGACGACGAACGCAGCGATACGGTGTCCCCACTCTGCGTCCGGGATCCCCGCGACAGCACAGTCGGCAACCGACTCGTGCGCGGCAAGGGCAGCCTCGATCTCAGCGGGAGCAATGTTCTCACCGCCGCGGATGATCGTGTCGTCTGCTCGGCCCTGGACGAAGAGGAAACCGTCGGAGTCCAGATGACCGAGATCGCGGGTGGGGAACCATCCGTTCGGATCGACGAGTGAACCGGCTTCGAGATACTCGCCGGCCACCTGCGGACCGCGCACAACGATGTCACCCACTTCCCCTGGCGCACAGGGTGATCCGTCAGCATCGTGTACTTCGATTTCGACTGTGGGAAGCGCCCGACCCACAGATGCCAGCCGCGCACGGACATTCGGGTCGTCACTGGCGAGCGCATCGCGGTGATCGTCGGGTCCGAGCACTGCGATGGACGATGCGGTTTCCGTCAAGCCATACGCATTGACGAAGCCTGTGTCGGGGAACAGTTCCAGAGCTTTGGCCAGAGCGGGGGCCGAGATTTTGGCACCGCCGTACGAAAGACCCTTCAACGATGCCGGGCCGGTTTCCCCGGCGGCGAGCAACTCGCGCACGATCCGAACGAGCATCGTGGGAACGACCATCGCGTTGGAAATACGCTCCGACTTCACGGTGTCGAGCCACTGGCGTGGAGTGAACTGATCGAGGTACACGATGCGACGACCGGCGAACAAGTTCGAAAGCAGATTCGCAACTGCTGCAATGTGATACGGCGGGACACTGACGATCGTGGCGTCGGTCGGCTCGGCAGAAGCGAATTCGACAGAACCGAGAACGTAGGACGTCAGGTGCCGGTGCCGCAGTACTGCACTTTTGGGAGCTGCAGTGGTACCGCTGGTCATAAGGAGGACTGCGATGTCCTCCACGTCGGGATCGGCGGGGTCGGCCAGAGGTTCGGTAGTGACGGACCGGAACAGAAAGTCCTCGGTGGTGATCGCGTTCGACGTAGCAGCGCGTTCGGGGTTGTCGGTGACGATCAACGGCGACGTCGAACGGCTGATGATCTCGTCGATCTGATCGCTACTGAGTCGAAAGTTGATAGGCAGGAACGGCACGCCGGCATACGCGGACGCGAAGAGCGCGACGGGAAACGCCGGACCGTTGCCGCCGAGAAAGATGACTGTGTCTGCGGAGGCTTCGCGTACGAGGGTGGCCGCGGCGAGTGCTTGCTGCTGGAGCTGCTGACCGGTGAGCCCCTCAGCACGTGTTCCGAGCAGCGTGATGTCGCCGTTTCCGCCCGCGACCATGTCGAGGAGTGTCAGGAGATTCATGTTCAGAACTCTTTCAGTCCGACGCCGGCAGTGCTTTTGCCGACTTCAAGTTCAGTTCGCGATCGGCGAAGGTCAACGGTCCGGTTCCGGGTTTGACGACGAGAAGTTCGATGCCCGAATCCACATCGGTATAGCGCTTTCCCATTGCCAGCACAGGGCCGTCAGGGTTCGATTCCCCAGCGGCGGCATCGGTGCTCATAGAAGCGCCGGCGGCGGCGACGACACCGTCATCATCGGTGCCTCGAACGACGACGACCTCGCAACTCGTCGACGGTGCGCGAAGGTGACTTCCAACTTTCAGTGCCACGAGAGTTCTCTCCTCATATTGATGACTGCCCTGACCAAGCTCCGCTCCGAACTGCCACGGAGTTTGACGGTTTTATTTTCCAGAGTGATCCGGACTGCCGGACTACGGTGGTAAGTTCCATACCGTAAGGCATATGGTACACATCTTGCCGCTGGCCAGCACCACTTTCCCAAACCTTTCGATATGAGACCCCCAAGCGGCCTCTCCAGTCGAATTTGAACACCCCTGAAGTCAAGCACCGAGAAGGAGAACGCACATGAGTTTGGCGATCACGGAGGAACACCAACAGCTCACGGACATTGCCAAGGACTTCCTGGCAGGCGTGAAGGCCGGCGCCAGTTCGAGAGAACTCACCGATGGTGTCTCCGCCGATACTTCCGCTCTGTGGTCGGGAATGAACACCCAGGGCTGGCACGGACTGCATCTTCCGGAATCCGTTGGAGGGCAAGGATACGGGCTCGCTGAAACAGCACTGGTCGTCGAGCAGCTCGGCTACGCGCTCGCCCCCGGCGAGTTCACGGCGTCGACTGTGGTGTCGATGGCAATCAACGAGCTCGGAGCCGAGGACCAGCGGACGTTGTTGCTTCCTACACTGGCCGACGGTTCGGCAGTAGGCGCCGTAGCGCTCGGTGGAACCTTGACGGTCGGAGACACCGTGTCGGGATCGACGGGACCAATTCTGGGCGGCGCGTTCGCAACGCTGCTTCTGGTCGTGACCGGTGACGATGCATTGGTGGTTCCGATCGATGCTGCGGGGATTCGCATCGACGTCGTCGACGCGCTCGATAGGACCCTCGGGGTGCGGTCGGCGGTGTTGGACGCGGTGGCTCTCGATGCGTGCGCCGTGCTGGAAGGCGCGGCGGCGGCGGTACAGCGCATCGCACGAGTGCTCTACGCAGCGGAAGCATGCGGCTCGGCTCGGGCCACTCTGGACATGGCGGTCGACTACGCGAAGGTGAGGAGTCAGTTCGGGCGAACGATCGGTTCGTTCCAGGCAGTCAAGCATCACTGCGCGAACATGCTCGTGCAGTCGGAACTGGCGACAGCGGCGGTCTGGGATGCAGCGCGCACACCCGTCACCGATCCGCAGGCGGCGATAGTGTCCGATGTTGCTGCTGTTACGGCATTCGGGGCCGCGATACACAATGCTCAACTCAACATCCAGTTGCACGGCGGAATCGGTTTCACCTGGGAGCACGACGCACATCTGTATCTACGGCGCAGTCGGACGGTCTCGGCGCTGGTCGGGCCGGAAGACATCGTCTTGGACGATCTGATCGATCGATCGGATGCTGGTGAACGCCGGAGCTACGCACTCGATCTACCTGCCGAGGCCGAACAGTACCGCGCCGCGGTCCGCGAATTCGTCGCCCAGCATGACAGCACGCCTGTGGGGGATCGGCGTCGGTTGCTCGCGGAGTCGGGGTATCTGGTTCCGCATTGGCGCACTCCGTTCGGTCTCGCCGCAGGCGCGATCGAACAGTTGGTGATCGAGGACGAAATGGCCGGGGTGGAGCAGCCCAACCTGGGTATCGGCGGGTGGGTGCTTCTGACACTGACGCAGCAGGCCGACGAGAATCAGATCGAGCGTTGGGTGATGCCGAGTCTCCTCGGCGATTTCCAGTGGTGCCAGCTCTTCAGTGAGCCGGGTGCCGGTTCGGATGCGGCAGCGGTGTCCACGAAGGGAGTCAAGGTTGACGGCGGTTGGCGCGTGACGGGTCAGAAGGTGTGGACCTCTGGAGCTCGGGACTGCAATCGCGGACTTGCAACTATCCGCACCAACAAAGACGCACCCAAGCACAAGGGCATCACCGCGATGGTCATCGACATGCACGCGCCCGGCGTGACTGTGCGGCCGCTGCGTGAGATCACCGGTGAATCCTTGTTCAACGAGGTCTTCTTCGACGACGTCTTCGTTCCCGATTCAGATGTAGTCGGTGCGGTGGACAATGGATGGAAGGTGGCTCGTGCAACCCTCGGGAACGAGCGCGTCACAATCGGTGCAGGTAGCCGAGAAGGATTGTCGGCCTTCGACCTTCTCGATGTCGTCAAGGCCGAGAAGCCAGGTGACATCGAGGCTCGCCGTTCTGTTGCACGATTGATCGTCGAGGAGCAGAACATGCGACTGCTCGATCTTCGACGCGTGGTTCGTGCCGTGGTCGATGCAGGCCCGGGGCCGGAAGGAAATGTGACCAAGTTGCTCTCGGCAGAGCACGCTCAGCGCGTGACCGAGCTGGGCATGAAGATCGCTGGAACCTCGGCCGTGACCGGTGGGTACGCTGAGATCTCGTTCGAGTACCTGTTCGATCGGTGCCTGAGCATCGCAGGCGGCACTTCCGAAATCACACGCAACGTGATCGCCGAGCGGCTGTTGGGACTTCCTCGCGATCCTCTCAACGTCTGAGTCGATCTGCGGTACACAAGCCCGAAAAGGTCCGGCGGACAAGATGTCTGCCGGACCTTTTCGTTGGTGATGACCGGAGAAACGAATGTAGCCGACACCCCTGTGTCGGCTACATCCGTTTCTGGTCAGAGTACCGCGCCGCTGTCCTTGGCCTCGGCGATGTCGGCCCAGCTCAGTCCGAGCTCGAGCAGAATCTCCTCGGTGTGTTGACCGTGTTCCGGGGCCCGCGACGGTTCCGGGGTCTTATTGCCGTACTGGACCGGGGGAGCGACGACGCGATAGTCCACGCCGTTGTCGTCCTTGTTTTCGATGAGGTATCCGTTGGATGCCGCCTGAGGATCGACGAGCACTTCCTGCGGCGAGGCGATCGCCGACCATACACCGGGCTCGTCTGCAAGTACCTTCGTCCAGTGCTCGAGGTCTCTGGACGCGAAGTGTTCACGCAGTATTGCCGTCGCCTCGTCGGTGTTGGCCATCAGGTTCGCGGATGGTACGAACCTGCCGTCCTCGGCAAGCTCGGAAAGTCCGACGCGGTGGCAGAAATTGGCCCAGAACTTGTCAGGCTGGAGGAAGACCAACTGCAGCCAGCGTCCGTCAAGGGTCTTGTACTTGTTGGTGACGGGGTTGATGGCGCTGCCGACCGGGGGAACCGGAATCCGGTCGACACCGAAGAAGTCGGAGGCGAGGATGTCCGGTGCCATGGTCCACATGGCCTGCGCGAGTAGCGATACGTCGACTGTCGTTGTTTCACCGGTCTTTTCGCGATGGTAGAGTGCGCCGATCACACCGCCTGCAAGCGTCATTCCGCTCGGCAGATCGCCGAATGCAGGTCCCTGTCCGAGAGGATATTCGCTGTCGTCGGGCGTCAGTGCATATGCAACTCCACCGCGGGCCATGAAGCTTGCCGAATCGAATCCGCCGCGGTTGCGGTCCGGACCGAGCGGTCCCTGTCCCGATCCGCGAGCGACGATGATGTTCGGATTGATGGCGCGCACCTGTTCGAAGGTCAGGTTCGCCCGCTCGAGCGGAGCCGGAAGCCAGTTCGTCAGAAAAACATCGGCCTCGGCCAGAAGCTTCGCCAGGTACTCGTGACCCTTCTCCGATTTCAGGTCCAGCCCGATGCTTCGCTTGCCGCGGTTGCCGATCTCGAGCATGAAATCTGCATCCGCACGGGCCTTTTGGCGGCGCAGGCCGCCCACGACGAGTGCGCGACCGGGATCGCCGGCTTTCGTGTCCTCGACCTTGATCACATCGGCACCCCAGTCCGCCAATACGGCGCCGGCTGCGGGGACGAATGTCCACGAAGCCAGTTCCACGACCTTGATGCCATCCAGAATTCCCGCCATGACTGACCTCTCGTCTCGACTGTGCCCAGTCGTTCGGGGCTCGCGGCCTCTCGGCGCGAGCGATGAATGCCTTTACCGTAAACCTATCCATAGGAAATGTGGAGGGTTTGCGCGAACTGATCCGAAATGTGTCTCGTCAGTGTGGGTTTGCCCGTTTCGCAAACTTCCAGAAAGGCTTACCGTATGGTAGCCGGTGATGAGGGTCGTGTGGACAACGATGCCGCACGACCACCGGCGAAAGAGAGGTGCCGATGGACAAGCCAGAGCCTGTACCCGACGCGGTGAGCGCGTTCTACTGGGAGCATGCAGCCCGGGGTGAACTAGCCGTTCAAGGCTTCGAGGACAGTGATTTCGTTCAGTTTCCCCCCAACTCCGTCGCCGAACGGGTCGATGTGTCGGGCGCCCCGCGTCCCGTGGTCGTCAGCGGCCGCGGGACCTTGTACGCGTACACGATTCTGCACCAGGCATTCCACCCTGCTTTCGCAGATTCCGTCCCGCTCGCGATCGGCCTGACCGAACTCGACGATCACCCGGGCATTCGCATTCTCAGCAATATCGTCGACGCCGAGATCGGTGAACTCCGATCCGGGCTCCCCGTCGAGGTGACCTTCGAGGAGCGAGGGAGTCAGTACCTTCCCCAGTTTCGGCCAGTGCGATCAGGAGATTCGGCATGACCTTCGGACGTAAGACTGCAATCGTCGGGGTCGGGTACTCCGCAATTCATCGGGAGAAGGGGGTGGACAGTCGTCCGCTTGCGACAACCGCCGCCAAGAATGCTATCGCCGACGCCGGACTCGACGTGTCGGATATTGACGGAATCTTCGAGTACCCCGGCTTCGGTGAACTCTCGATCGACATGCAGCGCATGCTGGGCATCGAGAACCTTCGCTGTTTCGGTGACTACGCAGCGTCCGGCCCATCGGGACTTGCCGCCGCGCTGGGCGCCGAGACAGCGGTGGCCAGTGGCCAGTGCGACGTGGCGCTCGTGTTTCGGTCCATCACCCGGGAATGGGGCCAACAGAGTGGGCAGGTCGTGTTTCCGCCCGCCGGCGGACCGCTGCAGTATCAGATGCCTTACGGCGTCGCGGGTGCGATCATCCCGGTGATGGGCATGAAGAAGCAGCGTAGATTCGCCGAGTTCGGCGGGCGCGAAGAGGACTACGGAGCCATTGCGGTCAACGCCCGTAAGTGGTCGGCGCTCAACGAGCGAGCCGTGCTTCGGGATCCGATCACTATGGACGACTACCTGTCCTCACGATTCGTCTCCGAGCCGCTCCGACTTCTCGACTGCGATTACCCCATCACCGGTGCGTGCGCGGTCATCATCACCACCGCCGAACGAGCCGCCGACCTGGCACAGAAGCCGGTTTTCATCGACGCCAGTGCGTTGGGTACCGGCGGACGCCCGGACTGGACCTTCACCGATGATTTCGTGTTCGGTGGAACAAGGGCATGCTCGAACACATTGTGGGAACGATCCTCGGTCACCCCTGCCGACGTCGACGTGGCCGAACTGTACGACGGATTCACCCACATCACCATTTCGTGGGCAGAGGCGCTGGGGCTGTGCGGGATCGGCGAATTCGGTGCTTGGGTCGACGGCGGCGCGACCATCGGGCCAGGAGGGTCGTTACCGATGAATACCAACGGCGGCCAGCTCGCCGAGGGGCGAATGCACGGATTGAGTTTCCTCGCCGAAGCCGCGCTTCAGTTACGTGGTCAGTGCGACGTTCGTCAAGTCGACGGCGCGCGAGTGGCGGTAGTCGCCAATGCAGCAGGCCCGCAATGCGGAGCAATGGTCCTCACCTCGTGAAACATAGTGTGCGAGAGCTGCGGCGATAGATGAGCAATGGCCCGTCTTCTTTTCGATTCTCATGAGAAGCAGACGGGTCGTTCTTCTTTGTCGATACCTCACGGGAACTACTGAAGTTATGTACCGTATGCCTTGCGGTATCAATGCTGCGATCTCGCCCGACACGGCCGAGGGCATCGGCCATCTTCTCAGGAGTCATCGATGACTACTATCGACTACCCGGAATCTGCGGACCGGACCAGTGCCGATGTCAACAGCGATGCCGAGCGTAATGCGGAGCGACGCTTGATGATCGATGGTCGCTTGCGAGAATCTCGCTCGGGTGAGACCTTCGAAAACATCAGCCCGGCAACCGGCGGCGTGATCGGAGTGACCACCGCCGCGGACCGCGACGACATGAATGAAGCGATCGGTGCTGCGCGTCGCGCGTTCGACGAGACTTCATGGTCCACCGATAGGGCTCTGCGACGACGGGTTCTGATGCAGTTGCACGATGCGCTCTTATCGGAGAAGGAACAACTGCGCAACGAGATCATTGCCGAAGCAGGAGCGCCGCTTTCATCGACCCACCTCGCTCAACTCGACTGGCCCTTGGCAGACGGGCTGACGTATCCGGCCGAACTCATCGACAGTTTCGAGTGGGAACGCGATTTGGGTCCTCTGTCCTTCGGCCCGGCGAACAACAAGCGCCGCATATACAAGGAACCGATCGGCGTCGTTGGAGCGATTGCGCCGTGGAATTTTCCATTCGAGATCATCATCAACAAGATCGGTCAGGCGCTCGCGACCGGCAACACACTGATCCTCAAGCCCGATCCGAACACGCCATGGACCTCGACGAGGATCGGCCGTCTCGTGAGCGAGAACACCGATATCCCCGCCGGAGTGCTCAACGTGGTTCCGACTCCGGACAACAATGTTGCGCAGTTGCTGGTGTCTGATCCGCGAGTAGACATGATTTCGTTCACCGGATCCACCGGAGTCGGAAAGATGCTGCAGCAGAAAGCATCTGAAAGTCTCAAGCGCGTCTTTCTCGAACTCGGTGGCAAGTCGGCAATGATTGCGCTCGAAGACGCGGATTTCGCTCAGGTGATTCCGTCGGCTGCACAGGCATGTCTGCACGCCGGGCAGGGTTGTGCATTGACGACTCGGTTGCTCGTTCCCAATGCCAGGTACGACGAGGCAGTGGAGATGGTTACTCACTTGTACGGGCAGTTGCCTGTCGGAGATCCAGCCGATCCCCAGACATTTGTAGGTCCGGTGATCAACGTCAAGCAGAAGGCCAAGATTCTCGGGATGCTGCAAGGTGTAGCTGCCGAGGGCGGGCGGATCACCGTAGGGGGAGGGGCGGCAGATAATTTGCCGGAACATCTGGAGGGCGGCTTCTACATCGCACCGACCGTGATCGCAGGGGCGACGAACGCGTCGACCATCGCTCAGCAGGAGGTGTTCGGACCGGTTCTCACAGTGCTCGGATACGAGGACGAGGATCACGCGGTCCGGATAGCGAACGACAGCATGTACGGCTTGTCGGGCGCCGTCTTCTCGGCCTCGACCGAGCATGGACTTGCTGTAGCACGGCGAATCCGAACCGGGTCCATATCGGTCAACGGCGGTGTTTTCTACGGAGCCGATTCGCCCTATGGCGGATACAAGCTCAGTGGTCAGGGACGGCAGAACGGCCTGGAGGGTTTTGAACAACACCTGGAGACCAAGGCCGTCGGCTTCGTCTGATCTGCACGTACACGCATACATGCGCAACGAATGAACTGGAGGGAATCATGGGAAAGTTGGACGGAAAGGTCGCCTTTGTCACTGGTGCGGCGCGAGGCCAGGGCCGTAGTCACGCATTGGAATTGGCTAGAGAAGGTGCCGATATCATCGCCGTCGACATCTGTGAGAACGTCGCCACGAACGGTTATGCACTCTCATCCGCGGCCGACCTGGCGGAGACTGTCCGCCTGGTCGAACAATTGGATCGCCGAATCGTTGCAACGAAGGCGGACGTGCGTGAGCCGAGTCAATTGCGAGGGGCTGTGGACGACGGGGTAGCTCAGTTGGGGCACCTTGACATCGTCGTTGCCAATGCAGGCATCTGTCCGCTCGGCGGGGACGTGCCGCCGCAGGCATTCATCGATGCGGTGGATGTCGATTTGATCGGAGTGATCAACACGGTGTCGGCGGCATATCGGCATCTCGACGCTGGTGCGTCCATCATCGCCACAGGATCGGTGGCAGGGCTTCTTTCAGGAGGGACGGACAACCCGGCCAACGGACCGGGAGGTGCTGGTTACTCCCATGCCAAGCGAGGAGTGTCGCGCTACGTCCACGACCTGGCTTTAGCTCTTGCTCCATCGTCCATCCGGGTCAACGCGGTGCATCCGACCAACGTGAACACGAACATGTTGCAAAGCGAACCGATGTATCGCGTATTTCGACCGGATCTGGAATCGCCAACCCGCGAGGACGCCGAAATCGCCTTCCCTGCAATGCAACCGATGCCGATCGGGTACGTCGAACCTGCCGACATCAGCAAGGCAGTTCTTTTCCTCGCGTCCGACGACGCTCGTTACATCACAGGCCTTCAGATGAAAGTGGATGCGGGCGCGACGCTGGCGGTCACCGCATCTGGTGCTCCAGCCTGACTTCGACAGCTCAAACATGTGACGGTCTTCACACGAATGATGTATCGTATGAATTACTGGAGCGCGGTCCGTAGCACCGTCGAATCGGTATTCCCCCAAGTTCAATTTCCCTGAGGAGGGACTATGCTTGCCGACGACGTTCAAATCATCTCGGTCGACGACCACGTCATCGAACACCCACGGGTGTGGACCGATCGAGTGGCGGCGAAATTCAAAGACGATGCGCCGCGCATCGAACGGGCCGAGGACGGTAACGACTGGTGGATCTACGAGGGCCAGAAAGCAGGCAACTTCGCCCTCAATGCGGTTGCCGGTAAGGATCCGAAGGACTTCGGGATGGATCCTCGTTCGTACGACGACATGCTGCCCGGGTGTTACGACATCTCCGATCGCATCAAGGACATGGATGTCGAGGGGGTGCACGCGCAGTTGTGCTTTCCGAATTTTGGTGGGTTCGCGGGCTCGACGTTCCAGAAGTCCAAGGACTACGCGCTCGCCAACGAATGCACCAGGGCTTACAACGATTTCATCCTCGACGAGTGGTGTGCCTACAATCCGGACCGCCAGATTCCACTGGGAACGCTGCCGTACTGGGACGTTGAGGAAACCGTCAAGGAAATGAAACGTACGCCGACAAGGGCGTCAAATCCTGGACGTTCCCCGAGCTTCCGGACCGCATCGGTCTGCCCTCGTTTCACACCGATCATTGGAATCCGGTGTTCGAGTTCGCGCAGGAAGCGAATATTCCGCTGTCGTTGCACTTCGGATCCGGCGGTGCTCCTCAGGTGTCTCCGGAAGGAGCCAGCACCAACTTCACTGTTGCAATCACGTTGTTTGCGTTGAACTCTGCCAGTGCGATGACGGAGTTGTTGCTCTCACCGGTCTTCCACAATTACCCGACTCTGCGAATGGCGTTGTCCGAAGGCGGTATCGGTTGGATGCCGTACGTTCTCGAGCGTTCGGACTACGTGTGGGAGCGTCATCGCTTCTACAACGACGTCCACCAGAGCGTGCGTCCTTCGGAGTTGTTCGCTCGCGGGCACATCGGCGGTTGCTTCATCTCCGACGAAGCCGGCCTCGAGATGCGCCACAAGATCGGCGTCGACCACATCATGTTCGAATCCGACTACCCGCACTCGGATTCGCAATGGCCGCACACTCGTAAGGTGCTCACCGAATCGATGGCGAATATTCCCGACGCCGAGGCACGCAAGATGTGCGAGGACAACGCACGAGTCTTCTACAACTTCCCACGCAACTGAATATCGTTCATCACTTCCGAACGAACCGAGCACTTCCCGGTTAGACCGGTGAAGTGCTCGGTTCGTTCGGAACGGCGGCGTGTAGGTCCGAGTTCACCGGCCTGCGGGCCGGAATGAACATCGCAACTAACACGGCTGCGATCGCTGCCAGCCCGGCGATCCCGAAGGCCAGGCGGAATCCGGCCGTGGTGGTGAGTGGTATCGAGTCGGCCTCGATGACGTTCTGGGCCAGCACCATGGCAGTCACTGCGCTTGCCGTCGATGTGCCGATCGATCGCATCAATGTGTTCAACCCGTTGGCGGCAGCAGTCTCGCCATCCGGTACCGATTGCATGATGAGGGTGGGGAGCGCGGCGTAGGCGAACCCGATTCCTACGCCGATGAAGCAGCCGACCAGCACGGTGTGCCAGACCTCGGTCATCAACAGTATCGCGAGCGCATAACCCGATGCGATCGTGACACCACCGATGATGAGACTGGTTCTGGGCCCCGAGCGTTCCGATGTCCGTGCGGCTACAGGCGAGGTTGCCATCATAATCAGACCGGTGGGGACCATGCACAGACTTGCCACCATGATCGACTGTCCTAGACCCACCCCGGACGTCGACGGCATCTCGAGAAGCTTCGGAAGCACGACCGTAGACGCACATAGTCCGAAACCGACTGCGACGGAGGCGATATTGGTCAGCAGGACCGGGCGTCGCGTGCTCACTCTCAGGTCCACTAGGGGGTTGTTCCTATGCCATTGGTAGATGCCCCAACTGACGAGAATCACGACGCCGACAGTTGCGCTCGACAGCGTGAACGTGCTTGTCCACCCCCACTCGGATCCCTTGCTGACCGCGAGAAGTACGCCGCTCAACCCGACCGCGATACCGACCGCGCCGACGAAGTCGAACGACGCATGTCGGTGCGCAGGGCCGGCTGGTACACACAGGAAGATCAGCAAGGCCCCCGTCGTGCTGAGTGCCGCGGCTAACCAGAACAGTACGTGCCAATCGGCTCGCTCGGATACGAAGGCCGACAGAGGCATTCCTATGGCACCGCCGACGCCGAGTGTGGAGCTCATCAACGCCACCGATCGCCCCAGTCGATCTGACGGTACAGAGTCTCGCAACATGCTGATGCCGAGTGGAATGATGCCCAACCCCGCGCCTTGCAGTGCGCGACCCACTACGAGTAGCCACAGGCTGGTCGACAGAGCCGCGGATATCGATCCTGCAGTCAGTATTGCAAGCAAGATCAGCGCGATCTTTTTCTTGCCGAACATGTCGCCGAGGCGACCTGCAATAGGCGTACATACGGCGCCCGCAAGGAGCGTGACCGTGATAACCCATGCCGCATTTGCGGGGCTCGTGTTCAGAAGTCGAGGTAACTCTGGAACCAGTGGGGTGAGCAGCGTTTGCATGAATGAGACGACTAATCCGGTCGAGGCCAGAACTGTTGTGATCACAGTGGGATTGCCCACCCCGCTGCCCCTGAGAATCTTCTTCATTTTGGTGACGTCAACTCGGTCAAAATAGATGGAGACATGCTGTAGGTTCCTTACCGTAAGTCTTGCGGTTAATCGAACTATAGGTTCCGGCGTAAGTATTTTCGGCGAAATCGCGTTCTCGTTTTCGATACTGTGCGCGGCTTCTGCCGGTGCGTGCCGCCTCGGAACGAGAGCATTCAACTCACGCGCACCGATGTGCGCACTCGAATCAGGAGAACTACATGTCGATTCTCGAGTCGATACGGGCTGCCAAGCGGTCCTCCGTCCGCATCGGCGTCATAGCCGCCGCGACTGTGACCACGGTGTCCGGTCTCACCGGATGCGCGGGCAGTGCCTCCGAGCACGGCGCGACTGGAGCGTGCACCAGTCCGGGCGTCACCGCCGACTCGATCACCGTCGCCTCCGTGTCGCCGCTGTCGGGCCCGTCGGCATCCACTTTCGCAGGGTTCGTAGAGGGCGCACGTGCACGGTTCGAGGTCGAGAACGAAGCGGGCGGAGTCAACGGCAGAAAGATCAAGCTGGTGACCAATGACGACCTCGGTGACGGTGCTGCGCAGGTAACCGCCGCTCGTAATGCGGTCCAGTCGCAGAAGGCATTCGGCATCCTGCACGCCTCCCGCGCGGATACGATGTTCGACTATCTTTCCTCTCAAAATGTTCCGGTAACCGGTTTCCCCGGACAGATCGCCTACCAGACGAAGGAGAATGCGTTCGGATTCGCCGGATCAGCCAGCATCGGCTTTCCGTCGACCGCGCAGTCTCAGTTCTTCGTCGATCGTGGTGTCACCAAACTCGGTGTACTGGCGAATAATTCGACTGGATCCAAAGGTGCCGCCGAAGGTCTGATCAAGGTTGCACCTACGGTGGGGCTGAACGTGGAGGCGACCGCACTCGATATTCCGGTCGGTTCGTTCGATGCCACTTCGATCGCGTTGCAGATGAAGAATGCCGGCGTTGATGGGCTGTTTATGCCACTGGTTACGGATTCGTCGGTGGCGATTTTCAAGGCCGTCAAGGCTCAAGGATTGGAGCTGAAGGCCGCTTACATGCAGGGACTGTACGACCCGAAGGTCACCGACCAGGTGGGCGATCTGCTCGAAGGTGTATCTTCGCCGCCGGTCGGGACGATTCCGGTCGAAGTTGCAGGCGATGCAACTGAACAGTTGGCGGTCGCGATGAAAAAGTACGGTGACGGAGTCGATCCGAGGACCGGTTTCACGACCCCGGGGTATGTCGCGGCGGATCTGTTTATCGAGGGGCTGAAGATGGCCGGCGAATGCCCGACGCGAGAGAATTTCGTGAAGGAGCTGCGAGCGGTCGATGCGTATGACGGTGGCGGTCTGTTGGTCGAACCCGCAAACTTCGCGGAAGGTCCGGTTGTCGGAGGGTTCCCCTACGGACGCTGTGCTTGGTTCGTGACCTACTCCGGCGGTGCGTTCGTCCCGGATACTGCAGCGACGTGTGGAGAGATTCTCGGTCTGTAGCAAGCGGTATCAGATCAACGTCGTCATGTCCAAGTTTTGTTGACATGATCTAAGTCATATGAATAGTATTACTTACCGCAAGGCTTTCGATTGGGGTGTGGTCCACCGCCTTCCGAATCAGCACCGTTCGTGCGCTCACTTCAAATGCCACTGTGCAGCAAATAATTCGAGGAGTTGTCTTGATGTCGAAATTCGAGTCGGTGTGGTTCGGCGGCGCCGGGGTTCGTCGCGCCATGATTGTCGGTGCGGTAAGTATGATTGCGCTGGCCAGTGTGACCGCCTGTGCGGGAAGTTCGGCCGATTCTGCGAGTGGCGCTGGGGGAGTGTGTAACTCGCCCGGCGTCACCGCGGACAAAATCGTTGTTGCATCCGTATCGCCGCTCTCGGGTCCGGCGGCCTCGACCTTCGCCGGCTTCGTGGAAGGAGCCAAGGCCCGCTTTGCCGTCGAGAACGAGAACGGTGGCGTGAATGGTCGGAGACTTGAATTGGTGACCAACGACGACCTCGGCGACGGCGCTGCGCAGGTAACCGCGGCTCGAAACGCGGTGCAGTCGCAGAAGGCGTTCGGCATTCTGCACGCATCCCGCGTGGACACAATGTTCGACTATCTGTCTGCGCAGAATGTGCCCGTCGCTGGGTACCCCGGGCAGCCGGCGTACCAGGAGAAAATGAACGCGTTCGGATACGCCGGAGCGTCCCTCATCGGCTTCTACTCCACATCCATGGCACAGTTCATGCAGGACAAGGGTGTCACCAAGCTCGGCGTTCTCGCTAACAATTCGACCGGATCCAAAGGCGGCGCAGACGGTTTGGTGAAGACGGCGGGCCAGATAGGCCTCGAGGTCGCGGCCACGTCCTTCGACATCCCGATCGGAGCCTTCGACGCGACATCGGTGGCCATCCAGATGAAGGATGCGGGCGTCGATGGTCTGTACATGCCGCTCGTAACCGACTCGTCCATCTCGGTCCTCAAGGCCATGGCGGCCCAGGGCGTCAAGCTCAAGGCCACCGAAATGCAGGGACTCTATGACCCCAAGATTACCGCTCAGGTCGGGGATCTGCTCCAAGGTGTTTCCGGTGCAGGCGTCGGAATCGTTCCGATCGAACTCGATAACGAGAGCACGAACGCTTTCGTGGATGCGATGTCCGAGTACGGCGACGGTGTCGATCCCCGGACCGGTTTCACTGGGCCCGGATACATTTCGGCTGATCTGTTCATCGAGGGGTTGAAGAAGGCAGGTGACTGCCCGACGAGGGATGCCTTCATATCCGAATTGCACAAGGTCTCCGACTATGGCGGAGCCGGTCTCCTGATCGAGCCGGCAAACTTCGCCTCCGGACCGGTCCCGGCGGGGACCCCTTACGGGCGATGCAACTGGCTCGTGACATTCCAGGGCAACTCATTCGTTCCGGAGCCGGAGGCCACCTGCGGCGAGGTCATGAACTGATGCCGAACCCTACCGTTCGAGGAGAAAAATAGATGCTCAGCTATCTCGTTGCGGGACTCGTCACTGGGTCGCTCTATGCGATCTTCGCGCTGGTCCTCGTCACCACATACAACGCTTCACATGTGTTCAACTTCGCGCAGGGAGGCATGGCCTTCTTCTTGGCCTACTGCTTCTACTGGCTCAACACCGACGTCGGACTTCCCACGGTGGTCTCGCTCGTTCTGTCGATTGTGGTGATCGCTCCGATCATGGGATGGTTCCTGTGGCGCGTCCTTCTCGGAAGGCTCTCCACCGCAACACCTCTGATTCGCCTCGCCGCTACCATTGGTCTCTCGGTTGCGCTGTCCGCGGGAACGACATTGCTCTTCGGGCACGATCAAGTTCTGCAACCTGCTGGCTTGATCAGAAACGTCAGAAGCGTCGTGACCATCGCCGGTGTCAACATCAGCAATGAGCAGATGCTCGTCATCGGCATCGCTCTGATCGTTGCAATCGGCAGCTTCTTGCTTCTCAACCGGACAGCTGTGGGCCTCGTGACCAGGGGTGCGGTTGACTCGGAAATGATGACGGTGCTTACCGGAACGAATCCCAAAGTGGTCGTTGCAGGCACATGGATGGCAGGCATGTCCGTCATCGGGCTCGCGGGCATTCTGGTCATGCCTCAGGTCGGTCTGAATGCGGCTGGCTTCAGTAGTGTCGTCGCCGCATCGTTCGCGGGTGTAGTCATCGGTCGACTTACCAACGTGTGGTGGGCATTTGGCGGTGCACTGCTGGTCGGCGTTCTGCAATCGGTCGTCATTCCGTACTTACCGGACTCGGGAATCCTGACCACGGCTTTGCGTCCCAGTATCCCGTTCCTGCTCATGGTCATCGCAATCGTCGCCCGAAGTCGAGGTGCGGGCGTCCGAGACGATGTTGCGTCACGGGAGGTGGCGAAACTCTCGTCAGCGGCCGAACGCAGTGTCGCGCATGTCCAGTCGGTCATGCGAGGAACCCGCGGTTCGTGGGACAGATACGTCGGTTGGGCTGTACTCGGAGTCGTGCTCGTCGCGGTCCCCTATGTCTTCAGCGGTTTCTGGGTGGGGGTGTTCGCAGTCGGTATGGCATACGCCATCGCGCTGCTCTGCTTCCGGCCCGTCACCGGTGAGGCGGCCGTCGTCGGTTTGTGCCAGATCTCGTTTGTAGGTATCGGTGCGGTTGCGACAGCGCAGTTCTCGACGACATACGGACTCGGCATCATCACTTCCATGTTGCTGGCTGCATGTGTGTCGGCGCTGTGCGGTCTTGTCGTAGGCCTCGTGTGCCTACCGCTTGGACAGTTGTACGCGGCCATCGCGACCTACGCCTTCGCTCTTCTCGCCGACCAGGTGATTTTCACCCGACCGACATTCTCCAACAACGACGCGGGTGTGTTCGTGGATCGCCCGACGTTCGGTGGGGTGTACCTCACCAATGATCAGGACTACCTGTACTTCACCGTTGCGATCTTCCTGATCGTGGCGCTCGTGTTGTTCTTGATCCGGAGGTCGACGCTGGGCCTGAGATTCGCCACAATTCGTGCCAGCCGTGTTCGGGCATCCAGTCTCGGGATTCCCATCTTCCGGTCCCGTCTTGCGCTGTTTGTCCTCGGTGCCGGAATCGCCGGCCTCGGTGGTGGAGTGATCGCAAGCAACCAGTACGTTGCATTCACCGGCGCATACAGTGCTCTGCTCGGATTGACCTGGTTTGCGGTTGTCATCGCCCAAGGATCGTCGAGCATCGGCGGCGCGGCGGTCGCAGGGTTGTCTCTCGCAGTGGGGCCGGCGTTGGTTGCCAATTACCTGCCATCGCGGCTTGCTGAACTACCTGCCGTGCTCTTCGGCCTCCTCGCGATCATGATCGTGAGTAATCCCTCCGGAATCAACACCATGATGCGAGCACAGATTCGCACTCTGGCAGCGAGGTTGACACCCGAGCGTAAACCGGACGGCACACAGTCGCCCACCACCGATGATCAGACTGCCGTATCAGCTACCCCAGTTGGGAGTTCACGATGACCGCCGTCGCCGACACGAAAGTGGGAGAAGTCCGACTTCAACTTTCGGATATCAGCGTCAACTTCGGCGGTGTCAAGGCACTGCAGAATGTCTCCCTTCAGGCTCGCAGTGGCCAGGTCACCGGGTTGATCGGTCCGAATGGGGCGGGTAAGAGCACACTGCTTGCCGTCGCATCCGGAATTCAACGGCCGAACTCCGGAATCGTTCGGCTAGAAGATCAGGATGTCACCGGTGCTCGGCCGCAGGTGTACGCACATGCCCGAATGGCACGCACCTTTCAAGCCCCGCAACTCGTACCGGATCTCGATGTGCGCGAACATTTGGTTCTGGCTCTACGCTCCAATAACCACAAGCCTGGTAGCGCTCTCAAGTCCGCGTTCGGAAAACGCATTACAACAGACGAATTCGGAAAGACGGAGCAGCTGCTTGCAGAGTTGGGTCTGGCGAATGTGGCGGCTAAGGGAGTAAGAGAGTTGCCGCTCGGAACGAGGCGCCTCGTTGAGGTCGCACAGTGCCTGGCGTGCGACTCGAGAACCTTGCTGCTCGACGAACCGACTGCAGGACTGAGTCGCGCGGAGACGGCGGTTTTCTCCGATTTGGTTGTTCGGGTGTGTCGTGATCGCAATATCGCCGTTGTGATCGTCGAACACGATATCGATTTGGTTCTCGACATCAGCGCCCGGGTTTTCGTGCTGGATTTCGGCCGACTGATCGATGAGGGCGACCCTAGTCACATTCGAAACAGTAAGAAAGTACAGGCTGCGTACCTGGGAACCATGGAGGCTGATCTTGATGTCTGACGTGATGCTCGAAGTCGATGATTTGCGTATCTGTTACGGCGACGCCATCGCTGTAGACGGTGTGTCGTTCGCCGTCACCTCCGGTCGATGCCTGGCTGTGCTCGGCGCGAACGGCGCCGGTAAGAGCAGCATCGCTCAGGCTCTGGCAGGACTTATCCCGCCCGACCGGGGAACAATCTCAGTCGAGGGAGAGGACATCACTGGAAGTGACGCCTTTGCGTTGGCGCGCAAAGGAATCGCCTATCTGCCTGAGGGGCGTGGGATTTTTCCTGGTTTGAGCACTGCCGACAATGTCGCGCTCGGTATGCGGATTCTGCCCAAAGATGCCAGGGCAGATGCGGTCGACAGGCTGTACTCACTGTTCCCCGTTCTCGGTGACCGGCGCAAGCAACAAGCATCGACTCTCTCCGGGGGAGAACAGCAGATGCTCGCCGTCGGACGTGCGCTCGTCACCGGACCGCGACTGTTTGTGGTGGACGAACTCTCGTTGGGGCTGGCTCCCCTGGTGATCGACAAGATCTACGAGGCACTCGAGGTTGCAAAGAAGTCGGGTACCACGATGATTTTGATCGAACAGTACGTCGAGCGCGCATTGGAGTTCGCGGACGATGCCGTTGTGATGCGGCGTGGCGAGATAGTTTGGTCCGGGGTTGCGGACGGCGCGGTCGACGAAGTGGTTCAGAACTATATGGGCGGAACGCAATCCGAGGAAGAAACCTCTGTAGCGCAATGAAATTCGCTCTGTTATTTCCTATGCGTGCGGTCAAACATTACCACCAGTGGATGAATGGGGGAGACCTCGGCATTGCGGCGTGCATCGCCGAGGACGCGGGTTTCGACGCTATAGGGATGAGCGAGCATCCGTACCCTGACGACGCGTGGTTGGGTAAAGGCGGGCATCACGCTTTCGATCCGTTCGTGTCCCTGGGATTTATGGCGGCGTCGACCGAGAAGATCCGGATGCTGACATATGTGATGGTGTCGAGTTATCGACATCCATATATGGCTGCCAAAGCTGCCGCTAGTCTGGACGTCCTCAGCAAGGGGCGATTGACACTCGGTATGGCGGCGGGGTACCTCGCGGACGAATTTGTCGTGCTCGGTGCGGATTACACATCGAGGGGGCGACTATTGGATGCGGCAATTCCCGCTATGCGCAGTGCCTGGGCGGGGACCGACCACGACAGTGATCTGTTTCCTGCGCACGGCAATACGATGTTGCCGCAACCCATGCAGTCAGGCGGTCCGCCGATCTGGATCGGGGGCAATTCTGGCCCGGCCAGGCGACGGGCGGTGGAGCACGGCCAGGGGTGGATTCCGATGGGTCAGTCTGCGGAGACGTCAAAGATCACGAAATCGCCACCGCTGGAGTCGATTGGCGAGTTGGCAGTCCTGATTTCGAGTGTCCAGAAGCAACGCGCAGAACTCGGTAAGCCTCCTCTCGACGTGGTATTCACTCCGTTCGAGGCCGAGATGCTGCGCACCCATGACGTGGAAGCGTGTGCCGCGGCCGTCGCCGAGGTGATACCTGCGTACGAGGATGCTGGTGTGACATGGATCGGATTCGAGCCGAGCAGTAGAACATTGGACGCATACCGACGTGATATCGGTGTGCTCGGCGAACGCGTGGTCACACGGTTCAGCTGATCAGGGTATAGACGAAGAGGGCCGGACCATAGTGGTCCGGCCCTCTTCCCCTCATTCGATTTGTTGCGTCGTCAGTTGCGTGGGAAGTTGTAGAAGACTCGTGCGTTGTCCTCGCACATCTTGCGTGCCTCGGCGTCGGGAATATTCGCCATCGATTCGGTGAGCACCTTACGAGTGTGCGGCCATTGCGAATCCGAGTGCGGGTAGTCGGATTCGAACATGATGTGGTCGACGCCGATCTTGTGGCGCATCTCGAGGCCGGCTTCGTCGGAGATGAAGCAACCGCCGATGTGCCCGCGAGCGAACAACTCCGAAGGACGCACGCTCTGGTGGACGTCGTTGTAGAAGCGATGACGCTCCCACACGTAGTCCGAACGCTCGAGAACGTACGGCATCCAACCGATACCGCCTTCGGACAACGCCATTCGCAGAGTCGGGTAATTGTGGAAGACCGGTGAGAGCAACAACTCCGTCATCGCACTGGCAGAGTTCAACGCAAACAACGTGATTCCGACCGTCATGTTCGTGCTCATCCCCTCCGGTGAGGCTTGTGGGGAGCCTCCGGATCCGAAGTGCAACGACAGCGGAATATTCGCTTCCTGCGCGAACTCGAACACCGGATTCCAATGATCGGTGTGAAACGAGGGCAGACCGATGCGGTCCGGAAGCTCGGGGAACGTCCAGGATTTGACGCCCTTGTCGGCGTACGTTTCATTTCCTTGACGGTTTCCTCAACGTCCCAGTACGGCAGCGTTCCCAGTGGAATCTGGCGGTCCGGATTGTAGGCACACCACTCGTCGAGGATGAAATCGTTGTAAGCCCTGGTGCATTCGTTGGCGAGCGCGTAGTCCTTGGACTTCTGGAACGTCGAGCCCGCGAACCCACCAAAATTCGGAAAGCACAACTGCGCGTGCACCCCCTCGACATCCATGTCCTTGATGCGATCGGAGATGTCGTAACACCCGGGCAGCATGTCGTCGTACGAACGAGGATCCATCCCGAAGTCCTTCGGATCCTTACCGGCAACCGCATTGAGGGCGAAGTTGCCTGCTTTCTGGCCCTCGTAGATCCACCAGTCGTTACCGTCCTCGGCCCGTTCGATGCGCGGCGCATCGTCTTTGAATTTCGCCGCCACTCGATCGGTCCACACCCGTGGGTGTTCGATGACGTGGTCGTCGACCGAGATGATTTGAACGTCGTCGGCAAGCATGTGCGCTACTCCCTTGTGATTCTTGGATAATCTATCCGGTAAGTCGTACTGTACGCCTAACTAGTGAGCTGTGTCACCGGGGTTGCGCGGCTGGGAGTTGGCTGAGGAAATCGCCTACCTTGTCGACGAAGACCGAGTTGTCGTCGCCCGCGACCATGTGGCCTGCGCCTGAGACCTGAAAGGACTGCGAGCGAGGTATCGATGCCAGCAGTTCGTCGACTCCGTCCTGGCTCACGATGTCAGACTCGGCGCCGTGAACCAGAAGGGTCGGGCACGATACGGCGGCAGCAGCTCTGACAAGTCGGTCGTGGTTGTCCTGCGGTGTGTTCAAGTTCGGGCCGAGGCGGTGAAACGCGGGATCCCAGTGCCAGTACAGACGACCGCCTTCGCCGACTCTGATGTTCTTCCTCAGGCCTTCGATGTTCCTGGGCCGCACCCGGTGTGGTTGGTATGCGGCGACCGCGTTCGCGACCTCTTCGAGGTCTGCGAAGCCGTCGGGGGACCCGGTCATGAAATCGGTGATCCTCTTGATGCCTGACGGCTCGATCCGCGGGGTGATGTCGACGAGTACCAGCGCTCGTGCGAAGCCAGGGTGTTCCCCCTCGGTAAGAAGGCCGGTGATGCCTCCCATCGAGGCGCCGAATATGACTGGTGATATTGCGTATCCTGCGGATTCGCTCAGTTGTTCGACGATTGCACGCACGTCATCGGACAAATCGTCCATCCCGTATCGCGCCTCCGTGTCCCAGGCGCTCTCGCCGTGGCCACGGGAATCGACAGTGAATACGGTCCAGCCCTCGTCGGCGAATCTTGTGGCCGCGCGATCCCATGAATGGCGGGTCTGGCCACCACCGTGGAGCATGAGGATCACCCCTTGTGATTCCTCGATCGTCGGGCCCCACCGATCAGCGGCGAGTCTACCTGCGCCGCCGGCGAAGTCATGGGTACTTGGTGAGTTCGGTGCCATAGTGTTCTGCTTCCTCGGGTCGAATGATGTTCCCCTCCTTCCTATCACTGAATCGAAAGGCATACCGTTGCTATTCCTGCAACTAGGGCGGTAGCATTCGAACGATGTACCAGTGCACTCGGCCGCTGACCCACCGGCCTACGCGGGACGGATTGCCGGTCGACAGAGCGCACGTACCTGCTTTCCTGGCGATCGAGGTCGCCGGCTATGCATGGGACGACGCGCTTCGGGAGGCCAGTGGCGGGAAACTGTCCGCTGCCGATGTCGTTATCGTGAATGTGGATGCAAACTTTTCTTGTGAACTACTCGTGGGAGATGCACAGTTTTTCGTCTCACTTCGCAGGATCGGCCGAACGTCGTTTGTTCTCGAGACGTCGATCGCCCAGGCCGGCAGCATTGCCGCCGTCGCAACATTTACTGTCGCGCACATAGCTGACGGCGCACCGTCGCCTCTTTCTTCGCGGCAGGTCGAATTTCTCCGCACCCTGGAGCCCTAGGTGACATTGAATGCTATGCAGCCCGAGTGCAACTCGGTAGAAGAGCTGGCGCTTGGTCTCCTTGCCCCGATATCGGCGGGCGACGTCGTGTCGTGGATTGATCTGTCCACTGTCGAGGACGGCTGGGTGCCCGCCGCCGCAGATGCTGCACGCGCTTCGCATCGAGTGCTGATCGGAGTCGGTTGGCCTGGAAGGGATGCGGGGGAGTTGCTCGATGCGCTGAGCCTGACGGTGCACTCGGACGAACGCGGACTACAAGACCGCCGGACGGTTTACGTCGCCGATCTCGAGGAGGCGGTACGCGAATTGAACGTAGCGATCGGACGTGCGCCGATCGCTGCAGCCACGACTGGACAGTTACTGAGAGTCGGTCGGTCGACGACGGTGCACGACGGGCTTGTCGTCGAGTCTTTTGCGTACTCGACACTTCAGGGCGGACCTGAATACGCACGATGGCTGAAGTCGGCCGATTATCGATCGAAGCCCGAGAAGGGCGAACCTGTCGACGTCTGTCGAACCGATGATCGACTATTTATCACCCTCGATCGCCCCGACCGTCACAATGCGCTGAATGCAGCTATGCGGGACGCGCTGGTGAATGCTCTCGCGGTGGCGTGGGTAGATAGCACGATCACGAGCGTCACCCTCCAGGGAAGGGGCGCGTCGTTCAGTAGTGGCGGCGACCTCACCGAGTTCGGGTCGGCAACTGATCCTGCCTCTGCGCACCTCATCCGGACACAGCATCGCCCGG
Source organism: Rhodococcus sp. YL-1 (assembly GCF_001942025.1). Classification (NCBI taxonomy): domain Bacteria; kingdom Bacillati; phylum Actinomycetota; class Actinomycetes; order Mycobacteriales; family Nocardiaceae; genus Rhodococcus; species Rhodococcus sp. YL-1. The sequence goes on along the minus strand of NZ_CP017303.1, from coordinate 4,758 downwards.
CCGAGCAGATCTCTGAGCTGGCGACCCGGCTGGGTGACCGATGCCTGGCAGTGGTCCACGGCGCTGTCATGGGGGCCGGGCTGGAGCTGGCGGCGTTCGCGGGACGCATCATTGCACACTCGGAGTCGAGATTCATGCTTCCTGAGCTGTCCATGGGGCTACTGCCCGGAGCGGGCGGGACGGTGAGCGTGCCGCGCCGGATCGGACGCTGGCGAGCAGCCTGGATGATCTTCAGTGGCGAAATAATCGATGCAGAAACAGCATTCGAGTGGGGTCTTGTCGACGCGGTGACATCTGAGAGCGGTGGCGGACAGTTGGTGCAGTGATCGTCGATGTATTGCGACACCGATCGGACAAACTATGCGGATCTCGCCGTGGCGTACCTGCTGGGCCGGTTCGCTGTGGCGTTGAACGAATCGAGATTTAGCCTCTTCCAGCTTGCTGTGTCGGTGAGTAGTGAATGCCTCGTTCCTGTTTCGCTAATCGACTGCGGATGCCGTCAACGTAATACGTACGGCATCTGCGGAGGGATTTCGTAGGACATCTGTGAGGGGCGCATGGAGTAGCACTAGGTCCGCCGGTCCGCCTACTCGCACAGTGCGTGGTCGTCCACCTGGATCTGTCGATGACGTGAGCAAAGATGCGAGGGCTTGGGCAGCGGTGATGGTCTCGGACTCGCCGACAACTCTTCCTGCTCGGGTTCTGCGGTGAACTGCCGACGCGATGTTTGCCCATGGGTCGAGCGGCCCGTATGGTGCGTCGCTCGACAGTGCCAGGGGGACTTGGGCATTCAGAAGCGATCTACAACGGTACAGGTCGCTTTGATCCCGGTGATCGACGTCGCGCAAGTAGTCGTCTCCTCGGTCGGAGAGGAAACCGGGCTGCGTCACTACCGTCAATTCATGGCGTTGAAGTTCGGCAATGGACTCGTGCGGAATCAACGCTCCGTGTTCGACCCTGTCGCCGGGTGCTGCGCCGACCTCGTCTAGGGCGGCGAGCAGGATCAGAAGGTTCTCGCGCGAGACACAGTGTGCGGCAAAGGGGCGACCGATACGGTGCAGACGATCAATCAGCGCGGCGAGTGCAGCGAGGTCTGGCGGATCGGAATCGGCGAGGACTATCTTGTACGGGCCGACACTCACAAGTTTTTCGTCGATGGATTCTCCGATGGGAATGCCGAGTAGATGCACCCGCTGGGGCAGTGCTCCTGTCCTCACGGCGTCGAGAATCGAACCAATCGAACTGGAGGGTAGGTCAGGCGTGGCGTCCGTGAGTCTGGTGACACCGAGGTTCGCCAATGATCGACCGACGGCTGACAGATCCGGAGGACCGTTGCCGGGCAGTCGTTCCCGCAACCAGTCGTCGGCTCGCCACAGGCGTCCGGTTGGCGTCCCATCGTCTTTACGTTCGATACCGGGATGATCGGCCGTTGCTAGTCCGACGGCCTCTGCGGCACGAGAATTTAACATCCACATCGCTCCGCTGCGATGCTGGATTCGCGTCGGGCGCTCTCGGTGAAGGAAGTCCAGACCTGCGCAATCGAGTTCACCGGCAACGGTTTCGATGTACCCGACGCCGCGAATCCAACCTCCTGTCTCGCGTGGGGCTCGGTTGAGTGCGCGCGAAAGGTCCTCAGATGTCCGTACCGATGGCGGTCCGCATCGAACCGACGCGGCATCGGCCGCGGTCGCATGTAGGTGCAGATGGTGATCGGTCAGTCCGGGTATGAGGGCTCCACCGTGGCCGTCGATGACGTCGGAGTCGCTGGCGAGCAACCGATTTCCGATGTCGGTCACGATTCCGTCTCGGATCGCGACGTCGACGCCCGAAGCGCCGTCGAGTTCGACATCTCGAATGACGTATTTGGTCAAGGCAGTTCGATTCCGAGGCTTCGTAGAACGTAGGAGGTGTCCGCGCCGCTTGTCGGCGCTTCACCCTGAGGTGCCCGTCCGTGTGGCTTCGAGGGTACGGTCGACTCCAGATACTGGTGCGACGGGGACCCGTCGAGCGTGCATGCCACGATGTCCGACATGGACAGGTCCCAGAGCTTCCCTGTGCTCCCGGACGGTTGGGACATAGCGACTGCCGCAGCAGTCAATCCTGTGAGAGGGTCGGCGATGGCATCGCCGACGAACAGTGGTGATCCGTCGGAGTGACGGGCGACGAGACCGCTCGATGCGGCGATGTCGTCGCCGAATCCGACTCGATCAGAAGCGCGTCCGTTCGCAGTGATGGAGATCCATGTGGATCCGGAGGCCACCGATGATTCTGCGTCGAGACCGAAATTTCGCAGTGCGCGTGGGCGTGATGCTTCGATGACGATGTCCGCGGCGTCGACGAGTCTGCGCAGTGCAACTCTTCCCGATTCGGTCTCGGGGTCGAGAACGACTGATTCGTGCCCTGCGTGGAGGAGTCGGTAGAACTCTCGATCGCCGAAGCGAGCGCCATCGAGTCTGGTCGGAGTTTCGACCTTGACGACCCGAGCACCAGCCTCAGAGAGCAATTGTGCGCAGAGCGGACCGGCCCACAGCGCACTGAAATCGACCACGAGCATGCCCTGGACGGATCTCGGAACGAGCGGACCTGGGGGTGGCGGCTGGGCGCGAACGCTCGGCACCGACCCAGCGGCGATACCGAGAAGTGTTGCGCGGTCGTCAAATTCGGCGGTCGTGTGATGTGCGATCCAGTCGGCGAGCTCGGGCCAGATGTCGCCGTTGGTCTGCCGTGAAATCAACGCGGACAAGAGGGATGCATCGTCTTCTCGTGCACAAGAAACGGCGACCCAGCCGTCCGAACTGGGAAGGAGGCGGCAGGAACCCCCGACCGAGAGGGCACCGTTGCGAGTGTACGAGGTGAATGAGGCTCGCTCGCCCAGAAGCGCGGCTCCATCTACGTCGACATGGCAAGGTGTAGCGACAGTTGCCTCGGAAATGTGATGCGACAATGTGCGTGCGTAGGACGCGGCGGCCCCGGGCGGGATCATCGGTGGCCCATCGGCAGGCCCTGTCAGAGGCACTACACCACTGTCGAGCCAGTCATCGGTGAAGTTCGGACGAACGCTGCTCACATTTCCCTGCTGTGGTGCTCTGCTGGATTCGAATGCGTTTTGAATCTAGCATCGCGACCTGTCGAACTGTGCACGCTACGCACCAAGAAAGGGATACGTCTCGCGATTCGACCAGATTGATCCGTTACCCCTGAACGTAGAGTTTTAAATATGGGCTGCGAAGAATCTTCGAATCGAGGTGGTCGTTGATCCGTGCAACCGCGCCGGTGTGGTCGCAGGCTTGCACTTTCATCAGTGTGTTCTGCGTGATGGTGCGGAAGTTGGCGATGTCGGTGGACGGGAACACGGCGCTGGCCTGCCCTGGCGTGAGGGTCGTGCTCGCCGGGGCCGTGCCGGTTTCCTCGTCGCTCACCAGGGTTTCGTGCGGCTGTGCGGAGGCCCAGACGAGTAGTGCGGCGGCAGCGACGGCGACTGCGGCGTAGTAGCCGAGCATGATCCGTTCGTTTGTGTGGTCCAGAAAGGCCCCTCACCGTCCGGTGAGGGGCCTTTTCGGGTTTCTGTGGGGGTTCCGTTCGGTTATGGGCTGCGAGGCGCACTATCGAGCGTTATCGAATAGAACCGAACCCCCGGGGCAGTCGATGTGCACTGCGATTGTCAGGCGTTCTCGATGATGGCTGCGACTTCTTCAGCACTCAGACGTGGTCTTTCGTCGAAGTCGGAGTAGACGCCGTAATCGTCGGCATTCAAGTCGCGAGTGAGTTCCGCGGCCACCAGTTTGATGGCGTCGTAGCGGGTCGGCATCTCTTCTCGCAGTCGCGAACGCGATCTGCTGATGGCACCTTTGATCTCGGTTTCGTGTTCTGGGGTGACCCAACCCATGCCCAGGCGCAGTATCTTCACATCACCGCCTCCGCTCCCTCGGCCGACGTGTCCGAATGCGCCTTCCTCGGCCTGCACGCCCGCGAGGAGCACGTCGGCCGCGTCGTCTGGTCGCTGAGGTACCCAGGCGGTGGGGTCGGCAGTAGTCAGCTGAAGGCCCCCTCCCACGACAGTTCCACCCGTCCAGAGCGGAGCGAGATCAGCAGGAGTGGCGAGCGATATGTCGATGTACGGGATCCCACGTGCGTGGGCAAACACCGCGTGGGCGGCCTCGTGGATCGCGGCGTGCGAGATCCATCCGTGCTGGGGGCAGAGGAGCATGTCCAGGTTCATGATCACGAGACTCTACTTTGGTGCTGTGACCTGTGGTGATGACATGTCCCTGGGGTGGTTGTTGGGGGTGTGTGGGGCGCCGGCGTTTTGGGTGCCGGCGGGGGCCGGCGGGGTGTTCGGGTTGGGTGGTGTGGGGGAGTGGTGTCGGGTCGTTCGGCGGTGTTGTGAGGGCTCGTTTTGGGTGTTTTTGAATGTTGTTGTGTGTCAGTGGGTTTCGGTATTCGGTTGGTGTTGGGTTGGTTTCGTGGGTTGTGCACGGCGGTGTTTTTGTGAACGCCGAATTATGTTGTGGTGGTGAGTGTTTCGGTGTTTTGTGTTTTCGGGTTGTTTTGCGGTTTGGTGGGTGGGGGTGTATGATTGGGAGCATGATGATGACGAGGCAGTGGACGCGAGACGGGGCGCTTTTCGTGACCCTTCCCCTCCTCCCCAGCCTCGTTCGGGTGTCGGGTACCGGTTCAGACGTTGCGATGAATTCGATTGGTGAGAACCAAGATTCGGAATTCAGAGGAGCGAAGCGACTCGATCGACGGCAACGGCAC
>NZ_CP017300.1:0-423076 GCF_001942025.1 Rhodococcus sp. YL-1 | reverse complement strand
CGCCGTGGCAGCACCGTGACCTGCATGTTTCCAATAGCAGTATTACTGTCATTACGGCAGGCGGGGTTCGCGGAGAATCGAAACAAGCCGAGACTGCCACACCAACATTGACGGCATTACTGGTATTGCTGGTGTTACTGGGATTACAGGTTCCCGGATCTCGCCCTCAACTCTCTACTGCTATTGACAGTAATGCTGGCATTTCTTCAGTTCGACGCAATGGCGCAAAATGCCTGGACGTGAGGCGGAGAACGCCACGGCTCGACGACTACGTCACCCGTTCGACCGCACCTGGCGGCCCGCACGTAGGTCGCACGTAGGTCGCACCTCTCACTCGACATTTCAATCGAGCAACGTCAGCATGAGTCAATTTTGCGCACCCACCCAACTAAGCCCGTTCCGCGAAACCGCCGTTCTCGCATAATGCCAGTATTGCTGCTATCGGCCATCGGTCAGGTCGTAGCAACACATCTGGCCTCAAAACCAGTAATGGCAGCAATGCTGGCATTACGCACAGTTCGCCGTGGCAGCACCGTGACCTGCATGTTTCCAATAGCAGTATTACTGTCATTACGGCAGGCGGGGTTCGCGGAGAATCGAAACAAGCCGAGACTGCCACACCAACATTGACGGCATTACTGGTATTGCTGGTGTTACTGGGATTACAGGTTCCCGGATCTCGCCCTCAACTCTCTACTGCTATTGACAGTAATGCTGGCATTTCTTCAGTTCGACGCAATGGCGCAAAATGCCTGGACGTGAGGCGGAGAACGCCACGGCTCGACGACTACGTCACCCGTTCGACCGCACCTGGCGGCCCGCACGTAGGTCGCACGTAGGTCGCACCTCTCACTCGACATTTCAATCGAGCAACGTCAGCATGAGTCAATTTTGCGCACCCACCCAACTAAGCCCGTTCCGCGAAACCGCCGTTCTCACGAGGAATACTTACGGCATGGGGTATTTCATAGGACGCGTTGTAGTCGTTACCGGCGCCGGAGCGGGAATCGGGCGGCAACTAAGCATCCAACTGGCCGCCCAAGGCGCAAAGCTCGCACTAATCGACGTCGACCAAGGTGGCCTAGAGGAAACGGTCGAGCTGACTGGAATCAGCGCCGACTCGGTGATGATCTCGGCGACGGATGTCACGGACCGAGAAGCGATGGGGGAGTGTGCCGCGGCAACGCTCGCCCAGTTCGGGCATGTTGATGCGATCTTCAATAACGCTGGCGTTCTGTATTCCGGAACCGTGGAGGATTCCGACTACGCAGACATCGAGCACGTGATGAATGTCGACTTCTGGGGCGTAGTTAATGGGTCGAAAGCCTTCTTGCCGTACATTATTGCGTCGGATCGTGGGTCCATCGTCAACATCTCATCGGCCTTCGGTCTCATGGCCGCGCCTGGTTACTCGGCCTACAACTCCGCGAAGTTCGCGGTCCGCGGCTTCACCGAGTCGCTCCGCCAGGAGATGCTTCTTCATCACCGGCAAATAGCTGTGATTTGTGTGTTTCCCGGAGGAATCAAGACTTCAATTGCACGTACAGCGCGTGTGGCGACAACTCTCGACCATTCGGAAGTCGTCGAATCCTTCGAGGGTTCCATCGCGAGAACGGATCCAGCGGCCGCTGCCAAAACGATTTTGCGCGGTGTGGAACGGCGCCGACCTCGAGTGCTGATCGGTAAAGATGCCCGCATCGTCGACCTACTAACTAGGACTGCCAGTTCGGGCTACCAACGGATCATTCCAGCACTGAAGTCCGGCTAGTACTTTTGGCGGATGCCCAGGTCAGCGCCGTCCACTGAAGGACTAAATACCTGTAACGGACAGTAACATTAAGTCTGTTTTGTCGGGTAGTGTTCCTCTGTTCGCATCCGCGGGGAGAGGAACTACGCAGTGGCAACAAAGTGGTTGTTGATTGAGTCGATCGGTGGCGCTACACCGTCGATCATCGGTCTGGGGAGCACTCCTCGAAAGTTCACACCGTTGGACAAATTCTTCAAAAGCAAAGATTCCCTCGACGAGGTTTACAGCGTGATTGCCGAGGTCATGGCGTCGCCTGACCGCGTAGACAGGGTAACTGCTGATGGCCGCCGGCGTGTCGTTGTGGAGCCTTTGGTGACGTTCTCAGGACGTCTGCATGGCATGTACCTATGGACTGGCGGACCAGACGAAGTCGTTCCCGACAGGGACCCGGCCGGAGCTTGGTTGTTCAACCTGACGGCGAGCAAAGCCAGCGGAAGCAACGATCTGCTCGACTTGTACGGCGTTCCGGAGGATGAGCGACATACCGAGAAAGCAATGGCCGGCGCCTTCACCCGTCTCGTGACCAATCGCGATGAGGGCGAGGCTTTGTCGAAGATCATCCACTCGGCTCCCGGAACCATTCACCAAGCGGTGTGGACAGTGAGGCGAGATGACGACGAGCTGCGTGCCGCCCACTTTTCGTGCCGAATGCTTGAAGAAATCGATCCTGCGACCAGCAGGTCAGAGGTCATTTTGCGAGGAATAACGCAAGACATCGGCCCCGCGATCGACGTTGCGGCGGCTCCGCCCCCTGTGGTTCTTGAATACCGGGTCCTCGAGGCTGCGACGGAGGAGGGGGAGTACCGAGCGATCGTCAATCTCAAGACGCTGCAACTCATTCGATGGGTAGGCGATCCGATGCCAGACTTGGCGTGGGAATCAGTGGATGACCAGGTTAAACCTGGTATGCATCCCGAGGACTTGCCTGTGGCGCTAGAGATGTCTGCGGGTTTGGCGCGGGGCAAAACGCAAGGCACCGTCCGGTTCAGACAGCTCGACGGGAAGTGGAAAGCCTGTGATGTGCGAGCGACATTGATGATGCTCGACCAGCACACCACCGCCGGCCTGGTCATGGTCCGCGCTGCTGCGGATTCGTAGCTTTTCACCAGTTGTCGATGCCGCGCTGACGCGCGCACAGTTCTGCGCGCGCGTCAGCGGCAGTCCTCCGCTCAGCAATCTGTCTGCGGCGGCGGACTGCCGCAGCATCCGGAACAGCTGCCATCGCTGCCCGGCGGCCGGGGGAGTCCTCAGTCGCGGCCAATGCGTAACGCGCACGTTCGGCCTCGAACTGCGAGGACTGTCGTTCACGTCCAGCTTTTGCCTGCTCAGCGGCAATTTGAGCGAGAACATGCGGTGAGAAGGCCAGATCCTGCTCCTTCATGAGCCACCGGATAAACGCAATCGGATGCTTTGGGTCCGGTGTCATCTTCCGTGCCTCGGCCCACGCGTCGATGGTGGAGTTGAGATCGTCAGCGGTCCAGCCGTGCGCCGCTGATTCGGCCAGTGCAGGCGCCCAACCTCGGGGGGTATGTTGACGTGCCCACGTAGGCGTTCTCGGATTACCGAGCCACTTGGATGCGAGCAACAGGCCTTTCCGGATGCCGTCAGCCTTCTCGACCTCGGACCTGGATTCCTTGCGCCGCGAAGCGGCTCGTTTATCCACAGATCGTTTTGTATTAAGTACCTCTCTACGAGAGGTAGGGATAGAAAACTGACCCCTACGGGGGTGGGGTGCCATCTGTATAGATCCTGCGACTGACATGCGGGTTTTATCCACAGGCTTACGCGGGTGCAACGCCCACACCGATGCCCAGCCACGCGACTTGTCATCAAATCTCCACGACGCCATACGTTCGCCTTTGCGGCGTAGTCGGCCACGCAATACCTCCGTGGCTACCCGAAGTAGTTTGAGCGCTTGACGGGCTCGCTGAACGGTCCGCTCTCCGAGCCCTGTTCGCTCGACGAGTGTGGCAATGGATAGACGCGAGCTGCGGCCGGAATCGAAATCAGCAGCACCGGCCATGACTTTCGCGACCGCCAACAACGATTTAAGACTGATCCCTCCGCCGGCGACACTGCCTGTCTTCGACGTCTTGACGAGCTCGGGGCGGATGCGGTTGTACTCCGCGGTATAGGCGCAGCGGACGACGATCTCGACCCAGTGCTGGGCTCCACGCCATGACGCGATACCGCTGTATGCGCCGGGCTCCAATTCGAGCGTGACCTGGCAGTACCTTCGGCAAGCTGCCTCTGGGCCACCGAGCGCGTTGACGAACATCGGGGTCAGGGAATGGCATTGGTGCCCGTGCACATGGCCAGATACAGCGCGAGGCGTACGAGCTGTGCCGTACCGACGCCGCATGGGGCTGCTACCGCAGTACGGGCGCAGTACGGATGTAGGTGCGTGTTCGTGAACAGCGACACGCGCAGGAATCATTGAAACTTCATCAGGCCACGATGTAGCCTGAGACCTGTCCGCCAAGACAGTCCCTTCGGGGATATAGCAGTACCGCTGAGAAACGAGCGTCTAACTCGAATCTCACCAACTTCGAAAAACCCTCGACCCCGCCCGGTTCGGGGGTTTTTTGTTGCAGTCGGTGCGCTACAGCTAACGATGTGTGGTTGTCACGGCATCCCCCGCCCGGGTTTGCCGTCTACGCGACGTTCGTTACGCGGTGAGCTGCAAAACCTCCTGGTCGAGTTCGACGACAAGATTCTTATGGCCAGTGGTGGCCGCCAGCAGATCTGCGACGTACTGGCTGACGGAGCTGACTCCGGCCGCCTTCCGCCGCTTTTCCAGCTCTGCGTACACCGGATCTGGAACGCGACTCACAACCCGGGTTCGATCACCCTTGCTTGGTGTGGGCATGCTCTTCTCCCTTCGGCCCGACCTTGCTCCTAGCGATGCAGTGCCAGGTTCCCGTTCATCCTGTGCCAAGATCACACAATCGTCACGGTGACACGCCGAAGAAGAACCGAACTTCGATGTTTGGGTGGAATTATGGGGAGATTTTTTAAGAATCGCGGAAGCGTGTCGCACGCGCTTGACGGCTGTCACGATCGCGCTGCCAGACCTCAGCGACCAGCTCGGGCGTGACCTTATACAGCTCCGCAAGCTGCGCAGCCCTAGCCTCGTCGTACTCTTTGCGCCCTTTTTCGATTCGTCCGAGAAGCGTCGCCGAAATTCCGAGAGCTTCGGCAGCTCGCCCTTGAGTCATGCCAGCTTGGGCGCGCAGATCACTGAGGCCAAGCTGGTCATTCGGAATCGGCACAAGGTCTGCAACGGTAAGCCGCAATTCGGCCGCAACCTTGGCTAGCAGCTCGGGTGTTGGTGCCGCACGACCCGTTTCCCATGCAGAGACGGTCTGCTCGGAGACACCAGCGGCGTCAGCCAGGTCTGCAATATTCGCCTTGCGCGCCAGTCGATAGCGCCGCAACCTGGCAGCACTAAAGCCTCGAACAGCACTCCGCGACACGCCTACTCCAAGCTCTCGAGAACCATCCCCGTGAGTCATTGTGTCGCTCCTTTACCCCGCCAACTCGCACTAGTGTTTAGAATAATAGGGTGTTATATTGGTTTGGCATAAAAGGTTGCCAAGAAAGAGTCGAGGTCAAGGGACCTATAGGCGGAAAAGGGGGGCCGTGAGGCGATTGAATGAGTTGCCGAACACAAACCACGCGGTCTACCCTGCAACGGCGTGCCCAGCCTGGGATTCCTCGGTACTTGTCGACGTCGGTATCGCTTGTAGCGCAGAAGAATTTGCACACGTCTATCTGCGTGTGCCTTCTGAGTACGGGCAGGCGATTTGGATGAACTGGTTTCTCGCAGTGCGCGATGCAACATCCCAGGTCACTCTCAGTGACCGTTCTACTTCAAGCACGAACACAAGGACTTCGGCTTCTGCCGAGCGTCGTGCTGTCTCGAAAGCCCCAGGTGCGTTGGTGATTGGCGTCCCCTCACGCACCTGGGGTTTTTTCATGTCTGCGGTGCTGCACGCACCAAGGCGACCAGACCGCAGGCCTTCGAGCCTATGCGGTGAAGTTGAAAACGCAACTAGCCGGAGGCAGTCGTGGGGAACAACTCTGCGCAAAATACCTATTCCAGCTGGGTAGAACAGGACACTCTCAAACTCGGATTCGCTGACCACGAACTCGGGCGCACTGTGAACCCTGCATGCGGCCATGCCACCCGGATCCCGGTCCGTCGTGTCTCGCCCTTCGTGGTGCTCGGCAACACGGTCCGTGAAGCACCCACCCCGCTCCTCCCGCCCGAGGACCGGGTGGGTGCGCCTTTTCGTGCACGCTGCGTTCCTCTATTCGCCAACGTCGTCCACTGCATGGGGCGCAGTCCGGGCAGCGTTTGTGTGAGCGTTCCGATTCCCGGCTTCTTCCACCGGTGCCCACTCGGACACACCCAACTCCCGACCACAACCAGATTCTTCACACGCTTCGCGGCCGACGGCGTGATCTCTGCCGCGCATCAGCTTCCCGGTACGTCCTACCGGGATTAATGGCCCCGAGATCACAACTCTCGCGGCCGGCTCATCCACGAATCCACCTAAGTGTTTGCAAAACAACACGATTGAAGGGATGTCATGAAGCAGTTCAAGAAACCACGGTCCGGTGGGCGCCATCGGTCACCGTCGACGGGTGCGGTCGCAGCCGTGACGTTGGCGGCGATGGTCGGAGCCGCCTTCGTCAATGCCGGAGTTGCGATCGCAGCGCCGACCCAGCCGGGCATCACCGCTCCGTCGCAGCCGGGCATTACGACGCCTCCGCCTGCGTCGGAGCAGCCGGGCATTACTACTGCCCCTGAGGTTCCTGCGCCGACGTCCGATCGTTCGTACTGGACTCCGCCTCCGGCTGAGTACGACAACATTCAGTGGAAGCCTTCGCCGTCGACACAGCAGTCGTCCCCGAACAATGCAGGCGATAGCAGCGGGAACTATGTAGCGCCGACGTATTACGGCGACCCGATCGACGTGGGGACACTCCATCTCCCGACCGAAGTCGAGATCATCGCTCCGATCGAAGCACCGCCCCAGATGTTGCAGCTGGGTGATTACGTCGGGCCGAAGCCCAATTGGATGTCCGACGAGTATCTCGAACGCACCAATAACACTGCATCTGTCGGTGTTTCACAGTTCGCGACATTCTGGTCCAGCGTCGGCGTCGACGTGGATCGTTCGCAACGTGTCTCGGCTGCAACCTTCGGCGGAGCCGCAGCAGGTGCCTTGGCTGCCGGAACCGCAGGGTTCACAGTGGGCGCATTGGGCGGCGGCACAGTGGGCGGTTTGATCGGGGCCGGTATGGGCGGCCTGGTTCCGCTCCCGCCGCCACTGCCGGAAGCGACGACAGGCGTCGTCGGCACGGCTATCGGTGCCGGTGCAGGTGGCTTGATTCTCGGGATTCCCAGTGCCGTGGGCGGCGCTGTGGTGGGCGGATTGACGGCGGGAGCAATCGGGGCCGGTGACACCGATGCCGAGCCTCGCCACATCGACGTGCCGAACCTTCCTGAGCCGGACGCACCTGCGATCACCTCGCAGACCAGTGACGCGCTGGCGGCGCAGGCCCCGCCGGTCGCGCAGGTCGTCACCGACGCTGTGGCGTCCGTTCCGCAGATCACCGAGAACGTCAACGCGCAGCTCACTACTGCACGTGAAACCGTCCTCGCTCAGCCCGGTGGCGATCAGGTCATCGCCGCACTCGACAACGCGGCCGTCGAAGCGAATTACGCCTTCGGACCTACCGCCGATCTGATCGGCCAAGCCCTCGGCGCTGCTGCCGCTGGAGCGACCCCCGCGTAATCACTACCGCCGCCGGGGTCGGGGCTTCGGCCCCGGCGGTGTTAGTCGAAGTTCTTTTTCTTTGCACGAGAGGAAATATCGACATGTCAGGTCAGAACTGGTTTCCACCGTTGGACCCGACCGAGTTCGCCGACGAAGTGGACACGGGAGAGCAAACCCCAGACACCGACGTACATTCCGAGCCCGAGTCCGAAAACCCCGATGAGGAATCAGAACCCGACTCCCTACTCGACCATGCCGAAACTGTTGAGAGCGAACCGGTTTCCACCGGCAACGCTCCCTCGGCAGACGAGACCGTTGTCGCTGCGGTGAGCCGACCCGCCCAACACCTCACTCCCACATTCGAACTCGCAGATGAGGACGAGACCGGACCGGCGACCGATCCGGTCGTCTCTGAGTCCGTGGGTGTTGTCCGCACGCTCCCGGTCGTCACCCTCGCTGTCAGTGATCTGAATACACAACCGGATTGGGCATCGGAATGGGAGCTGCCGGCCACCGATCCGGAACCGACACCGCCCACCCCGGATGAGGGGGAGCGGATCGGTATCCCCGAACCTCTCCCTGGATCCGACCGGGCGCGTGGCCGGAGCCGCCGCACGAAAGCCGCTGTCGGGGGAGCCGCTGCGGCCGTGCTGGCTGTCCTCGTCGGCGGTACCGCAATCGCGCTGGCCTCCGGTTCCGACGAACCGGACGCTCCAGCCTCCCTCGAAGTACCTGGAACCACTACGGCCCCGCCAGCGGCGGGGACGTCTGTCGCCGGGGCGCAGGCCGCCTCGTCCTGGTGCCCGAGCAGCGTCAAGGGTGACGTCATCAGCGGGAATGGCCCTGGCGGTACCGGATCTGGCCCTGATGCGATCCTCGGATTTCAGTACGCCTTCTACGTCGATCGCAATGCGGACAAAGCGCGAGGCTTCGCCACTCCGGAAGCTGCGGCCACCCAACTGTCGACCTTGCAAGCCGGCATCGATGACGGCGTCCCGGTCGGCACCGAGCATTGCGTTCTGATCCGCCCGTCCGGTCAGCCGGGTGTCTTCGCCGTAGAGATGGTCCAAAAAGCCGCGGACGGTGCGATCGTGCGATACGCGCAAACCATCAGCACGACCGTGCGTGACGGAAAGACGCTGATCGCGGCCATCAACGAGAGCGTAGGCACGCCGTGACGTGGGCGGGGGACTGGCTCGAGGGCGAGCCGACAGAAGACAACGAATCCGACGAGAAGCCGTCGGCAACGGTGGACGACACCGCACCGCCGCTTGTGCCCGGGTCCGAGGCAGAAGGCCCGGTCGATGAGGTACCCGAGCCAGAAGATGCACTGATTCCGCTGGCACCGCCTTCTGCTGTGCTGATCGCCGGGGTTGCCGGTGGAGTCGGAGCCACCACGACAGCGGTCGGCCTGGCGAGTGCATTGCACACCGAACTCGTCACTGCTGCCGCCGTGGATACGACCCCCGCCGGTGGTGACCTGTCCGAGCGTGGCTGCGGGCGCGAGCTGAACCCCGGCCAATGGGTCTCCGAGCACGGGGTGCTGTGGGGTCGCCGCACGCTTGGGGAGCTGAGCGGCGACGCTGCGGCGCTCGCGTCCGTTCACTCACTCCTGACCGCGTCCGGTCATTTTCCGATCTACGACGCCGGAAACCCTTTGCGTGCACAGCATCTCGCTCCGCTGCTGGCCGATGCGTCGGTCGTGATCGTCCTGGTGGTGTCCAGCCGCGGCGACTCCGTGAACCGTCTTCCCTCCGTCCTGGAATGGATCGAGAGCACCCTCGGCGCACACACGTTGGCATCGGTCGTCGTGGCCGTCGTCGAGGTCCGTCCCGGTTCGACGCCGGTGGCCGATCACCTCAGTGCCCATATGGCGGGCCGGATCGGAGCGGTGCGCCTGATCGGTCACGACCGGTCGTTGGCCGCAGGAGGACCGATCGTGACCTCGGCGATGGGCAGCGGTGTCGAGCAGGACTTCACCGCTCTCGCCGCCGACGTACGAAACCTCGGTGCAGCCGCGCCGACGCAGTGAACAAACACATCCGAAGGGAAATCCGCATGAGATATGCGAGAGGGATCACCACAGCGGTGACGGCCACGGTCGTCCTCGCACTGGCAGGAACCAGTCTGGCGAACGCCGCACCCACCTCAGGCGACTCCGCACCGATGCCCTGCACCGCTTTGGGAGTCTTCGGTGTTCAGGGGACCAACCAGTCCGCTCCGGATGCCGACCCCACCATCGACAGCGGCTTCCTCGGCATGTCGGTGATGGTGCCCTTGCTCCAGTCCGCTGCCGGTGAGGTCTCACGGATGCTCGTCCCGTACGCCGCCGACTTCGGTTGGCGGGGAGCGACGTACGAGCAGTCGATGACCGAGGGGGTCGACAAGACCAGCCAAGCGATCTCCGATTACGCCGATAGGTGCCCCTCGTCGATGATCGCGGTGACCGGATATTCGCAAGGCGCGCAGATAGCGGACACCGTCATCCGCAATATCGGCAGCGGCAAAGGCCCGATCACAGCGGACAAGCTCGCCGCCGGTGCATTGTTCTCGTCCCCGAATCGCCCGCAAGGTGCCAGCACCTTCCCCGGCGGCTCGTCCGGGCAGAGTTCACCGACACCGCCCAAGGGCGTTGCCACCTCTGCCTTGTCGGATCTGACGGTGACCACCCCGACCCCTGCTGACGGCGGCGGCATAGCCCCGAACTACGCCGCCTCGTCCGGGTACGGCTCTGTTGCCGGCCGTGTCGCTTCGTTCTGCACCGACGGCGACCTCGCATGCGCGACACCACAAGATGCGACGCTGGCCCGCACGGTCACCAATATCGCTGGGCAGCTGCACCTCGAGCAGCAGGATCCGCAGAAAACTCTGGTCGACCTCGCGGGCGCATTGGGTGGGGCGACAATTCGTACCGCCGCCGACGTCGTCAACGACGACATCAACTTCTCCAACGGCCGGTTCACCGTGCAGTCGTCCGGAAAGACCATCCTCGGGCGCCTGTCCACGAATTCCGATCCGCGCTCCGCCACTCCGGACGCGGACGCCGATGTCATCCGGGCAGTCATCAAAACCGGTGTCATGGGATTGCAAGCGGGCATCGCGGTCGCGAAGAAAGTCCTCACACTGGACACGATCGGCACCCTCGCCACCGTCGGCATGGCCAATCCCCCTGCTGCACTGGGCATCTTGGCAGCGAAAGTCGGGGACGCGGCAATGAGTTTGTTCCCGCCGTCCACCGGCACCCAGATCCAGAAGTACATCTACAACGAAGTCCAGCGCGGCATTTCCGACAACAAGGACCTGCTGAAGATGGCAACGCAGGTCAAGTACTGGGACACGGCCCGCAACCACGGCACCTACGACTCGATTCCCGTGGGAGGACAGGGGCAGACCCCGGCGAAGTTCACCGTCGAGTGGTTCTCCACCCTCGCGAAAGAACTCTCGTCCGGATCCACGTCGGCCGGGGCGAGCACCACGAAAACAGCCTCGCCGACGACTCGTCCGAGCGGGACGCCCTCTGCGGCCCCCTCGTCGTCGACGCCGCTGACCAGCTCGGTGTTCGCCACGACCTCGGCGGTTTCTCCTGAAATCGTCGGGCCGGGCGGCGCGTTCGCGCCTGCCCAGATCCCGACTCCCACTCAGGCGCCTGCCGCCGCACCGCCCGCGCAGTGATCGGTCGGCGGCGCACGGAACTCCTCTGCTGCGCCGCCGCCCAGCAAACCCCGGGACGCACTGACGTCCCACTCCAACCGAAGGGACCATCTCGTGTCAGATGACAGCAGCAGCGGAGGCGTCGGCGGTGCCATCGTCGTTGTCGGTGCCGCAGCCGTCGCGTTCCTTCTGATGATCATGGCCGTGGTGGTCGTTCTCGTTTCCGAGGACGAAGAGTGCGCTCCCGTCGAAAACGGGGGCGGGCAGGTTGCCGCTGCTGGTTCGCTGGTCAAGCCCACCAAGTCGTCCGAAACAACGGACACCTCTCCGTTCGGTCCGCGATGGGGCACCGAACACAAGGGACTCGACCGTGCGGGTCCTGTCGGTACCCCGATCTACGCGTTCATCGACGGCCGCGTTCGTGAAGCCGGTCCCGCTGACGGCTTCGGGAACTGGATCATCGTCGATCACGAAATCGAGGGCCACGTATACAGCTCGGTTTACGGGCACATGTTCGACGACGGTGTGATGGTCCGCGCCGGAGAGCAGGTCCGCGGCGGTCAGCAGATCGGGGCGATCGGCAATGCCGGCGGCTCGACCGGGCCGCACCTTCATTTCGAGGTGTGGGACGGCGGTCGTCTACCCGACGGCGCCGGTACCGCGGTGGATCCGCAACCGTGGATCGACAAGGCCGCCGAACCCGGCGAGGCTCCCGCTGCGCCCGCACCGACTTCCCCGGGCTCGGGCGATGCGGGTGATGAAGGTTCCGGGTTCGGAGGTTTGGACGGCCGACAGTTGGCGATCGCGAAGCAGATCGTCGCGGTCGGTGAAGTCATGGGCATTCCAGATCGCGGCGTCATCGTCGCGCTCGCAACCGCAAGCCAGGAATCCGGCTTTCGCATGTACGCCAACGACGGCACCGATCCTCGCCTCGAAGCCGATCAGAAGGACGTGGGCCGATCCCTGGACTTCCCACACGATGCTGTCGGACGAGATCACGGCTCCGTCAATCAGTTTCAGCAGCAGTACCCGTGGTGGGGAACGCTCGAAGAACTGATGAACTCTGCCACTGCATCACGCAAATTCTACGAAGCGCTGGCCAAGCAGAGCGGGTGGGAATCGCTACCGATTACCGTCGCAGCACAGAACGTTCAGGGATCGCTGTACCCGGACGCGTACGCCGACGACGAGCCGATCGCCACCACGTTGGCGGCCAAGTTCAAGGGCGCCGGGGCGAACATGTCCGAAGCCGAACTCGCATCCATCGCAGCTGGTGGAGCCATCGCCGTCGCCGACGGCGGCAGCGATGCCTGCAACGATCAGCAGCCCGCACCCGGTAGCGGCGGCGGCGAGGGTCCGGCCAGCGAGTTCGGACGAGCCATCATCCTGGCTGCCTCGCGCTGGATCGGTACCCCGTACGTCTGGGGCGGTGGCGACACGAACGGCCCCACCGGCGGCGGATTCGACTGCTCAGGTCTGACGCTGTACGCGGTCTACCAGGCATCCGGCGGACGAATCAGCCTGCCGCACTTCACCGGATCGACCGCAGATCCCGGACAGCTCTACGACTCACGCGGCGCAGAAGTCCCCATCGACCAGAAACAACCCGGCGACCTGATCTTCTTCGGCCCCGCCTCGAACACGCACCACGTCGGCATCTACTACGGCCTCGAGAACGGCGAAGAAATGTTGCTTCACGCTCCGACCGAAGGCCAGACCGTCACCATCGCTCCGCTGTCAGGGATGTCGGGAGAACAAATGCACGTCCGCCGCTTCGGCGCATCACAACCGCAACCGCAGGAGGCACGATGACAAACCGGACTGACCGCAGACCGATGAGGTTGACCGCATTCGCAGCCATGACCTTCGCTGTTCTCGCACTTGTCGGATGCGGCCGCAGCAATGACCACGACCACCCGATGGATGAGGGCGGCCCCACCCAATCATTGACTGTTCCCGCCGATCCCACTCTGCCGGAACCGTTTTCCTCGGTCGATCAAAGCGATCCGGAAGCCGTGATGGTCGCGGCCGCGCAAGCTCTGTTCTCGTACACCCCCGGGGCGGACACCAACCAGATCGACGCAGCGAACCGGGCAGCACCGTTGCTCGACGAGCGGTACTACACCGACAACGCGTCGTCCTTCATTGCTTTGGCACCGATCACCGGTCGCCAATGGGAGTCCTGGCGTGAGCAGAACGCGGTGGCCACGGCCACGGCGACGGTGACCGCCGACAATCACCCCGAGGACAAGCCTGCAAAGGTCTCACGAGTCGTGGCAGTGACGGTGACCGCCGTCGATGCCGGCGGCCGGGAGATTGATCGGGTTCCGTTCGCGGCGTACATGACCGCCACCAAGCTCGGTGTGTGGCGCGTGAGCGCGGTGATGGTCCGATGACCAGCGCATATGCCGATGTTCCGCGCCGCGGTGCTCCGATGCCGAGCGGTCCACGCATCGCGGGGGCTGTGATGCCCGGGACCGATGAATCCGCTCCGATCTGGGAAGGCCCGATCGAACGTGAGGCTCTGACCCCGGCCCGGCCGCTTGTCTGGTTTCTCGGAGCTACCGGAGGTGCCGGAGTCTCCTCGCTGACGCGTTCCCTCGCATACGCGGGGGACTGCCAGCGCGGCTGGCCCGGATACATCGGTGACCTACCGGGCGCGGACTCGCCGCTGGTGGTGCTCGTTTTTCGCACGACGATGCACGGCGTAGAGCGTGCTCATTCACTGCTTCTGCAACACGCCGCCGGTGGCACGCCGGAAGGAACACACATCCTCGGCGTCGTGTCCGTCGCCGACAGTGATCGCCCACTGTCCAAGCCGGTCCGGAACCGTCTAGCCGTCGTCGAGTCGCTGGCGCGCTCGCTGGCCGGTCACTGCTGGGACGTGCCGTGGCTCGAACCTTGGCGGGTCATGCCTCCTCGTGAGCTTCCCGAGTGGTCTCCGTCCTCGACGTTGCCGACCGACAAGAAAGCGGCGCGTGACCCGACGAGATACCCCGTCGCCCCGGTGATCGCTCTCCACGACCAGATCCGAGTCGCAGCAGCAGCTCGGGTGAAGGAAATCAGTTCTTCCGCAACATAACTCGAAAGGCACCTTCTCATGAACGCACTCCACACCATCAACACCTACATCCTCGCTCAGCAGCCCGCGCCCTTCCCCTCGCCTGGACAGGGCGGGGACGTGATCGACGTTCAGATGACCACTCCGCCGTCAGGCGACAAGTTTCAGATCCTGCTCGGCGTCGGCCTGTGGGCGGCAACAGCTTTCCTGATCGGACTGGGAATGATGGCCGGCGTCAAGTTCGCCCAGTCGTTCGCCGACGGCACCGCCGGACGCGGCGAAAAGATGATGGTGGTCGGTGTCGCCGTCGGCGCGATCATCACGTCCTCCGCCGCCTCGTACGTCACCTGGTTCATGGAGTGAGTACTTCGATACTGGCCGCAGGCGGCGGCATCAAGATGCCCGGCGAAGACGTCCTGGTCCCGCTCGGGCAGATGCTCGGGGTGTTCCTGTGGTTCGTCGCAGCCGGTCTGATCGTCGCCGCGATGCGCGCCGGTGTCGAAGTCGCGCACCGCTTCGACGACGGCGAAGTCACCGGCCCCGGAATCCGGCGGTTGATCGCGATCGCCATCGGCGCCATCGTCACCGCCTCCGCAATCACGTGGGCGGGATGGCTCCTCATCTAGCCCGTCTCGATTCCACTACTCACTTTGCGAAAAAGAAGGAAATCATGGCAATTCACCGTTACCGCCTCGTCGGCGCCCTCGTCGCCGCAGCTCTCGCGCTGTCGGTGGCCACCGCGTGCGGATCGTCGCAGGAGGACCCCGGAACCGGCACCGCGGCGGTCGACACCAGCGCAGCGCCGCAGCAGGTGCAGTGGGAGAGCTACCGCGGTGTCGCTGTCCCTGTCTCCGCTGTCGACGGACCGACGAGCGTTTCGGCGAAGATCCCGTTCGGATACAGCCGAACACCCCAAGGGGTGGTGATGGCCGCCATTCAGGGCCAGAGCCGTCTCGCACTCGCACCAGACGAGACCTGGGCGCAGACCGCACAACTGCTGACCGCCCCTGGCCGGGGCCGTGACGCGTACGCCGTGGCGCGGGTGATGACCTCCATCACCACCGAAGCCGATCCTGCTCAGACAGCCCAGTTCGCCGGATTCCGCATCGAGGACTACAGCCCAGACCAAGCCGTGGTGTGGCTGGCCACACGGATGCCGGACGCTGCGCTGTCTGCGTCGCCGACCTCGCTGATCTGGCAAAACGGCGATTGGAAGATCACTCTCCCTGATCCGCAGCCCGAGACCTCCGAAGCTGCGCCCACCGATCCAGTGCCGTTGGCCTCGCTCGACGGATACACCGCCTTCTCCTACGCCGACTGATCTTCCCCCGACTTTTCAGGAGCCACCCGTGAGTAACCGCACCGAACCCCGCGAGACCACAGAAGGATCGCGCCTTCGCCGCACCGGCGAGTGGTTGGCGACCAGCCGCACGACCGGGATCGCCGCTGCCGTGTTCTGCGCGCTTCTCGCTGTGGTCGTGGCCGTCGCCGTGTTCATCGCCGTCACCCGCGACGACGATTCCGCCGGCGCCGGCGCCCCCACTGCCACCCAGCCGCCCGCGACGGCACCAGCAAAACCCGACAGCGGCACTGCATTCGGCGTTCCGTCGGCGGATCTGTTCGGCCGCGTGATCGCCAACCCCGTCAACCCGCGTGGTCAGGCGTTGCCGCAGTCGTCGGCAGATCGCCCCTCGTTCAAGGAAGGTGACCCGGTCCCCGCTCCGGAGGGGTTGATGTGGCAGCAAGTCGGTCCGTTCATCCTGCCGTTCTCGACCTCCGACGGTCCCACTCGAGTAGATGGCCCATTGGCCACGGGTTTCGCTCGCACCCCTCAGGGCGCTGCGCTCGCTGCCTGGCAGATCAGCATGCGGACGGTCATCGACCAGGAATCACTCGATGCGGTCTTCGACAACCAGATCGAACCCTCGACACGGGGGAACAAGGCGTCGTGGGCGCCGAAGAAGTGGATCGACTGGAGCCAGTTGCCCCCTCAGTACATCCCGGCGGCATTCAAGATTTCCGGTTGGAGCGCTGACAACTCGTTCGCAGTCGTGGAGGTCGCGGCCCGCGACAAGACTCCGGGCTCCTGGTTCACCACTCGCTTCGAGGTCGTCTGGCAGGACGGTGATTGGAAGATCCGTCGCCCTTCCACCCAGCTTCCGCCGCAGACGATCACTTCGCTGACGGGGTGGACCCAATGGTGAAGCGTCTGTCTGCGATCGCGGCTCTGCTCCTGGCCGTGCTGGTCTTCGGGCCGGTCGCGCTCGGGCATGCCCAGCCCCCGGCAGATGATCCGGGCACTTCGGAAACCGGACAACCGCCGGCTGACGACGACATGTATGCCGGTTGCCGCGACGTCGGTGACTCCGTACCGGTCGTCGGTGGGTTCCTCGAGCGGTTCTGCGACTTGGGCACTGCTGTTGCCAATCCACAGGACGCGGCCGGCGAGTTCGCCGACGGGATGTGGAAATCGGGCGTCGGCAAGGCCGCCGAAGTGTTCCTCGACGGTTGGAAAAAGGGCATCACTTTCATGCTGACGTGGTGGATGACCAACTCGGTCACCGGCGCGGTCGGAAACAGTGACACCGAGAACACAGTCTGGCAAGTGCACCAATTCTTGCGAATATTCCAGATAGCGGCGTTCATGATCTCGGTCGGGATCTCCGCACTCAAACTCGCCTGGGCCAAATCGCGTCTGGCACAGCAACATGCCGAAGAAACGGCAATGATGTTGACCCGCACGGTGTTCGCGTCCTGGACTCTGGTTCCGCTCATCCTCGCCGGTGACGAACTCTCCCGAGCAGCGGGTGTGTGGCTGGTTCAAGCGATGGTCGGAGAGAACATCGACGAAGCAGCGAACAAACTCCTCGCCGTCGCCGAAGTCGGCCCTCTCCTGGGTCCGGGCTTGATTTTCGTCTTCGCAATCTTGGGCATCGTCGGAACCGCCGTGCAAGCGGTGTTCATCATGATGCAGATCGCGATGCTGCGCCTGGTCCTCGGATGGGCACCGATCGCGGCCGCCGCATCAGGAATCGGCAGCGCCGGAATGCAGGCCTGGACCAAGCTACGGAATTGGGCGGTGGTGTTCGCACTGTTCCCGTTCGTCGCTTCCAGCGTGTACGGGATCGCTTTCCTCTCGGCCGCCGGTGCTACCGACGCACAAGGTGTCTTCGCCGGAATGATCCTGCTGACACTCTCGTGCCTGACGATGCCGGCGTTGGCGAGACTGATCGTTCCGGCGATGGGTTCGATGGCCGGCGGCAACGGCGGCGCGGTGCTGGGCGGCATGCTCGCCGCGACCGGCGCGAGTATGGGCGCTTCGATGATCCAGTCGATGTCCTCCTCGGCTGAACAGGATTCCGGGTCCTCCTCGTCGTCGAGCGTTCAAGGCGGCCCGAGTACGGAACCGACCGGCTCCAGCACGCCCTCATCGGGATCGAGCTCACCGGCGCCCTCGGGCGGTGGCACAGAAGCCGCATCGAGCGGTCCGTCCGGAGCAGCGACCGCGAGCGGTTCGTCCGGAGCAGCGTCCGGAGCAGCATCCGGCGGTGCAGCTTCCGGCGCGGCCGCGGCCGCTGGTCCGGTCGGCGCGGCCGTCGCCGTCGGGCAGGAAGTCTCCGACCGGATCGGCAGCGCTATGGGCGCCGTCGCATCGACGATCGGCGACAGCGCCTCCGGAGCAAGTGGGGGAGCGGACGTTCCGGACGAGCCGCAAGGTGGGCGGTCCGGATGAGCGCACACCGCACCGCACCGTTTGACCTCATTGATTCCATCCTCAAGGAGCAGCTATGAGCACCGAAGCACCGGCCCGCCCCAACACCTACGGCGGTCTTCACGAAGCCCCTTCGACGTACCTGTTCGGTGTGTCGAAGAAAATGTTCTACGTCTTCGCCTCGGGCATCGTGGCCGGCATCGTTGCACTGCTCGCCGGGTTCTTCATCTCAGGAGCGGTGATCCTCGGCGTAGTGGTGCTGACCTGGGCGCCGCTCGCTGCACGCATCGGCGGTAAGTCAGGGTACGAATTCGCCACTGAACTCACCGGGTGGAGCAAGCAACGTCGGCGCGGCCAGCACATCCTGCGCGCTGGTTCTCTCTCGAACGCGCCCGGAGGCCGAACCCGAGTCCCGGGAATCGGCGCTCCGATCGAAATGTGGTGGGGAATCGACAAACTGGGCCGACGATTCGGAATGAGTCATCTACCGAAACTGCATCAGTACACGATCAGGCTGCGTTGCTCTGTGCCCGGATACAAGGGTGTCGAACAGGGTCAGGTCGACCTCGACGTCGCCAACTGGGGCGAGTTCATCAACCTCAGCGGACAGACGCCGGACATCGAAGCGATCGCCACCATCATCGAAACCCTCCCAGAGACAGGGGCGCGGCAAGACGCGGAAATCACGCGACTGTGCAAACCCGGCACCTCTGAACTCGCACAAGCGGTGGTCCGCGAATCGGGCACCGGCGTACGTCACGGAATCCAGTTGCACACCCACATGGCGCTCACCTTCACCGCGAACACGGAAGCCAAACGCAAGGATCCGATGGCGATGATTGCCGATCTGGCAGAACGTCTTCCGTCGATCTGCGCGAACCTCGGCACATTCCGCGTGACCGCTGTCCCGATGTCCGATCACGAAATCTCCGCAGTCGTGCGCCGCGCATACGATCCCCGCCCGGTTGTCGAAGCCGAGGTGGAATCGTCACTGCGCAGCGGAGAGATGTACGTCGACTGGCTCGATGCCGGCCCGATGACGGCCGAGGAAACCAAAAACACCTACTTCCACGAAGGCGCGGCCTCGCGGACCTGGGTGATGAACGCACCCCCGTCCGGTGCCCGCAACGAACGGATTCTCAAAGCACTTCTCGAAGGTCACGGCGACGTCCCGCGCAAGCGCGTGACACTGATTCACCGGCCGATGTCCCCGGCCGACGCCGTGAACGCAGTCGAAAGCGGCTACGTCTACGCAGTCGGTGAACGCAATGCCCAACGCGGTATCGGATCGGTCCGCGCAGACCTCAAGGTCAAGGCAGCAGACCGTACTCGCGTCGAGGTCGGCAACGGTGCCGGCGCGACAGCGGTCTCGCTGATCGTCACCGCGTCGGCAAGTACCGAAGCCCAGCTCGACATTCAGGCCGACACGATCGAATCCCTGGTCGCCGGGTGCTCGACGAAAGTACGGCCCGCATGGCGATACCAGGCAGCGGCATTTCTCTCGGGCGTCGGAGTCGGGGTCTATCTCCAAGACCACGCAACGACGGCGAAAACCTTGCAGGCCTGAACCGGCCGACCACCACCGACAGGAGAAAACGATGAGTTTGATGTTGCGCCGCCGGATCGCAGACCTGACCGGCACGTACGAACCCGGACGCAAGAAGCAGAATGCTTCCCTACGCGATCCGATGGCAGCGGCACGCAAACGCCGCCAGGCAGAGGAAAAACAACGCATCGCAGACGAGAAGGCAGCAGCGAAAGCCGCCGAACTCGCACGCGACCCTTCCCGAACCGAACCGAAATGGCGCCGCGCCCCCAAACTCACCGACCGCGGTTTCGCCGGCCACGGCGGCGGCAAGATGGGCGTCGTACCCAAGCCGCCGGAGTTCCGCGGCACCAGCGTGCAGGCATGTGGGCTCTCCCCGTGGGTCGTAGGCAGCACCTATCCAATGGTCGGAACCCCACTCGGGAAAGATCCCGACGGCATCTCGTTCCACTACGACCCGATCACCGCCACCTACCGTTCACGCCGACAGAACACCCCCAGCGTGTTCATGCTCGCCCTCCCCAGTAACGGCAAGTCCACGGTGGGCCGCAAACTCGTCAGCGGCGGCATCGCCCAAGGTCACATCCCGTTCGTGTTCGCCGACACCAAACCCGACTTCACCAAGGAAATCGAAATCATCTGCGGCGATCGCGGCAAGATCGTGCGCCTGGGACACGGCGAGGGGTACCTCAACCCGCTCGCGATCGGAGCTCTCGGGTCGGTGATTCCGCTGCTCGCGGACTTCCCCGACTTGCAGAAGAAAGTGATCAAACAGGTTCACCAACGCCGCAAGCGAGTGATGCAGTCACTGTGCGAAATCGAGCGCGGAACAGCGCTGACACAGGCCGAACGCAACATCATCACCGCGGCGCTGCGCCTACTCGAAAAGGACCCCCGTTTCGGATACGACAACCCGCCGCTGATCTCGGATCTGCTCACGTTGATCGAGAACCCGCCGGAAGAGTTGATGCGCAAGGCGTACACCCGCGACAAGGACAAGTACCTCGCCAAGGTCGAATCCCTCCTCGAGACATTGTCCGCGCTGCTCGACGGCGATCTCGGTGAGGTGTTCTCCCAGCAGACGACCACCCCGATCGACTTCACCGGCGAGGATCGACCGACCGGTGTGTGCGTGGACATTTCAGCGCTCAGCCACGGTGACACCAAGCTCGAAGCTGCGGTGATGGCCGCATGCTGGGAGGACGGATTCGGCGCCATCGAAGCCGCACACGTCCTCGCCGATTGCGGACTTCGCGACCGGTTGCTCTTCCTGGCAGTGCTCGACGAATTCTGGCGAGTCCTCGCCGGCCCCGGAATGGTCAGCCGCGTCGACGCCCTCACCCGCCTGACCCGCACCGTCGGAACGGCGCTGGTGATGATCACCCACACCGTCAAGGACCTCGAATCGCTCGAAATGGACTTCGACATCATGAAAGCCAAGGGCTTCATCGAACGCGCCGGAGCGTTGATCGTGGGAGCCCTGACCTCGGACGAGATGGACAAACTCGACTCCATCATTCCGTTCACCCGCGCAGACAAGGCATGGGTCTCCGCGCTGTCGTCCCCAGCCGGCTACGACGCCCAACTCGAAAAGCCAGGACCACCCCCAGGCCGAGGGTTTTTCCTGCTCAAACAGGGCACCGAACGCATTCCGGGGCACCGTTTCGAGACCGTCCTGACCCCCACGGAACTGAAATACCAGTGGCACGACACCGACAGTCGGTTCGTCGACGCCACCGACGCCGGATACGCGGCACAGACAGCGAAGGACAATGCGGCATGAGCGGCAAACGCAGCACCCGCGGCAACCGCTACGGAGCAGAGGTGCGCAGTGCCACAGTAATTTTGGTCGACAAGCTGCGCCCTCAGTATCCGTCTCTGTGGGCGACCATCGAGCGTGTCTCCGCCGATACCGGGATCCACACCTCCACCGTGCGGGCATGGCTACGGCAGCGGGAAGGCGCGGACGCCGTGAAACCGCAACCGTGCGCCCCGGATTCCGAAATACATTCCCTCCGCGTCGAACTCGAAGCACTACGCGAAGTGAACCGTGGACTGATCGCCGCGAACAGAGGCCTGTAAATGACGCATATCTTTCTTTACAGCACCGCCACCGAAGTCGGTGAGCCGTCGGCCGCATTGCAGAGTGCGGTACAGAAGATGCACGACCTGGTCGCCGACCTCGAAACAAAACACCGATTCGTTGCAGTACAAGGCCATTCACACACCGTCATCCCCGCTCAAGTAACGGGAACATCGTTGACGGGCAGACCACGTGCCGGTTACGCCGTCACGTTGACCACCGTCGTCGAGATACCGACGGACAACACGTAGATCCGAAAGTTGGTAGTAAAAACCATGTTTCGACGAATACTCACTTCCCCCGCCAGTGCCGCCGTCGACAGTAACGGAGATCAGTCATGAGTAAGGGTTCTGTGCGTGATCCCAGTCAAGGTGACGTGGCGTTCGAGGTGCTCGGTGTGTGCGCCGGGATCGCGGTTGCCGGCGTCGTCGGCGCCTCCGTCGCGATGCAGTTCGGCACCGAGCAGGATGTTCCGGTCAATCCGATGGCGATGGTCGCTGGCCTGATCAAGGGCGATCTCGTGTGGGAGTCCGGTGCGAGCGTAGTGGCGATTGCCTTTGCCTTGGCGTTGATCGTGCTGGTCGCAGTGGGCATGTGGTTGTTGATCCTGCGCAAGCGGGACAGCACCCGCGTCGACGAGCTAGCCAAGTACATGGGCCGCGGTCGCGACATCGCTTCGTTGACGGAACAGGCATGCCGGGCGAAAGCCGAATCCTTGCAGGTGCGGCTCCGTCCCGACGACGTTGTCGGCATCCAGCTCGGGTACCTGTTGCTGCCGAGCAAGCCGGTGTTCGGGTCGGCCCCGATGTTGCGCGGCAGCTGGGAGGACCTGCACGTCGATATTTGGGGTCCTCGCACCGGTAAGTCGACCAGTCGCGTCATCCCCGCAGTTCTCGATGCTCCCGGCGCAGTCCTGACGACGTCGAACAAGCGTGATGTCGTCGACGCGACCCGCGACGTTCGAGCAGCAATGGGCTCGCAAGTCTGGGTGTTCGATCCGCAGAGGGTCGCCAATGAGGAACCGAGCTGGTGGTGGAATCCGCTCACGTGGGTGACCGACGAAGTCAGGGCCGCCGATCTGGCCGATCATTTCGCCTCCGGTGACGACGGACTCGAAGCGAAGACGGACGCGTTCTTCGATCCGGAAGGAAAGGATCTGTTGGCGGCACTGTTCCTGGCTGCGGCACTCGATCGCCGCCCGATCACACAGGCATATACGTGGGTCACGGACGTGCAGAACCAGGAAGCGGTGAAGATCCTTCGCCAACATGGGTACGGATTGCAGGCGGACGGCCTGGCCGGGCAGTACAACGCGCCCGACAAACAACGCGGCGGTGTGTTCGGTACTGCCAAGAAGATGATCCGCTCGCTCAAGATCAGGACGATTCATCCCTGGGTGACGTCGGACAGTTTGACCGATCCGCGGCCGCATTTCGATCCTCGTGAATTCGTTCGTTCCGGAGGCACGCTCTACAGCCTTTCCCGCGAGGGCAACGGTTCGGCCGGCCCACTGGTGACTGCGTTGACCGTCGCCGTGATCGACGCGGCCGAAGAAATCGCGACTACCTCGCCGAAGGGACGTCTGCCTGTTCCTCTCGTCGCTCCTCTCGACGAGGTGGCCAACGTCGTGCGCTGGTCCAAGCTGCCTAGCCTCTACAGCCACTACGGTTCACGCGGAATCATCATCATGGCCATCTTGCAGTCCTGGTCACAGGGTGTGGAGGTGTGGGGCGAACGCGGGATGAAGAAACTGTGGTCGGCGGCGAACGTCAAGGTCTACGGCGGTGGTGTCGCCGTCGATGACGGGGTGTTCCTTCGGGACATGTCCACCGCGATCGGTGACCATTGGGAGATCACCGGGTCGGTCACAGCCTCCTCGCAAGGCCGATCCACTTCCAAGCAGCGCACCAAAGTTCGTACGTTCACCGAATCCGAACTCGAAGCACTGCCACGTGGCCGGGCGATCGTACGTTCCTCCGGCAACCGGCCTGTGATCGTACGGACGGCGCCGTGGATGGCCGGCCCGCACGCCGACCAGATCAGGGCGTCAATCGAAGCCCACGATCCGGCAGCCCCGGCGACGTTGGCGGAAGCAGAAGTAGGGCTGTCCGAATGGCTCAAGCCAGACCACGCCGGGGCTGCGCGTGAGGCGGTGTCGCTGTGACCGCGCCGTTCGAGCCACCACCGGAGGACGATTTCGATCCGGGTGAGGCTGACTATCTGCCGCCCGATGATGCGGACTATCCACCCCCATCCGCGTACACGCCCCTCAGCGGGAGAGATGAACCGAACGTCGAAGCGCCGCTGAGCGAGAACCTCGAGGCGATGGTCGGCAAGGCAGTTCTCAAACGCATCCAGAAGGAAGCCGACGCGATCGCCGAAGCGAAGTGGGCGGAAATCCTCACTCCGGAGCTGTACGCGCGACTCGAAGCCGCGGCAGCGGCCCGGTTGCTGGCGCAGCTCGAGATTTCACTCGCCAATCCGGAACCGGAGCCGGAGCCGGAGCAGCCGGCAGAACCGGAACTGGTGTTCGGATCGGTAGAGGAGTTCGTGCGCGAACGCATCGCCCCTGTCTATCGGCGTGAGGTGATCGAGGGGACGTCAAGGAACTGGTGCACGCAGTGGTGGAAACACGCCGAAGCTATCTCCCGGTTGGAAGCCCTGTGGCGCGCATGGGAGCGTCTGCGCCTGGATCCCTCGACCGGGATGAGTGTGTGGTGGCGCGATCACGCCGACCACCACATGGCACAGCTATTCGATCCAGAGGGCACGTTCAAAGCGTGCTCGGTCCGCAGCGGTCATGCCGGCGGCGACTTCGCGATCGTGCCCTTGCCGACTGAACCCGCACCGTCGTCGATGTTCCCCGACATGCGTCTCTCCCCTGAATCCGCGCCCACAGCGGCGTCACCCCACAAGGAAGGCAACAACTGATGTCAGAGCACGACGAAATCGGTGAGGTCAATCAAGAACTCACGCGCATGTTCCGGGTCGGCTTGCAGTCTGCGTCCCGTCTCGCAGAGCAGATGGGTCGCGCACGGGAGAAGCAGATCCGCGACGCCGAAGCCAAAAGCGTGCAGGCGGCCCGCGAACTGCGCGAACGGCTCGTCGCCGAACGCAGCGCGATCGAGGCGCAGCTACGTCCGGTGATGACGGACCGCTGGTGGGAGGACGCTACCCACGCGCAGATCGCCGACAGCTGGCAGCAGGCCCGCGGCTGGCAGGACCACTCGCAGCCCGCGGCCGACGCCGCAGATCGCATCCGCAAGGAAGTCCAGACCCGGTACGGAATCGACGCGGGCGCCCCCGGGATCGACCCCCGAGAAATCGAGAACCTGCTCCAAGCAGCCGAAGAAGCCAAGCGGGCCGCTGCCGCCGAACAGGAACTCGCCGAACGCGAGAACGTGAAGGCCTCCGAGTTGATGGCCGAAGCCGATCGGCTCGACAAGACGGCGACGGAAGCCGAAGGTACGCCGGCCGAAACTGAAATCGTCGAAGACGCAGACGCTCATCGCGCAGCCGCAGAAGCCGAGTACGACTCAGCCGAACGGCGCGATGCCCTCGCCGCCGACATGAACGCCGGAGGAGTGGACAAGGAAACGATCGGCGCCCGGATGACGGCCGATCTCGACCAGGCCAAGCATCCCCGAGGAGCGGTGCAGACCGGGACTGGTAAACCGCCGGTCGCCAGGAAAGGACGTCCGAGCAAGGGCCGCAGCCAGGAACGCCAACACGCCGGCAGATAGCCGACCACCCCGCGATCTA
Organism: Rhodococcus sp. YL-1; assembly: GCF_001942025.1. Taxonomy (NCBI): domain Bacteria; kingdom Bacillati; phylum Actinomycetota; class Actinomycetes; order Mycobacteriales; family Nocardiaceae; genus Rhodococcus; species Rhodococcus sp. YL-1. The sequence goes on along the minus strand of NZ_CP017300.1, from coordinate 397,665 downwards.
CGAAGGAGACCGACCGATGTGGCCGTTCAAGCGACGAACAGCGCAGCAGAAGACCGACACACCATCCGAAACGAGCCCGCCGCCAGTGGCCCCGGAGCCCCAACCTGTCTCGGGGCCATCGAGGTGGCCACGCTTGGCGGCCCCGGACACGTACGGCCGATTCCTTACTGAGGAGGTCGGGCTGACTTTGATGATCGGCACGTTCAATCACGCGGTCATGCACCCGCATGGTGACACCGCGGTACGAGTACCTGCCATCACCTTGTCAGTGCCCCCAGGCTCCGGTTTCGACTTCGCACATCCCGAGTACGGCTTCGGTGGCTGGATCGACCCGCCCGCTGAGCGTGTCCTTCGACTCTGGGCCGACGACTTGTTGACCATCTCGCACGGCGACGTGTGGCGATTCGTGGTCGCCGGGGAAGAACCGTTCGACCGTGAATGGGTCGAGACGATGTTCCCGCCGGCGCCTTCCGGTGACGACTTCATTCCCGAACGTGCGCTGGTCGTCGTGCAATTCGGTGACGCCAGGCAAGGCGAGTTCGCGTTGACGGAGCTCGACACGTCCCCGATGACGCTGACATATCTCGAGGACCTGAGGACAGAACCCTAAAACTCCTCCACCTTCAAGCCACTCCGACTTCGGGATCCGCGCACAAGCGCGGATCCCGAAGCTTTGCCCGTCGACTGACCTCAGCTGCCACCGGCGGAGGAAGACCACAACTAACTACTGCGTGACACGGTTTTGTGCGTCTCGCCGTTTGAACAATCAGTTTGTCCGTAGAGTCACGGAAACTTCACCAAGTGCGAGGAGAAATTGCATGTCAGAGATCGGTCCCGCGGACCCTCGCGACGAACCGAACGTCGATGACTTTGTTGACGTTTCACTGGACGCAGACGAGTGGGCAGCGATTCTCCAAGACCACAAAGATTATGAAGCGCGCAAAGCGCGAGAAGCAGAGGCCGAACTATCGCTCAGTGAATTCTCCGTCACGTGGGACACCATCACGCCCGACGACGTCGACGAATTTCGTCGCGCGCTCCACGACGCGAAAAACGAACCCGATATGCAGAAATTCTTGGCATCGCGACCCCATCTCTTGGTGCAACCGCTGGGCGGTGGCCACGGGAGGTGGGTCATTGCAGAGAAGAAATTCGGTGATCAATTCAGAAGCGACTACATGATCGCGGAGAACAGTTCGCAGGGGTTTGAGTGGCTCGCAGTGGAGCTCGAAGGCCCGCAACAAGTCATGTTCAACAAGGATGGCCACCCCAACAAATCGCTTGTCCATGCCATCCAACAGATCAACGACTGGCGCGGCTTCATCGAGAGCAACCTCCAGTATGTAAGAAATCCTCGGCACGAGAATGGCCTCGGGCTCGTAGATGTCCACCCCACTGTGCGCGGCCTTGTGATCATCGGTCGCCGCCACGAGACGCCTGCGAGTACGAACGCGGCCCGACGCAGGCTCGCCACCATGAACAACATCGATATCCACTCGTGGGATTGGCTCGTCGAACGCGCTCAAATGCGCTCAGATGAGCTGGAGGGCAGGCGTAGGAGAAGGGCCGAAGAATCGGATTAAACCCGACGGCCAGAACAAGCCAAGGAGTCGATAGTGGTTGCCGACCGAAGAGTTGATTTCGGGTATGCACACTGCTGGATCATCTGTCCTTCCTGCACGGATAGAACTCGGCTGACCTTTGAGCAGTACGTCACCGGTGAGCGTGTACGTTGCGTTCGCTGCGGTGTCACGGTTACGACGGAGGACGAGCACGATCTGGCTGTGTCAGCGCCTGACGATGTCGCTCTCGATCCGAGCGCTCTGTCGGGTGTGGCCTGGTACCACACCTCCACGTACCGCGAGTGGCCTCCGATGAACGAAGAACCGACGGACTCGGCGATCCATCTTGGAACCTACGAGGCCGCTATCGAAAACATGTTGCGACGGATGCGTAACGAGTCAGATGCTGACTCCCAGTTCCACCTTCACAGAATCACGCTTTGTGTCGATGCCAAAGACGTCACAGATGTGCGTGGGGAGGCCAGCAACTGGTTCGGTCTCACCGCCCAGTCGGTTGTGCGAGCGGACGGGCATCGTGTGCTGCGGTATATCAACCGCCACGAGCACAAGGGGTCTATCTCGCTCGCTGTCGTCCCCTCGGTGATCGCGACAGTGCAGACGGTCACCATCCCACTTGCGATATGCAATCGTCCGTGTGCGGCCGCGGCACAAGCAGCAATCGCGTATGCGGCCGAATGCGCCGCGATCGAGGCCGCACGTCCGGACACGTCTGGAATCGGAAGGCTCGAACGGCAATTCCCCAAGACCGCCAAGGACCCGAAGGTGGCTGCTATCGCTCACGCCGCAAAGGCCTGCGACGATGCCTCATCGCAGGCCTTTGCGCAGTTTTCTAGAGCGCTAGAGGATTCCTATCTTGCAGAAATAGCGGCGCCCGTACGAGCTATGTTCGTTGGTGCTCTTCAGTCCAAAAAGTTCGACAGCGCTACGGACTGGAACGAAACTTTCTGCCGTGTCGCTGAACTCCTCACTGCGCCCGATCGCGTCATCGCCACGGTCTCGACAGCGCAGACTCGAGTCCCAACCGGTGACTGACGGATACCTGAACGCGTCCCAAAACTGCCCAAGCAATCGCCTCAGCAGGCTGGCTGTGCATTTTGCTGGCCAGGTCAATTGAAGCGAGCGACGATTCGGCCCAGTATTTCGTCGACGCCTCTTCGGTAGACCTCTCGGGGGCTCGTCGGGTCGAGGTAGATTTCGCCGGTGTTGATCTCGGCCTCGGCCGCGATTATGGCGCGGTCCGGACGCTGCCCGGTATACCAATTCCAGCCGGAGCCGGGGCAGATCGAAGAGCGGCCGAGGAGCCAATCGCATGCAGCGTTCTGACCCCCGGCGTATTCGCCGGCACCGAGTTCGCGCGCCCTCATCTGCAAGGTGGCGACCTGTGATTCGCTCGGGAGCGGGCCGGGCGGTGGCAAGATTTCGAGAGCCTTGCAGATGCTTAGTGGATCCGCGCGGGTTGCTCGGGCGGCTGCTGCCACAACGGAACTGGTGTGGGAGAAGGGAAGCCCGAAATACTGTGGGACTACGTCATCGGGAGCCCCGTTCGGCAACAGCGACAGGAAGTAGTTTCCGAGTTCCCATCCCCACGTGCTTTGATCGTCCCATCCTGCCAGCCACACCCCTTCGCTGAACTCCGTCCCCGGTTGGTGCATCCACCACGTCGATGCGTCCATATCTGTCACAGCTATCCCCCTGATTCACATTTCGCGGTTCTTGATGGTGCCTCGGTGGTGCCTCCGTGCCTCCGTTCTTTCAAACGCTGGGGGTTGAGAACTCACCGATCCCGGTGATCCAAAATCTTCGGCAAAGTTCGTTTCGACTTCTTCTTTCGTCTACGCGCACTCGGCCGAGTTATCACAACAGCGGTCGTTGCCCGGACACCCAGTTGAGTTTTTCGAGATCTCCCCAGAGCAAGCCGGATGCAAGGCCCGTCGCCGGCGTCGATTCGGTCGGAGAAACCCGCTGACTAACCGTGCTGAAAGATGGTGCGAACTCCGCAAACTCAGGGCTTTGGGCCATATATGCCTGAAACTGGGCGTACTGCACATCTCTGTCGTCGGACATCTCTGCGGATCTTTTCTCGTCGTTGAGCGTGAGATTGACCGTGTTGGATAGGGCGGTGGCCTCGTCGAATGGGCTTGATGCCCGCGCGCGAAGTGTCCATCCCAGGCCTGCTTCCGGGGGGCCGAAGCTAAAGGCCCCCTGATCCTCTCCCGGGGTGAAATTGACGTCTCCGAAGAACTCGACGGGGAAGAGCCCCTGGGTTCCAAGTGTGCCTGTGAAGTTGGGAACGAGTCGTTCCACCAACTCGTGGTAGCACTGAAGCGCTGCTGTGGCGATCGCACAAACCCGTTCGTGCATGCGGCGAGCAGTGAAATTCCCCCAAGGATCTTCCTGGGACGGTGAAATGTCGGGACCGGGGTACAACTGGGGCGTGATCATCGTAGAGCCCCAGGTACCGATGGTCTCAGGGCTTCCGGAGGTCAGCTCGTCCCGAACGATTCCTGGTTCCGTTGCCGTGCCCAAAATCAAGTTTTTGAAGGAACTCGAGATGTCGTCGCGCAAGTAGGACTGTGTCAGTGCCCAAACCCAGTTGACGCCCGTGGGCAGGGCATGCTGCCTCATTACCATCACGCGATATTCGAAGTCGTGCCCTGCTTTGATGATCTCGGGCAAGCTGCCCGTTTCCCCGTCGCGAGGTGCGATCCATGAGACAGCGATCTTGGACCGCCCAATGCGGACCGACAGTGCGATGTCATCCAACCCTGATGCGACTCCCGCGAAAGACGAGAAGAAGGCCTGTCCGAGCGGACCGAGTCCGGCAAGCCACGCTGCTTGGGCGTAGCGGATGCGATGTCCTGCGCTTTCCCAGTCGGACTCTTCGAGTTCCGAAATATGCCGTGTCAGCCCGCCTCTCTCGGTCTCCTTGATGATCCAGGCAGCTGCACCTGGATTCCAACGAGCGATATCAGCCATGACCAGATCGACTTTGGTGGGTTCCCCAGCAGCGAGCAGGATCGAGAAGACGTACTTCCACCTGTCGAAGGAGCGCATTGAAGACAGCAGAGGTACTACGTCGACCTTTCCGTCGAGTATCGCTTGCGCAGCGAACCACTGCTCGAACGTGGCCAGGGAAAAGGCGCATGTCTTTCCTGCGCCGGTGACCAGCGGAGATTTTCGGATCTTGGAGGCGATCTCGAGTGAGGCAAATCTGGTGGGGTCTACGGCTTTCCCGGTGCTGACGGTTTCGATTGCAAGTTCCATCAGATAGGGAATCAGTTCCATCCCTTCCGACTCCACGATTTGTTCGACGACACGGTCGATGAGTTCGGAAGTGCCTGTCACTCCGTCGTTCGCGGTCGCGTGCGACGCCGTCAGCACCGCGAATAGGGGTCGTCTGACTGACTTTGTCAGTTGGGCACCAAGCGGAGGGATCGGGCGACCGGCGACAGCGCTCATCAGCTCTGCCGCCTGCGCGTCGGTCATGTCGCTCATTGCGACCTGTACCGACTCGTCGCGTAGATCGGGATTTCGAGTCGTCAGCACAACCCGGGATTTGGTCCAACGTGCAACGAATTCCGATGCCTCTTGCACTTTTGTGGCAGCCAAGTCCGTACGTTCGTCGAGCCCGTCAATCACTATGTCGACACCGCACCGCAGTACCGTGGCTGAACCGATGTCGCGGCTCACTCGGACATCGACTGTCTCGTCCAACTCCTTAGCCGAGATGAAGAGCGGCACCGGCGCGGAGTCGTCATTTTGAGCCCGTCTGATGCTTGCTCTCAACCACTCCTCGGCTATCTCCGACTTTCCAGAACCTAATGGCCCGGTCAAAACGCGTATCTCGCCCGGTCCGATTTCATCAATCCGAGAAGGAACAGCCACTGCATTTAGAAGTGAACGCTCAACTTGCTGTTCGTCCAGGCCTGCGCCGAACCGCAGTCGGCGTCGACGACTGGTTGATGCGCTCATGGATCCGGCTAAATAGCTTGTCCGGCCGATTAGTTCGTAGGTCGACTGAGACATCGTCGGCTGATGAACGTGGTTGTTTCCGATCATCACGGTGTTACCGCTTCCGGACACATTCACTGGGCCGCTTGTTGGTGCTGTTGCTGAGGGTTCCTCGGCCAACCCCGGGACCGGCCTCGTCGCCGTGGAGAGCGCCGGCGCTTGAATGGGAGGTAGGACCGGTACCGGTCCGGCCGTCGGTTTCGTGTACCGAGGCTGACCCGTAAAAAGTCGTACGAGTTCGCCGATCCCACTGTCCGTCAGTTGCTTGACATTTTTTCGTGATACTCCACGTAGTTCATCGGGGAGAGCACTGTCACCCACTCCCGATAGGCCATCAATCGGCGGTAGCGCAACAAGCACTACCTTGCGCTGAAACTCCTGCTGGTTCCGTTGAAATATCCCCCGCAAAGTATTGGCTTCCCCGGCTGCACCAGCGCCGACTGTGGGATCGTTCGTCCCTTCCCAACGTTCCTTCCATGCATTGCTGAGTAGAACGACCACGAAATCTGCATCTTCGATCTGCTGCGGTCCCCACCGAGTCCAGACCGGTACTGGACTATCGAGATACCACAGGTCAATTTCGGTGTTCGGAAACCCGTTGCGGATCAAAAGCTCAGCGAAGGCGTGTGCCTGGCCTGTCCACTGTTGCTCTTGCTCGTCGTTCCAATCGACGTTGCGGTGGGCCCAGCTGATGAAGACCTTGCGATCCGAGGTCGAAACCACTGCGGACTCATCGAGCCCCGAGCCTTCATTGGGCGTGTTCAGCACCGACCGATCATACTGTTTCGCCCGCCGATCGCCGTGCCAAAGATGATTCCGGGGCTACTGCTGGAGCATCAGCGCTGGGGGCCGTGATCCCGGTTTCTTCCCGCTCGGGTCTGTTCTCGTTGGGGATCGAGTTTCGAGGGGATTGGAGACGGGCCGCGCTTTGCTGCTTCGCGGGCGGAAACCGGGAAGTCACCGGCGGCAAGCGTTGCGGCATCGCTCCCTGCCTGATCCGTCGACGGAATTGGTTCCACCGTTGTCTGCTCTTCCGAAAACGACCGTTCGAGCACTGCGACGCTGCCCTCGGATTCGACACGCTCGACCTCGGCGCGAGGTTGAGGCATCTGACGATGAATCACTGCGAGTTCCACTCGCGCAGTCATCTCGAGGTCACGCGCCCGGCTCAGGTCGCCGGCTGCACGATGTGCGGCAGCGATCGCTTCCACTGCCTTGATCAGTTGGCGCATCAACAGCGCGTACGACGCGGTCTTGCCGAGCTGCGGGCTTGTTTGCATCAAGATCAGGGCCGCACCGCCGGCGGAGACGACGCCTGCCCTCTTCGGTGCGTGCTGATGTGCGGGGATCTGTGAGGATCGGGCTAGTTGTTTCGCAGCGTGGGCAAGGGGTCCTGGTGTGGCTTCGGTGCGGACTGACCATGCGTCAAAAACGCCTGCCGTGCGTCCCGCCGCGCGTGCCCATTGCGCTCGGTCGGTCACGGGAATCGAAGCTAGGTATTTGTTCCAGGCCGCGATGTCCCGACCGGCTCGTTCGAGCAGTTTCGGGTCGAGCATTTTCGCTTCACGTCCGGGTCGCGCGGCGGGACGCTCGCGCCGAGCGCTACGCCATTCGTCGACGGCCTCCGATGACGCCGTAGGGGTGTCTTCCCATTCCTTCCGGAGACGGGGGAGGGTCAAGTCTTTTGCTAGATGACCGCCTCCGTAGAAGATCGGCTTTCCATCGGCTCCGATTGCATCGCGATCGGGTCTGACGGCGACCTTGTAGCCGACCACGACGTCATCGCGGCCGGAGGCGAAGCGGGGCCGGACGATCAGCCCTTGCCCGCGAAGTCGGCGCACGAATTCCGCCTCGGACTTCGACGATGTCGCGCAAGCACGCACGCGCCGTGCGAGGAGATCGCGGTCGAGTTCGGTCTTCCCGTTGCGTACTGCGCGCGCATTTTCGGCTCGGTGGTATCCGCGTTCGCCGGTCTTGCTCTGGCGGGACTCGATGACAGCGAGGCCGTGTTCGCGTTCGATGCGAGCAGCCGCGACGCTGGCTCGTTTCCAGTCGCGGTAGAGGTTGACTTTGGTGCCGTCTTCGCGCACGGCGGATGCGGCGATGTGGATGTGGTCGTTGCCTTTCGCGGACACTCCGTGACGGACGGCGACCCATCTGGCGGGGCTGCGGCCGGAGGTGTCGGTGAAACCCATTTCGTCCATGAACTCGGTGGCGATCTTGTTCCACTGCTCGTCTGTCAGCTCGCCTTCGTCGGCTTTGAGCGAGAGCGAGCAATGCCAGACATTTCCGTCGCGGTAGAGGTCGATCGGATCGCGGACCTTCTTGCCGTGACTGTCGCGAACGTCTTGGCCGGATTCATCACGAAGGTAGTTCGGGATCTGGATTTCGGTGCCGAACACTTTGCGGGGCTGGTCGATCTGCTTGCCGATCGCGAGAGCGTCGACGCCGCTGAGTTCATTGTCGTCGTACCACGCCATGATCGCGTAGTCGCCGGCCACCAGATGGGGGTCGCTGTGCTCGTTGCTCTTGCCCGGACCGGCGAGGTACGACATCAGTCCGGTGACTTTGGCGCCGCGGGAAATCTTGACGATCACGGCGCGGACATCTCGTCGAGGGTGCCGTGAATCCGGTCCGCCAAACGCCGCACGCTGACCAGTGCGCCGTTCAGTTCGGCGGGGATGTCTCCGGTTGCGTTGGTGGCTTTCGCCATCTGGTTGATGTTGATAGAAATTGCCGACAACAACCGGAACGCGGAGAACAACTCCGCAGCAAGATCGCGACGATCAGTAGCAGTTTCACCGGAGTCGGACAGGGCGGACTCGACCATCAGCCGCGCCACGGTGATGCGCGCTTCCTGCGCACGGCGCAGCAACTCGGACTCCTCCTCTGGAGTCACCTTCACCACGTGCCGGCCAGCTCGACCGCCCGGCACATTCTCCCGGCGTTCACGACGGAACCGGCGGGGTCGACTGACCTCGTCTTCACTCATGTCCGTCGTGCCTCCCTTCGGCCCAGCGCAGCGCCCCCACCACGTGGGGCTACACGCCAGTGTCTCAGGTCCAGAGCGCAGCGGCAAGACCTGACCCAACTTAGGGCACCTAAGTTACTATCTTGCTCTGCCGGGGCACAGATTTCGGGGTCACTTCCGCTCTGAGTCTCGTCCCCGAAATCTAAAAAGCGCCAGGACGAGCCCGCGAGTTCCTCCGGTCTTGAGTTCGTCCCCATTTGGGGGCTGGTCCCGATTGTGGGTGCCTGAGACGCAGCGGAGCGGAGAGGGAAATCTCGGGCATCCATATGAGGATCGGAGCAGTCCCGATCTGTGGTCGAATCTCGGAGAAAAGAAGATGCGCCGCGCGGAGCGCGTCGATACGCAGTTCGGGTGGTTGATGTTGCCCACAGGCGGGCACCGGGGTTCTCGGCATTGGGCACACACCAGATTCCTCCGCTCCGCGTCTGGTGTGCACACAACGCCGCCCCGGACACCCACCCGGGGACAACGGGACGAGTCTCCGCGAGTTGCGCTTAGCGCACGTTCAGTGGTGCACGGACGGGCGAGATTTCTCCTACGATGTAGCGCATGAACACGACACCGAACACACCAGATTTCGACGCACTCGACGCAGCTATCAAGGCGGAAGCCGAAGAGAAGATGAAGATCATCCGTGTGGTGGCGACTGCACACAAGGAGCTGCTCGACACGCGTGAGGAGTTCGCCCGCAAGGATGCCGCCAACGTCGGCAACCTCGATGCCGCGATCAGTGAAGCGCTCCGTGTCGGATTCACCGAAGCGTCGATCAAACAGTGGCGTGTGCCGGCTGCGCGGAAGTCAGCAGCCAAGCGGACAGCGACGAAGAAGCCGGTGGCGAAGAAGATCGAAACTTCACCGGCCGCCTCGCCGGCCACTGAATCCGGTGAGCAGAAGAGCGCTTAGGACAGCGCACGGTGACCACACCGGCTGTTCGCTCGGGGACGACGCCGCTCACTGTTGTTCGCTCGCGCTACGAACTGATGAGGGACGCGTGGTACCGGTTGATTCCGGCGCGTACGCAGATTCGGTTCTTGTCCACGGTGCTACTGGGTTACGCGATTCACAACGCTGCGTATGCCGTGGACGACCCCACTCGCGAGAACCTCAAAGACGCGTTTCTCTCGTGGCTGTTTTGGTTGGTGTTTGCTCTTGTCCCGCCGATCGCAAAAGCAAAAGCCGGCGGCCGTTGGCCGCGCATCCGATCGTTGACCCGTTCGCTGCGCGTCACCTGGGTGCGGTCGATCCGGTGGTTGGGCTTTGTCATGCCGCGACCGAACTCGCAGATGTCTGCGTGGAGAAGGATCGGGTTGTGGGTTCTCCTGATTCCGGTTCTCGTCGCGATCGGAAACTATCTCCTCTTCGCATATGGCGTGAATCTGGATACGTGGTTTCCGGTCACCGATCCGGACACCATCGCCGCGAACGAGGCTCGGAAGGAATTTCTGATCCGGGGTGGAATCTTCACCGCAGTGACCGGGGCTTTCCTCCACGCAGCACTACCGGAGGAGATTCTGCACCGGTCCGGCGTTCTCGCCATCCAGCGTTGGAAACCGTCGAATCGTGTTCTGATTCTGTCGGTTGCCTCGGTCATGCTCGTGCTCTTCGCTTTCGCTCACCTGAAGTTCGGTTTTGGCAATGTGGTGTCGGCGTTCATCGGCGGCGCACTGTTCACTGTCCTCGCCCTGTACACCCGTTCACTGTGGCCGGCGATCGCTGCCCACGGATTCGCCAACCTGATCATCGAAGTGCAGTGGGTGCTGAACTCGTGACTTCTCCACTAGCTCCACGCACACAACGAAAGGCCCAGCCGTGAATGACAAGAACATCCCTGTGGAACGCTCCGCAGTCGAGGCCGCGATGTACCAATCGACGAAGCATCTGAACGTGATCACCGATGCGGATCTTGCCGCTGTTGTCGAAGGACTGACTGGCGAACCCGTTGCGCGTGCTCAGATCGATTTCGCGTTTCCCGCGCCGGGAACCACGGATCACTTGTTCGATTGATCTTCGGTGCGCCGCATTGCACTGGTGGCGCTCTGGGGAGCTGGCGCAGCGGTTGTTAGGGCTCGATGCCCGAACAACTGCCACCGCATACGGGAGCGGCCCCGACTTCTTCGCGAAGTCGGGGCCGCTGCCGATTTTCAGCTGTCGAGATTGTCGACGTCGACGCCGAAGGATCGCGCTGCGTCGGCGGCGATCGCGTGCAGTTGCGTGGTGACTGCTGCGGGCGAGACTGCGTGCTCGAGTGCGAAGTCGAGCAGGTTGCGCAGTGGGGTGTCGTGTTCGCCGTTGCCGTCGATGACGGCGGCTTGGGCGGCCTCGAGTGCGATGCCGGTACTGGGTCCGTCGCCGCTGATGTATGAGCAGTACGCCGCGACGGTGAGAATCTGGATGCGGGCGTTGCCGCGTACCTGGCGGGCGATTGTCGCGAACGCGTGGGCGGCGGCGTGCTCGTTTCCGTTGGCGGTGAACATCAGGGCATCGCGTGCGGTGGGGCTGATGGTGGCGCACAGTCCGACACGGGCGGCCAGCTCGGCGTCCGGGTTGCCCCGTGTGCGGATGAGTGTCGCGAGTTCGGTGACGGCGTGGCGAACGAAGTCCGGTCCCTGCGCGTGCAGCGCTGCGTGTGCGGGTGCGGTGTCCGCTTCGACGGTGACGGCGTAGCGGGCGGCGATGTCCTCGCGTGAGGCTGCGGTGGTGCGACCTTGTTCGACGGCGTTGTGAATGCTCAACGTTGAGGCGTTCGGGTCTTCGGTGAGTCCGGTCGCGTACGTGTCGAGGTCGGTCCACAACGCTCCGGCTTCGAGCGCGGTGACGTGCAAGGCGAGCATGTCGTGGATTCCGGCGTCACGGAATCCCTGGCGCAGGATCGCGATCTGGTCGAGCGCGATGACTGCGGCGGCGTCTTCGGCGACGGCAACGCAAATCGTGGCGGTGGTGTCGGCGCGTGCGGCAGCTTCGAGGTACGGGGCCGGATCGAATTCGGCGCCCTCGCCTGCGGCGGCGTCGGTCCGCGCGACAAGGGCAATCTGCTTGGTGGTTCGGCCGTCGACGATTTCGTCTTTGAGCATGATCACGATGACCGATGCGGTCGGGATGAATCCGAGCATGGTGGGGATGGAGGCAAGTACCTCGGTGGCGGTGTTCAAACGGATGCGCTGCATGTCGTTCCCCTCGCTGATGAAAGTGACCGGGCCGGGTGCCCCGCCAATTTTTTTCGCCTGCTGGCAAAGGAGAATCGCGTCGGCATGAGGGGGCCGGAGTGCCACCCCTGGGCCGAGAAAATTTCGGCGGGAGCTTGCGAGTGACGAAAATTTCTCGGAGCCATCGGCCGGCGCTTGCGCCGCCAGGGGTTGCGCGCAGGTCACCGCCGACGAGAATCGGAAGGCCAGAAGGAGAACAAAAAGATGCTCTTCATCAGGACGCAGCGAAGCGGAGTTCATTTCGGGGGACACCGAAGGTGGCCGGCCGCCGGGCAGGCGACAACGTAACTGCGGCGATACGCTCGCAGGGTCGGAGTCGAGAACACTGTTTTAGGGGGATCGCGTGAGCTTGAAGGCACGAAAGCTGCTCTGGGCTACGACTGTCGCAATCTTTCTGGTGGCGGCTGTGTTGTCCTATTTCAGTTCGGGACTCGGTTCTGCCGCTTTATGGGTGACGGTGGGCCTTGCACTCGGTGCGTCCGGTTTCGCGGATTTGAAGGTGCAGGCTCGCAGCTAGTAGCGGCGAATGTCCTGGGTGTCACGCTGGTGCCGGGAGCGTGCAGTCACGGCACTCCCACTGACCACCGACGCGGGTACAGGTGCGGCGTTGCTCGCACAGCCAGCACCCTCGCACAGCCAGCACCGTTGATTGCGCCGGGTCAACACCTGCGCTCCGGTCGCGGCGGGCCGTGGCTGTTCGGCGCGCTCGCGCTCGGATACGAGCCTGATCATGTCGCCGAAGATGTGGCGGCACTGCGAGCAGATTTCTCCGTCCTCGGCCACGATGTTCGAGCATCCCGCGAGAACGCATCCGGTGAACATCTGCGGATCCACCATCGTCTCCGCCTTCGGGACATTCACCATCGGAATCGGATTCCGTGCGGTGCGGCGGCGCGCTCGACTCTGCCGTAAACCCGATTCACGCGTGAGGGTGCGATCTGTCCGGCGTCGTAGGCGCGGCGGGTCGCGACGGCGAGCAGGGCGACGGCTTCGCGGGCGGTCACTTCGTGCGCGAGGGTGAGCCACCCGATTTCCGCTTGCATCCCTACCGCGCTCGTGGCGGCGGTGATCTTTGCGGTCAGTGTCTCGAGGATCTCGGCGGTCGCCATTCCTGAGGGTGTGATCGCGGGGTACGCGGTGTCGATAGTGTTGCTGTACATCGTGTCGGTGCGCAGCTCGTCGGTCGTGGTGCTCATGTCGTTGCCCTTTCGTAGACTTTCGGGTGCGACACCGGGCGGGCTCCTTCCGCCCGGTGTCGCACTGTGTTTGTGGGGTGCTGCCGTCTAGGCGGCTGCGGTGTCCTCGGCTTCGTCGGTGGCGGGTTCGAGTGCCTCGGCGAGGGTGTGGACGGTCGCCAGGACTGCGCGGGCGGTGTCGGTGATGACCTCGAGGTCTCCGTTTCCCCATCCGGCGATGTAGCCGATGCTGTAGTCGGTGGTGTCGAGTCCGAGTAGTCCGGCGAGGACGTAGGCGACGGATTCGGCTTCGACTTCGGCGCGGCCTCGGTGCAGCTCGGCGGGGTCGATGTCGCCGTTGGCGTGCATGAGCGCGTGGGCGGCTTCGTGAATCATCGTTTTCGCGGCTTGGGCGTCGCTGATCTTGTCGTCGACGATGATGCGGCGTGATCCGTCGAGGCTGGTTCGGCCGTTCGTTTCTCCGGCGATGTGCTCGCGGGTGACGGTCCATCCCTGTTCGGTCATCACCTGCGCGATGCGGGTGTAGATCGCGGCGGGGTCGTCGCCGTGTAGTCGGGTGGTGATGGTTTCTGCTGCTTGGGCGGGGTGGCCTTCGATCGGGTCGGTTTGGGCGATGTCGAACACGGACAGGATCGGGAACCGTGCTGCGCGGCGGGTGGTTTCCTCGCCGGTCTCGGTGTCGGTTTCGGTGATCTTCTTGGTCGAGTAGCCGAAAATCTTGATCGACTTTTCGCCCTTGCGGACCTGGCGTCCGAGTTCTTGCCACTTGCGGAATCCGGCGACCTGGCTCGCGTCGGGGGCCTGCGAGAAAATCAACATGACGTTGTTGAAGCTGTAGGAGTGGAACGCTGCTGCGGCGGTCAGGTAGGCGGCCCATGCGTCGGTGTCGGTGAGCTGGGCGACCTTCGCGGTGATGCTCTCGTGCAGTGCGGCGGCCTGCTCGCGTCGTGCCGCGCTCTTGTCTGCCGTGGTCTTCGCGCCCATAACTTTCAACCTCCGCTGATCCGGTGGCGCCACCTGCTCGGTGGCCGCCAATTTTTTTGCCCTGCTGGCAAAGGAGAATCGCGTCGGCATGAGGGGGCCGGAGTGCCACCCCTGGGCCGGGAAAATTTCTCTGCGAGCGTGCGAGTGCGGGTTGAGAAAATTTCTCGGAGCCCTCGGGCCGGCATCGCCGCCAGGGGTTGCGCGCAGGTCACCGCCGACGAGAATCGGAAGGCCAGAAGGACAAACAAATCAACGCTTTTCGCTGGTGCGGAGCGCAGCGGAGCTCAATTCGGAGGACACCGGTAGGTGGCCGGCCGCCGGGCAGGCGCCAACACACCGCCGGCAACGGGCCAGGCGTTCGCACCTCCCGCTCGGGTGGCTCGCGGGGTGATTGTGCGGGAGCGACGGGACTCGACACGCGCGGTGTCGCGGTAGCTCTTCAATTTTTTTCGGGTGTTTTGTGTTGCACCGGAGCGTCTAACACCATGCAAATCTGTCCGATTCGTTCCGATTCTTTCATTTCGATTTGGTGACGCATAAAACCGCCGGGCCTGTTTCTGTTCCTCCTTTTCCTTATTATTGAGAAGTTTGCTAATTCGATGGAATAGCGAGATTTTTTACAACACATCGATTAAAAGTTCAGGTGGCGTGGAATCTCAGCTATCTCGCAGACAGTGGGTCATGCGGGCTTTTCGTTACTCTTCGGGACGTCGGGGGTGACGTCACCTGCACGAAAGTTGCTGTTTCTGAGGCTCTTTGATGCGGATTCGATTGCAGTGCGTCGTCGGTTCACGCTGCCCGGGGTGTGTAGGGATTGGGTAGCGGAGGCGCCAGGGGATGTGGATAATTCTTTTTGTCGCTCCTGTCGGGGCGGCATTCCGGGAGTCCTTTCAATGTTGCGTGGGGGTTTGCTATGCCAAGTCAGAGTGATTTCAGTTTTGTTTCTCTTTCGACCTCGGCGGCGATGCAGGACTGGTGGTTCGTTTTGATGGTGGGAGCGGCTGGGGCATGTTTCGTGGCTTCGTTGTCGGTCATTGAGGCTATGAAAGATGTGTCGTTGGAGCGCGTGGGCGCGGCGTTGGGGCGCGTGGCCGTCTCTTTCGTGTTCGGCATTTCGTCGTGGTTGCTGATCGACGCGAGTTTCGTGGAGCAGCCTGCGAAGTCGATCACTCCTCCGGTGGAATTTCCGGCGACAATCGGGGATCTGTTGGCGTTTGCGGTGTTGGTGGTTTTGATGGTCGCGGGTGCGGGGTTGGGGATGCTTTTTGGTGCCGCTTCGCTGGATGCCTGACGGGCCGAGGGTGTGGCGGAGACGTCGTCGAGAGCGACTATCCCCTGCTATTTTGGGTGTATCCGCAGGTCGGCGCTTGATGGGGGAAACGTTGATGGATAGTTGGAGTCCGGATTTTCGGCCGCGGATGTGGGAGCGGGACAAGGAGCAGTTCGCGGCATGGACGGGCGGTGCTGCGGTTCGTTCTCCGTGGAAGCGTCGCAGGTTCAGGATCTGGCGCGAAGAGCAGCTGTCTAGCAAGTTGCGTTTGGCTCACAAGGCTGAGCAGAAGCGTCGGGCGGAGCTGATGGCGAATCCGAGTCCTGAGCTTGTTGAGGCATATCGGGAGTTGCGGGCTGCGGAGGCGGCGTCCGGTGCGCGGATCGGTTGCGCGCGCGGTGGCGATATGACTGACCCGAAAACCGTTCGCGCTCTTGCTCGGCTGTTGAGCGATCACACCGAAAAGTTCCAGTAGGAGCAGAGTACGGGCCACATTTATTGTGGTCAGCCCGCTTTTGTCCGGAAGTTTTCAGTCACGCCCGAGGTCGTGGGAGCGTTTCGGTGTCTGGGTCCGCGAGGTTTCCGGCCCGCTCGTCCCTGATTCTCGTGAACCTGTCGGTGGCTGTGACGGGTAGTCGAGTAGGCGGCCGCGCATGAGGTCGCTGAGTTCGTTCGGGTTGTACGGTGCGCGGTTTCCGCTGCGGAGGTGGTCGATCATCGCTTTGTGGTGCTCGGCCACCTCGAGGTGGATGACGTTGCCTTGAGTGCTGGCGAGCGTGGGCGGTTCGGTGCCGTTGCGGTGTACGCCGGGGGCGAGGACGTCGCGGAGCGGTGTGTGGGTTGCTTCCATTGCGACGTAGCGGGCTGCTTGTACTGCGGAGGCGTGGACTTTCTGCCAGTCGATGGTCCAGCCGGAGGATTTGAGGAGTTCGTCGAAGAAGACTCGTTGTGTGCGGGAATTGCCGTCTCGGAACGGGTGCAGGACGGTGGTTTCGCCCCAGTGGTAGGCGAGTCGGTCGACGGCGCGGTCTTTCGGGAGTCCTTGGGGGAAGTTGTCTTTGGCGATTCCGCGGAAGATGAACGCTGCTTGGTTTTCGATGTGTTCGGGTCGGCAGTGTGGGAGGTTCATGCCGACGGCGCCGGTGTCGCGGGTGCGGAGGGTGCCTGCCCAGTCGTAGACGTCTTGCAGGATGAATTGGTGGATCTTCTTCAGGTGTTCGAAGTCGAAATTACCTGCGATGGGCTGTAATTCGAGCTGCAGAATGCGCTGATACGCCGCTTCGGTTTCGTCCTCGAGGAGTGCTTGCGGGTCGGTGTGCCCGAGTTTGTTGATCAGGACCCCGGTGTCGGGGTCGACGTACGGGTCTTTCAACTGCGGGCAGCTCGGCGGCGGCGGTTTTCGGCGAGGACGAGTGCGACTGCTTCGTCGCCGGTGATTTCTCCGCGTAGTTGCCGGCGGCCGACTTCGATGCCGTATTCGCTGGGTTCCATGCCGGCCATGCGGTGTCCGGCGGTAGCGGCGGCGATGGCTCGGTCGATCTGGGCTTCGGTCATGTGCGACTGTGCGTTGCGTGCAGTGGTCACCGGTGCTCCTTCGTCGACTCGGTCGAGCGTGGCGGTGCGCAGGGGAGCTGCGCACCGTTGTCTATTCTACCTGATCATTGCTTGTTTCCTGCGATCAACAGACCTGCGAGGGTGGTGTCAGAACAGGGTGTTTTGGGTTTGTGCGGCGGCGTTGTCGGTGCGTTTTTCGTAGGCGGCTGCGAGGGTTTGCGCTGTGGTGGGGCTGCATCCCATTTCGGTGCCGATTTCGTCCCAATCGGCTCCGTGGTGGTGCAGCTGCCAGGCGTCGTGTTCGTCATCGTTCATGTTCTGGGTTCCTGTCTGCTCGAGGGGCGACCTTCGGAGTTTGGACGCTTTCAGGAAGCTGTACGTCGAAAGGGCGAGTAATCCGACTCCGGCGATGAGGGTTCGACTGGTTCCGATGGCGAAGTCCAGGGCTGCGACAGCGAGGGTGAGGACACCGAAGATGCTGTGTTTCACCACCCCCGGCCTGCTGATTCGCTGATCTGGCTTGTCTGGAGTGTTCATGCTCGGCCTTCGCGGATGGCGGCGAGGCGTTGGGAGGCTGCGCGGCGTTCGCGGCCGATGCTGAGCAGGTGCTCGAACAGTTGGTCTTCGGGGAGCTCGTCGGCGGCTTGGGCGAGGGATCGTGCTGCTTCGCGGAATCCGCGCCGGTAGGCCTGGGTGAGGACTGCGGCGATGTTGTGCTCGAGTTCAGCGGACGGGACGCCGATGGTGGTGATGTCGGTGAGTGCTTTGGTGAGCTGTTTCCCGAGGTGCCCGCTGGTGCGGCCTTCCTGCTGCAAGGTGGTGAAGACGTGGGCACTGTTGTGAGGTTTGCCGGCCTCGACAAGTTCCGAGATCGCGGTGAACAGTGCCGCGTTCACGGGTCGGTAGAAGTCTGCGCTGGTCAGGGCCTCGACTGCACGCTTCGCGCTTGCGCCCGGCGCCCAGAGAAGCGAGCACAGGAGTTGATCCTCGACCTCGACTTCGATGATGGTGCTGTATTCGTCGATCTCACTGTCGTTGTCGGTGAGGTCGTCGAAGTCGGGGACGGTGGCCAGTGAGAGTGTCACGTCGGGGTCCTTGCTGTCGCCGATGGGCATGGGAGGTCAGGGTCGCGGTGAGGTGAGTTGCCGGTGGCTGCGCAGGATCTCGGTGGCCGCGCGGAGGTTGCGGGCAGCCTCGGCGAGGTGGGTTGCGATGTCCTGGTCATGGGCGGCAACGTCTTCGGCGGTGTCCGTGCCGGGGGCGGTGTAGAGGGTGTGTAGCTCTTCGCGTGCATCACTGATTCCGGCGAGGGAGTCGTCGAGGGCGGCGAGCATGGTGCGGAGTTTGCGGTCGACGGATTCGCTGTCGCGGCGGAGCTCGGCGTCGAGTGCGCGGTCGACGAAGTCTGCATCGGGAGTGAAGGTGAATGCGGCGGCGGTCATGGTGTCCTCCGTAAGTTGTTGGATGGTCCGGAAGTGCTGGGTGTGGCTGATGGTGTCCTGCCTTATGTGGCTCGAAACGAGTGGCCGCCCAGCGCTTCGGGACGCCCTGGCTGCTGATTGAAAAATGTGCTTCGAGTGCTGTTTACGGAGATGACGGTGGGGTGTTCCTCGGGCCTGATATGAGTAGGCGACATGGAGGAGCGATGAGAGAAACTCACACCCACGCATGGGTTGGAATCGACGCCGGCAAGGGCCATCATTGGGCGGCAGTGGTCGACGAAGCAGGGTTGATCGTGTGGTCGCACAAGATCATCAACGACGAGACCGCGATATTGCACGCGCTGAGCGAAATTCTGGCCTTGGCCGACGAACTCCATTGGGCGGTAGATATTTCCGGTACCTCCTCGACGTTGTTGCTTGCTCTTCTCGCCGCGCACGGACAGAGTGCGGTTTACGTCCCTGGTCGCACCGTCAACAGGATGTCCGGCGCGTATCGAGGGGAGGCGAAAACCGATGCCCGCGATGCCTATGTGATCGCGGAAACTGCTCGACACCGACGCGATCTGTCTGTGTTGATTCCACCGGCCCAGCTGGCCGCGGAACTCGCGCTTTTGACCTCGCATCGGACCGATCTCGTCGCTGACCGAGTCCGGCTGATCAACCGTCTGCGTGACACTCTCACCGGTGTCTTTCCTGCGCTCGAGCGGGCTTTCGACTTCGGGCGTCACAAGGGCGCGTTGGTGTTGTTGACCGGTTTCCAGACGCCGCGCGGCATTCGGCGACGCGGACGCGTTCGTTTGAGCTTGTGGCTCGGTAAACGTGGGGTACGCGGGGCGGACGGTGTCGCCGAGATTGCGTGGGAAGCGGCGTCCGCGCAGAATGTGGTCCTGCCTGGTGAGGCTGTTGCGGCGCAGTTGGTGGCCGATATCGCCGACAGAGTCCTCGCAGTGGACGTCCAGCTTGCTCGTCTCGACGCGCAGATCGGTGAGACCTTCCGCCGCCATCCACAGGCTGCGGTCATCGAATCCATGCCCGGTATCGGTCCGATCCTCGGCGCGGAATTCGTTGTCGCTGCCGGTGATATGTCGGCGTACTCCGATGCCGGTCACCTCGCCTCGGCAGCGGGGTTGGTTCCGGTCCCCCGCGATTCCGGCCGCCGAACCGGCAACATGCACCGACCCAAACGCTACAGCCGGCGACTGCGGCGCGTCTTCTACCTCTCCGCTCAAACCTCCATCATCAAAGATGGACCGAACCGCGAGTTCTACCTCAAGAAACGAAGTGAAGGAATGAGACACGTTCAAGCGGTGATCGCCTTGGCCCGTCGACGAGTGAGCGTGATCTGGGCATTGTTGCGCGACGACCGACTGTTCGTCGTTGATGCACCCGCCGTCCGAACTGCTTGATTTCCTCATTGAAACTCGTTTCGCTGGTGAAAGTGTGTGATCAGGCGGCCGTGGTGAGCTTCTTGATTTCGTCTGGGCGGAATCCGCTCCAGTGGTTTTCTCCTGCGACGACGACGGGGGCTTGCAGGTATCCGAGGCTCATGACGTAATCGCGGGCCTGTGCGTTTTCGGTGATGTCGATGACGTCGTATTCGATTCCCGCTTTGTCGAGTGCGCGGTACGTGGCATTGCATTGCACACATGCGGGCTTGGTATATACGGTGATCGCCATTGTCATTCCCCCTCGTCGGTGATTCTTTATTGATTTCATTCTATCGAACATTGCAATATAAACCAATACTTTCGTGGATATTTCTTCGATTAGTTTCCGCTTTAGTTAATGGCATCTTCAATCATTTCCACATTCTTTCTCTAATGCCGAACCGTGACATACGCAGCTACCTGCATGCGTTCTACCTGAATTTTCTCCCCCTCCCCCGGTATGTGCCGATATTCTGGTCTCGGCGGGAGTGGGTCAAGGTGAGTGTAGGAAAAAATATCGTAGCGCCTTTGTTCGAGCGTGCGAGTGGCGCGTGTGGATATTATTTCTGGAGCGGCCTTGATGCGCGAGTGTCGGGATAGAAGAATGTTCACACCGGGGCGGGTCGATTTCTTTTCCTTGCGCTTTTATCGCGGTTCGTGGCCGGCGGCCGGGTGCTTTCTCGAGTGTCTGTGGTGGTGTCCGTATTCCGCCCTTCCGGTCCGCCGGTGGCTCTGACCGCCGGCCGGAGGCGGAAGGTGCGGGGCGGAAGGGCGGGCGATCCCCAACCCTTTCGGGCCGGGGATCGCCGCTTCATCGGGTCAGTCGATCGCGACCTCGTCGAATGTGAGCTGTCCGGTGATGATTTCCTCGACGGCGGCGAGGGTGTAGCCCTGTTCCATCAGGAAACTGAGGTACTGGTCGGCATTCTTGGGCTTGGATCGCCATGCGTCTTTGACCATGCGGGACTCTTGCGCGGCGATCACCAACGCGAGAAGCAGCACCTGAGCGCGAGCCTCGGACACCTTCGCCACTTGCTCGGCCAACTCTCGGCCGGGGTAGTAGCCCTTGAATCCGAGCAGCTCACCGAGTGATTCCGCTGCCTTGTATTCCGAGATCAGTCCGGGATCGCGGGCGAGGGTGGCCGCGACGTAGGCCGCTGCCGTTTTCGGCGGGGTCTTGCGGGCGAGCAAGGTCGTGCGCAGAAACTCGCGGCGGACGGTGGTCGCGGCCTCGGCCTGCTTGTTCAACTCGCGGACTCGTCGCCGTTCCTGCTTGTCCTTCGCTTCCTGCTCGCGCACTGCCCGAGCTGCCTCGGCGGGGTCGTTTCCGCTGCCACCTGCGGCGGCGGGAACGGCGTCGATGATCGGTCGCGGCTCGAGTCCAGCGCCGTCCTGGTCGATGCACCAGTAGTCCGGTAGGTACTCGGGCCGGTAGTCGACGGTGTTGGCGTGCCGTAGCCCTTCCTCTGGTACGGCGGAATCGTCGTCCTCGGTGTCCCAATCGACATCGTCGTAATCGACGCGCTCGCCGGTGGCTTTGTCGAAAAACGCATCGTTCAATCCCAGAAACACTGCCCAGAACTGCGGGGCTGCGTCGACCAGCTCTTGGGTGACCTCGTCGCCGTCTGTGGTGACCAGCTCGGCCGGGGACACCTCGTCACGGAAACTGCGCCGATCGAAGGGAAAGATCGTAAATCCCTTCTCCGCGAACGGAGCTGCGGCGAGGGCATATGCCTCCCGTTCTTCACGCAACCCGCGTAGTCGCTCCGCTACGTGGTCGAAGTCGTACGACCTGGTGGCCAGAAGCTTTTCGACGGCTTCGGCGTCTCCGGCTTCCTCGAACTCGGCCACTACTGCCGCATGTGCGAGGTCGAGCTGTCCGGCGTCGAGGGCGGCGCGGGCTGCCTCGGCTTTCCCTACCGCTGCCTGGGCTTTGACATCCTTTTTGTCCATCGCGAGGGTCTTGGACACCTTCGTGATGGATGCGCCGAATTCGAGCATCTGCGCAACCCCTCGGGTGTGCTGCGCTGCGGTCAGCCCTTCGCGGTGCCGGTTGGCGGTGATCTGCTTGCCGATCCGGTCGACGGCGCGGGCCTTGTCGCTTCCTTCGGTGTCGGGGTAGATCACGACGGGGATTGTGGTCAGGCCGGTTTCGCGGGCGGCGAGGGTGCGGCGCTGGCCGTCGCGGACGACGATCGTTCCGTCTGCGGTTCGGACGGCGCTGATCGCTTCGAGTACTCCGTTTTCGCG
This sequence comes from Rhodococcus sp. YL-1, assembly GCF_001942025.1. Taxonomy (NCBI): domain Bacteria; kingdom Bacillati; phylum Actinomycetota; class Actinomycetes; order Mycobacteriales; family Nocardiaceae; genus Rhodococcus; species Rhodococcus sp. YL-1. Next base: position 375,714 of record NZ_CP017300.1, on the reverse strand, counting down.
GATGGATTCGACGAAGTCGGGGGTCTGCGCCAGATCGACGCTGTCGCGGACGTTCTCGCCGATGTCGAGGGTGTCCGGGTGCAGCTGCGCCACCTCGAGTGCTGCGTCGGGGGCGGTGTGTGTTGCGGTCACGGTGTTGCCTCTCGTAGACTTTCGGACACAACACCGGGCAGGTAACAGCTGCCCGGTGTTGTGTTGTTTCCGTAGGGTTTTCGATCTCAAGCGGTGGCCGGTTCCAAGATCACTTGATCGGCCGTGGGGTGACGGTCTCGGCAGCTATCGGCCTCGATGTGTGCGTCCATCAGGGCGGAGGCGTGGCCGTGGTAGTCGAGCGCGATGAGCAGCTCCACGAACACGTCGATTTCCGAACAGCAGTTGTGCTCGACGACGCTGTCGAGATACTCGGCTGTCTCGAACAACTTCGCCCAGGCATCTGCTTTCTCGCAGATGTTGTGCAGGTCGTAGCCGTACATCGTTTTCTCCTTCGGTCGGGCGGTTGTGGTCGGTCATGCTGCGCGTCCTTGCAGGTGACGGATGGGTGGGTGGTTAGTTGGTGGGGGCGGCGGCGGCGTCGATGTCCTCCTCGGGGTGTCCGGCGTCGCGGGCTGCGGCGCGGGAGGCTGCGAAGGCGTCGACCAGGGCGGTGACGTCGATGAACCCTTCGCGGCTGCGGTCGAACATCGCTGCATCAAGGGCTGCGGTCGCCTCGACAACGGCGACTAGCGCGGGTGCGAGGGTGCCGGTTTCGGTGCTCACGTGGTTTTCCTTTGTTTCGGGGGGCGGGTTGGCTGTCGTCTACTCGGCATTGACGCACTGTGCGGCGTCGTTGTGCATGCGAGGGCAGGAGTAGTCACCGCACCCGCACGTCAGTCCGGCGTAGTGGTTGGTTGCTGCGTTGTAGTCGCCGCTCATCGGTGACCTTTCGTTCGTGGCTGGGGACGAATCCCGTTCCCCGCCGATTTTTTTCGCCTTCTGGCATAGGAGAGTTGGACCGGCATTAGGGGGCCGGAGTGCAACTGGTGAGCGGAAGAGTTTTTCTGCGAGCCTGCGAGTGCGGGTTGAAAAAGTCTTTCGAGCCGAAGGCCGAAGCGAAGCGGAGTCAGCGGTTGCGCGCAGGTCACCGCCGGTCAAAATCGGAAGGCCAGAAGGAGAAACAAATAAAACGCTTTTCCAGACGGAGCGAAGCGGAGTTCTCTTCGGGGGACACCGCAGGTGGCCGGGCCGCCGGGCAGGCGGATGCAATTGGTGATCCGACCGACCGGGGTGCCCTAGTGTCCTGCGCCGGTAAGTAACCTTCCGATATGGCTCTCGGAAACGGGTTGGTCGCTCGCATCGAGCGCACCGTGGACTTCTACGGTCCCGGCCGTCCGATTCCGGCAGACGAGCTTCACGCGCGATTGCATGCGCTCGACATCGTCCCGGACAAGGATTTCTCCGAGTTCGTGGGACGTTGGGGTGGATGCTTCGTGGGCGTGTCAGTGCACGCATGGGACAACGCCGAACTTATCGGTCGTGAGACATGCATCGAGCTGACCATTGGGGCGCGTGACGCATACGGTGCCCTCATCGACGGGGTGGTGTTCGCTGACGACGGGTCGGGGAATCCGATCTGGATCGCTGCGGACGGAAGTGTGTGCTTGGTCGACCATGACAACGCGAACACAGTTGTTCGACTGGCTGCCAGTTTCCGCACGCTGTTGGAGGAGAACGTCGACGACTGACCCACGAAGGCATCCGCGCGATATCGACTGCCCCTCGTCGCCCTCGCGGGCCGCATGTCCGCGGTGGTCGTCCCAAACGACCGTACCGGTCGCCGAGATGGTGTTTGTACATGCAGGGCCGGTGAGCCGTACTACTCACCGGCCCTTTTGGTGCGTTCAGGAGGTAGCAGGCACTTCGGTGACGGCGTCGGCAGTCACGAGCAGGTCGATCTCGACGAGATTGGTTCCGCCGGCATCGGTGACACGCACGGTTACTCCGGCCAGCCATTGGCCGTCGTGCATTTTCGCCCAGAATTTCAAGGCTCCGTCCAGGTATCCGGACATGTAGAGCGCGGAGGTTTTCACGCGCATGCTCACGTGATCGGCGCGTGATGCTCCTCCGCGTCCGAGTGGAAGTGCCCGGCCGATGTCGACTTTCACTGCTCTCGGCTCGTCGAATGTCCTGATCACGGGGTGATCGGGCCAGCGTTCGGTCCAGTGGTCGGTGTTGATCACTGTGCTGCCCGGAGCGGCGGTGTCGCGGCGAGGGCAGTGTCGTCGACGGTTGCCCAGCGGAGCTGTCCGCTCTCGTCGCGGATCTCCAGGCTTCCGGTGCGTTTTTGGAATCCTTTGCCGGCGGCCGCGACGTCGAGCTGGACTCCGGTCACACGCCCTCTCCCCGCTGATAGACCCGTATATCCGGACACCCGCGACGAGATCCGCAGATCCGGACCGTCCCATTGCCCTTCTGTGACAATCAACAGCGATCCCTTACTCCTCGCGCGCGCGGCCACAGCCCGTCCGCGAGAGGGCGTTACAGCGCTGCCACAGAGCCCCAGAACAACCACGTCGAAACCCTCCAGCAAAATTGCGGCGCAGTCGATTGCAGCGTCCTTCGGCTGGGGCACCAGCGCGACCTTTGCTAAATCTCCGCCTTGCTCGTGGAAGGCGAGGAGTCCGAGTCCGGGCATTCCGATCACCGCCACGTGCCCACCGGCAGCGGTGACGGTGGCGAGTAGTCCGATCAGGACTGAAGCTGCGCCGTCGACACTGACGACGGTTCCTCGGGCCAGCCCGCCGCGTGGGAGCAGATCACCGATCGGCTCCGGAACGGGAAGCATCCGGAGGGTTGATTGCGCGGTGGCCACGATCGGAGTCGGCTCGCGCTCGCCGACGGGTTTGAGCATCACCGACGGCGTAGCGGGTTCGGTGCCGTCGGAGCGGGCAGGGATCGAGGCCATCTTGCGGCGTAGCTGTTCGAGCTTTTCCGCCTTGGTCAGCACTGTTGTTGCTGATGAGTGGGGCTGTTGATTCATCGTCGCCCCCGCTTTCCTGGATCCGCGCGTACGTCCCGCACACCCAGGGTACTCGAACACAGGTTCGATAAAAACAGGTTCGGGAGCGGCTGAGCTTTACGCCGGTCCGGCGATCGGCTCGAGCAAACTCGGACCGTTGTTCCTCGGAGAGTTCACAGCGGTCGAGACTTCATAGGGTTCGAGGTGCGGCTCCGGAACGGAGTTGATCATGGCCTGGACTTCACCTTTATCAGTGAGTGTCGGGTCGAGCCAGTGCTCCCAGAATGATTCGGGCAGAATCAGCGGGGATCTGTCGTGTATGTGCCCCAAGGAATCTGAGGCTGGCCGGGTCAAGACTGTGCAAGTCCATACCCATTTGTTCGGATCATCTTCGGGCAGTTCGGGATCGGGCCACAACTCGTAGAGTCCGGCCATTGCAAGGATGTCGTCCTCGCCGTGAAGGAAGTACGGAATCTTCGACCCTGCTTCGCTTTTCATCCATTCGTAGTATCCCGTGGCCGGGATGATGGCGCGCCGTTTGGATGCACTATTTCTGAATGAGGGCTTCTCCGTGACGGTTTCGCTGCGGGCGTTGATGAGTTTGGACGCCATCTTCCGATCTTTTGCCCAGGCAGGGAGCAGGCCCCATTTGGCAGTTCTGAGCTGGCGCTGGGGCTCGGCGTCGGGTTCCTCGTGTGGGGTTCGTTCGAGGATCACCCGGACAGGTTGGGTGGGGGCGACGTTGTAGGACGGGGGCAGTTCGTCGCCGACGGTTTGCATGGTGTCGAAAAACGACTGCAATTCCTTGCTTGAGCTTGTGCTTGCATAGCGCCCGCACATGGCCTGACCTCCTCGTAGTCGGTTCCTGTCCCATTGAACAGCGTGGGTCCGACTTCCGCGCCAAACGCCGTGTGATGATCTGTGCGAGTACGTCGTCGACTGTCGCGGAAGGGGAAGTGCGATCACCAGTCCTCGGCCGGCGCCTGCCGATGTCGCTTTGGCGATCGTGGCCGCAACGGTCCTCGGTGTCACCGTCGGGGTTCTTCTGGCCGACGTGGTGGCCGGCGTGGCAGTCGGGGCCGGTACCGCGGTGGTCTTCCGCTTCGTGTTGCGGACGATCATCACCCGGAAATGACCGCCAGCGCTGGTCAGCGGATCGGAATAACTCTGCGACGGTGTTCGTTGTAGAGGCTGTCGGTGTTCGGTTCTTTGCCCCGGGTACCACCCCAGAAATGCCGCTTCGAGCGGCCACTTGCCGAGAGGCGCAAGACGGGCACCGACCCTGTGAAGCCGCTGGACACCTTTCGGTGCCGGCGGCTTCGTCATGTCCGAGGTCAGGGAGACGGGTTGCATCAGATGCAAGTTTGATGCATCTGTTTTGGGTTCCGGCTGCTCGTCGTGCCGGTGGTCAGTGTCGGCCGGGGAGGTCGACGTCATCGGCGGTCTTGTCGATGCGCATACCTTTGAATGCTGGGTGTCTGAGTCCGCCGCCGGTGTACTCGCGGTACTCGACGTCGCACACTAAAAGCGGCTCTGACCAGCGGGCTTCACGGGTGATTGCTCGTGGTGGCGCGATCGCGAACGGGCTGGTGGGTCGTTCGATGTCGATGAGTTGTTCGCGTAGTTCGCGGCGCTGTCTCGAAGAAAATCCGGTGCCGACGTTTCCGATGTAGACGAGCGATCCGGAGTCGTCGTGGGCGCCGAGGATGAGAGATCCGATTCCGCCGGCGGCATTGCCGGATCCGGGGACGAATCCGCAGATGATTCCTTCCGTGTTGGCGCGGAGCGGTGTTTTCAGCCAGCTCGGGGACCGTTTTCCGGGTTGGTAGGTCGAGGTGATGCTTTTGGCGACGATGCCTTCGAGGTGGTGTGTGCGGGCGACCTCGAGCATGGTCGGTCCGTCGACGTTGAGCCAGTGGGGTGGGACTTTGATGCGCGGGTGTTCGAGGCTGAGGTTGGCGAGCGCTTCGCGGCGTTCGAGGTAGGGCAGGTCGGTGGTCGATGTTCCGTCGATGTCGAGGACGTCGAAGACGTAGTAGGTGGTCAGGGCGTCGTTGCGGAGCTGCGCGGTGGGTTTGAGGACGTGCATCCGGCGCTGTAATCGGGAGAAGGACGGGACACCGTCGGGGCCGAGTGAGACGATCTCGCCGTCGAGGACGGTTTCGCGGTGGTCGAGCACGGCGCTGAGTGCGTCGACGATCTCGGGAAACGAGGCGCTGAAGTTGTTGCCGTTGCGCGACCACAGTGCCGGCGGTTTGGTGCCGGTGGTGGCGATGGCTCTGACTCCATCCCATTTCGACTCGAAGGCCCAGCGCTCCCCCGTTGGTGGCTGCCCGAGTGTGGCGAGCATCGGCGGCACTGGTTTTCCGGTGGCGGCGCTCATGCCTTCTACTGTGCGCGGGTTTGTACTGGTTTCGGCCGGTTTTCCGAGGTTGAGACAATAGTGAGATGAGCGAGACTGCGGAACCGGATGAGGTTCAAGGGTTGGGTGGGGTCCAGCCCCGGATGAGGGCCAGGCCGGCACGGTGCTGACTTCGGATGGTCGGTGGGCGTACCGGTACAAGGATGGCGCGGAGCTCATCATGATGAAGATGCCCGAGCGTCCTACCCCGGCATAGGAGTACACCAGTCAGGCCCGCACCGAATCCGCCATCCGGTGCGGGCCTTCTTGGTTGACTAGCTCAACTGTGTATTCATCTTGCTTGCAAGCCATTCCGCGTCCGACTGGACCATCGGTCCTCGAAGGCAGTAGCGGCCGCCGTTGTCTTGGACGTAATGGGTGAAGCACTCGTTCTCGTATCCGCCGTGTTCTTCGGTGCGGGGTATCGCGACAAATCGTGTGGGAGCGGCTGTTTCGGTCATGGTGATGCCTTTCTGAGAGTCGGTAGAGTCGCTCCCCTGTCACCAGGTCGAGGGTGGGCTGTCAACCCCGTAGAGCGGAGCGTGGGTTGACGGGTCGGGTCCCCGGCATGGTGTTCTGGGGCGACTTGTACGACGACTTTCTTGACCACTCGGGGCTGCGTAGCGGCAACGGCGCCGGAGGTGTCGTTCGGTTCTTGTGTGTGGCCGGCGGTGGGTGTGTGCGGTGGTGGGCACCTCCCGCTCGGTGCGCTGGCGTGGTGATTGTGCGGGAGCGACGGAACTGGACCACGGGTGGTGTCGCGGTAGCTCTGGTTTGTGGTGGTGAATGAGTATCAGGTCGCCACGTGTGACCGATCTGCAAGGATTGTTGCAGGTCAGGACTTCGGCTTGCGCTTCGGTCTGGTCAGTGTGGCGACCTGGTGCTCGTCGCGAGTTCGAGGATAGTCCGGTGGCCCGACATGCCAGAAGAATGCGTCAGCTTCCAGTAATCCGAAGCGCTCATACAAACCTGAGTGAGAACTGGAAACATTTCTCCCGACCCGCAAAGTCGGTAGTTATCGTCATCGCGCCAGATCGTTCCGAAACTTCACACTTCAAGAGGGATATTTGAGTCGAGGACTTTAAATCCGCCGTCGCAAAACTCGTTAGAGGAGGCGAGTGCAGCTAGCAGGACTGGCCACCAGTGATTAGGCCCGTAGTTACGTTTCTTTGTTCTATACTCAAGCTGTAGGTAACTGGAAACATTTGCTGAACCACCGATCCTGTAGAACTCCTCCAGAGCGGATAGCATACCGGTCACTGTTTCGACCGAATCTTCCGCATATCGAGCTGCTAGATCCAGTTCGGCAAATTGATGACGGTGTATCTTCCATATTTCCTCCGCCATACTAACAGGCCGAACAACCGTGAAGATGATAGTCACGGAGGTTCCGACCGAGACAGAGGCGGTCAAGTACAGGTCGGGTTTTTCGGGAAGTTTATCGAAGTACGGGTGAAGGAATCGCCGTCCACCGTCTGGATGAGAGTATTTGTTTAGCTTTTTTCCGTTACATATCCGACAGATCGGAACTAGGTTAGGCGCATATACGGCGTACTCACCAAATATTGATTTGGGGAGATAGTGATCGATTTCAGTTGCTTTAAGCTGGTAACAGTAGGGGCACTTCTTCCATGGAGTTGATTCATTTTTAATCGACTCTTTCACACGCTTGAAGTAAACCAGGTTCAGATAAGGCGCGTTCTTTTCCAGTTCATCTTGATCAAGCTCGGATATATCGGGATCGGCCTGCGGGCCACCTTTGTCCATAACTCGGTCCATATACGTGACATAAAGTTCGAGAACTTTTGCAGCCAGAGCGTCTGGGCGAAGATTTCCCTTAGATTTCTGATCGGCGGCGACGTACCGGTAGTTTTCTACGTCACTGGTCGTCGTCTCAATGGCGCCGATCATTGCAGATTCCGATAGTTCGCTACAAGCGCTCGGCCTTGCACGCTGAGTCCGTTCTCAAACATCTCGCTAATTTCTTCTTCAGTATGGTTCTTCGCGAGCATTCGTAGAGTACCTTGATAATCAGTGGCACTGTTGTCGAGCGAGAAGACATGCCTTGTGATGGAACCGATATTCTCTGCAAATGTTTCGATTTCGGGTTGCCGGAGAGTCGCGGGACCGCCGTCACGTTCGAGGATGCGCACAAATTGCGACGGCATTTCTTGCACAACTACTGGACTGTGTGTCGCGATAATTGCAAATGAGTTGCTTTCTGCTAGTAGCAACTGGATCGCGCGAAGCAATGCCGCAACCAAGGGCGGGTGCAGGTGTGTCTCTGGCTCGTCGATTAGAACTAGAGATCGGGTACGAAGACGAGTAGCGAGTTGAGTGACAATGTTCAAAACAATTTTATGGCCCGTGCTGAGTTCTTCGAAGGCTGCTATCGCCTCGATTTGATTTATCCCATCGCCCAGTTTCGTCAGATCGATTCCAGCCTGTCCAAAAGATGGTTCGCGGGCAAGGGCTTGAAACGCCGAAATCAAGTATTCGCGAGTTTCCAGCCGCCCGATTGCATTTAGCGCCTCCATGAATTCGGACTGAATCTCGTCGATTGATTTCAACTCAAAATTTTCATTCTCCATGCTTGTCTGGCGGCGCAGCCCGCAGTACACGTATCCGAACGCGACATTCGAGGCACTATTCGAATTTTTATCCCCCACGCCAAGAATGCTTTCTGGCGTTTTAAATGTGTCGAAGGCGCTGTAGGAGATGGCTACGACTGCACCGAAGGTTGTGTCGGTGCCCGATATTTCAGACTTATTGGAGCCTGCATCACCTCGGCCACTGCTTGCTGCGAGCGCGAGATCGGCGAGCAAAGTAGTTTTTCCCACTCCGTTGTATCCGATCAGGACGTTGCTTCGCCCCGGTAGATCTCTTGAGTCGTCAAACTCGAATGGCAGCAGACTTGTCGATCCTTCTCTGCGCCATTCGAATTGGAATGACATTCGATCCGTACTTAGCTTATTTCCATGAAGGAGTTCCCTTCCCGCCTTAAGGTTATTTACTGCCTCACCAAATCGCAGTAAAGACGTATTCCACCCCGCCTGCCCTTCGAACGCTTCTTCGATCACAGGGTCATAGGCCGCATCTCTAAGTGCAACCAAGTAGCTATGCCTTAGGTCCCGAGGGATCTTCATCAGTTGCTCGTAGTACTCAATACTTTGCCCTATTGAACAGAAGTCATCATTAAGATTTTCAAATAGCGGCGAAAGTTTGGGGCGACTACCCTCCTGATTTCGCTGGAGGATCTTAACATTCCCGAGCTTGAAATCTTCGTCGGACCCACTTGTACGAAGCGAAGCGGAGTACATGGTTTTGAAACCGAAGTCGTCCCAGTTATCTTCCCAAAGCCACACGTAGGGAGGCTCGGGTAACGGACCAGGTCGCGAGTCCAAGACGAATTTCAGCTGACCATTCTGTCGTTGCACCCCCATAGGGTATCTGGCCCGGGCGAGTAGCACCGCTAGATGCTCAGGAATCCTCGGCGGAGCCCTGAGCGCCTTTCTGCGGCTTTGGGTGTGCGTTTTGACCCTCGTCATACCGGACGGTGAAGATCGGGCGTCTGGGTGCGACTGACGTGGCGAAATTTCGTACCGAAACGTCCAATTTTGGTGTCCGTTGGATTTGTCCGTTATGGCATAGGCTCTAGTGGACAATTCGTGTTCGGCAGTGGGGGTGGCGTGAAAATCGGGTATGCGCGGTGCAGTACGGTCCGGCAAGACACGGCGGTTCAGGTTGATCTTCTGGCGAAGGCCGGGGTGGATCGTGACATGGTCTATGTCGATCATGGTGTCAGTGGCCGGCAGGCTCGCCGGCCGGGTTTGGATAATGCGATCAACGCGGCTCGGGCCGGCGACGTGTTTTGTGTGACGAAGCTCGATCGGCTGTCTCGCTCGGCGAAGGATTTGCATGAGACGGTGGAGCGGATCGCGGAGAAGGGTGTGTCGCTGTCGATTGATGGTCAGGTGTACGACCCGGCTGATCCGATGGGGAAGATGTTCATTGGCATTCTTGCGTTGATGGCGGAGTTCGAGTCGGATCTGATTCGTTCCCGCACTCGTGATGCTGTTGCCGCCGCGACAGCTGCTGGGAAGATGAAAGGTAGGCCGCACAAGCTCTCGCCCGAGGAGCGTGCGTACCTACTGCAAATTTATGAGACGGGCCAGTTCAAGATCGAAACACTATGTAAGAACACGGGTTTGAAGCGTTCGTCGTTGTATACCAATATCCAGCTTGCGCGGATCGAGCGGGAAGCTAGCGGCCGGACCCCTCGGGTCGAGAACTGAGCTCGAAAGTGGGATCCGGCCGCTAAGTCAATGGTGCAGATGTTGTCGGTCTAGTTGTCCCTCAAGCAATTTCGACCAGTTGATATTGAGGTCGACACCCGTATTTTAGATCAGGCGGGCGTGAAGGCATTGCGCAACTGCGCTGTTACCACGCCTTCGAGACAGGTTGCGAGGTCGATGTCTTCTCGCAGGGTTGCTGATGCGTTGGCTGCTCCGACGGTGCCAGCGCACAGGTTCCATGCGAGTCGGTGCGCGGTGGGGGTGTCGGTGAGTTCTCCGTCGGTGATGGAGTTTTCGACGATGTCACTGATCGCGTCAACCCAGTGCGCGAAGGCTGCTGTCGACGGCCATCGTAAGCTCCCCACTGGCGGCCATTTATGGCGCATTTTGTGGCCATGGTTTCTCCCCGCGTACGGCCAGATAGTTCCCCACCTGCTGTGAGTCAGATTCGGTCCCGGCAACGCTGGGTGGATGAAATCGAGCAGGGAGATCATGGAAATTTTGGAGGCGTACGACCTCACGGGTAGTTATCGGGCGGCGGCGGAGCTGGCTGGGTGTGATCACCACACGGTGGCCCGGTATGTGCAGATGCGCGCTGCGGGGCAGCCGCCGGACCGCCGGCGGCATCGAGCGCGGGCGATCGACGACTTTCTGCCGAAGATCGAGGAGTTGGTGGTCCGCTCGCAGGGCAAGGTCCGCGCGGATGTCATCCACGAACGGATCGTCGCGCTGGGGTTCACCGGCGGTGAGCGGACCACGCGCCGGACGGTCGCGGAGGCGAAGGCCCAGTTTCGGGCTGGTCGGCGGCGAGTGTATCGGCCGTGGGTAACCGAACCTGGGCTGTGGTTACAGTACGACTTCGGTGACGGGCCAACGATTTCCGGCCGGAAGACGACGTTGTTCTGCGCATGGTTGGCGTGGTCGCGATTTCGGGTGGTGATCCCGATCTGGGACAAGACATTGCCGACGGTGGCGGCGTGTTTGGATGCGACATTCCGCCGCTTGGGCGGGGTTCCGGTCTATGTCCTCACCGACAACGAGAAGACCGCGACGATCGATCACGTGGCCGGGATCGCGGTCCGCAATCCGGAGATCGTGGAGGTGGCACGGCATTACGGCACGACGCTGCGGACGTGTTTACCTGCTGATCCGGAGTCGAAGGGAGGAAGTGAGGCGACGGTGCGGATCGCCAAAGCCGACCTGTTGCCGAAGGAGGTGAACCTGCGCGAGCAGTATCACTCTTTCGGTGAGCTCGAGTCGGCTTGCCGGCAGTTCTGCACCGACGTCAACACCCGCGTCCACAGCTCTACTCGGCGGCGGCCGGTCGAGCGGCTGGCCGAAGAGTTGCAGCGGCTGCATCCGCTGCCGAAATCTCCGTTCACCGCGGTGTTCGGCACTACCCGGCGGGTGAACTGGGAGTCGACGATCTCGGTGGAAGGGGTGCGGTATTCGGTGCCGCACACGTTGATCGACACTCGGGTCTGGGCCCGCTTCCATGGTGAGGAGCTGATCGTGACCGCCGTCGACAATGATGGCGGTGCAGTCGAAGTCGCGCGGCACCGCCGCGGCCAACCCGGTTCACCGGTCCTCGACAACGACCACTACCCACCCCGCCCAGACCGCGACGCCGCCGACCGGGTGCCCAAGCCTCGTACCGCCGCCGAGCTCGCCTTCCTACAGTTGGGCCAGGGTGCCAACAGCTGGCTGGTCGAGGCTGCCGCCGCGGGAGCGCGCCGCATCAGGGCGAAGATGGCCGAGGCCGTGGACCTTTCGAAGCTGCACTCCCCGGACGCAGTCGACAGAGCGTTGGGGACGGCGGCGATGACCGGCCGGTTCGCCGATCGGGACCTGATCTCGATCCTCGACTACCAAGTCACCCACGAACACGCTGATCCGGTCCGTCGCAGCGAGAACCACACTCTGCAACCGGGCACCGCCGCCTGGTCCACCTTCGGCCAGACACCAGCGCCGGCCAGCCCAGCCACTACTGACGATGAAAGCGATGACGCCTGATGAGCACCCCTTTGCGCACTGTTACCAGCGCTAACGGCGACCCGTTGGCCGAGGCGATCGACCTGACTAAACGCCTGAAACTGCCCCATATCCGCAGGTCCTTGAGCGATATCATCCCGACCGCGAAAGCCCAACGCTGGGACCCCGCCGAAGTCGTGCGGGTTCTCCTCGCTGAGGAAGCCGCCGGCCGGGACCGGGCGAACCTGCACACTCGCCGCAAACGCGCGGGTTTCCCTACCGGCAAGACCTTCGGCGACTGGGACGAAACGAAATCGTCGATTCCCCGCGCCACCCAGGACGCGCTCCGCACCCTGGAGTGGGTCGGGCGGCGTGAATGTTTCTGCGTCTGTGGGCCTTCGGGAACTGGCAAGTCTCACTTCACCGAGGCACTCGGGCAGGCCGCAGTCGAAGCTGGGCTGGCGGTGTCTTGGTTCACCATCGAAGACCTCGGTGCCCTGGTCCGCCGGCACCGTGCCGACGACTCCATCGCCCGAGCCCTGACGAGGATCATCCGCTCCGACCTGATCATCGTCGACGACATCGGTCTGCTCCCGGTCTCTGAAGACGCCGCCGAAGGATTCTATCGCCTCGTCGACGCTGCCTACGAACGCCGAGCGATTGCCGTCTCGAGCAACCTGCACCCCTCCGGCTTCGACGAGATCATGCCCAAAACATTGGCCACCGCCACCGTTGACCGGCTCCTGCACCATGCGCACGTCGTCGTCACCGACGGCGACTCCTTCCGCCTCACCGAAGCCACCACCGGCAAGGGGGTGAAGCCCTTCAGCTAACCCAAATCAGAAAGCGGGTGGGGAAAAACAACTGGCCGCCACCGGGGAGAACCCGTGGCCACCAGCGGGGAGAACTACTGGCCGCCTACGGGGAGAACTTCGTGGCCATTGACACCGGCGCAAGGCTAGTTCGTGTTGCAGCCGCTCTTCCGACAGTTTTCCTGGGCCGTAAATCTTCGATCCGTTCGCGGTTGTGATCGTTGATGCCATCTTGTCTCTCCTTTCGATTTCTCGGTGTCTGCCCAACAGTATGAACTCACGTTCGGACTTGCGGCACTCATCCGCTGGTGGGTCTTACGGTGTGCTCGTAGTTGTGTGTGTCGAGGCCTTCGCGCATTGTGTTTCTACAGCCGCGACTCGGCGCATTGCGGCTGACCAATCGCAGTGCCCGCCGCTATAGGTCGGGAAGCGCCCGTACAGATCTCGCACCGGAGAGGACGGTTTCGCCGTCGCTGGTGCTGCGCGCCATTCGATCTCACTGCACCACCACGCCCAGACTTTCGACTCGCGGCGGTACCTGGTCTGTCTACGTTCGAGCATCCCTGAGACACCCAGATAGCCTGCGACACCTGCATACACGCGCTCGCGGTTCACCGCCTGCCCGCGATGGATCAGACGATTCGCCGTCAGCGCGGTCAGAACTCCCTCAAACACGTCGATCGAAACGCCCGTCGTATGTCGGAGCCGAGCCCGAGACAATTCCGGGGCAACGCTCAGGGTCCAGTGGACCATCGCGGCTACAGGTCCGAGCTTGTGGTGTTGCCAGACATCACGACCCAAGTGATTGAGGTATGCCCGGGACCGCTCGAGAGCGTGTTCCGGAGCGGGGGGCAGGGGGTGGGTAACCTTGTGTCCGACCTTCTGGACTGCAGGTATGACTAACCGGTACGCGGCGGCCTTCGGGCCTGAATGTGGGCGGGTTCTTACGAGCCAGCCGGCATCTATGAGCTCCCAGACCGTGGCGGCGAGGATAGTTTTGGTAGTGGCGGCCGCGATTGCCCAGCGGCGTACGTCGAGCTCGAAGTCGTCCGTGCTGTCAGCTCGGTACATGAGGTCTGCGATCACTGCGAGTGCTGCCCACCGGCGGAAGCCTTGTGCAGATCCACGGAAGAATGGCGTGTTCTCGGCGGCCGCCAGCGCGGCACGGACGTGTTTGCGTGCATGACTGAGGACGTCGGCCTTGGGAGTAGCTGGTGCGGCTGCTACCGCGTTCAGGGCGCGCTCCCACTGGTGTGCGATGTGAGCGTGGGGGGTCTTCCGTGTTCTGCGGCCGCCATATCCGGCGCCGCCAGGTTCAGTGCGGAGGTGTTCGAGTCCGGGGAGTTGGTCGGTGAGCGCCGCGGCGGTGATGTCGTCGAGGGACCAGTGTGCGTGCGCGGCAGACAACATGATGGACCACGAGATTCGGGACGTGTCGGCGGATGCGGTTGGGGCGGTGTTCGCGAGAGCCCGAATGTGTTCGGGGAGTGGTCGTGTGGTGCCGGGGATCATTCCGCGGGTGCAGTCGATTGTCCGCAGCCGTTTCGTCAGTGTGACGGAATCGCGATGGCGGTCGGTGCGCGTGGAAGCTGGCATGGTGCCGCCCGCCCATGCGGTGAGGTTGTCGACGACGCTGGGGTCAGCGCCGGTGTCGGCCCACGCAAGTGCGGCGGCGGCGTTTCGGCCGGCGGTTCTCAGTGGCTGTGATGGCGCGCCGTAGCGGTGGGGTGATCCAGGTGCGCGCGCACAACCGGATGTGGGGTTGAGGAGGCCGGAGGCGTCGAAGGTGTCTTTGTACTTCTGCGTGAACGCCGCTGCGAGTGAACGAACTTGAGTGGCAGTGACGGTCTCGGAGAGTCGGATCCACAGGTGCCGACTGTGGCGGCCGCCGGAGGCGCAGAGTAGGTGTGGGGTGTCGAGTTGGTGTAGTCGACGACTGACTTGTTCGGCGGCTCTGCGTGCAGCGCCGGGCTGGTTACCTTGCCTGTCGTCGAAGTCGAGGCACAGCAGCCGGAAGCGGCCGCGCGAGTCTGCGAGGTAGAGAGCCCACGGCACCTCCGGTGCCTGGGAAGGCATCCGGGTGGGGGCGTAGGTGTGTTCGCCGGCGGTGTCGACGCGGATGGTGAGGCGCGGCGACCAGCGGCGCACCGTGTCGAAAACGGTGGTAGCGAATGTGCAGTTGTCGGGGTCGGTAGGTGTGACCGACCCGCCCGAATTGGGCAGGGAAGTGGACGCACACCGGGGCGTGCTTGTACCCTGGACATCACGTAGCAAGTGAGTCCCTTCTGGTGGGAGGGACACCATGTCGGATCACCGAGCTCCAACTCGGCCGACCTAACTCGAATACTCGAAACCCCGTTCCTGCAAGAGCGGGGTTTCGTGCATGTCAGGGTGTGTTTTCGCCCCTGAGATGCTTGATTCTGTGGTGCCCTAATATTGAGTTATTGGGGCGCCGTCATCGGCGCAGAGACTAGATAGCCAGCGCCAATACCCCCTGCTCTTCGAGACGGCGGGGAATCGAACTCTCACTCAGCATCTTGCGTGCGAGCTTCGGGTCGAGTGCGAGTTCGTACATGTCGGCGAGCGCACCGGTGAAGGCATCGCCCTCGCAGTTGCGTACGCCGATGGTCAGGAGCGTCGAGAACACGAGCATCATCGGGATCTTCCCGTGAGGGGAGAGCGCGGAGCGGATTTCTCGGGCGCGGGTTTCGACGGGGGTCGGAGCGCGGCCTGTGATGCTGGTGATGGCGTCATGGGCGCTCGGGTCGAACTGCACCTGGCCGTCGACAGTGGTGCGTGTCAGCGGTAGCAGTTCCCTGAAGACTTCGTCGAACTGGTCGATGTGTCGGGTGCCGATGAGCAGCATGGTGCCCACGACGTCACCGAACGGGGTCTTGGTGTTGTCGGCGATGGATCGGATCGACGAATCGACATCCGCGCGGACGCGGGTGGCAATAAACTGCCGGTCGCCCTTGGACGGTCGTCCGCGGCTACCGGCCGCGCTGCAATTTGCAGGCATGGCACGCCTCTCAGATGGTGGTTTCATCTCCGATGTCGGTGACTTTACATCACTGCCGACACCTTTCGGATAAGGCTATGGGTTGATTTCCGCTGCGGGCTGCAGCGACACACCATTATCTGAAAATGGTTCGTGAGAGTGCGGCACGAATTGCCCGGCCCCTCAACACAGGCGGACCAGCAGCGATGCGAATCCGCCAGGCACCGGAACCCCTCGTGGAATGATCGCGAAATCGGAGACACACCGCATTCGGGAGGTTCGCAAATTCATGGGTAAAACGATTGGCGCGGACAGCGATCGGGAATCGGGGTCGAGTTCGAACGCACAGGCACGGTTGATTGCAGCGGTGCTGGCCCTCGCAGCTCTCGCCGCGGTTCCCGGCGTTGTCGTGGCAATCGTGTTCGCAGTCTTGGCATTCGAGATCCGGCGTGTCCGAGTCAAGATGTGGACGATATGGGCGGCGGTGACCGCCATCATCGGCATCGCCGCCGCTGGCTTCTCCCTGACTACCTGGTTGTACTGGTCGACGTCCTTCACCACCCGGATCTGGCTCCATACGCCGGCCGCAAATCTACCGCCAGACAGTTCAGGCCTACTCGGTTGGTCGCGGGCAAATGCTGACATGAGCATCCTGCACGTCATCTGGACCCAGTTGTGGTTCGGCGTGCCAGTAGGTTTCGCGCTCGCCGCCGTCTTGATCGTGCTGTTCCGTAGCCGCCCACGCGCACTAAGAGGCCGAATCGAAGGCGCGGAGCACTCCAACATGCGGCCCGTGGGGATCCTCGATCGTCGGCGCCGTGACATCGAACGAAACAAAGTTGCCTCCGGGCACTACCTGAGGGGCTGATATGTGGAAATCTCGCTTAGGGCCGGTTGTCGCAGTTGGCCTCGGACGGTACGGGCAGCCAGTACTTCGCCCCCTCAATAGTTTTAAGAACGCCACGCTCATCGTCGGCGGATCCCGCACGGGTAAGACCCGACTGGCGTCGTCGATCAGCGACCAGCAAGTTCGGACTTTTGGCGGTGGTTCGGTGACGATCGACTACAAAGGCGACGACGCGGTCGTAAAGGAGAAGGCCCGGCTCGCACAGCAAGAGGGCCGATCGTTCCTCCATTTCTCCCTGCTTCCGCCCAATGGCAGCGGCGAGTACCCGCAACTGCATCCCTATGCGCCGCCAGTCCCCGCACGCTATGACGGATTGGCGCGGGGCAATGGGAAGTCCAAAGCCGAGATGTTTCTCAAATCCGTACCGCGAGACGGTGACGCCGCCGCCTACCTAAGGTCAGCGCAGGAGGTCAGCGAATTAGCCTGGAACATAGCAGCATTGACTGGTTTCGACAGGACTGTTGGCCAAGACGGCAAGACCCGCATCTCTTCGCTGGAAGTGCTGACGAAGATGCTGTCGACGGCGACCGACGGGGAGTTGGAGCGGCAAGCACAAGCACTCAGCATCGGCACAGTGCTCAAGTACTACCCGCACCTGTCCGTACGTGATGCGGAGGTTCGGATCGACTCGCTTCGCGGACGGGTGCAGGCGGTCAGCGCGGAGTTGAAGAAATCAGGCAGCATTGTCGCGAAAGCCGTCTCTTCCACTCGCGAACTGGCCTCCACTTACGTCAATTCCTCGGCGTTCTATCCCGGAACCTTCGGCACCGGTCGAGCGCCTGCCGGTCAAATCGACCTGATTCGTGCGATTCTGCGCGGTGAAATCGTAGTTTTCAGTTTGCCCGCGCAGATCTATCCGGATTTCGCCGCCATGATGGGAACGATGATCCTGCTGGATCTGCAGAATGCGGTGGCGACCCTACGAGGTCGGCAGGCTGCGGTAGCCGCATTCCTC
The DNA here is from genome assembly GCF_001942025.1 of Rhodococcus sp. YL-1. NCBI lineage: Bacteria > Bacillati > Actinomycetota > Actinomycetes > Mycobacteriales > Nocardiaceae > Rhodococcus > Rhodococcus sp. YL-1. The sequence continues at coordinate 358,380 of NZ_CP017300.1, read as the reverse complement.
GGTGTACCTCTTGGCGGTGCCGACAGCACCCCGTGGCCACCGTTCGTCGTACAGATCGAAGAACTCGGCTCAGCAGCGAATCAAGCATCAGCGGAGGCCCTGATCAACCTGATCAACAAGAGCGCCGACGTCGGCATTCGTGTTGTCGTATCCACCCAGTCCCTGTCGGACATCCGCACGATCGATGATGGGAAGGGAGTGTGGTTGCAACGACTGTTGGGGCTGATCGCCAACCTGTTTGTACTGCAGATCGGAAGTCGCGACGACGACGAGGAGGTATCCGACTTCTCAGGGTCCGTCACCAAGCAGTACGCAACGAACGAGACATCAGTGTCGAACAATCGCTTTCGTTTGTTCACTGGGGCATCGGAATCGAAGAAGGTGCGTGGCGCCGAGCAACAGGAGAATCGCATCCCGGTCGGCACCGCACAAGCCTTGGACCGAGACCAGCGGGAAATGCTGTTCGTGACCAAAGATCCGAAACTGCAGTCCGTGCACACCACTGCGCCGGAAGGCCCGAACAACTGGTACGAGGTGCTGGAGATGGTGACAGTCCTGGAAGCAGCCCATGGCTACAACCCATTCGACGCTGATCCCGAAGTGATCCAACAGATGCGTGACGCTGCCCGCGAACTTGGCGCAGGGCTCAACGCCGAACTGGCAAAGCCGGATTCGCTTCTCTATCAGATCGTCGACAATTCCGATGCGAAGGTGGATGTAACACCGAAGGCCGGACCGACATCGTTCACGGCGGACGTTTCCGCTGTTAGTGAGCCGCCACCGGAAGATCTCTACGCCGACCCTTACGATGCCGGCGCCACCGTTGACGTCTACGAAGATGTGCCACCCGCGCCCGACCCCGCTGGATGGGATGCCCTGATCGCATCTGACCCGCGAGATCGCTGACCTCGCGTTCTTTGCCGAGTAGGGCCCGGGCCTTCGACGCTGGGCCCTACTGATCTCATACCATTCACGATCCCTCCGCCGGAAAGTCTTGCGCACCAGCAGTTGCGAGGATCGCCGTCTTCCATGAGGCGTTGCCCGCTCAGCCTCACGTCTTCCGAAGCAATCCGGTCACTCCAGCGACAAGGATCGCGGTGAATATCCAGGAGGAAATCCGTAGGACCGGAAACCGCCAGGTCACGAGGACTGACGCCTGTGAGCTCGTTGTCCAATCAGGTCGCAAGTTCGAGTTCGATGCCGGAATGACGTTTGTCAGTGCAAAACTCACAGGATTGAAGCACGGGTAGTCCGGGTAGTTGGCGCAGTCCTCGTTTGCCGTGATCGCATGCGGAAGTTCACTCCCTGGGTTGATCGCGTCGTATGCGCTTGCTGCAGCCCGCGCGGCCGCCGGGTTCGTCGGAACGAAATCCGCGCGGTTGAAGGATACGAGCGTGATGCCGAGAACGAGCGCCAAGAGAAGCCACGCCGCATCACCTCAAGCGAGGCAGCCTGCCTCGTGCAGGCAAGAACCGCAGGTCAAGGAATTCGGAATCGCGTGTTACCCGCAGCCGCCCCCTCTGCATGAGGGATGGCAGTTACAAAATCCGGCGATGACCGGAACACCGTCCTCTATCGTTTCCAGCATCGGAGTTGCATCACAGACAGAGGGCCTAAATTCATGCCTTTACCTGCAGTGATGCCTCATCATGACGGAAGGGGCGAGTGTGTCGCAAGACGCCGAACTGGATGGCCGGCTCGCGGTTGTTCTGCCAGACGGGTTCAATCCCGCACGCGACGACAAGCGGATCCCGGTGCGTCGTATCTACGGCATGTACAACCCCGCACGAGATTCCATTCGGGCCAGTGTCGACCAGCTGCTCGGGAGAAGCCCTGAACCAGTTTCGCAGGATGAGATGCACCGGCCGAGTATGGAGAAGGACCACGCCAGCGTTGTGGCACCCGTGCTCGAATCTGCAATCGCACCAAACCCGAACTGGGACTACGACGGTGACGAGCGTGTCTACAAGTGGATGCTCAATCACCGCGACGGAGTGTTCGTAGCGTCCGACGAGGCAGGAAACGAGCTGCAGGACTCGGCCGGCAAACGAATCTTCGTCGACGACCTTGGCCGTCGGGTCACTGACCCGGATGCCGACACCGCTGTGGACAGCGCTGCCACCGGAGAGAACACCGACAAGGCCCCCACGAAGAAGCGCTGGTTCGGTAGGGGCTCCTCGCTGCTACCTCGAAGCAAAGCGAAAACAGACGAAATACCTGATCTGTACGACCAACACGGAGTTCAGCTCGTCGACTTCGACATCGCCAAAGTCGGCAAGTCCGGTGTCCTCGGAAGTCGATACCGCGGCCGGAAAGCGCTGGCGCTCAGCAGCTCAGCCCTCGCGTTCGTTGCGGTTGTCGGTTTGATCATCGGTGTCACCGTCGGGCGTTCGGCGGTGCCGGCCGAAGGCGCAATCTCGCCCTCCGATGCTGCCGCATATCGACTCACCACCTTCCCCACCAACGCGGCGACAGCATTTGCACAGCAATACCTCACAGTGTGCTTGACCCACGGCGACGTCGAAGCTGTGAAAAAGCGAGAACAACTCCTAAAAGCGATGTCAACGCCGGGAACCGCACCCGGATGTGGCTGGACATCAGGTGGCCTGCAGCAAGAACCCACCATGATCGCGTGGGACGGGACCGTAACTCCTATCACGGAATTCGCCACCGGTGAGGCCGCCTACCTGGGATTCATCGTTTCAATGGCGGATGGCCAATACCAAACCATGTCCGTTCCAGTCTGGGTGAAATCCGGCAAGACCGGCAACGACTTACGGATAGTCGGCGACGTCGGGGTGTCCGCCCCGATGCGCCTGGAAAACCCACCACCGGCGAAGGCGAAGCTGACCGAGGATATGCAACTCGCAGGCCAGGTGAAGGACTCTTTGTTGGCTCCGTTCTTCTCCGCATGGGGCGCCTCGAACGCCGGCCAGCTCAATCTCGTCCTCGCAGATACGGCCGGGCCGCGAGCACGAACCGGTCTGGGTGGTGTCGTGACGAAGCCGCAGATCGAGAAGGTGACGGTGAGATCACCGCGCGCCACCAACACCGCGTCGAATCAAGCGATCGTCTACCAAGACGGGGACATCGCAGTCGCCGAGGTTCGAGTCACATGGAATGTTCCGGCATCTGAGTCGATGCAGGCCAGTGGATACCGCGTCGACGTCGTCCGAAACTCGGGCAAGTGGCTAGTCACCGACATTCGCGCGGGTCTTGTCGACCGTGAGGGCGCAGCGAGTAGTGGATCCGGCCTGGGATCGGCGACCGATCTCGTGCCCGGCGCTGCCTCGACCCGAGGATCCAACGACGGCGAATAGGCCGGTCGTACAAACACTTCCGGTAGACGCCGGCAGAGGAGAAAGGAAGTTCCATGAGAACACACAGCACCGTCCTGGTCGTGGCTGAGGGAGCCAGCGGAATCACCGATTCCATCGGAAATCTATCGACCATGTTGAAGGTCATCGGTGGCGCCCTGCTCGTGCTGATGATGATCGTCATCGCAATCATGATCGCCGTGGCATCCGCGAAAGAAGGCGGGTGGCGATCGAGCATTCAGAAGCTGCTTGGCGTGCTCGCCGCAGGCCTGGTCCTAGGCGGTGGACCCCTGTTCATCGGATACATGGTCGAGGCCGGTGAGTCGGTGCCCGGAAACGGTGGCGGCGGAGCAGGCAACAGCCAAGTCGAGTGACATAGAAATCAAACCGGACGACAACGGCAGCGGAGGACGAATATGCCCGAAGGGCGGGAGGCGCTTGACCGCACACATGTGATGAATCACCGAAACCGCATGTGGCAGTTAGGTAAAGATATTTCCCTTGCGTCGATCGGCGGTGTCGACGGGCAGCTTGCAGCGGTGTCGGTGTCGGCGGCAGCGGTGGCAGGCGTCATTTTGCTGCCGATCGGATTCGCTATCGGAAAGACATTTCTCACTGTTGTTGTCGGAGCGTTGGTCGTCTTCGCCGCGACTTATGTATTGTCCCAATGGAAGTGGGGGAGTAGCCACGAATCGCCTTTCCAGTTCGTTCGGCTGTCTTGGGCGAGGATCTTCAAGAATCCCGACCTGATTTCAGGCGGCACATCGAATAAGAACCCCGGAAAGTTGGAGTGGACCGCGGTCATCTGGCGTCCTGAATGGGCGCGGGTCAATCTCGACACACCCCTGCAACGGCCGGTCTATGACCCGAAACCCGTTGGTACCGGCGATTTCTTCCCGAAGCGGAAAGCGCGAGTCACCTTCGATCAATTACTCGAAACATCAAGTTCAACAAACTACGGTCAGGAGACGCGACCATGAAGATCCTCATCATCATGGCGTTGGTCGGAGTCTGCCTCGCAGGCCTCAGCTATTGGGTCGCGAATCGATGGCTCACCAACAAGGGCGGCAAAAAGTCGAAGGCCCCCAAACGGGGTACCGATCGCCAGCGTCTCGGTGTGCGTTACGCAGAGGACGGCTTGTTCCTGATCGGTGACGGCATGTGGACAGGGGTGATTCTCCCTGGAAACAGTGACGACTTCACCTCAGGCACTCAGCAGGAATTCGCATTCGACCGATCCACCGATTTCTACAAGCAACTCCTCATGTGGGTCGAAGCTGAACAAGGCCGCGACGCATCACTGATCTGCCACGAATTGGTCCGCTATCAGCCCGTCGACACCTCCCGTTGGGAAGACGAACTCGATCGAGCGATGTGGGATCCGTCGAAAATGTTTCAGACGTTGACGACCAAAAAAGTGGCCCCCCACATCTCCGAGACCACACCAGAACCACGGCGGGTCCTGATGATTCGGCTGGGAACTTTCTCAGGCCCGAGCATGTCTGATCCGATGACGCTGATCCTTGGGAAGGCAGACCACGTCGCCGAAGAGCACTTCCGGTCAAGTGATCTTGACCCATTTCGTGACGCTGTCGACACGTTGTTGGGACGGCTGTCTGCGTCCGGTGCCGAATTGGTCACGCGAGCTGATCTGGTTTGGCTCACTCGTAAACCCCTCTACGGACATTTTCAACCACCGACTGATCGCGACTATCAGTCCACACGACCTTGGCGTGCAGGATATTTCGATCAGATCGTCGATTTCGACGCGCACAATCTGACGGACTGCGTTGAAATCACAGAGCCCTTCCCTGAAACGGACGAGCCTCGGAAGAGTTACACGACGACCCTAGTCATCGCCGATGGCGACTCCGTCCTGCCGTTCCACTATCACCGCGCATGGGGACGTGCGCTGCGTGCGATGCCATTTCAGGTCGAGGTGAGCTGGCGCTACAAGCTCATGACATCAGAGGCCTGGAAGAAGCTTGCGAAACGTCGTATCGGACTCATCAAAGATGAAGCGACAGACCGCGGTGGCGCAGGCAAAATCGACGACGCCAAATTCTCCGAGGTGCTTGGCGACGCCTTGGACCTCGAACGCGAACTAGACATCGAACCCACACCCGCGATGATCGGGCAATTACGACTGACCATCTCGTGCCCCTCCCGAAAGGAACTCACCAAAGCCGTCCAGGACGTGCAAGCAGCATTCACCGACTTCACCCTGCACGTCCCGCTCAACATCCAGCATGCGCTTCTGCGCGAGCAGATCCCGGGTGACCCTGATCCGACCTACGTCGGCAAGGTCAACCTTTGCGACGACACGCTCGGATACGACCTCGGTACCCGGTGGACGAACCTCGAAGCGCTTGCACTGGCCAGGCTCGACTCGTCACCAAGCGTCGGGGACGCAGTGGAAGTGAGCCGCAACGGTCAGGTACTTGGGTGGCGCGGCGTCGCCATCGGGTACTGCATGGAGAACGGCGCAGTCGTGCACTTCGATCCCCACGTGCAGGTCGCACGTAACAACGGAGCGGGAATCGGCATCATCGGCGCATCCGGTGGCGGCAAATCTGCCCTCGCGCTGATGTTGTTCTTCTGGATGTCAGAGTCAGGCACTCAGGTGGTGGCCGCCGACCCGAAGAATGACATCGAAAGATTCTGCTACTACATCTCGTTCGGTCCGCAAGTTCTCGACCCCGACTTCGCCAACCACGCCCGCGCCGGCACTCTCGGCACTCCTGAGTCGAAGTTTCAGCCGATCAACCGAGAGTTCTGGGACGAAACTGACATTGTCGACCTCTTCGGCGGCCCGCGAGGAATGCTGTGCGCGTGGGCCTTGACCGACACCTACGAGGACGGTGAAGCGCTGGCCCGTGCGCAGCTCGAGTTGCTGATTCCTGACCGTTCGGATCGGGATCGCTTGGAGCAGGGCTTCTATGCGATGAAGGAGCACTACCGCAGTGCTGAGAGCAGCGGAGAGAGCTACATTCCGACCTTGACGGAACTGTCGGCGTCGCTATACGAAGAAATTGAGACCCTTTCCGAGGCCGCTGGCGAAGGCAATACGGACTGGTCGTCACGGCTGCCGGCGAAACACGAGTTGTCACGCCTCCAAGGGTTGAAGTCGCGGCTGGAAGGTGCCTCCGTAAATCCCTACTCGCGTCTGCTGTTCGGCCAGGCAGACAGGTCTGTTGGCTTCCGAAGCATCAAGAAACGTCGCACTGTCATCACACTTTTCCGGTTCACACCGCCCGACCCGAAAAAGCCTGCTGCGGAGTGGAGCGATACTGAACGTGAGGCTGCAGCAGCCATTTTCACAGCCTTGCACCGGATCAACAATTTCTTCGGTGACGTAACGGAATCGGTCAGTCCGCATTCCAAGCGGCGGGGGCGTCGACCTCGGGCTCTGTTTATCGACGAGGCATACATCGTGACGTCGATTCAGGCTGGACGCGAACTGATCTCGAGGGCTCTGCGCCAGGGCCGGTCACTGAACTTTGTCGTCGTGTTCATCTCCCAGCAGGCCAAAGACATTCAGATGATCGAGCAGGCGATGACCGACGCCGCAGAGACTGATCAAAATCAGTTTTCAACAGTGTTCGTGTTCATGCAGAAGGGCACCGCGGAGGCCAAGTCGGCGTTGGCGCTGTTGCGAGAGCGTTCGGATTCAAACGAGGGGGAGTGGGACGCCCTGGCTAAAAGGTTGCTGCCCTTCACCAAGGGCGGCGACCTGGGTAACGGCGTGTGTGTGATGCGTGACGTCGACAATCGGGTGAGCGTCGTTCAGGTCGACCAGATGCTCGTCGAAATCGCGAACGCATCCGAGACGAACGCGACTATCTCAGCCCACGCGCAGTCGACTCCGATCTCGGCGGACGCGATGGACTGGTCCATCAACCCGCTTGCCCGCGACCACGTCCGGAGCGGTGTCAGTACAAAGGCGATCGCCGTCGCCGACGTCGACGACCACCACAGCTATGAGTTCGACGATTTCGCTGAACTCCTGAGCAACTAATCATGATCGACGAGCGACAGGATCACCCATGGTGACGTTGAGTACGGTGGCACAGGCACCGGCAGCGGTCTATCCATTTTTCGCGCGATACGGCCGAATACTGGAAAAATGGGTGGTCGGCGCGTTGGCGACGCTGTTCACCGTGGCTGGACTGCTCTCGATCGCAGGCATACGAGGATTGGTCGCGTTCGCCATCGTCGGCGGCAGCGCTGTAGGAATCTGGTACGGCGCCAGGCGGTTACCCCAGGCGACCGGCGCTTTGTTGTCGACCCTGACATGGATCGGGTTGATCGGGTCGCTGGCTGCGGCAGTGGGCCCGGTGTACGCGATGGTGCATACCGATTTCCTCGTCCTTTACCCGATCAGCTTGCTGGCGGTTCTCGCCGTTACGTATGTGTTGCACTCCCCGGGTGTGCACCGCGGATGGACCGTCGCAGTAGCGCACGGCACCTTGATGGCGACCTTCCCTCTGTCTGTGGTGTGGCCGAGCACGACAGTTTCTGGAATTGGCTTTCTGGTCGGCACATTCGGAGCTCTCGCGATCGTTCTCTGGCGCGACAGGAAGGGCACCCGGGTAAGGCCACAGCGCACAGGGGGCCGCCGGTGGGTCACTCGGATGGCCCGTGCGACGGCGTACGGCTTGATCTCGGTCGTTCTTTTCGGATCCATCGCTGTTGCGAATCCGATTCCAGCTGAAGCCAGCCCGATCAGTTGGGTCTCGGACAAAATCGGTGGCGCCGCATCCGGCGCTATGTCTGACGTGGTGTGCTCGATCACGCGCCCTGACCTCGGCGGGCAAGGCATCGGGACGGGTCCAGAAGGGTTCTTGTCGAACCGCAACCTCGGCAAGGTCGAGAACCGGAATCGGGAGGTTCCAGACTTCGCCAAGGACGCAACGCAATTCACCCGTGCTGCAACGGCCACCGATCATTCGATGGATTCGTACACGCTCTACGAGATCTCTGGGCTTCGAGGCGTCAAGTGGGTCAACTGGCAGTTGAACGCCGAAGGCGAAGAATCGTGCGCGATGATGCCCTGGATCTCCACGATGGTCGGGAATCTGATCATGCAGGGGAACGTGTACATCCTGCAGGCGACTATCGCCTTGAAAGAATATGCGCAGGCGAAGAACCCGATTCAGGGTGTGTACCAGAATGTTTCACCCGTTGTCTCTAATCTATACAACTACTTTTTCATCCCTATGGCGGGCGTGATGATTCTCATCGCCGCCATTTCCATGGCAGTACGGGCAGCGAGTGCAGGCGGGGTGCGCCAGGGGATCCAAGACGCGGGCCTGACAGCAATGGTGGCGATGGTCGCGGGGGTCATGTACGGCGGTGTTGCGGTAGCTTCCTGGGCCAAACCGGACGGCAACGGCTTCTACATGATCGCCTCTCTCGGAGACCACATCGGAGGAACGCTCAGCAGCGCAATCGCCAACACCGTGTTCGGGACATTGGACCAGCAGGCACAGGGTCTGATGTGCCAGGCACCGCAAGCACTTCCGGGCGCGCAAGCAACCGACCCTGGTCACCGATTCACCTCCTGCGTTCTCGCAGAAACATTGGTTTACCAGCCGTGGGCCGTAGGACAATTCGGCAAGGCCGGCGAGGAACCGATCACTCCCCCTGCCGAGCCGAACCGCTTCGGCAATCCCATCGCCCGTGAAGGGGCCATCAGCCGCAGCGGCGACGAAGACGGGTTGCCCTGCTACAACAACTACCGCGGCTGCAACGACATGCGGTCCTATCTGCTGGCCCAGACCGGCGGCCCGTCGATCGACCGGGCCCGGGCCGATTGCCTTGACGGCGATGACAGCTTCGAAGCCCTCAGCAGTTGCGATCCGACCTACGCCGTAGCCGCGAGCCTGAACAAGATATCGGGGTCTGACGGCAACGATCCCGTTGGGAAGTCGAATCTCACCCCAGACGAGGCGGCTGCGGCGTTGTCAGCGTTCTCCGGCAGCGGCACTATGCCGCACGTCGCGAAAGCCATCTCGGCTCTCTTCGGGACCGTGATCGCTTCCATCGGAATCGCAGCGATGTCCTTGATTGCCCTCTGGTGGCACGTGATGTTGCTGGTGGCGTTCATCCTCGGGCCGATGAGACTCGTGTGGGCGGCGTTCCCGGGCAAGTCGAAAATGATGAAGAACTGGATAGACGACATCGTCTACGCACTGCTGATGGCCACCGTCTATTCCGTTCTGTGCACGTTGATGGTGTTCATGCTCGGAATCATGTTCACCTCTAGCGTCGCTACAGGTTTCAAGCTGCTGTGGAGCGTCGCCGTTCTGGTGTGCATGTGGGTTGCGATGAAGAAGATCGAAGCCGCGGCCCGGCCAGAAGGTGCTGCACAAGTCGGTGCTGCCTCGACTGTCCAAGGTGCGGCTCTCGGAGCGTTGAGCACCGCAGCGGTGATGTCCGCGGCCGCTCGCCGACGCGGCGGTTCGGGACGTGGAAAGCAAGCGGAGGGCGAGACAGACGAGACTGCGAGCCCTGCTCGCGCACAGCGTCGCCCCAATCGACCGTCCCCGTCGAGGCCGAATGCTTCCGGCCCCGGTAAAACGTCTCCGTCAGGCTCAGGCCAGTCGGGGAGCGCTACGAAGCCCGGCGGTGGGAAGGCTGCTGCGGCCGCGCAGGCAGCGGAATTCTTGTCACGGCCTGTCGTCCAAGGCGTCAAACGTGGCGCTGGACGCGCTGCGGCCGCCACTGGTGCTGCAGTCCGAAACAACCCGCTCGTCGCGGGTGCCGAGCAGCTGGGCGGACAAGTCGTGGGCGGCGTGCGAACAGCCGGCGGACGCATCGTCGATGCGGGCCGTGGTGTGGCACTGCGAACCTACGGCGGACAAATCCCATCGGCGACCAGAGATCGATGGCTTCAGCAGAGCGACGGAAACCTGGCAGGTGCCGGGTCCAGGGCTCGTGCGAGAGCAGTCCGAAGCGCACAAACCAGACAAGCACATGAGCAGGCCATGGCCGGATACCGGGAAGCAATGCTCGGCGCTCGAAACCGGAACGACTGAGAGTAGGCAGCGATGAACGAATACAACCCTGATGACTCACGGCTACCCGGTAACGGCGCGATACCCGCAGATACCGAACTGCATGCCCGTATGGCTGCACTGCAGACCCGGCGAGAGGGGTTGACCGTAGCCGGAACGAACTTCGGCATCTTCTACGACGAGAGCGATCCGCGTGAGGCTGAACTGCAGGTGACTTTCGACGACGGCACCGCCCTCAGCCGTGTCGTGCTCGCGCTCGATCCTGCTGCCCTCGTGGAGCTCTCGGATCAAGCCCGAGAGGTATTGCAGGCGCAACGCGCCGCTATCGAGGCAGACCTTCCGCCTGGCTTTGTTCTCGCTGTCGCCGGGCAGGACGCACCTGAGCCCTTGGACGCAGAACATCAGACCGAAGAGGACGAGGAGAACGACGACACTCGCAGCAAGTACGCCCGGGCATCCGATCCCATGAACCTGCGTGGACTCGTTCAGAATCTCCCCCCGATAGCCGGCGTGCCCAGCAGTCGGTGGTTACCGATGGTCATAGGCCTGGTCGTGATTGTCGTCGTGCTCGCCGCGCTCCTGGGCGGCGCTTTGTAGATGGATGAAAACCGCTGCCACAGCGGTCCCATCGCGCGGTGGCGGGCATGCAGGGAGGTCACCGGAACCGCGACCGCCAGAATGAGGGCTATCGGAGGTGCGTACGAATGAACGATAGGCCGAAGAGCCCAGAGAAAACACTGACGTGGGGTCAGTACGGTCAGTTGCTTACAGCGACGATCGCGACTTGGCTGTCCGCTGCGCCTGGCGGCATCGTGGTTGCTGCGCAAACATTTTGGAGAAGTCGCCCTACACGCGTAGTCGTGTTGGCGTTGATCGCTGGCATTGCACCCGCGTGGACATTCTCCTCCGATATCGCGCAGCACGCGAGCTACATCGTCGCATTGGCAGCAGCTGGATGGCTGGTCCTGACTCTGACAGCAGGTGGCGTTCGCGGGGCATTCAGCGTCACCCGACGACGGGGACGCCAATGAGTAGCGTCAGACGCGCGGCCGCGATTGCGTGCATGGGCGCGTTCCTTACAGCGTGCGGCGGCCAAGCTGCGGACCACCCGGAGTCGTCCGCATCGACCACCGCAACAATTCCTGGCTTCACCACAAGCGCTGAGCCATCGGCGCCGCACGAGTATGAGCCGCCGTACGCACCACCGACAGCTATCCGTGGGAACTCCGTCGAAGCGGCGGAAGCGACTGCGCAACGTTTCATCGTCGGGTGGACCACGTTCGTTCCCTGGGACTTCGAACCTGCTGATGACTGGTTCGCACGCTGGCAAGAAACAGCATCGCCAGAATTTCTGGGACAGATGCAGACGTCGGTGAACCAGATGTGGTCCTGGACATGGAATGAGAAGCGTAAGGCGTTCGATTCTCGAGTCGAGCGCGTCGACAGCACCTCGATCAGTCCGGATGGAAAGTCTGCGGTCACAAGGGTGACGATCAGCCGCTTGATTCTCGGGATGGATCAGCGCGTTGACCAAAGAGAGGAACAGATCCTCACCTACGACGTGCACATGGACCTGTCGCGTTCAGGAAAACCGAAAGTGACAGGTGCCGTCGAGATCCGGTCCGATTCTCCGCCGGCCGCTGCCACTGTTGGCGAGGGCAGGTAAGTGGCGGACAACGGAGGAATCCGGAAGATCCCGTCCTCCGGCGGAGCACGGAAAATCGGAGGAAAAAAGGCGGCAGGTGCGGCCGGCCGTAGAACAGGTGGAACCGGAGGCAACCCGCGCGGAGTCGGGGGGAACACCACCGGGGACCGTGCAGCACCAGGGGCACAGAAGCGAGCCGCCGGCAGAACACCGCCACCACCTAACGCGGCAACACCGTCACCGTCGAACAGCGCCCGGCGACCAGGATCTGCAGGATCACCACCGATCGGGCCCGCCGGTCAACGAGGAAACACTGCCACACCCGCTGGCCGCGGCGGTAGCACTCCGCGACGTGGCCGTCAGGGAGAACGTGAACAGCCCAATGGACCCGCCGGGTCGATGAAGGCCGCCGCTGGCAAAGCGAAAGACACTGCAGGCAAAGCGGTCAACCGCTCAGTGGAGACCGCCCTCGCAGCATCGACAGGCGGCACTGCCTCGTTCCTGTATCGGATCATCCCGAAACCGACGGACAGCAAAGCGGAACGACAGAAGAAGACGCAGCGACTGGTTCTGTTCGGTGGAGGCGCCGTCGCGCTGATTTCGATGTGGATGATTCTGACCTTCATCGTCTCCATGTCGTTCCTCGGACTGCTGAGCGGTACCACCGCAGCGATGGGTGCCGCTGGCACAGCGCAGAACGGGTCATGCACCGATTTCTCAGTTCCTCGGGTCACCCAAGGCGGGCCCGGGGGAGCGGCCGGTGTCCTCGGGTTGCCACTCGACGAAAAGAACATGGTCGTCTCGAGTCCGTTCGGATATCGCGAAATCGGGGTCGGCACAAACAGTCACGACGGAGCCGATCTGGCAGCACCGGGTATCGAGGGTGCCCCGATCTACTCGGTCGGTGATGGCGAGGTCCGCGAGGCCGGACCTGCGAGCGGGTACGGAAACTGGATCGTGATCCGCCACAACGTCGGTGGTCAGATCGTCGACTCGCTCTATGGGCACATGTACGACGGGCATGTTTTCGTCAAACCAGGCGATCATGTCACCGCAGGGCAGCACATCGGGGACGTCGGCAGCGCAGGGTGGAGCACAGGCGCTCACCTCCACTTGGGTATGTACCCGGGTGGGTGGATGGCCGGACAAGGTGTCGACCCGATGCCGTGGTTGAAGAAGTTCCAGGACGGCGCCAGCGCGCAACCAAACGCCCCACCCCCGTCCGAATCCCAGCCGTCAACCGGGGCCCCCGATTCGAAAGCTTCGGAAGCTGATCTCGCCGCGATGCGGCCGTACCCCTTGGACGGCGGCGCACAACAGGAACAAACACTCAACACCGAACAACAGGCCAACGTAGCCGCGCTGATCTCGTCGGCACGCGAATCAGGATTGGACCCCGCCGGCCGTGCCGCGGTTATCGCCACAGCGCTCAGTGGCCAATCCACGAATCTCATATCGCAACCTCGCGACGGCAACGAACCGGTCGGCGTTTTTGCCGAACGCCCGCTTGGCGATTCGAAAATCGACAATCTGATCAATCCGAAGTACGCGGCCAAGCAGTTCTTCGGGAAGTTGAAGACTTACGGCGAAGCCCATCCGGATTGGGCAACTCAACCGATCGCTGACGTGATCATCGGTGTCATGCCCGAACGGGCAAGTCTGCGTGATCAGTTCGTGTCGTGGGAACAGGCCGCTGTCGACACCGTTGCTGCCCTGTGGACCAGCGCTGACGCACAGTCCGGAGCGACTTCCCGGCTTACCTCGGCCACAACGAACCCAAATTGTGCGTCAGGTGTCGTCAACATGGGGTTGGCACCTGGTCTGGTGCCACCCGAGTACGTCCAGATCATCACCGAAGCCGGATCGATCTGTGCTGATATACCGCCAGCCTTCATCGCGGCGATCATCGAGCAGGAATCCGGATGGAATCCGCTGGTCACCAGCGGTGGGGACGGCGTCAATTCCGGTGGCGCTCAGGGCATGACCCAGTTCATGCCGGACACATGGACGTCAATGGGGAAAGACTCAGGCCTGGATCGGAACGGTAAGAAAGAAGCCCCCAATGCGCCGGACCCATTCAACGCGTACGACTCGATTCTCTCTGCGGGGCACTACCTGTGCTACATCGCGGACCTCTTGAAACCGAAGATCGCCAGCGGTGAGATCCGCGGTGACCTGCTCGACTTGGCAGCCGCTGGATACAACGCGGGTGAGGGCGCAGTTATGCAATACGGGGGAGTGCCCCCCTACGGGCAGACCCAGGCGTATGTACCAAGCGTGCGCGCCAAGTACGAGAAGTACTCGCAAGCTGGTACTGCCCCAACTTCCGAAGTGCAGTTGGTCAACTTCACTGGTGGTTCCCAATTCGGCCGCGGCGTCGTTGAAGCCGCCATGACCCAGATGGGAAAGCCCTATGTGTGGGGTGGTGGCGACCCGAATGGTCCGACAATGGGTATTTCACATCCCGAGAACCCGGGCACGCCAGGGTTCGACTGCTCCGGACTCGTCGAGTTCGCCACCGCACGGGCATCGAACGGCAAAGCGACGGCAACGGGAAACACCTGGGCGCAGCTGTCACAAGGAAAGACAATCGACGTCAAGGACATTCAGCCTGGCGACGCTGTGTTTTCCAACGGAACCGGCCACGTCGCGATCTGGGTCGGTGACGGCAAAGTCATCGAGGCACCCACCTTCGGACAGAGCGTGTCCATCAACAACTTCGACCTGTCGAAAGCAGAAAACATTCGGAGGTACGGATGAGAAACCGACTACGCGTCGCTTCGGCAGCAGCGCTGATTCTGATGTTTCCGATTCTCGGGGGATGCAGCAACGGGAGCACTTCAGATCCAGATGAGACCACAACAACAACCGTGGCTGCCACACCCACAGAGGAGTTGCCCCGGTCGCTGTCGCCTATCGACATCACGATGATCGACGTTCACGATCCTGATGCCGTCGCGGAGGCCGCGATCGCGGCCATGTACACGTATCTGCCTCGGGTGGATCTCAACCAGAATGCCGCCATGCTCCGCGCTGCCCCACTGCTCAACGAGAAGATGGCCGCCGGCGCATACAATTACGACCCACCGACGGGCCCTGGCCGCACCTGGGATCGTTGGGCGGACAGCAATACTCTCGTATCGGCGCAAGCGCAGGTCATACCTCAGCAGAGGCCCCCGGACGACACTTTCGCGTTGCGATATGTGACGGTGCAACAGACCACACGTACTCAATACAGCACGCAGAAACTGGCACCGATCTATCTGGTCGTTTCGCTGGAAAACACTCCCGATGGTTGGAGAGTGGCGCAGACCTTGCAGCGGTGACGGATCGGCGAACAAGCCGTGCCGCACTGGGATTGAGCCTTTCATACCGTGATGGATGTCAGCTCGCCCCGTGATCGGAAGGATCCACCATGAGCACTCGAATCGCGTCCATCCTGCACAACGCTGCGGTCGACCAGGAAGGTCGCCACCTCGGGTTCTTCGGCTACCAGCCGGGGCAGCCGATGGTTGTCGTGTTCAATGCCGAGATCCCCACGGGCATAACGGCTATCCAAGCTCTCGGCTTGTTGTTCGACGAATTCAACGTCGGAGAGACTTCCAAAGCCGCCGTGGCGTACCGGAAGATCCACGGCCTGCGGTCGCTGTCAGTAGGGGACGTCGTCAAGATCGACGGACAATGGTTTTCATGCGACTCCATGGGCTGGTCGATGCTCGAGTCGGAGCCACTGATCGTGGCGACTGCTGCGCCTCACGCTTGGAAGACGATGGAACCGTGGGGAGATACGGAACTCGACGGTTTAGCGTGGTCCGCATGAGTATCAGCAGACGCGCGCTTGACCGCACTGGGTCGACGAAAAGCGATCCTGTCGAGTCCGCTGCACGAAGCCTGCGCGGAATCGAGCGGGAACAACAACGATACCGCCGTAACCGCAGCGCAATTCGCGTCTCGGCGATTGTGTTGGGTCTGTGCGGTGCCGCTGCCGTGATCACAGGTTTCGTCGCCGACGCTGAGGTCGGAGCGTGGATTCTGACCGTCGCGGTCCTCGGCGCCGCCGGGTTGAACTACGCGGTGTCTTTGTACGGAGCCGCCGTCATGGTGGCGTCGATGGTCGCAGCGGCAGGCACCACCGTGGCAGTGGGGGTTCATTTCGGGATCGGTGTCGGACAGCTCGTCGCGGTCGGTGCTATCGCGGTGGCAACGTGGATCGTCGGCACGTCACGTAGGTTGCGGTTTCCTCGCACGCCCTCTGTCGTCGCCGCACAGTGGTGTGTTCCGGTGTGCGTTGCCCTGGCTGGCGGACTCGGACATGCCGCCGCGATCAGTTTGGCTTTGGTTGGTACTGGTGCTGCCGCCGCTCTCAGCATCGACGTGGGGACGGTGATAGCTGCGCGGCGGGCATCGAAGCGATCTGGGATCCCGATGAATCCTGGAAGCAACTTGGCGCGGAATCTGATCGGGTTCGTCGAGCCACCCTCTATGGATGCGCACAACTTGCAGGCCGGGATCAGCGCAGAGCAACAGACGGCCGCCGAACTCGCCCGTCTCGGCCCGGAATGGACCGTCCTACATTCGCGCTCGCTCCCAGGAACCAACGCTGACGTAGATCACGTGGTAATTGGCCCCCCAGGGGTTCTCGTAGTGGATTCGAAGCACCGCAATGGTGTCCTGACCTACAGCGGCGATGTCGGCCACACTCCGGAGCGCCGGCAGATCGACGAACTGTTCGGCGCAGCAACAGGTGAGCACAGCTGGACTCTGAACGGGCGGGACGCGACGTTCATCGCCGAATCGTCGGTGTTCGAAGCTGCGTGCATCGACGATCTACTGGCGATGCCGCCAGATCGATTGGTTACTCCGACTGTGCTCGCCGTTCATGGCGCGACGATGAACTCTGCCAGCGGGCCGATGGACGTCGCCACTGACGGCGGATTCCAAACGCAAGTGCAGATCGTTGCGGGCCCTCATATCGCAAGTTACCTGCGGTCGTTGCCGACGCTGGGTAGGCCGGCAGAGTTCATCGCGGACTTGGCGGTGGTTGTCGACTATCTGCTGCCGCCCAAGTAAGCCGCGGCTGATCCAGCATTCGATGTCGCCCATGTCGCGATTTCGGGTTTGGGGCGGTGCGCAGGTAGCCGTCTGGACAGCAGTTCCAACTGGCGTGCGAGAACGGCGACGCCGACCGCGTAGAACGGCCATGCCACCCACATGCCCCCGTGCTGGTCGCTCCAGCCGAAATAAGTAAGAGCCAGCGGTGCGAGCGCTCCGGCGAGGTACATCAGGGATCGTGCAGCTCCTGAGTTCCAGACGCGGCGGATCAGCCATACGGTCATCGCCAATGCAATGAACCCGAGTACTACCTGCATGGCAGTTCCTTTCCGTTACGCCCCGGGGTGGGCTAGCTGACGCTGCCCTTCGGCAACGTCGAAGTTCCGGCGCGGAAGTAGTCACTGATCGCCATTGTGAGATCTGCGGCGGGGCCGCTACTGCTGTCGGGGTCGCCGCCGCCGGTGATGTCCGTGCTGACAAAGTACGCGTCGAGTGCCGGGGCCTGATTGTTCAACTGACTCGGGGCGATCCGGGCGTACAACAGCCAGTCGTCTCCGACCACTCTCGTCGCGTTGATTTGGTCTTTCGTGCTGCCGGTCGTGGCGTTGACTTTGCGATATCCGGAGTCGGGTGCTTTACCGACGGTCGTCGACGGGTCGAGGAACGTCTTGCCAGTCGCCGCAATGACCTCTTCCGTGATCAGTCCGGCCTGGTCATAGGCGATGCGGGTAGGACTGCAGGGTGCGGCCGGGTTCAGTACATCGCTGTCGTTACAAGGCCTTTGAATGTCAAGGCCGGCCGGCGCTGGCTCGATCGGTGCAAGCCGCCCGAGGTCGTCAACAGTGGTGGACAGCGGGTTCTCAGCCGCAGGAAGTACTGCGACCGATACCGTGGGCACATTCCACGTCGAGCTTCCGGAGAGACTGAACGTGCAGCTGTTCAAGTTCCCGGGGCCAATCCCCTTGCTGGTCTCGACCTTCAGTGAACTGACGTCGTTGCCTGCCTTCTCGTACTGATATCTGATGATCTCGGTAACCGGGTCGGTGATGTCGCTGCTGCAGGCGTCTTTGCTTGCTGTCGTCGCGAGAGCTGCAAAGTCTGCAAGCGGTGCAGGAAGGCTCGGTGTGCCGGCATTCGACTGACTCGCACCTCCGGCCGACGAGGTTCCACTACCACCGGGGGTTTCTTCGGTGCTTCCACCGCAGGCGGACAGGACCACGGCCGTCACACCGAGGAGTGCGACGGTCAGGGAGGTTCTGGACATGGCCACGGGTGGAGCTCCTTCACTTGGTCGGTAGCAGTTCTAACAGCAAAAGCATCCCGGTGCAGTCGAGAGAGTCCGCGTGTTGGCCAGATCCTCCGGACGGGTTTACCCCGGCTTTGGTTGCCAATCTATCCGGGTTGATTTTGCCGGACGTCGATCGGATCGATGCGAGCATGCGTCGAGCGTCACGGCTACGTTCGCTTCTGCGGCGTTTCTGCTCGGTCGCTGTCCGCTTGTTCGCTGTCCGCTTGGGCGCAGTTTCCTTCGCTGTTCGCTTGGTCGCAGTTTCCTCAGTCGCTGGTCCCTTGGTCGCAGTTTGCGTGACGGGTGGCTTCCGGACGGGCCCAATAAAGCCGGCGAACGGTGCGTGAGCGGCGTAGTCGAGCGGATCAGGGAGCGGCTCGTATCCTTCGGACCGGTCTGCGTAGTCGTGAAGGATCTCGTCGATAGGCCGAGGCGCAGCTGGCGTAGTGAAGGATCTGCCCTCTGCAAGTTCCTGACGCACCGCAATGCGGTCCCCGTTCGACAGTGCCTGCCACGCCCTACCATCTTGGGCTGCTTCGATCACGTGCATGCGTGCGGCGGCAGTATTGGCAGCCTCAGCGCACTTGAAGTGCTCACGGGACCAGTGGTTCCATTCAGCAGGGTTGTCGCCGTTGATGTCCATTCTCACCTTCGCCCTGGCCATGTCGTATCGAGCGTCTCCGAGTTCTCGGTACGCCTCGACTGCCGCGGGGTGAGTTGGCCGGGCCGGCATGGCTGCGACTTGTTCTCGCCGGTACTCGTCCATCAGCCTGCCTTCGATGAGCCTCTTCGACAGCTTTGCCAGTTCTGGATCTTTCGGATCTGCTTCGACACGTCTGTTGATCTCCGATTCCAACTGAGCTCGGACCTCGTCCGTCGAATCGAGCTCGGTTTGCCTCATGATTAGCTCCCGCGCGGAGGACCGGACCTCTGATCCCAGAGCGTCCTGGTCCGCAGCGGATTTGTTCGTAGCCGCCGCATATCTGGCTTGGGCACGGGCAAGCGCGCTACGTTGCGCTGTCACGGCTGCGCCGCGGCACTTGGGGCAGCGGCGGCCCGGCTTGGCCTTACACATGACGCGTAGTCCTTCCGACGAGGTATCCGCATCATTGTTGCCTGGCCGGTTCCGGTGCTCCGAGGTTCGCGGCATGGTGCAGATATGCGAATGGCCCGCTATTGCGGGCCATCACGCCTATCGGAGATGCTCCACATCCATCAGGGGACGCGACGCGAGGGCAACCGTTGAAAGACGCCCGAATAAACGTCCCGGTACCGCACTCGCGATTTTCGGCCTCCCCAAAAGGGAGGCAGCTTCATGATAAGCATGTAAGTCGTCAATCGACAACGTACCTGGAAAAAACCGACCACATGATGGCAATTTGTTCGCTATTCGAAAAAACTGTCAGGTAGCCAGTCCGCTCCGAACAGCTTCGAAATGGCCCCCAGTGCGCTGGTATCGCCATTCACACTCGTCGATGTCACTACCAATCTGTTGATCATCGTACGGGCCGCATCCTCTTCGACGGTGTCGGCTGAATAGATGACAGACCACGGGCAAACTTGCCCGTCACGGTGTGCTCGACCGATTGTCTGGCGCGCTGCGATCCCGGAATACCGCGGCTGATGAAAGAACCCAATCCTCGGAGTCGCGCTCGCTCGCGTCCCATCCGCAAACATTTCCCGGGCTTGCAGATTAATTGCCGAAGTGGTGTTGAAAACCACGACAGGGTTGCGACCCACCTGGAACGACATCCGCTCAGTCTCGAGATCTCCACCACCAAAGATGCGAGAAACACCCAGCCCTTGTTCCTCGAGGAGATCGGCAACAGGAGCAGCAGCAGTAGTGGTGAGTTCGACAGCCACGAGCACCTGATATCCGCGTTCCACTGTCGCAGCCACCAACTCCGCAGTCTGGGGTGCCCGTAGCAGGCTCGCCTTCTGCCGAAACCGCATCAACGCGGCGCGACCGCGGGCCGTGTCCTGACCGGTACGAGCAAGTCGCATCTCGGCACGAAACTCTCCCCAATCCTGGTGGTATGACGCCCATTGCGCAGGTGTGAATTCCACAGGGAGCCCGTCAAGGGGAGCGGGCCCCCCAAGGTGCATCGCGGTGCAGCAGCACTGGTGGGTTCGTGTTCTCCATCCAGCGGCGGACCCTCGTCACCGCCTGATTCTGTGTCGTCGTGGATTCCTTCGCGTCAGCGGTCCACTGCCACTTACCTTTCTCCCAACCCGGTTCGAGCGGCACACCCATTTCGGCGAGCCTGGCGCCGAGGTCGGCCCACTGCTGTGGGCGCTCCCCGTGGATCTGAGCGAGCAGCGACGACAGATAGGTGTATTCGCCCGGGTGGTGTCCGGGTGTGGCTGTCACCGACAGTACAAATGGGGCCTGTTGTGGTGGTGAAGAGAGTTTGTTGATCCGCCGCATGTACTGCGTGCGTTGAGTTGTGATGTGTCGGAATTGCTGTGCCTCGTCGTTGATCACGACGGCGAATACATGCTTCGGCTGTCCATTCTTTCCAAGGAGTTTCTTCAGCTGGTCAGGCGACATGATCAACCAGCGAAAGCCGCCATCTCCACCGAATGAAGCGATCGCATCACGCCAGGCACCGATTGTGATCTGCGCCGGTCGGTCCACCGTGATCAAGATCGTGTCGCCGCCGCCGAGATGGCAAATCGCCTTGGCGGCAAGCACTGCCGTACCAGTCTTTCCGCACCCCATATCGTCGCCGAGCAGTATGCCTCGGTAGCCACTCTTGTACGCGGTGGCGATCGCTTTGGCGCCGGAAATCTGCATTGCCGTAGGGGTCTTCGGGGCGGCCCGCGCGCCCGGCCCTCGCACACCGTTCATTTCGTCCTCGATCCACCGCGCGTAGCTGTACGGCTTGGATGCGTAGACCTGCAATGTTTCCGGCAGGGTCTCCCCGACATAGGCATGCGCGCGAATTCCCGGGTAGTAGTGAGCGCCGGGAGGTGTCGCTCGGTAGGGAACACCGTCGAGAACCCAGACCCTCTGTCCACGCGCGACGGAGGGCACTTCCATACGTTTCGCAGGCGGGGCCTTTCGAGGTTTACTACGTGCCCGTGTTCGTGGTGGCACGTTCGATCAGCCCCAGGGGTCTTCGGTGGCCACGGCTTTCGTCGATGACGCTGCAGGGGGAGCCGTAGGAGTCATCGCTTCTGCAGGAGCAGGTTTCGGGGGAATTGCAGGTGCGGGTGCAATGTTCGGCGCAGGTGCCGGCCTCGAATTCTGCTGCGGAACAGGATTCTTCGGAGTCTCCGTGTGCTGCGACTGATCGCTACGCGGTGCCGTCGATTGCGTGCTCATGGGTGGATCCCGCAACTCCAGCAGCACGCCTGAGCAGCGCAGTACCATCGCGGTATCCCACCGTTTTGCGACGTCGAATAGCGAATCGACTATCGGTCCTGGAGTATCAGCGTTGTCGGCAGCTTCGCGCATCGCCCTAGCGAGAGAGCGAAGGTTGTCCGGGTCGGCGGCTACAACCGCACGTGCATCGTTGGGGTCGATCAGCCCGCAGAGGTGCCTCTCGGTGTTGTTGGGGCCAGGTGCGACCTGTACTGCGTCTTTGATGTTCAGAGACAGCAGCCATGGCCCGGCGCAGGCACCTTCTGAAACCTCGTTCTCGACCTTTTTCGCCACCGTCGACATGAACAGTCGGCGGCTGTCGTCGGTGTAGCGCGCGACCGATGCAGCCATTGTTGAAGCTCCCTACGTTGTCCGCGTGAGCGCGGTGATCACTGGTGTGATTGCCACTGTAGGAAGGCCGGTTCCGGTGTTCGGTGAAACACTGCGCTCGCAACTGCCACCCGTCAGCGGCGTGCCGCACGGTGTCGGGCCTTCATTCGCGGTGCCGCACGGCGGAAGGGCCCTTCGTACCGTCATTGCATCACCAACACGAGATCACAGATTGGAACGATGATGAATGCCCCTACGCCCCTGCAATTGCGTGCCGGCGGTGCCGTACCGCAGCTGAACAATCCACTGACCGCTGTAATCCGAGTCGTGAACCCGCACTACTCACTCGGTGTCGACCACAAGATCATCACCGGAATACTTGCCGACGCAGGCGACACGCTCACCCAGAAAGCGATCTCATCCAGCAACGCTTCCGACAGCTGGCGGGCCAGCGTCCTCGACATCTTCGCTGACCTCTACGAACGCGCGAACGCCGCGAATCGAGAACTGCTTGTGTACATCAGTGACCGGCACGTCCGCGACATGCTGATCGAGAGCGCAGCCTCATTCTCACAGGCGGTCTTCGCAACCAACCTCTACGACCAGCTCGGCTCCCGCCTCCGCCTGCTCTATGACGCCGCCGGCCAACTCGACGCTCGTACGGCACGAAATCTGGAAATGCGACGGCCGCTGGTCGTTTACACCGATGGCTCGGTCTCGGCGACCAGATTGGGCTGCGGAATGGGTGTGGCAACCGATACCGAACTGCACGCAACCTACAAGCCCGACGCACCCAACACTCCAATCGTCGCCGAGCTTCTCGCGATCGAGCTGGCTCTGAAAACCTTTGCCCAGAAGCACCTGGTGATTCGAACCGACAGTCGAGATGCGATCGGCCTAATTGGGCTGACGCCAACTGAACTCGACGCTCGCAATCGGTGCGGCGAACTGCACACAGATCGCTACATCTCATCGGTCGTACGACGAATCCACAATGCCTCCGCCGGCAGACAAGTCTCGTTCAAGTGGGTCAAGGGTCACGATGGCGATCGGCTCAACGAGGCTGCGGACCGCGCCGCCAAATGCGTGCGCAGATTCAACTCCTACAGCATCGGAAGTTCCGCCTTGACCCAGGTTCTCGACAACATTCGCCATGACATCGCAGCGTGAAAGGTATGTCGGTTATAGATTCATGACAGTAGACACGCTCGCATTTCAGGAAGTTCCATTGCCTGGCGCCAGCAAGAAGACCTTAGCCCATAGAATTCGACTACCAGTCGGACATAGGCGAGAGCCGTTGTGCCGCAGGTCTAGATTGAACATGACTACTCACAGGGGGTTCGATGACCAGCGATGAAAGTGAATTCAACACAGCACTCAACCGCGGGCGCGTCTATGACTGTGCCGCCCAGTTACGCACCGCCCCGCAGGGAACGCCGATTACCGATGCCACAGGCCGACATTGGATCCGCGGTTTCAACGACCCCACCGAACGCCGGTGGCGTCGCAGAAAAGCACCTCGGCTGATCTGGGTCGGGATCGGCGGCGATCAAGACCGGTGCCCATCCTCCGAAATCCCTCTACCTGCCCGACATACCACCACCGAGGCCTTCTGGGCACTCGATGGGCTACCCACGACCCTCCTTGAAACCTCTCAGACACCGTTCTCGATCGGCGCGATTGCCGGAGGCTGGGTCGGCGGCACTGTAGACAGTGCGCAGTGGGATCAGGCCAACACCGCTACCCGCGACTACTGGTTGGGGCTCGGGCTGAGCCCGGTTCCAGCCATACCCGTAGCCGGAGGAAGCGTCGGCGGCACTCCCGCTGCCTCACTGTGGGATACGACTCATGCACGCTCCCGTAATGTTTGGGCAGACACCGGGGAATCCAACACCGACAGGTTGGGCATATAACAGCGGAATCGTGACGATGCTGAACGCCACTTTGGATCGCCTATCGACGCCGATCTCCGCAATACCGACGGCTGTTACCAATCCATTTCCCTCGATGTCGCGGAACGAGCCAGGCGAAAATCCGGCAGCGCACAGCTGAAAGGATCTTGCAGCCAACGCATCCGACTGGTTTCTCGTTTCACGGTGCCTGGAATCCAGTCAATTCTTGTCACCAAACCATGTGCTGATTACCGGCGTCGTTACCACACAGATTCCGGCGATCAGTATGAACGTGACAGCCAGAATCCCCATGGCACGTGTCAGTGTGCCGTGGTTAGCAGGTATGGCGAGCGTAAATGCGTTGGCGGACATCGAAGCCACCAACGCACAAACCGCGATTCTCACCGAGGGACTGCGCTTCCCGACCAATCTCGCCCCGAGGGAAATCGCAGCGGAGGCGTTGATCAAGCGCTACGGCACCGAAGGTGTCTACGAATGCCTGCGCTACCTCGACAGCGACGACCTCGAGGGAAACGCGTACTGGCATATCCAGTCCGTGTTCGAGGAGCTGTACCTCGTCGAGGACATTCCGATACGCACAATGCTGCTCGAGATCAGTACTGCCGCGAAGTACAACGATCAGAAGGCCCACGCGGACGAACTCTTGGACACGCACAACCTGTCAGCCAACGCGCAGGGCGTCTTGAAGGAAACTACGCAGTGAGCCGCGGAGGGCACCCGTGGGCCCTGGGTACATCGATCTCCGTCTACGTTGCGAGGAACTCCCTTCCTCAGCGCGACGTGTAGCCAGGCCCCGTCGACGAGAGCGACATTCGAATCGCGCTGGGTAACCAGATAGTTGAATGCCGGGCCCCTCGAAACGCGGTAGCGGCACGCAGTTCGCCTCCCAGCGACCGCGTCGTCGATTCGATACGCTGCGAACATGCGGGTTGACGGCATCAGAGATGAGGCTGTAGCAGAGGCATGTGACGCTCTGCTGGAGTCGCTCGACGTGCTGCTCGAACGCCTCGCCAATCGAGTCGAATCCGCGCCGGCGGCCGGCAGCGCCGAATGGAAAAACCAGTGGAGTGCACGAGAGTCCGCAGATGGACGCGAGCGACTCCGACGACACCTTCTGGTCAAAATCGCAATCGCCACCGCAGCACGCGTCGATCCCACCCACGACATCGAAATGGCCCGACAAGCCGGAATCCCAGAGGCCGACATCGCGCGCGCGTCCGGCCGGAAGACGCAGCGACGAGCACCACACGGAAACGCAGGTCTCACACCCACCCAGACAACTCTCTGGTAGCGCAGATTCGTCGGCGGGGTCGGTGAATGGCCGGGCGAAGCACTGCAGCCTTACCGGGCCTCGCTCTCTACGCATGACCGCACGACTTCGTGTGGGTTCCCGATCGCTTGAGGCGTTAGTCGCACAAATCAGTCAGAGATCTCCGACGAACTGGAGCCATGCCACTGCCGCACGAATCATGGCAGCAAACGATGGGCCGACAAACAACTCCAGATCCAACATCTCAACGTCCCCTCCGGCATCTATCGGCAGTACCCACCAAGCCAGCATGGAGCGTTATCGAGAATTCCTTGCCTGATGTAGTCCGGAATGAGCCAGGCGGGCATGAGCCACCAGATCGGTGGATAGTCCATCATGATCCCTCTCGCCAGTCTCGCCGGGCATCCCGCACGTCGAAACCCTTAATGGTCTCGGCGTGGATACCCAGCGCGTTCGGCAATCAGACGCTGAAAGTAGACCGTCAACAGCGTTTTCCACACCGACAACCTTAACATTAGCCCGTTAAACTTATGCTCGTGAATGACGATGATCGACAGAAGGCCCTTGAGGATGTCGAGGAACTTGCCCGCCTCCTACACGCGCTCCGTGGACTATCCGTTGAGGTCGAAGCGCTACTTGTGGACGCGATGAAGATCGCTCGCAGTTCCGGACTTAGCCAGGCTCTTATCGCTGAGGCGGCCGCGTTGTCTCCTGGTCGCGTCAGTCAGGTGGTCAAGTCCGAGGGAGCGGTGGTGTCACGATCACATCTACACGACCGCGTATTCAATATCAGCGAATGGCCAGGTGAGGCCTTGCACCCTTACAAAGCCTCGTTCACTGGACGCATGACAAGGCCGCCCTACAGCAAGCGGCGCCCTGCCCCGGCCAGTAACGATCGAATGAGAGATGACCTGATGTAGCGCACAACTATCCACAAGGTCTCAAGTAAAAGGTAGCTAGTCGATGTGCGGGCCAAGAGTTCGTTCCCCCGATTGCCATCTGTAGTACAGAGCAACTCCAAAGCAGGCAGACGACGCGATGAGGAGACCGCCGGAGATACGGATGAAAAGCGCATCTTGAGTAATCAGCAGCACAATCCCGACGACGCCTAATGCAGCACCCGCACAAACTCGGCCAAGCTTCCAGGGTCGTGACCCAAGGCCATTTCGTACCGATGTGGGGTTGCTCTCGTCGCGCCACCAGGCGATCCAACCAACGACGACCAAAGTGCTCCACAAGATCTGGATCCAGTCGCCACCAACAATGCCCTCCACCAGCAGGAAAAGCGCTGCCGCGGATACAGCTGCCACTGCGCTCACTCGGAGATACTTGGATTGAAGCATGACTGAGCTTGGGGCTCGACCGCCTATGTCGTCAATGCCAGTCGATCTCACCCCTGGGGCGCTCTAGATCTCGTACGTGTCCGCTAAGTGTCAGGTAGTTGACAGAGGACACTCTGCGGCGCAGAGTAAAGAAATGACAAAGGCTGAGGATTCGAAATCGGCAGGTACTGATCAACTCGCAGCCCTCGCGATATCAGTTCAACTCAGGCGTCGAGTGAACTCGACGAATCTCTTTGGCTACGGGTCGGGTTCGTTGCTCATAGGTCTTGTGTGGATGTTCGGTGAGAGTGCGAGTCAGAACGGTTTCATCGCACTCGTGGTGCCGCTGACTTTTGGAGGCCTCTGGGCTGCGACAGCGATGCGATCCTCGCGGCTCGGCGTACGCGGATACCGGATCGGGTATGGCGCGCTGTTCCTGTTATCGCTAGCCGCTACGGTCGCCGGACTGCTTGTCGCGTCATCGAATTTCGGTGCCCTGACGTTGCTTAGTGTGGGCTTTTTCTGGCTTGGCTGGCGCGAGAGAAGTCAGCTCGTTTGGGGAATGTCGGCGTTCGGATTCATGCTTGGGCTGGTCACCTCCGCGGCTGCCGTGCGGCAGATTTTCGGAATTGTCGAGACGACACGGTCAATGCAGGTCTCGGCCTACATTACGACCGCATTTGCGGTGGTTGTGATCGCGACGGCAGTCTGGTCAATGCTGGATGAGAACCAAAGGCTCACTTCAATTGTCCGATAAAGGAACAGTAGGGGAGAGTCTCGACGAGGTCGTTCATCAGCGCACTCGACTGTCGATCCTGATGTTGCTGGGCGGTGGCGTGGAGGTCGACTTTTCTTTCCTCCGAACGTCACTCGATCTCACCGATGGAAACCTCGGGCGGCATCTGGACGTCTTGGCGGAGGCAGGAATCATCGCCGTGAGGAAGACGTACAACGGACGAAGGTCCCGATCTTGGATCCGTCTGACGGATTACGGGACGCTCAAACTCGGCCAGGAAGCGCGCATTCTGCGGTCGATCGCGGACCAGATCGACCAGGTCAGAGCACTAAATAGTGATGAAACGTACTAAGTCCCTGCACATTTCGCAAGACTTTTGAACTTCTTTACCAATTCCCGGAAAACCGACCACGCGCGATGGTTTCGTTGTTATGGTCGTGATGTCCCGCCAGAGAACATCATTCGAAGGGAACAAACAATGCGCAGATCACTTGCAGTTGTCTCGCTCACTGCCGCAATCGGTTTGATCGGTGGTCCGGCTCTCGCGCAGCCGGCGGAAACGCCACCACCACCTGGTGTTGGCGCCCCGGCCACGGGGATGTCAACACTCGAAGATCCTGTCATCCAGCCGTTCGGAACGACCTGTATCCAAAATTGCACTGGATATGTCGCGGCAAACATCGAAAGCAAGTCCAGCCAGCAGTCCTTCACCTTCCGGGCGAACTTCATTTCTGCCGGCGGAGTCCAGAATCCCCGCCAGCAAGTACGGATGCTTGGCTTCCAAGGTCAAGTGATCGACGAACAGAACCAGTACGGCGGCGGGCGCCAGTACAGCGGCGAGTTCCGGATGGGCCGCTCCTACCTGACGCCCGTGGCATCGGTCTGTAACACACTGTGGGAGGGCGGCGTTCAGCTCGGTACCGCGTGCACCGGCGTTTGACCCTGCTAACCGTGGCCAGCTGAGATCGAAGTAACTGCTTTGGCGCCAAAGCATTTCACGAAGCACAACGAACAACTCATATACAACAACAAAACTGGGCTAGGAGGACCTGCATCAACGCCGGCGCAGGCGCTGGGCCATCAATAGCAGCGGCCGAACCGTCTCGCTCTCCAATTAGCTCGCCGCATCGATGACCTGAGCGTTTTCCTCCCGTCACGGCGAGCGCGTAAGCGGCGTGATCAACAGTTCTGGAAGGCTCCCTTTTCGGTTCACGAGGCCGGTACCTCACGCAGGGGGGAACTGCTCGAAGTCAGCGTCCATCAGCCCTCGTTTTTACGAAAGTGGGTACGAAACCAGTTGCGTCGAGGGAACTCTCGGCTACCAGCATCCGCCTCCATGTCTAGGCGAGAGGTTCCTTCTACTCGAAGTTTCGGCGTTTCGCCCAAAACTGCGGCTCTAATCGCAGACCAATTCGATAACTTCCACCAATCGAACAAATCGAGTGTCGACACAACCCGTACATCGAGAGAGTTCACGAACTCGGGGCGGGTGTAGACCTGGCGCGAGCGGTCACTCGGATCCGTCTTTCGTTCATGATTGACAATCAGTGTCCCGCCGTTGACGGACTCGCTCGGATGCTCGCTCGCCCAGGTGGCGAGGTGCTTCTTGAGATCGCCGACGAGCGCTTCTTTTGCTCTACCGCCCTCCGACTTGACCTCTACGAGATACCTCCGTCCCTGATCATGGACGAGCAGGTCCGCCGACCACGTACCCTTGCCTGTCTCATCCAGATTGAGTATTTCGAGGTGCGCGTCCTCAAACACTCGCGCGACGGCTTTCTCGAGCTCAGTGCCACTCCCGTACAGCAGGCCGTCTCGCATGCTGGTCGCAGTCTCCCTCGCCTCCTCGAGCTCCGCCAGGAGCCGGGCGCACTCCTCCTCGTGCCGCTTCTCCATGTCGGCCAACGCATCCTGGGCTGCGATTTCTCTCGGGGTCTGCCATTCGGGTGCAACTGACCCTGCGATCCTGTACCGGCGGGCGGCCATCGGAGCGAAATGCGGGATCGCTTGCTGAACCAACCAATCGATGATCTGGGTCCAGTCGACCGCATCAGGGATGACGTACCACCGCATGCTGCCGTCAGCGGGCGCCCATGCTGCTACCACGGGATTGCCGAGGGCATCGATCAGGATGGGTTCGAAGCTCCCGCGCGGCGGGCTCGGAGTTTGAGCGCCCGTTGGCGATTCGAAGGCGGTGCCGAGCAACTCCAGGGACCACCACGGTGCGGTAGCGGGGCGGTTGAGCAATCGCAGTCCGAGATCCTTATCGGCGACGTTCAGGCCAGGAGCGAGTATGGGCCAGGCACCGGCCGGAAGCCGCCCGCCGCCGATCGTGCCGCGGGCGTCGGGGAGCAGGAAGGAGCTATCTGAGCCTTGGAAGAGCGATTTCACTGGTTCGGCGCGGCTGGCGGTGCCGAGCATACTGATGACGAGTGCTGGCTCATCTCGCTCGTTTGCTCCGGCTGAGAAGCGTCGAAATTCGTCGGCGCCACCACTACGGTCAAAGATGTGTGGGTCGATCGCGGCCACGCAATCGGCAGCTTCTTGTCCTAGCCACCGCGGCTCAACATCTAGTTGATCCCAGTCGATCGCGGCGGCACTAATCGGTGTCTGCTGATCAGTGTCGTCACCGGTCGCCGAATGCTTCCTGGCCGGTGTGGCTGGTTGCTCGGAGGGAGCTGCACACCCGATGTGCACGGGTAGGGCGGGGGATCGCGTCACCGGTGAATCGTACGGCGGCTCGACGTCGGAGTGGGTCGACGTGGGCGAGTTCTACTCGAGCATCTTGTAGACGGGGTTCGCCGCTGCGGCGACGCGTGTCTCCTGCCCGGCTGCCGCGGTGTAGCGAGACGTCGTTTGAATCGACGAATGCCCGAGCATCTGCCGCAACTCGTAAACCGAGACACCTTGGTCCGCAAGACCGGTGGCGAAAGTATGCCGCAACTGGTGCACCAGAGCTCCGCGCACCTTCTGGTCCTCAATACCGGCCCGGAAGTACGCCCGTTTGGTGCGGTATTGCACCAGCGATCTCGACACGCGAGCACCGTCCGGGCCGACGAACAGGGGATCGGTCGCCCGGAAACGGGTCCACGGTGTGGAATCAGATCGCGCACGTACGCGACCGGTGTGAGGAAAACGGATCGCCCGCGACGCGAGGTACTCACCGAGTACGTCGACCAGGCCAGCTTCGATCGTGACGGTGCGATCCTTGTCTCCCTTTCCTCGCACGCGTACCGCTTTCGCGCCGTTGGCGCCGTCCACATCGCGCAGATCTCGGATGTCGAGGCCGACGAGTTCGGAGAGCCTGCAGCCGGTCAGAAGGGAGGTGAGCACGATCGCCAGGTCACGCTCCGGCCAGGCTCGAGCGTGGGTGTCGTCCGGATCACCCACTGCGGCCAACAATTTCGCGACAGCTTCGCCGTCGAACGACGACGGTTGCCGCTTGGACATCGCCGGCCGCCGAACCGTCGACATCGGGTTGGCTTCGAGGAGATCCTCGGTGCACCAGAAGCCGCACAACGTATTCCACGTCGACCAGCAACGCCGCACGCTCGCCGGAGCGCGGGTTTCGGCGAACCGGGCGAACGCACGGCGCATGTGGTCCTTGTCGAGGACGGCTGTCGTCAGGTGCTCGATCGGAACGGTCAAGTCGGCGGCGAGGGCGTCAGCGATGCCGACGAAATCGTGGCGGTAAGCCTCAGCGGTGTGGGTAGACATGGTTCCGCCCTTGCGCCAGTTCATGAAGGTATCGAACGCGACGTCGAGGGAGGTGCTCACAGTTCGGGGGCCTCTCGTCGACAGCGTGGGGAGTGGGGTCAGGCCCACTCATTTTGCTACATAATAGTAGTTATGTAGCAAAACGGTGGGAAGCACTTTCAGCGTGCCGACTACTCAGCAATCCGCGAACTCCACTGGCCCGGAACCAGATCGGTTCCGGGCCAACAGGGTGTCGAGGCGGCTACTTCAACTTCTTGATGTCCTTGCCGTTGAGACTGTAACCACCCTTGAGACGCGTCCCCTTCTCACGAGTGGCCGTGCGCAAGATCCGCGCGATCTCCTTCTCGCTGCTCGGGAGCCTCACGTCCTTGGCGTACTTGGCGTACTGCTGTCCCAAGCCGGTGCTGCTGTTGCGGGCAACCGGGTCGCCCCCGAGTCCACCGAGAGCCCCGAGGACGCCCACGGTGGCGCCGATCCGGCTCCCGGCCGCCTTCATCTTCTTGAAATCCATGGTGGTCAGTTCTCCTTCGGATTGAGCAGAGCGTGGTGTTCGGTCAACTCGTTGGCCTGACGTCCGATCTCGAGGATGGTCGGACTGTCGAAGGCCGGCGCAGGCACGGCGGTGCGGGAGCCGGCGTAGGAACGGGACGCGCGAATCGCCTTGTCGGCGCTGCTGCCGGTGACCCTCTGCGCCGCGGCCTCGGACGCAGCAGCGAGGGTCCGGTGCAAGGTAGCAAGGACGATCCCCGACTCCTCCACGAGAAGAGCGCGCTGCTTGCCGAGCTGCTGGATGGTCGCTTCACGATTCCCGAGCTGACTGGCCAGATGCTTGACGCGATCGGTCTGATCAGAGCCGTTCTCGTACTCGGACATGTAGTTCAAGTAGCCCGCCGTACCGACGAGAACCGCCAGCAATCCACTCAAGGTCAGCACCAACGCCAGCGGCGTATCCGCTTCCATCCCTTCGGTGAAGATACGGATCCCCATTACCGACGACGCGAAAATCACGATCGCGGCAAGCGCGATCTGCTCGGCGCGCATCCGTTTGCGGGTCGAATCCGGAGCCCCGAGCGCGGTGTCCGCGTCCTTGAACCTACGGTGCCGGGCACCGCTACGGCCCATGATCTCCGCGAACAGCCAGGTACCGAAGATCGCGAACACGATCGCGGTGCCAGCCCCGACCAACGCGGGTCCATCGAGATTGAACACCTGACGCAGGTTGACGTTGAGCAAGCCCATCATCGCCAACAGGAACACCGGGAAATCGAGCATCATCAACCGCCGATTCCGGGCCTTGCTGTAATCGCGGTCGATGAGGTGCTCCTTGGAACCCTCCCCGATCTTGCGCGTGACCTGATCACGCATGGTGTCGTGCGCGTCCTGCGCCTCACCCGGAGTGAGCAACTCCCCGTTCGGACCATGAAGCGACATGATGTCAGCAGCGCCGATCAGCTTGTCGAGCATGTTGATCTGGCCGTACAAGCTGCGGAGCTTGGCGATCAACGGGACCACCTTGCGTTCGACGTCCTTCGCCAACCCCTTCTCCGCACGGCCGACGACCTTCGCGCGCACCGCCTGCTCACCGAGCGTCAGCTCCCCAACCACAGGACGGGTGTCGAGGCGATGGCTTTCGGTGACCAGCGCCTGGACTGCGGGGATCTTCGACGCCGGCATAGGGCCGAGACCGAACAGCGAGGAGATCTTCTCCCCCCGCGGAATCGTCACCTCCCCGCGTGCAGGCTTGCCGGCCGGGTCCTCCCACCGGGCGAACTGGTTCTCAAAGTTCTCGATGTCAGTCATCGTGACTGCCCCTTCGACTCTCACATGCTCCGGAGGATTCCGGGGCGATGAGATAACGAAATCGCCACACACACGGCGCTGTCGTGGGGTTGTGTGCTGTGTGTGCTGTAAATAGATAGGCGCGTACGCGCCTGGTCCGAGAATCGTCTGACCGCCCGTCCGGTCTGAACCTCGAAGGGGCGATGTTGACGAACGAGCCAGAGCTGAGCTGGACACCAGCGCAACGCGCGTATTCGGTATGGCTCGAGGAGACAATCGAGGCGTACCAAAACTTGCCCGCTGTTTACCGGTGGATGCAGCGATACCTTCGCGACCATGACCTCTTGGACGGGCTAGGCAAGGGGTGGCACGTCGGCAATAAGACGCCGTCTAGCGCGTATACCCAATGGAGAAAAGGGCGCGCGGAGGACCCTGCGCCGGTGCCGACGACGCCGGACAAGGATGCCCTACAGCAAGCGCTCATCGCGGTGGTGAGTGACGCCGTTCCGCAGCCGCCTGAGCGTATCCAGAGACTGGGATTGGATCCCGACGGCCGGTGGGACACGTTCGCGAAGGTGTTCTGGGCAGTCCACAATGCGAAAGACGCGTCACGGACGAGTACGGCAAAACAAGCAGCTGAAGGCGCACATTCGGAGGAACGCGCCCGCAAAACCCGCGATCTCACCGCCACGGAACCTGTGTCGGCAGCCGAACTCGACCCGAAAGCACTGAATCTGGGGTCGTCGATGTTCGGCGGCGGAATACCTCCGTACGTCGCGCGGACCGCGGACGTTCAGCTTGCGGAACGGCTCACGGCGATCTCCACAGGTATCACCGTGGTCGTGGGCCCACCGAAATCCGGGAAATCGCGCAGCGTCCTCGAAACACTCGCCGGTGCGGTCCCGGATGCCACGGTGCAATGGATCAACCCCGCCCCTGGGGTCCTGCCAGCGCTGGTTGATCTGCATAGGAAAGAAAAGAACGCCGGCCCTGGCGTTGTCGTTCTCGATGACGCCCAGTTTTTGGGTGTGAACCCTATGGACGGGCTCAACGCGCAGCGGTTGACCGAACTCGCCTCGAGGAGCCGGTTGATCGTCATCGTCCACGAACACGACCTCGGCACATGGCGCAATCAGATCAACAACCGCACCGTCACCGCTGATGCCGATCTGTCCCGGATCGGTGCGACACCTGAACTGATCGAACTCCTCGACGAACACCGAATCTACTACCAAACAATCCTCGACGCCTCCGAATTAGGAACAGCCACAGCACTATTGGACAACGTAACGTCTCCGGTCGCAGGGCTCGATTTCACACGCCTGGCCGAAGCGCTCGCTTCCGTAGATCACTTCAAATCCGAAGCCACCAAAGAACTCGCCGCCGGCGGTATCCGCGCTGCTCTCATCGAAGCGGCGATCGATGCGACCATTCTTTACCCCACCGGCGCCGAAATTAAACAACTCGAACAACTCTGCAAGCTGCACTACCTGCGCTTTCGCCCCAATCTCCCCTGGCGCACTGGTCAATTCGACGACGCCTTCGGCTGGGCCGCCGAAGGTTACAAAGGATCTCCCCACGCCATCCTCATCCGCACCCCCGACCATGATCAGGAGGAGTATCAACTCTTCGACGCCCTCACCCCACACCTGAGAGCTGCAACCCGTTCACTCAATCTCCTGACTGGCCTCGAACTCGATTCGAATGCCGAGTTCCACGCCGGGCAGTGGGAGTACAACTCAGAGCGCTACGTCGCGGCGGAGCATTGGTTCAAAGTGGCATCGGACCATCGTCACAGCGGCGCCATGTTCAACCTCGGGGTGCACGCTCACGACCGCGCAGACGTCGACGCGGCTCGAAGCTGGTGGGAAATGGCCGCCACGTACGGCGAAGCGGACGCCATGTTCAACCTCGCGGTCTTGTGCCATATCGACAACGACATGCCCAGGGCGTGGGGTTGGTTTGCATGCGCGGCTGCCCACGGCCAGACCGAGGCCATGGCCAACCTCGGCAAGAAAGCGCGCGACGACAATGATCACGGCACCGCGAGAATATGGTTCGAGATGGCGGGCGCACTTGGCCACTTTGAATCAGAGGTAGCCGCCGCGGTCCTAGCGTACGAAGACAACGACCTCGTCACTGCACGCGCCATGCTCGAGAAAGTTGCCGCGACATCACCAACTGACATCGCTCAAGATGCTCTCGCTCTACTTGAAGAGATCTCCAATGTGCTTGACGCCTAAGGTCGGGGAAACGACCAAGAAGTTTGAGATCTTCCCAAGAAGTTTGAGATCTTCCGAGGGGAAGAGCCAAATACCGTCCACCGTTCCCACCGCCTTAGTAGTTGGTTCTACTAGTTGATGGTGAGGGTGACGATGCGGTTGCGCACCGCGAGGTCTTCGCGGAAGTTGCCACCGGGCATGTTGTCGATGATCTGCCCGCCGGGGCGGGCGGTCCCGATCGCCGCGATGGGAGCGCCGAGGTCACGGAGTCGGGTGAGGACGGCCTGCGCGCGGCGCTTCTCGAGGTCAGGGCCACCACCCCAACTCTCGTGAGGGACGGAGGCACTGTGGCCGACCGCGTCGACAACCGTCGTTCCGGGGCAGTTGTTCAACTCCTGCGCGATCGGTGCAAGCACGCCATCGACACCGCCGAGCAGGATGTCGCTTTCCGGGGCGAACGCGATGCTGGTGTCGATGTCGATCTGACCGGCGCACTGTGTGCTCAGCTGGTTGAGCTCGACGACGGGTACCGGAGTCGTCGACACCGGCGGCAGATCACTCACCGGCCCCGGAAGCACGTCGCAAGCAGTGGCATTCATCCGCCAGCAGAGACCGGTCATCATGGTCTGCAACGCAGTCCTCACCGCCGGACCAGCGACCGTCTGAGCACTACCGGGAGCCGGGTAGCCCAGGCCGACGAAAGTGATGTTCTTGCCCGCCGCGTCGGGCAGGTTCCGATCATCGATCGCGTCGACGAACTGATCAGGAGCGGTGATCCAGTTGCCGGCGGCGTTGAGATCGATCGGGTCGACCGTGGCGAATCCGCTGCTCATGAGGACTACCCGACCTCCGGAGGTGGTGGCCTCGAGTGCCCGATCGAGGACACCCAACACATCCAACCCGGGGTGGCTCGAGCTGACTGAAGACGCAGTCTGCTGAAGGTTCTCGATGTTCGCGGCGATCTTCTTCTCCGCCTTGCCGTCAGTAGCCTCGACGGCCTCGCCGCGCATCGGAGTCAGATCGACGGTGGTGGTCGTTTCCGGAGTGACCAGGGTGACGATGCCGTCTTCAGGATTCAGAGATCCAGCCGCGTGTTCGGTCAGCAGATCCATGATCGCCTCGGTCGAGGGGGCAGGTTCGTTGCTGGTCGCCGTCATCGCGATCGTCAACGCGGACGGGGATTCACTACTGCAGGCGGACAACGTCGTCACCGCCGTCAGCACCAACAAGGCAGCAGCACACGTGGTGCGGGTGATCGTCATGATCGGTGTTCCCTTCGTAGAGGTCATGCACAGAAACCGAGGCGCGCAGCGGAGCCAGCGAGTTCCGCCAGCTGCGGAAGTCGCTCGGTGTGCCGGCGAAGCAGGTGATGATCTGCCCGTCATGGAGCACGAGAAGGTGCTGTCTGCTGGTGCGGCGAGTGACGTATCCGGCGTCGTGAAGTTTGGCGACGAGTCGGCGCTGTTCCTTGTGCATCCGGTCTCCTCGGTTCTGTGCGGGCCGCAGCGGGGTGGGCTGCAACTTCGCTTCCGATGAGATCGCCACACACACGGCGCCGTCGTGGGGTTGTGTGCTGTGTGTGAGGCTTTTAGAACTTCGGCGGGGTTGGGAGAATGCCGACCAATCGATTGTCAACTGTCATCGGTCGCATACAGAGCGTGCGAGGAACTGAGAAAGGTCATGCTGCCTATACCGTTCTTGGAGACAGATAATCCAGATCTTGAACGTGCACGCCGACGGATTGGCCCGCTCACCAACCTGCAAGTCACTCGAAGCCCGGACAGGCCTGATCCGCACCTGTGGAACGCCAGTCGAACCGTCGCTCGACGGCCTTGCCCTACCTGCACCTCCATTGAGAATTGAGCGTCACTCGTCGGAGTCCTTTGGAGTGATCTCGCTCGCCCGCCCGTGCTCGCACCAGCCGCACACTGGGCATCGGACGCGGTACTCGAACATTCCGTGGTCGTCACTGCCTAGTGATTCGACAACGGTGATCGCGTCAGCGCTCTTGGGACATACGTTGCCTCTGAAGAACCCGTTCCCCACTCTGACGGCGATCGCTACGGAACCCCATGTTGTCCCCAAGATATCCCCCGACAAGTCCGTCAATCTGCGGCCATGCGGTGAGATTCGTTCCGGCAGAGCAGCTCCCGCTTCAGCGCTACGAAGATCTATAACACCAGTCGTGAGCCTTTCGGTAGCCTGATTTCTCGTCGTTCGGTGGGCAGGCTTGCCGCGGCACGGATGCTGCGGATGTCATCGGCAGTCAACGGCGCTGACAGATCGCGCTGGATGACCACGGTGCCGTCCCGATACGGAAATGCCTCCACGGTGGGCGGGAGCTGGGTTTCGTCGACGGGGAACTCTTGACCCAAATAGGTGCAGCTGCCGATCGTCGCACCGCCGGGCACGTAACTCTGAACCCGCGACTCAGCTCGCCGGTAGAGGACCGCTGTGGGGGCGTCCCAGATATCAGTGAGCCCTTGAACGAGGTTCAATGCCAGTGTGATCCGAGATTCGTCGGCGAAAGTGCAGATGAAACTTCCCGTCCCCGAAGTGCCCCCGAAACCAGCCACCACGCGAATATCGCCGGCATTCGAGTACAGGCTTAGGTGTTGTGGGAGCGAGAGTGGATACATCCCACCGGTGGCGTGGCGTGATCGCCGCTTCTCGATCAATGTGGCTTCGATCGATTCTTCCGTCGGCGGCACCAGGATCTGCCGAACGTTCGAGGCGAGTATCTGCTCGACCGTCGCCTCGGGCGGGGAGATCGTCGCCTACCGACTGATAGAGGTCGACACCGAAGACCGGGTCGATGTCGCGAAGTAACTGCAGCGAACGAACAACGAGAGCGGCGGTGACACTTTCGGATGCTGGCGGCCCCTCAGACGAGATGGCTCTCAAGGTCAGTCCGTCCGTCATGGTTCGGAGCAGTGATGTCGACGGCATTTTCACTCCTTTTCCGTCGCGGCTCAGGCGAATCGTTCACTAATCTGCGGGTCGTAGAGGCGATAGCCGAGTGAGTGCATCGCGCCGATGATCTCGTTGGCATGCTCTCCTCGGAATTTGTAGCCGATGAACTCGACCAACTGCTCACCGATGGATACGTCATAGGCCGGCGTTCCTTCAGGGTCAGTCCCGGGCGGGCGCAGGAACTGCCCGTCCCACGTCCAGCCTGGGAGGTCCTCCGCAAACGCCCGCAAGACACGGTCCCGGTCCACCACGTCGACACCTTTGACGGATTGCTCGTCGTTCAGGCGCGTGTAGACGTTGTCGGGGTCGAGATCATCGCCTCCAGCCCAGAACGCCAGGTTGTAGCTCATGCCGCCTAGTATGCCTGCCCTGACCATCGGGGGCGGGGTTGATGATTGCGACGTTCGCGGTGATCTCTCTGTACGAGCCGGTGAGGATGGTGGGGATCGCGCGTCGTCGGCGGATGATTCAGCTGCGCTGGACATGATCGGTTCTCCCCCGCGAAATCCCGTTCGTCTGAGGGGGATCGACGGACCTGCAAGGTTCAAGCTGCTTAAATCGACGGATGACGATCACCGGTTTGATCAGCGCTGGGCACCACACGTTTCTCATCTCCGCAGCCGACACCGATCCCACGGACACATACACCACGGGCCAGGTTTTCGACGCCGGCAACAATCTCATCTCGGTCCACACCGGCATCGCCTACGGCCCGGTCAACGTCACACTCGAACTGCTCTCCGGCGAAGACCACATCTTCGAAAACGGTGGACCCTACATCGATCTCGATGCATGGGACAACATCGAGGAAGTCACCGTCGTATGCCGTGAACCGATGCTCTTCATCACCTTGGAGAACGAGATCGTCGAAGAATTCGGCGAACTCACCTCTCCTAAGGGAGCGCGCCATTTCCGCATCGCCACCCGCGGCCGGGCCACGCATTGGGACCTCGACGTCGATACCCCCACCGAGGACTACCTCATTCAAACCTGGCCCTCCGGAGGCCCATCGATGATCCGCGAGATCAAAGCCACCGACGGTGTCTGGCTCAACGAGGAGTGAACTGCGTAAGGCCGTCGCTGATGCTTCGTTGCCGGCCTACTCGCGTGCAAGAGAACTCGGGTATTGATCGGGACTGACGGTTGCAGGTGCAGCCTGCAGAATGAGCGCAAGACGTCGACGGTGGACCGACTGGATTTGTATGCGCGCACTCCGCAGGCTGCTGGCGGAACTGTACCCGGAGATGACTGCGTCTAATCTCTGCTGGTCGCAGTGGCAGTCGGGGGCCGAGCGCAAACGACGGCACACTTCGACTCAGGAAGGGTGCGTGATTCTCGGGTGTTTTCCGTTGGAAACACCTGCAGTTCGCAACAGCTGACGGCCGGTGGCGGAATCCACGCCGGGTTAGGAAGATACGGGTGTGTGAGAGACGCTTCCCCTCACACCCGCTTTCGTATCAGCGTTGAATGTCGTGTCGTCTCAAACGGATCGAATTCAGTGCGCGGCGTCGAAGGCGTCGAGGATCTCCGCTTTGACCCGCCCCCGCGGTGCCACGTCGTAGCCGTTCTTGACTGCCCAGTCCCGCACTGCCTGCAACTGCTCTTTCGAGCGACCTGAACCGGTATCCTTCGCCGTCACATCAGCTTTACTGCCGCGGCGTGCCTTTCCGACTTTCTCGGCGACCTTCACGAAAGGCTCGAGGGCGGCGTTGAACTTGTCG
This sequence comes from Rhodococcus sp. YL-1, assembly GCF_001942025.1. Lineage (NCBI taxonomy): Bacteria > Bacillati > Actinomycetota > Actinomycetes > Mycobacteriales > Nocardiaceae > Rhodococcus > Rhodococcus sp. YL-1. The sequence continues at coordinate 318,709 of NZ_CP017300.1, read as the reverse complement.
ACGTTCGTCGGCCGCAGATCGATCAGGTAGTCCGACCCCTGATACGAGAATTGGATGCGTTCGCCGAATCCGTCGTCGATCGGCTTACCGTCGAGATCGTCGATAAGTTGGCGAATCACTCTCTCAGCCATGCAACATCGTCTCCAATTCGATAGGAATCTCTCCAATGACCGGGTAACCCTAGCAACCCTTGTCGGCACCGAGACGACCTCGAAGGCGCCGAGAGTTACCTATGCCCCGGACCGACTGCACCGCCTGGCCAGGCCGGGAGGCAAAGGTGCTTTACTCGACTGATGGGCTGGTCGGTGCGGAGATGGTTTCAACGGAGACCGCGGCCGGCAGGACCACAGGGGTCGGGGCAGGTGCAGGTCGCGACGCCTGAGGTTCCCACTGCGCACACACAGTTCTACGAGCGTCAACGCATAGCGTGGGAGCGGGCGGAAGCCGAGTTCAATTCCCGCACATGGCCCTTCCTGATCGTGAGCGATGTGTCGCAGTGGGCGCTTACCTGGCTCCCAGTCGGCCTTGTAGACGCCTCGCCAGCGGAACTGGAAGCCGCGTACGTACGCGGCGAGATCCCATATATTCCGTTTGCTCCATCTGTTGAGCTTGCCGAGGTGGTGATCGCACAAGCAGTCGAGGACGGCATCGTGCTTCTCCCCACACCGGGACGACTGACGAGCACCTACGTGCATCGAGACCCCACCACCGAGATGGAGACTGCCAGGGGCTACGGACTGAAAGTCGCGGACAGCGCAGTGCTGGAAATCCGCTCTGCCGCCGGCGTGATCTGCGAAGGGGAACTGGGCAGTTCGGAGGGTTCCCCGCTGCACGGCGCGGCCGCGATCGAGCGAATAGTCCACCAAGTCATCAACACCTTCGCCCACGTGCGGCCCTTCCTCCACTACGCCTGGGACAAGGACCACCAACCCAATAAGCGGCCACCTCAGCAATGAGCGCCGGTCAATGCCGAACAGCGACAGGCAACTCGACGTCGCAGATGGAGGAAGAGTGGATCTGGAGCATGTTGCGAGATTTGTCGTCGCACCCGAATTGGTCGAGATCGACGACCTCACCGCGCAGGACCGCCGACAGCTACCGGAGCACTGGCTGCACGCACTCGCCGGGGACCGTGCATGGCGCCTAGCGGAAGTCTTGAAGCGGTGGAACAACTTCGGGCGACCGATCATGTCCGACACCTACACGACGATCACTGTCCTCCGCACGGCCACAGCGTCAAGTCGCCCCACGCTCCGCCCCGAACTATCCTCTCGATATGCATCTGACATTCGCAGCAACATACGACCCTGACGCCGACGCTTCATACATCTATGTGGCCTCCGACAGGGCGAACGGAGACGCCGTGCGCCAACAGCACGTCCACTGCGACAGCTCTGACGGCCAGATCATCCTCGACTACGACAGAGACGGACGGCTCCTCGGTATCGAACTACTCGGAGCCTCGTCCCTCCTACGCGCGTCCGCGCTCTCCCCGATCGAGTAACCGGAGACCGGCCCCTAGATCTCTGCATCGAGATGTCGGGCCCGCGTACTACTCTGTGTCTTGCGACGAGAATCAGGTCGCCACACTGACCAGACCGCAGCGAGAGCCAAGGTCCTGACCTGCAAGATCCTTGCAGATCGGTCACATGTGGCGACCTGATCTTATTGAATTCCTGCCGGCTACTTCGCGGCTGGACGATCCGGCATCTTCATCATGATGAGCTCCGCGCCGTCCTTGTACCGGTAAGCCCACTGACCATCCTTCGTAAGCACCGTGCCGGCCTGGCCCTCGTCCGGGGCCGGGCTCCACCCTTGGACCCCATCGGGTTCTGCATTCTCGCTCATCTCGCTATTGTCTCAACCTCGGAAAACCGGCCGAAACCAGTACAAACCCGCGCACAGTAGAAGGCATGAGCGCCGCCTCCGGAAAGCCAGTGCCGCCGATGCTCGCCACGCTCGGGCATCCCCCAACCGGGGAGCGCTGGGCATTCGAGTCGAAATGGGATGGCCAAAGGGCAATAGCCACAACAGGTTCCAAGGATCCGGCGCTGTGGTCGCGAAACGGAAACGACATCAGCGCCTCGTTCCCCGAGATCCTCGACGCACTCAGCGCCGTGCTCGACCACCGCGAAACCGTCCTCGACGGCGAGATCGTCTCACTCGGCCCCGACGGTGTCCCGTCCTTCTCCCGATTACAGCGCCGGATGCACGTCCTCAAACCCACCGCGCAGCTCCGCAACGACGCCCTGACCACCTACTACGTCTTCGACGTCCTCGACATCGACGGAACATCGACCACCGACCTGCCCTACCTCGAACGCCGCGAAGCGCTCGCCAACCTCAGCCTCGAACACCCGCGCATCAAAGTCCCACCCCACTGGCTCAACGTCGACGGACCGACCATGCTCGAGGTCGCCCGCACACACCACCTCGAAGGCATCGTCGCCAAAAGCATCACCTCGACCTACCAACCCGGAAAACGGTCCCCGAGCTGGCTGAAAACACCGCTCCGCGCCAACACGGAAGGAATCATCTGCGGATTCGTCCCCGGATCCGGCAATGCCGCCGGCGGAATCGGATCTCTCATCCTCGGCGCCCACGACGATACCGGTAATGCGTGATAATCAAACGTGTCGAATTCGAGCATCTGCTCCGCCGGTATTGGGGCACTTTGCTTATGGCTTCGCCATACGCCTCCGAAGGGGTGCTACGAATGTGTCCGTTGTGGTCATAATTGTCAGAAGGCATGGGTACAGGTAACCCGCCCCGGCTGTAAGGACGACTGAGACCTTTCTGGGCCATCCCGTCCAGTATCGAGCGTCAAGCTTCGATCCGAGCTGGCCGTGCTCCCGTGCGGCAGCGAGGCATACGAGGGTGCGCTTACGGTTGGAACGGTTGGCGGATGGCGGCAGTCATGCGGTTTCGGAGTCCGACCCCAGCCGTGGAAAGGGCTCGGTAGAGAACACAACCTCTACCGCTACCTCGAAGTACGCGGCGATCCGCAACGCTAGATGCAGGCTCGGACTGTATTCGCCGCGTTCGAGGTAGCCCACGGTCTGATAGTGGACTCCCAGTGCCTCGGCCAACTCCCGCCGCGATAAGCCCCGCTCGGCCCGCAGCATCGCGATCCGGTTGTGGATGATCTCAGAAGGCACGCTGCAGCGCCTTTTCTCGTCGTGCAGCCATGTTCGATCCTGATTCGTGACGCGCCATGCGCCGCAACACTACCGGGGCAATGAGCAGGCCCACGACGGCCCAGATTCCCAGCACCGCAGCCGTCTCGACATGGCGCCAGGACTCGTTGATCTCGATGGCGACTGCGTCCTCGGGCAGCAGCGCCGATCGCATGCCGAGTCCGAGCCAGTACATCGGGAACGACTGGCCGACGGCTTGCAACCAGCCCGGCAACGCAGTGATCGGGTAGAAGATGCCCGAGATGGCGATCAATCCCATCAGCGGCATCGTCAGCAGAAAGGCCGTCCGTGTGTCGAGTACGCTGCCGAGGATCGCGCCGAACGGCAGCACGGCCAGCAGCCCCAGGGCCACCACCCACACGAAGGTCGCCACCGCGCCCGGCCCGGACAGCGAGGAGCCGCCGATGATCACGATGCCCACCCCGAGTACGACGATCACCTGCACGATCACCGACCCGGCGGAGGCCACGATTTTGCCGACGAAGTAGCCGCTCACGCCCCGGGGCACCGCCTTGGCACGCAACAGCGTGCCGTCCTCGCGATCCAGCACCAGCACGTTGAGCAGGGAGTACATGCCGTTGAACGCGATGATGCTCCCGAGCAGACCAGGCACGGCCAGCTCTGCGACGGAGAGCCCGCTGTCTCCGTACATCTTGTTACGCAGCAGGAACAGCACGACAAGCGAGATGGCGGGCGTGAGGAACTGACCGATCAGGTCGGGGCCGTTGGTGTACAGCTGCCGCAGTTCGATTGCGCCGCGGGCGAGACCGGTCCGGATGAGGGTGACGTTCATCGTGTGACCTCCGTGAGGGTGTGGACGAGTTCGGTCGCTTCGCCGGACTCGGCTCGCTTGACCAGGGTCATGTAGGTCTCTTCCAGTGAGGCGCGGCGCACCTCGAGGTCGACGATGCTCTCACCGTGCTGCTTGAACAGTTCGTGCACGTACTTCGTCGACTCGGTGGTGGTGTGGACGAAACGGTGGCCGTCCACGGTCCAGCTCACCTGGGCTTCGCCTGCGATCGACCGGGACAGCTCATCGGGCGAGCCGTCGGCGATGATCCGGCCGCCGGCCAGGATCAGGATTCTGTCGGCCAGGATCTCGGCCTCGTCGAGGTCGTGCGTGGTCAGTAGCACGGTGGTGTCCTCGAGGTCGGCGAGTCGGTGCACCAGATCATGGAAGTCGCGTCGCGCCGCCGGGTCGAAGCCCGCGGTCGGTTCGTCCATGAACAGCAGCTCGGGCCGACCGACGAGGCCGATCGCCGCGTCCAGTTTGCGCCGTTGGCCGCCGGACAGCGTGGAGATCTTGGCGTCGGCCTGCTCGGTGAGGCCGACCAGGTCGATGAGTTCATCGGTGTCCCAGGGACGTTGGACCCGTGCGGTGGAATAGGGGCGGTAGTACGCGCCGAGATGGGCTAGCAGTTCACGTACCCTCCATTTCGCGTGATCGCGCCAGGACTGCAGCACGACGCCGATCCGAGCGCGCCAGTGTTCGTCGCCCTGTTCGGGGTCGGCACCCAGGACCGTGACGCGGCCCGCCGAGCGCCGACGGAAACCCTCCAGGATTTCGATGGTGGTGGTCTTGCCCGCCCCGTTGGGGCCGAGCATGACAAGTACCTCGCCGCGCCGTGCGTGGAATGTCACGTCGCGCAGAACGTCGGTTGTGTCGTACTGCATTCGCAGTCCGTCGACGTCGAGAACTACCCCGTTGTTCGAAGTCATGAGTTCACGCCTTCCAATCGTCAGTGTTCGATAATTTGTAGCATACGTACTATCGTTTGAGGTGGCAATGCTGCATAGAGTTGCAGCACTCGACCGCCGACAAAAGGAACCTGCCTGGCAAACGTGCACTCACCCACGGACAACTTCGCAGCGAACTCATCCGCTCGTCGAGGGCACCGTCCGCCGGGCAAAGACCCCATGTCAGATACCGAGGACGGGCGGTGAGCCTCTGGGGAACTGACTTCCCTGGTAGCGCGTGAAAGCGCCAGGAGTTCTGCAGGCTGGTTGGTTTCGACGTCGACCCAGCGGCCGACGAGGGGTTAGTCGCCGACTCCGTTCATGCGTTATCCGGGCGACCGAACAGCGCGCTCTCAGCATGCGAGCCGATCGGCTCAACCACGGCCTTCGTGGGTCGTCCGTGGCTGTTGCGCCTAGAAAGAACACATCGCAGCAGACCCGCTGGCCTTCGTCGTGTTGGGGCAGCGAGTAGATTTCACGGGCTACCGGGAGGAGCCGTCAACGAGGACCGTGAAAGTAGCCCACCCGCGTATTATCAAGGCAGCGTGCCGATTTCGAGATCCGGCGCCCAGGCGTGAACGACCCAGATTCCAGGGGGAACCGATGGTATCTGTCAAACAGATCCAGATCACCTTTCATTGCGCAGATCCTGAGCACCTCGCCCGTTCTAGGCCGATGCGCACGATTGGTCGAGTTCGGCGCGGTGCGTGTGCGACTACTGCGCGCTGACGAAAATTACGAGCAGCGCCTCGTGATGCAAGACGTCGAGGGTAATTAGTTCTGTCTCGACTGAGTGGACGCGCATGTGACCCCACTGGTGTCCACTGGTGACGGCAGTTTTCGGTTGAACGGCTCTATCTCGCAGGAAGGTCGAGAGTCGAGTGTCGTGGTCAGGGATTTGCTTGTTCGCTCGAAGGTCGATGCCTTCTGGCGATGTCGGCGGCGTAGGCGCCGTTTTGGCCGACTTCGGTGACCCAGCCCTGGGCGGTGGCTACTTCGATGCCGAGAAGTGCGGCGAGTACCGCCGCCGGCATCTGCGCGGCGAGGTCCATCAACGCTGCAGTACGCGCGGGCTGGGCTGAAATACCTACACGGTTGAAGCGGATATTGAGGTTTTGGCTGCTCATCGGGCTTCCTGCGCGTACACCCGGGAACAGCCAATCGTGATCGCTTGTTTGGGCGAGTGCGGCGCGTCCGCGGTATCTGTTGACGACCAGGTCGAGTGCCAACTGACCTATCAACGTGGGGAGGACGACGGGTTCGGTTCCAAGCGCAAGACTGACGGCGCGGTTGTCGATGCGTTGAGTGATGGCATCGGTGCGCAGTGTGACTATGCGCCTTGATGGTTGAGCGAAAAGCAACAGCAGCAGCCCTGCGAACCGGTCACAGCGGTCGATGCTGGTGTCGTGCAGTAGCCGGCGAGCGTGCTTCCAGCGTTCGTCGTCGGTCATGGTGCCGGAGCCGTGGCGACGAGGACGAGGTGCGAGAAGCAGGCCGCGTCGAAAGTGCCGGCGCGCGGTAGCCCACTGGAAGAAATCACGAGCACGATGCGCCTGAGTGTTCGACATTTGCCAGCGATCGAGGTCGTGCTGGTCCGCTTCCTCGAGCTGTCGGCTATGCCGGCGCAAGTACTCCAGAAGATCCGCCGCGATCGACAATTTAAGCAGGGCATAAGTAGCTTGTGGTCGGGTGAGCGGTCGACGTGCTTTCGTCCGGAGTTTGTGTAACAACCGCCAGGTAGCGTAGTTGCGCAGCAGCTTTCGATCTTCCTCGTCGTCGATGTCGGCGAGGAAACGGTGAAGTTGTTCCTCGAGGGTGTGGAGGATCTCGTCGCGCGGCGCGAGTGCACCGGCACAGACCAACGCGTCCCGAAGCGGACGTGTATGCGGCAAATTGCGATACTCGTCGAGCAGTTGGTGAGTGACGGGGCGGCCGGTCTCGCGGAGCTGGCCCAACAGCTGAGAGCCACCCCCTTCGAGGTAGGTGAGCGTGCTCTCAAGCGATGAACGAGCGAGCGCGTCGTATACGGGCTGGAGTCGAGGGATGATGTTCGTGTCATCACCGAGCGCGGTCCGCAGCTGAGCGATGCAGGCACAGCCTCTGCACAGGCCGAAATGATGGAGATGCTCCAGTTTTCCGCACTGTCGGCAGGGTTTGAAGGAGTCGGGGTGTCTGCGATAGCACGCCTTGCATCGTGGGCCGTCGGGTAGCCATGCGCGTACGGTCATGACCCGGTGGCAGCTGTGGCACAACGCTTTCGGTAGGCCGCAGTTGTTGCAGACGGGTGCGCCGTCGGCGGTGCGGGTGCGCACGATACGAATCTGGTTGCAGACCGAGCAGGGCTCGCGGCGGAGCAGTTTGCTCGAGCACGGCTCGCAGCGCGGCGTTGCGGTGTCGGCGAAATAGCATTCTTTGAGTTTCCCGCAGAACGCGCAGATGGTTATGGGTGATCGCTGACAGCGGCGACAGCGCGGTTGCTGGCCCGCAAGCCGATACAACCGTGCGCGTTCCCCGCACCCCGGGCACGTATCCTGGTTTTCGGGCTGGTGGTTGTGGCAGCTTCGGCAAATCGGTGCGCCCGAGGCGTTCCTGCTGGCGGCAGGGCGGGCGGCTCCGCACCCTGCACAGACTTGGGCGTGATGCTGCTCGTAGCAACGGCGGCACGAACGGAGCCGTTCGCGCACCGTGGTCAGTTCGACTGCACGGTTGCAGAACGGGCAGGGCGGCATGACGAACCCGCCGATTGCTGCGTTGACGAGTGCGCGGAGTAGACCGGTGGTTGCCGCTGTGGCGTGTGCTGCTTCAGTCGTCAGCCGCAGTGGATGCTCCGCGAGTTCGTCTGCGATTCGTCTCTGATTGCCTGCCTTGGGAAGCTCACGTTCGACGATCTCGCGGAGGAGGCCTGTGTCGACGTCTGCGTTGATGATCGTGATCTGGTTGACGAGCCGATTCAGTTGATCGACTTCCGATATCCGGCGCTCACACGAAGCGCAGAGTGGTCGTCCTTCCCAGTCTCGGTAGCGAGTGAGCGTTGATTCCCCACAGGACGTGCAGGATTCGATGCGTTTGCGTTCTCGGGTGTAGCAACTTCCGCAGATCCGTAGCGGTCCCTGCCGATTCGTCAGATCGACGTCGCGATGGCACACGCCGCACAGGGGGAGTTCGATGCCCGTTGATCCGTGGCCCTGCAGCGCTTTGATCAGTCGATCCATGGCGGGTGGGCCCAGCGGTTGTCGGTCTGTCAGCAACTCCGGATTCTCGAACAGTGCTTGCGCCAGCCGACGCTTGACGGTGATCGAGGGTGCCGCCTCAGCGAGTGCTGCTGACAACACCGAAGCCGCGAGTGTGGGGTCGGCACGTTGCACCGCGGCGTGGATGATCGACAGCGGATCGTCCAGCACCGCTGCGGCGTACCCAGAGACTGTCCGGCTCCCCATCAGGGCTCTTTTGTGCCGATGATGCGGGCACGTTTGGGGCGGTGGTCACCGACAGACCCGGTTTCGTTGGCGCCGGCGGCTTTACGTCGTCTGGCCGTGGCGGTGACCGGCTCGATCAGGTCTTCCATCCGGCAGTCCAGAATGTCCATCAAGGCAACCAGTGTGTTCAGGCTCAACCGTTCGGGCCGTTCGACGACCAGTCGATAGACCTGACTGGTCGACAGGGCAACGCCGCGGTCGGCGAGTAGTGGCTTGAGGTCGCTGGTGGAGAACATACCGCGGGTGGCCATGAGCGTTCGCAGGTGCCAGCGGTAGTCGAGTTTGCTGTTCAATCCATCCACTCCTCGTCTGCGGAGAGTCCCCGCTCCAATGTTCGTCGCATCATCGTGTTCATGAAGTCTCCACTGACTGCGGTGTAGATCGCCGTGGTGGACGCAAACCGATGACCGACCTGTTCCTGCACGAACTTCGGATCCGCGCCGTCTTCGATCAGGTGCGTCACGTAACTGTGTCGGAGGCAGTGCGGGACCAACGTGCTCGGTAGATCAAGGGCATCGCGATAGTCGGCGAATCGCGAATCGATCTCCCGCGGTTGGAGCCGGGTGCCGCGTTCGGTCATGAACAGCGGTCCATCCGCTCGGTCTGTGAATCGAGGGCGGATGTTGGCCACGTAGTCTTGCAAAGCTTCTACTGCCCAGGGCATTACGCTCGCCACCATTCGCCGTTTGGGCGGCGAACCTCGACTGGCTTTGCCCCATCGAACATGCAATTGCCCGAAGCTGCCCAACTCCGGGGCAGACGGGCTTCGATAGCAGTCGGTGGTGTCGAGTCGAGAGACCTCCCGAGCGCGCAGACCCCAGCCATACGCCACTTTCAGCACCGTCGCGTCACGGTAAGCGGTCAACGCGCCTTTTCGGCCACGCCTCACCGCCAACCCCACCCTCTCGTCGGCGTAGTCCAGGAGTTGTTGCAATTCAGTGCGATTCAACGGGCGACGGTCCGGATCGCCCTCGTAGTCGACCAGGTGACCCACCGTGTTCCACTCGTGGCAGATCTGTACAGGATGAGTACCGAACCGGTTTTCGCACTCTTCCGGCCACTTGTAATGCGGCGAGATCAGATAGGTGCAGAAGTCTCTCACCGCGCCTTGATAGTTCCGCAGCGTCGACTTCTTACGCTGTCGAGCGCCGACCAACTCCGCCATCCACTCGTCGAAATGGGCAGCAGTCCACAACCATGGATACTCGTCAGTGAAGGCCAAAAAACGGTTCACAGTCCCCAGATAAGCGCGGACCGTCCGCTGGGCCATCCGCCGTCCCCCGAGCAATTGCTGCTCCCAGCCTCTGAGCATCGCGCCGAGAACGGCATCTTCGGGATGCAGCAGCGAGACGCCTTCGACGAGTTCGAGCCGCGCAGAACCGGGCAACTCACGATACTGGTCAGCCACCGCTGCCCCGCCTCCTTCTAGTGCACGTATATTGCGTTAGATGCAATATAGAGCCGGGAAGGCCTGATCAGCAAGGTGCGATACACTCGCGTTGTCGTTCAAAGCGCCCCGGATTTCGCCAGGGAGAATCCTCGAATCGCGTGCATCCGATGCAACTCCACAGGGTTCTCCGGATCGCTCATCTACATCGGAAACGTAGGCACCGGCTTTTCCGCGAGACAGCGCCGCGAACTACGCGAACAACTCATCGACATCGAACGACCCACCAGCCCGTTCGCGAGCGCACCGCCACGAGCAATCACCCGCGAAGCCCGCTGGTCAGAACCACTTTTAGTGTGCGACGTCGAGTACCGCGAGAACTGAGCGGAATTGCATTGGACGCATCAATTCGGCATATGTTCATGAACCATTTTTCCAGGTCGGCCAGGCAGTTCTGCGGTTGTAGCGGCGACGTTCATGGGCGCTAGCTGCACATCAACGTATGGCACATCAATGTTGTATCTGATACAACAGTTGTATGACTCTGGATCCGCCTGGCTCGGCGCACTTAGTGCTGGCGGAGAATGTGATTCATCTGGATCCCGCGCCGGCAGTGTTGGCAGCGATGCTGGAGGGTTGGCGCAGGCAACAGTCTGCGCGGTTTCTCAAGGAGGGGACGGTGGTGCGGAGAACGCGACTGATACGGCGCCTTGTGACGTTCTCGGGGTTGTATCCGTGGCAGTGGACGCCGGCGGAAGGCGAAGCCTTCATCGACCATCTTCGTGGTGGGGACGAACCTCTGGCATTGTCTACGGCTCGCAGTTACGAGGTCGCGATCAGCATGTTCATGGAGTTCTTACTCGATTCGCGGTACGGGTGGGCGCAAGCGTGTCACGAGCGGTTCGGTGAAGCGCCGCAACAGATTTTACATGAAGGAAACTCGATCCTGCACAAGGACGACTACGAGGGCGATCCACGCAGGCGGCCGTTCACCTACGACGAGATCCAGGCGTTGTTCGAGGCTGCGGAAGCACGACCCGCAAGGATCACGGAGCGAGGAGTGAAGGGCGCACTTGGTGCAGCACGCGATGCTGCGCTCCTGAAAACTATCTACGCCTACGGGCTGCGACGCACAGAGACTGCGAAATTGGACCTCGCTGACTTACGTCGAAACCCGAAGATGCCGCAGTTCGGCCGGTTCGCCAGCGTGATGGTGCGGTTCGGAAAGTCGTCCAAAGGGGCTGCGCCTAAGCGACGCTCGGTGCTTTTGGTTCCGGAGATGGATTGGGCTGTCGAGGTGCTCGAGGAATGGGTGACGGATCTGCGGCCCCGTTTCTCGCCAGGGAATCACCCGGCGCTCTGGGTGACCGAGCGATTGGGCAGAATCTCGCCGCGATCGATCAACGAAGGGTTTGTGGCGGCTCGCCGTGACGCCGGCCTCGACGAGAACCTTGATGTTCATTGCCTTCGGCACAGTGCGGTGACGCATTGGACCGAGTTCGGTTATCCGCCACGGTTTGTTCAGGAGCAAGTCGGGCATTCGCATGCGGCGACGACTGCCATCTATACCGGTGTGTCCAACGAGTTCCGCAATCAGTTGTTGGTTGCGTCATTGAGAGCGCGGCTTGGCGACGATTGGGATGTGAGAGTGTGATCAAGAAAATGGGGTACCGCTGGCGGTTGCGGGATCTGATGGCGGACCAGCAGATGTTTCAGACGTCAAACCTGGTGCCGCTGTTGGCGGAACGCGGCATTGTCCTGTCGCGGGAACAGGTTTACCGGCTGGTGACCCAGCCCCCGCAGCGACTGAGCATGGACGTCTTGGTTGCACTTTGCGACATCCTCGGTTGCACACCGAACGATTTGATCGAAGCGCAGGTCGTCAATCAGCAGGTCAGCAAGATTGCGGGAGGCGGCACTGCGCCAACGCCCATTGCGCCGCGCCGAACAGTAGTTCGTCGGCCGGGTCAGTGATGAGTCAGGAGGCTGACAAGCAATGCCGTCCAGAGACCTCACTGACATCCGTGAGCGACTCGTCGATGTCCTGCAACAGGTGGCCGGGCCTCGCCTGACTGCCGGGCACGCACAGGAACTGCTCGAGGAAGCGCGTTCATGGAACCAGACAGGCAATGCCCGCGACTTGGACAGGCACCTCGCTGAACATCCAGATGCATTCACCGCTCCCTCGCCGAATTGTCCTCTGTCCCTGGAACGGTTGCTGAAACTACTCACCGCCAACGGTTTCGGAGACAGTGTTGTCCTATTGGGGTGCGCACTATGCGGGCGCACTGACAAGTTGCTCAAACGCCGAACGCCCGAAGGTCGGTGCTGCGATCGATGCCTCGAGCGTGTCGAACGGCGGCAGTGTGCTCGTTGTGGCAAGACCGCCAGAATTGTCACCCGGCGTCCCGACGGCCCCGTTTGTCGCAGTTGTTATGCTCACGATCCGGCCAGACAGGCCAAATGCTCACGATGCGGCGAGGTCAGGCCGCTCGCGGGGCGGACCGAGGACGGCGCTTCGCTCTGCAGCAAGTGCACCGCCAAGGCTGAGAAGCCGTGCTGCCAGTGCGGCAGGGTGGCGAGAATCAGCGCAAATACGTCCAAAGGGCCGGTCTGTAAGCGCTGTTACAGCAGTCCGCCCCGGCTCTGCGGAATCTGTGGGCAGATACGTCGGATCCAGCGGCGCGGAGACGGGGGCGACCGCCCCGACGTCTGCTACAAATGCGCTCGCATGGGTGACTGCGCTGGCTGTGGTCGGCGCCGCGGCGGAGGCCGGTATCGCGGTGGCCCGTTCTACTGCTCGACCTGCTGGCCCAAGCCGAAACGACCCTGCGCTATCTGTGGTGAGACGAAAGCAATCAGCGTCAGGTGGCCGCTCGGGTCAGTCTGCCAGCGTTGTTACCGCTCGCGTCTGGAACGACCTGAACCCTGTGCGGACTGCCATGCCACACGCATCCTGGTCTGCGTCGATGAAACTGGCGCTTTCACCTGCACCCGCTGCGGCGGAGTCGACCTCGACTTCACCTGCCGCAGTTGCGGTGAGGAGGGCCCCGGCTTTCGCGACGGCAAATGCAATCGTTGTCTCGTGATGACCAAGATCGCTCGACTGCTCGACATCGACGACCCGGCGTCCAATTCGCACCTACAGCCCTTGTTCACAGCACTCGCGGCGGTGAACCCCGGCAGCGTCCACACCTGGATCGCCAACGAAGCTTCCCTCACTTTGCTCGCCAGCCTGGCTGCACGAGGTGCCGACATCACCCACGAAGAATTTGACCTACTTCCGCAGAACGCCCGCACGCACCATATCCGCGAATCCTTCGTCTGCGCAGGCGTTCTCCCGCGACGCAACGAGGCGCTGGCCCAGCTGCAACTTTGGGCTGACCGCACCATTTCTGCTCTGCCGCATCAACATCAGCCTCTCATCCGCGCTTACTCCGAATGGCACATCATCCGTCGCGCCCGCCGTCGCGCTGCGCGCGGCACGTTCCGCGAGGCAGCGAATCGGTCGAACCGACAACGAATCCGCTGCGCCATCGACTTCGTGATATGGCTCGATTCCAAAGGAACTTCTGTTGCAGGACTGAGCCAGCAGCATCTCGATACCTACCTCGACACGAGCCCCGCCAATGTCCAGGCCTTGTTCACCTTCATCTCCTGGATGGGTGCCCGCGGCCTCGTTACCGATATCGATATAGTCCGTCCCAAAGATGCCCTCCCACAAGAGTTTCAGGATGAGGAAGACCATGCCGAGCAGCTGCGGCGATGCCTCACCGATAGCTCCCTGCCGCTCGAGATTCGGGTAGTCGGGGCGCTGATCAGGCTCTATGGACTACCTGTCGTCCGCATCGTCGAACTCACCACCGACCGATTCCGGCACGAGGATGCCGCGGCCTACCTGACGATTGACGAGAATGCCGTCATGGTCCCACCTTCGCTGGCTGTACTCATCGATGAACTACTCCGAAAATCAACGGATAATGTTCGAAGCAGCGATATTCGGCATCCGGCCTACCTGTTTCCGGGGAGGCCGCCGAGTCGACCTCGAAGTACCCAACTTCTGTGGCGTCAGTTGAAAGAACACGGGTTGCCTACCCGCGCTGCTCGGAACACGGCCATGATTGCCAACGTCACCTATCTCGACGCCGTCGTGGTCAGCGATCTCTTCGGCGTTGCCCCTAAGACGGCACATAAATGGGCTCAGTATGCGAGCACCAGTTGGGCGACGTACCTAGCGGCGCAGGACAAGTCCAGGTAAGCAATCGAATTCGGCTATCAGCAGTGAGGTGATTCGAAACACCTGGTTGTGCCGTTACGGACTTAGCCGACAAATGGGAGCGAGGTGAAAGGTCACGGCGAACGGCGCGGCGTCGTGCGCGGCGCGATGTCGATCCGGGCGCTGGCAGCTTCGAGGGCGAGTCGGCGAACCTCGACGATGGCTCGTTCGAGTATTACGGTTCCGATGAGCATCGTCTCGACGGCGGACGTGCGATCCTGCATGGCCCGGGCGTACTCCACTTCGATATGCGCAGTGCGCTCGATCATATCGGCGACACTGTCGAAGTCGGTGAGCGTTGTCGGGAAATCGAACTGGCGCAGCGTAGCGACAAGTTCGGCCAGCCGATGCGGCGCGGGAGCGTCCGGATCGATGTCCCAGCCCCTGGACGAAAGCCATTCCTGCACTTCGTCGTAGGCCGTCTGGATATCGGTGGACACGGTCTCGGTGGGCACCTCGTCGAGACCGTGCATTACCGCCCCGAATGCGTCGTGCATGGGCGTCGATTCATCGTCAACCGCCGCGAGTGTGGCACGCACATGTGAAATCGAGAGACCGCCGATATCGATCAGGGAGCGGATCAGCCGCAGTCGGCGAATGTGCTGTTCGCTGTACGCAGCCTGATTGGTGGCCGTCTGCACACCGCCTGTCAGCAGGCCCTCACGCAGGTAGTACTTGATGGAGGAAACCGAAACCCCGCTGCGCTGACTGAGTTCAGAAACCTTCACTGGTCCTTCCTTGACTTCACAAGTAGATAGTAGCACTATCCATTATGGATAGGAGCACTATCCATACCGTGAATCGATCACGGGACCGACAACGAAGGGGACGCTCCGATGGCCCGAAGTCGAGTCCAGACCGGCCGCTACACCGCAGAGATCGATGACGATTTCGTCGTCTTCCTCATCGGCATCCGCATCAACAAACTCTGGAAGATCCACAAGTGGATCGGCCCATTCTTCTCGATGCCTCGAATGCTGCGCGAGCTGCGACTGCAACCGGACAAGGGCATGTTAGGAGCTCGAATAGCGCTGGGCGGACGCACTTTCACCGTGGTGCAGTACTGGCGCAGCTTCGACCAACTCGAAGCGTTCGCAAAGAATCCGAACGATCCACACCTGCCGGCATGGAAAGCCTTCAACAAGAAGGTCGGCGCCGGCGGCGACGTCGGGGTCTACCACGAGACCTACCGCGTCGGCGCCGGTCGGCACGAGTCGATCTACTCGAATATGCCCGTCATGGGACTGGCCGCAGCCGGCAGGTCTGTCGTCGTGGGTAAGCGCAGCGAAACAGCGAGAGCCCGCATCGCGAGGCAATGAACTCGAGCAGCGGGTTCAGGAGACTTCGTCATATCGTGACTTGGCCAATCTGGGTCCGTTCTTAGCTAGGTTCCACCACAGCAGACGTTTTCGCGCTCCACGGCAACTGGTCCGAATCTGCTAAGAGTTGAAAGATGTTGGTCCAGAAGAAGAGTGATTTAGACCGATAACGACTCGCTGTCGGTTCGTTCATCTAGGCTGGCGGACATGGCAATCGACTATTCCGCTCCTGGCCCGCTGACCGAATTGGACGCAGTCCCGAACGGAGCGGTCGCTGTGCTCGACCCTGATCCGATGAAGATCTGTTCCCCGGTTCACTCTTTCGTCGTCCAACCCACTGATTCGGCAGCACGTGAGCTCCCCGAAAAACGCCTCGCAGAGAATCAAATTCGTCCTGCAGCTGAGCTGGTGGGACTATTGCTTGCGCTCGATCCGGCGCCACTGAACACGCTTCGGAATCAGGGCGAGCGTGTGGTCGGCACCTGTCGGCATTTCGCCGTGATCGCCTGCGCGCTGTTGCGCCGCAGCGGTATCGAGGCCCGAGTGCGGTGCGGGTTCGCGACCTACTTCGAAGCCGGGCGAGCGATGGATCACTGGATCATTGAGTATCGAAACAGTGACGTCGATCGTTGGATCCGCCTTGATCCTGAGGTCCTTGGACAGAATGTCGTGGGAAATGCGGACGATCTCACGCCGGAGCAGTTCCTTACTGGCGGTGAAGCGTGGAGCGCTTACCGTCGAGGGGAGATCGATGCTGCTTCCTTCGGTGTGTACGGGACGGATAACTGGGGGCCCGGTGAGATCCGCGGAAATGCAGTCAAGGACTTCGCGGCGATGAACAAGGTTGAGATGCTGCCCTGGGACGAGTGGGGCCGCATGACTGATGCGTACGACGGCAAAACCGGCGCTGACTATGATGCCCTCCTTGATGACGTTGCCGCGGTTTGTGCTGCAGATGACCCGACGGCGATCGCGACTCTCTACAACCATGAGGATCTGCAGGTACCGACTGAAATGATCCGCTGATCTGAACCCGCAGCGGTTGATGCTCGACTGAGTGTCGGTTCTGAAGCATGTTCGGGGCCGTATGTGTGTTTCCTTCGCAGGAACAGATGCCAGGGGCGGCACCCCAAGGGCAAAGATCAAACAAATAGCGCAAGGTTCGAATACCTACCGTCCACCGGTCTTACACCGGCGGCGGACTCAGACACCCAGCATTCAAAGGTATGCGTATCGACAAGACCGCCGATGACGTCAATGTGCCTTTATTCGATACAGATGCAACATAGGGCGTAGGTTGCGGCTGCTGTTGGCGCAGGAATCCTGAGCTAGCTGAGGACGTGCCGACTGCATCCGAAGTGTGATTTAAGGTGCCGCAGAACAGATGCATCAATGTTGCATCTGATGCAACGCCGCATTTGATGGGTGTTGAGTATGGATCGGTGACACCTGGCGTCACCGAAAAACAGAGGCACCCTGTTCGAGATGGCGGCGAGAGGAGTTCCGCTCCGGGTTGTGCTGTTGAATGACGCGGGCAAGGCTCGGAATCTCGTCGCTGTCGCATGGGCTCACAAGTCGGATGAGACCGCACGGGGGGTGATCTGCATTGCCTTGATCCACATGGTTGTTGCCGGGCCAGGCGCGAGCGGTGAGAAACCCTGCAGGACGACGCCGACAGGATGCTGCTGTGCAGGACGAACATGCTCGTCGCGACCCCGTGGGAGTTAGCTGAGGCCATGCCCTCTCAAAGTAGCGGCTTGTCAATCTGTTCACGGAGGATATCCCCGTGACCTGCGTGCCTGGCGAACTCTTGGATCATCAGAAGTAGCGTCCATCGCATGCTGACGATCCCTTCTCGCGGAATGTCCAGAATGTCGTCGAGGGCGAAGCGGGAGGCGATCTCACGTGACCGCTGGCTAGCGCGCTCGAACTCGGCGATGACATCTGCCAGCGCCTCGTCGTCGGCTACGTCGAAGGTGCCCTCATCTCGGCGGGAGTATCCATCGCATTCAGATTCACTGAGTCCCGCCCAAAACCGTTGGAACCAGATCCGTTCCGCGGCAGCGGCATGCTTGATCAAGGAGATCGGTGTCGTCAGCGACACTACGAGTCGTTGACGGGCATCGGTTTCAGAGAGTCCGCGAACGGAATTGATCAGCGCTTCGCGGTTCCGGTCGAGCATGTTCTCGATGATCGATCGCTCCGCGCCGACAGTAATTATGTTGGTGCTCATATTCTTTCACTCGATTCAGTATTGAGGGCGGCCGAGGACCGGTGTGTTCTCAGCTGGGATGTGTTACGCAGAAAAGCGATCCGTTGGGGGAACGTGAAATGTTCGGCACCGGGAAACGAGCCAAAGAAAGGCGATTGCATCCGTTTCCCATCCGGGCGATGCGCCGGGGAGTGCCAGCAGAGGGGCCAGCGTCATCACCGCGGCCAGGGACTGTCGTCTGCTCGCAGTGTATTCGCTAGTTCAGTTGATACGCCAGCGCTCCCCGGTCGGTGGTTCCGACCGCGGACTGTTGTGTCGTGGTCATGTGCGATCGGCAACACTCTCTGTATGTCACTCTTCGTCAGACGCCCACAGGACATGCTGTGGTGGGTTGTGGTTGCAGCTATTGCCTCCGCGTTTGCAGGTCTTGCCGTCGCCCTCGTTTGGCGGTACGCGGTCCCACGGCTGCTGATAGATGCTGACCCGCCGCCGCCCGGTGATCCAGGCGATATCGGATATATCCGCACGTACGACTACATGCAGTACGTCTCGGGCCCTGATTGGTGGCGGATCACATCACTCGCAACGGCTCTCTCGGTGATGACGGGTGTCGCCGTCGCGTTCCTCGGCTGTTGGATCAGCCGCCATTCCGCACGGCCGTTCAAGCCTGGTCATCTCGTGGCCGCTCCGATTGTGTCGGGAGCCATCGTGGGAGCGGTTCTGGCATGGCGTTCCCGGCGTGACCCTCCCAAGCTGCATTTCAGGATGATCGTCGACCCTTCATTCAGTGACTTCGGGCCCGACGGTCTTCCGCGAGAGGAGATCTACGGTGCTCCACCGATGTTCGACGTCGCGAATGCGGCGGCGCTGTTGCCAACGACGGGCGCTGCTGTTGGTGGCATCGTCTTCGGTGTATTCCTCACGATTATCGCGTTACTGCGGAAGCGCAAGCAGCTGCCGCATCCGGCATCAGGATTCCCTGACGACGCAAGCTAGGAATACTGCGCGTTTTCGAATGCTGCACACCCGCCAGTCAAGGTGCCGTTATCCGATACAGATTCATCACTTGGTGCGCAAAGAAGGAGGGTCACAATGCTCGGAATTGCTGCTGCGCGGGAGGGTTCCCCACGCTTCGTGACAGTGTCGACAGCTTGCGGACTGGCGTGTCTGCTTGCCGGTTGTGGGCCGGAGCCACAAGTAATCGAGCCGGGATACGAGTCGCTGTCGAGGTGCGACGTGCAGTCCGAGATTCCGGTGGAAGCATTGGATCAAGCCATGCTGCACGATTGCGACGCCGAGGGTGTGAGGATTAGATTGCCCGACGATTGGGGTGTCGTCGAAGTCGGCCCGGTAGGTACAACCACCTCCAATAGTGGTTCGGACAAGGACGGCGAAGTCACAAATATCAATTGGGGCATCGAAGGGGTCGGGGTGACCTTTCGTGACGGCGACGATCGACGAATCTGGGGTAGCACGGAAGCCGCCCGCCGAAAGCAGAGTGCCGGTACTCGGTAGCCGCGGCGCCCGCATTCGCCAAACCATCGACGCTCCATTGCCGCGCAGTGCGATCGAGACGGCAACGAGCAATGGAGAGGGTGGCTGGGCAAGAGGTCGCCGCATCGACGGTCGGTTCACGCAACGGATTGATCTGGATGTTGAGCTGAGAGAGTTGAATTTCTCGATCGGGGCGGGTTTCTGTCACCACCGGCACGCAGGGGTGATTGCTCTTGTGCCTGGCTTCGGGCCGTTGCTCGGCGGCGGCTTCGCGTCAGGTCCGCTTGCGGTTCGCAATCTCGTCGGAGAGCTGCTGCACGTGGGCGGGGTCCGCGTCCCGGGCAAGGGCGACGTAGTGGTCCATGACGGCCGGCCGGTAGCGCACGGGCAACGTCTGTCCTGGGGCGAGTCGCGTGAGCTCGGTGATCGTGAGGCTTTCGTCTGCGATACCGCGGAACGAGATGCCGTCGGAGGTCTCCACGTCGAACATCAGGACCACGCGTGGATTGCTGTTGACCTCCCGCCAGTCGACGAGGACGCCCAGCGCAAGTGCCCCCGAACGCAACTCCGCCATGCGTTTCATCGCGCCACTGCTCATGAACGGATTCGGGGCGATACCCGGAAAGTCAGGCCCGACGCCGAGCGATTCCCGACTCAGGTCAGGCCTGAGCTTCTCCATCACGCCGTCGAGCGACATCTTCGAACCGTTACGCTTCCTCTTCCAACCGAACATCCAGACCCCTTCCTCACACCGCCGCCGAAATCTCTGCCTAGCGCTACACGCTTACCGCGATAGTAAGTCGCGGCCGCGACCTCCGTCGCAACGACTGAACCCGACGGACGTCGCGGTGTGCGGGCGCGCTCAGCCGGTGCACCTGCCTGTCCGACACGTGTTCGGTGCACTCACGTCCTCTGCGCTCGCACCGCGATCTCGAGCACCGAGAGTCACTCGTCGATCTTCGGCCCTGTAGGCGCACATGGAGCGAATCCATACGCGCATACGTAACTCACTGCGAGTACCGCGACCAAGACAAAGACGGTTCCAGGGAACCCCGCGCCTTGCGGTGACAACTCGCCTGAAGCGGCGATCGCCCAGATGAATGCGCCCGCGACAATCAAAAGGACGGCCACAGTCGAACACAATGCAAATCGGTGCTTCCACGAGCGGTGGCTACGCGCTGGCCACACACGTGCAGTGGCTAGCGCGTACCGTCCGCCAGCGACCGCACCCAACCCGACGAGCAGCCCTACTACCGCGCCGATGATTGCGGGCAGCAAAAATCCGGTGCGACCGACAACTGGAACCATGATGGCAGCGCCCGTAGTTGCTCCGAGCATCGCGGCCGTAGACAACTCTCTACCCACCCAGTCCATGGAACCAACTAGAACACACAACGCCTGTTGCGGACACGCCCGAGATGACTACACCTGTCGGCGGGCTTGCGGACGCCTGATCGCTCCCAAGTGAATACCGCACGTTTCGAATACTGCACATCCGCCAGTCGACCTCCCCGGCCGACACTGATCCAGAGTGACAATGCATTCGAGGAGGCTTTCAGATGATCGCAGGCGGCTGGATTTGGTGGCTTCCATTGCCGTGGGAATGGCGGATAGCGCTCTCCGGGGTGATTCCATGCGAGCTCGGAGGCACACAGTGTTACTGACGCCCTGGTAGATATGACGAAGCCGCCGGCACCGAAAGGTGTCCAGCGGCTTCACAGAGTCGGTGCCCGTCTTGCGCCTCTCGGCAAGTGGCCGCTCGAAGCGGCATTTCTGGGGTGGTACCCGGGGCAAAGAACCGAACACCGACAGCCTCTACAACGAACACTGCCGCAGAGTTATTCCGATCCGCTGACCAGAGCTGGCGGTCATTTTCGGGGGATGATCGTCCGCAACACGAAGCGGAAGACCACTGCGGTACCGGCTCCGACTGCGACGCCGGCCACCACGTCAGCGAGGAGAACTCCGACCGTGACGCCGAGGACCGTTGCGGCCACGATCGCCAAAGCGACGTCGGTAGGCGCCGGCCGAGGGCTGGTGATCGCACTTCCCCTTCCGTGACAGTCGACGACGTACTCGCAGAGATCATCACACGGCGTTTGGCGCGGAAGTCGTACCCACGCTGTTCAATGGGACGGGAAACGATTACGAGGAGGTCAGGCCATGTGTGGGCGCTATGCAAGCAAGAGCTCAGATAAGGAATTACAGTCGTTTTTCGACACCATGCAGACCGTCGGCGACGAACTCCCACCGTCCTACAACGTCGCACCCACCCAACCTGTCCGGGTGATCCTCGAACGAACCCCACACGAGGAACCCGACGCCGAGCCACAGCGCCAGCTCCGGACCGTCCAATGGGGACTGTTGCCTGCCTGGGCCAAAGATCGAAAGATGGCATCCAAGCTCATCAACGCCCGCAGCGAAACCGTCACGGAGAAGCCCTCATTCAGAAGTAGTGCCACCAAACGGCGGGCCATCATCCCGGCTACAGGATACTACGAATGGATGAAAAGTGAAGCAGGATCGAAGATTCCGTACTTCCTCCACGGCGAGGACGACATCCTTGCAATGGCCGGACTCTACGAGTTGTGGCCCGATCCCGAACTGCCCGAAGACGATCCGAACAAATGGGTATGGACCTGCACAGTCTTGACTCGGCCAGCCACCGATGCCACGGGACACATACACGACAGATCCCCGCTGATTCTGCCCGAATCATTCTGGGAACACTGGCTCAACCCGACACTCACCGACAAAGGTGAAGTCCAGGCGATGATCAATTCCGTTCCGGAGCCGCACCTCGAACCGTACGAAGTCTCGACAGCTGTGAACTCTCCGAGGAACAACGATCCGAGCTTGCTCGAACCGGTCCACTGACGGACGTCCTGGGCCTTCGCGCTCGACGAGAGGTCAGGATTCCCGCATCGCCGGGCGGGCGAGGATCTGCTCCATCTGCGGCCACCCGAGAGCGAGGTTCGATCCGTTCAGCCGTAACACCGCGCCGGACGGGCCTCACGGACGCGTGAAGTGGCTGGGAGAGGGGTGTGTGACCGGTGTAGGTCGAATCCGGGCAGGTGTGGTTCTCTGACGCTGACAGATCACCCACGGCTACCGTGCCACCCGCTTGTTCTGACATGCGCATACGAAACGGAGAAGAAGCATGCGGCCCTATTCTGACGATGCTTCCCAGTTTGCGGGTCCGGGTCCGAGAACCGCTAGCGAGCCGAGGCTGCCGTGGTTGTGTTTGGTGCGGTGCGTCATCCGCCAGCCGTTGGGGGTCTTTGCCCATTGGTCGTGGTAGTCGCCGAGGGTGCGGAAGAACTGGCCGTCGAGATCGTCTGTGCCCAGGTGCATGTCCGATACGTATGCGCGGCTGCGTGCGGTGTCGCCCTCGATGTCGATCAGGATGTTCGCGACCAGGTGCTGGGTGGGTCCGCAGTCGTCGAGGAAGGTGCGGATCAGCGCGATCATCTCGGCGCGGCTCGCCAGTGGTCCCGTTCCGAGGTCTGCGGTGGCGTCTTTCGTCGTGATCGCCTCGATCTCGGTCCAGTTCCGCTCGTCCATGGCCCGGGCGAATCGGACGATGCCGCGGTAGATTTCTCGTTCGTCGTCGCTGGATGTGAACATGTCGGTCTCCTCGTTCCGCTGCGTGGCGGCGGGTGATAGTGGCGCTGCGATCCTGCCGAGTGGCGCGATCGTCTGTGATGGGGCTTATCGTGCCGATTCGGACGGTGCAGGGTCCTTGTGTGTCGCGCCGAGTGGGACTTGCCAGTCGGATGGATTCCACCGGCGGCGTCCATCCGACGGATGGTGGCAGCCGGTGATCGCTTCGTCGCAGCGTGCGGCGGTCAATCCGCGCTCTCATCCGGTGAGAGTCAGACGGGGTCCGGGTCCGTATGTCGTCACAGCCAGTCGTCGGGGTCGACTGTGTGGAGCAGGCGGATCATCGTCAGATCGACCTCGGATATGCCGACGGCCGGTTCGTGGGTGTGTTCCGGCTGCGCGCGGCGGCGAAATCTCAATCCGATGCGGTGCGCGGTGTCCCGAAGGTACGGGCTCATCCTGGTGAGGGCATCGAGCGGGGCGCGGGCACTGAGAGATATTGCGGCGGGTGTGCCGTCGGCGCACTGAAGTGGCACACCAATGCAGTTCACCGCTACAGCGGACTCCTCCCGGTCGAAGGAGACTCCGTGTCGGGAACGGATTCGAGCGAGTTCGGCGTGCATCGCGTTCAAACTCGTGATCGTCCTGGCGGTCCGCGATCCGAGTCGGGTCGGCAGAATCATGTCGACGTCCTCGGGTGTCAGTGTGGCAAGGATCGACTTGCCGAGGGCTGTGGCGTGCGCGGGAAGCTGGTCTCCGACACACGTGGGGATGGTCGCGGCGGCGCTCCCGCCCAGCTTGTCGAGCAGCGCGACGTGATCGCCGTGCAGGACACCGAGGTGGACCACGACGCTGGACTCGTGATGGAGGGCGTGTAGTAACGGTGCGGCGGCGGCTCGCAAATCGGTGTGGTCGCCGTGGGCACCGATGCCTGCCATTCTCGGGCCGAGGATATATCCATCAGGGATTCGCCGGAGCCAGCCCAACTGAATCAGCTGGTCGACGAAGCGGTGGGCGGTCGATCTCGGCAGCCCGGCTCGTTCAGCGATCACGCCGATCTGTAGCTGCTCTGCCGGGTCGTCGAACGCGGCGATGACGGCGGTCATACGGCTCAACACCGGGGACAGTCGGCCGCTCGGTTCCTCGTCACACAGTTCTGACCTGAAGGTCATTGCGGTCTCGTTTCGTCTTACGCGAGGCAAGTCAGATGACCGGCGTCGTCTCTGAGTGGTCCACATCGAACCCCAGCACGCACCGGGCGAACAAGGCGACGGCATCTGGCTCCCGGTTCGCTCGATTTGTGGCACCGGTGTGAACATCACGCCAGGCACGCTGGACGGGGTGGCCGACGGCCATTCCCCGGCGCCCAGCAATCTTCACCAAGCGGTCAACGGCGGTGCTCATCAGTTCGACGGAGAGCACCTGATTGCGGCGCACGCGGACGAATAATTCGGTAGGCACTTGCTTTGCCTTACTGGCGACGGCATGTAGATCGGTGAGATCGCGTTCCATCTGGAGCACGGCGGTGTCTATTTCGAACGAGGCGCGGCCGAGCTCGTCGTGGATGCCTTGTAGCGCCGTTATCGGGTCGGCTGTCCGGGTGAGGGTGTTCGCGACGTTCCACTGGTCCAGCATCGCTGCATACGCGCCTTGTCCGGCGCCGATCAGCGGCGCCATCACTGCCGTGCAGTACAGCGCGGTGACCGAATGGCGGTAGAGGGCGGGCAGCGACCGCAGGTGCCTCGTGTTGTCCACATCCGCTCGTCGGCTCGGTGAGCAGACGCGATGCGCGGGAACGAGGACGTTCTCGATGATCACGTCGTGGGTTGCGACCGCGGCCAGTCCTACCGTCCCGGCTGCGTCGACGAACGTGGCATCTGCCCTCGGGACCAGCACGAGGGCATGGCGAAACATTATGCCCTCGTTGTTCGGGATCAATACGCCGACGATCAGCCAGTGGCAGTGATGTCCACCTGTGATCGCGCGCCAGCGCCCCGACAGGCGATAGTCCGGCCCGTCGGGACGCAGTTGCCCGGTAGGGATATAGGCGCCGGCTATCAGCGCGCTCGGATCCTCGCCCCAGATCTCGGTCATCGCCGACTCTCCGAATTGGGGCAGCATCCAGGAGTTCAGGCACATCGCTCCCGCGATCCATCCCGTCGACGCACATGCGGATGAGATCTCCCGGATCGTCGAAAAGGTGTCGATCGGGCTTGCTTCCGCGCCGCCATGCGCGCGCGGCTGCATCATCCGGAAGATTCCGGCCGCCGCGAGCGAGGCCATCACGTTGTCCGCGGGCCTGCGCGTACGCTCGGTCTCTGCCGCTGCGGCGGCGATGTCCGGCAGGAGGTTCGCGACGGACACCATGTCGCCTCCGTTTCTCTCGCGCTATCCAGGGCTCACCGTAGGCGGTGCGCCCGCAGGAACGAGCACGGGAGACCACTGATCGGGAGGTCCGTGGCCGATCAGCTTCTCAGTACGTCAGATATGCGATCGACTACGGCACCCGCGAAGCGGGCCGAACAGCGAAGAAACCTTCGGACCGTCGTCGCGTGCTAGTCGACGGACGTGCCTGCGGCACTCTCACTGCGCGCGATACTGCGCGTACCCCTCTAGGTGACGACGATGTCGCCGGGCGCCCAGACCGCCCGCATGCTCGTGATTCGCAGGTCATCGTCGAACGTCATCACGTCGATGGGTTCGACGGAGATGGTTTGCCCGTTGACCACCGTCACGACGCGGAAGTGGAACACGGCGGTATCGCCGGCGATACGCAGCGTGAGCAGCTCGATTGTCCGGGCCGTGGAGTGGACCGAGTCGTAGAAGGCGGCGATGGCGTCGGTTCCTACATGCGGTGTCGTGCCCACCGGGTCCTCGACGGTTGCGTCCGAGGCGTACAGCTCGGCGATGCTCGCGCCGCCCTCGGAGGCGGCTGCGCTCAGATAGCGGGTGACCGCCTGTCGGATCTCGTCACTGGTTGTCATGGTGCTCCTTAGCGAATGAGAGGCGTTCGGTATCGAGTTCAGGGGGCGCCGGGCAGGCCCTGGTGGTAGATGCCGGCTGCCCAGCCGCCGTCGACAGCGATCTCCGCGCCAGTGACGTAGGAGGCCTCGTCGCTCGCCACGAACGCGGTCACCCTGGCGACCTCCTCCGGTAGGCCAATTCGTCTGAGCGGAATGTTCTTGTAGTGGCTCTGCAGGTCCTCGCCGGTCTCGCCCGCCGGGTTCCCCAAGCGGGTGTCGACACCACCGGGATGGACCGAGCAGACGCGGATCGTCGGCCCGAGCTCCAACGCCTGGGCCTTGGTCAATCCCCGGATCGCCCATTTGCTAGCGACGTAGGCGCTGAGCCCGTTGACTCCGCGGAGTCCGTCGACTGACGAGATGTTCACGATGACCCCGCTCCCTGCAGCGTTCATGACTGGGGTCACGGTCTTCACACCGAGCATGGGGCCGAGCACGTTGACCGCAAGCAACGACGTGATCCGGTTCGGCTCGACCTCGCCGACGCCGGCGAAGTACTGGATACCCGCGTTGTTGACGAGAATGTCGACCTTCCCGTACCTGTCAACAACATCTGAAACCACTGCGCGCCAGTTGTCTTCACTACTGACGTCGAGAGAGGCATACGACGCGACGTCACCGATGGAAGTGACGACGGACCTGCCCTCGGACTCGGCGACGTCCGCGACAACGACGTGCGCCCCCTCTGCGGCCATGACCCGTGCGGTCGCAGCGCCCATGCCCTGTGAACCGCCGGTGATGATCGCTACCTTGCCCTGCAACCTACCCATGATTGTTCCTCCAAGATCGGTGTATGCGGAGACCCATCGTGCAGCGAAAAGACCCGGTCCCCGGGACGTGTCGCGCAGCGTGAGACACCTCGGCGGAGACCGAACGCAATGGCGGGTCTGGCATTGACCACGGCGTGGTCGTTCGCCCTGGACGTGGGCGCCGGGTAGTCCCACACCGCGGGACCGGAAGCAGGGTCCCCGCGCGGATAACGAAGCTGTCCATTCGCTGAACCCCGCTACGAGTTGGGGAGCGCCGGCTTTCACGTCCCGGTGGAGGGGTCGGGGACACCTATCTCGATCGAGGCGAACTCCGCGCGTTCAGTACTTTCTTGTCTTGGGTTGATAGACAGGGTGTTTCGCTGGCCGCCATCAACCAGGCACATATTGACAGTCCCAACAATCACCAAAGGCTCCACCGGGCACTTACTTGCCTTACATGCCTTAACAACCGTTCCGGAGCCGCACCTCGAACCGTACGAAGTCTCGACCGTTGTGAACTCTCCGAGAAACAATGATCCGAGCTTGCTCGAGCCAGTGGCCCGACCGGCGTAAAGCCCCGTCACTCCCGAACCTGTTTTTATCGAACTTGTGTTCGAGTACCCTGGGTGTGCGGGACGTACGCGCGGATCTCCAGGAAAGCGGGGGCGACGATGAACCAACAGCCCCACTCATCAGCAACAACAGTGCTGACCAAGGCGGAAAAGCTCGAACAGCTACGCCGCAAGATGGCCTCGATCCCCGCCCGCTCCGACGGCACCGAACCCGCTACGCCGTCGGTGATGCTCAAACCCGTAGGTGAGCGCGAGCCGATCCCGATCGTGGCCACCGCGCAATCAACCCTCCGGATGCTTCCCGCCCCTACTGCGATCGGTGACCTACTCCCACGCGGGGGACTGGCTCGCGGAACCGTCGTCAGCGTCGACGGCGCAGCATCGGTCCTGATCGGCCTTCTCGCCACCATCACCGCCGCCGGCGGCCACGTCGCCGTGATCGGAATGCCCGGACTCGGACTCCTCGCCTTCCACGAGCAAGGCGGAGATTTAGCGAAGCTCGCCCTCGTCCCTCAGCCGACGGACGCCGGAATCGACTGCGCCGCAATTCTGCTGGAGGGATTCGACGCCGTTGTCCTGGGGCTCTCTGGTGGCGCTGTAACGCCCTCACGAGGACGAGCGGTCGCTGCACGTGCGAGAAGTAAGGGATCGCTGCTCATCGTGACAGAAGGGCAATGGGACGGCCCGGATCTGCGAATCTCGTCCCGAGTCGCCGGATACACAGGACTGACAGCGGGGAGAGGGCGAGTGACCGGCATTCGGCTCGACGTCGCGGCCGCCGGCAAAGGATTCCAACAACGCACCGGACGTATGGAGATCCGCGACGAGAGCGGACAACTCCGCTGGGTGACCGTCGACGACAACAGCCTCGCCGCGACACCGCCGTTGAGGGCAGCACAGTGATCAATACCGACCATTGGACCGAACGCTGGCCCGACCACCCCGTGATCAGGACATTCGACCCACCGAGGGCAGTGAGAGTCGACATAGGCCGCGCGCTCCCACTCGGGCGCGGAGGAGCCTCACGCGCCGATCATGTGAGCATGCGCGTGAAAACCTCCGCGCTCTACATGTCCGGATACCTCGACGGAATCTTGAGATACTGGGCGAAAATGCACGACGGTCAATGGCTGGCCGGAGTAACCGTGCGCGTCACCGATGCCGGCGGAACCAACCTCGTCGAGATCGACATGCTCGTGACCGCCGACGCCGTCACCGAAGCACCGGGGTGAATATCTCCTGGGTGCACATGTGTTTCGGCTGGGAATGGCGGGTCTGACACGAGGACCTGGAGCTCACCGACAAAAGCGAGACTGTGAGCGCACTGTCGGTGAGCCGTGCGCACCGAACCGTTGCAGTCTGACGATGCGCAGTTCAGGTGACCCACCCCCGGGGAAATGACACCCGGTAGGCGGGTCCGCGCGGCGGACCGTGTGTCCGAGTTCCACCGCCGCGACGAGGGTGTTGCCCTCTCTTGCACTGTTTAAACCCCCGACCGGGAAGCCGATGGATCGGGGGTTTTCGAACGTCGTCCGCTCGCGATGCGGAGACCCACATGCCGTACCGAACCGCCAGAGGTGGCCCGACGGAATCCACTCTAGAACCGCGCCACGCCTGCGTACAGGGATCAAAGGATTGCTCGTTACGCAGCCCGGCCGGTCGGATCAGCTACTGCATCCGCCTGCCCGGCGGCCCGGCCACCTGCGGTGTCCCCCGAAGAGAACTCCGCTTCGCTCCGTCTGCAAAAGCGTTCTATTTGTTTTCCCTTCTGGCCTTCCGATTTTGACCGGCGGTGACCTGCGCGCAACCGCTGACTCCGCTTCGCTACGGCCTTCGGCTCGAAAGACTTTTTCAACCCGCACTCGCACGCTCGCAGAAAAACTCTTCCGCTCACCAGTTGCACTCCGGCCCCCTCATGCCGGTCCAACTCTCCTATGCCAGAAGGGCAAAAAAATTGGCGGGGCACGGGATTGGTCCCCAGCCACGAACGAAAGGTCACCGATGAGCGACGGCTACGACTACACCGAGGGCGGCGACTACAGCGCGGCAACCAGCCACTACGCCGGACTGACTTGCGGGTGCGGTGACTACTCCTGCCCTCGCATGCACGACGACGCCGCGCAGTGCGTCAACGCCGAGTAACGACAACCACCCCAACTCTGAGCAAAGGAAACCAACCGATGAGCACCGAGACCCCCGCCCTCGCACCCGCACCCGCACTGGCCGCAGTTACCTCGGCAACCGCAGCCCTCGATACAGCGATGTTCGACCCCAACCGCGAAGGGTTCACCGACATCACCGCCCTGGTCGACGCCTTCGCCGCTGCCCGCGCCGCCGCCCGCGACGCCGGACACACCGAGGAGGACATCGACGCCGCCGCCACCCCCACCAACTAACCGACCACCAGTAACCAGCAAAGGAGCCGACATGAGCACCGCAATCATCAACCTCGAGGAAACCGCCCCCCGCCCGTTGAGCGAGGAAGAGCGCAACGAGCAGGTTCGCAGTCTGGTGACCTGGGCCGCAGCGGAACTCGCGCACGCGAACAGGCTCCCGCACGGCCGCGTCCGAAGCGGCCACCTCACCAACGCCGAGAACGCCCTCGCAGTCGCCTCCGAACTGCTCGCCGCATGACCGGCAACGCCAACCCAACCGAAAGGGAAAACCATGTACGGCTACGACTTACACAACATCTGCGAGAAAGCGGATGCGTGGGCGAAGTTGTTCGAGACAGCCGAGTATCTCGCCAGCGTCGTCGAGCACAACTGCTGCTCCGAAATCGACGTGTTCGTGGAGCTGCTCATCGCGCTCGACTACCACGGCCACGCCTCCGACCTGATGGACGCACACATCGAGGCCGATAGCTGCCGAGAGCGCCACCCCACGGCCGATCAAGTGATCTTGGAACCGGCGACCGCTTGAGATTGAAAACCCTACGGAAACAACACAACACCGGGCAGTTGGTACCTGCCCGGTGTCGTGTTCCGAAGTCTACGAGAGGTAACACGATGACCGCAACACACACCGTCCCCGCAGCACTCGAGGTCGCGCAGCTGCACCCCGACGCCCTCGACATCGGCGAGAACGTCCGCGACAGCGTCGATCTGTCGCAGACCCCCGACTTTGTCGAATCCATCCGCGAAAACGGAGTACTCGAAGCGATCAGCGCCGTCCGGACCGCAGACGGCGCGATCGTCGTCCGCGACGGCCAGCGCCGCACCCTTGCCGCCCGAGAAACCGGCCTGGCCAGCATCCCTGTCGTGATCTACCCCGACACCGCAGGCAGCGACAAGGCCCGAGCCGTCGACCGGATCGGCAAGCAGATCACCGCCAACCGGCACCGCGAAGGGCTGACCGCAGCTCAGCACACCCGAGGAGTGGCGCAGATGCTCGAATTCGGCGCATCCATCACGAAGGTGTCCAAGACCCTCGCGATGGACAAAAAGGATGTGAAAGCCCAGGCGGCGGTAGGGAAAGCCGAGGCAGCCCGCGCCGCCCTCGACGCCGGACAGCTCGACCTCGCACACGCGGCAGTGGTGGCCGAGTTCGAGGAAGCCGGAGACACCGAAGCCGTCGAAAAGCTCCTGACCACCGAGCGTTACGACTTCGACCACGTAGCGGAGCGACTACGCGGGTTGCGCGAAGAACGGGAGGCGTACGCCCTCGCCGCAGCCCCGTTCGAGGAGAAGGGATTTACGATTCT
Organism: Rhodococcus sp. YL-1; assembly: GCF_001942025.1. Taxonomy (NCBI): domain Bacteria; kingdom Bacillati; phylum Actinomycetota; class Actinomycetes; order Mycobacteriales; family Nocardiaceae; genus Rhodococcus; species Rhodococcus sp. YL-1. Next base: position 287,961 of record NZ_CP017300.1, on the reverse strand, counting down.
TCCGCACGATCACATCAGTTTCGGGGAGGAGGTGCCGTCCCCGTTCGACCTGGTCACCACAGACGGCGACGAGGTCACCCAAGACATGATCGACGCAGCCCCGCAGTTCTGGGCAGTGTTCCTGGGATTGAACGACGCGTTTTTCGACAAAGCCACCGGCGAGCGCGTCGATTACGACGACGTCGATTGGGACACCGAAGACGACGATTCCGCTGTACCCGACGAAGGGCTACGGCACGCCAACACCGTCGACTACCGGCCCGAATACCTACCGGAATACTGGTGCATCGACCAGGAAGGCGCAGGACTCGAGCCACGCCCGATCATCGACGCGGTTCCCGCCGCCGGAGGTGGCAGCGGAAACGGCCCCGCCGAGGCAGCTAGGGCAGTGCGCGAGCAGGAAGCGAAGGACAAGCAGGAACGGCGACGAGTCCGCGAGTTGAACAAGCAGGCCGAGGCCGCGACCACCGTCCGCCGCGAGTTCCTGCGTACAACCTTGCTCGCCCGCAAGACCCCACCGAAAACGGCAGCGGCCTACGTCGCGACCACCCTCGCCCGCGATCCCGGACTGATCTCGGAATACAAGGCAGCGGAATCACTCGGTGAGCTGCTCGGATTCAAGGGCTACTACCCCGGCCGAGAGTTGGCCGAGCAAGTGGCGAAGGTGTCCGAGGCTCGCGCTCAGGTGCTGCTCCTCGCGCTGGTGATCGCCGCGCAAGAGTCCCGCATGGTCAAAGACGCATGGCGATCCAAGCCCAAGAACGCCGACCAGTACCTCAGTTTCCTGATGGAACAGGGCTACACCCTCGCCGCCGTCGAGGAAATCATCACCGGACAGCTCACATTCGACGAGGTCGCGATCGACTGACCCGATGAAGCGGCGATCCCCAGCCCGAAAGGGCTGGGGACCGTCCGCCCTTCCGCCCCGCACCTTCCGCCCCCGGCCGGCGGTCAGAGCCACCGGCGGACCGGAAGGGCGGAATACGGACACCACCACAGACACACAAGAAAGCACCCGGCCGCCGGCCACGAACCACGACAAAAGCGCAAGGAAAAGGAACCGACCCGCCCCGGTGTGAACATTCTTCTATCCCGACACTCGCGCATCAAGGCCGCTCCAGAAATAATATCCACACGCGCACTCGCACACTCGAACAACGGCGCTACGATATTTTTTCCTACACTCACCTTGATTCACTCCCGCCGAGACCAGAATATCGGCACATACCGGGGGAGGGGCAAAAATGCTGGTAGGGCGCATGGAAGCAGCTGTGTACATCATGGTTTGGATTAGTGAAAGAATGCGTAAAATGATTGAAGATGCCATTAGCTAACGCGGAAACTAATCGAAGAAATACCCGAGAAAGTATTGGCTTATATCGCATTGTTCGATAGAATGAAATCAATAAAGAATCACCGACAAGGGGGAATGACAATGGCGATCACCGTATATACCAAACCCGCATGTGTGCAATGCAATGCCACGTACCGCGCACTCGACAAAGCGGGAATCGAATACGACGTCATCGACATCACCGAAAACGCACAGGCCCGCGATTACGTCATGAGTCTCGGATACCTGCAAGCCCCCGTCGTCGTCGCAGGAGAAAACCACTGGAGTGGATTCCGTCCCGACGAAATCTCCAAGCTCACCCCGGCCGCCTGACCACACACTTTCACCAGCGAAACGAGTTTCAATGAGGAAATCAAGCAGTTCGGACGGCGGGTGCATCAACGACGAACAGTCGGTCGTCGCGCAACAATGCCCAGATCACGCTCACTCGTCGACGGGCCAAGGCGATCACCGCTTGAACGTGTCTCATTCCTTCACTTCGTTTCTTGAGGTAGAACTCGCGGTTCGGTCCATCTTTGATGATGGAGGTTTGAGCGGAGAGGTAGAAGACGCGCCGCAGTCGCCGGCTGTAGCGTTTGGGTCGGTGCATGTTGCCGGTTCGGCGGCCGGAATCGCGGGGGACCGGAACCAACCCCGCTGCCGAGGCGAGGTGACCGGCATCGGAGTACGCCGACATATCACCGGCAGCGACAACGAATTCCGCGCCGAGGATCGGACCGATACCGGGCATGGATTCGATGACCGCAGCCTGTGGATGGCGGCGGAAGGTCTCACCGATCTGCGCGTCGAGACGAGCAAGCTGGACGTCCACTGCGAGGACTCTGTCGGCGATATCGGCCACCAACTGCGCCGCAACAGCCTCACCAGGCAGGACCACATTCTGCGCGGACGCCGCTTCCCACGCAATCTCGGCGACACCGTCCGCCCCGCGTACCCCACGTTTACCGAGCCACAAGCTCAAACGAACGCGTCCGCGTCGCCGAATGCCGCGCGGCGTCTGGAAACCGGTCAACAACACCAACGCGCCCTTGTGACGCCCGAAGTCGAAAGCCCGCTCGAGCGCAGGAAAGACACCGGTGAGAGTGTCACGCAGACGGTTGATCAGCCGGACTCGGTCAGCGACGAGATCGGTCCGATGCGAGGTCAAAAGCGCGAGTTCCGCGGCCAGCTGGGCCGGTGGAATCAACACAGACAGATCGCGTCGGTGTCGAGCAGTTTCCGCGATCACATAGGCATCGCGGGCATCGGTTTTCGCCTCCCCTCGATACGCGCCGGACATCCTGTTGACGGTGCGACCAGGGACGTAAACCGCACTCTGTCCGTGCGCGGCGAGAAGAGCAAGCAACAACGTCGAGGAGGTACCGGAAATATCTACCGCCCAATGGAGTTCGTCGGCCAAGGCCAGAATTTCGCTCAGCGCGTGCAATATCGCGGTCTCGTCGTTGATGATCTTGTGCGACCACACGATCAACCCTGCTTCGTCGACCACTGCCGCCCAATGATGGCCCTTGCCGGCGTCGATTCCAACCCATGCGTGGGTGTGAGTTTCTCTCATCGCTCCTCCATGTCGCCTACTCATATCAGGCCCGAGGAACACCCCACCGTCATCTCCGTAAACAGCACTCGAAGCACATTTTTCAATCAGCAGCCAGGGCGTCCCGAAGCGCTGGGCGGCCACTCGTTTCGAGCCACATAAGGCAGGACACCATCAGCCACACCCAGCACTTCCGGACCATCCAACAACTTACGGAGGACACCATGACCGCAGCAGCATTCACCTTCACCCCCGATGCAGACTTCGTCGACCGCGCACTCGACGCCGAGCTCCGCCGCGACAGCGAATCCGTCGACCGCAAACTCCGCACCATGCTCGCCGCCCTCGACGACTCCCTCGCCGGAATCAGTGATGCACGCGAAGAGCTACACACCCTCTACACCGCCCCCGGCACGGACACCGCCGAAGTTGTTGCCGGCCATGACCAGGACATCGCAACTCACCTCGAGGACGCAGCCCGCAACCTCCGCGCAGCCGCCGAGATCCTGCGCAGCCACCGGCAACTCACCTCACCGCGACCCTGACCTCCCATGCCCACCGGCGACAGCAAGGACCCCGACGTGACACTCTCACTGGCCACCGTCCCCGACTTCGACGACCTCACCGACAACGAAGGCGAGATCGACGAATACAGCACCGCCCTCGACGTCGAGGCTCAACTCCTCTGCTCGCTGCTCTGGGCGCCGGCCGAGAGTGCGAAGCGTGCCGTCGCAGCTCTGACCAGCGCCGACTTCTACCGACCCGTGAACGCAGCACTGTTCACCGCCATCGAGGAGCTAGTCACTGCCGGCAAACCTCACAACAGTGCCCACGTCTTCACCACCTTGCAGCAGGAAGGACGCACCAGCGGGCACCTCGGGAAACAGCTCACCAAAGCACTCACCGACATCACCACCATCGGCGTCCCGTCCGCTGAACTCGAGCACAACATCGCCGCAGTCCTCACCCAGGCCTACCGCCGCGGATTCCGCGAAGCAGCACGATCCCTCGCCCAAGCCGCCGAAGAACTCCCCGAAGACCAACTGTTCGAGCACCTGCTCAGCATCGGCCGCGAACGCCGCGCAGCCTCCCAACGCCTCGCCGCCATCCGCGAAGGCCGAGCATGAACACTCCAGACAAGCCAGATCAGCGAATCAGCAGGCCGGGGGTGGTGAAACACAGCATCTTCGGTGTCCTCGCCCTCGCCGTCGCAGCCCTGGACTTCACCATCGGAACCAGCCGAACCCTCATCGCCGGAGTCGGATTACTCGCCCTTTCGACCTACAGCTTCCTGAAAGCGGCCAAACTCCGAAGGTCGCCCTCGACGAGCAGACAGGAACCCAGAACATGAACGACGACGAGCACGACGCCTGGCAGCTGCACCACCACGGTGCCGACTGGGACGAAATCGGCACCGAAATGGGATGCAGCCCCACCGCCGCGCAAACCCTCGCAGCCGCCTACGAGAAACGCACCGACAACGCAGCCGCACAAACCCAAAACACTCTGTTCTGAACACCGCCCCACAACCGTTGTTGACCGCAGGAAACAGGCAATGATCAGGTAGAATAGAGAACGGTGCGCAGCTCCCCCGCGCACCACCACACTCGCCCGAGTCGACGAAGGAGCACCGGTGACCACTGCACGCAACGCACAGTCGCACATGACCGAAGCCCAGATCGACCGAGCCATCGCCGCCGCCACCGCCGGCCACCGCATGGCCGGCATGGAACCCACCGACTACGACATCGAAATCGGACGCCGGCAACTACGCGGAGAAATCACCGGCGACGAAGCAGTCGCACTCGTCCTCGCCGAAAACCGCCGCCGCCGAGCTGCCCGCAGTTGAAAGACCCGTACGTCGACCCCGAAACCGGGGTCCTGATCAACAAACTCGGGCACACCGACCCCCAAGCACTCCTCGAGGATGAACGAGCAGCCGCCTATCAGCGCATCCTGCAACTCGAAACACAGCCCATCGCAGGCAATTTCGACTTCGAACACCTGAAAAAGATCCACCAATTCATCCTGCAAGACGTCTACGACTGGGCCGGCACCCTCCGCACCCGCGACACCGGCGCCGTCGGCATGAACCTCCCACACTGCCGACCCGAACACATCGAAAACCAAGCCGCATTCATCTTCCGCGGAATCGCCAAAGACAACTTCCCCCAAGGACTCCCGAAAGACCGCGCCGTCGACCGACTCGCCTACCACTGGGGCGAAACCACCGTCCTGCACCCATTCCGAGACGGCAACTCCCGCACACAACGAGTCTTCTTCGACGAACTCCTCAAATCCTCCGGCTGGACCATCGACTGGCAAAAAGTCCACGCCTCCGCAGTACAAGCAGCCCGCTACGTCGCCATGGAAGCAACCCACACACCACTCCGCGACGTCCTCGCCCCCGGCGTACACCGCAACAACACCGAACCACCCACCCTCGCCAAAACTCAAGGCAACGTCATCCACCTCGAGGTAGCCGAGCACCACAAAGCGATGATCGAGCACCTACGCAGCGGAAACCGCGAACCCTACAACCCCAACGAACTCAGCGACATCGCCAACCGCGCCCGCATGAGCTTCCCCGCATCACCCACGCACCGTGCCCGCAGCGCGGCCCCCGAAGACACCACACCGAAACGGCCGGCCACACCGAAACGCGAACACGACCTCGGCAGAGACTGACCCTCGCGATTGCGCGGAGTCAGCGCAGGTCAGCCGCATCGACGACATACGAAACTGTCGGCACGTTCGGCGTCCGCCGGGTACTCCCACACGTCTCACACTTCCCCGAACGCTGTGAACCGCCGACCACAGTTGGCATCGACACCCACACCCCACCGCACCCAACGCCCGGCGAGATCACTTCTAAACACGGCTGCGTCACCGGCGTTGACTGATTCATCAACCCACCGTAGGACAGATTCCGACTCGTGTCAGACACACTCGCACGTAACCTGAAAACCAGAGAGAAGCGCGCCGCCGCCGCTTAACCCGGCGGCGACGTGCCCTTCACCCTGCGATCAAACCGCGACTAAATCACTACAGGCGTTGCTGCCGAGCCGGCCAGTACTTCCTAATCAACCACCGAACAAGCATCAACAACCCGAAAACAGCCCACGCCGCGAAGAACGAAAATCCCGCACCCACCAGCACAGGGACGACGAACACGACCAAATCTGGACCTGCGGATACCAGCGCTTCCACTGCCGGCCGGAGACACCACCAGAGACCCTGTATCAGCAGGTCAATCATCAAAATTGTCTTCTCGCCGCCAGTAACCACCTTGGACCGCTCGACCTTGGACCACCAACGTGTCCAACCCCATCGACCGGCCGCACCCTCACTAATATCTTCTCTATAACCGTCGCTCATATCTTTCCCGCTTCCTATTGATCCAGTTGAATTGTCTATCGACAGAAAAAGCACACATGTGTGGCGTTCCTTCCAATCAATCTGGTTATGAACCGATCACGAGGCCCGTGAACGGAAACCAACCATAACAGCGCCAAGCCAATTCCGGTAGCCCCCTGTGTGGGCGCCGAACCAGCAGGTCACAGCTCCGGTAGGTGTCATTACAGTACTACATGCCGAGCATCCCCGCGACGTTAGGGAAAATGAGAACGCGCATTAAACGCCATTAAAGTTATTGCCCGGAGATAATGTGTATCGATAAGCGGAAAGAATGCAATCGGATTATGTTAAAGCCGGTGAATCATCATCGAATGAACTTCGATACTGTGGCGAGAAATCTCAATCCAAGATTGATCAGAGCTACCGCGACACCAAGCGTGGCCGGCCTCCGTCGCTCCCGCACAATCACCCCGCCAGCCGCCCGAGTAGGAGGTGCGAACGCCTGGCCTGTTACCGGCGGTGTGTTGGCTGCCCGGCGGCCGGCCACCTTCGGTGTCCTCCGAATTGAGCTCCGCTGCGCTCCGCACCAGCGAAAAGCGTTGATTTGTTTGTCCTTCTGGCCTTCCGATTCTCGTCGGCGGTGACCTGCGCGCAACCCCTGGCGGCGATGCCGGCCCGAGGGCTCCGAGAAATTTTCTCAACCCGCACTCGCACGCTCGCAGAGAAATTTTCCCGGCCCAGGGGTGGCACTCCGGCCCCCTCATGCCGACGTGATTCTCCTTTGCCAGCAGGGCAAAAAAATGGCGGCCACCGAGCAGGGGGACGCCACCGGATCAGCGGAGGTTGAAAGTTATGGGTGCGAAGACCACGGCAGACAAGAGCGCAGCGCGACGCGAGCAGGCCGCCGCACTGCACGAGAGCATCACCGCGAAGGTCGCCCAGCTCACCGACACCGATGCATGGGCCGCCTACCTGACCGCCGCAGCAGCGTTCCACGCGTACAGCTTCAACAACGTCATGTTGATTTTCTCGCAGGCCCCGGATGCCAGCCAGGTCGCCGGATTCCGCAAGTGGCAAGAACTCGGACGACAGGTCCGCAAGGGCGAAAAGTCGATCAAGATTTTCGGCTACTCGACCAAGAAGATCACCGAAACCGACACCGAGACCGGCGAGGAAACCACCCGCCGCGCAGCACGGTTCCCGATCCTGTCCGTGTTCGACATCGCCCAAACCGACCCGATCGAAGGACACCCCGCCCAAGCAGCAGAAACCATCACCACCCGACTACAAGGGGACGACCCCGCAACCATCTACACCCGCATCGCGCAGGTGATGACCGAACAGGGATGGACCGTCACCCGCGAGCACATCGCCGGAGAAACGAGCGGCCGCACCAGCCTCGACGGATCACGCCGCATCATCGTCGACGACACGATCAGCGACGCCCAAGCCGCGCAAACGATGATTCACGAAGCCGCCCACGCGCTCATGCAACGCCAGCGGAGACATTGACCCCGCAGAGCTGCACCGAGGCCGCGCCGAAGTCGAAGCCGAATCCGTCGCCTACGTCCTGGCCGGACTGCTCGGACTCGACACCACCGACTACAGCATCGGCTACATCGCCGGATGGGGAAACGGAGACCTCGAGGTCATCACCGACACTGCCCGCGCAGTCCTGGCGACCGTCCACGCCCTCGCCGAGGCACTCGAACCCGACGCCGACGACGCCGCAGCCGCCTAGACGGCAGCACCCCACAAACGCAGCCGCCTAGACGGCAGCACCCCACAAACACAGTGCGACACCGGGCGGTAAGAGGCCGCCCGGTGTCGCCCCGCAAGTCTACGAAAGGGCAACGACATGAGCACCATCACCGACGAGCTGCGCGCCGACACGATGTACAGCAACACCATCGACACCGCGTACCCCGCGATCACAACCTCAGGAATGGCGGCCGCCGAGATCCTCGAGACGCTGACCGCAAAGATCACCGCCGCCACGAGCACAGTAGGGATGCAAGCCGAAATCGGGTGGCTCACCCTCGCGCGCGAAGTAGCCGCCCGCGAAGCCGTCGCCCTGCTCGCCGTCGCGACCCGCCGCGCCTACGACGCCGGACAGATCGCCCCCTCACGGGTGAATCGGGTTTACGGCCGCGTCGAGCGCGCCGCCGCACCGCACGGAATCCGATTCCGATGGTGAGCGCCCCGAAGGTAGAGACGATCGTGGAGCAGCAGATGTTCACCCATCACCAGGGATCTAGGGGAGTTCAGCGGTCTCGTCGTCTGTCAGTTCGATCTCTTGCCCGTTGTCGCCAAGCCAGTAGTAGTCCCGTTGTCCGTCCGCCGGATTTGTGCGCTTAACGATCGAATAAGAGACATCCGAATATGCGCGTAATTACCCAACCGATCAATCGGCGGCGAAGCCGTGCGACGGATTCACCGTTCTGATTCAGTGGTCTCAATGAACACACGAGTGAGCCAAAGATCGCACGTTCGCTTCCTAGCGTTTGCTGCCGGTGGCCTTCTGAGCATCGCCGCAGACCGTTCAATCTCTCGTCGGAATCCGACACATCGAACAGTGGTCTATGCCGCGGGGCTGGTGGGCGCTGCAGTTGTCTATCCGATCTCGCACCTGGGGCGTACTGCGGATTCGGCTGTGCTCACCCGTGAGTGGATTGCGGTGTTGGCGACGGCAGCGGTCTATGTCGGTGCGAGCATTCTGCCGGCACAGGGTGCTGCGCGGCTGACCGCTGGCGGATGGCTTGGGCATGCAGTTTTCGATCACGGACACGATCGAGGTGGGTCTTCACGGCTACCACAGTGGTATCCCATGCTGTGCGCTGGCTTCGACGTTGGCGTAGCAGCGTTGCTGTGCGTGTCGAACACTCCTGTGCCATCGAGAACCACCGCGTAGCCGCAGAATCCGGGCCAGCCCATTCAATTGCGCATCGATCTGTCGACATTGGCCGCACCGGATGCGATCTCGCCGACCTCGATCGCTAGTCCTCGTACTCCGGTTCGGGCTTATCCACCCATGCCTGATACCCCGGACTCGTCAGACGCAAGTCGATCGCATTGACACCCAGGTGCAGTGAAATGACCGCTTTCGGCAGGTCCCACCGGAGAGCTGCCTTTGGTTCGGGTTCGGCGCTCGTGGCTGTTCCCAGGAGTGCGGTAAATGCCACATCGAGGTTCGTGAACCCTTCGTCCAGCAGCGGGCGCACCACTGTCATGGGCGTAGCATCATCTGCCACGTCCGAGACGAAGATCGAGATCCAATCCATTCTGTGTTGCCGCCCGAACATTATCGATTCGGGCCGACCGACACGGAGGCCGGTCCGAATCGAGGCGCCGGTTTGATCCAATTCAACGAGCTCCCATCCAGCCTGTGCGCAGAAGGGTTCGAGGTCGTCGACGGCCCAGGTCCAGTCGAATTCTGCGGCGAGGCGGGCGATCCGGGTGGTGCCTTCGATGTCGACGTGCATGTGTGGATGCTAATTCCTTCTTGATCGTCGTTGACGAAGGCCCAATGCCGCACAGTGGCGCCAAAACGATCGAATGAGAGACGACACCAAGTAGCGCATAACTATCCACAAGGTCTAAGGCAGAAATTAGCTAGTCGACGTGCGGGCCAAGAGTTCGTTCCCCCGGTTGCCATCTGTAGTACAGAGCAACTCCAAAGCAGACAGACGACGCGATGAGGAGACCACCAGAGATACGGGTGAAGACAGCATCTTGTGTAATCAGCAGCACGACCCCGATCACACCTAATGCTGCACTCGCCACTACTTGACCAAGCATCCGGGGTCGTGACCCAAGGCCATTTCGTACCGATGTTGGCTTGCTCTTGTCACGCCACCAGGCGATCCAGCCAATGACAACCAGAGTGATCCACAAGATCTGGATCCAGTCACCACGAATAATGCCCTCCACCAGCAGGAAAAGCGCCGCCGCGGATACAGCTACAACTGCGCTGGCTCGGAGATACTTGGATTGAAGCATGACTGAGCTTGAGGCTCGACCGCCTATGTCGTCAACGCCAGTCGATCTCAACCCTGGGTATGTCACCCTTCAGGTGCTTCACAAACCATCGTGTAGGTAGCTCCGTTTTGGATCTTTACTGTCATGCAGCGAAGCTACCTCGCTGAGATCGGCCCGGTCTGGCGACGGAGTGCCGGACCGGGCGACGCCTGCCCGGCGGCCGGCCACCTTCGGTGTCCCCCCGAAATGAACTCCGCTGCGCTCCGCACCAGCGAAAAGCGTTGATTTGTTTCTCCTTCTGGCCTTCCGATTCTCGTCGGCGGTGACCTGCGCGCAACCCCTGGCGGCGCAAGCGCCGGCCGATGGCTCCGAGAAATTTTCGCCACTCGCAAGCTCCCGCCGAAATTTTCTCGGCCCAGGGGTGGCACTCCGGCCCCCTCATGCCGACGCGATTCTCCTTTGCCAGAAGGCGAAAAAAATTGGCGGGGCACGAGGCCCGGTCACTTTCACAGCAAGGGGAACGACATGCAGAACATCCGTTTGAGGACCGCCACGGACGTCTTGGCCGCAATCCCGGCATTGCTCGGATTCGTCCCCGTCAATTCCGTCGTGATGATCGCTCTCACCGGATCACCGGTCACCCTCGCGTTCGTTGCGCGCACCGATGTCATCGGAGCCGACGCTGCAACCCACTACCGCGTTGCATTCGAGCAAGCCGCAGTCACGTCCGTTATCTGGGTTGTCGTCGGCGCCGGTCCGGTAGCCGCCGCCGGACTCGATCAGATCGAGGCAGCTCAGCGCGAGCTCGACAGCATGGGAATCCGCAGCGTCCGCACCCTTGTCGCCGAGTCTCTCGAAATCGGAGCGGAGTGGTTCGACATCACCGGCGAGGAGAGCGGACGCACCGCAGACCCGATCCTGTCGGAGGTCAGCATGAACCGAATCATGAGCGGACGTCAGACGTCGAGCAGCCGCGCCGACATCGAAGCCCGCTACCGCGAGGACGAGGCCGCCGACATGGACGCAGCCCGCGACGCCGCAGCCGAGCAGGGCGAGGACTTCGCACGAAACACGATCACGGAAATCGCCGCAATCGTGCGCAATTTCGAGGTCCCCAGTCTCGACCTCGCCGCCCGCGCCGGATTGTGCGCGGCAGCGGACCCGCACCACCGCGACGCCATGATCGGAATCGTCACGATCAGCCCGCAAGCCGCAACGGACGCCTTCGGCACCATCGCCGCGCACCTACGAGGAAACTACCGAGTCCAGGCCCTCACTCTTGCGGGGTTGGCCGCATACGTCGACGGCGACGGAATCGCCGCCGGAATTGCGCTCGACGCTGCTAGCGCTATCGGAGTCGACGCCAGCCTCACGACGTTACTCGAGCTGCTCGAAGCGTCCCGCACGGCCGGAATCAAGCCGGAGGCGATCGCCGAACTTGCCACCATCGGCGTCGAGGTAGCGCGGTCGATGGGAATCGACCTCGACACCGAATAGTTGAACGGACAAAAACGCGGCCCCGACTCAACTCGAGAGAGTCGGGGCCGCCCCCGTGCGTGGTGGTGATTGCTCGGGCATCGAGCCCTTACAACCACTGCGCAACACTGCGCGTCCCGGCGATCAGGACGCGTCTTGCGCCGGTCAGTGGAAAAGCTCGTCCGGATCTCCCGCCGCCGGAAACGCGATGTCGGTATGCGGAGTCTGCGCAACCGAGACTCCGGTCAAACCTGCGACGACCGCAACGAGATCCGCATCGGTGATCCTTTGCGTGTGCTTCGTTGCCTGGTACACGGCCGCTTCCACAGCAGACCGCTCACGCGGAGTGAAGTTCTCGCTCATCTTCTGGTGCCCTTCGCTCATCAAAAAAGTGTCGCGGTGCTTGTGTGGCGCAACACCGCTTGAACTGCTTCCGCATCCCAACCGTTGCGCAATGCTTCCCGCAGCGCTCGCGACCGAGCAACCCGCGCCGCACGATCCGGCCCGTACCAATGCCAGCTCTGCCCGCGCCCGCCACCACGTCCCTTCGCGCCCATCCCCGCAAGATTCTGAGATTGCGTGCCGAGCACAACATGCGGACGACCTAACGCTTCCGAGACCCGAACACAGATCGGGTTGTCGCACACCTCGTGAATCGCCATCTCGGAATCTTCGAGAGGCCGACCGAGTTCGAGCATCAGCGCGTACCGATGTGGACGGACGACCCGCTGCCGGCCATCGCGCTTGATCCAAAATCGACCGTAACCGTCGTCAGAAATCGAACCTGTCCAGAAATGGCAGTCACGCTCACCAGGGCCGCGAACAATGAACCGCTCGAACCGCTCCCGCTCCCGATCGTCAGGGGCCGGCAGTGACAATCCATCACGCCGATCTTCCTGGCGACCAAGACCCTGCACGCCCGGAAGCGTTAGGTCCTCCGGGTTCGTCATCGAGAAAACCTAACGCTTCCGGGACCGGCCGATCCGTCGGCGCGAGTTGCCCCCAACCGGGGACAGCGAATTCCCTCATGTGGATGCCCGAGATTTCCGTTCCCGCTCCGCTCGATCTCAGGCAACACACAATCGGTCGCTGACACCCAACCGGGGACAACCCGCATCGCAGTCACCATCGCAGGACCGTCGACTAGGAGGCGACAGCAGTAGGAGACGAATCCGATGTATTCGAAGCAGGCTCAGCCGAAGCCTTTTCATCCTTCTTCGCGGAGTCAGCTTTGGACGAATCCTTTGCCGGAGTCCCGCCGGCCGTACGAGCCAGCTTCAGCAACTTGTTGACCTCGATACTCGTAAGTCCGGTCATCTTCACGATCGACGCGACGGATTCACCGCGACTCTTGAGCGCCGCCAAGGACGATGCCCGGGTGGCATCCGCGGCGAGCAACTTCTCGGTCGTCTCCTGGCGGATGCGAGCGATGCGGGCATCCGCGTTGAAATGATCGGTTCCTCAAATCGCACACGATCGTGGTACCAAAGCGAATCCCACTTCGGTACCCTGGACACATGAGCACGCAGATCGCGGTACGACTACCAGACGAGATCGTGGCGTTTCTCGACGACGAAATCAGGGAACACCGCGCCACCTCGCGGGCCTCGGTAGTGTTGCGCGCTCTCGAACGCGAGCGTCGCCGACAGATCGCCGCACGTGACGCGGAGATTCTCGCGAACGCCACATCCGAACATGACCTGAGTTCTCTCGCTCACCACGCCGCCAATCCGCAGTCAACAGGCCTGAGCTGATGCGACCAATTCACGAAGCCGACCTCGACACAGTCCGCCCGGTCCTCGTACTCACCCGACAGGTGGTCCGTCCACACCTCGGGACCGTCACGGTAGCGCCCATCACCGACGAGATCCGAGGACTGTCCACTGAGGTGTCCGTCAGTGCCGCGAACGGACTATCCGCCGACGCGGTGGTCAGTTGCGATCACATCACCACCATTCCCGTCAGTGCACTCGGCAACGTCATCGGTTATCTTCTGCCAGCACAAGAAGAATCACTGTCCATAGCCGTGCGCGCCGCATTCGATCTCGAATGAGGACGACAGTGAACGGAAAGGATGCAGCATGGCGCTGAAGAAAAGGGAGCAGTTCGCGCTATTCGAGCTCGAAATACCAGAATCCGCTACCCGTTCGGACGAAATTCCCGAGCCAGACCAGCCTGCACTGTTCGACGTTGACGACATCGCTTCTCTCGAAACGAGTTCCGACGCCGCTGAGATCCCAGCCATCGACGATATCGTCGACCCTCCGGACAAGCGCTCCAAAGACGTGGAACCCGAACCCACCCCGGCGTCCGAACGGGACGCAACCGAACCCACCGCCCTACCTCCCGCCAGCGAGGCAGCAGACGGCCACGCCGTCGTTGTCACAGCAGCCGGCACCTATACACCATCCGGCCATACACTCACCGGCCCAGTCGATTCCATCGAAAAACTCGACAAACTCATCAGATGGGCAACGCTCACCCCGCTGGGCGCACCGGCACAGATCTGGATCGTCGGAATCGAAGCCTGCGAAATGCTCGGATGGATCATCGACCCAGGCAGCGAAGACGACGTCGACGACATGGAAATCCTCCGCACACGCGCGGCCGAAGAACTCACAGCTATCCTCCACGCCACGCTGACCCCGATGCTGACCGCAGGATGGGAACTCCGCGGAGAACCCGGCCACGTCGTTCACCTCTCCCGCACCACCGGGAACTTCACGTCCATGGTCGACATTTTCATCGAACCCTACGTATGGACCTACTGGAACAAGGACTTCGGATGGGGCAATCGAGTGGGAGACATGGGGATCCTCGGATCACCCACCGCCGGAACCTACCTCCCCGACGACGACCTGCCAGCTGCACAGGAACTGGGACGCCGACTCGCCTGGTGCGCACAACACCTCGGCGTACTACCCGGCCCCACCCCAGCACGCACCGGCGCCGCCATCGTCGACAAGATCAAACGCGACCGCACCCGCAGCGGTAAAGGAATCGTCGTCACCGTCGGTGGACCCGTCCCACCACTGGACGGCGAACCCCGCGGAGATCTCGAACCTGCAGTCGGATGGACCCGCATCCCGGGCAGCGAAGAACTCTCCGACGCAACACAACTGGTATCGATAGACCAACGAGCGGCATACCTCGCTTCCGCTGGCATGCTCGAATTCGGCTACGGAAAACCTCGGCATCTTCGCGGCGAGAACGCGCTCGACGCTGCGCGGCAATCGAAAACCCCGTTCGGACTCTGGCATGTAACCCTCCCACCCGGTGACATGCTGGCACTGCCACCCGCTCTACCGTTGCCTCACCCACACATGCTCGCCGACCAACCTGTGCAAACGTGGATCACCACCGTCAGCCTCGACGCACTGCAAACCTCCATCGCAGATGGCGGAATCGGCGCAGAACTCGACGACCTCGACATCACCGAAGCATGGGTCTACCCCGAACAAGGTCGGGCCCTCGACAAGTGGGCGAAACTCTTGAGAGAAGCCCGCAAAGTTGCCGTCGACACCGGCGACACAGCAATGAAACGGTTCATCGGCGCCTGCTACAAGGGTTACATCGGCCGAATGGTCAACCCGGACATGTGGACCGCCAAACAAATGCAACATCATCACCAACCGCTCTGGCGGGCAGCGATCATTGCGCACTGCCGCTGGCGAGGTCGCCGCGTCGCGATGCGCATCGCGCGCGAAACCGGGCGTTGGCCGCTGCGCACGGTCACCGATTCTTGGGTCTACCCCCTGCCCCCGGGCATCGACATCGCCGACGATAGTGACGCACTCGGGAAAATGACTCTGGAAAAGCACGCCCCGCTCACCGAGGACATCACTGTCATGCTGACCGACGCCCGCGACACCCACGAGATCAACCTCGCACTCAAAGCTGCGTTCACCGACGAAGATGAAGGAAACATATAGTGGCCCTGCATCTTCCGAAACCACGATCAACCAAACCCGCACAGAAAACTGTCGGCTTGGACGGCCTCAACGTATCTGTCTCGACAGCAGCGACCAGTGGTGTCGAAAAATCGAAATCAGTCAAAAGCGGGGGATTGGCCGGACTCACCAGCAAAGTCTCCGTACGCCAGATCCGTACCGAAATCGGCAAAGAAGGCCTACGGCAAGCAGCTATCGACGCCGGAAGAAAGCCCCCCTCTGACCGAACACTGCGCCGCTGGGCGCAGCAAGGACGAATCCCACACCCCGACGTCACCGAACGCGCCCAACGGCGAGCAGCCATCGAACGCCTCGGCGGAATCGATGCTGTCGCCAAGAAAATCGGCCGTTCACGATCAGCGGTCTCTCGCTACCGCTCCGGGGAAACCAACGAACTACGTGCGGACGCGAAAAAGAAGCTCAAGAACGTCAAAGCCCGCGACATCATGGACCGCGCCGGCGTCCTGCGACCCGACGGACAACCCAAAAAGGCCACCATCCGAGTCCGTGGGGGAGTGTCCGTCCGCAACGGCTCCGAAGAAGGTTACGACTACCGAGTGCGTACCCTCGACTTCGCGAACTCCGACAGCCCCTTCAGTCTCGACGAAACACGGGAACTCGCCATGGCTTTGGCCAACGATGATCATGCCCGGGTGGTTGCGATCCTCGAACGTCACGCCACGATGGACTACCCCGAAAACAAGGGATTCGACCAGTACGGCGACACTTTCGGATTTCACTTCGATTCCATCGAATCCGTCCACATCGACTGGACATAGAACTGCCCTGCCCCTCGACGCACCGGGCAGGTCCAGGCATCGCGTTCGCAGACCCTTGTGCGAAACACCGATATCGATCTCGGCACTAGAGGATATTTCGGCCAGCTTCGGAATCGAATGGCGCCTCTCAGCCGGAGTTGTCAGGTTTGACGGGCAGTTGGGAGTCGAGTTCGGAGACCGTGGCTTCCACAGCTGCGGCGATCTCGTCGTCGGTGGGAACGAGAGCGCGAACCTGGGAGGGGAGAGTCTCATAGGTGTAGTCGGCTACGGCGAGGGGTGCAGTTGTTCCGGCAAGTGAATACCGGACGACGTTGTCGTTGCGGCCCGCGCAGAGCAAGATTCCCACAGTCGGTGCGTGGATGTCCTTGTTGCGGAGGTTGTCGTCGATCCACGAAACATAGAAGCCGAGCTTTCCGACATACTCCGGCTCGAACCTGCCTACCTTCAACTCGACGACGACGAACCTCGCTTGCACCCAGTTGAAGAACAACAGGTCGATGTAGAAATCCTGATTACCGACCTCGAAATGGTATTGGCGCCCGACAAAAGCGAACCCGTGTCCCAGTTCGAGGAGGAACTGCTCCAGACGTCGCATCAGCGCGGACTCCAGTTCCCGCTCTGCGACGCGTTCGGTGATGTCGAGAAAATCGAAGACGTACGGGTCACGCACCAACTGTTGAGCGAGATCGGAATCCTCGGCCGGAAGATGGTCCTGAAAATTCGACGGTGCCGCACCGATCCTGCGCCGTAAACCGCTGTTGATCTGATTTTGCAGTACATTGCGCGACCACCCGTGTTCAGCAGCGGCCGATGCATACCAGTCGCGGTCGGACCGGTTATCGAGTTTGTCGAGCAATACCGTCACATGACCCCACGGCAATTGGCCAACAGGTTGTTGGCCAATTGCATCGCGACCCCAGATGCTCGCCATCTGCCGCATGTACTTCAGATTGGTCCGCGATAACCCACGCATGTCGGGAAAGGCTGATCGAAGATCGACGGCGAGCCTGTCGATCACCTTTGAACCCCAGCCCTCGGCCTCCTGACGCTGCACGATTGCGTTCCCTATGTCCCAATAGAGGCTGAGCAGTTCGGTGTTGACGATTCGGGTGGCGCGCACTCGCGCTTGCCGAACGTGCGACTTGAGATGATCGAGAAGCTGGGCGTAGTCGGCGGGCAGTTCGGCTGGAGCATTCACCCATCCATCTTTACCCAGCGCTGCTGGGAACGCCCACCGGACATGCCCCACTGGACACCTCAGCTCGCAGGAACGGCGCCTCGGGCGTGGATGCGCACTAGACACGGGATCACCGGCCCTCGCGCAGCTGAGTTCTTCACAGGGCGCATTGATCGGAGTCGATCCGTCCAGCACCATGACGGCCCTCACCTGAAATCGGGCGCTTCAGACCAGTCCGCGCGCGGACAGGTACATCGTGTTCCCTGGTAGAGAAAGGTTCTCATGCCGTTCCTAGGTTCGACCATCCACCGTCCGGTATGCATGCTGATGACGGCAACAGTCGTCGCAGCCTCCATCGCTTTGATGTCGCCGGGCATCGCGTCCGCCCAATCAAACGGATGCTCGAAGACTTTCAACCTGTTCATCCCCGGAACCTGGGAAACCGCAGAAGACGCCGATCCCTCGATCCCGGTCGGTATGCTCAAACCGATCGCCCACAGCATCGCGGACACGAACGGTAGCGCGGCGCAGGTCTACACTCTGCCGTACATGGCCCGAGCCTTCGACAACGGAAAAACCTACGCAGACAGCAAATCTGATGGTTTGACGAGGGCGAAGGACGTGATCTCCGAGATCGCAGCGAAATGCTCCGACACCAAATTCACCATCACCGGCTACTCCCAGGGCGCGGACATCGCAGGTGATCTTGCCTCTGAAATCGGCAACGGCACCGGACCCATCAAGGCAGAGCAAGTCCTCGCGGTCGGGCTTCTCGCCGATCCAGGTTCCGGAACGAACGGCGAAACAGTCATCGGCCCGAAACCGTCAGGAAAGGGGATCGCCGATCCGCGGCCGCAGGGCATGGGGAAGCTGTCGGGCCGGGTCGCGTCGATCTGCGATCCGAAAGACCTCTACTGCTCGATCCAAAAAGGTTCGAGCCCGCTGCTCGGGTCGCTGGGTTCAGTGCTCACTGACGCCCCGAGTACTGGAGTTGACGGCCAGGTAGGCGACAATTCACACCTGGCCACCGCGCTGGCGTCGGATTTCTCCCAAGCCGACCTTCCCAGCCTCGCCACAGCCGCGGGCGATCTGACCAGTGAACTGTCGAAGACTGACGGCACAGTCGACCTCGAGAGGGTCGCCTCCAGAGCGGCAACTCTGGCGAACACCATCAGCCCGCTTGCCGAATTACTCGGCTCCGGGGCTGCCAATCCTGCGGCGAACGGGCAGCTCGCTGCATCACCCCCGGGGACAGTCGAGAACAATGCCAGCCAGGTTCTGGACAATGCCGGTCAATCGGATCTCAGCAGTGCGCTCGCGACAGTGACCGCGATCGCCGACACCGCGAGCACACTCGCCAGCAGGGGTTCCACGACGATGCCGGCCCCATCTCCGGACCTGACCTCCCTGTCGGCCGCCGCTGGCACCCTCGACAGCCAGATTGCCCCGCTCCTGGCGACACCGAGCGATGTCCTTGGTTCCGCCTCCGGAGTCCTCTCCTTGCTCAAACCCACAGTGGTCGTCAACCAAGTTCTTAACGTGGCCACCGGTCTCACCGCCCTGGACATGCCAGCGATACAGACAAACCTGAACCTTCTTCCGCAGAAGGTCGCCGCGCTCGACGCCCATGGCGCTCACAAGATCGCCGGGGATCTGAACAACCAGCTCTCGCCGTTGGTGAAGATGGCCGCCGGCGTCGATCTGAAATGGGTCTCACAGGTCCTGTCGGCAATCCCGGATCCGTCCGGCTACTCAAAGGTCGCGGCGCTCGTCGCGTCGATCCTGGGAGGCGTCGACATCATCAAACTCGCCAACCTCGTCGGACGGGTACAGGAAATCGCTTGGGCCGCAGTCGAGAAGCTGTTCCCACCGCCCGGACAGCTCCCCGACCCGATCGGGGCCGGAACTGTCATGACCAGTCTCGTCCCGGTCGGGCTCGAACTCGCCTCTGTCGCGGTCAACATGCTCTCCGGCAA
Source organism: Rhodococcus sp. YL-1 (assembly GCF_001942025.1). Classification (NCBI taxonomy): domain Bacteria; kingdom Bacillati; phylum Actinomycetota; class Actinomycetes; order Mycobacteriales; family Nocardiaceae; genus Rhodococcus; species Rhodococcus sp. YL-1. The sequence goes on along the minus strand of NZ_CP017300.1, from coordinate 268,380 downwards.
AGCTACGAAGACTGATCCGGCATTGCTCGGCAAGCAGGCCTCGACGGCCGCGACCATCAATACCGCTCAGACGCAGGACCTGGAACTTCCAGCACTGGCTAATTCGTTGACCGCCATGGCCAATTCACAGGGCGCCAACGACCTTGCCTCTCTGGTAGGGGAGGGGCTCGAAGCAGCGTCCTTCTTCGCCTCCGGCGCCCACCAGAACTACAACTCTCTCGTCGTCGACAACGCCGGCCGCAACGCGATGCAGTGGATCTCGGACTGGCTCAATCTGCAGATCGGACGTGCAGCATGAGTCGATACCGTGCCCACAATCAGGCTCCTCGATGGACGATATGCGAGCACTGCGAACACCGTGGCATTTCCCAAGGATGATGCCAGGACAGTCAAGAAGACCACGAGGAGAAAAAGATTGACCGCCGTTTCATACCCACATCACGAAGAGACATTCCACGTCGGTCGCCGGGTTGAAGCCTGACGCAAGCGTCATCGCTTACGGACAACTGCGCAGCCAGACTCTGTCAGCTGCTGAAACCGCAGGCGTCTATGTCACGCGAGCGATCCCTCGAGCAGATCGACGAGAGCATCGGTATGGGTTAGTTGCGGATGGTGCCCGGCACCCGGCAGCGAGATCAGTTTGATGTTCGGAAGTGACTCGAGCTGCGCAACCGCGGCCGGGTCGATTGGGTCTTTGCTTCCTGTGATGATGCGGACCGGGCCACTGAATCGCCTAAGCGCTTCTTGGAGTTCAGCACGCCACCGCTTCGATCCCGCACGGGCGAGATGCTCGGCCACGCTCTTGGAACTGCTTCGCTCGAGGTCACTGAGACTGGAAACGAGAGAATCCGCGCTCGCTTCTGATCCGGTCAGTTTGCGTGAGAGCCGTGCCGGGTCTGCGTGTCGCAAGTAGGCGCGTACGAGCGGCTTCAGTCTGGCCGAGGAACCCATCGGGGCCTGGAGGAAGAACGGTGCGATCAACGTGAGGGACTTCACCTGCGCCGGGAACCGGTCAGCCGCAACTACTGCAGCAGCCGCACCGATGGAGTGGCCGACGAGGTCAGCAGGTTCACCAGCTACTACCGCCGGCAGCCACTCATCCCAGTCCTGAACGCCGGCCCCGCTACTGAGGCCGAGGCCGGGCAAGTCGACGACCCGCCCCTCGATGCCGGCAGCTACCTCTGCCCACGTGTCCGCGTTCACGGGCATGCCGGGAAGAATCACCCGACTCGATCCTCGTACGCCGAGCTCAAATGTCCTCAGGCCGCCGACGTCGACGAATCGACGGTCGGCGGACATGACGGCACCAAACCGATGCGCTGCCAGGTAGTCGGCCCACCGTTCGAGGGACACCAGCACGTCGGGCATCAGGATCCCGTGTCTGTCGGCGAACTCGACGGCGGACTCTGTCGGATAGCGGTCGGCGGACATGAAGGTGAGGGTCTCGGGATCGGCCTTGGTGATCTGCTGCGGGAGCCGCTTGATGACGCCGATCGGAATCCTGACCCGCGGGACCTTCGCACCGAGATGCCGACCGACGTGTGTGAGCAGGTCCGCTAGCGGTGGGGTGTCGTCGTGGAGAACCCAGTAGGCCATGCCCTCAGCAGCGGGATCGACCGCAGCTGCCGTCATGAAGGCCGCAAGATAGTCGACCGTGACGATCGGGAGAAACGTCGATTCGTTTCCAGGCAACGCTGCTGCGGTGCCGTTCCAAATCTGCTCGACTGTGCTGGCCAGCCCGATGTGCTGGTCGGATTCCCCGGTGGCGCTGTCGCCGATCACGCTGGACGGATTGACAATGGTCCAGGGAACTCCGTGCTTGAGGGCTCGGGCCTGGAAGATTGCGTCGGATTCCACTTTTGACGCTTCGTAGGCGCCAAGGTCCTTGTAAACCGCGGTGCGGTGATCGTCGGGCCATGGAACCGTTGTGGGGTCTTGTCCGCCGACGCGGTAGCCCGACACGTGGATCACGCGCTGCAGGTTGGGGAGGTCCTTGGCGAAGTCGATCAGCTTCTCGACGATGCCGACGTTCGCGCTGCGTGCCTCCTGGGCGGTCATTCCGAATCGGTAGGACCCGGCGCAGTTGTGGATCTCTGTGATGAAAGGGAACGCCGATGGGCCACCCGCGACGATTTCAGGAGCGTCGAAGTCGACGATGGTCGTGCTGATGCTCCGCGTCAGGCCATGCTCTCTGACCCATCGCTCGACACGGGCCCCGGACTCGGCGGTCCGAACTGCCGCCGTGACGTTCGTACCAGCCTCGGCGAGGGTCAGGACGAGGTGCCGACCGACCAGACCTGAGGCCCCGAAGACCAGGGCGTGACGGGAGACGTCGCGTGGAGTCATCGCGTTCCGCCAACGGTCTGGCAGCGCTGGTTGATGAGCTCCGCAACGATGTCAGCGGCCGAAATCAGGGGTTGCGTGTTTTGCGTAGCGCGAGAGACGATGACCGCCCCCTCGATCGTCGACACAACAACGGTCGCCAGGGATCGGGCCTCGTCGGGGACAACGCCGCTGGCCTCGAGAAACGCGGTTGTCAGGGCGATCCACGACTCAAAGGCAGCGGCGCACGCCTGCCGCAGACGCTCGTTCTCCGCGCCCATCTCCAGGGTGACGACAGAGACCGGGCAACCCCGCCGGAAGTTGCTCTCGCTGACGATGGTCGTCAGGGCCTCGATCGCGGCGCGTGCTGCCTCGGCCGCATCGACCCGGGAAATCGCGGCCTCTGCAATCAGCGTCCCGAATGCCTTCGTGGCGAGCTCAATCGCTGCGACGCCCAGGCCTTCCTTCCCGTCGGGGAAGTGGAAGTAGATCGACCCTTTCGGCGCTGCGGCGTGTTCGATCACGGCGTTCAGGCCCGTGCCGCTGTAGCCGCTGGTCTGGATGAGCTCGAGCATGGATTCTGCGAGCCGTGCCCTTGTCAGGTCTCCTTTGGATGCCATGAGCCAACAATAGACCGGTCTACATATTATTTTCAACCGAGAGAATGCGTCTACCAACGTCATGGAGCACGTGTCGTAGGGGGCTGGTCGGTGCAGTTATCGTGCACGCTTCCCCAGTTGGTTCATATCGCCACGTAACGGCAGATCGTTCATGTGTCATCTTGAGCGAGATTTTCGTGTCGTCAGAGAAGTCAGGTTGCCATCTCGGCATCGGTGTCTGTTCGATGCCCCAGGGCCGTATAGGCGGCCCTGGACAGGCTGAGCGCTGAACCATCGGCCTTCGCGTGTGATCGTAAAGGGGGCCCTTCTCCACGGGTGCGGCTTCTCAGATGACTCATAGGCGGGCGGTAAACGCAGGCAAATACAGGTCGGATCGTTAACAAAGGAGCCGACATTTCTCGAAATCGGCGTAGTCAGTCTGTTTCTGTGTCAAGATCGGTGATGACGATTCATCGCGAACGATGAAGGAGATCCAATGCGCTCGATCACACGCGCGGCACTGCTCGGTGCTGCAACTCTTCCTCTGGGCTTGGCTGTGCCAGCGCTCGCATCAGCTTCCACCGCCGCGGACGTCAGCTTCGCGTACACCGCATCAGGGTCGACAGTGACCAACACGATCACCAACAATTCGGGAGCGCCCCTGCACTGCGGGACACTGCTCGGCAATGCGCCCGGAGGAACGTTGCCGCCGGTCGAGGACACGCTGCGAGCGGGTCAAACGATTGGAACCACTGGCGAGATCCCCGCCGGGACAACCGCTCAGGTCGTGACGGACATCCCCGACGGCTCATACGTGGTTCTGGCAACGTGCACCAGCAGCGGCGAAGCTACGAGCATGTGGATATCGGATTATCCAGGAATCGAGCCCTACCTCACCGTGTTCCCCTACACCGTCTACACAGTGCAACAAGCATCATGGGTTGTGACAATCCCCAGCACAGATGTACCTACACCGGAGACGGGCGTGAGCTTCGGAAACTGACGAGCCCCAGAATCTCCATTGGCACACCGCGGTACCAGACCTCGACCTGAGGAGTTCGATCGCGGCGCGCTGCACATTCCGGTACGGCACGCCGGTCTCCGCCAGGAATTCGTGTTGTCGCTTCGCCTCTCCTGATCAGCGGTGACGGACTATCGAAGAGTGCAGCAGCCGTGCGGTTTCGCCACCGCTCTAGGGGAGAATGCTCGCGCGCCTACATCGCAATCTCGATCGACTGCACCCGGAGTGGAAGGTGCTCACAGCAAGCGTTTGCGTGTCCGCCGAGGCGGAGACTGCCAATCAATCCGAGCGGAGTTGATCTCGTGAGCGCGGTCGTGTTTCCCACAACAGTGTTCGGCGTGCCTCGCTCCCGTTGTTCGGTGACGGTCCAACCTGCGGCGGGGGCAAGAGCCTCGACGCCATAGCTGCAACGCTCGGCTTCGGCAGATCCTCGGTCAGCCGCGCACTCCTGACGGTGCTGAGAAGATGAAAAGTGGGTCGGACAGGCTCTCACGAAACGCATGATTCACCTACGGCTGGAAGAGATTCCGGACGAAGGAGAGGCTTTCGGGGAGCGCTGCCCGCATCGTCTCGATATGACCGTTCGGATATGTGCGGAATGTGACTGGCTGGCGGTTGGCGGCGAGTTCGGCCGCGAGTTTCAAAGCCAGCGGTGCCGGCACCATCTCGTCCGTCAGCCCCTGCCCGAGGAACACTGGCCGGTCGTACCCGGTCGTCGGGATCTCCAGCATGCCGCGAGCAGCAGCCAGCACCGCGGGATCGTCGAGGGGCCGGTTCACCAGATCGCCGATCGTGACGTCGCCGAGGCCCGATGCCATGTTCTGGTAGCAGTCGGTTTCGGCTCGGGCCAGGGCATCCGTGCCGCGTGGTGTCAGGTAGCGATCGATGTCGAGATCGGGTCGCGCCGCCCGGAGTCCTGCCAAGAGGTACGAGACGAACACGGTGCTGCCGGTCAGTGGCAGGCGGGGAAAGTCCGGCCCCACGAGTGGTGCAAGGTTCTCCAGATTGGACGGCGCCCCGGTCGCGACCGCGCCCCGGTAGTCCAATTCGGGTGCGTACCGTGTGGCGATCGCTGCCGTGACCATAGCGGCCTGCCCGCCCTGAGACTGTCCGAGTGCCAACCACCGCGGTGAGAGCGACGGTTCGACCGCACGCGCGGCACGCACCATGTCGATCACGCTGTGCGCCGCCGACGGTCCGTCCAGGTACGCGTGGATTCCCGGCGTGCCGAGCCCCACGTAGTCGGTCGCGACGATCGCGTAGCCCTGCGAGAGCCAGTTCGTGAGGTACGGACTGCCAACGGTCCCGGTCACGGTGGGAGCGCACTGGTCGGAAATACCTACAGTGCCGTGAGCCCACGAGATGACCGGCCAGCCGCCTTCGGGTGGGTCGCCGGGGGGCAGGAAGAGCGCGCCCGTACTCAACGCGGGCCGGTTCAGCGGTCCTGTGGACCAGTACGTGAGCTTTGATGCGTTGGCGGCGCCGGGAATCCAGAAGGAGTGCGGCAGGGAAGTTGCCGCGGTCACTGTGCCCGGCGTCGTGATTGGCGACGGTTCCTGCGCGTGGACGGGCGCGGTCGAAACGGCCGCGGAGGCGAGCGCGATCACCATTAATGCTTGGCCGAGCCGTCGTCGGATCATTGCACCGCTCCCCGGGTTCATCCGCGTGTACGCCGACTACCATTCTGCGCGAACCGGAGGTGCCGGCGTACGGCTTTGGCCATGTTCGGTGGCTGCTCCTGTGGCCGAGCGCTTCCGTACGATGTGAGCTGTTGTCTCGGTGAGGATTTCGCCCTCTTCCCGTAACCTCGTGCGCAGCAGCTACGAACGAACGCCTGCCCAAACTCGACGAACGACTCAACCCGTGTCGGAGCATCTTCGTGTAGGCGGGCGCACGAAGTCCTGTATTGGGGCGTGGCATAGAACCGGCGCCGTCGCAGGAATCTCGATCGTGGAACGCAGGGTCGACATTGTAAAATCGCTCGGTCTGCGGGGCGGCCGCACTTGGAAACCCGCTTGGGATGGAGCGATCTGGGCTATGTGACCATCAACGTGGCCCTCGCGCCGGCTAGTAAGTGGCCTTGCTCGGCCTACTAGTTGGATGCCCCGACGCCCCTTCTTGGTGGTTGAGAATCGTGGGGAAGCCGGTGTTCGGGCGGTTCGGCAGACCAATAGTGACGGAGCGCCCCGCTGACTACCGAATGTACTGCGGCGGGAATGTGGGCATGGAGCGACGACGCAAACCGCCACCGCCGAGGCACTGTGGAGAATAGCTTCCCGAGCTACTCGTCATCACAAACCAGGACGGAAAGGGGCGGGGAAGGAGTCCGCGCAGAGGGCCGGTGAAGTGCGACCCGTCATCCTGACACCGGGGTGTCAGACCTCTGTGCTCGAACGAAGATTTCAGCTCCAACGTGGGCGTACTGGGCATCTTGTTCTGGCGTTGCACCGCTGACTCCGATTCCGCCAACCACCTCGCCATCGACGGTCAGCGGTACTCCCCCCGGCAATGTTGTCATCGGTTCCCTTACCTGGCTCTGGATAAGGGGCGAGAGGTCCGGGTACTCGCCGGCCAGCTCAGCAAACGAGGAGGTGGGCATCCCTAGGAGCGCTGCGGTGGCGGCTTTGGCTCTCGCGGCGCCGGCGGTGAACCAAATGGCTTTGTCACGCACGACCATTAGGTCATGACCACGGTCGTCGACAATCGCAACGCAGATTCCGACCCCGTCGCTCTCTGCCATCTCCAGCGCGGCACGGATCGCAGATTCGGCGGTTGCCAAATTTATCGGTGAGTTCCTCAAATGCATTTCTAAAAGCTCCTGTTCTGCCTGGGTGCATGTTGAGTGTTTAGGCCCGGGCTCTGCACAGCGCCGGGCCCCGACTGGAATCCCGTAGCCAGCCAAGGCTCAAGGCCGGAGCGGCGGCGGGGGAAGATCATCCAGACGTATATCACCCTCACCTTCATCGTCACGAAAATGTGTTCCAACCAACGGAATCCATGCCCGAATTGCGGGTCCGGACTCATCAGAACCTCGAAACCATTGTCACATCAGAGGAGGCACCCGGGACAACACGTGAATGACGGGGAGAGACGCGACAGTGCGAGCCACGTTGCCAGAAGCCAGCGAATCCGACGAACAAGGCAACGCTTCCACGGCGCAAAACAGGATTCTCGTTCGGAATACCTTGTTCGCGTTCCACATCGCGGAATGCATCAACTGACACAACGAGGCAGACAATTCTATGGTCTGCCAATCGTTCGGCGGAAACCTTCATTGCCCTTCGTTGTCTGCACCCAGTCCACAGGTCCACGAGGGCGAGCAACGAGAGCAAAGAGTCGGCCCGTCACAGCGAACTACGTCCACCTCGGTCGGCGGCACACAGATGCTCGTCGTCCGGATCCATCCGAGGAACTCTCATGTATGAACCGAGTGAACGCGGGGTTTCCGCCGCGCAGCCGTGGCTCGAACGACAAGGAATTGTCCGGCCCTTGGCATGGGGATATGTGGCCATGTTGCTCTTCATGGTCGGTGACGGAGTCGAAGTTGGTTTCCTCGCAACATATCTGGAGGTGGTTGGCTTCACGACCGCCGACGTCGCGACGCTCGTAGCCGTGTACGGCGTGGTCGTTGCCCTCGCGTCGTGGCTCTCTGGAGCCTTGGTGGAAGCGTGGGGACCCAGACGCGTCATGATGATCGGACTGGCCGTTTGGGTGATCTTTCATGTCATTTTCCTGACCGCCGGCGTAGCGACGAAAATCTACCCGATCATGCTGGTAGCTTACGCAATTCGAGGGTTGGGATACCCGTTCTTCGCATTTGGATTCCTCGTCTGGGTGACGACACGGACACCAGACGCGGTTCTAGGCCGCGCGATGGGCTGGTACTGGTTCTCGTACACGGCCGGCCTCGGTGTTCTCAGCGCGTACCTCGCCGGGTTCACCATTCCGCGGATTGGTAGCTACGCCACGCTTTGGGTCTCCCTCGCCTTCGTCGTGGCCGGGGGGCTGATGGCAATCTTCCTGATCCGCGCGCGATCTGAAATATCCGACACCGGCGCCCGAGCCACCGTGAAGACCGTGATCCACGGTCTATCGGTCGTCAGGACCACTCCGCGAATCGGGGCGGGTGTGGTACTGCGAATCATCAACGGATTGATCTTCTATTCGCTGCCGTTGTATTTCGCCTCGTACCTGATCAACGATATAGGCTTCTCCATTTCACAATGGCAGACGGCGTGGGGAACCATGCTTCTCGCGTGTCTCCCCGGTAACCTCGCGGCAGGCTATCTGTCCGACCGCGTGGGAGCAGCGAATGTCGTCGCTTGGGCAGGCGGATTCGCTCTCGCGGCATCTCTAGTCGGGTGGTACAGCGTTCCGCATTTTCTTGGAACCGACTTCGGAGCACTACTCGCCGTTGCTGTCGTGAGCGGGATCGGACTCGGCGGATTTACTCCCGTGACCGCCATGGTCGCCCTACTGGCGGCCCAGCAGAGAGCAGCTGCACTCGCGATCGCCAACCTCGGTGCTGCCGATTTGCGTACCGTCGATTCGACGTGCGATCTCCCCGCTGGGATTGTCGGCCTCGTCACCGTACGGACCGAAACCCGTGACCAGAACGCAGTTCATGCCGTCGGTGCCAGCGCGCAACGTGCCTGGAACGCGTCGAACTCCGCGACGAACTGCTCGGTGCGCTCGAGCATGACCGACGACTGCGTCAGTCCCGGCGCAATGAACAGTTCCGTGTTCGGTGCCTGCTTGTGCCAGATGAAGGCATCGTCGACCGGGTGGATCGTGTCGTCGTGGTCACCGCGGGAGACGAGGGTGGGTACGTCGAGTTCTGCCAGATGGTGGCGCAGCGTGTAGTACTGCTGGAACTCGGCGGTGCTCCGGGTGGCGGCGTAGAAGGCGATCGCGTCACGCCAGTCGTCGCCGTGCAGTGTCCGCCACTCGCGAGCCTGCTCGCTGCCGGGATCGACTTCGGTGAACACGCTGTTGAGCGAGGCGTTGCCTGTGTTGCTCAGCCCGATGATCGGGGCATCGACCGTCAAAGTCCTTATTCGTTCCTGGTTTTCGAGGACGAGCCGACCAGCGATGCGTGAACCGAGTGACACCCCCGCCACGTGGACACGATCGAGTCCGAGTTCGTCGAGCAGGCGCCACAGGTCCTCTACCCATACCTGCGGGCGCGTCAATGGTGCGACGCGCTGGCTTCGCCCCAGCCCCCGGAGATCTGGGACGATCACACGGTTTCGCCGGGCGAGCTGTGGCAGCAGGTCACCGAACCAGCGTCCGGATGCCGCCGCTCCGTGCACCAGCAGCAGGGGCTCTCCATCCCCGTGCTCCTCGTAGTAGATCGAGGTGTCGTCGACGATGAGCGTGGCCATGAATCGATCTCCCTTGCATTCCGAAATCCTTGTCGTGATGAAGGATTCAGGATCGGTGAGCGCTCAGGCAATGTCGATGTTCCACAGGGCGGCATAGCCGAGGGAGTGTTCCGATGGGTGGACCGCGGCGGTTCTCACACTCGTTCGACAGGACCAGAGTGGCGGTCCACCCGATTAACCGAACCCAGGAGTAGAAATGGAACCGGAAACTGCGCGGAGCATCCAGACATTGGAGCAGCTGCACTCCGTCGAGGCACTGGCAACTCAACTTTTGCAGGCGGAGGCGGACCGGACGGACATCGCGCCGCTCACCGACACCTTCCCGGACCTCGATATCGACCTTGCGTACCGAATCCAGGACGAGGCGCTCAGCCAGCGGATCGAGCGTGGTGAGACCATCGTCGGTATCAAGTTGGGTCTCACGTCGCCGGCGAAGCAGCAGCAGATGGGGGTGTCGGAACCGTTGACCGCGTGGCTCACCGACGCGATGGTCCTGCCGGCCGGTGTTCCGCTACCGCACGATCGACTCATTCATCCGCGCGTGGAGCCGGAGATCACCTTCGTGCTCGGGCGCCGGCTGTGTGGCCCTGGGATCACGGCTGCCGTGGCAATGGCAGCGGTCGATCGAGTTTACGCCAGCGTCGAGATCATCGACAGCCGATTTCGCGACTTCCGATTCACACTGCCCGACGTGATCGCGGACAACGCGTCGTCCGCCCTCTACGCGACGGGGCCGATCGGAACCGATCCCGCGACGCTGGATTTGTCGTTGGAGGCGTGCCTGCTCGAAGTGGACGGAAAGCTCGAGGCCACCGGCGTCGGTGCCGCCGTCCAGGGGCACCCGGCCGAGGCGCTGGCCATGGCCGCCAATTCGCTCGGGCAGCGTGGACACGCACTCGAGGCGGGGTGGATCGTGATGACCGGCGGAATGACCGATGCGGTCGCGGTGCCTGCTGGTGCGCCGATCGTGGCGCAGTTCACGAATCTGGGATCGGTTCGCGTGACGAGCTGACGGGTCCAGGTGGTGTGCTCCGGTGGTGTACTCCGTCTGTCGGTATTCGGATAGTTCGGTAGTTTTCTCGGTAGTTTCCCCGATGTGACGGGCGACACTTCGAAATAGCCTTGAAGGGCAGGTCGAACACCGAACACGCAGAGTCCGCGCTCATCAGATGGTCCGATCGTCATCCGGGGTCCAACAGCCCAACCCCGTCCGGTGACGGACACCTGGGTGCGGGGTTCGGTGGGAAGTCCGGCGGTCGCTCTCATGCCCCGCCTGGGGATCGCCTGTGCGCGGCCCACGGCCGCGACCCGTGACAGACCCAGTCCGCTGACCTTGGTGGTTGGCACTGGCGACCGAAAGGCCACCATGACGATTCCGAGGGCACTCGCCCCTGTCCAGTCCACAGCATCTGCAACGGGAGAGCGAGCAAACATCCAGCTGATGATTGATCGCGGCCGTATGGATCGTGGGTCCTCCACGTCGGTCGCGAAGGCATTGGCAGTGTTGAGCAGCTTTACCCCGCATGCGCACACGATGAACGTCACCGAGATTGCCCGGCGAACGAACCTGCCCAAGTCGACGGCGCACCGGCTACTCGCAGTCCTCGTCGAGTGGGGCATGGTTAGAAGGCTTGGCACCACGTACTCCCCGGGCGCGAGATTGGGTGAACTTGCCTCTCTCGCACCGAATCCAGGGGCGCAAGAGCTGCAACGAATCGCAACTCCATACCTGCTGGATCTGTACGAGAAGACTCACGAGACAGTGAATCTCTGTGTCCTCGCCGAAGGGGATGCGCTCTACATCGACAAGATTCACGGTCACAACGGCGTGGACTCACCCGTCTGCGTCGGAGGAAGACTACCCGCCACAAACACCGCGGGCGGCAAGGCGTTGCTCGCGTTCAGTGGGGATGACGTGCTCTCGCGGGTAGCGAGGAACTTACGGCCCGCCACGTCGTCGAGCATCTCGACGAGCGGCCAGCTCGCGAGTGAGCTGGCAGCGATCCGACATAGCGGCATCGCGTATGACCGGCAGGAGACCAAGCCTGGTATGACCTGTGTGGCGGTACCGATTTGTACCTGGTCGGGGGAGCTTATAGGGGCGATCTCGGTTTCGGGACCGGTACGCCGGTTCCCGCCTGCGAAGGCGGTTCCGGTCGTCCGCGCCGCAGCTGCCGGCATCGCGCAGCGCACCCAGCAGGCCAGTTGGCAACGTCATCTCTCCGGGTAGCTAGGAGAGATGACAACCCTACTTATCAAACGACACCTACCGTGGCTCGATGCCACGGCCGACAGTGAGGAACAACGATGACCAACCTGACCTTCGAACTGCCTGACGGCGAGCAGGTTGTGGTGAGGGTTGACACCCTGCTCAACGCCGGATACGCCGGGCGCAGCCAAGAGGATGTCGCAGCGCACGTCGCCGAGCTCGCCGAGCTGGGTGTTCCTGCGCCGACGCGGATTCCGTGCATCTATCCGATCTCCCCGTACCTTGCGATGCAGACCGGCAGAGTGCCGGTGCAGCACGAGCGTACGTCCGGCGAGGCGGAGTGGGCACTGGTCGTGGCGGGCACAGACCCGCGCGATCTGTTGCTGACGGCGGCCTGCGACCACACCGACCGCTTGCTCGAGCAGCATGGGGTGGCGTGGAGCAAGCAAGCGGCTCCCGATGTTCTTGCGCGTCAGGCATGGAGGCTCGCCGACGTCGCCGATCGCATAGACGAATTGACACTCACGGGCAGCATTCAGACAGATGCCGGTCCGCAGGTTATTCAGAAGGGAACGCTCGCGGAACTGTTGACGCCCATGTACTGGGCGGACGAGTTGAGGACGCGTGGCCTTCTCGAACCGGGGACCATCCTGATGTCCGGCACCATCCCTATGCGCGCCGACATCGACCAGTTCGCCACCGGATGGAGCGTCGAGCTGGGTGACCCTGACACCGGCCGGACAATTTCGCTGTCGTACGAGGTTGATCGGATCCCCACACCGGTCGACTGAGATCCTCGAAATCGTTTGCGCCCCAAACCTGCAGGAGTCCACTGTGTACAACTCTCCCGATCCCTGGTCGCCGATTCAGCTGAAATCCGGTGCCATGTTGAGAAATCGGTTCATGCTCGCGCCCATGACCACCGACGCGTCCGCTCCGGACGGGTCGGCGACCGAGGCGGAGCTGAGCTACATCAAGCGGCGCGGCGCCTCCCAGTTCGGTGCTGCCATCACTTCCTGTGCCTATGTTCACGCCGATGGTCGCTCCTGGCAAGGTATCGGCGCCACCGGCCCGGAGCACCTCGACAGCCTACGGTTGATCGCGCAGGCCGTCCGGGGTGGCGGGGGGCTCGGAATCCTCCAGATCTATGACGGGGGACGCATTGCGCTTCCAGAACTCGTAGGTCCCAGTGGGATTCGCGCTCCCTCGGCGGTTCCATCGGCACGACCGAATGCCCCAACCCCACGTGAGTTGAGTCCCTACGAGATCGACGAAGTGATCGCGGCGTTCGGTCGATCCGCGGAACTCGGAATCCAAGCTGGGTTCGACGGCATCGAGATCCATGGCGCGAACCACTATCTGATCCACCAGTTCTTCTCGCCACGAGCGAACCGGCGCACCGACCGTTGGGGCGGAGGACTCGACGAACGAATGCGTTTGCCGCTGGCCATTGCCGACGTAGTCCGCAGCGTCGTAGGCCCCGACGTCACGGTGGGCTTCCGTGTGACGCCCTTCGAATCGGAGTCCGGCGGGTTCACCCTCGAAGATTCGTCGAGGCTCGCCGAACGACTGGCCGAGTCCGGCGTCGACTACGTGCACATCTCGATGGACAACTTCCGCAAGAACTCACCGCAACCCGAGGACCGTGATTGGACCAAGGCCAGGGAACGGGTCGAGTCTCGTAGTCCGATCACGGCGTTCTCTGCTGCGGTGGCGGGACGATGCGCGGTAGTCGCCAGCGGTGGTATCCGTACCCTCGAGGACACCGAAGACGCGTTGGGCGCTGGTGCGGATCTGGTGGCCGTCGGACGCGCTGCGCTCATCGATCCCGAATGGGTGGACAAGCTGAAGGCAGGAGTACCGCATCAAGTGCGTACCGAGCTACCCTCCGACGCAGGCGAGATCGAGGACATCCTGACCATCCCGCCGCGCATGGTGCGCTACCTCCTGGGTCGTCCGGGATGGATTCCCCGTGAGGGGCAGGGAACCCGGTGACCGGCGGGCAGGTGCGAATCGGCTTGTGCCAGATCGCCTCTACACCCGATCCAGTGCGAAACCTGGAATATGTGCGTGACTGGACAAGCCGCGCAGCAGACTCCGGCGCGCGTGTGGTGGTGTTCCCGGAAGCAACCATGGCGCATTTCGGGGTGCCGTCGGTGGATGTCGCAGAACCGATCGACGGCTCCTGGGCGACGTCAGTTGCCGAGATAGCCGACGCACACGGTGTCCTCGTTGTTGCAGGGATGTTCACGCCGGCCGCAGCGCGGGTGCGCAACACAGTGCTCGTCACCGGCCTCGGCCACCACCTCGGGTACGACAAGATCCACCTCTACGACGCCTTCGGCTACCGGGAATCGGAGACGGTCGCGCCGGGTGACGGCGTCGTCACCGTGACGGTCGACGATCACGTACTCGGTATTGCAACCTGCTATGACGTGCGCTTTCCCGACCTGTTCGTACGCTTGGCCGAGGCCGGCGCGAGCACAGTCGTGGTGCCGACGTCCTGGGGTGCCGGCGAGGGCAAAGCCCAGCAGTGGGAGGTGCTGGTGCGCGCACGTGCACTCGACTCGGGCTCGTGGATCCTGGGTTGCGATCAGGCCGACCCGACCGCGGCCGGCGTGGCCGTCAGTCCCGGTGCGCCCACCGGAATCGGCCACTCCATGGTCGCGGACCCGTTCGGCCAGGTCATCGGTCGATTGGGTGAAGAACCCGGGTTGCTCCTCGCCGACGTCGATACTGCGACATCGGATCGGTCACGAGCCGCGACGGGTGTCCTGGCGAACCGCAGGACGCTCGGGGACGAACACTAGACCGCCCCGCGGGACCGATCCTGCTCAGCGAGCAGGATCGCAGCCTGGGTCCGGCTGGTCACACCGAGCTTGATGAAGATGTGTTCGACATGGCTCTCGACAGTTCGTGGTACTACGACGAGTGCCTGAGCGATCTGCTTGTTGGTCATTCCCTCGGCCAACAGCCGCGCCACTTGGGACTCGCGGGGCGTGAGCGTGGAGGTGACGGCGTCGTCGGCCGGGCTTTCGGACTCGGTCGGCGGTGTCTCACCCAGTGCATAGGCAATCGCCTGTGATGTATCGAGCCGACCTCCAGCCGCGAAAGCTGCATCGAACGACTCGGCACCAAGGTCCTTGCGTGCCCGGCTCTCAGCTTCCTCGCTCCAACCGTGAAGTTCGAACCCTCCTTGGTAGTTGCCCAACGGCTCCCACACCCGACGCACGGCACCCATCAGGAGTGCGGATCGCTCTGCGTCGCCACAGGCAGCGGCCACCCAGGAAAGTGTCTCGATCACGACCGCGATGCCGAGCGCATCGTGGAACAGACGCTTGACGACGAGTGCCTCACTCAGGTGTTCGGCGGCTTCGTGACAATCACCGCGCAACCAGTGCGCGAGTCCCAGGAAGGTTCGGATCCAGGAGAGGGACCAGCGTTCGTCTCGCTCGATGCAGGCTTCGAGGCATGGATTGAGGACTTCGATCGCGCGCTCGGGCTCGAGTCTGCGGCAGTACGCCCATCCCACGTGCTCGAGGGCAAGAATGTGAAGTGCGCTCGGGCCGCGCTCAGCCTCCATCGACGAACCCTCCTCGATGAGCGCCAATCCCAGCTGTCGATTACCCAGATTGTGTTCCGCGATGCCCCTGATGTGTGTAGCGTGCGTAAGGTTGACGGCGTCGCCCAACTCGCAAGCCAGATCCTGGCTCTTCCGTAGAAGGTCAAGTGCCACCGCGGCTTTTCCCTCGGCCACCGCGAGATATCCGTTGCACCACAGTGCGGCAGCGCGTTCAGGACTGGGGGTGGCGTCGGACGCCAACGCTCGGTCCAACCAGTGCCGACCCTCTCGCTGCTGCCCGCAACCGAGCCAGTACCAGAAGAGTGCTGCCGCCATTCCGAGCGCGGTGCGCCCGCCGTCGGTGTCCGACAGCAACGAGTCGAGGACGGCACGCGCGTTGGCCTGCTCGCCCCGCATACGTTCGACCATTCGCTCCTGGCCTGGACCGAACCACTTCTCGTCGAATTCCTTTGCGAGACCGACGTAGTACGAGCGGTAGCGGTCGACGATCTCCTTTTCAGCGGGTCGCCCACGCAACCTGCGCCGTCCGTAGTCACGGACGGTCTCGAGCATGCGGTATGTTGCTCGCCCGTCGGTATCGTGCAGCGCGAGGATTGATTTGTCGACCAGCGTCGAGATGTGCTCGACGACAGATTCGCGCGGCAAATCGCCTCCGCTGCAAATATTCTCGGCCGCCTCCAAGTGCACGTTCCCGGTGAAGATCGACAGGCGTTCCCACAATGTGCGCTCAGGGACGGAACAGAGGTCGTAACTCCAATCGAGTGTCGCCCACAATGACTGGTGGCGAGGGGCAGCGGATCGATCGCCGGAGCTCAGTAGCCGGTCGCGGTCGTCGAATCGGTCGAGCAGCTCCGACGGCGACAACCCGCGCATACGGCCGGCAGCGAGTTCGATCGCCAGAGGCAGACCATCCAGTCGGCGGCAGAGTTCCTCGACCTTCTCGGCGTTCTCCGAAGAGACCTGGAACCCGGGCGCCGCCGCAACCGCGCGCTGGACGAACAGTGTGACCGCCTCCGATCGCGCGGTTTCGTTGTTGGCGGGTGCTGTCGCGGAGCTCCGCACCGACAGAGGCTCCACCTCGAATACGTGTTCACCGGCGACGCGCAACGGTTCCCGGCTCGTCGCCAGAATGCGCAGACCCGCGCACGCGGACAAGAGGTTTCGGACAAGTATCGCGGTCTCGTCGATGAGATGCTCGCAGTTGTCGAGTACCAGCAGCAGTTCGCGTCCACGCAAGTAGTCGATGATCGTCGCTACGACGTCCTGCTGGTGGACCGGGGTGGACACCGCCTGGGCGACGGTCAGTGCCACGAGCGCAGCGTCGGCTACCTCGGCGAGTTCGACGAATGCAACACCATCGGTGAATCCACGCCGGGCCCGATGCGCGACTTGCAGCGCCAGCCGTGTCTTTCCGACACCCCCCCATTCCGGTCAGTGTTACCAACCGCGAGACTCCCAACAGGCGGCGCACATGACCGGACTCCGATTCCCTGCCGACCAAGTTGGTCATCTCCGCCGGCAGAAACCGGATCGATTGGGCGTTGACCATGCCTTTACCTCGTCGCTCGTGTGCTGCAACTATCAAAGATAGCTATCTTGAACGGTTAAGACCCAGACCCCAAAAGGAAACGGAGGCTCGAAGGGTCATGCATGGATTGCGCCGTGGTGGAGATCTTACCTCTCCGCTGCGCGGGAAATAGGCGCTGACATCCTCATGCGGGAGGCGCGAGGTGGTGTAATGCCTGACCGCGGCGTCGCCGGGCCAGTTCGGCGTGGGCGTCCTCAAGCGTCAAGAATCGATTGGCCGCAGATGCTTCTGCCACCACACCTCTCTCGACGTCGGCGATGAACTGTTCGAGCGCCTCGGTTGCCCACGTTCGCAATGATTCGGTGGGCCACGGCGGTGGTTTCTGCATGGGTTTCCTCCGGAAAGTGCTGTTGTGCAGTAGTACTCGCGGCAGTTTGCGACTGGTTCCGAGGATATGATTTCGCGACAAAGGCGTCCACCATTGTGTTCGACTCAGTGAAACGGCTCGGCGCTGAACCCATCCGGCGCGGACCGTTCGTTTCATGTCATCCGTGGGATTAGTGGAAGGGCAGGAGGCAGTCAGTAAGCCGCCACGCTCCGCCATGCAGCGGTTCTCCCCGTAGGAGTTGAGCGCGCGGCGCTACGGCGTTGACGGCGCCACAAAAGGCTCTTCCCTCTCCCCCTGACATGAGCAAAGGCACCGGCAGAACTAGTTGCCCTGCGATCTTCAAATTCCGAAAGGGGCTGGAAAATAACATCTCTCGGATACATCATCCTGCTACATGCGATAATTATTACGCCTATGCTGTCCCAATCTTCGGAGCCGAGGCGGTTTCACCGCCACGAATCGGCGGCCGACCGGAAGCTGTGCTTCTCAGGGATCGTTCCAGAGCGCACATCGGCGAATCTCATCCCCCGGTAGGCCGCCGATGCCCTACTTCCCTGTTCCGACGATGCTACTCAGAACCCTGGTGGACGGCGGAACCCGCCGATCGCATCTGCGAGGCACCGAACGAATCTCACCGCCGTCCGGTCGTGCAGGTATGGCGCGATCACTTGGATGCCCACCGGTAGTCCGTTCCGTGTCGTCCCGATGGGTGCGACTGCCGCAGGCAAGTGGTTGAGCGAGGATGGCGCCATCCAGGAGAGCATCTCGCGATAGGGTCGCTCTTCGCCGTCGACCTGCAGAGTACGAACGGACCACGCGGGGTCGGGTCGTTGGTCGTGGGGGAATGCCGCCGTCGGACTCACCGGGCAAACAAGCACGTCCACGCCGTCGAAGAACTCCGCCCAGCGGCGACGGGAATTTTCCCGACGTTCGTCGAGGGCGTGCCAGTCACGGAATCGCACTGTCAGGTCCGATGCGAACCCACCTGCGGCCCCCTCCTCCGCGGCGACCTCCACCAGGAGATCATACGACTCGTCGCGCTCGATCAGTCCGCTCTGCGCCATCAGCAGTGGTTGATAGAGCGACATGGTTTCCTCGAGACCGACCGGCCCCTTGCCCTCGGTCACGACGGCGCCCGCGGCCCGCACGGCGTCGAGGGCTTCCCGCATGATCGCGACCAGTTCGCTGTCTACCTGGCAGAACGGATCGTCGAGCCAGGCTGCCACGCGGAATCCGCGCAGAGTCGTCGCCCGGGCAGTAGGTAGCTCTAGCCGCCATGCGGTCGCGCGGTCGTGACTTGCTCCTGCGAGAACATCCAGGGCGAGGTCGAGGTCTTCGGCCTTACGGGCGAGCGGACCGAGTACCGCCATGTCGAACTCCGCGAGCTGCTCGACATTGCTGACGCCCGCGATGATCGATCCGACAAACGGTTTCGCCGCGAGCCATGCGATCGCGAGCTCTGTTACTGTGTGCCCCCGATTGGCTGCGAAGCGTTCGAGCTCGTCGACAGTCTGCCAGTTCCGTTCCGTACTCATGTTTCGCACGATGGGACTACCAGCAGCACCACGTGTTCCAGGCGGCGGTTCCTCCCCCTTCCGGTACTTTCCGGTCAGAAACCCCCCGGCCAGCGGATGATAGGGGATCAACGACACACCGTAGCGTTCGCAGGCCTGGATGAGTTCCCGCTCGGGGTAGCGATGAAGCAGGCTGTATTGGTTCTGGATACTCACGGGCTGCGGTGCCTGCAGCCTCGTGGCGGCGGCCTGCGTCTCAGCCAACCGCCATGACGCGTAGTTGGACACGCCGTACTCCCGAATCTTGCCCTCCTCCGCCAATACCGCCAGCGTCTCGATCAACTCGTCGGTACTGATCTCATCCGACGGCATGTGAACCTGATACAGGTCGATGAAGTCGGTTCCGATCTTGGACAAGCTCTCCTCGCAGTGACGTCGAATCCGCCGTACCGGGTCCTCACCATCCAGTGCGGCGAAATTGAACTTGGTGGCAATCACCGCCTCGTTTCGCCGCCCCGTGATCGCCTCACCGATGAACGACTCTGATCGACCCGAACCGTAGAGGTTCGAGGTATCTATGAGTGTCACGCCCTCGTCCAGTGCAGCACGAATGACCTGAATCGATGTATCACGGTCCAGTCGCGGCGGACCGAAGGTATTGCCACCGAGTCCGAGCACAGATACCTGGATTTCCGATCTGCCCAGTTTGCGATATTGCACGCTGTACCTCTCTCATGTTCGGGTCTGCGGTCAATTTGTCGCCGTGCCGCTGATTGCTTCGGACTTCGGTGGGAAAATACATCTACCAGAGCATGTGACGGCGTTGATGCGGTCCAGATCGGTCCGGGCCGGTATCGCGCAGCGGGCTCAGATCATCGTGCTAGCGTCCGAGGCCGGATCGAACACACGGATCGCGGCATTAGTGCCTGGTTCGGTGGACGCCGCTCGGGACGATCGAACTCGCTCGTCATCGAGTGGGACCGGGCGTAACCCGGCATACCGTGATCACTTGGCAGGCACGCTACGACGAAGCCGGGATGAACGGACTGGTCGACGAGCCGCGCTCGGGGCGGCCACGCATGATCGATCACCGCAAGATCGTGTCGGAAACGTTGATGCCGGCGCCGAAGAAACTCGGCGTCACCCATTGGAGCACACGTTTGCTGGCAGATCGATTGAAGATCAGCAACAGCACTGTCGCGGAGGCATGGCGCGAGTATGGTGTGCAGCCTTGGCGCAGTGAGACATTCAAGTTTTCTACCGATCCGGAGTTGGTTACGAAGGTCACCGACATCGTCGGCTTGCACTTGAAGCCGATGGAGAACGCGATAGCGCTCTGCGTGGACGAAAAGTGGCAGATCCAAGCCTTGGATCGGACGGCGCCCACGTTGCCGATGCAGATCGGTATCCCCGAACGGCAGACGCACAACTACGTCCGTAATGGCACGACCACCTTGTTCGCGGCATTGGAGATCGCGACCGGAAAGGTCACCGGGATCTGCCGGACCCGGCACCGCCACCAGGAGTTTCTCGTGTTCCTCAAACATGTGGCGCGGGCATATCCGGACCAGGAGTTGCACCTGGTGATGGATAACTACGCCACACACAAAAAGCAGGAAGTGTGGGAATGGCTGGCGGCGAAACCGCGAATCCACGTCCATTTCACCCTTACCTCGGCGTCATGGATGAACCTCGTCGAAGTCTGGTTCGGCATCATCGAACGCCAAGCCATCCACCGCGGCACCTTCCTCAATGTTCGCGAGCTCACCGCCCAGATTCGGGACTTCATCAACGGGTGGAACCCACGAGCGCAGCCATTCATCTGGAGAAAAACCGCCGAGCAGATACTCGCGGAAGCCGACCGTCGAAAAACTTCAAGAACACCGCATTAGGTTGGGGATGGTCTTCAGCCGGAAGACTACGAACAAAGATGCTGAACCTGTATCTCGGTGCATTTCAGTACTACTAGTGTGTGGTCTTCGTCATCCATGTCGTGAGTTTTCGAGGCGGCGGCCGTACTCCCCGGCAAGCTACCTGCACACTGTTTCCGGTGCGCAGGCGGCCTGCCGACCGGTCAGCTCGGCTGAGACGCCGACTCTGTGGCTTGGGCTACGCGCCGGTGCCCCCAGTTGCTGATCGCGGAGTAGTGCCCCACGGTCCAGTCCTTGTCGTCAACCGTGCGGCCTTCCCAGCCGTACTCGACCTCAAATCCCGAGGGTGTCTGCATGTAGAACGACGTCATGTGGTCGTTGGTGTGCTTGCCCAGTGTCATGGTGAGTAGCCCACCGTGATCCTCGGCCTTGTCGAGTGCGTATCCGACGGCGTCGAGTGTGTCGACTTCAAGCATGATGTGGCCGACCCTAGGACCTGCTTCGGGGATCTGGGCAAAGGCGATCGAGTGATGTCGCGCGTTGCAGTGCAGAAAAATGCCTTCCGTCTGAAAATTCGGAATCGCGATATCAATGGTGTCACTGAGCCGGAATCCGAGACCGTCGACGTAGTAGTCGAGCATGGCTTTCCAATCGTCGACCAAGAGGAACGCGTGACCGAAGCCCATGTCGCCGGTAACGAACTTGACGCCGCGAGGGGAGACGAAAGTGGAATCACTGGATTCCTGGCCGTAGAAGACCTCGATGCCGTTGCCGCTCGGATCGACTGACCGCACGAGACGGCGGACGCGGCGTTGCTTGGCTAACTCTTCATCCTCGACGGCGCTGTGACCCCGGTCGAGGAGATTCGCGACGCAGCGTTCGAGATTGGCCTCCGTCAACGTCTCGAGCCCCATCGAGATGTGCCTCGACTCGCCCGGCTCGACGATGAGACGATAGGCGCGCTCGTCCATGCGGAACCACTGGTGGTTCGGGTCGTCACCGGACACGGCCTGCATCCCGAGGTTTTCGGTTGCATACCACTGCCATTCGTCCAGAGGGCCCTTCGCGACCATGTAAGCGACTGAACTGACGTAATCCATTTTCTTTCCTCCAGTCCGCTGCTGATGTAGCGGTGGTAGCGATGAGATCAGAAGAAGTTGCTCAAGTTACGGGACAGAAGCAAGGTCTGCTCCAGATAGATCGAACGGCCCGAGATCAGCAATGCACCGTCGACCCGCCGCAAGGTGTCCACCCGCGATCCGATCCATTGGTCCTCCTCGGACTTCAGACGGGTCCGGTAGAGAAGGAAGTTCGAGTACACCCTCGTCTCATCCCCCTCTGTCTCGCCGATACGGATGTTTGTCACGATGTGCCGGGTCCGCGACGGCGGGTCTTCCGCCCAGGACGTCCCGGAGTTGAGTTTGGCGACGCGGCCGCGCAGGACTTCTTTGGAATCATCGAAGAACGCGGACTCACCTGGTTTGGTGAACTCCTTGCCCATCTCACGTCGGTTTCGTGTCCGCCGAATGGGCATAAAGTACCGTGCATCCTCGGTGAAAAGCTCAACCCACTCGTCGTACCGATGGGCGTCGAGAAGGGCTGCCTCGGAGTAGTAGAACTGCTCGATCTCGTACTGTTGCTGCATCCGCTCCAGAATGTCTGTGCGGATTTCAGTGCTGAGGGTCATCGAAATCTCCTGGTTTGGTTCGGAAGTCAGAGAGTGTCGCCGGGTGTGGTGCCCTCGGCCAGGGCTTCCCAGGAAGAGCCCGACATCCATTGCGCCCACGCCTTGTAGGTCCACAACTGGGCATGCTCGTTGGTTGCGTCCTCGATACGCGCTAGCCCGCCTTCGCGGATGATTTTTCCCCGACCAAGGTTCATCTTGAGAAGATGCGGGATGGTGGCACTCTGATCCGCAGCGGCATGCATGGTGCCCTGGGCCCAGTTCTCGCCGTCTTCCTGTTCGAGAACGCCTGCCGGGCCGAATAGGTGGTTCTGGACTTCGATCATGAAGGAGCGGACCTCGGCGGGGGCTTCCTTCGGGACGAAGTTGAACCACCAGATCTCGGTGAGTGTCGGCGAGCGGGGCACGCGGAGGCTCACCTGACCGATTTCTGTGATCCACATGGTGGGGAAGATGCCCGGATGTCCACCAATCCGGATGCCGAGGGGTCCGAGTGCCTCGATCGCCTCAGGTCGGTTTCGCCACTGCTGTGCGAGTTTCTGGGGATCTGCCGGAGGTCCGGCAATAGCGTGTCCATATTCGCCGAAAACCCCGATCATGTCAGGGAAGTCGAGCACGTCGGAGCTCGAAAACTCGATCTCGGTGCCGTCCGGAGTGCGCGCGCCCCCTGCGTCTCGCGCCTGTTCGAGGAAAGCGTCGTCGACCTCTACAGGAAGGTTCGCGTAAGTGGCGGACATGTGCGTAATCTGCGGGTGATACCAGTCGAATAGGTTGTCCACACACAGTTTCCAGTTGCAGTCGATCTCGAACTTGCCTACGCCGGGGACGATCTCCATGTCCCCCATCTCAGCGATCAGATCGATACCGAGACGGCCTGTACTGCCGAGGAAGTCGATGAGGGTCGGTGCCTCTGCATCGAATGTTGCAAACACGAATCCCTTGTAGGTGTCGAGTTGTGCCACGTGGCGCAACCCGTGCTTTGAGAGATCCAAGTCGTTCTTGTAGAACGACTCAAGCTGCGGGACGCCTACCAGCTCACCGTCTATACCGAAGGTCCAGCCGTGATAGGTGCACATGAAATTCTTGGTGTTGCCCTCCTCCGCGCGGCACACGGAGTTTCCTCGGTGAGTGCATGTGTTGAGCATTGCCCGGATGGTGCCGTCCTTCTGACGAACGACGAGGACGTTGTCCCTGCCCATTGGGGCTTCGAAGAAGTCGCCCGACTTCGGGATCTGGGATTCATGGCAGAGGAAAAGCCATGCACGACCGAATATTTCGCGCATCTCGCGGTCGAAGATCGCTTGATCGGTGAAGATGCGGCGATCAATCTCGCCTGTCTCCACCGAGACAAGAGCCTGGATTTCGTCTTGATCGATTGGCATGGTGCCCAAACCTTTCTCTGTACGGTGCCTTGGCCTCCCGTTTCCGGAATGCTAATAACGAATGCATGGCTTGCCTATCGACATGTTCCACGTGATGGAAATCACTCCTATTTCGTGACCGCTCTGACAACGGACGCGGAGCCGACTCGTGCGCCGAGTGCACGCAGATCGGTTTGTGGGTCCTGTAACGCCGCGATATCCACCACTTGCTGAGCCTCGATCAGACCCCGAGCAGCTCGCAGCTCTCGCGGCTGACCGATCCCCCCAGCAGCCTGTACACGGCCGTCCGATACCCAGAAAGCGAGGAACCTGTCGGCGGTGTATCCGTGCCGGAGGACGACGGTGTCCGTCGGTTCACGGCGGCCGAACGACTGGTATGTGAGCCCGAACTGATCGGACCATGCGTAGGGGACGGACGAGTCGGTGGCGTCGATGCCGATCATGCTCTGGCCCACCGCAGCACCGTGTCTCTGCGCTGTGTCCCAATGCTCGATCCTGGTGCTGCGCCGCACCTGAGGGTGTCGCCAGAAAGCAACGTCGCCCGCGGCCCAGATCCACGGGTTCTCTGTGCGTCCGACGGCATTCACCGGAACTCCGTGTTCGCACTCCAGCCCGGCACTGCGGGCGAGGTCCGTGTTGGGCGTCACCCCTACGCCGACGACGACGGTGCGCGCTGGTAGCACCTGTCCGGTGGTAAGAACAACCTCTTCGACATTGTGGGATCCGCGAAACTCTGCCACTGACACGTTCGTTTCCAGTTGGACACCATGATCCGAATGCAGCTGTAGAAAGAGTTCGGCGACTTCGGTACCGACGGCTCCGACCAGTGGCAGTGGACCGCACTCCACCACCGTGACGTCGATGCCGTGCTCCTTCGCGACGGCAGCCAGTTCGAGGCCGATGAAGCCTGCTCCGACGACGACCAGCGGTCCCCCATCCGACAGGTGTTCAGATAGGCGCGCCGCGTCGTCCGCGGTCCGAAGGAACTGGATGTTCCCAAGGCTGGCGCCCGGTACCTGGATCGCTCGCGGTACCGCTCCGGTGGCGAGTAACACCCGGTCGTAGGCCGCGTCCGCGTGGTCGCTCAGTCGAAGTGTCCGTCTCGCCGCGTCTAGTGAGTCGATCCGTACCCCGAGCCGGAGATTCAGCTCAAGATCGCGGTACGTCTCGACGGGCAGAATGCCTCGCAAAGTGACGGTGTTGTCCGTCAGGGATTTCGACAACGGTGGACGCTCATACGGTAGGCGGGCGGATTCGTCAAACAGTGTTATTTCGCCGTCGAATCCGCTTCTGCGCATGGAGGCGGCTGCGGAGACGCCGGCCGCGCTCGCTCCAACGATTGCGATTTTCCTTGGATGAACCATGCTGTGCCCTAACTGTGATGCCTCGGAACCTTGGAAGGCGCGAGGCGAGTGCGTCCTCGATGGGCACGGATCCCTGATGATCCGCCCGAGAGAAGGCGAGGAGGGCATCAGGATGACCGACATCCTGCCCGAGAGCAGCTCCCATGTTCCGGTTCTCGGAACGGGGAAGGAATTTGGAGCGAGCCTGGACCACAAATCGGCTGGCAGTCAACGAGTCAGCGATACGCTGGGGCGCAGCGGGTTCCCATCCGGATAGTCCTGCGCGTCCGGATGGGAACCAATCAGCTGTCGAAAATTCCCAACAGGACACGAGTCAGGCATTTCTCTATGAATGCAGCCTGCTGGTCGTCGAAGAGTGGCGCATCGGGATCGATGAGCGCTCCTGTTGTGAAGTAGCCGAAGCCCATGACCACTCCGACCAAGATTTGAATCTTCGCCTCGGCTTCTTCACTGTAGAATTCGGCTTCCTCACCGTAGATGTGGGCTCGCTATGGGGAGACGATCCGCCGTTCGATCTCTTGCCGAAACAGTTCTGCGGCTTCCTCGAAGTCCAGTGATCGCACCAACGCAAGCGCGGGGGATCGCACGTCCCGGTCATTCCAGTACGACACGATTTCCCGCGCCAACTCGGCTACGGTGTCCGCACCGGGCGCCGAAACCTCGGATCTGTCCGGCAGACCCCAGTTGTCGGCAACTACGGCCGCAAAAAGGCCTTTCTTTGATCCGAAGAGATGTACGATTCGGGCGGGAGTAATACCGGCTTCTCCTGCGATCTCTTGCAGAGAGACCTTCGAATAGCCGCGCCGTGAGAAGTTGCGCCCAGCAGCAGTCAAGATTGCACGACGAGTCCGCGAAGTATCGCGTTTGTGCGGCTCGGGCTCACATTGCGGTTCAGACTCGGACGGCACGGTCATTCTTCCTGAATGCTGGGACACGACCAATCCTAGCTGTAACCTGTCGGGCCTACAGGGTATCGCCCCAGCCGCACCGACGAATCGTAACCGTATCAAAACAAGCCGGGCGTGGCGCTAGTCCACCTCGACGTAGACTTCGTCGTCCACGACCTTGACGGAGTACGTCCTGATGTCGCGATTCGCCGGAGGACTGAGGACTCGTCCGGTCCGAAGGCAGAACTTCGCAAAGTGCCATGCGCACTCAACCTGGTCACCGTCGATATAGCCGTCTGCCAGCGATGAGTCGTCATGGCTGCAAGTGTCCTCGGTGGCAAAGAACTCTCCGTCTACGTTGAACACAGCGATCGGCGGTGTGGTTGGGACCTGCAGCGCATCCCCGGGGTTAAGGTTGCTGGTTTCGCATACTCGTATGAGGGGCATATTAGTGACTTTCACAACTCTGGTTTTGCGGATTGGATTGAACTACTGGGTGTAGAGGTTCGCCGGTTTCGGCGATATGCCGTCGAGGACGGCTAGCTGTTCGGAGGTCAATGTCAGCTGCATCGCCGGTAGAAGTTCGGTAAGTTCGTCGACCGTCTCCGGTCCAACCACAGCGGAGGACACTCCGGGTTGCGCCAACAGCCAAGACAAGGCGATCTGCGCGGGTGCGAGGTTCCACTCCGCGCCGAGTTTGGTAAGCCTTCGGTTCAGCTCGATTTCGGCAGGTGTGAATCGGCCGCCACCCCATCTGGCGTCACCGGCGTACTCACGGTCGGTCCCGCTTTCGGTGAGCAGACCTCCAGCGAGGGGGCCGAAGCAGACAGTCCCGACACCGGCTCGTCGAGTGGCAGGGAGCACCTCGGACTCGACCCACCGCTTTGCCAGGCTGTATCGGGTCTGATGGCAGATCGGCTTCGGCAAGCCAAGTCGCTCTGCAGTCGCCATCACCTCGGTGACCTGCCAGCCGTCGTAGGTCGAGAGTGCGTAATGGGTAATAACACCTTGCCGCACGAGATCGGCGAAAGTGCGAAGGGTCTCTTCGATGTCGGTCAGGGGGTCAGGATGGTGAGCGTAGTAGATGTCGACGTAGTCGGTTCTGAGTCGGTCGAGGCTCCGCTCGATGTTTCGCATGATGTGTGTTCGGCTGAGGCCACCGCCGGTGAATCCGCCGTCGTTGGGTCCGTCGCCGATCGGCTCGGAAACCTTAGTAGCCAGAATGATGTCCTCCCGGAGGCCTTCTATGGCGTCACCGACGATCTCCTCGGCCGAACGGCGATGCTTCCAGGTAGGTCCCTGTGGGCGATCGAATCGCGCTTGATTTCCATACGAATTCGCCGTGTCGATCACATTGATGCCCGACTCGATTGCGAAGTGAACGAGAGTGGCCGCGGCGTCTTCGGTGGGGGCGACCCCGAAGAGCGCGGTGCCGAGTGCAAGCGTCGACACTTTCGTGCCGGACACACCTAGTGTTCTGTACAATTTCGATTCTCTTTCTGGTCTGTGTACGTATTCCACCGTCTGGCGAAGTACGTAAATACAAATAGACGTCCGCCATTTGCTACCGGGCGTCTTTACGCGAATGTTGTGGATCCGAGTTGTCTGGAGATCTGCGCTGCGGCTTTGACGACCTTTGGTGAGAGCTTGCGGACTGCATCGGTCGATGCGTGCGCACTGATGGAGACGGCGCCTAGTACATCTCCCGATTTCAGATCGCGGATCGGCGCAGCCACGCAAACCATCCCCAGTAGTGTCTCTTCCTGATCGATGGCGAAACCCTGCTCCTTGGTTCGGGCGAGAAGTCGTTCGAGACGACCGGGGATTACCTGCGTGTACGGGGTGTAGCGACTCAATTTCTCACGTAGCGCGCGCTCGACGAGATCATCCGCCGCGCCCGCAAGCATTGCCTTGCCAAGTGCGGTTGCGTGAGCTTTCCGTCTGGTCCCGACCATGGTTCCGGAGCGGACCGAAGTGGGGCCGAAAAGCTTCTCCAGGTAAAGCACCTCGACACCCTGAAGAACAGCGAGGTGAACGGTCTCGCGGGTCTCTGCGTAAAGATCGGCGATGTAAGGCATCGCCCGCTCGCGCAGGCCATTCGGCCGACTGTTGCTGACTCGGTGGCCCAGCTCGAACACTCGGTCGGTGAGAGCGTAGCGATCACCGACCCTCTTCACGTACTTACCCTCGGTAAGTATCCCGAGCAAGCGATGGGCTGTCGATTTGGGTAGTTGCACCTTCTCTGCAAGCTCCGTTACGCCGAACACCGACTGTAGTCCTGCGAATGCGTCGAGCATCCGCAGGACCTTAGCGGCAGAGCTGTCCGACAGGCGTGCAACGGATTCCACGATGCTGGGTGTATCGCTGCGGATAGATGTGGAGATCTCGTTGAGCAGAGTCATAGTCGCCTCGCTGACATTAAATAAATGAACATTTACATATTTACCTGAGAGTGGAACTATGTCAACGGTCACATTGCATTCAATCTTCGGAAGGCCTCCTGATGCCCAATCTGCTCGATCCCGTCACCCGACACGCTGCAGCTTCCGACGCCGCAGTCGCCCTGCGTACGGACGAGGATCCCTGGACCTATGCAGGTCTTCGCGAAGCGAGTTTGCGGTACGCGGGTGCGCTGCGCGATGCCGGCGTCTCGGTGGGTGAACGTGTCCTCCTCGTAGCCCCATCGATTCCCGAATTCGTAGTGGCCTACATGGGAATTCAGGCACTCGGTGGGGTAGTGGTCCCTGTCAACACGATGTCGACTGCGGTCGAGGTCGAGTACTACCTGACCGATTCGGGTGCCGCCCTTGCGATCGGCTGGCACGCCCTCGGGCCGGCGGTCGCCGAGGCCGCTGCGGCGGTCGGGGTCCCGCACTGGACCCTCTACGCCGACGCACGGGTGGACGCCACTCCCCTGCCGGACGCGGTAGACCGTGACCGCAGGGAGACCGCCGCCATCCTCTACACCTCCGGAACCACCGGCAGACCGAAGGGTGCGGAGCTGACAGTCGGCAACCTCCTCTCCGGTGGCGAGATCGGGTGCCACCTCAGTCGCGGCACCGCCGAGGACCGCACCGGCACCGGCCTGCCCCTGTTTCACATCTTCGGCCAGGCTGCAGTCATGATGGCGACGTTCACTGGCGGTGGGTCGCTCTCGCTGCTCGGCAGATTCACCGCCGCCGGTATGATCGACATCCTTCGGCGCGACGATCTCACCATTATGTGCGGTGTGCCGACGATGTGGAATGCGATGTTGCATGCTGCTAGGGACGATGCGGACTTCACCCATCTGCGCGTCGCGATCTCCGGCGGCGCATCGCTGCCCGGCGAAATCGCCCGTGCCTTCGAATCCCGTTTCGGCTGCACGATTCTGGAGGGTTACGGCCTGACCGAGACCACCGCGGTCGGCACGTTCAACGATGTCGAACGCGGCCGCAAGATCGGCTCGACAGGCGGCGTCGTGCCTCGTCTCGAGGTCGAGGTCCGCGACACCGCCGGCAACTCGTGCCCGCCCGGAACCATCGGCGAGGTGTACATCAAGGGCGAGACTGTGATGAAGGGATACTGGAACCACCCCGACGCGACCGCCGCGGCGATTACCCCGGACGGTTGGTTCCGCACCGGCGATCTCGGCGAGTTCGACGCCGACCGCGACCTGCGTATAGCGGGCCGGATCAAGGACCTGATCATCCGCGGTGGATACAACGTCTACCCGGGAGAGGTTGAGGAGGTGCTCTACCAGCACCCTGACATCGTCGAGGCGGCTGTCGTCGGCGTTCCTGATGATTATTATGGCGAGGAAGTCGCAGCCGTCATTACCCGCGTCCCCGGATCTGCTCTCACCGAGGACGAGGTTGTCGCTTGGAGTCGGGAGAAGCTGTCCGCGTACAAGATTCCGCGTATTGTCCGGTTCGTGGATCAGCTGCCCAAGGGGTCGACCGGCAAGATTCTCAAGCGCGATATCGACCGCACCGACCTCAGAAAGGCATCCGCGTGACCTGGAACATCACAAGCAGGGAAAAGGGTAGCGCGATCAACAGTCCTCGGCCGGCATCTGCCGATGTTGCATTGGCGCTCGCTGCAGCCACCGTTCTTGGTATCACTGTCGGGGTTCTCCTCGCCGACATGGTGGCCGGTGTCTCGGTCGGAGCCGGTACCGCGGTGGTGTTCCGCTTCGTGCCGCGGACGATCATCACCAGAAAATGACCTATTGCGCTGGTCAGCGGCATGAAATAAGTCTGCGCATCGTCTCGTTGTAGAAGCTGTCGGTGTTCGGTTCTTTGCCCCGGGTACCACCCCAGAAATGCCGCTTGGCGCAAGACGGGCACCGACCCTGCGAAGCCGGGACACCATTTCAATGTCGGCGGCTTCGTCATTTGTCCCTATTGGGTGGCGAGATTTCTTTCAACCGCCCCGCCCCGCCAGAACAACCCTGCGGCAAGGGCGGCAACACGTGACCGGCAACATCGGTACTGACCCGGTGAGCGTCACCGCAGACTCACTCGTAGAAGCCACTGACCGGCGCCTTCTTTCCCGGATGGTAGGTCTGTTCCGCTTCACTCATAACTGGATTTCTTTCCTGAACAGCGCATCTTCAAACAACCTGGTCAGTGTCGGCCGGGGAGGTCGACTTCATCGGCGGTTTTGTCGTTTCTCAGTTGCAGTCCTCGAAAGGACGGGTGCCGAAGGCTGCCGCCGGTGAAGACCGGTGAACGGTAGGTATTCGAACCCTGCGCTATTTGTTGGATCTTTGCCCGTGGAGCGCCGCCCCTGGCATCTGTTCCTGCGAAGGAAACACACATACGGCCCGAACATGCTGCAGAACCGACACTCAGTCCAGCATCAACCGCTGCGGGTTCAGATCAGCGGATCATTTCAGTCGGTACCTGCAGATCCCCATGGTTGTAGAGAGTCGCGATCGCCGTCGGGTCATCTGCAGCACAAACGGCGGCAACGTCATCAAGGAGGGCATCGTAGTCAGCGCCGGTTTTGCCGTCGTATGCATCAGTCATGCGACCCCACTCGTCCCAGGGCAGCATCTCAACCTTGTTCATCGCCGCGAAGTCCTCGACTGCATTTCCGCGGATCTCACCGGGCCCCCAGTTATCCGTCCCGTAAACACCGAAGGAAGCAGCATCGATCTCCCCTCGACGGTAAGCGCTCCACGCTTCACCGCCAGTAAGGAACTGCTCCGGCGTGAGATCGTCCGCATTTCCCACGACATTCTGTCCAAGGACCTCGGGGTCAAGGCGGATCCAACGCGCCGGGGCGGTCAGGGTGTGGTCGTCGTAGTGATAGGTCGAGGTGTAGAGCGGAGGCATCTCGGCGGTCCCCCTTTCATCGCTGGTGTTGCTGGGTTCGAGATTTCCGACTTTCCAATATCGATTTGTATTGTTGCAACTGACTTTCTCTGAACCTAAGACTCATTCGCGTATCCGACCCCACACAGATGTGCACATGTTCGCGCGTCGCTTTCGCTTCGCCCGTGCCCATGCCCCGCCGGAGAAGTGCGCTCGACAGCACGGAACATCGAAGGGGGACGTGTCATCCATGCAGGTAAAACCTATTTTTGGGAGTCGCCGGGGGCGAGCCGCAGCCATCGGTGTGCTCGCCGCCTGGCACCGGGGCCGATGAAGAAATTTCCGAATGACCGCCTCTTCCGAGACATGCGAGTAGGGGACGACGAGCATCAGGTGGCCGGATTGCACGACCCACCGGTCGTGCGCGGTTCGGGACAGCAACTCACTTCTCCTCGCTGCATCTGCGCTGCGCAGGGCTGCACATGCCTGTAGACAGCCCCGAACGCGGGTTTCGCGAAATCGGGCCCGCGCCATTAGCTCGCCGGTTCAACTTCCTCTAGTTGCTGATCGCGCAGCTCGGCACGCACACGCCACCACCGCCAGAGCCCGGCCCCGGCGGAGATCGGCAACAACGCAAAAGCACTGGCAGCGATGATATTCGCGAGATTTTGTGCGATGCGGTCAACATCGTCAGCGGTCAGACCGTCGAGGAAAGCACCGATGATCGACCCGGCAGCAAGACCGCCACCGAAAACCAGGACCGCTCCGAATCCGAGGGTCCATCCGAAGATCGCCCAGGGAGTCCAGAAGTACCGCGGCGGCGTGCGACCGTCGTCGAGGAATTCACGCTGAAGCTCACGGAACTCCGCACGCCGGGCGCGAATACCTGCGCCCACGAACCACACGGTGGCGGATAGGCCGGCATGTCGGCGTACTTACGGAACTCGACCTGGAAACCCCAGGCGTCACCAGATGCGAGACCGATGAGGGAGTTGTCGTAGCGGGCGATCTGGGCGGCGGAATCGCTGGCGACAGGTGCGCTCACGGCTTCTCCTCTTGCTCGATCTCGTTGGCGGCTGTGCGGATCCGTTGGACCTCGATGAGGTCTAGGTCGGCGATACGGGCGTAGTAGTCCGCGATGGCGCGGGGGGTCATCCCTTCCTTAAGGTGTGCACGGATGTCGTCGAGTTGTTCTTGGGTCAGCTTGTCGCTCATGGTTGGCTTCTTTCTCAATTGAGGGGACGTGTCGTTTAACCAGCTAGATCACTATTTTCTATGCAACAGCCTTCAGCGGCGAGGGGGTGCCCTCCGCTTCGGCGACGAGGTCTTCGGCTACGAGCCACACGGTCGGCATGCCGCCGATGCCGTTGGCGTCGACCTTCACGCACCTCAGGTTCGTTCCGGTGGGAACGATGACTTCGTCTTCCGAGCTGAAGTTCGAGATGGATTTGACCGGCAATCCGTTCCGCGTCCGGATGACCATCATGTAGGGCCCGTTGGAATACCCCGCGAACGACGTCGCTGTCTGCTGTCTGGTTGTGCAACTGGTGACTTTGCCGATCTGGACCTTCGATCCAACCGTGAACGCGGCGTCGATGTACTCGGCGCTGCTGCCTTTCCACCCGCTCGGTGTTCGTGTACCGCGCATCACGGTCATCGGCGTGTTGTTCGGGTTGTGTTCGTCGAACTTGTCGAACGCCGAGTCGATTCCCGAGACAACGGTTTTGATGTGTGAGGAAGGTTTCGGGTCGCGGCCGGTCACAGCAGCGTTGATGCTTTGGTAGCTGCCACCTGTGTAGGTGGTCAGCGCACTTCGCTCGCTACTGGTGAGAACGTTCTTCACGAATGTCGAGTTCGTGTCGGTGAGCGCGCTGATGTTCGCGGTCTGGACGTTGTTGCCGCTGACAGCAAAGCCCCATGCGTGCAGGTTGCCGGCGCGTTGGTGGATGATCCCGTAGTCGTCGGCGGTTTCCTTGCCGAACGCGCGAATACCACTGCGGTACAGGGAAGCGTGCTTTTCGGCTCCCAAGCTGTCCGGCGGAATCTTGTGCTCGAAATGCGGGATCACACCGCCGCCCTTGGTCGGGGTGCCGAGTGCGCGCCGGTGAGCTCGAGCGTATGCATCGTCAGCCTGTGCCGGCGTCTTGCCGGCTGCGAGTGCCGCGGCGTGGGCCTTCTCCCCCGCTTCTGCTGCGGCCATCTCGCGCACGCGCTTCTGGTGCCGTTTGACGCCGTCGTAGATGTCGGCCCGGGCGGGCCCGGCGCCGGCTGAATCGGCGATCTTGTCGCGGGTACTGGTGAACTCGTCGTTGATGATCTTCGTTTGCGCTGCCGCCGTCGATGCCTTTCCCGCAGCTGCCTCGCTGGCGACTTCGAGCAGCACGTCGCCCTTTACGGAGTGCGCTTGCTTCTGCATCTCGGTGGCGTTCTCCGGCAGTGGTCCGGGATCGACCATGATCGGGATGCGGTTCGCCTTCGTGAGCGCATCGCTCTTGCCGTGGGCAATTGCGACGGGGTGGTACGAGTCGCCCTTGCGTTGGAGGACGACGAAGTCGCCGGACCCTCTGCGGACAATCGCGGTGCCTCCGTCGAGGTATCGCCCTTCGACCTCCTCGATTCCGGAGCCGGTTTCCATCGGGATGGTTCCGAATTTGTAGACGGTGGTGTCACGGTCGATGCCGGCGGGACCGATGACAGGTCCTTCCGCCAGAGCCGTTGCGGCTTCCTCCGCGTACTTGCGGTTCAGTGACCGGCTGATCGTGGCGACGTCGTCGTCGGAGAGGGAAGCGTAGTAGGCATCTCGCTCCTCGTCGCTGGCCATGTCGGCGCGCATTCCGAACTTGGCTGCTGCGAGGTCGTCTCGGGCCTCGCTCTGCCGGCGTTGAGCATCGACGTACTCGGTTTTAGCATCGTCGAGCGCTTTCTGCTGCTCGGCTACGGCTTCGGCGGTGCCGGTACCTTCTTCAAGCGCTTTCGTGGCCTTACGCAGTCGAGATCGGTACCGGTTGACAGCCTTTCGCGCCTCGTTGGCCTCGTCGTCGACCGACGCCACGTTCGCCTGAGCGGCTTCGAGCGCATCTTGTGCCGGAGTGGTCTTCGGCCCGGCCAGCTTCTCCCGCTCCGCTTTCGCTTGTGCGATCAGCAGTTTGGCGCTCGGCGGATTCGCGTGAGCACTGGGCATCGGGGTCTTCCCCAGGACCTCCGAGTCGATTCCCAGACCTGCCATGAACTCCTGGAGCACACTCGGTGGCGCCGCCTGGATCGCAGCAGCTGCCTCGACGAGCCCTTGCTCCTTGAGGTGGTCGACGACCTTCTTTCGAGCCTCGCGGCCGAGCCGACGGTTCCCGTTGGCCTTTGCCGCGGCCTTGTAGCTTCCGCATCCCGGGCAGCGACGGCCGGCAGTTCCGTGACCTTTTGAGCGACACATAGGGGGATCGTACTGGGAAGACGACACGTCCCCTCGGTCGATTCCCCAGCTCTCGCGGATGCACTTCACGCCCGCCGACAGAACGAAAAGGCTCGGTGTGCCGGCAACTCGGGAG
Organism: Rhodococcus sp. YL-1; assembly: GCF_001942025.1. NCBI lineage: Bacteria > Bacillati > Actinomycetota > Actinomycetes > Mycobacteriales > Nocardiaceae > Rhodococcus > Rhodococcus sp. YL-1. The sequence continues at coordinate 233,802 of NZ_CP017300.1, read as the reverse complement.
ATGTCGATCATTCCGATCACCCCGCCCGCCCGATGATGGGCCAATTCGATTCTTCAGTCGCGGCAGATGGTCGCGCCACCAGCCATTTCACTATTCAACATTACAATACTTATTTGCATTGTTGCAAGTGGGAATGTTTGGTACACGCCCGGAAAGCACTCCGCCTCCACTCTCAGCGCTGCGTGGAACGCTGAGAGTGGAGGCGGGTGAGAGTGTGAAGGCGGCTGTGCTTCTACGCAGCTTCTTCGAGGGTGCGGAGTTTCGCGTCGGCACGTCGCCCTTGGCCGATCGCCAGGGATGTCGCGAACCCTGTGAGGGGTGACTTCCCGAACTCGATACGCATCAGGACGCCCAGAACCAGCCCAGACACCGCCACCGCAGCGAGGGAGAAAATCGCCGACTGACCCGCCAGTACCTCCGCCAACACGAACAGGACAGAAACCGTTGCGAAAGCAGCGATTACGACTCGGCGTAGACGATCAACGTCGGTCCAAGCGAGATGACGACGGATCGCGCGGAGCGTTCGAGCATTGTCGGCGCTGTCATCGTGGTTGAGCTGATCGAGGTAACGGTCATACAGGCCGGCAGTCGTGACGGCGCCTGTACGGACAGCTTCTTTGAAGCGCAGCGAACGCAACATCGAACTTTATCCCGCATCCTTCCGGATTTGCGGCGTTTCACCGTTCACCGAGGAGTCGATCGCGTTGTTGCGAATTGCGTCGACGTCAGCGCCACTTGCTGATTCGATATTCGCCAACAGCCGGTCGGCGACCTGCGCATTGTTCATTGCCCACCCTTCAGTGCAGATGCGCAACGCGTTGGGAACAAAGCATGCCACCAGCACGACCGCGGCAACCAGTCCGCCGTAGGTCCCAGCCGTAACCGGATCTTCATCGGCAAACCTGCGCGCCACTATCGCTGCGACCAGGGCGACGAAAGCAACGATCATGGGACTGTAAGAACAACGGTGTAACTCTGAAAGGAGATACGCCACTATGACTGACGTGATTGAACGTGAGACAGAGACGAACTCGGCTCAGCCGGGTATCAGCGATGCGCGGCTCAAAGAGCTGGTCGAGCAGGCGCGAGCCGAAGGGCTGCAGTTGACCGGAGATGGTGGATTGCTGTCGAAGCTGACCAAGCTAGTCGTGGAGTCCGCGCTCGAAGGCGAGATGGACGACCACCTCGGATACGGCAAGAGCGACCCGGCAGGCAGGGGCAGCGGCAACTCCCGCAACGGCAGACGAGCCAAGAACGTGTTGACCGAGGCCGGCCCGGTCGAACTCGAGGTGCCCCGTGACCGGGATTCCTCCTTCGAGCCGAAGATCGTGGCCAAGCGGCAGCGTCGGCTGTCGGGCGTGGAGGACATGGTGATCTCATTGTCGGCCAAGGGTTTGACGACCGGTGAGATCGCTGCACACCTGGCCGAGGTGTACGGAGCTGATGTGTCCAAGCAGACGATCTCGACGATCACCGAGCGGGTGATGGAAGGCATGGCCGAGTGGCAGAACCGGCCGTTGGATCCTGTGTACCCGGTGTTGTTCATCGACTGCATCCACGTCAAGATCCGCGAGGGCAACGTCGCTAACCGGCCGATCTACGTCGCGATGGGGGTGACTGTCGACGGCACCCGCGACATCCTCGGATTGTGGGTCGGTGAGCACGGCGACGGGGAGGGAGCGAAGTACTGGCTTCGGGTGTTGTCCGAGCTGAAAAACCGTGGTGTGCAGGATGTTCTGATCGTCGTGTGCGATGGTCTCAAGCATCTACCCGACTCGATCGAGCAAGTGTGGCCACAGACCATCGTGCAGACTTGTGTGGTCCATCTTCTCCGTAACACCTACGCCTATGCCTCCCGCAAGGACTGGTCCGAGATCGCCAAGGACCTCAAACCCGTCTACACGGCTCCGTCGGAGCAGGCCGCGCTCGACCGATTCGCAGAGTTCAGTGACAAATGGGAGAAACGCTATCCCGCGATCATCAGGCTCTGGACTAACGCCTGGGCTGAGTTCGTGCCGTTCCTACAATTCGACAACGCCATCCGGCAGGTCATTTACACGACCAACGCCATCGAGAGTGTCAACGCTCGAATCCGCAGGGCTGTCAAGGCCCGTGGACACTTTCCGACCGAGGCCGCGGCCTTGAAATGCGTGTATCTGGCCATCATGAGCCTCGATCCCAAAGGCACCGCCCGCCAACGCTGGTCCAACCGATGGAAGGCAGCACTGAATGCCTTCGAGATAACGTTCGACGGACGGCTGTCTGCCGGACGAAAGTAGTTAGAAACCAATCAATTACACCGTTTTCTGGACAGACCCACGATCATTGCGACAAACGCGGGTGCGCTGATACGAGAGCGACGATTTCGTGATCTTGCGGTGAATCTTCTTCAGTACAACGGTCTGCTCTGACGCGTGTGAGGAGGTCAGCACATTTTGATACCTCTCGAGCAACGTGTCATGACTGACGCTGCCGTTGCGGAATCGGAGGACGAAACGAGTCGAGTCGATATTCCGGTCGAGCAATGAATCGGTGACGGAACTATGCATGTCGATTCCTTCGGTGTGAGTGATGGTGGCGTTCGGTCAGGAGCACGAGTTGCGGGCGGCGAGCACATCGCCTGAGGTGACGGCGAGCTGGTATTTCGCAGCGACGGTGAGGTAACGGGTGGCGTAGTCGCAGTGGAATGCGGCGTTGGGCGGGAGCCAGGTGTCGGGGCCTTTGTCTGACTTCGACTGGTTCGCTTTGCCTTGGGAGGCAATCAGGTTGATGTCGGTGTCGTTGGCGAAGTTCACCCGCTGCTCCAGCGTCCACGTCGCCGCTCCTGCGTCCCATGCCCGCGAGAGCGGGAAGACGTGTAATCCGTAGCTAGTAGGTAGTGCCGTTGACATCATCCTGGGCTTCCTTCCACGGATTCGGGATATGTGGGCGACGGTGTTATCTGCAGGCAGCGAGGTACGCCGATGACACCGCCGACACGCACCGTTCGGGTGCATCGAATCAGGCAGGGTCGGGCGTAGCTTCGAGTTCAGGCGAACGGGAGCGGGCTGATGGCTACAGCGCAACGTGTCACTCTCAGCGACGGTGCAACGACCTGGACGGTGATCGACAGATCGTTCGGTCTCGTTGAGCCGGTCGAGGCATACCTCGAGTACGGGCGGCAAATCGACTTCCGGCCGAACACGACCCGCGCCTACGCACAGAGCCTGGCCCAGTGGTGGTCGTTCCTGGAAGTGACCGGCACATCGTGGGATGCGGTGAAGCTGCACGACTTCGGCGACTTCATCTCTGCCCTGCGCTACGGCGAGCTGGACTCGCCGGTCCGCGAACTCCGCCCCCGACCGACGCTCAGCGACAGCACGGTGAACCTCCGCATGCGCGCGGTGATGAGTTTCTACCGCTACCAGGCCGACAGCGGAACAGACGCTGCGCCGTTCCTGTGGAAGCAAGCCCAGGTCCGATCGGGCCGCTACCTCTCGTTCCTCGAGCACGTGGCCAGGCGAGCGCCGCAGAAGCGCGCAACTATCCGAATCCGCGCCGCCCGCAAGGCCATCCCGGTTCTGACGCCGACCACGATCGACGCCCTCCAAGATGCCGAGGCCAGCTACGACCCGGTGCTCGAGGAGTGGCGAGGTGACCTGCGATATCGGTTCCTGTGGGCAGTCCTGGCGGAATCGGGCATGCGGATCGGTGAAGCCCTCTCGTTGCAGCACCGCGACTGGATCACCGGGATCGGTGGCAAGAGCGCCCGGGTCGCGATCGTGAGCAGGGTGCACCCGCACGGCCTGTCCGCCAAGTCCGGGGAGCGCGAGGTCCACATCGGGTCGCGGCTCGATCGGCTCTACGCCGACTACGTGTGGTGGCTGTGCGATCGAGGCGCCGATGTGGCCCTCGATGATTGGGACAGCAGCTACATCTTCTGCAACGTGATGCGGAACCCGCTGTTCGCGCCGCTGCGCACCGAGTCGGTCTATGCGCACCTGCGCTCGATGAAGCACCGCGACAACGACTTCCCGAACCTGATGACACCGCACTGGTTTCGGCACACCCACGCCACTGCGCTGTTGCTGGCAGGGAGCCCCGTCCACACCGTCAGTCGCCGCCTCGGCCACGCGAGCGTGCAGACCACGATGAACATCTACGGCCACGTCACCGAGGACGCCGAGCTGGCCTCGGTAGCGAACTGGCGCGAATACGTCGCCGGATGGGAGTATCCGAATGCTTAGCCCAGCAACAGATCCCGCAATCACGTCCTGGTCGCGCAGCCCCAAGAGACTGCACCAGATCGATCCGGGCTTGGCACTAGCGGACATGTTCGACCTCACCATCGCCCGCAGGCTCTGGGACTCTCTGCCCGAAGAATGCCGCAGCGATCACTTCGACAAGAAGACGATGCCGGCGCACTACCGACCGGCGATCCGCGAAGTAAACGTCGGTGGGGGCTGGACCTCCTGCTACCTGAACTTCCGCGGTTTGCCGGAGCCGATGACCTGGGAAATCGCCTGGATCATTCATCGGCGTATCGAGCTGGGTCACTTCGTCCGCGTCATCGAGACGAATGCCGTCTTCACCCTGCTGCGCGCCGCGATGCATCACGACGACGAGTGCCGGTCGGCGCAATCGCTGCTGCACCGTTCGCCGGACGAGTGGGTGAGATCCGCACGGAAGGCTCAGATGCGCGGTGAGAAGATCGGCGAGTCTGCGTTCAAAGGCGGCACCTACCGCCTCGGGCACATGGCCGCCGTGCTCGGATACGCCTATCACCGCGGCCCGTGGTGGGAGCTGAACGTCTGGAACCCCAGCCTCGACCCGAGGGTGCCCCAACGCGACCACGAACCGCAAGGTCGCACGACCATGCACTTCACCAACCTGACCAGCATGTGGTTGCGCGAGGGAGCGAAGTACTGGCTCTCGGCGGGCCTGACCACGGAACGGTACTCCTGGAGCACGATCAAATCGCGCCTGGACGCTCTGAAATGGCTGCAACGCTACATCGACACCACCGCCGATCAGGGCCCGTGCCTGACAACCGATCCACACCGCCTGCGGGGCTTCATCCGCGGCTTCTGCGACCTGCTCCTCGCACACCGCATCGAGTCCGGGGCGCGCGCGGGCAAGCCGCTGGCGACGAACCCACGCCGCCAGATCATGACCGCGATCGAACAGTTCTACCAGTTCATGTATGACCACCGGGACGAAGCCGCCACCGAACTCGGCATCAGCGCCTGGGCCACTCTGCGACCCGAGCACTGCGTGCTCTTCCGCCCCGAGGACAAGCCCCGCCTGGCCAACGTCAAGGCAGACGGCATGGTCCTCGAAGACGATGTCATGGCGCAGATCGCCGAAGGCAGCGGCCTGCTCGCACAGCCCGTGAACGAGGGCGGACTCGGCGACCTGCAAGCCTTCCACATCATGATGCTTCTGCTGCGCACCGGACGTCGCGCCAACGAGGTGCTGATGATGGACTTCGACCCACTCGAACCGATCCTGCGCACGCGCACAGACAGTGATCCTGACAGCGCGGGATTCGTCGCCCGGATGCGGTATCAACAGACCAAGATCGAATCGAACCTCGCACCCACGATCCCCGTGGACGAGGAGATCGTCACGATCATCCGAGCCCAACAAAAGCACGCCCGAGAAATGATGGCACACTTCGGAAACCCTGACGTCACGCCAAAATACCTGTTCCTTCGCACGACCCGAAACCGACTGGGCGACAAGCCTTACCCGCTTCCGACAATGCATCTGCGGTTCAGCAGACTCACCAGCCTGCTCAACATCAGAGACTCCGTCGGACGTCAGGTCGCGGTCTCCAAGACACACCGCTTCCGGCACACCGCCGCGACCAACCTCATCAACGCCGGAGTGCCGCTGCACGTCGTGATGCGCTACTTCGGACACATCTCTCCGGACATGACCTTGCACTACGCCGTGACCTCCGCTCAGACCATGGAGGAGGAATTCCTCCGATACAAGAAAGTCACCCGCGACGGCCGCACCGCCTCGATCGACAGCTCCGACCTCTACGACCTGATCCAGCTCGACAAGCGAGCCGACCGCATCCTCCCCAACGGCTGGTGCACGCTCCCACCGAAACAATTGTGCGATAAGGGAAACGCCTGCCTGTCCTGCTCGAAATTCGTCACCGACTCCACTCACGCCCCGCAGTTGCGGACCCAACTCACCGACACGGAAACCCTGATCGAACACCGGCAAGCAGTGTTCACCGCGAAGTACGGCGCCCCGATGGACGAGACGAACATCTGGCTGCACGGCCGCCAAATCGAGGTCGACTCGCTCAACCGGATCCTGCTCTCGATCAACGACGTCTCCGCCACCGACAAGGCCGTTCGCGGCCCCGGAACCACCATCTAGAGCAAGGAGAACCAGCCCGTGCCCGAACACCTCACCGCCGCAGCGCGAGCGCGCCACACCGAGACCAGAGCCCGCGCGGACGCGGCGCTGCTGGCACTCAGCAATGCAGGCGAGCCGGTCACCTTCGCGGCCGTCGCTCGCCGCGCCAAGGTCTCCACCGACTTCCTCTACAACCAGCCCGACCTGCGCACGAAGATCAACGACCTCCGCACCAGGCGGTCGCACCGCCGAACAACTCCGGAACAGATGACCGAACCCGGACAGCAGTCTGCACCGTCCGCAGTCAGAGCACTGTCCTCGCAGCTCAAGGAACTCAAACGGCGGCACGCCGAAGAGGTCGGCGAGCTGCGCACGGCGCTCGCGGTCGCCCACGGCGAGAACCTCGCGCTGCGGCGACGATTCACCGACTCCGGCTAGCGCCCTGCGGGTAAGCGATTTCGCCGCTCGTTCACGAAACACGACCCGCTGCCTCGGCATCGGCGGGAAGCGCCTGTCCGGGACACGTCGACAGGACGGTGGCGATCGCGTCTTTCTCCGCCTGGGTCACCCACAGTCGATACCGGAGTTTGACCGCGACCTGACGGGCCACATAAGCACAACGGAACGCCTTGTTCGGCGGCAGCCACGATGCGGCATCCGAATCACTCTTCGCCGAGTTCGGAGCCTGCGTGGTAGCGATGAGATTGAGCGGATCATTCGCCAGATCGATCCGCTCGGCGGCCGACAACTGCTGCGCGCCCTTCTGCCACGAATCACCAAGAGCGACGACATGCTCGATCGGGACGAGCGGCGAAGTCGTCTCCCCACGAACGAAATTCACCGTCGTCCCGGTATACGGATCGTGAAGAACTCCCGACTGCACCACACACGGCGGCGAGACCACACCCGAGCGGACCTTGCACGTGACGTCCACAAGGTCACGGGACAATATGTCCTCGCGAGTACTCAGCGAGTTCCCGCCCCACATAACGGTGTTCGTATCAGTCCACGCGACCCCGAACTCGCTGCGCGCATACCCCGTCTTCGGCGCACGCCCCTTCACCGCAAGCTGATCCAGCGCCGACAGTGCCTCATCGACCTGCACACCAGGCGCAGAAGTTCCCGACACCGGAGCGGCGAATACCGACCCACCATCAGCGGGAAGGACCGAGCAACCAGACACAGTGACAACGAACGCCGCAGCTACCGCCGCGACCCCGGTCACGCGCTGGCGCATCACAAGGCCACCACAGCAGTGAGCGGCATGTCATCGACATAGTGACCAGCAGAAAGAGGAAGACTCCTTGACAAAGCTGCTGATAACACGTGGTCGATCTGGATCGCGGACGGGTTTGAAGTGGAGAACGCGATGTCGGTGCCGGTGTAGGGGTCGTGGAGAGTGCCGGCCACTACTTTGCAGTCGCCGGTTCCGGGTTTGAATTCGACGTCGACGAGCTGTCTTCCTAAGACGTCATTGCGTGTTATCTCTAGCGCCGCATCAGGATGAAGGCACGGTAGGCACGGCGTGTCGGTCGCCCTGTCCCTCATGGTTATCTAATAGCGTCTATATCACAGGTGGGACAGCCATAGGAGTGGCGATGTCGTGTGCTGTAGAGAAGGTCATTTCACCGACGACGGGGCAGTCGGGTTGGGTGATCGTGGACGAAGAATCCATGCGCCCGGTCGCGGAGGCTTCCGAGTGGGTGCTGTTCATGCAAGGCGCCGGAAGGTCACCTCAAACAATCCGCGCATACGTTCCTCGGGTCTGTTGGTTCTTGAACTGGACTGCCGGTCGCGGACTGGATTGGCACGAGATTCGTGTAGGTGAACTCACTCGTTTCAAATTCGCCGTCGAACACACCCCAACCGTCCACTACCGGCTGCGCTCCGGCAGATCGGTCAACGCAGTGATGACCGCTGTCGTCGAATTCCTCAGGTTCTGCGGAATGCGTGGATTGGTCTCCGCAGATGTTGTTTCTGGGCTGTCCCAGCCCAAGTACCTGGCCTACGCACCCCGCGATTTCCACGAAGGTGAATCCGGTCAGCATCGGCTGATTCGTGCCAGAACCCTCAAAGCGCCGGAAGTCGTAAAGCCTCCGGAAATTATTACTGAAGAACAGTTTTCGCATGCTCTGAACTCCGCGAACACCGAACGAGACCGTTTTCTGGTGCTGTTGCTGGTTCGTTCCGGACTCCGAATCGGAGAGGCATTGGGTTCGCGCCGTAGCGACCTGCATTTCCTTCCGACCTCGGTTCATCTGGGATGCCAGGAACGTGGACCTCATGTTCATGTTGTTCGGCGTGAAGGCAATTCGAACGGTGCCCGCGCTAAAGGACAATCCCGAGTCGTACCGGTCAGCGACGAGGTGGTCACTCAGTATCGCGAGTACCTTCTCGAACGAGACAGCGTGCCCACCGCAATGACCTCGGACTTCGTGTTCGTCAACCTTCTCGGGCATCACGCCGGTTCGCCGATGTCGTATTCGAACGCAAAACAGATTGTGGAAAGGATCGGCAACCGTGCCGGTTTCCGATTGCGGCCCCACATGTTCCGGCATACGGCAGCCACAATCTGGACGCGCAACGGCACCGGTATCGACGTGGTTCAGTCGTTGCTCGGTCATGTGAGCCGAGCATCGACCGCGATCTATCAACACCCCGACGCGGAGGACCTGAGGGCGGCAGTGGAAAGAGTGGGCATATGAGCATCACCGCTCTACCCGTCGAGTCAAGAGCCCTCTCGACTGGAAACGAACAGACCTGGAAAGCGTGGTTGATCGAACGAATCGACCCGCAATGGCGAGTCGCGGAATGGGATTCACGCCGACAGGTATTCACCGGAGACGTCGACAACGAAATGACAGCGGTCTATCTGTGCCGAGTCGACCGATGCATGACGGTCGTGGAAATCTTCGACCGCCGTTGCAGGCGGTGCGAACGCCACCGCAAGCTCAACGGGACCTCACCTTCATTCTTCGACCGGACATTCGACCCCGATTCGGTTCCACGAAGAGACGAAAAAGCCTTTTCGAAAGTCGATTTCGAACTCAGTGAGGTGAACGGCACTGTTGCGGCGGAGATTATTTACGGAGTGCAGCAGCGTGACCGTGATCAGATCATCTTGGTTCCGATGCGGATCCGCAGCATAGTTTCCCACCTCCCACCGGATTGTCGCTCACTGCTCGATGTCGCCGGAAATCGCCAGTTCGAGAAGGCACTCGGAGCTGCAGCCGGTGGTGTGTTCCGGTCGTTGGTCACACATCTGCAGCGGGCGCACGTCGTGTACTCCGGTACTGATCCCACCATGGCCGACGTGTGGAAACCTGCCGTCGTGGGCCTGCAAGCTGCTCCGGACCGGCGATACAGTGCGGCCGGTGGCGTTGTGGACTTCCGAGAGATCAGACAGCGATGGCTTCGAGAGATCACCAAACAATTCGGCCGCGAGGTACGCCCACCCGTGACGACACTGCGGCACACCGTTCATGCCGCCGAAATCGCTTCACGGCAACTCTCGCTGCGCACGAACGGCGATCACCCCGAACTACTCGACCACGGTGACATGAGCGCTGTCGTCGAGGGTTTCCGCACCAGCGCCGATCGAGAGGGCAAGCCCCATTCCTTCACCCATCGACGATCATTGCTCGGGTGGTGGCGCCGACTTCTCGAGTTCTCACGCCGCACGGGCGCAATGGATGACATCCCCGGCTCCTTCGCACTCGATCTGCGTTCGCACACAATTGCCCAGGTCGAGACCAGCGAGGACGACTTCGGACGCACGATCCCCGAACATGTCATCGCACAACTCGATCAACACCTCGAGCTGCTGGGTAGGCACTCCACGTACTCCGCGCCGGGCTGGAACCCTGACGACTACGCCATGATGTATCAGACGGTCTACCAGATCATCCGGGACACCGGTCGACGCCCGAGTGAGATCGTCGGGCTCAAACGCTCATGCCTGGACTGGGTCGACGGCAAGCCCACACTCGTCTACGACAACCGTAAACGTCGCAGAATGGGGCGTAGATTGCCGATCAGCACTGCAACGGCAACCGTGATCGACCAATGGCTCGACCACCTTCAATCGCTGTCTGTTCCGGACACACTGTGCGACTGGCTCTTTCCCACGCCGGGAACCCGCAACAACATTCGCCGCGGGCACTTGAGCGGTGCGCAGTTCGGGTCCCGGGCCTTCGCCATCTGGATCGATGCAATCCCGGAACTTGTCGACGAAAGACTCGACGATGACGGAAACCCAGCTCTCTACGACAGATCAATGATCACTCCTTACGGATTGCGGCACTCCTACGCTCAGCGGCACGCTGACAACGGCACACCGGTGGACGTCCTACGCGAATTGATGGATCACCGCAGCGTCGACACGACCATGGGATATTTCTCCGTCACACTCAAACGTAAACGCCAAGCCACCGAGGAGATTTCGAAGTTCGCGATCGACAGGCACGGACGACCGGCGGGATTCACGTCGGTAACGGAGTACGAGCGACAGTCGGTGGCCGTGCCCTTCGGAAACTGCACCGAACCCTCGAACATCAAAGCCGGCGGCCAACACTGCCCGATCCGATTCCAGTGCGCAGGATGCTCCTTCTACCGACCGGACCCGTCCTACCGGCCCGCAATCGAGCAGCATCTCGCAGAGCTGCGCACAGACAAAGAAACTGCAATCGCCACCGACTCCGCGTCGTGGGTGATCACCAACTTCGACGCCCAAATTCACGCGTTCACGGACGTCATCTCGTCGATGGACGCAATGCTTGCCGACCTGCCCGCAGACCAACGCGCGGTCATCGACAACGCCTCCCGCGAACTGAGGAAAGCGAGGACCGCAGCTGCCTTCATACCGCTCGAGTCCGTAACCACCCACACGAACGAGGACGAACAACGATGACTGCCGATGACCGTGACATACGAACCCAACGGCTCATCGCCTCCCGTCGACGTGACAGCGCTGACAAACAACGCAGAACGCTGACAGTCATCGCCGACCTCTCATCCGCTGGCGAACGCATCAACATCAGCGAAATAGCGCGTCGCGCAGGCGTTTCTCCATGGTTCATCTACAACACCGCAGCAATTCGAACCGCCGTCGAACGCGCCACAGAAGAGCACTCCCACACCGCCACCAGAAGCAGCGCCGGACGCACGTCCGCTACGGCGGACAGTCTTCACGCCGAACTGTTGATGGCGCGTGAGGAAGTTCGGGCGCTACGAACGGACCGAACCAAGCTCGAGACCAAAGTGCAACTACTACTCGGCAACCAACTCGAACACCTGCCGCACGACACACTGCTCGCCCGTATCCACGAGCTCGAACAGATAGCAGCCGAGCTGCGCTCGGACCTCGACTCCGAACGCAGACGCGCCGACACCATGACAACACGAACCGAAGAACTCCAGGACGAGCTCACCGCCGCCCGCGCCTCACTCAAAAGGATGGTTCAAAGCGTTTCTCCAGCACGACGAATCGAAGCAATCGGCACATAAGAACACACCCCAGCAAGCATCGGAATCTACGCGGAACTGTGAATCAACACGCGGACAATACGGCAGACATCGCATCCTTCTCTGCTTGAGTCACCCACAGGCGGTAGACCGACTTCACCGTGATCTGCTTCGAGACGTAGGTGCATCGGTACGCCTTGTTCGGGGGAAGCCAGGATGCGGCATCGGAATCAGACTTCTTCGCGTTCGTCGGTCCATCCACCGGGATCAGATTTCGGGGATCGTTCGCCAGATTCGTGCGCTCCTGAAGACTCAATTGTTGCGCACCCTTCTGCCACGAATCGCTCAACGCGACCACATGGTCAATCTGAACTGCAGTCGAAGTATCCTGTCCCCGAACAAAATTGATCGTCTTTCCAGTGTAAGGATCAGCCAACGTGCCAGAGAGAACAACACATTGCTTCTTTCCTTCTTTGAAGACCACGTCAGTCAGCCGCGAAGCCAACAGATTATTGCGCGTATCGCACCCGTCATGCCCGAACTCCACATCGACATCATCAGACCATGCCTGACCGAACTGATCTCTGCTGTAACCAGTTTTCGGAGCACGCCCCTTCACCGGAAGCGTCTCCAACAGCGCAACGGAAGAAGCCACATCAACATCGTGCTGACCAGGGCTATCCACAGACAACGATCCTGCTGGGATCACATCCGCCAACGTCGTACTGCAACCGGAAATCGACAACCCGACCAAGGCAGTGACGGCAACCAGGAGGGAACGGGAACGCACCAAGCGACTATGCAACGTGAAACTCCTAAATCATATGCAGTGCAGAGGATCTGCACTCTTATCAACAAAACTCATGAGGATGATTGTCGGGAAATCCCGACATCAGACCAGGTGTGCTACACATCCACCGAACCCAATCAACCGGCCACGTGCGTGATTGAACATGCCATCGTCCCTATCCGTGCGGTCGAACCGGTCGACCGTCACACGAACTGACCATCGTCACTCACATAACTCACACCGTCGACATCGAACAATGGGGGCCTACCAGCAAGGTTTTGAGATATGTCAAAACTGCGTGCAGATAATTCGTGTGTCACAACCATTGTGGCCAAATTCGACGTCAACATCATCTGTCCATGCGACCCCGAACTGATCACGGGAATAGCCCGTCTTGGGTGCGCGCCCCTTCACAGGAAGCGTTTCGAGAAGAGTCGTCGCGCGGTCGAGTTCTGTGCCGGTCAGCTGCCAATTCCGAGGTGCTGACCCGTCGCTCGTGGCGTTGAGTGCGCTCGGTTCGACCTCTGCTCCTACAGGATTCACGATGCCCGGGTCAGCGGCGATGGGCGCATTGAACTCGCAACCGCTGATCGCCAACGCAAGGATGCCTGCGAAGGCGCCGGCCACGAAGGACGTCGCTACATGGCGGATCGGTTTGGTTGAGTGTCGAATTCCGAACACTGAATGTCCTTTCGGTGAAGTTGTTACGTATCGGGTTTGGGCAGTATCAAGTTGTGCGTTGATGAGTTTCATCAAGTGAGGTGGTGGATGCGGCACGCACGATTCGGCGGGCTGATCGCTGGGCCACTGATGGGTTCAAACACGCAGATGAGTCGGGAGGTAAGCGCGCTTCGGCATAGTGTCGAGGTCAGTCAGCGCTCCAGCCTTTCGATTTCGTTGGTTTGTAGATGTTCGCCCCAGGTTTGAGTGCGTACGTCGGCGCATATCGGGCAGTAGGTTTCACCGCGGGCGCAGGTCCACCCTGCTCGCGTTTCGTATTCGTCTCCAGTGCAGTAGCTTTCGCTCATTACTTCTCGAAGATCCGTTGTTCCGCACGCGTCGCAGGTGAAGTTCGCCGACATTGCCGCTGGCATTCCCGTTCGGGTTGAGTCGTATCCGAGCGGTTCGCCTTTCACACGTTCGGGCAGGGCTCGGTGGTCAAGGAATACGCGAGTGTGGGCGATCGCAAGACATATGCCGACAAGGATGGCCACTGGCACAGCGGCGTGGGTTGTCAAGAAGGTCTGGATAGTGGTCGGGCACATTGGAGATCCGGTGCCGCCCAGCAGGGTTGTGTAGCACTCGGCGGCAGGTTCGAGCTGTTCGACAGGGGGCAGGGCGAGCATCCAAGTCAAACCCGCGACCGCAATCAGGTCGAGCAGCAGTAGCGTGCAGATCTGACTTCTCATCGACGTTCCCTATTCGTGTTGGAGCAGTTCAACGGTGATCTCGGCGTGCTCGGGCAGAGTCGTCAGAGCGAGTCCGAGGGCCGGCCATCTGGTTATTTCGTCGAGCGTTCGTCGCGTGGGGTCCGCTCACGCTGCTGCAGGCGTTGTAGTCGAGCGGCTGGCGCTGTGGTGCGTCGCTGGTTGATCCAGGTGTGCACGATCGTCTTGTAGAGCGCTGGTTCTGTGGTGGTGAGGAGTCGTTGGGCGGCAGGTAAGCCTGCAGCGCTGGTTGCTTCACTGTCAGCTGCCCATGTCCTGTCTTGGAATCGCCGGCGTCGATACCGCAGAAGCCACAGACCTGCAGGGACGAGCATCGCGGCGGCGACGAGTGCGGTCAGTCTGGAACTGCTGTCGACGTCGTGGCTGAATGCAGCAGGTAAGAGGATGAGCACAGCGGCGAGCATCCCGAGCGGTGTGCCGTATCCGGGTTTGTGTTGGCGCGGAGGGTATTGCGCCCAGGACAAGGTGTTCGCGACGATCCAGCGTCCCGCAGCAGTGTCGGTGTGGGTGTCGATGTCCGTCGCTGATACGGCGAGCACGGGGACGGGATCACCGTCGACGCGGTGGTGGTAGACGCGGGTTTCGCCGACGGGGACGCGTTCCGCCGACGCCACCTTCGGGTACCGCCGGTTCACTGTCTGCAGGTCGGCGGCGGTGTTCGACCACCAATCGAGTTCGGTGCGGGTGAGCGTCGTTCTTCCTGTGGCTCTGATCTTCGTCATGAGAGTGCCTTCCGGATTGTGTATCCAGGTCGGACGTTATCGGGCGCTGTTCCGGTGTAGTGGTGCTCGGCTGTGTCTTGAACGGGTGGTGGGGTTCCGATCGCGGCGGTCGGTGCCGGTGGGTCGTGATGCTCGCGGGATCCCTGATGATTCGACCGTCGTGGGTGGACAGCAAGGCGCGTGTGGAACATTCCACGGGCTCTTGGTGGTTCGCAGGCGCTGGCGTGGATGCCGCCTAGAGGGAGGGCTGACCGATAGCGTTTGGATATGACCAAAGCATCCAGTTTCCTCTTTCAGGCGCAGGACTTGGCATCCGACGATGATGCGCCGCGGTTGCGATCAGCGTTGACGGCCGCGCGTGAGTGTGAGCAGAGAGGGGGGCCGTACCCCGACGAAGTGCAGGAGGCTGCACAGTTGGCGTACGAGTTGTTGGAGATCGCTGCTCCCGAGGTTGTTGCGGAGCTCGGTCCACCGTCGTGGTCAGCGTAGTAGCGGAATGGTGAAGGCCACGTCAGCAGAAGCGAACTCGTTCTGCTGACGTGGTCTTCCTGTGTGGATCCCTCTTGCATCGGTAGACCTCGAAAACCGCACATCCTGGCCTTCGCTACCTTCGGAGTCATTACTGTGAGCGGCGCCGTCGGACTGGGCGCCTCTAGTGCTCCTTTGTACAGTTCGGGGTGAACCGATCGGGGTGGGTCGACGACCTGCGAGCTACTTGGTTCCGCTACGCAAAATGTTGCGGCGGAGACCCATTGCGTCGAACCGGTCGTTGAACTTGCGGAACTGTGGGCCGAACACCTTCGCGAATCGTGACGTGACCTGAACGGGGAATGACGTAGCAAGCAGCACAATCGCTGCTGGGATCACGTCGCTCGCCGACGTCGATGTCGACAGGGCGATCGGAAGCCCAGCGTTGTGCGCTACGAGGGCCGTCGAAACCAGAACTGCCACATACAAAGACAAGAGTGGCTGAGACATGGACCCCACCGTCCGCGCCCAGCTGATGACGTATTCGAGATCGCTTCCAGTGGCGGAAGTTTTACTCCGTGCGCGCGAGATGAGTTTCGACGCCGTAGCTATGAGGGCCACGACGGCGATCAAACCGACGAGTGACACGACGACCAGCAAGGTAATGACTGCAACTGCATTGACGCTGCTACCTGCAACTTCTGCGGTCCTGGTGAGGGCGGAAGCCAAGTCCTCCAGTGCGTTGATGCCCTGCGAGCTCGTTTCGGCGGTCGGGGTTTGCCACCACGATCCCGCGAGAATGAAGGTGAAGAGAAACGTGAGTAGCGCCGTTGTTGCAGCCAGCCTCGTGGCTTGTGGCCACGGACTCTTCGTGGATCGAGCAGATAGTTTTGCGGGTGCGGTGGGCCCTGTTTCTGTTGGATGGGACATTGGGCTTTCTCCTGTTCTCGGTGTGCAATTCGAGGTCGGCCCCGGAATGGGACTGGCTGGTAGTGGGTTACTGGCCTTTTAGTGCGTTTGCCGGCGACGGGGGCGGGGCGGGACACGGTCGATTAGGTGGCGATGTGTCGGGACTCAGCGCGCAAGACGACTTTGCGCATGATCGACGTAATCGTCTGCATGAAAAGTGATCCCGTCTGGGATGGGTATGCGCACAGGACTAACAGGAGCACCCACACGATCGCTGACACGGCTCCCTGCACTGTGAGGATCGCTACAGAGTGGCCGGCGCCTCCGGCAGTGACGGCCGTCGAGATCAGCAGCGCCACGTACCACCGCAACACGGGGCCGACCGTCCGACTGAGGCGCAGCGAGAATCTGCGCCAGGATTCGGCGAAGTCCGTGAATACGCGTGCCCGTAGGCCGTATGTGGCGACGGAGAGGATGAGTGCAAATGTGAATGCGCCGAGAGTGATGCCTGCGCCGACTCTGTCGACTGCTGCTGTGCTGGCGCCAGTCTCCTCCGCGAACGAGGTCAGGGATGTAGACAGGTTGTAGAGCGATCGGGTCCACGCGTCGGTGGTGGTCTCGTCGAAAGACACTCGCTCCCGAGGCGACTCGGAGAATGCGGCAGTCAGTATCGCTGCTGGTACAGCGAAGCTGGCGATCGAGCCGCAGACGGCCCGACTCACAGTCCCCGGACGCCGAGGGTGGGAGTCGGGAAGGTTCGACTCGATCGTCGATTGTTCGGACACGAATGGCTCCGCTTCTATTTGTGTTGATCACGCCAGAACCCGAGTAGGGCTCGAGCTGTCATATGGGCGTCTTTGAATGCGTTGTGAGCATCGCGGTACTCGACGCCGTGTGCGGCAGTGAAGTCAGCGAGGCGAGCACCGGTGCTGTTGTGGTCGAATCGCCTGGAGAGCGTCATGGTGTCGATGACGCGGTCGGCGGAGACCCCGTTTGCGGCGAAGTATTGGCGTTCGAAACTCGCGTTGTGCGCGACCATCGTGGTGTTTGGATCGCTCAACAGTTCCTGCAGTCTTGTTTTAGCCTGGGACTGCGCAAATGGCGGCTTGCCGTGGATGTCCTGGTAGTTGATGCGGTGAACGTCTTTGGCGCCCGTTCCGATCGTTCGTGCTGTGCGAGCATCGATTCCGTGAAGTTCGTCGATTCGTTCAACGACCTTGCCTTGCCCGTTCATCACGACTGCGCCGGTTTGGATGATCTCGCCACGTCCCGCTGACAGAGAATTCGTTTCGATGTCGGCAACGACGAAACGACGGCGGGTATCTGCGGCTGGGTTGTACGACTTGTAGAGGCTGCGGACGGCGTCGTCCGCGGATCTGCCGGATGCGACTTCGGCGCTGATCATCTCGTGGGCTTGTGCGGTGCTGATGCCACGGTAGGCGGCCAGTTCGGCTGCGGTGGCCCGGTTCTTCGCGTGTCCAGATTCTGCGCGCGGCGCTTTCGTCCAGGTGAAGGTGCCGTCGTTGTGGGCGGGTTGGGGTGGGTTTGTCTTCTCGGTCTGCCAACTGTTCCAACGGTTGTCGAGTTTTTCGCGTAGCTCGGGCATGGTGGCGGGTTGTGTGAGGCCGGTGAGGGGTTCATCGGCGTGGATTCGGTACTGCCGGTAGGTGTGACCGTCGATGTTGACGGCGATGTCGGCGTGTTTGAGCCCGGTTGCGTCGAGCGCGTTCGCAGCTTCGGCGCGCACGTGTGGTGGGATATCCGCTCCGTAGCCGTCATTTGCCGTGGCATGTTTGACGATCAACGCACCATCGGGGGTGTTTCCGTCGCTGCTGGTCACGGCTGTCAGTTCTGCCTGCTGCCAGGGGCGTTCACTGTTTCGCCAGATCCCGGGGGTTGATTGGACCGACAGTCCGGGGTTGGCGGCCGCGAAGTCCGCTGCGGTGGTGTGTTCCCAAGCTGCGGCCCGGCCTTCACGTCCGGTGTGCTGTGTGTGGGCGAGGTGAGCGCGGCTGATGTCGTCGTCGGTGACAGCGTTGATCGCGGACAGCTTCGCACTTGTCGCGGTGTGGGGGCTGTTGGGGTCCTTGACGCCGGCGGCGGCACCGATGTGGGTGCCGGGGATTCCGTCTTGCCGGGCGCGCAGTTCAGCTTCACTGCCGGGAACGTGTGTGCCGATATTGATGCTGTCGCCGATGGTGGTCCCGGAATATGCGGGCGGGGTGGAGAGTTCGCTGACTCTGGCCGCGTATTGCGCGCTCTCGTTGGCGTAGGCGTTCAGGTCGTCGTCGGCGATGAGACGGTCACAGTGCGCGTCGTGAAGGCTGTCGCGGGCCACGGATACCGTTTCGATGTTTGTGCTGGTTTTCGCCGCTTCCCAGCCCCTTTCGGCGTCGTGTTCCGCGGCGTGGGCGTAGTCGCGTGCTTTGAGGAGCTGTTGATGCTCTGCCGATTGGGCACGTTCGTCGAGGACTGCGCGGGCTTCGTCCACGTCGAGAGTGGCGGCGTGTTCGCGTGCCTGGTCCAGCTCGTCGGATCGTTGACGTCGCAGGTAGTAACCGGAGGCGGTGTCCGCGGTCCATTCGCGATACGACGCCTGCATTTCTTCTTCGAACTGGTCATCTCGCCATTCTTCGTATGCTGCTTCGGCAGCGTCTTCGGAGCTCGCGTACTCGGCGAGGGTGCTCGGCGCGAAGCCTGCGTCGATCATGTCCTGGCGATGCTTCGGGTACTCCGCGGCGTAGTCGCGGCCGAACTCGCTTCCATCGGGGATCGCCGATGCGGGTGGCTGAGCGCCTGCACGGAGCTGGGCTTGTTCGGCGGCGGTCAGGGTCTCCCCCATCACGGCTTTGCGCTGCAGTTCTAAAAGTTCCAGATGCTCGGTGTCATAGACCGATTCGGCGGACAGCGCATCGGCATACGCGGCCGCGTGGTTGGCGGCTCTACCGGTGCGGCTGCAGCGGGCAGCTGCATCTGCCGAGCACCGACGTGGACCTCCCGGTTGGTTGGCTCCGATGCACACTCTGACCTCACCCCCAATTCGGCGCCCTGATCAGACCGCCTCGCTTGGGGCGGTCTGATCTGGACGCGGATTGTGTCGCTCCTCCGATAGGTGAAAACGTAACTTGCACGGTTCCGGTCATCGAGGTGCTGGGATGGAAGGCGACTATGCGTGAGACAGCGGGGTGTGCGCGGCGATGGAATCTGCCTCTCACGATCTGCGCCGGACGGGGGCGGGATGGAGGGCGGCCTCCGCCCAGACGGTGACAGCCGCTTGACCGGGCTGGGCCGCTGTCACCGTCCTCGAGCTAGGCAGCTCGGCGCTCACCGCTTTCCCGGAACACTTCTTCGCCAAAGATGCTTGTGACCTCAGTCATTCGCGGTTCCTGGCGGATCTCCTCTGCAACAGCTGTCTTGAGCAGTCGAGAGATGTTGTTCCGCCCCCACACCACTTTTCCTGCCGGCGTGGGAATCCCCTCGTCGTTGAGTTCGTCGCAGATGTATTGCATGGTTTTCCCCTCGTTTCGCAGCACCAGAATTCTGCGGAGTACGGGCAGAGGGCAGAGCATCGGCCGCCCGACACGGCCGCTCACTGCTCGCCACCTCCCCCGAGGCGGTTGAGCAGGACGTCCAAGAGCCGGAAGGCGCGCTCGGAGCGATCCGCGGACCCGAGTAGGGCAAGGAGCAGCGTGCAGGGGACCACGGTGAGCATGATGATGCCTCGCCACCGCGTCAAGAGAAACGCAACTGCCCAGATGATCAAGGCCGCAGGCGAATTGGGCATAGCTTCGGCCAGTGTAGTGAGAAATTTCACGGAGAACTACCTTCCACGCAGATTGCGTGATTGGCGGGCCTTGTCTCCGTCGTTTAGACGTCCAGAAGGCCCGTAAGTGGATTGGAAACAATCGACTTACGGGTGTTGTTGGGGCCGCGAGTGACCTGCGGCTTGGTAGTGACTGTCCGGCCTGGTGCTTCACCCTGCTGCGCACGGCGAACCAATAAGGATCTCAAGCGGGCAATTCTTGCGGTCTCGGTTCGGACGTTCCGGCGTCTGAACTGAGAGAGGTGTTCGTCAAGGCCGGTGACTTTCGGCGGCTGGAATGGGTTGTACTTGGACAACCACGATCCGACTTGCCGTCGGGTTTCCATGAGCTGATCGAAAACCTGGCGCAACGGCGACACAGCACGGATCGCATCTTCGCGAGCTTGAGACACAGAACGGTACGCGTCGCGGAAAGGATTCAAGAGCTGTTGGCTCATCCTCCGCTGGACCTCAGCGACTGCAGGTATACGCAGTGCCCGCTCCGCGGAATCGAAGGCCCGATAGTGAGCAGCAGTCAGCACGGGGTAGCCCGTGCTGACTGCTGTCACTAGTGTTGCCATGCCTCCACGATACTGCTTCCGCGAAATGTCCGTATATTGACGCGATTCCATCAGCCACCTCGCAGGCACCGCAGCTCCGCCGTCACCGCGGTCGAACTTAGGACCGCGGTGACGGTGCTCCTCCCAGCCGGCAGATCGGGTCAGGCGGACAGGCTCCGTTTGATCGGGTTGTAGTGCTCGTCGAGCCAGCGACGCAGCTTCGCGTCTTCGATCGGGTTGGCAAATGCTGCCGCGATTACGACTGCCAAGGTCAACCCTTCTGCATCGATCAGAGCTGTTCGGACGTTGATCTTCGTTCGTAGATTTCGGCTTCCGTCGCCGGGGCGGGTGAGTCGAACGGCCACGGAATCCGATGGGTGGTCGATGCTGTAACGGTAGGTACCGAGGATATTCAGGTGCAGGGCCCAGGAGACGAACGACTCGCAGCCTCCGAGAGGGCAGGCCTGCAGGGGGCCGTCACCGGGGCTGTGGCCCCAGCGGGCGACGCGCGCACGGTATTCGGCTGCTGCGTCGATCTCTGCTTGTACGTGGAGGCGTTGGAGCTTCCGCAGTTCGGCGGGAGGGCGGCGGTGCAGTAGCGCGAGCTCGAGTGTTCGCATGGAGGTGGACAGGCCTTCGGGGGTGGCACGTTGTTCTGCGAGTGCGGCGGTGTGGGCTTCGGCTAGTCGCTGACTGCGTGTGTTGGCGTCGGCGATGTCGCGGGATCGGTTCTGTATTCGTTCCCGGGTTTCGGCGATTTCCTGGTCCAGTGCTGCCAGCGCGTGCGCGTTGTCGTCGTCGGCGGATGTGTCGAGTGCTGGCATCGGCAACTTTCGAGGTGCGGCGGGCGTCGGTGCGTCTCACCTTATGGCCCGGGTTTCGTCCGTTCTCGGGTTCGGCCGCTTCTGGTGCCTGCGCTGGTCGCAGCAGTAAGGGTCGTGAACGCAAGAAACCCACCCCGGCGACTATGCCCGGGGTGGGTTGGTGTTCTCGAGCCTATGCGTGCGTGAGCATGCGATAAGCGGCCTGTTTCGTTCCCGCCGAGTCAGTGTTGGTGAACTGGCGGGCGGCTCGAGCCTGGTCGACGCTTTCACCGGTGCTGGTGCGGACGCCGCGCCCCCAGTCTTCCCACTCCACTACTGCGTTCAGTGCGCCCCACCGCGTCGCGCGGCCTTCGGATTGGGTGTTGGCGATGTTGAACAACTGCATGAGTTCGCCTCGACGGTTCTCCCACCGGGTGCGTGCGGCTTTCTGCGACTCTTCCGGCTTCGGGTAGAGGGCATCGATGTAGTCCGCGAACTCTCGACTGGTCATCGGCTGAGAGATCAGCATTTCGCCGACCGCCGCGAAACTCTTCGCGTATCGAAACGCGCCCTGCAGCAGGATTTCGGCCATGCGGCTGTGCGCGGAGGCGGTATGCGGGATGGACCAGCGCTGCGCTTCGCCGATACCGACTGTCATGCCGTTCATGCACACCAGCCGTTTTCCGCTGATCTCACCGGAGATGGAACCTGACCCGTCGTGCGAAGTCCGGATAACGATCCCGAAGTCCACGACGTCCTTTCCTCCGATACGAACGCGTGCCTCCGGGAGATCCATCGTCAGAAACGTCTTACGACTGTGGTCGAGTGACCCTGCGTGGGCGAAGGTGGCGCCGAGATCCCTTGCGTTGTCGGCGATTGCGAACGCGTCGGCGTTGGTCACCGGCGTGTAGCGGGAACCGACGACGGCAAGCCCCTGGTACGTGTCGTCACGCATGATCAGTCGCTGCCCCGGAAGGGAGGTGTTGATCAGGCCAGACTCGCCCATCAGGGTCAGGTGGTCGGTGTTGTGCACGGTCAGGCCCCAGTCCAGTCCGGCGGTGCGCAACGCTTCTGCAGTGTCGCGGGATCCGGCGACATCGGTGCCGAGCACGGCCTGAGCGGGCAGGCGGTGAGCGGGGCGGGGAAGGGTGGTCGATGCGGTCATGATGTCCTCCAAGGATCGGCCCCGGTGGGGGCGGTGTGTGCAGCTCCGATGCCATGAAGTTATTGAGATCTCGTAGTGAGTGCGGCACGGGCGCAATCGAATAGCGTCGACAATCCGCAGGTGGGATCCTTTGGCCGGCGGCGACTGAGCCGGACAGGCTCGCGGTTTTTTTGCAGGGCTGGCGTGTGCGGTCAGCCCGGCGACGACCAGCGATAACAGTGTTGAGCGGGCCTTTTACTGTTGGCGCAGCGGTAGGGATTGTGGGGTGGAACCGCCAGCGTCGAGCACTTGGTGTGCAGCGGAGATGCGAGCGGCGAGTTCATCGCCTCCGCTAGCCGTCGTGGGTGGTGTGTCGACGAGGCTTCGAAGGTGTTCGCGCGCTGCGGGAGTGAGGAGTCGACTGTCGAGTTCGGTGACTTTCTCGGCGAGGATCACTAATTCGCTGGTTGCCGTGTCGATCGATGTCTGTCGGGCGGTAATCGACAGCTCGGCGTTTCGCGATTCGAGTTCCACCGATTCCATTGGAATCTGTCGATCGTTCAGTGTCGCTGACAGATTCGCTCTAGCGATCAGCGTTTTGTCTAGCGCGGCGGCCGTCGACACTGCTCGCCACGTCGTTACGGCGACGTTCCTCGCAATCGGTTCCTGATCTCCGAGACTGCCGTGTTGGAAGGCCACCGAGCCGATGATCCGACTCTGTGCGGTGACGGCCCGGTCCGCGTGCGATCGCAGGACAGGGTCGAGGATGCTGCTGCGTGTGATCTCGATCGGCCCGGTTGTGTCGTCGAGTTCTCTGGCGGCGGCGCGGGCTTCGCCGAGTTTCGCTCGGTACTTCACGCGTGCTGCGTGTACTGCGGCGATGGTGATGATCGCCATGATCGGGGCGGCCACCACGGCGGGCACGAGCAGGGAGAGTATGCCCGCGCTGATGGCAGCCCATATGACAGCGGCAGTAAATAGATAGGTGTCGAACCTGTCATGTACTCCGGACAGCCGTGCGTATCGGCGGTCGATGGGGTGGTCGACGCGGTCCGGGTTCACCAGGACGTTCCAGGTGTGGGTTCGGTTCATCTGCGACTGTTCCCCTTCCCGTGTAGTGGTTTCCGATGTGGTGGTGTGTCTTCACGACGCGCTTGGCGACGGGCTTCTTCGATCAGCATCGGGTAGGTGTTGGCGATGGATCGGAGAACGCGGCCCTTGATCACGGCACCGATCTCGGCGCGGTCCTTCGGGCTAGCCATCTGGCGAATGAAATCTCGGTGGCTGTCGTAGCCACTGCATGCGTGCCTGAGGTAGTTCACGCAAATTCGGGTCATGAAGGCCTCGTCCGAGGCGAAATCTGCTGCACGCTTACCAGGGTTGAGTTCGTTGTAATGCGCGGTCGAGAGACGGATCAGGCGGGGCAGCGACATCGCCGGCACACTCACGTCGACAATGTTGGCGGCAGCGATGAGTTCAGCGCGGGTCGCCAGGGCGGCGGTACGGCCTTGACCTGCAGATCCGGAGCGGTCCCGAATCTGCGGGTTCTGTTGTACATTCACTCGCTGTCCCTTCTCCGTAATGACGCGCATCGTCATCATGCAGACCCCGGTTCCGGTGCTCATGCTCACTTTCCGCGTCGATGACCGGAACCCCGCCTGCCACGATGTCTGCGAAGGCTTCGCCGTCTTCACTGACGGTGCAAGAGAAGTTCCTCGGGCGCCGCAAGGTGACGAGTGCACACCGTCCTGAACTAGTAAGCGGGAGAAGGGAACAGCATGAGCGAGTTGGCCTCAACTGCAGGGAGGTGGGTCAGCGAACATCGGAGGCCGCTGACAATCGGCGGTGTCGTTGTCGCGGTAGCGGCTCTGATCATCGGCATCGTCTCCGTCGTCGCTCAGCGCGAGGACCCTGTCGACATGCAGGCTTACGCTGTGCCAATCGTCTCGATCAACGACATCCCTGCCCGGGAGTTCATCGGCTGGTCTCAGCAGGCCGTAGACGTTCGACCGCAGAACTCTCCGGTGCCGGAGAGGATGAGCGCTCCAGACAACGGACAGTGTGTGCCCGGTGGGAAACTGCAGACCGCTGTTCAGTCCATGGTGTTGTCGGGATCGCGCTGGTCGGGAAACAAGTTCGTCAATCCTGGCGGAGCGCAGATCATGAATGTGCAGTTGTCGAACTCCCCCAACACCAACCCCGATGTAATCGATGATTGGTTGTCTTCCTGCGCGCAGACCCACTTGGTGGTGGACGGCGCCGGTGATCAGGAACTGCGTTTAGCATCGCTTCCCGTTACACCCGAGTTCTACCGACTCGACGACGCCAGGGTCTATACCGCCACGCTTGAGGGCGACCGAACAATGACGACGATGACCGGATGGGGAGTCGCTGACGGGATCACCGTGCAGGTCGATTTCACCTTTGTCGGACAACCCAGCGACGAAGCGATTGCACAGTTCGACGTGGTGTGGCGAGCGCAGGCAGGCAA
Organism: Rhodococcus sp. YL-1; assembly: GCF_001942025.1. NCBI lineage: Bacteria > Bacillati > Actinomycetota > Actinomycetes > Mycobacteriales > Nocardiaceae > Rhodococcus > Rhodococcus sp. YL-1. The sequence continues at coordinate 208,845 of NZ_CP017300.1, read as the reverse complement.
GCTCGTTGGTATGCAAGAGGCCGGGGTTCTCTAGCAAATCGTCATCGACGGTCAGATCGACGAGCGCACTTCGACAGTCGCATCGTTTGCCGAAGTGCGCAGGAACTCTTTCGCGAAGCCTGAATACCCTGCCGCCGATCTTTCCATCTGCGAAACTCGCAAATGACGTACTCGGTGCGCGCCTGAACTGAACCTTTGCCGACCCCCCATGGCGTCGTGGATTGACTGGCCAGTGCTCGCGATGGTGGGATCGCAGTCGCGATCCCACCATCTGACGAAAACGGAATAGGTCGCTGACTCATGCACCGGAAGAGGCGATTTGGCGGCTTCTCGGCTCCGATGTACGGGCAAACTCTCCAAGGAAGGAGCGCGACAAAATGCCACCAGCACGCCCCTGACGATGCTTCAAAATGAGTACATGCAAATCGTCTGGGGTCTCGGATGATCCCTGCGGATCGATCGCGTACGGCCGGTGCAAACCGATGACGAGGTCCGCGGCTTCCTCCAGGCCGCCAGAACCCTTCATATCGCTCAGTTTCGGAGGCCGGTCGCCTTCAGTGGGACCACGGTTGAACTGAGCTGCAACGACCACGGCGATGCTCATGTCCTTGGCCATCGCCTTAAAACCGTTCGCGATCTCGGAGAGCCGTTGGGCCTGATTGAGAGATGCCTGTTGTTGATCGCCGGCCTCCGTGAGCTGGATGTAATCCTCGAAAACGATGCGCAAGTCTGTGCCTTCGGCCTGAAACTTGGTGCGCGCTGCAGCCGCGACCCGACGCATCTGAGGCAGGGTACGTGCCGTGTCGTCGATGACGAGGTGCCACGAGGCGACCCGTGCCATGGCTTCGGAAACTTTGTCCCACCCGAGATCTGTTAGTTCGGTCGGGTTTTGCAGTTTGTTGCGGTGCATGTTTCCGCATTCTGCGACGACGAGTAGTTCGGTGATCTCTTCGGCAGGCTGTTCGAGGGAGAAGAGGACGACACCGGCACCGGAATCGCAGGCGGCTCTCACCCAGTCGATGATCGCGGTCGTTTTTCCTGTTCCGGGTCTCGCCGCGAGGACGGTCAGCCGTCCGTCTTTCAGGCCCTTGACCAGAGCCATCGAGTCTTTGCCTCCGTCTAAGTCTCTCCATCCGGTCGGTACGCCGTCGATGCCGTCGACCCCGTTGACCAGTCGGACGTCGAGTGAGTGTTTCAGCTCCTCGATTTGAGATCGGATGTCGGGCAGCGTCGTCGACTGAAATGATTGGGCATCGAACAGTTTCGCAAGTCGTGAGCGGGCTTCGTCGACAGATGAGAGTTGACCATCCCGAATCAGATCGAGGGCGAGTTCCATCTCTGATTCCAAGCGGCGCAGTTGTTCTCGACCTGCCATCGCCTCGAGATGAAGCTGCGGGGCCCGTGCAGACGCTGACAGGGAGGCGTGGGTCATCGCGGAGAGGCCGCTGGGACCACCTGCGACGTCGAGCTGGTCTCGCCTTCTCAACTCCGTCACCACTGAGGTGAGGTCCACGGGGTGGCCTGTGGAGACCAGCGTGCTGATCGCTGCGAAGACAGCTTTGTGTTTGTCTGTCGAGAATGCATGCGGTGACAGCGCAGAGACGGTCGACGCCACGAATGCCTCGTCGTCGCCTTCGAGGAGACGTCCAAGTAGGACTTGTTCTGCGGCAGAGTTGTTTTCGATCACACCTTCACCTTGCTCCCGCAGGTGCGCGCTTGCGGCACGGATAGTCGCGTACCCACCATCTCCACCAGGTCACCGACATCAGAGGGGAATGCTCCGGGCATCCGGAGCGTCGAGTTGGGAAACATCGGGGTGTCGACGTCGAGCGACGAGATCCTGATGACGGCTCCTGGCCACGGCAATGCCCACGGATGTGTGTGCCACGGAGTCGGATACGTTTTCGCGGCCAACGAGTCGACGATCCGGGAGTCGTCGGTTAGGAGTTTGAACCGACGCGACGCCGAGCTTCCGGACTTGTGTTCAGCCGGCGACAGCGCATCTTGGACAGCGCGCAGCAGCTTGTCGACGTCGGGTTTCGTCATAGGCGGGCATCGGGGCGTGGTCCGCTCCGAGACGGGAATAACCGCGGAGGTCCCGATGCGATCGGGCTTCGGCACAGTCAGCGCGACATGCAGTCGAACCGGACCGTCGATGGGTACCCACTCGGTTCCGCCGATCCGGAGTGCTTCCCGGGTGATGGTGTCACGCCAGGCACGCAATGCTGGGCCTTTGTCGTGTTTGATCACGCCGGCCGCGACAGCTCTCATTGATCCTTGGGTGATTGGCTTCCCCTCAGCGACAAGCCACATCGTGTGGTCAGGCAGGCACGCGAGGCCTCCACGGTGGCTTTCGCGCACGACAGAGTCCTCGGGGGTCTTCGACGACGACGATGTTTGCACCGCGACCGGTACCGCAGCGAGGGCGTTCTCCGGGACGTGTGTGCAGCTGCTGCACCGCGTCCGGCTGATCGGGATGAGTGCGGCCCGACATGCCGGGCAGTATCGGTGCGATCCACTGGACAACAGCGCGTCGGCGTTGATGCTCATGATGCGGACCCTATGACTGCCGGTTCCGGTGTTCGGGCGGGATTGATGGGTTCGACGTCGCCGCAGAGGCGACGTGGCGGGCCGGTGACCGTAACTGGCTGGTGTTGGATCGGAGTCAGAATGTGCGGTTGAACTGCTCGGATGTTGCTTCGTGCCGCACTTGTCAGTCGGTGGCGTCAGTATTTGGTCATCGGAGATCACCACGCCAAGGCACCTACGGCGCAGCGAATCAGGAGAAAGCCATGCAGAGCACGTTCACCCGACAGACGCACAACACCTCTTATGTCGCGTACAGCAAGTCGGCGTCGAAGCCCATTCAGGTCCAGGTTGCTGGTCAGGATTCGACGGTGCCTGTGCACTCGCAGGTTCTGATTCGCGAATTCGTCTCCATCGAGATCGACAGCATCGACGACGCTCGGGCGACCAGTCAGCGCCAGCCGACTCTTTACGTCAAGTTCAATGCCCGATCCGCGAAGAACCCAGACGGTGAGTCCGTCGGTCTCAGAGAGAATTTCGGTGCGTCGATCCAAGCAGGTGGAGACCTCGAGAAAGCAGTTCGGCATGCACTCACCGCAGGAAAAGCGGTGTACGTGGCGATCGAAACGAAGCGGCGTTACAAGAACAGCTCTGGTGAGATTATCTCGTACTTGACGCCGATCAACGAACTGCGTGGCGCGACGAAAGACGGAAAGGGCGGCTCGGCGTCCGCGACCCGTGAAAACTGCGCAAACGTGATCGCAGCGATCGGCCCTGCTGACGCTCCCACGACCAACTTGATCTCCGACGAAGTGACCAGCGACCCGTCGAAGTGGGCCACGTTCCGGAGCAATCACGATGGCACTCAGGTGCCTTCGGGGTTCGTACGCGTGAACACACCCGAAGGTGATCCGACTGGTGCGATCACCGCCGCCGAGAGCGCACCAGCCGCCGCGCCGGCATCGGTCGACGTCGATGCCCTCGCCGAAGCCGTCGCTGCTCGTCTGCACGGCGCCGCTCCCACCAATGGAACGCCCGCCTCATCCGGAGCGGCTCGACGTCCTGCGCTGAGGGAAGCGCACTCGGTGGAAGCAAAGCCATGGGAGCCGTACAACTCCGACGGCCGCGCCAACGCAGGTTCCTACCTGACCGCAAGCTGGCGAAACACTTGGTCTGGCGCCATGATCCTGCTGACCACAGCCGCATATGAGGAACAGGACGCAGCCGAGCGCGCCGGTAGGGAACCTCGCCTGCTGGAAAGCTCTGCCCTCGCATCGACGGCTACTGATCTGACCGAAGTACTTCTCTCCATGGCCGATCAGGTTCAGACCGCCGTTGTCGGCCGGATCAACCGGATGGATCGTTCACACGGTGAGGCCGGAAAGTGGGTCCACCAGATCGCTTCTCGTCTGGTCCCGATCACCCTCGAGATGCTTAGCGAAGAGCACTCGGAACAGCGCGAGATGTGGCGCAAGACAGTGATCGCTCAGGCGACTGCAGTGTTCGCAGGCGCCTTGCATTCGGTCGAAAGCTACCTTGACGGGCAGTATGACCAGCCGACGCCGATCAACGATGCTTCCCGTAAGGCCCGGGAGCAGGCCGGGCGGCAGGCGCAACAGGGGAACGCTGCTACCTCGACGTCCGGCGCTCAGATGACGTCGACGAATGCTGTCATCGGCGATGCGGCCACCGGAGACGACGCACTCATGCAGCGTTGGAACGCTTTCCTGCAGCAGTGCAAGCTGACCGGTCACGAGGACCGCGTCAAGCCGTTCCTCGCCGCTGCCTGCGGAACCGCTGATCTCGCACAGATCCCGGCGCAATTGTTCAGCGAACGACTCTCAGCGTGGGAGGCCGAACCCCAGCGGTTCGTAGAAGCCGCCGCCGGCGCCTACCGGGCATCTCAGCCCGTCGCACGACAGTCAGCGTGACCACGGCGCGACGCGCTCACCGTGCCGCGCACCGAAATCGTCTGTGACAGCGTCGACTACGAACCCATTAGCACCAACCCACCCAGCGTTTACAGAAAGGTAGTCCCATGGCAGGCGACACCGTAATCACCGTGATCGGCAATCTGACCGCAGCTCCCGAACTTCGCTTCACTCCGGCCGGCGCAGCCGTCGCCTCGTTCACCGTTGCCTCGACGCCCCGCACGTTCGACCGCAACTCCAACGAGTGGAAAGACGGCGATGCACTGTTTATGCGTTGCAATCTGTGGCGTGAGGCAGCCGAGAACGCCACCGAGAGCTTGACCCGTGGTTCACGTGTCATCGTCAGCGGCCGTTTAAAGCAACGCTCGTACGAAACTCGTGAGGGCGAAAAGCGTACCGTCATCGAACTCGAAGTCGACGAGATCGGCCCCAGCCTCAAGTACGCCACCGCCAAAGTCGCCAAAGCGAGCCGGGGTGGTAACAGTGGCCAGACCAACAACGGCAGCACCACAACCCAGTCCACATCACGCCCGCCGAACGCCGGAAACGATCCCTGGGGAAGCGGCGCCCCCAACGAAGATCCGTGGGGTGCCGGTGCCGCCACATCCGCCGCGAGCGACGAACCGCCCTTCTGACTTACGAAACTCACTGTGGCCCCGACATCATCCGTCGGGGCCACAGCACATTGCCGAACCCAACCCCCCGACGAGCTGTCACGACAGCCATGGACACCGGAACCGTCACTGCAATCATTCCCCTATCGGAGACCACGAAAGGGGGAAGGGTGCCACGCACACGCCGCGGAACCGCCTTCTCTGCCCAACTGCAACAGCAACTGGCTGCATGGGCAAGACGACTATTGAACGACTGGGCGGTGTTGACCTGGACAGCTGACAGCGCCCGTGTCGGTCCCGTCACCGTCACGGCACTGAACTGGCTTTTCCTCATCGGCATCTCGACATTCGGGTTCCTGACCAACGGGCACTTGATGTGGATCGGCGTCGCCTCGGCCGCGTGGTTGGTGGTGACCATCGTGCGTGCCAGCATCGTGATGCCACGGCGCCGCAACACACTTGAAGCGATCTACTCCGGCCTGCAGAAACCGGCTGGGCTTCCATCAGGGACCGTCAGCCGACCTACGACCCCCTCCAAACACATCACCTCAATTCGATGGTCGTCATCACAGGCCATTCGCGCAGCCCAGCTGTCCGTTGGTGCCAGCAGTGCCTCTGTGGGGGCACCAATGCGACGACTGATCGTCGAGAAGGCCATTGAGCAGAGCGTTCCTGCACCGGCCGACATGGAGTGGGTGTTCAACTGGACTAAGTCGAACACCGTCGAGTTCGAAGCGGTCAACGGTGACGATCCACGAGTGGCGAAACAATTGATGGCCCGAAAGATCACTGCGACGCTGCGGTCCCTCTTCAAGATCACCGACCGGAACGCAGCAGATGGATACGCCCTCGACATCGCCGAATGGGCCGACGAAACTCGCGCAGACGGAGCAGTCGTTCCGATACCGACGCAGCTTCGTTTCGCAGCTGGAAGCCAAGACCTGACTGATCCGGGCTTTCGAGACACCCTCGAGCGCAGCTTCGACCGATCTGTGTCGTGCCCGGGCGAGTGGATCTACCTGTGGAACAAAGACGAGCAGGCCCTCGAAATCAGCAGGGCCGCCAAAGGATCTCTGGAAGCTCGCAGGAAGCTCAACGAACGAAAGTTTGCCGACGAAATCCGCTCCGCTATAACAAAACCAGGCAAAGACCCTGTCGTCGCTGTCGTCGAGACGTGGGCCGACGACGAATCGGACCAGCCGGCAACTATAGACGTGGACTTCGGAACACTCCCCCTCGGTGAACGCCGCCTCCGCGACAAGCTCGAAGACAGCCTCGATACCTCGATACACACGCGGTGGCCTGACGTCCGCTTGCTGTTCGACTGGAAGTTCGAGGGCGGTTCGACGCAACTGGCAATCATGTCTGTCGATCACAACGACGTCCGAGCGAAACAGAAATCGGTCGAAAAGAAACTCCGCAATGTTGTGGAGTCGAAGTTCGGAAAAGCCAGTACGCCAGTCGACTGCGACATCATCGAATGGCAGGAAGGCCTATCGCCCACCGGCGAAGCCCTCCCCCAGCGAGCGCGAGTGAACTTCGGATCCATCGACGTCAACAAACGCGAAACCAGGGACGAGTTCCAAGATCACTGGGACTCCCTCACTACGAACAACGACTGGGCATACTCATGGTCCACCGCAGATGGAATAGTCACGATGACCGCGGTCCCGCGACTACCAGATCAGCTGGCATTTCCGATGCCTGGCACGACCGCATTCGACGAAGCGATTACGCTGGCCCGCAAGGGAGTTCTACGTTTCGGCCCGCAGAAGGGCGGCGGCTGGCTCGACTGGGACCTCAACGAAACACCGCACGGATTAGTGGGAGGAAAAACCGGCCAGGGAAAATCTGTAGCTCTGTCGATCGTCTTGTTCTACGCGATGCTCTTGCCGGACGTCTACGAAGTTATCGTCTGTGATCCGAAGCGCACAGACTTCACCTGGACTCCAGAATTCCCCAGTGTCGTCCACTTCGCTGCGACCGACACCGAGATCGTCGACGCCGTGGCGCGAGCCAAACGGAGGATGGATGCCGGCCAAACGCTATTGAACAAGCTACAAGTCCGGAAGCTGTCCTGGCTACGAGAGAAGTACGCTGCGGATCCAGAGCTCGAGAAGGCGCACGGACCTGTACCTCGCCGCCTGATCCTTTTCTTCGACGAGCTCGCCGACTTCCTCGCGAAGGGCGCGAACAGCGACGTCGAAGAGCTGAAGGACGAAGCACGCGCCAACCTGGAGTCCATTGCTCGATTGGGCAGGGCGATCGAAGTGAACATCGTTGCGGCCGCTCAGAAGCCGGACGCCAAGATCATCTCCACACAGCTGCGTTCCCAGCTCGGCTTCAGGCTCGGTGTCGGTCCTCTCGACCAGTACGAATCACAGCAAATCCTCAACTCCGACCATGGCACCCGTTTCCCGGAAGAGGGAACACCGAAGGGTCGATCGTGGGCGTACGACCCCAAGAACGGCTATAGGCAAGTTCAGGTCATGTTCCTGCCCGACGACTCGATGGTGTGCCCGTGGGATGCCTCCATCATGTTGACGGGGTCGAAAGAGTTGGCGCGGGATCGCCTGATTGAGCTCGGGTTTGCGCAGACATCGATCACCAACTCCGATGGCGGTATCGAGCCGCGGTGGATCAGGGTGGAAAACGACGATGCGTGGCCATCAATTGACGTTCCCACCAACGCGGAGCGCGACTCCGAATCCTCAGACACGAAGCCTGAACTGGATTTTGGTGCCGGTCTCGGCGACCAGGAATTGAACGAATCTGATGATGTCGATCCGTGGAATCAGTAGCGAGCAAACCACATTGAAGGAGGGCAGGACATGAAACGGATAATCGCGGTTGTCGTCACGCTGGGAGTGCTGTGGGGGGTGGGTACGTGGTTCGGGGACGGGCAACTGATGTTCTCGCCTAGCTGGTTTCAGGCTACGAATCAGAAAGTGTCCGGATTCGTAAACAAGAGCGAGGACACTGTTCGAGACAAGCTTCCTGAACCGAACTTCACTGTCGAACTTCCACCCCCGGATGGATTCGCTCCATCCGAATCTGAGGACGTCGAGCCTTCGGCGGTGCCGTCATGAAGCTGATTGGGTATGCCGTCGCAATCCTCGTTGTGATTGGAATTGTCAAGGGCACCATCGATCTTGGCGATGGAAGCCAGTCAGTCGCTGACATCGCTGGCAGCATCCTCGGTGGCATCCGTGATACGACGGTCATGCTCATCCCGAAACTTATTTCGTGGGTAACTAGCCTGGTAGATCAGATTCCTGACGCGAAAGAGCTTCCAGCTTAGGCCCACCCGCAAGGCTACCGAGGTAGGTGCAGTGACGGATGGTACCTACCTCGGGAAGAGTTGTTCAGCGATCCTGTTGGCAAGTTCAGCGCGAGTATCGCCATCGCCGGGATGCGAATAGACCGGCGATGCGACATACCCTTCCTCGTGGGCTATCTGGACGGCGCCTGCGCACTCACGAAGAGACTCAACGAGTTCTGAAACGAAGTCGACGCCGGACGATGCTGGTGCATGGTCGGCGATAGCGTCAGAGAGGGCTTCGAGATAACGGACGGATTGTTCCAGTAGATCAGTCATGCCGACCACACTACCGGTGGAAACTCTTTGCACCGCAGCGGAATTACGGCTCACAGATAAGCGGTGACATTGCAGTCTTCGGCTGGGTCTCCGCTCGATCCTACAGAATTGCACTCGCCTTTCGGCGTGTCAGCCCTCGTGTCGGGTTCAGAACACACGGGAGGCACCTCGACCCAGTTCACTAAATGGGTGCTATACTTCTCTTGTTCCACACCGCATATGCAGGGTCTTACTCAGTACGACCGCAGCGGCAACGAGAGGAAACTGGCAATGGCCATCACGCAGAGAATCCACACCTCACTGGAATTCGGGTATGGATATGACACCGACATACCAGCCAACCTCGCGGCGAGGATTCTCGGAACGGCCCCAGCGACAACAAGAAAAGCTGTGCGCGCAGGGATCATTCCGTCTCCGAACACATTCGAAGTCGTCAGCAAGCTCGCAGACACTCCGGTCGTCGAATCGGTGCTCCTCGACGGCAAACCCGTCCCAGTTCTTCGTCTGGGGGAACTTCAGCAATCATCAGACCCGGACCGGGACAACATCGGATACCACTCGCGCATGAGTAACGACGCATTCACAGCCTCGTGTGATCGTTGGTGGCCGAAAATCGAGATGGTCTCGGCCGCAGGTGGTCTGCTTGTCGCGCACGGCGGATGGCTCGTCGGAGCGTTCAGCATCGGCACCGACCCTCGCGAAATCGACGACACAGGCAAGGTTTGGTACGACGCTGCACTCATCGCTCGCTGCAGAGATGCCTACGCAGGACACATCGAAGTGGAAGAAGGCACAGAGGGACATCCCATGGCGGAAATAGCACGCCGTGTCCTCGGAGGACGCGTCTTCGGTGGGCAGGGTGGAAGTTTCACTCGCCTATCGGGTGACCAATCGCAGGTCTAACACCAAGGACTCGACGAAATTGTCGGTGCCCCCAAAGTTTGCGATCGGGGCACCGGCCATTTCCTTGGTGGCCAATACCGATCGTCATGAAAGCGGCTATTCATCAAGGCCGTGAGGTTCGCAGCCCCGGATTCTGGTCGTAGTTCGCCGATCACCGGAAGTCCGGTTTCTAGGCTGTCTCCATCGGAGATGACGAGAGGCACACGACATGGTGATGGGGCCCACGCACGCAATGAGCGGCGCAGCCACAGGATTGGCGATAGCTGCGGTATTACCGCCCGAGTGGGGAGGTCCGACGTCCATTCCTGGCGCATTCATATTCGCCGGCATTACAGCCGGCGCTGCCCTCCTCCCGGACTTGGACAGCCCACAGGCCACAATTGCCCGTAGTTTCGGACCACTCAGCCAGGCAGTCGCTCATGTGGTGGAACGGATCTCGTTGGCATTCCACTCTTTGACGTCGACGAAGCGTGACGACAATCGGGAGAACGGCCATCGCACCACCACTCACACTCTCGGGTTCGCTGTGCTTGCCGGCATGGCGGTGACAGCGCTGGTGACAGCGTTTGGGAAACCTGCGACGATCGGCGTTTTGTTCCTGATGCTGGGGTTGGCGATCCGAGGGCTGTTCCCTCAATGGGTGAAGAAGAACGATTGGCTGGCTGTGACCGGTGCAGCAGCGGGGCTATCGGTATTGACCTGGGTGGCGGCACCGGAGTCTGTGTCGGGGGTAGCGCTGGGCGCGGCCGTAACGGTCGGTGTGATCACACATTTGCTCGGTGATGCCGGCACGAAGATGGGTGTGCCGATGCTGGCGCCGTTCGTGAAGATCAACGGAAAGCGTTGGTGGGATGTCGCTCCGCCGGCAGCGGTGCGTATCAAGGCGTCGGGTCCAGCGGACAAAATTCTGCTCGGTGCCTTCACATGCATTGCGGTCGCCTTGGCGTACGTGGTTGTGTTCTCCCCGGCATCGGTCGGGATGGGCTGGTCGTAGAAGCGGCATCACCCCGGCTGCATTTGCGCTGCCGGGGTGATGCTTTCGTTCTTTCGCTTTCAGCTGGTTTCCGTTCCTACAGTTCTGCGGCGAGGTCGCGGAGTGGCCTTATCCGGACCTTGCCGTGTTCGAGGAGTTGTCCGCCCCAGACCCCTGTTTCGCGGGATTGCTGGGCGAATTGCAGACATCGACTTGTGAGGGGGCACTGTGCGCACACCTGCTTCGCGATGGCGATTGCTTCGTTGTTTCGCGGAAACCAGAGATCGGGGTTGGCTGCATCTCGGCACAGCGGTGCGGGCTGACTGTCTTCGCCGGAGACCAGGTCGCTGTACGTCGTTGGAATTTGCTTGAGTTTCATGGTTTTGGCTCCTTTCTCGTCCGGTGAGGCCAGTCGGAGGTAGCGGTTAGTACATATCGTCGATGCGGAAATCTGATTCCTCGAGCACCGCGTCGAGCGCCGACTTCGCTGCTATGGCCTCTTCGAGGAAATCTTTCGCAGTCGCGACTTGGCTGCGGAACGCATGGAGTTCGGTGTCGTCCACGGCGTCGAGGAAGTCCGGCAGTTTGCTTCGGACGGCAGCAACGTCGGGTAGGCGTTCGCCGATCGAGTTGATGTCCTGCAGGTGGCGGACGAAGTCTCCGTGCTCCCGGAGCGCAGTCATCGCCGACTTCATGTCCAGGTGAGTGCCGTCGTGGGCCCCTGGCGGTACCGGCGGCAGATTTTCATTGCCTCCGCCCTCGAATGCTGCTGTCGCTGCTCCATTTTGCCCGCCGCCGTGAGCTGGTTGAGGGCCGCTGTCCGGAGAGTAAGAACCGTCGACGTCTTCATCGTTGGAGGTTGCAGGTTTGCGTGGTGAGACTGCTCTCCCCCCGAATTCGCCTTCGCCTTGGATGGAATCGAAGTCGCCTGATGGTGCTTCGGGCGGCACATCGTCGGGGTCCGGTTGTGCTCTCGGTTTACGTCCTGCGTTCTCGTTGATGACGTCGTCGATTACACCGCTGACGTCGTCGGCCGTCGCGTGCTTTCCTCGTGCGATTTGGTCGACTCGGTCGGCGATCTGATCGACCAGATCGCGGTCCCCTGCTCGATCGACGCCTGGCGAGATTTCTCGCAGTGGCCGCTCCGGGATTTCGAGTTCAGTCATGTCGACACCGGTGCGCTCGGCGACCGCCCATGTCAACCAGGCGACACGCGCCATCCGGTGAACGTGCGAGTCCCCGTATGGCGCACCGGTCCGCGGATTGATTAACGATCCGCGGAACTCGCTGAGCAGCATCTCTCGTGGCGTCGGGTACCCCAATGCCTCGTGGGCACGCCGTACGAACAGTTGTCGCATCGTCGACTGAAACGTGTCGGCTGCGTGGATCGCCTTGCTGATCAGCTCGCGCGCTTCATCAGGGCTGCATGGGCCCTCACCGGCGGCCCGTACGTCACCTTCCGCGATATCGAGCCCACCAGCTGCTGCGGCGACGGCCGCGTCGATCTCGTCTGTCATGGACATGATCGTTCCCCGCTACCGTGCTGCAGCGCTTTGGCCGGCGATTGCCGGGTCAGCGCCCTGGTTGTTCTGTCCACGAGTGGCTGTCTGGCGTTCCCGGTTCGCTTCTGCGCGTTCCGGATCGATGCGGGTGACCCATTCGGAGGGCCGGATCCGTTCGGGGTCGCCTGCTGCCCGTTCGAGAGCTGAATGGCGGGCGGACGGAGTGGGCGCGATGTAGAAGCCACGTCGGCCCTTGAGCGCAGGTGTGCCGAGGAGTGTTGCCAGCTCTTGGCGGTAGTAGCTTTCCTGGCTCGTTCCGCGGTGCTTAGGCGGAATATCGACGGTGATGCCGCCGTCCTTGTCTGGGCGCACCGAGAATGAAACACGCGGTGGTCGGCCGGCGAGGAGCTTACGGACTCGGTAGGTGACCTGTTTAGTGTCGTCGAGGTCTACAGGCTTACCGGTGCGCTTGGACTGCTCCAGTGACCGATCCCATTGTGTTGGTTCGGGGATCGGGTTTCCGTTGGTGTCGCGGGGAGGCAATGCGGCGGGCGCTGCCATGCTGGCGCCGCTGCTGGGTCGGGCTTTGTAGGCTTCGGCGAACTCCGCGTTCGCGCTGGCCCTCATCTTCTGAATCTTCCCGTAGGACAGTCGTTCCTGGGCCCCGATCGGTGCGTCGGCGGCGACGTTGTCCGCAACGGTGGGGCCACCTGGCTGCGATTTTCCGGCGTTCCCGGCTTCGTATCGGCGTGCGAGGACGTTGCTGGTTGCCGCGATGTGGCGGCACCAGGATCGTTTGGAGTAGTCCTCGCAGCTGCATTTCAGGCCGCGTCCGCCCGCAGCGGAGTGTGGGGAGAACACTCGACGGCCGTCGAGGTCTTCCCACACTGCGACGGTGCCGGACACTGTGGCGTCTGGATAGCTGGCGCGGACGGGTGGGTTGGCGATGTGTCCGCCGTTGGACGTGCTGAGGACGTCGGCTGCGCGCGCGGTGACGATGGTGCCTTCAACGGGCTCGTTGTTTTCTCCGCGAACCCGGATGGTACGACTTTCGGTGGTGAAAGACTGTCGACGGTGCATCGGCTTCGCGACCTGTCCGCCGTCGTTGCCTTTCGTCTTCGCCAGAAGGGTCCGATAAGCGCTGCTCGCTGCGAGTTCGCGGGCCTTGTATTCCTCGCTTGGGCTACCCGGGACAGGGCAGCGGTGCCCGCTGTTGAGGGATGCGAATTGACCGCAGGAAGGGCACTTTCGCTGTACGAGAGATTCGGCGTAATCGTCTTCGTTCTCGAAACCGTAGTTGTCGAGTTTCGCTCCCCTGATCATGCCGAGATCGTTGATGGCCTGCCCGAATGCTTCATCGCTGTCGAGCATTGCCTGCACGTTCTCTGGAGATACTCGCCGCATGAAGGGTCTCGCTGTCCGCCGTTCACCGGACTTGGTGGTGTAGTCATGTGGGCGTACGACCAGAAGCCCGTTCTCGGGGTTGTAGGAGACGTCTTTGATCCATGACGCGGATCCCCCGCGTGCTTCGAGCTCCTTGTCGAGTCGCTTCTCCTGACGGCTGATCTGGCGTTGTGCGTCGCGCAGCTCCGCATCGTCCATCTCGGGGTTTCCGGCGAGTACTCCGCTGAGGCGCTGTTCATTGGCGGCCCTGAAAGCGGCGACGTCCTCGTACTGGCCGGGAAAGTGGGTATCCATGCCGGCCTGCAGTTCCTTGTCGGAACGCGAGAGCATCTTGCGGATTCGTCCGGCTTCCGCTGTGCGGTTGATGATTTCGGTCTGCTGCTGGAGTGACTTCTTCTTGCTGACGATGTCGCCGTTGGGGCAGGCCGCGCCGAGGTGCCCGAATTGGCCACACTGTTCGCAACGTATCTGTGCGCCTTCGGATTTGGGATCAATGAAGGAGCGCAGTTTGTGCTCGGGGCGGATCGCTGGTCTGGTCTCATGCGAGTGGACAGCGGCAAGTCGGCGTTGTTCCATCTGTCGCATGGTGTCGCGAGCACGACCGGAAATACCCAGGTCGGACTGGTCGCGGGCCGTGATGCCGGCGCCCTTCAGGCTGTTGCGGTAGTCGTCGGTGAGGCTGATGTTCGAGAAGTCACCCTTGCGGTTCATCAGAGTGTTCCACTCGCGTTGAGCTTCTCCCATGCTGATTCCTCGGTGGCGGGCGTTCATTTCGAGGAAATTGTCTTTCGCGGGTCCGATGCGTTCGAGGATTCCACCCATGCGCATGACTGATGCCAGCTGTGCCGGGGTGTTCTGTTGTTCCGGCCCCAACGGCTTACCGTGTTCGTCTTTCCCTGTTTTCAGCCGGTCGAGTTCTTGGTCGATCCGTGTGATGTATCCCGGCTGTCCTCCGCGGCCCGGGGAGACACGGTACTTCGACTCGTCGGAGAACGCAGTGGAGTCGGCGACGTCTTGACGGACGGCCTCCCAGACCTTGATCTGGGTTTGGCGCCACTGTTCGGGGTCTTGTGTGAACTGCCGATTCATGTCTTCGAGTTGGTGTGTGAACTCGTGCTGGGTCGACTGAACCTCGGCGTCGTGGAAGGCGCTTCCGCCCATCTGCCGTTGCAGTGCTTTCGTGAATCCGATGGTGAACGAGCGGCCCTTGTTTTCGCGGCAAACCATGCCGTTACCTCCCTGTGAGGTGGTGGATGTGGAGATCTCCGATAGGTGACATCATGCCGCCTTTGGCGCGAGTGCGCCAGCACCCTGTCCGGCTATAACTGCAGGCCAGGCCCTTGTTTCTGAGACGTGGCGGGTGCTGTGTTGTATGTGTAGTACAGATATCGCAGACACTTCGTGTGCCAGTGAGTACCTCATGAATCATGGTGCGATTGTGCTGGGGATCCTTCGGCCAAACGCGCCTCGTTTGCCGCTTCGACAAGGATCGATTCGGCGCCTCGAAAGAAGTCGTCCGGTTGTTCGGTCGGGGTGACTTTCAGGTGTACGAGTCCTGCGTCACTGAGCGATTCGAGGTAGTCGTCCGGCGTGTCGATACGAAGGATCACCAGGTTGCTCCGGGTCTGAACCTCGACCTCTTCGTCGTGCTCGTCCAGTCGGATGATTGCTGACTCTGGGAAAGGGATCGGCTCCCAGGGTGAGTAGTCACCAGTGTTGACGACAAGGCGTGTGTCAGCTGTCCAGACCCCTCGTTCCACGGTCGTCTGTATGAGGGTGCCGTCGACTCCGTCGATAGAGATCGGTACTTCTTCGATGACACCGGCCGGTGACTGACCATTCGGGTCTCCGGCGGACAGGAGAAGTGCGCGCTGCTCATCAGTCATGACAAGCCAGCTGCCATCGGCATGGGCCTCGTCGTTGATAGCGCTTTGCAGACGGACGCGTTGACCATCCGCATGACGCCGGCGGATCAGCGCCATCTCGTACTTGATGCGAGCTTGCTTGTCCTTGTATGCCATGTGAGCGGCGAACACAGCCAGCTCAGCTTCCGACACAGATTCACCAAGGTCGTCGCCTGGCGGCAAGCCGGCGACTGCTGCGATCTCGTCGACGGGTTCGAGGTCGGACTCGTCGGGTGCAGGGACTGGGTGCAGATCGAGTTCGTCTAGGGCTGCAGTCAGTTCGGCATATCGGTCACCGAGCATCACCGCCAGGACATCATCGACTCGGTCGGCATAGACGCGGACACCTTCGAAAGCTGCGTCGTACAAGAACGGTCGAATCTGACCGACCATCGGGACCAATCGCCCATGTGCTTCGCCGACCGCGTGAACGTGTCCGTCGTCGATGACGAGCGGTCCGCATGTCTTGGTCGGATCCGCGGCCGCAGCGTCCTGGCGACTGATCGGGGTGATGCGGGGTGGTGTGTGAGTCATGGGTGACACCTTCCTGCCGGCGATGCCGGCAACCGTGAGTACAGATCACGGTAGAGGTGGGTGTTCCGGTCATTGATGGCTCACAAACAGCCCCATTCTCAGGCTCGTTCGAGCTCGTCGATCACTGCCTGGGAAACGACGGCGATGAATGATTCCGGTGTCACCGAGGTGAGGACCGTTGTGCGCTCAGGGATCACAGGGGCCGTCACCTTCGCTGAGGGCAGCACCCACAACACGATCGTTCCGGAGTCTCGAAGCAGGTCGATCGCGTTGTCAATGGCTGCGGCGTCGTCGGCCGGCAGCTTCCCGTCCGTCAGAACGACGACGATCCGTGCCCCGGTCCTGTTGAGAATGTCACTGTCTGCGATCACCTCGGTCAGCGCGATGTCGCAGCCGTCGGATCCGGATCCGCTGTCGACGACACGGGGCACCTGGGCGGGGGCCGTTCCGGCCTTGATGACGTCGAAAGTGCCACCGCCGAACCCTCGCACCGTGCAGGTACCGCCGAGTTGATGCACTGCGGACGCTGTCGCCCAGCCCAAAGGTCCGGCGTAGTTCGCCCACCGCGCCATTGTCAGTGACGCGTCGAAGACCATCGCGAAGGTCAACTGCACCCGCGCTCGAGGTGCGATCCTCTGCTGAGTCCATGGCTTCGCGGTCGCTTGCAATCCCAATTGGGTTTGCGCGCTGTAGCGGACCAGTTCCCGGGGGTTGAGGCGACCAGCTGGATACGCCACGGCCACCGAGCGCACACCCGGCGATCGGTAGCTTGCTTCAGACAGCTTGTCGGCGAACAGGTCCCGTGCTGTGCGCTCGGCATCCGTGGGGTCGGAGTAGCTGAGCATTCGACTACGCGGCAATCCGATCCCAGCGGCGTCGAGAGGTTCTTCCACCAGCCCCGACCGGTTTCCAACGATTTCGAGTCCGGTCCCGTTGAAACGCGCTGCGATATCGAGCGCTTCGGCGACAGCGGCCTTGATGGCGGTCTCGATCGGCTCGATGATCTGTTGCACTACTTCGGCTGTGAGGGCCGTGTTTGGAATACCTTCAACTGCAGCGTCGACTGCTGCGCTGAAATCTGCGCCGACTGATTCCCATCGAGCGTGGTCGTGAGCGTCGAGACGCGTTGCCGTACGCCAGATTTTCACACAATTGGCTAACCTGTCGTGCCCGCAATGGTGCACGATCCACTGTTTCGCTCGCCGTATCATCAAGCCCGGCACCACAAGTAAATCCACTCGCGGGAGAACACCGGCGAGTAGGACACGCGCCAACTCCCTCTGAGTCAGCAAAGGTGGCATGGGAGCAAGCATTCCGAGTGCAGCGTGCAGGATGGTGCGCTCTCCGTCCCTCGCTACTGCCAGCTTCGACTCACAAACGATCTGCGCCAGGTCTCGCGCGGCCGCCCATGCCTCGGTTCCTCCGTGCTCGGGGTTCTGCCACCATCCGTCCACTGCGAAGACACTGAGTCGGGAGACGATCAAGCCCGACGCCTCTGGATGCGCCATGCGATGCACCATCGAATCCATGCGTGTATCAGGACTGATAACAGCGCCCATCCGCGCGACGTCGATGAGCAAACGGTTCGGGGAGAAGGCTGACAGCACTGGCGTTTCGAGCAACGCGGTGCCGTCGATGCCGAACAGGTGGACATCGACGGTGGTGTCCACGAGTTCGCGTGAAGCTGCTCGGATGGACTGCACCGTACGAATCCAGATGTCCGGAACTGTGCTCAATATGATCACTCCAATGTCTCGACCGCGGGCATCGTCAACATTGTGTCTGGACCGGTTCCGGTACAGGCAACTGCCGGATCTACTCGGTGGACTGAGAAAGGGCTTCGTGTGATTGTCTACGGGATCTCATACACCACGGACCGATTTGCGCATGAGGTCAAAGAGGCGCATGTCGCCTTCGCTACGGATGCCGGAGTGTATGTGTCCGGTCACGTCGACGACCTGGTGATCGCGAGGACTGAACCGACTGTTGAGGCATTGACCGCTCTCGGGTTCCGGGTGCAGGAAGCCGCGGAGAAGGCTGCAGCTGATGCTGAACGGAATGTGCCCGGCGGTGTTCCGTACCAGCCGATGATCACCTCGATGCCAGGAGACAGCGACGCGATCCCCGATGACAACGCCCAAGCCTGGCATGCGATCGCGCTGCGTCTGGCTGACCGATACGCGGGAATGGGCGGCCAATACGGCAGCGTCGAGGAATTCGTGGAAAAGGCCCAATGGGCCAGAAGGGAAGTTGAACAGAACTCGGAAGGCCCCACCACCCCCACCTTTGTCGACGGCTACATCCCTCGCAGCGTTGACGGCGTCCACACTGACATTGAGATCTTGCGGCAAGCCCGCACATACGGGATGCACGTCATCCAATCCGGTCCGCCGGGGACCGGGAAGTCAACGTCAGCGACCGCTGCGCACGGCGACCATCTCCTTACCATCGCCTGCTACGACGGAATGACTTTCCAAGACTTGGTCGGGCAGTACCTCCCAGTGCCTGGCGAGGCAGGCGTGTTCCGGTACGTCGACGGCGCTCTGGTGACAGCGATGCTCACTGGCCGACCACTATTGCTCGATGATTTCGGGTGGATGCCGTCGGGCGTGCAGGCCACGCTGCTCCCTGTTCTCGATCACCGACGGACCTTGACGGTGCTCGACCGCCCCGACGAGCAGGTTATTACGGCGGCAGAAGGATTCTGCGTGATCATCAACCTCAATCCCGGTATCGGGTTCGGGGTGACCAGCCCAATCCGGGACAGGTCGGCGTTTGAACTGCACGTACCTGTGGACCTCAAGGCCGCCTCGAAACTCGATATTCCCGCAGGGTTCATCGAGGTGGCTCAGCATCTGCACACTCTGGCTGACGGCGAAGCCGCCAATGGCATTCGCCGTTGGGTTCCGTCGATGCGATCTCTGATCAAAGCGCGTGATCTCACGATGGTGTTCGATGAGCATTTCGCTGCGTGCGCAATGTTGGGCGAATGCCCGGATGGGGAACAGCGGATGAAGTTGCAGTCTCTGCTCACGACAGAACTCGGACTGGGTATTGATGTCCCTGAACCGTTGCAGGCACGGTCACTCTAAGAAAGCCGGCAGGGCGCTGCAGGGAATGCTCCCCGCAGCGCCCCGAGGTGCATCGAAGAGTCCGCGATCCGTGGCCGGGCCTCACACCGACCACGTGCGACTACAACGAGCCACGACCGACGACGCGGAGGGTTTGCGTCGATCTGTCGTGCGCACCAGCACCGAAAGGTGCCATCGTGCTGCAACACCATCGTAGGGCAGTCGGCGTCGGTGTCGCACGATCTCTGGTTCGTACGACCGCTTGAATCTGGTGTCGGTGTTCGTTTGGCTCGGCGGGGCCCAAGCCGTGATGAGCCGTCTAAAGGAGCGTTACATCCTTTTGAAGTGAGGACTAAGGTCCTAGTACTTTTTGATGAGACATCTAGCCCAATTGATGAGTGGGCACTCCCTTCAGAATTAGACGCAGAAAAGCGGTCGGGCCCGCCAGTTTCCTGGCTGGGCCCGACCGCTTCACTTCTACCTGCAATAACACTCGTATTCGGCGTGCCGAGTACGTGGCTAGATGCAGTTGGCGTTTGCCGCCGCGGTGCGCATCTCCGATGTCTCGAAAACCTAGCCGAACAAAATTGGGTTTGCAAGCCAACAAATCTACAACTTATGTGCTTAAACCTTGCATTAAATCTACGTCGAATTATGCCGTCACCCAACAATTTTAGAATTCACCCCACCACCCTGACGACGCCCGCGGCCAAAGATGGGCGATTCCGGTTGGGATAAGTTGGCCCGCAAGGTAAAGTTTCGGCGGTGACCAGCCCTGAGAAGCGATTCGGAGACATCGTCGCCAAGCGACGGTCAGCTCTCGGGCTCAATCGCAAGCAAGTGCAGCAGAACGGTGGCCCCTCCGACACCAAACTCGCAGCGATCGAATCAGGCGACTCGGACGCCCGAATGCACAGCTCAACGCTTGAAAAGCTCGACACCGCACTGCAATGGGTGCCAGGCAGCGCATCGCGAGCACTCAGCGGCGGTGAGCCAACACCGCTCTCCTCCCAAGGGGAAGCCTTACGTTTTGGCCCCAACGAGGTCGCGGTGCCGATCGTCGATCTCACGTCCCTGATACGTGCCACGGACACACTCAACATGGCGCTACTCGATCTCGACTCCCCTTCGGACGACGTCAAGAGTTCCTTCGCGGAGCTCTCCGCCGTCGTTTCCAGACTCACCCTGATCAAAGTCATCGACTTGTTCGAGCGGAACGCGGGCCCCGATCATCCACCGCCGCCGAATCTGGATCTCATCTTCGGCACTCATCTCAACCAACCCGCGGAACGACAAGGTGCAGATCCGACAGATCTCGAAGACCGCCTGTACCTACGCTGGTTGGCCCATCGCCGCGTCAACATAGATGCAGCCACCGAACATCGGTTCCGGCAACGGTGGTTCGATCACCAACCACTACAACCATCGAACATCAGCCAGCCGTTCACATCAGAGAGCGGTGGAGAATGAGCGCCATGAGTCTATCCGCGCGAGTGCAGAAGCTGTTCGACGCAGCCAATTCGGCTGGACGTACCGACACAGCAGAATCGGTCGCAGCCGCAGTTGGCGCCGCGCTGAGCCGAACCCTCAGCAGGGCAGACATACAGGCGTTGCTCGACGGTGCAGACACACCAGACAACGAAGTCCTGGCCACCGTCGCTGCCCACTTCGAGGCGCCGGCCTCCTATCTGACCGGCACTCCCGAGGAACAGGCCGACTACGACGCACAGCTGGACTTCTACTTCAGTTTGACCACCAGCCAGCTCTCCACCATTGCGCTACGCGCGCGCAACGCGAACATGCCGTCTGCGGCGGTCAACGCGTTGACCAATCTGATCAACGAAACTCACGAAAAGTACGGCGACCCTAACGGCCAAGTCTCGTAGACATGGATGCTCTCGAAGACGCTCCCACCCCCGAGGAGCTTGCCCGCAGGGCGCTCGCAACCCTCCCCTTCTCGCGGCCGTGGTCAATCGAATCGTTCATCGCCGAGCTCGGGCTTCGCATCAACCGCCTGATCATCGTCGAGGATCTTCCGATCGATCTTCACAGTGAGATCACCGGGCTCTGGATACCCGCCAAACGACGGGACGTGATCTACGTCCGACATGACGCCGAAGGCAAATACCGCGAGCACATCATCTGCCATGAACTCGCACACATCGTCATGGCTCATCAGAAGAGCAACAAACAGGACTTCCTCGAGTACCTACGCACGAATATTCGCCGGGTCTCACCGCAGCTGCCGGACTACATGATCCACCGACTTGCGTTGTCACAGGTCTGCTTCACCCGTTCCACCCACACACTCCACCCGGTCGAAGTAGAGGCTGAGGAGCTGGCGACACTGATCATGGCTAAGGCCGACGAGATGCGTGCCCCCCTCTACCCAGACGATCTGCCGGAGACGCAGAAGAACCTCCTCCTACGTCTCGCAGGGATGATGGGTTGGCAAGTGCAGTGACTCTTTACAACTTCGCAGGCACACTCGTCCCGATCGCGCTCTTGACGTTTGTCGCGTTCAGAATCCCGATGTGGAAACGGAACCCGGACAGTCGGCCCCTCACAAAAGTGTTGGCCGCCCTCGGTTTAGGTCAAGCCGCGCGCATCCCCGTACTCTCCGACGACTACGTCGATGTTTGGCTTCACGACCTGACAGGTATCTGGAACATTCCGGACGCCACTGCGGTTCTGCTCGGAACTTTCGCCTTCTGCTGCATCGGCGAAGCCGTGGCAACTGTCGTTCAAAGCCCGTCATTCAACAAGACACGCCACCGACTGTTCACAGCAACTATGGTCACCGTTGCCGGCGTCGGGTTCCTGCTGTCGCCAGCGACTGACACGCCGACGAACTTCGTCTCGCGTGATTTCCCGCCCACTGGACCACTTTTGCTCTACTGGGGCGCGTATCTGGGGACATTGCTTTACGCGTTGGTGTTCGCGCTGTACTACCTCTTCGGGTTGCTCAGGGAACGCAGAGTGCGCAGCGGGCCGCTCGGTCGAATAGTGGCCGTTCTCGCCGCAGCATGTTCTCTCGGGTTTCTCTACGGGATCAACAAATTGCTGTATCTAGTTCTCCAAGCCGCTGGCGTCGAGAACTGGTACACCGATCATGCCCAGACGATCACATTGGTACTTGTCCTTGGCCCGATGATCATCGCGGGCTACGCACTTCTCGTGTTTGCGACCGCGATACTTCCGGACCGGTTGCGGCGCTATCAAGCGATCCGCGCCTACAGCGCGGAATACGAAAAGATCGTTGCCACAGGAACAAACATGCTCATCCCACGCGACGCGGCCGTGTACAGCACCCGCCGCGCCGCGTGGAAAGGCAGCCGAACACCTGTTGCTACGCACCGCATGATGGTTGTGTTGTCCGACGCTGCGAAGGGCCCAGTCTCGGCGTAGTCGAGTTGTCAGTTACTCGGCGCGAATTGCATGGACAAGCCAGGTAACCGGCCCGAACTGTGCCTCGTCGTAAGGAACGTCACGGCCGATTGTCGCTCCGAATTCCTTGATCGTGGTTTGGTCCGCGATCACCCACCCGCGTGCTCCTACCCACGCAACCGGGTCTGCGACATGCGATTTGAATCCGATGCCCGCCGCTGTCGCCATCCCGGCAAGTTCCTTGGTCTGCTCTTCGGCGATCATTCCGGGCGCAAACGAGACGAACAGCAACTCGGATCCAGGCGCGCTTACCGCGGACAGTTCATCGAGAATCTGATCGTTCTGCTCGTCGGTGAGGTACATCAGAATGCCCTCCAAAACCCACACTGTCGGAACGTCGGCGTCGAATCCCGCTGCGGTCAGTTGTTTTACCCAATCGCCGGTCAGATCTGCGGGGACCACTGAGCGCGGGCCTGTCGCCTTCGCATTGGACTGTTCGAGAACCGGTTCTTTGAATGCGAAGACGTTCTCCAAGTCAACCTCGAAGAACGCGACGTCGTCGGGTAGGCCCAGGCGGTATGCCCTTGTGTCGAGGCCGGCCGCGGGCAGCACGACCTGGCGGGCACCTCGTGACACTGCAGCTTCGATTCGGTCGTCCAGGTAGCGGGTACGCGCCGCAACCGATTCGTATACGCGACTGGTGATGACGTGCTCGAGCTTGGCTTGTCCGACTGGCAGCCCTGATGCCTCCACGAGCGCGGATGCCAGCGGATCTTCGAACAGGGCATCGTCGCGAGTCGATTCAAGAGCCCGGAAGTGCGCGATCAGAACCGACGTTGAGGAGACATCTCCGGTTGCGTTGAATGCACTCATGTGTAGTGTGCCTGAGCCTTTCGTATGTTTTGGTCGTGAGCGCCATTCGCGCGGCACCCTCTTCCGTGAGCGAACTATTCGGCAGGGTACGAGAGATCAGCTGGCATCGCGAAGGCGACACCGGCCGGCCATCTCAGTGAGTAGCCGTCGAGATGCGGTCGTAGTCCTCGTGTGGCGCTGCCACCTGCACATCCGATCCTGCCGTCGAATCGATCTGACGGTTTCGCCACAACATTGCCGCACCACCGAGCAACGCGATCACGCCGACTGCACCTAACCCCATGGGCGCGTACTGAGTTCCCCACACGATCAGCCTCTTGTATCGGACGGCTTGTGCAAGCTGCTCGGACTTCGTCTGCGCATCCAACGCCGGGGCCATCTCCACAATCGTCACCGACTCCGGATCGTCCGCCGTGCGGGCGTAGTACTGCCGCGCGTACTGATTGCCGGCAACGATTGCCCCGGTGACGGGCTCAACCCACAAGTCCCTCTTCGCGGTGTAGAAGCGGTGCATCAGCACCTGCGCGTCCGGATCACCGGACAGCCCCCACACGGACGCGGGGAGGGTGAGTTTGCCTCCAGTGTCCATGGGGTCGATCGTGTGGGAGAAGTGGAAGACCTCGGTGCCGTCGATCTGGGTCGTTTCGACGAAGTCGATCGGATACGTTTCGCGGGCCAACGTGTCGAAATATGGGTAGGACTGCTTCTGCAGGTGGAAGGGGAACTTGAAGTTGACGCCTTCCGCGACGACTTCCTCTCCCGGTTTGTCTGCGTATCTCTGGATGGTCGCCGGCGGATCCTGGACCGGCATTGCTGTTGCCCTGTCCACAGTGACGCGATAGACGTTTGCGCTGACAACAGCAGCGTCGCCTTCGCGGTCGTCACGAGTTACTTTCTGTGTCGACTGGATCGTCACGATGTCGGAATTCGAAGGTTCCTCGCCCGTGACGTATTGCTGGACTGTCACAGCCACGCCGGAGTTGATCACCACTTTCCCGGTGTCGATCGCGCCCATATCCAACAGGGTCGCGTTGTTGTCTGTGGCCACGGTGGGCGCATCGATCGACAGCGGCGTTTTCACGAGTTTCGGTGCAGCATAGGTCGGAATCAGCACGGCCACGGTAGTGAAACCAGCTCCCAATCCGATCAAACCAAGAGCAGCAGCACGCTTCGTTCTAACAGTTGCCATTTCACTTGCCTCCCCCAACGGATCTTGAGCGTCTCGATCGTCATGTGCAGATCCGCGCCGGGCAAGCCTATCGAGGCCACGATTCGCGAACATCTGCGACCTTCTCCCGCGCGGAACCTGCGATCGAATCCGCATTCCGATGCTGCGGCGGAGGACGATCACTCCGCCGCAGCATCGTGGCTAGCTGGCGAGCGGGAGAAGTTCCGTAACGCCCAATGGATTGCGATTCAGCTGGTGCACCGTTGTCGCATAGTCGAGAACCTCGTCGGTGTGCGAGATCAGGATTGGCGCTGCGAACAGATCGCTTATGGTTTCTACGATCGCCCGACGACCTTCGTCATCGAGATACTGGGTGATCTCGTCGCCGAATATCTGATCGGGCAACCCGCCGTCTGTGACCTGCATCGAGATTCCCAATCGGAAGGCAAGCCCGGCCCGCGCTTTTTCGCCTCCGGAGAGCAGTTTCGTCTTGCGGAGTCGGCCATCGGCAAGTTCCACGCAGGGAACAAAATCTGTACCGAGGTGGAAGGCGACGTGTTCTCCACCGAAACGTTGCAGCAGTTCTGTCGCGGCTTCCGAAATCTGTTGGGTGCATTCGGCGAGCAAGTCTGACCGCAGAGCGGTGAGAGCATCCGCAACTCCGCGTGCGACTTCGGCGACCCGTAGCGCTTCGCACTTGCGTGCCCACTGATCGCGGGCGATATCTGCTTCGTTCGCCACCTGCGCAAGTCCGGTGCGCGCGCTCGAGAGCACTGCCCATGCCTCGCTCACGGTCCTCTCTGCTTCGTCGAGCCGGGTCCGTGCATCGCTGGCTGCCGTTTCGGCCGCGTGAACGATCTGTGGATCCGGGGCGTCGACAATTGCGGATTCTGCGTTGTCGACTGCGCCGTTCGCTGCCTGAAGATCGTGGGCTGCTTTGTGCTCGTCGATGAGCAGCCGGTGTTCTGCCCGTAGCTCTGTCGATCGGCTGTCTACGGTGCCGTGGACGACCCGTGCGGCCTGTAGGCAGGATTGGACGTTCGTGCGGTCCGTCAGTTCCGGGGCTATGTCGTTGTCCAGGCTGGCAAGCAGTTCTACCAGTGCATCGAGCTTCTCGGTTTCGTTCTGGAAAGCTGCTTCGCCGCGTTCTCGAACCTGTTCGGCATGGTGTTCGGCTTGTTCAGCGCCGGTGAGTTCTTGTCGTGCTGAGGCAACCTGAGCGTCGATCTCCCTTCGCTTTCCGGCTAGTGCAGCAGCCTGTTCCACCGCTTTCGCTTCGGCCGACTGCGCGGCGGTTAGTTTCGCCTCCAAGTCGGTGATGAGCGCATCGAGATCGTTGATCGATTGACGGCACGTCGGGCAATGGGCTTGGCCAATCGACTGGCGCAACGTGTGCAGCGACTTCGTGAGCGTTACCGCATCCTTGCGGGCGGCGGCCTCGTCTCCATTTGCAGTGCGTATCGAATCGACAACTGCAGCTAGTTCAGTATCTGCCCGTTCCAGTCGTGATTGGGCGGCGACGACATCGAAACTGTCAGCTGCCTTCTGTGCCCGTGCAGTGTCAGTGATGGCTACAGCAACTGCCTCTGCTGCGCCAGCAAGACTCGCGCCTGCTTCCGTGATCC
The DNA here is from genome assembly GCF_001942025.1 of Rhodococcus sp. YL-1. Lineage (NCBI taxonomy): Bacteria > Bacillati > Actinomycetota > Actinomycetes > Mycobacteriales > Nocardiaceae > Rhodococcus > Rhodococcus sp. YL-1. The sequence continues at coordinate 182,832 of NZ_CP017300.1, read as the reverse complement.
TGCGCAACGAAGTCTGTAGCCCGGTGATCCTGTGCTGCAGCTGATCCGGATCTACGCCAGTGAGGTTTCGATCCGTGACAGTTACGTGTAGTCGTTCCCATCGATCTCGAGCGTTGTCCGCGAGTGCTTTGGCTGCGACTACGGCGTCACGAGACTGTTGTGCGCTTCGCTCCGCGGTTCGCAACTCGTGTGCCCTTGCGTTGCATTCTTCCCAGTCTCTGCGCGCCCGCTTTGCCTTCGCGTCCGCTGCACCATGAGCAGCTTCGGCCTCACCGAACACCTTGCCGGCCTCCATCTCAAGCTCCTCGGCAGTGGTCACTGCCTCCGGCGATCCCACCGTGCCGTCGGCGACCGCCTGTTTGTCGTTCGCGGACTTGCGTGCCTGTTCACGGAGTTTGGTTACCTGCGATACACCGGTGTGTTCTTCGACGAGTGCGGTTACTTCGGTGGGCGTGGCCGTGGCCAGGGCGTCGACCTCGCCTTGCGCGATCATGTTCGCGCCGCGAAATGCACGGCCTGACATACCCAGAATCTTGGTGACCTCACTCGTCATCAATGTCGGACTCATGCCTTCGATCTCGACACCGTTGCGCCACATGCGGGCACTGGTCTTCTCCACTGGCTTGCCGCCACGATTACCTCTGCGCATCTCTCGCACGGTTCGGTAGGTGTCCTGTCCGTGGCGCCAGGTCACGTCTGCTCCGGCCAATTCCTTGTCGTCGGCTTTGTCATGCCGGAGGTCGATCAGGTCGATACCCGGACCGGGGTCTCCGTACAGTGCGAATCCGAGGGCTCCGAGGAAGGACGACTTTCCGGAGCCAGGAGGGCCAATCAGTGCGTGAATTCCGTTGGTATCGAAGTCGATCTGCAAGTCTTTAATCGATCGGTAGTTATAGATATGTCCGCTGGTGATCTGCATGGTCTACGTCCTCGTCTTGTCCGCGTGCGGGTGGAGCGAATTTGATAGACCGAACCTAAAAGTGGGCGGTCAGGCGTGCGGCACGCCTCGTGATCGGGGTTGGTTGACTCTTGTCAGGCTGATTCTTCGGCAGGGGCCAGCTCGGCCAGTGCACGATGCGCATGGGCGATGACGGGGGTTCGGATGTCTTCGGCCATTGCCCTGAGCATCGCGCCGAGCCTGCCTTCGTCGGTGCGGTCGGTAAAGGCTTGGGCTAGATCAACTGTTCGGCGCCGGTGGTCGCTGCCAGTTCGGGTTTCTGGTTCGGTTGCCAGGCGTAGACCACCGTCACCGGGTAGCGGGTGTTCCCACGCGAACGCCCAGTAGGCGGCGCGGCCGGCGGCTGCCGCCCACTCCCCTGCCAGTGCACGCAGGCCATGTCGCTGCCCGCAGGTTGTGTACGAAATCTTCTGCCGGAGAATGTATCCTCCGTCGCCACTGATCTCGGCGGATTCATCATCCCACCAGTCGCTTTCGGCGAGGCGTTCTCGAATGATCGTGTTGATCTGTTCGATCGTCTTTCCACGTGCGTCTATCGTGTCGAAATCGATCTGGGGACGACGCCACACGTACTGAGGGGTGACGGTGACCCTGCCGTCGGTGGTCAGTTCGAGCAACAGCCAACCTCGCGCGCATATCTCGTCAGAGAATCCTCGTCCGATGAGCGAACCCGTCATCCAGACTTGCCCGCGTTCGCGTCCGTCATCCGGTCCGAAACCGGGGATCGGACCCGGGGTGTGGTAGTCCGACAGGATGCTCTGATCCCAGCCTCGGTTGACCCATTCCTCCGGGATCACTCGCTCGGCGCCGTGGCGGTCATCTGCACCGAACAATCGCCCATCCGCAGAGAAAATACCGTGCGACACAAGGATGTTTACCCCACCTTCGATCGGTTGTGGGTCGACGATGATGCCGCGTTCTGGTAGTCGCGGATCCAGTCCGTTGTGTGAGACAACATGCAAGTAGAACGGCACATCGGGGATCGGTTGGTGCACTTCGTAGTAGCCGGGCTGCGGGCCGATCAGGTCGTCTACTGCTCGTCCCGGATCGGGAAAAACCGCCAAACGACCCAGGTCGGGTTGGTGCAGCAACGCGGCTGCCGAGACCGAAGTCCCGGCGCCGGCGTCATGGTTGCCGGTGTTGACGACAGCGGGGATACCTGCAGCGATTCGCAGGGCGTCGACGCGGCGTTCCTCGTTCACTGCCCGCACCGATGGGTGGTGCACATGGAATCCGTCGCCCCCGTTGATCTGGCAGTCCACCCCTTTGCTGATCATGTCGCGCTGTACCAGTTCGTAGGTGACGTATCCGTCAACTTCGCGGATGTTCGGGCCGGCGGGATGTTTTCGGGCCATTCCACGCATCCCGTATCCGGCATGTGCGCACCCGAAGAATCCAGCTTTCAGAATCACGTCGTTGGTCATGCGCACAGTCTCGCGGTGGGGTTGTATGTGTGCGGCACGCTCGTCGAGGGAGCAACCCGGCGGTGGCTCACGGTCCGTCTGCGCAGTTCGGGGCAGGATTTCGCTGGTCATCGTTGTCGCCGGACAGCGTTGTCACCCATTGGTGCGTCTCGGTGGGGCCGGGTAGTTACGCCCAGACTGGTTCTATCTACCGGTGACGTTCGCGTCTCGATTTATGAATCGGTTGGGGCAGAGGGCCCGATCGTCTGCCCCGTCGTGCTCGACCAGTTCGGGGCGCGTATTTCTGGCATTCTGCGGCTGCTGTTGATGGGATTGGGCTATCGGGGATCAGTTCTGGCCGCTGGTATGCCTGTTTCGTAGCCCACATCTCGTGGTGAAATCTCGGGCTTGATACCGCAACACACCCGCCGGACGTGCTATTTTTTCCTTATCGGAGATGTTGTACACGCTTGAACTCGTTTCGGGCACCATTTGGAGGGACCATGTCATCCACAGTTTTGCCTACCTCTACGCCAGGCCAGATCCGGCCGGCCGGCGTCAACGCGGGATCTTCCGCCCCTTCCTCTCAGCGGAACGTCGCCAGCGAGCTTGAGCGTCTGCGTGCTCGGCACGCATTGCAGGTCGCTCATCGCCGTCGCACTGGTCGACCCATCGCTTCTCCTGCTACCAACAGGGCTACGCAGGACGCGTGGAGACAGGCAGCGACTCGTGTGTCGAAAACTCTCCTGTGCCAAGATGATCCGGATTCCTTCATGCTTCCAGATCCCCCGAGTCTCGCTGCAAGCACCGAGGAACGGGTCCCCGCCGCCACCTTCGCGGAATTGGCTGCAGAACGTCGGTTTGTCAAAGCCCGTATCCGAGTGGCGAAGTCAGCGATCGCGGCCTGCCACGAATGCCCGCTTCTGCAGCAGTGCCGACGCGAGGTCCTTGAGGAGGTGAAGTTGGGTAGGCAACCGACGAACACCGTGGTCGCTGCCACCGCATGGAACTCGCGAGGCTTGCCCGACATGCACATCCATGATCCAGGAAGCAACGCTGAACTCGAACACCACACCCTCGATGTCCTCGCTGGAACCAAGCTGTACCGAAATATTCCCGACATCAGTTGGATTCCAGCGGATCTCGATCCGGTACCTACCATCGACGAACATCTCGTCAGTGATGTACTGCATCGCTACAAGTCCGAGGCAGCACTCAAAGAGCTTCCTAAGCGGTTCGTCACGCAGTCCCTTCTCGACCGGAAGCCAAAGGTTTCGGCTGACGGCCGAGCTGTGATCACTTACGGTGAGGAGCGCGAGATCGTTCGTCGCGCGGTCAAACAGCAGATGGTTCCGAATACGTTGGCTACGATCCTCGGTTGCGGATGGGATCGGGCTGCAGATCTGTTGTGCGCGTACGGCGGTGAAGTGCAGGACTACACCCCTGGCCCGCAGGCCGCTCGCCATCGCGATCTTTTCGCAGCCCGCGAGCGCGACACAGCGGCACGCAAGCAGCGGATCAGGGATGCGCAGGCCGCAATGAACTCTACTGGCAGTCACCGCATGTCTGCCTGATTTAGAACCGAAAAGCGGTCCACGCCATTGGCGTGGACCGCTTTTCGTCGATCAAAGGTCAAGACGGGAGAATTCCGCGCGCCTCGTCGATGATCGCCTGAGCGCTATCGAGCTGCTCGTCCGCCTCCTTGCGGGCCTCGCTCTGAGGGAGACTCGTCAGCAGCCCCTTCAATTCGGTGACCGCGGCGTCAGCAGCCTTGAGATCATCCTCGTTCGGTGATCCCTTGCTCATCGCGGCTAGCGACTTCGCGTGCTCTTTCAGCGACTCCTGGAGCGGTTTGACTGCGTTCTGCAGCAGTTTGCCCGTACTCGCATCCTTGAACACCTCCTTCTCGCTGTCGTCGAGCACCAGCAGTGTCTGCGTCCTTATTTGCGCCACAGCGCATCTCCTTAATGTGAGGCGGAACAACGTGTGCGGTCAGTGTAGAAAGCCCGGTTCCGGTGATCGTGGTGCCCGAGACAATCAGAACGGCGGGGGGTCGTCATCTAGGCGGTTCGTCCATGTACTTGTGGTGTTGTGGGCAAGAGAATTCCGGTCACGGCGTTGAGGCCGTCCTGCGAGCGCATCTGCCACTGAGGCGACACCGGTTGCGCTGGCGCGACCATCCACAACTGCTCGGCGCCGAGCGTGCACCTCCATCGCTGGATCGTCGTACCCTGGTCTCGACGGCAAGTGGGTGAGTCTGCCGCCCGTATCCCCAGCGGGGAGATGCTGGGAGAACTCGCGCCGAATCCTGGTTATCCACGCGTCATTCCAGTTCAGCCACGCCATCGGGTCGGTGACACTTTCCAAGAACACTGGGTTCGCGCCGAACGACAGACCTGTCACTGCGCCACCCACGCACATCCAGGTGTAGCGACCTGTCGCCTCTGGCGGTGGTGCGGCCCGGTACAGCGCCAGGTGGGAGTCGGAGACCCTGCCGGCCATGCGTTTGATGTCGGATTGGTCGTGAAGTCCGTATCCAACTAAGAGCACCGCGAGTTGGCGCCAAATGTCGTCGCGTAGGCCTGTCGCGGATTGCAGGATGAATGCGAATCCGATGCCGAACTTTCGCACATCACGGCAGTCGCCTGCGAACTGGTTCGAGAGCGACACCAATGCGTCTGGTTGCGTGCTATCGGCAGGTCCCGCGTATTGCCATGCTTCGTCGACGACGACCTGCACGTTCAAGCTTCCGCCAGCCGTGAACTGCTGTTGGCCTGCCAGTTTGAGCGTGTTGAGCAATTGCGACATGATGCGGGCTTTCACCTCCGCGGAGTCCAACAGCCGAGTCGCCGCCATTACGTCGCCCGTTGTATCGGCATCGTTGCCGTCGAGGTTCAGTTGTGACAGGTCGGCGGAAAGGTCAAGCACCAGCCAGGGCGCAGGTTGTCCTGCTTTCGGGGCCATGACCTGCCTCATCAATCCCCAGGCGTCACGCCGACGATCCGTGGCCCCGAGCGATTCTGGATCCGCGCCGGCCGCGATCTTCATGGCACCGGTGGGGGAGTACGGCGACCACAGAGAGTGCAGGGCGGAAAATACAGCCAGCAGTTGCTGAAACTTTTGATGCCCAGAGGGGTCGAGCGCTCCGGGCGGAAGTCGATCGAGGATGTGTTCGGCGATCGGTTCGCCCTCGGAGTCGGAAGTGGGTCGATAGATGGTGCGCGCCACGCGATTCTGTTGCTCGGTTCCCGCGTAGATTGTGCCGGCGGGAAGAATCCCGTGGAGGCTGTCGAGGAGGTATGTCATTACCGCCTCTGGTGCCGATTCGGTCCAATCATCAGTCCCGCAAGCTGCTTTGAGCGCTTTCTTGTCCTGCAGTGCCGCGTGCAGCATGTCGCGGGCTTGAGCGACGTTCTCGTCTGCACCTGCACCGAAGGCAAGGTTCCGAAACCATTTCGATTCCTCGAGGAGCCGTAAGAAGAGTGGCGCGTCCTTTCGGAGTCGCAACGATTGAGACAATCGGGCCACGAAAACGGAGCGGCCGCAGGCTGTTGCGAGGCCTTGCAGCGAAAACGGCAGTCCGTGTTCTGTTGCCCACTGCCCCTGCGGGTCCAGGATGATCTGTCCCATCCCTGGCCAGCGAAGTTGTGATGCGAGCACGTATTCGAAGCAGACGGACTTTCCGGATCCTGTTGCACCGAGAACGGCCAGATGCCGAGATCCGCGGGGACCGGAGAAGTCCGGCAATGTGAACGGGATTCGGACGGAAGAGCCGCGCAGAGTCCCGATGTATGCCGGCTGATCGGTATCTGCCATCAGTTCGTCTGCGGTCTGTTGGTCCAAGAGCGCGACTGGAGTGCCTGTCGCCGGCGAATTTGACAACACCGCAGCGTGTTTCCGCCACTTTCCATCCCAGTTCCGGAAGACCGCTTCGACCTTGATGGTGACAGCGCGGGTGTCTCCGCTGTCACCTGACTGGTGTTCGATGGCGCCGTTCGTCGCTACGTGCATAGCTTCTCGTGCGTTGGCGGTGTGCACAGGATTGATCGTTTCGACTTTCGTGACCGTCCCAAGCGCCAACTCCTCGGAGCCGTTGTCGAAGACGATCGTGAAGGCAAGCATCGATCCGAGTAGCGCGAGGTGGTAGGAGCGACTGCTCAGATTGAGGACCGCCGAATCGCATGTTGAGGGTGAGCCGATAACGGCAAGGCCACCAATGTCCACAGTTCCTCATTTCGGTTCGTTGGTGCGGTGAGAGCGACGGTATCTGCGGCGATTGCCCTGTGCGGCACCTGTCTTCTGTGTAGGCGGGGCCGCCGAAAGCCACTGGCGCTGTTGCCGGAAAGTGAGAAAACAACAGGTTATTGAGGTGTGGAGTGGTGTTTGACCCTGCACTCAGCAGGTGTGTCCGCGTCAAGGGGAGGAGCACCGGAACCGCCCAGTTTACGATTTCCATCGTCGGAGAAACTCACACATCCCGTAGGGGCTCAGGCCCATGCGTGAACGTAGTTGGACTGCACCAATGTCCTGCTACGCAGCAGAAAGGAGCAGGGCGCTACTGCGCCCGACGAAGCGAATGGGCAAATCAAAGGGAAACCACCGGCGGGTCACTAACCGCCAACGCACGATCGCCACGGCCGCGACAGTGAGCGTGCTTGCTCTCGCAGCTCTCCCCACCGGGGTGGCTTACGCGGCCCCCCAGGGTGGCGTGACCACTCCCGGTGCCGGCGGCGAGCAGGGAACCCAGACGCAGAACAACGGTGGTGGACAGGCCGGTGTTTCGACGCCGAAACCAAATCCGGCACCGACACCACCGGAAGAGCGCACCTATTGGGTTCCGCCGTCACAGCAGGCACAGCAGGCACCGTCACGCCCGATCCCGACGACCAGTCCTGATGCGGACTACTCACCCCCGTTGCAGCAGCAAACGTTCCGGCCGCCGACCGCAGTTCCCACAGTCGCACCAATCGAAGCCCCTGTCGACGAAAAGGGTGAGCAACTGCTCCGCGCCGGTGACCGCATTGCGAAGAAACCGAATTGGATGACCGATCAGGTCCTCGACACGACGAACTACACACTCGCGGGTTGGGAATCGGATGCGTCCGGGTTCTGGCGTTCCGTTGGTGTCGACGACAACCGCTCTGATCGAGTTGCCGCGTCGATGGTCTCCGGAGCAGCGGTCGGCGCCGTCGTCACTGCAGTGCCGTTCGCAATCGCAGGAGGCGCTCTCGGCGGCCCGGTGGGTGTTCCCTTCGGCGCCGCTGTTACACAGGCAATTCTGCCATTCGCCCCCGGTATCGCGGCCGTTCCGGGTGCCACAGTGGGCTACACAGCGGGCGCTGCAGGTGGTGCTGCATTGGGCGGTGCAATCGGCCTCGTAGTCGGCGGCGTCGGTGGGGCGATCACTGGCGGGCTCATCGGTGGTGGCGAGGCCACCGATGACGAACTCGTCCTTACCGAGCTTCCTCAGCTGCCGGATCCGGACCCTGTCCAGATCACGAAGGACGTGTCGAACTCGGCTCAAGGCCTTGCGAGCACCCCGGCCGGTGCGGGCGTCGTTCAGGCAATTGCCGATGCTCCGGCGAATTTCGAGCACGCCAACGAGCAGTTCCGGCAGACAGTCGTCAACGTCGCGGGACAGCCTGCGCTGGACGTGATCGACCAGGCGGCTACGGCGCATGCCGAGGCTGTTGCGCCGATCAACGCAATGCTGACGCCATTCACTGACCGCATCAATACTGCGGTCGGCGCTGCTCAGCAGGGCATTGATCAGGTCATCGCTCCGTAGTCGAACCACGATTTCATCACATCCTGCCGGGGAGGGCGCTGAGGCCCAGCACCCTCCCCGGCCCGATCGGTATCGGTAGGTAATCTGCATGAACGACTGGGACACTCGGGGATCAACAGACGACGACTATCTCGATCCGCAGCTCGGCAGCGACGTCGACGACAGTACGTCCGGTCCGCTCCCCTCTCCGCACACGGAGCCAGTGACATTCACCGCACCCACTCACGCTGAGCTTTTCGACTCCAACACCGCCGAGTCCGAATCATCAGGGCCATATGTTCCCCCGCCGAACAAATCCTTGTACCAGCGAGCTCCACGCAAGCCCCGTGTCGATCCGCCGGTATCCGCCGGTATCCGCCAGGGCACGCTGCCGTCCAAGCTCCGCGACCGCAAGACTGCAGTAATTGTGGGATCTCTGGTTGTTGCCGCGCTCGCTGTTGTGGGCGCTGGAACTTTCGCTCTCACAAATGCTTTTCCGCAAGACAGCACTCCCTTGGCGGAGGCCTTCCCCGAGACGAGCAGCGAGGTTGCCACCATCCCTCCAGCACCGTCCACGACGCCCCCACCCACCGCTGTCACACCGCCCTTCTGCACCGATCCGAGCCCGGGGGACATCGTTGCGGTGACTAATAGCGTCGGCGACAGAGCAACCGGACCAGGCACGATCGCCGCATTCGAATACCACTATTACGTGGATCGCGATGGGACGAAGGTGGCATCTACTTACGACCCTTCCTTGCAGATGGATCCGGCAGGCATTCAGCCCTACATCGACAAGATTGCCTCTGATACCTTGCACTGCACCACAATTGAGCCTACTGATTCACCGGACAAATATCGGGTGTCCGTCGCGTTGAAGCCTTCGAACTCGATGCGAATTGAGCAGGTCGACCCGATGCTGATTTCTGTGGCCCCCGGTCCGGGCGGATGGATGATCACCCAGATCGTGCCGGCCTGACAGGAGAATTGTCAGGTCCGGTAGTGCCGGATCCCGGCAGGATGCGTCTCACTGAATGTTCTCGATGCTGCGCCCATCAATTGTGTAATCAATGATGTCACTTCTCGTTTGGCGAAGGTGTCGGCCTGGTGTTGAGGGAACGGCTCGATCACTCGGGTTCCGATGATCGTCTCACTGACTTTGGCGCACAAGTCGGCCGCCACGGAGTCCGCGACATCGTCAATGTCGGCATCGTCGACGTCGGCCGAGAGCGTGTACTCGATCTTTACGGCTCGCAATGGCATTCCTCGGGGAAGAACGTAAGTAACGAAGACGGGTAGCTCTTCACGCCAGTGACCTAGTAATTCATCGATTACGTGTGCCCACTCTCGCACCGGTTTCGGGGCATCGGCCGTCGCCTTCGCTGTCACTCGCAGTGCTTCATCGGCTCGGCGAGGTCGTAGGTACTCCCCCGATTGCAATACTGAGGTGGCCGCGATGCGGTCGCGCTGCATGTTCAACCAAGCCCCACTGCCCTCACCGAGTTGCGCCGCCCACAACTTGCAATAGCCAGATGCTGTGTCTTGCTTAGGAAGCGCTCGCAGACGTCCTTGCAGTCCGTAGTGGACGTAGTCACCTATCAGGGTGTCGGTGTTGCAGTCGGCCAATGTTGCACAGACCAACTCCGCAGTCGTCGGATCGGAGGTCAAGAGCCCTGTGGCGATCGAAATCAGTGGGGTGGCCAGCGACCCGTCCATCCAAACGACGTGACTTCGATCGGCGGTGTCAAGGGCTGCGGCGAGCTCACACAATGCCATCAACATCGACCGCGCCCGATCGGTTTCCGACGAAACTGGCATGACCATCGTCGCGGGGACACTCGAACGGAGATCACTGCTGACTCCAACGGCGGCGATCCACGTCAGGGCATCAGTTTGCTCGTGCGCTACACCTCCGTCTACGCACACAAGATCGGGTTCGTTCGCAGGTCCACGCGTGGGTGCAATGCGAATGGCCTGCGTTCGTTGTAGGTGCGATAGCAAATCACTGTGCTGCTGTTGTGGGTCGATCGCTGCCAGTAGTTGGCTGGCTGTATCGAGCACCGTGTCGAATTGCATAGGCCTCCTCACTCAAGATGATCGTGCACAGCCAGCGTATGAGGCTCAACTACGCAGAGCGGCAGCATCGGACGCCATCCCGAAATGAACTCTGACGTGCGCTGATGCGCTGCGGAGGAACCACGAAGACCAGTGACCGCTCTGTTACCCTGCATGTATCGGAGAAGCAGCATGGGACAGCTATCGAATAATCAACTCCTGATTCAAGTCGGCTGGCCCGCCACAACAAGGGGAACTGATGAAGCGAAGCAGACGAATACTGGGCCTGGTCTCGGCCGGCACCGCCTTGTCGCTGGTGACAATCGGTGTCACGGCAACGGCGTCCGCTTCGGCGGATCCAACCACCACGACGGTCGCCGCTATAACTTCGGCGATTCCTGACCTGGGAGACCTAGCTGGAACCGTCGACTGGACGGCAGCGGCCACCGCTGCAGCCAACACCGCAGCCGCAGCGAGCGGGAACGGACAGGCTACCGCGTCGACGCCAAACGTGACGGGAGATGCGATCACGGACAAAGCCGTCACAGCGCCCGTCAGGGAGGGTGTGAATCTGATCGCCGGAGCACTACCGCCGGGCGCAATCATCCCTGGTTCCAAGGGAACTGACGGAATGCTGACCGGTTCCACCGCACCGCGGTGTGCAGCTACCGTGATCACAGCTGTGCCTGGCACATTCGAGACGGGTCCTACCGCTGATCCGAATGCTCCTGTCGGCCTTCTCGCTCAGGTGGTGGAACCTTTGACAGCTGCTCTGGGAAACCAGGTGTCAGCGACATTCATCCCGTACGCCTCTGATGCCTCGGTCAACGGCACCAGTTACCTCCGGAGCGTCTCGACTGGCGTTCAAGCGACGTTGGCAACGATGGAGGATGTGGCGAATCGCTGCCCAGAGGCACAGCAGATCTTGCTGGGATTCTCACAGGGTGCCGAAATCGGTGGCGACGTGGCCACGGCAATTGGACAGCGGCGCACGAGCATCAACCCGGACAGTGTGGTCGCTGTCGGATTGTTCTCAGATCCGAAGCGTCCAGAAACCTCGAATGTTTTGGCGGACACGACTCAGACCCAACCGGCGTTGCCCACGAGTCTTCAGGAGAAGATCAAAGAGATCGTCGAATCTCCGTCCTTCGCGCAGATGCAGTTGCAGCTCACCGACGGATTCCGGTCGCTGGTAAACCAAGTCGCGACACAGGTCAGCGACACTGGACGTGCTGTTGCTGATGCAACTGCACCCACGTCGTCGACGCAGAAGTCAACGACAACCACGACTACCCACGCTGCCGTCCCCGACTCGGATAGTCAGGCTGTCGCAACGACGACCGCCCCGGAGGAAACCGCCTCTGTTGCAGGTAGCAGCACCAACTCGGCAGAGACGACGACCAAGCGTCCAGCTGCCGGTCAGTCCGGATCCACGACCACCTCTCACAGCCCGACCACGACGTCGAGCAGTAAGAGTTCATCCGCTGAGTCCCCCGGCGCTGCTTCAACTCGCGCCCCGTCGGTCACCGATGATCCGCTGATGCAGCCCCTCGACGACGGAACTAATCGCGACGGAATCAACAATGCGCCGGCGGCGAAGCCGTCGACATCGCCAAAGGCACCCACGACGTCCAAAGCTGCACCTTCCTCGAGTAAGACTGCGGCGGCCGGTAGCGAGACGAACAACACGGCAGATGGTGGGCTCGCAAGCAACTTCGCCAAGTCGTTGGCGGGGGACGGAGTAAAGCCAGAAGCCCGAATTGCGGTCAACGTCAACGAGAACCGTAAAGTTGATGTCGCACCAGTGACCATGGGAGCGGTATCGGGTGGCGGCTTGTCAGGGCAACGCGATTCAGACTTCGGTGCTTTGTCCGGGGTCGTCGCAGAAATCTGCGTTCCCGGAGACGTTGTGTGCTCACTCCCTGAAAACTCAGAGCTGGCACGTCAGCTTGTCCAGGTGGGGAAGAACGTTTCCGGCAATCTAGGTGAGCTCGCGACTGTCGATGGCGCGAATCGTATGGTGGGCTTGCTCTCGCTGCAGGCGGTCAACACCGTTGCCGACATCACGGGTATGCCACGGTCGAAGTTGTCCGCGGAGACGCTGCAGTCGATGGTTGAAATGATTGCGGGTTCAGCCATGACAAGTATGGGCAATCCCGCTGGCGCGGCGTTGTTGGCGAAGGGTGTATCGGCTCTGCCGAACGCGCTACCTGAGGTTTTCGCTCAAATCGCGGATATTCCAGCGATTCTCGCTCAGCTCCCTAATGCAGGGGACACCGCGATGAAGAACCTCGGGTTGGACAAGGTCGTGGACAGGATCTCGCAGGCCTTCGCGGAAGCCGGTATGACCAGTCCCCTTCAATTCGACAAGTTGCCGATAGCGATCCCCCGGGTTCTCGAGGCGTTGGCTCAGGACAACCAAGGTTTGCTGCAGTTGGCAACCAATCCGGCCGTGCACTCGGGCAACAGCCTTCACGTAGCTTTCGACACCATTCAGATTGCCGGCAATCAGGATCCGTACCAGTGGGTAGATGATTGGTTCAAGCGAATCTCTGTCACTGCGTAGCTTTTACGACGACTGTGGCCCACTCTCTGGCAAAGAGGGTGGGCCACAGTCGTTTCGTTGAGCGTGCCTAACCGTCTGCAAGTGCCTTCTGCTCGATCATGGCCATGAGGGTTCTGACGGTCTTGGTCTTGAGTTCGCTATCGGCGACGGGTCGCAGTCCTCTCACGATTTCGAGGAGATCGACGTCGTCGAGGTCGGTCGTCTTGTCGAGGTCGAGGATGTGGACTTCGTCAGATGTGGCGGCCGTGCCTTCGGAGATCACCACCAATGGGATCGCGTTTGGAGGGGCTACGTCTTTGCGCGGTCGATTGTTGGTTCGCGTAGTTCTTTTGGTTCCTGACTTCACCTGCTGTGAGTCCTCTGGCGTGGGTGCGGGATCTCGCTTCCCCGGTTCAGGTGTACCCGGCTCTGACGTGGGACTCGGCTCAGGTGTGGAGACTGGCGATGGAAGGGGATCGTGCTTCACCGCCCCACAACCCCCCGACTCCGGCGTAGTGCCGGGCTCAGGCGTGGCTGCGTCCACCGAGGGATCCACTTTCGCCTCAGAGTCCACAGAGGCTGACGTTTCCGGCTCAGCCGAGGTCTCGGAGTCCGACGTCTCTTCAACCGCGCGAGATGCGTCCTGAGGCGGTATGTCCGTATCGTCCTTCGTATCTGTCGGTACCGTGGCCGCTCGGGGCTGAGCGACTGGCACCGGGCCTGAGCGGGGTCGCCCGAACTTACTGGCTGGCCGGGCAAATGCGTTGTTGGTCATGGTTGTGGGCCTCCCTCGCCTACTCACGTCGCAGGCCGGTATCTAGGTGTGTGGGTCCGATAGAAGAGGTTTAACAACCACTGCCGCGTTGCGCGGCACGGATCCAGCACCCAAAGTCGAGTCAGACGCGACGACGCAAGAGCTGGTTCACTCGCATCAGTTCCTGCAGGATCTCAGCCTCATCGTCACCGCCGGCCGTCAATCGCTGCTGCAGCTGAGTCTGTGCGTGCAGCAAGGTCCGTCTCTGCACCCGCGATGCAGTGTCGACAGCGCTGGCAGCGTCCATCACCTCGGTGAATGCGATCAGCCACAGCAGCCTGTGGTGTTTATGCTCGACCGCCTCGGTCATGACCTGCGACCACAACTCGGCGGCGTCTCCGGATACTGGCCTGCCGGCGGGGTACATCACCGTGGACATCTCGACAATCTCTGCGACTGGGCGTGAGAACAGCTGATAGAGATCGGTCTTGAGTTGCGCTAATACAGTTTCGGCTGTCTGCGGATAGGCGATGAAGTACGCCGCCAAACTGCAGTCTGCATCAGTTAACGGCTGATCTAGCGGCGCTGCGTCTGTCGCCGGGGACTGACTTGCACCTGACTGTGTCGGAGACACGTCACCGGTATCGACGCCGATCTCAGTTGCCGCCCACTGTTGGTACTCCCTGCGGAGCACAGCGGACTGCACAGCTGAAAGCCTGCGCCGCACTTGTTCGGTGGCGTTCACCTTTCCTTCCGGAGTGGTGAGATCGAAGTTGCCTATGTCGCCGGTTAGCAAGGCGCGCAGTGCGGGACGCCGTTTGTCGGTCGCTGCCACCAGTGCATCAGCGCCTCCGACGGTTCTCACGTCGCACGGATCTGATTTGTCGCCATAGGCAGTGAAATCGAGCACGGTGATGTTGGTCGTGAAGCCCTGGCATGCTTGGAACAGTGCCCAAGCGGCTTTTCGTCCAGCTGTGTCGTTGTCGAATCCCACGATGATTTCACCGCCGTCGCCGACGCGGGACGCCAGCAGCTCGGCTTGGGTTCTGCTGAAGGCGCTTCCGGATGCTGCGACGGTGTTGTCCAATCCGGAGGCGACCATTGCCATCACGTCCGTCTGACCTTCTACGACGAATACCTGACGACGTTGGAGCATTGAACGACGAGCCTTGTCGTAGCCGAACAGCAGATCACCTTTATGGAACAGGTCGGTGCCGCTGGTGTTGAGGTACTTCGCTGGCGCCGTTCCGGTGAGGTCGCGTCCGGTGAATCCGACTATGCGCCCTTGCGGGTCGTGGATCGGCCACATCAATCGGCCGCGGAACGCGTCGTAGTGCCCACGTTCCCCTTCCTTGGTGATCCCGGCATCTCGTTGGATCTCGAGCGGGTGTCCGGCAGCGGTGAGCGCAGCGCTGAGAGCATTGCCGCCGACAGGGTTGTACCCGAGACCCCATTCCTGCGCGTGCTCGCTGGTGAAGCCTCTCGCTCGAAGGAAGTCGCGGGCTGCTCGGCCTTCGGGGAGTGTGAGAAGCCATTCGCTGGTGAGCTGTTGCGCTTTTTCAAGGACGCTGCGAAGTTCATTTCGGGCGCGAAGATCGTTGTCTGCGAGGGAATCTGAACCTTGAGGCACTGCCAACCCGGCACGATTGGCCAGCTCTGAAACCGACTCTACGAAGCGGAGTCCGTCGACTTGCATCAGAAAGTCGATGGCGTCGCCGCTCGCGCCGCATCCGAAGCAGTGGAATCGGCCCCAGTCGATGTTGATCGTGAACGACGGTGTCCGCTCGGAATGGACGGGGCACAGCGCTTTCACACGGCCTACGCCTGCAGGTTTGAGGTCCAGATAGTCCGCGGCCACCAGTTCAAGGCTTGTGCGGGAACGCAGTTCATTCAAGAACTCCGTGGAGAATCGGGGCGTACGCGGATTCTGCAGGTCCACTCCACGCTCCTACCCTTGTCAGATTCGGTGTTGCCACCTCAGCGTAGAAGAGCTGGTTCAGGGCGTGGCACTGGCCAAATCAGTTCTATCGGTTCCGATCGCGTAGCGCTTGTTGATGCCGTTTGAACCAGGCCTTCTGCTTCGCTTGCCAGGCGTCTTCGGATTGCTGCCAGGCGCCGCGCGATGACGAGAGTCGTTCGTCGAGAGTTGCCATGTCGATCGGCCCGGCTTTGAGTACCTCGACAACGGCGTCTTTCGTGCCGCCGACTGATCGAACTTTCTTCAGGAATTCTTTCGGATGCCATGCCGGACAGCCATGCGCCCTTAACATGTTGCTGGCGGTCTGGCTGTCGTCGAACCAGGCGATGATGGGTTGCGCGGGTCCGTGCTCGTCCTGCCACGCCCACCATTGCCGGACTTTCACCTCGTCCTGAGGCCGCGACCCGTCTTTGATGAAGTGCCGAAACATGATCGGGCCCGGGGGGAACTTGTGGCTGAGCAACCAGTTCCAAGTAGCTCGGGCGAACTGTTCGGGGCGGGTCGTCGAGTATGCGATCTGTAGGCCTGCGGACTGCAACATCTCGACCAGTTTTCGCCCAGCCCGGATCACCTTTGCGCGGCTGTAGGACCGGTGGAAAGTATGCCAGTCCCGATCTTGCGATCGCTCCGTGTTCAGTAACGGCTCGAACTCCGCCATCGACGCGAGTACCCCGTCAATGTCGATCACTGCGAACGCGCCGGGAGTGGCCGGCTTGTTCTTCCAGGGTGTCGGCCGGAATCGTGATTCGGGCTGTCGCGGGGTCGGTGACATAGCATCTGACAGTATCCCGGACAGGAAGGATCGCCTGCTAGTTGGGGTGTGTGCGGCGTTTCTCGATTGGTTGCCTGAACGTCGCTGTGGCGCCCAGTCGGTTCGTCGTGGGCGCCACAGCCGGATCAGTTGAATAGCTATGCGACCAACTCGGTGCGCAACCGTGCGAGCTGAACACGTCCGAGTCCCTTTACTCGCTTCGCCTCGGAGATGTCGAGTCTGCCCATCAGGCTGATCGCGCCTTGGCGGCCGCGGCCGGGGAGTGATTCGATCAGGTGAAGGACTCTCATTTTGCCAACGACGGCGTCACTGTCTGCGCGCTCGAGTACTTCCTCGACCTTCACAGTGCCAGCTTTCAGTTTGGCTTTGAGATCTGCTCGTGCCTTGCGCATTTCTGCGGCTTTCTTCAAGCTCTCGGCACGCTGTTCAGGGGTGAGTACGGGTAGCGACATGGGCTTCTCCCTTTGCTGGGTTGGGCAGTCGATTCACTGCCGTGATCCTGGTTGGCTTTTCGTATAGCCGAGTAGTTCTGTTGTAGCAGTGACAGTTACGGCGTAGCGGCACTGTCGATCGCTGCTCAGAGTGGCTGCGGGATCCTACTGATCGTGACCGCTGTGACGTTCTTTCCCCTGAGGAACAGTTTCCCCATCGTCTCGTAAGGGGAATATCCGCGCAGCGTGACGGTTCCGCCGCCTGCGTTCATCGCGCTGGTGACGATCTGCCTCATCTGTGGCAGTGCGACGTCGACCTCGACGTCGTCCACGCTGGTGGTGTTGACGATGGGGATGCTCTGTCCGCGCAACAAATCCCCAGCCACGGCAAGGTTGCTGCCCGATCGGGCGACCAACTCGATCGGATGTTTCGCGCCGTGGGATTGTCCGGTGTTTCGGATCTGGATGAATGCTCCGTCTGCACTGAATACTCGGGGCAGTACCGAGAGGAATCGGTCGAAATCGGATAGGTCTGCGATATCGAGATCCCAGCACCGCAAGCCGTCTGGCTCAGCGAGTGCATCGTCGAAATCGGGCATACCCGCTGTTTGAGCGTTGTGGATGACCGTCGTCGTGCCGTCAGAAATCTCAGTCTGGCAGGTGGAGTCGGTGACCGCTGCCGTCAAGGTCCATTGGTCTGCGCTCGATTTCAGCAGTTTCGCTGACGCGGCCAGTACTCCGATCCCCGTATACCCGATCGCCGCTCGCCGGCTTGTGCCGCCAATTGCGTTTAGCGTGACGGTCCCTGCGGAGTAGTCGCCGGCGACTGCGACAGAGATGGAGCCGTCGGCCGCAGTGCCAATACGGACATTCACAGCAGGTTTGGATCCTGTGGTCGCTGCGTGTGGCGCGAGAACGGCCAAAGCTTGTTTTAGTTCCGTCGGAGAAACTGCTGCTGTTGGTTGAGTATTGAGCAACTTCTCGTCTGACGAGTCGTGTTTGTTGGCACGCACTTTGAATTGACTGCCGAACCTAAGGAACCCATCGCTGTAGGTCAGCGCACTTCGGTCCGAACGTGAGCTTGAAGTCTCTACGATGGTCCGAATTTGGTTGTCCACGACCCACACGGGGGCAATGCGTTCGCGAGGACTCTTGGTCTCGTCTTGAGGTAACGCGGTCAGGACGGTCACCGAAGATCCCCAGGCATCTCGACCGGCGATTGTCAGGGTGTCTCCGTCGACGGCGATGGTGACGCCTTCGACTCTCTCAGGCAGCGCGTGGATCACCTTGATGGCGCCGACGACGGCCTTCGTGGAAATGGTGTTGGCTATGGACACGAAAGTCCCCTCGTGTTTGTAGTGCATTCTCCGATGGACTCAGGATCGCATAATGGCTTCCGGTCATGCGGCATACCGGCCCGTGTTCTCTGCGACCTAGATGCGTACGTTTGTGAAGCTCGGGTGCTGACTGCTACCGGCGGCGTTCAGATGGTGGCTTTCCACCATCCGCCGAAGTGCTCGGATTCCTTCGATGGCGCCAGGTCAGGTGCAATCACAACGAATCGTTCTATCGTTGGATACGTGGGTCCTCGTTGGCGTAGGTAGACCCTAGTGATGTTGTCGTCGACGACGGTTTCAGCGCTGGTTACGTTGGTGTCCAGCTGAGCCTCCCTGATCAGAGCTCGTGGATTCGACGATCTGCGGGAAGTGTTTCAAGGAAAGCCTTTTCGTTGGACAGCAACGCTGATTTCTACGTGCAGTCCATTCGAGTGCGCCAGGCTCGAATGGACTGCGCTCAATGGCACCGACTTGATCGGCCGGCGCAGGCCTGCGATATAGCCGATGCTTTGGCCGTGGGTCAGAGAGTCGTGATCCAGCACTCGACTGCGAGGCGGGCTGCTTCCTCCAAGTCTGAGAGCGGGACGATGACCTGGGCGTCAAGGTGTTCGGTGCGGTCGAAGCCGCCATCGGTCCGGCGAACACTCACTGCGGATCGGATTTCGGCAGTTGCCGAATCACCGCCGTCGGAGCTCAACTGCAGGTAAGGGCAGAATCCGGGATGGTCGTTCGATAGGTACAGCTCACGTCGATCTTCGGAGACGCTGAGGTCCAGGTCATCTGCGTCGCCATTGCTGTCGTTGGCGTACGCGATGAATGCCTTGGCGAAGGCCTCCGGGATTTCGGTCACTGTCATGGTCACTCCTGGTGTCATCGTGGGGTTAGGTGAGTGCCTGCGCACCGCATTCGGCGATGCGGGCAAGGCGATGTTGCTGGTCTCCGATACCTCGAGTTCCAGCCAAAGGGGTGCGGGCATTCGGCCAAACGGATTGCGCGATACGGGTGTAGCTGCGGCCACCGAGGACGACGACGTTGCGATGATCGAAGAGCCCTTGATCGATTGCCTGAGCTCTGCGGTGATCGATCCGGGGCTACCCATCCGCAAGTCGTACGGCTCCACCATCCTGTCGAGGGCGAGAAGACCGTGGAGCGCTGAGAGGATTCTGATCGACTCTGGGCTGGTCAGCGCCCGTGCAGCTTTGAGCCCGAGCCGGTGGTATCCGCTTCGATACATTTCGCCTGCAGGTGATGCGACGGCGGACTTTACGGCGCCGCAGGGAACCACCACCAGTGGTGATCCGTCGGCGACGACTGGGGTGATGTCGGCTGAACCGGCTCGTTCCGTTGTCTCGACTTCGAGGTCGTGCGCGATATGTTCCGCGATGGTCCAGTTCAGCCAGTGCCAGCCTTCGCGCTTGGCCAGTGCACCCTGATATCCGGCACGAAACGCTGCCGTCTCGAATGGTGCGGTCCACAAAAGCAATTGGGTGTTCGGCAGAGTCATTTCGATACGGTCATGGGGCCGGAAGATTCTGGTGTGAACAGGTCCAATTGCCAATGGGATCCCTGCATGTCGGCCTCCGGTCTTCGGACCGATACCGGGCACTGACACGACGAGTCCGACGTCGTTGATCAGCGCTGCTCCTGGTGTTGGCGCTGTGAGTGTGGGGTCGTCGTATCTATATTTCGCAGTAAAGAGTGCCATCGGTGCGTCCGCCCGTGATATTGGTTCGTGCAATGTGCTTGCACCTGTCCTCAACACGCTATGAACGGAGTGGAAGTGTTGCGGCACGGATGGATTCGCTCGCGCGGCATTGAATCTGAGGAGCAGGTTCGGGTTCAGTCGAGCTGATGTCTTTACGTGCCGCACCTCCCACCCAGCCCGGTCAGTCTGGGGTCACTCGATCGACTCGGATCGAGTCAGGACCTCGACGACCGAGGCGCCCCCTCTGAAGAATTGGATGATTGCGATGCCTAACGCCTCCCACACGCCGACAGCAGGGCACTTCGCTTGGCTACCTGAGCAGGTCCAGTCAAGTCGATCCGACCCCTTCTCTGCGGCTCAGGCATTTCACGAAGAGATTGACGGGCTACCTGAACCTCGCGACTGGTCGGATCGACGGTTCTGGGGCGGTGGGCTCGCCCTCGTGGTTGTTGGAGTGCTCGGCCGCCTGGACATGATCCGTTGGGAGTGGCCAGCATTGCACTAGCGCAGGGTGCCTGCCCGGTGTGGGTTACTGGGCTGCACGCCGGATTCCTGCTGCATGCCGCCAGACTCTGGGCGAATCCCGCAGGCCCAGTGTTCATGGCCGGTTTCGAGGGCAGACATCGCCTGAGAATGCCCAGCGGTTGAGGTCTACCTGCGACTCGTACTGCTTGCGCGGTGTATCCCTTGTCTCGTGCTCACGGCGTGTGTGATGACGCTACTGGGGCGATGTCGGAAGTCCTCTGTCGACGGCCATCGTAAGCTCCCCACTGGCGGCCATTTATGGCGCATTTTGTGGCCATGGTTTCTCCCCGCGTACGGCCAGATAGTTCCCCACCTGCTGTGAGTCAGATTCGGTCCCGGCAACGCTGGGTGGATGAAATCGAGCAGGGAGATCATGGAAATTTTGGAGGCGTACGACCTCACGGGTAGTTATCGGGCGGCGGCGGAGCTGGCTGGGTGTGATCACCACACGGTGGCCCGGTATGTGCAGATGCGCGCTGCGGGGCAGCCGCCGGACCGCCGGCGGCATCGAGCGCGGGCGATCGACGACTTTCTGCCGAAGATCGAGGAGTTGGTGGTCCGCTCGCAGGGCAAGGTCCGCGCGGATGTCATCCACGAACGGATCGTCGCGCTGGGGTTCACCGGCGGTGAGCGGACCACGCGCCGGACGGTCGCGGAGGCGAAGGCCCAGTTTCGGGCTGGTCGGCGGCGAGTGTATCGGCCGTGGGTAACCGAACCTGGGCTGTGGTTACAGTACGACTTCGGTGACGGGCCAACGATTTCCGGCCGGAAGACGACGTTGTTCTGCGCATGGTTGGCGTGGTCGCGATTTCGGGTGGTGATCCCGATCTGGGACAAGACATTGCCGACGGTGGCGGCGTGTTTGGATGCGACATTCCGCCGCTTGGGCGGGGTTCCGGTCTATGTCCTCACCGACAACGAGAAGACCGCGACGATCGATCACGTGGCCGGGATCGCGGTCCGCAATCCGGAGATCGTGGAGGTGGCACGGCATTACGGCACGACGCTGCGGACGTGTTTACCTGCTGATCCGGAGTCGAAGGGAGGAAGTGAGGCGACGGTGCGGATCGCCAAAGCCGACCTGTTGCCGAAGGAGGTGAACCTGCGCGAGCAGTATCACTCTTTCGGTGAGCTCGAGTCGGCTTGCCGGCAGTTCTGCACCGACGTCAACACCCGCGTCCACAGCTCTACTCGGCGGCGGCCGGTCGAGCGGCTGGCCGAAGAGTTGCAGCGGCTGCATCCGCTGCCGAAATCTCCGTTCACCGCGGTGTTCGGCACTACCCGGCGGGTGAACTGGGAGTCGACGATCTCGGTGGAAGGGGTGCGGTATTCGGTGCCGCACACGTTGATCGACACTCGGGTCTGGGCCCGCTTCCATGGTGAGGAGCTGATCGTGACCGCCGTCGACAATGATGGCGGTGCAGTCGAAGTCGCGCGGCACCGCCGCGGCCAACCCGGTTCACCGGTCCTCGACAACGACCACTACCCACCCCGCCCAGACCGCGACGCCGCCGACCGGGTGCCCAAGCCTCGTACCGCCGCCGAGCTCGCCTTCCTACAGTTGGGCCAGGGTGCCAACAGCTGGCTGGTCGAGGCTGCCGCCGCGGGAGCGCGCCGCATCAGGGCGAAGATGGCCGAGGCCGTGGACCTTTCGAAGCTGCACTCCCCGGACGCAGTCGACAGAGCGTTGGGGACGGCGGCGATGACCGGCCGGTTCGCCGATCGGGACCTGATCTCGATCCTCGACTACCAAGTCACCCACGAACACGCTGATCCGGTCCGTCGCAGCGAGAACCACACTCTGCAACCGGGCACCGCCGCCTGGTCCACCTTCGGCCAGACACCAGCGCCGGCCAGCCCAGCCACTACTGACGATGAAAGCGATGACGCCTGATGAGCACCCCTTTGCGCACTGTTACCAGCGCTAACGGCGACCCGTTGGCCGAGGCGATCGACCTGACTAAACGCCTGAAACTGCCCCATATCCGCAGGTCCTTGAGCGATATCATCCCGACCGCGAAAGCCCAACGCTGGGACCCCGCCGAAGTCGTGCGGGTTCTCCTCGCTGAGGAAGCCGCCGGCCGGGACCGGGCGAACCTGCACACTCGCCGCAAACGCGCGGGTTTCCCTACCGGCAAGACCTTCGGCGACTGGGACGAAACGAAATCGTCGATTCCCCGCGCCACCCAGGACGCGCTCCGCACCCTGGAGTGGGTCGGGCGGCGTGAATGTTTCTGCGTCTGTGGGCCTTCGGGAACTGGCAAGTCTCACTTCACCGAGGCACTCGGGCAGGCCGCAGTCGAAGCTGGGCTGGCGGTGTCTTGGTTCACCATCGAAGACCTCGGTGCCCTGGTCCGCCGGCACCGTGCCGACGACTCCATCGCCCGAGCCCTGACGAGGATCATCCGCTCCGACCTGATCATCGTCGACGACATCGGTCTGCTCCCGGTCTCTGAAGACGCCGCCGAAGGATTCTATCGCCTCGTCGACGCTGCCTACGAACGCCGAGCGATTGCCGTCTCGAGCAACCTGCACCCCTCCGGCTTCGACGAGATCATGCCCAAAACATTGGCCACCGCCACCGTTGACCGGCTCCTGCACCATGCGCACGTCGTCGTCACCGACGGCGACTCCTTCCGCCTCACCGAAGCCACCACCGGCAAGGGGGTGAAGCCCTTCAGCTAACCCAAATCAGAAAGCGGGTGGGGAAAAACAACTGGCCGCCACCGGGGAGAACCCGTGGCCACCAGCGGGGAGAACTACTGGCCGCCTACGGGGAGAACTTCGTGGCCATTGACAGTCCTCGAGTTTCGCGAATCAGGCATGATGTTGGGAAGGTCTTTGGGGCAGGAAAGGCCTTGTTCGCACCACCGGACAGCGTCGCGGTAGGCGCGGATGGATCTGGTCCTTCAGAGGAAACCGACGCAGGGGGTCGTGATGGGTAAGGCGAAGAGTAAGAGGAAAGTTGTTGTGCGGGAGGCACCTCCGAAGCACACTCCGGGAGCTCAGCTGCGACATGGACTCGCGGTTCGGCAGCGAGCAGAAATGGCGTTGTCGACGGGGCAGCTGAAGCCAGCGCAGATGCCGTTGTTGTTGGATGCGTTCGACGAGGCAGCTACGCCGGTCATGAAGCATCTGGAACCATTTGCTTTCTCGGTGTGGGAGTTGCGTAGTTTCCGCGCGTCGGGAGTTGTCGGCCCGACGTTGAATGGGTTGAGCAAATTCTATGGACAGCCAGTGGAGGTGCTCTCTGCGAACCCTGAGCGATATCTCGGGTTCAAGGGCGCTCTGGCCTTGTCTGACGAAGCAGTGGACGAGCAGGAGATAATCGTCATCTATTGCGGGTATCGGTGCACAAGCGGAGCAACATTGGACCGGCACGCTTACTTTGCCTCCGAGGAAATGACGGCGCTGATCCTGGCGGGAAGTGAGGGCTCAGCGGAAGTCGGTGTCACGATCGCTGATCTGCCCTCACCTTCTGGTGTCGCCTATCTGACGCAATCGGAGGGCGATCTGGTGTTGCTGTGGAACACCGTCGATGATCTGCTTTCGGTTCAGTTGGTGCCGACTACCGGGGCTCAGGACTTCATTGTGAATCAAGGTGAGATTCGGGAGGGCTGGGGATACAGGTTCGGCGATTACAAGTATCTGCCTATCCCAACTGCCGAGGCGGAATTGAGTTCTCCTGAAAGTGATTCCCCGCCGTCGCTTCAGAATATCGGCGGGTACACCCCAGGGATGCCCGATGACGCTCCGGATTGGTCCCGAAAGGGCATCTATCAGGGCTGGAGTTCTGAGCAGATATTGGCCGTATTTCTCTCGTTCACGCACATGCTTCGACAGGGAGCGTTGGTGGACTCGTCCACGATTCGCACCGCGAAGTCGTCATTGAGTGGGCGGCGTCGTCAGCCGGGGTTGGTGACGTATTTGTCGTATCGATCTCGCAGTGGCGCCCGCGCAACCGGTGACGATGGAGCACCGTCGCGGGTGTATTCGCACCGGTGGACAGTTCGGGGCCATTGGAAGCGGCAGTGGTACCCGAGTGAGCAGCGGCATCACCCGATCTGGATCTCGACGTACATCGCGGGACCGGAAGGTGCGCCGATCAAAACGTCCGACAAGGTGACTCTCCTTTGACGGGCGGTGCTGCCTACATAGCCGTGCTCATCGTGGTTGAACGGGCCAAGGAGTCGGAGGAGAACTATGCGTCTCAAGGATGAGCATCCGAAGTTGTTTCGTCAGCTGCATCCCACTCGCAATGCAGGGATTGATCTTGGTTCAGTAACGAACTCGTCGAACGACATGGTGTGGTGGATCTGCCCGGCCGGCCACGAATGGCGAGAGACCCCGTTGCAACGTCGTTCGGACATGGTGTGGAAGCAGGGCGACATTTACGCGTGCTTGTACTGCGTAGCCCCTGGTTGCACAGTGAACAGTTGCGGGCATCGCCGGTTTCAATCCGGCAAGGACTCCATCTTTCGGGTACTCGGGCATCCCTGTGACAAGTGTGAGATCACCGAGCATGCCCGCCGGATCCTTGACGCTCACGCTGACGATGTGCCGACTGCGATCGGTGTTCTCGAGAACAGCGCGTTGTACGCGTTGTTCTGTAGCCGGGGCTCCGAGGTCGTTGAATGGTGGGAGCACATTTTCCCGCTGGTAGAAGGGTATTTCGTTCGGATGCTCTGTTTGTACGTCGCGATCGACAAGGTGCAGTTCCGACAGCAGCGAAAGTGGACGGAATCAGCGGTGCTCGGTGCGTGCATGCTCCGAATCATCAAGGTACTACCGCAGAGTTGTCAGAAGGCGATGTATTCGGCCGTACCGGCGGATACTGGACACTTCCGTCAGAACTATATGCCTGACGTCTATCCGCACGAGATCGAGTGGGCGTTGAAGAAGGCAGGGTTCGATATCCTGGACACGCCATTGGGTAGCGATATCAAGGATAGGGTGCAATTCCTTGAGCAACAGCGCTTTTCCGCGAACGGTGAGATGCCGCCTGTGTATCTCAAGGACAGGCACTACCCCACGTTCGACCACGTTTCCTTCGACCGAGAAAAGGGCGCGTCCGCGACGCTGCAACATTTCCGGCCGATGGAGTTTTCGCCGCGAATTACGGCGGTGCGACTGACGCTGGGCGAATCCACACCTGCCGCCATGGACGATCCTCTCGGACGGAGCTACATCGGGTATGCGCCGGACCTCGCACCGGAAGAGCTGTGGGAGCGGGCGCGCGGGCTGTGGAAGCTGCGCGCTGACTACGTCGCGGCGTCATCGACCGCCTTGGTTGTCTTCGACCGAAAGGTCGTATTGGTCGCTTCGATCTCCGGTGCGTCTTTTCATCGTGACGCTCTGGCCATTGTCGGTGCCCCGAAATCGGATCACCCGCTGATCGGGCGTCCGGATCCGCTACACACGCCGAACCCTTTGGCTCACGGCACGTTCGATCAAGGCCAGGTCTCGTGACGAGAAGTAGTCATACTCGACGTCTCGATGGCGGCGCGTTTTCGGACGTACGCCGAACAGGTGACGTTGGGTCTTTGTTGCAGTTTCTGCTCGCGACCCAACCCATCGGTGAGGTGCAGGTCGTTGACGGATGTAGCGAGATGCGTCAGCATGTTCGATCGCATCCGTTGCCGGCGAGCCGTGGCGACGATGCGATGTGGGCGCAGTCGGCGGCAGCTGCGATGGAGAAGCCGCAGCGGGCGAGATCAGGCTTGAAGTCGTCACCGCGTGGACCGAAGTCGCCGGTGCAGTCGTGGACGGCTGTTCTCAATGTCTCGGCGGACGCTTTTGTGGGAGCGGGCGGTGACGTGTCGGTGCTATCGACTGCCGTGATGAGCCGGCTCGGTATCGCCTCTGATGATGGTTCGTGGAGGTGGATCGCGTTGTCCTTCCCTGTTGTCGGAAGGTTTATGCGGCGGGTTCAGCTGGCAGCGACACCACTCGATAGTCGTGATCCGACGTGGAGTCTGCTCGGCCACGAGAGTTGGGCACCGCGTGTAGCTGCGGCCGTCGTGGCGGATGCTCAGCGAGGGTTTCTGCTCTGATGTTCCTGCACAATGGATCCGAGCAGTCTTAACTGCACAAGCAGCGAACAGGACGATCCGTCTTGCGTTCGACTGTCAAAGTAGCGGCTTGTCGATCTGTTCGCGGAGGATATCGCCGTGACCTGCGTGCCTGGCGAACTCTTGGATCATCAGAAGCAGCGTCCATCGCATGCTGACGGTCCCTTCTCGGGGAGTGTCCATGGTGTCGTCGAGGTCGAAGCGGGAGGCGATCGCACGTGACCGTTGGCTAGCGCGCTCGAACTCGGCGATGACATCTGCCAGCGACTCGTCGCCAGCTACAGCGAAGGTACCTTCGTCTCGTCGGGAGTAACCATCGCATTCAGATTCGCTGAGTCCTGCCCAAAACCGTTGGAACCATATCCGTTCCGCGGCTGCCGCATGTTTGATCAAGGAGATCGGTGTCGTCAGCGATACGACGAGTCGTTGCCGGGCATCGCTTTCAGAGAGTCCGCGCACGGTCTCGATCAGCGCTTCGCGGTTCCGGTCGAGCGTGTTCTCGATGATCGATCGCTCCGTTCCGGCAGTAATTATGTTGTTAAACATGGTCTTTCACTCGATTCAGTAAGATGGCCGGCCAAGGATCTGTCGCTCGGCATCAGGCGAGGAGGGTTACGCAAAACGGCAATTCGCTGGGCGGGAGAAGCGAAAGGCCCGGGCGGGCTGGGCGGATTCCTGGGATCGCCGCAACACGATGAATGTCCAGCGTACTGGAGTGCGCAATGGGGTGGGGGCGATCAGTAGATGGTGCCCATCGCAGTTCGGACTTCATCGAGGGTCTGTTGGGCGATTTCGTTCGCGCGTTGGCTTCCGGCACGCAGTACGTCGGCGACATGGCGGTGGTCTTGGGTGAGGTCGTTTCTGCGTTGCCGGTGAGGAGCGAGGAAGTCGTTCACGGTTGTGGTGGTGAGCTCTTTGAGAGCGCCAGCGCCGGCGTCTCCGATCTGGGCGGCGAGGTCATGCTCGCTGCGGCCCGAGCACAATGCTGCCGTGGTCAGCAGTGCGGATACCCCGGGGCGGTTGATCGGGTCGAAGGTGATGCGGCGTTGTGAGTCGGTCGGTGTCTTACGGATTGCCGCTGCGGTGTCGTCGGCGGTCATCGACAGTGTGATGGCGTTTCCGTAGCTCTTGGACATCTTTCTGCCGTCGAGTCCAGGTACTTCGGGGCTCGAGGTAAGCAGCGCTTGAGGTTCGGGGAAGACCGGGCCGTAGCGGTCGTTGAAGCGTCGCGCGATGACACGGGTCATTTCGACGTGTGGGAGGTTGTCTTTCCCGACTGGGACGAGGTTGCCTTTGCAGAAGAGTATGTCCGCGGCCTGATGGACCGGGTAGGTGAGCAGGAGACCGCTGAGGGCACGCCCGGAGGCGGCGTGTTCGGCCTTGACTGTCGGATTGCGGTGCAACTCGGCCTCGGTGACCAGGCTCAGGAATGGCAACACGAGTTGGTTCAGTGCGGGTATCGCGGAGTGGGTGAAGATCGTCGCTCGTTGCGGGTCGATGCCTGCGGCAAGGTAGTCCAGCACTGCGCTGTACACGTTGTCGCGGACTTCGCCGATGGCGTCGCGGTCGGTGATGACCTGGTAGTCCGCGAGGATGATGAAGGTGTCGACGCCGCGCTGGTGCAGGCGAACCCTTTCTGCGAGGGTGCCGAAGTAGTGTCCGAGATGCAGTGGGCCGGTGGGGCGTTCACCGGTCAGGACTCGGTATCGGCTCGGGTTTTCGGCGATGTCGTCGCGTAGACGGTCGCTGCGTGCGGTGGTGGTTTCGAGGGATGTCACTGTAGGGCTCCTGAATGGTCAGGGGCTGTACGGAACCTCGGGCTCGGCCGGAATTCGACTTGCGCGTGGGCTGCATACAGCCCACGACATGGTTAGACGGGCTGCGAGAGCAGCCGCCACCATGCCTGTCGGATCACGAACACCTGGTCAGGCTAGCAGTTCATCCGGTGTCGAACGATGGTGCAATTCGGTCGCGATGGCTATGGAGACAAGTTATCGAGCAAACCGCGGAGGCGATTTTCGGGTGTACTCCGACCGAGCATGTTGCGGGGCCGGTTGTTGAGCTCGGCGGCGACTGCATCGAGATGCTCGCGACCGTATGCCATATCCGCGCTTCCCGCCGACTACCCCTCGGCTCACCGAAGGCGCTCGGGCCGTATGTAGTTCATGAATCGCGGACAGCCTGCAGCGGTGAGGGAACGGAACGAGAAAGAATCGCCCGCAAAACTGCCACCTTACCTGGGCTTCTGCTTTGAGGCTTCTAGTGTGACCTCTGCCAACTTTCAGCGCAGAGCAACTCTCTCCGGAACTATTTCCACACGGTTGACGACAGCAATTGCGTTCGGTCGATCGGGAGTAGACCGTCGTCGTTCTTACGAAGCTTGGTGTAGATCTCTCGCATACTTCCCTTGTCAGGAAGATGGATGCCTCCAGCGGCTTTCTCGAGGATCGTGACCGTATTCACTAGTGCGATCCCTCCAACGGGCTTTCCCATTTGACGAAGTCGGCTCAAACGCCGGATCTCCGTTGTCGCCAAAGCGGCGCCGCCTTGATCGTCGATGATCACTGTGACTTGGTGCCCGGCTTCGGCGTGGACCACCGCGTGCGCGATAACCATGGTTTCACCGAGATCTTTTGCTGTCGCCAACCGTTGTTTCCACGGTTGCTGGCTGATGCGGCCCAGGACGGCGATCAGTTCGGGCGTCGGATCATCGGGAAGCACGTCCAGCAGTCGTGAGGGGATCTTGTTCCAGACTCTCTCCACCTGGGCGAAGCGGCGGTCCTTCGCTGACTTGCTGAGCACCTCGTTGCGGACCGTTTCCGGAGTGCTGATCGGGCCCGTCGTCGCGAGCAGCAGGCGTTCTTTGTTGATGGCGAGAAAGTTCAGTGCCGGTCCGGCGTCGATGATCGGCCGTACTGTCATCCGGCAGGATCCTCGTCACTGTCGTCGTCCTCCCAGTCGGTGAAGTCGACATCGACTGTGGGCAGCGCAGCGGCGGAGGCCCACTCCGTCTGATGTTCGATGGGAGTGATTCCGTCTTCGTTGAGGCTCTCGACGACATCGCCGACGGGGATTCCACGGAGTGTGGCCAAAGTTTGTGCGGGCACGACGTTCTCGATGTATCCATCGATCGCCCGAGCCAACAGTTTTTGCGGCGCTCGACGTGTGTCGGACTGTGTTTGAAGTGATTCGTACTGGTCAGCCCACCCAAACCGTGCTGCTATCTGCGGTGTGGTCATCGCCATCCATTGGTCTTTGATGGGTGAGTCGATGCAGCCTGCGTGGTGCATCGCGATAGCCGCCACCGCCGGAGACACGCCGAAAAGCTGAACGCAGGTCGAGAGTGTCCTGAGGTCAGCTGATGCGCCACCGACAATTTGCTTCACACCGGCGACCGGGATCAGCAGATGTCGAGCGAAGGCATCCGCCCGGATCTCATGGGGTGGGCGGTTGTCACCGGTGTCCTCGATGGCCCAGTCGCCGAACACGACGTGCGCTAGCTCGTGAGCCAATGTGGTGCGTTGACGCATAGGGTTTTTGGTTCGAGCTACGGCAATGAACACTGCGTCGCGCGTGCTGTCACGCATTGTGAGTCCGTGTTCGTCCCGGCCACCGTCGAGTACTGCGACGTCATTGCCTGTCGTCTGCTCGATGAGCGCGACGAGGTCGGCGAGTGGCTGGTTGCCGAGCCCATGCTCGCGGCGAAACTCCGCCGCTGCATCGCGGCCTTCGATTTCTGGGTTCACAGGCAAACGCCGATGCCCTGGTCTTCGAGGTAGGCGTCGAGTTCGAGGAAACGGATCAGCTGCTCGCGCATCTGCTCCATGTTCGCACCGTTGGTGGCCCTGGCCGCGTACTGGACGCGGTCGGCAACCGTAGAAGTGCCTGTCAGCTCCGCCAAGGTGCAGCCGGTGGCCATGGAGATGGCGAGTAGTTCGTTCGCTTTTGCTGGCCGGGCGTCGGTGATGATTCGCGAGAGGGTCGACTGCGAGATGCCGGCCTCCTCGGCTAGCTTGCGCTGGCTCGGGATGTTGGCGGCGAGCCTCGCCTTCTCGATCCGTGTGCCGGTCGAGGGTGTGGTCATGACAGATACCCTCCTGAATCAGTTTGTCGATGTTTGATTCAGTGTAGATGTGTCGAGGTCATCCGGGCAATAGTGACCTTCGACAACTTGTGGACGAACCCCCAATAACGAGTGCCAAACACTCGCGCTCAGCACCCGTTCGGCCGTTCACAAGCCGCCGGACAGTGCCCACAGAAACTCCGAAATTGAACGCCTCGGAGGTTGGACCAGCCACTCGCCCTGCGTTCAACGGCAGGGGTCAGCGTTCGATCAACTCGATCGGATGGTCGAGATCGTATTCACCGATATAAGCAAATACGCGATCATCTTCGGGGCCACTGCCTTCAACGTCGATGAAACCGATATCGGCGTCAATGCCCTCGGCATCTGCCCTACGAATGATAACGTGGAGACCGGCGTCATTGGCATCCAATCCGATCTGCCGAACTTCGACCTCCATTTCCCGCTTGTCCCCCATCGTCGACCGGAGCCGGATGAGGGAACCAATCATTCGGCCACTGAGGTCAGCGATCTGCAAGGCCTTCACAGATTGTTCGATCTTCTTACGTGCCATGCCTTTGGCCTCCTTCGCTTGCACTGCGGCTTCCGCCGCCCAGGCATCACTATCACGCGCTCACGGCGCGAGTGCGGCACTCAACCAGCGCCCGACCGTCGAGAATCGATGACGAGAGTTCACCGAAACATGCTGGAGAATAGTGAATCTCAGATCTCGACCTCAGCGATCTGAGATTCGAAATGATCGAGCACCACAATCCGCGCCGATGTGCCGTTGTCGATCAAGCGCTCCGCAATCGCCGCAGCAAACGCGGTGGCGCAGCCGGCTGCTGCCCCAGCCACAGTGCCCGACACATCGACGACGTGCGCAACGTCGAGCAACCCGAGGGCCGGAACCTCGCCAAGCAATCGCAGCTCGCGCGTGAATTCGTCGTCGGGTCCGGCCCCAATCACGGCTCGCACCGTATGCGTGGACAACACATCCCCTCCGTCGGAAGTCTCGGTGACGGTGACCTGGGCTTCGTCCGCCAAGTGGAGGGACAAAGGAGTTCGGCGGATCGGCAAATCAGCGCACAGACTGTCCGGCCGCGGGCTGTCCCTGCGTGTACCAGCCAACTTCGATTGAACGATGATCTGCATGTTGAACCTCCAACGAATCGTGCGGGTTCACGATGAGCCCGCGACGACTCGACAGTGCGCGTACGGCTCGCGTTGTGCGGCACCACCTTCTGCGTGCTGGCCGAAACATTGATGGTGCAACGTCGGGATCGTCTTGCCAGTGCCTCGGACAGGTTGTAGTTCGTCGCAGGCTCCCCACTGTTGGTCCTTTTGTTGGAGACAGCCTGGTCCACGCTGCCTGCGGCGACGATCAGATAATCAAGCACGCACTAAGCCTGAATCCACCGATAGAACTTCCATTGACCGGAGTGTCTAACTGAAGAAAGTGCCCCCTGAACTGGGATGATTTGAGTTCTCACGCAACAAATCCACCAGCTCAGGAAAGGCACTTCCAGTGAAAGTGTCCCACAAGTTCGTCGAAGATTCCGCAGTGTTCAACGAGAACCACATCGTCTCGTGCGCGGGACTGGTCCCGGTGATGACGTTGGCCGAGCAGACCAGGCTCACGGACCTCCTCGCCGAGAAGATCTCGATCACCGCCACGAAAATCGCATCCGGGGCAGCGAATCCGGCACCAAAATTGGTGACACTGATCGCCGGGATGTGCGCGGGCGCGGACAGCATCGACGACATCGACGTCCTTCGCTCCGGCGGCATGAAGGAGCTGTTCGGCAACGTCTACGCACCCTCCACTATCGGAACACTGCTGCGTGAGTTCACTTTCGGGCACAATCGCCAACTCGAATCAGTGCTGCGTGAACACCTCATCTCACTCGCCTCCCGCACCGATATTCTCCCCGGACTCGTCGATCACGCGTTCATTGACATCGATTCGCTGCTGCGCCCCGTTTACGGCCACGCCAAAGAAGGCGCCTCCTACGGACATGCAAAAATCGCCGGAAAGCAGGTCCTCCGCAAAGGACTCTCACCGCTCGCAACGATACTCAGCACCGCCGATTCCGCACCGGTCATCACCGGGATGCGGCTACGAGCAGGCAAAGCCGCATCGGGTAAAGGCGCAGGCCGGATGGTCACCCAAGCCATCGTCACCGCCCGAAAAGCGGGTGCGGTCGGCACGATCCTCGTTCGTGGCGATTCTGCCTACGGCACCCGCTCCGTCGTGACCGCTTGCTTGCGCTCAAAGGTCGAATTCTCGGTCGTGATGGCCAAGAACACCGCCGTCGCGCGGGCAATCGATTCGATTGCCGAAGACGCCTGGACACCCGTGAAGTATCCCGGCGCGGTACGAGACCCCGAGACCGGTGACTGGATTTCCGATGCCGAAGTCGCCGAAACCACTTACACCGCTTTCACTTCCACCAAGACCCCGGTCGCCGCCCGGCTGATTGTGCGCCGCGTCAAAGACGCACGATTCCCGGATACGTTGTTTCCCGTCTGGCGGTATCACCCCTTTTTCACCAACACCACCCGGCTCACCGCCGACGCAGATGTCACACACCGCCGGCACGCGATTATCGAAACCGTGTTCGCTGATCTCATCGACGGGCCACTTGCACACATGCCATCGGGGAAGTTCGGGGCAAACTCCGCCTGGGTGTTGTGCGCGGCGATCGCCCACAATCTGCTTCGGGCAACCGGCGTTCTTGCCGGCGACCGGCATTCACATTCCCGCGGGGCCACGCTCCGACGCAAGATCGTCAACATCCCCGCTCGATTGACTCGACCGCAACGAAAACCGATCCTGCGACTGCCCACTCACTGGCCGTGGACCGCTGTGTGGCTTCGACTGTGGGCCAACACTATCGGGTACAGCCCGCCACCCATCACTTGAAATCTGACCGAATCGCCGACAGCGGCCCGACACTCGTCAATCGTGGAAAAGCTGGGTAGACCAGCGGTCACGCCCTGCCTGGAAACAGTTCTTGCTCGTGTCGTCGATTCGGATCAACTTTCACAAGCTCATCGGTGGATTCAGGCTAAGCTGATGGTTCTGACCATGGAACGGAGAGAGCTCATGTCCTCACGGGTTTCCCTCGCCGAGCGACTGCAGGTCTTGTTTCGGGTATGGCACCCAGCTAACGAGAGCGAAGAAACGTCGACGGACGCTGCTGCAGCGATCAGCGCTGCTGGACACCAGGTATCAGCTGAACAGATCGACGCCCTGCGATCTGGTGCTCAGACCGAAGCGGATCCAGATTTGCTTACAGCGATCGCCGTGCACTTCCGGACGCCCGCGAAGTATCTGCTCGATGACGATATTCAAGATCTGCACGAACAACTGCTGCTCCTCGAGCAGTTCCGGATGCGGAAGGTGCAGAGCATTCAGCTTCGCGGAGAACGCACTGATGCCGACCGCAGGGCGTTGCTGCGGGTGCTCGGAGAGGGTTCGGATAGCCCCTCAGCGGCCAGCTGAGGTTCCTTGTCAGGGGATATGCGCGTGTTCCTGTTCGCTGATGCTCGATTGTCGGAGGCGGCCGGCTAGGGACCAGTGCTGGGCGATGAGCATCATGGCTGCGATCGCAGATTCGGTGTCGTCAGGGGCGACCGGTGCAGTGGCAATCGGAGCCTTTTCATCGAGTGGGCTGAGACCGCGTTTACGTCGTTCAATGGCGTTCTGCAGCTGAGCTGCCTGATAGACCGCAATCGCTTGTGTCGGTGTGAGTCCTAGCTGGGCGAGTTGATCGTCCCAACGTCCATCGTTGATGGGTTCTGCGTAGTGGTTGAGTCGTTGGACAACGTCGAAAACCTCGCTGGTCACCCTCAGCTGACGTTGACTGTCAGTGAGTGTCCGCCGGTCTCGGATTGTTCCGAATACGAGATCGGGTTCCGTCCGTGTGATCGTCTTCCACAGTCGGTGGATTCTGAACTGGTCCCACAGTTCCCGACGCATGTCCGAGCGAAAAAATGGGAGCCCTGACAAGGTGACGGCGACGAGCATCATTACGGCGAATAGCCACCCGTTGGAGTTCGATTTCGCTTCGACAAGTCGTTCTCCTTTGCCGCTTCCAGTCAGGATGGCGACTGCCAGCATCTGCAACGATTCGACCAGCATGGACACGAAGAACACGATTACGCCGATCACGGTTACTTTCGTGGATGCGGTTCGGATCCGTTTCCAGCTTCGGAGATAGTCCAGGGTTACCCGGCCTAGTCCGTACGCGGTGAATGCGGCGTAGATCGCGAAGTAGGCCACTGCTTGCCAACCGCCGGTGAGTTCGACTGTTGTTTCTGCGGCGCGTGCTGGCGCCGAGAGGACGAGCAGGAGCACCCCGAGTGTGGTCGCGATGCAATAGAGCGTCGGCTGTTTCCAGTGGGGTTCGGTGGGATCCCAGGAGTTGTAGACACCGACGAGGGCTGCCACCGACCACAGGATCAGGATGTGTACGAGTGTCCGGGTGAGCGTCGGCCCGAGTATCGGGTTGAGAACTGACGCGACGGTGGGGTCTTTCAGGGTGAGCGCGATGCACGCGAAGGTCAGTGCGTGGGTTAGTCGAACGTCGTAGTTGTTGAACCTCAGCAGTGTTGACCGCGCTGCCAGCACCGACCACACGAATAGAAGGATGAGCGCGTGCAGGGGGGCGGGGATTGTGTTGGTCATCCGTCTTCACCTCGGACGAATGTGTTGAGCATTCGTGTGTGGCGGGTGTCTTGGATATCCCCGACTGCGCGATCGATGAGCAGTGTCGCGAGGTATTCAGCTTCGTATTCACTGCGAGCGGAGAAGCCGCTGCGTCCGAGTATCCCGCGGACCGCGTCGGGATCCAGGCCTGGTAGCCATGCGGACAGCCCTTCGATGTCGATCGACGTGGTTGGTGGCCCTGACTTGGCGGGAACTGGTATCTCGAGGTCGTGGTCGAGCAGCATGTGGCCGAGTTCGTGGCAGATGACGATATCGATGTGCCAGGACGGGGAGTCCTCTGGGTAAAGCAGGTAATCGGTTTCGTCAGAGCTGACCCACAGGCCGCATACTTTGCCTTCCATCACGTGTTGTGGCACTGGGGAGAGCACTATCGGGTGTCCGCGATCGTGTGCGATCTGTTCGACCAGTTTCCGGCTGTCCCAGGGATCGGGCAAGGTCAGGTTGTCGAGCGCTTTCCGCACTTTGCGTTTGGATGCCGTTCGAAACATGCTGCCACCATCGCCTTTCGAAGAACTGTGCGTTCCGTTCAGTGCTTTCCCGAACCTGCGAGGGTGCGGGCGACTCGGTTTCGGATCGCGGCGTAGTCGAGGTCGGTTGCCATCTGGTGCACTGCGGACCGATCGTCAGGGTAGTGCCCCCACAACGCAGACCGGCCGTCGGCACTGTGTACTTGTGCGGTAGCCGAAACGCTGGACAGGATCACCGTGGGATCGAGCATGACGGACGTGGCGACACTGTCGTGGGAGGTGTAGATCGGCTGCTCAGCGCCGTATGTGTTCGTGCAGTAAACGTGATAGTCCTCGGTGATGGTCTGAATGAAACGCGCAATATTCGATGTCGACGTGAGGGTTTGCAGATCTGCCCACCTCAGTCGTAGTCGGCCTGTGACGTCCATGCCTACCCAGGTCACTGGACCGGGTGTCGCAGCCACTGTCGCGGCGGCGGCTGGGTCGTGGTTGGTGTTGGTATCGCCTTTGGCGAGGAATTTCGGTTGCGCGGCGGCGACGATTTCGCGGCGATCGGCCGTGCCCATTCCGCCCATGATGGTCACTGATCTGAACTGCCGAAGGATCGTCGGATCGCGAGTGATAGCGGCTGCAATGTTGGTAAGCGGTGCAAGACACAGCAGGTCGACCTGGCCGGGTCGTTCGCGTCCTGTCCGGAGGATCTGGTCGACGGCGGTTTCGTCGCTCAGTCGAACAGAGGGTGGCGGCTGGAGTCCGCGACCGCCGAGCCCGTCGCTTCCGTGTGGGGATGGTGTCGTCGGTGCTGGCCCGGGCCGGGGGCTCCCTACGCATACCGGGATGTCGGTGCGGTTGACCGCAGCGAGGACTGTCAGCACGTTCTGAGCGGCCTGGTGTTCGGTGCAATTGCCGAAGACGGTGCCGATGCCTATGACGGACGTGTCTGGTGCGTTGAGGGCTGTCAGTATTGCGAGCGCGTCGTCGACTCCGGTGTCGGTATCGACGAGTACATGCCGTTCCGGGGTGTTCATTTCGGCGGTCACGCGGCCCCTCCCATGTCTGTGCGTTGGCGTCACGAATAGTAGTGACTTCGCTGATCAGATCATTGACGGCCGTCTGGTGATCGTCGGACAGCGTCGTCGCGGCGAAAGCGTCCACCGATCTGACACCCGCCGTAGGTGCCAGATCAGTGGAGGTGTCTAGCTGATCAAGAAGCAGTCCGGCACGATCCGGTCGGCCTCTGCCCACTCGTCTCGGACGTACATCCTTGCGCTTCGCAGGGCGCTCA
The DNA here is from genome assembly GCF_001942025.1 of Rhodococcus sp. YL-1. Classification (NCBI taxonomy): domain Bacteria; kingdom Bacillati; phylum Actinomycetota; class Actinomycetes; order Mycobacteriales; family Nocardiaceae; genus Rhodococcus; species Rhodococcus sp. YL-1. Next base: position 145,981 of record NZ_CP017300.1, on the reverse strand, counting down.
CGACTTCCTCGAAACCGTCGCTGTCTGCGAGTGCCAGCAGGATGTTCGCTATCGCGTCCGAAGCGGCCTCCGTCTCGCTCCTCGAATCCCCGAAAGAGCGTTCGGTGTCGAGAAGTTTGCGGCCCGTCCAGATCGCCCGTGTGAGGCACGTTTCGGAGCGTTCACCGATCTCGACGCTGATCCGTACCGGGCTGGTGACCGCGACCGCGCGGGCGGTCTGCTCGACCCACCCGGCTACTGCATCGCTTCCTTGTGCGATCACATCGTCGGGTACGAGGTATTCGACCCTGGTCGCGACCGCAGTTGCGGCGCGGCTCTCTCCGCCGACCACCATGCGGTGCGCATTCGACGTGAACTGTTCCGTCGACGGGAGCGTGACTAGCTCGCCCGCATCGACGCCGACCGTTGTATCCAGCATGTCGCCGTCGTTGACGACGAACCGGATCGACTGTCCTTGCGGTGCGTCGACACCGACCAGCAGTGTTCCGGGAGTGACGTTCGAGCGGTGGGCATAGATCTTTGCGTCGACGCCTTCGACTCGAGTTTCGATCAGCCCGTCGGTGTCGGTGTCGGTGTGGTCGGCACCCGTGCCCGGGGCCGAGTCGTGGCCGGGTGTGTCCTGCTCTGCGCTTCCGTGCGAGCCGGGGTTGTTGTCGTAGCCCATTTCGTTGTCTCCTAGATCGTCGGGAATCTGACGCTTTCGATTCCATCTCGTCGATCTGATCTGTGCGGCAACGGGTTTGAATATCCAATGCCCCGGAAGTGCACTCGATGAGGATCTGCCCACATCTAAATTTCCGGGCAGCGAAACAGCTTTCACTACTTGCCCGACACAGGATGTCCTGTCGGGCAAGTAGTCGAAGTCAGGCGACGATCCGGGGTTCTTTGCCGCTGTAGACGACCTTCAACTCAGTCCCTGATCCGAGACCGTCGGTGTGCGAGGTGAGTTCGTCCGCGTACTCCTCCAAGAACGTTTTGGGGAGGGTGATCTCATCGGAATCGCCGTCGCAGTAGTCGACTTCCACCTCATCGGAGAAGAAATATCCGTTTTCCCATAACTCCGTGGTGAACCTAACTCTCCGAAGGCCCTTTCGCTCTCCCTGCTCGCCCACAGCGACCTCGAGTTCATCGAACAACGACCGTGGGTCATCCACGCCCAAATCGAGTGCCAGAACCGGCGCGAGGAGCACTCCGATCTCCGCGAGGACCGCCCGGTCGCGGACGGATTCCCTGAGAAGGTCCCCCAAAGTGGCCATAGCCGCGCCGCCCAATGCCTGTGTGTCACCCATGTCGATTCCTCCTGGACTGTTTCGTTGACAGACCCAGGATCAGGGTGCCGGCGCGAATGTGCGGCACCTTGAGTGTCTCGCCGCACCATCTTGCTTGTGCCCGGTTCCGTCGGACGGCTTCGGACAGGCTGCGCAATTGAGGCGTTGCCCGTCCCCTCTCCCCGGCGGGCAACACCTCAACTGTCCTGATCAGTGGTTCTGCGCACCAACCTGGTACACCTCCCACTTCACTCCCCCGGCATCGGCCCACTGCTCGAGTACGATGGCATCGTCTGCGGTCACATCGACAGCGCGCTCACCGAGCGCACCAGCATCGACCAGATTCTTGGCAGCCGCACGTGCCCATTCCGCAAGGATCGGGGTCGCTTCCGCCTCCGAACCCACCACCGCGACCTGGTCAAACATATTGTCATCATGGCCTTGCATCTGGACGACCCATGCTGCGGCGAGTGCATCATCGCCGTACACGATCTCGCCGGATTCTTTGCGAACCTGACCGCCAACTACGCGCAGTCGCCACCGATCGTAATCTTCGCTTTCGCAGGTGATTTCACCGTTAACATCGCTCTCCGCGAGAGCTGAAAGCACCGCGTCGATTTCGCCGGGATCGGAGTGAACCCCTTCCCCAGATACAGATACGATGTATCGACCACCGATCAGCGCATTCCACACCTCTGTGAAGTCGTCCGGATCTTCGGCCAAACCAAGGACTTTGGCCAACGCCCCAGCTATGACCGCACCCGCGTCTTCGTCTCCGTCGGGGGTCAGCCCGAGCGCGGAGATGTCTTGCAACTTGCCGACCGCGTAGGCCAGAGCGGCGCGCCCTTGATCGTTGTCCTGCACAGAAAAGTTCGCAGACGAATAGATGCCAGATCCCATGTCGTTCCTTCGCTTTCATTGACTACGAGTTGAGGTTCTGACGATTCCGTGTCGCTCACGAGTGCGCGTCACGGCATAGGTCGTCGGGTGGGCGGGCCTCGAAGTTGATCTGCACCAATCCGCCTGCCCACATTGCCTTCGAACTACGCGCATTGAGGACAGGGTCAGCCGCGTTGTCCACAGCTGAGCAATCTCCACCTAGGACAGCAGATGGGCGGTTACGACCGACCGAGAACACACGTTCGGCGGACCGAAGGCGAAACACCCTGTCCCACCGCCGATAGCGGCGGTGGGACAACCACTTCGGATCGCGATCAGTCTGGTACGACGATTCCGAGTTCCGCCAGAATCTGACGCGACGGCGCGAGTGCTTCCTCGAATTTCGTGGGGTGAATCTGCATATCGAGTGCGTACGCCACCATCAGGGCAAGAGAATGCTTGGGTGCTTCCCGCTGAGCTTCCTCGAGCGCCATACGCAACAGCGCTCCGTCGCATGCGAAGTAGGCGAGAACTGCGACAATCGTCGCAGCTTCGGCCCGTGCCGGTCCACAGACCCGACGCGTTACGTCCGCAAAGACAGCGCGTGCAGCCTCACGGCGCCCGGTCAGACCGATAGCCACTACCGCGTCGCGAACACGTTTGTTGAGCAAGCCGCCCGCCAGCTTCGCCACATCGGCGTCAGAGAGTGGGTGGCCGTTCATATGGCGGTCCATCGCGGCGAGAACAGCACGCACGGCCCGCGCCGCTCCTGCATTGGATGGGGCCTTACCTGCAACGATATTGGCGCCTGTGGCAGTTACTTCGATTCGCAGTTCTTCACGGTCGCTGGCTACACCTCGACCTCGTTCGATCAACGAGTCCAGCGCGGCGGGACATGTAGTTGGGTCGTCGATAAGGCCCTCAGTCTTGCTGCTGTGGTCGATCCATCGCTCACCAAACGCGATCCGATCTACCTTGATCGTTGCCGTCACGTACATTCCGTCGGCCAGGCATGCCGCTGCGACAGCGTTCAAGGCGTCGTCTCGCCGAGAATTCACGCCGATTCCGATCAGTGCCACCATGTCTGCACGGTCGTCCTCGTGGCCCACCAGACTCGAAATATCGTGCTCAGCAGCGCGTATTGCTGCGTCGAAATCGATCCGCACAGCTGCCGCGAGAGCGCCCTTTGCGAGTCTGACCACGACCAGGCATTCGTCCGGGGTGAAACCGAAGAATGCCGGTACAGCGGTGACAAGTGCTCCCGCACCTCGGATCGCCGCATTGTTCTTGGCCACAGTCGCCATCTCGCTACCCCGTTTCTACGAACTCGCTGGTTGATTACGTTCAGAGCTTGTTCGCACCAGCCCGGCAGTGCGGCACGCGCACGAACGCCGGCGAACGCTGTTGCTGCAGTTCGCACCGTCTTTCGCCGCATTCGATGAGCGGACAGGATGCTCGTAGCCACTCGACCTGCCATGCAGGCAGCGGACAGGCTCGGTTACGGCGGATTCGGTGTGCAACTGCCATCGCAACTGCACACCGAATCGATCAGGATGCGGCCCAGCCGTAGAACAGCCAGCCGGCCTGCTTAGTGCCGAGGAATCCGTCGCACGTCTTCCGTTGCAATGACACCGATGCTTTCGCGTTCACGTCCTTCGCGGTCAGCGTCGCTTTCACCAGCGGTTGACCATCTACACGGCGGGTGATCGAGATGACGTCCAGATCAACAGTTTCGGCCAACGAGGTGGCCCCGATCCCCTTCATCGCTTCCCTCGCAGCCGCCTGGGTTCGGTGGCCGAGCGCCCACGCTGGTAGCTGGTTCTGGTTCGAACTCACCACGAAGTGGCGAGTCTCCCGCTGTCCGGTGGTCGTGGTGATCTTCGCACGTCTCGTGACGTTGGTTTCCCGAGCTATCAGGAACCAATCCGCAACCTCGTCTTCCGACCGCCCCAGCTTCTTTCCCAGTGCGGAGCGCAGTGCATCGTGGTCTGAGTACACCGACCACGGCACCTGGAGGCTCACTGTTACCCGTCCGTCGTTTTCATACACCGGTTGTCGTTCTTCAAGAAGTGGAATCGCTTCGCATGCACTCCATTTGTCGAGTCCGTCCACGCGGTCGCTCGCTAGAGTGAATGCGGCGGCCAAGCTCATTGGGGGAACACGAACGGGATTCACTCCCCGGGTCGTGCTGATGGTGCCGTTGTAGCCGTTGTTTCCGTACTCGAGTACCGCCTCGGCACACAAATCTTCGTAGACCGCCTCAACGTCACTGTTCGTGTACACCACTTCATGGAAATCGTGACCGCCCATGCTTACTCCTGTTGCTCGCGTGGATATTTCGTCTCCACACTCACTCCAGCGGCCAAGCGGCGCGGCACCCCTGATCACCCCGGACAGCTCGCCGACGCGGCGTCTGTGCATGGACAGCGCTGGTTCCGGAGGCTGCGCGGACAACCTCTGGATCGGTACGCCTGCAATCCGCCCGTGTTCGCATCCGGACTCCGCCGCTCAGGCATCCGTCAGCGAGGAATGCACTCGTCAGAGAAGCATGCCCTCCAGGGGAGGTGTCAGGCCCGGGATCACCTCGGGATGAGCGTGACGAGCACTGATCAGATCTACGACTCGTTGGTCGAGGAGTAGGCCTGGATCCAGATGACGCTTTGCCCGCGTCAAGCCCACATACGCCAGCATCTGCTCATCTCTTAGATCGTCGAGGTCGAGAGGGAACGGAGCATCGTCCGGCTCGAGCTCCCATTCGTGGCTGATTCGCACTCGATCGAATTCCAGGCCCTTAGCTTTGTGACAGGTAGCCGAAACCAGTTCGGCCCTATCTGGTCTCACTGTCGATGCCATCGCTGCTCGCACCTCGTCGACGCCGTATGTGTCGACCAATTCGACCAGGGTTTTAAGTTCCCCCTCCCCTGGCGCGTTCTCTACGTAGTCCTGCAGATCTGCCCATGTCGTGAATGCGGCCAGATCCGCGTCTTTGGGTGATTGCCCGGCCTTCAGCAGTTCAGCGGATTCGCAGAACCGGGTAGCTGCGGCGGCGTCACCGATCAGTGCAGTCGTCTTCCCTGCCTGCTGGGCTGCGATCACTTCGGTCAGCGCAGCACCATTGGTCCGGCACAACACTGCATCGACAGGATCGGAGATCGAGATCAGCCGCGATTCCACGTTCTCGTTGCCGATGACCTGCAAGGTTGTGCCGAGTTTCCTGAGGTAGAAGTTCGCGGTGTCTGCGACCGCTGGCCCGAACCGCCATGACTTCGTCAGCGACAAATATGTGGCGCCGGCGACGTTCGACATACTGTTAATGGCGCCGGTGAAGCCGTAGATAGCTTGGTTCTCGTCACCCACACGTATCCGCTGCATATGAACTTGATCGCGAATAATGCTGTCGATCAACGGATTCGCATCCTGTGCTTCATCCAACATCAGGTAGTCACCTTGCCGACCCACGATGGGGTGGGTATCTGCCCACAGCTTCAACATGTGGGTCGGTGTGAATTTGATGGTCCAGTTGTGGGGGTCGCGAATCGCAGCCCACGCGCGGCGGGCAATCGGGAGAACATGGCCGACCAGTTCGTCCCGCTGCGCGCTGCCGACGTCGATTCCCCTCTGCTCGGGGACGTGCTGTGGTCCGATCTGTTCGTCCATTGTTTTGCAGAACTCGTCGACTGTTGCGAGCGCCAACCTTGTCACCGGATACTGCGCGAGTACCCGCGGGCCATCGCCGCCTGCAGAGAAGAAGATTTTGTGTGAATTGATCGCCTCCGCCATCTCTCGGAACTTCGATCGCCCGCCATCGAGCTTCGCCAGGAGTGGACCGTGCGCGGTGTTCCGCAAGTGACGGAGCGCGAACGCGTGTGCAGTCGATGTCTGCACTTGTTCAGGAAAGTGTGCTTTCGCTTCGGTAGCCACGGAACGGTTGAACGCGAGGTACAGACCGTGGCGTCCCGGATTTCTGGCTGCTTCGATCCGTGCGATCCCTTTCAGGGTTGACGTCTTTCCTGTGCCGGCGAGGGCGCAAATGACGAGGTCTGCGCCGGTGTCGAATCCGTCGAGGATTCGAGCTTGTTCCTCGGTGGGATCGAATCCGCCCATGGCAGACCTGACTGTGTGGGTGTCGAGAACCGGGTGCTCCGCCATCACGATGGGGCCGGTGATCGGTGCCGACTGTCTGGCGGCTTTCGGCGTGACTTCGCCCAGCGGGACGAGGTCACCTGCGTCGCATCGTTCGATCATCGCGGCCATCAAGAGGCCACATGCGTGCGCATCATCAGCTGCGCGATGGCTGTTCATTCCCGGCAGTTCGAGTAGATCCAGCAGCGTGGCGAGCTTGTGGTTCGGCGCGATCACCATCGCCCGGGCTGCCGCGAGTGTGCAGATACCTTGCCACTGCGGTCGAGGCAGTTCCAAGCGAGCGTATTCGGCTGTGAGGAAACGATTCTCGAACGAAAGGCTGTGCGCGACGACTCCGCTGCGTCCCACGAACTCGGCGAGGTCCGCGAACACCTCCTCCGATGAAGGAGCCGACCACACCATGTTCGGGGTGATTCCGTGTATCCGCTGCGCGTGGGGATTCAGCGGAACATCGTATCCAGGGTTGATCAACGATTCGAATCTGTCGATCACTTCTCCCCGGTGGTTCATCTTCACCGCGGCCACTTCGATAACCCGGCCGTCGTCCGAGACTCCGGTGGTCTCAACGTCGATCGCAACGAATGGCGTCCGCGTGAGGATTCCCGGCTTCCCAGTCTCCGTTTTGCGGACCATACGTTGCGTGATAATCAGATCGGTCATGGCGTCCCTTGCAGATGTGGTGATCTCCGATGGGGGACAACTTATTTGCAGCTACTGACATGTGCGTCACCGGCTCCCGGCAGGCTCCCACAGAACCGGACACGATCTTGTAGGAAGGCACTGCACGAAGGGGCAGCTAGGGCTCCAGGACAGCTCGACTGCGAATCTCCTAGACGCCTCGCTAGACCAGGATTTCTCCGCCCAGATGCTCCGGACCGGCCGGATCACACCACGATCGACCATTCCGCCAGTCGCATCACAAGTGTTGCAGCAATTCCCGTAGCGGTCAGAACTTCGAGCACCCCGGCCCAGTCCGTCCAGTCGCTGGGTAGTCGCCCGCGGATTGCGATGACGAGCACTGCAAGTGCCGATACCAACACCGCGGTAGCGACGCCGAATAGGGAGCTGCCGGCGTGCACACCAACTGCCATCCCAACTCCGACAGCAGCGAAGGCAATTAGCCCGACAGCCCGCCCGTACGGCCCCGTCTCGGAAGTGGCGGGCACTCCCGTGGCAGGTTCCACGCTGTCGCGCGCATTCTCCACAGTTCGATCTCCTTGCTGTCGCGTCTCTCTGGCCTTTTCAAACTGAGCGTCGCAATGGCCAGAGATCCGTGCGGCAACCTCCGAAGAGGGAAAGAGACAGCCGGCGGGTGTGGCAGGACGGATTGAGAACGCAAAACATGGCGGCGAGCTCGGGTTCAGTAGCACTACCTAGATCGAGGGCTCATGCGTCGATGCACCTTCGCATACAACGCAAGTGCAGTTTCCATGTATTCGTAAGCTGCGATGATGCGGGGGTCGTCGGGATCTTCGCCGTCAGCGATGAGCAGTGCGCGGTCGTCTTCGTTCATAGCCTGTTGGACGCATCCGGAGCCGTCCTGGTTCCCTCACGGCCTGCGGTAAAACCCTCCCGTGAGCTTCCCCGTACTCAGCGGTGATCGACAGGAAGGCTGATGGCGTCTTCGGTAACGCACAGGTCGAGAGTAACGGTGTTCTGATGGTTTCCACTGGTAGCAGCCACTTTTACCACGGCAATCCAGATCGAGGTCGTCGTGCGCAGCCAAGCGAACTGGGTGCCGGCCATGATTCCGTCGATATGGATGGCGGTGGCTTTCACATGTAGCGGTATCCGGTCAGCACGTGGCGTATGGCGGGCAAGACCGAGGGCAATGTCCATGTCCACGAGCACTTTCCGTGGTGGTGTGAGCCAATGGATGTTGGGGTGCTCCGGCCAGGCGTCGACCCATCCATGGGTGTCGATCACAGTGCCTCGAGCAGTCGAGTATCGCTGGCATTGTTCTTCGGGGCGCCATCGAGCGCCTTCCATGTCAGGTTGCCTGTTCCGTCGCGGACTTCCATACGCTGTGTGCGGCGTTGAAATCCCTTGCCGGCAGCCGCGACGTCGAACTGGACGGCGTTTATTCGACCACGCCCGCCTTCGACTCCTCCGTAGCCTGTGACAGTGGCTTCGATACGCAGGTCCACACCTGGCCAGTTCCCTTGCGTGACAAGAAGTACAGAACCTTTCGAGCGCGCACGGGCAACTACCGCGCGCGCCCTGGTCGGAGGAACCGCTGCGCCGGCCAGCCCGAGGACAACTAAATCCATCCCGTCGAGCAGGATCGCTGCCACGTCTATTGCCGCAGATCCCGGAGTAGGGATCAGAGCGCAGCGGGCGAGGTCGGCTCCCATTTCGGTGGCCGCGAGGAGTCCGAGCTTCGGCAGGCCGATGATCGCGGCGTGCTTACCGCTGCCGGTGACGGAGGCGAGCAGGCTGAGTAGCACCGACGACGCTCCGTCCACCGAGACGACAGAACCGCGTGCGAGTCCGCCCCTCGGGAGCAGGTCGGCGAGCGCCGGAGGAACCTCGAGGACACTCGTTGCGGATTCGGTGATCGTCTCGGGACGTGTCTCGAACCGCGCTTCGCTGTGTTCGGTGGGTACGGCCGGGGCAGCGGCCCCGTCGGTACGTGCGGGGATCGACGCCATACGTCGACGCAATGCCTCGATACGGTCACCGGGAGCCAGTGCCGCGAGAGTGCTCGGATCGGCGGTCATAGGTGCTGACCTCCTCCGTCATCGCCTTACCGCCCACACTCTAGTCGAACGTATATTCGAAATCCAGTGCAGCTACGTCGACGCTTACCCTCCGAGATGGGGCTCGAGTGTTTCGATCCGGCGCAGCAGGGAAGTCGTACAGGGCGGGAAGCGGCGAAGTACTGAAGGGGTATCTGCGCCCGCACCGCGCACAAGGGCCCACCAACCGGCTGTGTACTCGCCGGGGGGTGGGCCCCATTTTTCGCTCTGCATGACGGGCGGGAAGTTCGACCAACGCAGTCGGTTGATGCGGACTTCAGTGTTGGTCACCTATATGAGAGCGCGCAGACGATAGTCTGAACTACGTTGTGGCACTGCCGATCATCAGTCCTCATGGGCGGGATGAGCGCGGTGGCGGTCGTCGAGCATCTTCTGGCCAGTCCGCGAGCAGGCGGGCAAATGAACGATCCGTTCGCTCGGTCATCCGCGCGTACAGTTCCGTCAGGCCGACGCGTCCGGCCGCTGCCCTGATCCGACTGAAATCGTGATCGTTGACGAACTCACCGATCTCGTCAAATAATGCGAAGTCGAAGTCGAGGAAAACATTGGCACGGCGACGCAATTCTGCCAGCTCGTCTTCGGTGGCGAATTCGCTGATCTGATTCGACAGCGGCGAGGCCGAGTGGTCCATGACGACTCCTCTCGGCACGGGTTCGCCCGGTGAAAGCCCGAAATCGGCAAGCGTTTGCGTCATGGGTACGAATTCGTACGGCGGATCAGCGTGTGAGCTGTTTTTAGTCATGAGTGCGATGCTCCGATCATGAGAAGGCAATGCCCCAGGATGCTGATGCATTCGAATTGTCCACTTCCGCTTCATTTTCAGATCTTTTCGATCTTCGGCAGCTCGTCGTACGCATCGAGTTGCCCGGTGGCGATATCGACGACGTTGTCGAGGACCGGTTCGATGTTCTCGAGTGCGGTTCGGGCGGTGGTGAGTTTCCCGACCTGTTCACGGGTGCGGCGTGTACTGCATTCGCGTTCCTTCGTCAGGGCGGCTCGACGTGCGGGTTCGGAAAGTTCGCGGTCGAAACTGTCGACGCGCTCTGCGATGTCCGTCAGGCGTTGTGCGCCTTCCCTCAAATTTTCGGTGCATGCGAGGACGGCAGCTTCGGCCGCGTCGATTTGCCCCCGGAAGTCGGGTACCGACGCCCCGGCCGCCTCGTCGTACACGGCGCGCAGTTCCGCATCGAGGTGCACTCCGGCTTTGAACTGCTGCGCGAGGTTCCACAGGGCCGCGTCGACGTCGATACCGGTGAGCCACCCCTCCCGGACAGCTGCGGAGCGCCGGATCGTCTCTGCCGCATCGAGTGCGCGCCCGAGGGGCTCCGCCAGTCGTTTAGGCGCGTTGAGGATCTCTCCGGCGGTGACGATGTCGGCGCGTTCAGCCCTCTTCTTGGCTGCGCCGCCTAGTCCGTAACCAGCGAGGGAAAGGCCGAGCCCCCCGAAAACCCCCCACCCACCTGCCAGTACCAGCCATGGGGTGGGTTCGTTGTTCGTCTCCTCCACAGCGGGGAAGAGAAGTTCGATCGGGTTCGCACCAGCGGCCAGAAAACCGAGGGGGAGGGCGAGAATTCCGAGTATGGTCAGGACCGTCCCGATGACGAGCAGGGTCAGTCCGAGGGCATTGGCCACGTGGATCCATCGGTACCGACTGCCGGGACGAGCTATCACCACAGTCGCCGCGATCTCCCCAGCTGGGCGTGCCGCGAGTTCTTCGTGTTTCTTCGGTGATGTCATTTCCGCTGAGGTCTCCTTGTCGTCCTATATCGCGAGTCGCTCGATCTGAGCCACAATTTGTGGTGTCACCTGCGGATACAGCTCCTGTTCGAGGACCGCTGCCACTGCTGTCGTCGTCGCTGCTCCCTTCATCTGAGCTAGGTCCAGGTCGGTGGGTGTCTTACCAGGGTTCGATTGGCTCCATTGCTTGTTCAGCTGATGCTCCAGTGATTCGGTTGCGGTGTCAGTCAACCGCTGGAGTCATTCCGATTCCCTGCCCATCGCGAGGACTTCGTCGCTGGCGTTCGTGTCCATGGCGAGCCACTGACTCAGAACGCGCCATGTTTAGTCGAAGATCGTCTCGTCGATCTGGCCTTCGTAGAAGGTCTCGTCGTCCTCGGATTCTTCATTCAGCGGTGCCATCTCTGCTCCCCTCCACTGCCTCCGCGAAAACTCTCTCACGCAAGACGGTGTCATGCTGGGCTCCGCCCATTGCCGTTCTACTTTGCCCCCTCTTGATTGCGGTGGGTATCTCAGCGCGCTACTACGAGGCTCAAATGGGCAGTGAGCAGGTCATCAATACGGGTGGGAAGATCGACGTCCTCTCGCATGATGGGGGCGGCATTGACTATTCCGACGAATCCAGCGCACACGTTCCAAGCCAGGTGGTGCGCGTGTGCGGTGTCTCCGATAGTTCCGTCTGCGATGCCTTCGTCGACAACGTCACCGGCGGTATCGACCCACTGCCGATAAGCCTGATGCGCACCCTCGATTCCGGCTTCGAGGGTCAGTTTCATGCCGGCACGCAGTTGCAGATCACTCTCGACGCCGCGCGAGAGATCGAGGAACACCCTTCTTAGCTTCTCTGCAGGGGGTTCTGCGGCGGTGCAAGCGCCGGAGAATGCGGTCTCGACGGCACTCGACCAGCCGTGAACAAGCTGCTGGGCAATGGCCTCTTTGGATGGAAAGTGATAGAAGAGAGCACCTTTGGAGAGATCTTTGCTCGTGATCACGTCCTTGATGCTGGCAGCGCTGTATCCCCTCGCGTCAAAGATCGCGGCCGATGCGTCGAGAATCGCGTGCCGGGTGGTGAGCGCCCGCTGCTGCATGTGACGTGGGGAGCCACCGGAGGGTCGGTTGATGGTGGGCCGAATCGAATCGTTCATCGTGGCAGGTCCGTTCTTGTGACTGTTCGTCCCTGGTTTTAGCGCACTGTCAGGGGCACCTTGTGGGTAGAGGTTTACTCGTTCGTTCTCGTTGCTTGCTGCGGCGGTCGCATAGGAGGGCGATGGGCGTCGAGGACACGTTCCGCGTCGGTATCGCGCAGTACCGCCCCTGCTGTCATCGTCTTGACCTCCGGTTTCAAAGCTGTGTGTTCGGGCCCACTGTTGCTGCCAATGTTGCAGTGTGCGGCACCAGTGACTTGGCGAACAGCAACATAACAAGGCCATTTCGGTGGACAGTAACTGATTGCTTGCCCGATACAGGGCTGCGGTCAGCGGATGATCCGGACAGCAATCCCGCGACCACCAGGCTGGACTGAGCCGGCCAGTGCCCACCCGAAACATGTGGTGGGCACTGGGCGCTCTCAGAATTCGATAGACGCGGCCACGACTGTGTAGAACTCCTGACCGCCATTGTCGAAGTACCGGGAAAGCACTTCATCGATGTCCGCTGGGATCGGCCCATCACGCTCACCCCACCAACAGGCGGCGAACTCTGCTGCGGCGGCCTTCGCTGACTGCTCGTCAAAGTGCACAGTGACGTTCGACCCGTGCTTGTGCTCGATGACCAGCACATACAGTTCCGTGATCTGATGGGAATTCAAGTCGTCGTCTTCGACGAGTGGATCCGCGAATGCGGGCGCGTCGCAGTCCGCCGGGTAAAGCCGCCATGGCCCCTCCCCTGTCGGGTGGGGAAGCTCTGTGCTGTCCGATGATTCGTCGTCCCGCCACAGACCGAACACTGCCGACACTAGGCACGCGAGGTCTCCGTCGTCGTAGGCGGTATTTGTACCGGCGTCACGGGCGCGAAACAGGTGCAAGGCTTTCGCGCGGTCCGCTGCGGTGATCCTCGAGCATGTGTCGGTGACGGTATTCGATCCCATATCGATCGTCCTCTCAAACGTTCTGTCGGGGGAGAAACTCTGTATGCGAAAAATGGCAAGGGCCGGAGAGTTCCCAGGAGGGTCTCTCTCCGGCCCGGATGACGTTCGGATCAGCGCGCGAGCGCAATTCGCGCATCGCGGCGTTCCCGGCGGGAAGCCTTCGCCTTGAGCGCCTTACGTTCTCCTGCCTTCCAGTTTCGAGAACGGCGGGTCTTCGCGAATGCGTCGACCTCGTCGCCGCCCACAGTCTTACGCTTCATTTCGATCTCCTTCGCAGTCGGTGTGTTCTTCACCTACTGTCGTCGAAGCCATAACGCAGTGCGGCACAACAGGCCTTGTGAGCACGCGAAACATCCTGTCGCAACGGCAATCTGACCAGGACAGGATCGACACTGCAGAAATGACACGGCGGGGTATACCCCACCTCTCAATACCGTCCCGCTATGCCACAAGCCAGGGCCGATCGTTGATGACTGTGAGAATCACGACCCATCGGACAGGAGCTACGAAACGTGCGCCCGGCAACGATCGTTTCCCACCCTTGCCTGCTCTGTTCCTTCCGGGCGGGTCTCGAAGCTCGAGATTTCAAGCGATCACGCTGGTTCTGATGCGTGGTCACAGAGGGACTGAAATGCACGTTGATACCGGCGATTACAGCGCAGCCGTATTGCACAGCTCAGCAATACTAGAAAACAGCCTTTTAACTGCACTTATCCTGCTGTGCCGCACTCATTTTCGATGCCCCGGATTGTGAGTTCTGCTCGATGGCCTGCCGGTACACACACCACACCTGGCAGGTCTCCACCAGATCTCGGAGGCAAAATTCATGGGAAAAACTCGCGACATCGTCGCCGACGCTATAGCCGCGCTGGAACTGCAGCGCGACCTCGTCGACGGCTTTCCACTCACCGGCGACCAACGCTCCACATTGCAGGCATGGCCCGGGTGGGGTTCGCTGGCATCGGCATTCGCCCCGGAACCTTCCGGGAAGTGGCTTCATCTGGCCGACCAGCTCGATTCACTGCTCACCCCTCCCGCACGCGCTGCTGCTGCCGACGTTGTCGACACGGCCTATTACACGCCCCCAGAGGTGGGACAACGTCTTTGGCAGATCCTTACCGCTGCAGGTTTCACGGGCGGCCGGGTGCTTGATCTCGGCTGCGGACACGGCGCGCTCATTTCGGCTGCCCCGGACGGACTGCCTATCGACGTTACCGGCGTAGAAGTAGACCCCACGTCCGCGCGTATCGCTTCACTGCTGCACTCGCGTGCCACGATTCACACTGGCCGTTTGCAGTCACGATCGTTGCGCGACAACTACTTCGATGCAGTCGTGGCGAACGTCCCGTTCTCGTCCGTCAATGTTCACGACTCAGTGCACCGGATCAACTTGCCGTTGCACAGCTACTTTCTCATGCGCGCGGTCCGAGCGGTTCGCCCTGGCGGCTACGTCGTGGCAATTACCTCGCGGTTCGTGATGGACTCCGGCACCACCGGCAGTGAACTGGCTCGTCATGCCGACCTCGTAGCGGCAGTACGGCTGCCCTCGGGCACCTTCCCTGGAACCGATGTTGTGGCTGACGTGCTGGTATTGCAGGTCCGCGCGCCCGGCCAGAAGGCTTCGGGCTGGATTGACACGGTCAATTTCTCGCGGAATCCCGGTTACCGACTGGGAGCAACTGTCGATGAACGCGACGTCGTCGACACCCCGTTGGGTGAGGGCCAAAACGCTACAGCGGTACGCGTGAATCGGTATTGGGCATTGCATCCGCTTCATGTGGCAGGTGAGATGCGCGTAACCGGCAACCGATACAACGGTTTAGCGGTCGTCACTGACGCCCCCGGCCCAGCGGTAGATGCGGCGATCACCTCTGTCTGCAGCGCGCTACCTGCAATGACCGCTGCTCCTATCGCCGATGACGGGCTTTCGGATGTAATCCTGGTAGACGCGCAAGGTCGCAAAGAGCGTTCGTTTCACGTCGTAGACGGGCAGATCTTCACTGTGACCGATGGTGCTCTTGTCCAGGTACAACGGCCGGCGCGGGAGTTGTTCGATCTGATCTCGCTTCGAGATGCGGCCATTAACTTGATGGACCTCGAGTCCGATCCGGACTTGCCCGACGAAACGATCGCTCCCGCTCGCGCACATGCTCTGGACCTGTACAGGCTGTACGTCGCAGCGTGGGGCGCGTTGAATCGGTGCACTGTGCGTGAGGGGAAACCTGATCCGGAAACTGGAGTCCCCGCAGTGTCGGTGCGTCGTCCATCGATGGGCGGGTTCCGCCGCGACCCGGACTACCCGCTGGTCTTGGCGCTGGAAAAGTACGACCCCGACACTTCGACAGCTGAGCCGGCAGCAGTACTGCTAGGGCGGGTCAACAAGCGACCGGTGCGGGTTGAGCGTGTCGACACTGCGGCCGAAGCGCTGGCCGTCACTCTCGGTGAGGTAGGCCGCCTGGACTTGTCGCGAGTAGCTGAGTTGTTGGGGCTCTCGAGCCTGCAATCTGCAGCGGCGGCGCTCGGAGATCTGGTCTACTCGGATCCACAGAACGGCGGGCGATGGACCCCGGCACGCGACTATCTGTCGGGCAATGTTCGGAGCAAGTTAGACGCAGCACGGCGCGCTGCGAAGCTCGATCCCGCTTACCTCCGCAATGTGGCAGCCCTTGAGGAATCGATGCCCACGCAACTCGGAATGCATGACGTACGAGTGAGTTTGGGGGCTCCTTGGCTAACGGCGGACGATATCGGGGCGTTCCTCACCGAAGAACTCGGCACCACGTATACGGGGGCGATTCACCATTCGCCGTCAATCGCGTATTGGGAGTTGTCGTCGTCCCTTCGATGCTCGCCTGATGCGTCGGTCCTCTACGGCACCGAAGACATGTCCCCGATCGAACTTCTCCAATGCGGGCTCAACGGCAAACGCCCTGTCGTCTACATAGACCTTCTCGACGACGGGGTCTACCGACGCGTACGTAGCCCGCAGAGGACCGCTGCTGCGGCCGACCGACTGCAAGCCCTCCACGAACGATTTAGCGTGTGGATCTTCGAGGACGAAGCACGCCGCGAACGGGTTCTGGCGGCCTACAACTTGCGGTTCAGTTCCCATGTCACTCGTCGCCCCGACGGGTCACACCTGACTGTTCCTGGAATTTCTGCTGGGCTCACCCTGTGGCCTCATCAACTCGACGCAGTCGACATGGTGCTCTCCCGTCCCCGTGCACTGATTGCACACGCCGTCGGCGCCGGAAAGACCTTGGAGATGGTGTGCTCAGCGATCATGCTGCGACGCTTCGGTTTAGCGAACAAACCCTGCATTGCTGTCCCCAAAAATATCTTGGAGCAGATAGGCCGGGAGGCGCAGCAGGCCGCGCCGGCCGCGAGGCTTCTCATCGCTACAGAGGAAGATCTCGCGCGCGATTCTCGCCGGTTGTTCGCGGCACGCTGCGCTACCGGCGATTGGGATGCCGTGATCATGACCCACGAGGCGTTCTCCACGCTCGGGGTCGACCCGGAGTCCGAAGCGGAGTGGATCGAAACCCAGAAAGCCACCGTCCGCGAGCACATGAACAACGAACCCGAATTCGGTAGGGGCGCACGTCAAACGGCCAACGCCGTAAGGTCATTGGAAGAACAGCTCGACCGGCTCCGCTCGAATGTGACTGATCCCGATCAAATCACGCTCGAACAACTCGGAATCGACTACATCCTGATTGACGAGGCCGACAAGTTCATCCGGATACCGGTTGCCACCCGCGCCGACGGATTCTCGCTCGGCTCGTCCAAACGCGCTACTGACATGTTGCTCAAAGTGGAGACTTTGGCGGCCCGGTACCCGAATCGACCGGTGGCGTCGATGTTCACCGGAACCCCGTTTCGCAACACTCTCGCTGAAATCTACTGCTGGGCACGGTTTATGATTCCCGACCGTCTCGACCAGATCGGTTTGGCCCATTTCGACGCGTTCGCTCACACGTTCATCCGGTGGGAGACTCGAATCGAGGTTGCACCCGACGGGTCGGGCTTCCGGACTCATACCCGCCCGTCCACAATCCAGAACCTGCCCGAACTCCGCGGCCTGCTAAACGAGTTCGCCGACCTTCTTCCCACCGAAGCGCTCGGGCAGAAGCGCCCGGCCCGCAACGATCACACCGTTGTCGTCGATCCTGGCCCGCAGATCCTCGACTACGTTGCTGGGCTGGTGTGCCGGGCCGAGAACCTGCAGAACACCAACAGCCGAATCCGCGGCTCAGACAACATGCTCACCGTGTGCGGAGACGGCCGCAAGGTTGCTTTGGATCCCAATCTTGTAGGCATCGAGATCGCGTCACCGAAACTGCTCGCCGCCGCTGAGACCATCGCTGCGACCTACCGTCGAGGCCTCGACCGCACGTTCAACAACACCACTCCTGGTGTCCTGCAATTGGCGCTCTGCGACCTGGGCACCCCCAAACCAGACGATGCGTCCACCTATGGCAGGCTCCGGCAACTGGTGGTCGAACTCGGGGTCCCGGCCAACCGCGTGCGTTTCGCACACGAGGCTACGACACCGAAATCCCGGGAAGCTCTACACGCCGCCTGCCGTGACGGGTCAGTATCCGTGTTGCTCGGGTCGACGCCGAAAATCGGTATCGGAACGAACATTCAAACCCGTCTGTCTACCGTTCATCTGATCGCGCCGCCCTGGCGCCCGTCCGATGTCGAACAGGGCGAAGGTCGCGCGTTCCGGCCAGGGAACCTATGCGAGTCCGTAGACGTGTTCACCTACGTCACCGAACGCACCTTCGATGCCTACTCGTGGGAAGTGTTGCATCGTAAGTCTCGTGCCTTCGCACACTTGTACTCCACCGATTCGACGATCCGGGAGGTCGACGACATCGGAGATACAACATTGGCGTACGCCGAGATCAAAGCTGCGGCTTCGGGGAACGTATTGCTACTCGAAGAAGCCGAGATCAAATCTACGGTGCGTACGTTGCGCCTTCGGCGGGCGACGCATCTACAGAATGTGCGCCGCGCCGTCCAGCAAGCCGACCAGTGCGCAGCAGCGGCCGAACGTCTGCGGCGTCGTGTCACCGCGCTCGATGAACTGTACAAAGACCTCGACGACCGGCCAATCATGTTCGGCCGGTTGGTCGACGACATCGGGTACTTAATCACCCGACCACATCGAAGCGCATCTGTCGGCCCGCTGACTGTGGAAACGGAAACGTCCGAAGGCCAGATCATCGGCTTCACGATCCGGCATGACTACACGACACTGGCGGACGTCCCGGTCTCCCGATCTCAGCTCCGACGGGGCGCAGCCCGCATCGCACCAGCAGTAGCAGAGACGTTGCACCGTCTCACCGCCCCAGAGCGAACCGAATCCGCTCGGTTGCAACAGTCGATCGAACGGCTACGAGCGGAAGAGGACGCTGCTCGCAACGCTGCGACCTCGCTCCTGTTCCCTGACGAGCAGACGCTCGTCGCCGCCGAAGCCCGCCTAGCTGCGATCGGTGCGGAGATCGCCGACGCCCTCGACAGCGACCGCCAGCACAGTCAGGCGGCCTGACCGACGCGGGGCAGGTGTGGACCCCTTCGCCTTGCCGCACCTGCCCCGAATCCCACACCAGCGAACCGGCCCTCACAGATCAGGTGTGGGGGCCGGTTCGCTGGTGCCGGCGGCAGCAAATGGGTCTGCTGCACGATCAGGTGACAGGTTGAGTCACGCAGCCTGAGTGGCTGGTGTGGTCATGATGGTCTCGTATTCTATGGGGGTCAATCGGCCGAGCCCGACTTGGCGGCGTCGGCGGTGGTAGGTCCTTTCGATCCAGGTGACGATCGCGATCCTGAGATCGTCACGGGTGCGCCAGGGGCGGCGGTCCAGGACGTTCTTTTGCAGTAGAGAGAAGAAGCTCTCCATGGCGGCATTGTCGCCGGCCGCAGCGACGCGGCCCATCGAGCCGACCATGTGATGGCGGCTCAGAGCACGGACGAATTTTTTTGATTGAAATTGCGATCCTCTGATGCTCTCCTGAGAGTCAAGCTGCTTTTCGATGGTGTCGGGTGTTCGGGGTGATTGTCTGCGGTCCAGGGTTGAGGAGGTAGTAGACCTCGCGAGCCAGGTAGCGCTTCAGGCACCGGATAGTTTCCAGTTTCGAGTGGCCTTCGCTGGTTTTCTTCTCTACGTAGGCCTGGGTTTTCGGGTCGAGTCGAATGCGGCCGATGACGGCCAGATGCAAGGCTCGGTTGGCTTGGCGGTCACCGCCGCGATTGAGGCGGTGGCGTTGGGTCATGCCAGAAGATGCGGGTAGCGGTGCAACACCGCATAGCATCGCGAACGCGGCTTCGGATTTCATTCGATCGGAATTATCGCCGGCGGTGACAAGCATTTGTCCGGCGACTTCGATACCGATTCCGACGCGCTCGAGTAGTTGAGGTGCGAGGGCTTTCACGATTGGGTTGATCAGTTCGTCGAGATCGGCGATCTCGTCGGTTAATTCGAGATAGCGGCGAGCCAGGGACTTCATCGACACCCGGTAGGCGGTCACGGGATCAGTAGCGTTCGCGACATCCGGTCGCCAGGCGGCGAGGAGGCGGATCAGTTGCATCCGCGTCAGATCGCGGACCTGAGCGCGCAGCTCGTCGGGAGCGGAGATGATCGTCATCCGCAGCAGTTGCAGCGCACTGCGCCGCTCTCGTACCGAATGGGCTCGGGTCACCCTCAACACCCGAAGTGACTCGACGGCACCGTCTTTCGATTTCGGGGTGGTGGTGCGCCGGTTGGTCTTGGCTGCGCGGGCCGCGTTGATGGCGTCGAGGTCGTCGTCTTTGCCCTTACGGCGACGGTCCGAGCGATCGGGGCGGTCCACCTCGAGTACCGTCACGCCGGCTTTCGCGAGGTGGCGGGTCAGCCCAGCTCCGTAGGAGCCAGTGCCCTCAATACCGATCCGGATCAGATTGCCGTACTCGCCGATCCAGGTCAGCATGGTTCGATACCCGTTTCGGGTGGTCGGAAAACTGCGAGTTCCGAGGACGTTGTCGTCGGTATCGATCACCGCGGCGACGTGCAGTTCTTTGTGGGTATCGACTCCGGCGAACACTCGCCGGTCTTGATCGAGATCGGCTTTGTCAGGCATCCTTGTCATGTCGCTTTCCTCTCCGTTGACCGATGAGCAAGGCGGCGCCGCGCATCGACCGAACCGGCGGACAAGACAGTGATGAGCACCTGGTGGTGCAGGCTCTCCTCAGGTCACCCCGACGGTGAGGCGTAGCGCCTCACCGGGGGTTCCCAGGAACCGACAAATCCAAGGAAAGACACACGATCGTCGATCGGAGTGAGGGTCAGGAACACTGGGAACTCCCGGCACCAGCATTCTCTCGTCTCCATGCGGTAACGGTCAGGAAATCCGAAAACACCGGCACGAACAGTCTCACTGTCGGTGTGGACCACGCAGCCTGCGACGAAATCTCGGCGGGCGACGGCGTTGTCGAGCGCATCGACCGCGAGCCGGGACTTCATCCGATCGCTGATGGAGTAGCCAACGATCCGGTTGGAGAATACGTCTTTGAACGCGCACAGGTAGAGCTTGCCTTCGCTCGTCCAATGCTCTGTGATGTCGCCCAGCCACAGCTGATTCGCAGCATCGGCGGTGAAGTTGCGTTGGACGTGGTCGTCGTGGACCGCAGGCCCCGGGCGCTTGGCTTTTCCGCGTTTCTTGCCGAACACACTCCACCAGCCGTTGTTCGAGCAGATCCGCCACGCTGTGCGCTCGGCCATCACCTGGCCGGCGTCGCGAGCCTCGTAGAACAGGAACCGGTAGCCGAACTCCGGGTCGTCCTTATGGGCCCTGAACAGAGCGTTCGCCCGGTAGGCCTCCGCGAGGTCGGCATCGGTCACCGGGTCAGCCAGCCACCGGTAGTAGGGCTGGCGAGCGATCTCGAGTACCCGGCACGTCACCGTGACGGGAATGCCGTCCTCGGCCAGCTCACGAACGAGCGGGTACATCATTTTCCCGGCAGGTTCGCCTGGGAAAGATAGGCGGCAGCACGGCGCAAGACTTCGTTCTCCTGCTCGAGCAACCGGATTCGCTTGCGCAGTTCCCGGTTCTCGACCACGTCCTCACCGGTAGTTCCTGATTTGATTCCGTCCTCGATATCGGCCACTTTCAGCCAACCCGTCAGGCAGGATTCACTGATCCCGAAGTCGGCGGCGATCTGCTTCAACAGCATTCCGGGCTCGCGACTGCGGGCAACCCGAACAACGTCCTCACGGAACTCTCGGGGATAGGGCTTCGGCATGGTGCACATCCTTCCAGCGGCACCTCTCGGCACCACAGATCAGATGTCACCTATCCGTGCAGCAGACCCAAGAGCCTGACAGGTCCACAGACAACTTCCCCACAGCGCGGCCGGACAGCCACGACCACAAATGACCCTGGCGACTTACGAGAAACCTCTCGTAAGTCGCCAGCGGTATCTGCCTCTCAGGCGGCGTACACAACACGTCCAGACTCTCGGCCAACCAAGCCGCCGTCCAGAACCCACCGGACGAACAGCGGCTCGCTCGAATCGAAGTTGGCGTACTCCACCTCGCCGGTCACCCCCAACTCCGCGACAACAGAGAGCGCCGTTTCGGCCGCTACGGCGTCCCAGGGATGACCAGCATCGCGCAGCGCACCTCCACCGCCGAACCGGATGTGCAACGTCGACACCGTGCCGTCTACCCGAAAGTGCTCGCACTGCTCTGCCAGGGCGCTCGTACGGAACAATCCAGCCAACATGCCAGCGAGCCGCGCATCAGGACTGACGTCAGAGAACTCACCCCGTGTCTCCGCACCACATGACGCCAGCGAAGCAATCGTTGCCGCCACTGTTGCATCCAACCCACCATCGTCGTCACTTCGATCAGCGACGACGAATGCTCCACGGAAGCAACGACTTTGTCCTTCACCCATTGTGTCCCTCGATTCTGTCTGCGAAATCCGATACGCCAATGGTCACCAGGGACGACTGCGGGTGCGGCACGCCGACCTCATTCTCCGCTCGAACCGAGAGCCCGGACAGGACACACACCCAACGGATCCGATTTCCAACACGCGCTGGCCCACCGAGACCCCGTAGCTCTCTACCCGGTCACCGCACTGACGCGCACCCACCACCGCTCTCGCGCTTCGGGTCCAGTTCACGGACAGCGTCCGCCCGGTGCGCGATGCCTTCATCACTTTGCATGCACCGTGCCGACGAGGCTGACAGCTCGCTCCACACGACCCTGCCCTCATCGGCGACAGTTCCTGTTTGTCGCGCTGAGTGTCTGCGTGGCGAGGCAGACTGCTCGCTATGCCAACCCCGCATCCCACGGCGCCGCACGATGCAGCCGATACCATCACCGCGCTCAGTAGCTCTAGTCGCGCGCTCGAGGACCTATCCATGGTGCCCGCGGCACCGGGCCTTTACGCGTGGTGGGCGGCGCCGGAGGTGTTCTCTCAGTTCCCGGGGCCCACACACCCGACCAACGCCGGGATACGGCTGCTCTACATCGGTCTCGCCACGAACCTGCGCCGGCGGATTATCAGTAATCATCTGCGCCGCAGCGGATCATCCACCCTCCGCCGCACCCTCGCCGGGTTGCTCCTCGATACCGAGCACTACCGGACCCGACGCACTGATCGCGTCGTCCTCGTCGACGAGGACGAGATTCGACTGACTGCCTGGATGCACACCCATCTACGATTGACCTGGTGCCAGCACCCCTCACCGGCCGCGGTCGAAGCCACCGTGATTGAGCAGTGGTCACCACCGCTCAATGTTGCTCATGCCAGCGGACCTGCCCGTGCCGTGATAGAGGCCGCACGCGCGGCCTACTCCGCCAGTGTCTGACTCGCCCGGACACGACAATGCGCCCAGCCCGCTATCGAATGTGGACAGATCGCCTTCCGCCTCAACAGGCCGCATCGGCCTCCCTGCCACCGTCGAGGGGTGCAACCTGAGCAGTTCCCATCACCGAAAAATTTTGATCTCTTCGAGACAGCTCCATTCCTCCCACACACACTGCATTTCAGGTGTTCGAGGGGTGCGGTCATGACGGAGTCAGAGCCCGTCGGTCAGGCTGAGTCCTGTGCTGAGTAACGGATTGTTGATGACATTCGTGCGCAAGTACTCGATCTGCGCGGTTAGGTTGGCGCGCAGCGCCGTGAGTTCATCGGACATTCGCGTGGTCTCGGAAGTAGCCATCTCATTTAGCGTGATCTGGGTGTATGCCTCCTGGAGGCCTGCCTCCTGCTGCTCGAGCTGATCAAGTGCCTGCATCTGTTTGATCAGTCGATCCAACGGGGCGAGCTCGTTACGGTATGCGAGCAGTGCGGCGACTCTGCGCACCAAACTCGCTCGCATTTCACTGATCAACCCAGCATTGCGCTTGACCGCCTGCAGAAGACGTTCCGCGTCGGGTCCATCTCCACCGAGGATGTCCCGGTCTACAGCGTTCGCACGCATTTGCTTGCCGAGTATCGCAGCGCTGCTAACGATTTCGTACAGTTCTCGATCTAGGTCAAGCCGAATTCGGTGCTCGTCGAGAAGTCTCGATTTCCATGCTGCACTCTTGCCGATGTCAGCAATGACATGATCCGCAAGGTACGCAATCTTCTGCGCGTCCCCGCAGTCCTCTCCGTTACCGACTGCTTCGAATCCTGTTCGCCTGTGGGCCTTGCGAAGCTGCGCACGCTCTTCGCGTGTCACACGGAGCGGCTGCCGTACTGCACGTACAGCAGCCACACCCCCCACCAGCGCGAATCCAGCTGGAATGGCGAACGGAATCGCCAGCCCATAGATGTTCGAATCCTCAGTGGTGGCGAGCACTCCGATTACTGCCAGCCCAAGAAGCACAAAAGCAATCGCGGCCATCCCCAACATGACGAATGCAGTTTCCTGACCGGAGCCCGGAGGCAAGTCGTAGTAGCCATCGAGCCCGGCCTGTCGGCGTGCGTCTCGCTTTCGTGCGAGCTCCGGTGTGATCGAGTTCGAGTCGAACTGTTCCAGCTCCGCAAGTCGCATATTGGCTGCCGGGTCGTATTCAGTGATGTCAGTGAGAAGATCCTCGACCTCGGCCGGGGAAACCACAGCGTCGTTCACCGCGCCGGCCGGGAGGAAACGCGGTGACGGGTCGTTCGATGGTGTCGTGCTCATCAAGAACATCTCCATTCTGCTGTGTAGTGATGAATCCTAGTGTTCAGTGCCGACGGGGCAGCTACGCATTGGTGTCAGGCGGACACTGGGAGGCTGGCCGAATCATGTTGAAAGACAGTGTGAGCGATCCTGCATCGCCACCCGTCCCGCACCAGTTGCATCGGCATTACGCAGCACTCGGGGACCATGGCAGCCGGAATGTGGGGCGACGTCGGCGCCGGCCGATGTCGGTGCTCCCAAGGCAGCACACCGAGTCCCGAAGGAAAACGTGCTGAAAGATCGGAGTACAGCGCGATTCGGTCATGCTTGAGCAGGTAGACGAGCAGCTCGCTGATTGTCGTCACCCCTGGAATCGGGGACGTCCCCCCGACGCTGCGGCCATCGGTGTCCAGCCACACGAAGTCCGTACCGGAGAGGTTCCAATGTCGAACCATATCCATCCCACAGTCCTCACACGCTGTCGTCATCGCTGCCGCCAGCATTGGGAGCGGGAAGTTGGGTGAGCAGGGGGTCGACGTCATTTCAGCTGCCTCTCGATGATGGGAATCGAACTCAGCCAACGATGAGCGAGACCCGTTTCAGGCGCGGCACACTCGATCACCGATCCGGACTATCTCAGCCCAACCCACGTCGCGACAATCCGGACAGCCCTCGTTTCCCAGACTGAGGTGGAACCCCCGAAAGAAGGTTCCCGGACGATCAGCCCCAGCAGACAGCGCGCTCCGATTTCAACGCCCACTCCGCCACCTCACGAAGCGAATCGAGCGCGGACTCGGTGTACCCGGCGCGTCGACCGCCTTCAATCCACCGAGGAGTGCCAGCCATCTCGTACGACGGCACGCCCTCGTCGGAAGGCGCGATCGCTTGCGCCACCATGACCCGGCCTAGAAAGTCCTCTGCCGGGCATTCTCCGCTCGATTCGACCGCGTCGCCAAAGTTCCCCGACGCAAAACCCAACAACTCCAGCAGGCGCACAGCATTGTGGTTCGAGAAGTTCGCAGACGGTTCCTCGCCGCTGTCGGCAGTCTCGATCTCGAGCTGAGGGCCCCAGATGCGGGCTTCCTCCGGATCAGTGCACCCCGGCAACAATGCGCCAGTGCGCTGCATGTCCTCCAAAGCCGCTATCGCAGAATCGTAGTCACCGATGCGTTCGCTGCGGCCACCCATCTGATCGGTCAGGCGGTATCCAACGATCTCGCTCATCTCGGGTGCAAAGGTGATTGACATGGTGGCCTCGTTTCTCGCTCGGGGAAAATGACTCCCTCACGATCTCCAATCCACTCGACAGATGCGGCACCCCAACGGGTTCGACCGAACTTCAACGGCGTCAGCGACACTCGGATCCCGGCGCGGCCAACACAACGATGTCCTTCCCGATCCCGGACTGTTGGCCGTACCACTGCGGAGCCGTCAACTGGTGCGCCGTCAGCAGTCCGGCAGTCACCGCATCCCACACCGCTTGCGTGAGCCTCACCATGAACTGCCCGTCGGTGTCGTCGTAAACGGTCGATGGATCCCACCGTACGAACCCCGGTGCTGCGACGTCCCTAGCAGCGTCCTGCAGCCTGCCTCGCGCGATCATAGTCGGCAGCACACCGGAATTCGGCAATGTGCAAGCCCATTCGTTGGTCCACACCATCTCGGGCATTGCAGTCTCGCCGACATTGTCACGGACGGCGGCCGCTACCTGCCTGTCGATGTCAGTACCGTCCTCGCCGCCGATGTCGCCGGTGACAATCCAGTCCGCAATCCGCACAACCGGCCTGCCGGCGGTGTCGTCGAGATTCCATGAGAGCGCGCGAATCGGGTCAGGACGCGGTGTTGCTTGTAGATAGGACAGGCTTTCCGTCAGGTTCGCTCCCACACTGCCCTCCCCCTCGCCGCGACGGCATTCGACGCTTCGAGGCAGCACGATGTGCCCCTTTGCCGTCGGCACGCACCGGAGGTCTGACAAGCCCTGCCGGTAGGTACGCGTGTGAGCGAGCGTAGCCAATGACTCCACGACTTCCGGTGTGACGAGGTAGATGGTCGAGTACCGCAACGACTGTGCGCGGGTCCGCAAAACTTTCCGCATCAGTTGCGCCGGGCCGCTGAGCTCGTCGTCAGCGTCGATGCCTACGTCGTCGACGCTCAGTCCGTAGAAGTACTGGATCCACTGCCGGAGCATGTCGGCGTTGGGCTCAGAGATGTTCTGCGTTGTGGTCCACCAGCTGTATGCGTTTTGTTGTTCGACGAACAACCGCATGACCGCGGCCATGTCCGTGCGCATCCACGCCGTCGCCGCGTCGAGTCTGCTTACCGCCAAAGCTGCCTCGCGTGAGCACTCCCAGGGTCGATCAGTATCGGTTGAGGTAGCAGTCATGATCGTGCACCTTTCTTGGGCAGTGAAGTGTTCTCGTGAAATCTATGGGCAGGAACACCCGAAACGCGTAGTCCATGATCGTGCCCATGGATACGACGAACTGGCACGCCACACAAACGACTCTGCTGTGTGAAATCTTGCAAGACCGCAACATCGTCGTTCGGCGCGATGTCGTCGAGGCCTTCGTATCCAACATGCTCACGTTGGTCGCCGAAACTGCCGGTATCAGTGAACATGCGGCCAGCGAAACAATCACGGAAGCGGCAGCGGAGCGATGGGCGGACAGCCTCGCTCCGACGATCCTGGCGATGGAAAATCCTTGCGACGGTACAGCTTCTGGGGTGGTGTTGGTCTCTGCGCACACTCTCGCGCAAACCGCCGCAACGCTCATCGAGTTGGTACGCGCGGCCGCCTCGGTCGAGGAGTTCATAGAGTTGGTCAGCCTGGGGATGGCCGACTACGGCGGCGATCTCGCAACGCTTCGGGGAACGGCTCTCGACGC
Source organism: Rhodococcus sp. YL-1 (assembly GCF_001942025.1). Lineage (NCBI taxonomy): Bacteria > Bacillati > Actinomycetota > Actinomycetes > Mycobacteriales > Nocardiaceae > Rhodococcus > Rhodococcus sp. YL-1. The sequence continues at coordinate 119,076 of NZ_CP017300.1, read as the reverse complement.
CCGTCAGCGGGTCCAGGAATTGTCGCTGGAACTCGCTCGCCATCTGGTCACTCAGCCGCCGATGGAGATGCTGCAAATCCCGGTCCGAACTCATGCACTGCTGTGTGATCTGCTCGATCAGCTGTCCCAGTCCGAGCTGCTGCCGATCGCCGAGAACAACGGCCACGGCACCTATCACCACACCGTTGACGGTGAGTACACGCTCGGTGACGTTGTGGCGGCGACGTTGCATGACTTGGATGTGGCGTCGACGTACTGAACGCAGGCCGGAACTCTCGGCGATTCCGACCTCAGTGTGCCTCCTAACACGAGGACCTGATTCGGTAGGAGTTGTTGCAGTAGGCACTTTGCTGATTCGAGCTTCCCCGGCGATTTCCCCTTGCAACGATTGCGTTCTGCGTCGATGTTCACCTGTGCGTGATGTGCCTCGAACGCACAGGCCGCTGGTGCTTCTCACAGCTCGTTTTCGCGGCCAGCTGATGCTCCCCGAAGCGCGCTGATCGCCGGCCCGATACCCGCCAGAACCAGCCCGATAGTGCCGCAGATCAATCCCCATATCCACGGACTCAGCGACGACAACGGCGATGCGGCGGATCCGTCGCCCTTGGTTGACGTGAGCGCAGTCGAGACGAAGGTTCCCAGGAGGAACATGACGATCGCGTATGACCCCACCATTTTGAGTTTGAAGTACTTCCGATGTGGATTCATGCGCGTCTCTTCTCAGTCTTGGGGCGTTTCGGCGCCGGCCAGGTCGGTAGCGCCTCTCGCGGAGTCGCATTCGCGTACTGCAGCTGTGCACTGCCGTTGAATGAGATGACGATATTCCTGGCGGTTCCGGTGTTGCGGCACGTTGAACCGGGCGTGCGCGCTTTCTACGTGTTTGACTACACAGTCTCTCGTCGTCTCCGTCGCAAGCAGGTGTCAGCCGCGAGAGCTGCCGGATGATCGCCACTCACCGTTCACTTGTCGGTTCTGACGGCGCGGCGTTTCGATGAGGAATTCATCTACCTTGCAGGAGGGTCCGTTCATGCTGAATTCGCAGAATGCACTCGAATGTCGTCAGCTCGTCCGCGGAGATGGTCTCTGACCACCCGCCAGTCTGCGCCATCTCGGACGGACCCAGCCACACAGGAAGGTTGAGATCACTTCGCCACCAACGCTTGATTGCCCGCTCAACAATTGCAGCATCTGACCCGCGCGAGAAGAGCTCAAGGTGGATGACCTGCCACCCGCTCAGCTGAAACTTGTCAAGGCGATTGGTCCCCACGCTCGTGATCCCGACCTTGTGGGCACCGAGCACGGCATGACTGAGGAAGTACAGGTATCCCGGCCTTCCCGGATTGAATCCTCCCTTCTCGGAGCACTCGGGACAGTCTTGACCATGGGTTCTGTTGTTCACTGTCGAGAGCCACTCGTGGCCCCGCGCGCATCTGAACCAGGCTTTTCGATTCGAGAACACCGCGGTGTTCTCAGGTGTCGCACTACCGTTACGAGTGGGATGCCAGCTTGCCGCGACCGTCGGGCTTCGGGAGGCCAGATCGTTGATCCCTGCCAAGACGGTCTGTCCCGCGCACGCCGGGCAACCGGCCCCGGATGCTCTGCTCGCGATCCGCGCTTCCCACTCGTGTTCAGCCTCGCACCTCCACCACGCCTTCGTCCCGTTCATCAACGTCACCATCTCGGGTGTCCTGGCTCCGTTGAGCCGCGGATGCCATTCAGCGGCCAACATCGGGTTTCTCGCTGCGAGGTCGTTGAAGCCCGCCAGAATGCGTTGGCCCGAGCAGAACGGACAGCCATTTCCAGCCGATCGCTCACTTGCGCTGGCCTGCCACTCATGGCCGAGGAGATCCCTCCACCAGAATCGTTTCGCCGTACTCCGAAACACATTCGCCGGGGACAAGGGTGCGTTGAGCGTCGGGTGCCACTCGGCTGCGAGCGCGGGATCGGTGGTACCCAGATCGTTGAAGCCCGCCAACACTTTTTGGCCGGCACAGACGGGGCAACCTTGGCCGTTTGACGTCCGGTTGTTGACGGTCGACTGCCATTGGTGCCCAAGCCCGCACTGCCACCACACTTTACGGTTCGATTGCGCCGCTATCGAGGTCGGCCGGAGATCGTGGTTGCGGTCGAGATGCCATTGGGCCGCAACGACAGGGTTTTCGGTTGCGAGATCGTTGAAGCCGGGCAGAACCGCATTGTTCGAGCAGTACGGACAGCCTGTTCCGTTCGCACGATTGTTCACCCGTGCCTGCCACTCATGACCCAACTCATCTCTCCACCAGACGGACTTTTCCGACCCCGCCGTCAGGGTGTCTGGGGTCAGCTCACCATTTTTGGTGGGGTGCCATTCACGAGCAAGGTGGGCGTGGGTGTGGGCTACGTCGTTGAACCCAGCCAAGATTCGTCGACCCGCGCAGTAGGGGCAACCACTCCCGCGGCTCGTGCGGTGATTAGGGGTGTCTTCCCATTCGTGTTGATGAGCGCACATCCACCAAACTTTTACGCTGGATCCGAGAGTCACCAGGTCGGGGGTGCGGCTGCCGTTCTTTGTCGGATGCCATTGCGCGCTGAGGTCTGGGTGGGACCGCGACAAGGGTGACTTCATCGGACCATCTTCTACCGCCCACTTCGAGAGTTCCAGCATCCGTCGGCCGAAACACCCAGGGCATAGTGATTGTTGCGGCGGCCGCCAGGATCTCGAATTCTCTTACATTGACCACACATATTGACACTCGGTATTCAATTTTTTACGCGCCGCTGGTCATCGTATTTCTGAGGTATCCGTTAGCGCCTTTTCCTGTGAGTTTGTCAACATACTCAATAGGCACGGCTTTCGTAAAATGAACAATTAGCATCTACCGGTGCCTGAAAACTCCCACGGACCATCCAGTCCGCAGCCTGGATGGTATCCAGTACCTCAATCGCCGTCTCTTCGTTGGTGGGACGGTCAGAACTGGACCGATCAGTGGGCCCCGCCACCAGCGACACCGTCGAACACCTCCGCATCTGTAGGTTTTCCGGCAACGCAGTCGCCACCGCCTCTCCAAAACAAGTCACCTCGACCAACTGATTTTCAGCATCTGTGGAACACCGAGCAACCTGCACCAAACAGCATCACAAGTACGTCGGCGACGAGGCTGGCCGAGGCGCCGAAACGGACCCGCGGACGGTTGGTCATAGAGCTGGTGGCCCTCGGGTTCCTGTTGCTCTTTACCACTGCGACTGTGTTCGGCATTTATCGTCTCCTCGGTTTCACGGACCGCGGGACGATAGTCGGGAATTTCGTCGTGGCCCCGGCCCTTACTGCTGCACTTGGATATTTCCTATTCGTACGTTCTCGGCAATACGCCGAGAACGACTCCCGCGGCCCAAGTGAGGGCGCTCGCTTGCACCGGAAGACCATGCTGGCCGGAGGCTCGATCGTACTGGTGGCAGCGATGATCCTTGCCGGATTCATGACGCAGCAATCGAGTACTCCGACACTGTCCGGTTCGGAGCTGCAGACAATGATGCGTGAACAGCTTGGCCCGGCAGCTACATCAGGTGCGCTGACCGGCACGATCGCGTGCCCGACGAGTCGCTCCTACAGCGATGGAGATGTCGCTAGATGCACGATGGACATGCAGTCCGGATCGCAGGTCGTTCTCGTTGCAACGATCTACCGCACAGACAACAAGTGGCGGATCAACCTCGACGTCGGATAACCCCCGCAGGAAAGTTCGGGAACCCAGCCGGAACATATTAAGGTGGTGCAACTTTCGAAGAATTCGAAAGTTGCACGTCATCCGCTGCATGTACGAGACCGACAGGATTCGGCCGTTGTGGAAACAAGCAGGCACCTCCGGCGCGAATGCCTCTGATGTCAACCTTTACAACGCAAGCATGTACGGCACGAACCTGACCGGAGTGGACTTTTCTGGCGCCTACATGCGGCACGCGAACCTCGCGCATTCGGGCCTGAGCGGTGCGATCCTGATCGGCGCTGATCTGTTCGAAGCGGACCTGACGGGGGGCGAACCTCGACAATGTCTGCTGGGACGATTCGACCCGGTGGCCGACCGATTTCGGCGCGATCCATCTCCACGCTCATGCTGAACCAGCGAGAAGCCATCTCCGACAGCGTTCCTCAACCTTCCAATACAAAGTCCGTGAGCAACGTCGCCATCAGCCCGCAGGTGCCAGCCCGCTCTTGCTCACACACCTGCACCCGACTACGCCGCCACCGGTGGCAACTCGACGCGCAAGTCGTTGGGCCACCGGGCAGCCGAAGCTGGGGGCCGGATGGGCTTGAGCACGTCCCGCATATCGAGGTCGTGATGGTCCTGCCAAGCACGGCGGTTGTTGCAGAACTTCGTCCACAACTGCTCGTATCGTTCAGGATTGATCAACTTCGGAACCACTTCCGTCGGGGACACTGCAATGGCCACCAGACCATCCGGTCGCGAGTACTTCCATTCTGTCCACACACCGCGGTCAGCATCGACCACAGATTCCTGCGCGTGCAACCCATTCACCAACTGTGTCCCGACTTTGGGCTGCATCGGTTTCGCCTGTCCGTCCCGATCGGACTTCGTCTTGAAGTCACCGATGTACAGGTGGTTTTCGATCCGGAAGATCGTGTCCAGTGTTCCGGCCACGCCGATGCTGTGATTCCATACCGTCACCTCGTTGGCGATGGCCTTTACGTTCCACCGCATCCACCAGTCGATCAACGCCGACGCGTAGTCACCCTCGCCGTGCTCGTCGAGGTCCGCCCTCGCCTGGTCAACCTCGAATCGGTCAATGTTCCCGAGCTGCCATTCCCCCAGTAGTTCAGCGAGGTTGTGGACGCGGTCGCCTCGTTGAGCTGCCTGGTCTGCAACGACATCCGGTGTCGCAGCGATCGCACCGCGCACGGCACGGGCTATCGCATCCGGCTTCCGCGATCTCGCTGCCGCTCTCTCCCTCGCTGCGATCACATGGGGAAACTGATTACGCAGCGTCTCTTCGTCATTGCGCAGGTATGCGGCGGTCGCGTCCTGAACGAGTCGGGCCCGCCAACCCACCAGTGCGCTCCCCTGCGGCCGGACCCCGAGCTCGGGAAGTTTCGAGAACGGGTCGGGAAGATCATCGGCGTCCATCCCTTGCACAGTCGTAATCGACGGCACCTGAGGCTCGTCGCCCACAAAGCGGCCATACATTCGGCCCCATGCGGTTTGGTGAGAGAGCTTGGGAGTGGTCATGGATGCGAAGTTAAGTCCAGGCTCCGACACTGTGCGGCACCGGCATTGCAGCAGCGAGACCGTCGCCTGCTGAATACTCGTCGAGTAGCGCCGGCGTGCCAGGGACGAGCAGATGCCGGCGGCCGCCCTGCCAGAAGTAGGCGGCCTTCGGATCCACCCGGATGAGAAAAGCCAGGTCGTCGGGTCGATCAGCTCTCAGAAAATCTTCCACCCGCCAGCGGCCGCACCTCACGTCGTCCCCGCTCGCATAGACCAACATTGTTTGGGACTGAGTTTCGCACCACCGGTGGACGCGGGCCTCACGCCGGAGCAGCTCGATTCCCAGCGTCGGCAGACTCGTGTGCGCTGGGACTTGCTGAATCCACTGCAGATCATGCGCCCATACGTCGAATGCCTGCTTCTCCTCATTCGTCGTCCAGTCGTGGTGGCCGGCCGAATCGATGCGCGCGACCTCAACGCCTTCACGGATGAGGAGTTCCCGATCGAGATCAAGCCGGTAGGAGCCATCCGGAACATAGGCGGCGGTGGCGGGTAGCGCCTGATAGCGGTATCCCGGATGCGGCCGAACTGGCGTGGCGACAGTGGTCTGTCGCCGCGGAAGGTACTGCGGATCGTCAGTAAATTCGTCCACCCGGGCCGCAGGCGGGCCGGTATCGCGGTCGTACGTCATGCTCACTTGTCCTTCCCTTGTCCGACAGACCTTGTCGGTGCCTTCATGTATACGAGGTGCCCCTCGCCGGCGGGGCACGCGCGCATGCAGCCGGCCACCGGAACTCCCTAGTGCACACTCGTTGGCATGAAGACGTTTCCACAGACGCGGGTCTCCTTTTCGGCGAGCGACATCGACTGTGTGATCAGCGCTGCTGACAGCGGGCTCGTGCAGCACGCACTCTCGCAGGCCTTGCGAATCGTCCTTGAATCCGGCGGGTCGGCCCCGGGAGTGGAACCGATACAGATCAGTGAGGCACTCGAGCTGTTCGCCTGGATCGAGATGAGAACCTCTGGCGAGTCCGGACATTTTCTCACCGGTGAAATCCCGATGGTCCACTCAGCCACTGCGGCCCTGATTTTCTCGCGAGATGTGTTGCTGGCAACGGCCGGCAACATCGAAGCCGGTGTATGCCGCGTCCCCGATCAACCCGATCAGTCCCCCACCGCTCATGCAGGCGGTTACCGCGATTGCGCGAGCTGGGTGACCGACTTGATCAACAATCAAAACAACAAGGCCCCTGACTCCGCATACCTGGCCGGCCCCTACTGACTTCCTACCCGAATTGAGGGATTCCCATGTCTACAGCCACTTTTCCGCAGTATCGACTGTCTGCGGACGTGCACCAGGTCAACATCTATGCCAGGTACGCCGCGATGGGGATGCTACGTAGCAAGCTCGCCGACTCGCTCCGCGTCCTCCTCGAATCCGGGGTGCCGGCGGCTTCGGAGCTCGATCCTCGCGAGATCGCCGAACTGCTTACCTCTCTCACATTCACCCTGCCCGATGTCGACGAGCACCCGGAGTTGTTTGCCCAGGATCCGACGATGGTCTACATGCCGAGCGGCGCGGTAGAAGGTGCGGCACAAGTTGTCCGGCGGACTGGGGAGCACATCCAATCCGGACTCTTGGCCGTACCTGCGAAGCCCTCCGCTGCAGATCCGCGTGCGTACGGCCAGTCCTACATCGACGTCGCAGACGCAACGCAGGACATGATCGAACAGATCCGCACCGGAAGTTGATGTCGTACGGCTGGTCCGGTAGCGCACGGTCAATAGTGCTGTGTTGCAGAAGGCTGAGCGCTTACGTCGACATTCGCGGCCACCGATGATTGGAAGCTGTTCGCCGGCCGACGTGGTTTCAGATCATGCAAATGACTCAGATTCCAGCAATGCCACAAGCGCCTCCCCGACGATGTCGGCGACACGTGCCGGATCGTCGAGTTCGGTTATCGTCACGCCCGGCAGTCCGGCAACACGATCAATGAGATGCGCCGGCGGTCCGTCGTTGATCTGCCCGGCGATCAGCCACAGCATCCGGGTCTGAGATGAAGCCAATTGTTCTGCCTGATGGTAGATCTCGTCGAGATTCGGAAGATCCGCGTCGGTGATCACAACCACGAGTCTCGTGCCGGCACCCGAGGTCAGCTGCAGTCGAGAATCCAAGGCCAGCAGAGCCTCCGGAAGCCCGTCGCTGACGCCACCGGCCTCCGGGACATACACGGCGCCACCGATACTCTCGGCCGGCAGGTTCGCTGCTTTCGCGTTCCACACGACCGTGGCCGCCGCACCTCGATCAACTGCTGCCCGATTGACCATCCACGCAGTCACTGCGGAGATTTCGAGCACCGGTTCCATCGACTGGGAGACGTCGACCGCGATACCGACCGCCCACGGTGGTGCTTCCACGACGGTCCGGCGCGTGCGAGACCAGGGCGTCGCAGTCGGAATCATGCCCGCCGCGATCTGACCCTCACGGCGGGCCAGCTCACGGATCCGCATGCGTCCTGGTGGTACAGCCTGCGGAATGTGTTGCGTGCGTTCACCGCGGTCGAGTGCAGCCTCGACCGCTCGGTTCAGCCGGAGGGACTGTGCCAGCTCGCCGTCGGTTGGCCTTCTGACGCTGTGCGCAAGACGCCCGGTGCTGGCGACGCGTCCAGCTGCTGCGATCATCTGGCGCTGGTTCTCCGCCGCTGTGGTTACCCGGGCGGCAGCCGCCGATGGCGGAGTGATGTGTTCGGCGGCCTGCGCGGTCGCCGCGGTACGCCGGGCCATCGCTGCGAGAGCATCACGGAGGCTGGTGTTCTTTCCTGAAGCGGCGATCTCGTCGCCGGCGCCTTCGCTGGCTCCATGTTGAGGGCTGCATCCAGCGCCGTCATCGCCATCGCTGCCCTCGCTGTCGACGTCCGCGTCATCGAACTCGTCGACAATCGCTGCGGCGATCGACTCCGCGCACCGCACCAACCCATCGACGTCACCGTCGTCGAGAGCAACCGCTACACGCGTCTGCTCGACAACAATGCCGATTTGCTTCTCGGTCAAGAACTCCCCGGCTACCTCCGCGAGATCCGGAAGATCGCAGCGGTCATACACCCCGGCATCGATGCGACCACCCACCAAGATCAGGAGCCGAGCTGCCGAGGATGCGGAACTGGCTGTGCAGCTTCCAAGCAGATGCGAAGCCGAACTTCTCAGCCATACCCGATCCTGTGGGCGCCGCGCCACGACTCGCCCTTCCATTCGTGGTTCCTCGAGGAGCGCAGCCCACGCCCCCGCGGCCTTCGATAGCCGCCCCCGCCGAACGGTGTGAGCTGCATGGCCCGCTTCGTGCACAGCTACTCCGGTAAGGACCGGGAAGCGTGCGCGATCGCGGCGGTCACGAAGGTCGATTTGGTTCGGATCATCAGAGGGAGAGAGTGTTTGCGCTGCGTCGATGGTGACGGTGGCGGTCGTGTGAGAGTACGCGCCGGCCGGGCGCCCGCCTGCCAGTTCTGGGGTTGCGGCGATTCCGACAACGGTCATCAGATCCCGGCGGGCGGCGATCTCGTCGACGAACCGACCCACTCGCACGGAGAGCTGACCCCACGCGTCGGCTGTGAAGGTCTGTACTTCGTTGTCCATCGTCAGGGCGGCGGGTGCATTCATGACGTGTTACCTCTCTGATGACGTTCGCTCCGAAGTCACTGTCTCAACTGGCGCAGGTTTCCGCGGCACACCAGTCGTGCCGCACCGATGTCGCGGTACCGGGAGTCTGAGTTCCGACACAGAATTGAGAAAGGGAAGGTTCCATGATCGAAGCGACATTCGCGGCCTGGGCGGTACAGGCTGGAGACGGGCAGGTCACCGCCACCGTCGCCTACCGCGACCCGTTCACCAATACCTCGACTACGATCACTGGCTTCGGGGCTGAGTCCGACTTCCAAGAGGGCCAACTCGTAGTCCGAGAAAGCACCACGCCACCGGAATCCGCCGCGACTGTGTTCGCGGACGCTTTCCACACCTTCTTCCCTTCAGATTCCGATCACTCGAACCGCGTGATCCGATTTCCACAGATCAGCACTGTTCGCGTGCCAGGCGACGCACCGGTGGATCCGAGGGACTTCTTTCCACCGCTGTTCATGCTCGAGTTGGCCGAACAATCGGACCCCTACAACGTCGCGGTGCAGGCGCTGACCTCAGACAAGCGGGTCCTGCGCGGTACAGCGCAGGCCAGCAGCGGTGCCGACCTCGCTGATCGCATCATCATCGAGATCCCCGAAGCCGACCGAGACGGCCTTCTCCTCACCGACGGCCGCCGCTACCTCCCACGCACCATCGCGGGCCAGCCGGATTACCTGGTACTCCGAAAGCTGCGGGGTTACATGAATATTCGACTCAAGGGGGTTGCCGGTGGAGGTAAGACCACCCTCCCAGAGGTGGCATTCGGAGAGGATCTGATCACTGTGCAAGGGCACGGAGATCTGTCAGTGTCCTCGCTCATCGGGCACTACCAACCACAACCCGATGGCACATTCCTCTGGTGCGACGGCCCATTGCTGCGCGCGATGAAGTGCGGAAAAGTTCTACTCATCGACGAAATCAACCGGGCCCCTTCGGAGACGATCGCCATCTTGCTCTCAGTCGCTGATGCCCGCACCCAACTCGTCATCGACGACCGCCCCGACCTGCCGACCGTCCACGCCGCTCCAGGATTCAGTCTCGTCATCACATACAACGAGGAAGGACGAGGCATCCGACCACTCGACAACGCAATCAAGCGACGCTTCCCTTTCGAAGTCACCGTTGAAACCGACTACGACGTTGCAGAATCCGCCGGAATCGACTCCCGCCTGATCAAAGTGGGGTGGAACTTGCTCACCCAGCATGACGAATCCATCGCCACCGGAGGCCGGCCGATCTGGAGACCCCAGATGGCGGATCTGATCGCGGCGCAGAAGCTACTCGACGCCGGCCTGGGCGCCGAGTTCGCCGCGGCCACTCTTGTCGCGGCCTGCCCCGACCCAGATGTTTCCACATTGGTCGCCACCGCAGTCTCGACGTCCTTCGCGATCCCCAACGTCCGTCCTCTGCAGCTTGGAGGCGCAGCATGAGCAGTCTCGCTGTACCCATGCCTACGTGGCGAGCCCGCGGTCCGCTGACCAGTCTCGACGGCACGAACACCACGGGCATCGACACCACCGCTGACCTTCTCGGTGTCACCTTCGCCGACATCCCGGACGATGAACTGGTCCTGCACACTCTGAGAGTTGTCGAATACGCCTTCCGCCGGGACATGTGCGGGCTCCCTGACGTGCAGTCTGAGGCTGGGGCATCAGTTCACGGCAACACCGTTGTCGCCTTCGCTCCTCTGTCGAGGCGCCGATGCAAGACTCGATCCATCGAGCACGGGCTTCGAGCGGCACTGACCAACATCCTCCACATGCACGTCAATGGTTCGCCCGTGCGTGCTGACGGAACACAATTGTTCCCGGCTCTCGCTCGCCCGATCGTTGGCATCCGCGGGTTTTCCCTCGGTCACAGCGATTAGTGACCCCGCCACAACGCCTTCGGCGCCTTTGCGCCGAACCAGCCAGCCGTCCACCAGAATCACGTCGACTCGCCTAAGCCCCATGAAATCTCGCGCCTCCTTCTGATCTCTTCGACACCGCGGGCCATGTCGGACCATCAGGGCACACTGACCGGAACCAACTACGAGAGGATGACAGGCATGAGCAAAGAAATCACCAAAATTCTTGCGGTCGTCGCGGGGATTGGCGGGATCGGCTTCGCGATCGGAACGCTGATCGGGTGTCTGTTCCTTTCCGACACAATGGAACCGTGGCAATTCGGCCTGATCTTCGCCTTGGTCGTACTGTTCTTGGGTCTCCTCGGCGCTGCCCCGCTGGCATCGCGCCTGTTCACTGGACGAAGCTAGCTCGAATCACACGCGCCGCGAACGAAGAGACGTCGCTTCAGCGTCCGAGCACTTGGAATGCGTTGCAGCGCGGCATTCATCACCTGTGGCCACCGAAGGCAAGGACAATCATCGACTTGCAGCAAAGGAATACCGCCGGAGTTGCTCGTCCAGATCGGAATCCGGCAATGCGATGTGCTTCAGACCGAGCGATAGTGACTGAGATCGGAGCTGGACCACAACTCACTCCGCGCGATGTCCTGTTGCCCGTCGCCGCCACCGTCAACGGCGCAGAGCATTGGAAAGTGAGATAACCATGACCCTCGTCCTCGGTATCATCGGCGTCATCGCGCTCTTTCTTCTCGCGTGGCAGGTTTTCGTGAGGCTTCCGGCCACTCTCAATCGCCGCGATCAAGCTCAAGAAGGACAGCCCGATTGGCTGACCGGCGGAGGAGATAAGGACGACGCAATCAGTGGTAGCGGCGCTGTCGGCGACCACAGCGGATTCGATGGCAGCGCAGACTCTTCCAAGTACGGAACCAGCCACCAGGACCAACGAGCACCTCTGGCGAGGACGCCTGACTACAAGGATCACGGTCAGGATCCCGACGAGTATCAAGAATTGGTCAACGTCGATCTTCCGTCCAACACCGCACTCGTTCAACTCACAGCATTTGAAGCCGAACACTGCGCAATGATCATCGGCGCGTACTTACAAGGTCAAACCGGATACGAGCCCGCGGCGCTTGATGTTCGGTGGTTCCTCCTGGCTGCTGCGGCTTCAGCGCGCCACCCAGACAACGACCACCTCGCGCAAGTGCTCGCTTCCCGCCGCGACGCCGTGATGAATTGGCCGTTTCCACGTCCGGGCGGACCACGGGCTCAACCGCGATAACACCTAGTCGTGACAGCGCAGAGAAAGCGGCAACCCAAATCGGAGCTCGAATGCCCACAGGTTGAGGTTGGTCTACCTGGCCGCCAATGTCTTCTCTTGCCGGTGCCTGTAGAACTCACTCCACGATCAGGCCGCGTACTGCCATGATCGGGAGGACGTGCAGGTTCCCATGCTCGTCGGCGAACTGCACCGAACACTCGTTCACCCCAACGATTGTGCCCTTCACCGCATACATCGCTCTGAGATGGGCGACGAACACTGTCCCTGACGCTGCGCCGTAGCCGTTCCCGATACGTCCGGTCAGTAGCGTCGCGACTTGCGCGGCGTGTTCACGGCCGTCGATGACTTCAAAAACAGCAGCATCGGTGGAAGCGACGATCCAGTCGTGGAAAGCCTCGATCGAAACGGACTGTGCCATATACGGGCCGACCGCTGGGATCGACTGCTCATCGACCAGGCCGGCGTAGTCATTTGTCGTGAAGCCCATCGCCTTGCTCCCTTTGTCCTGTGGGGTAGATGCGGTTCACCATCTCGCCCCGCACAAACACGTGCGGCATCAACGCGACTCCGCGAATACGCCTTGGCGTCAGCAGAGTTCGACCACCCACGCATACCACCTGCTCACAGCACGCTCGGAATACCTGACGGATCCCTCTCACTCATCACGACCGCGTCCGCTTCATCGAACTGCTCGACGGACAATCCAGTCTGAGAAACCCATTCACGGCGAAGCTCGTCGAACAGGTCCGTCGGCCACCGCTGGATCAACTTCGGCAACGATCCCGGCACCAAAGCCCCATCGACAGTTGCGCGCACCGTCACTGTCACCGAAACTTCGAAACTTCTTTTATTGCTTTCCATTTCAACCTCCTGTTCGAACAGCCTTCCGCGTGACTCGACTCTGTCTGCCGGCGCACGAGCCTGCGGCACCGACCATCTCGGCCGGACACGAATCTCTGCCACCGGAGGTTGCTTAGCGGCGCGAGCGGAACAGCCAATCAGCTCTTCGTCAGGTAGTGCGCATCGTCGCCGAGAGCAGCCTCAACTTCGCGTTTCATCAGCTGACTGCGGTGCAAGTGTGGGTCACGAGCCAAGATGTCGTGGGCATCCGCCCGCGCTGCGAGATGGATGCGAGCATCATCGATCAGGTCCGCAACCAACAGCCCAGCATCTCGCCCTGCCTGTGCTGAACCGGTCAGGGAGCCAGGCCCGCGGATCTGCAGATCGCGATCGGCGAGTACAAAGCCGTCGTCGGTCTCGCACATCGCATCCATACGCGCCACACCGTCCTCGCTATTGGTCTGTCCGACAAGCCAGCAGTGGCCGGGCCAGCGTCCACGTCCGACTCGGCCACGCAGCTGATGTAGCTGGGCCAGACCAAATTTCGTGGCATCCAAGATCGCGATCACAGTCGCATTCGGAACCGAAACACCGACCTCGATCACGGTTGTCGCAACAAGTACGTCGAGTTCGTGTTCCTTGAACGCGCGCATCATTTCTCGCCGCACGTCCGGCTTCTGCTTCCCAGTCGCCAAACCGATCCGCAAGCCTGCCAATGCGCCGGCCTCGAGTGCGACGCAAGTGTCTTCGGCTGCTGCCGCCATCTTAGTTTCCGAGTCTTGACCGGAGACTTTGACCAACGGGCACACCACGAACGCTTGTCTCCCCTGACTGATCTCGCTACGGATGGATTTCCACACCGGAGAATTCGGGTCGTCCGTCGTCGCGGATTCCAGCCACGTCGTCACTGTCGGGGTTCGACCCGGCGGCTTCTCATCAAGGATCGACAGCTCCACGTCACCGTAGGTCGTGATCGCGGCAGTCCGAGGTATAGGAGTCGCTGTGGCTTGCAGAATATCCGGCGTCGACCCACCCGGGCCCTTCGTGGCCAGCACTGCACGTTGATCCACACCGAAACGGTGTTGTTCATCGATCAATGCCACACCAAGGTTCGCGAACACAACCGGATCCGACAGCACAGAGTGGGTTCCCACCAGCAAGTTCACATGCCCGCCCGCGAGGTCTGCGAGCACATTTTTCCGCGGACGGGGAAGTCCCCGCGACACCAGCAGATCCACTGTCACACCCAACGGACGCAGCACCTCGGCCATCTCCTCGAAGTGCTGGCGCGCGAGTATCTCAGTCGGCGCCATCAGCACTGCCTGGTAGCCACCCTCAATGGCCATCAGTGCAGTTGCCGCAAGTACCAGCGTCTTTCCTGCACCAACGTCGCCTTGAAGCAGCCGGTTCATCGGCCGGGCAGCGACCATGTCTTTGCGAATCTGACCGATCGCTCGCGACTGCGCACCCGTCGGCGTGTACGGAAGGCCAGCCAGCCAAGGATCTACGAGTTTCCCAGTCGGTGTGTGCGTCACACCCGGTTCCGCGGCCTGCGCATTTCGGAGTACGCCGAGCGCGAGTTGCAGTCTCAACAGCTCGTCGTAGGCAAGCCGATTTCTTCCCAAGTCCGCGTCAGCTTTCGACTCCGGGACATGCACCGACCGCAGCGCAGCCAACCGCGTTGGTAGCTTCCGCCTAACCAACAGTGGAGCCGGGATCGGATCGTCGAGCGCCGGGATACGCCGCAACGCGTCAACCGCCGCCCGTCGCAACATCCAAGTGTCTACCGAATGCTTCTGCGACTGTGGGTAAATCGCCAACAGCGGGGCCGTGGAATCCGACATCAGTTCGAGTAGCGGAGAGGTCATTGACAATGCTCCGTTGAACTCGCCGAGATCACCCTGCACGATCAACAGGTCACCACGGTGGAACCGCTGGCCCATCCACATGGCATGGAAGAACATCGCTGAGATGTTCGTACGGTGGTCGCCGAGCGTGAATCGGACGTAACGCTTCTCCCAGTCCGTTTTCATTCCGAGGACTCGTGCAACGAACGTCACCTGCTTTGTCCCGGCGACCAGTGTCTCCAGAGGGGCCAACTGCGTTCGGTCTACGTAGCGGAGGGGCACCCGCATCAGCAGGTCGAACACACTCGAAACTCCGCCAGCCACCATCTTTTCGTTCGTCGTCTCACCAACGCCGTCAAGATCGTCGACAGGAACTCCCCGCAGAGAATCGAGCAGTCCATCGAATAGCAGCGGTTCACCGGAACCCTTCTCCGCGAGAACCGCTGCTGCTGACCTGTTGTCCTCAATATGAGGGATCGCGAGTTCAACACCCACTGCTGCGAACGATTCCGCAACGGTCGGAGCCGCCGCAACTCGCGTACCACTCCCCCACGAGACTGTCGACGCCACCAGTGAGGACACAACCGCTTGCTGAGCCTTCGGCTCTCTGGACGATGGCGCCGCGACTCGTGTCCCACTCCCCCACGGCCAGTCACTGTCCTGCACCGACTGCTCCGCTGATTCCTCGTCACGGCCGCTGTGTCGCACTCCGCCCCCTGGCGCCGACTCACCTGCCCCCGGTGCGCCGGCAGGTAGATCTGGCAAGCTCTCAACTATTACTCCCAGCGCCGGCAACGCATCGGCGTGCGCGCGTACGTCAACGAGGAGTTGCAGAGACAGACGGGGCGGCCACGACGATTCATCTCGAACATTGCGTTTACGAGCAGAATCCATCGCAGGGGTACACACACCAACTGACGCCAACCGGTCCGCTGCATCCCGCAGACGCGCTCGCTGGGCCAAGCTCAGTTGCACGTCAACACGCTCCCTACTGCGGTCGTGGTCACGGATCATTCCGCGCCTCGATTTCAATTCTGCGAGAAGCACTTCCGGTCATGCGGCACTCTGCGTCGTGCCACACACCAGAACCACCCACACCACAATCAAAATCATGACCACCACATCCGGCAGTAACTCACTTCTAACCTGGGTCACAATCATCACTCCGACAAAGCCAATTGCAGAGTGCTGCGCGGAGTTCGGCCTCACCGTGCCGTCGATCCTGTTGGTCTTGGCCACTGATCGCGGCCCATCCACAATGTCCAAACTTCTTGCAGGTCTATCAATTACACGATCCACCGACAAAACGGCTCACATCATCAAGGCCGCAGAACCGTCAATCACCGAATTCGCGATGCAATACCCTGATCAGCTACTCGCCCGCTCCGGAACCGGTCGACCATTCACAGCAGTCGACGACACCGGCATCCCCTACACAGTGTGGGCCAACCTCACAAAGCTGACTTCGGCTCTCAGCATCACTGATTGAACCCGTCACTCGAGATAACCGCATCACCGAATCGAAGCAGCTGAGTGCGAGTGTTCTTTGACAACTTGTCCAAAACGATGATGTCCCCGCCTTCCAGGTGCTGATCGAACGGCACCTCAACGACAGCCCTGACGATATTTCGATAGAAATCCATGATCTTCGCTGTATTGGTTTTCGTCCGGTCGTGCCTCGAATTGACCACCACCACAGCATCATCGAGTAGTCGTTTGTACTTCGGCTTGGCCTCGGCCCGGTCCATCATGCGGTTAGCCGTCCAAGTCGACGACCGAACCCCATCCCCACCCTCGGACACGATCACCACGAGATCCGCATCATCGAGGACAGCTTCCACGACATCGGAAACCATGCCGGCGGCGCAGTCGGTGATCGTCACCTCGTAATGCTCGCGAAGTATCTCGGTCAACCTTACGTAGTCCGTGCTCGTGAAAACAGCCTCCGCCGAGGTCGATGCGTCGGCCGCAAGGACGTCCAAGCCACCGGCCACCCGGTTCATGTGGGCTCGCAGATCATCGAGTGTCCGGATCCGCCCGATGCCTTCGACGACGCTACGTACGTTTCCCGCAGGTCTTTTCGACTCGGGAACTCTGTTTCCCAAGTCACCACAGCCGGGTGATGCGTCGACGGCAACGATCGGACCGTTCCGGAGCGAAGCCAACAACAGCCCGAGAAGCACGGCGGTTGTCGTCTTCCCTGTCCCGCCACCCTCGTTGATGAAGGCAATGTTCTTCGGCTCGTTCAGCGGTCGCCGGATTGACTTCGCCAGTGCCACATCGTCGCCGGGGCCAGTCGCTGCGGTGCGGCCACGCAGCATCGTCAGCCATCGCCCGCGACGCTTCTCCGACTTCGGTGAATCCTCTCGGCGACGGGGCTCCGCTGCCGAAACCGGCCGTTGTCCACCAGCCTTCGTCGTATTCCCGGCGCCGGCCGGCCGCAGAGGTCGTCGGACAGCCGTGACCGACGCCGGAGTCGCTGACTCCGCCCACTGAGTGTTGTCCGCCTGCGGCTCAGCCTCTCCGGGCCCAACCTGGTCGTCGAGCGCCCGGTCATCCCACGGGTTGTCGGATCCACCCCCAAACGAATCGTTGCGCCCGGAGCCCGCATTTTCACTCATCGACGTTCACCTCCTGAAAATCGTTCGCCCACCATAGTGACTGTCACTGTTCCGGTGTTCTGGTCAACTGGTCGCGCCACCGCTCGTGAACAGTGTCCGTCCTGCGATCTACCCAGCCAGTTGTGCAGTCTTCGGTCCACTGACGAAGGCGCGATGTCGACTGAGCGCCCATCCACGCAGCCAGACCTACATCACCGTCCCAACCTTGCCTGTTCGTTGTTCCCACGATGATCAACGGCCCCTGGTGACCTGCGATCTGACCGCACAGTTCCTTCCAGGCGGACTGAATCTGATCTGAGCGCCTGGTGGCGACGCCGATGTCATCTATGAGGATCACCGACGCTCCTCTCAACCAAGCCTGCAATCGTCCTCGCAGTTCCCACGGTGCAACGTCACCGCCGAGAAGCGCTTCCTCCGACACAAATCGCACCTGGTCGGCACCAAACTTTTCAGCGACCGCATTGCAGACAGCGAACCCCGCGAAGGTCTTGCCGATTCCTGTGGGTCCGAAGAACATCAGCCCAGCTCGCGCTCGATCATCAAGTTCACAAGCGGCGACCGCTTCGCATGCTGTGCGGCCCCACCGGGTGTTTCGAACGTCCGGGTCACCCAACGTCGCCGCTTCGTAACCTGCAGTCGCATCGAACTCGGCGATCCTGCGCAACAGTCGACCGCGGGCTTGGCCTTCGAGTTCGCGATCCCATGTCTGCTCGTAGTCCTCTCCGCGACAGCGAGTGCATGTGACGTTCGACTGCCAACCAGGCGGTTGACCTGGCATTCCACTCATGCGCAGAACTTCCTCTCCGCACTGGCGACACTTCACCCTGACCACAGTGTTAGCTCTCGTTTTTGCCATCAGATCCCCCGCACGGTCACCGTGGTGGATCCCACGGCCGCGACACTGTCACCCGCGAGCGTATTCGTCTCGTTCACACCTGCCCCAATACCGCTTCGTGTTCGGATCGATCCTGATGCCATGTCCACCATCGCCTTTCGGATCTTCTCGATCGAGGGAAAGTCGTCGCCTTGTACGTAGAATCGTGCGCGTCCGGCGTCAGGTGCGAGTATCCACAAGATGACTGCCTTCACATCTGCCACAGGCACGGAGGCGCCGCCGTCCGATCCCGTCAACACCTCCCAGATCCTGCGATACGTCACCCCCCGAACGGGAACTTCCCCGTTCTTGAGCAGTTTGCCCAGATAGCACGACCAGCCGCGACTCAACTCCTTGATCGCCTCGGCATGTTCCCCACCGTCACGCACAGGGTCGAAACCGGCACCTGCAGTTCGATAGTCGGCGTACAACTTTTGGAATGTTCGTTCGGTTGGCATGCCCTGGATATTCGACTTCCAATGCGGCTTATGCTTCATCGCCCATGAGATCGCCCCGGAAGCTTCCTCGACATCTCGAATTCGAAGCACAGCCATAGCGTTTCGCCGCCACGCTGTCGTCGGGGTCACATCTCCCACCACCCCGTATGTCCGTACGGTGTTTATCACTGCGCTGATCAAACGGTCGATGCCAGCGACTATGACTGCACCGCTCTCGGACTCGGCAAGTCTGAATTCAGCAAGCATCTGCGAGTACGGCCCCGCTTTCGGAGCCCCCGACCGTGTCGGGTGTGGCGCGGGAATCGGCGCTTCTCGGCTTCTCCAATGAGAGGTTGCACAATCGTTGCCGAGTGCCCATTCCAACACTCCGCGGGGATCACTCGCTCCGCTGGCCCCGACAATCGCGGATGCCCACGCATGTCGGTCGCCGTCGATGAGTTTCTTCGGCGACGTTCTGACCCACTCAAGCAATGTTTCGACGCGAGTTTCGTCTGTTTGCCACGTCGATTCTGCGCGGTGTGAATTTCGAGCAGAGTCACCAGCTGCGAGCGCCTCGGCGATTCGGCCGGCCACCGCGTCTGCGAGTCGTTCGATCAATTCCGGTCGAGCCTCGAATGCGGCGACGATCGATGCTGCGAGTTCCGCCTCGTCCAAGTTCGCCATGGTCCCTCCCGGTCGGGCTGAAGTCGTGTTGGTGTTTCCGATCGCCAACGCTAGGAGCACCGTTTCCGGTGTGCGGCACGTACTCGCGCTGCTTACCGGTTCCTCGGACTGCATCCAGGACACACAAAGCCGCCACTGAGCGCCTCGCAGAAGCTGCGCCGAGGCGTACTCGCGGTCCGTGGTCGCATTCCGCCGACAAATGGCCCACAAGGCCTCTCAGCGGCGATTCCACTCGGAACCTATTCATGGCCGGCGTAGAAGTTCATCCGGGGATGCGCTTGCGCATCGGGGTCTCGGCGCGAAGCGGCGAGGTCGTCAACTCGAGCGAAAACCCTCCCCCTGCACCCCCACCGACCGTAGGGAGGTGGGGTTTTGTTGTGGTCTTGTTCGTGCGCGCGCGGACGCGCGCACGTGCGACTATCCAATACCCCAGCGGATACCCTATCCACCACGGCTCTGACCAGCGAGTTTGAATGCGGATACCCTATCCGTTGACCTATCCGTAGGGGTATCCGAAGACAGCGAAATGGATAGGGTATCCCGTGCGGTATCCACAGGTTTTGAAGCTGATACTCGCTCGTCCGGAGGGGAACTTGAAGTCTGGCCTCAACACCTTTAGTGCCCCTACTCCCTGCGGAGCGGACGACATCCAACCGATCAGGCCCCATGCCTTCGTCGACGAAGGCATGGGGCCTGATTTAGGTAAAGGATGGGCTCACATCGCGAACGTGAGTCCCAGCCTTAGTGATTGCTGGCGCGCGGTTGAATCTGAGTCACTTTGCGATGCTTCCCGAGCGCCTGTTGCAGTGGTCGGTGTAGCTCGGCCTGCACTACACACCAGGTCCGCCGGTCGAGTTCTGTCACGGCTAATTCGATCCCGGGCATGTTGCTCAGCGCCGTGACCATGTAGTCGTTCGGCTGGTCTATGTCGCCGTCCATTGCGTCAGCAGGTGGAAGTGCGGATCCCGTGATTTCGGCCCACAGGAGCGATGCACTTTCATGAAGGTTTGCGGCTTTCGTCTTGTCGAGGTCGCAGAGTCTGAGCTGTAGTAGTTGTGTGCCGAATACGAACCGCAAGAATGGGCTGTCGATCTCGTTCTGAAGGGGATACAACCCGGCGCGCAGGTATTTGGGGTTGTTGAAGGCGTACTGGCGAATCCAGGACACGACGAGGATGTAGTACCCATCGCGGGCTATCAGGCCGCGTTTCTCGAGTTGTTCGAGAGTGCGCTCTGCATGGTCCAGGTTCGTGCCGTCGAGGTCTGCCCATTCGTGGCGCATGTACAAGCTGCCAATGGGCGAAGTCGCCTTGCTGGTGGAAATCATGGTGAAGTAGCCGATCTCCGACAGGTTGCAGCCGAGTGCTGCGAGGTCTTTCCAGAAATCCTTGACCATCGGGACGAAGAATCCGGTCCGGCCGCGAGCTCGTGTTGCCTTGGCCGGCGAAGTGTCGTGCCTACGGGCGTCGACCATTTTCGGCACCTTCCTCGGATGTTTCAGTCAAGTGCCAGTCGTCGAAGGTCCCGGTGACCCTCCCCGCCTCGACCAGCTCACTCCATGCCTGTTGGGGGCTCACCACATCCGAGTCCGGCCCCAGTTGGGTGTATCGCAAACGGTCCGGTAGCAGTTCGGTGGCGGCCGTGGCGTCGAAGGTGGTGTCCGGCGAGCATCGGGCTGCGAGTAGGAGTGCTGAGCCTGCGACGGTCAGGGATTGTCGGCGGCTCATGCTGCACCGGTGCCCATTGCGATCTGCGCTCGGGGCCTTACTACGCCGAGGTGTTCGGCGATTTCGTCGACGGTCGCAGTAGAAATCCAGTGTCCCCACGCTGCACGAACGATGGCGGATGTCGACGCCAGTCCCCCACCCTGGTGGGTCAGGAGAAGACCGACAACAGACTCGCAGTGTTTGGAGAGAGTGGTGGTCATTCGACTGGTGTGGGTTTTGTCGGGGCTCGGTAGGTGGGGGGCGAGTACTGCTCGGGCTGCTTCGATGTCAGCAGCGCCGGCGACATCGACCATGGCGGTGATAGTCGCTTCCCCGAGTATCCATCCCAGGGGGCGGTCGGTTCGTTCGGCGACCTCGTCCAGGAGGGCTCGTGCGTCGCGATGCAACCTCAAAGTGATCATGGGCAGTTCCCGTCAGGTGTAGATGTGTTCATCTCCGATGTAGAGCATGTAAACATGCCCAGTTCCGGTGATGCGGCACATGTATGCGTGACGTGTCACCTCCATCGTCCTGAGCTGGGAAGACGCTGGAAACAGGGTTGGGGCCGTACAAGTGGCTACTTGTACGGCCCCAACTAGGTGGCGATCGGGTCACTCGCTACCGGTTGCGAACTCGCGCGTTCTCTGGGAAGTAGCGGAGCAATCGGTCGGCGTCCTTCTGGTTCTTCGAAATGCGATCGACGGCGAACAGGAGGAGTGCCTGAACGAACGCTGTTTCAGATGCTGTTCCACCGAAGTGCTGCATCCGCGTTGGGTCGGCGATGTGCCAGGCCAACGAGGATTCCGAAACAGCGTCAACGGTGGTCTGCAGCATCGGGAACGTCTTCGTCCTGATGGTGTCTTTCCGCTTGCCTGTCGACCTTCGCGGCGTCGGGGCCGGCGCGTCGTCTGCGGGGTCCTCAAAATCGCCGTAGTCGTTGTCGTCGTCAGGAGTGACCACCGGTGACGCCGCGGGCAGTGGGCTCACCTCGGACTGGGTGTCCTCAGCGGGGTTTGGCACCGACGGTTCTTCGGTGAACGCTGCGAGGCTGGTCCCGCCGGATGCAGCCCGCGCCATCTTGAGTGGGTCACGCCTAGGTCGTTGCGACATCGGTGGTCCCCTTCCTAGTTTTCTTGTCCGGTATTGACTGTCTCAGCGCGACTTTCGAGAGCCGCGTAGATGATGTCCGCGATCTCCTCGGGAAGATCTTCCTTCTCGATTGCGTCGAAAATCGCTTCGAGGCGCTCCGGTGTCACCGCTGCGACGACTGCCAAAGCCACTGCGGCGTAACGGGAGGCGATGTCTGCGTTCTTCAGCTTGCCTGTTACGAGGCGAGAGACAGGAACCATCGACGACCCTGCTTCTGACACGATGGTTCGACGTGGGATCTGCGGATTGAGAACGCCGATTTGCCCCTTGAATCGCTCGTCCATCCACTCCTGCGCTGCTGCGAGGGTCAACGTGTGTTCGGTGGTGCGATCGAGCATCGTCGCAACAACCCCGATACCGTTCACCCGCCGACGGGAAAGACTGCTGAACTTGATCGCAGATTCCACCGTAAGTGTGAGTCCGGAAAGAGCGGCCGATTCGGTCTGCAGCGGGAACACCAGGTGTTCGGAGGCGTACAACGCCAAATAGAGGGTCGACGATGTGCTGGCGGGCGGATCCACGACGATCAGGTCGTAATGCTCACCGATTTCCGATACTGCGAGCGCTTCGAGGAGAGCCTGCTCCGCGTCGGTTCCAGACCTCGATGTCGTCACTTCAAGGCCGCGGTCCGGTGCCGGCAGGATGTGGACCGCACCTCCGGGCAGGAGCGGACCGCCCTGTATCCACGGACGATCGAAGGCAATGTCAGGCTGCCAGTCCACTGGAACTCGGGCCACCTGCTGCGGCCTTGCAGCGCCCACTAGAACGTCGCCGATCGACAACTCCCCTACCGGAGCGACCGTGCCTGTCAGTCGAGACAAGGTGCCGTTGGGGTCAAGATCGATACCGAGAACTTTCAGTCCGAGCCTGGAGGCGTCGGAGATGATCTGCGCAGCTAGAGTGCTCTTCCCTACTCCACCTTTGGAGCACAAGGTCGCAACTGTCTTCGCACGGTAGTCGGCGCGGCTTTCGCCTAGATCGGCCATCGCACACCCTCTCTGTAGTGGCCCGCACTCGATGCCTGATTTCAGTGAGGCGACATCGGGTCGAACCGGCTGTTGTGTTGTCACAGCATATAAGCCGTGGTTCCTGTGTACCTATGACTAGGCGTGCAGTACGTGTTGTGTTGCAGGTAGTGCGTTCACTGGGTCTCCGTGTGATCTGGCGATACAAGCTGATCAGTGAGTACCTGACTTGCTGTGTGGCCTGTCCCCTACGGGTACCTAGTGTCAACTTTGATCTTAGTGTCTACATGCTTGGCTGCGTAACCAGTGGACGCAGTAGACGCCATATGTGCAGTGCCACAATGGCTGTCTTGCTGGACCGTGTTACATGTGCAAGCTGTGGTGCACAGTGCAGTAACTATAACCCATGGACCATTGCCCGCACAGTACATCCGTGCACCGATGTGTGGCTGTGTAGTGCGGGTAGCCCATCTTCCACAGTCATGACATATGACACGCATACACAATCAAGCATGTGTTACCAGTGCAGCACATATCACCTGCATACAAAGTGTCATGTTGCTCGCACTAACAATGGGTGCATCAAGTGATCAAAAGTGTGTGCTGACTACCCGATTACTCTTGCCCCCAAGTTGTACACAGTCGTGCATTGCAACACGTAGTACACAGATGAACCGTGTTAAACATACACAACATATTACATGGATTATAAGGCTTACATAGCTCACACATGAAACACAGAATTACCGTGCCGAATGTAATGACAGTGCCACACACAATGTCAGTTCTAACCAGACTCCACGTATATACACCGTTTACACTGTACATCTGCATACATAGTGTGAGCAATATGCTACTAGCCATACAGCTCTGCCAGTAGTCACGCCACACACTGTTGACACGGACTAGCTGCGATACACGTACATACAATACTTTCTTTGCCAGTTATCACAGCTAGATGCATATTTTCGATCACACAATGAGTCACGTGTTGAAGACTCTCCGCCGCTCTGGGGTTCCAAAATTTGGACCTCCGAACCGACATACCTTCGCTCTGCGCGCTGTTCCGGGTCAGCGCCAGGAAGTCGATAGGGGAGAGTGAGAGATGGATTCTTCGATAATTGCCCGTTCTTCCGGACCTATTCATGCCCCGGAACTCGGTCCGCGCCCGGACAACGAGGTTACCGTTGAGGTGAAACTCTCAGCAGGAAACCTCATAATCTTCGCCGATCAACTCGCTGGTTCCGCAGTCGACTGAAGTGCACGCGACGAGAAGAAGCTGACAGCCATCCGGCAGTTGCGAACAATCGAGGCGCTTCACCATTGCCCAATGAGGGGAGTGATGCGATCGTTTCAGGCACCGCATAGGGAATCCACTGTCGAATACCGGCTCCCACTCGTATATCCATTTGTTCTATCCATAGGAGGGTTCGTGTCGTCAGCCTGGCATATCTGCCGCGGACAGGACGGCCACCTCGAGCGCGATCACAGAATCTTGATGGCTAGAGCGTCCTCTTGGATGACACCAGCGCGGACGCCCAATTGCTGTCTCCGAAGCCCTGCCTAGAGCAGCTCTCGTCAGCTCCTCCTTCACGATTCGTACGGCAGACGCGGACGCCAAGGACTGAGGAATCTTCCAGAAGGAGGCCTACGTCCACTTGAGGGGAGGGCGCAGCAGGCACACGTTTGGAGACGGGATGGTGTACCCGCAACTGGTGGGATGGATTCGGCACTGACGAGCGCCGGAGCGGGATCGACCGAATTTTCGAACCAAGTTTGGCGGGCAGTACCTGTGTTGGAGGTCGCCAGATGCACATCCGGACCCAATCCAGTCAGCCGTTTCCTGAGCGCACTGGCGTCCGATATTCCTGATTCCGAGCCACCTGAAGAGACACTCCGGACGTCAGTCTGACCCCGGGCTGATTTGGTCAATTGTGATTCAGGCCATACGATTTCGCGAATTTGCGACCCTGGAAAATCGTCAAATCGCGGCAATGCGCCCCAGCATCGACGGAGGCTGGACAGACCCCCTCGCCGCGGTAGATGCCTAAGAGGGGGCCCGAATGGCTGTCCATGGCCATCTGGGGGGCGCTATGCCTGTGAACTGCGGTGATTGGCGCGCAATTTCCCGCCCGCGAGCAAACAGTGGATCGAAAATGGAAAACGGCCAGCTCGTCGTGCTCGAGCTGGCCGCAGGGTCGAATCAGGGGAGGGGAGGGGTGCGCTGTCGATCGGAAGCTTCCGATCCCGGGTTGGTCCGATGCGGACCGGTCAGTCGTGAGGCGCCTTGTCTGATGGGGGAGTGATCAGGAAGAGGCCGACAACACCGCCAACACCTATTGCCAGGATCACGATGGACCACACAGCCGGAATGATCAGCAACAGCACAACACCGATCAGAGCGATGAGCCCGAAAGACAAGTAGCCAATCCCGACGATCTGCGCTTGCTTCTCATTCCGGTACGTAATTCTGGGGCGGTGACTCTCTGGTGGCATTGGTGCTCCTCGGGATGGCTGGATTCGACTCAGGCCTGACGTTACGGACGAGGGTTCCGGTGCATCGCCCTGTCAGCATCGTCGACGCCAGCGCTGTTGCCCGATGGAAACGACGCCATCTGTCCTGCGTACACGGGCAGATTGGAGGCTAGTTCGGGGCCGGCTTGGTATCGCAGCCCCAGCGCACGTCGGCGGCATAGTGGCACTGCGATTGACATCGCTGAACGGCGTGGGGAGGCCAGCTTCCAGGGCCTAACGTCCGACAGTTTGCTTGCCAGGCACGATGCGCAGAGTGGGCGACAAGATTGGCAGGCTCAGCCAGCATGAGAAGTACGGTGACCTGCAATTTTGCGCTCTGATTTCGCAGACAACCGTTTCCGGTCTCCGTTGGCCAAGAAGTGAAGTTTCTCGAAATTGGGGGGTTCTTTGCCTCACTCACGTTTGACCCGGTGCCTTTGCGTTCTGACCAACGATAATATTCATTACCGCAGTTCAAGCCTGGAAGGGCCAGGTGAGCGTGTTTTTCGGTGAAAATGGCCGAAATCCCAGGACCGGCCGAATGTCGCCCGGGGAGCCCTTACCCCTACCTGCAGGCGATTCGTCGCTCTACAGGGCCGCTGACAACGACGCTGAAGAGCCTGAACAAGCCGCCTGCTCCACTCGGCAACAACACCGGCTGCCCATCTCACGGTGCCGCACTTACGACAACGCCTTGGTCGACTGTTGCCATGACAACAAAGCAGCCACGCCAAATCTCCCGCACCGACGGCAGCGAGATCCTCGCTGCATCCGATCTCCGGGCCTGCGACGTTGTCCGGATGAAGGACGCCGACGGCAACGTCACCGAACCGACCGTGAAGGCGGTGAAAGCGATCGACCGGTGGTCTACCGAACTCGACCTACTGGACGAAGCGGGAGCGTCACTGGTGACTGTGCATCTCCGGCCCGAAACGCTGGTGACTGTTGTCCGTCCACACGAACACGTCCTTCGTACGTCGAGCCCGGTGGTAGTCGACGGCTCGGCAACCTTGCAGCCGCTGTTCTACGACCGCGACGCGGTTCCCTTCCCGTTCAGCGAAGGTCATCGGGTTGAGATGGTCAATGTTGCGAATGCTCCGGTGCAGTCGGATTCGGACTACGACATACAAACGAGGATCAACCAGGATGAGATGTCGCTGCTCGTGAACGGATCCCTTGTGTGGAACGCCGACCACCTGCGCGCCCGAGCCGCCGGGGTCACCACCAGCGAAGGCGGTTTTCTGGTGTTCTATGTGACCGACCGCTCCCGAAATGAGGAGCAGAAGGTGGGGGAGTGGCCCGTTGACCTCAACGATCGTCATGCAGTTGCTCGGTCCGCATTGCACTTGTTCACTTTGTGCTCGATCTGACCTGCCTCAGTAGGCCCCGATCACTCGATCGGGGCCGATTCATGTCCGGTTGAGTGGCCATCGGGACAGTTCAGCCGTGATGGCCGATTTGTGGATTCGACTCGGCGTCCACGGAGGACTCCACTAGTTGAGGTGCGGGCGTGTTGCTTCCGCGATCGCCGCGTAGAGCTGATCAAATATCGGAATGACACGACCGCCAGCGTCGGCGCCTGCGATTCGCCTTCGCATTGCTCCGGTCCCAGTCGCGGTTTACGCCGCCTTCACGATGCTCGTGCTCGTCTTCGCTGCGTACTTAGTCTTTGACGGCCTCACGCAACCGATTGCCCTACCGAAAGTCATTGCGGGTGCAATGTACGGAGCCATCGTGATTCCAGGAATCATGCTGATGGTCACATACTTTGAAAAGGTCGACCGTCGCACATCGATACGAAGCGTGTTGCTCTCATCCGGATTTGGAATACCGCGCCCCATCAGGATCCCTCACCGTCCCGTCGAGCCATTGCTACTGGGTGTTGTTGCTCCCCTCGTCCTCGTCTTCGTCTGGTTACGGGTGTTGGATCCTCTGTTGCGTTCTGCCACATCGATAACGCCGGCGATCGTTTCCACTGACCGCATCAACTGGTACACCGGTCTCTCCACGGGTCTGGTGATCGTGTCGATCTCAGCTGGTGTGCTCTGGGAAGAGGTCCTCTTTCGTGGCCCCGGGCTGCTGCTCTGACCGTGTCGAGAGCCAGATCAGCAGACGCGCGCTGACGATCGTCTCGATCATTGGTGGCGGTCTACTCTCCACCGTCGCATTCGGCTTCCACCACAGCAATCAAGGCGCATGGAATGTGCTTCTCGCGTGCACGTTCGGTGCACTGTTCTACCCGCTCACGCTGGCAACACGATCACTGTGGCCGTCGATTGTCGGGCATCTGGTGTGGAATCTGGATGCGTGGGGGATCGTGAACTGGCTCCAATGATCGGTCGGTGAGGTCAGAGGGCACCGCTACGGTTCCAGATATGGATCCGTCAACGATTCCGAACCTCCCCGCCACCACTTCGGCTAGAGGACAGCTCTCGCCCTGGGGCAGAGGGGGCGACGAAGCGAAGGCCCGTGTCGTCGAAGCGGTCAGTCAATCGCAGGCCTCGACGACAACCCGCGCGTATCGCTCGGATTGGCATCGGTTCGCTCGTTGGTGCGCAGCGAACGAACTCGATGCCTTGCCGGCGGCCGCGGAGACGGTGGCGTCGTACCTGGCAGAAGCCGCCTCCGAACCCCGGGAGGGCATGGGTCCGTACTCGCCGACGACTCTGCGCAGGTGGGTGGCGTCGATCAATTTCTTCCACAGGGCCGCGGAGTTGCCGCCGCCGGGCACGAGTCAGTTGGTGGCGTC
This sequence comes from Rhodococcus sp. YL-1, assembly GCF_001942025.1. Lineage (NCBI taxonomy): Bacteria > Bacillati > Actinomycetota > Actinomycetes > Mycobacteriales > Nocardiaceae > Rhodococcus > Rhodococcus sp. YL-1. The sequence continues at coordinate 90,693 of NZ_CP017300.1, read as the reverse complement.
CACGCTGGCCGGTTTGCAACGCAAAGCTGCGCGCGATCCGAACCGACGTAGCCGACAGCGAGAAGCGTTGCTGCTCGACGACATCGAACACATCCTGGTGACTGCTCGTGAGGGGTGCAGTAGTTGGGTTGACCGGGTTCGTGAACGCCGTGACTCTGCGCTGTTGCTTCTTGGCTTTGCTGGTGCGTTCCGGCGATCGGAGCTCGCGAACCTGGTCCTCGCCGATGGCCGGATGCACCGTGAGGACGGACTGCATCTGCGCGTGCGGGTGTCGAAGTCGGACCAGAGCGGTGTCGGACAGACCAAGGTGGCGCCGTTCGGGCGGGGTCATCATCACCGGTGCCCGGTCTGCGCGTACCGGCGATGGCATCAGGTGGTGTGTGCGTTCGATTCGGGAGGCCGGCCCGCGGTGATCGCGGAGCTGGCGCGGACCGAACCGTTCACTCATCATGTGTGCCGCGATCGCGGTGTCTCCCCGGTTGATGGGTTGGCGCCGTTGTTCCGGAAGATCGACCGGCACGGGAACATCAGCGAATCCGGGTTGTCAGGGGCGGCGATTCACAGCGTGATTCGGATGCGGGCCAGTGCATCCGGGTTCAGCGATGAGGAGGTGATGATGTTGGGTGGGCATTCGCCTCGCGCAGGGTTCGTCACACAATCGCTGTCGAATGGCGCAAGTACACATTCGATCATGCGTCAGACCGGGCACAAGTCCCCGGCCACGGTTGAAATCTATGCGCGCGAACGCAATCCGGCACAAAACAACGCAGTCATGGATCTCGGGTTCTGACCACTGGACGCCAGGGCGACCTACGCCCGCCAATTCCCCTCGCGTGGTGCATCTACGAGGGGAATTGGTTGTGCCCACACCGGCATATGTGAATCAGATTTGAATCAGGTCCATGATCATGTGGATGCCGAACGGAGCGCTGAGTAACAGCGCTATCCCGATGAGAGCGGCGACGATAAGTTGTTTGCTCTGGTGGATCTTGAATTTGTTGTAGGCCGCCAAGGACTCTGCATCTCGTCGCGTGTATTCGTCGAGGAGCACTGCATCGGCAGTGTTTGAGGGTCCGCCGTCTCGGAAGATCCGGACCAAGTTGTAGCGGTCCGCCCCGGTGAACCCGAGTGCCACGATGTTTGCGTCCTGGCCGTGCGTTGCGTGATTTGGGACATTCATTGCGCTATTGCCTTTCTGGTCGTGCATCTTCCGAAACGGAGGTTCCGGCGTGGCTGCCTCCTCACGATGCGGGGCCCTGGAGGAGGGCGCGGCACGTGTCCCTCGTAGGAATTGACTCGGCCTTCGAACGATTGACGTCGCACATACATTGTCGAGCACGCTCGGCGCACTCGATCATCGTGAGACCGGAGACTCCCTGGTTAATTGACGAGACGAGGGCTCCCCGGGCTCCAGACATGAGACGAGCGTTCGGCTGGATACCTACTGATTGAGAGCGGAGCTGTGTAGCCGCTCGAAGAGGAGCGCCTGATTGGATGCGGCCAATGCCAGTGTCGCGTAAGCATTCGCGAGCTGGACATGTTGGGTCGCAACGCCATCTGGGTCACCACTCTTGATCGCCGTGTCTGCGTCGTCAATTTGTTCCGTGGCTAGCACCGCGAATTCCTTCGCGCCTTTGCCAACGAGGGTTGCCTGGCCCGCAGCGAGATCTAGGATTTCGTTTCGCACGCGGTTTTTCGCTTCTTCGTCCATCGAATATCTCCTCGGTTCTGGTGGGCTGCTGAGTCCGTCACGTGAACCATAGCGATTTCGGCGGCCGCTGTGGCACATCGTGTTACCACAGCGTGAAGGGCAGTCCGGCCTGTTCTGCGAGATAGATTCGACGGTCGATTTCGGTGCTGTCTTCGTTTCGTTCGAGGCCTGCTCGGACAGCGTCAGCGATGGCCCGGGTGCGGCCGGCCGGTCCGCGTACGTCTGCGAGAGGGCTGGCGATGTTGCGGCGGCGCAGTTCGTATTCGCCGCGGTTTGTGCGACGGGTGCCCAGTCGCAGATGAGTCGGATTTGTACAGCCAGCGAAGTCACACTGATGGCACAGCACGGCGTCGTCGGCATTGGACCAGCCCAACCGTGGAATTACCCCGTATTCGAGCTGAAATGCGAACAGGTGGGCCGGGACTGTTCCCCGACGCGAGGGGCCTGGCAGGCTTGCTGCGCGGAAGGATCCATAGCCTGTTGATGACACCCCGGAAGTCCATGGCCAGCATTGGTCGTCCAGCCGCCGGTATCTTTTGGACTCGAAGCGAGCCACGATCGCGGGGTTCTCGAACCAGGATCGCCATATCCGTTCCGGGATCCGGACTGGTTGAGGTTCGCCGATCAAAGTCAGTTGGAATGCATGAGGTTCCGGCGCGGGTTCAGGCATCGAGGGAAGTGGCTGTGGTGCGTCGTTTCCGAATGTCATCAGCGGTGCACCTCCCGCGGTTTTGGACTGCTACCGGTACCAGCGTAGGCGGCTGGACAGTAATCGCAGACAACCGGGAGCGTTCGCGTACTCGGAACGTGAAGTGACATTGCGAGCGTCGGCGCCGTTCGGGTACGAGCTGGTGTGACGGTGTGCCGCAGCCAATAGGCACGTAGGGAAGAGTTGTATGTGAAATCACCGGCAGAACTCGGTCGGTTCGTACCAACATCATCGGAGGCTCCATGTCCACTTCCCCTGCCCTGACACAGATCCCGCAACTCTCGCCGGAAGCACCCCCGGGCGTCGCTGAACTCGTGGGCAAGTTCGACGGGTTCTGGTGGTTCGCCCTCGTCGTCGGGATCGCTGCCTTTGCGATCGGCTTCGCGTCCTATCAGGGGCGGATACGCATGACGGTGAGTCAGGAGTTCCCGTTGCTCTTCGGCGGTGCAATTGCCGCTGTCGTCGCAGGCGCGGCACTGATTTGGGGCGCGTAGCAGCGACACAGCCGACCCACAAAAAGCCTAAGCGGTGCCCCGAATAGCTATTCGAGGCACCGCTTTCGTACTGGTCGCTGCACGTTGTTGTCGTGTCCGTCGACTTCGCCGAGGCAGGCTCGGATATGGGAAATGGTTGGACAGCCAGCCCCAGGGCCGGCAGGGATGGGCTGGTGTCCACCACGCGGAACTATCAGTCACTGGCGGGTTCTGTCGCACACAGAAATGCCGCAGCCGGAACGCATCACCCGGGGGGAGGGCTGACGTTCCGGCTGCGGGGGAGACCTGCACCCGCTCGGGGGGTTGCGGGTGCAGGTGGCTTTCAGGCCGCGATCTCACGGCGGTAGCGGTCTACGGCGGCGTGCCAGTCAGTGCCCGCGTCGGCGATCCAACCGGCCACGACAGCACCGTCGAAGGTGCGGGCGACTTCCTGGGTCGACACCTCGAGGAATCCCTCAACCAGGACACGAGGACCGGAAGTGGTGGAACCGTCGGCGAACACGACGAGCATGGCGCCCTCGCCCGCTGCGTTGTGCAACGCGGTCGAGATCATGTTGTCGTCGGTGAATGTCGTCAGTGGCGTTCATCGTGTGCTCCTCGGCTCGGCGTTTGCTGTTGGGACAACTCTCTCTGGCGGGGTTCCGGTGTGCGGCACCGTCGAACAGCGCAGCCGTCGGGCTCACCTCCGCGTAGGCCACGGCATTTCCACCGGTGAACGGGGCATTCGACGAACGATTCGTAGGTCCGCGTCGACGGACAGGGTTCAGAGCTTCGGCAAGGAAGCGCCGCGCACGATTTGCGGCGGGACCGTGGCGGATACCGTAGGGCCATGCACGATCACGATGAACTCGAACGCGTGGGCATGCTGCTGCCTGCACGCCATCGAGCGCGGTGGTCACTGTTCACGGATTGGTGCATCGGTGTCGGCGCCACCCCTATACCGGCAGACCGTGAGACGCTGATCGGATTCGTGCGCGCCAATCCGGCGGCGTTGTCGACACAACGGGAACGACTGGCGGCTGTGCGGGCAGCTCATATGCACGCTCAGGTCCCAGTGCCTGCCAAGGCCGATGCGAGGGCCGTGAGAGGCGGTGGCGGTCACGAGTGGCCGTCGAGCGAGGCCGCACAGGTGGTAGCAGCGCTGCCGTCAGCAGGATGGCCGTCGGGATTGTTCGGCCGCCGGGATGCGCTGCTGTTGGTGTTGTCGAAGGCCGCTGGAATGTCCTACGGGCAGATCGAACGGCTGCAACGAAGCCAGGTGCGGGTAGTCAACTCGACGTTGCAGGTTCAGGTTGGCCAGGTGTGGATTCAGGTGCCGGCCAACGATGATCCGCGCATGTGCCCGGCTGCGGTGTTTCTGCGCTGGGCGCGGTTGTTGGCGTATGTGGACAGGTGGCCTTCGACGGCGGCGGTCGCGGCCGCGCTCGCGAAAGCTCAGCCGATGACCGCGCAGTCGCAAGAGTCGTACGCAGCTTTGCCTCAGGTGGTCCGAGACGGCCCGCTAGTGGTGCCAATCGATCGCTGGGGCGGCCTGGGGATGGGGCGGTGGCGGCAGAGTGCGCGCGCTCGGTGGGGGTTGAGCGCGACGGCGATTGGGGAGATCGTGGCCGCGCACCTATCTGGCAATGGTGGCCGGCACGTGGGGTCGGGCTGGGATGGTTTGCCCCGGATGCCCGAGCTAGAGGACGAGCCGGACAGCCCACCGGTGTCGACGCTCAGTGATGTGGATCCGGCAGTGGGTTGGCACGCGCGGGCGCGGGCGCAAGAACAGTTGGCGAATGTGCGGGAGACGCTGAACGACGTGGAGCGGGAGGCTGAGGCGTTGGCGGCGAGGATCGCAGCGATCCTCGCCGATGACAACGAATAGCGTTCACGCCCTTCGTCGATCAGATCCGCGCTTCGGAGATCAACGTGTTCGAAGTCGATGGGCTCTGGTGAAGCTGTAGGCAGAGGCCGTGAGGGCGAGGACTCCCGCGACGAACATGGTCCGGGTGCCAATGACGAAGTCCAGGGCCGCGACAGCAAGGGCTGCGACCCCGAAGACGTTGTGGCGGATCACTCCCGCCCTGGTTCGGTGTTCCGTTTCCGGATTCGCGGGCCGCTTGTTCGCTGGATCGGTCACAGTTGGCCGTCACGGATTTGCGATGTCGTCAACTGTTTTTGGCTGCGAATGACTGCCAGAGCTGCGCGCAGACTGCGGGCTGCGGCGTCGAGGTGGGTGGTGATGTCCTGGTTGGAGGCTTCGCCTGCGAGGAATGTTTCGACTTCGTCCGACGCGGTTGGACCTGAGTACAGGTCTCGGAGGGCTTCGCGAGCATCGCTGATTCCGGCGAGGGAATCGTCGAGGGCGGCGAGCATGGCTCGCAGTTTCTTTTCGACGGTATCAACATCCGCGCCGAGGTTCCGGTTCGGAATGCCCGAGACGGAGTGCAGTGCGGCGCTCATGATGCATCCTCCAGCCGATTGGCGGTGGACGCTGTTCGATCGACTGGTGGAGTGTCGGTATTCCAACCGTGCACTATTCGTTTACGCAGGTCCGCTTGGGTTTTCACTGATGAATCCATATCGCCGCTTCTCATCGGTGGTCCGGGCACAGGAGGGTGGGCGTCAAATTCCACCCACTGGCAGTCAGCCATTGTTGAACAGGAACCGGGAGGCCTTCGACTGTCGCGGCGTGTGCGAAGGTGTCGGCAAGAATTGGACCGTCACCGCATACGGCGCACGCGACGTCGAAAGCGGGTGGCTCGGGTTCGCAATGGCGACAGTGCGAACGGATGACGACCGCATTCGGATCGTCGACATCCGGGTGGAGCCATGCAACGGCCAGGTCGCCGCGTTGATGAGTGGCTTCCGCTCGTGTACTCGGCTCGTAACCACACGTCGGGCAGGTGCGTGGCACTCGCATGGGCACAACAGAATTCACAGGAACGTCCCCGCGAGGATGCGCTGTGGGGGTCGAAGCTGACTTGTTCTTGTTGAGATGGCCGTACACAGTTGTGCGGGGCACGTTCAACATCGCCGCAATCTGCGCGACCGTATTCTCTCCGGCGTCGTACAGCCGTTGAGCAAGTGCGATTTGATCGTCGGTGAGCTTCGAGGGGCGCCCGCCCTTTCTGCCGCGCGCCCGCGCAGCAGCCAAGCCGTCCCGAGTGTTCGCCGTTATCTATACGACGGCAGGAAGGATTCTCCTCTTCAGCTGGGGAATCAGGATATTCGGCGACATCGCTCTGGTGAGTTACATGGGTGACGAGCGGTGGATGCCAGCATGAGGCGATCGGCGGTGTCGCCGATCATGGGCGAGGTTTCGAAAAATGAGGGCCGAGCCCGACACCCTGACATGAATGAAATCCGAGTCGGCGGGTGTCCCTCCGATGCGAGCGAAAGAGGTGTCGAAAACACCGTCGAAAATCAATGTCGACTAACCACCGTCGGGGTATTGTCGACGGATGCTGCTCGGATATGCCCGGGTCTCGACCGCAGATCAGAACCCTGCCCACCAGATCGACGCGCTGCGCCGGGCGGGGGTTACCACTGAAAACATTCACGTCGATCACGTCAGCGGCGCGAAGGCCTCCCGCCCTCAGTTGGATGTGGTGCTCGCCCTGTTGGACGACGGCGACATCCTGGTCATCACGCACCTGGATCGGCTCAGTCGTTCGGTGCTGCACCTGATCACGCTCGGCGCCGACCTGCGCAAGCGCGGGGTAGGTTTGAAGGTTCTCGAGCAGGGCATCGACACCGCCACCGCCGAGGGCCGGGCGATGTTCGAAATGCTGTCGGTTTTGGCCGAACTCCAGCGTGAGCTCGCCGTGAACAATGTCCGGGAAGGTGTGGCGGCGGCCAGGACTCGCGGCCGCAAGGGCGGACGCCCACCGAAACTCACCGACGATCAGGTCCAGCTCGCGCAGCAACTCTACGACGGCGGTGAACACACCGTTGTCCAGATCGCCGACATGTTGGGCGTGCCTCGCACTACCGTCTACGGGCATCTGAACAAAGCCGCAGCAGCAAAAACTACTGGAACAGTCTCTCTCGCAACAACTCCCGAGCCCGCGGCTCCGGAGTCCGGTTCGGTATCCGGCACTGTCCCCCGGCCGAGCCGGACACGCAGGACAACCCGCGCCTGCCCCACTTGCAGGCACGAACCGACCACCCGAGCCGAGGCGGCGCATCAGCGCGACGATCTCGCGGTGAGCTGGCTTCGTCCCGACAAAGACCGGCGTGGCGAGCTGGTAGCCCAACATCATTGTCGCCAGTGCGAACCCGACCTGCCGGTCTTCGACGTTGCCTGCGCCCTGTGCGGAGATGGCCCCATCCTCACCGGAGAGCTCGCCACCGCGGCAAGAACAGTGTTACCCGTACCGGTGCAACGGTGGCTCGCCGACGCCGGCTGGTGCACCTCGCCAACACTTCTGTGCCCCGACCATTCTCTCCAAAGCCGATAGCCACGCGGCCGGTGTAGGTGTTTCGCCGATCATGGGTGCGAGCGGCTGGCTTCTTTCATGTACCGGCGGAGCAGGATGTTCGCGGTCTCGAGGTCGTCGCGTTGCTGGTCGGTCAGCTCGACCAACCGAGTATTGGTTTCGCGTAGCTGCGCGTTGTCGACACGCAGGTTGGCGACGAGGGCCTCGAGGTCGGCGATGCGAGCGGCCAGCTGGGAGTGGTCGATCTGTTCGATTTCGTTGCCGAGGGTGCGTTGCAGCCGCTCACGGAGCTTGCGTTCGGAGGTGCGGAGCGCGGCGATCTCGTGCCGGGCGAGTTCGAGGTCGGTGCGCAGGCTGTCCCCGGACGTGAGGGGGCCTGGCGGGTGTCGGGGTGGGCTCTGTTGGGCCATCGCGTCCCGGATTGCGGTCGTCAGCTCCGGCTGGTTGTAGAGCAGCCACGTCGACACGCCGGCCTCGCGGGCGACCCGCGCGTAGGTGATCCGGGTACCGGATCGCACCAGCTGGTCGAGTGCGCGGAGGGCGTGGGCGTGTTTGTCGCGGCTGGCTTGTCGGCGGGCCGTGAGGAGCCTGTCGGTGCGGGTGTCAGTCATCGACAGCGCCTCTGCGGTGGGCGACGCTCAGCGGCAGAAAGTGCCGTTGGTGTTCGCGGGCTTGGCGGATGGTGCCGATTGCGGCATCGAGGGCGGCGCGTTCGTCGGGGTCGAGTCGGTGCAGGTGGGTGGTCATTTTGGTCAGGATGCCCTCGAACATGGCGAGGTTGTAGCGCAGGTTGTCCACCACTTGCGGTGCGGCGCACAATTCGGCCTCTTTCACGTCGGCCTTGATCTTGCGGATTTCCTGCTCGATTTCGGGGATGTAGGAGGGGTCGGGCCGGTAGTGGTCGCAGCCACCGCATTGAAACCTGATCGGGCAGGATTTGCCGCCGGAGTTGACGTTCGACGGTTCGACGCATCCGCCGAGAAGCGTGGAGACGGTTCGCCGTTCATATTCGATGAGCTCGGGTGTGGGACGCAGCGCACCTCGCCGGTCCATCACCATGTTGCCGACGCGTTCGATCGCCTCGCGCTTGCGGTGGTGTCCGATGCGGTAGTAGCCCTGGGTGACGGCGAGGTCGCGGTGGTCCATCAAAGCGGCGAGCACATCGACGGGAGTGCCCGCGTCGGCATGATTTTGTGCGTAGGTGTGGCGCAGCGAGTAGGCGACCAGATCCCGCCGATCGATGAGGCCACCGGGGTGGGGAACCGTCCGGATCAAGGGCGCCAGTTCGTCGATCGAGTCCACCCACTGGCGGAAGATGACGCCGAACGCGGACGCCTTGAAGTGCTTGTCCGAGCACGGGTCCGACAGATCCAGTTGCGGAAACAGGTGGGCGGTGCGGCGATCGGGCCGCAGGGTCGTCACCCGCGCCAACCAGGCGCTGACCGCCGCCGCGGCAGCGGTGGTGATGTGCAGTCGGCGCCCGAGTCGGTTGGCCTTGGCGTTGGTGTAGATCAGCACCGGGCCGCCACCGGGATCGGTGTCGAGACAGTCACGGCGCAGGGCGGTGATTTCTCCCGGTCGCCGGCCGGTGTCGCGCAGCAGCTGATAGATCGTCTGCCGCATCACTGCGTAGTCGTCGTTCGACCATCCCTCGACGCGGTGTCCGGCAGTGAACGTGGGCCGCAACAACGTCATGTTCCGGTCGAGGACCTCGACGATCTCGGTGGGCAGGGCCCGCCCCGGTTCGTCGTCGTCGCGGTGAGGAGGGACCGGTCGTTGTTTCAGGTGCGCGGCGGTGAGCGCGAATGCCCCGGGAATCTCGTCCATGTGTCCGGCGGACCGGCAATACCCGAGGACAGCCTTGATGTTCCCCAGTCTGTCGTCGGCGTAGCTGCCCGCGAAAGGCGCACCGGTGGCGGCGGTCTTGCGGCGGCAATGGTCGATGATGGCGGCGATGTCGCCGCGCCCCGCAGCACGACGATCGGTGAAGGCGGGGCCGAACTCGAGGGCCTCGGACGCCCACGTCAGTGCCCGCAGCGACGGCCTCAGGTGCTCGTATCGGGGCAGGGTTTCCTTGGCCCATGTCTTGCCGAGCATGCGTAGCCAGCCGCAGCCGACGGCGGACCAGTCGATGACGAGGTTGCGGCTGCGGGTGCCCGCGGCGCTGGGGAACCGGTCGAGGACCTCGGGGCCCCACCGGTCCGGCTCGGTGAGATCGATTCCCTCGAATGCGCCCCGCTGCTGCCGCAGCAGCGGCAACGTCATCCGCAGGAAGCTCACGACGTGCGCGTCCGAGGCGGTGGCCTCGAACAGGGTGCGCGCGCCGTGGGCGGCTTTGACGAGATTACGCATCCGCAAGAGGGAGATTCCGAATCCCCGGCGGTCGCGTTCTTGCAGGATCCACAGCAGCTCCGCTCGCACCAGATCCGTGCACCCGGCCAGGGTGAATTCGTGCGAGCGGATCAGCGGCAGCGCCTGGGCCGCGAACTCGTGCGCGTCGATCGGCGGCTCGCCGCGGTCCTGACGGCCCCGATACTGGCTGCGGTGGGATTGGCATAGTGGTGTCGAGGGGTGGAAAACCTGGTGACTGCAGCCCCCGACCGCGCAGGTTGCCAGCGCACCGAGTGGTTGCGCGTCGGCCATGAACTCGGTGATGCCGATGCCGCGGGTCTTCGCCGCGTGCGCGAACCGGCTCTGGTGTGTGAAACACAAACCGGCGGTGGAGTATCGGGGACGTGCGCAACGGACGTCGGCGGCGGCGACCGTACAAGGTTCGACGATGGTGTCGTGAAAGCGGCGCGTGAGGGTTTTGCTGTGCGGCTTGGCTTCGGTGAGGCAGAACGAGCATATGGTGTTGCGAACCCCGGTCGGGTGCACACAATTCGGATGGGCGCACAAATACACAAAGGTTTTCTGATTGTGTGGATCGCCGGTGAAGATCAGCGTCTGCGGGTCCCATTCGTTCGGGCGCCACCGCTCATCGAGCCGTTCCGTCAGAAACGTGTGCCACCGGTCGCCGTCGCCCGGCGTGATCGCATGGCCGGCGGCGGCCACCGCGCTCATCGGATGGTCTTCGCGTGCGCGTTCCGCCGGTGTGCGACGGCGTCCACGGCGGCCCGCATCTGCTCGTCGGACGGGTGCAGGTATTTCGCCGTCGACACCGGACTCTGATGTCCCATCAACTTTTGCACCACGTCGATCGGGGTGCCCGCGCGGGCCCATGACGTACCCGCCGTGTGCCGCAACATGTGCAGCCGCGCCTCCACCCCCGCACGGCGAGCCACTCGGGTCAGGCAGTTTCGGGTGTTCTGATATCTCATGGCGGTATCGGGCGCCGACGTCGAGTACAGGTTGATGAACACGAAATCGCATCCACTGTCGGGTACAAGCCGATCACGTTCGTACTGGTAGTCGCGGTAGGCCGTGGTCGTCTGCGGGCCGACCGGGACACTGCGCGGGTAGTGACTCTTCGCGAGCGCGTGGTTCTCGTTGGCCCGGCGTCGCACATGCAGATGGGCGCCGGGCAGGGCGCAGCCCAAGGCCTTCGAGTCCGGAAGGAAATGCAGGTCTTCCCGGCGTAACCCCAGGGTCTCGCCGACACGCAATCCGGTCTCGACCATCAACTGGATCAGTAGGAAGTCCCTGACGTTCGCCGTCGCTACGAGGAGCGCGGTCACCTCGTCGTCGCTGAGGGATTCCGGTGGCCGCGTCACTTCCTTGGCCTTGATGACCTTCGCGGTGATGTATCGATGCGCGCCGTTTTCGCGCTGCGGCATCGTCTCCGGAGCAAAGCGCAGATGTTTGGCCTCGACGAACTTGTCGACGACCGCGTCGTCGATCACGCCCATCCGGGCGCAGTACCTGAGAAACTCGACGATCGCCGTGATGTGTGCGTTCACCGTCTTGCCGGCACGCACCCGACCGGAGGGTCCCGGTTCCGCTTCCAGTGACCGCTTGTACAAAATCAGTTGCGGCAGAGATATTTTGGTCCACTCCACTACCTGGAAATGGCACCAATTCAGGAACCGGGCAAGCCGGGGAATGTAGGCCCGCAACGTGTTGACGCTCGCGCCGCCGCCGTCGAGATACAACGCGAACTGGGTGACCTCATCGACCGGATCGAGCCGATCATCGAGCACCAGCCACGTCACCTTGCCGGCGACAGGCCCGATCGCCTTCTCGGCAACAAACGGACCATTCACACTTCGAAGCTAATCCCCGTCACTCACTGGGTGTGGGATATCCGCGAGGGACGTCAGCAGGCGTGTCGTAACCCCATGTCCCTCACAGGAAACCGACGCGTATAGATAATCGCCACAATCAGCTCACGCTGAAGTTCCGCGAGTACCGACAGCATCCCGAACATCGCCCGACCTTCGGCGGTGGCGGTATCGATTCCCTGCTCGAGGACTTTCAACCCGATCCCCCGCCCACGCAGATCGGCACCGAGCGTGATCAGATGCAGAACCGACCGGCCCAGCCTGTCGAGGCGGGTGATCACCAGCGTGTCACCGTCGCGCATTCGCTGCAGAACAGCATCCAACTGTGGCCGTGACGCCTTCGCGCCGCCGGTGTGATCGACATGAATGTTCTCGACCTCGACGCCCGCCCGCGCCAACGCGTCGACTTGGTGAGCGGGATTCTGATCTGCACTGGAGACTCGTGCGTAACCGAACAACATCTGTCGAAAATACCCGACGTCAGGGTTATTCGACATAGTTTTACGACACGAGTTTCAGACAGGGATGAGCTGGGCGTACGTCGACTCAGGACGGTGTCGAAAAACGATCTTGGTCTCAATAGGTCAACGCATCACCGAGGATAACGGATCAACCCCAGAAGATCGGATCCCCACCGCTTTCGATGTGATCGAGCAAATCCTGAACGTGAGGGCTCGGATCCAAGAACTGGTAGCGGTGAAATTTGAGGTTCCGGTCCCGCCAATACAGAGTCCACAGCCCGGTTTTCTTCGTGTAATACAGGCGGGCGATCGGGAATCGCGTCCATTCCGGGCCGAAGTCCTCACGCCACGGCGGCCGGCATTCGCAGATCGTGACATGGCGCGGCGCGATGTCGCATTCGACCCGAATCTCATGACGCAGACGATCGGGAACTCTACTGGCGCAGTACTTCACGATACGGGCGACATCGAGTTCGGGGAGTCCGGTGGCAGCCATGACCATCATCATGCCAACCGCCGTTATGGCCAGCTTTGCTATCCAACTGCGGAGGAACCGAGCACCTGGTCTTCTCGTTGTCGTGGACTGTCCCAGTCGAGCACCCGACGAGGCCGATCGTTGAGTCTCGCCGCGATCGAATTCAGGCCCTCCTGGCTGAAAGTGCGCAGGTCAGCGTTCTTGCGCAGGTACTGGCGCAGGAGCCCGTTCGTATTTTCGTTCGTCCCTCGTTGCCACGGATGATGCGGGGCGCAAAAGTAGACGGGCAGGTCGAGTGCTGCGGTGATGCGCTCGTGCGCGGCCATTTCCAGTCCCCGATCCCACGTCAACGACCGACGCAGATGCGCAGGCAACCGGCCCAGATAGGCAATCAAGGCGTCCGCAACCGTCTCGGCCCGGTACCCGTCCGGCAATGCCACCACATGGGTGACGCGTGATTGCCGATCCACCAAAGTCGCGACCGCCGACGGGCGGGTGCCGAACACGAGATCACCTTCCAGATGTCCGGGCTCGCTACGAGCATCCGCTGCTGGGCTGCGGTGATCGATGGGGACCCTGTTCCGTATCTGCCCGCGCCCGTGGGAGCGTTTCTTCCCACGAGGCCGGCGGATCCGCCGATCAGTACGCAGTTCGTGAAATTTTGTGTCGTCGAATACTTGTCGCGACGGTATATACAGGCAACGGTAAATCGTCTCGTGCGAAACCCACATCTGCGGATCGGACGGATACTCGCGCCGGAGCCAGGCGGAGATCTGCTGCGGTGACCACTGCTCACTCAGCTTCCCTGTGACAACCTCCCGCAGAAAATGCCTGGTAGAGAGAGTCGAGATTTGAGGGCGGCGTGCGCGGACATACGCTGCGGCATCCGCCGGGGTCGCCCGATAGTGTTCGCGGCCGCCGTTGCGGGCGATCTCCCGTGCGATCGTGGACGGGGATCTTCCGAGTTTGTCGGCGATCGTCCGAGCGCTGTCACCGGCGGCGATCCCACGGGAAATCTCTTCACGCTCCCCGGCCGTGAGATGCGATGCTCGCCGACGACGTGGGAGCGGCCGGATACCGCCGGATTTACGCAGGAACCGGCCGATCTGAGGGACACTCTCCCCGAGGACCCGCCCGGTCGCACTCAGCGAATCACCGCGACGCCACATCTCCCAGATCGTGTTCTCTTGATCCATAGTGAACCCGAGCGCCTTGTTGCCCATCCATGCCTCCACGATCACGCATCATGTCACCAGTAGTGATGCGTTGACGTGTTGAGACCAAGATCCATTCTCGACAGGAATTATGACATTCAGCGTTTCTGAGTTCGCGAGTCAACATCCCATCTATGGCATACGGTCGATTCTGCTGACACGCACCAGCGGCAACACAGAAAAGTACTCACCACCCACCCGCTCGCTTACGAGAATTCATGTCGGTACCCTCCTGCAGGATTGGCACATGGAAGACGCGCAGCAACTGGCAGAAGACGTATTCGAGTCATTACGCCGACACGTGATGATGGCTCGGCTAGCGCCATCAGGTGGAGCAGTCATAGCCCTTCTAAAAGTCCGTCAGTCCTATTCCGTGAGTCGAAACCGGCCAATCTACTTGGATTTTGCCCACAAAGATGGCATCCAACTGGTCGTCGAGCCGACGCTGACGACACAGCAGATTGACAACCAGCTCACGACTTTTGGACCTGGAACCGAGATCTTTCGATGGTTCAACCGTGCCTGGATACCTTCGTTCTACGAAGAGTGGGAGGGTGATTACCGACATCGGTTGGCAACGCTCACTGAGAGGAAGTCTGACGAGGTGAAGGTCGGCTATTTCGGAGATCTCCGACTGGTTCGCAACGACATCATTCATCACAGAGCTCAGGTCACGGAGTCAGACCGTAGCAAGTGCGGTGTGCTGAAGTGGTTCGATAGTGGAGATGAAATTGAGCTCAACAACGGTCATTATACGGACCTGTTCGACAAGTTCCCGTGGAACAAATTCGGTGCGACCACTCCTGATCCAGCGTCACCGACGCCAGTCAACACAAGCATCCCTGACTCTCCACTTGCAGCACTCCAGTGGCTCCAACGAAATGGCGGTTTCGTACGATGAATGCGCAGGTGGGTGCCGTAAGCAGGGGCCGTACGAGTGACGCCTTCAACCGAATTCTTCAGCATCGTGAGTGTCGCAATATGTGAAGATGTCGTGAATACCATCGGAAGCTGTCTTCAGATGTTTCGGCGAAATAATCAGCGACGCGCCTCAAGCTTTTCGTAGACTCGTTTACCTAAGAGTTTGTCCACAGGATATCGATCGATCTGATTCAACGTGAGACATGACTCCGGATGCATCAACCGAGACACTGCCGCGACTGAAGGCTCCGGTACATCGAGTGCAACGGCGCGCGCGTCCGTCGAATCGATGTTCTCGTAGGTCCATTCATACTGGTCATCCTCACGGCCATAGTCCTCGGTCAGGTACCAATTCGCTACGAACGCACGACTTTTCGGCAGAAGCGTCCATACCTTTTGCCGATCGATTGCAGCGCGCGCTCCCGGTCGAGTGATCGCAAGCCACTCAAGTTCACCGCTCGACACACGGTTAACTCGCCAAAACTCCCAGCCATCCTTCGCCATCGAGCCACTTCCTCACAATCAGTTGAATTCAATAATTTTTGTTGAAACAGACACTGTCCCGCACCCGTGGAACTGGATGCTGTAGGCGTCGCATAGCGTCCTGGGCTTGGACCGCTTCCGAACTAGGCAAATTATTGCTATCGAATCCGCTGACTGTCGTGCTGGAATGTTTTTGCAAGCTTCCACGATCCCATTAGCCGACCGGAAAGAAAACACAGATTCTGTCAGGAGTGGGACTGTCCGAAATCGAAGAACCATCCGTTCTCGCCACAGAGAGCGCTTCTCTTCACCGTTCCTTTCCCTGGGATTGCAGGAGCATCGTGCGGAAGGTCGTAGTGCGCTATTCGATCTCGAAACCTGCCTGATCGAATTTGAGAACAGTGGCGTTCTCGCTGACTGTTCGGATCTTGTTGTCATCGAACCCTGTAGGAGTCGTTGCAGTGATCTCAATTCTCACTTCGAGTTGCACTCCGTCTGCGGCAGCGAGGTGTTGAATGATCTCGTTGGTGATTTTGTTGAAGTCGCGGACGTAGAAGTCCGAGTTCAGTTCAGTCGAGCCGAAGAATCGGTTCTTTCGCGCCACCACGACCGGTTTTCCGCCGTCTCGCTTTCCTCCGGCGCGAGATACTGCGGATGTCCCGCTCGCTGTTTCACCAGATTCCGCTTCGGTATTTGTCTCGGGATCTGTGTCAGCTCCTGTGGCGCCTTCATCAGAGTTTTCGGGCGGTGTGATAGCTGCGATTTCTCGCTTACGCTGTGCCTCTGCTCGTGCCGGCTGTACCAGCAGCAGCGAATCCGTCATTTGCGGCGGTGTCACCTTGTCTGAGGGCAACACCAGACCGACGTAGTCGGTGCCGTCCCAACTGTCGGCGAACGCGAAACCAGTTTGCTGCCAAATCAATTCGTCGAATACCGAGAGTGCGCCCTCCTCCAATACTGTGCGGTCGCGCAACCGAGCGAGATACGGGTACGTCGTGTAGAAACCGAACAACTGCCCGAAAGTGAGGTGGCCGTCGCGTTCCCAGGCCGCGCGTAGCCGGCCGTCGAGATCGTGTCGGATCAGCGCCGGACCACGCTGAATCGTCAACCATCCCTCGTTGCGCAGGCGCGCGGCAGCCCGGACAGCGAGCTGCTCACCGCTGGAATCTTTCTTCGCCTCGATCGTCAACGGACGGGTGGCGTCTGGCTGGGTGGGTGCCAGCACCCACTGGTAGGTCTCGAGCAGGCGGTCTCGCACAGTCCGGTCGTGCATGGCGACCCGATCGACAGCCTGCTCACGCTGCGCGAATGTCAGGCCCAGACTCTTGTCGGCGTTGTCGCGTACGTATGACCATGCGAGGAAGTCGCGGACCGCGGTGTCGAGTTCCTTCCACCTGGTCGCGTCGGCTGCGAGGAAAGTAACCATGTTCCGATGGCTGCGGGCGGCGTTGCCGCGGTGTTCTGTGACATCGCGGGCCCAAGCAACTGCGTCGGAGTCGGTTTTGGTGTGGGTGTGTGACGGCGGCACGATGACCAGGCGAACCTCCTGCTGGTCGGGCACATCGGCTGAACTCTCCGGTGCCACGTGCACGGCGGTGAACCCGTCAGCGGCGGTCTTGCGGTGAGTCTGCAGCCGTTTAATGACCTCGTTCCAGACCTCCTCTTTGTGGAGTCGTTCTGCGTGGTCACGGGCGGTGCGGGTGGTGTTGGCCTGGGTGTCGTACCAGTACAGCGACTCGGAGTTGTAGAAGTACGTTGCAGTGTTTGCGAGATGGTTGAGGGCCGAGTGGAAGTTGCCGGGAACGTCGCCCGGCATGGCGGTCCCGAGGAATACCCGCTGCTTGTCCAGGCCTTTATGCGCCGATCTCAGGGTCGGGGTAGCACCCATGAACACTGTGCGAGCCAGACGTTGGGTGGTCAGCCGAGTCCCGAGCAAAGTATTCGCTTTGTCCACCTGCGCTGGGGCGGAGTTAGGCCCATCGACGTCGGTGTCGATCAGTGCTTTCCACTTGTCATCGAGGTACTGGGCGAGCTCGGTGACAACCTTGTCGGCGCGCAGCGGCACCGATCCGGGCATGATCAGCGGTGCAGTGTCGTTCTCCCGCCACAACTGCCCGACGATCGTGTTCATCAGCCGCAGCACGCCACGAGTGCGCTGGAACTTGTCCAGCGTGGACCAGTCCTCGTAGAGCCTGTCGAAGAGTTCGGGATGGATCGGATAACAGCGGCGGATTCTGTCCAGATAGTCGTTCTCGAGCACCTCACGAGGGAACTCGGAGCGGTGATCACGGTAGAAGTCGACGAGCTTCTGTGAGGTTGCGTTGATCTTCGCGATGGCCTGACTGTCCGGGGTTTCGAACAACCGGCGGCGGACGATCTCGAAGCTCTCCTCAGCGTTGGCGGCGCGCCACTGATCTGCGACCCGGCCGACGGCTTTGCGGAGCATCTTCAGCGCCTCGCGGCCGTTCTCGCCGCCGACCTCCTCCTCATCACCGACGTACTCGCCGTCCTTCATCTCGGCGGACGCCGGGATGGAGATGAGCACGAGGGTGCCGGGGACAGCTTTCGCTGCTTCGGTCAGCGCCTGCGCGAAGGTGAATTGGGTGTCGAAAGTGCCGTCGGGCAGGTCCTCGCGTCCGTAGAGCTGGCGAGCGTAGGCGACCCACTCGTCGATGAGGATCACTGCGGGACCGAACTGCTGGAAAAGTTGGCGCAGCGCGTCACCGGGGTTGGTGCGCGCCTCGTCGGACTGTCGGATGATCTCGTAGGCTTCGCGGCCGCCGAGCTGCCAGGCCATCAGGCCCCACAGCGTGTTGACCTTGGTGCCGTCTGCCATCTCCTTGACTGCGCCGGCCTGGATTTGGGTGCCGACGAGCGCGACCCGGCGGGCTTTGGGGAGTTCTTGGCCGGCGAGCACGTCTTGGACTTCCTGCGGATAGTCGGCCAGTGGACGACCTGATGCGAGATGCCACACGGCGAGCATCGAGTGGGTCTTGCCGCCACCGAAGTTGGTTTGCAGGTTGATGATCGGTGCTGCATTGAGATCACCTGACAGACGTTTGACTGCACGGACGGTGAGATCACGTAAGCCCTCTGTGAGGAACGTGCGCTGGAAGAATTCGATAGGGTCGGTGTATTCGCTATCGCCCTCACCGCGCGACACCATTGCCAAGTCGGCGGCGAACTCGGCAGCGTGGAAGTTGCCACTGGCCACGTCCTCGTGCGGACGCAGCACCAGGCGCCACGGTTCGAGGCCGGCAGAGCCGACCTCCGCGGCCGGAGAGGCTTTAACGACCTTGCGATCCTCCTTGTCCGAGCTCAACCGCATCAAGTCGATCCTGGAGCGGCGGACCTCGTCTGCGGCGTCGGGTGCGCCGATCGCACGCAGGAACCGTTCGGCAGTATCGAGGGCGCGGTAGGCGTCATCGGCAGTGAAGGAACCGTTGTGCGCCCAAGTATTTCGCACATCACGCAGCTCCGTCGCCCAGCTCTGCTCGGTGCGCGAGAGATGGTCGGAGTACGGGTACCAACCCTTGCGGAGCTGATTCGGGATCTGCTCGGTGACCATACGCAGACCATTCTGCGGATCGGTGCGACTGTAAGTCCTGCCGCTGCCACTCTTTGGAGAATCCTTGAGGGCCAGCAGCGCGGTCCAGTCCTGGCCAGCAGGGATTTCCTTCGCAAGGACGTATGTATGGAACTCGTCGAGCGCAGTGCCGAAGAGTTCGAAGGCGCGGCCGATGCGGTCACGGTTGCTTAGTGCCATGTCGATCCCCTATGCGTCGAACGTGAGTTGGGTTGCCGCGTTACGCGATTCGGCCACAATGTCATTCCAAGCAGTGCCGAGGGCGTTGAAATCAACGGCGAGCTTGGTTTGCTTGCGGTCCTCGGCGATCGCGAACAGTAGGAACGCCAGCTCCTTGCAGAGGTCGCGGTCGATCGACGCCGGGACGTCCGCGAGTATTTGCGCGGCGGCGGGCACGCCTTTTGCTGTAAGCAGACGGGACAGGTGCATCACCACTTCCCACGCGCTGATGTGCTGATCGGTCGAGGGATCGTACTCCTTCTCCGCGTACATCGCGTCCAACGCTTCGGGAGAGAGCAGTGTGACCTTGCCGGCAGGTTTGGTCAGGATGCCGGCACGCTCGAGATGATCAAGCGATGCGTTGCGGGCGCGCGCGAGATTGTCTGCATCACCGAAGGATCCGGCGTCGAAGCCGTGCTGACGGAACCAAGCGATCCCGAAACGGGTATCGACGTCGAAGTCTCCTTCCTGCTCGGCCAGCACCTCATCGAGGATCTCGTTGATCCGGGATAATGCTGCACGGACAGTCATCTTGCTACCGTCATCGGTGAGCACGCCGGAATAGCGGGAGAAAACCCCCATGCCGGGACCGATCGCAGCCTGGGGAAGATCAACAGGGGCGATCGCTCCCTGCTGGAGTTCCTTAAGTTTGGCCGGGAGTTCTTCCTTGAGAGCGTTGATAAAGCCGCGGCGATCGATGGAGGGTGCATCGTCTGGGCGCGGACGCAGGGCCAAAACGATCGAGGAAGCGAGGGCATTAGTGCCCTGGGAAACCATCCGGCTGCCCATCTCGCTGCGCACTGGCCATGTCGCGGTTATCGTCCATCCCGACTGGATCATCCCTTCTAGTACAGTTTCCCATCCAGTTGATGCTTCGCCATCTGCGGTCGTTTCGGATTGCTTGAATGCGTAAAAGACGGTGATTGGGAATCCTGGCAACGCGGATTTTCGGGCGCGACGAAACACCTCCCGAAAGCCGTTCTCAAAGAAATTATGTGCTCCTTCCTTTCCGTTGTGGCGGTACGGGTTGGCGACGAGTTCGTCATTTTTGGGAACCAATAAAGTACTTAGCAGCTTCGGATGAATCGCGCGCAGGGATCGGCGCAGCCACACGTAGAAAAAGTCGGATAGATCGGAATATCCAACATTATCGTAGTATGGCGGATCCGTTGAGAGCAGCATGCCATCTAGATGAACTGATCGTGCGTCCTGCTGCAGCGCCACTGCCATTCTCGTGGTTGAGAGTTGACTTAATCCGTTCGCGTTCATTTCCAAGCAGCTCTTCCAACTTCCGGTAGCTGTCCCAAAAATATTGGTTTCGCCAAAGTCCCACAACATTGGGATTGCTTGGCGCCCGAAAATATGCTGGATCTTTTCGCCTGTCGGATTCCATCGACAATGACTATTGCCCGACATTGCTGCTCTATCCAGTGCTAGTCCTAGATATGTGGCGATGGTGTCGGCATACGCTGCCGCGCCAGTGCCTCCAGCTTCAAGCCGAATGCCCTCATCCATGCCCATGGCCAGCGAATCCGCGAGCACCCGCTCGCGGGCTTCGGGGACCAGGTCACTAAAGGTGGTGAGTGCGGTGAGTTGGCGTGCGGTGAACAGGTCTGCGAATTCTGTCATTCCAAAGGCGGGTGTTGAGAACCATCGGGGATTCGTCGCAATTTCGCCGTCAGGCGAATCCACAGGGCGCGACAATTTCGTCGCCGCTTCGTGTTCTGACGTTGGCTCCAGGTAGATCCGCATTCGCTTGCCCTCTGCGACCGTTGCCATCAGCTGTGAGCCGATGCGCCCTGCTCGTCCTTCAGCGCGGATGTAGTTCAATTCCACCGCCGACCCGCATCCAATACAGGTCGCCCCGGTGCGCCCGATGGTACCGTCGTTCTCCTTGGTCGGAGCGGTTTTAGCGTCGCCTCCGATGGAAAACTCGACCTTCCCGTCCACTACGGATGGGACGACGTACGCCTCCTTATTCTTCTTCTTTCCCAGCCACCACGACCGCACCAGCGGCATAGTAATTCCGCAGGCCGGGTTCGGACAGGTCACCGTGCGCGCCCAGACCCAAGCAATCACCTTTGCGTCGGATGTCTCATTACCGTTGTCCAGCTTTGCCTTCGGGTACAGGTGACCGATTCGTTTCTCGGCTTCGTCGCTGATCCACTGTCCGTAGCGGCGGACATCCTCGGCAAGCCCGGTTGCGCGAGGCCAGTTGTTGATCTGCGAGTCTGCCGTGCCGGGGAACACAGGCGGGCGGCCGGCGAACTTCGGGGGAATTTCGATCAGGGCTTTGTTGATCAACACAGCCACCGGGTTCAGGTCCGAGGCATGGGCCTCGAGCCCCAGACGCTGCGCCTCCATCGGGATGGAACCACCCCCGGCGAATGGGTCGAGAATAGGCGGCGGGTTGCCATCGGTGGAATTCAGGATCTCCTGGTGTGCCTCTGCGAACAGACGTTCGTCATTCGAGTTCTCCCATAGCACGAGACGTTCGATCATCTCATGCAAGCGCTTGCGTTCCTTATTTATAGACTCTTCGGTAGGAAAACGATCGGGGTGGGAGGAGGGATCGTCCACCAGCTGCGCAAACAGCACTGCGCGGGCAGCCGCCAAGGGGCGCCGAGCCCACCATAGGTGCAACGTTGAGGGGTGCCCGTGGCGGATGGACTTTTCCCGCGCCGACTCCTTATTGATCGTTTCCAGAGGTATGGCCACCTCGATCAACTTACGACGAAGCACGGGGGTGGAGGGTTCGGCGGGCACGGGGCGGATCCTTGTCTACGGAGTCGCCGCTGACGCGGCAAGTGTGGTGTGAACATTAGCGGGCGATCCGGCCATCTCCCGGGTCGGTCCTGGTCAGAGAGTTTGAATTGAAGTTATCCCCTTAGGAGGGTGAGGTTCCTTTCGCCCAAGTCTTGGCCCAATCGAGGCGCACCTCGGTGGCGGCGAGGTCGCCCATGTCGATACGACGGAACGGCTCGTGCACGTATCGGAGTTGATCGTGGTCCGGCCCTTGATCGCTGACGGCCACGAGGGCAAGGCGGTGCTGATCGGGGACGTTCTTGCCGTAGAGGACTTCGTTGAATGTGACAGTGAAATCTTCCGCACCTTCGACGCGCCCTTTGACCTCGATAAACACGTAGCGGCCGTCCGCATCGAGGGAGCGGATATCGTAGCCCTTGTTGTTGTGTGGCATCTCCTCGGGGACCCTGCCGAGTGCGCGTTCTGCCGCGAGGATCGCGTCGACCGCGCGGCGTTCGACACGGGCAGTATCCCGGGCGTATGTAGCTACCGGGCCCGGCAGCATCCCTGCCGGAATGATCAGGGCAGCTCCTTCGACGCGGGGTGGTTTCGCCGCGAGCCGGGCGTGCCGGTCGAGCTCGGTGGTTCGGGCATCCAGGCGTGCCTCGAGGTCACGGGCTCGGGCTTCGAGGCGCTCGGGGTTCTGCTTGTTCTTCGTCGGACGACCGCGCTGGGCTGAGGAGTTACTATCGCGGATACGTGCAGCTTCACTGTCGAGGTAGTTGACCTGTTGCGTGAGTCGTTTGTGCACCGCGGTGCGGGTCTTTTCCACCAGTGGCAGTACCCGGGACCGGACTTCGTCCAAGTGCTGGGGTTGGGCGTGGGCGATTGCCCACGATTCGGCGAGCCGATCAACCCCGCCGGCGAGCCACGCCTGCGCAAGCACACTGTCCGCGGCGGTGCGGGCGGTATCGGGCAGCGGGTGCAGGTCCAGGTATGGCGCCGGCCCACAGCTGGTTGCTTGACCGTCTGGGGTCAGTGCGATGAATTCGAAGCGTTTGGAGACCACTTGACCTGTGCCGTCGATGATTTCCCCGGTCACTGCGACGATCAGACGCGGCTGCTCACCAGGGTCTGTGGGATCGAACAGGACTGTGCCCGATTCGAGGGCATGACGGTGAGTCTCGATGGTGGCATCGAGGACTGTGTCGAGCAGAGGATGTCCGGGGGCGAGGAACTCGGCTCTCGTCCCTCCGTCTGCGTCGATGTTGGCGGTGTCGAACGTGACCCGGTGATATCGCGAGGCTATTGGCAAGGCTGCCCCGGGTCGCTGCCGGGCACGTAGTGCGGCCGGGACGTTGGTGATCTCGAATCGTCCGGCTTCGCGGCGGGTGAGACGGCCGCCGGCGCGGGCAAAGGCATCTTTGAAGAACGCGGCAATATAGTGCGGCTGGAGTTTGCGGGCGCGGGCCTCGTCCATCTCGCGGCGTAACCGTTCGAGCTCGTGCGGGTCGAGGCTCTCGCGGGCGAGGGCACGCTCGTCGAGGAGGTCGGAGAGTCCGCGGGCGACCTCGGCGTCGATGATCTGGTTGAGTTTGTCGAGCTGGGCGGGGTCGTCGCCGTAGCGGACGGCATCCATCAACAACCCGCGTAGCGGCTGGTCGGCGAACGCGTCTCCGAGGACATCGAAGAGTCGTCCACCGTAGGCGCGGCGCTGGGTTTCCATTTTCTCGAGGAGTCGGGTGAATACCTGGCCCTCGCGGGTGCCTGCGGCGACGAGGTTCCACAGTCGACAGGTGTGCTTTTGCCCGATGCGGTGAATGCGGCCGAAGCGTTGCTCGATACGGTTCGGGTTCCACGGCAGGTCGTAGTTGATCATCAGGTGCGCAGCCTGCAAGTTCAAGCCTTCACCGGCAGCGTCGGTGGCGACAAGAACCTGGGTGGTGGGGTTGTGGGTGAACTGCTCACGGATACCGCGGCGCTCCTCACGGCGGGTACCGCCATGGATGGTCACCACCGCGTCGGGCCGGCCGAGGATGTTGCGGATCTGCTCGGTCAGGTAGAAGAGGGTGTCCTTGTGTTCGGTGAACACGATCAGCTTCCGCGGTGCGCCTTGTGGGTCGCGCAACAGGTCTGCGTCCAAGAGCAGAGATCGCAGTTCCGCCCATTTCCGGTCCTCACCGGAGTCGCGAACCTGCTCTGCGAGTGCGACGAGTTTCTGAAGTTGGGCGATTTCGACGTCGAGTTCGGCAACAGTGCGGGCAGCAGTCGCCGCATCGACGACCTGTTCCTCGAGGTCCTCGAGTTCGTGGGAGTCGAGTTCGTCGGGGTCGGCGAGCCTGGCCCCGAGTGTGGTGTCATCGAGCAGCCGCGGTTGCGGGGTGAGCATGTCACGACGTTTGCTCTCGAGTCGGTCGCGGCGTCGCTGCAGTGATCGCACGATCGCATGAGTCGAGGACGCAAGGCGACGCTGGAGCACGGTGAGGGCGAATCCGACTGTGCGGGCCCGGGGGTTGTCGTTGCCGAGTTGGCCGGCCTTGTTCATTTCTTCCCGCACATACCGCGTCACTTCTTCGTAGAGGTGCTGTTCCCCGTCGGAGAGGGTGTAAGGAACGGTTTCGGCGATCCGCTCGGGGAACAACGGTTTGCCTTCGAAAGTGAGCAGTTCTTCCTTGACCACCCGCCGCATCAACCCGGAAGTGTCGGTTGTGTGCGCCCCTTCCCGGTATTCGCCCTCGAACCTGTCCGGGTCCACCAAGGCCATGAAAGCCTGAAAGCTGGCTTCGTTGCCCGAGTGTGGGGTGGCGGTCATCAGCAGGAGATGGCGGGTGATCTCACCGAGCTTTTGACCGAGTTGGTAGCGGCGGGTCGTGTCGAGCTGTCCGCCCCACCAACTCGCCGACATCCGGTGCGCCTCGTCGACGACGATAAGATCCCATTCGCTCGAGTCGAGCAACACGAGTAGGTCATCGTTGCGGGCGAGTTGATCCATCCGGGCAATCAGGATCGGGTGCCGGTCGAACGGATTGGTATCCACGCAGGAAGCGATCAACTCCCGAGACAGCAACTCGGCCGCGATTCCGAACTTCGTCGCAAGCTCGTCCTGCCATTGCTCGACCAGTGAGCCGGGTGCGACGATCAGCATTCGGGACAGGTCTCCGCGGAGCATCAGCTCTTTCGCATACAGCCCGGCCATCACGGTCTTTCCTGCGCCGGGATCATCGGCCAGGACAAACCGCAGAGGTGTTCGTGGCAGCAGTTCCCCGTAGACCGCTCGGATCTGATGCGGCAACGGATCCACAGCGCTCGATGCGACGGCGACCATCGGATCGTGCAGACCGGCCATCCGGATCCGCAGGGCCTCGGTGGCAACCCGGAAGTCGGCAGGGTCGGCGTCGAAACCCCACCGCGCTTGGGGGGTCGCGATCCGCAGGCGCTCCTCGTCGAGCCGGTACAGCACCTGCTGTCCGAGGCCGCCCGAGGCGTCTTTGAAGGTCACGGTCACTGCCTCGGTGCCGTACCGATCCACGGCCACGATCGTCACCGGCTCCGAAGCAACGCCGATCAACATCACACCTGACTGGAGGTCCTCCAGACGAGCCGGAACACCGTCAGAAGAACTATCTGCCACGCACCTCACCTTTCGTCAACGAGCAATCGGTTCATCGTGTCACCCTGAACCGACACGTCGACAACGAAATAGTCAATCCGGCTTGCGCGGTATTTGTGTCGGCGACGCCGGCGATGCCCGGTCCGCACCGCCCAACATGCGCCTTTGCTATTGACCAGGGGTGTCCACTCTGTACTTAATCAAGCTGCGAAGGACGACGGAATCGACTACTCGAGAACGATCTTTACCGACGGTTCCCAGGGAGTCCGCCACGTGAGACTCCGCGGAAGGCGCTCTGACGCTGCTTCGATATGTCACTGACGACCTCCTGGCCGAACTTCACCATTGCGTCGTTTCCCACGAACCCCTGGCTTGCCAACTCCGCGCGCAGCGCTTCGGCAATCGACCTCGGCAGATTCTTCATATACCGATCCACGATCCCGGGGATCCACTGCCGCATTTCACGGATTGATGCGCGAGTGGCTGCTTCGCCGAGTCCTGCAAGAACGACGTTGCGCAGCACAGCGACATTCGCGCTTGGCCCCTGAGAACTGGTCTTTCGGGCGTCCCGGGAAACGTTTGCCTCCCTGCCTGAATCGTTGTTCCTCGATGCACGTTTTTGAGATCTGCGACGTTCGAGGGCGAGCGCCTCTTCCATTTTCTTCGCCTCAGCCAGACGAGCGGGACGCGTCGCGTTCCACTCCCTCCGTGCGGACTTATAGCAGGACCGGCACAGTTCCAAGACCCAGTCGGAGACTCCCCCGCAACGGACACAAGTACGTAGAACTGCCATGACTAAATCCTAGGTTGCGGGTTGGAATCAGATTTCAAGGGCGCAGCTAGCCTGCGCTGGGCGATTACGTTCACCGTCCGGCGTGGCCCGGTCGGAAATCTATGGAAATGGCCGAAACACAGTTAGTCCAGTCTCACAATTAATGGGTCGTTCGAGCTGACATAAGGGCGGTTCTCGGACGCCTGCCGTCGACAAGCCGGCTGGTATTTTTTCGGGCTGGTCGTCGACCAAGGTGGAGAAGACCCCACAACCCAAGCAGGCTCCGGCGATGTCGTCGTCTGATCGCGTCGCAACATTCAAATTGCAGGAAGCCCAGGCGTTGCCGCCTCAGACACGCCAAAGGTCCCGGTCAGCAGTGCCTACTCAAGATTGGAGAACCTGAGGCAACGGATGCTGCTACCCGGTCAGTAACACCGACGCTTGCGCTGGCAGTCGACCCTCGTCTTTCCTGCGGAACATCTCAGCAGGCCGACCGTTACCCGGGTTCGACATCTCCCCCGTGCTCTCGAGCGCCTCGATGACATGGCGCCGGAACGCGTCCTTCTGTAACTCACGATCGAAGATCACCTCGTAGAGTTGACGCAGTTCCAGCACGGTGAACGAGTCCCCCAGCAGACCAGCGGGGTCGACCTGCGCCGCATACCGCGTTCGCAAGTCCTCAACCGCCAGCCGCACCATATCGGCATGGTCGAACGCCAACTCCTGATCCACCGTCCCACCCGACACGATCACCAGGATCGCGTCGGCAGGAAGGTCCGCGGCAGGCACGACGGCGGTGTGGGCCATCGATAGGACCCAGCCCCGGTCGTCGCGGGCGAGATCATCGAACATCGCCAGCTGGTGAAACTGTGTACCGACCAGGCCCGCTTTGGTGCGCAGCGCCCGTTCCGCTGCGTCGGTGAGTAGTTCGCCCTCGTGCAAGAAAGTTCCGGGCAACGCCAAACCCCGACGGCGATGCTCGACCACCAACACCTGTAGTGCGCCGCCGGAGTACGTCAACACTGCAACATCCACCGCCACCGAGGGGCGCGCGTAGTCCTCAAGAGTCTTGCCTTTCGTGTCTGTCCATTCATTCACTCTTGCATATTATCTCAAATCTGATCTATGCTTAGCGCAAAATTGATCAAAGGAGACGTAGTGGAGCTGAACACACAGCAGTCCGATCGCGCAGCAGGAGTTCTGCTTGCTACCGCCGCCGGTGACGCACTCGGTGCCGGCTACGAATTCGCCCACCTGAGCGCGGACACTGCCATCGGGATGACCGGCGGCGGGTCGTTGAATTGGGCACCGGGTGAATGGACCGATGACACGGCCATGGCAATAGCCATTGCCGAAGTCGCCGCCACCGGCACGGATATCGGTCACGGCGCCGGTCTGGATGGCGTTGCAGCACAGTTCGTTCGGTGGTTCGAATCGAACCCGGCGGGCATCGGCAAGCAGACCCGCGCAGTGCTCTCACAGCGTCCCGGCAGCGCCGACGCCATGACTGCCCGCGCCCAGGCAATTACCGGACGCAAAGGCGGAAACGGCTCACTGATGCGCACCGCACCCGTAGCGCTCGCCTACCTCGACAATCCAGAGCAATGCATCGACGCTGCCGCTCGAATCGCATCGCTCACCCACGACGACGAACGCGCCGTCCAGGCCTGCCAGCTGTGGACGTACGCGATCCGCCACGCTGTTCTGCACGGCACCTTCGACGGGGTCCGCGGCTACCTGTCCATCGCCCCGGCCGACGTCGCCGAGTTCTGGGGACCGCTGCTCGATCAGGCCGAACACGGCTCCCCCGAAGATTTCGCGAACAACGGCTGGGTGGTACACGCCCTGCAGACTGCCTGGTGGGCGATCACCACCACCGACGCCGGCGACGCCCGCCACCTCCAACTCGCACTCGAAGCCGCGGTCCGCGCCGGCGGCGACACCGACACCACCGCCGCGATCGCCGGTGGCCTGCTCGGTGCCCGGTGGGGCTCATCCGCAGTGCCGGCGCGCTGGCGCCGAATCCTGCACGGCTGGCCCGGATACACCGCGACCGATCTGGTGCGCCTGGCCGTCAAGACCGTCAACGGCGGCGCCGATGTCGACGGCATTGACAGGCGACCTGATGAAGAGGGGCAGAACAGCTCGGATGCTCTGGAGATCGCATCATCCACAACCCTTGTCGAGGTGACACCTGGTGTCGCAGTGGTGTTCGGTGAAGTCCCCGAAGGCCTTGAACTCATCAGCCTTGATCTGGTGCCGTCATTCGACCGAACGCAACTCTTTACTGCTCTGTGCTCGCTCGGCAACGTGGGCACGGTAGTTGGAAACATTGCGGAGGCTGCATCAAGCGTGCAGGGCCTATTTCGGGTCAACGATGCGACGTTGTCTCTGCTGAAGGGCGGCGGGCAGATGGCCGGAAAAGACGGCGCCAAACTCGGAGCGATCCTCCAGAATGGCAAGGTGGTCGCACAGGCACGCTTTATCCCCGTGTCGATGACGGCCGCAACGGCCATCGCAGCGATCGGCCCGGCCGTGGCCATGATCGCGCTCCAGATGCAGCTCGGCGAGATTTCGGGTCTCGCCCGCACCAACATCGCGCTCACCACACAGACACTCAAGACCATCCGAAACGAGCAGTGGGCCAAACTCGAGGGACTCGCGGAGGCCGTCGATGAGGCACTCCAGGAGGCTCACGAACTCGACACCATCACGGACTCTGTCTGGGAGCCCATCGCTCCCAGCGGTCCACTGATCCGCAAAGAGATGAACCAATACCGAAAGAACGTGGACGGACACATTCAGGAAATCCGGAAACTGGACGGGCGTGCGCTCCGCCACTACCTCGAATCCAACGCCGAGGCGATCGTCTTCGACACTCATGCGCTATTCAGTTCCCTGAAGACATACGCCGATTACCAGGCGATCCGTGCTGCGCTCGCCCGAACCCGAAGCACCAACAACGAGAGCGAAGCGCAGCTCGCCGACCTGATCGCGCGGGACTTACCCGCCGAGATCGACGAGTCTCTCCGCGAGATCAGGCAACTCACGGCATCACTCGTGCGTGAGTTGCGGATCATCGCCGAACTCCCTGACCGAGCTACGGCTCCGCTCACGCGAAAGCGCAAGGATACGAAGGCATCCCAACTTACGTGCAAGCAACTCCTCGACGCCATCGAACCCCTGGCCAACAAGCTCCATCCGGCAATCGAGATACCTGCCGTACCAGAGACCGTATGCGCGCCCGAGGGCCTTGATCTTGACCCGTACCTGCGTGTCCTTCGGTGGTTCCTCGAGGACGGCGAGACGCTTCGCAGCGTCGCGTTCCCCTACGAGGCAGGACCTCACAACCTCACTGGAGTCGTACCAGCAATCCTTGCCAAACGAGTTGACGCCACCTGGGACGCACTGGCTCCAGGCAAGGCTGGCGCAGTGGTCGAGAAACTCACTTCGAGCACCTTCATGGCTGTAACTAACCGCCGGATCGTCACCGCCACCCCGAAAACCCTTCTGCGGCGCGGCGAACTCGGCTCGATCTATTCGCTGGATGAGGTTAGGTACGTGCGCCCACGTTCGAATCATGTTGCGGGCGTACGCCCAACCATCGGCATAGCCACGGACCGTCGCGACGTCCAGTGGATGTTCCCGACCGAGGCCGACCCCGAGCACATAGACAACCTGGCTGCGGTGATCTCAGACGGAGCATCAGTCACAACCCGGACTCCAGCAGCGATCGACGAGTCTGCCGCACGAGGCACCACCGTCGGTTCCTGAACTCGGCGACACAGCGGAAACCTTCTGGCCGACGAGGAGTCGGGTCGCACAGGAGGTTTGGACCGCTGCTCGGTTTCTGATCATTGCTCGACATTGACCAAAGGACACCACATGCACTACATCAGCAAGCTCTCTCTCACCATCGCGACCGTCGGCATCGCGGTTAGCGGTCTCGTCGGCTGCAGCTCGGCAGGATCGACTGCCGCACCGCAGGCGGGCTCGACAGCCGCCGTCAACGCGCCGGCCGCAGCTCCCGCCGAGGCGTCGTTCGAGGACAACGTCCTCACCACGAAGGACGTCACGATCAAGATCACCGACGTGAAGACGATTCCAGTAGGTGAGAAGGGCAACGAGCACGGCAAGGAGCCCGTCATCGCATTCTGGTACGACACGACGAACGTCTCCGGCAAGGAGACGGATCCTATGACGGCATGGATATTCCTCTTCGCCGCGTACCAGGACAACGACCCCAACGCTGAGAACAAGCTTGGTGTCGGTTCACTGCCGGACGCTGCTTTCCTCGATTCGCAGACAAGCAAGATCAAGAAGGGCGGCACTGTCACTAACGCGGTCGCATACGAGCTGTCCGACACGACAACCCCTGTGAAGTTGGTTGCCTCCACGATCCTTCAGGACGAGATCGGATCGATGACCTTCGAGCTCAAGTAGGCACCAAGAGACCCGCACGAGGAAGAGCTGCCAGGATGATTGCCTGGCAGCTCTTCACTATTGATGAGCCCGGAAAGCTCTACGACGCGAACGCGCTGTACCTGAACGTGCTTCGCAATGTACTGATTCGCCTTGTTCAAGCGGACTGGTGCATGCCCGGTGGACCGACCGGATTCTTCTACGAGATGTTCCGCAATCTCGCAGGGTTGCCTGCAAAATGCAGTCTTTGACCCGATATATGGGGCGGTTATCGGACTTGACGGGACTACGAAAGAGTCCCCTTGACATCGCCCCGCCAACGACGTTGCTGCTAGTGATCATCTAGTTGTCGTTGATTCGTGGGTTGCTTCGGGCATCGAGGTAGTGCGCCCAGTCGCGGCGAGCGTAGTCGGCCCACCGACTGACGGAATGGATATGCAACCCGAGCAGGTCGGCGACCACCGGTGCAGGTAGATCTTCGGTGAGAGTACGGAGAGCGGAGTTGCGGCTGATCCTGACCGGGATATCGAGGTCGGTCATCGCGACCCCCACCGGGCGGGCATGACGAGCCGTCCCGGGCACGGTGCGGCTGGGAAACAAGAACGGCGAACCAGTCTTTGTAGCCAGAGGATGGGCGATGGCGGTTTCTACCAGTTCGTTGACCAATGTTGCGACCGGCGGTGGCAACCTGACCGGGTTGCGAGCGAAGACGATGTTGGTTTCATCATCTTGTTGCTCGACGGCGCTGGCGGTGAGTGCGAGGATTCGGATGAGAGGGATCCCGTACAGCAGCACCAGAAGTCCGGCGACACGCAGCGGCAGTTCGATAGTGGCGTCGGTGAGAAGTCGTCGGATTCTTCGTGCGTGTTCGTGTGCTTCCGCGACGTCGGTGGGGAATGCCGATTGCCTCCTCGACACGGCGGCGTCACCGATGATGTCTCGTTGTCGTAGCCAGAGGACGAAACCGGTGATCCTATAGGTTCGGTGCCCGTTGATGGAGGTCCAGCGGTCGAGTTGGTGCTGGTTCAGATCGGCTATCGCGAGGTCGTTCTCATCGAGCCATTCCAGTAGGTGAACTGCTCCCCAGATGATGGCTCGGTCACTTTGCGCGCTGGAGTCGGTGTAGCTGCGGCGGACGGCGCGGCGGCGAGCACGGCGCAGCACACTCCATTGTGCGTACGGCCGGATCAGCGCCGCGTGTTCTGCGGTCAGCGTTCCCGTCAGATGGTGGAGCCATTGTTCGAGTCGGCCCAACGGCTCGATTCGAGGCGGGAGGACATCAGCGTGGACGAGGACCGCACGAAGGTAATGCAACGCAGTGGACGGGGGGTGGGCGTCGAGGTCGGCATGCACGATCGGGTGCTCTACTCGTGCGATGTGTTGCAGCAGTGCAATGGTTTTCGGGTGGTCGAGCCATCGCAGAGTCGAGTCGGGACGTCGCTCCTCGGCAGCGAGGTACACGATGAACGGCAGTATCTGGGAGCAGATGTATCCGTGTTCATCCGCCAGCAGTGTTGCTGCCCGGCGCCGCACCGAGCACCGTAAGCAGGTTCGGGCGTAGTGCTGTAGGCCGGGCTGATCGCACGTCGTGCAGCGATAGTCGATCGAGGAGCCTGCGCACGGTCCGCAGACCGCGCGGCCTGTGAGGTCATTTGCGGTGAGGACCCCGATGCGTGAACACGTGGCGCACGGATCCGGGTGAATGAGAGCCTGGCGGTAGCAGGCCCGGCACACCGGCCCTTTCGGCCATATCGCCTTGGCGGATCGCACTCGCGAGCACACTACACAGCGGTGCGTCCGTTCGGGTCGGCACCGTTTACACAGGTCCGGGTGTTCTCCCCCGCTTCGATGTGCGATCGCCACGATGCGGCCGCATCGTCCGCATGGCCGGCGCGGCGGCTCGTAGCAGCGCGCACAGAGTGGCCCCGTGTCGCTGAACTTCTTGGCGATCGCTGTCCGTCCGCACTGCGTGCAGATGTGCTGTGGGCGTGCGCAGGTCCCGCACATCGGATCGCCCGAGTCGTCTCTCGTGGACGGGGCACGGACTCGTCCGCAGCGGATGCTTTTCTCGGTGCGTTGTGGTTCGTGTTGATAACAGGTGCGGCAGATCGTTCCGTCCGGGCGCACCGCAGTCGGATGCCCGGCCTTGCCGCAGCGGTCGCAGGTCACGGTGTTCGCTTTGGTGACGCACCATTCGCAGCATCGTCCTTCGGGAGCGAGGCGGATCAGTCTGGGCCATCGTTTACCGCATCGCGCACACGCGGGAAGTTCAACGCGGCATCCGGCCGCGTGCAAGCCGTACGCCAGGCGCACAGCGGTGATCGGGGCGTGAGGATCCGGTGAGGACAAGCATCCGGGGTGACTCATCAGATACCGGTGCAGGGTCCGTACCCCACGGGGTTGCCATGCCGCCGCGTCCTGGAGTAGTTGTCGTGCATGATCTTCGGTGATCTTTCCGGGCGCGACGGACTGGGTCGCCGCGATCATCCGTGCGCGTATCTCGTCGAGTGGTGTGCTCGGCGGCGTTCCTCGTGGTGGCATCGATCAGTGCTGCGGCCGGCGAATCGTGGTGCGTCGCAGCGGCGTGGGCGCGGAGCGGTCGCTTGCGGCTTTTCGGATCGTTTCGTTGACGATTTTCGGTTCGATGAGATCGTTGGGTGTGCATTCGAGTATGTCGCAGAGCGCAACCAGGGTGTCCATGCTCAATCGTTGCGGAGGTGAGGTGACCAGGCGGTAGACCTGCTCACGGGAGAGCGCGATTCCGCGTTCGGCGAGTAACGGGACAAGGTCCGAGGTGTGGAAGATGTCGCGTTCGGCCATCTTGTGCCGCAAGTGCCAGGCGTAGCCCATTTTCTTGTTCATGATTCGCTCCACAGTTCGCCGTGTCGGTTTCGCATCGCGCGGGTCAACAGTTGATTTCGGTACTCGTTCGAGACGCCGGTGTAGATCGACGTCGTCGATGCATGCGTGTGCCCGACCTGTTCTTGGACGAAGCGCACCGGGTAGTCGAATTCGATCAGATGGGTCACGTAGGAATGTCGCAGGCAGTGCAAGTCCAGGATCGGGTCGAGATTCGCGTCGTCACGGGCAGCAGTAAGCGCGGCGTTGACCGATCGCGGGGAGATGCGACCTGCGCGTTCGGTCACCCACAATGCCGGATGCGCGCCGGGCGCAAACGCTGGTCGGATTTCGGCCAGATAGTGCTCGAGGACGTCGACGATCCAATCGAATTCGGGAACAGTGAGCACAGTCCGGCGTTTCGTCGGCCCGCCGCGCGACGCCTTACCGAATCGAACCGCGACCGAACCCGACGAACCATACTGCGGGGCTTGGGAATTGCGCCGAAGATCTACCAGGTCGATATTGCACACCTCCGAGCGGCGTAGCCCGAAGGCGTAGCAGAACTTGAGCATCGCGGAATCGCGCATCGCCGCGAGGGCGCCTTTGCGGCCATTCTCCCGAATCTTCTCGGCTCGTCCGTCAGCGGCATCGAACAAGGCTTGGATCTCGTCGTACGTCAGCGGACGCCGACGCGGACTGCCTTCGTAGTCCCCAATGTGCAGCACGGAGTTGCCCTCGTGGAACACCAACTGGGGTGTTGACCCGAACCTGTCGGCGCACACCTGCATCCAGCCGTATCGGTGGTCGGTGAGGTACTCGCAGAACAGTCTGACCGTGATTTCGTAGCTCCGGATCGTGGACAACGCGAGCGCCCGGTCGCCGGATCGCAGATCACTGATCCATGCCTCAGCTTCTGCTGGAGTCCACTGCCACGGATACAGATTCGTGAACTCACCGAATCGTCGAATCATCCGAATCCGCGCTGCAATGGTCTGGTCTTTGAGGAATCGGCTGCGTTGTTGTCGCGTCCAGCCCTCGATCATCGCTTCCGACATCGCCGGTGCCGGATCGAGATGGACGACATTCCCCGCGAGTATCAGATGTGCCGATCCCGGCGCCTCGTTCACCACATTAATGTTGTATCAGATGCAACATTGTTACATCCACTCGAAGCGCACGGTCCGGTTCCGTAAATCCAGGACTTACAACTCCCCTGCGGCGTCAAACAGCCAGTCCAGACAGGTCTTTCGAATTGACGCTATGTTGCATCTGCTGCAATACATCCCATTTCACCAGATTCTTGATTCGGTCGGGCCGGAACCCCGCCCAGTGGTCATCTCCGGCGACGACGACCGGCGCTTGCAGATACCCCAAGCTCATGACGTGCTCGCGGGCTCGAGCGTCTTCGGTGATGTCGACGACGGAGTATTCGACTCCAGCCTTGTCGAGAGCGCGGTAGGTGGCATTGCACTGAACGCACGCGGGCTTGGTGTACACGGTCACTGTCATGTCATCCCCCTGGGAAGTGAGTCGATCTTGCCACGATTGTATATCGAAATCTATTGTGCTGCAATAGCTTTCGAGATTCAACCATGATGTTTTGACTATAAAAGCTTTCCGTTTCACCTGCCTGATAGTTACAACGGTTGTACGGCAACAATTTTCAAGAGAATCTCTGCCTACATGGCAGACCTTGATTCGTCGGGCTGGGCGAGATCTGGCTGCCAGCCTCGGCCACCTCAGCGCGTTCGCCGTGGTCTGCATCCAAGTCGACACGACCAGCGAAGCGGCGATGCGGGTCTTTTGGACTCTTAAAATGGGGACAAAAACTAGCATGTATTAGCAGCTCAGAGATGCTGCATAGTATTGCATTCACAGCATGTCCAGACAGTGAATAGTCCACAGTGATATCAGGATGACCGCGCACCCTGAAGTATCCGCGGCCGCCGTGAGAATCGTGTAGACACGAACACCCGCTCAATCCGGAAAGCAGTGGGCGGAACCGCCGGACAGGACCGACGCGGAAATCGGCCGGCGACGGAGGTGGATCCGGTGGGCACAGGGGGCGGCGAGTCACCCCTGCGCCCACCGGCGCTCGCGCCACCGGATCAGACGGAGGCAGATCCTGGTGAAGCCTTGTAGACGGCTTCGGTGTGCCGGTCCTGGTAATCGCTGGAGGGGCGCAACCCAGCTGCGATCTCCGCGGTGACCAGACACGCACCGGCCGACTCGACCCACCACATCCGGCGGGCACGGCCCAACTCGTCGACGACCCGTCGCCGATAGTTCGGCCCGCAGACGGTGAACTGCTCCAACGCCGCCAGCCGATCCTCTGCGTTCGGCACGTTCTTCAATGCGTCTCCACGCTGGTTGATGCTTGACATGATGTCCTCCTGGTCGGGAACCGTTGGTATGTCCACTGTCTCGCCGCTCGGCAGGGTGCGCGGCACGTGGCGCGCTAGCGGGTCAGTGCTCGGCGCGAGCTCATTCGGGCGTTGCCGATATCGGCGCGACCTCCCGCGTTGGCGCCGTCCGCGTGGGCGCGGCCGTCCACATTTCGCCGCACCTTGAGTTGCCGGATATTGGGATACTCGAGCCGAAGCGCAGCGGCTGCACGGTCAGCGTCGTTGACGTGCACCAGATCGCTGCCAACGATGTCGTATGCGGCGTCCTTCTCCGCGACCTCGAGCCGGGTGGATACAGCGTGAATGAATCCGAGCATCCATGACCGACGAGCCCTGGACGTCGACGACGCGGAGACGCCCTTAACCTTGGCTGCACCGGCATTCATCTGCACCGAGAGAAGCGCGAACAGCAATTTGAGCCGCTCGATATTTGCGGCGGTGCCGAACACCTTGCGGCGGTCAGACTTACTCACTCGAATGGACGAGCAGTGCAGTGCCCCGGCAAGCGCGTTGAAAAGGAGACCGCGATCGACCTTGTAGGCGCCGGAGATCTCGATTTCGTAGACGATGATCTCGGCAGGGCCGGAACCGCTTACCCGTCGCACTTCGGCCTCGTCGACACCGTATTTGGCGATCAACTCGAACGCCTTCTGGTTGAAGACGTCCGCTTCGGGTGTGCCTGCAACGCTGTCTGCCTGCGCGAGCAGCTTACGAATCCGGTCAATCCTGTCGTCGCTCATTGCGACCTCCCTCGTCCCGTTCGGTTACCTTCTGCGACTACGTTCGCGAACGACCACGGCGACTGCGGCACCTCCGCAACCTCGGTACCGGCCGATCACCAGCAGCAACGACATGAATGCGGCGGACAGGACTCTCGACTGCGGGCGCCCCTGTTTCGGGCCGCATACACCGGAACCGGGCTCGATACGGTGGCCCTTCGATTCACTCGTCATCGAATGAGAGGACTTCCCATGACTGTTCGCCGAGGTTTGGCCCGGGCGACTGCTGTTGCCGCCTCCGCCGCGATCTGCGCTGCCGGGGTTGCCACGATCGCGGCTGGCACCGCGTCCGCCGCCCCTCCGGCCGCTGTTCTGCAGGTCACCGGCACCGACATCGTTCCTGTTCCTGCCGGTCCGTGCTTCGGCACGATTCACGTCGACTTCGAGGTGGTGCCGGGACATCCTGATCAGACAACGGTGAATCTCACACCGAACGGCACCTACGGCTCGATCCCGGGGTGTGAGGTGCCGGTAAACGTGTCGTGGCAGAACGGCATTGCGCCGTTCAATCACGTTGAGTCCACGCTGGCAGCCAACGGCCGGACCAGCACGACCATCACCGCCGGACAGGGTTTGAGTCTGGTCAGTGTCGGGGCCGGCGCGTATCTGGGTGGCCTTCCGAGTTGGGTGTCGAGCGGATACCTGTGGCTGTAGCTGTAGCCGACTCACATGGGAACGGCCGCAACACACCTAATCGTGTTGCGGCCGTTCCCATGTGTGGATGAAACGATACCGCCGGATCGAAGCGATACGTCTGGATCTGGCGTGGTCGCTCAGGCCGCTGCAATCGGCTCCGTGGGCTGCTCAACGGACACGGGGAAGGTGTTGCGTATGACGGCGTTGGTGAACAGGTGCCGAAGCACGATGTAGTCCGTTTGAACTCTGACGGCGGACTGCGCCAACGGCAACGTCAGGGTGTCGAGGCTTGGTAGCGCGATGGCGATCGGCTTCCTGTTCGATCGCGCCCGAGGAGCGCGCACCAGGGTGGGTGTGGTGACGGCGTCGGTGACGACGACAACCTGATGGGTACGCCGTTCGATGCTGTCGTACGGGCAGAGTACGTATTGCGGAGTCACAGTCTTCTGGAGCGCTTTCAGCCCAGGTAAGACGTTGCGGGAGAAGTCGGTCCAAGTCATGTGGGGGAGAGCGGTCAACGTCATTGAAGATCCTCTGCACTGGTCGGCGATTTGGTCGCCTTCACGATGCCGAAGCTAATTATGTTGTGCGGCAGCCTTTGTCCGTCACGCTATGGTGATGGACCTGGGGCTTGCCAAGCGGACGTCGAGTATTTCAAACACTGCTCGGACAGCTCACAACCGACCGGGAATCCTGTCGTCAGTCGGTTGTTTGTGTCAGGCCCGTTGATGCTAATGGTGCGTTCTAGTTGTCGTAGAACAGCGAAGAACTCGCCCACTTCTTCTTGGGGGTGGAGGTGACCTGCACTCCGCTGTCGAATTCGAGCGAATCAACCTCATTGCCGTTCACCAAGAATCGGAACGTCAATTCGACTTCTACCGACGTGGCTACCTCCATGTAGTGCTTGTTGAAGTCTGCGTCTTGCACGTCCCAATCAACATCGGAGATCGCGAAGTCAGCCTTATGGATCTGACCGCTGCATGTGACAGTAGCCAGGAAGCGAACTTCGCCGATTTGTGTGTCGCCTTCGTATTTCTCGTGCACATCGATGCCCACAGTGTCGAGACGTGGGTCAACTTCAGTGACGATGACGGGACCTTCGAGTTCCGGAATTGTCAGTTTGAAGGCAGACTCGTGAAAGAAGTCGTCGGAGATATAGTCGGGTAGTTCCATGCCCAGTATGTCGTCGCACGCGCCCGGGATCGCAGCCGTTATCAGCTGTGAGATGTCGTCATACAGCTCAAGGTCGTGATCGTCCTCGGACAGTTCTGCGTGAACGGAGTCCAGCTTGGTCAGAGTCATGGCTTCGGGAATGGTCTTCGCCAGGGCGACCGCATTCGGTGTCGCCGCCTTCAGGTCAGCGATCAGATTCTTGTGCAGCTTCCCCGAGTCATCTCCGCTCCCACAAAAATCGTTGTCATTGGTGATGAACACGATCTCGCTATGCGCCGGCGACGCCACGGCGATGGCCTTCACTGTCCCCCAGATCAGGGCGTCACGGTATCCCTTGTCGGTGGTGTCGAATGGTGGATGCGCGCTCAGGGACCACTCGACCAAAACATCGTGGTCAACAGGTGGGATCGGTGCGATCTTCACACCGTGGTCGGCGAGATTGGTCCTCAGCTCGGCAGTGTGATCCACCCGTGAGATTGTCGGGCGGTCACGCAGTTCGCGGACAGTCGGCACTTCAGGCGGCAATTCC
The DNA here is from genome assembly GCF_001942025.1 of Rhodococcus sp. YL-1. NCBI lineage: Bacteria > Bacillati > Actinomycetota > Actinomycetes > Mycobacteriales > Nocardiaceae > Rhodococcus > Rhodococcus sp. YL-1. The sequence continues at coordinate 51,864 of NZ_CP017300.1, read as the reverse complement.
ACTCCCGCGGCTGCCAAATCTCGAAGGGCAGTGCTCCACGACTTGATTCCGGCTTTACGGAGTGATTCAGCGGCCGCGAATCTGCGGCGGCCGAACTCCCGAACGACCACCTCCGGGACCACGAGCGTGAATGAAGGCCCAAACTCCCTGACCAGGAACATCTTCTTCCAGGCCACATCGTCCAGTCGCGGCGTCCCGAGGACGATGTTGGTATCGAAAATGAAGATGGTGGACGACGTCGGAGTCATGGAATCAACTCTTCCACACGCGAACCGCCCGCCTCGACGGGCTGTCATGGCGGGCGGTCGCGTGGTCGCTACGGTCCGATGGTCACGTGCGATCGATCAGGAATCGCTGGTCTGTATCGGTGTGGTTGTGTCACACAGACGCGCGGAGGGGGTGCTTCTGGCAGACGGGCTGGCGAAGGGGTGCAGCTGGTTCCGACGCACCAGCGGGTGCGACTACGGGCGCTGGCTCAGCTGCCTGGTCGGGAGTAGCCACGGGTGCAGCACTGGGGTGGACGATTTCGAGTGCTGCCGCCGCGCGACTGGCCCAGCCCTTGCGGTCGTAGTGGGGAACCCCACTAGCCTTGGCCAGTGCGTTGAGAAGGATCTCCGTGTGCTCCGGGCTGAGCTCCACGATCTGCCCGTGCTCGTTGGATGTCCCGATCACCACCGGCCCGAAGTAGTAGCGGGTGAGCTGGGGGCGCAACACACGCACGATTGCAGATGCGAGCGGGTTCAGCTGCCCGTCAGCGGTTTCCCTACTGTCGGTCCACATCGCGAGGCTGGTGTTCTCGTCGCCAGCGAGGGCGACAACGTCGACCGCAGGGCATCCGATCTCGACGCGTAGGCCGACCTCGGCGGTCTGCCGCCCTACGGTCAAGTCGACTTTGTCCACGTTTGCATCTGTGCCGACCCGAATTGCGTACATAACGTCCTCCAAGATTTTTGGTGCGGTGCATTCTCCGATGGGATCAACATAGATCGACGGCCTCCGGTGCGTGGCACGTACGTCAAACACCGACGGGTTTGCGAGGGCACGTTTCCACTGGTGAGGCTGTGGAAGGGGCCGGACAGGCGGCCTCATGCGACGCACGCACAACTCAGCCCGCTCACCGGCCGTGGGCTGGTAGGCGGGCTGAGTTAGTTGGTCAGACCGACGCGCTGGCCGGCGCCGGGACGGTGAACCCCAATGCCGCTGCCCTGGTTGCGATCCACTGCACGCGGGCCGCCATGGGCACCCCGGCTACCTCCGCCAGACTTCCGAGAACCTTCGACACGTGCTCCGGGCGGAGGTCGACGGTCTCGCCTTCGTCGTTGGACGTCGCGAACAAGGCCGTACCGAAGTAGTACGCCTGCGCGTCTTCTTTGAGTTCACGGGCAATCCCGGAAGCGGCGAGGTTCGGAGTGCTGTTGTACATGCCCTCGTCGTCGACCCACATATCGAGGCTGGTGTCGTCATCGCCTGTAAGGCCGACGACGTCGAATACACGGCAGTCGATTTCCGCACGCAGCCCGTCACCGATGCTGCGCCCACCTGCGGTGAGGTCCACTCGGGATACGTTGAACTGGGTGTCGATCTTGATTGCGTCCACGGTGATCTCCTGATCGGTTCGGTTGGTTGCTGAAATCAGCTTGCGTGGAGGCACTTTGGGATGCGGCACCACAAAATCAGGCGATCTGGAGAAGCGTCGCCGGCGTTCGCGGCGCCGCAGGCTCTCGACCAGCAACGGGGCGCGGCGGCCAACCGGGCGCTCGGCCGGACAGGATGCAGTTCATCCACTCAACAACGACGCTCGCCGGACAGCGTCTTCACTTGGATCCGAAATCCCAGTACGGGATCTCGAATCCAACACGTTGACCTGCGCAACCTCTACCGATCTGGCATGAAGACACCGATCGTAGAGTCGTTTGGTCGTGTCAGCGTGGTCCCATCGCGGTACGTGATCGTTATCTGATCGGTGGTCGTTGATCCGGTGACCTGCTCAACGGCTCCCACGTTCAGGACATGAGGATTCAGTGCCACCCACATACCCGGAAACACCCTGTCGATACTCGTCAAAATCCATCGACCGTGGACGACGGGCCGAGCTGTGGCGTAGTAGCCCAAAACGCCAATCACCAGACTTAGACCCCAACCCGCGGCAATCAGCGCGCGGTCGACGACAGCGAGTTTGCCAATCGAAAAGACAATCAGAGCCAGTACAACAGCGGTAACGACTCCAACTGACAAGCCGAAGGCATCGAGATTCTTACGTGGGCGACCGAACACGCTGGGCGCCGGTACGCCAAGATTCAAACGCCAGGGCCCGTTTCGTACTACTGAACCCTTCCCCGGTATCGGCAACTCCATGGCGCCCAACGCCTCAACGATCTGCCCCTCCGTGACTGCTTGTTGCATTTCGCATTCGGGGCACACCCACACCAGCGAGGCCGCACTCACGGCCGACAACTCAATCCCGTCGCGAGGGCACGCCAACGGATCCACAGCGAACTCACTGTTCCACCGATTGAGCGCACCAACAGTGTCTGTGGCCGAGTCCTGATTTCCTGTAGCCATTTGGTTCCTCTTTCTCTGCATAGCTCAAATATGCAAAACCCCAGGGGAATACGCGGCGGCGGCGGTGTGCACTCATCGGTCATCGTCGATTCGTGGAGGTATCACTCGCCCCGGACGACCCTCAGCGCCGGCTTCGGCGGTGTCGCCTCCTTCGCACCATCCAACGGCTCCCGGACAGGACAAACGCGCTGCCAGAGCGCATCCCAATCACAGGTGAAATAGCGAGTCAGCACCCCGCCACGGTTGGGCGGCGGAACCGGCTTCCCGTGTTCGTTCCACAGCCGTTGTCGTTCATCGCGCAGTGCCTCCACCTCGGACGTGAGGTGTCGGCGGCAGTAGCCGATCCACACAGATTCTCCGGTAGCCGGTTCTCGGTCGATCCAGACGGTGACAGCGGGCTTGCTGCACTGCCCGCCTTTCCTGACCATCTCAGCGCAGCAACGCATAAGCCCCTGTGTACTTTCCGGGTCGTAGCGGGGAAGATCCCGTTCGACAGCTCGCCGGGCCCAGTAGAACGCCTTTCCTGGGTTGTCGCCGGTGGCTTGTTCCCCGACCTCGAGCAGGAGCCCGTCCAAGGTCTTCACTCGCACCCGTAGGCCGTCGTCGTCGCTCACTCGATCGAGAACGTGACGAAGGCACAGCGCGAACAGCAGGGTGTCGCCGACGAGGTCCGGATCGGAGAGCATCTGGGCAATGCCTCGGTCGCTGTCGGCGATCATGGTCTGGCCTGCCTTTTTGCCTTCGGCGCGGCGAGAACGTCGGCTTTGGACAGGCTCAGCCGCACTCCAGATTTCGGGTCGATCAGCTCTTCGACGATGTTCGCGAGGCTGCTCCTCAGATTGGTGGCAGCGCTGCGTACAGCGACGTGGTCAACTACCGCGTCCGCGATCGTCTCGAGCAACTCCTGATCCTCTGTGCGGGCCCATAACCACAATCGCTTCGCCACGATCTGCTCGTCGACCAAATTCAGTATCCGATGGATCCGCTCCGCCTCGAACTCTCTGGCACCGGTACCCACGGCTTTCACCCGAGCAAGCTCCCGCTGATCGCGCTCGTGCGTGCGTTGCGCTTCCTTCACTGAACGGGCAGCCTCGCGTTCGGCTTCCGAGGATTTCCACGCCTGCCAGCGAGCGAGTTTGCGCCAGGCGGCGCCAGTGTCGATCGGGGACAACTTCGGTGCGGGTCGCAGCACTGCCATCGACACCCCACCTCGCCGGACAGGTGGCGCCATGATGCCCCAGGATTCGGGAATCGTCAGGCCTTCGATGAGGGCGGGGTCGGAGATGACGAGCCACCACTGTGAGCAGTGCTTGGCCCAGTCGTCGTGTTTGGTCGGATTACGTAGTTCTGAGATCACGTCCTGCCTGCTGACTTTGATCTCGTGCCCGATGATGTGGTCGCCATTCGAGTGGGTCAATGGCGCCGCGATCAGGTCGGCCCGCCGATCCGATCCGGGGGCTGCGATCTCCGCCGCGAGTATGAATCCGGGTCGTTGAGCGCTCGGCGGGTTGTAGTGCCGGCGGAGCATCTGCTGCACCTCTGCAGCGGTGAGCGCAACGGCCTTTGTGGATGCATTTTTGGTGGTCATGTCAATGCTCCTGACTGCCAATGATTTCGGACAGCTCGGCTTCGGCCTGCGGATGTTCGTTGTGGCGTCATTCGTACTCCACCACGTCGCCGCACCGGGAGCAGTTCCAACCGAAAAACCGTTCCCCGATTTCGTTCCGTTCCCAATACGAGCCGGGCCTTACGAACCTGCCGCACGTGCATTGAATCCACTGCTGGCGTTTGGCCTCTTCGTATTTCCACTGCTCCGTGAACAGTTGATCGAAGGTCATCAGGTTCATGACTGTCTGACCTTCGGAAGCGTGATGTACGTGCACATTTCCTCGGTCTCTTAAACGACGGGGTGATCGCCAGCCGGCAGGTCGTCGGGATCGAAGTCGTAGTCGGTGTGACCTGTCAAGACGATGCACGTGTCGCCCTGTTGGCAGATCATGTCGCCGATCATCTGGTGTGGAAGGTCGTGGACCTGGCTCACTCCGTCGCGGTCGAGTTGGTTCTGGAGCTCGTTCCGTGGGTTGGTCGGGAGTTCCTTGCAGTCTTCGCATTCCCACCAGACTGTGCACGGTGCGCCGGGATGCTTGTACGGGCACACGATCTCGTATTCGGCGTCGTGCTCGTTGTCGGCGGCGCGCGTGATCCGCAGAATGTGATCACTCATCATTGTCCCTTTCGGAGCGCTTCGGGATCACCACGTCGAGGTGTTCTTGGTGGATTCGGCTGCCGACCCACGCGTTCGGGTGAGGGTTTTCGTTGTAGATGCGGGTCGCGTTCTCAAGGGTCGCTGGCCACACCCAGAGCGGGTCAGGCCAGCCAGGATGGCCACAGAACAGGTATCGCACCTGCACCTTCTCTTTCGGGACGACAACGCTGGTGGCCACGATTGCCTCGGCGACGTGGTGGCGCAGAAGGTAGGAGAGTGCGCCGGATGTGCTGTCGATCGGCGCGGACCGGAACTCGTCCCCCGTGCAGAAGACCTCAGCGCCGCAGGCGCAGTCGATCACCAAGCTGCGTTTGCCGAGATGTGTGACTGTCGCGGGACCGTGCTTGCCCAGCAGGTCCGCCAGTTCGGTCGTCGTGGACCTGGACATGGACTCCGCCTGTGTCTGGGCGTCGAGAGCTGCGATTGTTTCCGTTCGTGACCGTGACGAACGATTGTGATGCGGATCGTCGAGGGCGCCAGCTACTGCGGCCATCTGGTCTCCTCGGTCACCGGTCTCTGCGTAGTACATTCGCGATTCTCCTGACTTGATCGAAAACTGTTTGAGTGAACTGATTTCTGTGTGTCGCGGTCACGAGTTAGCCCCTACGAGGGCTCGTCGATCGACACTCACGGGTGCCGGACCCTCCAAGGCCACTCGTACGCGATCCCCGATCCACCGTGCAGCGTGGACGGATACCGCATTGCCGATCTGCTTCTTCACTTGCTTGGTGTTGCCCACGAACTCGTAGGCGTCCGGAAAACCCTGTCCCCTTGCGCATTCACGGTTCGACAGCATCCGGAAGCGAACACCCTCGTCGGTGACTGTCGCGATGCCGTGGTGATTACCGCCGGCAGTGATGGCAGCGAGCGGATGCGCATCAGCTCTGCGGGCCTGCGCGTTGCGCCGGTAGGTCACAAGGTGCGGGGTGTCGAATTCGGCGATCTGCTCGATCTGTTCCGACACGTACAGCTTGCGGGTGACGATCTTCCCGGGGTTCGGATCAAGGATCGTCGACGCGCTGACCTGCTCCGGTTCGGTCACGGTGAGATCCACGTTCCCGTCGCGGGTGAACACGGCGAAGTAGCGAACACGTCGCTGTGCTGCGCCAACGTCGGCGGCGTCCAGAAGCACGATTTGTTCGCGGTAGCCGAGCATTCGCATCCCGTCCAGCCACCACGGGTAGAGAGTCCAGGCCTGGAATTCGAGGACGTTCTCTACGATCACAGCGTCGTAGCGGTGCACTTCTGTTGCGGCGATGACAGCGAAGGCTGTAGCGCGGTCGATGGATCCCGCGTCGGCACGCAGTAGTTCCTGTTCCACCGGTGGTTTCTTGTGCCCGCCGGATCTGGCGTGCCAGACGCACGACGGGGAGAACCATGCGATGTTCGTTCTCGGGAAAGTGCGCCAGTCGACTTCGCTGAGATTCTCGTTCCGGTGTTCGGTGTTGGGATGGTTCCGTTGATGAGTGGCGATAGCCAGGTCCCAGTGGTTCGCGGCGGAAACGACCGAATACCCTGCCAATTCAAGACCTGTTGAGCTTCCACCAGCCCCCGCGAAGTTGTCGCTCGCAGTCAGTGCCATTCGGCCTCCGTTCAGAACCTGGGACATGTTGGCGGGCGCCTTCAAGTCCATCCAGTTCTACAGATGCGGGTTCCGGTGTGCGGCAAGGAATGCAGCGGTGAGGGCAGCTGGTGTTGGCAACCAGGATGAACAGATGACCACACGGCCCGCACAGGCGGACAGCCTTATCAGGCCCCTCGAAAACCCTTCAAGACCTGCTCAGTGAAGCCTGGCCACCACATTCGGCAGCGTCACGACGACACGTCACGGCGCTCGAGATTCGCGACGACAGTTCCATCGCGAACTCGTGGGCGTCACCTGGCGAGTCTGTGTATATGCCACTGCTATTCCGTCCAGGAAGATCGTGGCCTCAATCTCCCACTCGCCCGCACGGTCAAAGATGCTTCCGCTCAGGGCTTTATCTCCGAATTTGGTGCCCCAGAACATGCACGGTGGTGTGGTTCTGTGCGTCGATGTACGACTGAATTACCTCCGCAGCAGCTCTGATTGCCCACTGATCGGGTGGCTTCGACAGGTCGTCCTGCGCTATGTACGCGGCCTCGATCAACGCGGGTGACGGATTCTCCGGGTCCGGTAGTCGGACGTAGACGGCCACCTCGACCGATTCACTAGGTTCGCTTCCGCCGAAGCAGCCGTCGATATGCTCAGGCGCGTCACAGTCTCCGTCCATCGTGCATTCCTTTACCGGCTCGGGAACGTCGTGCCCGCGTCGCCTTAACTCGTCCCGGCCATGCCGAGCGAGTTTCGTCGCAAAAGGTTCAGTGCGGATCTCCACTGCCCGGGGCTTCGCATGGCCTCCAATGTCAGTCACGATGCACCCCTTGCATATCCTGCCTTGTCGACCATCCGCAACGTCAACTCCGCCAAGACAAGCACTTTGGTGCCATCGTCGGCACACAAGCTCATCGGCTGTGATGCGATCTCTTGGAGCCACATGTCCGCGATCTTGCGCCTGATTGACGTTCGATCCTCCGCGAGCGGCAGTGTGCTCTGTTGATCTGTGCTGCTTGTCACTGGTACGCCTCCGCTAAATCGAGCCGCCGAATAATGCTGTCGTCAGCGATGGTCCGAAGTCCCAGTGCGCCCTTGTACTCGATCGGGGATTCGAGTACTCGCGGATTTCGTAGGCGCAGATGGAAGTGACCCGGTTGCGCCCAGTCCGAGCAGTCACATTCGCAATCCCGGTCATGATGCACACTCGAGAGGTCGACGACACCGATGATCGCACCGTAGTAGTGGATCCGGGGGATACCACGGGGGTGCCTCATCGGAAGACCTCGCAGTGCTTCCATGTCGGGCTTGAGTGAAGCGTGGATAGCGACGGGGCCGCGGTATTTTCCTGCGATGTTCCTCGTCCGGTTCTCGATGTTCTTGTCTCCGTGAACGATTTGCCACGCGTAGGGCTGACGCACGGTCAGGATTCGCATGCTCTTCCCTCCTCCGCGGCTACCGACGGGGCGAGGAGCTTTGCTAGCTCGCGACTCTTTCCCGCGCCTGCAAGATCTGCGATTGACTGCCCCGAGACAAAATCCTTCGGCACCCGCACGGTTACGTAGGCGTGTTCTCCACCGGGGTTGCTGTCTGCTCCTGTGATAGCGCATAACATCTTCGATCCGGTTTCGGGGGGTACAGCAGTGAACGGCGCATGGTCGTTGAAGTCATTCCGCCCCGCTTTCGTGCTCTCCTCGGTGGGCACCATCTGCTCCGCGGTGAGAATGGGGTACCCATTCAAAGGCAGCCAGAAGAGGACTGCGTTGCCTGCCGCCAGGAAGAAGTCCTCGGGATCGGAACCATGGGCGACGCCCTCGCTCGCCTCCAGCGCTACTCTCCCGACATCGATTGCTACTTCATCTGAGTTGTTCAAGTTGTTCATGACATTGGCTCGATTCGTAAGTGGACGGGATGGGTGCGGCGATCGCTGGGCGACGACGTGCTGTCGGGCCGAAATGCTGCGTTGACGGTTATCGTTTCGCTCAGCCAAGTTCTACGAATAAAGGTTCTGTTGTGCGGCATCAGATGCGGCGCTGACGGTAGATGGCGCCGGCCGCCGCGCTGAGTGTGTAGGACAGTCCTGAGGATCCGCGAGCGCGCAGCGCGATCAGATCAGCGCTGATGCACGTCGGGAATCCGATGCAACCCGGTGGCGGGCTGTCACGGTTTCACGGTCACGATGTCGAGCTCGACGAACTTCGACGTTTTCTTCGAGACGGAGATGCTTCCGGCGACCAGCTCACTCAGTCGCGCATTGATGTCCTCGTCGGACTCGTAGCCGTTGCTGAAGATCCTGTCGTCGGGGCCACGTACACCGCGCCGGTTGTCGATGATCGTGTACTGCACTGTCTTTTTGAGATTGAACGGGCTGGTGAGGATCACGAAATTGTTGTCCTCGGACACGGCCCGCACGCGCCACCAGCGCTTGGATTCGGCGAACTGAACCTTCGTGCCTACAGCCAGGGATTGGGCAGTTGTCATGCACTCTCTCCAATGTTCTGAGGATCTGCCAACGAGCGATTATCGCGCTCTGCGCCTATGTCTACCGCTGGCACTTCCGGTCACTGCTGGGAGAAATCGGCAGTGTTTGTCACTCTTTGCTGACTGTGGACTCACCGAGCGGCCGGACTTCGTAGATCGCCCAGCCTTCACCGACCTCGTTCTTCCGCTGTTCGGCGTGCGCCATTTCTTGCCGAACCGCCTCGAGTGTTGTGTGTACAACGCCGTCCCACAGGTCGGCGGTGTTTTCGGGGTTGAGAACCATGTACCCGGTTACGTCTGAGACGTGCTCTGAGGGTGCAGGTACGACGAAGTAGCGCTCGATGTGTTCGGCGATCTCATCAGCGGTATAGGCGATTCCTGAGTTGATGTCGGTGATCACGTTCTGAGCGAATTCTCGGAGTTCCGCGGGTGAGGAGTGCACCACCGCGGGGCCGGCTGGTTTTGCCGGCGCGTCCACAGACAGTGCCTGGTGCAAGTTCGACGCGCGCTCGCGGACTTTGTTGGGGCACATGGTGTTGAGAATCCACGAGATCAGTGCCTGTGCGTCGCCGACTCGTTCTGCGGGCAAGGCTCGGCCTCCGGTGGCGATCAGGTCTGCGACGGTTGTCGCGCTACTGACGGTTGAGGTGGTGTCGGCCATGATCGTTCCTTCGGTCGGGTGAACAACTTGTGGAAGGAAACCTTGGCTGGTGTCTGGTCACGCTGGGGCACTGCCTGTTGGGGAGTTTTCTGGCAACGACTTGTCCGCTGCCGGACTGGGATGGCGTGCTGGCGGAGAGTTCGGACAGCACTCTCCCTGGGGGAGTGGGGGAGTGGGGGAGTCGCGTTTGCCTGCCCGGTCGGGGCAGCCGAACGCCCACCCGCCAGGCGTCGGCGGGTGGGCGCGAGTGGGCCTGTCGCGGGCTCAGCGCAACGGTGCGAGGGGAATCGAGTACTCCGTGGTGTTGTCGTAGGTTCCACGCTGCCCGGGCGGCAGAGCGTGCACCAGCGTCGTCATTTCGCTCAAGTCGACTCCATCGGCGTAGAAGTTGTCGAGGTCGTCGCTCGACGCGAGTACCCGCCCGCCGTCGACCGTGGTGACTTCGTAGACGTTGAATTCGATATCTGCCCGCAGCATCCCGGCCTCGGGCCACACATTGCGCACGAACTCGCTCAGGGCTGCCATAGCGATCTCGTCGATCTGGCGGTCGAGTGCCCTCTTGGCGTCGCACAGTTCGGTGAGCTTGTCCTGGAAAGGGGTGGGCGTCTTCGTTGTCAGCATCGCTGCATCCTTCTGTCGTGTGGTTGACGGTATGCCCCTACTCTCCGAGAACCGTTGTCCGAGTGCGGCATGACAGAAACAGCAGCCGCTCACGCATCGATGGGCCGGACAGCGCTCTCCCTGGGGGACTGAGCCGGACGCATTCACCCACCAGCGTCGGTGGGTGAATGTCGGCTTCTACGCGCCCTGGTACAGCCGGATAACGAAGTCCGGTTCGTGATGGTTGTAGTCCCCTCGCTGAGATGGCGGAAGGTGCGCGATCAACGTTCCGATGTCCTCGACGATGGGTGGCAAAGAATCGTCATTGTCGATCATCAAATACGGCTTGAAGAACTCCTCGTCGGCGAGCACCCGCCCGTCCACCGCGACTACCTTCTCGACGACCCATTCAGGACTGGAGTAGACGATCGCCGCATCCGGCCATAGGGCGCACACGTACTCCCTCATCGCCGGGAGCGCTAGCCTCTCGATCTTCTCGCCCAGATCGACATGCTCCGCGCTCAGACGGAGAAGCTCGTCCTTTAACGTGGCGTGCTGCTCGGGTGCAGTCATGATTGTTTTCCTTCCGTCAGGTGGGGGCCGGGCCGAGGTCAGCCGCCCCTGGGTGGTCAGATCGCGCGGGCGTAGTTGAAGCCCAGAAGGTCGTATCCGGCGTCGCTCAGGATGGCGCGCTCCTCTGCGAGCGTCGCCCATTCCCATCCGAGAATGAACGCGACTTCGGTGCCGTCAAGGGTGGTGACGCTGTAGCCGACTTTGTAGACCGTCATCTGGTCTTCGGCGACGTGGCGACCACTGCGGCGGATGAGGTGGGTGGCGTGTTTGCGCGCTGCAGCTCGGCGCTCGTCACTGATCTGTCGAGACTCGTATGCGGTGGTCGTCATCGTGCCCTCCCAAGGCCGTCGGCGTTCGTTGCCATCGATGACGATCCGCGCCGGCGCCTGACACTGCGGCACTGAGCCACACGCGAGATCCTTTGTCCCCCTGACAACATCGACTGGGTTTGCCGATACGCGACACCCCGAGCCGGACAGCTCTCTCCCCGGGGGAAGGGGGCCTGCCGGGATAGGCAGGAATCCAGCCCATCCCGGGAGGAGGGTCAGGAAGCATCACCACTCGGCAACTGGCCGACAGCGAACAGGACCGGGTGAACGCCGGGCGCGCAGCGACGAGATAGTCGCGCCACGCCCAACGCGACTATTGGCCGCCGCACTGGTCGACCGCGCCCGACCACGAATCGGCGTCAGCCGACCTCGTCGACTGGCCACGGACCTATTGCTGAGCTGAGCTGAGTTCAACTCGACCCGCCCACAACGGCCACGGAACTACATACCGGGTGAAATTCTTTGTCCCCCCGCTGCCCTCGCTGGAAACAGCACCCACACCATTCGAAAGCGGACAGCTCTCTCCCCGGGGGAGTGGGGGAACCGACGGTCAGGCGTCGCCGGGGAGGTACCCGGCGGCCGCGGTGAAGGCGATGCCGGCCGCGGCTTCATCCCGCACACCTTCCGGACCGGCACCAGTCTCGGCCGCCACAACAGCTTCCTTCGCTGCAGCCAACGCTGCGTGCCCGACCGCCCGGACTCGAGTCTGGATCTGACGTGGATCGGTCTCGTCGACCAGGTGCGCACGCCGAGCCGCAGCCGCCGCCAGATCAGCTCCGTTTGCGGCGGCCTGCCGGACGCTGGCGAGTCGCCATGCCCCGGTATGCCCTGCCCCAGGGGGTGTCTCGATTCGTGTCCCCTCCCACGAGGCGCTACGGCGGCTCTCCGAACGGGCCTCGAAACGCATGACCCGTTCAGTCAACGACTGCCGCGTAACCCCACCGAAGACGCCGCTGATCTCATCCCACGACACCCCGACCTCGCGGGCGTTGACGATCGCCGCCGCCGAACGATCCCGAGCTGTCTCCATCCGTTCCCGCAGCGCCGACTCCTGCTTGACCGCATCGGTCAGCGCGCCCACGGCCTTGCCTCGGGCCACATCCGACAGGTCGGTGCGAATCTCAACCACGCCAGCATCATCTCCTCGTAACCGGTGGGCCCTGGACATCACGCGACGGCGCAGGGTGCACATGCACAATCCCACCCCCGGTTCCGGTCACCCACGGACCGTAACGGACGCACCATCGTCGCAGCCCACGTTGATGATCGGCTCCTGTCACCACGATCTCTGCAGCTGTCGGACCTCACGCCACGCGCGCGTTCACATGACGCCGGCGACCGGGCACCCCCAACCTCACGCTCGGAGCGCGGCGCCCACCGACCACCCATCCGGACGAGCAACCTCAACCGCGAGAAACTCTGTCCCCCCACTGACCTCACAACATCACCCCACCCACCGACTCCCACCTATCGCACCCCCAAACGCCCCGATCCGGACAGCCTTCCCCCTGGGGGAGCCCACCCCGACCCTCCCCACAGCCAGCACGCACCACCAACCCAGCCCCGACACCCGGCCACGGCCGACTCACCTCACCGACGGAACCCCCTGCCCCGCAACCACACCCACCCTCCCGCGCCCACCCTCGAACCCTTGTCCCCCCACCAGCCAGGCGCAGGGAGCACCTGCACACCCCACAGGGGGCCCGCAACATCCACCCCCACCGCACCCGCCGCCACCCACCACACCTCCCCCCCCACACCCCCAACCACCCCTAACCACCCGCGCGCTTCGCGCGCGAGGCGACGTCGTCGACGGATGGTGTCTGCAGTTGTTGTCAGCCCCGGTGGGACTGTTTCGTAATCGGTGTTTTGGCCCGAGACGCTGAGTGAATGCTCGGCGAGGAGGTGCCGAGATGACGACACTGGAAGATGTGACGAAGAAGAGGGCCGAGCCCTCCGCGGAAGCTGCGGCGGCCGCGGAGTTGGTGCGCCTGGCCAAGGAGCAGGGCCTGTCGCTGACCGGGCCGGACGGTTTGCTCAAGCAGTTCACTAAAACCGTTCTGGAAACCGCACTGAACGAGGAGATGACCGAGCACCTCGGGCACGACAAGAACCAAGCTCCGGCCGATCGGGAGTCTACGAATATTCGCAACGGGACTCGGTCGAAAACGGTGTTGACCGAGGCCAGTGGGCATGTCCCGATCGAGGTCCCTCGTGATCGGGAAGGGACGTTCGAGCCGCAGATCGTCAAGAAGCGCCAACGTCGATTGAACGGGGTCGATGAGATCGTGTTGTCGTTGTACGCCAAAGGATTAACGACTGGTGAAATCAGTTCGCATTTCGCTGAAATCTACGGGGCCTCGGTCTCGAAGGAGACCATCTCGCGGATCACCGACAAGGTCCTCGAGGAGATGCAGGACTGGTCTGCCCGTCCGCTCGACGAGGTGTACGCGGCAGTTTTCGTCGATGCGATCGTCGTCAAAGTTCGAGACGGGCAGGTCGCAAACCGGCCGATCTACGCGGCGATCGGCGTCAGTCTCGACGGACGGCGCGACGTGCTCGGATTGTGGGCCGGCACCGGCGGTGAGGGCGCCAAATTCTGGATGTCCGTGCTGACGGACATTCGCAATCGCGGCACTCGGGATGTGTTCTTCCTGGTCTGCGACGGATTGAAAGGCCTGCCGGAAGTCGTCGAGAACGTATGGCCGGCCACGACGGTACAAACGTGCGTCGTGCATTTGATCCGCAACACCTTTCGGCTCTCGGGACGTCAACACTGGGACGCACTCAAACACGATCTCAGACCGATCTACACGGCACCGACCGAGGCTGCCGCTCACGCGGGGCTGGACGATCTCGCCGAGCACTGGGGTGAGAGGTATCCGGCGATCATCCGATTGTGGACCAACGCTTGGCAGGAGTTCATTCCGTTCCTCGATTACGACACAGAGATACGGCGAGTGCTCTGCTCTACCAACGCGATTGAGTCCCTCAATGCCCGCTATCGGAGGGCGGTGAAAGCTCGTGGCCATTTCCCTACCGAGGCGGCTGCGCTGAAGTGTCTGTATTTGGTGACACGTTCGCTCGACCCGACAGGCAAGGGCCAGGCACGATGGATAACGAGGTGGAAGCCCGCTCTGAACGCGTTTGCGATCACGTTCGCCGATCGTTGGCCGGGATCGGAAACTTACTGATGGAAAACCGCCGAAACACCGTTAAAGAGATAGACCCCCCCGGTGGCCGGGGTTTTGCTTTTGGCTCGAGAAGGTGACCACGAGGGTTCTGTTGATGTCAGCGATGGTGATGGGGTTGGGGCCGTCAGGCCCCGGCTTTTGTGGTTGGTGTTTGCGGCCGCTGGTGGCTGCGTTGGGTGGTTCGGGTGCCGGTTGTGTTGTGGGCGAAGGGGTGTCTGCCGGACCGGTTGTTGTGGTGGTGGGCTGCCCCGGCCGGCTTCCACTGCGTTCTGCTCGGCGCCGTCCGTGGCTGGGTCCGCTGCGCTCGGCTGCGGATGGTTGCGTTGTGCAGGTGCTCACCCCTCGGTGGTGTCGTTGGGTGTGTGGGTTTGTGTTGGTGGCAGCTCGTTGTCGGCAGCGGTTGGTGGCGGGTTGGCGGTGATGGTGGTGAGGGTTTTCAAGCCGGGTTGTTGGCGCTTCACAGGTGGGCGTTGAGGTCACGAACGAGTGGTGTGCGGGTTCACGATTCGGGTGACGGTTGGGGTCGTGGACCGGCTTCCACTGCGTTCTGCTCGGCGCCGGTCCACGACTGCTGTGGCTGGGTCCGCTGCGCTCAGCTACGGATGGTCACCGCATGCAGATACTCACCCACACGGTGGTGCTGTTGGGAGAGCTGGTTGAAGCTCGTCCGACCCGGGTTTCGGGTTGGCGGCCGCACCAGTTGTCGGTGACATCGACGGGCTGCGCGGCTACCGGCAGAGGGGGCTCACCCTGATGTCGACAACGCAGATCCCAACGAAGACAACACCGTTGACGACACCCCGCCAGGGGTGCGACACACACCCGGCCGGCGGACCCAGATGACACCAACAGCTGCACACAACAGATGACACCAACAGCAGCGACCAAACACTCAGGGGCAACCACCACCCGGGGGCGAGAAGCCACCGACAGAAGCCGACAAGGCTTAGCGCAGCGGACCGACCACCACCAACCGGATACGACCGCAGGTCAGTCGGCCACCCACCCCGTCAGGGCACCGGAGGATGCGAGCGAGCGAGCATTCTTCGGGGCACTGCTACGGGGTGGTCCACGAAGTGGCCGACACCTGCGGCGTAGCCGGAACCCCCATCAACCACGCACTCACACCATCACCCAGACAGCGAAGCGAATCTGTGGTGTGTGTGACGTGCGGTTGTGGGGGTTAGTCAGGATTTTTCTTGGGGGGCTGGATGTCGGGTTTTTCGGATAATAGTTGCTGGTTGCGGCATTTCCGGTGGAAAGTTGTTCTCGACAGCTGGTGTCGGGGTTGGGGTCCGGGTTTTGGGGAGGTTGGTTCTGTAGGGTGTGGGCAGTGCCGCTGCGGTGAGAGGTGAGACGTTGGTTTCGGTTGTGCAGTCCTGGGAGCGTGAAGTTTTGGCGACTCCGGAGTCTGTGTCCGAGTGGAAACGGGCTCGGTCGCGGCGACGGTTCGCAGCTGATGCTGTGCCGGCGGATCGGCGGGGAAAGCCGGGTGGGAAGGGGCCGGCGGGGTGGCGTCGGAAGCCTGCGGATGAGGACTTGCTTCGGTTCATGACGCTGCATGGTGTGGTGTCGTTGCGGCAGGCGGCGCATTGGTTTTACGGGGGGAAGATCAGCACGGCTCGGCATCGTGTTCGGTCGATGGAGGATGCTGGTTTGTTGACGCGGAATCAGGATCAGCCGTGGGCTGGCGTTGTGTTGGTTCCGACGCTTGATGGTCAGACAGTGGGGTTGGAGACGGCGGAGTTTCCGGTGTCGCATTCGTCGTTGCGTGGGCACATGACGGTGCCTGCGAATCTGTTGCATCGGTTGTTGGTTGCGGATCAGACGTTGGCTGCTCGAGCTCGGGGGCGCACGGTGATTTCGGAGCGCCAGATTCGGATGCTGGAGGCCCGCGATGAGAGTCAGTCGCATCGTTTTTTGCAGTCGGTGGGGGTGCACTATTCGTCGGATGGTGTCGCGGCCGGTGTTGTCCCGTCGCGGCTGACGTTGATCGATGAGGGGCCGGCTGGGACGACGGTTGTGGGGGAGCGGAACACGTGGTTGGGGTTGCCGGTTCGGACTGACTGGGACAACCGTGTGGCGCCGTATTCGCCGCAGCGTTCGGGTCTGCGTTTCCCTGATTTCATCGAGGTGTTGGAGTCGGGTGAGTTGGCTGCGGTCGAGGTGGAAGTCGCGACGAAATCGGAGGCACGCATGAAGATGCTCGTCGACGGTTACCGGTCGTCGTTGCCTTCCGTTGAGGACGTCGTTGATGCCAATGGTGCACCGGGGAAGCGGCTTCGGCGCGGTCAGTTCCGGCACTGCCGGTGGGTGGTGTCACCGGAGGTGCGGGTGGTGTTGCAAGGAACGACGAACTTCATCAGCGGTGGGCATCAGGATGGCCTTCTGCAGAAGCTGATGCCGGATGTGTACGCACAGAATTTTGATTGGTCGAAGCAGACTGACAAACTGCCCGTTCGGGTGATCGCGGCGACGTCGGAAGACACCGGCGTGCAGTACGCGTTGGATCAACGCAACCTTGAACCGCAGTACCGGTGCGACTATCGGACATGGCTTCGGTGGCGACGGTTGTGGGAGGCGCAGATACCTGCTGACAAGCGCGCCGTGTATACCTTTGCCCGGTGGATCAGGACGGCTGACAACCTCGAAATCTGCCGTCGTTTGGTGCGAGGCTGATCGTTTCGATTTGGTCGTATTCGTTCTGCCGGCAGACTAGCCTTCCGTCAGGCGGTACGTTCGGCCATCAAAATGTGAGAATTCTTGGGAGAGAATATGACCGACCAGACAGCTGCCGCGAGTGAAGAAGCCGTGCCAGTGGCTGATGCTTACCATGATGCGCAGGGCCAGCCGATCATGGCTGAGTCGATCGTCATCTACATCGACGCGCTCGCAACCAAGACGTTTTGGAAAGAAGAATCAGACTCCACTAAGCTCGAGTTTGTCAGGGACTGGGTACGTCAGTTCAACGAATTCCGAGGGGATCTCGACCTCTATCGAGGCCTAGTCGGCGGACCTGAAACGCCGCAACCTCCCATGGCTGTCACGTTCACGGACAACGTGGCCGTCGCGATTCCACTACCGCCGAAGCATATCGAGACACTTGCTGCATTGGCTGAGCACAGACTTCCAGCAGGTGCTGAGGCCGCGGAGCAAGCTCACGAAGCCTTGGACTGGCTCATGGACATGGTGTTCAGTCTCCAGATTCATATTCTGCGATTGGTGTGGGGACACAGCCGATTGTTCCGCGGTGCTGTGAGAGTTGGCCCTGTCTACGCGGACGACTGGACGATCATCGGCGACGGCCTCATCGACGCTGTAATGGGTGAGGAAAAGGGAACCGTGGTTCCTGCCATTCAGCTCCCCGAATGGATGGTGCAGGCATATGAACTGGATGCCAGTTTCTACAAAAACCACAAAGATTCCTCGCTGTACCAAACCCTTGGACACACGCAGTTCACAGCTGGATATGACACCTACTCGTTTGTGTTTTTGAACTACCTCACATGCCCCGATGGGGCCGAGTACGCGATGTGGCGTGACGAGGTCATCCCCGCCCACAAGGCCATGGTGACCAAAGGTCTAGAAACGAACGCCAACAGCCATGTCCGATTCAAATTCCTGTGGACAGCCGTGTACCACAACTGGGTTGTAGCAGATAACGGTCTCGACGAGTCCCTCCGAATAGATCTCGAAGACGAACTCGCAGCACGCTCCATCATCGTCCAATCGCTCGACAAAGCCACGTAACCGGCTCACACGACTGCGGCAACCAGATCGTGGAATCAAAAACACGCGTATCCAGAGTTCACCTTCAACCGCTGGATGCAGACACGCAACTACCTCGAATTCTGCCGCCGATTGACGCGAGGACAGCCGAATCTCGGACTACCTGTGACACATGCGCAGTGATCGAAGACGTGGGTTTGGAGCCGACGTCTGAGCTACATCGACTCTGCGGATAAGGAAAGATCAACGAATGCATCACTCAGTGGTCGCTCTGGAAAAGTACAAAGGCTGGACGTTCTACGCATCCAGTCACTCTGGGAAAGTCAAACGACTAATTGTGTTCGTGCACGGTTTCGGTGGTAACGCCATCGGGACTTGGAAAAATTTCCCTGACTCGGGCGAGCGAGAATGGTGGCTCGAAGCCGACATGCTGTTCATTGGCTATAAGTCTCGGAAAGAGAACCCAAAAGGTGTAGCGGACCGGATCCGGAGATCGATTGGTGACTTCTTTCCGAAACCCAACGCCGCAGCGCTCACCACCAGCGCTGGCGCCCTTCGGACGGACATCACGACCGAGTACGAGGAGCTGTTTCTGGTCGCGCACTCGTTGGGCGGACTGATAGTTCGCCAGGCACTGGCAGACGCCGCGCAGAAATGGAGAGAGGACGGCTCTCCCGCTGAAAAGAGACCTCCCATTTTGAGTGCACAGACTCGAATGTTCAGCCCTGCCAGTGCGGGATTTCAGGCATCCGGTGCTCTTGGAGCAATGAAGGCTGCGTCCTCAGTGTGGAGCGCTATCGAGGTATTTCTCCGACGAGCACCGGCGTTCAGCGATCTTCAACCCGGTTCCGAGGTCTTGGAAAGGACTCGGCGACGAACAGAAATGTACGTGAAGGAGCCTGGGTGTGAGGCGCTGAAAGCTCGGATCGTGTGGGCTAATCCGGACAACGTAGTCATCACCGATCGATACGACACGGATTTTGTTGACGAATCCATCGATGAGACCTCCCACACTACGGTCTGTAAACCGCGCGCCGCCGAACTAGCACCAAAAAGTTCCAAAGCCTTTGAAATGCCGTGGATTTTCATCGAGACTGGCACCACGGAGGAATCATGAGCACGCGCCCGGACATATCCGAAGAGATCCTGCAAGCACGGCTCACATCCTTCATAGATACGTTGGTTCGTCCAGAAATCGACGCCCTTCCTCCCTCTTACGGCCCCGAACGAGACCGCTACGTGATAGGCCTGACGACAGCCTGGAACATCGATGAGGCTGAGTTTTGGGCGGATTTCCCTGGGCAGGCTGCAAGCATGACAGCGATACTGTTCTTGTTCGAAAAACTCGATCTCCTGCTCCGCGGCCAGATGGCGGGATATTTCACCGAAGGGTACTCAGACGTCACCCGAGTCCTACTGTCGCTCCCTATGGGCCGTGGCGCAAGGCTCGCGAAAGCATTTCAATCCCACTCCTATCGACTGACTGAGGAACGCAAAAATAGCGCTGATTTCGTATCGGATTCCCACGCCCTTGACGACTTTCACACCAGATTTGCAACCATTCTCGACACTGACAGCCCGGAGTTCCGAGAGTTCATACGGCTGGTGCTCTTCGCCTCAACCGATGAGTGGACCTTCCGGATCCAACAGATCCATCTGTTAGCCGATGAAATTCTGCGTGATCCCGCCCTCGCTTTGTCCTCCGCCGAGGTAGACACGCTGTCATGGGCACTGTCCGGAGCTGACGAGGCACGCTTGTACGAAGACAATGGTCATCATTTAGATCCGGCGTCGCCGATCGAAGCGAGTGTGCGTATTTTGACGTACACGTCTCGATTTACAGACCTGGTATCCGCCCGTGACAGGTTGGCCGACATCGCACCAATAGTCACTGCCGATGAAAACACCGCTGCACAACGGGCTGCCACCCTCGAGCAATACATGTCCAGGACGAACCGCAAAGAACGTCCGCAGCCGTCACGCCAATACCCAACTCTTCGAGACACGTTCAACAGGCCCCCACATTTCGGGTGAACCTCTAGCTCCGATCCTCAACAGGGGCGGCGATTTGCAGCGGATTCCATCCGGTGCAAATCGCGTTGGAACTGCTACCGGGTTTCAGTGCGACGGATACGGTGCGGCCTTCGTCGTCGAAGATCGGGGCGGGGCGAACTGGCTTGTTTCCGGCGCTGCGGACAGCGTCGTGGACGCGCCGATCTCAGTGATGGGGTAGGGGACTGCTGCACGCTGCCAATGTGCCGGCTGCGGTGTATGCCAGTCGTGGCATCATTTTCTCCTCAGGAGCGAGAACAGTCGTCGTTGAAAACGACGTGTCAGGCCCAGTCGGCGGCAGCAGTGTGGCGCTGCTGTCGACGTGCACCTTTACCGTCTGAGCCGCGGCGGCCAGGGATGCGGTTGGCTCGCCGGCGTGTCGACGGCCATCGTAAGCTCCCCACTGGCGGCCATTTATGGCGCATTTTGTGGCCATGGTTTCTCCCCGCGTACGGCCAGATAGTTCCCCACCTGCTGTGAGTCAGATTCGGTCCCGGCAACGCTGGGTGGATGAAATCGAGCAGGGAGATCATGGAAATTTTGGAGGCGTACGACCTCACGGGTAGTTATCGGGCGGCGGCGGAGCTGGCTGGGTGTGATCACCACACGGTGGCCCGGTATGTGCAGATGCGCGCTGCGGGGCAGCCGCCGGACCGCCGGCGGCATCGAGCGCGGGCGATCGACGACTTTCTGCCGAAGATCGAGGAGTTGGTGGTCCGCTCGCAGGGCAAGGTCCGCGCGGATGTCATCCACGAACGGATCGTCGCGCTGGGGTTCACCGGCGGTGAGCGGACCACGCGCCGGACGGTCGCGGAGGCGAAGGCCCAGTTTCGGGCTGGTCGGCGGCGAGTGTATCGGCCGTGGGTAACCGAACCTGGGCTGTGGTTACAGTACGACTTCGGTGACGGGCCAACGATTTCCGGCCGGAAGACGACGTTGTTCTGCGCATGGTTGGCGTGGTCGCGATTTCGGGTGGTGATCCCGATCTGGGACAAGACATTGCCGACGGTGGCGGCGTGTTTGGATGCGACATTCCGCCGCTTGGGCGGGGTTCCGGTCTATGTCCTCACCGACAACGAGAAGACCGCGACGATCGATCACGTGGCCGGGATCGCGGTCCGCAATCCGGAGATCGTGGAGGTGGCACGGCATTACGGCACGACGCTGCGGACGTGTTTACCTGCTGATCCGGAGTCGAAGGGAGGAAGTGAGGCGACGGTGCGGATCGCCAAAGCCGACCTGTTGCCGAAGGAGGTGAACCTGCGCGAGCAGTATCACTCTTTCGGTGAGCTCGAGTCGGCTTGCCGGCAGTTCTGCACCGACGTCAACACCCGCGTCCACAGCTCTACTCGGCGGCGGCCGGTCGAGCGGCTGGCCGAAGAGTTGCAGCGGCTGCATCCGCTGCCGAAATCTCCGTTCACCGCGGTGTTCGGCACTACCCGGCGGGTGAACTGGGAGTCGACGATCTCGGTGGAAGGGGTGCGGTATTCGGTGCCGCACACGTTGATCGACACTCGGGTCTGGGCCCGCTTCCATGGTGAGGAGCTGATCGTGACCGCCGTCGACAATGATGGCGGTGCAGTCGAAGTCGCGCGGCACCGCCGCGGCCAACCCGGTTCACCGGTCCTCGACAACGACCACTACCCACCCCGCCCAGACCGCGACGCCGCCGACCGGGTGCCCAAGCCTCGTACCGCCGCCGAGCTCGCCTTCCTACAGTTGGGCCAGGGTGCCAACAGCTGGCTGGTCGAGGCTGCCGCCGCGGGAGCGCGCCGCATCAGGGCGAAGATGGCCGAGGCCGTGGACCTTTCGAAGCTGCACTCCCCGGACGCAGTCGACAGAGCGTTGGGGACGGCGGCGATGACCGGCCGGTTCGCCGATCGGGACCTGATCTCGATCCTCGACTACCAAGTCACCCACGAACACGCTGATCCGGTCCGTCGCAGCGAGAACCACACTCTGCAACCGGGCACCGCCGCCTGGTCCACCTTCGGCCAGACACCAGCGCCGGCCAGCCCAGCCACTACTGACGATGAAAGCGATGACGCCTGATGAGCACCCCTTTGCGCACTGTTACCAGCGCTAACGGCGACCCGTTGGCCGAGGCGATCGACCTGACTAAACGCCTGAAACTGCCCCATATCCGCAGGTCCTTGAGCGATATCATCCCGACCGCGAAAGCCCAACGCTGGGACCCCGCCGAAGTCGTGCGGGTTCTCCTCGCTGAG
The DNA here is from genome assembly GCF_001942025.1 of Rhodococcus sp. YL-1. NCBI lineage: Bacteria > Bacillati > Actinomycetota > Actinomycetes > Mycobacteriales > Nocardiaceae > Rhodococcus > Rhodococcus sp. YL-1. The sequence goes on along the minus strand of NZ_CP017300.1, from coordinate 29,616 downwards.
GAAGCCGCCGGCCGGGACCGGGCGAACCTGCACACTCGCCGCAAACGCGCGGGTTTCCCTACCGGCAAGACCTTCGGCGACTGGGACGAAACGAAATCGTCGATTCCCCGCGCCACCCAGGACGCGCTCCGCACCCTGGAGTGGGTCGGGCGGCGTGAATGTTTCTGCGTCTGTGGGCCTTCGGGAACTGGCAAGTCTCACTTCACCGAGGCACTCGGGCAGGCCGCAGTCGAAGCTGGGCTGGCGGTGTCTTGGTTCACCATCGAAGACCTCGGTGCCCTGGTCCGCCGGCACCGTGCCGACGACTCCATCGCCCGAGCCCTGACGAGGATCATCCGCTCCGACCTGATCATCGTCGACGACATCGGTCTGCTCCCGGTCTCTGAAGACGCCGCCGAAGGATTCTATCGCCTCGTCGACGCTGCCTACGAACGCCGAGCGATTGCCGTCTCGAGCAACCTGCACCCCTCCGGCTTCGACGAGATCATGCCCAAAACATTGGCCACCGCCACCGTTGACCGGCTCCTGCACCATGCGCACGTCGTCGTCACCGACGGCGACTCCTTCCGCCTCACCGAAGCCACCACCGGCAAGGGGGTGAAGCCCTTCAGCTAACCCAAATCAGAAAGCGGGTGGGGAAAAACAACTGGCCGCCACCGGGGAGAACCCGTGGCCACCAGCGGGGAGAACTACTGGCCGCCTACGGGGAGAACTTCGTGGCCATTGACAGGCTGCGCCGTTGACGACGGTGGGTTCGAGGGTGAGTTTCATTCCTGCGCAAAGGTTGGCGTTCTCGGCAACCAGGGCCATTGGGATGATCGCAAGGGCAGCCGCAATGGCAGGTACGAGTGGACTGTTACCGAAGCCCACCACAGGTCATACCCCGGATCTTCAACTGGTTGTCGGCACGTGTCTCTACAGTCAACTCGGGTAACAGTCCGGATCGAGTGTCAGGAGCAGGGCCGATGACGTTCGTCAACGATGCTCCATCCCCGCTGCCCGGCATGCCCGACAGCGCTCCCGCGCTGCGGGCGTTCCAGATGACGTTGATCGGGCAGCCCCAGCCTGTACGCATTCCGGAGCGTCTGTGGCGTTCTTGGCTCGACAATCCTGCCGTCGTTTCTCGTTTCGAGTCCAAGCGATTCCGACGCCGCCGGGAGCAGTGCTGGCCGTGGATCGGCGGTGTGTCTTCGACCGGGCATGGTTCCTTCCGGGCGGCGAGTCTGCCTGGGCCGTCCCGCCGCGGGACCGTGCCGGCGCATTTGTTCGCCTACCAACTCGAAGACGGTGTCATCTCGAGGTTGGGCTGGTCCAACACCGACGACGCGGTGCTGTGCCACCAATGCGACTTCGCCGGCTGCACCAACCCGGCACACATGCAGTTGGGAACCAATCGCAGCAACCGCAGCGAATACGAGCTCCGGCGACGCAACATCGCCAGCCCACTCGCCGACGTTCGAGGACCCGCGGGTCGCACTCGCGCCATTGCCACCGCGATCCGTACCGGGATCGAACAAAACGTAGGAGTCGACGTCATCGAAGAGCGCATCGCTGCGGCCGAGGCTGCAGGACGTCCGCTCTCGCTCTGGTAGCGAATATTGCCATTCGATACTGACGATGCACGTTCAATGTGGGTGTATTTCGTTGCGGTGCAGCGACTTTCATCCACAAAATGACATAATATAGGTTATCGGCGAACGTATGGGCGGCAATCTATTGACCGCAACACATCCGGCACATTCAACTTTGGCGATCGAACGCGAAGCGCCGGCGACGGCATTCGGTCGCTGCCCCGGAACCCGATCCGTTAGAACATCGGCACGTTCGCTCGTGGCGCGAGTTTTCCAATCTGTAACTTTCGATATCTGTGACCCGGCGGGACAGAAAGGTATACATATCTCATGTGCCCGGCTAACGACAAGGAGACCGATGAACATGCTGGACCTTTTCTCGTTCGTGATGCCTCGATGACTGCCTCCGGCGTCGCCGCGCCTACACACCGAGGTCTTCCCACCACATCCGGCAGGAAAAGCCCCGCTACCACCACTCGCACCACCACGACATACGGCTCGGATACGCGATGACCATTCTGCCTGCAGCGGCGGAGCCCCGATGAGCAGTCCTCGCCGCATCGCGCGGCTCTACTCTGCCGCGAACAGTCACGAGGTGCCGCCGGCACACCAACTGAACGCACGCGCCCGGCGCACCCGAACGGCCCCGCCCCCGGACGTCATGGCCGCCGTAGAATTTCTACTCGCAGAGCCCGATGCCTACCTCTACCGGCGTCGCTACCTCGACCTCATCACCCACACCCTTGGCCCGGACGGCACCGCCGTCACCGACTACACCGCCGCCGAAAAATACCTCCTCACCGCCGACAGATGCAGAAGAGCAATACAACGTACGACCGACCTTTACGCAGTGCCGACAAGAAAACCCGGAAACGACGCGTCCAGGTAGGCGCAATTCGCGCCCCCACCAGGCAGCGAATTGAACAAGCCAACGGCGAGCCCACAAATCTGGAAATGATCTATTCCCTGACCGTCACCTGCTCCTGACGCTCGATCCCGGACTGTTACCCAGGACCACGAACCCCAAGCCACGGCGCCGAACCTCATCCAATGCACTCTCCGGAGTATGTGCGCTAGGGCACACCCCGCCGATATAGGCCGCCCAGACGACCACAGCAGGGGCAGCACTCGATGCTGGTTGTCGATCCATCCCCGCAGCTCACCGTCCCCGTACATTGCTGCCTGTGGATAGAGGGAGACTCCGGACCGCGTACTCAGCGCGATCAATGCTGCGAGGGAAACCGATCAGCTGCGGAGAGAACGTGCGGCAGGCACATCGGTAGGACTGTTGACGGCAGGAAAGCGGCGTACCAGTTGCTCAACCAGAGCGTGCACCCGATGAAGGTCCTTGCGCAGAGCCGCCGCATCGGTGCGCGCAGCCGACGCCAACACCGGTGCGACCGGACGCGCACCCCGCACCAGCCGCAGCGCGGATTCGATGCGCTCCGACAACTCGTCGATCTCCGAATTCAACAGAGCCAGAAACACTCTCGCCTGCGCAACATCGGACTCTTCTGCCGCGGACACAGCCATTATGAAGCGACCAGCGAGGAAAGTTTCTCACCCGCCATGCGCTCGACGAGCAGAGGAACAAAATCACGCACCTTGTGACCGTCGAAATGAGCATGAGCAGACGCAACAGCGTCCGCAACGACATCAGCCGATATCGACGGATACTTCACCGACAACCGCGTCACCGCATGAGCGATCAGTCGTTCTTCCTCTTCGGTTTTCATCGGTAAATACTGCGCCCCACCTGCCCATAGTTCAACAGGAGACGACTATCGACTACGCGCAACGATCAGCACCTAGTCACGCTGCGCTGCCACGAGCCGAAACCGACCGCCGAGGTCGCCCCACACCGGCGACGGGTGCGCGGAACCGGGATGCGATCCTCACGCAATCTCTCACCCTGAAACCATGAGCACCGTCCCGTCGTCGTGACCGAACACGGCCGCAACGCCGCGTTCTGCGACCTGATGGCGCGCACCGGCCTCCGGTTGGGGGTGTACAGCCGGAGATATTTACCCGGTTCGATCACGTCTCCGACTGCCGCCACGGACGGCACAGCGCTCTGCCGATCGCGGATCGGCTAGAGGGACACGTCAGGGACTGTCCATCTGAGGGCCTTGTTGGTCTTCGTGTGTAGTGGGCGCGGTCGCCGCCGAGGCGTTGTGTCGGGGGGTCAGGAAGTGGTCGATGTCGACGATGAGGAACAGTGCGGTGGCGGTAGTGACCACGTGGGCGTGGTTGTTTTCGATGGTGGCTCGCAGGTGTAGTTTGCGGCCTGCGCGGGAGTGGATGTGAGAGCGGAGGGTGTAGGGGGTGTCGAGCAGGACCGGGGCGAGGTAGTCGATAGCGAGGTGGCGGGTGACGGCGAGCTCTCCCACGGTGTAGAGCAGAAACCCGAACAAGTCGTCGAGGACGGTGGCGACCGCGCCCCCGTGGGCAATCGCTGGGGCGCCGACATGGCGGGAATCGAAGCTGTGGTGGGCGTAGACGCCGTGTGCGTCGCGTCGGACGCGCAACTGGTGGCCGTGAGGGTTAGCCGGTCCGCAACCAAGGCAGTGGGGGTGGTGAGGCGGCAGGTCGACGTGTTCAGGCGGCGCCACAGCGAAGGTACGGATCCAGTCCTCGGCCTCGAAAGGTTCGGGGCCGGCGGTCTCGGGTGTGTTGGTGTTGGGTGTGTGCTCGGTCATGGACGCCTTCCGTAGGTGTCCTCACCATTAGCAATGAGGATGTCGCAGTGGGCTTTGTGGGCAAGCTCGGCCGGCGAGGTGAATAGCAGCCGGGCCAGTGGTGACCGGTGGGGGTTCGCGGTGACGATGAGGTCGTCGGCGGTCGGGCCGGCTAGGTGAAACAGTGCGCGGACGGTGGGCTCGGGCAGGATGCGAGTTTCGATGTCGACGGCGCCGTGGGCGATCGCATGTTGGTGCGCGGTGCGCAGGATGGCGTCGGTGGGTGTGGTAGCTCGCAGCCGGTCGACGTCAGTACCGAGTGCGCGTTCGTCGATGTCGTGACGGGCGCAGATGATCAGGAGTCGGGCGTGGGTGACGTGAGCCAGCTCGGCGGCGTGGTCGACCACGCGGTAGGAGTAGTCGGATCCGTCGGTGTCGACGAGGATCGTGCGATAGGCCGTCATGATGGGGCCTCTTTCACGAGAAGGGGGTGTTCGAGCGGGGAGGGGTGTTCGTGTGAGTGCGTGACGCGCGGGAGCGGCGGGTGGTGGGGCCGGGAGAGAGGACTGCCAGCACGATCGCCCCGGCGGCGGTGAGGGCGGCCAGCGTGAGCGCGGCCTGGCTGCTGCCGTGCACGAACGCTGCCTTGGCGAACTCGGCCAGCGGTTGGGCCGCCGGTCCGGCCTGGTCAGCGACCTGCAGAGCAGCGGCCAGGGAATCGGCGACCGGGCCGCGGGCGGGCTCGGGAAGCTGGGGCAGAGCGGGCTGGATGTGGTGGGTATAGCCTGCGGCGAGCACGCTGCCAGCCACGGCGATCCCGATCGCGGCGCCGATCTCGCGGGCAGCGTCGTTGACCGCGGCGGCGACCCCCTGTTTGGCCGCAGGGGTGTCGGCGACGATGGCGTAGGTCGCCGGGGCGGTGCACAATCCCAGACCCGCGCTCATGATCAGCAGCGGCCACAGCAGGCCGGGATAGTCCGCGGCCACGGTCAACCGGCTTACCAGCACCAGTCCGGCAGCGATGGCAAGCAGTCCTGAGACGGTCATCACTTTCAACCCGACGAGGCTCGACAACCACGGTGCGATTACCGAGATCACGACCAGCGGCACCACCATCGGCGCCAACGCCAGTGCCGAGGCCAGCGGCCCATAGCCGAGGATCAGCTGCAGGTACTGCACCAACAGCAGGAACACTCCGAAGGTAACCAGGAACTGGATGGTCACCGACAGCGAGCCGGCCCCGAAACCGCGGCGGGCGAACAACCGCACGTCCAGTAGTGGCGCAGAAGACCGCAGCTCTACGATCACAAACACCACCGCTGCCAGGAGACCGACCCCGGCGATAGCGGCGACGAGCTGGTCGGCCCAGCCCCGCGCGGGAACCTCGATCGCGGCGAACACGATCGCCGCGATCGCGACGGCCACCACCGCCGCACCCACCCAGTCCACCGGGGGATGCTCGCTCTCTCGGGACTCGGCGATAGTGCACGCCAACCCCGCCAGCACCACCCCCGCCACGGTCAACCCGACGAACACCGAAGGCCATGACCACCGCTCGAGCAGTACCCCGGCGCCGAGGATGCCCAGCACTGCCCCTGACCCCGCAACTCCGGCCCACACCCCCACCGCCCGGCCACGATGGGCAGCGGCGAACCCCGCGGTCAGGATCGACAGCGTCGAAGGCATCACCAGCGCCGCGCCCACCCCGGCCAGCGCGCGCGCTGCGATCAGCCACACCGGGTCGGCCAGCAGCAGCGGCAGCGCCGACGCGACCGAGAACACCGCCAGCCCCGTGACCAGCACACCGCGACGCCCGTAACGGTCACCGATTGCTCCGGCAGGCAGCACAAGACACGCCAGCACCAGCGTGTAACCGTCGACGATCCAGGTCAACTGGGCTTGCGTCGCCCCGGTCTCGACCGCGATCTGCGGCAACGCCGAGTACAACGCCGCCATGGCCGCGACCACCAGCGCCACCGCCAGGCACGACACCGTCAGCATCCACCACTCGGCCCTGGTCCACCCGTCGATCTCAACAGCGCCCGTCCCAGGTGTGTCCACCGGCGCCTCCCAACTCAAAGACCAACAGTCTCGGTACGAGACCATTCGTATCATAGTGGTGGGGGCTCGGGATAGAGTCGACACATACGCCCAGGGCTGAACGAGACGAATCGGAGGAGCGCGCTCCCATGACCGCCCCGGACCACGCCACGACCGACTCACTCACCGCAGTCGACGAGCAGGCCGATCCGCGGCTAGCACGCTCACGCAACCGGTTACTCGACGCGGCCGCGCCCAACTTCGGGGGTGTCTTGACGTGCCCAAGCAGGCGTTCTCGAACAAAGGTGGTCGGCTGGCGCTCCGGCCCGCGGCCACAACTGCCGCAGCACCTGCCTTCAATCCGGAAAATCTAGGTTCCCATGCGGAGCTGTCACTTCCGAGAAAGATGATCATGCCCGAGCACATGCCCATGCCCACACAGCAGGCATAACCCCTCGCTTTGGCTGCAAAGTGCCCACGTCGACGCGGATTCCACCACTGATCACGCCGTTGCGGTGACCCCGAGACTCAGGAAGATCCTGTCGGACCGAAATCTTGGTCGGCCCCTGGAGTACCACTGATCTCATGCACTGGGAACGGCCCCACACTGATTTACCGCATCCGCCAGCCCCCTCAACCCGCCGGAGACCGGGCGGCTCAGCGTCATGGATGCCGGAACTCGTTCGGAGAACGGCCGGTCCATCGCTTGAAGGCGTGTGAGAAGTTGGTGAGGTCACTGTATCCGAGCTCCGTGGCGACCTCAGTCACCGACATTGATCGGTCGAGTAGCCGCAGCATCGCACGCTCGCGCAGGAATGACTGGCGCAACTCGCGGAAAGTGGTCCCCTCTTCGGAGAGGCGCCGCTTGAGTGTGCTGACGGATATCGACAACTCGCGTGCGACCCAGTGGATACTCCCCTGTGCGGGCTCCTTCTCCAGCAGCCGTCTCGTCTTCTCCGAAAACGACGTGGTCCTGCCCCGCTGGTCGAGAGTTCGCTGCAGATCGCCGATGGCGAGTCGGTATGTGAGGGGATCGGAGAACCGGCAAACCTCGTTAAGCGTGTCCGCGGGAACATGAAGGAAGGACATCGGAGCGCCGAAAAACAGGCGCCCGGCTATTAAGTCCTCATGATTGGACAGGAGGGGCGGCACCGGCCAACTCAAGTGGAGTGTGACGGTAGGCATGTCGCCGGCGAGCATGTCAAGCAGTCGCAGTAGCGCCGACCCGCAGTAGGCGACGACCAGGCAGTCCAGGGCCGGATCGCTTGTGTGTGCGGTGAACCCGATGGTGAGGCCGTGGTCACTTGGATGGAACTGTGGACTGAGAGCTGTCGAGATCAACGGCAGATAGGTGAGCAACTCCACGATCTCGGCTACCGAGCCTGCGCTGACCAGCGGAGAACTCAACGGGCCGAAGGACGTCAACTGGGCCTGTTCAGCGAACGCAAAGCCGAGCAGTGTTGCCTGGTCGACGTCGAGTTCGGGGTAGACCTCCCGAAACCACCGTATGGGGGCCTGAACGTCGCGCTGAATCAGCGTCGCCTCGTCGGTTCCTTCGCGAGACATGATGTTGCGAAGCCGCGCGACGGCGTCTGGGTCGAATGCTTGGCGCTCGAGCAATTGCACGAACAGGAGCGGGGGCACACCCTCGTCATCGAGGATCATTGGTTCACCAGATCCCTTTGAGCCGAATTCACAAGTTTTTGACTCCGCAGAACATAGCCGTAGCGGTCATCCCCGACGACACTTTGATCAAGTTCCCAAGGCGAGGACAACGTATCAGGAGTTGGTTATGGCAGTTGTCACCTTTGTCTCACACGACGGCAAGAAGCACGAGGTCCCTTTCCAAGAAGGACAGTCGCTGATGCAGGTCGCGACCAACAATGCAGTGCCCGGCATCGACGGCGACTGCGGAGGCGAGGCCGCGTGCGGCACCTGCCATGTGATCGTCGATCCGCAGTGGTCCGAGGAGGTGGGCCTCTCCGGCTCCGACGAGGAGGAGATGCTCGCGATGAACCCTGAGCGTCAACCGACCTCTCGACTGTCCTGCCAGATTCCGGTCTCCGAGGCGTGGGACGGCCTGACCGTCCTAATGCCTGAGTTTCAGATGTGACGACGAGAGAGACGATAAGACGCAATGAAGTTTTCTGAGGCAATCGCCGCTAAGGTTCAGTCGACTATCCCGATGGAGCGGCAGATCCAGGGCGCACAACTGTACGACAAGACGCGGCGATGGGTGACCGGAGCGAACGGAGAGAGGCTTTTCATCGAGAGCCCCATCCCTCCTGTGGAGGACGTCGAACTCGCCGACATCGACCTCAGCAACCCTTTCCTCTATCGCCAGGGGCGCTGGCAGTCGTACTTCGAGCGCGTACGCAACGAGGCTCCGGTCCACTACCAGCCTAACAGTCCGTTCGGGCCGTTCTGGTCCGTCACAAGGCATGCCGACATCATGGCCGTCGACAAGAACCACGAGGTCTTCTCCGCCGAGCCGTTGATCGTCATCGGGGTTCCACCTCGTTTTCTTGATATCGAGATGTTCATAGCGATGGATCCGCCACGACACGACGCGCAGCGGGCCGCTGTCCAAGGCGTGGTCGCACCGAAGAACCTGCGTGAGATGGAGGGTCTGATTCGATCGCGCGTCCAGGAGGTGCTGGACAACCTGCCCGTGGATCAGCCGTTCGACTGGGTCCAGAACGTCTCGGTCGAGTTGACCGCTCGGATGCTTGCGACCCTCCTGGACTTTCCCTACGAGCAGCGCCGCAAGCTCGCTTACTGGTCTGATCTCGCATCCTCGATGGAGCAAGCCAACGGCGGCCCCTCGGACAATGACGAGGTGTTCCGCGGCATGCGCGACATGGCGCGAGGTCTCAGCACTCTCTGGCGCGACAAGGCTGCCCGGACAGCTGCCGGGGAGGAACCCGGATTCGACTTGATCACCCTGTTGCAGAGCAACGAAGACACCAAGGATCTGATCGACCGACCGATGGAGTTCCTGGGCAACCTTGTGTTGCTGATCGTCGGAGGCAACGACACGACGCGGAACTCGATGAGCGGCGGTGTTCTCGCGTTGAACCGGTTCCCTGACCAGTTCGAGAAGCTGAAGGCGAACCCTGACCTGATCCCCAATATGGTCTCGGAGATCATTCGGTGGCAAACACCGTTGGCCTACATGCGCCGGATCGCCAAGGCCGACACCGTGCTGAACGGGCAGTTCATCCGCAAGGGCGACAAGGTAGTGATGTGGTACGCCTCAGGCAACCGTGATGAGCGGATGTTCGATCGGCCCGACGACTTCATCATCGACCGGGCCAACGCTCGCAACCACATCTCCTTCGGCTTCGGTGTCCACCGCTGCATGGGCAACCGACTGGCGGAATTACAGCTGCGGATTCTCTGGGAAGAGTTGCTTTCTCGCTTCGAAAAGATCGAGGTCGTCGGCGAGCCCGAGTATGTGCAGTCCAACTTTGTCAGGGGCATCAGCAAGATGATGGTCCGTCTCACCCCGAAATCCGACGTATGACCTTACATCGGGCCCTCGTCGTCGGGGCCAGCCATGCCGGAGCCCAACTCGCGGCCAGTCTTCGACAGGAAGGGTGGACCGGCGAGATCGTTCTCATCGGCGATGAGTCGACGTTGCCCTACCAACGCCCTCCTTTGTCGAAGGCGTACCTGGCCGGGAAGAGCACACTCGACGAGCTTGCGATCCGCAATGCCGATTTCTATAGCAAGCAGGGAATCCAAGTCCTGAATGCGACGGTGGAGGCGATCGACCGCTCGGGTGGTCATCTCTCACTGAGTACCGGCGGCGCACTAGCTTACGACCAGCTTGCGCTGTGCACTGGCGCCCGCCCTCGGCGACTCCCCACCCCGGGAGCCAACTTGGCCGGAGTCTACTACTTACGCACAGTCGCAGACGTCGAGATGATCCGAGTGGCCGCCCACGCAGGACGTCGGGCAGTGATCATCGGCGGCGGTTACATCGGACTGGAGACGGCTGCCTCGTTGCGTGCACTGGGGCTGGAGGTCACCGTGCTCGAGGCGACTGGGCGCGTCCTTGAGCGGGTCACTGCCCCCGAAGTATCAGCGTTCTTCGACCGTATTCACCGGCAGGAGGGCGTGAAAATCCGGACGGGTGTGCTGGTCGAGGTTCTGTCCGGCGAGGACAGGGTCCGTGAAGTAGTTCTGTCCGGTGGCGAGTCAATTCCCGCTGACCTCGTCATTGTCGGCATCGGCGTTGAGCCGAACACCGATCTTGCCGCCGCCGCAGGTCTGGTCATTGATAACGGCGTCGTGATCGACGACCAGGCCCGGACCAGCGACCCCGACATCGTGGCCGCCGGGGATTGCGCAAGCCACAGCATGGCTCGCTACAGCCGCCCTCTACGCCTGGAGTCTGTGCCGAGCGCGCACGAGCAAGCCAAGGTCGCTGCCGCGACGGTGTGTGGGAAGTCCAAGAAGATAGCGGCGCTTCCATGGTTCTGGTCGGATCAATATGATCTCAAGCTCCAGATCGCCGGTCTGAACACCGGTTACGACGAAGTCATCCTCAGCGGAGACCCGACCCGAGACCGCGACTTCACCTGCTTCTACCTCCGTGAGGGAGAGCTTATTGGCGCCGACTGCATCAACCGCCCCCGTGACTTCATGTTCAGCAAGCGGGTAATCACGCAGCAACTCCCCATCGACCGAACTGAACTGGCGCTTGCCAGCTCCGCCTGAGATGACGGGTCTTCGGGCGATGGGTACGAAATGGTGAGTGCGGGCTGCGTTTCGGAAAGGAACACAAGTGACGAACATTATCCATCTCCCGCTGGCGAAGGGTCGTGAGCGACTCTCGTCGGTCCTCATGGTGCCACTGCCGAGTCGGGTCGACGCGGCCCTGCTCGGGGCCAGTGACCGGTGGCCTGTCCGAGAGCTCGCCCCGCCCCCGGCGGGGTCAGGCCTCAAACCGGTCTTAGGGACCGCTGGCATGCCTCTGCTCGGTCACACCCTGGACTACATCCGGTTCGGATCTAACTTCTCCCGGGCCAGGTACCAGCGGCTAGGACCTGTGTCGTGGATGGGCGCCTTCGGCACGAAAATAGTGGCGGTTGCCGGACCGGATGCCATACAGGAGGTGCTGACCACCAAGGCGAAGTCGTTCTCCCAGGACGGGTGGACCTATCTCATCGATGCCTTTTTTCATCGGGGCCTGATGTTGATGAGCTTCGACGAACACAGGATGCATCGGCGGATCATGCAGGAGGCGTTCACCCGCGACCGACTCGCCGGCTACGTCGACCAGCTCGGCCCGACGCTGGAGGCCAGCATCCCAGGGTGGACAGCGGGACAATCCACCACGCGCATCTACCCGCTGCTGAAGGCACTAACTCTCGACGTCGCCACGAAGGTCTTCATGGCAGGTCGGGGGGGTAGCGAGGATACCGATGCCATCAACGACGCCTTCGTGGCCACCGTGCGTGCGGCCAGCTCGATCATCCGTTTCCCGTTACCGGGGACTCGTTGGCGAGCGGGAGTCCGTGGGCGCGCGCTCTTGGAGGACTACTTCACCCGGCACCTGCCGGCGGCTCGAAGTGGCCAAGGAGGCGACCTCTTTGCGGGGCTGTGCCATGCGCGCACGGCCGACGGTGAGGCGTTCACCGATGAGGACGTCGTTAGCCACATGATCTTCTTGATGATGGCGGCCCACGACACATCGACCATCACCACCACCGCTGCCGCCTACTTCCTCGCCAAGCACCCGGCCTGGCAGGAACGGGCGCGGGCCGAGTCCGACCGACTCGGTGGACGCCGCCCGGACATCGACGACCTGGACTCACTGGAGACTCTCGACCTGGTGATCAAGGAGACACTCCGTCTGGTGGCGCCCGTGCCCATCGTGATGCGCAAGACGGTCGAAGACGTGGATATCGCCGGCCACCACATCCCGGCGGACACCCTGGTGGCCGTGGCTCCGTCGGTGAACCACTTCGACGAGTCGTGCTGGACCGACCCCGACACCTTTGACCCTGACCGCTTCAGCGAACCGCGGCGTGAGGACCAGAATCACCGCCTCGGGTGGATCCCCTTCGGAGGAGGGGTACACAAGTGCATCGGTCTGCACTTCGGCACCCTCGAAGTCAAGGCGATTCTGCACCACATGCTACGCACCTACACCTGGACGGTCCCCGATCAGTATGAAGCGAGGTGGGACAACACCTCGCTCCCCATTCCGGTCGACGGGTTGCCGATAACTCTGGAGCGCAGATGAATAAGGCACCGCTGGCGCACTCGTGGGCGACCGACTTCCTCGACATCGAGCACGAGTCCGTCCGGGCGTTCACCGCCGCCGCGGTTGGGGATGCGGGCACCGACCGGGACAAGGCGAAGCGCCTCTTCGCCGCCGTCCGCGACCAGATCCGGTACGACCCCTACACGGTGTCGGACGATCCCGCCCATTATCGAGCAAGCTTCGTCCTCGAGACCGGGCGCGCCTATTGCGTCCCGAAGGCGGTGCTCTTGACCGCGGTGTGCCGTGCGGCAGGGATTCCGGCGCTACTGGGGTTTGCCGACGTCCGAAATCATTTGCAGACCGAAGCGTTGCGAGCGCTCATGGGCGGCACAGACCTGTTCGTCTATCACGGCTACAGCCATCTCTACGTCAACGGCCGGTGGATGAAGGCGACCCCGGCGTTCAACACCGAGTTGTGTGCCCGTTTCGGGGTGCCGCCGGTGGATTTCGACGGCGAGCACGACGCCCTCCTGCACGCCTTCGCCGCCGACGGAGCCCTGCACATGGAGTATGTCCGCGAGCGCGGCGTCTTCGACGACCTGCCTTTGAACACGATCTTGACCGAGCTTCGGCATACCTATGGACAGCGAATCTTTGAGCGCACCCCCGTGCTCGCTGACGCTTTCACCGACACACCCGACAGATGCACCCAGCCCGACGGGATCGCCCGCGGGCTCCACTCACTCCCGGAGGCCCGATGAGCACGGCGACCACAGCGGATGCCCTGGACGTACGCAACCCCGCCGACGGCCGGCTGGTCGCAACCGTCCCCATCGATACCCGCGAGACCGTGAACAGCATCGCGGCCGATCTCCGCCGCGCTCAGCTCGGGTGGGCTCAGGCAAGCCCGCGGCAACGCTCCCGATGGTTGCATCGCTGGCGAGACTGGATCCTGGCTCACACCGACGAACTCACCGATCTGCTGCAAGCCGAAACAGGCAAGGTGCGCCCCGACGCCCTGGTTGAGACGACAGCATCGTGCGAGTTCATCACCTACTACGCAAACCATGCCGAGAAGTTTCTCGCTGACGAGCAAGTCCGATCCGCAGGTCTGCTAAGTCTGCCGAAACGGTTGTCCAAGACCTACCACCCGTACCCGGTTGTCGGGCTCATCACACCGTGGAACTTCCCGATCACCCTCTTCCTCATGGATGCAGCTCCTGCGCTGGCTGCCGGATGCGCAGTCCTGGCGAAGTCCTCGGAAGAGACGCCACTGACCTGTGCACGAGTCGTCGAGGGCTGGCACGAGATCGGCGCCCCACCGGTTTTGGCGCATGTTGTGGGTGCTAGCGAAGCAGGTGCTGCGGTCGTGGACGCCGCTGACTTCGTTCAGTTCACGGGCTCGACAGCCACCGGGAGGACAATCGCGATCCGCTGTGCCGAGCAATTGAAGCCTGTGAGCTTGGAGTTAGGCGGTAAAGATCCGGCGATCGTGCTGGAGGACGCCGACCTTGCTCGTGCTGTGGAGGGGATCGCGTGGGGCGGTCTGTTCAACGCGGGGCAGGTCTGCATCTCAGTCGAGCGGGTGTATGTGGTCTCTGAGATCTACGACGAGTTCGTGGCCCGGCTGGCTCAACGAGTACGGTCACTTACCCAAGGTGCCGCGGCAGGTGACGACGTAGGTGCGATGGTCACGGCGAGACAGGTCGAGATAGCCGATCGCCACGTCAGCCAGGCAGTGGCGGCAGGTGCGCAGGTACTGGCCGGCGGAACCCTAAGCGCGGTCGGGAACTACTACGCTCCAACCGTTGTGGTCGGCGTCGACCACACAATGGCCTGCATGACCGAGGAGACCTTCGGCCCCACGATCCCTGTGATGCGTGTCGCGGACGAGGACGAGGCCATCCACCTGGCTAACGACTCGGCGTTCGGCTTGTCTGCCACAGTGTGGACCCGCGACCATGCTCGTGCGCGGCGTATCGCACAACGTCTGGACGCGGGTGCAGTCAACATCAACGACGTCTTCAGCAACCTCTTCGCCACCACACTGCCGCACAGTGGATGGAAGGCCTCAGGTATCGGTGCGCGACTAGGCGGCGCCTACGGACTTCACAAATACTGCCGGGTCCAGTCCGTGACCGAGCCGCGGATCCCTGTCCTGACACGAGAACTCACGTGGTACCCGTACACCTCCCGACGTACGGCCATCGCCGAAAAAGTATTGCGTGCAGCAGCCGGTCGCGGTCTACGACAACGCCTCGGCCTGAACAAGGAGCACAGCAAGTGACGACACACAATCCCCATACCGCCGCGAAAACAGTGGCGATCACCGGGGGAGCCCGCGGCATCGGCTACCAGACCGCGAAGGAGCTGATCCGACGAGGTCACCGCGTGGCCATCGGCGACATCGACGAGGCACGTGCTAAGGAGACCGCCGCCGAACTGGGGGTTAAGGTTGTCACCCGCCTCGATGTCACCGACCCTGACTCGTTCAAAGACTTTCTCGACCTAGTCGAGGGAGACCTCGGCCCCCTCGACGTGCTGATCAACAACGCGGGCATCATGCCCACCGGGCACACCCACGAGGAAGACGACGCGGTGACCCGGCGGCAGGTCGAGATCAACGTCCTGGGAGTCATCTTTGGGACCAAACTCGCCCTTCAACGGATGCTCCCTCGTCGTACTGGACACATCATCAACACCGCATCACTGGCCGGCGAGCTCGCCGTCCCCGGTCTGGCGACCTACTGCGGCACCAAATTCGCGGTCATCGGATTCACGGAGGCGGCGCGACTGGAATACCGCAAGTCAGGCGTGCGGCTGTCCACAGTGCGGCCCACGTTCACCAACACCGAACTCGTTGCTGGGACAGCAGGAGCCAAGGGACTGCGCAATGCAGAGCCCGAGGAAATCGCTCGAGTGACAGCCGAACTGATCGAGAAACCGCGGCCCTTCGTGCGCGTCACTCGCCTCGCAGGGAGCATGGTCGCAGCGATGAAGTTCGTCCCCGAACGGCTCGCCACCAGGCTCGGATCGGCCCTGGACACAGACTCTGTATTCCTCGACGACGTGGACATGGGGGCACGTCAGGCCTACCTGGACAGAATTCGGAACAACTGACCTGGTCTTCGAACCCACCACCCAAAAAAGGAAGATACATGCCCCGCAAGATCCTGATCAAGGACTACCCCCATCAGATCGGGGGGCACTGTGGTTCTGGCGCAATGCGGGATCTTCTGCACTGGCATGGACTGGGGTGGGAAGGGCCACCCGATGAAGGTCTGGTGTTCGCACTCGGCGGCTCGCTGGGGCTAGCGTACCTCCGATCGAATGACCTGGTTCCACCATTGTATTTGGTGGGACGAGGGGCCGACTTCGAAATCGATCTACCCCGCCGGCTAGGCGGACAGGTCCACGTTCTCACCACCGACGATCCCAGTGAGGGATGGTCTTGGGTTCTCGACGAGATCGACGCAGGCAGACCCAGCCTGGTGTGGGGCGACATAGCCGAGCTACCGTACCTGCAGGTCCAGTTGCAGATGAGTCGCCACGACATCGTGGTGATCGGTTACGACGAAGCTAAGGGGATTGCCTTCGTCGTAGACAATGATCGCGCCGAGGTGCAGGAAGTCCCGCTCGATTCGCTGGCTCGGGCGCGTTCCTCGACGTCCTTCCCTCAACCGACGCGCCACTGTACATACCGCATCACCTGGCCGAGCGCGCTGCCAGACATGGCAACAGTGGCGGCAGAGGCATTTCGCCAATCCGCGGCCAACATGCGCCACCCGTCACAGCCGGGGATCGTTGATCTCACGACCATGGAGGCCGGGGCCGAGGGGCTAGCTGCAGTCGAGCAGTTGGCGGCCGACCTTCGAGCCTGGGCAGACCTTCCGACAAGAGATCTTGAGATCTTCCTGTTCAGTCTGGGCGCTTTCATCGAGAAGGCGGGCACCGGCGGCGGCCTATTCCGCCGGTTGCTCGCCGATGGCTGCGCGGATGTCGCACGCCTGACCGGTGATCTAGCCACCGCCGACCTCGCCGTCGCCGCCAGCCGTTGTGCGCAGGCATGGACCGAA
The DNA here is from genome assembly GCF_001942025.1 of Rhodococcus sp. YL-1. Classification (NCBI taxonomy): domain Bacteria; kingdom Bacillati; phylum Actinomycetota; class Actinomycetes; order Mycobacteriales; family Nocardiaceae; genus Rhodococcus; species Rhodococcus sp. YL-1. The sequence goes on along the minus strand of NZ_CP017300.1, from coordinate 13,034 downwards.
ACTGCACGTGCCGGGACCCAACGCGACATTGATGCGCGCGCTCGCTTAGCGGCGGTGGTCACGGCGGCTAGCCGACTACCAGAACTCGAGTCGAACCTGGTCGAGTCCCTGGAATTGGCTTCAACCTCACTTACGGCTGCAGGTCTCTGACAGCCCGCTGTTAACCAGGACGCCCGGTGAATTGATCTGCGGATCGCTGTTCGTTCGCAGGCACTATCGAATGAAGGAATGGTATGCAGAGCACGATGATGAACTTTCCCTTGACAACTGCGGCGATTCTGCGCCACGGTTCGAGTGTGCATAGCTCGGCAACCGTACGGACCTTGCAGTCCGACGGGAGCGTTAAGGTCGGCACTTTCGCCGAAGTCGGACGGAGAGCCGCACAGTTGGCCAACGCATTGCGCGGTTGCGGGATCACAGGCGATGAGCGTGTTGCGACCTTTATGTGGAACAACCAGGAGCATGTTGAGGCCTACTGTGCGGTGCCCTCGATGGGCGCAGTGCTGCACACCCTGAACCTACGTCTCACCCCTGATCAACTTGTCTACATCGGCAACCACGCCGAGGATCAGGTCGTAATTCTCGATGGAAGCCTGCTGCCCTTGCTGGCCCCTGTACTGCTGCAGCTCACCAGCGTGCACACCGTCGTCGTGACCGGCGAAGTGGACCTTACCCCGCTGCACCGTGACGGGGTCAGGGTCGTGGGGTACGAGGAGTTCCTCGCCTCTCAGTCCGATACGTTCGACTGGCCTGATCTCGATGAGCAGTCCGCAGCCGCTATGTGTTATACCTCGGGTACCACCGGCAACCCCAAAGGGGTCGCCTACAGCCACCGGTCGACGTACTTGCATTCGATGGCGGCCTGCGCCGCCGACGGACTGCGAGTCAGCTGCGATGATCGGATCCTTGCCATCGTGCCGATGTTCCACGCCAACGCTTGGGGACTAGTCTATGCCGCCCTTATGTCGGGCGCCGACCTACTCATGCCTGACAGGTTCCTGCAGGCTGAGCCGCTGGTGCGGCTCATCGACGCGCAGAGGCCGACCGTCGCGGGCGCAGTTCCGACGATCTGGAATGACGTCTTAAACTTCTTGGAGGCAAACTCCAGCTATGACATCTCCTCTCTCGGTCTGGTCGCCTGCGGTGGTTCCGCAGTACCCCTTCACCTGATGGAGGCCTTCGAGGAGAGGTACGGCGTGCAGGTCGTCCAGGCATGGGGAATGACCGAAACCTCGCCGCTGGCCGCCATCGCACGCCCACCGGTATCGCTCGATGTGCAGGAGCGCTGGCGCCTGCGCGCCACCCAAGGCCGCCCGGTTGCAGGGGTGGAGCTGAGGATTGTCGACGACGAGGGCAATAAGCTCCCGCACGACGGCGAAGCGGTCGGTGAGTTGCAAGCACGCGGGCCCTGGATTACCGGCTCGTACGTCGGCGAGGAGCATGACAGTGAGAAGTTTCAGGAAGGGTGGTTACGCACCGGCGACGTCGGGCGGATCGATGCACGCAATTTCGTGACGCTGACCGACCGCGCCAAGGACGTGATCAAGTCCGGCGGGGAGTGGATCTCCTCGGTCGAGCTCGAACTGCTGCTTGCCGGTCATCCAGACGTGCTCGAGGCATCTGTGATCGGAGTGCCGGACGAGAAGTGGCAAGAACGCCCCCTCGCGGTGATCGTTCCACGTGAGGGCCACGAGCCCACACCTGCTAATCTGCGCGACTTCCTCGACGGCAAGGTCGCCAAGTGGTGGCTGCCCGAGCGTTGGTGCTTCATCTCCGAGGTGCCCAAGACCTCAGTCGGCAAGTTCGACAAGAAGCGCCTACGCTCCCTGCACGCCGAAGGAGAGCTAGCTGTCATCGAAATCTAGGAAATTTTTTTCCAACCGGAGTTCTGAATAGGACGAGGCAGATGGAACGCGGGGCGGGAAGTTTTTCACGACACCGGCGTCCATCGCAGACTACGGCACTGGTGAAGGAGATGGGGTCGTGATCTCCCGTTGGGCGGGACACCTCGCCTGACCAACGTGGAGTTGAGCGAAGGGCTGCCACCGCACTCTCCGGAGTGCGCTCAGGTGTATTTGCATAACGGTCACACTCGAGACCGGCATTAAGCGCGGTTTCATCGACAGGAAGGTCGGACCATGGGCAAAGCTTCGGATGCGGTCGGGGGGTCGGTCGACCCAGACATGGAGGACTGGGTGCGCTCATTCCGGCCGCTGGAAGAATCTAGCTCGCCTGAGTTGCCACCCCACCACCCCAACTGTCTTGGGTGCGGGCCGACGAACCCGCACGGGCATTACCTGTCGGTACGGCGTTGCCGAGACGGCGTCGTTGCTCACCACCTCTTCGACCAACGTCACGTAGGGGCGCCCAGGATAGCACACGGCGGCGCGGTGGCGACCGTAATCGACGATCTTTTCGGTTTCCTGCTCTACACGGTCGGAGAACTCGGCGTGACGCGCCGTCTCGAACTCGACTACCTCGCGCCGGTTCTGCTTGCCACGCCTTACACCCTGCACGCCGATACACGGTCTCGCGATGGCCGGAAATTGAATCTCGCGGCCAGGATCGAGGATATAGAGGGTCGATCGGTCACCACGGCGACCGCCCTGTTCATCCTGGTCGACGTCGAACATTTCCTGCAGTCACAGGCGAATACTAAGAGGCAAGCATGAATGTACCGACCGAGAGGGAACTGCTCCTGGACGCCTTACTCACCGATCACGGCGCAGCCGGACCTTACGAAGCGTTCCGACGGCTGCGAGAGACGCGCCCCGTCTTGGTTACGCGATCGGGGGTGCTGGTATTGAGTCGCTACGACGATTGCGCGGCGGCGCTCCGCGACCGCAGACTCGGCAAGGCCGACGAGTCGCTGGGCTTCGGCTTGTCCGAGATCCCTGACGAGCTGCAACGTCGGGCCATGCATCGATTCCGGCGCACCATGCTGTTCCGTAACCCCCCTGACCATCACCGGCTGCGTCGACTGGTGGCCGACGTGTTCACCCCTCGACACATTGACGAGTTGCGCAGCCGCATCATCACACAGATCCATCACCTACTTAACGTCATGGAGGTACAGGTCTTCGTCGACATCATCACCGATCTGGCGCTCCCGCTGCCTGTGAATGTGATAGGCGAACTTCTGGGAGTTCCCGCGGCCGATCGGGCAGTTGCCGCGCCATTGGTGCGTGCCCTGCTCGCCTCACTGGAACCCGGAGCCAATGTTGAGGCTCTGACCGCCGCCTGTGAAGCCGAGAACCAACTTGCCATGTATTTCGCTGACCTGTTGGCGGTCAAACGCGCCCGCCCCGCCGATGACCTACTCAGCCGACTCGCCGTCGCGCACGGCGACGACATCCTGGATGACGACGAATGCGTCGGCACCGCGATTCTGTTGTTCGCCGCAGGGTTCGAAACCACCACAAACCTCATCGGCAACGGTGTCGCCGCGCTGCTCGCTCACCCCGACCAAATGCGCGAACTGGGTGCCAGGCCCGACTTGGCGAGCAATACCGTCGAAGAATTGTTGCGTTACGACTCCCCCGTCCAGACCAACGGGCGCACGGTGCTCGAGCCGACACGGCTGGCAGGAGTCGATCTACATCCCGGTCAGATCGTATTGACCTTGCTCGGGGCGGCCAACAGAGATCCGGACCGATTTTGTGACCCGGATAAGCTCGACATCACCCGAACCGGAGTCCCACCGTTGTCGTTCGGCGCCGGCATTCACTTCTGTCTCGGCGCGCCGCTGGCCCGGCTCGAAGGATCCCTACTGTTCCCGATCCTGGTGGCTCGTTTTCCCGGTCTCCAGCTCGTCGAACAGCCTCGCTGGCGTACCGGGCTGTCCTTCCGCGGGCTATCGAGTTTAAAGGTGGCAACCAGATGAGCCCTCCCCTACCCCCCACCAGAAGGGCTCGAAGTCTCGGGAGTTGAACCCGACCGAACCACCTCGCGGTAAACGGCGCATCGCACTGTGCTGCAGCCGCCCGCGCCGGATCGCCCCAGGCGTGCGGAGGCACCGAACGACCGAAGAGTTGCCGGACGGAACAGTCGGACGCCTCTCGGTGGACGCTGCATCGATGCCGTGTCGTTACTCGGCAACAGACCCTGATCCCTGCCCCACGCCGACAACAATTCAGCCCGCCGACGGAAGCCCTCGATGTTTCGCGGTCACCATTTTCGGCTCGACGGCCGCGTCGTGTGCGCTATCGGGCCGGGAGGTGCGTTGAGTGAGAAGACTCCCGCTCGTGGTAATCATGGCGGGGGCGAGTGCGCCGACCGGTCGGACGAACGACCGACCGGATGCTGCGGTGCAGGCCGAGCGCGCGAAGACGCGACAGACTCGGCACGGTTTCACGACAGAGAGGTCCGACCATGAAAAGAATTCCGGACGAGGTCAGCGGGTCGGCCGGCCCCGCTGTCGAGAACTGGGCGCGCTCGTTCTGGAGCACGACTTCCGAGTCGCCTGATCTACCGCCCCACCACCCCGACTGTCTTGGTTGTGGGCCGGAGAACCCGCACGGCCACGCCCTGTCGGTCCAGCGTGACGAGAACGGCGTGGTAGCTCACCATGTGTTCGATCAACGTCATGTCGGGGCACCCGGGATAGCACACGGCGGCGCGGTGGCGACCGTTCTCGACGATCTGTTCGGCTTCCTGCTTTACACAGTGGGTGAGCTCGCCGTGACGCGGCGTCTCGAGCTCGACTACCTAGCGCCGGTTCTGCTCGGCACTCCATACGTGTTGCGTGCTGCCGTTCGGTCTCGTGATGGGCGCAAACTGGATCTCACGGCCACGATGGACGATGCGCAGGGCAGCTCCGTAGCCACCGCTACTGCCCTGTTCGTGGTGGTCGAGGTCGAACACTTCATGCAGTCCCAAGCCCGAGCCCAACTCCGGGCCACAGACACGAATCACACCGAAGAATAGACACCCTGGCCGACCTTCACCGACGTCCATCACCCGCGGTGGCTGTCGTACGGCTGCGTCTACCTGGCGCAAAGACGGCGAGGACGAGTGCCCCAGCGGCGGTCAGCGCCGCCAACGACAGCGTCGCCTGACCACTTCCGTGTACGAATGCGGCTCTGGCGAACTCGGCCAGCGGCTGACCAGCTGGTCCTGCGCGGTCGGCGACCTGCAACGCGGCGGCCAGAGAATCGGCCACCGGACCACGGGCAGGCTCGGGTAGCTGGGGCAGAGCCGGCTGAATGTGCTGAACGTAACCGGCCGCGAGCACGCTACCGGCTACCGCAATCCCAATCGCGGCACCGATTTCGCGAGCTGCGTCGTTGACCGCGGCAGCCACCCCGTGCTTGGCCTCAGGAGTGTCCGAGACGATGGCGAAAGTCGCAGGGGCGGTACACAACCCCAAACCCGCGCTCATGATGAGCAAGGGCCACAGCAGGTCAGGGTAAGTCGCCGCGACGGTCAGTCTGCTCACCATCACCAGTCCCGCCGCGATGGTGAGCAGACCTACAGTGGTCATCACCCGCAGCCCAACAATGTTCGACAGCCAGGGTGCAATCACCGAGATCACGATGAGCGGCACGACCATAGGGGTCAACGCCAACGCGGCGGTGAGCGGTCCATAACCGAGAATCAACTGCAGATACTGCACCAACAACAAGAACACCCCGAAGGTCACCAGAAATTGGATACAGACAGACAGCGCGCCGGCACCGAAACCACGGCGGGCGAACAACCGGACATCGAGTAGGGGTGCCGAGGAACGTAGTTCTACGACGACGAACACCACAACCGCAAACAAGCCCACCGCAGTGCTGATGGCGACGAGCGAATCCGACCAGCCACGGGCCGGAACCTCGATCACAGCGAAGACGATCGCCCCGACCGCGACAACTACGGTCACCGCGCCCACCCAATCGACCGGTGGATGCTCCTGCTGGCGGGACTCCGCGATACTGCATGCCAACCCGGCCAGAACCGCTCCGGCGACGGTCAACCCGACGAACACCGAGGTCCACGACCACTGCTCGAGCAGCACTCCAGCCCCGAGGATGCCCAGGACCGCCCCGGATCCAGCAACCCCGGCCCACACACCTACAGCGCGACCGCGATGCGCCGGTGGAAATCCCGCGGTCAGTATCGACAGCGTCGAGGGCATGACCAGCGCCGCACCCGCCCCAGCCAACGCGCGAGCAGCGATCAGCCACGCCGGGTCGGCGAGAAACAAGGGCAATGCCGACGCGAAAGCGAACAACGCCAACCCCGCCACGAGCACCCCCCGGCGACCGTACCGGTCACCGATCGCACCGGCAGGCAGAACGAAGCACGCCAATACCAGCGTATAACCGTCGACTATCCAGGTCAGTTGAGCTTGCGTCGCCCTTGTCGCGACCGCGATCTGTGGCAACGCTGAATACAATGCCGCCATTGCGGCCACCACCAACGCGACTGCCATGCACGACACAATCAACATCCACCACTGGGCACCGCTCCATCGAGCGACGCTGGCAGAGTCGGATCTACGTTCGTTCAACGGCCAGCCTCCCAGTTTGAGACTGATCGTCTCGGTGCGAGACTATTAGTATCATAACTTTGCGGGTGTGACAGAATGGTCATGCTAGGACATGTTTTGTCAGTCAAAATGGAGCGGAGCCCGTTCATGGTCGACCCTCTCGTTGCGGCCGAGGGCCCGGCCGACCCCCGGCTGGCGCGCTCACGTAACCGGTTACTCGAAGCGGCGGGCCAGCTGCTAGCCACCGGCGGCGTCGAGGCGGTCACCGTGGAGGCGGTCACCCGCATGTCGAAGGTTGCACGTGCCACTCTGTACCGACACTTCGGAAGTACCACTGACCTGCTCGCTGCAACCTTCGAGCGACTACTACCCCCAGTCGACACCGATATCGATACCGGTCCGCTACGCGAACGTCTGATTTCGGTGCTCACCACCCAGGCCGACCTCATCGACCAAGCTCCGGTGCAGATGACCACGCTGGCCTGGCTGGCAATGGGACCCGTCAACAGCGGCGACGCCAGCCGGCGCGATCTCGATCCTGGCGCGGTGGTCTCGCTTCGGGCCCGTGTCATAGAGCAATACCGCAGGTCCCTGGATCAGATCCTGACGGCCCCTGACGCCCGCACTGTGCTCGGCGAGATCGACACCACCTTCGCCCTCATTCAGCTCCTCGGACCGATAGTGTTCGCTCGCCTCACAGGACTGCGCCACATCCACGCCGACGACTGCATCCAAATCGTCGACAACTTTCTCGCCGCCCATGCCGCAAGTGTCCGATCGAGCACTTCGCGCGACAACAGCCGTCCACGGCCGGCCGCGACGCTAGACCCGCAGCTCACCGACGGCCAGTAAAACTTGATGCGAAATTTGACCATCAATGCGCTATCCAGTCAGGGATCGCAGCGCTCACTGGATAAGGCCGGACGTGTGCTCAAGAACTCGGAGCTGCACTGCAGTGCACTTCTGACATCGTGCAGCCGTCTTCTGAAACTGACATTCACCTGGGGAAATTTCAGCGCCTTCCGTCCATTTTGTTGTCCGTTGAAAAAATCCGGTATGGCATAGTTTCTAACGGACAGTTTGTGTGCGGGACATCGTGAACGGTGACGATCGGGAGTGGAATGAAGATCGGCTACGCACGGGTCAGTACGGCGGCTCAAGATTCGTCGATTCAGGTCGAGCTTCTCGCCAAGGAGGGAGTCGACCGAGACCGGGTCTACGTCGATCACGGAATCAGTGGCCGGCAGACTCGACGGCCCGGGCTCGACAATGCGATCAACGCGGCCCGCGAAGGCGACGTCTTTTGCGTGACCAAACTCGACCGGCTCTCCCGGTCCGCGAAGGATCTCCACGAAACGGTGGGGCGACTGGCGGACAAGGGTGTTGCGTTGTCGATCGACGGGAAGATCTACGACCCGTCGGATCCGATGGGCAAAATGTTCATCGGAGTGCTCGGGCTGATGGCCGAATTCGAGTCAGACCTGATCCGAAGTCGGACCAGGGACGCAGTGGCAGCGGCTGCCGCGGCCGGCAAGATGAAAGGCCGTCAACATAAGCTCACGCCGGAAGAGCGTGCGTACCTGTTGCAGGTGCACGAAACCGGACAGTTCAAAATCGAAACTCTTTGCAAGAACACGGGTTTGAAGCGTTCGGCACTGTATTCGAATATTCAGCTTGCCCGAATTGAGCGCAATGACCACGATCGTAGGGCTTCGGAAACTGCTTGACATCGGCCTTGTCCGCACTCCACCCAAATACGTTCACAATTAGGTAGATTGGGTGACGGTTCTATTTTTCCGCAAGGTGGGGGTTCAGCTATGTCATTCGGAGATAAGGGTTTACCGCGTTTTATTGATCCGGACTACCGGGAGGCCTCGGTCACCGACGGACAGTCCTTGGTACTCAACCCGTTGCAAATTCACGCCAATGTTGACGAGATACTTGAGCGGCATTTGCTCGATCCGACAGTCGTTTTCGGTTTGCAGGACTTCTTTGGTGACGCCGAAACTGCTTTTGTGTTCGCACAACTCGGCCTCGCCGAGGATCTGTCGCAGCACATCGCCAAGACGGCTTCCAAGTTGATACGTCAGTCTTTTCCCAATCTGTATGGGCAGGTGGACTGGGCGTTTTTGACCAACCTGGATCCGGGGCTGCCAGACGGCCAGATCGCGGAGGCAGAGTTGCTACTCGCTCGTCAGATCATGCGAGATGCCTTCGACCCCAATCGATCTGTTGCCGAGAGTTATGGGGTAGCAGATCTGCCCTATCAGGGGCAGACGGGGCTTTGGTTGGTTGAGTGCGCCTTCTTCGCCCTCATTGGCCAGGGGCTCAGGGAAGGGCCGGGAAAGTAGCCCGGTTCGGTAGCGAAGATGCCCCGGCCTCCACTGGCCGGGGCATCTCGCTTCAGTCCCATAGCTCCGGACGGATGAAGGGTTGATCCGATCGTTGCCTGAGTTGCTCTCGATTGGCCCGCATCGGATTCTGTCGAACGAGATTTTGTCATGCAGGCATGAGTGCGTTGCGCAGCTGCGCTGTTACCGCGTCTGCGATGCGGGTTGCGAGGTCGATGTCCTCTCGCAAGGTTGCGGATGCGTGGGCGGCTCCGAGGGTGCCGGCGCAGAGGTTCCATGCGAGTCGGGGTGTGGTGGGGGTGTCGGTGAGTTCGCCTGCGGTGATGGCGGGTTCGATGATGTCGCTGATGGCGTCGACCCAGTGTGCGAATGCTGCGCCGTTGTTGATGGTGGGTTCGAGGGTGAGTTTCATGCCGGCGCGGAGGTTGGTGTCTTCGCCGATGTGCTGTGCGAGCGAGATAAAGATCGCTGCCAGCTTCTCCCCTGCTGTGCTGCTCGAACCGGCCGCCAGTGCTTCGCTGATGGTTTCGTCGAGGGTGTGGTTCCAGTCCGAGATGAGGTGTTCGGCCATCGCTTCTTTGGATGGGAAGTGGTAGTACATAGCGCCTTTGGCGAATTTTCCGGTACCGCTGATGGTGTTGATGCTGGTGTGGCCGTATCCGTCGGTGTCGAAATGCCGTGCCGCGACGGCGATGATCGCTTCTCGTGTCCGCACTGCACGGTCCTGCATTGCCGAGTTCTTGCTGCCGGGGATGCGCCCGATCCGGGGGCGGGTTGGCGTGGCGGAAGTGCTTTCCGTGGTGTGTGCCGGTTCGTTGGGGCTGTTCACAGGGATGCTCCTTCGACCATACGGACGGCGGCCGGGTCGGTTCCGCGCCACATCAGCAGCAGATCGTCGACTCGTTTGGTGATGGTGTGGTTCTCGTCGAGGCTAGCTGCAACCTGCACTGCGCCGACGAATCCGGCGCAGAGAGTGTCTGCGAGCCTGGACATGCTTTCCGCGCAGTCGAGGGCGCCGGAACGGATCGCGTCTATGACGATCGGTGTGATCGCGTCGGTCCACGATTCGTAGGTGGCACACGCATCACTGAGCGACTTGTCGACGGACAGGGTGAGTCCAGCTCGGGTGATCGCTTCTGTTTGGGTGCGGCGGGCGAGGTCCCGGTAGATCATGATCACTTGCCGATCGGCGGGTTGACCTGTCGCTGCGGCCTTCCCCACTGTCTCGGAGACTGCGGCGGACCAGCGGCAGAGCATCTCGCTCGCGATGGATTCCTTCTTCGAGAAGTGGAAGTACATCGCACCTTTGGTGGTCTCAGAGATCGCCAAGATGTCATTGATGCTGGTGCCCGCATACCCGGTTCGACTGAAGAGGGTGGCGGACACCTCGAGGATCGCTTCTCGGGTGATTTTCGCTCGTGGCTGCATAGGTGGTCGGCCGGTTTTGCCGTGGTCGATGCCTTCGGAGCGGTCGGTATGATTGTTCATGGTCACAGGTGCTTTCTGTGGTCATCGGCCCTGACGGTGTTACAGCACCGCCAGGGCCACCCCTTTATTGGTGGGTGTGGGTCAAACGGTGGCGAGTTCGCTGCGCATCGGGTTCTCGGCGGCTCGCAGGTCGGGCAATGGTGGACTGTCGAAGCCTGCTTCTCGAGCTGCGGCATCGAACTTCTCGTACCGGCGCCATGCGGTCGATGTCGCGACAGGCGGCTTCGATTCCAGAGCGATGGTTTCCCACGTGAGGTTCGGGTTTGTCAGCTTGCGGACCGCTGTGTCTTTGACGTTCTTCGCGAGATTCGACCGGGCGATGAAAGACATGAGGTCGTCTATGTCGGCATCCGTGTCGGCCTGTGCTTCTTCGACGGCGCGGCGGTCTGGGAACTCCGTAGCGGCGTCTTGGGGATCGAGGATGTCGTCGAGGCCTTCATTCGTCATTTCGTCCACGAAAAACGGCTCCGCAAAGTCCGCAAAAGCGTCCTCGTTGCCGGCCTTCGCATCCACCGCTTTGGCGTCTACGTCTAGATCGTCGTCCTCCTGCTCCGCAATATTGTGGGCGATCTTCTCGCGGGGCTGAGGGACGCGGATCGGTCCCCGGCCTACGGTGAGGTCAGATGCAATACTCGTTGCATCCTCACTGTCGGTGGCACTTTCGACGATCGCACGGTAAGCGGCGTACGCCATTCCGACTGCCTTCACCAGAATTGTGATTCCGTGCGTGAAAGCCAAGACCAGGGCCGGCGGAATGATCGCTATGGCCGCTGCAATAGCGGGCGCGAGTGGAATGAACCCAAGGTCTCCCCCACCATCGATCGACTCCTGCGCGGCGATTGCTGCGTGATAGGCGTGGTAGGCGTTTCCGAGAATGCTGATCACGACGACGCTGACGTCGAGTGCGATGTAGAAGCCCCTGTCGCGCTTGTTCATGTTGAGCTTGCTGATGATGACGATGGCGATGGTGGCGCCGAGGATGGCGCTGTCGACGATCGCTGGGAAGATCCAGGTCAGGTGTTCGGGGATCAGTGCTTGCCGCGCGAGGTCGCGTTGCACGGCGAAGGAAAGTACGAATGCGCCGGTGGTGATACCGAGCGCAATGACGATCGCGAGTGCGAGTGCAGCAAGCAATGCGCCTAGCTGAATACGAGCTGCCCGAAGGCTAAAGTCGGTCATGACTGGGTTCTTTCCTTCCAGGGGTTTCCCGGTCTGGAGCCTCGTCGGGTGCAACCGGCGAGGCTCCTTCGATGTGTGGGTCAGTCGTCTGAGATGGGGCGCCCGCTGGGAAGTGCGCCAGTCTCTGCTTCGTACTGGTTTCCGCTGTTGTGCGCGGTTTCCCGGCGTTCTGCCTCTGCCGCTAGTGCTTTCTCTACGAATTGCGACCAGGATTTGTCGTCCTCAAGGTGGCTGGTGTTTCGGTAAGCACCTCGGGCGCGACTGAATACGGCTTGATCGACGTAGACCGTAATACGTTTGGGCTTGGGCTTTTCCACAGCTGTCGGCGTGGGCTGTGGAGGCGGCGGGACCTGTGCGGCCGTGCGGTTGGACCTCTGCATTCGAGACAGGTCACCAGTCACGTTCCGCGGAGGTAGCGCCGTGAGCTTTCGTTCGGGCCGGTCATTCATACCCGTGCTTCCTCTCTTTCCGCTGTTGCAACGCGGGTGACAACTTCTTGCGCAACTGCAAAGAGGTCGTCTGCAACGGATTTGGACGATTTCGGTGCGAGAGTCTGAGGCTCGGCGTTGCCTTTGATGACGTCGTACCATTTCGGGCCGCTTCGGACGACTGCGTCGAGTTCGGCTGCGAGCATGCCTCGCTCGCGTGTTGCTTGGGCTGTCGCTTCTGAGTGACGGACGGTGGCAGTGAAAACGACGTCGTCGTTGCCGAACGCCTCTGCAATTGCAGACCTGGCTTGCTTGAGCACGGTTTTCGCTGATGTACCGACGGCTACGAGAACGACGCCCAGTAGGTCGAGGTCGGGGTTGATTGCAGCGACAGCGTCGATGCGTAGTGCAACGGCTGCCATCCCTTTTCGGCTGGACGCATCGGATTTGACTGGCACGAATGCCCATTTTGCGGCGGCTAGCGCTGCTGTCTGCAAGGTTTCGTCGCCCGGGGGGCAGTCGATGAGGATCATGTCGTATGCGGGCGCCATTGGAGCAAGGACCCTCGCGAGGGCAAGTTTTGCGCCATCGGGATCTTTGGATGCCATAGCGGCAAGCGCTGCTGTTGCTTGTTCGAGGTGAACTCCCCCAGGGAGAACATCGAGATTAGCGCGAACATTTTCGATGGGTTTTGCGTCACCGCCGAAAGCGATTGCGCTAGCAAGCGACCTTCCCTGGTCATCGCCGGTTTCACTGGTGTACCCGAGGTCTTCGGCGAGGTTCCCCTGAGGATCGAGGTCGACGAGCAGAATTTTCTGCCCCGACGCTGCCAGTTCTCCACCGACGTTAGCTGTCAGGGTCGTCTTTAGGACACCACCCTTGCCGTTGATTACGGCGATCACCCTTTTGCGTGTTTCGTGAAAGTCGGTCTGCATTGCTCTCCCTCGACAGCGCTGGCACATATGACGGCATTACCAGCATTCCACGCCATCGCCAGCAATGCAATCAATAGCAGTAATGCCAGTATTGCTGCTATCGGCCATCGGTCAGGTCGTAGCAACACATCTGGCCTCAAAACCAGTAATGGCAGCAATGCTGGCATTACGCACAGTT
>NZ_CP017299.1:4285000-6367154 GCF_001942025.1 Rhodococcus sp. YL-1 | reverse complement strand
TTCCTTCCCGTGTTTCGCCGACAGTGGGTGTGCTGCAGCTGCCGAGCGTATGGCTGCGGCGTCGAATGATTCGGTGGATTACCACCCGGGGTGAGAACCCCGTAACAGGCTACGAATATGCCACCTGGGCTGTGTTTCCACACAATTATCCACAGATGTGGACAAACCTGCACTGAGTCGGTTTTTTCGTCAACCAAATTCGTCAAAGTGATCGAGAAATTGATCTACCTGCAACTTTGTCGGAACTCGAGGCGTTCGCCACTTGGTGTCGGGGATGCGTCAACACTCACAGCCCTGTGGATGAATGTGGAAACTCGGGATTCGGGGTCGCGTCCGGCGCTCGTGCCCGTATGTGCTGATGAGGCCTTGTCGAGAGCATGCGCCAGTGGAACTGTCCGGGTTGCCTTCGGGTCACCTGCAGTCCGTAGCGGAACTGTTGCCAAGGTCACACTTGCCGCCTCGCTCGAGGTCACGGCCGTATGCACACTGTGAATGGAATCTGCGGAATGATGTAAGTATCGGCGTGTCGCCGTGGTTGCCGCGGGAGGGCTCCGAATCGGGCTGGTTTGACCTTGGCAACGGTGGTAAGTAACCTCGAACGGTCACCCGCTGGTGGTGATCGCTTCGTGCTGGCTACATATGTCAGGTCGGATCGGTCTTCCAAGCCACAACGAGTGAAGTTGATTGTTCTGTACCTGTTGGATCCAAAGGCGCCGTAAGGCGTCGATCACTGAATGACGCCGGGAGGCGTCAATGAACTTCGAGGAGTGTTGACCGTGGCCAAGGGCAAGCGGACGTTCCAGCCGAATAATCGCCGCCGCGCGCGTGTTCACGGCTTCCGTCTTCGTATGCGTACCCGTGCGGGTCGTGCAATCGTTTCGGCGCGTCGCCGTAAGGGCCGCGATTCCCTCACCGCCTGATCTGATTTCGAGTTCAGGAGCTCGGGGTGTTGCCTGAGCCGTCTCGGTTGCGTCGCCACGCGGATTTCTCCGTGGCGGTGCGACGCGGGCGTCGTATGGGAAGACGCGACCTTGTCGTGCACGCGTTCGATCGCGAGCAAGTAGAGGCGCTGGTAGTAACAAATCACGGTCCCCGTTTCGGGCTGATCGTGAGCAAGGCTGTCGGGCCGGCGGTGATTCGACATCGAGTCGCACGCCGGCTTCGTCATATCTGTGCAGATTTCGTCGGGCAGGTTTCGCCGGAGACGGACGTGGTTATCCGCGCACTTCCGGGTGCAGCTACCGCCAGTTCAGCCGAACTGGCCAAGCAGTTGCGCGGGGGCCTGACCAAAATGAACCTATTGGTGTCGGTAAGTGAAGAGCCATGAGTACTCCGCTCTCTGAGCAGATCGAGACTCCCAGAGCCTCCCGTGTCATCACGGTGTTGAAGGCTGTGCGTCGCGCTCCCGCCACTGTTCTCATCTTTTGTATCGAGTTGTACCGGACGTATGTGTCGCCCTTGAGGATGCCGACCTGCCGGTTCACCCCCACCTGCAGTGAATACGCAGTCGAAGCGCTGCGCACTCACGGGGCGATCAAAGGCCTTTTCTTGACTGTGGTGCGGTTGGCGAAGTGTGCCCCCTGGCATTCTGGAGGGTGGGACCCTGTCCCTGCCCGTCGTGACCGTGATGCGGGTAGCCGCCATAGCTGTCCGGAAGCACGCGCAGCGTGTCACAGTCCGACGGACGAACAGAGGAGTACTTAGAGCCGTGCTCAATTTCATCTACTATCCGGTATCCGCGATTCTGTGGGTCTGGCACAAGGTCTTCGGGTTCATTCTCGGCCCGGACAACGGAATAGCCTGGGCGCTTTCCGTGGTGTTCCTGGTGTTCACCTTGCGTGCGGTTCTGTACAAGCCGTTCGTGAAGCAGGTCCGCACGACGCGTCAGATGCAGGAACTGCAGCCACAGATCAAGGCATTGCAGAAGAAGTATTCGGGCGACCGTCAGCGCCAGGCCGTCGAGATGCAGAAGCTCCAGAAGGAGCACGGATTCAACCCGATCATGGGCTGTCTCCCGGTCTTGGCTCAGGCTCCGGTGTTCATCGGTCTGTTCCACGTCCTGCGCTCGTTCAACCGCACCGGCACCGGCATGGGCCAGCTGGGCATGAGCGCCGAGGACAACCTCAACACCCCGAACTACGTCTTCTCGGCCACTGACGTCCAGTCGTTCCTGGATGCTCGTCTGTTCGGCGCGCCCATCTCGGCCGCTATCACGACGCCGGTTGCGCAGCTTCAGGCCTACGTCACCGAGAACGTTCCCGAGCTTCCGTCACGGCTGAACATCATCCTCGTGGCCGCTCCGCTGATGATCATCGCCAGCATCGCGACGCACTTCAACTCACGCGCTTCTGTTGCCCGTCAGAGCGAAGCAGCTGCCGCGAACCCGCAGTCCGCGATCATGAACAAGCTCGCCCTGTACGTCTTCCCGCTCGGTGTTCTGGTCGGTGGACCGTTCCTTCCGATCGCGATCCTCCTGTACTGGGTGTCGAACAACATCTGGACCTACGGTCAGCAGCACCTCGTCTTCCGCAAGATCGACGCGGAAGAAGAAGCCAAGAAGCAGGAAGCGATCACTCGCCGCAACGACAATGCGCCCAAGCCCGGTGCCCGTCCTGATCCCAGCAAGAAGAAGGGATCTCCGGCTGCGCTGAAGACCGCGGATTCAGCCGACGACGACGGTGACGCCCCGGAAGTTTCGCTCAAGAAGCCTCAGCCGAAGCCCTCGGGTTCCAGTGGTGGTTCCACGTCGAAACCCAAACAGAACCGGCCACAGAGCAACCGCGGCAACTCCCCCAAGCGCAATAAACGGCGCTGATCCAGGAAAGAGAACGACCAATGTCCAGTGAAGCTGACATCGTTGTGGATGGAGAGAACGCAGACGTGAGCACCGAGACCACTGCGCCGGTTACCGATGTGGATGTAGACATCGACGATTCCGATGACGACCTGATCGAAGAGGGCGAGATCGCCGGCGACTACCTCGAGCAGTTGCTCGACGTTCTCGATTTCGACGGAGACATCGACCTTGACGTCGAGGGCGATCGGGCGATCGTCAGCATCGACGGCGGCGACGACCTGACCAAGCTCGTGGGACGCAAGGGTGAGGTTCTGGATGCTCTCCAGGAGCTGACTCGTCTGGCAGTTCAGCAGTCGACCGGAGAGCGCAGCCGCTTGATGCTCGACATCGCCGGGTGGCGTGCGGGCCGGCGCGAGGCACTCAGTGCTCTCGGTGCGGAAGCTGCACAGCGTGTTCTCGAGACCGGCGAACGCGAAGAGCTTGCTCCGATGACGCCGTTCGAACGCAAGATCGTGCACGACGCCGTCGCCAAGGTCGCCGGTGTTTCCAGCGAGAGCGAAGGCGCTGAGCCGTCTCGTCGAGTGGTTGTCCTCAAGGACTGACACTCCCCCTTGATCGAATGCGGGCCCCGGATTTTCCGGGGCCCGCTTCTGTGTCCGAGAGGTGTTTCACGTGAAACCGAATCCGGCGGCACGGTGACGGTCAGGTGCCTATCGTTGTCGACATGTCCCACGAGCGTTCCGGAATCCCTCTCGGATTGATGATCTTGAGTGCCTTACGCATGCTCTTTCTGTATGGTCGGGGCTCAGTCCCTAGGCGGCGATTCCCTCATGGGTGGGTCATTGCTTCTTCGTTTTGATCGGGTAAGCGAAGGCGGATGAAGGAAATCGGAAATACCCATCCGGTTCGCTCGTAGGCGCAATCTCGTGGTCTTTATGACCCGAACGCCAGGGAGCCTGTAGGTTCCGGCATCGATCCAACCCGCACCTCGTAGGACACGCCATTCGACAGTTGTCCCATCACCCAACCTCCTCCCTGCGCGGGCTTACCGCACCAGGCGGTGAGGTCGTAAACCCCCGGCTGGAGATCGTCGCGCGTTAGTTCCACCGACTGCCCGGCCTGCGGCCAGGAGGCATCGTCATCGGTGAAAGGCTCGACCGTGCGTGTGTGGTCATTGGGATCGTTCACCGGTGGTCTCGGTGAGGACGAAATTGACAGGGTGCAGATGCCACTGTCATTCGGGTTCGTGATCGTCGCGGTGATCGATGAATCATCACCAACGAGCGCCACCACTGGCGGTTGGTACGGGACCTGGGCGCTGGCCAAAGCGGGTGCAGCCAGCGAGGCCAATATGGCAGCGGCAACAATTGCGTATCTCATGCCCGATTTGTACCACGCCTAGTATCTTCTCGACCTCAGAACCACTGCGCTCCATCGCCTGGTTCCACCGCACTATGGAGTAAGTCGAGGTACCTCGTTGGATGCCTTTTTGGGATATGAACACCGCCGTGCCGTACGGAACTTCCCAGGTGCGTCGGCGACCTTTTTAACAAGCGAGTCAGAAACGCGATGAATGCATCAATTGAGGGCCGTCCGGACTCTTCCGCCTTCTGTAGAGCAGAACCGCCTTCAGTGGAGTTTGAACTCGTCTCGGTTGTCGAACCGGATCTGCGTATGGCCTTACCGGGTGCTGACATTTCATTCGGCACTGCCTGACGGTTACTCATCTAGACCCGAGAGCCCCGGTCAGGTCGTGATCGCTGCCAACCGGTCGCCTCGAGGCGAGACCACAAGCGATCCGTGGTTCGACCACGCTGGCTTGGTCAGTTCCGGCACGGCAGACAACTTGGCTGATCGACCCCTCGGTCCCGTCATCGTTTACGTCAGTATCCGTCGAGTTGGCGGTATGGTCCATGGCTGCTATTTGCCCGCGAGACATGGATTCCGAGCTTGCCATGAGATTTACCGAAGGGCGGCAGGTTGCCGTATTGCGAGATGCCCCTCTCCCTCGACTCGAAATAGTCGGCCTTCGTTTCACGTGAAACCGGGTCGATGTGGTGCCTCGGTACCAACGTGGAACCGCCGAGGGTTGAGGTTTCGAATCAGATGGGCGGGACTAGCGAGGGTTCTGCTCTCGCCGTCATCGTGCTCGCTGCTGTCAGGGCTCTGGTCAACGGAGCGCTGTGGGCGGCTAATTATGTGGATGGTTTGATCGGCGTAGGCGCCGCGGGCTCTTGCTCTGTTGGCCACAATAATTGGCGGTGCCTTCGTGGGGATTGAGTCATTGCGGTCATCTTCGTCTTCGGATGTCGTCCAAGAACTGGAATCGAAGAAGAACGTCCGCGTCAGAAACCGACTGGGTCAGAGTGACCGAGTCCGCTCGGCAGTCCTACGACAGCGATTTTCGGCAACCACTTTTCGTTGAAAATTGCCCATTTTGGGTCAGAATTCCATCCATGTAACTACCCATGACAGTTTCGTCACTGTGATGATACTAAGAATTGCGCTCCTATCTGCATTCGATCGCCCGGCCATGTTTCACGTGAAACGCGTCAGAATTGGAAGAATTTTCAGCGCAATGTTTCACGTGGAACGTGAACCCCTCCCCTCCCCCGCTTGAATTTTGGGCCGAATACTTCCCAAAGAATGAACGAGTCGGCAGACTCACAGCGAGTCGGTGTGCAGAAGCGAACACATGTCGGCTCCAGAGCGGATAATGATTTCGGTCTTGATTGTTGATTTCGCGGTTTACGCGGGAGGATGTTTCACGTGGAACAGAATGGTGCGGCGTCGGTTGACTGGGACGAACAAGAGACTGCGCGCGCAGTGTTCGGTGACAGATATGAGATCGCGGAACGGTATTACCAATCCCTGGCGACGGATGGTGTCGAGCGCGGGCTCATTGGTCCCCGTGAAGTCCCTCGACTGTGGGAGCGTCACCTTCTCAATTGCGCCGTCATCGGTGAGTTGATTGCCGAAGGCGAGTCGGTTGTGGACGTTGGAAGCGGCGCCGGCCTACCCGGTATCCCTCTCGCAATCGCCCGCCCGGACTTGAAGGTGACTCTGGTCGAACCGTTGCTTCGACGCTCGGTGTACCTCGCGGAGTTCATCGAGTCCAACGGATTGGACGTATTGGTTGTCCGAGGGCGAGCCGAGGAATCGGGTGTTGTGAAGGAAGCGGGCGGCGCGGATGTAGTCACCTCGCGAGCTGTGGCGCCCCTCGAGAAGCTGGCACGTTGGTCCCTCCCACTCATTCACGAGCACGGCCGGATGTTGGCACTCAAGGGTTCGAGCGCCGCCGAGGAGATCGAGCGAGACCGTACGGCGCTGACCAAGTTGGGCGCAGGTAAGTTGGAAACACTCGAATGCGGAGCCAAGATTCTCCGCACCCCCACTGTTGTGGTGAAGGCCGAACGTCTCCCGAAGCGCCGCCAGCGTTGATGATTTACACGCATGCAATCGAGAGCAATGTACAGATGATGAGAGCACCTAGTGATCGATTCCCAATCGAAGGAGCAGTCAATGTCGGGTCGATCTGAATCCGCCGTTTCACGTGAAACACCGAAGCAGCACACGAGTGCGGGTGCGGATCAGATCGTCAACGACGACGACAATTTCACCGCCCCCTACGCGGCGATCTCCTCGGAGGAGACCCCCATCGGGGCGGCCGCGCATCGAGCGAGCCAAGTGCTTCATCCCCATTCGGTGACGCTGCCGAAGCCGGCGTTCCGCCGCGTGATCACCATCGCGAACCAGAAGGGTGGCGTCGGCAAGACGACGACCACGGTGAACCTTGCGTCGGCGCTCGCTCTTCAAGGGCTCACTGTCCTTGTGGTCGATTTGGACCCTCAGGGCAACGCCAGCACCGCTCTGGGCGTCGTCCATACCTCGGGCACCCCGTCGAGCTACGAGCTGCTCATAGGCGAAGTGAAGGCCCCGGAGGCGATCCAGACCAGCCCGCACAGTGAGCGCCTTCTCTGCATCCCGGCAACGATCGATCTGGCGGGCGCCGAGATCGAATTGGTCTCCATGGTTGCCCGCGAGAATCGACTCAAAGGCGCGCTCAACGACAAGGTGCTCGCAGAGCTTGACGTCGACTTCGTCCTCATCGACTGCCCGCCCTCGCTGGGACTGCTGACCGTCAACGCGATGGTCGCTGCCAAGGAAGTTCTGATCCCGATCCAGTGCGAGTACTACGCCCTCGAGGGGGTCGGTCAGTTGCTCCGCAACATCGAACTCGTCCAGGCTCATCTCAACCCGGATCTGCATGTCTCCACCGTCCTTCTGACGATGTACGACGGGCGCACCAAGCTGGCCGACCAGGTCGCCGAAGAAGTACGCAAGCACTTCGGTGAGGCCGTTCTGCGCGCTGTGATTCCGCGCAGCGTGAAGGTGTCCGAGGCTCCCGGATACGGGATGACAGTTCTCGACTACGACCCGGGTTCACGTGGCGCCATGAGTTACCTCGACGCCGGCCGTGAACTTGCCGCCCGCTCTGCCACCACGACGACCCAGGAGCAGTGAGATGAGTCAAGCACGCAAAGGTGGATTGGGCCGCGGCTTGGCTGCTCTCATCCCCACTGGGCCGGCCACGGCGCCGGGTCTGGGATCGGCTGCAGCGGACGTCGTAATCGGCGTCGACAAGCGCAACCCCTCCCCTCCCCCACCGACCAAGGCGGCCCCGAAAACGCAGAAAGCCACCAAGGCGTCGGCTGCGAAGGCTCCGGTGGAAGCTGAGCCGGAGACCGAACTCGAGCCGACCGGCGCGGTCTATCTCGAGATCGAACCGAGCCTGATCGAGACGAACCCGAAGCAGCCTCGCAGCGTTTTCGACGAGGAAGCACTCGCGGAGTTGGTTCACTCGATCCGCGAGTTCGGCTTGATGCAGCCGATCGTGGTCCGTCGTCACGGTGACAAGTACCAACTTGTCATGGGTGAGCGTCGCTGGCGCGCGAGCCAGGAAGCCGGGCTGGAGAAGATTCCGGCGATCATTCGTGAAACAGATGACGACTCGATGCTGCGCGACGCGCTCCTCGAGAACATCCATCGAGTGCAACTGAACCCCCTCGAAGAGGCAGCGGCGTATCAGCAGCTGCTCGAGGAGTTCGAAGTCACCCACGAAGAATTGGCCAATCGGATCGGACGTTCGCGTCCCGTCGTGACCAACATGATTCGTCTGCTGAAGCTGCCGGTGGCGGTTCAGCGTCGCGTTGCGGCCGGTGTACTTTCGGCCGGCCATGCTCGCGCGCTGCTGTCCCTCGAGGCGGGTGCCGACGCTCAGGAGGTCATGGCGGCGCGCATCGTCGCGGAAGGAATGTCTGTTCGCGCGACGGAGGAAGCAGTCACTCTGGCCAACCGGGCGGATAATGAGATCGCTCCCCCACAGAAGCGCAAGCCCATCGTGATGCCGGGCCTGCAGGATGTGGCCGAGCGGTTGTCGGACTCGTTCGACACTCGGGTGACTGTGAGTCTGGGCAAGCGGAAGGGAAAGATTGTGGTCGAATTCGGCTCGGTCGACGACCTACAACGCATCGTCGGAATGATGGAAGCACAGAAATCCAAGTAGAGAACTCGGATGCCCGTTTGGTGACGTAATCATGATGACCGGGCACACCACCTATTTTCGTCACTGTGACAAATCTAGGTGGTCCGAGCTTCTCGAAATCTTGAAGCGGGACGAAAGATGTTGAACAGCAATACATTAGGGCGATCAACTCTCGTGTCACTGCCGACATGTCGTAGCTGGCCTATCCTAGAGAAGAGAAAAGCGGCGGGCGAGCATCAAAACCGCTTCGGGGACCTACGGAGAGTGAGTTAGTCAGTGTCGACTCACGTCATCACCTCTCTCACACTCGACAGCCTCGATCAGCTTTCCGCCCATGCGCGCCGATGCGTGTTCTGGGAGATGGACCCGGGCGCGCTTCATGACGCCCGAGGATTCTGTGATCAGGAATTCGAGAAGGAAGCCTGGCTGTCGATGGTCATGCTCGAGTGGGGTTCGTGCGGACAGGTCGCCGTCCGCGACGGAAAGCCGCTCGGCAGTGCGTTGTACGCCCCTCCCCGCATGATCCCGCGCGCGCAACTGTTTCCCACCAGCCCGGTCAGCTCGGACGCAGTGCTTCTGACAAGCCTTCGCCTCGAGCCCTCGGGCATAGAGGAAGAACTAGGGCCGAGCCTGCTGGCCGCTGTCGTGACAGATCTGGTCCGACGAGGAGTTCGTGCGCTCGAGGCATTCGGTATCCGTAGCGGCGACTTGGGGCCAGCTTCCGACGTGGCCAGTGCAACGGCAGCTCTGGAATGTTCACCCGCAGAATGCATGATCAGTGCCGAGTTCCTCGAGGACTACGGTTTCGAGGTCGTGGCACCGCACCATCGTTATCCGCGCCTTCGTCTCGAACTCAATCGAGATCACGAATGGAAAGTCGACGTCGAAGAAGCCCTCGACCGTCTACTGAAGGCCGCAGCTCTCGAAATGGTGGAGATCAGCGAACTCGCCAGAGTGTGAGCAGGTGCCGACCGCAGGACCTACGAAATGCGGTCGGCTACCGAAAGTTCTTCTGCGAGAAGCTCGGCGAAGGTGAAGGTGCCGGTCGGCTGATCGTCTTGACCCAGTAGGTACAGCCGCTTGACCGAGATCAAGATGGCTTCGGCGATGGTGTCACGCATCCGCGGATTCGTCAGTACCGCAACGTCGGACGCGTTGGACAGGTAGCCGAGATCGATCTGTACCGTCGGCATGTTGGTCAGGCGCAACAACTCCCACGTTCGACCGTGAGTTCTGCAGTCCCGCAACGGAGTTCGCGCAACGATCTCGCGCTGAACGAAACCGGTCAACACCTGCCCGATCATCGAGACCGAACCGTGCGAATTTCCGAAGTGGAAACTCGCGACGCCGTTCGCCGACGGGCTCGAGTTGCTGTCGCAGCGCAGGGAGATCATCAGATCGGCGTCGAATGCGTTGGACGTCAGCGCGCGCTCGGCCTCGCTCGGATCGGCGTTGTGCGGGCGGGAGAGGAAGGTTTCCATCCCGGTTGCTGCCATCCGCCCCTCGAGGCGCATAGCCAGATCCCACAGGATGTCGGCTTCGGAGATGCCGTTGACGATGGTGCCGGTGGACGGACCACCGAGGCCTGGATCGATGACGATGCGCTTGCCGCCCAGTTGCGGGCCCTTGCGCCGCACCAGTTCCTCTTCGCTGATCGCATGTGGGGAACCACCGGTGACGCGGGTTCCCAGAAGTTCCAGCGAACGGAGTGTCTGCGGTCCGCAGATACCGTCGGCGGCAATCCCGATTTCACGCTGGAAAGACGAGAGAGATTCGTGGGTCTGCGGGCCGAAGAAACCGTCGACCCGACCTGCGTAGAAGCCGAGGTCCTGCAATTTGGCCTGCAGAGCTGCGACGTCGTCGCCGTACAGCGGCGCAGAAAGCTGGTAAATCAACGTACGGGCGCCCAGGCGGTACGAGGCCTCGCGAAGTGACCGATAGGTGGCCGGGCCCACGATGCCGTCGACAAGGAGCCCACGCTGCTGCTGGAAGGCGCGAACGGCGCTGTCGAGTTGATGATCGAAGATGGCGTCGGGTGCAACCCAGTGGGCACCGTCGGCGCTTTCACGTCGAATACCGGAAGTTCCGTGATGGAGGTATCCCAGCTTCGTCAATGTGCCCCGAATCTCGGCGACGGCCGGGCCGTGATCGCCGTGTCGGAGTCTGTGCATGCGTGAAAGCCTCTCGGATCGGTTAACGAATTCGATCGATGTGCCTGGTCGTAGACCCGATCAGGCACATCGATCGATTATCTCAGAAATTCTGTGGATTGCGAGAATCCACGATGCTCATCCAGCCGTCAGAGAACGTCTGCGAGGTCCTTGAGCAGTGCGGCCTTGCCCTTGGCGCCGACGATCGTCTTGATCGGCTTGCCGTCCTTGAACAGGATCATCGTCGGGATCGACATGACCTGGAAATCGCGGGCGGCCGCCGGGTTGGCGTCGATGTCGAGCTTTGCGACGGTCAGCTTCTCGCTGTTCTCACCGGCGATCTCCTCGAGTACCGGGGCGACCATCTTGCACGGGCCGCACCAGGTTGCCCAGAAATCGACCAGAACGGGCTTGTCGCTGCCCAGGACGTCCTGCTTGAAGGAATCGTCGGTGATGGTGACGGTATTCGACACTGTTACTCCTCGAGGGTTGGGTTCGACAGCTTGATGAATCAGGGAGCGCCGACGACGTCGACCGTGTGGCCGGCTGCGTCGAGCGTGTTGGCGGTGATGTCGCCGCGGTCGGCCAGCCAGCGTTCGGCGTCGATTGCTGCGGAGCATCCGGTGCCGGCAGCGGTGATCGCCTGACGGTACGTGTGATCGACCAGGTCACCGGCAGCGAAGACGCCGTCGACGGAGGTCGCGGTGGAACCGGGAGCGACGCGCACGTATCCGGCGTCGTCGAGATCGACCTGGCCCTTGACGAGCTCACTGCGCGGGTCATGGCCGATGGCGACGAACATGCCGGTGATCTCGAGTGTGGAGGTCTCACCCGTGACGGTGTCACGAACGACGAGCCCGGTGACGCTGTTCTCACCGAGCACCTCGACGGGCTCCGCGTTGGTCAGGAAGCGGATCTTCTCGTTGGCCTTGGCGCGCTCGAGCATGATCCGTGAGGCGCGGAATTCCTCGCGGCGGTGCACCAGGGTGACCGAGCGAGCGAAGCGGGTCAGGAATGTTGCCTCTTCCATCGCGGAGTCGCCGCCGCCGACCACGACGATGTCCTGGTCACGGAAGAAGAAGCCGTCGCAGGTGGCGCAGGCGCTGACGCCGCGGCCGAGGAGGCGTTCTTCACCGGGAATACCGAGGTAACGGGCTGCCGCACCCATGGCGAGGATGATCGCGTGCGCGGCATACGTTTCGCCGTTCGCGACGACCGTCTTGATCGGGCCGCTGAGATCGATCTCTTCGACGTCCTCGGTGCGGATGTCGGTATCGAAGCGAAGTGCCTGCTCACGCATCTGTTCCATCAGGTCGGGGCCCATGATTCCTTCGCGGAATCCGGGGAAGTTCTCGACCTCGGTGGTGGTCATGAGGGCGCCACCGAACTGGGTTCCCTCGAACAGCAGGGGCTGGAGCTCAGCGCGCGCGGTGTAGACACCAGCGGTGTATCCGGCCGGTCCGGAACCGACAATGATGACGTCATGGACCGCGGGCGTGTTTTCCAGCTGGGTGGTCATGCGAGCCTTCCAATAGTGAGTGCAGACCCTCCGCTTCTTGGAGAGCCGTACCGATCAACACCAGGATAAGGGGTGTTGTTCCCGCACTCCGCTGGAAAGTGGCTCACAGCCGGCGGCTCACAGCGCGGGACTCACTGGGCGGGGCGCGGTGCCTCCCGAACCACCAGCGCGTCCCGAACCACACAGCGCGTGCCGGTGTAGATGGTGGGCATGCACTTGTTGCAGTGGATACACAACCCCTCGTCGACGCTCTCGGCTCGGAATTTGTTGACCAGTTGTGGGTCCCTGAGGAGCGCACGCGCCATGGCGACGAATTCGAATCCTTCATCCAGTGCGTGCTCGATGGTGTCGACGCGGTTGATGCCGCCGAGCAGGATCAGTGGCATCCTCAGCGCCTGTCGGAACTGACGGGCGAAGGGCAGGAAGAAGCCCTCCTCGAACGGGTACGTCGGAAAGAGTTTGGGACCGTAGAACTTCAGCCCGTACCCGACGAGTTTGGGTTGGGAGGCGACAAACTCAGCCAGTGGGACCTCGCCACGGAAGAAGTACATTCCGTTGAGAAGTGAACTGCCACCGGTCAATTGCATCGCGTCGAGGTGGCCGTCGGCTTCGAGGATCTGGGCGATCGGCAGGCTCTGGTCGAGCCACAGACCTTTCGGCACCCCATCGGACATGTTGAATTTCGCGGTGACCGCCACGCTGGATCCAGCGGCCCGTCGCACCGCTTCGACGACTCGACGCGGATACTCGGCGCGCTTGGCGACGCTGCCACCGTATCGATCGTGGCGCTTGTTCAGATTGGGGCTCATGAACGAACTGAGGAGGTAGTTGTGGCCGAGATGGACCTCGATGGCGTCGAATCCTGCGTCCACGGCGACGCGAGCGGTCCGTTCGAAGTCGGAGACGACACCGTCGAGTTCGGCGAGTGTCGCGCCCTTGACGAGGCCCATCGCGGGCGGACTCAGCCGGGTCGACGGCGCCAGAGTCTTCGTCTTGTTGGAGAGCGTGTTGGCGACCAGTCCCGCGTGGCCGATCTGCGCCGCAGCAAGTGCGCCTTCGGCGTGGACGGCGTCGGTCAGTCTGCGTAGTCCCGGCAGCGCGCGCTCGTCCATGACAAGGGTGTCGCGGTGGACTCGTCCACCTGGTGAGACGGCGCAATAGGCGACAGTGGTCATCGCGGCCCCGCCGCGGGCCACCTCGGCGTGGAAGTTGATCAGATCGTCCGAGACCGCTCCCCGGGGCATGACGCCCTCGAACGTTGCAGCTTTGACGATGCGGTTGCGCAAGGTCAGAGGGCCGAGACGTGCGGGTTCGAATATCGACGGTGTGGGCGCTGTGGTCATTTTCAACTTCCTGCGGCGGCCTGATCTTTACGATGCCAGTGGACTCGTAACTACGACGATATAGCGCCTACTGCCAATCTGTCCGACAATTCGACACGATGAATGCCACAGGATCAGGTCGCCCACGAGACCCACGCATCGACGACACAGTCCTCGAGGTCACCCGAGCGATGCTCCTCGAGGTCGGTTGGGATCAACTCAGTCTCCGGGCGATCGCGGCACGGGCAGGGGTCAGCCGAGCCTCGATGTCGCGGCGATGGCCGTCGAAGGCACATCTTGTTCTCGGGTCGATCCTGGGGGCGACACCGGACCTGACACCGTTCGAGGGCACCGATCGCGACGGCTGGATCCGTTGGGTGGTGGAGGGAAGTGTTCAGCTCTTCTCCCGTCCCGAGGTTCGCGCCGCGTCGCCAGGATTGCTGGCGGCCCTGCGCGACCACGACGACCTGCGCAACGAATTGTGGCGCGGGTTCAGTGGACCGAGTACGCAACTGTTCCTTCAGAACGCCGAAGATCCTGAATCGGCACTGCTCGATGCCAAGGCCGTGCTGGTATTGGCGGCCGGGGCAGCGATGTTTTCGAGTCTGATAGCGGTCGAGGACGATACAGATGCGCTACGCGAAAGAATCCTCGAGCTCTTACTCCCGGCGGCATCGCCGCGCTGACCGTCGACGTCAGCCGATGTTCTTGACCGACAACGTATTCGGATTCCCGTCGCTGCAGTTGATGCCAACAGTCAGTGCAGTGATCTGACGCGGCTGCGATCCCGTGAAGAGTAGGACTATCGCCGGCGCCCCGTCGATGCGAATCTCGCCGGAACCGAGCAAAGGCCGGCCCTCATCGATGCCGTTGGCGCGTAGGCATCCGGCAAGTTTGGATGGATCATCCAGTGGTCCAAGGTTTTTGGATCCGACGAGTGAGAGCAGAGACGCCGAATCCGGATCGTCGACAGCAGGCGTCGCCGGTGTGCTCGGTTGAGCGACAACACTTTCGGCAGGTTCGGAATCTCGGATTCCGATAACAACGATCACGAAGGCCGCCAACACGGCTGCTGCGGCACCGAGAACCCACGCTTGTGGGCGCCGCCGGAACGGCACGACAGATGCCTCAGCTGGCGGCTCCAGCTGTTCTGACTGTAGATCCAGTGCCGAATTGATTCGCTCGGCAAGCGAATTCGGAATCCGTTCGTGAGAGGCCTCGCGCGAGTTCAGTGTCGCGAGTGATGCCGTGACGCCGTCAAGGGCGGTGACAAATGCATGGGCGTCAGGATCTGCGTGTACCACCGGCCACAGAGCCGCACTGGTTTCGGAATCGAGAACCCCGGCGTGAAGATCTGCGAGTAGGTCTTCCGAAAACGGAGGCGACGGAACGCGAACAGACGGATCTGTCATGAACCCTCCCTCGGCAGTCGGTGCGGACCCTTACAAGATAGGACGCGGCCGGTTCACGAATGGTTCCCGCCTTCGCGAAAGTCCTCCAACTGGGCGGCGAGACGCTTGCGCGCGCGGGCGCAGCGACTCTTCACGGTCCCTACGGGCACTCCCAACCTCTCGGCGGCCTCGGCTACCGGATACCCCTCGACATCGACGGCGACGACGGCAGCACGCTGCTCAGGCGGCAGCGATGCCAGTGCCTGTTCGACGGTCAGGCTCATGTCCACTGTCGCCGCATAGTCGCGGTGATCGCGGGGTTCCTCCGCGTTCTCCGAAGACAGAGAGAACGCCGCCCGTGATTTGTTGCGTCGGATCCGGTCGAGGCAGGCATTGACCACGATGGTGTGGAGCCAACTACGCACCGCCGCGTCGCCGCGGAACTTCGCGGCCTTGCGGTGCGCGGACAGCAGACCCTCCTGGAGAGCGTCTGCCGCATCCTCGTCCGAGTAGCTCGTTCGCCGGGCAACGTGCCACAGATGATCCTGATGCCGGAGCAGTAGTTCACGGAACGCGTGTCGATCGCCCGCGACATGAGCGGTCAACAATTCGAAATCCGTCGCCTCGAGATTCTTGTTCTCGAGACTTCTGGATTCGAAATTTCCGGCTCCGCCCCCGGTGCCCCCCCGATAACTGTGCACGGGCGGATATTAGCCCAGTCGGTAGGTTTCAGAAGGGCCAAGGGCGATCACTTTGCAGCAGTGAAAGCAATCTCCGAGATGGATGTCTGGTTTTGTCCGGATTCGGTGCTGAGCTGCGTAATCCAAACCAGGACATACTGACCCGAGCCGTCCGAAGTGACTGGAATGTCGGTCACACCGTTCTTCAGGACACCCGATCCGATTTCCTTGGTCTGATCCAGTGAAGTATTCGCAGAAGGGGCAGAACGGATTTCAACGACGGTTCCCGGCGAATCAGACGTGATCGCAACGTTCTTCAGGTTGGCGGCATCGGCAAGACTCACCATCAGGCCGACACCGTTCTTCAGTGACGGGAACGGCTGGAAGTACGAGTCCGACGACCACGCAGTGGCCGGGTTGCCGTCGATGGCGTTCTTGGCCGTTGCCGGTTGATCCGGCGTGCCCTGGGGTGAGAACACCGTTACGGCCGAGGCAGCTACCGGCACGGTTGCCGCCGCCGGTGCGGGCGCGGGTGAATTGTTCTCGGGCGCAGTGGCTTCGGTGGTCAATCCGAAACTCTGCTCGCTGAGAGGGGTGTCGTTACTACCACCCGAGAGGAAGCTCGCTACCCACACCACAAGGAGAATCAGGACGATCACGGTGAAGACGCCGAGTGCCGTCAGTGCCGCGAGCATCCGCGTCGACTTCTTCTTCTCGGCCTCGATGGCTTCGGGGTCGTTCAGTGCATGACCGGACGCTCCCTGTTCGCGGTGGCCGAGACGAAGTGCCGGAATCATTTCCGTCTTGTCGTTCACGACGGATGCCTGATCGAGGATGTGCTGCACGGTGGCAGCAGTGCGGATTCCACTCTCCGACTGCAACGCTCGAACCGCAACGGCCGAGATGTCGAACGGAACCTCCGGACGGACGACCCGAGGCTCGACGATGTTCCCGTCGGCGCCGCGGCCGGCGGGAAGCAAACCACCGACGGGACCGGCGGACGGATCGGCGAGCGGCCAGCGCGCCGTGATGAGCGAGTACAGCATGGCGCCGAGACCGCGGACGTCGCTGGTGGAATCGGCGTCGGCAAGCGTCGCCGGGAACGCCAGTACGGCGTCACCGTTGATGCTGATGCGAACGCGGTCCGGGTGATCGATGGACAGCGCACCGCCGGTGCGGTGAGCAGCTTCGGCAGCCGCCGCGAGGGCGCGGATGGCGCGGGCTGCACCGATCGGCGACGGCGTCGTCTCGGCCATCTCACGCAGCGAGCGGCCGGGAGTCCATTCGGCGACGACGATGCCGCCCGAGCTTCCGCGGACGACGTCGAGGACGCGAGCCAGACCGGGCGAGTTGATTCGTCCCAGGCGCAGAGTGCGTGAGAGAACTGCCTGCGGTCCGGACTGGCTGTCGTCATCACCGCGCTGATCGGCGTCGACGAACGTCAGGGCTACTTCACGGTCGAGCTTGACGTCGAGAGCTTCCCAGAACTGCAGTCCGCGGGTTCCGCCGTGCGGCGCGAGCAGACGGTAGCGTCCGCCGGCGACAGATGCGCCCGGGATGAGCTTGGGTCCACGTGGCATCGGTCGCTGGGCCGGTCGTGATGCGGATCCGGCGGAAGGTGTGCGAGGTGCAGCGGGCGGTGGTGTCTGAGCGGCAGCCGTCTTCTGAGATTCGGGTGCCTTCTTGTCCGGAGCAGGCGTCTTCGGCGCGGGTGTCTTCGAGACAGGTGCTGAAGGTGTCTTCGACACGGGCGCCGAAGGTGTCTTGGACACACTGACCGGAGGTACCGGCGGAGCGGCCTTCTGCACCGGCGGCTGCGGCTTCTGACCCTGCGGGCTTTGGCCCTGCTGCGGTCGCTGTGCGGGCTGCTGTGACTTCTGACCCTGCTGTGGCTTCTGACCCTGCTGTGGCTTCTGGCCGGCAGATGCGGAGGAACTCGTGGATGCAGGTGTGCCCGACGATGCCGTTGACTTCTGTTCGGACGCTTTCACGGCAGAAGTCCCGGCACTCTTGTTGCCGGAAACGTTGTCGTCGCTCACCCTCGCTCCTTCTCCATCGATAGCCCGTCCCCGAATACGCGCGGGTTGCGATCCTGTACGCCCACGACCAGGGTACGGGAGCGCACCCGGTCGTTCTTGCTCGTTTGATTCCGTTCTGATTGCAGGAATCAGCTCGGTGACGTCGTCGTCGGTGTTGTTACGTGTGTCCGGTTCGGCGCGACCTGTCAGTGAACGAATCTTGCGGGAGACCGCAACCGTTACCGACAGGACTTCCGGAACCTTCTTGAAGTAGAGAATCGTGAAGGTGATCGCGAGCATCAGGATGCCGCCGACGGCGACGCGAACCATCGAGCCAGGTCCGCCGAAACGCTCGGTGAGTTGATCGAATCCGAGGACCCGGTCGACCGCGAGCATGGTCAACGACCCGGCCAGCGAGGCGAGTACGACGGACCAGACTGTCTTGCCCACGTTGGACATCTGCAGGTTTCCGAGGCTGCGGTGCAGGAGGTACCCGCCGATGACGGCGCCGGTGATGTATCCGAGACCGTTGGCCGCACCGAGCAGGATCACGACCTGATCGCTGTTGGATGCGAAGACCGGAGCGAGCGCCGAGAAAGCGATTTTCACTGCAGTGATGCCGAGAACGATCCACGTCGGCGTCCAGGCCTGTTCGCGGGCGTAGAACACTCGAAGTTGGATCAGGACCAGTGCGTACGGAATCAACGTGAATGCCGACCAGCTCACAGCGGTGCCGAGTCGTTCGGCCTGTTCGGGTCCGAAGCGGCCGTAACCGTAGAGCGCTTCACCGACCTGCGGGCCCATGAAGGTCAGGAACATGATGATCGGAACCAGCGTGATCATGGTCAGACGCGTTGCGACCGACAGATCGTCCACGACGGCCGGGGTGTCGTCGGCAGCAGCGTTGCGGCTCAGGCGCGGCATGATCGCCGTCAGAACCGTCACTCCGAGCACGCCGTACGGGAGCTGCAGGAGCAACCAGGCCTGGCTGTAGATGGCAGGGCCGGCTTCGTCGGCGTGGGAGGAGATCTTGGTCGCGAAGATCATGCCCATCTGGCTGATCAGGACGTACAAGACGATGGCGACGGCCATGCCGCCGAACTGGCGCAGGCGGTCGTCGAGACCCCACAGCGGCTTGAGCGAGATCTTCTCGCGGCGTAGCGCGGGGATCAGGCTGGCTGCCTGCACGATGACGCCGATGGTGATGCCGATGCCGAGGGTGAGCAGCTTTGCATCGCCCATCGAGACCGGATCAAGCGAGATCTCGCCCGGAGTCAGGCGGTAGATCACGAGCACCACGAGGACGACGACGTTGTTGAGTACGGGAGCCCAGGCTCCGGGCTTGAAGATCTGCCTGGTGTTCAGAAACGCTGTGAACAGTGCCGACAGCCCGTAGAACAGGATCGCCGGCAGAAGTAGATACGACAGCGCCGTGGTCAGGTCGGTGCTGACCTTGCCGTCTTCGGACAGGAAGACGTATTTGGTGAGTACGGGTGCTGCCAGGGTCGCGAGCAGCGCGGCCATGCCCAGTAGGACGAGCGACGCCGTGAAGAGGCGTCGGACAAACGCTTCGCCGTGATCGGCGTCCTCCCGCTCGGCGCGGACCAGCACGGGGACGACGATCGCGGTCAGAACGGCGCCCAAGACGAGCTCCGCGATCATGTTCGGAATCTGGCTGGCGACGGTGAACGAGCTGGCGATGGCCGGACCGAGGACCATCAGGATCATCAACTGCTTGGCGAATCCCGTGATGCGGCTAGTCAGCGTCGCGATCGCGATGGAACCCGTTGCCGCGAGGAGTCGAGAGTTCGTCTCCTTGCGTTCCCCGACCTGGACATGGGCGTCGGTGTCGAACTCGTCCGACGTGGTCGTCTGCCGGTCGGCGAATTCCATCTCGGCTTCGCGGTACCGGGGGTAGTCGCGGATCACCGGGATGGTCATGGTGGGTGCGTCGTCGAAACGTGCGTCCGGGTTGACCGGCTGGATCGGGTAACCGCGCTCCCACGGTGGCATCCGAGGATGCGAACGGGTCGTGGCACTCTTGCGGGTGATCGCCGAGCGGCGACCCTCCTCGGGTGGATTCCCGGTCATGAGCGTTCGTACCCTTCATCTGCTGGGTCCGGCTGACCCTTGAATCGATGCCACAGCCGTCGCCCTGCCAGGAACAGCAGCAACCCTCCCGCTGTCGCCGTCACGGCGGCCAGGGGACGACCGTACGCATTCGACCGTACGGTCACGCTGGTCGGCGTACCCAATTGGCGGCCATCTGTCGTGGTCAGCGAGAAGTTGACTTCCAGCTTGCGAGAATCGTTCATTTCCGCGGGCACAGTCAACTGTCGGCTACCTCGCGGCGGAAGCTGTTTGGGACCGATGTCACTGATCTGCATCTCGGGTGGGGCTTCCACACGCAGGTCGACGTTGATGGCGATGGGCAGCTCGTTGCGCGCCACCAGCAGGAGCGGACTCTGCCCCGACGCGAGGGTGTAGACGCCGCCCGGAGACACCACACTGACGGCCCGGTACATCCCGTCGACGGCTTCGGTGACGTTGTCGGCGCGGATGGTCGCGGCCCGCTCCGCCCGATTGACCGACGCGGAGTCGACGTTGCGGCGATCGGCCAAGGTCATCGAACGGAGTAGATCTTCGCGGAGCGGCGCCGTGAATCCCCGGGGGGTGAGCGAAGCCGCCGGATCGTCCACGAGCGAAGCTTCGAGCCCGTCGATACGCGGAAGTTGGGTGGTTGCGGTCTCGACGACGGACGTTTGCGGACCGTCCTGGGTAGCCCGGTCCGGGTAGTCGAGAGTGGCGGCGTCCGTCGCGCCCGGTTGCCTGCCGAGCAGTGCCGGCAGGGCCTGAGGTGAGGCGAGCCCGGACCGGATGAGGGTCGCGAGCATCGAGAGCACCGCCGTGGCGTCGTTGCTGTCGGCGGTCCACAGTTGCGGCGGCGCGAAGATCTGATTGCGCGGCAGCGACGTCGGCGTCAGCGCGGCCCAGGCCATCGCCCCCAGCGCGTCCTGACGCCGGGCGCTGCGCGATTCGATGTCGATGGTCGGCGCGGTGTCGTCGGGGATGTACGACGGGACCTGCGGCTCCGAGCCGGTGGCGGCCAGCGCCGCTGCCGCCGAGGTGTCGAAGGCAAGCGCGTCGAGTGAGCCGGTTATCCGCGACGACAGCTGCGGAGCTGCCGAGTCGACGGAAGTGTCAGCCACCATCGCTGTGGTGGGATTCACGCTCAGCACCTCTGCGGTGGCCGAGTCGAGGACACCCGAATCCGGCCAGACGAAATCTCGCAGTGAGGTCACGCCGAGGATGTTGTCGACGATGTCCGCCGGCCGTGTG
The DNA here is from genome assembly GCF_001942025.1 of Rhodococcus sp. YL-1. Lineage (NCBI taxonomy): Bacteria > Bacillati > Actinomycetota > Actinomycetes > Mycobacteriales > Nocardiaceae > Rhodococcus > Rhodococcus sp. YL-1. The sequence continues at coordinate 6,346,393 of NZ_CP017299.1, read as the reverse complement.
AGCGCGGTAGCCGTCAACTCCGGATTGGCCACCGAGGTGACCGCGGCGAGATCGGCCTGGGCGAACGGAACCGCCGTCGTGCACATCGAGGACGCGAGGGTCTTCACCCGGCCGAGCCACTGGTTGGCGGCGTCGCTGCCGCGGCCTTCGTGCGACGGCCCGGTGGGGTCGGACGAGTTGTCGGCCACGAGGTATCCGCGAGTCATGTTCTCGACGGTGATCAGAAGGTCGGGGTCGATTGCCAGGCAGAGCGCATCCGTGACGCGGCGATCGGAATCGCTCTCGGGCTTGGTGGCGTTCTCCACCGCATCGACCAACGCGTCCAGACGGCCGCCGTCGGAAAGTTCGGTGGCAAGTTCGTCGTCGATCAGGCGTACGGGCTCGTTGACCGCGCCGGGGATTCCGCCGACGAGTCGTGGCGCGTCGGCCAGCGGCCACATGAGCGTGACGCCGATCGGGGCGGACGTGTCGGGGGGAACGACCGCCGTGGCGGACGAACTGGGGGTTCCGGCTGTGGCGTTCGATTCGGCTGCGGCCGGCACACCGAGGACGGGGAGCAGGAAGCGTGCGTCGTCGAGTCGGGCGGCACCGCCGTACTCCGGGGTGCCGTTCACGTTGACGAGCATCGGGTAGACGCCCGGTTCGGTGATGTCGAGAGACAACCCGGTAGTGCTCCGCAACGGCAAGGTGAGCGTGAACTGCTTGGACTGGCCGGTGTCGAGGGTGGTGGCAACGGTGTCGAATTCGCCGACCGTGTCGAAAACGGCCTGGTCGAAGTCGAGTGCTGCGCGCACGTCCGAACTGGAGTCGATCGCGGGAGCGCGTTGCAGCCTCACCCCGACGTCCTCGACGGGACGGTCACCGACGTTCTTCACCGTGCCCTTGACCACGACGTTGCGGTCGCTGGTGGTCGTCACCGTGGTCGGTGCGGTGGAGTCGATGGTCAGTTGCAGAAATTTGGCATCGTTGGTGTTTCGCGCCGGGGCGCGCTCACTGGGCTGGCTGGACGGCGCTGCACCTGCGACGGCCGTCGTTGCAGGCCCGAAACCGACAGCGGCTATCACCAAAGCGGCCACACCGGCCCGCCGCAGAGCCATTCTCATCCGGCGTCCGGTTCCTTCGGGCGCTGTTCTTGCCGTATTTCCGTTCGCGGCATCTCGGCGATCATCTGGGACGCGAGTTCTGCGAGTTTGCGCTCGTCGGCGTATGCGAGGCGCGAGTGCAATTCCGTCAGCGGCACCCAGGCGACTTCGGTGACCTCGATGTCCTCGTCGGAGAGTTCACCGCCGAGAAAGCGGAGGAGGTAGTGGTGCACGGTCTTGTGGACGCGTCGACCTTCGGTCACGAACCAGTAGTCGATGCTGCCCAGCGGTGCCAGGACGGTTCCCTGGATACCGGTTTCTTCTTCGACCTCACGCATCGCGGTCTGCTCAGCGGTCTCACCCTGCTCGATATGGCCCTTCGGTAGCGACCAGAGCAGGCGTCCGCGGCGGTCGGTTCGGCCGATCAGTGCAGCGCAGAGGCGTTCCGGGGGTCCTCCCCAGCCATCGACGACCAAGCCGCCCGCAGAAGTTTCACGGACGGTTCGCATCAAAGGTTTATCGGGGTTGCCGACGGCAGGTCGACGCCGCGGGTTGCGGCGACTCCTGTTTGTTCGTTCGGCACCAGACACCTCATCGATACTAGTTGGCGTTGCAGCGTTGCCCGGTAACCCGCGCAAAGCGGTCTATCGCGTTCGTATGCGCGTTCTGCTATTTGCGCACCTTAAGTAAGCTCCTTTCACGTGACTGTCCCTACCTCCGACGCTGATCGCCGCCTACGACTGCTTGCCGACGCCACTGCAACGCTCGGCACGTTGTCCGACGTGTTGAACCCGCTCGGTGAGCGTTTTGCTGCGGCCGGTCACGAGCTGTTCCTGGTGGGTGGCAGTGTTCGCGACGCGATCCTCGGCCGCTTCAGTGGCGATCTGGACTTCACGACGGACGCCAGGCCGGAGAAGGTTCAGGCTCTGCTCAAGGGCTGGGTGGACAAGCAGTGGGACACGGGCATCGAGTTCGGGACCATCAGCGCCATCAAGCACGGCCAGGAGATCGAGATCACGACCTTCCGGGCCGACGCTTACGATCGCGTCTCTCGTAATCCGATAGTCGAGTACGGCACGACGTTGGCCGACGATCTGGTGCGCCGCGATTTCACCGTCAACGCGATGGCGATGAAGATCGGCGCGGACGGTTCCTACACGTTTGTCGATCCGCTGAACGGCATGGACGCGCTGTTGGCCGGAGAGCTCGATACGCCGTCGGCGCCGGAAAACTCGTTCAACGACGATCCGCTGCGGATGCTGCGTGCTGCCCGGTTCGTCTCGCAGCTTGGTTTCACGTTGAACAATCGTGTTTTCGAGGCCATCAAGGAGATGGCGTCGCAGATCGAGCGAATCACCGCCGAGCGTGTGCAGGTGGAGCTGAACAAACTGATGCTGGGCATGTACCCGGTGGACGGCATCAACATGATGGTCGACTCCGGACTGGCTGCATACGTGCTGCCCGAGGTTCCGCAGATGAAGCTCGAGATCGACGAGCATCACCAGCACAAGGACGTCTACCAGCACTCCCTCACGGTGCTCCAGCAGGCGATCGATCTCGAAGAAGGCGATCCGGACCTCGTATTGCGTTGGGCAGCACTGCTTCACGACATCGGAAAGCCGGATACCAAGCGTAACGAGCCTGGCGGTGGGGTCAGCTTCCACCACCACGAGGTGGTCGGCGCCAAGCTGGTGCGCAAGCGCATGCGGGCACTTAAGTTCTCGAAGCAGATGGTCGACGACGTCTCGCAGCTCGTGTTCCTGCACTTGCGTTTTCACGGCTACGGCAAGGGACAGTGGACCGACTCGGCGGTGCGGCGGTACGTCACCGACGCGGGCGAGCTGCTCCCCCGCTTGCACAAGCTCGTGCGGGCCGACTGCACCACACGCAACAAGCGTCGCGCCGCGCAGCTGCAGGCCACGTACGACGACATCGAAGAGCGGATCGCGCGCATCGCCGAGCAGGAAGACCTTGCTCGGGTGCGTCCGGACCTCGACGGCAACGCCATCATGGAGCTGCTGAACATCCCGGCCGGCCCGCAGGTGGGCAAGGCATGGACGTTCCTCAAGGAACTACGTCTGGATCGCGGCCCGCTCGAGCGTGACGAGGCCGAGGCCGAACTGCTGAAGTGGTGGGCTACCCAGCAGGGCTAGTTTCTCGTTTCTTGCGGTTGATCAGCACCGCTGACAATCCGGCGGCATAGACACCCGCACCGGCAACGGCCAGGCCGACGCTCTTGCCGTCGGGTGCGATCACCGTCGACGCTGCCGCGATCGCACCGATGAACGCGACGTTGAACACGGTGTCCTGCAGTGCGAATACCTGACCACGACGGTCGTCGTCGATGTCGATCTGCATGGCCGCGTCGCCGCTGAGTTTCACGGACTGGCCGGCGATGCCGAGCAGGAAAGCGGCGATCAGCAGCGACCCCTGAGTCAGCGTGGTCACGAAGACGAGCTGGACGAGAACCGCGCACACCAGGGCGTAGGTGATCGTCCGTGAGCGACCGATCCGCGGGATGAGGAACGGTGTGATCAATGCCGCGATCAGCATTCCGATTGCCGTGGCGCCGACGGCGACGCCGAATCCGGCCATCCCTCCAGGCAATTGGGAGCCGTTCGAGGTGTCGCGCAGGACCAGCACCATGATGAGGGTGTTGATGCCGAAGCAGATGCGGTGCGCTCCGATTCCGATCATCGCCGTGGTGACGCCGGGCGCCTCCCAGACAGCGGTTGCCCCGGTGCGCAGTCCGGCCGTCACCGAACGGACGGCACTGGCGCGGACCACTTCGTCGGCGACCGGACCAAGTGAGCGGGCCGTGAACCTGGCCGCGGCGAGGGCCGCGATCACCGATCCCAGTGCTGCGATGGCCACGGCGGCGCCTGACGCTCGATCCCCCGCGCCGATCATGCCGATGATCGCCACCGCTGCCGAAGCACCCAAGGCTGCTATCACCGAACCAGCGGTTGTGAGAACGGAATTGGTTGCCACCAGCCACGATTGCCGGACGACCTTCGGCAGGGCTGCGGATACGCCTGCCCCGACGAAGCGACTGACTCCGATTGCAGCAAGCGCACAGGTCAACAACAGAGTGTCACCGCCGCCGGCGACCAGCAGCACCGCAGTGGTCAGGATGAAGAGCCCGCGGAGCACGCTCGCCCACAGGAGCACCAGGCGGCGGTCCCAACGATCCAGCAGAGCGCCGGCAAAGGGGCCGATCACCGAATAAGGAAGGAGCAGTACGGCAAAGCCGGCCGCTATCGCCACCGGATCGGTTTCGCGTTCCGGGTTGAAGAGGATTGCGCCGCCGAGCGCGGCCTGGAACATTCCGTCGCCGAACTGGCTGGAAAAGCGGACGAGCGCCAGCCTTCCGAGGCCGGGTGATTCACGCAGGGTGTGCAGTACGCGCTGCCAGGCCTCGCGGCGGTTCGAGGCTCGGTTCATAAGCGGAAACTGTAGTGGGTGGGTCAGGCGCCGATCTTGACGGTGGCCCGCTCGAGGATCGGCGCGACGTCGACGCCCCTCGGCAGCGTTCCGAAGACACTCCCCCAGCTGTTTCCGAGCCGACTCGCGCAGAACGCGTCGGCCACCGCGGGGTGCCCGTAGCGGAGCAACAGCGAGGCCTGCAGAGCGAGCGCCATGTTGCCGACGATCTTTCGTGCCCGGTATTCGATGTCGTCGAAATCGCCGAATGCCACCTGGAGATCCCGCACGGCCTGATCGAAGTGGCCGTCCACTCCACTGGCTCGTTTCAACTCGTCGAAGAACACCTGCAGTGTTTCGGGTTGCTTGGCCATCGCCCGCAGTGTGTCGAGCGCCGCGACGTTGCCGGAACCCTCCCACACCGAAAGCAGCGGAGCCTCGCGATAGAGGCGCGGCATCCGGGATTCCTCCACGTATCCGTTTCCGCCCAGACACTCGAGTGCCTCGGCAGCGTGGATCGGTCCGCGCTTGCAGACGAAGTACTTACTCACGGCCAACGAAATGCGTCGTAGTGCGCTGGCGTGGGCATCGCCTGCGGTTGCGTGGTCGGTCAGAGCGGCCAGCCACATCGCGACGGTGGTCGACGCTTCCGATTCCACCGCCAGATCTGCCAGAACGTTTCGCATCAAGGGTTGGTCGATCAGGTTGGCGCCGAAAGCACTTCGATGCGTCGCGTGGTGAACTGCCTGCATGGTGCCGACGCGCATGCCGGTGGCCGTGCCGATCGTGCAGTCCAACCGGGTCATGTTGACCATCTCGATGATGGTGCGCACGCCCCGGCCTTCTTCGCCGACCATCCACGCGAGAGCGTCGCGGTACTCGACCTCACTACTCGCGTTGGAATGATTGCCCAACTTGTCCTTCAGACGCTGCAGGTACATGTTGTTGAGCGAGCCGTCCGGCAGGACCCGCGGCAGGAAGAAACACGACAGGCCACCAGGTGCCTGGGCGAGGACGAGGAACACGTCCGACATCGGCGCGGAGGTGAACCACTTGTGGCCCGTCAGCAGGTAGCTGCCGTCGGATTGTGGCACTGCCCTTGTGGTTCCGGCACGAACATCCGAACCGCCCTGCTTTTCCGTCATCGACATACCGGCGATCAATCCGGGTTTGGTGAGGGGAGCTTTCAGCGCCGGCTCGTAGTGCCGCGTGGTCAGGAGGGGTTCGTACTGCGCGGCCAGATCCGCGTTGTGCCGCAGCGCGGGGATCACGGCGTACGTCATGGAGATGGGACAGCCGTGACCGGCGTCGGTTTGACCCCACACGGCCATCTTCGCGGCGCGGACGAGGTGTGCGTGTGGATTCGGGTCAACCCACGGAGCGCCGTGCAGTCCCAATTCCACTGCGGTGCTCATGAGTTGGTGATAGGCGGGGTCGTAGCGGACCTCGTCGATACGGTTGCCGTAGCGGTCGTGGGTTCTCAGGACAGGTGGGTGCTCCTCGGCCAGATCGCCCCACTCCTGGGCCTGCGCGCTTCCGGCGCGGATTCCAACCTGATGAACCCCCTCGAGTGCGTCCGATGCTCCTTCGCGGTGTAGTGCCTCGAGGATCGGCGCGTATTCGGCTGCGTCGTAATCGATCAGGGGCGGAACCTGATTGGTGACTTCATGCGTGGGTGTCATCGAAGCTCCCTAACGATCGAAGGGTGAAGGCGAGAATGGCGTCGATCGCAGCGGGATCGGTGGTGCCTCCGCGCAGTGGAAGGATCAGGGCCTCGCCGATTGCCCCGACGATGCACGCTGCCGTCAGAGTGGCGTCCTGTGGCGGTATCTCACCGGTGTCGACTGCCGAACGAATTGCGGTGGCCAGGCAATCGCGGAACGATTCGCGAAACATGAGACGCTGTTCGTCGACGAGTGGGTCCACCGGTTCCACCAGCAGGGCATAGGCGAGAACCGGTGCGCGCATGGCACGTTCGGCGAAGGTGCGAACCGACGCCGATACCGCGGAGCGGTGATTGCCTTCCAGATGTCGGGCGCTGTCTCCGGCGTCCCGAGCCGCGGATACCTCACGGCTGCAGACTGATTGGAACACTTCGGCGAACAATTCGCCCTTGCCGTCGAAGTGTCGATACAGCGTCCCGGTGCCGACGCCGGCGTTCTTGGCCACCGCGGCGATGGAACATCCCGCATAGCCGTGGGTGGCCACTGCCGTCGTGGCGGCTTCGAGCAGTCGGGCGCGTTGGGCGTCCAGTCTTTCCTGTACTGCCGGAGTGCGGCGATAGGCCATGTGAAGAAGTGAACACCCGTTCCGTTCTTGCGTCAAGAGCCCCCACCTGCAGGTTCAGGCAGCAGCGGCGCGAGCCTGTTCCGCGCGCCACCACGCGACGGTCTCTTCGGCGGCCTGATCGAGCGGCGTCGGCGAGAGTCCGAGCAGCACTTCGCTGGCACTCGAGTCCATGACGAACGGCTTGGTGAACTGGTAGTTCATCTCAGCGAGTTCGCGGCTGTCGGTGTTGATCTTGCCGACGGCGTCGAGCACCCAGGCGGGGAGTACACCCACCTTGGCGGGGGATGCCCCGGCGGCTCGGGCGAAGGCCTCGGCGATCTTGCGCTGAGTGAGCGCGGGGCCGGTGGGTGCGTGGAGGACGGAGTTCCAAAGTTCGGGGTTGTGTGCCGCCGCGATCATCGCTGCTGCGAGATCGGGGATGTAGGTGAAGGAGTGCGGCTGATCTGCGGAACCGATGACACGAATCTTCTTACCTGCCATGACTTTCGGAACCATGCGCTCGCCGGCGTGGGCGGTGCGGACGCGGGGACCGAAGAAGTCCGAGGCCACGACGCTGACGGTGGGTGTTGCAGAGGCCTCGCGAGCACGCAGCAGCGCGGTGCGCACGCCGCGCTTGCCACCGGTGGCGTTGCGTGGATCGGATTCGGTCATCAGGGTGTCGGAGTTGTAGGCGTAGAGGCTTTCGGGGAAGACCACGACGGCACCGATGGATGCGGCCGCGTCGAGCACAACCTCCTCGGCCGCCGGGAGTTCCCGCTCCCAATCGGCTGCGTTGTAAGCAGCGTGGATGCAGTGGTAGATGGCCGTGGCGCCCTCGCTGACCGAGCGAAGGGCCTCGGCATCCGAGACATCGACGCGTCGCCGGTCGATCAGCGGGTGCTCGGGCCCGCTGCCGGACCTGGTCAGGAGCCGGACGTTGATTCCCTGCTCGGCGAGCTGTAGTGCGACGGCGGATCCGACGGGTCCTGCTCCGGTGACGATTTCGAGGTTCGACATGGTGTGCTCCTTCTTGTTTCGAGTGAACTGAGAGCACTGCTCTCGTTTTCAAGAATGCACCTGCACCCGAGCGCTGTCAAGAGCAGTGCTCTCTTTTGTTGATACTGCTCTCGGTCATGGGGCAAGATGGACTCATGGTTGGAACTCCCCGCGAACGGGCGCGCGAACAGACGCTGCAGGACATCACCCGTATCGGACGCGAGCATCTTGCTGCCGTCGGCGCTGCCGCTTTGTCTCTGCGGGCCGTCGCGCGTGACCTGGGAGTCGTGTCCTCAGCGGTATACCGCTATGTCGCCAGTCGGGACGAACTGCTGACCTTGCTGGTGGTCGACGGGTACACGGAACTGGGCGCGGAAGTGGACGCCGCCGTGAATGCCGTTGCAGCAGAGGATTTTCGCGGACAGTTCATTGCTCTCGGGCGCGCCGTTCGGAGCTGGGCGATCCGGGAGCCGGCCCGCTACGGTCTGTTGTTCGGCAGCCCCGTCCCCGGCTACGACGCTCCGGGCGAGCAGACCACCGGCCCCGGCACCCTCGTCGTGACCCGGCTGATCGGGATCATCGACGCCGCCCATCGCGCGGGTTCACTGACGGTGCGAGAGGGTCCGGGCCTGAGTGACACGTTGGCAGCGGACCTCGAGGGAGTGCGGAATGAACTGGGTACCGACCTGCCGCCGGATGCCGCGGTGCGCGCAACTCTCGTCTGGGTATCGCTGTTCGGTTCGGTGAACTTCGAGGTGTTCGGGCAGTACGGAAGCGATACGTTCACCGACGCGAGCGAGATTTTCGAGCGGCATTTGGCACTACTTGCCGATGTGGCGGGTCTGACCTGAACACGCTTGTGTCTCGTTCCTCCGCGCGCAGTTGTCGGTGAGATGATGTCCTTGTGGCGCACGCAGAAGAACCCGAGGATCGAATGGCCTGGATAGAACCGGAGGTTCGTCCGGGCAGTTTGTTGGTGTCGTCGACCGATCTCACGGAACCCGCATTTCGCCGCACCGTCATCTACATGATCGAGCACAACGACGCCGGGAGCCTGGGCGTCGTCGTCAATCGGCCGAGTGAGACGGCCGTGCAGAACGTGTTGCCGCAGTGGTCACCGCTGACCGCGCATCCTTCGGCCCTGTACATCGGTGGACCAGTCAAGCGTGACTCGGCGCTTTGCCTGGGCATCGCTCGCAACGGTGCGCGGATCGACGGCGTCGCCGGTCTGCGGCGGGTGGACGGCAAGGTAGTCATGGTGGATCTGGACTCGGACCCGGAGGTCATTGCTCCTCTGGTCGAAGGGATCCGAATTTTTGCCGGGTACTCGGGTTGGACTCTGGGCCAGCTGGATTCGGAGCTCGAGCGTGAAGACTGGATGGTGATCAGCTCGCTGCCGTCGGATGTGCTGACGCCGCCCCGAGTCGATGTCTGGGCACGGGTGCTACGACGCCAGCCGCTACCCGTGGCGATGCTGGCCAGCCACCCCATCGAGGTGGAACGAAACTGACTTGTCGGAGGTCGATGATATTCCTGTGTCATCGTTTTCGAGAGAGGTGGCAGTAATGCTCGCTGAGCGTCAGATCCAGTGCGCGGATTGTGTTTCGGATGTCGATCACTGCCACGATTCTTTGCTGCGGCATGCCGACGGATCACTCGAATGCACCGGCGCGAACTGCCTCGACTTGGCATCGGTCCGCCATGCGCTGTCCATCGATTGTGCTGAACTGCAGGGCGGTTGCGGCTGCGTCGACGCGACCCGAGGCGAGTTGCTCGCTAGCTGACGCTGACCGGATCCCGATTCGCGAAGCGTTGCGCCATCGCAGCACAGACGATCAGTTGGATCTGATGGAAGATCATCAGCGGCAACACGATCAGGCCGACGGGCTGGCCCGCGAACAGTACAGCCGCCATCGGTAGGCCCGTTGCCAAGGACTTCTTCGACCCGCAGAAGATGATGACGATCTGATCGGGAAGATCGAACCCGAGCTTGCGCCCCGCGAGAGTGGTCACGCCGAGAACCAGCGCGAGAATCAGGCAGCACACGATTGTGAGGATCACGATCTGCCAGATCGTGATGGTGCTCCAGATCCCCTCTTTCATGCTTTCGCTGAAGGCGGCGAAGACAACGAGGAGGATCGATCCGCGATCGACGTACTTGGTGGGTTCGGCGTACTTCTGCAGCCATCCGATCACCAGCGGGCGGATCAGCTGACCGACGATGAACGGGATCAGCAACTGCACGACGATGTCGAGGATCGACGAGAAGTCGACCGTCGCCTGGCCGGTGGTGTTCATCAGCAGAACCACCAGCAGCGGTGTGACGAAGACGCCGATCAGGTTGGAGAACGACGCACTGACGATCGCGCCCGCGACATTCCCCTTGGCGATCGAGGTGAACGCGATCGAAGACTGAACCGTCGACGGAACCAGGCACATGTAGAGGATGCCGGTGTAGAGCTCGTCGCTGATCAGCGTCGGCGACAGGAATCGCAGTGCTAGGCCGATCAGTGGGAACAGCACGAACGTCGCGGCGAGGACGACGGTGTGCAGTCGCCAGTGCTTGACGCCCTTCCAGGCTTCCTGCGGCGAGAGTCGCGCGCCGTAGAGCAGGAACAAGAAGCCGATGGCGATCTTGGTGGCCCAGTTCAGAATGCTCTCCGCGGTACCCGATACCGGGAACACACTTCCGAGCACGCCGGCGATGATGATGCCGAGGATGAACCCGTCGATGTAGAACCTACTGAGAAACTTCACCTGGCTAAGGATAACGGCGAGCTTCAGCGGGCTCTCGAGCCCCACGAAGGTTGAAGCCCATCACCGCCAGGCACAGCAGCGTCCCGATGATCGACAGCTCGATGATGGCCGTCTGCATTCCCTGGAGGGTGATGGCGATACCCGCGATGATCGACGGGATCGCCAGTCCCGCGTAGCTGACGGTGAAGAACGCGGCCAGAACTCCGCCGTGGCTCTCGCGGGCGTGGGTCCGGGCGGCGGCGTTGACGCGCTTCATGCCGCCGGCAAACGCCAGACCGTGCCCGGCGCCGACCACGACGGTGATGACGCCAAGCAGCGCCAGGCTCGGGACGAGGTCGACCACGAGGAGGCCGATCATTCCCAGAGCGAGGATTCCCAGGCCGGCGGTGACGGACGTGCGCGGGTCCATGCGGCTTCCGCCGAGTTGCGCGACCACCGAGCAGATCATCACCAGTGCGGCCGCCCCGCCGCCGAGTAGAAGGTTGTCGATGTTCAGCAGGCTGGTCATCCACGACGGGACCACCGACTGGAAGAGCCCGACCGCGCCCCACGACAGCGCGACGGCGAGCGAGCTGAGCCAGAAAGTCTCGCGAATAGTGGCGGGAACATGTGGCATTTGGAAGAACCGCTTCGGGCGTGTGACGTCCCCGATCCGCGGAAGTAGCAGCAACACGATCAGTGCCGGGATGAACGCGACGAGGAAGATCAGATACGGCAACCGCAGCGGTTGTGGAAGGTACTGGGCGATTGCACCGGACACGAGTGGTCCGAGCGCACCGCCCAACGCGCCCGTCACCGTCGATACGAGCGCTGCTCGTCGGTGATCGAACTTCGGTTCCTGCTCCACCAATGCGGCGCTGCCCGCCGCACTGGCCGCGCCCACCGCGATTCCCTGGGCAATCCGGCCGACGAACAACCACACCGTCGCGTCGGCAAATGCCAGAACGAGCGTGCCGACGACGCTCAGAGCGAGTGCAGTAAGGAGCACGGTGCGTCGGCCGAGGGCGTCGGACAGCGGTCCGAAGAACAGCAATGCCGGAACGAGGCCGGCGACGTAGACGCCGTAGATCAGCGTCTGGATGGTGGGCGTGAATCCGAACTCGGTCCGGTACAGCCCGTAGACGGAGGTGGGCATGTTCGCGCCCAAGAGGATCACGGTGAGGACGTAGCCCACGCCGTAGAAGTGTCGATTGGTGCGGCGTGTGCGTTCTTCGGTGGCGACAGCTGTGGCGGACGTGGGAAGCCCCTCCTGAAGACAAAGTGCGAAAATACATGGGTCGTCCTACGTATCGTAGGTGAGTGGAATGATCGCCGCTAATGCTGTGAGGATGAGCTGATGACCGTTGTTCGCAAAGAGTCCGCGTACGAGCAATCCCTCGACTGGATGCGCACGCAGATCTCCGACGGCGTCTGGACAGTGGGCAATCGTGTTCCGACCGAGCCGGAGCTGATGAGTGTTCTCGGCGTCGGCCGGAACACCGTGCGCGAAGCGATCAAGACATTGACCTCGACGGGAGTTCTCGAGATCCGTCGCGGATCAGGGACCTTCGTGCGCGCTCGGACCGACATCGGCGGACTGCTCGGCAAACACGCGTCCGTCGACGAGATGAAATACGTCTTCGAAGTGCGTCGTGCGCTCGAGATGGAAGCGGTCCGGTTGGCGTGTGAGCGTCGCAGCGACGACGACGTTCGGATACTTCGTGAACTGGCCGCCAAGCGTGATGTCCCAGCGGAGAACTTCGTCGACGTCGATCTCGCGTTTCACATTGCCGTTGTCGATGCCGCCCACAATCCCGTGCTGAAAGATCTGTTTGCCGGAATCCTCGAAACAGTTCGAGCCACCTACGAGGTGACCGAAGGGGTGCATCCGCCGTCGCTGACGTCTTCGCATCATCGGGGAGTTGCCGAAGCCATCGCCGAACGCGATGTCACCAAAGCCAGGGCTGCTGCGTGTGGGTATCTCGAGAAGACTCAGGAAGCGATCGGTTCAGGCTCGGCGGTTAGCGAGTCCGGGCGTCGGCCAATCGATTGAGTGACCCGGCGATGTCTTCGGCTTCGGGTGTCGTGATCGTGAGTCGGTCGCCACAAGCGAACGTGATGACCACCGCTGGTCCGGTGCGGGTGACGACGCCGTAGTTGCGACGACCCTTGGTCTTGAGTCCCCAGCCGCCGAAGTCCGCGAACGGTTTGATCTCCGCGATGTCAGCTCCGACAACTTCGTCGATGTCGTAGGTCATCGCAGCCATCCCCATGTTGATCACCCGGATCTCCCGTTCGTCGACGATCACCCGGAAGCGAACCAAGCTGACGACAAGCAGGCCGAGTGCCCCGAAGATGAACAGCGGCCAGAGTGACCGCGTCGCCAACGCCATGACGACTCCGGGCGACAGAGTGATCGCAGCGAGGATCACCGACCCCTTGGTGCTGAATCCGACGTCGTCGGAGATGGGGAGAGCGCAGCGGCTTCGCGGCAACCCGGCCGAGGGTTCGATCGTGGCAAGAGTGCGGACGCGGTAGTCACGCAGGAACGAGGCGCCGATCCACCCCAACACCCCGCCGATGACAAAGCCGACACCGATAGACCACAGCGGGAGTGACGTCGTAGATGGATCAGTGACATCGAGTTGGGTGTAGAGCAAAGCGAAGTTCACTGTCGTGATGAGCCCGACCACGCTCAGCCCGACAACCAACATGAATCGGCGCATCATCAGCATCGCGGGAGCAAGAGCAGCAATCGCACTCAGGCCGCCACCGAAGAGCAGCGTCAGAAGTGCAATGGTCCAGGCGTTGGCCGACGGGGTGGAGAATCCGTCCGGCGAGGTGGTGGTCCAGTGAGTCGCGATCTGTTCCGGGAGGCGGGGCTCCCAAATTTTTGTCAGGACGAAGCCGAAGACCGCACACAACAGCGGAACGACTAGCCCGAATACGACCCCGGCCGGGTCGACCACGCGATGTTTCACGTGAATCAATGAGCCGGCTGGCAAGCATCCTTGAGCGCGCAGGCACCGCAGGAAGCGGTACCGCAAGCGGCAGCGTTCGCCTTGGCCTCGGGGGTCTCCGCCACCGGCTCGTCTGCGGCAGGCTCGGAGTGTCCGCCGCAGTTGCAGTCGTTACCGCATCCGCTCTGCTGCGGGAGTGCGGCGGCAGCACGGGCACCGATGCCTCCACCGAAACCGGCGGTGAGGACGGCGACGACGACGGCGATGATCGCGACTGCGACGCCGAAGACTCCGCCGATGGTCAGTGCTGCGACTCCGCCGATGACCAACATTCCAGCGGCCGCGAGCATGGTCGGACCGGCCACCTTGTTGGCGAGGGCGAACGACTCCTCGCTCCGCAGGGAATCCTCGGTGCGGACACCGGCCCAGCGGTTGCGCGGGAGTTTGCCGATCAGACCGGCGACAGCAACTCCACCGACGGCGACAGCGAGCACGAATAGCACCACAGCGACAACGATCACCCATACAGGATAGGCGCGAGTGGAGTTGATGGTATGCCCGGGTCGTGCAGGCTCTACCCTGGTTATCGGTATTTCCGTCAGCCAAGTAGATAGCGACCACAGTGACCGAGTCTCCGCAGTCCCCCGATTCACCAGCCGACGCAACTCCGCAGCACCGCTACACCGCGGAGCTCGCCGGCCAGATCGAGCAGCACTGGCAGGACCGCTGGAGTGAGGAAGGCACGTTCAACGCGCCCAATCCGGTCGGTCCGCTCTCCTCGCCCGACGGTGTTCCCGCCGACAAGCTCTTCGTGCAGGACATGTTCCCGTACCCCTCGGGTTCGGGCCTGCATGTCGGTCACCCGCTCGGATACATCGCTACGGACGTCTTCGCGCGCTTCCATCGCATGCAGGGGCGCAATGTCCTGCACACCCTCGGTTACGACGCCTTCGGTCTCCCGGCCGAGCAGTACGCCGTGCAGACGGGTACCCACCCACGGACCACCACCGAGTCCAACATCGCCAACATGAAGCGCCAGCTGCGACGCCTGGGTCTGGGCCACGACGAGCGTCGTAGTCTCGCGACGACGGATGTCGACTTCTACCACTGGACGCAGTGGATCTTCCTGCAGATCCATGGCGCCTGGTACGACAAGGAAGCCGGCAAGGCGCGTCGTATCTCCGAGTTGGAAGCCGAGTTCGATTCCGGTGAGCGCGCTCTGGAAGACGGACGCGAGTGGGCTTCGTTGGACGTGGCCGCGAAGGCCAAGGTTCTGGACTCGTACCGCCTTGTCTACCAGTCGGATTCGATGGTCAACTGGTGCCCCGGTTTGGGTACCGTCCTGGCCAACGAGGAAGTCACCGCCGACGGTCGTAGTGACCGCGGAAACTTCCCAGTCTTCCGTAAGCATCTCCAGCAGTGGATGATGCGCATCACCGCGTACTCCGATCGCCTGGTCGACGACCTCGAGTACTTGGATTGGCCGGACAAGGTCAAGGCCATGCAGCGCAACTGGATCGGACGCTCGTACGGTGCCGAAGTTACCTTTGCTGCAGGCGAGTACGGCGTCGATGTGTTCACTACCCGTCCGGACACGCTGTTCGGCGCCACCTACGTGACGCTGGCTCCTGAGCACGACTTGGTGGACAAGCTCGTCGCGGACGAGTGGCCCGAAGGTGTCGACGCGCGCTGGACTGGCGGTGCCACGACTCCGGCGGAAGCTGTTGCTGCATACCGTAAGTCGATTGCCGCCAAGACCGACCTGGAGCGCCAGGAAAACAAGGAGAAGACGGGCGTCTTCCTCGGTTCCTACGCCGTCAATCCGGTCAACGGACACAAGGTTCCGATCTTCATCGCCGACTACGTTCTGACGGGTTACGGCACCGGTGCGATCATGGCAGTTCCGGGACACGATCACCGTGACTGGGAGTTCGCGAACGCGTTCGGTCTGGATATTCTCGAAGTTATTGCCGGTGGCAATGTTTCGGAGGCTGCGTACTCCGGTGACGGCCCGCTGGTGAACTCCGACTACCTCGACGGGCTGGACGTTGCCGAGGCCAAGGCGACCGTCATCAGTCGCCTCGAGGAGAGCGGCCAGGGCAGGGGCACCATCCAGTACAAGCTGCGCGACTGGCTTTTCGCGCGTCAGCGTTACTGGGGCGAGCCTTTCCCGATCGTCTACGACGCGGACGGCAACGCACACGCTCTGCCGGATTCGGCTCTGCCCGTGGTGCTTCCGGAGGTCGAGGACTACGCACCCGTGTCCTTCGATCCGGACGACGCCAACTCCGAGCCCTCTCCCCCGCTGAACAAGGCGACCGACTGGGTCAACGTCGAGCTCGATCTCGGTGACGGTCTGCAGACCTACCACCGCGACACCAACGTCATGCCGCAGTGGGCAGGTAGCTCGTGGTACCAGCTGCGCTACATCGACCCCACCAACCAGGACGCCTTCTGCGACCCGCAGAACGAGGCGTACTGGACGGGCCCGCGTCCGGAACTGCACGGCCCCAACGATCCCGGTGGAGTCGACCTGTACGTCGGCGGCGTCGAGCACGCAGTGCTGCATCTGCTGTACTCGCGCTTCTGGCACAAGGTTCTGTTCGACCTGGGCTACGTGTCCTCGAGCGAGCCGTACCGCCGCCTGTACAACCAGGGCTACATCCAGGCATTCGCGTACACCGATGCCCGCGGCGTCTACGTGCCGGCGGAAGAGGTCGTCGAGCGTGACGGCAAGTTCTTCTACGAAGGCGCCGAGGTCAACCGCGAGTACGGCAAGATGGGCAAGAGCCTGAAGAATGCCGTTGCGCCGGACGAGATCTGCGCCGAGTTCGGTGCAGACACTCTGCGTGTGTACGAAATGTCGATGGGTCCGCTGGACACCTCGCGTCCGTGGGCTACCAAGGACGTCGTCGGTGCTGCGCGATTCCTGCAGCGAGTGTGGCGCGTCGTCATCGACGAGGAGACCGGCAAGCCCCGTGTCACCGACGAAGCTCCTGGTGAAGAGACTTTGCGTGCGCTCAACAAGGCGATTTCCGGTGTCATCGAGGATTACACGGCGCTGCGCGACAACACGGCCGCCGCGAAGCTGATCGAGTACAACAACCACCTCACCAAGGCGTTCCCGGGCGGTGCGCCGCGTGCTGCTGTCGAGCCGCTGGTGCTGATGCTCGCTCCCCTGGCGCCGCACCTCGCGGAAGAGCTGTGGTCGCGTCTGGGTCACACGGAATCCCTTGCGCACGGACCCTTCCCGGCAGTCGAGGAGAAGTGGCTCGTCGAGGATACCGTCGAGTACCCGATCCAGGTCAACGGCAAGGTTCGTAGCCGCATCAGCGTCCCGGCGGATGCCGATCGCAAGGCTGTCGAAGAGATTGCGCTGGCCGACGAGAAGATCGTCGCTCTGCTCGAGGGCAACGCACCCCGCAAGGTGATCGTTGTGCCGGGCAAGATGGTGAACATAGTTCTGTAGGGCCTTCGGCCCCTGTGCGCCGTTTTGGTAGTTACCGCTACCGAAACGGCGCACAGTCGCATCTGGGTGCGTATCTGGGCGCCACAGATGTGCTGCCAGTCTTCACAGGCGTCGTGGGTGATCGCCCGGATCGAATCTCCGATCCAGTTTCCGATTCAAGCTGCGATCTTCGAACAATCTGAATACTCCACTTGGAGAACGAGTGTCATCGCTTCGCGGCACGCGAACACCACCTCACTTCGATCTGTTCAAGCAGGGGAGCGCCGGGTATTACGGAGTCACTATTGATGAATTATATTGTGACCCTTAGGCGATGCCCTGAGAGAGTGTTTCAATCCCTTAGGTATCGGCCCTTAGGGGCAAGCCCCGAGCGAATCGTGTGAATTTCAACCCCAGGGGACGATGTGGGCGCGGCTCGTTCTGAGGATTGTTGACGCGATGACATCGAACCAGAACATAAGTTGGCAATTCACTAAAGCTGTTCTCCGGAAGCCGTTTACCATGGGCGCGGTCGCGCCGAGTTCTCCCTCCGTCGCAGCGGAACTGGCGGCGGTCGTACCAGCGGTCGGCGCGCCTGTGATCGTCGAGTTGGGTCCGGGGACAGGTTCTGTCTCGGACGCCATCTCCTCACGAATACCGAGGAGCGGCCGTCATATCGCGGTCGAGGTTGATCGTGAACTGGTGAGGCATCTGTGTCGGACGAGGCCAAGCATCGAGGCGATTTGGGGCGACGCCTGTGATCTGATCGCCCTGTTGAAATCCGCTGGAGTAGAACGCGTTGACGCAATCGTCTGTGCGCTCCCGTGGTCGCTCATCGATCTCGGAAAGCAGTGTCTGATTCTGGATCAAATTGCGACCCTGCTCACGGATGGCGGGCAGGCGAGCCTTCTCGCTTACCCCCACGCGCGCTGGCTACCGAGAGCCCAGGGATTCCGAATTGCACTGAACGAAAAGTTCACCGACGTCTCGTGTGGACCGGTTATTTGGCGTAACGCACCGCCGGCGGTTGTGTACCGATGTGGGCAGCCGATGACTCGTGCGAATTTCTGCTGACCTCTTGACCGGGCTGCCCCCGGTTTGGTTGCTCGCGGCGGGTGGGATGCTGATCATGGCGGAAGTGGGCACGTTGGTCGGGATCATTCTTCCTGGTGTGACGGCGGTCCTTGCTTTCGGGTATCTCGGAAGTACGGGTGCCGTTCACCCAGTCGCAGCGTGTCTTGTCGCGATCGCCGGTGAAATTGCCGGAGGGCATATTGCCTACGTGCGAGGCCGACGTGCTCGCCGGTTCAGGAGAGTGAGTCCACTCGCGGGAACGGGAGCCCGTGGGGCCGACCGGTCGCGGGCATGGTCGCGGTTGATGGAACTCTCTCAATCGATGGAGTTACGGGCTCTGAGCCTGGTGGAACGGCATGGCGCTGCAGCGATTGTTCTGTGTCAGTGGATGGCTGGAGTCCGGACCGTAACACCGCGTCTGGTGGGATCCGTCGGGACGAGCTATCGGAGGTTTGCCGTTGCGCAAGTGCCGTCTGCGATGGCCTGGGTGTGCACGTGGATGTCAGTCGGGGCAGTAGCTGGAGCGGCGTACGAGCGCGTAGCTGCAGGAGTGGGGGTAGTCGGACTGCTGGCGCTGGCGTTGACATTTCTGTCTGTGGTGGTGTGGGCAAGCGTGAGTCACTGCTTTTCAGCCCGGGTTAATCGCGCGTCGACTCCGCAGAGTAGTTGCCTTTGCTCACAATCGAACCGCCGCAGTCCTTTTGGTGCACCGTCGCCAATCAGTCGTTGTCCTGATTGTCCCGCTCCGCGGAACATTCTGTAGCGCGCGGTCGACGCGAGGGCTGTGATGCAGGTAACACGTTACCGAGATCGGTAGCTGTCGTTCCATTGCACTTCCCGGCTAGGCCCCCGTCGACGGTATTCGACAGAGGGTCAATCGAATTCGTAGGTGTTCCCGAAAGGATCTTCCAGCCATGGCGTCTCATGTCCACAGCGACGGTTCGTCTCCCAGTTTGCCCGAACCGACATCGATACCGGAGCGGTGGACTCCGCGACTGGTGTTCTCCCTGGCGTCGATTGTTCTACTTCTCGAGATGCTCGCAGTGAGCTACATGATGATCTCCACTGCTCTCCCTGCGATCTCGGTGCACTATCAAACGACGCAGGGAGCTTGGCTGCTCACGTCGTTCTTGCTGCTGGGGGCGGTCGCGTCTCCTCTGCTCGGCAAGCTCGCCGACATGTACGGCAAACGAAAAGTCCTGCTCTTGGCTGTCGCCGGCGCGGCGGTCGGATCCTTCATTTCGGCGATAGCGCCGAGCTACGCGATCCTGATTCTGGGCCGGTCGCTGACGGGTCTGCTGGTTCCCTGCCTGTTCCTGAGTTACTCCCTCATTCGAGATGTTTTTCCGCCGAAAACTGTTGCCTTGGCCGTCAGTATCGCGACTTCCGGTATGGGTTTGATTGCGATCCCGGCGCCGTTCCTCACCGGTTGGTTGATCGACAACCACGGGTTCCGGAGCATCTTCTGGTTCTTTGTCGTCGGGCTGGTTCTCCTCGGCGGCATGATCTTCGCTTCGACGGCGGAATCAACTGTCCGACTTCGCTCTTCGCTGGACCTGATCGGTGCGGTACTGCTCGGGTCGGGCATCGCCGGAATTCTGATCGGCGTCAGCTTCGGACCGACCTGGGGCTGGAAGAACGGTTCGACACTGGCCTACCTGATCGGCGGCGTCGCACTGTTGGTGGCTTGGGTTGCCTCTGCCCGAGCCATCCGCGAGCCCTTGATCGACCTGCGCTACTTCGGCAAGCGTTCGGTGATGCTCACCGCCGTCGGTGCCGGGTTCTGCTACGGCGCGTCGGGAGTCTTCACGATCTTGCTGCCGATGATGGTGATGACCCCAGCAGTTCTCGGCCTGGGATACGGATTCGGCGTGACGGCAGAGGGATTCGCGATCTTCCAGGCGCCCCTTGGCGGCATGGTGGTGGTCGGTGGTTTGATCGTGGGCTTCCTCGTGGGGCGCAACATCCGGCCCCGTCTGCTGATGATCATCGGAATGATACTCATGGCAGTCGGATTCACGTTGACGGCCACCATTCACGACAACAAGCCTCTGCTCATCATCTTTGCCGGAATCTTCGGTGTCGGTATGGGTATGGGCTACGCCTCCATCCCGAACCTGCTCATCGAGGCAGTGCCGCCGCAGTTGCAGGCAACCACGGCGAGCATGGTTGCGGTCTTTCAGAGCATCTTCCCCGCAGTGCTTCCCGTCATCGCCTTCACGGTCTTGAACTCGCACATCGCGATGGCGATGGAGGGCGCTGTGTTCTACACCGACGAGGGCATGCGTATCGCGTTCCTGATCGGTGCTGCTGCAGCAGTTCTCGGCGCGATCGCAGCCGTGTTCCTGCCTCGAAACATCGTCCAGATCGGCGCAGAAGACGGTGTGCAGCAGGAGACGTCCCTCCTCCCTGCTCACTGATCTCACGATGATGTGCGGCTACTGGCCAACGTCCGTAGCCGCACATCGCCGTGGTGGCACTTCGACGTCATGCAAGATGAATCTCCTGCAGCGAGATCTCACCCCGCAGCGGACGCTCTGCGACCTGTGCCAGATCAGATACGAATGTGTCCGCGATCGATCGGGTGGTGGTGAGTTGTACCGACAGAACATTGTTCGCTTGACTGCACACAGTTGCGCCGTGCCGGTACGCCACCAGCGCCACTGGATCGACGCGTTGGAAAGTCGCGGTGACGTGTAGGCCGACCTGTGGTGTCACCGGAACGAACGGGCCGTGGTCCGTCTTGATACGAACTATCCCGATGATCTTGTTGAGACGCTTGATCAACATGGCGTCGGAGATCGTTGCCGGGCAACGGTACGCGATCGACATTCCGGTGACTCCCGGCGATGTCACGGACACCCACGTCGACAGGCTGACAACCTCGACGCCGAGCTTCCACCCCAGCGACGAAATACGTGCGAGAACTGCCGCGGTATCGTGGCATTCGACGACCATGGTGCCCACCCGACTCGTATCGGTGCCCACCCGAGCCGCTTCACCCATTTCCTCGACCTCCTCCGCCTAGAGAGGAAGTCCGGGCGCATCGACCCCGACGATTCTCGATCCCCGGAAGAAGTCGAGAAGCTCGTTGTCGCCGTGTGCGCCGATACCGCTTCCGCCCCAGAAACTCTGGGTCGAGTGGTCGTCGAGGTCCAGGAGGCTGGTGCTGTTGATCTTGTTCTCACCGCAATCGATTCGGGTCGCAAGTTCACGAGCGCCGTCCACGTCGGCGCCGAACACGTATCCGGCCAGGCCGGTATCGAGAGCGTTGGCCTCGAGCAGCGCCTGCTCTTCGGTAGATGCTCGGTGCACGGTCAGGATCGGCCCGAAGGTCTCCGTCTTGGTGTGCTCCGACGAGATTCCGTGCACCACTGTCGGTGGGAAGAACCATCCGGGATCGTCAGGCACGGGGGTGCTCGAGACGGCCGTGCCGCCCACGCCTCGGAGGAACTCGACGGTAGCCCGCATCCGTTGGAGTTGAGGCTCGTTCGCCTGCGGACCCATCGTGGTGTTGTCGTCATCGGTTCGGCCGAGTGCGATTTCGGCCGTGCGGTCGAGTATTGCGTCGACAAGCCGGTCGTGAAGGTGCGGCGGCACGAAGACGCTTCCCGGACTCTCACACCATTGCCCGTTGAGTTTGGTGAACCCGTCGACGAGTGCGGTGGCAGTCAGATTGATGTCGGCGTCGGCGCGGATGATCACGGGGTTGTTGCTGCCGAGCTCGAGTTGAAGAGCCTTGAAATCGGTAGAAGCTGCAGCGGCGATGGAACTACCGGCTGCTCGGCCGCCGGTGAACGCCAGTGCTCGGATTCGTCGATCGGAGGCCAGTAGATGCCCGACGTCCCCGCCTCCGTGAACGAGTTGAAACAGAGCTTTCGGTGCGTCGAGTTCGGCGATGGCACGCGAGATCGCCTCTGCAAGCACATTGGGTCCTGACGGAGCCCAGTTGGAGGGCTTGGCGATGACAGGAGCGCCTGCGGCCAATGCGAATGCGGTCTTTTTGGCGGTGATGAAGCTCGGTGCGTTCCACGGTGCGATCACAGCGGTCGGGCCCCACGCCAGCCGATGTAAATGTGCACCTGACGGCAACTGCTCGAACCCGGAGGAGTTCTTCAGATGCTTTGCAGCACTGCGGAATAGATCAGGAAGCCCGCCGGCGAAAAGTGTGCTGATCGAAAGCGGAAGGCCGTTGTTCTTGGAGTCCTCACGAGCGATCGCCGCAGTCCGTTCTTCGACAAGTTCAGCAGTTCTCTCGAGTAGGCGCACCCGGTCGGCGACCGATCGACGGGTCCAGACACCCGATCGGTGAAGTTCTGTCGCGGCGGTGATCGCCCTCTCCACCTGTTCGGTGGAGGACGAGAGTTGGGCTTGCAGTTTCTCTCCGGTGTCGGGATCGGTGAGAAATTCGCCGAGTTCGATAGCCGGTGTTTCGACGTTTCCGTCGATCGTGTTGTTCTGGGGCACGAGTGAGCATGAAGTGGTCATGACTGTCCTTCGTGGCGAAATCGTTTGTAGGTCAGATGTTGTCGAGGTAGCGTTCGCGTTCCCAGTCGGTGACCGCGGACATGAAGGAATCCCATTCGTCCTTGGCGACCGCCGCATAGTGCGATACGACCTCGGCGCCGAACGCCGCGAGTGCGAACTCACTGGCCTCGAGCGCACGCGCCGCCTCGTCGAGTGTGCCGGGCAGCGGTTGTTGCTTCACCTTCTCGAGTGTGTCTGTGTCGCTGTATCCGTCGCGTCGTACCGGTGCGCCGGGATCGAGCTTTCGTGTCAGACCGTCGTTCATCGACGCCAGAACGGCGGCGAGTGCGAGATACGGATTTGCGTCCGCCCCTGGCAGTCTCATTTCGAGACGGTTGGCGGACGGTGCCCCGGTGATGAGTCGGCAGGTGGTGGTCCTGTTGTCGAAACCCCAGGTCAAGCCGTTCCCCGAGAAATCGTGGCTGGCTCTGGTCCGGCGCATCGAGTTGATGGTCGGCGTGTAGAACAGCATGAGTTCCGGGCAGTGCTCGAGAACTCCGCCGACGGCGTGCAGCAGTTCGGCGCTCGCGGTGTTTTCTGCGCTTTCGTCGTGGAACGGGAAGGTGTCGTCGCTCCGCATGGACGCGTGAATATGACACGACGAGCCCATGCCGTCGGTGCTCGGGCGTGCCATGAAGGTCGCAGTGAGCCCTTCGGCCGCAGCAACGTCGTGGACGACCTGCTTGAATAGCACATGGCGGTCGGCCATCTCGAGGGCGGTTCCGTATTCGAGGTTGATCTCCCACTGGCCCAGGCCGTATTCGACCTGAGAGACCTCCACGGGAATCGCGCTCTCCTCCAACGCGGTTCGTACCTTGCGGAAGAAAGGTTCCATCGCGTTGCCGGCGGTGATGGTGTAATCCGAGGGCACCAGGGTGGTGGGTTCGAGATCCCGATAGCCGCTGCGCCGCAATGAGTCGGGGGTACCTCGGTAGAGGTGGAACTCGAGTTCCGTTGCCGCGTAGACGGTGTGGCCGTCAGCTTCGAGCTTGTCGATCTGTTTGCGCAGGATCGTGCGCGGTGCGATCGGGACCATCTCGCCGGTATGTTCGTCGACCGAGTCAGCGATGACGATGGCAGTGGACTCGAGCCACGACGCGCGTCGCAGTGTTCCCAGGTCAGGTTGCAGGCGGAAGTCATGCCAGCCGGTGTGTCCGCCGGCGTAGTCGACAACGAGTTTGTCCATGCGTTGGCTGGCATCCCAGGCATACACACAGGTGCACACATGCAGACCCTCGTCGATGTTCGCGAGGAAAATTCGCGTCGGGACTCGTTTGCCGATCAACCGTCCGTAGAGGTCGATACCGGCGATGAGGACGGTGTCGATGTCGGACTCGGCGAGCTCGGCCGTGGTGAGCCGGCCTTTCATCGGGCAAGCCATCCGCCGTCGACGGGCAGCTGGACTCCACTGATGTAGGAGGCGTCGTCGGAGAGCAGGAAGGAGACTGCAGCACCCATGTCCTCGGGGCGGCCGACGCGCGGCACCAGGAGCCTGGACTTCATGAAGTCGAGAACTTCGCCGGAGGAGACGTCGATGCCAGGCAGGAAGGCGGTGGGGACCGGCCCGGGGGCGATCGCGTTGACTCGTACGTTGTACCGCGAGAGTTCGACGGCCAGAGCCTTCGTCAGCATCTTCACTCCACCCTTCGACGCGTTGTAGTGGACCTGTGCGAAGCCCTGGGAGGACACGACCACGTCCGCTTCCACCGTCGACAAGTTCACCACAGCGCCGCTGTTGCCGTCGCGGAAGTACGGGGTGGCGATCTGCGTGACGATGAACATGCCCTTGAGATTGACGTCGAGGACGAGGTCCCACTCTTCGTCGGTGAGGTTCTCGAGAGAACTCATCGTGATCAGGCCGGCGTTGTTGACGAGGTAGTCGAAGCGTCCCCATTCGGCGACGGTGGCTTCGAAAGCGGCGCTCACGGCGGCGCGGTCGCGCACATCGGCCTCAAGGGCGAGCGCGGGTGTGCCGTAATGCGATTCGATAAGTGCGACGGTCTCCTTTGCACTTTCGATGTGAAGGTCCACGACCGCGACGCGGGCACCGTCGGAGGCGAGGCGCAGCGCGATGCCGCGGCCGATTCCGGAGCCTGCACCGGTGATCAGGGCAACCTTGTTCTCATGCGTACGTGACATTGTTGTCTTCCATTCTGTGATGATCGATCTGGTGAGAAGAATTGGTCCGACGGGAGGTTGCAGCGTCGACGAGCCACGAGAAGAGCGGGTCGATTTCGACGAAGAATTCGGGGTGCCACTGCACGCCCACCACGGGGCGATCGTCGGCCTGGATGGCTTCGGCGACGCCGTCGAGCGCGCGTCCGACGATCCGGAGTCCGTTCCCCGGGGCATCCACTGCTTGGTGGTGAAGGCTGTTCACGTGAATGCTGTTGCCGTACAGACTGTATGGGATGGAGCCGGATTCAAGGGCGACCTGTTGTGGTCGGTAGGAACGCGGATAGCCGAAGAAGCTGTGCGCCTCACCGGCGTCGGTCGGAAGGTCGGCAATCAGAGTGCCCCCGCGGGCGACGTTGACGACCTGGTGTCCTCGACATACACCCAGGATCGGCAGTCCGATTTCCCAGGCTGCATCGACCAGGGCGAACTCGAATTCGTCCCGAGCGGGGTCGATCATCGAGGAGTTTGGTCCGGGGGTGCGGCCGTATCGCCTGGGGTCCACGTCGGAACCACCGCTGAGGACGAGGGCGTCGAGATGCTCGACGATTCGGCGCGGATCACTGTGGATGCTCAGCAGGATCGGTTGACCACCGGCGGCGCGGATCTTCGACGGAAAATCGGTGAAGAACATTTCCATCAATGCGTCGCCGACGACGTTCGGTAGTGACGGCCCGCCTCGGTCGACGCGGCCGGTGACTCCGATCAGGGGCATGGCGGGGAGTGCCTCCGCCGTCATCGTGAATTGGGTCATAGGGGCGAGCATAGAACCATTGAATGGCTTTTCGCTAGGGTTTGGCTTGTAAAGTTGGGGTAACGGGTTCGAAGTGCCGCGCGCTGCTGTATCTATTCAAGGACAGTTGCGAATGGGAGCGTTCGATTTCGTAGGTCAAGACGAAGCTGAAGAGTCGGTCCAGGCACCGAGTAGGGGGTACGAGACGTGCAGATCGACAAGCTGCCGGCCATCGAATTCATGGTCAGTGCACCGACGTTGGGGGAGGATATCGCTCGACGCTTGCGACTGCTCATTCACAGCGGCGCGCTCAGCCCCGGTGATCGCCTGCCGTCCGAGCGTGAACTGTCTCAGCAACTCGAAGTCGGTCGAGTCAGTGTGCGAGAAGCGGTCCGAATCCTTCAGGCGATGGGATACATCGAGGTGCGGCGAGGAGCCACGGGCGGATCGTTCGTTTCGGAGTTGACCAGGCCTTATGAAGACTGGGTTGGCCAGTTGAAAGCGCGAGAAGCAGACATCGACGAGATCGTCGACCTCCGTATCGGGTTGGAAATGCGCACGGCAAGCCTCGCGGCGGTCCGGCGAACCGATCGTCATCTTCTCGAGTTGCTCGAATCCATTGAGCAATTGGGGGTTTCCGGAAGTCGGGGATCGTTCCGGGCTTGTGACGCCAGGTTCCACGGCGGTATCGCCAGAGCGGCGGGAAACAGCAGGTTGGAGGCCGCTGTGGTCGAGGCTCGCGGCGAAATGTTCGTCCCCGTCGATCATCTCGTGTTCGAAGACCAGGTCGAGGCTTCGAGGGTGGAGCACAAGGAAATCTTCGAGGCGATCAAGCGGGGCGACAGCGCTCGCGCGGCGGAGGCAATGGAACGTCACATTCTGCACGCAAAAGACGAGCTCAAACGCTTGGCGCTGCAGGAAGAAGGCTGACGGGAGCGCGACGAACGGACGGTTCGTCCCGTTTTTCGCAAGTAAAAGTTTTGTGAATTGGGTCCCGAATCGACTTCAATGGTTCTAACATCGCCCGTATGACCCATACTTCCGTCAATGCTTCACGTGATGCATCCGGCGATGACCGAACTCTTCGAGGCTCGCTGGGTACCGGCTCGATAGTCCTCATGGTCGTTGCCGCAGCTGCTCCCCTGACTGTGATCAGTGGTCTTGTGCCGCTGGGTATTTCCGGTGGCAACGGTGCGGGCTTCCCCATGACCTTCGCCGTGACAACCGGTGTACTTCTGCTCTTCGCCGTCGGGTTCACCGCGATGTCGCGTTACATCCCGGGAACCGGAGCGTTCTATCTCTACATCGGACATGGTCTCGGCCGTGGTGCCGGCGTCGGCAGTGCGATGTTGGCCCTCGTCAGTTACAGCACAGTGCAATTGGCCGTATACGGCTACCTCGGCCCGGCAATGAGTTCGTTGATCACCTCCTACGGTGGTCCGGAGGTGCCGTGGTGGATCTTCTCGCTCGCCTCGTTGGCTCTGGTAGCCGTCCTCGGATTTCGTCATATCGAATTGTCGGGCAAGGTGCTCGGCATCCTGTTGATCGCAGAGGTCGGGATCGTAGTCGTACTCGACGCTTTCATCATCGCCGACGGTGGTCCGGAAGGCCCGTCGACAGCAATGTTCTCTCCGTCGGAAATATTCTCCGGATCCCCCGGCGTCGCATTGGTATTCGCGCTTGCCGGTTACATCGGTTTCGAGTCGACGGCGATCTTCCGTGACGAAGCGAAGGATCCCGCGCGGACTATCCCGCGAGCGACATACGCCGCCTTGATCCTCATCGGCGGCTTCTACGCTCTCTCCAGTTGGGCGGTTGTGACAGCCTGGGGCGACAAGGGTGCAGTGGACATTGCGGGTACTGACCCCGACGGCATGCTGATCACCACTGCCACCGACTTTGCCGGAACGGTGACAGCCCACCTGATTCAAATTCTGTTGGTGTCCAGTCTCTTTGCCGCAGTTCTGTCTCTCCACAATGTCTTGGCCAGATACATCTTCGTTCTGTCGAACACCGGCGTTCTGCCGGGCGCAGGTGGGCGGACGCACCGCGTGCATGGTTCGCCGCACATCGCGTCAGTGGTGCAATCCTGCTGTGCTCTGGTACTTCTCGGAGCTTGCATCGTCATCGGTCTGGATCCGGTGACACAGATCTTCGCGTGGTTCGCCGGCGTTGCAACGGTGGGGATCGTGGCTCTCATGTTGCTCACGTGCCTTGCGGTGCTCGTCTTCTTTCATCGTACGAAGGTCGATCAGCGATTCTGGCACACCAAACTTGCCCCGAGCTTGGGCCTTGTCGGGCTGATCGGATTCGCGATCGCCATTGCCGGAAACCTTCCGCTCCTACTGGGCGGCAACATTCTGGCCGTGGTGATGACCGGGGTGCTGGTGCTCGCGTTTGTCGGTGGATTCCTCTATGCGCGACGACGGAAGCAAGTGAGCTTCGAACTTCCGTCGTGAGAGGGCTTTCGGTGAAATGATGGGTGCACCCGCACTCGAGAAAGCAGGACTCCCATGACGTTCGCGGATCTGGACGGTGACGAACTGTGGAGTTACCTGACGGAGCGTTCAGGATTGCCCGGCCCGCGCGCGAACCTTGGGCTCATGCTCGAGTTCGCGCGCGGCGCCGATGACGACGACATCCTGCTGGCGGCGGAGTCCGAGGACGAATACATCCGCTGCTGTGGGATCGTCGGGCTCGGATTCATCCTTGTTCGTTCACGCGACAAGGCTGTTCTGAACAGTCTCACGGAGGCAACCACCAGTGCGTCGTGGCGTGCACGTGAAGCTGCCGCGATGGCCGTTCAGGCGATAGGCGACACGGATCCGCAATTATTGCGGGCGATCATCGAGCAGTGGTCACGCTCCGCCCATCCATTGACGCTGCGCGCAGCGGCTGCGGGGATCTGCGAGCCACGGTTGCTGAAGGACAAGACCAACGCTGCGCTGGCCGTTCAGGTGTGCCGAGACGCTACCGAGTGGATCGTCTCGCAACCGGCTGATTCCCGTCGTGACGCCGACACACGGACTCTCCGGCAGGCGCTTGGATACTGCTGGAGTGTCGCGGTTGCGGCGGATCCGGAGAATGCCCTGCCGGCATTCGTCTCCCTGGGGGCGTCGGACGACACCGATGTCGTCTGGATCGTGCGGGAGAACCGGAAGAAGGCTCGCCTGCGCAAGGTGCTCGAAAGCTGACCCGTGGAACAGAGTCGTAGGTTATCCTCAGAATTAGAACCTGTTCTAACTACGAGGGGTAGACCATGGCACCGTCCGCAGAGGTAATCCGCAAGACCGTCGACGCCTACATCGAGACCGTTGCGACGGGCACTGCTGCCCAGGTTGTGGCCCTGTACGCAGAGGGTGCAACGGTCGAAGACCCGGTTGGTACCGACGTGCGCACCACCCGCGAGTCCATTCTCGAGTTCTACTCCGTGATCGAGAATTTCGACCAGGAAGCTCACCTTCAGACCCTCCGCATCGCCGGAAACGAAGCGGCATTCCACTTCTCGCTGATCACCAAGCTCGGCGAGCAGACTCTGACCATCGCACCCATCGACGTCATGACCTTCGACGACGACGGAAAGATCCTGTCGATGCGTGCATTCTGGAACCAGGAAGACATGATCACCGCCTGACATGACGGTCAAGACGATCGA
This sequence comes from Rhodococcus sp. YL-1, assembly GCF_001942025.1. Classification (NCBI taxonomy): domain Bacteria; kingdom Bacillati; phylum Actinomycetota; class Actinomycetes; order Mycobacteriales; family Nocardiaceae; genus Rhodococcus; species Rhodococcus sp. YL-1. The sequence goes on along the minus strand of NZ_CP017299.1, from coordinate 6,317,316 downwards.
CGTCGACGGATTCTGTTGGCAGATCGACGATTCCGGTTCCGGGACAGCTGTGGTCATGTGCCACGGCTTTCCCGGCCTCGGATACAGCTATCGCCATCAGTCGGCAGCGTTGGCGGAAGCGGGTTTTCGGTCGATTGCACTCGACATGCCCGGTTACGGCGGCACTACCCGCCCCGACGCGATCGAGGACTACACCAACGACGCCGTCGCGAACCGGCTGATCGACCTACTCGACGCTCTCGGAATCGACAAAGCGGTGTTCGTCGGACACGATTTCGGCGCTCCGGCCGCGTGGACGACAGCGCTTCGTCACCCCGATCGCGTTGCGGGACTGGTCTCCTTGGCGGTTCCCTATGCGCCGGACAGATTCCCGGCCAAGCCCTCGGCCATCTACGCCGCTCTGGCGCGCAAGCACTTTCTGCACATTCACTATTTTCAGGAACCGGGTGTCGCGGAGCGCGAACTCGACGCCCGTCCACGTGAATTCCTTCAGCGGCTCTTCCACGCCTTGTCCGGGGCTTACCGGTACCTCGATGTGTGGAAGAACCCCTCCGAAGGAAACGGCTATCTCGACGTACTTCCCGAGGCGCCGGCGTTGCCGTGGTCGTGGCTCACCGAGGATGATTTGGATGTCTATGTAAAGGCCTTTACTGCAACAGGTTTCACCGGTGGCTTGAACTGGTACCGAGCGTATGACGCCAATTGGGAACGCAGCGCGGATCTGGACGGCGCGCACGTCGAGGTCCCGACGCTCTTCGTTGCGGGCGCGGAAGACCCGGTCATCGCGATGAGCGGTCCCAAGGCATTGGACCGAATGAAGGACACCGTCCCCGACCTGCGGGGTGTACATCTCCTCGGCGGTGCGGGGCACTTCGTACAACAAGAACACGCTGCCGAGGTCAATGAACTTTTGATCTCTTTCCTTCGGTCGCTCTAGGCGAAATCGGGCCGAAGGTCTAGCGTTGCGCAGATGCGCACCAGGATCTTCGATCGCGGTATTCGGGTAGGTATCACCGGTGCTCTTGTTGCCGGTTCGCTTCTGGCTCTGGGCGTGTCCGGTGCCGCCGCCGCTCCGCCTTGCCCTGGATCGTCACCCGCCATACTCAGCGCCCAGATTCCGGGTGCGGCGCTCGAGGGTGTCACGGTGGACGGGCAAGGGCGCCTGTATACGACCGACCTGGTGAGTGGGCGGATCTTCCGCGTCGACGGGCCTGGTCAGGCCGCAGTTCCGATCGCGACGGTTCCCGGCGGTGCGGGCGCACTCGCGTGGAGCACGGACGGTTCACTGCTGGTGGGTACCGGAGCAAACGCCGGCGTGCTGATCGGCGATCTGACGCGTGCTGCGTCGGTCGCGCGGGTGGACGTGAACTCGGGCGCCGTGACGCCGATAGCCGGTGGTCTGAGCGCTGCAAACGGCCTTGCCGTCGCGCACGACGGGACAATCTACGCCACCAACGATTTCGGTTCGCTGATCGGAAAGGTCAGCCCGAATGGTTCCGTCGACCCGGCGTGGGCAACCTTCCCGAGTGCAAACGGCGCTGCCCTGAGCGCCGATAATCGCTGGCTCTACGTTTCGCGCACGTTCGCAAACCCGGGTGTCAGCCGCATCTCCGTGGACAATCCGGGATATTCGGAGTCGTTGGTCGATCTCGGTGGTTTCGAAACCTTTTCTGCCCCAGATGGTTTGACCTTGGACTCGCGAGATCGCGCAATTGTTCCCACGGACATCAGTGGTGAGGTGTGGCGGATCGACGGACCCGGCCAGTACTGCTCGCTCACCAGCGGACTGCAAGCGTCGAGTGTGTTGACCTACGGGCGTGGCAATTCCGGTTTCGCGGCCGGGCATCTCTACCGCGCCGGGTTCGACGGAAAGATCTTCGAGATTCCGGCCGGCTTCGACGCGGGCGCCCAGGCCGCAACCCCCTGACGCGACACCCTGACGCGACTTACCCACTACTGATGCCGGGACTGCCGGAATCGTCCATACTGGTCTGCATGGCGGAAACGAGTGAGATCGACGAGGCCGAAGTGGCCCTTCCCGCGATACCGCAGCCGTTGCTGACCCCGCTCACGGAAGCTGCGATCTTCCTGGTTTTCACCATCGACGAGGGTGGTGAGCAGGCAGTTCACGATGTTCTGGCGGATATTTCCGGGCTGCAACGCTCGATCGGATTCCGGGTTCCCGCCGGTGGCTTGGCTGCCGTCGTCGGCATCGGTTCGGATGCGTGGGACCGACTTTTCGACGGTCCACGGCCGGCGGAATTGCATCCGTTCGTCGAGTTGACCGGTGACAAACACCACGCCCCGCGCACGCCGGGCGATCTGTTGTTTCACATCCGGGCCCGTCAGATGGACCTGTGCTTCGAGTTCGCCACGGTCGTGACCAACAGGTTGGCCGGGGCCGCGTCGGTGATCGACGAGGTCCACGGGTTCAAGTATTTCGAGCAACGCGACCTCATGGGTTTTGTCGACGGTACCGAGAACCCGTCCGGGCAGGCCGCTTACGTCGCGGTCACCGTCGGTGACGAGGATCCGGATTTCGCAGGCAGCAGTTACGTCATCGTCCAGAAGTACCTCCACGACATGTCGGAGTGGAACTCCCTGCCCGTCGAGGAGCAGGAGAACGTCATCGGACGCTCCAAGCTCGAAGATCTCGAGATGGACGACGACACCAAGCCGGCCAACTCCCACACCGCACTCACCGTCATCGAGGACGAATCCGGTGAGCAGATCCAGATTCTGCGCGACAACATGCCGTTCGGCCACGTCGGCTCCGCTGAGATGGGTACCTATTTCATCGGTTACTCGGCGTCGCCGACGGTCACCGAGCAGATGCTCACCAACATGTTCATCGGGAATCCCGTCGGCAATTACGACCGCATTCTCGATTTCTCCACCGCCGTCACCGGAATCAATTTCTTCGTTCCGACGGCGGACTTTCTCGACGATCCCCCGGACTTACCGACCAGGCTCGTTCCCGAAGCGACGTTCACAGCGCCCATCTCTGACGGTTCTCTCGGAATCGGCAGCCTCAAAAGGAGTGCCCAGCAATGACAAACCTGCACCGCGACCTAGCACCCATTTCGGCAGCAGCCTGGGCCGAGATCGAAGAAGAGGCGAGCCGTACATTCAAGCGTCACGTCGCCGGTCGTCGTGTCGTGGATGTGGAGGGACCGTCGGGTGACGATCTCGCGGCCATCCCACTCGGGCATCAGGTGCCGATCAATCCCTTGGCCGACGGCGTCATCGCACATGCTCGTCAGTCCCAGCCGATCATCGAACTGCGGGTCCCGTTCACCGTCAGCCGTCAGGCCATCGACGACGTCGAACGCGGCGCCAAGGACTCCGACTGGCAGCCCGTCAAGGACGCGGCCAAGCAGATCGCGTTCGCCGAGGACCGCGCCATCTTCGAGGGATACCCCGCAGCCAGCATCACCGGCGTGCGGGCCAGCGGTTCCAACCCGGAACTGAAGCTACCCATCGACGCCAAGGACTACCCGGAAGCCATCAGCCAGGCGATCACGTCGCTGCGCTTGGCCGGTGTCAACGGACCGTACTCACTGCTCTTGAATGCAGATGCGTTCACCGCGATCAACGAGACCTCCGATCACGGCTACCCCATCCGCGAGCACCTGCGACGCGTCCTCGACGGCGAGATCATCTGGGCCCCGGCCATCGACGGCGCTTTCCTGCTGTCGACGCGTGGCGGTGACTACGAATTGCACCTCGGCCAGGACCTGTCCATCGGCTATCTCTCGCACGATGCGAACTCCGTCGAGCTGTACTTCCAGGAATCGATGACGTTCCTCATGTACACCAGCGAAGCTGTTGTCTCACTTGCGTGAGACCTTTCGAAACCTCTGATACCAGGGTGGGCGAGGCAGTTCGCCGATGTCCTGGAGATGGGCGACAAAGGCCTGGGCATCCGCATGCGAAGACGACTTCGGTCGCCCGTCCGCCCACGCTGTGAACAACTGAAGATAACGATCGCCGAGAGTGTGGCGCACGACCGGAAGGTGGTGCGCCACTTCTCCTGCGCGCTTTCGGAGCAGCGCCGCCGAGACAACGGCGGCTTCGTCTTTGTCGAAGCCTTCGGGCAGTTCGCCACCCGCCACCAGTGCGCGAATCAGCGCCTCTTGACGCTCACCGAGCGTGCTCATGTGCGTGACCAATCGGTGCCCGCGGTGATGCGATCCAGACCAGCTGCGTCGGCGATGGCATCGAGCTCGTCGAGCAATTCCAGTGCCGGCGGATAGTTTCCGTCGCGCTCGAGCATGATGGCAGGATGGTGACCGGCGGCGGTGAACTGCGCAAGGAGTTCCAGCACGGCTTCGGGTACCGGATCGGTGTGCGTGTCGTGGTATCTGCCGTCGCTGATGCTGCCACCGGCGATGTGGCAGTATGCGATTCGCTCGAGTGGTAGCCGGCTCAGCTCGGCCCAGGGATCACGCCCTCGGTTGAGGGCATTGGCATAGACGTTCGCGATGTCGAGAACCAGCAGGGCTCCGGTGCGCTCGACGATCTCCGCGAGAAACTCACCTTCGGTCAACTCGTCGTCCGGCCAGTCGAACAGGGCGGCAACGTTTTCGACGGCGAACGGCACCGGTAGACCGTCCTGAGTCCGGGTGATGTTGCGTACCAGGGCGTCGACGGCTTCGTAGGTGCGCGGAAGTGGGAGCAGGTGGCCGGCCTCGATGCCGCCTGCACGCACGAATGCGATGTGCTCGCTCGCCAAGGGAGCGCCCAGTAGCTGGGATGCACGCGCAAGGTGATCGATCCGTGCCTGATCTACCGCCTCGGCCCCGCCAAGTGAGAGCGAGATTCCGTGCGGGATCACCGGAACTCCGAGCGAGCCGAGGTGCGGCGGTATCTCGTTTCCGACGGATTCGGCAATGACTTCGCAGAATGCCAGGCCGTCGAGTTGCGCGATGATTCCGGAGACCTCGGGGCGCCAACCGATTCCCAGGCCGTGCAGGGTCATTCGAGTCACCTCCCGTGTGCAACTGCTAACGGCGACTATAGACGGATCAGCCGGGCAGCCAGTTGGGTCCCGGACCGTTGCCTTCTTCGAAGATCAGCCACGTTTTGGTCGAGAGAACCCCGTCGAGTCCCTGGAGTTCTTCGAGAACGGTGTGGCGTAGTTCCTGGTTGTCCGGGGCACGGACCAGCACCAGAACGTCGAAGTCGCCGCCGAGGAGGGAGAAGTGCTCGACAAACGGCAGGGCCTTCAAGGACGCCGCCAGACCTCGCCACGAGTGCTGCCGGATCGAGAGTGCCACGTACGCCGAGGAGCCGAGTCCGGCCTTCTCATGGGCGATCCGCGTCGTGAATCCGGTGATGATTCCGGAGTCCTCGAGCCTTTCGATGCGGACGTAGGCGTGAGCGCGGGATATGTGCGCCTTTTCAGCCAGTGCACGCATGGAGATGCGACTGTCTGCGGTCAGTTCGGCGATGATGCGGCGGTCGATCGCATCGAGAGCGTGCGGTTCGGTGGCCATCTGTCCATTCCTGGTTCGGTAGTCGAGTCGGTTGATGGACATATTGCTGCCCGAATCCTCATGATAGGCCGTTTGTCTTGAATCCTCGACGCTTGCTGCCATTACGTCGCCGAAGTGCGAATACTGATGGACACAACGTCTTCTGGAGGTAGAAGTGACACTTGTCGAGCCCTTGGGGGAACTGCGGTATCAGAAGTTCCTGCCGGCCGATTCTGCGGTGCAGTACCTCGACCCTGCCGGAGAACTGACGCGCAGCGAGGCCCGCTACGCAAAACCGAGCGACGATCGCCTGATCGCGATGTATCGAAAGATGTTCCTGGGCAGACGCTTCGACCAGCAGGCTACGGCGCTGACCAAACAGGGGCGCCTGGCCGTGTATCCGTCCTCGCGAGGGCAGGAGGCATGTCAGATCGCGGCAGCGATGAGTCTGGAGCCGAGTGACTGGCTCTTCCCCACCTACCGGGATTCGATGGCGTTGGCCGCCAGGGGTGTCGATCCGGTGCAGATTCTGAGCATGCTCGCCGGCGACTGGCACTGCGGATACGACCCGGTCGCACTGCGCAGTGCGCCGCAGTGCACCCCGCTGGCAACGCAATTGCTGCATGCAGCGGGGGTGGCCTACGGGGAGTCTCGACGGGGCTTGAACACCGTCGCCTTGGCGCTCTGTGGTGACGGCGCCACCAGTGAGGGCGATTTCCACGAGGCGCTGAACTTCGCCGCCGTCTTCAAGGCGCCGGTGATCTTTCTGGTGCAGAACAACGGATTTGCGATCAGCGTGCCACTGTCGCGCCAAAGCGCAGCACCGACGTTGGCGCACAAGGGCGTCGGCTACGGGATCGGCAGCGAGCAGGTAGACGGCAACGATCCCGTCGCGATGATGGCCGTCATGGACGAGGCAGCGCGCTTCGTTCGCAGCGGAAACGGACCGGTGATCGTCGAGGCACACACTTATCGCATCGACGCACATACCAATGCAGACGACGCCACCCGCTACCGCGACAGCGCCGAGGTGGAAGCCTGGCTCGGGCGAGATCCGTTGCCGCGTCTCGAAAAGTATCTGCGCGCACACGATCTGATCGACGACGCGTTCGTGGAATCACTGACCGCAGAGGCAGAAGCAGAGGCCGCCACACTACGCGCCGGCATGAACGTCGACCGCCCGCACGATCCGCTCGATCTGTTCCGGTACGTCTTCGCCGAGCAGACACCGCAATTGCGTGAGCAACAAGCCCAACTCGAAACCGAACTTGCCGCCGAAGCCGCTGACACAGGGGGACACTGACCATGCCCATGCTCACGATGGCTCAGGCCCTCAACACCGCGCTACGCGACTCTCTGGCTGCGGACGACAACGTTGTCGTCTTCGGTGAGGACGTCGGCACCCTGGGCGGCGTTTTCCGCGTCACCGACGGCCTCACCCGCGACTTCGGCGACGACCGATGCTTCGACACTCCCCTCGCCGAGTCCGGCATCATCGGATTCGCAATCGGCATGGCCATGGCCGGTTTTCGTCCGGTCGTGGAAATGCAGTTCGACGCGTTTGCCTATCCGGCGTTCGAGCAGATCGCCTCCCATGTGGCGAAGATCCGCAACCGCACCAAGGGCGCGCTGTCGATTCCGATAGTCATTCGTGTTCCTTTTGCCGGCGGTATCGGCGGGGTGGAGCATCATTGTGATTCCAGTGAGGGCTACTACGCGCACACACCCGGACTGAAGGTTGTGGCGCCGTCCACGGTGGAAGATGCGTACTCGCTGCTACGTTCGGCAATCGAGGACCCCGACCCCGTGATCTTCCTCGAGCCCAAGAAGCTGTACTTCGCGCGAGCAGATGTCGAACTGACCGCACGCGAGCCGATCGGTCGCGCCGGCGTCCGTCGCCCCGGTCGTGACGCGACGCTCATCGCCTACGGTCCGTCCGTGGATGTTGCACTGAGGTCCGCCGAGGCCGCTGCAGCCGAGGGCCGGGACATCGAGGTGATCGACATCCGCTCGATAGTGCCGTTCGACGACGAGACGGTCACCGCATCGGTGCGAAAGACCGGACGCTGCATCGTTATCCAGGAAGCGCAGGGTTTTGCCGGTGTGGGTGCAGAAATTGCTGCCCGCGTGCAGGAACGGTGTTTCCACCATCTCCATGCCCCGGTGCTCCGGGTCAGCGGCTTCGACATCCCCTACCCCGCTCCCAAGCTCGAGCGTCACCACTTGCCCAGCGTCGACCGTGTCCTGGACGCCCTCGACCGTCTGCAGTGGAACGACACTCCCGACACCCGTTGGGCGGTGACGGCATGACCAATCAGGTATTCATGCTCCCCGACCTCGGCGAAGGACTGGCGGAGGCCGACATCGCGGAGTGGCACGTCAAGGTCGGCGACGTGGTCACCATCGATCAGATCGTCGTCGAGGTGGAAACTGCGAAAGCTGCTGTGGATGTGCCCATCCCGTTCGCCGGGACCGTGATCGAACTACACGGCAAAGACGGAGACACCCTGAAGGTGGGCACACCGCTGATCACCGTGAGTGGTGGCGACAGTGTCGACGCGGTCGTTTCGGCCAACCACGAGCGCTACCGCGAAGAGGAACGCGCCGGTTCGGGCAACGTCCTGATCGGCTACGGCACCAGCGAGGATGCACCGAGACGCCGTCGCAGAGCGGCTCCGTCGGTACGCGTGATCTCGCCGATCGTTCGTAAACTGGCCTCTGACAACGATATCGACCTGTCCTTGCTCTCCGGGTCGGGTGCCGGCGGGGTGATCACGCGTGCTGACGTCGAGGCCGGGTCGAACACCGGCCCGGAGACGGAAACGTCGCACGTGAGCGACCAACGCATCCCGATCAAGGGACTACGCAAGGTGGTGGCCGACAAGCTGTCCACCAGCCGCCGCGAGATCCCTGACGCGACAACCTGGGTCGACGTCGACGCCACCGAACTGTTGGCGGCGCGAGCCGAGATCAACAAGTCACTGCCCGATTCCGACAAGATCAGCCTGATGGCGCTCCTGGCTCGGCTGACCATCGCGGCGTTGGCGCAGTACCCCGAACTGAACTCGTCGGTCGACACGGCTCGAGGTGAGATCGTCCGACACGCCCGCACCCACCTGGGGATCGCCGCGCAGACACCGAAAGGATTGATGGTGCCGGTCATTCGTAATACCGATTCACTGAGCACAGTCGAACTCGCACAGGCACTTCGGGTGACCACCGGCCTTGCCCGCGACGGCAAGCTCGAACCCACCCGCCTGACCGGCGGCACGTTCACGCTCAACAACTACGGGGTATTCGGGGTCGACGGATCGACTCCGATCATCAATCACCCCGAGGCGGCAATTCTGGGGATCGGACGCATCATCGACAAGCCGTGGGTCGTGAACGGCGAGTTGACCGTTCGTAAGGTCACTCAGATCTCGTTGAGCTTCGACCACCGCGTCTGTGACGGAGGCGAAGCCGGCGGATTCCTCAGGCTGTTCGGTGACTACATCGAGAACCCGATCCGCGTCCTGGGAAGGCTCTGATGACCAAGGCTCCGATGACAACTGCAGAACCCCACAGCGACGTCGTGATCCTCGGTGGAGGATCGGGCGGCTATGCCTGCGCCATCCGCGCCGCCCAACTCGGATTGTCGGTCACGCTGATCGAAGCGGACAAGGTCGGCGGAACGTGCCTGCACCGCGGATGCATCCCGACCAAGGCACTGCTGCATTCCGCCGAGGTGGCCGATTCGGCACGCACCAGTGAGCAATTCGGTGTCCGGGCATCTTTTGCCGGCATCGACGTCGCGCAGGTGCACGACTACAAGAACGGGACAGTCGAGCGGCTGTACAGCGGTCTGCAAGGCTTGTTGGCGCAACACAAGATCACCATCGTCAACGGATACGGGACGTATGTCGGTGGGCGAAGCATCGACGTCGACGGAACCCGCTACACCGGAACATCACTCGTTCTGGCCACCGGCTCGTATCCGCGGGAACTCCCCGGCATCGAACTCGGCCGACGGATCGTCACCAGCGACCAGGCACTCGAACTCGACCGGGTGCCCACCAGCGCAACGGTACTCGGTGGCGGTGTCATCGGCGTCGAGTTCGCAAGCCTCTGGCGCTCGTTCGGCGCCGAAGTAACGATCGTCGAGGCACTCCCCCGACTGATCGCCGCCGAGGATCCGTGGTCGTCGAAGCAGCTGGAGCGGGCATATCGGAAACGTGGAATCGTCTGTAAGACAGACACAAAGGTCGATTCCGCGAAAGAAGCAGCCGGTTCCGTCCGCATCGAACTAAGCGACGGAACGATACTCGACACCGACCTACTGTTGGTCGCCGTCGGCCGCGGACCCCGCACGGACGGTAGCGGTTTCGAAGAACGCGGAATCAACCTCGACAAGGGATTTGTCGTCACCGACGAACGCCTCCGTACGTCCGTGGACGGTGTGTACGCGGTCGGCGACATCGTGCCCGGTCTTGCGTTGGCGCACCGAGGTTTCCAACAAGGAATCTTTGTGGCTGAACAGATTGCCGGCAAGGATCCGATTCCGGTCGCCGAACACCTGATTCCTCGCGTGACGTACTCACATCCCGAAGTTGCATCGGTCGGGCTCGACGAAGAGGCGGCGCGCACGCAGTACGCCGACGTCTCCACCGTCATCTACGACCTGGCAGGTAACGGCAAGAGTCAGATCCTGCGAACTACCGGCGGAATCAAAGTGATTCGAAGCGGAACGAAAGGCCCTGTTGTCGGAGTTCACCTGGTGGGAGACCGCGTCGGCGAACTGATCGGTGAGGCGCAGTTGGCCGTTGCCTGGGAAGCAGTTCCCGATGAAGTGGGGCGTTTCATCCACGCGCATCCCAGTCAGAACGAGGCGTTGGGCGAGGCCATGCTCGCACTCGCGGGAACACCACTGCACGCCCACAACTGACCCGGAGACAGAAAAGGAGATTCAATGAGTATCGACGACGAACTGCGCTGGGACGGTGAACTGACCGTCACTCGCCATGATCGGGAGACCGACACGACTTTCGTGATTCGAATCGACTCCACCCGTCTGGGACCGGCGTCGGGTGGCACGCGGGCCGCTTACTATCCCTCGATCGGCCACGCTCTGGCGGACGCCGGGAAGCTCGCGGGTGCGATGACTTTGAAGATGGCGGTCTCCGACCTGCCGATGGGTGGCGGGAAGTCGGTAATAGCGCTACCTGCACCGCGCAATCAGATCGACGCCGCAACCTGGACGCGTATCCTCGGCATCCACGCCGAGAACATCGACAAGCTCGAAGGAAACTACTGGACTGGTCCTGACGTCAACACCAACTCTTCCGACATGGATCAGCTCAGCCGCACCACCAAATACGTCTTCGGGCGTTCGGTCGGCAACGGTGGCGCCGGTTCCAGCGCGCACGCCACCGCTCTGGGTGTGTTCGAAGCGATGAAGGCCACGGCGCGTCGCCGAGGACTCGGAACACTCGACGGCCGAACGGTACTGGTACAGGGGCTCGGCGCCGTCGGCGGCGACGTCGTCCGTCTCGCAGCGCAGGCTGGCGCACGTCTGCTGGTTGCCGATACGGACCCGCAGCGCCTCGAGGCGGCTTCTCTCGCGGGGCACACGGTCGTTCCTGCCGGCGAGGTCCTCCGAACACCGTGTGACCTCTTTGCCCCCTGCGCGATGGGAGGCATCATCGATTTCGCTGCGGCTGCGTCGATTCCGACTATGGCCGTGGCGGGCGCAGCAAACAACATCTTGACCGATGCCGCTGCCGGTGAGGTTCTGCGAGACCGCGGGGTTCTCTGTGCCCCTGATTTCGTCGCGAACGCAGGCGGAGCCTTTCACCTCGTGGGGCGAGAAGTCTTGGGGTGGAACGAAGACGACGTCGTCGAACGAACCCGCGGGATCGGTCGAACCTTGGACGAGGTGTACTCGTTGAGCGAGGAACGTGGCATCACTACCGAGGCCGCAGCGCTTATGCTCGCCCGGGCGCGGCTATCCCCCGCATCCACCGCCGCCGCCACATCCGCCACCCCCGCTGCAGCTGCCGCCTCCCCCGTCTGAACCGCCACCGTCCGAACCCCCGCTACTTCCGCTGCCGTCGGCACCGATTCCGGCGGCGGAGGCCAAGGCGGGATTGATCATCAGCATCGCCGAACCGGCGAAGAGAGCAGCGGACATTCCCGCCAAACGCGGTCCGTAGGCGGAGAAGGCAGGCTTGTTGCGCGGGGACAGGTAGGCGTGTGCCGTGGTCAGTTCCGAACGTGCCGCCTTGCCAGAGGTGGTTCGATCGAAGTTGAGCCCGAGCAGCGGGATGCTGAACCCGGTGACGAGTACGGCGAGAATCAGAAACTCGACGGGCTTGTCGTTGTGCAGTCCGAAAGCAATGCGGACGATACCCACGGCCACCAGGATCTTCAGCGGAACTGTGGAGAGAAAGATTGAACGCCTGGTGCTGTCGGAGGTCAGGTATCCCCGGTCCGCCAAAGAGTTTCGTAGGCGAGCTGTTTCCACCGTCATACGCTCGGCGAGTTGGCGCCGACGATGGGGTAGAGCCTGCTGGGCCAGGCGCTGGTACACGGTGAGGGTGTACCAGTCCAGGGTCTCGTCGCCAGGGCCCAACGGGCGCAGGACAGCGCCGTCGGTGGTGATCAGGTCAGCGCTACGCAGGATTGCCAATGATGCTGCGATGGCGCGTGACTCGCCGGTGAGCATTCCGACTTCCGGAGGCGTCAGTTGCTCGGCGGAATACCCGTGCTCGGTTGAGTACCCGTGCCGGCGTGCCCGGATCATCAGACGCCACCCCAGAGTGAGAACCATGAGCGTGGCCGCAACGGCTATGTAGCCGTAGAGGAAATCCTCGCTGGGGATCCCCCACGTGTCGGCTGCATGCGTGCTCATCCCCCACACCCCCCGCCGCCGCAACTGCTCCCACTGCCGCCACCGCCGTCCGAGCCGGATGATCCGGATGAGGAGCCACAACTGTAGTAGCTCGAACTTCCGCCACCCGGGCTGTACGCGGCGCCCGCAGCTACCGCTCCCGCCAGCGCCGGATCGATCAGAACCAGAGCGCCCGCACCGAAGAGCGCCGCCGACAGCCCGGCGAGCGAGGGACCGTAGCTCGTGTACGCGGGCCGCAGTTTCGGTGAGAGGTACGAGTTTTCGTGCTTGAGGCGTCGAAGCTCGCTGTCTCCCAAAGCTGTCCGACGACGCTTGATGCGAAGAAGTGGAATCATCAGAGCGAGAACGATGATGGTGAGGAGCAGGAACCCGACCGGCTTACCGCCGGCGATTCCGGCGACGAGACGGACTGCGCCGAGAGCAATGACCGCCACGATCGGAACGGTCCGAAGGGCAGCGGTCAGACCGTCCTGCTGGCGTTGCAAATATCCCTCGTCGATCAACGTCGTACGTAGTTGTGCGAGTGCGACGTTCAGCCGTCCCATCAGACGCACCTGCCGCAGCGGGACCTTTCCGTTGCCGAGCCGCTTGTGCACCGTACGGGTGAACCAGTCGAGACGATTCTTGTCCTCCGCAGTGAGTGCCAGCTTGGTCTTGCCTTCGGTGCTGATCAGCTCGGCGCTGCGCAGAATAGCCATCGACGCCAGCACCGCTTGGTAGTCACTGGTCAAGGCACCGATCTCGGGAGGAGTGAGCGGCCGACGGACAGCGTCGACGACCACCGGTGACCGGCGCGCAGTCATTCGGCTGTACAGCGAGAGTCCGATCGCGACGGCAGCCGCCACCAGGTACCACTGAAGGAAAGTCTGGCTGGGGATCCCCCATGTATCCGTATGATCATGCATCGCACACCACCTCTCGATGAACTCCTGAGACAAGTCCAGTCTCTTTGTCCGACAACTGATGTCAGTATCGGGCCAGTGCCCGGAAAAGCGATATCCGGATGGCCATCGTCACCATTCCGTTACCGCCGAACTGGGGATTTACCGGCCGGTAGGTCGAAGCACGATCTCCGTGGGGTGTGCGTCGGACGGTGTTTCGACGGCAGTGAGTACGGCACGCGCCACAGTGGAGGCTTTCAGGAAGCGCTCAGGGTCGTACTCGTCGCCCTCACCCGCGACGATGTCGCGCTGCATGTCGGTGTCGATCCGTCCGGGGTGAATGGAGGTGACCCGAAGTGCCGGCTCTTCCAGGCGCAACGCATCTCCGAAAGCGCGCAGGGCGAACTTGCTGGCCGCATACGAGCCCCAACCGGCGTTGGCGCGCAGTCCGGCACCCGAATTGATCAGCACGACGTGACCTCCGGCCGCACGAAGCGCGGGCAGGAGAACCCGCGTGAGTTCGGCGACGGCGATGACGTTTGCCTCTAGGGTGCGTCGCCACTGATCGACCGAGGATTCCTCGATGGTTCCGATGTCGGCCACGCCGGCGTTGTGTACCAGCACGTCGAGCGTCGTGATGGACGAGGCGGCGGCGGCGGCGGCGTCGTAGTCCGTGAGGTCGAGGGGTAGAGGCGTCGATCCGGGCAGTTCGGCGCAGATCGGCTCGAGGGCCTGCGCGGATCGTGCACCGAGCAGCAGGTCGTGTGTCGGCGCCAGTTCGCGTGCGATGGCAGCTCCGAGGCCGCGACTGGAACCGGTGATCAAGGCAGTAGGACGCATGGTGCGAGCCTATCGAGTGAGGATTGTTCGGCTAGACGAACTTGTGTATTTGTTTACCCACATATTAGAGTTCGACCATGACGACACGCGACGCGAAGAACTTCCGCCGCCTGGGAATTGCCGCCCTCGCCGCCCTGCTTCTGTCCAGCTGTTCTGCGGTGAGTTCTGGCTCCGACGACGACCGCCCGGTGGTGCTCACCACGTTCACCGTGCTGTCGGACATCGCCCAGAACGTTGCCGGCGATCATCTTCGCGTCGAGTCGATCACCAAGGCGGGGGCCGAAATTCACGGCTACGAGCCGACGCCCGGAGACATTCGGCGGGCGAGCGAAGCCGATCTGATCCTCGATAACGGCATGAACCTCGAGGCGTGGTTCGCGAAATTCGTCAACGGACTGGACGTGCCACACGTCGTGGTCAGCGACGGCGTCGAAGGCATTCCGATCGCCGGCGACGCGTATGCGGGCAAGCCCAATCCGCATGCATGGATGTCTCCGTTGAATACGCAGATCTACGTCGACAACATGGTGACTGCTTTCAGCGACCTCGACCCGGACAACGCCTCGGCATTTGCGGAGAACGGCGCGAAGTACAAGGCGGAACTGCAAGCAGTTCAGGACGGCCTGGTCAGTGGGCTGGCGGCATTGCCCGCAGGTCAGCGTGCACTCGTCAGTTGCGAGGGTGCGTTCTCCTATCTGGCCAGGGACGCGGGACTCAGCGAGGCGTACATCTGGCCGGTCAATGCCGAGCAGCAGGCGACGCCGCAGCAGATCATCGCCGCGATCGACTTCGTCCGAGCCAATTCCGTTCCCGCCGTCTTCTGCGAGTCGACGGTCTCGGATGCCCCCATGCAGCAGGTTGTCGGGGCGACCGGCGCGAAGTTCGGCGGAACGCTGTACGTCGATTCGCTGTCCGAAGCCGACGGTCCCGTGCCCACCTATCTGGACATGATTCGCCACGACACCGACGTCATCCTCGGCGGTCTGACCGGCGGTAAATCATGAACGAAGCCATTCGCGTCGAAAACGTCAGCGTTCACTACGGCGAGGTCCACGCACTGGACCACGTCGATCTGACGTTGAACTCGGGTAGCGTCTGCGGACTGATCGGCATGAACGGTTCAGGAAAGTCGACTCTGTTCAAAGTGATCATGGGGATGATCAAGCCGGACAACGGTTCTGTCAGAATCGCCGGTCTCGACGCAGCCACAGCGCGCAAGAGCGGCCGCGTCGGATACGTGCCGCAGAGTGAAGACGTCGACTGGACCTTCCCGATCAGCGTCCGTGACGTCGTGATGATGGGCAGGTACGGTCACCTCGGATTCTTGCGACGTCCGCGGCGTGCAGATCGCGAGGCGGTGGCAGAGGCCCTCGAGCGGGTGGAACTCACCGAATTTGCGGATCGTCAGATCGGTCAGCTCTCGGGTGGTCAGAAGAAGCGCGCGTTCGTCGCACGCGGCATCGCGCAGGACGCGTCGATACTGTTGCTGGACGAGCCGTTTGCGGGCGTCGACAAGCGTTCCGAGGCAACGATTTCTACGCTGCTACGAGAGTTGGCTTCCGACGGCCGGTCGATCTTGGTCTCGACCCACGATCTCCACGCTGTGCCGAAACTCTGCGACGAGGCGGTACTGCTCATGCGCAAGGTCCTGGTGCATTCCGACCCGGACACCGTGCTGCAACCGGAAAACCTCGCCCTGGCTTTCGGTCTCGACGTGATGGACAGGACCTGATCGATGAACCTCGTAGAACTCCTACTTGATCCTCTCCAGTACGGATTCATGGTGCGCGCGTTGGCCGTTGCGGTTGTGGCAGCGGTTGTCTGCGCGGTGCTCAGTTGTTGGTTGGTGCTCATCGGGTGGTCGTTGATGGGCGACGCCGTCTCGCACGCCGTGCTGCCGGGTGTTGTCCTCGCTTACGTCGTCGGCGCACCATTTGCTATCGGGGCCTTGATCTTCGGGTTGATCGCCGTAGCGCTGATCGGACTGATCCGTAACACCAGTCGCGTCAAGGAAGACGCCGCGATCGGTATCGTCTTCACGACTCTCTTTGCGTTCGGTTTGGTTCTCATCTCGGTGACCCCCAGCCAGACCGATCTCAACCACATCATTTTCGGCAACCTGCTGGGGGTGAGCTCGTCAGATCTTCTGCAGGTCGCGATACTCGGCGCGTTGGCGTTGAGCATTCTGTTGATCAAGCGTCGTGATCTGACGTTGTTCGCCTTCGACCCGATCCATGCGAACGCGATAGGTCTTTCGCCCAAGCGCCTGGGTGCGCTGCTACTCGGCGTCCTCGCACTCACGTCCGTTGTGGCGTTGCAAGCCGTCGGCGTCGTGCTGGTGGTGGCGATGCTGATCATCCCCGGCGCGACGGCCTACCTCCTCACCGACAAGTTTTCGCGGATGCTGGTGATAGCTCCCGTCGTTTCCGCAGTCTGCGCGATTGCCGGTATCTACGTCAGCTACTACCTCGACACGGCTTCCGGTGGCATGGTCGTCATGACGCAGGGCATCGTGTTCGCTCTGGTGTACCTGTTCAGCCCGTCGCAAGGGGTGATCGCGAAATGGACCTCGCAGCGGCGTAGGACCCGAGCGGAATACAGCGCCGCGGGGCGTACGAGCCTTCCTGATCGTTCGTCCAGTTAACAATCCGCTACCAAATCGGGTAGGTTCGTACGGGCATTCGTCACCACAACATTCCGGCCGCAACGATGCCAGCTGCAAGACGATCGGTGGTGACGCCTTGAACACCGATGGGTTCTTCGATGACGCAGTTCCGAGCGCGACGCACGTGGCTGGTTCTCGGCGTCGTTGTCGCGGTCATCGCTCTCGCCGGATCCGGGCTGCTCAGCCCACGAACTTCGGTTCTGGTGGACGATATCGCCCAGCTCGTCGGCGGAGCCACCGCAACTGCGGTCTGTTGGTGGACATCGCGGCGCTATCACGGCGTCGAGCGTCGTTGGCGAACTCTGATGGCTCTGGGTATGGCCGGCTGGACTCTCGGGATGTTCTTCTGGGCGTTCTACCGCTCGGTTCTCCACGTTCCACTTCCGTCGCCGTCGATCGCGGATATCGGTTTCTTCATGTTCCCGGTGTTCGCCGTGCCGGCGCTTCTGTCGTTGGTGCGTCAGTCGCCCCGGCGTGAGGCGATCGGTCCGATCCATCTCTGGCTCGTGCTGACGCTCGACGGTCTTGTCGTTGTCGGTGGATTGTTCATCCTCACGTGGACAACGGCCCTGGGCGCCGTCGTTCATACCGGTCCGACGGGATCTCTCGGGTTTCTTGTCGCGGTGATGTATCCGATCACCGACTTCGTTCTGATCGCCATGGTCTTGCTGATGGTCATCGGACCGAAGGCCGTAGCAGAGATCCGTGAACCGCTGACGTTCCTCGGGTGCGGGTTGGTGATGCTCTCCCTTTCGGACAGCCTGTACGCGTACTTGGTGGCGATCGGCGCCGAGAGTATGCCGACCATCGCCGATGCCGGGTTCATCGCGGGGCCGCCGTTGATCGCCTTGGCGGCGCTGACGAAGCGAACCGAGCCTCGGAACCGCAACGCGCCGCAGCAGTGGCGAAGCGATCGGACTCAGTTGCTGCTGCCGTATCTGTTGATCGCGGTGATCGCGACGATCGTGACTGTTCAGGCGCTGATCGTCGGCAACCTCGATGCCGTGGTCGTGATACTCGGCGTCGGCGTGTTGGTTCTCGCGCTGGTGCGCCAAATACTCACGCTCCTCGAGAACGACGCGCTCCTTCAACAGATCTCCGCTGCCCAGGACGAGCTGAGGTACCGAGCACATCACGACCCACTCACCGAGCTTGCAAACCGGGCCGCGTTCGACGAACACTTTGCGAGCGCCATCGAAAACTATCGCCAGACGAACTCCGATTGGGTGCTGATGCTTGTCGATCTGGACGACTTCAAACAGATCAACGATCGATACGGGCACCCGGCCGGCGACCGGTTACTGGTTGCTCTCACAGCACGTCTGCGCGAAGCGGTTCCCGAGGGTGCGTTTGTCGCCCGATTCGGTGGCGACGAGTTCACAGTGCTCCTGCAGGGCACGATCGACGACGCCGTCGTCGTGGCTCGCCGGATCGTCGACGCGCTCAGGTCCGATCAGACTGCAGACACATCGGTGTCGGTGGGTGCGAGCGTTGGTGTCGCGCATTTCGAGTCCGCGCAGTTCGAGTTTGGGGACGAACCGCTCAGCGCGCACACTCTTCTTCGCCAGGCCGATGCGGCGATGTACGAGGCGAAGAGAAGTGGGAAGGGCGCGGTCGTTGTCTACGGCGACCGTCGCAAATGGTTATCGCCGTAGTAGTGCGAAAATCGTTGCCGGTGAACCCGATCCGGCCTTGTTGATCGCACCACCGACAAGGATGCTAGCCCCGGTGGTTGGCAGGGCGGCAAGATTGTTCAAGTTCTCCAGGCTGATTCGATGCTTGTCGTACAGGATTGTCGAGACGGGGTAGGTTTCGTCGTTTCCGAGGTCGGGACCGAACGTGTCGGTTCCCAATGCTCCGCGGGTGCCCAAACGGCCGGTGTCTATCAGCCACCGCGCCGCGACCACCGAGAAGCCGGGTTGGTGGGCGACACCCTCGGCATCGGAGTTGGCATATTCTTCGCTACCCCAGCGCGATTCCCATCCGGTCCAGAGAACTACGGCCGCTCCATCGGGGATCTTTCCGTTGCGCGTTTCCCATTCCTGCAGGTCCGCGACCGTGAGCGCATAGTCCGAATCGGCGGCAGCCTTGTCCCGGATGTCGATCTTCACTGCGGGGAGGAAGAGGTCCGCCGGATCGAGTTGGTCGGCTGTGAGGCCGCCTTCCTGGAAGTGTGCGGGTGCGCCCCAATGCGTGCCCGTGTGCTCACCTTCCTTGACGTACTGGAGGTAGTAGCCGTCGTTTGCGATGGTGGCCGCTGTGTCGAGAGTGAACTCGGGGTCGCCTGGAAAAACCGGCGTCGTCGCCGGGTCGTTCACGTGTGAGAGCGAAACAACCGACAACTGTTCGTTCAACGGACTTGTTGCGTCTTGACTGCTTCCGGAACTGCTACCCATGTCGATCACCTGAGGTCCCGCTACCAGCGCCAGACCTGTGGCTGCGCGCTGAAGTAACTGCCGTCGTTTCATCGATCCCCCACCAATTTGTCCGAATTGAGAGTGTTGCAATCACTTTCGCTCCTTGAACACTAGGACAGAACCTTAGGCTGCTGCGGACCACGACGACCACTCCACATCGCGGACAGCTATGACCTGTCCGTGCGGTCGGTGATCTACGTACTGCGGATACTTTGCGGCCAAAGCATCGATCGCGCTCTCGGACTCCTTGGTGCCGGGGTCGAGAACCTCCGCATGTCCGTCGACGCGGACCCACCAGAGCGCGGACCAGTCGTCGTCGTAATGATCGACCAGCAGGCTTGCGCGCCCCGTCTCGGTGATGTTCCGGAGCCTGCGAAGAGCGGTCGTGGTTTTCGGTTTGTGGTCGACACAGGAATAGACGGTGCCGCCGACCAAGACGAATACCAGCGGCACGATGTGCGGAACGCCGGCCGCATCTGCCGTTGCCAGGTGAGCCACCCGCGCGGCTTCAAATCGTGCTCTCGGGTCGTCCATATTCACAGCGTAAGGGGATCAAGGGTTGCCGCGAGCCGCTGCTGACGGAACAGTGGTCTCATGGAACCGGATGAAGCGCTTCGGGAGATCGCCTACTGGCTCGAACGATCACGCGCTGAAACGCACCGCGTCAAGGCCTATCGCCGAGCTGCGGAGGTCTTTTCAGGATTGTCCGACGAGCAGAAGGAGTCTCGCCGGAAAGCCGACAGTTGGAAGGCCCTTACCGGCATCGGGCCGAAGACTGCCACGATTATCGCTCAGTCGTACGACGGCATCCCCGAGTATCTCGAGGAACTGCGGGGGCAGGCTGAGCCCATCGGCGACAGCCCATTGCGACAAGCCCTCCGCGGCGACCTCCACACCCACTCCGACTGGTCCGATGGTGGAAGCCCCATCGAAGAGATGATGCGACGCGCAGCAGCACTCGGCCATGACTACTGCGCCCTCACCGACCATTCGCCTCGCCTCACAGTTGCAAACGGGCTGTCCGCGGAGCGCCTACGGTCTCAACTCGACGTGATAGCCGGGTTGAATGCCGAACTGGCTCCCTTCCGCATTCTCACGGGAATCGAGGTGGACATCCTCGAGGACGGTTCACTCGACCAGGATCCCGATCTGCTCGACGAACTCGACATCGTGGTGGCGAGCGTCCACTCCAAGCTGCGGTCCGAACGCGAGGCGATGACCCGCAGAATGCTTGCTGCAGTGCGAAATCCGCGTGTCGATATTCTCGGGCACTGCACCGGGCGTCTTGTCGAGGGTGCTCGCGGAACCCGGCCCGAGTCGCAGTTCGACGCGGAGAAAGTGTTCGAGGCCTGCCGCGAATCAGGCACAGCCGTTGAGATCAATTCCCGACCGGAGCGTCGTGACCCGCCTTCGCGTTTGATCGAGTTGGCCCGCGATCTCGATTGTCTTTTCTCCATCGACACTGACGCCCATGCCCCCGGTCAGCTGGCTTGGCAGGGCTACGGCTGTGACCGGGCCGAAACGTGCGGTGTCGAAGCCGATCGGGTGATCAATACCTGGACCGCCGACAACCTTCTGGAGTGGGCGGGCAATTGACGGTCTCGGCACGCGCGCTGCTGTCGGTGCCGTTGGTGGCGTCGCTTTGCCTGGTCACCGCTTGTTCGGCTCCGTTCTGGCGAGATTCGGTGTACTTCACACCTCCTGAGGCTCGGGTGTTCGAGACTGCCGACTGTCTCGGAATTGAAGTCGCATGGGGCCTGTTCGGTGTCGATCTGTATTCGCGTCCGAAACACGAAACAGGGTATCTTCCATCTGATTTCGATCCAGTGGCAGTATTTCGTTGCGAAGTCGGCGAAGATGCCTCCGGAGCGCTAACCGTCGACATGGTTCGACTCGAAGGTGACGTAGCCGCCGTCAAGGATGCATATCGTGTCGACTCCAAACGCTTTCCCGACAATGTCGTTGCGAGTTGTGTCACAAGCGAACTGGTTCCCGTCAAACTGTGGATGGCCAACAGCGCCGGACAAGTGATGTTTCCGGCCTGGCCGTCGAGTCCGTGCGGCTTTCAAGTCGGGCCTCTCGATTCGCTTCGATCTCTGCATGAAGTCGAACGTGTCCGAACTTCGTTGAGTCTTTCTCCGACGATGGCGAATTGCGATCGCTCGTCTGCCGTTCAATTCGACCGGACAGATGCCAGAGAAGTTGACAAGGCGCGCGAGCAGTTCGAGAGAGGCGAAGGCTATGACCCGCTAGACAATGAGCTGGCTACGCCTGTCGCTGATGCTGCAGGACTATCCGTGTGCCGGCATGAATCTCAGACAGACGTGGACGTTATTCGCCTGTCCGAAGCGGAGAGTCGAGACGTGGTTGCCGCCATAGCCGATGCTCCTATAGCTCAGCCTTGTGATCAGATCGCGACAGCGACAGCATCATCAACCCTCCTACGGGTTGACGGTTCGGGTGGTACTCCTGTGAGCGTGGAGTTGGATGGATGTCGCCGCGCCGCCCTTTCCGGCTATCGAAGCACGCCGGAATGGGTCACCGAGGCGTTTGCTCGGTGACCTCCGGGTTCAGAGTCGTGTGGTGGAGCGGCGGGGTTTCCGGTCGGGGTCGATGCCCGGTGGTGGGATGAACCAGGGCAGGTGATCGGTGCCCATTCGGATTTCCCATTTGCCGGTGAATCCGGGTTTTCGGTGCATCAGGGTGTGGTGGGTTCGGCAGAGCAGGACCAGGTTGTCCATGACGGTTGGTCCTCCTTTGGCCCAGTGTTTGATGTGGTGGGCGTCGGTCCAGGCGGGGACGCAGTCGCAGCCGGGGAAGGCGCACCCTTTGTCGCGGGCGATCAGGGCGGTGCGTTGTGCTGCGGTGACAAGCCTTTTGAGTGGGGTGACATCGAGTGGGGCACCGTTTCCGTCGAGGAGGACGCTGGACAGCATGCAGTCACAGGCGATCATGCGGGTGCGGCCGACGCTCAGTGGTCCCATCCAGGGCATGTGGCCGACATCGAGATCTTGTTTGTCGAGATCGTGAAAGTCGAGATCGAGCATGCCGGGATCGTCGTCCTCGGACGGGGCAGGTGTTGAGCCATCACTCGTTGTGGCGCATTCACGGTGGTAGGCCAGGTCTTTGGCGTTGATGTGCACGTTCAGGTGTGGGCGTTGGCCGCCGTCGATGCCGGTGGCAGCGTTGTCGAGGTAGCGTCGGATGAGTTCTGCCATGGCGTCTGCGTTGCGTGTGGCGGCGGGTCGTTTGTCGGGTGTGCCGTCTTCGGCGGGGGTGGGCATGGAGAGGTTGGAGAGGGCGGAGAGAAGCATTTCGCCGGTCACTCCGTCGAAATCGCCTCGGACGGCGACTCTTCCGTTGAGGGTGGGGGAGATGCGCAGTTCGTTGCGGTCGGTGTCTTCGCTTGGTGGTGGGTCGTCGGATTCGAACATGTGCTCGAGGACGCTGATGGCGTAGCGCAGTTTGACGGTGGTTGCTTCGGTTCCGGATGCTGCGGCGAGGAGTGTGTCGCGGCAGTACGGTAGTGCGGCGTCGGGCATTGCCTTGGGTGGGGATTCGCAGAACGCCACGATCAGTGCTGCGTGCTCGAAAGTGAGGTCACCGGCATCGAATTGGTCTTCGATCTCGGGAAACGACCGTAGCGCTTTGCCCAGGGCTGCGATTCTTCTGCCGGTGGAGATCTGCAGCATGGTGTGGTTCGC
The DNA here is from genome assembly GCF_001942025.1 of Rhodococcus sp. YL-1. Lineage (NCBI taxonomy): Bacteria > Bacillati > Actinomycetota > Actinomycetes > Mycobacteriales > Nocardiaceae > Rhodococcus > Rhodococcus sp. YL-1. The sequence goes on along the minus strand of NZ_CP017299.1, from coordinate 6,294,443 downwards.
GAGCCATTGTCCGGTGCCGCGGTAGCAGAGTACTTGTTCGTCCGGGTTCAACGTCAGGGTGTCGACAGCGGCCACTCGAATGGCTTCCAGGCGAAGGATTTCCGCTGACGCGGTGATGGCGATCTCGCGGACGTCGCTGGGGTGAAGCCGCCACAATCGTCCGCGCACACCCACGGCGGAGTTGTTGACCACGTCGGTGACGGCATCTTCGGTGATGTTGATCGTCATGAGAACCCCCCGTTCCACCTCCCATCATACTCGAACATACTTTCGAGTCAAGGGCTTTTTCGAGAAGGTGAGGTGGGCCCGGCCGTCGTGATTCTGTTGTTCGAGAGCAGATTCCGTCGCTAGAGCATCAGCGCCGGATCTGTAGTCAGTTCGATGTTCAGCCACGGTTCGTAGGGGAGATCGGCGAGGCTGGTGGCGAACGAGCGTCGTACTGCGTCTTCACCGTCGATGTCCCAGCTGTGTGGCGCGACCATGAACGTCGCTTCGACATACAGCTTGCGACCCACCTTGCTCATGGTGAGAGTCGGTTCGTCCAAACCGAATTCGTCGCGGACGACGGCGATGGCATCGTGCACGCGGGCCTGAACGTTTTCGCCGGGAGCACCTTCGAGGAGTTCGATCAGTGCGGTTCGCAGAAGTGCGTACGGTTGCGGGACCAGCATCGCGCAGCCGAGGAGGACCAAGACGGAGTCGACATATCGGTCGGCGTCGGAGAAATCGGTGCGGCCCAGGATCATTGCGACGACAGCACCGACTGCGACCAGCGCGCTGAAGGCAGCCGACGCTCCCCATTGCCTGGCTTCGGCGACGAGCAGATCAGATGTGCGGTCGACTTGTCCGACGTAGCGCCAGATGATGATCGACACCACTGCGCTGACAGCGCCGTATGCCACCAGAGACCCCGCGGTGACGTCGACTCCGCCCGCGAGGATGACACGAACTGCCTCGACTGCGGCGTAGGCGAGCGTCGCCAGTAGTGCCATGCCCTGGACAGCGATGACGACCGGGATCAATGCCTCCTTTCCGAACGGGAAGCGTGCGGTGGGGCCCGAGTCGGCTATCCGCGAGACCCGCAGTGAGATCGCCGTCAACGCCATTCCGATGAGGGCGTACACACCGTCGAGCAGGATCACCTGGGACTGCGAGATCCAGCCCCAGAATGCGGCGAGCACAGCCAACGCCGTTGCGACCACGAGCGAGTACCGCAGGGCCTTGCGTTCGCGGGTAGCGCTGTCTTCCTTGGTGCCCATGAATTCCAAACCGCCTGTCCGTTTCGATATTCCTTCACGTAGGAATACCAGCAACGACGCGCAGGCACGGGATCAGTGGACCAATTGCGCTGCCAGATCGAGAAAGTCCTCGGCGTTGATGTCGAACTCGTCGGAGAAGGACACATCGGGATTGCCCCTGGCTCCGAATTCGAGTGGTCGAGCTATGAAGGCTGTGCGGAATCCGAGAGCTTTGGCCGCCCGGATGTCATATTTGTGACTGGCAACCATCATGATCTCGGCCGGGTCGTACCCGAGATATCGAGCAGCCAGGTGGTAGATCTTCGGATCTGGTTTGAAGACGCCGGCCATTTCGGCAGTGAAGACGGCATGCCATGGCAGATTTCCGTGCCGGGAGATGCTGACTGCGGCATTCACGTCGGCGTTGGACAAGGCAGCGATTGTGTACTGCTGGCGCAGGGTTGTCAGGCCGGCGACAGTGTCGGGCCACGGGTCCAGGAATTTCCAGGCGGTGGTGAGTTCTTCCTGTTCGGCATCGGAAAGTTCGATGCTCTCGCGGGCCAACAGCTTGCGCAGAGCCTCGCGGTACACCGAATGTACTGTCACCCATTCGCCTGTGGAGTCGTCGGCCTCGGAGGTGTTCGCGAAGTACTCAGCGCGCCAGAGATTGACGAATCTTGGCCAGTCCACGTCGGCGTCGGTGATTCGACGGGCCTCTCGGCACAGTGTGCTGTGAAAATCGGTCGCTGTGCCCTGGACGTCGAACAGCAGTGCTTTGATCTTCTCGCGCACTAGGCCTCCACTCCGAGATCACCTGACGGACTTCCTTCATTATTGCGGCCGCGGCGCCGGATTCGTGCTCGGTGAGCGCAAAGGCTCGACGCGTCGCAAAATAGACATCTATGGCCGACCGCGGATTTACCCCGACTCAGCTCGCCGCCCGAGCTGCCTACTTGCTGCGCGGAAACGACCTGGGCACGATGACCAGCGCTGCCCCGAAGCTGTATCCCCACATGTGGAGCTGGGACGCCGCGTTCGTGGCGGTAGGTCTGGCGCCGCTCAGCGTCGAACGGGCGGTAGTAGAGCTCGATACCTTGCTCTCGGCTCAGTGGAAGAACGGAATGATTCCGCACATCGTGTTCGCGAACGGTGTCGACGGCTACTTCCCCGGCCCGACGCGGTGGGATGTCAATGCGTTGGCAGCGCATGCTCCTTTGGGTACCGCTACATCGGGAATCACCCAACCCCCCGTTCACGCGATCGCGGTGCAGCGGATTCTCGATCATTCGCGTCGGCACGGACGTACGACGCGTGCGGTCGCGGAAGAGTTCCTCGACCGGCGCTGGAGCGATCTGGTTCGGTGGCACCGGTGGTTGGCGGAGGCCCGCGATCTCGACGGCAACGGCCGTATCGCGCTCTATCACGGGTGGGAATCTGGGATGGACAACTCTCCGCGGTGGGATCTGGCGTACGCGAATGTTGTTGCGGGACAAGTTCCTGCGTATCAGCGTGCTGATCTCGCTGTGGTGACGGACCTGTCTCAGCGGCCCACGGATAACGAATACGACCGCTACCTTTGGCTTCTCGAAGAGATGAAGGCCGTGCGGTACGAGGATTCTCAACTCGCCACTGCCATGAGTTTTGCCGTCGAGGACGTGTTTGTCAGTGCGGTTTTCTCGATGGCATGCGACGTCTTGGCAACTATCGGTGAGGAGCATTCGCGGCCGAACTCCGACGTCCGTGATCTGCGCGGTTGGGCAGATCGATTCCGGCAGGGCGTGATTGCCACCACCGATGAACGATCAGGTGCAGCAAAGGATTTCGATCTTCGCACCGGGCGATGGGTTCATACCGAGACCATCGCGATGTTTGCGCCGTTGCTGTGCGGCGGCCTGAGCCGCGATGCCGAGCGCGCTCTGTTGCGCACTTTCGAGGGGCCCAAATTCTGTGGTCACCCGGACATGCGGTTTGCTGTCCCACCGTCGACGTCTCCGGTTTCCGGCGATTTCCGTCCTCGGGAGTATTGGCGTGGCCCGGTGTGGCCGGTGATCACGTGGTTGTTCTCATGGGCGTTCGCGCGTCGGGGGTGGGCCGAGAGATCGCACGTCTTGCGTTCGGAGGGGTTGCGGCAGGCCAGCGATGGCAGTTTTGCCGAATACTACGAGCCTTTCACCGGTGAGCCGCTGGGCAGTATGCAACAGTCGTGGACCGCTGCGGCTGTTCTCGATTGGCTCGGTTGAGTGAACATTCCCTGAATTAGGGGACAAAACGGACTAGTCGACCTTAGTCTCGGGAAATGGTCGAGCGACGGATCGTCAGGACATTGGGCAAGCTCACCCCGATCGCGATGGCAGCTGCCATCGCGATCACGGCACCTGGCCTCGCCGCTGCCGACGCTCCCCGCGGCCCGGACGTCTCTTCGTGGCAGCACGTGGACGGAACCGGAATCGACTGGTTCCAGGTCAAGGCGTCAGGGCACGAGTTCGCGATGGTCAAGGCCACCGAGTCGCTCAACTACGTCAATCCGTACTTCATCCAGGATTGCCTGGTCATGCGTGCTGCCGGCGTCTCGCGCGGGGCCTACCACTACGCAGACGTTCGCCAGTCCCCCGAAGCCCAGGCCGCCTTCTATTCGGCGATCGTCCTGGGTATCAACGGACCTGGTGACCTCCCGCCCGTTCTGGATCTCGAGGACGCGAAGGGACTGCCCGCCGGGCAGGTCATCGACTGGACTCATCGCTACTTGAATACAGTCCAGGCACTTACCGGGCGGCAGCCCATCATTTACACGTATCCCAACTTCTGGCGTACTCAGATGGCCAACACCGCCGAGTTCAACCACTACCCGCTGTGGATCGCCGATTACAACGGGCAGAACGCACCGGGGCCGCTACCCGGCGGTTGGTCCAACTGGACTTTCTGGCAGTACACCAGCACCGGACGCATCCCCGGAATCACCGGAAACACTGATATCAACGTCTACAGCGGAGCCCAGGGCGATTTCGATCGCTACGCCAACAGTGTGGGGTTCGGCAGCAGCTAGTTTGCGGCGGGGCCCTTGGCTCCGTGGTGCCCGGTTCGGGCCCTTTCGCCCTCGATGCATTTGCCTCGAGGCACGCGGAAGGGCCCTTTTTGGCACTCTTGTGACGCTTGGCTGGTTAGTCCGGTTGTTGCTCGTCAGTTACGAGAATTCTGCCGGGCGGTAGCCACGGTCGCTGAACTTTCGACTAGCTGAGCAGGATCAGAAAATAGCTATGGCAGAAAATGAGCAGAACTGCTCTGCCTGAAAAGCTACAAAACGGACTTGAAGTTGGGTTTGAATCGAAGGCGGCCGCCCGGTTTCGGGCGAAGTTGGTGCCTCGCAATCCAATTATCGGAGCCTCGGGATGCTTCGTTACCGGCAGCCGTCGCTGAGTGTGGTCTGGATCAATTCGATCAATTTCGACGTGCTCGCACGGGTGATCGGACTCCATTCGGGACGGGGTTTCCGACCGTCGTTCGAGGGTCTGTGGCGCATCCAACAGGCCTTATCCATATTGGGCATTTGTCCAGATTTCGTATCTTCCTCGAGGTTGGTCGTCACCCGATCTGGTCAGCGGAAAGGGTGAATGTCATCGCGTTCGCCGCGGTGCCGCACTCCGAGGGCTGAATTGTCCGCTCGGACAACACTGCTCCTCGAAGCTTGTCCGATCTACGAACAAAAACGTCGATCGGTCTGCTTTGTCCGACTTTCGATGGGCAAGCTCCCGGTTATCTGTTATCTTGTTCCTGATAACTGGAAGGTTGCTCTCGATTTGCGCGGATTTCGAGGGCCAAGGTCCTGTTCAGGGCGGCTCTTCCAACACACAGGTGTTTCCGAAGAGGAGCTCGAATGACAGGACCGGCAACAGCGTCCGGTGTGAGGTCGATCTGCCGAAAACAGGCGCATCGACCCGAACCAACCGATCAACCGGGAGTTCGCGCCAGCGCTCTCGCATCTCCGTCCATCGAACATCGATCAGGCACATCCTGGGGAGTAAGAAATGCCTAACGACATACCGCCGACAAGGTCGGCCATATTCACCGCAGGGCTCCCGCCCTGGGTGCGAGCGTGGACGGTGGTATGGACCGCCATCGCGATGATTCTCGGTATCTCCGGCGCGACGGCAGTGGTTGCGTCAGCGCAGCCGGCCGCGACGCTCGGCGGCCCCGTTCAGGCTCAGGCGCCGGCTCGCGCCGCTGTTCTTCCGGATGAACAGCCTGCAAAAGGCTGCGCATTCAGCGCCCCCGGCACCGGTCCGTTCTCGCAGAACATCTGCTGGATCGATATGTCGACGCTCGATGCGGCAACGGCTGCTTCTGCGGCAGGGCAGTCGATGGAAATCCAGCTCACCGACGGTTACAAGATCAACTTCAAGGCTTTCCTCACCGACTCGGTAGCGGGAAAGACACACCAGGGGATCGAAACCAGGGAACTTCCCACCCTGCACTACGCAGCTCTTGGCTCGTCTGCGTACACGGGTGTGCCGTCGACGATCAAGCCTGCGATCTATCAGAAGTCCGCTGACAATGGTCAATCCGGCGGAACGGTGTCGCTGAAGAACATCGTGATGACCGGGCCGAACGGCCCGATTTACAACTACGGCCTCGTCGCTGCTGACGCCGAGTCGACTGACGCCAACACGTCGACCGACAAAGAGTTCCTGACCTTCAATTCTGACAAGCCTCTCCGCCAGATCGCACGCACGGTTGGTGCGGATGCGCCCGGCTACCCCGGAATTCGGGCTTGTGACGGTGGGCTGACGGCTATGCCCGCCACCACCGTCCGATGCGATTCGTGGAACCTGGTCAACAACAAGGAGTATTCGCCAGGCACTTTGGTTGTGGCATCGACCGCTCCGACCAACTTCGCGGCGACGTTCGGAAATACTGTTCTGGACACCTCTCGTCAGGGTCTGGCGTTCGGTGTTTTGCTGTCGAAGGTCAAGATCGACAAGGACCTCACGCGCGTCACCCCCGGTGACGATTTCACTATCGGCATGAGCACCGGACACCACGCTGATGCAGGCGCCGCTGCAGCAACCGAGATCAAGAGCACCACGACCGGTGCGACTGATACGACGGCATCGACTGGCTGGCGGACGCTCCTCGCAGATACCACGCCCACCCCTGTCACGTTCTGGGAGAAGCCAACTACCTCGGCGACCAAGACCGCGAACTATGCGACATCGTGGGATTGCCAGGTAAACGGCGTGACCCAGGCCCTCAGGGTCGGTGACGTTGCGCAGGCAGCACTTACACCGGGTGACAACGTGTATTGCAAGGTCAAGAACACCCCGGTTCTCGTGAAGAAGTCGTCGTCACCACCTACCGGTGAGACGGTCAATATCGGCCAATCAATCACCTACACTCTGAATTTCGAGAATCCGGGCACTGCGCCGGCAACGATCGACTACACGGACTACCTCGCCGACGTCATTGATGACGGAACAGTTGCGGTCGGTGCTGCAACCGGCGGACTCACCGCCGCATTGAACGGCGCCGACAAGATCAAGGTCGGCGGCACCTTGCCGGCCGGCGGCAAGGGGACAGTCACATACACCGTCACTGTCAAAGACGGCGGCAACAAAGTTCTGAACAACTATCTGGTTCCGGGGACTACAACTCCCCCCACAACATGTGATCCTGCAACCAATCTCTGCACGACGCATCCCATGCCTGGTTTCACGCTGACCAAGACGGCTGATCCGGTTTCCGGTTCGACGGTTCAGGCCGGCGAGTCGATCAAGTACACCGTCACCGGCACCAACACCGGCAAGACGAAGCTTGATCCGGTACAGATCAATGACGATCTGGGTGCGGTCCTCAATAATGCTGCTGTCGTTCCTGGTTCGCTGAAGGCGACCATTGACGGAGCTTCCGTGGCTGTTCCGACTTTGTCGGGTACGACGCTCTCGTGGACTGGCGTTCTCGAAGCCGGCAAGTCGGTTGTCCTGACCTACGAGGTGAAGGTCAACGACGGTGTCGCTGCGGGTACGGTCTTGAACAACAAGGTCACGGGTACTGCGAAGCCGCCGACCGGTCCGGATATCACTCCGCCGCCGGTTGAGACGAATCACTCGGTTCCCGGTTTCACTGTCGCGAAGACTGCGGATCCTGCGTCGGGTACCGGCGTCAATGCTGGTCAGACGATCACGTATACGGTGACCGGTACGAACACCGGTAAGACGACGCTCAATCCTGTTGTGTTGACTGATGATTTATCGAAGGTTCTCGACAACGCGACGTTGGTGGACGGTTCGCTGAAGGCGACTGTTGACGGTGTCGACGGTGCTGCTCCGACGCTCTCGGGCACCACGCTCACCTGGACCGGTGGATTGGAAGCCGGTAAGTCGGTTGTCCTGACCTACCAGGTGAAGATCAATGCCGGTGTTGCCGGTGGCACGTTGATCAACAACAAGGTCACCGGTACTGCGAAGCCGCCGACGGGTCCGGAGATCACTCCTCCGCCCGTGACGACGGAGCATCCGGTTCTGTCTCCGAAGATTGCTGTGGTGAAGTCTTCTGATCCGGTGTCGGGTTCGAATGTTGTTGCCGGTCAGGACATCAAGTACACGCTTTCGTTCTCGAACACCGGTAACGGTGCGGGTGAGGTGGCGTACTTCGATGATTTGCGTCAGGTTGTGGACAAGGGTGCATTGAGTGGTTTGGCTGCTGATGCTCCGTTGGTTGCGACGATGGTCGGCAGTGATGGTTTCTCGGTGACGGGGACCTTGGCGGCCGGCGAAACGAAGTCGGTGACGTATTCGGTGAAGGTCAATGCCGATGTGGTCGGTGGGGTGTTCGTGAACAACTTCGTTGTTCCGGGGACGACTCCGCCGGTTGATCCTCCGGAGGTGTGTGATCCGGTGACGCAGCTGTGCACGACGCATCCGGTTCTGTCTCCGAAGATTGCTGTGGTGAAGTCTTCTGATCCGGTGTCGGGTTCGAATGTTGTTGCCGGTCAGGACATCAAGTACACGCTTTCGTTCTCGAACACCGGTAACGGTGCGGGTGAGGTGGCGTACTTCGATGATTTGCGTCAGGTTGTGGACAAGGGTGCATTGAGTGGTTTGGCTGCTGATGCTCCGTTGGTTGCGACGATGGTCGGCAGTGATGGTTTCTCGGTGACGGGGACCTTGGCGGCCGGCGAAACGAAGTCGGTGACGTATTCGGTGAAGGTCAATGCCGATGTGGTCGGTGGGGTGTTCGTGAACAACTTCGTTGTTCCGGGGACGACTCCGCCGGTTGATCCTCCGGAGGTGTGTGATCCGGTGACGCAGCTGTGCACGACGCATCCGGTTCTGTCTCCGAAGATTGCTGTGGTGAAGTCTTCTGATCCGGTGTCGGGTTCGAATGTTGTTGCCGGTCAGGACATCAAGTACACGCTTTCGTTCTCGAACACCGGTAACGGTGCGGGTGAGGTGGCGTACTTCGATGATTTGCGTCAGGTTGTGGACAAGGGTGCATTGAGTGGTTTGGCTGCTGATGCTCCGTTGGTTGCGACGATGGTCGGCAGTGATGGTTTCTCGGTGACGGGGACCTTGGCGGCCGGCGAAACGAAGTCGGTGACGTATTCGGTGAAGGTCAATGCCGATGTGGTCGGTGGGGTGTTCGTGAACAACTTCGTTGTTCCGGGGACGACTCCGCCGGTTGATCCTCCGGAGGTGTGTGATCCGGTGACGCAGCTGTGCACGACGCATCCGGTTCTGTCTCCGAAGATTGCTGTGGTGAAGTCTTCTGATCCGGTGTCGGGTTCGAATGTTGTTGCCGGTCAGGACATCAAGTACACGCTTTCGTTCTCGAACACCGGTAACGGTGCGGGTGAGGTGGCGTACTTCGATGATTTGCGTCAGGTTGTGGACAAGGGTGCATTGAGTGGTTTGGCTGCTGATGCTCCGTTGGTTGCGACGATGGTCGGCAGTGATGGTTTCTCGGTGACGGGGACCTTGGCGGCCGGCGAAACGAAGTCGGTGACGTATTCGGTGAAGGTCAATGCCGATGTGGTCGGTGGGGTGTTCGTGAACAACTTCGTTGTTCCGGGGACGACTCCGCCGGTTGATCCTCCGGAGGTGTGTGATCCGGCGACGCAGCTGTGCACGACGCATCCGGTGAAGGTTCCGGGGTTCACGGTCGCGAAGGCTGCCGATCCGGTGTCGGGTACCAATGTTGCTGCTGGTCAGACGATCACGTACACCGTGACCGGTTCCAACACGGGTAACACGACCCTTGATCCGGTGGTGTTGACCGATGATCTGTCGAAGGTTCTCGACAACGCGACGTTGGTGGACGGTTCGCTCAAGGCAACGGTCGACGGTGTCGACGGTGCTGCTCCGACCCTGTCGGGTACGACGCTCTCGTGGACCGGCGTTCTCGAGGCCGGTAAGTCGGTTGTTCTGACCTATCAGGTGAAGATCAACGACGGTGTTGCCGGCGGGGTTCTGATCAACAACAAGGTCACCGGTACTGCGAAGCCGCCGACGGGTCCGGAGATCACTCCTCCGCCGGTGACGACCGAGCATCCGGTGAAGGTTCCGGGGTTCACGGTCGCGAAGGCTGCGGATCCGGTGTCGGGTACCAATGTTGCTGCGGGTCAGACGATCACGTATACGGTGACCGGTTCCAACACGGGTAACACGACTCTTGATCCGGTGGTGTTGACCGATGATCTGTCGAAGGTTCTCGACAACGCGGTGTTGGTGGACGGTTCGCTCAAGGCAACGGTTGACGGTGTCGACGGTGCTGCTCCGACCCTGTCGGGTACGACGCTCTCGTGGACTGGCGTTCTCGAGGCCGGTAAGTCGGTTGTTCTGACCTATCAGGTGAAGATCAATGCCGGTGTTGCCGGCGGGGTTCTGATCAACAACAAGGTCACCGGTACTGCGAAGCCGCCGACGGGTCCGGAGATCACTCCTCCGCCGGTGACGACGGAGCATCCGGTTCTGTCTCCGAAGATTGCTGTGGTGAAGTCTTCTGATCCGGTGTCGGGTTCGAATGTTGTTGCCGGTCAGGACATCAAGTACACGCTTTCGTTCTCGAATACCGGTAACGGTGCGGGTGAGGTCGCGCACTTCGATGATCTGCGTGGTCTGCTCGATGATGCTGATCTGGTTGCGGGCAGCTTGAGTGCTGATGCGCCGTTGACTGCTGCGATGGTCGGCACGGATGGTTTCTCGGTGACGGGATCCCTTGCGGCCGGTGAGAGCAAGACGGTGACGTACACCGTCACGGTCAAGGCTGATGCCGATCGCGTTGCGGCGAATGCCGACAACACGGTGCTCAACTTCGTTGTTCCGGGGACGACTCCGCCGGTTGATCCTCCGGAGGTGTGTGATCCGGCGACGCAGCTGTGCACGACGCATCCGGTGAAGGTTCCGGGGTTCACGGTTGCGAAGGCTGCTGATCCGGTGTCGGGTACCAATGTTGCTGCGGGTCAGACGATCACGTACACGGTGACGGGTGCGAACACGGGTAACACGACTCTTGATCCGGTGGTGTTGACCGATGATCTGTCGAAGGTTCTCGACAACGCGACGTTGGTGGACGGTTCGCTCAAGGCAACTGTCGACGGTGTCGACGGTGCTGCTCCGACCCTGTCGGGTACGACGCTCACCTGGACCGGTGGATTGGAAGCTGGTAAGTCGGTTGTTCTGACCTACCAGGTGAAGATCAATGCCGGTGTTGCCGGCGGGGTTCTGATCAACAACAAGGTCACCGGTACTGCGAAGCCGCCGACGGGTCCGGAGATCACTCCTCCGCCGGTGACGACCGAACACCCGGTGAAGGTTCCGGGGTTCACGGTCGCGAAGGCTGCGGATCCGGTGTCGGGTACCAATGTTGCTGCGGGTCAGACGATCACGTATACGGTGACCGGTTCCAACACGGGTAACACGACTCTTGATCCGGTGGTGTTGACCGATGATCTGTCGAAGGTTCTCGACAACGCGACGTTGGTGGACGGTTCGCTGAAGGCGACTGTTGACGGTGTCGACGGTGCTGCTCCGACCCTGTCGGGCACCACGCTCACCTGGACCGGTGCATTGGAAGCCGGTAAGTCGGTTGTCCTGACCTACCAGGTGAAGATCAACGATGGTGTCGCCGGTGGCACGTTGATCAACAACAAGGTCACCGGTACTGCGAAGCCGCCGACCGGTCCGGAGATCACTCCTCCGCCGGTGACGACCGAGCATCCGGTGGATGGCACACCCGCGATCGAGGTACTGAAGTCCTCTGTTCCGTCCACCACGAACCGTGTGGTTGGCGGCCAGGAGATCACGTACACGCTCACGTTCAAGAATGTGGGCACCGCGGATGGTGAGATCAGTTTCTACGACGATCTGACCGATGTTCTCGACGATGCAGTAATGACGAAGGATCCGGCTACCACTTCCACGCTGGTTGTTTCGGGTGTCGTCGACAACGTCTTCACGGTCACCGGAAAGCTGGCCAAGGGCGAGACCGCGACCGTGACGTACACCGTCAAGGTCAATCCTGAGATCGGAACGTTGTCAGGTCCCGGATTCACTCTGGGTGTCCTGAACAACTACCTGGTGGTTGGTGGCGAGAACCCGCCAGTGGACTGTGTCCCGGGCGACGCTCTCTGCACCGAACACCCGATAGACCCGCCGGAGACCACCACTACGGTGCCGCCGACGACCACCACGACGCCGCCGGTCACGACGGAGCCCTGTGTTCCTCCGACGACGACCACGCGGATGGTTCCGACGACAACGGTTGCGACGACGACGGCTAGCGCGATCACTGCCGGTGACGCTGATGTGACCGGTACGGAGGAATCCACCACCGCGGAGGAGACCACCACAGAGGAGACCACGACAGAAGAAGTTGTCGCGGAAGAGATTGTGGATCCGTGTGGCGTGACGACAACGACGCCGCCGACGACAACGCCGCCGGTCACGACAGTTCCGCCGACCACGACGGTTCCGAACACGACGGTGCCGGTTACACCGACGATCATCATTCCCCCGATCGTCGTTGTGCCTCCGATCGTCGTACCGCCGACGGTTCCGGGTCAGCCGGTTCCGAGCACGGTTCCGGGACAGCCGAAGCCGCCGACAGCAAACCCGGGTCAGCCGGGTCAGCCGAAGCCGTCTGCTCCTCAGGGCGGGACGATCAACTCGGGTGGTGGCGCTGGTGAGAGTGGCGTGAACACCGGGTTGCTCGCAGCAGGTGGATTGGTTCTGCTGCTGGCGCTGGGAACGGGTGTTGTTCTCCTGACGCGTAAGCGTCGCGAGGACGGTGACAACTGATTCTCTTGAGAATCTGAGGTAAACGACGTGGGGCAGATCGCAGAGTATGCGATCTGCCCCACAGTCGTTTTCGTGTGTGTTACGAGCCGAGCCGAGATCCGTCCTTCTTCCAGGCTGCAACTACCGACGGGCGAGGCTGGGAAGAACCACCGCCGGGCCAATGGGATGCGGGGCTTTCGATGCTGGCGTCGTCGGTCTCGCCGGGGTGCTGGACGCAGACGATGACGCGCTTCTCGTCCACGATGGGGCCGCAGGTTTCGGCGCCGACGGGAACGGTGAGGAACTGCTTTGTCTCACCGCGGTTTTCGCCTTCGAGGACAACGCTGAACAGCCCGTCGTTGGACTTGAGTGCGTTGCCGTCGGTGGAGATCCACAGATTGCCGTGCGGGTCGAAGGCAAGGTTGTCCGGGCATGAGATGGGGCTGACCTTGCTCTTGTCGAACCCGCCGAAGTAAGTATCGGCTGTGGCCGGATCTCCGCAGACGAGAAGAAGATTCCAGCCGAAGGTGGTGCCGGCGTGGTCGTCGGTGATTTCGAGGACCTGGCCGTTCTTGTTGTTGTTCCTCGGGTTCGCCTCGTCGGCCGCGGCGCCACCGTCGACTCCGCGCTTGGTGTTGTTGGTCAGTGCGACGTAAACCTTGCCGCTCTTCGGGTTTGCCTCGAAGTCCTCGGGGCGATCCATCTTCGTTGCCCCGACCTTGTCACCGGCCTGGCGGGTGAAGACGGCGACCTCTTCGGCGCTCATACCGTCTACCAGCGATTCGCCCTTGCCGTCTTCGCCGGTGCGCAGGATGGCTACCCACTCGCCGGTTCCGTCGAACTTGCCGTCCGACGGAAGTTTGCCGCTGCCGTCGATCTCGCCGGCGGAGTTTCCGCTGAGCTTTGCGACGTACAGTGTTCCGGCGTCGAGCAGAGTCATGTTGTGGCGCATGGCTGCTTGACTCTTGCCGTCCTGCATCTTTCGGCTGGAGACGAACTTGTACATGTAGTCGAAGCGCTCGTCGTCGCCGCTGTAGGCGACGACGGTGCCGTCCGCCGTGATGTAAATGGTGGCGGCTTCGTGCTTGAAACGTCCGAGCGCTGTGTGCTTGATCGGAGTCGACGACGGATCCCAGGGATCGATCTCGACGACGTATCCGAATCGGTTGACCTCGTTGGGTTCTGCGACCAGATCGAACCGCTTGTCGAATCGTTCCCACTTGCGCTCGGAAGCGGCACCGGCAAGACCGTAGCGCTTCAGTCGCGCTGCGACCGTGGGATCGGTGACACCCTCGGCGTTCGCGAAGTACTGGTTGAAGTTCTCTTCGCCGGAAAGCACTGTGCCCCAAGGTGTGACGCCGCCGGCGCAATTGTTGAGGGTGCCGAGCACTTTGGTTCCCGTGGGATCGGCACTCGTCTTGAGGAAGTCGCTGCCTGCAGCGGGGCCGGTCACGACAAATTCCGTGGTTCCGGTGATGCGGCGGTTGTTCGATCCGATCTCCGGTACGAGCTTGCCGTTGTCGGATTCGCCCTTGACCTGGACGACCGACAGTCCGTGGCTGGCGAGGCCGATCTTGAACTGCTCCTCGGTCGGGTTCTCCGCATCGTAGCCGCGGAACATCGCCGGCTCGGTGGAGTATTCGTGATTGACCACGAGTAGGTAGGTGTTGGGCTGCCCGTCGACCGGGAGCAATCCGGCGAAGTCGTTGTTGAATCCGAACTGCAGTTCCTGCGCTGCCGCAGTCTGCTTGTCGAAGTCGAAAGCCGGGGCGCCGGCGAGAACGGCGTCACCCCAGCGAATCACGACGGCTTGATCGTATCCGTCAGGGACGGTGACCTTGTCTTCCTTGTTGGGCGCGACGGCGCCGAAGTTCGTCCCCGCTGGTGTTGATCCGCTGCTGCTGCCGCTCGTCGATCCGGTTCCCGGTTCGGCACTTGCGGATTCGTCCGAACAGGCAACGAGGGCGCTGCCCGCTCCCACCGCGAGCACTGCCATGCCGCTGCCCCGGAGCAAGCCGCGACGACTCAGCGCTGTGCGTGCGATGTCGCGGAAGTACTCGCCGCCCGAGGTGTTGGGGACCTCGTGAGAGCACGCGTTTCCGCACTTGTACTGGCAGGTGATCGACGCGCGTGCAGACACGCCGTCGTGTTTGACGAACAAGGCCAAAGGCTTGATAGCCACCGTGAACTCCCGAGATTCGATGTACGGACTTCGGGAACCGTAGAAGCTCGAAGCAAGGGTAAAGGAACGTAAAAATGAACGGCAAAACAACGAGGTGACCCTTACCCGCGGTTTACGACGCGTCCCCGCGGGGACGTCGCATGACATTTGTCATCGCTGATCCGTGACGGTGTCACCGCAGGTGATGACGCTGTGCACTGTTTTCGGCTCTGACTTCCCGCGAAGCTTGGATGCATGAGAGAACCACATGAGGGAAGCCTCCTGACGGACCTGATGGACATCGGACCCGCACCCACGATGGGCCGCGAACTTGTAGTGATCGTGGTGAACATCGCGATCGTCGGAGTGGTGTTCGCGATCATCGGCTCCAATCCGGTGTTCTGGATCCTTGTTGCCGCTCTCGCTGTCTATGCGGGTATTCGATTCGCGATCGGACTGCGCGGCTGGAACCGAGCGGAGGCGCAGCGATGAAGGGCGATCCCGTGATCGACGTAGTCGGAATGTCGCGGCGTTACGGCTCCGGTAAGGAGGCGTTCGATGCTGTTCGCAATCTGGATCTGAGTGTTCAGGAAGGCGAGCTGTTCGGCCTCCTCGGAACCAATGGTGCCGGCAAGACATCCACCCTCGAAGTGATTCAGGGTCTTTCACGAGCCAGTGCCGGAACGGTGCGCGTTCTGGGCATGGATCCGGTGCGCAACCGCAAGCAGATTCGCCCGTCGCTTGGCATCATGCTCCAGAAGGGTGGCTTGCCCCAAGACCTGACTGCTCGTGAGAGTTTGGCGATGTGGGCCGGAACCTGCTCGAATCCGCTGCCCGTGGACGAGGTGCTCGAGCGCGTGGACATGCGTGACCGTGGTGATACCCGCGTGAAGTTCCTCTCGGGAGGTGAGGCGCGGCGACTGGATCTGGCGTGCGCGATCATCGGCCGGCCACTCGTCCTGTTTCTCGACGAGCCGACTACTGGTTTGGATCCCGAAAGTCGACGTAACACTTGGCAATTGATCGCTGACTTGAAAGCGTCGGGCGTCACCATCATGTTGACGACGCATTACCTGGACGAAGCCGAGTCCCTGTGCGACCAGTTGGCGATCATGCACCGAGGATCGGTGGTGCGCAGCGGAACCGTGGCGGACGTCGTCGCGGATCATCCTGCCCAGATCAAACTGCACCGTCCCGGTCTTCCGCTCCCGGCCCTGGCCGGCGCCGAGGTACGCGTCGAAAACGATCTGGTGGTGATCACCACTCGCACAGTGCAGGAGACGCTGACGGAACTGCTGCTGTGGGCACAGCACAACAACATCCTGCTGACCGGCCTGGATGCCCGCGCGGCATCCCTGGAGACCGTATTCCTCTCCATTGCAGACCAATTCGATCATCACGCAACTCTCGAAGGAGCGTCGGCATGAACCGCATAGCAACCCTGTCTCGTTCGGAGTTCACGCTCCTGGGACGAAATCGACTGTTGCTCTTCAACGCAATCGTCCTCCCGTTGATCTTTCCCGTGGGGATGCTGTACCTGTCGCGCGATGGCGGGTTGTCCGACAAGTCGGTGTCGGCAGGCCTCGAGGTGTTTGCACTCTTCCTGCTCGTGTTCGTGGTCTTCTACAACCTCCTGTCGGTGTACGCGACGCGTCGTGACGAGTTGGTTCTCAAGCGACTACGGACAGGGGAATGCAGCGACGCCGAGATCCTCGCGGGCCCGGCAGTGCCGTCGTGGGTTCTCACCGGCCTGTTGACGGTGGTGATCGGAATCGCTGTGATGGTTCTGGGCGGTAGTGCTCCGGTCAATCCGGTCCTGGTGCTGGTCGCGGTGATCGGCGGCGCCGCGCTCTTCACGGCGCTGGCGTTGATCACTTCGGCTGTCACGCGAAATGCAGAGGCGGCGCAGATCACCTGCATGCCGATTCTGATTCTGGCGACGGCAGGTATGTCCTCGATCAGGAATGTCGTGCCGGACAACGTTGCTCGCATTCTCGATTTCACTCCGCTGGCCGCAGTAGTGGACCTTCTCAATCTCGGATGGCTGGGGCGGACCACTGGCGAACTGGCTGATCTGGGCGATGCGCCCGGTGCGGCAGCCGGATTTGTCGACACCTTCGGTTCGGCTGCGCAACCGCTGTTGGTCATGCTGGCGTGGATCGTCGGTTCGGTTCTGATCGCGAACGTCCACTTCCGCTGGGAACCGCGTTCGTAGAACTCTGAGAAGGTAGTGGGCATGATCGCGCAGAACTTCGGACGCTGGAATCCGAGACGGACGTGGCGAACCGCGTCGAACGTCGACAAGGTTCGCCTCTACACGCGGCAATCGTTCATCATGGTCGCAGTGGTTTTCGGTGGCTTCGGTGCGGTCACCGAGATAGTTGCGGATCGGTACCTGTCGGGTGTCTTCCTCGGAATCAGTGCCGTTGCGTGCGTCATCGCCGTGTCTCGGATGCCTGATCTGGGCGGAGTCGTGGCCAAGCCCGTCCAGATTCCTCTTGCCGTGATGACGTTGTCGGCGTTCTGCTCGGCGGGAATTGCCTTGGGAAGCAATGGCGAGAACGGCCCGTACTTCTGGCTGGCGGCAATCCTTGTCGTGCCACTTGCGGGGTTGACGTCGTTGCGCTGGCTGATCGTGGGCTCGGTGGCCGCCGGGGTTGTACTGGGACTGCTTGCGGGTCCGGAAAGCGGCGTGTCCGTCGGAATCGTCGCCGCCTTCATGGGGCTGACCGTCTACATGTCGGTGTGGCTGCTGCGGATGGTCACCGAATTGGACGAGGCACGCGGAGCCGCTGCCGCTCTGTCCGTCGCCGAGGAACGGTTGCGATTTTCACGCGACCTCCATGACGTCGTCGGGCGGGCACTGTCTGCAATTGCGGTGAAAAGTGAACTTGCAGCTACTCTTTCACGACGTGGCGACGATCGTGCCGCCGCGCAGATGGACGAAGTACGCGAACTTGCGCAAGATTCACTCGACGAAGCGCGCGAGTTGGTTCGGGGATACCGGTCCATCGCCTTGGCGTCCGAGCTGGCCGGTGCGCAGTCTCTGCTCGAGGCCGCCGGAATCTCCACCGCGATACGTGGATCGGCAGATCAGCTGCCGGTGGAACTGGCCGAAGCTGCCGCCTGGGTCGTCCGCGAAGGAGTGACCAACATTCTCCGGCACTCGAGTGCCGAGAATTGCAGCATCGAGGTGTTCGCGGACGGCGTCGTGATCGCCAACGACGGCGCACGGATCGCAGAGCCGAACAACGGAACCGGCCTGAACGGATTGCGCGAGCGCGTCGGCGCCGTCGGAGGAATTGTCGAAACCGTGCAGGACGAAGATCGCTTCACCCTCACCGCCCACTTTCCGTCCCGAACGAAGGAGTCTCGGTGACCGAGCCGATCAAGGTACTGCTGGCCGACGACGAGAACCTGATCCGCTCGGCTCTGGCCATGATGTTGTCGCTCGAGGACGACATAGTTGTCGTCGCGGAAGCCGAATCCGGCGAGGATGCCGTGGTCGCTGCTGCAAAACATCAACCTGACGTAGCCGTGCTCGACCTTCAAATGGCAGGTATCGACGGCATCGAGACGGCGCAACAGATTGCGCAGACGGTCTCGGGGTGCGTCTCGATCATCGTGACGAGCCACGGGCGTCCCGGGTATCTGAAGAAGGCACTGTCAGCAGGCGTCCGAGGATTTCTGCCGAAGACGACGCCTGCGGCGACGCTCGCCGAGGTGGTCCGCAGCGTCCACGCGGGCGGGAGGTACGTCGACCCGTCGTTGGCTGCCGAGGCGATCGGCGCCGGCGACTCACCGCTTACTCCGCGCGAGGCGGACGTACTCGAATACGCGGCCGACGGGGCATCCATCGAGCAGATCGCTTCCCGGGCACACCTGTCTGCGGGTACCACCCGAAACTATTTGTCGTCAGCTGTCACCAAACTAGGTGCAGCCAATCGGCACGAAGCTGCAGTGATCGCTCGCCGGCAGGGGTGGATTTAGGGCCTCCGGCCCCGTGCGCCTTTCTGGTTGCGGGCACTACCAAAAAGGCGCACAGGGCCGAAGGCCCCGCAATGTCGAGAATCCCCGACTTGCTTCGTCCCTGTAGTGAAGTGCGACCAGAATGGGTGGCACCGACACAGAGGAGATTCACGATGGCCAAGTACTTGCTGCTCAAGCACTACCGCGGCGCTCCGGCTGCAGTCAACGACGTGCCGATGGACCAGTGGACGCCGGACGAGATCACTGCCCACGTGAAGTACATGCAGGACTTCGCGGATCGGCTCGAGAAGGCGGGCGAGTTCGTCGACGGTCAGGCTCTCGCTCCTGAGGGCACTTTTGTCCGGTACGACGGTGAGGGTCGCCCGCCGGTCACCGACGGTCCGTTCGCGGAAACCAAGGACCTCATTGCCGGCTGGATGGTGATCGACGTCGACAACTACGACCGTGCCGTCCAATTGGCCGGCGAGCTTTCGGCCGCGCCCGGCGCAGGCGGGAAGCCGATTCACGAATGGCTCGAACTGCGCCCGTTCCTGACCGAGCCGCCGACCATCACGGACTGAAACCTGTCATGGACGACGCCCTGCTTCGGAGTCTGACTCCGAGCGTGCTCGGCATCCTCGTCCGCCGCGGAGCAGATTTCGCGTCGGCCGAGGACGCCGTGCAGGACGCTCTGCTCGAGGCGGTCAGGGTCTGGCCGGACAACCCGCCGCGGGACCCGAAGGGCTGGCTGGTCACGGTGGCCTGGCGGCGATTCCTCGACGGGATCCGGTCGGATGCGGCTCGCCGTAAGCGGGAGTTTCTGGCTGACGAGCAGCCAGGCGAGCGGCCGGTCAGCGGGTCGGTGCCGGGCGTGGACGACACACTCCAGCTCTACTTTTTGTGCGCGCACCCGTCGTTGACGCCGTCGTCCGCCGTCGCACTCACGCTGCGCGCTGTCGGCGGGCTGACCACCCGCCAGATTGCGCAGGCCTACCTGGTGCCCGAGGCGACTATGGCTCAGCGCATCAGCCGAGCCAAGCGCACGGTCTCCGGCGTCCGGTTCGAGCAACCCGGCGATGTCGCCACCGTCCTGCGTGTCCTCTATCTGGTCTTCAACGAGGGGTACTCCGGCGACGTCGACCTGGCTGCCGAGGCCATCCGGCTCACCCGGCAGTTGGCGGCCGCGATCGATCACCCCGAAGTCGCAGGGTTGCTCGCACTGATGCTGCTCCATCACGCTCGTCGAGCCGCGCGAACTGCCGCGGACGGCAGTCTGGTTCCGCTAGCCGAGCAGGATCGCAGCCGGTGGGACACCGATTCGATTGCCGAAGGAGTCGCAATCCTCCAGTCAGCTCTCGCCCGCGACCGGCTCGGTGAGTTCCAGGCCCAGGCCGCCATTGCCGCACTCCATGCCGACGCTTTCACAGCAGACGAGACCGACTGGGTGCAGATCGTGGAGTGGTACGACGAACTCGCAGCCTTGACCGACAGCCCGATCGTCCGGCTCAACCGAGCGGTGGCCGTCGGCGAGGCAGACGGACCACGCGCCGGATTGGCAGCTCTTGCAGCGCTGGACGATTCACTTCCACGCCATGCCGCAGTCGAGGCCTATCTGCGTGAACGCGACGGAGACCTGGAGTCGGCGGCGAGGTTGTATGCCGATGCAGCGCACAAGGCATCCAACCTCGCCGAACGCGACCATCTGATGCTTCAGGCGTCGAGGATCAACGCCCGTCGATCCCCTGCAAGCGCCCCTGAGTCAGAGAACCTGTGAGAGGAACGCCTGCAGTCGATCTGTTTCGGGATCGTCGAAAAGCTGTTCCGGAGTACCGGTTTCGACAACGGCGCCGCGATCCATGAACAGCACCTTGTCGGAAACGGAACGCGCGAAACCCATTTCGTGCGTCACGACGACCATGGTCATGCCGGACTTCGCGAGATCGGCCATCAATGCCAGAACACCCTTGACCAGTTCGGGGTCGAGAGCTGACGTCGCCTCGTCGAAGAACATGACCTCGGGCTTCATCGCCAGGGCGCGGGCAATGGCGACGCGCTGCTGCTGACCACCCGAAAGGTTGCCGGGCCGCGAGTCGGCCTTCTCCCTGAGCCCCACCAGATCCAGCTGCTCGAGCGCGAGCGCCCGAGCTTGTTCCTTCGACAAACCCTTGAGCTTGTTCGGCCCGAGTGCGATGTTCTCGGCGACGGTCTTGTGTGGGAACAGGTTGAAGTGCTGGAACACCATGCCGATCCGCTGGCGTAGCTCGTCGGGGTTGTCCTTCAGGACGGACTTCCCGTCGAGCAGCACGTCACCCTGCTCGGGCTCGTGCAGACGGTTCAGCACGCGCAGGAGCGTCGACTTGCCCGAACCGGAGGGCCCGATGACGGTGACGGTGTTTCCGGCGTCGACGTGCAGGTTGACGCCGCGAAGCACCTTGTTGGTACCGAAGGACAGATGCAGGTCCTTGCCGGTGAGCGATACGGACTTCAGTTCAGAGCTGGTGGTCATGTCCTCAGCCCCTTTCCACGACGATGGCCTGCTCGAGCGGATCCAACGTGCCTGAAGTGTCGGCGCGTCCGGTCCGGAGTCGGTTGTCGATGTAGTTGACGAGGTGCGTCAGCGGGATGGTCAGAGCAAGGTAGAACAAGCCTGCCGCAACGAGCGGGGACAGGCTGCCGGTCTGGGCGTTGAGATCACGTCCGACGGCAAAGAGTTCCCGCTGGGTGACGAGCAGACCGAGGAAGTAGATCAGCGACGAGTCCTTGATCAGCGAGATGAACTGGTTCATCAACGCCGGCAGAACGCGTCGTACACCCTGCGGGATGACGACCAGCGACATGGACTTTCGGTAGCTGAAACCGAGGGCACGTGAAGCCTCGAGCTGCCCGGACTCGACGCTCTGGATTCCGGATCTGAAGATCTCACCGATGTATGCCGACGCGAGCAGTGACAGTGCCGCGACACCGAGCCAGTACGGATTGCTACCGGTGATTCCCTTGACGATCGGTCCGACGCCGAGCCCGATGATCAAGATGATGACGACTGCGGGCAGGCCACGGAAGATGTCGGTGTAGACGCGGGCCGGCCAGCGCAGCCAACGGGTGCGCGAGATACCGGCGACAGCGAGCAGCATGCCGAGGATCGTGCCGATGATGCCGGACGCGAGCGCAAGGATCAGGGTGTTGGGAAGACCGGTCTTGAGGAGATCGGGGAATGCCTTCTTGTACAGATCCCAGTCGAAGAACGTGTCCTTGAGCTGTTCGAGCGTCGACTTCGGTTGGTACGACGCGGTATCGCCACCGTCGCCGTTTGCTGCGTTTTCCGCGGCAATGGCTGCGAAGTCGGGCAGTTCTGGAGTGGCCGCGGCCTTGGATCCGGGCTTCCAGCCTTCAGGGAGTTGGCGCGGTACCCAGTCGGCGTACAGCTGAGACCAGGTTCCGTCGTCGATGACTGCGTCGAGGCCGGAGTTGAGGGCGTCGATCAGCGGCTGGTTTTCCTTGTTCACCGCCCAACCGACGAAGTTGTTGACCGAGAAGGTGTTCTGGATGATCGAGGTCGGATCACCGGGAGCGATTGCACCTTCGGCCTGCTGAGACGGAGCTACCCAGGCGTCGATCTGTCCGGACTTGAGGTTCGCGTACGCCGTGGCGTAGTCGGGAAACTTCACGGGATCGAGCTTGAGCGTGTTCACGACGTAGTCGTCCTGCACGGTTCCCTGCACGACGCCGATGCGCTTGGAGGCATCCAGGTCTCCGAAGCCGGTGATCGGGCTGCCGTTAGGCACGACGAGGGAGAAGTATCCGAAGTCGTAACCGTTGGTGAAGCCGACGGTGTTGCGACGGTCGTCCGTGGTGGTGATGGACGACGAGCCGACGTCGAAGCGTCGACCGGCAACCTGGGCGAGAAGCCCGGCGAACTCGGTGCCGACGAACTCGACCTTCAGGCCCAGCTTGTCCGCGACGGCCTTCAGCAGCTCGTTGTCGTATCCGGTGTACTGATTCTCGGAGTTGACGCAGATGCTCGGGGGCGCGTCACCGAGCGTGCCGACCGTGATGACCCCGGGTTTGATCAGATTCAGCTTCGAGGTGTCGATCTGATCGACCGGGGTGACGGTGGCCGTGGTGTAGCGGTCTTCGGCGCCCGCACCCGCTGCCGCGTCCAGATTGGTGGGCGCCGCGGTTGCAGCTCCCACTCCTGGAGGTGCACACAGGTCTGTGGGGGCTGCCGACGAATCCGAGCCACTCGAGCACGATGACAGAGTCAGCGCCAGGAGGGCAGTGAGGAGCAGTGCCACCACCAGGCGGATCTTCGCTGCGACGGAAGAAAACATGCGTGCAGCGTAAACCTAAGGGTAGCCATTTCTCCGTGTAGAACTGTTGACAGTTTTCGGACAAGGGGCCGTTGCGCTGCGGGCATGCCTTCAAATCAGCGTGATTTTAAGTATCGCCAGGTCGGGGAATCTCGTGCCGAAGAGATCGGCATCAGCGGACGGGTGCGAGTTCGACGCCCGACGGAGGTACCAGGCGACGCAGCGTTCCGTCGAAGCCGGTGACGTAGAGCGCCCAGCCGTCGCCGTCCTGTCCTATACGCACTGAACTCGGCCCGTTCCACCCACTCGACAGACCCGAAGCGACGACGCAGGAAGTGCCGGTTTCAGGGTGTACGCGATAGATCGAGCCTTCGACGTGAGCAGCGGCGTAGAGCATTCCATCCTGCGACATGGTCAGATCGTCGAGGCCGGGTATCAGGCTCGGGACCGTCGCTACAACTGTCCACGCGTCAGGGGTATCCAAGGGCACTCGAATGATCTGACCGGTGAACAGGTCATCGGTGTACACGGCTCGATGATCCGGACTGAGCGCGAGTCCCTCCGAACGCGGCACTGTCGACCAATTGGGCACGACGGCTCCGGAGTCGTGCAGATAGCGCGAGACGCCCTTTGGCGGACCTCCTTCTGTTCCGACCCACGTGGTCAGCAGATCGCCGTCGGGAAGCCGGAGCAGGCCGTTGCCCGCGAAGTCGACGGGTGCGGACAGCTGATCCGTCGAGGTGTCCAGGTGCCACAGCTTGCCGTCCTGTCTGGTGAGGAAGGACAGCCTCGAACCGTCGAGTTGCAAACCGCCAGGGGCAGCCATGTCGTCGAGGACAGTTCGTACCTGTCCTGCGGCGTCGACGTGATAGATCTTCGACTCGCCGGAGAGGTAGAACCCGCCGTTGTCATCGGGCTCGAGGTTTTCGAGCTGTTCCAACCCTTGCGCTACGGTTTCGACCCGCCACTCGCCGCACATCGGCGCGACTGTCCAGGTGGCCCCCGCCGGCGTAGCTGCGGCCACGGTCCCGGCTGCGATCGCCGCGACGATCAACAACGCCCGAGTTCGGTTGCGTGATACCCCCATTGCGCACAACTTACGGCAAACCGGACCAATATCAAACGGTCTGGTCGGTATAGCCGACGCCCAGGGGGTCGCTCCAGGTGGTCCACACGTCTGGCCCGAGTTCGATCTCGGCTGTGGTGAGTAGACACGCGTCGAGTTCTCGGTGCAGTCGAGACGGGTCGATGGCTTGGCCGATGAAGACGAGTTCTTGTCGGCAGTCTCCGACGGGTTCTTCCCACTTGTCGAGGATTCCGTCACGACGGTAATCGTCGGCCGGCCACTCGTCACGGGGTAGAAACTTCCACCAACGGCCGACGTATCCGTGGCGAATGAGATGACCGGCCTGAGAAATACTCCCGATCTCGGTGAACCGGCCGGCATTCCAGTAGTAGCCCTTGGCCCGAAGTAACTTTCCGTTGGTCCACTCGCTGCTGAGGAAATCATGCAGCCGTTGGGGGTGGAAGGGTGCGCGCTCGCGGTACACCACCGAACCGATTCCGTACTCCTCGGTTTCGGGGATGTGTTCACCTTGGAGTTCTTGTAACCATCCGGGGGCCTGTGCAGCCTTTTCGAGTGAGAACAAACCGGTGTCGAGAATCGTGTCGAGTGGGATGCGACCGAGCGTCATCGGAACTATCGCAGCGGATGCGTTCAAAGAGCGCAGGACTGCGGTCAATTCGACCAGGTGCTGGTGCGAGACGAGATCGGCCTTGCTCACCAGGATGACGTCGGCAAATTCGATCTGATCGACAAGCAGATCCGCGATGTCTCGTTCGTCTTCCGGGGCATCGGCTTCGACGCGGCCCCCAGCCGTGTAGTCGCGCAGAAAACTGTGGCCGTCGACGACGGTGACCATGGTGTCGAGTCGGGCGACGTCGGCGAGGGCGTGGCCGTCGGTATCGATGAATGTGAACGTCTCTGCGACGGGAAGCGGTTCGGAGATGCCCGAAGATTCGATGAGTAGGTAGTCGAATCGGCCATCGGCGGCCAAGGCACTGATCTCGGAGAGAAGATCCTCTCGCAGAGTGCAGCAGATGCAGCCGTTGGTCATCTCGACCAGTTTCTCCTCGGAGCGACTGAGCGAGATCTCACGCTCGACTTCTGCACTGTCGATGTTGATTTCGCTCATGTCGTTGACGATCACCGCAACCCGGCGGCCCTCCCGATTTCGCAGGATCTCGTTGAGTAGTGTCGTCTTCCCGGCGCCCAGGAAACCTGACAGCACCGTGACCGGAAGTCGTGTGTCGACCATGATTTCCAGTGTCCTTCCGAATGAGAGAATTGCTGTGATCAGGCGGCGGTCACGCGAAACGCTGTGATCGCGTGACCGCCGCCCGGAATGTTGGACGATCAGGCCGCAGGCTCGAGGTAACCCTCGAAGAGGTCGACTACGACGCTGCCGCCGTCGGTGTCGCTACCGAACAATTCCTCGGCGGCGAACTTCACGTGGTACGTCGGTTCTTCGCCGGCGTCGTTGCGCCCGTGGCCAATTGCGTCGGGAAACGGCCACTTCTCGCTAGTCCGATGAGAGATGGTTCCCACTCGTCCGCGGCAGTACGCAGGCATTCGAATATGCCCCGGAACGTACTCGTCGCGCACGCGTACTCGCTGACCGATTTCGAAGGTGGTCGTCTCGACGGGTGCCGGACGCCCTTCGGATTCGCTGGGCCGCGACAGTGGGAACGGTCCCCCTGCAAGGCTTTCGAGTTCTTCCTGCGTCAGGATTCCCTTTTCGACCATCAGTGTCGCGACGCCGATGACGTACCTCTCGTAGTACGGGGTCATCATGTAGTGGCGTGGTTCCATCCGCTCGACGACGTATCGAACTTCGTCGACGCTGAATGCCCCGAGTTCGGCGACACCGGCGAACATCAGGCTGTACGGCAGGTGTTCCCACTCGGCGTGGAAGGTGGGGCCGATGTCGGCGTTGACGGTATGCGGGACTTTGCCGAAGCCTTGAACTCCGGCAAGATCGTGTACTCCATCCATGGTGTGCTTCTTTCTTGTCGGGGTGATCAGACGGTGGGGACCTGCGGGACTGCGACGCCGATCAGGCAGTCCTTGGTGACGATCTCTTGAAGCTGTTCCTGGCTCCAGCCTTCGGTGCCTGCGGGACGTTGCGGGAGAACCATGTAGCGAGTTTCGGCGGTGGTGTCGTAGACGCGGATCTCGACGTCCGACGCGATCTCGGTTCCCATCTCGGAGAGAACCTTCCGTGGCTCACGCACCACTCGCGCACGGTATTCGAAACTCTTGTACCAGGTAGGGGGCAGGCCGAGAATGGGCCACGCGGTGCATGAACACAGCGAGCACACGATCACATTCTTGAGGGTCGGGGTGTCTTCGACTGCCACGATGTATTCGCCCTGGGGGCCAAGATATCCGTACTGGGCAACCGCGGCGGTACCGTCGGTGAGAAGCAGTTGCCGGAAATCGGGGTCGGTCCAAGCCCGCGCGACCAATTCCGCTCCGCGCCTTGGACTGAAGTCCTCCTCGAAGGTCTTCTTCCATCCCTCGACGTAACCGTCGGGTACCAATCCCTTACCGTCGAGTGCGCGGAACAGGGCCCACGCGCGATCGGAGACCGGCGCCTGGGCCGGTGCGGCGTTCTCCGTTGTGTGGTCGATCGTTACTGACATCTGGTTCACCTTTTCTATGCGGGCTGATCATGTGTGAATCGGTGGAATTTGTTGTGCAAGTGCGGATACAGAACTAGGTGAGGCTGAGTTGTGGTGCAGAGTCGGAGATGTGGTCGGCAGGCGTCGGAAACGCGCCGCGAAGCTTTTCGAATGCGCGCCCGACCCGGAGGACCGTCGCATCGTCGAAGGTCTTGCCGGTGATCATCATTCCGACCGGAAGCCCGTTCACCAGGCCGGCGGGAACGGACAGGGACGGATGTCCGGTCACGTCGAACGGTGCTGTGTTGGCGATCATCCCGAGAGCCTTCGTGATGAAGGTTGCACGATCCACGTCCTTCGCCGGTAGTTCGGATGCGACGTAGGGCAGTGTGGGCATCACCAGGACGTCGAATTGTCTCAAGGCAGTGTCGTAGGCGGCGCGGGCGAGCGGTACGAGGTTCCGGGCTTTGCCGTAGCTCGCGCCGCCGAGGGTGGTGATGCCGTGGTGGCCGGTCAGAGCCACCAGTTTGACGGTTTCGGACAGAGCGTCGGCGTGCTGAAGGCGTCGAGAAGCAAAGTGTGCCATCAGTTCCGGATCGTACAAACCTTCGGCGTTCATGCCGTATCCGTTGCCGTCCAACATCTGGTAGGCACCACCGTCCGTGGCGATCACGTTCCAGATGTGGAAAGCATGTAGGTGCCACGGGATGTTTACTTCCTCTACCGTGCAACCGATTTCGGACAGACTGTGTGCCGCTGCGCGGACTGCGTCGTCGACCTCGGGCTGTGAGACCGCGTGCCCGAAACCTTCTCGAACGATCCCGATTCGCAGACCATCCACATCGGAGTCGAGGGTGGACAGATAGTCACCTGCTTCGACGCTGTCGGCTTGGCGTGGGTCGTTACCGTCGCGACCGGCGATGACCGAGAGCATCAGTGCGGCATCGTGGACCGTGCGTGTGATCGGGCCGAGATGGTCGATTGTTCGCTCGATGGGAAATGCACCGGTATACGGGACGAGCCCGAACGTCGGCTTGTGTCCGACGACGCCGCAGAATGCCGCCGGGATCCGGATCGATCCACCCTGATCCCCGCCGATGGCAAAATCGACGTCACCGTTTGCGACGAGAGCCGCACTGCCACCGGATGATCCACCTGCTTCACGCTGTGGGTCCCATGGATTGCGGACCGGTCCGCTTGCCGGTGTGAAGCTCGAACCGGAGAAACACAGGTCCTCACACACAGCTTTGCCCGCGACGGTTGCACCGGCCGCCAGTAGTCGAGTGACCACAGTCGCGTCGCGAGACGGAGTGAACCCCTCTACTGTCCGAGACCCGTTCATCATCGGAACTCCGGCCACGGTCACGTTGTCCTTGATCGCCACGCGTCGGCCGGTCAGGACGCCGTCCGACGTCGGCGGGATGCTTGTGGTCACATACCAAGCGCTCAAAGGATTTTCGCTCGATGTTGGCACCGTGTGCTCACGTGACGTGGTCGGCGGGGTTGCCTCGTCGGCGTACAACTGGTCGACGACGTCGTAGGAGCCCAGTGCTCCGTCGATCAGTGCCGGCCACTCGAGCCGGGCTGATTGGTCGAGAGTGATGCCGTAATGCTTTGCGGCGGTGTCTATTGCATTGTCGTCAGGTCGGATTGTCGCCATGAGAAGTGTGCTCCTGATGTGATCGGCTTCACTTGTCTTTCAGACTAGGGCCGGATCCATAATTGCGTCAATAGGTATCGACATATTGACTCGTTAAGTTCGGGTTACGCGCGCTCAGAGAGAACGGGGGTACAGGCGCCCACGGCGTGATTCAGCGAGCAGAATCGGTCGATGCAGTGGAACGCCGTTGTTCGTAGAGCTTTTCGACGTCGTGACAAGCTGCCGAAGTACTGTTTCCGGATCGCCTGCGGACGTTCGTTCGACGGCGCGTGCGTAAGCGACGATCGCTTCGTACGTTGTCTCCGACAGGGAACTGAGCGGAGGCAGGAGTTCGTTCGAGCTCGCGCTGTATCGCTTTTCGAGGTCGTGATCGCCGGCTGCGGATTGAAAGTAGCCGAATGCCGCCCAGACTCCGTCAGCATCGGAATTGCCGATGAGCTGCTGAGTGGCCTCGTCGAGGACCAATGCAAACGTCCGCGTGGTGGCCCGCAGTCCGTGCTGGGCGCATTGTCGTTCGAAGAAGACCTCGTCATGGCCCACCAGGGTGGAAAGAATCAGTTCGGCCCCGGAGTCGGCTATCGACTCGATGATGCGTGAGAAGTCGGTTGTCCCCAACGGTACGTAGACTTCGCCGGCCACCGAACCTGTGGATTCGGCGATCACACGCCGGGCCGCCCAATGCGCTCCGAACGACCACGAATACTGCTGGCCGACCAGGAACCAAGTGCGAGAACCGGTCTCGGACATCATTGCGGGTATGCCCGCTCGCGTCTGGTCGAGTGGTCGCTCACCTAATCGAAGGACTCCCGGACGCGATCGACCTCCCTCGTTGAGAACTGTGTGCACCAACAACACACCGGTGTTCTGCAATGCAGATGCAGCGGCATTGAAGGTCGACGATGTCACGCACGCGAAAACGGCGCGACATCCGCTTTTCACCAATCGCAGTGCGGTCGCCGCTCCGGCCGCCGAGTCGGAAGCGTCATCGCCGATCACCAAGTCGACGAGAACGCCGCCGATGCCGCCGTCGGCATTGATTTCTTCCACGGCCAGGGCTGCGAGTGTTTCAGTCGCCTGGGCGAATACAGCTGCCGGGCCGGATTTGCTGACCAGCAGCCCGATCCGATGTCGGTCGGAACGCGGAGGTTCGGGTGGAGCGAATCCGCGCTTGTTGGCAAGCCAGGAAATGCCGTCCTGATCGAGGCTGGACTCGAGAACGATCCGGGTCCCGGCGCCGTCGGGAAAGAACCGGATCGTCAGGCGGCCGCGCCACGGTTGGTGGTGCACGATCACGACCGATCGGCCCCGCTTCACGCCGGCGACGTATCCCAACAGCGTGATCGGCATTCCGACTGGATCTGCGCGTGCGCCGTCGCCGACGGGAAGGGAGATGGCGGCAGCGGCCCCGACCGTCAGTTGCTCACATTCGAGTTCGAGCAGTTGCCCCGTTTCGAGGCGCTCGAAGGCTGACCCTGGTGGGTCGGTCGTCACGATCTGTGCCGTTACGGAGAGACCTGGCACGTTCTACTTCCTGCCTGAAATAGGTGCTGGGGCTCAACAAGGCCTCACGCTCGGCGACGCACCGATGCGACGTCTGAATCCTCAGTCGCAGTGGCCGGCAACTCGGAGGCGTTCGAACCTGCTTCCAGCGCTCGCCCGAGGACGTCGCGCAGGAACTGGAGTGCATCGTTGGCGGGCCCCGATGGATCTATCGAGAACAGGCGATGACGTCCTTGACGCCGTTCGACGATCACGCCGGACAACCGCAGCGCCTTGAGATGTGTGGATACCGTGGTGCGACCGACCGTCGAAATTTGATCGCTGATGAAGCCCGCGTTGCACTCGCCGTGGGTAGCCAGCGTGTCGAGAATCTGTCGACGCACTTGGTCGGCCAGCACAGCAAACGCCAACTCTTCGTTTCGTTGAGTAGTCACTGTCTGCTGTCCGCGCTTCCTCGATGGTCTCTACTGAGATATGTCGACACCCGTCAACATATCTCGAGTTGCCTCCGAGGGAAAGAATGTGGCCGAAGATTGCCGGCGACTTCGGTCAGTGCTCGGCGGTGATCACCGCGTCGCGCAGCATTCCGGTCCCGGGATGGCAATTGATGTACTCGTAGAGCTGATCGGCGGCATCGAATACCGAGACCTCATGGTAGAGACGCAATTTCGACAGGCCCTCGGCCACCCGGAAGAACGTCGTGAAGATCCGTAGATGGGTCGGGTGGGATTCCGACCACCGTTCGAGTTGGTCGAGGGAGGCCCAGTGGCCGATGTTGTAGCTCAAGTCGAGGAAGTTTCCGTCGATGTCGATATTGCGTACGAATCGGTTGCTGTAGCACCCGACGGCCGGGCCGTTGTCGCGGAGGAAGTCCATGCCCGATTGAAGAGTGGGCAGGATTTCGTCCAGGTAGAGGCTGCGCTCGTCTGCTTCCGCGTCGGCCCAGTCCTGCCCGGACCTGATCAGTGCGATGTTGTCGTGTCCCCGCACTACTACGCGTCCACCTACGGCGGGGTCACCGGCGACGACCCGCAGTTCGCCCGAGGCCTGCATCCAGTCGGTTTGGGAGATCGGAAACCGCTCGCGCATCGAACCCCAGTAGCCGTGCTCGTTGATTTCGCCGCTGACACCGTCCATGACAGCTCCCACCCCGGGGAGGTCGTCTTGGAACGCGTAGAGCGTTTCGAATTGTTCGGCTCTCGGTGCCACGATCTCGCGGAAGAACCCCAATCCGTCCGACAGGCGGTCTTCGGACTCCCACCAGGAGGACACTGGAGGTGATGTGCTCCAACGATGTTGGGAAGAAACATCTTTCCAGTAACCGACCACGATCAGGTTCTCGTAGCCCTGGTTGTCGATGTGATGGGTGAGATCGTGGTGTGCCGGTCCGTCCGGCAAGTCGAAGCCGGCGACGATATCCCGCATCGCCCGCAGTGCTGCCGGGCGCTGATCCTCGCCGCGGAACTGCACGCCGAGATAGCCCATCACGACCTGGTGCAATGTGTCGTCTGCGCGCCCGACCCACATGGGAAACGGTGGCGTATAGGTATCCGGGACCCGCCTGGTCAGAGTGCGCGGGCATTGAAGGTGTTCGCCGATTGCAGATTCCATGAGTGCTCCCTGTGATGTAGGTGGTCGAATCGGGTGCCTGGCACTTGGCAACGCCGTGCCGAAAATCTACGCCCGCTCAGCCGAGCAAACTTGGCCGTCAGCGCCCGATGCTTGGCCTACCGTGCCAAGAATTGTGGATACGCTTCGGCGACAGAAAATTT
The DNA here is from genome assembly GCF_001942025.1 of Rhodococcus sp. YL-1. Taxonomy (NCBI): domain Bacteria; kingdom Bacillati; phylum Actinomycetota; class Actinomycetes; order Mycobacteriales; family Nocardiaceae; genus Rhodococcus; species Rhodococcus sp. YL-1. Next base: position 6,262,885 of record NZ_CP017299.1, on the reverse strand, counting down.
TGAACACCATGTTCAATGGGTAAGTGTCCGAAGATGTTACAGATCAGCGGGTAGTACTTGTGGGGGCCGCTGCTTGCGACCGGTACCGCCGCGGGCTGATCCCGAATTCCGCCTTGAAGGCTCGACTGAAGGCGGCCAGGTCGGTGAATCCCCAGCGGTGAGAAATCTGGGTCAGCGACCGCTCTACTCCGTGTCGTTGCACGATCTCACGACGGCAACCGTCGAGTCGACGGCTGCGAATCGACCGTGACACCGTCGTGCCGTGTTCGGCGAAGGCTCGGTGCAACTGCCGAATGGAGACTTTGACCGATCCCGCGATGTCCACCGGAGACAGGGCCGGGTCTGCGATGCGGGCGTCTATGACCGACAGGGCGGATTCGTAGAGGCTGGTTCGCCGCGAGGTGATCGGTCGCGCAGTTGTGTGAAGAACGGACTTGACCAGGTTGCCGATCTCGTTGACGACTTCCTCTTCGTCTCCGCTTGCGTCGGACGTCATGCGGACGGAGGCAAGATCGTGAAGAAAGCGACCAAGCAGGCCACTCAGGCCCGCGTGTCCGTCGAAGGCGATGGCGGTCAGGCTCGTGACCTCCGCGTCGCTGAGCGACAGGTACGACCGTGGCCAGGTGAACACCTCGAGTCCCCAGATGCCGTCGTGTGCGTGTCCCTCGATCTGCCAATCGAAGGGGCGCGTGGTGTCGTACAGGACGTAGTCGCCACGTCGCAGGACGCATTCGCGGTCGTCTTGGCGCACTACCGCGCTACCGCGGCGGATCATCCCGATCTGCAGATAGTCCGCGCCGTCGCTTTTGATGAGGCTGTTGCTACGGACTATTCGTTGTTCCATCGATTGAACTGCGGATACCCGAACGTGTGCGAGTTGGGCCGAGTGGACGGCCCCGCTGAATCGATCGCCGTCTCCGATATCGGATACGTCGAGCGCGACAAAATGCTCGCGCAACAAATCTGCCCAGTCGCCCGTGAGAGTCGTGCGTGTGGGCAGGGAGAAGCCGGATCGCGCGAGCATTGCAGGGCGCCTCCTCGCAGAAAAGCCGAAGTTCTCGGGTGCTCGATGTTCAGAGAGTAATCCCGCACATCAGACATGTCGATAGAAGTCGACATGTCATCGCGTCGGGAAGAAATTGTTTGCCATACAAACAACGCCGAGTTATTGTTTGTCGTACAAACAAGTAGGAGTTCGTGATGGCCACCGAGGCAGTTCCCGCAGCGCGCGCGACGCGTGAGTCGGGCAAGCAGACGCGCATGGCGCTGTTCAACGCCGCAACCGAGCTGTTCCTCGAGCACGGCGACAGCGTCTCCATCGCGCAGATCTGCACGGCCGCCGGCGCCCATCCCAACCAGGTGACCTACTACTACGGCTCCAAAGAAAAGCTCTTCGTCGAGGTGGCGTGCGCGGCCGTTCTGCGCGCAGGCAAGCGTGCCGAGGTCGATGCCGCCGACGCCGACACGGTCGGCGATTACACCGAGAAGCTGGTCGGATCCCTCCTGGGCTCGGGCGCTCCCAGCGTCGAACTCTTCGTGGAAGCGATGATGATGACGGGTCGTCGTGGTGAACTCCGCGACCTGATCTCCGAAACGCTTCGCACTCTGCACTCCTCGGGCGAAACCGCCCTCCTCCGTACCTTGATCCGCACCGGCTGGCAGCTGCGCGCGGGCATCGACGTCGAGTCCAAGGCCTTCTGGTCTGCGATCTTCGGCCTCGTCATCCAGAAGACTGCCACCGGCGAGAGCTTCGGCTACTCCCTCGAGGAGGCGGTTGCCGTCATCTTCGCCACCCTCCAGATACCCGACGCCGTACTCAACAGCTCGATGGAATGAACTCTCTTCGAGCGTGATTCTCCGACAAGGACTTCGATGAATATCGTTCGCGTATTCGACAGCAACGTCACCAAGACCCCGGACAAACCCTTCCTGATATTCGACGGTCACGATCACACGTACTCCCAGGTTCAGGACGGAAGTCGACGCGCCGCAGGCTATTTGCAGTCGCTGGGCGTGGAGCCGGGCGACCGCGTCGCGCTGATGTGTTACAACACTCCGGGATTCGTGTACGCGATGCTCGGTGCCTGGCGCTTGGGCGCCGTCGTGGTCCCCATCAACCACAAGATGCAGACTCCGGAAGTTGCCTACGTGCTGGGACACGCGAAGGTGTCGGTGTGCGTCTTCGACGGTGAGTTGGCGCAGGTTGTCGGTCGACTGGAGACAACGGCCAAGCTGATCAGCACGGACTCTGTCGCAGACGGTTTCGACTTCTTCGACGACGCCATCACCCGCCAGGAGGGCGTCGACGGTATCGACATCGACGAGAACGATCCGGCTGAAATCCTCTACACCTCGGGGACTACCGGCTCGCCCAAGGGCTGCGTCCACAGCCACCGCAACGTCGTCGGTGTTGCCGTCACCGCGGCCCTCGCCGTGTCGACGACTCGGGACGAGCGACTGCTCATGGCCGTGCCGATCTGGCATGCTTCCCCGCTCAACAACTGGTTCATGTCCACGCTCTACATGGGCGGAACCGTCGTGCTGCTGCGCGAGTACCATCCCGTCAAATTCCTGGAAACAGTTCAGGAACAACGCATTACCCTCTGCTTCGGCCCGCCGGTCATCTACACCACTGCACTCAACCTCGTGCCGAACTTTGCCGACTACAACCTGGGAAGCGTTCGTGCGTGGTTGTACGGCGGGGGACCGATCGGCGCGGATGTCGCTCGGCGACTGGTGGAGTCGTACGGCACCACCGAATTCCGGCAGGTCTACGGCATGACCGAGACCGGGCCGGTGGGCACCGTGCTGTACCCCGAAGAGCAGTTGAGCAAGGCGGGCTCGATCGGCCGCGTCGCGCTGGCCGGCGTCGACCTGCGCCTGGTTGCCGATGACGGCACCGACGCGGAGCCCGATCAGATCGGTGAGATCTGGCTGCGCGCCGACACCGTCATGCAGGGGTACCTCGACGACCCCGCTGCCACGAAGGCTGCTTTTGCCGACGGCGGTTGGTATCGCACCGGCGATCTGGCGCGCAAGGATGCGGACGGTTACCTCTTCATCGTCGACCGCGCGAAGGACATGATCATCACGGGCGGCGAGAACGTCTACTCCAAGGAGGTCGAGGACGTGATCTCCGGCCACCCGGACGTCGTCGACGTCGCCGTTGTCGGAAAACCCAACGAAGAATGGGGCGAGACCGTCGTCGCGCACGTCGTCTGGCGTGAACCGGATGTCATCAGCGCCGATGACATCAAGGACTACCTCTCGGACAAGTTGGCGCGCTACAAGATTCCGCGTGAAGTGGTGTTCGCGACGATTCTTCCGCGTACACCGACCGGCAAGATCCAGAAGCACCTCATCCGCGCAGCGAGCTGAAAGGCCTGTCATGACTGATATTTCCGAGAAGACCGTCACCCACCCGGCTCCGCATCGCACCCATGCAGTGCTCAACCAGTCGGTACCGCGCACGGACGTCAACGAGTTCCTGCTCGATACGGTCCTGGCCGAAGGCGTCGCGCGTCACGACGCCGATTGGGCCACAAGCGAACTCACCGATATTGGTGAACTGGTTGGCAGTGCTGGATTCCAGCACGACGCCGAGCTGGCCAACACGGTGATCCCCGAATTGAAGACCTTCGATCGCTGGGGAAACCGCATCGACGAGGTCGAATACCATCCGTCGTATCACCGGATCATCTCTGCTGCCGTTGCGCACGGTGCTCACACCTCTGCCTGGGCTGACCCGAAGCCGGGTGCCAACGTGGCTCGGGCCGCGGCATTCATGCTGTTCTCCCAGGTCGAACCGGGCCACGCGTGCCCGATCTCCATGACGCACGCCGTGATCCCCTCGCTCGAGCTGCAACCGGACGTGGCCGCTCTCTGGACGCCGCGAGCCCTTTCTCGGAGTTACACCCCCGAGTTGGATGCTCCCGGAAAGGCATCCGCGATATTCGGAATGTCGATGACGGAAAAGCAGGGCGGCTCCGACGTGCGAGCCAACACGACCATCGCCAAGCCGGCCGGACGTGGCGGTCCGGGTGCGGACTACCTGCTCACCGGACACAAGTGGTTCTGCTCCGCGCCGATGTCCGACGCGTTCCTGGTTCTTGCTCAGGCCGAAGGTGCTGCCGGTGAGGGACTTTCCTGCTTCCTTCTCCCCCGCATCCTGCCCGACGGCACACGCAACGTCTTCCGTATCCAGCGTCTGAAGAACAAGCTGGGCAACAAGTCCAACGCGTCGTCCGAGATCGAACTCGACGGCACCGTCGGCACCATGATCGGCGAACCGGGTCGTGGCGTGCGGACCATCATCGAAATGGTGTCCCAGACGCGACTCGACTGCATCCTCGGCAGCACGGCAGGTATGCGTCAGTCGGTCGCCGAAGCGGTGTGGCATGCACGGCACCGCAGCGCTTTCGGTGCCGTCCTGGCAGATCAGCCGGCGATGACCTCGGTGCTTGCCGATCTGGCTCTCGAATCCGAAGCCGCCACCATCACCGCACTGCGATTGGCTCGCGCGCAGGACGAGGACGCGAACGAGCAGGAAAAGGCGTTCCGCCGACTCGCGACGGCTGTTGCGAAGTACTGGATCTGCAAGCGCGGCCCGCACCACTCCTACGAAGCCCTCGAGTGCCTGGGCGGCAACGGTTACACCGAGGACTTCCCGCTTGCCCGTCGCTACCGTGAGCAGCCCGTCATGGCCGTGTGGGAGGGGTCGGGCAACGTCATCGCGCTCGACGTCCTGCGCGCGATGACCCGTGAACCCGACTCCGTTGCCGCCTTCGACCACGAGATCAACCTCGCCCGCGGCAACAACCCGGTCCTCGATCAGCACCTCGATCGGGTACGACGCCAACTCGGTGAGCTCGCCACGATGGCACCTGCCGACGCTCAACTCCGCGCTCGGACCGTCGTCGAGGCTATGGCGTTGGCACTGCAGGCTTCGCTCATGGTGCGCCACTCCCCGGCCGCCTCGTCCGATGCGTTCATTGCCGCTCGCCTCGGCGCCGACCGTGGTCACGAGTACGGAACTCTGCCTGTGGGAACAGATTTCGCCGGAGTTCTCGCGAGAGCCTAAGGCTGCTCCCTCAGTACCCTGGTGACGGTGTGTACTGCCGGCGTCGGATTGTTGGGTCGCCATGCCATCGCGATTTTCAGCGTGGGCGTGGCCCCGGCGATCGGCAGGTACACGACCCCGTCCATGGACAGATGCGCCGTCGACTCCACGACGACGGCGATCCCGACCCCCGCTCCGACCATGGCCAACAGGCTGTACGGATCGGGGGCTTCGTGTGCGATGGTGGGCGTGAAACCTGCTGTGGCGCAAACGGACAACGTTGCATCGCGCACCACCGAGCCGTGCTCGGCGGGATACATCACGAATCGCTCGGTTGCCAGGTCTTCCGGTGACACCGAGTCATGCGTACCGAGGTGATGCCTGGCCGGAACCGCGACCATCAAGGTTTCCTCCCGCACAGTGTGAGTCTCGAATCCGCGCGGAATGGGCAGGCCGACTATGCCCATGTCCAGTGCTCCGCGTCGGAGAGCGTCGAGCACCTCACCCGAGTACATCTGCGGCCGTAGTTCCAGTTCGATTCCCGGATGGGAGTCGGCCAAGGACCGTGTGAGGGCCGACAGGACGGTGTAGCCGCCTGTTCCGCCGAAACCCACTGTGACACGGCCCGTCTCGCCAGTCGACGCGGCCGATGCGATTTCTCGTACCACGGCGATCTGCGCTTCGATGATCCGTGCGGGCGTGACCAAGGCTTCGCCGGCGGCTGTCAGTTGCACTGATCTGGTGGTCCGGACGAACAGGTCGGTACCCAGTTCACGCTCGAGCCCCCGAATGGTCTGGCTGAGCGGGGACTGCCCGATGTGGAGTCGCTCGGCGGCCCGGCCGAAATGAAGTTCGTCGGCGACTGCGAGAAACGCGCGCAGTTGACGCAGTTCCACGTCGCTCCTCCCGGGTTTCATTATGTGGTTCTCCCACATAAATAAGTCGAACTAAGTCTTGGACTCTACATGGATTTCGGACGATAGTGATTCACGCCTCACATTGCATCCCTTGGTGATGCCCGACGCGAGAATCAGGGAGAACCGTGGATCAACACCCAGGTCAAGACACCAATCCGCCTGAATACAACACCAAACAGGCACGCAAGGCCGGAATCACGGCGTTTGTCGGAACGACCATCGAATGGTTCGACTTCTACATCTACGGAACCGCATCCGCCTTGGTGCTCGGCCCGCTGTTCTTCCCGGATGCGTCGCCGGCGGTGGGGACACTCGCAGCCTTCGCGACTTTTGCCGTGGGATTCGTGGCTCGTCCGGTCGGCGGAGTGGTGTTCGGTCATTTCGGAGACAAGTTCGGTCGCAAGAACGCCGTGATCATCACCCTCGCGCTCATGGGGTTGGGAACCGTCGGTGTCGGCCTCCTCCCTACGTACTCCCAGATCGGGATCTGGGCACCGATACTGCTTGTGGCACTGCGTGTTCTCCAGGGCATTGCCATGGGCGGCGAATGGGGTGGCGCCGTATTGATCGCCACCGAGTTCGCTCCCCCGAAGAAAAAGGTGCTCTACGGTGCGTTTGCGCAGCAGGGTTCACCGGTCGGCAACCTGCTCGCGACGCTGGCCTTCCTCGGCCTGACGTTGATGTCGGATTCCGTGTTCGAGTCGTGGGGTTGGCGTCTGCCGTTCCTCGGATCCGCAGCTTTGGTGATCGTCGCTCTCTACATCCGGTTGCACATCTCCGAGACACCCGAGATGAAGAAGGCTGTTGCGGCACAGGAGCGTACACGGATGCCGCTGGTCGAAGTGTTGCGGTCGCATCCCGTCGAACTTGCTCTCGGCGTCGGCGCTGTGGTTGCCGGTGTTGCCATCACGTACGTCAAGACAACCTTTGCGCTCTCCTGGGCGACAACGGATCTCGGCTTCGAGCGTAGTGACTTCCTCCTCGTGATCACCGTGGCACTGGTAGCCCAGGCGCTCGTACAGCCTTTCGGTGCTGTGCTGGCCACGCGGATCGATCCGTCGAAAGCGGTCCGTTGGATGCTGCTTCCGGAGATCGTGCTCCTACCACTGATGTTCGTGCTGGTTCAGACGGGCTCCGTGCCCTTGGCGATTCTGGGGATGGTCCTCGCGACGGCGCCTCACGCAATGTATTACGCCGCGTTGGCCGGCATTCTGGCACAGGTTTTCCCCACCAATGTTCGGTATACCGGCATCTCTCTGTCGTACCAATTGTCGACCGCCGTATTTGCCGGAACGGCCCCGATGGTCAGCCAGTATCTGCTGACGCGAACCAACTCGATCTGGCCGGTCGTAGCTCTAGGGCTCGTGTATGTCGTTCTCTCCCTTGTCTGTATGACTTCTTTGTTGCGCAGGAGTGCGCTGCACGGGCAAGTGCTGGAGTCGACGAGCTCCTCGAACATGACTGATGCTTCCACCCTGAAAGGCGTTGACCACTGATGAACTTTGCACACACCGACCCCGCTCTGACAGCGGTAGTGGACAGATGGACCGCCGGGGCGGACCGAGAGACGTTGAACGGATTGCTCGACCGACTGGGCCGAGATGCCGCCGGCCGTTTGTCCGAGCTTGCCGACATCGCGGACAAGAACCCGCCGGTGCTGCAGCAATTCGACAAGGCCGGTGACCGCGTCGACCGGATTTCCTATCACCCGGCCTACCTGGAACTGTGCCGGGCGGCGTACAACGAGTACGGCCTGTCCGCCATGTCGCACCGAAAAGGGTTGCACGGATGGGACTCCGTGCATCCGCCACTCGCGAAGTACCTCGCGTCGTACATCTTCGTGCAGGCAGAGTTCGGGCTGGCCTGTCCGGTGTCGATGACAGATGCTGCTGCGCGGACCCTGCGTATGTTCGGTGATCCGGCCGTGTTCGCGCCCTGGATCGACGCGTTGACGTCGACGGACCCCGAGCAGGCGAAGACGGGTGCGATGTTCATGACCGAGATTCAGGCAGGCACCGACATCGCCTGCACCGAAACACGCGCCGAGCGCGACGGTGACGGATGGGTTCTGACGGGCAAGAAGTGGTTCGCCTCCAACCCGGATGCCGATGTGATCATCACCCTCGCGAGATTCCCGGGCGGACAGGATGGTTCGACGCGTGGAGTCGGAATGTTCATGGTGCCCAAGACCTTGGGATCCGGCGAGCGCAACAACCTCACGATCGATCGTCTCAAGGACAAGCTGGGTACGCGTTCCATGCCGAGCGGCGAGGTGACGCTGAACCGCGCGCACGCACTCCAGGTCGGTGAACTCGATCGAGGGTTCCGCCAGATGGCGGAGATGGTCAACACGTCTCGCCTGTCCAATGCGATGCGTTCGAGCGCTCTCATGCGCCGAGCAGTCCGTGAAGCCGTCGAACATTCGAAGAGTCGAGTCGTGTTCGGTAAGAGGCTCTTCGAGCAGCCGCTGATGCGGGCGACACTTCTTCCCCTTGCACTCGATGCCGAGGCTTCGCTGGCCCTGGTCGCGTACAGCGCACAGTGTCTTCAGGCAGCAGACGGCGGCGACGAACAGGCGCGCGCACTGATCAGGGTACTGACACCGATCGCCAAACACTTTGTCTGCAAACGCGCGCGGGTGGTCACCGGCGAGGCCATGGAGGTGCGCGGAGGAAACGGCTACATCGAGGAATGGGCCAACGCGCGACTAGTGCGGGATGCCCATTTGGGCTCGATCTGGGAGGGCTCGAGCAATGTCATTGCGCTGGACGTACTTCGGTGCCTACGCAAGTTCAACTCGCACCGCACGGTCGCGGGAGCTATGACGGACATCTTATCCACCGTCGGACCGGATTGCGAAGCCGGGTCCGGAGTTCTGTTGCGGCGCTGGGAGGAACTGGTCGATGAAGGAGATCGTCTGATCTCCGGATCTGACGATGCCGCGCAGGCTGCGAGTGCAAGGTACTCCGACGAGTTGGCTCGTACCGTCATGGCGACCCTGCTCTTCGACCTTGCGGACCACGGCATCCGACACGGTAATGGGTACCGGTCACTGCTGGTGGCGAATTCCTACCTGGCCGGTCTTGTGGGGAAGGTGCCGTCGGCTGCACTCGGCAATCTCGACGTGATCACCGACGGCGGTGACGTCGAGCTGGATGATGCACGTGACGTCGTAGCCGAGTTCCTCTCCGTAGCAGGGGTTCACCAGTGAATTCTCCAACAGGCCCCACACCCTTGGCTGGTGTCCGCGTGCTCGATCTGTCGAAGATCCTTGCCGGGCCGTACGCAACCATGTCGCTTGCCGATCTCGGAGCCGACGTCACCAAGATCGAACACCCTGAAGGCGGCGACCCCACGCGTTCGTGGGGGCCTCCCTTCGTCGGCGTAGATGCCGCCTACTACCTCGCGATCAACCGCGGCAAGAAGTCGGTCACGATCGACCTCAAGTCCACCGAAGGACAGGAGATCATCCACCGCATGCTCGAAGAGACCGATGTGGTCGTGGAGAACTTCAAGCCGGGCAGCGGATTACAGAAGATCTTCGACTACCAGGCACTGTCCGAGCGATACCCGCATCTGATCACCCTGCACATCTCTGCCTTCGGTGAAGAAGGACCGCTGCGCGACGAACCGGGATACGACATGATCGCGCAGGCCGCGGGTGGGCTCATGTCGCTCACCGGTGAGCCCGGCGGCGCTCCGATGAAATCCGGATTTGCGTTGGGAGACTTGGGCGCAGCACTTTTCGGACTGGTCGGTGTCCTGGCCGCATTGGTCGAGCGAGGCCGGACCGGACGCGGACAGTACGTGACCACGTCGCTGTACGAGTGCCAACTCGCGATGCACGTCAACTGGGCGACCAGTTACTTCGCCACCGGTGAGCGCCCGACTGCGTTGGGCTCCGGTCATCCGAATCTTGCTCCGTATCAAGCATTTCCTGCCAGCGACGGGTACTTCGTCATCGCTGTCGGCAACGACGCGATGTGGGCGTCGCTGGCCGAGGCCATCGGAAGGAGTGAACTGGTCACCGATTCGCGTTTTGCCCACAACCGCGACAGAGTGGAGAACCGCGAGAGTCTGGAACGAGAACTCACCAGCGCCTTCGCATCGGAGACCGTCGAACACTGGTGCGCTCTTCTCGCCCAACGCGCCGTACCGGTCTCACCGATCCGCCATCTCGACGAGATCTACTCCGATCCCCACACTGCCGCGCTCGGCATGGTCGGAACCGTCGACCATCCGACGCTCGGACCGTTGAAGCAAGTGGCCTTCCCGGTCAACTTCTCCGGCCAGAGGCCACGTCTGACGTCGGCGCCGCCCGTTCTCGGCGCCGACAACGACGAAGTCCTTGGTACCGCTCAGGCCAGCCCGCTCAACGCAGGCGGTGTGTTGTCGTCGCGCCAACCGATGGCCTCGGCAAGCGTCGTGAGGTCGTAGTCCGGTCCGCTGACGCCGACGGTGAAGAGCGAGACACCGTCGGCGACCAGGTCGGCTGCATTTTCGAGCCCAGGCCACGGAACCGAGTGCTCTACTTCCAGCGGGTTCCGGCCCACGTCGGCGCAGTGGTCGGAGAGGATGTCTGACTTGCGCAGGTGTGTCTCACGGTCGCCGAAGCTGTGCCAGACGTCGGCGTACTCGGCGACCAGGCGCAGGGTCTTCTTCTCGCCACCACCCCCGATGAGGACCGGGATGTTGCGCGTCGGCGGCGGGTTGCCCTTCGCCAGGCGGCCCGTGATGCGGGGGAGATATTCGCCCAGCAGTTTCAGCCGTGAACCGGGAGTGCCGAAGTCGTATCCGAACTGGTCGTAGTCCTTCTCGAACCAGCCGGCACCGATGCCGAGGATCAGGCGTCCGCCGCTGATGTGGTCGACGGTTCGCGCCATGTCGGCGAGTAGATCCGGATTGCGGTAGCCACCACCGGTGACCAGGGCGCCGATCTCGACGCGTTCGGTCTGCTCGGCCCAGGCGCCGAGCATGGTCCAGCACTCGAAGTGTGCGCCGTCGGGATCGCCGGTCAACGGGTAGAAGTGGTCCCAGTTGAAGACGATGTCCACCCCGGCGTCCTCGGACCGCAAGACGGCGTCGCGTATCAACCCGTAATCGGGTGCGTGCTGGGGTTGGAGTTGAACACCGATGCGTACCGGACGAGTCATGCCACGCTCCTGACGAGAGGAATGGTTGTCTTCTCCCATCATGGCCGGGTGTGCGCGGTACCGCTACCGCCGCCGTCGGTGACGGGTTTGCCCGATCTTGTGCCCACCCCTTTTCGAGCGAACGGTACTTTCGGCGCCTTAGATCGACTGAACGTGCCGTTCGCTCAGAAAGGGGGGGCAGGCAAAAAAGGCGGCAGTCAAACAGGGGGGCGGGTAAAAACAGGGGTGGTCTGCCCACAGCAGACAGGCGGGGCCGCGGCACTGCCGCGCCGGTAGGAATGGATTCATGACTACTGAAGCGCCCACCGATACCGGCTACCGTGACCTGTTGACAGACAGGCTCTTCCGACAGCGAACCATTCTGCTCACCGGCGAGGTCAACGACGCCATGGCCGAACGTGTGTGTTCGGAACTGGTGCTCCTCGCCACCACCGACCCCAAGCGCGACGTCGTGCTTTACATCAATTCACCTGGCGGATCGGTGTTTGCCGGTCTGGCCATCTACGACACCATGAAGCTCATCCCCAATGACGTCGTGACGGTCGCGATGGGCTTCGCGGCCAGCATGGGCCAGGTGCTCCTCTGCTCCGGGACCCACGGCAAGCGAATCAGCCTGGCGCACAGCCGCATCATGATGCACCAACCTTCGGCGGGTATCGGTGGCACTGCGGTGGACATTGCGATCCAGGCCGAGAGCCTCGAGCTGATGAAGCGTCAATCGCAGGAAATCCTCGCCGCCGAAACGGGCCGGACCGTCGAAGAGATCGAGACCGACAGCGATCGGGATCGCTGGTTCACCGCCGAGCAGGCGCGCGAGTACGGAATCGTCGACCGCGTCGTGACGTCCTTCGCCGAGATAGCACCGCAAGCCACCTTCCCCAAGATCGGATTGTGACGTCATGTCCCAGTACACGATTCCCAGTGTCATCGAGCGAACACCAACGGGTGAGCGATCTTTCGACATCTTCAGCAGGCTGCTCAACGAGCGCATCGTCTTTCTCGGCACAGAGATCGACGACGGCGTCGCCAACGTCGTGATGGCTCAGATGCTGCATCTGCAAGCCGACAACCCGGATCGCGAAATCGGTTTGTACATCAACTCTCCCGGCGGTTCCACCACGGCGATGCTCGCGATCTACGACACCATGCAGTTCTTGAAACCGACGATTTCCACGTACTGCATGGGTCAAGCGGCTTCGGCTGCTGCAGTGCTTCTGGCCGCCGGCACTCCAGGCCATCGGCATGTTCTTGCCCATTCGCGGGTGCTGCTGCACCAACCGTCGACGCAAGGTAGCGGCACCATCTCGGACCTCGCGCTTCAAGCAGCCGAGATCCTGAGAATCCGGGAGCAGACCGAGGCGATTCTGAGTAAGCACACCGGTCAGAGCGTCGAGCGGCTCCGTAAGGACACCGATCGCGACAGGATCTTCACCGCCAACGACGCTATCTCCTACGGACTGGCTGACACCCTCATCGAAGGGAACTGACTAGGCCGCCATCAGGACGGGACCCGAGATCGGTGCGGGAGAGTGCCCGAAGGTGAGGGAGTTGAGCGCAACGATCCGGTTGCCCGCTCGGAACAGCAGGTGCTCGAGCGGCATCCCGAGCGCTTCGCAGATTGCGCGCAGAATTTCCGACGACGGTTCCTTCTTGCCCCGTTCGATCTCGGAGAGGTATTGCTTCGACATCCCGACCTTTGCGGCTACATCGTCGAGAGTTCGGTCCTGATCGCGTCGAACCTCCCGCAGCACTCGTCCGTAGGCTTCACGAATCAGTGGGGTTTTGCGCACGGCAACAGTCGGATCGGGGAGTTCCGACTCACCCTTGACCAGGACCAGTCTGCGCGGCGCATCCATAGGCCGAGTATTCCAGCCGACCGGTACGGACACCACCGGGTTCGCCGAGGGCTGACATCTAGTCCGTTCGAACACCACCGGCAAGGAACATCGCTCGAAGAACGAAGGCCGCCTCGGGCCCGATGATCTCGCCGACAAGGCTCGTGTAGCGGTCGACGAACTCGGGCCCGTGGGAAGCCTCGTCGGAGGCGGGGTCGCCGAGGTGGTGCGCAAGTTCGTGCAAGACAACGAATTCGCGTAGCGCCCACCGGCCGTCACGGTCGTCCGGGACGGCGATGACGTCGTTCGAGTAGTGAGCGGCGGCATTGCCGCCGCGGGACCGTACGGACACCGGAATGGTTGCGCGAGTCCAGGTCTCCCGTACCCAATTCAGCCCGAGTAGCTGATCGCAGTACGCCTGGACCGACTCCACGGAACCGAATTTGCGCTCGACCGGCAAGGTGATGGTGGAACCCATGACCTCGACGCTCCGAAGTCCACGCTGGTCGGCGCGATCGAACATGGTGCGCACCAAGGTCTCTGCCTCGTAGACGGCGCTCCGCTGCGTATCCCTCACGAGTCCAGCTGCCCGCGCACCCCGCCGATCTCCGGAAGGTTCCCCAGACGTGCGGAGCGCGCAGCCCGATCACCCGCTCGTCGAGCATGCGAGGAATGCCCGGCGCTTGCGCGGCCGCCGCCCCGCCACGTCCCACGCGCTTTGGAGTTGGACGAGTAGTAGTCCTTCAGCTCGATTTCCTTGTTACGCAGCACGAGTGCGGTTTCGGAAGACGACGTGGCAGATTCTGCGATCGCGGTCTTCTCCGTCTCCTGCTTCGTCTCGGCCAGCCGAGCGCCGATGCGGGACGCGTACGCCATCTGGAAGTTCAGGCGTGCCGTCACTCCGGCCACCGGCTTGCGGACCTGCGTGCTGACGCGTCGTCGTCCACGAGTTTCGACGACGGTCCGCACGGACGTTTCGCCTCGGTACGCCCCGGAACGCACGTACGCGTCGGAGTCGCGCACCATCTGGAAGAGCAGGCTCGAATACAGGGCCTCGCACACGTCGATGTCGCCGGCGAAGCCGTAGGCGTAGATGACGGCCGACGTCTGCGCGATGTCGCATTGCACGTCGTTGGCAGCGGCGATGGCGATGAACAACTGGGCGTACGTTCGCAGTCCGCGCTTGCCCGGTTCGCCGATGGTGATGAGCCGTTGAGTGGGCGTCGCACGCTTTTCCGAAGACGCGGTGTGCGCACGCGCGACCGCCAGGTCGATCGCGGAACTGGTGGCCAACCGCTGAGCGGCAGCCATGAAGGCTTCACCTTCGTGTGGATTGTCGGTGGACTCCGCTTGGCGAAGCAGCGCACCGATGCGGGTCAGCATCTTCTCCGAACTCACCGTGAAAGACTACGCTCGCGCGCCGACACGGACGTTTATGCTGCTAGCGCACACGCTCACCCTCGACTTGGATCGTCCGGCACGTTCCTGCCGGTAGAAGGGATCAACCCCGTCATGGCTTCAGTGACTTTCGAGAGCACCACCTGCCTGTTCCCCGGATCGAACACTCCGGCAGTGGACAAGCTCGACCTCGAGATCGAGGACGGCGAGTTCCTCGTCCTCGTCGGACCCTCCGGCTGCGGAAAGTCGACCACCCTGCGCATGCTCGCCGGGCTCGAAGACGTCCACAGTGGACGCATCCTCATCGGCGACCGCGACGTCACCGGTCAGGAGCCGAAAGAGCGCGACATCGCGATGGTCTTCCAGAACTACGCGCTGTACCCGCACATGTCGGTGGCCGAGAACATGGGTTTTGCGCTCAAGCTCGCCGGAACCAACAAGACGGAGATCCGCGCCCGCGTCGAAGAGGTCGCGAAGATGCTCGATCTCGAGCCGTACCTCGATCGCAAGCCCAAAGCGCTGTCCGGTGGCCAGCGTCAGCGAGTGGCGATGGGCCGCGCCATCGTCCGCCAGCCGCAGGTCTTCCTGATGGACGAGCCGCTCTCGAACCTCGACGCGAAACTCCGTGTGCAGACACGTACGCAGATCGCTCAGCTGCAACGACGCCTCGCGACGACGATGGTTTACGTGACCCACGACCAGGTCGAGGCCATGACGATGGGTGACCGCGTCGCCGTCCTCGAAAAGGGAATCCTGCAGCAGTGCGCCTCGCCGCGCGAGCTGTACAACAAGCCGAAGAACGTTTTCGTCGCCGGCTTCATGGGTTCACCCGCGATGAACCTCTTCACCCTCCCCGTCGTCGACGGCGGCGTCGCATTCGGTGACGGGATCGTTCCGGTTCCGCGCGAGACGATGAACGGCGTCGTCGAAACCGAGGTTGTTCTGGGTATTCGCCCCGAGCACCTCGAGATCGCCGCCGAAGGCCTGCCGATGGAGGTCGACGTCGTCGAGGAACTGGGCTCGGACGCCTACGTCTACGGCCGGACCACGATCGGCGGACGGTTGCAGCAGATCGTCTCGCGTGGTGACTGGCGCAATCCGCCGCAGAAGGGCGAGCGCGTCAACCTGCGCGTCGACCCCGAGAAGGTGCACATTTTTGCCACCACCGACGGGCGTCGCCTGGGTTAGGTGGACCTGTCAAACGACACATGACCGATTCAGGTTCGGCGTAATACCCACAAGTAGGGGTGTCTCGTGCCACAGTAGGGGCCGATGCCGGGAGCCGGCACTCATGGCGCATGCCGTGAGCAGGCTCTCGGTGACCGTCTATTTGTCATACACATACGGGGAGCGAATCCATGGTTCTGAACTCGAAGGCGATGCGCCGCGCTGCAATTGCAGCCACGGCAGCGTCCATGCTGGTACTGGCAGGCTGTTCGTCCGATTCGGACAAGGACAGCGGAACCAGCACCACGGCCGCATCCGGGGGATCGTCCTCGAGCGAAGGCCGCGGACCCATCACGATCGTCGAGGGGCAGGATGCCCTGAACGAGGCGCTCGAAAACATCATCTCCGACTGGAATGCCGAGCATCCGGACGAGAAGGTCACGCTCAAGCCGCTGGCGAAGGAAGCCAACGCGCAGGTCGACGACATCACCCAGCGCATGCAGGCCAAGAGCGACGAGTACGACCTCATCGGCGTCGACGTCGTCAACACCGCCCAGTTCGCCGCAAACGGTTGGCTGCTGCCGCTCGAGGGTGACCTCGCGATCGACGAGTCCGGCCTCCTGCCGTCGACCGTCGCTTCGGGCACCTACAACGGCAAGCTCTACGCAGCGCCGAAGAACACCAACGCAGCGTTCCTGTACTACCGCAAGGACCTCGTCGAGAAGGCCCCCACCACGTGGGCCGAGCTCAAGGAAAACTGCCCGAAGGCTGTCGAAGCCGGCATCTCCTGCTACATCGGTCAGTTCAAGAACTACGAGGGCCTGACGGTCAACACCACCGAGATCACCAACGCCTTCGACGGCCCGTGGGTCGGCCCGGACGGACTCACCCCGGCCATCGACGACAAGACGAAGGCAGGCGTTCAGTCGATCGTCGACAACTTCGCCGACAACACGATCCCGCAGGAAGCGCTGACCTACTCCGAGGGCGAGTCGCAGACCGCGTTCGGCGACGGCAAGGCACTCTTCATGCGCACGTGGTCCGGCTTCTCGGTCGACGGTGAGAAGACCTCGGTTGCCGGCAAGTACGGCTACACCGTTCTTCCGGGTGTCGACGGACCGGGCGCTTCGACCGTCGGCGGCTACAACGTCGGCATCAGCGCGTACTCGGACGCACCCGCCACGGCTCGTGACTTCCTCGAGTTCATGCAGACCAAGAAGTCGCAGACGTACTTCACCGAGGTCGGCGGCGCACCCGTCCTCTCGGCTGTCTACGACGATCCGGCAGTGCTCGCTCAGTTCCCGTACTTCGCGACCCTGAAGGAAGCACTCGCCACCGCTCAGCCGCGCCCCGTCACGCCGTACTACACGCAGGTGTCGAAGTCGATCTCCGACAACACCTACGCTGCTATTCGCGGCGAGAAGACCGTCGAGCAGGCCTTGGCGGACACCAAGGCCGGCATCGAAACCGCCGGTAACTGATCTACCAGGAGCAATAAGCAATGGCAGAACCGCAGGATCCTTCCGCGGCTGTGCCTACCAACCCCACGGTCGGGGCCGGTTCAACCGGTCCCGACCGTTCGGGCGTTGGTGGGAGACACCGTGCACCGGAACCGCTAGAAGAGCCGTCGGCATCCGAGGCAGCAGGGACATCCCTGACCAAGGTTCTGCCTGACCTTGCAGCTACTCCACCCCCGCCGACCTCGCCCCCGCCTGCGTCGGCCGACAAGCCGAAGAAGCGTCGACGAGTTCCGGTGTGGGCGTTCGTCGCACCGTCGCTGATCGTTCTCGCCGTCATCATTCTGTATCCGCTCGGACGAGCGATCTGGATGTCGATGCACAGCGACGGCAAGAAGCTCGATCCCGAGACCGGCATGTTCGTCACCGGTCAGTTCACGTGGTTCGACAACTACAAGAACTGGATCACCCAGTCCTGCAACACCGCCAACGGCTCGATTCCGTGCCCGCCCGGCACACTCGGATCGCAGTTCTGGCAGTCGATCGGAAATACGTTCGGCTTCACCGTCGTCACCGTCCTGCTCGAGACGGTGATCGGTCTGTCGATGGCGTTGATCATGGCCAAGACGTTCCGCGGACGCGGTTTGCTCCGCGCTTCCGTGCTGATTCCCTGGGCCATCCCCACCGCCGTCACCGCGAAGCTCTGGTTCTTCATCTTCGCCAACGACGGCATTGCCAACAAGATCCTCGGCACCAACATCCTGTGGACGGCGGACCCCTGGCCGGCGCGATTCGCGATCGTCGTCGCCGACGTCTGGAAGACCGCGCCGTTCATGGCGTTGCTGATCCTCGCGGGTCTTCAGATGATTCCAGCCGACGTCTACGAGGCCGCCAAGGTCGACGGTGCGACGGCGTGGCAGCGGTTCCGCATGATCACGCTTCCGCTGGTCAAGCCCGCACTCATGGTGGCGGTGCTCTTCCGCACGATGGACGCTCTGCGGATGTACGACCTGCCCGCG
This sequence comes from Rhodococcus sp. YL-1, assembly GCF_001942025.1. Lineage (NCBI taxonomy): Bacteria > Bacillati > Actinomycetota > Actinomycetes > Mycobacteriales > Nocardiaceae > Rhodococcus > Rhodococcus sp. YL-1. The sequence continues at coordinate 6,244,880 of NZ_CP017299.1, read as the reverse complement.
ATCATGATGGGATCCAACCCGGCCACCTCGACCATCTCGGTTCTGGTGGTCGATCAGATGCGCGTCGGCGCCAATTCGGCGTCGGCACTGTCCACCATCACGTTCCTCATCATCTTCGCTGTGGCCTTCATCCTGGTCCGATTCCTCGGAGCCAATGCGGTCAGCACGCAGGAAAAGCAGCGGAAGGGGGAGCCGGTATGAACAAGGCACTACGCGGCAAGATCGGCACCTACATCGGCGTCGTACTGATCATCGTGTGGGGACTCGCTCCCTGCTACTGGATGATCGTGACGGCGCTGCGCGACCCGGCGGACACGTTCTCGACGTCGCTGTGGCCCACCAATCTCACGCTCTCCAACTTCACCGCGGCGCTCGATCCCGACGCCAAGGTGAACTTCACCCGTGCACTGATGAACAGCCTCATCATCGCTGGCGCGACCACGCTGATCGCCTTGGTCATCGGCGTGTTCACGGCGTACGCGCTCTCGCGTTTCGATTTCCGTGGCAAATACTTCGTCACCGGAATCATCCTCGGCGCGTCCATGTTTCCGGTCGTCGCCCTCGTGACTCCGCTGTTCCAGCTGTTCACCGACATCGGCTGGATCGGCAGCTACAAAGCGTTGATCATCCCGAACATCTCGTTCGTGCTGCCGCTGACGGTCTACACGCTGACGTCGTTCTTCTCCGAACTTCCGTGGGAGCTCGAGGAGGCGGCGCGTATCGACGGCGCAACCCGTGGCCAGGCCTTCCGCCTGATCATGCTGCCGCTCGCCGCGCCGGCGCTGTTCACCACCGCGATTCTGGCCTTCATCGCAACTGTCAACGAGTATCTGCTCTCGCTCCAACTCTCGAGTGACAAGACCGCGCCCGTCACGGTGGCGATGGCCAAGTTCTCCGGAACGGACCCATTCGTCACGCCGTACACCTCGATCATGGCCGGCGGAACCCTCGTGATGGTCCCGCTGGTCATCATGGTTCTCATCTTCCAGCGACGCATCATCGCCGGTCTGACCGCAGGCGGCGTCAAGTCGTGATGCGCGCTTGCGCACGGTTTCGATGAGGCGGGCTTCGCGCGCCCAGCGTATGGAGCTGATTGCCGGCTTCATCTCGGTCTTCGCCCTCATGGCGTTGATCGGCGCTGTGGTCGCGATCGTCAAGGGCGATCCCGGCGTGACGCCGTCTTTGGTGCTGCTCGGTTGCGTCGTCGCTCTCGGGCTGGCGTTCCGCGGATATCGGAACGCGGTCCGAGCAGAACGTCGCGAGTAGCCAGCCCGGTAGGGTGACATTTCGGTATCGCAGTTGCCGGGAGTTATCTGATCGAGATATCACCCTGGTGGAATGGTGCCGGTAAGTCCGGATCCACGACCGGGAGTGTTGAGTGAGTCCATCTAACAGATCGAGTGCGACGGGTGGCGATCAGTCGTCGGCTCGATCGGGCAAGTCGGCTAATTCGCCCCGGTCGAACAAGTCGGCCAAGCCCGCGAAAAAGCAGCGCTCGAAGTGGCGGTACGTCCGGCGGACCATCTACGTGCTCGTGCTCCTGATGGTCATCGTGCCCGCGTCGGTTTTTGCTGTCGCGTACAGCCGGACCGACGTCCCGCGCCCCTCTGACATGCAGACCAATCAGGTGTCCACCATCTACATGGCCGACGGCACGACCGTGCTCGGCAAGGTAGTGCCGGCGGAGGGAAACCGCACCGAGGTCGCGTTGTCGGCCATCCCGATTCACGTCCGCGATTCGGTGCTCTCGGCGGAGGATCGTAACTTCTACACCAACCCCGGATTCTCGATCTCCGGATTTGCTCGCGCTGCCCGCGACAACGTGATGGGCAAGGAAAGCGCCGGCGGTGGCTCGACGATCACTCAGCAATACGTGAAGAACGTCTTGGTCGGTGACAAGCGCAGTATCGACAGGAAGCTGCGTGAGCTCGTCATCTCCGCCAAGATGGCGCGCGAATGGTCCAAGGACGACATTCTTGCCGCGTATCTCAACACCATCTACTTCGGTCGCGGTGCGTACGGCATCGCCGCCGCGTCGAACGCGTACTTCGACAAGCCGGTCAGTGAGCTGAGCGTCGAGGAAGGCGCAGTTCTCGCGTCCGTCATCCAGAGCCCGTCGTTCTTGGACCCCGAGACCAATCTGTCCGCGCTGCAAGCGCGCTGGGACTACGTTCTCAACGGCATGGTGGAACTGGGCAGCCTGACCAAGACGGATCGCGACGCGATGCAGTTCCCGGCCGTCGCCCCCGCCAATCGGCCGACCGATCTGAACCAGGCGCCAGGACCCGAAGGCCACATCAAGACCCAGGTACTCAAGGAACTGGCCGAGGCCGGTATCAGCGATCAGACGCTGAACACCGCTGGTCTGCAGATCACGACGACCATCGACCCGGTTGCGCAGGAAGCTGCGCTGAACGCCGTCAGGCGGAATCTCGAGGGCGAGCCGGAAGACCTGCGGACCGCAGTAGTGTCCATCGACCCCAAGACCGGTGGCGTCGACGCCTATTACGGCGGTGACGACGGAGCAGGCTTCGACTACGCCCAGGCGCCGCTGCAGACCGGTTCCGCGTTCAAGGTCTTCGGTCTGGTCGCAGCATTGATGGAAGACATTCCGCTGTCCGCACGGTTCGACAGTTCACCGCTCACGATCAACGGCGTGACCATCGGAAACGTCGGCGGCGAATCCTGTGGTCGATGCACCATCGCCGAGGCACTCAAGCGTTCGCTGAACACCAGCTTCTACCGGTTGATGCTCTCGATGGAGAACGGTCCCCAGAAGATCGCCGACGCCGCCCACCTGGCCGGCATCCCCGAGCACATTCCCGGACTCGACTACCCGACGCTCACACAGGAGGGTGGTCCGCCGGAGAACGGAATCGTGCTCGGCCAGTATCAGTCTCGCGTTATCGACATGGCGTCCGCTTACGCGACGCTCGCCAATTCCGGTGTGTACCAGCAGCCGCACTTCATCCAGAAGGTCGTGACGGCCGAAGGTGAAGTCCTGCTCGATCGCCCGGTCTCTCCCGGTGAGCGTCGTCTCGATGCTGCCGTTGCGGACAACGTCACGCAGGCAATGCTCCCGATCGCGTCGTACTCGAACGGTCACGCGCTTGCCGGTGGACGCCCGTCTGCAGCCAAGACCGGTACCGCGCAGTTGGGTGACACGGGCCAGAACAAGGATGCGTGGATGGTCGGTTACACGCCGTCGCTGTCCACCGCGGTGTGGATCGGAACTTCCGACGCTCAGGCCATCACCAACTCCTACGGTGGTTTGATCTACGGCTCCGGAGTGCCTGCGGACATCTGGAAGAGCACGATGGACGGCGCGCTGAAGGGATCCGACTGGGAGAGCTTCCCGTGGCCGGACCCCATCGGCGGGCAGGCCGGCGTTCCCGCGAACTCCGGCGTGACCTCGGGGGACGGGACGGGCACGCCCACGACGGGCGCGGTCGCTCCCCCGGCGCCCATCGAGGTGCCCGGCCTACCGCCGATCGAAGTACCGCCGCTCCCCCAGTTGCCGCGTCAGATCGAGATCCTGCCGGGCATCGTCATCCCACTACCGGGCTGACAAGCAGCGCCCGATTTCCGGTTCTCAGGCCTGATCGTCGAAGAGACCGAGTTGGGTGGGCGCTGCATCCTTGGCGGGCAGTACGACGACGCGCAGTCCGCGCCTGAGGTTGCGGATCGCGTGCGTCCACGCGCGCTTCTCGCCCGCACACAGGTCGGTGTCGTCGTCCTTGCGGCGGATGGACTCGGTCAACGCCTCGTGCCAGGCAGTCTCCTGCTCCTGGCTGATCCGCAGGTAGTCGAGAATGGTGTCGCGGTCGTGCTCACAGATCACGGCAACCTCTTCGGCGCTGAGCTCGCCCGTTCCGTCTGCGTCGAGTTCGAGGAGCGCCATGAGAGCCGGAGGAAATTCGTGGCACTCGTGTGACTCGTATTCGGCACCGGGATCTTCGTGCTCGGAGGCCATGCCGTCGTTGAAGGCGGTGTCTCCGGTTGCGCGGATGGGTTGCCCGCCCAGTTCTTCGGCGAGTTCGTCGGATGCTTCGGCCAGTTCGGCGAACGAGCGCAGAGCCCGCAGCAGGTGCTCGGCGACGAAGGGTGCGCCGTCCACGCGGACCACGCCCAGCACACTCTGCTCGACGAGAATGAGCTTGATGGTCGGCCATTGCCGATTGAGCTGAGCAAGAATTACAGCAGCGTTCTCGGGGTTCTCCACCGAATGCACGACCCGCGAGAACACCTCTACGTACTCGTCGTCCTCGAGGACACGAACATAGGTGACCTGCTCACCGCGGACCAGCGGGATGTCGCCGTCGTCGTCACGCTTGGGCGGATGACCGAGAAGGCGCTCGACGGCCCCGTCGACCAGGATCCGCAGCATGTCGCCCGAACCCGAGGGAGCGTGAGACGGCGTCGTGGCGAACGCCGGCGTCGACTCGCGCCCACTGGTGCTGGCACGCAGGAACGACGGGTGCGCAATGCTCCACATTTCACGGAAGACGCGCAACACCTTTGTCACCAGTTCCTCGGGACGAGCGCGGTCGACGTCGATGTAGAAGGACATGGACCCATTGCCCTCGGGTTCGTGCTCGCACAGATCGGGAGCGTTGAACCCCATGTCGAGCAGCGCTGAATGGTCTTCCGGTTCGAGCATCCGCAGTGGATGCAGAAACCTGTTGGAAGGAACTTCACAGCGCACGGAGGTCTGGTTCCATGCGAAGAACTGGATGCACGCGGGCGCGTCGGCCAGTTCGTCCATGCTGTCGTAGTGCGACTCCACCACGAGGGTGTCGTCGTCCTCCATCACGGAGATGTAGCGAGCGAGATGAGTCTCGAAAGTAGTCCAGGCACTCAGGATTTCCAGATCGAAAGTATTGTCCGACATCGTCGCTCCTCTGGTCCGGGGGCGCATGGGGCCCTACCGACGACTCGCCGAAACCCCTGCTTTTCAAACCCCGCCTACGACGTTAGTCGTGGGGTCCGACAGTGACAGTGTTCGTAGGATCCGGGTGACCGTGTTTCAGTCAGGGGATTATCTTCCGAGCCTGCAGATTGGCGAAGATGTCGAGGAACATCGCTTCGGTGTCGACGTGGCGGTGAAATCCGAACCGACGAGCTTTCGATCCGTCAGCGAAAAAGTCGTAGTCCCATCCGAATACGAAGTCACCGAACCCCCAGGACGAGACATCGGAATACGGGGTCCGAGCAAGGTGGTGTTCCTCGACGAGTTCATCCCACACCGACTCCTTGTCCGCCATTGCGACATCGAGGGACATCGGGAGCGGAGGTGCGACGTCCATGTCGAAGAAGGCTGCGATCTTCGGCCACATCTCCTGCCAGCGGAACAGGTCGCCGTTGTTGATGTTGAACGCCTGATTTGCGCACTCGGGGTTGGTCGCGGCCCAGACCGTCGCTTCGGCCAGGAGTCCGGCGTCGGTCATCTCGATCAAGCTGGTGTACGCGCCGGGTTTGCCGGGGAATCGGAGTGGGACACCCAGTTTCTTCGAGATGGTCGCGTAGACGGCGATGACCATCGCGAGGTTCATCGGGTTACCCAGTGCGAATCCGGAGACGACCGAGGGTCTGATCGCCGACCATGTCCACGACTTGCCGAGCTGCCTGCGTTCGAGGAACTGCTGTTGGTCGACGTTGAACTCGGGTGGCATGTGCGGTGGATCGCTCTCGCGGGCCGGAGTTTTGAACGGTCCGAGGTGTGCCCCGTAAACCTTGTAGCCCTGCATCAGGCTGACGTGCTCGAGTCCGCCCGCAACGGGCTCGATGGCGTCGAGAGTGTTGACCAGCATCGCCAAGTTGGGCGGAACCAGCTCGGCCCATGTCGGGCGGTCTTGATAGGCGGCGTAGAAGACGTGAGTGACGTCGCCCAGTCCGCTCAGTGCCGCTGCAGTCCGGTAAGGATCGAGCAGGTCGACTGCGATGTGTTCGACCCGGTCGGTGTCCGTACCGCCTCGCCGCGAGAGTCCGATGATCTTCCATTCTCCGGTCGACTCGAGGTGATCGATCAAGTTCCCACCGATCACGCCTCGGGCTCCGACCACGAGTGCCACTTTGTCGTGCTGCACCATTTCAGCCTTCCATTGGTATATCGCGATGTTGCGATATAGGGAGTGAACCACACATATCGGCATTTCGCGATCTAGCGGTATGCTCACGAACATGGAAGACGCAACAACCGAGTGGGAAACGGCGTTCAAGGCGCTGGCCAACCCGATGCGTGTGCAAATCCTGCAGTGGTTGAAAGACCCCGGGAGCTTTCCCCCTCAACTCGAGCCTGCCGAGGAGGTCGGAGTGTGCCTCAAGCACATTCAAGCGAGGGCGAAGGTGTCGCAATCGACTGCGTCTCAGTACATGGCCGCACTCCAGGCCGCGGATTTGGTGACCACCACACGAATCGGCCAGTGGAGGCACTACAAACGAAACGAGCAACAGATCGAGAAGCTTGCAGCATTCATCAGGCAGGGTTTGTAGGTACCACCACCTGACCGATCCCTCCGGGGCAGCCAACGTTGTGGCAAAACCTCACATCGCCGGAGCCGTCGGTATGTGCATTGTGGTCGTTTCTCGGTTCACTCGCTGTCCTTAGGCTCGGCAGAGGGTACTGGCAAGGAGAGGCGTGCGATGAGTCGTGAGAGCTGGGTGGGCCGTGATGCCCGATCCATCGCCGAGGCCGTGCGGTCGGGTCAGGCGTCGGCGCGGACCGTCGTCGAAGACCACCTCGCACGGGTCGACGAATGCAATGACGAACTCAACGCACTGGTCACCGTGTGCGCCGAGGAGGCTCGCACGGCCGCGGATGCCCTGGACGAGCGACGCCTTCTCGGTGAGACACTCGGCCCCCTTGCCGGGGTTCCGTTCACGGTCAAGGACCTGATCGCCACTGCCGGCGTGCGCACCACTGCCGGTTCTCGCACTCTGGCGGACAACGTCCCGGCCGTCGACGCCCCGGCCGTCGCGGCATTCAAGGCTGCCGGTGCGATTCTGATCGGCAAGACCAACACCCCGGAATTCGGCGCGTGCGGCCTGACTCGAAACGAACTGTTCGGAACCACGGCCAGTCCGGTGCGACCGGACGGCGTCGTCCGGTCCCCCGGCGGGTCGAGTGGCGGCGAGTCCGCGTCGGTTGCTGCCGGGATGAGCGTGCTCGGACTCGGTACGGATTTTGGTGGCTCGGTGCGTTGGCCCGCCCACTGCACCGGCCTCACTTCGGTTCGCCCGACGCTCGGACGTGTCGATCCGGAAGGTCAGTATCCAGGCGTGCTTTCGGATGGACGGGTACTCGCCAACCCTGCGACGATGCACGGCACGATCCAGACCATCGGCCCACTGGCCCGCAACCTCGGTGATGCGGCGCTTGCGTTGCGCGTCCTGTCGAAGCCGCATTTCTCGTGGACCGAGCCTGATTCGGTCGACGTCGACGACCTCGACATCCGCTGGGCCACCCGCGAGGGAACGATTCCCGTCGACGAAGAAATCCGGTCAGCGGTTCGGACGGTGGCGATCAGCCTGGACGCGAGCGAGTACGACGGTCTGGCCCTGTCGCGGGCCAACGCGCTTTTCGGTGCGTTGCGATCGGTCGAGACCCACGCGGACATCTACTCTCTCGCAGCAGGTTCAGCGCACGCTTTCGACGCGGACATCACCGCCATGCTTGCGGCAGGCCGTGATCGCAGTTCCGCCGAGGTGGAAGCGCTGTGGGCGGATCGCGCGGTGTTGATCAGCGAATTCCTCGGCGAGATGGGAGACGCACTGATCCTGCCGGTTGCGTCGGTGCTCGCTCCGCCGCTCGGTGTGGAGAGCTTCGAGGTGGGCGGTCGCAAACTCACGTGGATGGACGCGCTCGCGAGTTGCCGGGCGATCAGTGTGCTCGGCCTTCCGTCGGTCGTGGTTCCGGTAGGACTCTCCCGCAACGGTTTACCGGTCGGAGTGCAAGTGGTGGCCCGGCCGTTCCACGAGCATGTTGCGCTGTCCGTGGCGGCGCGAATCACGTCGAAGGCGCAAGCTCTAGTCTGACTTCCATTTTTCGGTTTCGGCTGCGAAACGTGATGCGTACGAGTCGGCAAGGTCGTGAAGAGTGGTGACGCAATCGCCGTAGTACGTCGGTGCATGCATGGTCGCCAGAATCCGCGGCTCGAGGTCGGCCAGGGCACGGATCGTGGGTTCGAGATCCGGGGTGAGGCAGGTGGCGTGGCCCAAGTCCTCGGCTTCCAAAGCGGGACCGACGATTTCGTGCTCGGTGGTCGCGGGGTGGTGCCCGAACGCGGTGAACAGATCTCCGCAGAACAGCGTCGACGTCGTCTCCTCGAACATCAGGCCCGCGTCCCAACCGTGTGGGACGTGTGGGGTGTCGATGTGCCGGACTCGGCGGCTGCCGGTTTCGAGTACGTCGCCGTCCTGCAAGGGAAGTGGCGCCCGATCGGCCAGATCGTTGACCTGGACGAAGCACCCCATCGCACCGTGTGCAACTTGCGCTTCGGGGGCCGCCGCAAGCCAGGAGTTCATGGACCCGCATTCGTCGGCCTCGACGTGACCGAACGTGATCCATTTCAGACGGTCGATGTCGATCAGCGTGGAGAGTGCGTCGGAAGCCGAGGTGAACAACGCTCGCTGCCCGGTGTGGAAGAGCAAGGGTTCCTCGCCGTCGACGAGAAACTGGTTCATCGTGAGGTTCGCTTCGTCCACGAAGGTCGACAGTCGGTAGATGTCCGGCGCGATTTCGGTGATCGTGGTGGTCATCGCTGTGCTCCGATCAGGGCTGTTGTACATGTCGAGCTGTCTTCTCCAGCCTTCTCGCCGCCCCGCGCCTGCACAAGGTTCTGGACGTGCTTACGGCTCTGCAATAGTGGAGGACGTGTTCGTACTGCTGCTGACAGGCCCGCCGGGCGCGGGGAAGAGTTCCGTGCTGACCGCGCTTCACGATCGACTCGGCGAGGCCGGGGTGAGCAACGCGATGATCGAGGTGGACGAACTCGAGCGGTGCTATCCGCCGCTGGGGGCCGAACGGGCAATCTCACACGTCGGGATGCTGTGTGCGTCGTACCGGGACGCGGGGTACGGACTCCTGTTTCTCACGGCGACCGTCGAAGACGACGACTACGGGCGCGCCCTGCTGGCCGCGACCGGCGCCGAGGGGCACCTGCTGGCGCGCCTCGAGGCCGATCCGGATACGTTGCGTACCAGAATCATCGAACGTGAACCGGCCGGCTGGGCCGGGTTGGACGAGTTGGTGGAGGCGTCACAACTGCTGGCCGGTTCGATGCCGACGCTCAGTGGAGTCGACGTGGTTCTGAGCACCGAAGGCCGCGATCCCGAAAGTGTTGCCGACGATCTGGAAGCGGCTCTGCGAGAACACAGTCCGTCGCTTCTAGCCGTCGGTGTTCAGAGCGGTGACCACTGAAGCGAACATCGTCGACTTGATTGCCCCCAGTGTGCCCGCATTCTTCGGGCCGATCGGTGCAACCATTTCGATGGCCTTGGCGGTCAAAGCGTCGACGGATGCGGTGAAGTCCACCAAACCGGCTGCGAATGCGTCACTTCCGCCGTATCGCCGCCCCGTGGTCATGGCGACGATTGCCGACGCCGGGCTGAGTTTGGCCTGGATGAGAGCTGCCATTCCTTCGGTGAAGGGGATGTTGATGTCCACCTCCGGGAAGCAGTAGTAGCCGCGATCATCGCGCATGACGCGGTAATCGTGCGCGATGCCGAGCATGGCGCCGGCTCCGAAGGCGTGGCCGTTGATCGCCGCGACGGTGGGCATCGGGAACGTCAGCATCCGGGCGAACAGCGACTGCACCTGCTGCACATACCACTTCGCCTTGTCGCCGTTAGCGCCCAGCCAGTCGAGGTCGAGTCCGTTGGAGTAGAACTTGCCCGTCGCCGTGGTGACCAGGGCATGTGCGCTTTCGCTCAAAGCCTGGTCGAGTAGCTTGTCGACGGAATCGAGCCACTCCGGCGAGAATCGATTCTCGTCCTCGCCGAGATCGAGAACGGCGATCTTGTCTTCGAAGCGCAGAGTTGCGGTCATGATTGGCCTTTCCTGTTGCGTGGCTTGGGCAGTGGTGGGTCGAGATGCAGAACCGCTCGAACGGCGGCATCCAACCGCGCGCGTGCTGCGGCGTCGGGGACTCGCCAACCGTCGGCGCGTTTGGCGGGATGGATGAGCAGTCCGGTAGGCAGGCCGACAACACAGGCCTCGATTGCCTCGACGGCTCTGCCGTCCTTGCGGCCCCAGAGCGCGGTCGACAACCGGATGAACAACTCGACCAGAGACCGGTCGAGTTGTGTGAGTTGCTCGGCGATGTCGGCAGGGACGTCGGTGCCGAGCAGTTCGTCGCGCTGGATCGTCAACAGCAGCAACGCGGATTGTGGGTAGTCGAGCGCGAAGACGGCCGGAACTTCGGCGGCTGCGACGACGGCGGAAACCGCCGAAGTCGGCGACGGGTCCGCGAGAGCGTCGTCCACTCTCGATTGTTGAAGCGCGAGAAATCGTCGCGCAGCACGCAGCCACGCGCTACCGACCAGTCCACTGCGAGAGCCGAATGCGTGATAGATCGCCCCGTTGGATACACCGGTGGCGTCGGAGACTGCCCGGACCGTGACAGCGCTCGGTCCGGCAGTGGCGGCAAGTTTTTCGGCAGCGTCGAGCAGGGTGTCGAGGTCGTGGACGCGTGGCCGAGGCATGAACGCACAGTAACAGAGCGTCTGCTCTGTTACTAGTGTGCGGTCAGATCACCGAATTGGCGCGAAGATCCTCGATCTCCTCCGGGCGCAGGCCGAAGTCGGTGAGTACGTCGTCGGCGTCACCGCCGAGAGTCATGGGTGGCGCATTCCTGACGGGAAGAGTCTTGCCGTCCACCCAGAACGGTCCGCGGACAACGGGAATCGACTTTCCGTCGGCGCTCTGGGTCTGCTCGACCATCTGCAATGCCTCGACCTGAGGGTCGGAGAACACCTGATCGATCGAATGGATCGGGCCGCAGGGGATTCCGGCACCGCGGATCTCGGAGATCCATTGCGCCGCGCCCTTCGTGGTCAGTAGGTCCTCGAGTTCTTTGGTCAGTTGGTCTCGGTGCGCCAAACGTTCTTTACCCGTGGCATATTCGGTACGGAAGGCGAGCTCGGGGTCGCCGAGTACCGAGCACAGTGCGATCCAGTGCTTGTCCGAGCCGGTGGCAATGTTGATCGGGAAGTCGGCAGTGTCGAAAGCGCCGTACGGCGTGATCGTCGGGTGCGTATTGCCGTTCGGCGTCGAAACCCGCCCGGTGCTCAGGTAGTCCTGCGCCTGGAAGGTCATGATCGAGATCGCGGATTCCAGCAACGAGGTCTGCACGCGGTGCCCACGACCATCGCGACCGCGAGAGGCAAGCGCCGCCGTGATGCCCAGCGCTGCGTAGATGCCCGAGACCGTGTCGATGATGGGGATACCGACCCGCATCGGGGTCTGTTCCCCGGCACCGGTGACCGACATCAGCCCGGACATACCCTGGGCCACCTGATCGAGTCCGGGCGCGAACTGGTCAGGGCCCACCGGGCCGAAACCACTGATGCTCATCACGACGAGCCCTGGATTCTCCTGCTCGAGCGAGTCGGGATCGAGCCCCATGTCGGCCAGTACTCCCGGACGGAAGTTCTCGACCAGCACATCTGCGTCGAGGGCCAGGCTGCGAAGCAGTTTCCGCCCGCGGTCACTGCGCATGTCGATGGCGATCGACCGTTTGCCGCGGTTCACGGAAGCGAAGTAGAGGCTTCGATCGCCGTCGAACGGCGGCCACTGACGCGAACTGTCGCCGGAGCCACGGGTTTCGACCTTGACCACGTCGGCGCCGAAGTCCGAGAGCAGCGACGTGCACAGAGGCCCCGCGAGAGCACGGGTGAGGTCGAGAACTTTGATACCGCTGAGCAATTGGTCCATGGGAGAAACCTCGGTTCTGTGGTGTGCAACGTCGCCCACTCGATCCGTCGCACCATCTGCGTGAATTGCCGCTGCAGTGATCGTCGGAGAGGGGAAGAATGAAGGTCAGGCCTGCTTTCGGCTGGGCTCGGTGACAACACTGGTCGAGAGCGCAAGGTGATGCGACGGCGACATTGCACAACTGCAGGGCCCGGATTTAGGCGCATTGTGTGACAGGCAGGATTGCGGTGGGCCGATACCGTGAACTCTCTACGGACGGCGATGCAAGCGGGAGGCGAGGCGATGCGCGACATTTCCACTCAGCTGGCGCAGTGGCACGCCCGCGGCGAGGATTTTGCACTGGCGACGGTTGTCCGTACCTGGCGATCCTCACCGCGCATGCCCGGTGCTTCGATGGCCGTCTCACGCTCCGGCGAGGTGGTCGGCAGCGTCTCGGGCGGGTGTATCGAGAGTGCACTGTACGAGATCGCCCAGGACGTTCTCGCCGACGGCACCAGTCGCGTCGAGGTCTTCAGCGTCTCCGACGACGACGCCATCGGAGTAGGGCTGACCTGCGGCGGAACCATCGAAGTGTTCGTCCAGGCCGTCGGAGCCGATTTCGCCGAGTTCGGTCAGGTTTGTGAACGGATCGAGGCCGATACGCCCGTCGTCGTGGTCACCGAAGTGCGTCCGGGAGCACCGGCACGGCACCTCGTCGTCGAGCACGGCCGACGCAGCGGAGATCTGGATGCCACGGAGGACGAGGTGTCCATCCTGCTGCGCACGATGGACACCGGTGAGTCCGTCGCTTTTGTCGCGCCGGCGGGAACTCTCATCGATTCGCAGCACGACCTGCTGGTCGAGATCTTCGCGCCACTACCGCGGATGTACGTGTTCGGGGCCATCGACTTCGCGGCCTCGATGTGTACGTTGGGCGCCTTTGCGGGTTATCGCGTGACCGTCGTGGACGCACGGCCGGTCTTCGCGACACGGGCGCGCTTCCCCGACGCCCACGATCTGGTCGTCATGTGGCCACACAAGTTCCTCGAAACCGCACCGATCGACAACAAAACCGTCCTGGCCGTGCTCACGCACGACGAGAAGTTCGACATCCCCCTGCTCGAGATCGCGCTGCGTTCGCCGGCTGCGTACGTCGGCGCGATGGGAAGTCGTGCGACGCATGAGCGTCGGGTGGCGCTGTTGAAGGAGCGAGGCGTCACCGACGTCGAGTTGGGGCGTCTGCACTCACCGATCGGGTTGGATCTCGGCGCGAGGACACCTGAGGAGACTGCAGTGTCGATCCTCGCCGAGATGACCAAGACCCTGCGCAATGCCTCCGGTTTGGAACTGCGGGATCTGCAGGGGCCGATCCACCCGCCACCTCAGGAGAATCCGACCGCCCTGCATCGAACGGCCTGAGTCGACTGCGCTGAATTCGGACATCTTGTGTTCGGTGGGGATAGGATCGTTTCTTTCGTGAACCATCTTCCGTGATCCGAATGAAATCGAGGTGCCTGCCAAGTGGCAAACCCGGCCGTACCGGCATCCGAGGTGAATGCTGTTCTCTCCGAACTTCTTCGAACCCAGCTCCTTCCTGGTGTTCGAAAGGTCGCCGGCGGCTGCGAAGACCCGACGGTAGCCCGGGTGGGATTCATGGCGGTTCCGGACATCGGACCGTGGCTGCGGCACGGACAGTTGCTGATCACCACGCCGGAAACCCTCGCCAGGGTCACCGAAACCTTCAAGGCATTTGTCGGACGGTTGTCGACGCGAGGTGTTGCGGCACTTGCCGTCCAATTCGGCGCAGACGGGGACACTCTCGCGCCGGAGCTGGTCGACGCGGCCGAAAGCGCCGGCTTCCCGCTCCTGGTTTTTCACGGTGCGTGTGATCACCCTGCGGCGAGAGACCGTGAGCAGACGGAGTCGGCCCAGATCGACGCCATGTTCGGGGCCGAGCGCTTGCGACGGCTGCTGGTCGACGTCGTGATGGGCGGCGGCGGCCTCCCGCAATTGACCGAAGTCATCGCACGGGAGATGAAGGGCGCCGCCCTGATCACCACCTCGGACGGACGCGAGATCTGCCGCGCCGGGGACGCCGCGGAGCGCAAGCATCTGTCTGCCTGTCCCGCCGTCGATTCCACCGGTCGTCTGCGGACCGACACCGTCGAGGGCGGATTGGGTCTGCACGAGTTCGACGGTCAATTCATCGCGGTGTCCGCGATTTCCGCCAATCACATCGACCACGGGCGTCTCGCGTTGTTCACCGGTGAGCGCGTGATGACGAGTTACGACCAGTACCTGGTCGAGCGGGCCGCGTCGGTGTGTGCGTTGGTCATCACTCGCGAACAAGCCGTGGCGTCGGTGGAGGAACGCCATCGCGCCAACTTCGTTCACGACCTGCTCCTCGGTCGGGCCGGGGACCACGATCACGTTGTCTCCCATGCCAAGACATTCGGTTGGGACTTCGACCGCCCGCTGGTGATCGTCTCGATCGAGCCTGACCCGATCGACGAACCGGCCTCTGCGGCGCCCGCTCGGCTGCCTGTTGTCGATCGCCAGGCGATGGCGTTCTCCGGGGCGATCGCCCACCGCGATCCCGGTGCGGCGGTGACCGCGCTGACGGGCGAGACGGTGATCGTCATGGGCGTCGGCACCGACACGATGGCATTGGTGCGGGACCTCGTCACGGTCGTTCGCGGTGAAGGTGGCGGCGGGAGAAGGCCGTTCAGTGTCGGGGTGTCCCGGCCGACAGCGGCGATCGACGCAGTCCCCGCGCTCTACAGTCAGGCGCGCACCGCACTGACCGTCGGGCGACGGATCTCCGGTCCGTGGACGGTGACTCAGTTCGACGATCTCGGTGTGTACAGACTGCTCAGTCTGGTCGAGGACGAAAACGAGCTGGAGACGTTCGCGCGGGAGACACTGCGGGAACTGACGGAGGAAACTGCCGAAGCGCAGGACATGCGCAAGACATTGGAAGTCTTGCTCGCGACCAACATCAACATCGCCGAGACAGCGCGCAAGCTCCACTTCCATTACAACACACTGCGTTACAGGGTCGTTAAGCTGGAGAAAATGCTGGGACCCTTCACGGCGCAACCCGAACTCCGGCTGGATCTGTCTCTAGCACTGAAGATAACCGCGATGCGCGGCATCAATCACTAATATTGCCAATCCGGGTCCGTGGGTTCTGGCAGATTGTCATCACGTCGATACCCCCGCGCTGTAATAGCGTTTCACTCCAGTCACGGTGTTTTGTGAGCTGGAGCACACTCAGCGTTCGGACACCTTCCTCTGCACGAAAGGTCCCATCATGCCGATTTGGACGTTGCACGGAGATGGAAAGAACATCAGACCGGGTGAAGTGGTCGCTCCCGGCGAGCGGCTCAGCTGGGGAAGAACCATCGGGCTGGGCAGCCAGCACGTGGTGTCGATGTTCGGCGCGACGTTCGTCTTCCCGATCATCATGGGGCTCAATCCTCAACTTGCCGTGATGATGTCGGGCTTTTGTACGCTCTTCTTCCTGCTGGTGGTCAAGGGACGCATCCCCAGCTACCTCGGTACGTCGGCGGCCTTTGTCGGTGGTATCGCCGCCATTCGTGCCCAAGGCGGAACATCCGCAGAGGTGACCGGCGCGATCCTGGTGTCCGGACTGGTCCTGGCAGTCATCGGTATCGCGATCCACTTCCTCGGTGGCCGGGTAGTATTCAAGGTTCTTCCCCCGGTGGTGACCGGCGCAGTGGTGATGCTGATCGGATTCAACCTGGCACCCGTCGTCGCGGGGCTGTACTGGCCACAGGACCAGTGGGTGGCTCTGATCGTCATGGTGGCCCTGATCGTCATGAGTATCGCGCTACGCGGCTTCATGGCGCGCATCGCCATCTTCCTGGCGCTGATCTTCGGCTACGTCCTCTCCTGGATCCTCGACCGGGTCTCGGGGACGATCACCTCCTACGACGCAGGCACCGGTCAGATCACCGAGCACTTCCGCGTCAACTGGGATTCGGTGCAGTCGGCGTCGTGGTTCGGGCTTCCTCCGTTCTCGGACGAGGCCAACGGAATCGTCGGCATCCACGCTCCGTCGTTCAGCCTCACGTTCATCATCCTGGTCCTTCCGGGTGTCATCGCGTTGATCGCGGAGAACGCGGGCCACGTCAAGGCCGTGGCCGAGATGACCGGGGACGACCTCGACCCGTACATGGGACGTGCGCTCGCCGGTGACGGTTTCGCCACCGCTATCGCCAGCAGCGTCGGCGGTTCGCCCACCACGACGTACGCCGAGAACATCGGTGTCATGGCAGCGACCCGTGTGTACTCCACCGCCGCCTACGCGGTTGCCGGCATCGTCGCCATGATGCTCGGCTTCTCCCCCAAGTTCGGTGCCGTCATCTCGGCGACGCCCGGCGGTGTTCTCGGCGGAATCACCGTGGTGCTCTACGGCATGATCGGCCTTCTCGGCGCCAAGATCTGGAAGGAGAACGGCGTCGACTTCGGCAATCCGCTCAACCTGATGCCGATCGCGGCCGGTCTGATCATCGGTATCGGCGACACGGCCCTGAAGTTCAGTGACACGTTCTCGCTCAGCGGCATCGCGCTCGGCACCATCGTCGTGATCGGGATGTACCACCTGTGCCAGTTCATCGGTTCGAAGAACCCGGAACTGAATGCGAAGAATCCGGAACCGAACAAGCCGGATTCGAAGACTCCCGGCGGCGATCGGGAGGAACCCGCCAAGCAACTCACGTGACGCTTGGCTGAGTGTGCTCGATCGACGAAGGCCGGACATCCTCCGCGGAGGATATCCGGCCTTTCCGGTGTTCTGGGTACTGATCGATCAGACGGAGGTACTGGCTTCGACCAGGCCGATACGGTCGATGCGTTCGGTGCGGGTGTTGAGCCGTTCAGTCGCATCGGTAGCACTGAGCACGCTCAGCTCGTAGTGCAGTACCGCTCCGACGCGAGTGCAGAAGGCGGCGGATTCGTCCGCGGCATCGGGAAATTCGGGGATGACCCGATCGACGATGCCGCCCGCGAGCAGATCGAAGGACCTGATCCCTTGACTGGCTGCCATGTCCGGCGCGTGCGTGACGTCGTGGAACATGATCGCGCTCGCACCTTCGGGAGGTAAGGGCGAGAGCCAACCGTGGCGGGCCGCCAGCACTCGATCGGCCGGAATCAGTGCCAGGGCGCCGCCGCCCGTGCCCTGCCCGAGCAGGAGGGAAATGGTGGGGACCTCGAGTGAAATCATGTCGGCTATGCACCGAGCGATCTCGCCCGCCAGTCCACCTTCTTCGGCCTCCTTCGACAGTGCCGCGCCCGCTGTGTCGATGATCGTCACCAGCGGCAGGTCGAGTTCTGCGGCCAGCCGCATACCTCGCCGAGCCTCCCGCAGAGCGCCGGGGCCGAGTGGGGAGTGAGCAGTCTGTCCGCGCCGGTCCTGTCCGAGAAGGACGCAGGGCATGTCGCCGAAGCGAACGAGCGCGAGCATGATGCCGGGATCGTTCTCGCCTTGGCCGGTTCCGTTGAGCGGGAGCATGTCCGAGGCGGAATTGAGCAACACTTCCCGTATCCCCGGTCGGTCTTCGCGCCGGGATGCGACGACGGATTCCCACGCCGACGTATCGGGTGGGCAATCGTACGAGCACGGGTCACTGGGCAATAAGTACCCACGATGCGCCCCGGTGATGATGCGCAATGCGCGTTCGACGATTTCGGCGAGCTGGTCTGGCGGCCTCACTGCATCGATGAGTCCGTGCTCGTGAAGGTTCTCCGCTGTCTGGACACCGGCGGGGAAAGGTGAGTTGTACAAGGCCTCGAACACTCGAGGGCCGAGGAATCCGACGAGGGCCCCCGGTTCCGCGATCGTCACGTGACCGAGTGATCCCCAGGACGCGAATACGCCTCCGGTGGTGGGGTTTCGGAGATAGACGATGTAGGGCAGGTGCGCTTCTTTGTGCTTGATGAGCGCCGCGGTGATCTTGACCATCTGCAAAAACGCCGTCGTCCCCTCCTGCATACGCGTTCCCCCGGACGTGGGAAGCGCAAGAAGGGGCAGCTGCTCTTGGGTGGCTCGACGGATGGCGACGACGAGGCGTTCTCCCGCCGCCACGCCGATCGAACCACCGAGAAAACCGAACTCGCAGACGATGATTGCCACACGGCGGCCTCGGACGGAGGCGCTTCCGGTCAGGACGGACTCGTCGAGCCCGGTCTTCTCCTGGGCCCGCAGAAGTGCTTCGGCGTAATCGGAGTCGGTCGCGACGGGAATCGGAGGGGTATCCCACGACTCCCAGGTGCCGGCATCGATTACCAGGTCGAGCAAGTCGCGAGCCGTCAGGCGGTTCATCGGGTGAATCCTTGTAGCCATGACATGATTTCGTCAGTGTCTTCACCGAGAACCGGAGGTGCAGTGTGGCGGGTCTCCGTCACTTCGGTTCCGTCCGGATCGAAAAATCGTAGCGGTGGACCGGGCAGTGTGATGTTTCCGAGCGTGCTGTGGTCGACGTCGACGAGCAATCCCTGTGATCGGGTCTGCTCCCATTCGTACACTTCGGAGATCGTCCGAACCCGTCCTGCCGGTACTCCGATGCGGTCGAGTTCGGTCAGAAGCTCGTCACGCGAGTACGGCTTGAAGGTACGTTCGATCAATTCGACGACCTGGAAATGATTTTCGACGCGTTCGGCGTTTGTTGCCATACCCGGGGCGTCAGGGTCGAGGTCGAATCCTTCGCAGAATCTTCTCCACAGGCTTTCGCTGCCGACCGAGATCTGCACTGCGCCATCGCCGGTACGAAAGAGCCCGTACGGTGCGATGGAGGGATGGTGGTTGCCCTGCGCTGTGCCTACCTCACCGGCGACGGTCCACTTCGTTCCTTGAAACGCGTGAACACCGACCACGCTGGCCAAGAGCGACGTTCGGACAACGCGGCCTTTCCCCGTCTGTTCGCGTTCCTTCAAAGCCGCGACGACACCGAACGCCCCGTACATTCCGGCGAGAAGATCGGCGATCGGAACTCCGACTCGTTGAACGTCGTCCGGACTCGAGCCGGTCAGCGACATGAGTCCGGCTTCCCCCTGGGCGATCTGGTCGTAGCCGGCGCGACCGCCTTCCGGGCCGTCGTGGCCGAAACCGCTGATGGACAGAACGATCAGTCGAGGATTGAGTTCGGCCAGCCGCTCGGTCGAGAATCCGAGTCGATCGAGAACTCCGGTGCGGAAGTTCTCCATGAGAACATCGGCGCGGCAGACGAGATCTTCGAGGGTCGCGCGCCCACTGTCGGATTTCAGATCGAGCGTGATCGACTTCTTGTTCCGGTTCGTGGACAGAAAATACGTCGATTCCCGTTGTGTGTTCGGTGGTTCCAACGTGGGCTCCACAAAAGGCGGCCCCCACCCACGGGTGTCGTCGCCGCCGTGAGGTGATTCGACCTTGATCACGTCGGCACCCAGATCGCCGAGCATCATTGCCGCGTGAGGACCCGCGAGTGCGCGCGTGAGGTCGACGACTATCACGTCGTGTAACGGACCACTACGAGCACTTGTGGTGTGAGGCTTCGAAGTCGAGTTCATGTCGCACCGCCGTGTTCTGGTGTAATTGGCTGAGCCAGTTGGTGGTTGAGGCCTCCGTAGTTCGGTCGACTCCGGTCCGCTGGACCGAGAAACCGGCCAGGGCCACTGAAGGAGGTATGTGCGGCCCGTCTTTCGAACCGTAAGCGGGCACCGGTGAACGGCACATGGGTAACCTTGCCGACGACGGGTGTCAGTGGTGGGTAAGAAGTGACGAACGCTCACCGGGCGGCGCGATTGCGGTTGTATCGAACCGTTATCGGGACGTTCTGTCAGCTCATATCGTGCGAAGTCATGACATTTCGTGCATCTTCATGACCTGCAGGGCGAGTGAGACGTTCAATCGAAGGACGGGGTCGTCGGTGAACGATCCGACGACGCTCTCCAGCTTTCCGATTCTGTAACGCAAAGTGTTGTAGTGCATGTGCAGCGCCCGGGAGGCCTCGGCGACATTGCAATTGCAGTCGAGCAGGGTCTGGAGTGTCAGACGCAGGTCAGCGGCTTCGGCGTTGTCCGCCGACAAGGACTTCAGAACGTCATCGGTGAACGAACGCAGTTCGCTCTTGTCCGTCTGGAGCGAGAGGAGTCGGTGTACACCGAGTTCGTCGAAGTGTGCGATCTGCCCCGGCCCGTTGATACGTCGGCCGACGACCACGGCTGTACAGGCTTGGTCGTAGGCCGCGGGTAGATCGGCCAGGGAGTAGATCACCCGGCTCACTCCCGTGCTGAAGGATCGGCGGCCGCTGGTGCGATCGCCGGCAACCTTGCGCACCAACCCTTCGATGTCCCGAACCGCACGGTCGGTGCTGGTCGGGAAAAGCGTGACCACCTCGTGTCGAAACCCGACGGACGGCGCCGTCCGCTCGTGTGTTCGGACCACTTGTTGCCAGCCGTCGCTGAGTCGATCTTGGTCCGTGCGAGTGGAATTCGCGTGCTGGGATTCCGGGTGATCGACGTCGAGTTCTGCAACCACAACGGCAAGTGGACGAGTGACATCCCACCCCAACTGGGTGAAGTGCGCGCTCACTTCCGCAGGCGAGCCGGCTTCGCCTATCAGTGCGTCACGGAGGAAGTCGCCGCGGAACTTGGATTCCACTGCCGCAACTGCCAGCTGTTTGGTGACGGCCAGCGCGGCAACGGTGGCCGCTCGCTCCAGCGCTTGAACGACAACTGCGCCGAGTTCGTGGGTGCCGGCGTACGCCACCATCCGGCCGTGGTCGGTGCCGCCGGCCACCACTCGGGTGAGCGCCAACTGGCCGGGAAATCCCTTGGGCGCGTTCTGTAAACCGACGGCGACCCGCTCGGTCAGGAACCGACCGGTGCTTTCGAACAACGGAAGCGCGTTCAGCGCGGCTGAATCCCCGGCCTCGGTCAATACCCTTCCGTCCGGCGAGCAGATCAGAACGCTGACGTCGAAGAGCGCGGCGAATTCTGCGGCAATCTGAGGTAGATCGCCACCTTCCAAGACGATCGACGTCAACGAGCGGTGAAGTCGATCGGCAATGTCGAGTGCCGCGGACTGCTTCGCCACCAACTTGGTGAAGACCTCCGAGATCACCTCGTCGAATCCCGCGGTGACGGGAAGAACCAACAGCGGAAGCCCTCGCTGCTCTGCCATGTGCAGCATCGCCTCGGGCAACTCGTCGAGATAACGGCCCGTTTTCACGGCAAGTGCCGCGACTCCTCGACGTGCAAGACCGTCGACGAGGTCACTGAGATCTGTGTCGTCGAGAAGCTCGCCGGTTCGCCCGTAGCGCAGCGGGAACCCGGTTGTCACCAACAACTCGTTCGGCTTCACCCAAGCGAGGATGTCCGGTACTTCCATCACGTTCACCGATTGAACGAGGTGGCGTAAGCCCCCGTGCCCGGCAAGGACTTCGGCTCCACGCAGACTGGGCAGCTCGAGGACATCCCGAACTGTGAGCCTGTAGTCGCCACCCTCTGGCAAATGTTGAAGCTCTTCGCTCGAATATTTGGCAGATCTATCCATGTCGCGAGACTACGCTCGATCACGCGACGAACATTGTCAACAGTTGACGAAAATAGCCTCTCGAAATGAGCGGTTCTCCGTATGTCTGCCAACTACCGCGGCCCGAATTGGCGATCGCCCGCGTCTCCGAGTCCAGGTATCAGGAAAGCATTTTCGTTCAGGCCGTCGTCGATGCTCGCTGTGAGGAGCCGGACCGGATGTCCGGAGTTCTTCAGTGCTTCGATCCCCTCCGGAGCCACGACGACACATATTGCAGTCACATCGGTGGCTCCGCGTGCAATGAGCAGATCGATTGTGCGGACGATGGATCCACCGGTCGCCAACATCGGATCGAGGACGTAGACGGGGGTGCTCGACAGATCAGCTGGCAGGGACTCGAGATACGGAACCGGCTGGTGTGTCTTCTCGTCTCGTGCCATTCCCACGAAACCGACGCCTGCCTGCGGAATAAGGGCACTCGCCTGTTCGACCATGCCGAGGCCCGCTCGCAAGACCGGGACCAGGAGCGGTGGATTCGCCAGCCGCACACCCAGCGTCGGAGCAACTGGCGTCTCGATGTCGAACTGTTCCAGTTCTGCGCCGCGCATGGCCTCGTAGACCAACATATGGGTCAGTCTGCGCAAGGCGGACCGGAACGTTGCGTTGTCGCTGCGAGCGTCGCGCATGGTCGTGAGCAGCGATGCCGCCAGCGGATGGTCGACAACAGTGGTGTCCATGGTCGAATCGTAAGTGAGAACCGATGGGGCGGCGCACAACCGGTGATTCGGAGTCGAAATAACCAATCGCGGTTTTCGTTTGGGCAAGTATTGACGATGCCGATGGGTTCGAGTCGTCATAGCGTGGTCGACACGGCAGTTCCGAACCGCTCGGCTGGACTGGGCGCCCGGAGCTGTCAAGGCCCAATTTTGCCTCCACGATTCCCTATACAAGGAGATGCCAATGCCCGAAGCAATCGAGGTCCGTAAGGTTCCGCTACACAGCGTCTCCGACGCCAGTGAGCTCGCCAAGCTGATCGACGACGGTGTCCTCGAGGCCGACCGCGTCATTGCAGTCATCGGCAAAACCGAGGGTAACGGCGGCGTCAACGACTACACGCGCATCATCGCGGACCGAGCGTTCCGAGAGGTTCTCTCCGCCAAGGGTAATCGCAGCCCCGAAGAAGTGGCGGAGGTGCCGATCGTCTGGTCCGGCGGCACGGACGGCGTGATCAGCCCGCACGCGACGATCTTCGCGACCGTGCCGGCAGACAAGGTCACCAAGACCGACGAGCCGCGACTGACCGTGGGTGTCGCCATGAGTGAGCAACTGCTGCCCGAGGACATCGGCCGTACGGCCATGATCACCAAAGTTGCCGCGGCAGTGAAAGACGCGATGGCCAATGCCGGCATCACCGATCCCGCCGACGTGCACTACGTACAGACCAAGACTCCGTTGCTGACAATTCACACCATCCGTGACGCCAAGAGCCGCGGCAAGACTGTGTGGACCGAACAGACTCATGAGTCGATGGACCTGTCCAACGGCGGAACGGCTCTGGGGATCGCGGTTGCGCTCGGCGAAATCGACATGCCGACCGACGAGGATGTCATGCACAGCCGCGAACTCTTCTCCTCTGTCGCATCCTGCTCGTCCGGCGTCGAGTTGGACCGCGCGCAGATCGTCGTCGTCGGTAACGCACGTGGCGTCGGCGGACGCTACCGGATCGGCCACAGCGTGATGAAGGATCCGCTCGACCAGGACGGCATCTGGGCGGCGATCCGTGACGCCGGACTCGAACTTCCGGAGCGGCCGCACTCGAGCGACCTGGACGGTCAACTCGTCAACGTGTTCTTGAAGTGCGAGGCCAGTCAGGACGGAACGGTCCGTGGCCGTCGTAATGCGATGCTCGACGACTCCGACGTGCACTGGCACCGCCAGATCAAGTCGTGTGTCGGCGGAGTCACGGCAGCTGTCACCGGCGATCCGGCAGTGTTCGTCTCGGTATCGGCAGCGCACCAGGGTCCCGAGGGCGGCGGCCCAGTCGCTGCCATCGTCGATCTCGGTCAGTAGTAGGCAAGAACCTCGCTGGAAACCTCGACAGTCGCGCCGCCACCGGCAATTCGTCCTCGAATCAGTTGCCGGTGTCGGCGAGTCCGCCGCGGCGTACCCCACTTCACTGCTTGAAAGGATTCACGATGGTTCATGCTGCTGACCCTGTCGACGAGAGCGTTTCCGGTGCGCCCGAGAATCGCGAACTCGTCATGGCCGATGCGGTCACGCTCAGTGGTCTGATACGCAGGCGTGAAGTGTCGTGTGTCGAGGTGATGGACAGCTTCCTCGATCAGATCGAATTACATAACCCGGCGGTGAACGCGATCGTCGCATTGCGGGATCGGGAAGCGTTGACGGCGGAGGCGCGCGAGCGTGATTCGCAGTTGGCGAGTGGGCAGTATCTCGGTTGGATGCACGGGTTTCCGCATGCGGTGAAGGATCTTTCGGCAGCCAAGGGTCTGCCGTTCACGTCCGGGTCGCCGATGTTCGCGGATCGAATCGCCGAAGATGACGAACTGTTCGTCAAGCGGATCAGGTCTGCCGGTGCCATTGTGATCGGCAAGACGAACACACCGGAGTTCGGGCTCGGATCCCAGACGTACAACCCGGTGTGGGGTACGACGGTGTCGCCGTACGACCATTCGCGCACTGCCGGCGGTAGCAGCGGTGGCGCCGCAGCGTCGTTGGCGCTCCGCATGTTGCCGGTGGCTGATGGAAGCGATTACATGGGTTCGCTCCGAAACCCGTCGGCATTCAACAACGTTGTTGGGTTTCGACCATCCTGGGGTCGGATACCGGAGACGGGATTCATCGCTCAGGGCGCCGTTGTGGGCCCGATGGGCCGAACCGTCACCGACGTGGCTCACCTGCTTTCCACGATGGCGGGGCCGGATGCTTATGCACCGTTGGGGATTCGTGAGGATCCCGCGGTATTCACCGAAAGCCTCGCACGTGATCTGAAGGGCTCTCGGATCGCATGGGTCGGTGACTGGAACGGTTACCTGGCAACCGAACCTGGAGTTCTCGAGTTGTGCGAATCCTCGTTCGAGGTCTTCGAACAGTTGGGGTGCCGCGTCGAGGCGGCGCTTCCCGACTTCAAACCCGAGGACATCTGGCAACTGTTCTTGCGGTGGCGTTGGTGGGCACAGCTCGGCTTGATCGATCAGTACAACGATCCGAGCTTGCGCGAGTTGATGAAGCCCGAACTGTTGTGGGAACTCGAGCACGCGGTCACACTGTCGGCTCTCGACGTGACCAAGGCCGCGGAGGCCCGCAACGGCTGGCTGTCGGCCATTACCAAGATGTTCGAAACCTACGACTACATTCTTGCGCCCAGTGCCCAGGTGTTTCCTTTCGACAAGAACACTCACTGGCCCGAGACCGTCGACGGCCGATCGATGGACACGTATCACCGGTGGATGGAGACGGTTGTTCCCTGGACGATGGCCGGGGTTCCGGTTGCGGGGATGCCGGTCGGCTTCGACGATCGTTCGCTTCCCATGGGTATCCAGATCATCGGTCGGCACGGAGCCGACTTGGACGTACTCCAACTCGCCTACGCATTCGAGCAGGCAACCCAGTGGGTCGAGCGGGTTCTTCCGCCCGCACTCCGCGTGAACTGACCGATCTATTTCGAACGTATCCAGTTGGGAGAGAAAGACGATGGCTTCGGCATTGTGGCACGGGTTCGCGGACATGGGCGCTGTGGAGAAGAACGGCGCGTTTGTCGTCTCACGCGGTGAGGGCGCGTACATCTGGGACCGCGAGGGCACTCGGTATCTGGATGCGACGGCGGGCCTGTGGTTCACCAATGTCGGGCACGGGCGCACGGAGATCGCGGATGCGGTAGCGGCTCAGTTGTCGAAGATCGCTCATTTCTCCAACTTCGGTGATTTCGTTCCCGAAACCACGCAGGTGTTGGCCGAGCGGTTGGCGGCCATCGCGCCGGTTGCCGGGAGCAAGATCTTCTTCACCTCGGGTGGTTCGGATTCGGTGGACACTGCGGCGAAGCTTGCTCGTCGGTACTGGCACGAGGTGGGGCAGCCGGAGAAGGCGATTATCGTCGGTCGTCAGAAGGCGTATCACGGAATGCACGTTGCGGGAACGGCTCTCGCTGGTATTCCGGTGAACCGTGAGGGGTACGGCGAGCTGATGGCGGATGCGGCGACGGTCGGCTGGGATGATGCGAAGAGCCTGCTCGAGTTGATCGAGAAGATCGGTGCGAACAAGATCGCTGCGTTCTTCGCGGAGCCGATCATCGGTGCGGGTGGGGTGTATCTTCCGCCGGAGGGGTATCTGGCCGAGGTGCGTGACATCTGCCGCGAGCACGACATCCTCTTTGTCGTCGACGAGGTCGTGACCGGTTTCGGCCGGATCGGCGGCGAGTGGTTCGCGTCCACCCGTTTCGATTTGCAGCCCGACATGATGACCACGGCAAAGGGTTTGACGTCGGGTTACGTTCCGATGGGTGCGGTGTTCATCGCGCCGCGGGTGGCGGAGCCGTTCTATGCCGGTTCGTGGTGGCGCCATGGGTACACCTACGGCGGGCATGCCGGTGCTGCTGCGGCGGCGATGGCGAACCTGGACATTCTCGAGCGTGAGAATCTGCTCGCGGAGTCGAAGCGTTTGGAGGCGTCGTTGCATACGCATCTGCAGCCGTTGGCGGAGCATCCGCGGGTGGCGGAGGTTCGTAGTGGGCTCGGTGCGGTTGCTGCAGTGCAGTTGGCTGATCCGGCGGAGGCGTTGCCGTTCGTGAAGACGCTTCGTGAGCACGGTATTTCGGGTCGCGCCGCGGGTCAGGGTGCGATGCAGATTTCGCCGACGTTCGTCATGACCGATGATCAGGTCGCGGAGATGGCAGCGGGAATCCTCGCAGCCCTCGGCTAGGACTGTCGTTTTCCGTTGACAGACATCGTGTTACGGAATCATTAAGCCGAAGAAAATGTTTGGGCCCTTCATGGCGTGGTCCTCATTTCGGTCGAAACTGCCTCCAACACTGACGATGACCCCTGCCCGCATCATCTGCCACCATTGTTGCCAATCTCGGTGAGTGGGTTCTGGCAGATTGTCATCACGTCCAAATCTCGGTCCTGCATTAGCGTTTCACTCCAGACACGGTGTTTGTGAGCTGGGGCACAAAGCATTTCGAACACCTTCCTCCTTTGCGAAAGGTCTCGTCATGCCGATCTGGACGTTGCACGGAGACGGAAAGAACATCGGAGCCGGTGAAGTGGTCGCTCCCGGCGAGCGACTCAGTTGGGCGAGAACCATCGGGTTGGGCGGCCAGCATGTCGTGTCGATGTTCGGCGCGACGTTCGTCTTCCCGATCATCATGGGCCTCAATCCTCAACTTGCCGTGATGATGTCAGGCTTTTGTACGCTCTTCTTCCTGCTGGTGGTCAAGGGGCACGTCCCCAGCTACCTCGGAACATCCGCAGCTTTTGTCGGTGGCGTTGCCGCCATTCGTGCCCAAGGTGGAACGACGGCCGAAGTGACCGGTGCGATTCTGGTGTCGGGGTTGGTTCTGGGATTCGTCGGCATCGCCATCCACTTTCTCGGCGGTGGCGTCATCAGTAAAGCGCTACCGCCGGTGGTCACCGGCGCTGTGGTGATGTTGATCGGCTTCAACCTGGCGCCTGTGGTCGCGGGGTGGTACTGGCCGCAGGATCAGTGGGTGGCACTGATCGTGATGGTTGCACTGATCGTGATGAGCGTTGCGCTACGCGGCTTCCTGGGACGTATCGCCATTCTCGTCGCGCTGGTTTTCGGCTACATCTTCTCGTGGGTCCTCGACCGGCTCTCCGGTCCGATCACGTCCGCCAGTGGTAGCGGCGCACCCACCGAGCACTTTCGTGTCAACTGGGATTCGGTGCACTCGGCGTCCTGGTTCGGGTTGCCGCCGTTCTCGGACGAAGCCAACGGGATCGTCGGTATCCACGCTCCCTCGTTCAGCCTCACGTTCATCGTTCTGGTGCTTCCCGGTGTCATCGCACTGGTCGCGGAAAACGCCGGACACGTCAAGGCCGTCGCCGAGATCACGGGCGACGATCTCGACCCGTACATCGGACGCGCCATTGCCGGTGACGGTTTTGCCACCGCCATCGCCAGCGCAGTAGGCGGCTCCCCTACGACGACTCATGCCGAGAACATCGGTGTCATGGCTGCCACGCGGGTGTACTCGACCGCCGCGTACGTGATTGCGGGTTTCATCGCGATCCTGCTCGGCTTCTCGCCCAAGTTCGGAGCAGTCATGGCGGCGACGCCCGGCGGCGTCCTGGGCGGAATTCTTGTGGTTCTGTTCGGCATGATCGGTCTGCTCGGCGCCAAGATCTGGAAAGAGAACGGCGTCGACTTCGGGAACCCGCTGAATCTGATGCCGATTGCCGCCGGTCTGATCATCGGTATCGGCGACACGGCGCTGAAGTTCAGTGACACGTTCTCGCTCGGAGGTATCGCGCTCGGCACCATCGTCTTGATCGTGATGTACCACCTCTGCCGGCTCGTGGGGTCCTGGAACCCTGAACTGAACAGGCCGAAGTCCGGCAGGCGGCCGGGCGCAACGCCGGGGGCGAATGCGTCAGATGACGAACGCGAAGAGCCCGTGGCGCAGCTCACGTGATGCCAAGTTGAATGTATGCCAGGTATGACCCGTGACCGTTGTCACATCTGCACAAAACGTGAAGTGACTCATAGAGGCAGGATTGAGTAATGAAACCGTCGCCGCTGACTTATCACCGACCGTCCTCGGTCGAGGACGCGTGCCGAATCCTCTCCGAGGTCTCTCACGAGGGGAAGGTGCTCGCCGGTGGGCAATCGCTTGTGCCGCTGCTGTCCATGCGCCTCGCCGCGCCCGCCCACATCGTCGACATCGGATCGATCCCGAACCTCGCCTCGGTGACCTCGTCCGAAGACGAAGGAGTGCGGTTCCAGGCCCTGGCCACGCACTCGGTGCTGGCGGCCGACGAAGGTGCTCGTCGAGTCCAGCCTCTGCTGAACCGTGCTCTGCAGTTGGTAGCGCACCCCACGATCCGTAACCGCGGGACGAGCGTCGGCTCCATCGTCCATGCCGATCCGTCGGCGGAGATGCCGGCAGTCCTGACGCTGCTCGGGGGCAGCGTGACCGTCCAGTCGGTGCGTGGCACCCGCGAGATCGCGTCGACGGATCTCTTCGCCGGCCCTCTCGAGTCGAGCCTGGAATCAGACGAGATCGCGGTGTCGGTGTCGGTGCCCGCCGCCGAACCCGGCGTGGGAACCGCCATCGACGAGATCGCGCGTCGTCACGGTGACTATGCACTGGTCGGCGTCGTCGCCCGGATTCGCGTGGTCGACGGTCTGGTGACCGAAGCGCACATGACGTACGTGTCCGCCGGAGAGCTGGGGCAGGTCGTGGACTACACGGACGTACTGGCGGGGGCGTCGGCGACGGATCAGCGGGACCCGCGGTGGCGCACCCTCGGGGAATGCGCCCGCGCGCAGATAGATACCGAGGCAGACATTCACGGGACGGCGGCGTACCGCTCGCAGTTGGTGTCCGCGCTCACGGCGCGGGTCGGCTTCGCGGCGGCAACGGATGCTCTCAGTGAGAACGCAGTACTGGCAGGAAAGTGGTGACAATGTCCAAAAACGATCGCTCCATCGATGATCAACTTGCCGAGTTGGCAGCAGATACCGGTGAGCACCATGTAGCTGTCACGTTCACGCTCAACGAGGTGACGAACACCGTCGTTCTTCCCTCCCGCACTCTGGCTTCGGATGCCATTCGTCACCACCTCCGTAAGACGGGCACGCACGTGGGTTGTGAACACGGCGTGTGTGGTGCGTGCACCGTGCTGCTCGACGGAAAGCCTGTTCGATCCTGTCTCGTCCTCGCGGCCAGCCTCGAAGGTCGATCGATCACCACCGTCGAAGGCCTCGTCGAGCCGGACGGCACTTTGCATCCGGTTCAGCAGGCGTTCAAGGATTGTCACGGTCTGCAGTGCGGATTCTGCACTCCGGGATTCGTGACGACCATCGCGGCATTTCTCGAGGAGAACCCCAACCCCACGCGGGAGGAAGCTACCGACGCGATAGCGGGAAACCTCTGCCGTTGTACGGGGTACCAGAACATCAGGGCGTCGGTTCTGCGCGCAGCCGAGATCAAGCGTGAACGGGCCGGGCAGTTCCCGCTCGGAATCGACGACGCGTCCACTCGGGAGGCGTTGGATCGCAAGGTGCGGGGAACAACGAATCCCGTCGGAGGACGGGCGGGTAAGGCATGAGTACTCCGGTCAAACCAGCAAAGCGCAACGGGGCGAAGCATCCCGCTTCCGATCATTCGACGGCCGATCATTCGGTTGCCGACGACGGCAAGTTCTTCGGCAAACCGATTCCGCGCGAGGAAGATACGCGTCTGCTCAGCGGGCAGGGGCGATACCTCGACGATCTGGGCCACAACGCGCTGATCGCGGCATTCGTCAGGTCGCCGCACGCCCATGCGCGAATCATCGACATCGACATCGATCAGGCGCTGGAAGTGCCTGGCGTACATGCCATCTACACCTACGAAGATCTCCTCGCGGACACGCCGGAAATGGCGGAGAACCTGCCACTGCTCATTCCTCATCCGGGAATCATCGCTCCGCGCAACGGGTATCCCCTCGCGAAGGACGAGGTGAAGCATGTCGGAGAAGCCATCGCCATGGTGGTCGCCGACAACCGGTACATCGCCGAGGACGCTTGCGCGAAGATCGACGTCACCTACGAGGCGCTGAAGCCTGTAGTGGGGATCGACGTCGCTCGCGCGGCCGACAATGCCGTCCACGCCGACGTTCCGGACAACGTCGCCGCTCACCTGCAGCACGGGTTCGGAGATCTGGATGCCGAACTGGTCGCCGCGCCGCACCGACTGACGCTGGATCTCGAAATCGAGCGTTCGGCTTCCATGCCGATGGAGGGCAAGGGCGTCTACGCACGTTGGGACGGTGACGAGAACACCCTCACGTTCTGGACCTCCACCCAGACGTCCACGTCCGCCCGCGCCGCAATCGCCGCGCGATTGGGGATGGCGCTGAACAAGGTTCACTGCATCGCTCCTGACGTCGGCGGCGGATTCGGCGTCAAGATCGTTCACCCGTGGCCCGAAGAAGTCATGATCACGTGGGCCGCTCGACGCCTCGGCCAGGCCGGTATCTCCTGCGAGGTGAAGTGGGTCGAGGATCGCCGTGAGCACTTCATCTCGAGCGCACACGAGCGCGGGCAGATCCAGAAGGTCGACATCGGATTCGACGACGAGGGTCGTCTGTTGGCGTTCGACTTCACGTTCTGGCACGACAACGGTGCCTACCTGCCGTACGGGATCATCGTCATGATCAACACCGCGACGCAGGTTCTCGGGCCGTACAAGCCGAAGTCGTTCCGGGTCAACGCCTATTCGCTGTACACCAACACCGTGATCGTGACCCCGTACCGCGGCGCCGGACGTCCGCAGGCCGTGTTCGCGATGGAGCGATCCATGGACGCCATCGCCAAGTACCTGAAAAAGGACAAGATCGCGGTGCGGGAGGCGAACTTCATTCGCCCCGAGGACATGCCGTACGACTTCGGCCTGATGTTCCAGGACGGACGCCCGTTGATCTACGACACGGGCGACTACCAGGCGGGCATCGACAAGCTCAAGAAGCTCATCGACTGGGACGGATTTCCCGAGTACCAGAGGAAGGCTCGTGCCGAAGGTCGGTCGGTCGGCATCGGTATCGGCGCGTACGTCGAGGGAACCGGACCCGGACCCTACGAGGGTGCACACGTCGTCGTCGAGACGTCCGGAAAGGTCAAGGCCGCAACAGGCTTGACGACGCAAGGCCAAGGCCACCAGACCGCGTTCGCCCAGATCGTCGCGGACGATCTCGGAGTCAAGGTCTCCGACGTCGAGATCGTCACGGGTGACACCCGCCGGTTCGGTTATGCCGTCGGCACTTTCGCCTCGCGTGGGGCGGTCATGTCGGGTTCGGCCTTCCATGTCGCGGCGCAGATGGTCGCGGAGAAGGCGAAGAAGATCGCCTCCGGAATCTTGGATCTGCCGGAAACCGAACTGGAACTCCGGGAAGGGCACGTGTGCAAGATCGGCACCGAAGCCGGAGTGGAGGGTACGTCCGTACCGCTGAGTGTTGTTGCCGTGCTGTCGAACCCGCTACGATATGCGTTCGACCGTGAGTCGAAGCTGGCCACCGGTTTCGCCAAGACCGACACGGACATGTCGAAGCCGCCGATTCCCGAGGGTGAGCAGCCCGGTCTGGAAGCAACCGGCTACTACTCGCCGCCCAGTTCCACCTTCGCTTCGGGAGTGCACGCGGCGATCGTCGAAACCGATCCCGTGACAGCCGAGATCACGGTCCGTCGTTACGTTGTCATCCACGACTGCGGAAACGTGATCAACCCCCGCATCGTCGAAGGTCAGGTCATGGGCGCCGTCGCGCAAGGTATCGGCGGCGCACTCTACGAGCGGATCGTCTACGACGAGCACGGGCAGATGCTCAACGCGTCGTACATGGACTTCTTGATGCCGTTCGTCACCGAGATGCCGGATTCGCTCGAGATGGATCACACCGTCACGCCGTCGGGACTCAACCCACTCGGAATGAAGGGTGCCGGTGAGGCCGGTGTGATCCCCACCAGCGCCGTCATCGCGGCTGCCATCGAGGACGCCGAAGGAATCTCGATCACGTCCATGCCCATTTCACCGTCCGAACTGTTCGAACTTCGACTCGCACACGCGGGTTCGTCATCAGAGGAGAATGCATGAGAATCGCCGGCACCGCGCAGCTGACGGCACCTCGCGAAGAGGTCTACGACAAGCTCCAGGACGGTCGTGTACTGGCCGCGACCATTCCCGGTGTGCAGTCGCTCGAGCAGCTCACGGACAATCACTACAAGCTCTCCATCATGGCGGGGGTCGCGTCGATCAAGGGCGTCTACGACGGCGAGGTTGTTCTGTCGCAACAGAATCGGCCAAATTCGTTTGTCATGACGGCTTCGGGGGCGGGTGCTCCCGGCACGGTGAAGGCGGACGTCACGGTCACCTTGACGGAGAACGAGGGTGGCACGCTGCTTTCGTATGACGCCGACGCCGTGGTCGGCGGGATGGTCGGCGGCGTCGGGCAGCGCATGATCACCGGTGTAGCCAAGAAGATGGCCGGGGTGTTCTTCAAGAGCATCGACGGCGTCATTGCCAACGGCATCCCCGAGAAGGTCACTGCCGCCGTGGCGGCGGCGGTACCGGCAGTGGCGGTCGAAGGCGCGCCGGTAGTTTCCGGAGCTGTCGCGGCACCGGCGGTTCTCCCGGCCGCTGCACCGACAGCGGGCGGCACAGATGCTCGCACGGTGATGGTCAGCGCCGTCGTCGGCGCAGCCATTGCTTTGTCAGGTGTTGCTATAGGCGGATTCCTGGCGCGTTCTGGTTGTCGCGAGTAGTTCACTCAGGTGTCAACAGCTGATTTGCGATGAGGGAAACGCCCCGAACCGACCAGGTTCGGGGCGTTTTTCACGTCCGCGTAACCCACGGGGGCGCCGGCGAAGATCCGCTCGTGATCGTGCGCCGAACCTTGGTCCCCCGATTCGGCGAATTGTGACAAAGAATCCGCTCTTCCGAACCTGTGGAATAGCTCTACACGTCAGGTACGAGCCACTTACCGGCTAGGCCGCAACCGTCGATCGGTACCAGACGAGACGAGCCAAAGATCTCAGGAGGAAGCGTGGAACCCAGGAAGATTCGGGTCGGTATCGATACCGGCGGAACGTTCACCGACATCGTGGCAGTGGACGACGAAACCGGCGCCATCGTCACCACCAAGACCCCGTCCACCCCGGCGGACCCCGCCGAGGGCTTTCTCGCCGGTATCGAGAAGGTACTCGCCAAGCTCGGTGAGAGTGGCGACTCCATCGGTGCGGTCAGCCACGGCACGACCGTAGCGACGAACAAGCTGCTCGAAGGCAAGGTCGAGAACCTCGGCTTCATCACCACTGAGGGCTACGAGCACGTTCTCGAGATCGCTCGTCAGTCGGTGCCGGACGGTTACGGCAACTCGTACTTCTGGGTCAAGCCCGAACGCATCGTCCCCGCCGATCGTGTACGCACCGTCGGTGGACGCCTTTCCTTCGACGGCAGCGAGATTCGTCCGCTCGACGAAGAGAGTGTCCGCAGCGCAGCGCAGTTCTTCAAGGACCGCGGGATCCGGACCATCGGCGTCTGCCTCATGCACTCGTACGCCGATCCGACGCACGAGGAGCGCGTACGCGACATCCTCTTCGAAGTTTTCCCCGATGCGACGGTGAGCATCTCGAGCCAGGTGCTGCGTGAGTACCGCGAATACGAGCGGTCCATCACCACACTCGTGGACGCCGCGGTCAAGCCGAACATCCGCAACTACGTGAACAACATCGCGAATCGTCTGCGTGAGTTCTCGACCACCGACGGTGAACCCCGCGACATCCCGTTCTACGTCATGAAGTCCAACGGCGGTGTCCTGTCGGCCAAAGAGGTTGTTCACCAGCCTATTACGACAGTCCTGTCGGGACCGGCCGCCGGAGCCCTCGGTGCTGCGCTGATCGCCGACGCCGCCGGCGTCGAGCAGGTGTTGACCTGTGACGGCGGCGGAACGTCGACGGATGTCACCGTCGTGGTTCGCGGCGAGCCCGCGCTGACCACCGAAGGGCGAGTGGGCAACTACCCGTCGAAGATCCCGATGATCGACGTCGTGACCGTCGGCGCCGGTGGTGGGTCGATCGCGTGGATGACGCCGGAACACACCCTCCGAGTCGGCCCTCAGTCGGCCGGCGCCGATCCCGGACCGTTGTGCTACGGCAAGGGCGGCAGCGAACCGACCATCACCGACGCGCACGTCCTGCTCGGTCGCATCCCACCCCACCTGCTCGGTGGCGAGATTCCTCTCGACACGGAATTGGCACGCAAGGGCCTCGAAGAGCTTGCAACACAGCTCAGTCTGGGCTTCGAGGAGTGCGCGGTCGGCGTCCTCGAGGTCTCGGCGTGGAACCAGGCCAACGCCCTGCGTCAGATCACCGTCAAGCGTGGCCTCGACGTTCGCGACTTCACCCTCGTGACGTTCGGCGGCTCCGGCTCGCTGCTCGCCTGCCGTCTCGTCGACATCCTGGGTCTGAAAGACGTTCTCGTCCCGCTCAATCCGGGTAACGTCTCCGCGTTCGGTCTGCTGACGGTCGATGTCCGCAACGACTACGTCCAGACGCATGTCAGTCGTCACGACCGGTTGAAGGCTGAAGACCTGCAGAGCCAGTTCGACGCGCTGGCCGGCGAAGCCGAGATTGCGCTTGCCGAAGAGGGTTTCGACGAGACGCAGCGCAAGTACTCTCGTACTGCGGATCTGCGCTACCTCGGTCAGGCATTCGAGGTGCGCGTCCCGGTGGCGGAAGGTACCGTCACGGCGCAGATCATGGACGACGCGGCCGAGGCGTTCCACCAGGCGCACCGCGAACTGTACGGCTACGACTTCCGGGGAGACCCGTCGCAGCACGTGGAATGGGTCAACCTGCGCGTGAGCGGCATCGGCCCGATCAAGCGTCCGACGCTCAAGGAGATCCCCGCCGGCGCCGGCGCCGACACCGCCCGAACCGGTTCGCGGCAATCGTATTTCGACAGCTGGGTCGAAACTGCTACCTACGATCGCACACTGCTCGGTGCGGGTGACGTCATCGAAGGACCGGCCGTGATCGAGGAGTTCAGCTCGACTGTCCCGATCCATCCCGGATTCTCGGCACGTATCGACACCTTCGGGAACATTCGTATCTCGAAGTCTTCCGACTCGAACGGAGTGAAGTGATGACCGCCATTCTCGATGCTGCTGCTGCCACCGCGGCCAAGCCGTACCGACTCACCGCTACCGACGGCGCGTCACCTGACCCGATTCTGGTCGAGATCGTCGCCGGTTACCTCGCCAGCGTGGAAATGGAGGTGGAGACCTCCATTTCGCGCACCTCGCGCTCACCGATGATCCGTGACGCTCACGACTTCCGCGCCGGTATTCACGACCGGAACCTCCGCAAGCTCACGGGCCGTTCGTATTCCGCCCTGGTTCATCCGATCGCCCGGGACTTCCCACTCGAGACGATGAAGCCGGGAGACGTGTACTTCCACAACGACGTCTACCTGTCCGAAGGTGGCATCGGCCATCTCCCCGACCTCTGCGTCACGGTGCCTGTCTTCGCCCGCGTCACCCCCGATGCCGAGCCGAAAGTTGTTGCGTTCGTTCAGGCATTCGGTCACCACGACGACATCGGCGGTTGCTGCCCCGGCTCCATGCCGTCCGGCGCCACCACGGTGTACGAAGAGGGACTGATGGTTCCGCCGATCAAACTGTGGGACCAGGGAGTTCCCAACGAGGCGGCACTGCGCATCATGACGCGTAACTCCCGCATGCCCGACGCTCTCGCAGCTGACCTCGACGCCGAGTGCTCGGCGTGCCTGATGGGTGCGCGTCGACTCACCGAATTGTTCGAGCGCTACGGCGTCGACACCGTCGAGTCGTGCTTCGACGCGATGATGGACGCGACCACCGAGACGTACCGCCGTGAGATCCTCAGCAAGATCCCGGTCGGTGAGTACACGTGGGAGGACTACGCCGAGCACGACGGCGTCGACGAACCGATGCTCCAC
The DNA here is from genome assembly GCF_001942025.1 of Rhodococcus sp. YL-1. NCBI lineage: Bacteria > Bacillati > Actinomycetota > Actinomycetes > Mycobacteriales > Nocardiaceae > Rhodococcus > Rhodococcus sp. YL-1. The sequence continues at coordinate 6,208,724 of NZ_CP017299.1, read as the reverse complement.
ATCCAGCGCATCACGCTCACGAAGACGCGGCCGGAGGACGAGGGCGGCGAGCGACTCATCCTGGACTTCAACGGAACCGGACCGCAGGCAAAGGGCCCGATCAACCACTGCGGTGACTACGCGGACGGAAACTTCCTCATCAAGTGGTTGGCCCCGATTCTGCGTAACCTCGCGGACACCCCGGAGCGCATGGCCGAACTGGATGTCAACGAGGGCGTCGTACCGCTGATCGAGATGAAATTCCCCGAAAAGGGAACACTGATCACCCCGATCTTCCCTGCCCCCACCAACGCGCGCACGTTCGTCATCCTCCGTCTTCTCGGAGTGCTGGCCGGCGTCGTCGCCAAGGCTGTGGACGGCAACATGCCCGCCGATCAGGAGACCATCAGGTACACCGGCGTTTACGGTGAGGACTTCGAGGGTCACTCGTACCTCATGCGTGAGGTGCTCGGCGGCGGTTCGGGCGGACGCTACTACGCCGACGGTGAGGACACGATTCACGTCGTTCCCGATTCACGGAACCTGCCGACCGAGTTCACCGAGAGCCGTTTCCCCTTCATCGTCGAAAAGCTCGGTCTGGCCATGGATTCGGGCGGAGCCGGACGTTACCGCGGCGGCTTGGGATACGAGAAGCACATCCGCATGCTCAAGGATGCTCACTTCATGTCCATCGCGGACCGTTCGATTCTCGCCTGCTGGGGAGTCAAGGGTGGCAAGGCCGGTCGGCCGTTCTCCGTCGTCCTGGATCCGGGTGGACCGAACGAGCGTGAGTTCGACGCGCTGACCGATGCCGAGCCGATCAAGGCCGGCGAGGTCGTACGGATTCGCACCACCGGTGGTGGTGGTTGGGGAGATCCCCTGGAGCGCCCGACCGAAGAGGTCTTGCGAGACATTCAGTGGCGCAAGGTTTCCGTAGAGGGTGCACGCGACGACTACGGCGTTGTCGTCGTGATCGAGGGTGACGAGCCGACCGTCGACGAGGCTGCTACCACGGAGCTACGGGATCAGTTGCGCTCGGAACGCGGTGAGAACGAGCCCTTCTTCGATCGGGGTCCGGGCTACGCGCAGCTTTCCGGTGGCGCCACCTCAGCGGTCTACGACTACGTCTAGGGCGGAAAACTCTCATGGAGAACGGAATTGCTCGCGGCGCCGACATCGCGGTGATCGGCGCCGCGGGTAAGACCGGTGAGGCCGTCGTCGCCGCACTGCCGCCGAGCGTGACAGTTCGGCGACTGGTGCGAAAGGCGCGTGTCGACGGGGACTTCGAGGTAGAACTGGAAACCGGAAGCGGACTGCGCAAGGCGCTCGCCGGGTGCCGAGGCGTGTACTTCATTGCCCCGAACGTCCATCCCGACGAGCCCGCACTGCTTCGCAATGCGCTGACGGCAGCGGCATCGGCGGGAGTGGAGCACTTTGTCTATCACTCCGTCGCGTGGCCGTTCAGCCCGTCCATGCCGCATCACCTGGACAAAGCCAGGTGTGAGGACGAACTGCATCGTTCACCCTTGAAATGGACTGTGCTGCAACCGTGTGCGTACGCGCAGAATTTCGAGGCGGTACTCACGGGCCGATCTGACACCATCGTCCTGCCGTACAGCGCGGAAACGAAGTTCTCGTTCGTGAGTTTGGCGGACGTGGCGGCTGTTGCCGCGGTCGTACTGAGCGAGGGCTCGGGTGAACATCACGGAGCGACGTACGAGGTAGGCGGCCCGCAAGCTCTGAGCGTCATGGAGGTGGCACAGATGGTGGAAAAGCAGACGTCACGGACCGTCGCGATAGATCAGATCAGCGTGGATCAATGGCGCGAACAGATCGGCAGCAGCCTTGACGTCAACGCCAGCTCGCGTCTGGCGGCGATGTTCGAGTTCTACAACCACCATGATTTTCTTGCCGGCAGCGCGGCCGTCGAACTGCTTCTGGGTCGCCGACCGATGGGCGTCGAGAGCCTGATTCGCTGAATCCGGCTACGAAATGCCTCCGACCGCCCAGACCACCAGTGGGGGCAGGGCGGCCAGGATCAGGCAGACAGTTCCGTTGAGCCACTTGTGCTCCACCGTGACGGCGGCGAACTCGCGCAGAATGGCGCTCGGCAGGTAGTACCGGGCGGTGTGGGAACCGATGACTTCCGCATCCAGATCGAGGCTTCGGGCAAACGTCGCGGTTCGGAGGATGTGGAAGTTGCTGGTGACCAGAATCATTCGAGGCTTCGTGGTGTTGGCACGGAGAAGGTCTCTGGTGTACTCGAGGTTCTCGAGCGTGGTGGTCGAGCGGTCCTCGAGAATCACGCTCTCGCGCGGTATCCCGTGATCGACGAGGTAGACGCACATTGCCTCCGCCTCGCTGACCACCTCGTCCGAACCCTTCCCGCCGCTCACGACCAACAGTGGTGAACGTCCTTCGCGGACCTCGGCGCGAAAGACGTCGGCCGCCTTGTCCAGACGGCTGGCAAGCAGGGGCGTCACGTCGGCGCCCGAAAGCCCGGCGCCGTGAACCACTATCGCGTCCATTCCGGGCTGATACTTCTGGCGTCCGTAGACGTAGGAGTAGAGCAGAAAGCTCGTGAACAGAAACCCCAGGTACGACGCGACCAGGCTGAACGAACCGAGAACGACTGCGAGCCAATATCTCTGCGTCAGCAGCGCTGATGCGAGCAACACGTAGGGAACGAGCAGGCCGAGTCCGGCGACGAGTGAGAGCAGATTCGCGACGCTGAATCCCTCGCGCCGCAGCATCGTGACTCCGTTGACGATCAGGAATCCTGCAAGCATGAGCACCAGCAACGGCGAGAGCAGAGCGATCGTCGCGATGACGAACGACGGGACCTCGGTTCCCGGCGCACCCGACTGCAACATCCACAGACCGGTGAAGATCAGTCCGAGAAGTAGGTAGACGCCGTTGCTCAGCCTCCGTCGATCCTGCCTGAACCGGTAGCCGCAGAATCCGAGCAGCGCGAGGCCGATGAGGAGAAGGATCACGGAGCCAGCCTAGGCGAGGCGCTTACGACACGGGCGCCACCACCTTCGACTGCTGGATCGCGGACAGGACCCTGGTACGGCACTCGATGAACAGTGGGTCTGCCTTGGTGGTCAGTTGATCTCGAGCTCCGGTCAACGGGACGTCGACGATGTCCTGCATCAATGCCGGAGTTCCGCCGAGGACGACCACTCGATCGGACAGGTACACCGATTCGTCGACGTCGTGGGTGACGAGGAGGACGGTGATGCCAAGATCACGCTGAAGCGTCAGCAGCAGGTCTTCGAGTTCCGCGCGGGTCTGCGCATCGACCGACGCGAAGGGTTCGTCCATGAGGAGTACCTGCGGCCGATAGGCGAGAGCGCGAGCTATCGCCACTCTCTGCTGCATTCCGCCGGACAACTGCCAGGGGTAGGAACGCGCAGCACCGCCTAGACCGACAACGGCAAGTGCATCGCTAACCCTCTCGTTCTGAACCTTCCGCGCCAGACCGTTGCCCCGTAGCGGCAGGCGAACGTTCTCGCCCACTCGAAGCCACGGCATCAGTGTGCGTCCGTAGTCCTGTGACACGAGAGCCAGCGTGGCCGGCGGTGCATCGATCGCGATCCCGGCGATGCGGACCTCACCGGTGGTCGGCTTCTGCAGACCGGCGATGCAACGAATCAGCGTGCTCTTGCCGATGCCGGAATGGCCGACGATGCAGACGATTTCTCCGGGTGCAATGGACAGATCGATGCCGCGGAGCACTTCGCGGCCGGTGGGACCGCCGTAGGTCACCCCGAGGCCGCTCAGTTCGACTGCGGGTATCGATGCCGCAGATTCTGTGGATGACATCAGTTTCCTTTCACTGCGAGAGCGTCGTGGGTCCGCGGCTGCCATCTGAGCAACCATCGTTCGATCACGCCGTATCCGAGGTTGAGCACGTATCCGATGATTCCCAGCAGGAGAATTCCGGACCACATGTCGGCGATCGCGAAGGTCTGTTGCGCGACGATCACGAAGTGACCGATTCCTGCAGTGGAGACGTACATTTCGCTTCCGACCATGATGACGACACCGATCGCGAGACTGGTGCGGATACCGACTGTTATCTGCGGCATCGCTCCGGGGAGGAGTACCTGCGTCACCAGGAGGGGTGTACGGATCCGGTAGCTGCGCGCCACCAATCGGATACTCGGGTCGATGGAGCGAATGCCGTCGAGGGTGTTGAGGAGTATCGGCCAGACCGCGCCGAAGGCGATGGCGGCAACGTTACCCGTCGAACCGGTTCCGAAAACGATGAAAAGAGCGGGTAATACGGCCAGCGCCGGAATAGCGCGGAAGAACTGGAGAAACGGATCGGCAATGTCGGCAGCCAGCGGGAACAGTGCCAGCAGGAGACCGGCGCCGACGCCGACCACCAGTGCCACGGCGAGACCGAAGGCAAGGTTGGTCAAGCTCGGTACGACATCGTGGGCGAATCCCGGACCGAACCAGTTGTCCACAAACGCTTTCCAGATACGCGACAGCGGCGGGAAGTAAGGCGACTTGCTCGACTCCGAACCGAAGTACCATACGACGACGATCAAGATCGGCAGCCACAACTCCCACGCGAGGAGTCGAAGTCCTGACATCATCTTCACGTCGTCATCCTCCTCGGGATGTAATGCCAGGCAAGTAAACGATTCTCGATCGCCATCACGGCGAAGGCGAGCAGCATTCCGAGTAGTCCGGCGACGATGATCAGTGCGAACATTCGATCGGGGACGGATTGGCTCAGCAGGATCTCCTTACCGAGTCCCGGCACGCCGGCGATCAATTCTGCACCGATGGTCAGCAGCAAGCTCAGTGTTGCCGAGATGCGAATCCCGGTGAAGATGTAGGGCATCGATGCCGGTGCGACGACGAGAGCGAGCCTGCGCCACAGTGGAAGTCGGAAGGATCGTGCGGTGGCCAGCAGTTCCGGGTCGACGTTGCGCACACCGTGAATCGTCTGGAGCAGAATCGGCCACACACTTACTGCCACGATCAGTGCCACCGCCATCCGTTGCGTCGGGCCCATGATCAGCAGAAAGAGCGGAATGATTGCGAGCGGCGGAACGGTTCGGCAGAAGTCGATGACGAAGCGGGAGGAGACCGTCAGGAACGGGTGCGCGGCGAGCAGCAGCCCTGCCGGGATTCCGATCACCAGGCACAGCGCCAATCCGATCGCCGTGGTGGTCACCGTTTGTCCCAGTGATGTCCACAACGAGGACGTGCCGAGCTCGTTCACAAAGGCCACTGCCACGTCGCTGAACTTCGGAATACCTTTGACGTCCTCGTCGCCGAGCATTCCGAAGATCTGCCAGGCGGCTGCCAACGCGAAGAGCGTCATCAGCCGACCGAGCAGAACCTGCCTGCGGCGAGTCTGCAGGGTTGTCAAGGCGGACAACTCAGTTGGCCGGGGTCAGCAGGGATTCGGCCTCGACCGAATCCGTCAGTACCCCGTACTTGACCAGCAGTTCGATCTCCGTGCCGAGAGCACCCGGTTCCACTACTGCGACGAACTGAGGATTCTTGCTGTTGGCCAGCATTTCGAGCGGAATCTTGGCTTGTGTCGAGAGTGCAGCCTTGACCGCGCCCGGATTCTGATTGGCGTAGTCAACTGATTTGGCAAGCGCGGTACGGAATTTCGCGAGTGAGTCAGGGTTCGCATTGACAAACGATTCCGAAGCGACCAGCGAGGTCCCCGGTACACCGGGTGCGGCCAAGGGGAAGGGGTGGCCGAGGATCTTCAGCCCCGAGTCGGTTGCTTTACTCAGGAACGGATCGATGAGGAATGCCGCGTCGGCCCCGCCGGTGGAAACCAGGTCGCCGAGGTTGGGCATGGGCGCCTGAATGAACGAGACCTTGTTCGCTGCTCCGCCGGATTTCTCCACCGCGGCAGAGATGACTGCTTCGCTGACGGACTTCAAACCGCTGATCGCGACGGTCTTGCCTTCGAGGTCACGGAAGCCGCTGATGGAACTGTCCTTGGCGACCACGAGACCGGACTGGTCGACGCTGTCATTTGCGGCAAAATTCGTGAGCCCGCCGACAATGGTGACGGGCATGTTCTGGCTCCGTGCCTGAATTGCGGCAGCGGCAGTCGTGGCTGCCATATCTGCATTTCCGCTGAGCAACAACGGAATTTGAGCCGAGGAACTAGCGCCGCCCTCCACGAGTTGGATGTCGAGTCCCTCATCGGTGAAGTACCCCTGCTCCATGCCGAGCCAAATCGGTGCGAAGTCCGCGATCGGCTGAGGTGCGATTCGAATCGTGGTGGTCTGGGTGCCCCCGTCGTCGGAGGCCGTGGCGTCGCTCGAACAGCCTGTCAGTGCCAATGCCGCGGTCGCGACTGCGGCCAGGGCAACAACTCTGAACCGTGGTGTCGACCGAAGGGTAAGTCCAACCGTCATGTCCGAAAACCTCTCGCTGGGAAAGATATGACTTCCTTGCCGGTAATCCGGTGGGAAGGTGAAGACGCTCAAAGAATTCCGTACGCCGGAACGATTGTTGTGACTATAGTAATTTCCTAGGCGAATGCCAAGGGTTTTCCAAGAACACGAGATTTCGGATCGCCGGGTACATCCACGGCACCGGGAGGGGATCGGATGACGAAGGGTTCTGCGTCCGCCGTCGACAAAGCGTTGGATCTACTCGAGGCCATCGCGCGCTCGACCACGCCGATGAAGCTCAGCGAACTGGCAGAAGAAGTCGGGATGCTCCGCCCGACTGCGCACCGAGTGCTCGGAGAACTCGCGAACCGTGGTTGGGTCTTCCGCTACGACGGTCGCTATCTCCCCGGCCCGGCTGCACTGCAGGTTTCCCACGAAGCGGCAGCGCATTCGTTGGCGGCCTTGTGCGATCCGACCATGCGGGTGCTGTCCGAGAGCACGGACATGATGGTGAATCTGCAGGTTCTCGAGAGCGGCGGGACGCGGATCATCGCGGCGCTGCGTCCCGAGAGACTCAAGATGATCACTCGGATGCTCGGGGATCTGCTTCCGCCGCACCGGTTCGCGGGTCCGCTCGCGTTGGTGGCGGCACTCGAGGACAACACCCGGGCGCCCTACCTGGCGATGGTGGAGAAGAGCGGCTATCCGCTGGAAGGACCCACCGGCTTTCTCGCCGACATCGCCGAGACGCAGAAAACCGGATTCGCCGTTGTCCACAAACGATCTCAGGACATCATCGGTTCGGTCTCGCGTGCAGTGTCTTCCCGCAAGGGGTCTCCGCTCTGTGCGTTGACGGTGATCGGTTTCGATACCGACTTCGATGCGAAGACGACGCGAATGGTCGAAGAACACCTGCTGCGGGCCACCGATGAAGTGCAGCAACTCCTCACTGACCACACTTCGGGCAAGCGCCCGTCCGACACAGGAGAACAAGGATGATTTCACGGACCGAGGGCTTCATCACCGTCGCAGACGGCGAACGGGTCTGGTACGAGACTGCCGGCGAGGGCCCGGATCTGATTCTCACGCACGGTCTCGGCGGAAATGCGGCCGTCTGGTACCAGCAGGTGCCCTACTTCGCTCAGCACTATCGGGTGATCAGCTGGGATCAGCGAGGATTCGGCCGCTCTACCAACGAGAACGGCAACCACGGCCCGGTAGCGGCAGTCTCTGATCTGATCGAAATCATGGACCTGTTGGCGGTTGATCGAGCGCACGTGGTCGGCCAGTCGATGGGCGGTTGGGCCGCATTGGGGACCGCGATCGCTGTTCCGGACCGGGTGGAGTCGGTAGTCCTGGCCTGCACGACCGGCGGCATTCCCGTCGGATTCGGTCCGGACAGCGCACCTCCCCTCACCGCAGCACCCGTCACCGCGCGGCCCCTGGGGGAGCATCCCGCTGTGGGCGGACGGTTGCCGAGCTTGGACATGGCGAGGGCATACCTGTACCAAGCTCTCGGCACCTTCGGCCATCGCCCACCTGACACCGAGTTCTTCCGAATTCTCAAGGCCCACAACTATTCGGTGGCCGAACTCGCGGCGGTGGCTGCGCCGGTTCTCCTGATCGCAGGTGAGCTGGACGATTTGATGACACCCGAGCGGATTCGCGGCGCCGCCGAGTTCCTGCCTCACGCCGAAGTGGTCGAGCTTGCCGACCGCGGCCACTCCCCCTACTTCGAGGACCCCCACGCGTGGAACGAGTTGGTGGCGCACTTCCTGGCCGATGTTCGTGCGCGCCCAGTGCACTGAAACGCCAACTCGTCACGCATATTCCAACTCCGAGGAGATCTAATGGATTCATCTCAGACCGTCGAGTTCATCCCACCCGCTTTCGATACGCCGTTCTCCACCGGAGTGCGCGTCGGAGACGTTCTGTATCTGTCGGGTCAGATCGGCATGCTTCCCGACGGGACCTTGGCAGACGGCTTCGAAGCGCAGGCTCGCCAGACGATGGAGAATATCGTGGCTTCGCTGATCGCCTACGGTTCCGGTGTCGAAGCGATCTTCAAATGCACTGTCATGCTTGACGACATGTCACGTTGGCAGGAGTTCAACAAGGTCTACCTCGAGTACTTCCCGGCGTCGAGACTGCCGGCCCGCAGTGCGTTCGGAACAGACGGACTGGCGCTGGGTGCGCACATGGAAGTCGAATGCATGGCCTACACCCCGCGGGTCTGACTGCTCGCGGGCACTAACCGTCCCAATCCACACGTTCAGCCAGGCGCAGCAATGTGCGTCGGCGTGTCGTGCTGGTTTCGCCGATGTGCGCGATCCGGCCGTAGATGTGGGCGCGGAAGTTCTCCACGCCATCCCGATTCTGTTCCTGCGCAGAAGTAGTGGCGGCATTGTGCAGCAGGGCGCGCAAGCGATCGTAGTCGTCGCGCGGATACGAGGGTTGGTCGTTGATCACCAGCCCGGTGAGGTGTTGGCGTCGATGAGGGCGCATCACCTTGGTCTTTCGTGGATGGATGGCAAACCCTTCGTCTCTGGCGATCTGCTCGACCGTCCAGAGGAGGGTGCCGACGTCGGCTACTTCGATTCCGGAGAACGCGAGGTCGTCGGCGTATCGGGTGTAGGTGAGCCAGTTCGCTTGTGCGAGTCCACTCAAGCGGATGTCGAGTTTGCGTGCGACGAGATTCGCCAGTGCAGGAGAAGTGGGTGCGCCTTGCGGAAGATGCGCGGTGCGTAGCTGTGATGCCTGTGCATACGGTAGGCCGCGCAGGGTATCGGCAGGCGTTGCAACAGTGCACAATCCGGTGAGAACGCCTGCCACTGCGGGTGGATAGCCGAGGGCGGCGAAGACGGCATGAACGCGGCTGCCGCTGATCGAAGGGAAGAACTGCGCGAGGTCCGCGCCGATCACAATTTCCGACTGTGCGTGCGGCGCTGCAAAAGTCAGAGGGCTTCGACCACGGACAAATCCGTGTGCCGCGTCGTGCGGGGGCACCAGGTCGAGGATGCGGCGCAGGATCTTCCGCTGAATTTCGCGCAATCGGGGTTTCGGTACCTCGAGGAGGCGAGCGCCGGCCTTCTTGCTGATCTGCATCGGCCGGTAGTGGCGTAGCGGTCGGGGTTTCGTGCGGAGCCATTCCCCTCGGTCGGCGAACCACTCGAGTTCGGAGATCGTCAGATCCAGTGAACGAGCCAGGTCCACACTGGTGTTGTAGCGGGGAACGTCGAACCGCCACACCGAGGTTTCATTGGTGTCCAGTGAGAGAGGAACAGGCCGCAGGCGAGGTAGTTCGCGAAGCAATCGATACAGAGTCTGCGGTTCGAACGGTGGAGCGGGCATGAGGTCGAGAACGCGCACGGCCAGGAGCGTCGGGGAAACGCCGAAGACGGTTCCGAATGCCTCCTCGAGGCCGCTGAGGGTCCACGGAGCGTCAGCGGCCGCAACGGCCAGACGACGCGCCAACTCGGGATCGAGCTCGAAGTCACGCATGGATCGACTCCGGGATGCGACGGGGCGGGGTGACCAAATCCTTTGTCCGGTGCGGCGGCAAGCACGCGGAGCGTGCCGAACGCCGGTGGACGCAGTATCCAATTCTTCTGGCCGACCCAGGGGTTACCCCTGAGACTGGTCGCGTGGACCAACTCTCACCCACGCGCCGCCGCATTCCTTCACAATGGCAGACCGTTCGGTATCTGTCACGTGTGAAGCGGATCTGTCAGGAGTGGGTCCTCAGATCGACGAACGATCCGAACCGACGAACTCGCTGATCCACGGCACGACTGCTTCGCGGACGGTGACCGCTTTCGGCAGTAGTCCGTTGCTCAGCAGGAGATCGGCCGCGCGCTGCTGCTCGTCCAGGAACTCGTCGGTGACAGGGTTGACGCCGAAAGGACGTCCGCGCAGTGCAGCTTCCCAGGCATCGAGGCTCGCGGACCCGCCACGCTTCTCGACGTCGTCGACGAAGACCTGGGCGGCTTCGCGGGGGTTGGCTTCGATCCAGGCGTCGGATTCCTGCAGGGCCTCGATGATCGCCTGGAGGGCCTCCGGGTTGGTATCCGCGAAATCGCGCCGGGTGAACCACAGTGAGGGGTGGCTGAAGAGTCCGTCGGTGGCGATCAGCGTGCGCAGTTCGTGGTTCGCTTCGATGTCCGTCAGCCCCGGGTACGCGCCAACCCAGGCATCGATGGTGCCGTCGACGAGGTCCGCTCCACCACCGCGTACGTCGGTGTCGACAGGGACGATGTCGGACCAGGTCAGCCCCGCCTGATCCAAGGCGAACAACAGAAGTGTGGTCTGCCACGATCCGTGCGCGATGCCGACGCGCTTGCCACGCAGGTCCTCAACCGTGTTGATCTCGGACTCTGCCTTGACTACCAGGCGCCCGTTCTCCACGCGGGGGCCGGAGATTCCGATGTAGACGAGATCGCGGCCCTGGGCCAATCCGGTGACGGGCGGCGTGAATCCGGTTCCGATCACGTCGTATCCGCCCTCCTCGAACAGCCAGTCCGAGTGCAGGGTCGGCAAGGCGTTTTCCGGGTTCACTGCAGGCTTGGCGGGAAGCTCACGCAGGTCCACCCACTCGACATCGGGGAGACGGCGTTCGAGGATTCCGGTGTGGCGCAGTACGAACAGCGAATTGTTGTGTGGGAAGTATCCGACGCGAACGGTCATGAGATCTACGGTTTCCTGTTCTGAATCAGTGATGGGGGTGTCTAGATGAGGCCGCGTCGACGCGCCTCGTCGGCGAGTCCGCTGCGGCCCCACTGCACGGCGAGGTTGGACGGATCGAATTCGACCGAACCGCCGAGGGATTCGGCGATCGCCTGGAACTGTGCGCCCTCCTCGAGGAGGACGACGAACTTCGCGAGGTCGAGCAACCCGCTGCGGCCGATGACGTTGACCCCGCCGTTGGCTTCGAAGATCGCCACCAGATCGGGATCGTGTTCGAGACGCTCGAGAATGAAATCGCCTGCAGAACGGGACCGATCGATGTGCGGCGGAATCTCTCGGGAGAGCGTCAGCCTCTGCGAAGCCGCATAGCGGATGGGTAGCGTCCGATGTGTCTGTGCCCAACCGCCGAGCCACGGTGTGTGGATGTGGACAACGCTGGTGATTTCCGGATGCTGACGGAAGACCGATGCGTAGCCGGTGACAAATCCGGCCGATCCGTTGCCGGACAGCACCTCTCCATCGAAGGTGGCGACAACCGGTGACACCGATGGGTCATCCGCCCACGGTCCCGGATCGTTCAGTGCAACTGCGATTTCGGTGCCGGGCACGCGTTCGACGAAGTTGACGGTCCCGTTGGCTGCAACCGTTCCGGTCTTGCGGAAGACGTCGAATGCTTTGTCTGCTGCTTTGCGAGCTTCTTCGACGAATGCTGCGGTATCGGTGTCGAGTCGAGTTTCGGTGGTGGTCATCGAGTCTCCAGTCCAGAAGGTGTGATCGGGGTGCGCTGCAGGAGGGGAAGAACTTCTTCGCCGACGCGGTATGCCTCTTCGAGATGCGGGTTACCGGCGAGGATGAAGGCGTCGACGCCCAGTTCGCGCAGCTCGTCGAGTCTTTCGGCGACCTGCTCGTAACTGCCGACCAGCCCGAACGCCGGTCCGCCGCGGATGAGGCTGAAGCCGCACCACACGTTGGGTTGCACTTCCAGATCTCGGTAGCCGGTGATGTGTTCGGGTACCCAGCCTTTGATGCGGGCGGCGCCCACCGAGTCACCCTGGGCTGCACGGTCGGCGGCCCCCTTGTCGACGAAGGCCCAGCCTTTCTCGATCTCGGCCCACGCGGCTTCTTCGGTGTGCCGGGCTACGACGTCGATGCGTACGGCGAATTTCGGCGTGCGTCCCAGCTTGGCCGAGTTCTCCCGCACCCCGTCGATCTTGGCTCTCAGATCGGCGTACGGTTCCAGCCAGGAAAGGTAGTAATCGGAGTGCAGTCCGGCGGCGGCGACGGCTGCGGCCGAAGATCCGGAGAAGTACACCTCGGGAAACGGTTGGCCGGCCAGTCCGGTTGGCAGTGCGGCGCCGTGGGTCTGGAAGAAGCGACCGTCGAAGTCGAAAGGTTCACCGTCCCACACACCCTTGAGGACATCGAGGAATTCGGATGTCCTGGTGTAGCGATCGTCGTGGTCGACCTTGTCGCCCCACCACAGCTGAGGCGCTCCACCTCCGCCGCTGATGATGTTGTAGACCAGACGTCCACCGGTTGCGCGCTGCAGACTGGCCGACATTCGCGCTGCCTGTACCGGGTGAAGGAACCCCGGTTGGAACGCGACCATGAAACGGTAGGTGGTGGTCTCGGCGGCCAACGCTGCTGCGGTCGCCCACGGATCCTCGGTCATCGGGAAAGACGGCAGAAGTCCACCGAGGAACCCTGCGGACTCGGAAGCCTTTGCCACCGCTGCCATGTGGTCGATGTAGCTGTATCCGTCCAATTCGCCGCCGCGGATCGCGGGAGCAATGTTGCCCGGCCCGTATCCACCGGCATCGCCGCGGTTGTAGCGACGCGGAGTACGCAGCGACGCGTGGTCGCCTTCCATCCCGATCCGCCAATAGAAATCGATGCTCATGCGGTGGCCTTCTCTTCTGTGGTGGCCTTCTCTTCCTTGCGGATCCGACCCTCGGGATCGACCAGGTGCAGGAGATGCTCGCCCGCCCGGTGCAGCTCTTCGATGTGGGGTCGACCGGACAAGACGAAACCGTCGAAGCCGATATCGCGATACGACGACAATCGTTGGGCCACCTCCTCGTAGCTTCCGACGAGGCCGATACTGTGCTCGTAGCCGATGCGGTCGAATCCGGACCACAGGATGCCGCCCCGATCGATCTCGAGTGCAGCGGAATCGGCTTCTCTCAGTTGCCGTTCGACACGAGCCCAGGCTTCGTCCGCTGTTTCCCTCGCGATGATCGGGATGCGCAGGACCTTCTCGACGGTCCTGCCGAGTTCGGATGCTCGGTCGTCGAGGGTGGTGATCCGTGTCGACAACTCGTCGCCGGCAAGGGTGAACTGATGGACATCGGCATGGTGGGCCGAGAGTTCCAGAGCTTCCGGTGAGTCCCCGGTCAGATGTACTCGGGGAAAACGGAGTCCCGACAAGATGCCTCGGAATCCGCCGCCGAGTACGTCGTAGTATTCGCCGTCGAAGTCGTAACCCGTGCCGCCGAATCCGCCAGGGAGAATTTGCTCCTCGTTCCATACGCCACGGGCGACGGTCAGGAACTCCGCGGCGCGCGCGTAGCGGTCGGCTCCTCGAACCACGTCGCCGCGAGCAGCGGCGTCTTCGGGGTCCGTCTCTACCTTCACTCGCCATTCGAGACGACCTGCCGACAGGCGCTGAAGTGTCGCCGACATTTTGGCGGCGTAGACGGGGGTGCCGAAAGTGGGGTGAAACTCCACGACCACTCGCGAATGACGCGTCTGACGTAGGGCGGCGGCCGCAACGATCCAGGACTCTTCGCCATTCGGATCATAGGGTGCAACAACGCCGTCGACGCCCGACAGTTCGGCTGCGAGAACGATCTGTGCCAATTCGTCGAAGGGCCCGAAGTTTCCGGGACGAACATCGGTCGCAACGGTAGTCGGTCGTTGTGGCCCGAAGCCGCCGCGACTGTTCAGCGCGGCCACTGCTCGGCGTCCGTCACCGCGCGAGGGCAGCTCCCAGTAGACGTCCGTCATTCTGCTGTGCCCTTCTGCGCAACGAGGTTGCGTGCCTGTTCCAGTGGTTCGTGCGCCACCCAGGACTGCAGGTCGAAGTCGGCGGCAAGGAAGCCGTGCGCATACAGGAATTGCTTCTGCACCCCGAGCAGGTCCACACGCTCGTCAGACAGGCTCAGATGCAGTCCGGTGTGGAAGTTCTCGCCGTATGCTGCCACCACACCTTCGGGCCCCGACTGTGTTTCGGTTTGCAGAACGGCTCGGACCTCGTCGATGTTGGCTGCGGCCCAGTCCGCCGCTCTCAGGCTCTCGGCAAGGAAACCCACGACGATGTCCGGGCGCTGTTCGAGTAGATCGGCGTGAACTGTGATCGGTCGTGGGGTGCCGTTGTTGACGCGATCACGCAGGGAAGCAGTGGAATCGAGATCGACGGCCACCGCGAGACCGTGTTCGCGGGCAACTTCCTGGGCTCGGGCGCCCTTGACGTAGATTGCGTCGACGTCGCCGCGTAGCAGGGATTCGACGCCCCACGTCGTGTTGCGGGTGGACGAGGCGGTGCGGACCTCGGGGGCCGCCGTCGTCGCAACCTCGACGAGAGTGACGTCGGCAAAACTCAACTCGCCGAGTCGAAGTGCGGAGGCGAAGCCGTGCAGGGCCATGGCACGGGGGAAGCTCCTGGCCTGATCTGCCGCCCAGGCCGGGATGCCGATCCGAGCGCCTGCCAGAAGACCGGCTTCTCGGATGTCGGAGTCTCCGCGCACCAGGATTGCCTGGGCCTCGTCGATCCAGGTGAGCCCGATGAGCCTCGTCGGAGAACCACTGGCACGCGCGGCCAGTGCGGGGACGTTGCCGCCTTCGCGAATGAGTCCGGAGAGGTGGTGATCGAAATGGCGCACTGCCAATTCCGGTCCGGCATCTTGCAGTACGCCGAAACGCACTCCGGATTCGTTTGCCGTCCGGTCGAGCCAACCGAGACTGTTGGCGAGGCCGCTGGCGGTGGGAACGGGGCAGCGGGTGTACCAGAGTGTGTCGATTGCGGAATCAGCGATCAATGTCATGACTGTCCTGTCCGTCGGGGAAGGTGCGACCGACGCCGAGTTCCTTCAGGAAACTCGCTCGGTAGCGCAGAGATTCGGGATCGTTCCGATCGCGGGGGCGTGGTAGGTCGATGTCGACATCCACGGCAAACCCGCCCTTGTCGAGGATGAGCACACGGTCGGCAAGTCGTACGGCTTCGTCGACGTCGTGCGTGACGAGCAGTACTGCCGGACGGTGGCGGGCGACCAGATCGCCTACCAAGTCTTGCATTTGGAGCCTGGTCAAAGCGTCGAGGGCTGCGAACGGTTCGTCGAGCAGTAATAGTTCAGGTTCACGGACGAGAGCGCGCGCCAATGCGACGCGTTGGGCCTCGCCGCCGGAGAGGGTGGCCGGCCAGGCGCGGTGCTTGTCCGCGAGGTTGACCTCGGCGAGTGCGTTGCGTGCATTGTCGGTCACCTGACGTGACCGTTTCTGTCCGACTGTGACATTGGCCAGAACTCGCTTCGACGGGATCAATCGCGGTTCCTGGTAGACGACCGTGCGGTCGCGTGGGACCAGCACATCACCGCTGTCCGGTGCTTCCAAACCGGAAAGCACTCGCAGCAGGGTCGTCTTGCCGGTACCGCTGGGGCCGAGGAGAACGACGAACTCGCCGCGCGTGATCTCGAGGTCGATACCACCTAGAACAGTCCTGTCACCGAACGACTTACGCACTCCGGTGAGCGAGACCGCTACCGGTGATCCGGCACGTCGCTCGGCCGCGGTGGTGCCGGTCCGCTCACGGGCTGCCAACGGCGGCAGAGGTGCTTCGGTGGATGGCAGCGAGCCGATGGTTGTATTCGTCATCGCGCCACCGACAATCTCCGCCACGGCATGGAGTACCGCTCGATCAGTCTGACGATTGCGTCGAAGATGAGTCCCAGTGCCGCGTACATGACGATGCACAGAACCATGTAGTCGGTGCGGTTGTATTCCTGCGCCAGGGTGACCAGATATCCGATGCCCTCACGTGTGCCGACCTGCTCGGCGGCGATCAATCCGGTGATGCTGAGCGACAGGCAGATTCGAAGCCCCATCAGAACACCGGGGAGGGCGGTCGGAAGAATTGCTCCGAACACCAGTCGCCAACCCGTCAGGCCGAAACCTTGTGCCGCTTCCACCATCTTGCGATCGACTCCGCGCACTCCCAGGTAGGTGTACGCGTACATGGGGGCGACGGTCGCGACGGCGATCAGGACTACCTTGAAGGTTTCGTCGATACCGAACCAGGCGATGAACAACGGAACGAGCGCGAGGAACGGAACCGCGCGGTTGATCTGCATGGTCGAGTCGATCAGTTCTTCGCCGAGCGAGGAGAGACCGGACAGAACCCCGAGCACCAATCCGACGATCACACCGACCGAAACACCGAGTGCGGCACGTTGAAGCGACGCGAGACCGAAGTCGACCAACTGACCCGACTGGTACAGCTCGGCGAATGCCGTCCACACCGCCGGAGGTCCGGCCAGGATCTCTTCGCGGATCAGTCCGGTAGCGGATCCGATCCACCATCCGGCAACCAGCAGCGCGGGCACGAGGAAGCGGAGTGGGATCGAGACCCACTTGGGCCTGCTGCGATTGCGGCGGTAGCGGGGCGTTTCGAGTTGCGGATGCTCCACTGACGGCGACGCAGTTCGTGCGGGCCGGGTCAGCGTCACCATCGGGTCACTTCCCCTCGGTGGTGGGTGCTGCCGCTGCCGAACCTGCCACAGCACCCTGGAGGTCGAAGATCACGTCACTGCCCTTGATCGGCTGCTGGATCACCTTGTTGTCGGCGAACAACGTGGAGATCGATTCGAGGTCGGTAGCGTCGGCTGCAGTCGGGTAGCGGAAGTTGGTGATCTGGCCGCCCAGGGTGATCGCGTCGTCGAGTCGCTGTCCGGAGAGTGCGCGCGGACCGGTCTGTTCGAAGACGTTCTCGAATGCTGCCGGGTCGGCCTGCTGCTTCGCGGTGAGTTCCTGGGTGACCTCGAGGAACTTCTGGACTACCTCGGGATGCGCTTCGAGTACTGCGGTGCGGCCGGCGATGATGGTGCTGTCCACGGAGTCGATGCTCGCCTCGGTTGCGATCTCGACCGCGCCCTTGGCCTTGGCCTCCTGATACGGAATCAGGAACGATGCCCACGCGTCGACCTGCCCGGTGGAGAACGCCGACGCCGCGTCAGCCTGTTGCAGCGGAACACGTTCGACGGAATCGATCGGCACTCCGGCCTGTGTCAGAGCCTTGAGCGTGATGTACTCGCCCTTGCCTGCAGGGTTGACGGCAATGCGCTTGCCGGCCAGATCTGCGACGGTCTTGATGCCGGACTCCGGAGTGGCGATGATGCCGGCCTGGTCCTTGTTGTACGGGTCGGACGTGGCGAAGATGCGGACACCCACGTCCTTGGACAGTGCGCCGACGACGGGACTGTATGCGCCGGTTTGGATGTCGAGTTCACCGCTGTTGAAGAGTTTGAGGTTGGAGCTGAATCCCGGTGTGGTCTTGACCCATTCGATCTTCGCGCCCAGCGGTGCCAGCGCCTCGTCGTAGGTTCCGTCACGCTTGCCGACGGCGATGGCACCGGAGTTTCCGGGATCGAAAACTTTGAGCGTGAAGTCGGCGCTGGAATTGCCTGCGGCGCTGTTGGAATCGGAAGACCCACACGCCACCGCCAACCCGGCCAGCGGGATCATGGCGAGCGCAGCGGCAGCTCGTGGCAGTCGGCGGAAGCGGGACATGTATGTGGCTCCTTCAGGCGTTGAATCGTCAGAACTGACGACGATGACGCTATTGGGTGCTTGTCCGTTTTACCCCCGTTTGTTTTCTGGAGATTGGAAATCTTGACAACATCGGAAGTCTGTTCATCTGGGCTTTTGCAGGTCCACGTTCGGTTCCTTTCCATCTGATGGAAAGGATGGCCGGACTGCTGGGTCCGTGTTAGCGTCCGATTCTCAGGTCGATCAGGCCACAGCGAAAGGATCGTTCGTGACGGACGCACGCGGCGCGGGAGTTCAGACGGTAACCCGTGCCCTGACCATGCTCACATGTTTTCGCAGTGGCGAAGAACTGGGAGTCTCGGAAGTTGCGCGGCGACAAGAGCTTGCGGTCAGCACCACGCATCGATTGCTGCAGTCGCTCGTCGACGCGGGATTTCTCGAGAAGGACGACGCAACCAGTCGGTATCGCATCGGCGCGGCGCTGGCGGCTTACGGACAGGTCTCCTACCGGCAGCATCGGATCTATCTGTCCGAGCCCTATTTGGAGCAATTGGCCGCGACGACAGGAGCATCCGCTTCCCTGGCAGTGCGAAGCGGAAGTGAGGTGGTGTTGCTCGGATTCAGTCGGTGGCGCGAGGCCGACGGGCACGTGCTGCAGGGTGTCCGCCTTCCCTTGCATGCGAGCGCACTGGGGAAAGCCTTTCTGGCTTGGTCCGATGTCGACGATTCCGAGCTGGCTGCGCTGCCACGTGAAGCGACCACTCAGCGTGCGATCACCGATGTCGCCGGTATCCGCCGGGAACTGGAACTGACTCGTGAGCGAGGATACGGATTCAACGACGAGGAGTTGACCCCGGATTTCCGAACGATCGGAATTCCGATAATCGATGGATCTGGCACTGTGCGTTACGCTCTCGGGCTTCGTGGTCCGGTCGAGCTGATGATCGACGAACGGATTCCGTTCCTCGCGGATCTTGCCAAGGTGACTGCACGACAGATCGGTGAGGTCCTTCTCTGACGTGATGTGAAAGCGCTTGTGGCAGATCCGGCCGAACGTGATTACCGTTGAAGTCGAGGGCGCGATCGCACAATGGCTACGCGACGTGACCGCGTCCTCGCGAGCGTGGAGACGAGTGATGACGACGATCGGTGTCGTTGCCCTGTTGCTGGGCGTCCTGTTGATCGTGGTCGAGGCGCATGCCCCAACCGCGGGGGTGCTCGGTGCGCTTGGAGCACTCATGATCGGTGCCGGCGTGTGGATGCTCTTCACGTCCGACGGTATCGGGCAATTGATCGCGATCCCGGTGACGGCGGGGGTCGCGGTAGTCGGCCTGGGCGTGGTGGCGGTAGCGAGTCGAAAAGCGCTTACCGCGCGCCGCGCTCCCGTGCGTACGGGGACGGAATCTCTTGTCGGCTCGGACGCGACCGTTCGCAGTTGGACCGGTGCGCAGGGTCAGGTCGAGCTCGACGGCGGATTATGGCGTGCTCGAATGGAATTCGGGTACGACGATTCTGTGCCCGCCGTGGGCGAATCCGTCGTCGTAGAGCAGGTTCGAGGCCTGACTCTGAAAGTGCGCCGTCGTGAACCGTGGGAGCTGCCGCTATGACCACCGTGCTTGTCGTGTTGTCCGTGTTTGTCGTGCTGATTGCAGTCCTTGTGGGCATGTCGGTGAGAGTTCTGCGCGAGTACGAGCGCGCGGTGGTGTTCCGCCTCGGTCGACTGATCACCTTGAAGGGTCCTGGTCTGGTGATTCTGGTGCCGGCGATCGATCGCATGGAGCGGGTCAGTCTGCGAACCGTCACGCTGAAGATACCGGTCCAAGAAGTGATTACCCGCGACAACGTTCCTGTGAAGGTCACCGCCGTCACGTACTTTCGGGTCGTCGACGCTGACCGTTCGATAGTCGAAGTCGAGGATTTTCTGGCCGCCACCTCACAGATCGCCCAGACCACACTGCGCTCCATCCTCGGTAAAGCTGAGCTGGACTCGCTGCTATCCGAACGTGAACGCCTCAACGAGGATCTGCAGAAAGTCATCGACCAGCAGACCGAACCGTGGGGCGTCAAGGTCACGACCGTCGAGATCAAGGACGTCGAGATTCCGGCCAACATGCAGCGCGCCATCGCCAGGCAAGCAGAGGCCGAACGAGAGCGGCGAGCCAAGATCATCAACGCCGACGCCGAGTTTCAGGCTTCGGCCAAGCTCGCCGAGGCGGCCGAGGTGATCAGCCGCAATCCGACCACCCTGCAGTTGCGTTATCTGCAGACACTTCACGAGATCGGTAGCGAGAACAACTCCACCGTTGTCTTCCCCTTGCCGCTGGATCTTGTCCGGCCCTTTATCGGTGGCGGAGTTGCGGCGACTCCCGCGACCCAAGAACCTGCCCGTTTCGCCTGGAATGCGAAAGTTGTTGATTAGCATCTAGTTTCGGTTATCCGCCCTTGTATTCGAAACTATGTTCGATTAGACTTTCGGCATGGACAGTCGGGATGCATGGCAACTGGATAGCGAGGACCTCAAGAGTGAGGTCCTGGATCTGGTGCGCGCCCGGCACGAATTGCAGTCGCGGATGGTGTTGCTGATCGTGGAGATGTTTTCCCGGGAGGTTCTCGGCGGGAAGGGTTTTCGGGCGATCGCACAGTGGTTGCACGGGTCGACGAATCTGGAGATCGGTGAGTGCAGCCTGCTCGTCGGCTTGGCGCGGTTGTTGATGCTCGAACCTGTTGTCGCGGATGCATTCCATCGCGGCGATGTGGATGCGTTGAAAGCCCGTCAGGTGGCGTCGTTTTGTCAGCATCCGCCCAAGAACATGACCCTGGCGGATGTGGACAAGGCCCGCGGGATCTTGTTGGGGTTGGCGTCGAAGAAGATTGCGGATTGTGATGCGGTGCGGGCGGCGATTCGGCGGATCGAGAAGCAGTACGGCAAGCGTGAGGACGGGGTTCCGGTTGGTGAGGATTCGGAGCGTAACGAGTTCTACGCGTCGAAAGGTTTGTACGGGCGCGTGTCGGTGAAGGGTGACCTAGATGCTGTGAACGGGGCGCGTCTGATCACGTTGTTGTCGAGCCTGTCTGCGCCGACACCGGAGAAAGACGGCGTCAAGGACACCCGTACGCCGGCGCTACGGCGCGCGGACGGGTTCTGCGAACTACTGCGGCGGTACGAGCGAGCGGGGTTGGGTCCGATCGAAGGCGGAGTGAAACCACACATCACGGTCACCGCCAGCGCAAAAGACATGACAGACCTCAAGGCGTTGAAAGACCTCCTGCCGTCCACCGAGGAACTGGGTTTCGCGTGGACGGATTGGGTGGGCCCGATCAGCATCGACACCGCACGGATGTTGGCCTGCGATTGCACGGTCACGCGAATTTTGTTGGACGAGAATGGTGTTCCGCTCGACTGCGGTAAGGAAGCGAGAACGGCGACGGTGCCGCAGCGGCGGGCGTTGGCGGTTCGTGATGGTGGGTGTGCGTTTCCGGGGTGCGGAACACCGTCGGGGTGGTGCGATGCCCATCATATTGTTCACTGGAACGATTGTGGCCCAACAGATCTCGACAATCTGATCTTGTTGTGCGGTCATCATCATCGGACGCTGCATCACACGGAGTGGCGGGTGGAGATCGGCCCGGATCGGAAATCGGTGTTCTATCCACCGATGTCGGTTGATCCGTATCAGCATCCGATCGGCGGGAACAGCCCACCCACAGCAGCCTGAACGGGCGCAACTGAATACGTACACACCGGGGCTTAGCCATGCCCCGGTGTGTACGGCGTGTGCGGTCAGAGCATCGTCGAGATATGGTCCGGCAGCGCGACACCGGAGTCGAGATCCTCGGACGGGATCGGTTCACCGAAGTGCGTAGCTGCGGGAACTACTCCAGCCCAAACGGTTTCGATACCGATGTCGGCGGCATCGTCACCGGGGCCGCCGGTGCGAGCCTTGACGGAAGCCTCGTACAACGGCAGCGCAAGAACGATGGTTGCCACCATTTCCTTGCGCGTGTGATCCCGCAAGTGTTGGGAACGTCCGGGAACCACCTGGTCGACGATCAGATTCAAAGCCTTCACGCGTTCGTCGCCGTCGGTCACGACTCGAGGTGATCCGATGATGACGCCGCTGCGGTAGTTCATCGAGTGGTGGAAGCCCGACCGAGCCAACACGAGCCCGTCGAGGATCGTGATGGTGATGCAGATTTCGCTGTCGGGAGCCAAGCTCCGTGAAGCGACTGAACCGTGAACATAAATAGATCCGCCGCGGTCGGGGCCGTCGAGGTCGAACCCGTAGGCGGTGGGAAACACCATGGGAACTCCGCCGACGGTCACACCCATGTGGCACAGCTTCGCGGACTGCAAGACGTCGACGAGTGCCGCGCGTTCTGCGACGCCGTGGTGGCGGGCGCGCTTGTGCGTCGTACGTGCTGTCGGGGACAGCGGAACAGGTGCAGTGGGGGCAGGAGCAGGGGCAGCAAAGACAACGGAATCTGTCATGCAGACAATGCTGGTGGCAAAGTGGCTTCAAGTCATGGTCCAATCAGTGGAGACTTCGATAGGCCACTTCGATTTGCCACTTCCGGGAGGGTTCTGAATGTTTCTGCCTTCGGCGGTAGCCGTGGTCCTCGATCGGACAGATCGGCGGGCGCTCCCGGTCCAGATTGCCGACCACCTGAGAGCTGATATCCGCAGTGGTAAGGCGGCAGTGGGTCTGAGGTTACCCAGTTCCCGGAAGCTGGCGGCGGAGCTCGAGGTGGCGCGGGGCGTCGTGGAACGGGCGTATGAGCAGTTGATCGCCGAGGGTTGGCTTGTCGCTGTGCACGGCTCAGGCACCTTCGTTGCCGAGGCGCCCTCTCCCGCGCCCTCTCCCGCGCCCTCTCCCACGACTACACCGAAGAAGGCCGCCGACAAGATGTCACCCAGAGTGCAGCTCCGGCCGGGCGTGCCGTGGACGCCGCCGCGTGCATCGGCAGCGTGGCGGCGGGCGTGGCGTGACGTCGGGTCCAAACCGCCACCTTTCGAGGATCCCGATCCTGCGGGTGACTACGAATTGCGTTCGGCACTATCGGAATTGCTGGCAAGAGCCCGCGGAATGTCGGTTGAACCCGAGAGAATCCTGATCACCTCAGGTGCCACGCATGGTCTCGGCCTCGCCCTGTCGGCTCTGCGTACCCGTGGTGCTGTTCTGGCGATGGAAGATCCCGGATACCGGTATGCGTCCTCGGCCGCTACAGCCTGTGGATGGTCGCTGCTCGACGTGCCCGTCGACGCTCATGGTCTCTGTGTCGACCAACTCGAAACTGCGTCGGAGAGCGTCCGTGGCGTGTATGTGACACCGTCCCATCAGTATCCGACGGGTGGGCTGCTTCCGGTAGGTCGGCGCAACCAGTTGATCGAGTTCGCCCGCGTCCGCGACGTCGTCCTGTTCGAGGACGACTACGACTCCGAATTCCGTTACGACGTAGCGCCTTTGCCTGCGCTTGCCCAGTTGGCTCCTGATCGGGTGGTGTATCTCGGAACAGTTGCCAAGACGCTCGGCGCCGGAATTCGATTGGGCTGGTTGGTAGCTCCCCTCGACCTGGTCGACCGCATAGCAGTACACCGCAAGCGAATCGGCGACTTCCCGTCGGTTCCGCTGCAGCAAGCACTCCTGTCCCTGCTCCGTGACGGCGAATGGGATCGAGCGGTGCGTACCGCCCGGCGCAGGTACCGGGAGCGTGATCGGGCGGTCGAGGAAGCGCTGTCATCGTTCGGTGAACTGCGGGGTCTCGGCGCCGGCATGCACACGACGCTCATGCTCGACGCGGATCTGGCAGCCACCGTCGCTCGCGAGGCACTTGAATACGGCGTCGAAGTGCCCACCCTGGTCGAGTCCACCCGAACGCACGGAGACCCCGGCGGATTGGTCATCGGCTACGGGCGAGTGGAATCCGCGGACCTCGAATATGCGCTCGAGGTGATAGCCGAGTGCCTCGAACGTCACAGCGCGTGAAGTCTCGTTGATCGGGAGTGCGGCAACGGATGGGCGTGGTCCAGTTCTAGCGTCTGCTCGTGACGATCCGAAGCCAGACCTTTCCGCACCTGCTCGCACCAGGCACCATCGGCCCGATGACCGTGCCCAATCGCGTGGTTCTCCCTGCGATGGACATGAACCTGTGTGAAGACGGGGAAATCGAAAAGGGCGACATCGACCACTTCGTGGCGCGTGCAGCTGGTGGAACGGGTCTGATCATCACCGGTTGCTGCGCTGTTGCGTATCCGCTGGGCTGCACCAGCCGCAAGGAACCGGGGCTTTCGGAAGACCGGTTCATCCCCGGTCTCAAGGCGTTGGCCGACGCAGTCCACGACGCAGGCAGCAAGCTCTGTGTGCAGATGACACACCACGGCAAGGTGGCGCGCATCGATACCCTCGACGGCCGACCGCAGTTGGTCCCGTCCACGCCGAAGCCGCCGGGTGACATGAGCGCGATGGCCGATTGCACGCCAGAAGAACTGGGCAAGATGGCTGCCATCAACGAGGGCAAGAGGGCTACGTACCACGAGGCAACCAAGGAAGATCTTGATTGGCTGGTTCGCATGTTCGCCGAGGCTGCCGGACGGGTGAAGGCGGCGGGCGGCGACGCCGTCGAGATTCACTGTGCCCACAACTACGTCCTCGGAGCGTTCCTGAGTCGGTACACGAATCAGCGCGGCGACGAGTACGGAGGTTCCATGGAGAACCGTGCTCGCCTCGCTTGTGAGGTCATTCGGGCGGTCAAGGAGGAGGTCGGTGGTGCGCTTGCCGTCATCGTGCGTCTGGCCGGTCAAGAGTACGGCGAAACCGACGGGCTGACGGTCGACGAGGCTGCTGCGGCCGCGAAGATGTTCGAAGAGGCCGGAGCTGACGCCATTCATGTCACCGGTACCGCGCTGAATGCTTTTGCCAACTTCACCGACGGACCACTGCCCGACAAGGTCGGCTATTACACGGACAATGCAACGCGAATCAAGCAGGCGATATCGATCCCCGTGATCACGGTCGGACGTATGCTCCCCGAGGTTGGCGAGAAGATGATCGCGGAAGGTCGCACGGACTTCGCCGCAATGGGCCGTCAGCTCCTGGCCGATCCACAGTTGGTGAACAAACTCAAAGACGGTGCACCCGAGCGGGTTCGGCCTTGCATCAATTGCTACGTCTGCGTGCAGGAGAACTTCTGGGACGAGACGCCGCTGTGCGCTGTCAATCCCGCGCTCGGCAACGAAGCGCTTCTCCCCTTCGTTCGGACCAGCACTCCGAAACACGTTGTTGTGGTCGGAGCGGGCCCCGGTGGTCTCGAGACGGCCCGCGTGGCCGCTGAACGTGGGCACCGAGTCACGGTGTTGGACAAGTCCGATCGCCTCGGTGGCACCCTGTGGTTCTCGAGCCTCACTACCCCGGACAACGGGCGTCTGCTCAGCTGGTTGAAAGTGGAAATCGAGCGTCTCGGTGTCGATGTTCGACTGAAGACCGAAGCCTCGGTTGCTTCGATCCGGGCACTGAACCCCGACGCCGTAGTCGTGGCCACCGGTGCAGTCCGTGAGCGGCCTAGTGTTCCGGGCGGCGACTTGCCGCACGTGCACACCGGTGATTCGTTGCGCGCGTTGATGACCGGAGCTGGAGACGTCTCACAGGTACCGCCGTTCCTGCGGACGATGGCCAAGTTGGGCAAGCTGTCCGGTATCACCAAGAGCCCCGCGGCGATCCGAGCTGTGACCCGCAAGTTCCTGCCCATGGGTAAAGACGTTGTCGTGATCGGTGGTTCGCTTGTCGGACTCGAGCTTGCGGAGTTCCTGGCCGAGCGAGGTCGCAATGTGACGCTGATCGAAGAAGGCCAGCAGTTGGGTATTCCGATGGCGATGCCGCGCCGCTGGACGGCGGTGCGCCACGCCAAGCATGTCGGTGTGGACATTCACCGCAATTCAACGGTGCAGCGAATCACCAAGGAGCACGTCGAATTCCGTTCCGGTGACAAGACACGGACCGCTCCAGCCGACATGGTTGTCGTCGCGTCGGGAGTGTCGGCGCAGGCGCCACTGGCCGATTCTCTGATCGGTGTCGTGTCCGACGTACATGTGGTCGGTGACGCGGTGAACGTCGACTACATCGAGGGCGCGATGCACACGGCGTGGAAAGTCGCGATGGATCTGTAGTTCAGCATCAGGTAGCGCTTTGTGCCGCAACGATGTCCGGCCACCAGCGGGCCGCGACATCGGGGTGCGCACGTAGTCGACTCTTGAGGGCATTCGCCCCGTAGGAATCGTGTATCGGGTTGTTCGCGTCCACGGTGACGCCGGTGGCGCGCGCCGCCAGCTCGGGCGGTAGGTCGAACTCCGGGATCTGCGCTGCGTAGTTCGGGTTGAAGAAGAACGGCACCGAGATACGTTCGCCGTCGCCCTCGGGTGAAACTACCCGGTGCACAGTCGCTTTCAAGTATCCGCCGGTAGCGACCTCGAGCAGTTCGCCGATGTTGACCACCAGCGCCCCGTCGATCGGCGGCGCGTCGATCCAGTCGCCGTCGTGCTCGACCTGCAGACCGCCCTTGCCCGGTTCGACATAGAGCAGAGTCAGCACACCCGCGTCCTTGTGTCCGCCGACGCCCTGGGAGCCGGCACCTTTCGGGCGGCCCGGGTAACGCACCACCTTGATGAGGATCGACGGATCGTGAGCGAACGCGTCGTCGAAGATGTTCGCATCCTGGCCCAGGGCTACCGCCCATTCGCGTAAGAGGCTCAATGCGATCGAGGTGAGCGTGTCGTTCCACTCGGTGATGACGTCGCGAAGTTCGGGAAGGGCGTCGGGCCACTGGTTGGGGCCCTGCAGGATCTCCCAGGCCGGTGAGGTGTCGGTGCGCTCGGCCGCGGGCTGTTCGGCCCCGATGTCGATCTGCTCGCGCCAGTCCTGCTTGCCTTCGGTCAGTTCGCCGCCGAGCCTGGTGTACCCACGGAAGTGCGGGCTGCGGACGTTCTCGATCGCGAGCTTCTCGGCAGTGGGAAGCGCGAAGAACTCGCGGGCGACGTCGAGGAGGCGTCGCTGCAGTTCGTCGGGAATTCCGTGGCCGACCAGGTAGAAGAATCCGACCTCGTGGGTGGCCTCGCGGAGCTGAGTGCGGAACTGCTCGGCGGTGTCGGGGTTCTGCGCAAGCGACAGATCGAGCACTGGCAGCGACGTAATCGACATGGGGTCCTCGATCCGTGTGATGGTTCTGATGTCCATCATTCCACGCTGAGCGGCACCCGGACCCGCACGGCAATTCGGCAGCCGCAGGCGTGATTACCCGCGCGGATGCGGAAACACCCTGCGGATAACAGAATCGGGGCCTTGCGCCGTGGGCGCAAGACCCCGAATCAGTGTGAGTCGAATTAAGCTTCGTCAGCGCCGATGATGAACGCTTCGAGCTCGATGCGAGCCTTGTCGTCGGCCATCTGGACCGGCGGGGACTTCATCAGGTAAGCGGAAGCCGGGTAAACCGGTCCACCGATGCCGCGGTCCTTGGCGATCTTGGCTGCGCGGACGGCGTCGATGATGATGCCGGCAGAGTTGGGCGAATCCCAGACCTCGAGCTTGTACTCCAGGTTCAGGGGAGCGTCACCGAAGGCGCGGCCTTCGAGGCGGACGTATGCCCACTTGCGGTCGTCGAGCCACTCCACGTAGTCCGAGGGACCGATGTGGACGTTGCGGTCGTGAACCTTGCCGGCAAGTGCGCCGGTCAGGTTGGACGTCACGGCCTGGGTCTTGGAAACCTTCTTGGACTCCAGGCGATCACGCTCGAGCATGTTCTTGAAGTCCATGTTTCCACCGACGTTGAGCTGGTAGGTGCGGTCCAGCACGACGCCGCGGTCTTCGAACAGCTTCGCCATCACGCGGTGGGTGATGGTGGCGCCGACCTGGCTCTTGATGTCGTCGCCGACGATCGGGACGCCGGCGTCCTTGAACTTGGCAGCCCACTCCGGGTCGGAAGCGATGAAGACGGGCAGGGCGTTGACGAATGCAACGCCTGCGTCGATCGCGCACTGTGCGTAGAACTTGTCAGCGTCGTCGGAACCGACGGGCAGGTAGGAGACGAGGACGTCGACCTGAGCGTCCTTGAGTGCCTTGACGACGTCGACGGGCTCGGCGTCGGACAGCTCGATGGTCTCGGCGTAGTACTTGCCGATGCCGTCGAGGGTCGGGCCACGCTGAACGGGAACGTCCAGGGGCGGGACGTCGGCGATCTTGATGGTGTTGTTCTCGCTCGCGAGGATCGCCTCGGAGAGGTCGAAGCCGACCTTCTTGGCGTCGACGTCGAACGCAGCGACGAACTGCACGTCGCGGACGTGGTACTTACCGAACTTGACGTGCATGAGGCCGGGGACCGTCTGGGTCTCGTCGGCATCCTTGTAGTAGTGGACGCCCTGAACCAGGGACGAGGCGCAGTTACCCACGCCCACAATGGCTACGCGCACCGCGGTGCTGTTCTCACCCATGGTCGGGTTCTCCTTCTTTCCGGGATGTTCCTGTTGTCGATTGCTCGGCTGCGATCAATTCGTTGAGCCAACGCACTTCGCGTTCACTCGATTCGAGTCCGAGCTGATGGAGCTGACGGGTATAGCGGTCCAGCGATCCGCTGGCCCGACCGACGGCCTCGCGGAGCCCCTCACGGCGCTCCTCGACCTGGCGTCGCCTGCCTTCGAGGATCCGCATCCGCGCTTCTGCGGGGGTGCGGCTGAAGAAGGCGAGGTGAACGCCGAAACCGTCGTCGGTGTAGTTCTGCGGCCCGGTGTCGGCGACCAGTTCGGTGAACCGTTGCCGACCTTCCGGAGTGAGCTGGTAGACGCGACGCGCCCGACGCTTGAGCGTGCCGGTGGCAGTGTCGACGTCTTCCGAGATCAATCCGTCGGCTTGCATGCGCCGCAGTGCCGGGTACAGCGATCCGTACGAGAACGCGCGGAATGCGCCGAGCAGACCAGTGAGCCGCTTACGCAGCTCGTATCCGTGCATCGGTGACTCGAGGAGCAGCCCGAGGATTGCGAGTTCGAGCAACTGACAAACCTCCCGAGTCGTTGAACCTAACCGCTTGATGCGATAACCAACTATATCGCGCCGATATATAAAACCACACTGCGGCCCGATACGTGTACCAAGGTGTCACGGCTAGATCAGGGGGTGAACGGGTAGATCGACATGATTTCCCCGTCGAGGCCAGCGGTCAGGTACCCGCTCTCGTCGAGGTCGTTGCCGACGTGAATCTGGATGGTCGGAACATTTTCGGTGCTATCGACAGAGACGTACCGAGTGGTCGGATTTTGCACCGACGTCGTTGTTCCGGCGCCGTCGAGCAGGGCGATCACGATGCGAGGATCGAGCTGTCTGACGTCGATCTGTGTCACGTCGGGTTCGCGTGATCCTCCTGAAGTCGTGTCCTCGAGGTCGCCTCGGTAGTAGCTGTCCAGGCTCTTGCGCGGCGCGGCAGGATCGGCGCGCGTTACGCGTGCATAAGTGGGATAGATGGTCATCTCGTCGACCAGTCCGCTGCCGTACTCCGTTTCGATGGCATGGAACATCGCCCCCAGGCCGTCGACGGTGTGTAACTGTGGCTCGGGGCTCGAGAAGATCGTGACGTCGGACGCGGCGTATTTGATTCCGAAACCGACAGCCGAGACCAGTGACAGAGCGATGATCACAAGGGCGATCAAACGCGTGTCGAGCGAAGGTTCTTTCCGGAGAACAGGCAGAGACGCTTCGGTCTGCAGATCGGACGTCAAATCTTCGAGATCGCCGAGAGTGACTGCCACCGCGGCGAGTTCGGTCAATTCGTCGTGCTCGGCCGCGGTGAGTTGCCCGTCGGCGAAGGCGGAGTCCAGCACTGCGCAGGTGGCCTCGCGGTCGGCGTCGCGAGCACGGGTGGTCCGGGTCAGATCGTTTGGCATGTCCGAGGCCTATCGAGGAGTGAAGGGAGACAAGCGGATCGGGCGGCCATCCGGGGTCAGCTCCATCGAACCGCTCGCGCCGAGTTCGTTGTCCACGTAGATGGAAATACGTGGATCTTGGCCCGACGAACTCATGCTGATGTGTGAGACCTTGGCGTCGGGGACGTTGAGATTGGCGGACGCTCCGGCCAGGTATCCGGCGAGTTTGTCGATGTCGACCGAGGCGAGGTCGAAGGTAGTCGTGCTGGCCGCCCGGGATGTGGAGCTCTCGCTTGGTGTGAAACCTCCACGAAAGTCGATGTCCTCCTCCAGATTCGGCGAGACAGCGGCGGCGCGAGTGACGCTTGCATGGCCGTCGTAGAAGTTGGCGGAATCGATCAGCGTCGTGCCGTACTTGGCGCTGTATCTGGTGATGAATTCCCCGATCCCGCTTGCAGTGACCGTGTTCAGCGTCGAACTCACAATGGGGGCAAGCGGTCCGACAGGTTCGGCTGCAGCCGGTGGAGGCGGTGGGGGTGAATCGTCGGCGGACAAGGTGAGGTACCCGATCAGGCCGGCGAAGATAGTCGATGCGGCTGCGAGGTACCAGATCTTGTCGATACGACGAACTTTGGCGACGGCGTTGCGCAGCGTTGCTTTCTGCAGATCGCGGACCAGCAGATCGAGCTGGCCGAGGGTGGTCGCGGTCATGGCCGCAGCCGTTCGGTTCGCGTGCTCGTCGACCGTGATCTGTCCGTCGGACAGAGCCGTATCGAGAACGGCGCAGGTATCGGAACGGTCGACGTCGCGCGCACGGGTGCGCGTAGAGGTAGTAGTCGGGGACCCACTCACCGGCTCACCCTAGCTCCCGTACGGGTAGGAACGAGAGATCTCGCCCCACGGCGTGACCTCGATGCGTCCTTGGTGGCCGAGTCCGTTCTCTGCATAGATCGCGATCTCCGGGACGCCGTAGTTCGCGTCCACGATCAAGTGGGTGATCGCGGCGTCCGAAACATTGACATAGTCGCCGATGTTCACCATGTACGGCGCGAGCTTGTCGATCTGGATGGAACCGAGGTCGAAGGTCGGCTGGCCCGTTCGCCGCGGAATGGACGTCACTTCCCTCTCGAAGCCGTCGCGAAAACTGATGGACTCGGTGAGAGCGGGAGCATCGGGGACCGCCCGGCTCACTGAGGAGTAGTCGCCGTGGAAGCTGGCGTCGTCTACGAACATGTCACCGAACTCTTCTCGATACCTCTCGATGAATGCGCCGATTCCTTCCGGCGTCAACGTGTCGATGTGTGCGATCAGGATCGGTTCGACGGTCGGCTCCGGCACCGGGGTGGTGGTCGGCAACGGCGGAGCGAGGGAAGTAGTGCTGGCATAACTGGCTGTGATGTCTTCCGAGGGCGTCAACGGTGACCGACTCCACGCCACTGCTGCGATCGCGCCGACGACGATCAGAGCAGCAGCACCGACGAACACGGCCTTTCGTGCCGTCGACGTCCGAGGCACCGTTTTGGTCTCGATCTTCGGCACCTGCAGATCGTTGACCAGGCGTGCGAGTGCGAGCAGGGTCTTCGCGGACTTCGCCTTCTCGGTCCGGTCGAAGTAGTCCTCCGCGCTCAACTGCCCTTCGGCGTACGCGGCGTCCAACACATTGCACGTTTCGACGCGATCAAGATCACGAGCGCGCGTCATCGGAGAACGAGAAGACTTCACAGGAAGTGATCGTAATGGCTGGTCGCCATGCCCCCAGCCCCCGAAATGTGTTCATCGTGACCCTCCCGAACCGTCCGTCGCGGCACGGACGCACGTACGCTGGTCAGGTGCGGATACAGCGGCAAGTTGTGGACTACGCGCTCGCGCGTCGGTCTGTGCTGGCCGAAGTGTCTGCGGGTCGGACCGACGTCAAGCAGGTGTGTGACGCCGATCCGTACCTACTCAGAGCCGCGAAGTTCCACGGCCTGGGCAGCGACGTCGTCTGCCCCATTTGCCGCAAGGAACAGTTGACGCTCGTGTCCTGGGTGTTCGGCGACAAGCTCGGTCAGGTTTCGGGATCGGCCCGAACCTCGGACGAGCTCGCTCGGCTTGCGGAAACAGCAGAGGAGTTCACGGTGCACGTTGTAGAGGTGTGCCGTACCTGCAGTTGGAACCACTTGGTGCAGTCCTATGTGCTCGGCGCAGTACCTGCGCCGCCGCGACCGCGGCGAGCACGCCCACCAAGCCGGCGCACCGCCAGCGAGTAACGCCACACCCGAAGAAGGGCCCGATCGAAGTCTGCACGTGATCGGTCCGTGACCACTGGAGATTTGATTCGTGAGTTCCCCCAGCAACAACAACCCGGGCGGCAACAACCCGGGTGGCCGTCCCGTCGGTCCCAACCGTCCCGCCGGACCTCCTCAGGGTCGTCCGCCGCAGGGACGTCCCATGGGCCCACCACCGCAGGGACGCCCTCCGATGGGTCCGCCCCCTCAGGGTCGTCCGCCGCAAGGTCGTCCGATGGGACCCCCGCCCCAGGGTCGTCCGCCGCAAGCCCGACCTTCGGGCCCGCCTCCTCAGGGCCGCCCCGCCGGTCCCCCTCCTCAGGGTCGTCCGCCGCAAGGCCGACCTGCCGGCCCGCCGCCTCGAGATCGCGCCGTAGGCGCTCAAGGAGATCGCGCCTCCGGCGCTCAGGCGAACGAACCGACCCAGCGCGTCGCGGCAGCAGCAGCGACCACCCGTAGCAACGCGGGCGCCCGCCCGCCGGTCGGACCTCCACCGACGAAGCCACCGACAGGTGGCTCCGGTGGCGGTGGCAACGACGGACAACCCCCGAAGGGAAAGAAGAGCGCCGTGAAGAAGAAGTCCAAGTGGCGCACAGTTCGCCGCTCGGCCTACGTCTTGGTGGCGCTCGGTCTTGTTCTGCCCGTCCTTGCCTTCATGGCCGCGTACATCGTGCAGGACGTCCCCAAGCCCGGTGACCAAAAGACCAATCAGGTGGCGACGGTCTTCGCCGCCGACGGAAGCACCGTGATCGCTACCGTCGTCCCGCCGGACGAAGGTAACCGCGTCGAGGTCTCGCTCGATCAGGTACCGATGCACGTTCGTAACGCCGTTCTGGCCGCAGAGGACCGCGATTTCTACTCGAACCCGGGCTTCTCGATCTCCGGTTTCGCACGCGCAGCCCGTGACAACGTCCTCGGTCGCGACAGTGCCGGTGGTGGATCGACCATCACTCAGCAGTACGTGAAGACCGCGCTCGTCGGCTCGGAGCGTTCGCTGACGCGAAAGATGAAGGAACTCGTTCTCTCCTCGAAGATGGCCAACGAGTGGTCCAAGGACGACATTCTTGCCGCATACCTGAACACCATCTACTTCGGTCGTGGTGCGTACGGTATCGAAGCCGCGTCCAAGGCTTACTTCGGTAAGCCCGTCGACCAGCTGTCCATCGAAGAAGGCGCCGTCCTGGCGTCGTCGATCCAGCTTCCGTCGCTCCTCGATCCCGAGACCAACCCGACCGGCGCGAAGTCCCGTTGGGATTACGTGCTCGACGGCATGGTGTCCGCCGGCACGCTGGATCAGGCCGCGCGCACGCAGATGCAGTACCCCGCCTACATCCCGCTCGCCCAGGTCGACAACAGCAGCCAGGGCTCGACCGGACCCGAAGGCCTGATCAAGCGTCAGGTGCTCAAGGAGATCGGCGACGCTGGAATCAGCGAGCAGTTGCTCAACACCGAGGGCTTGCAGATCACCACGACCATCGACCCGCAGGCTCAGGCCGCAGCGGTCGAGGCAGCCCGTTCCAACATGGAGGGTGAGCCGGAGAATCTGCGTACCGCAGTTGTCTCGGTCGATCCGAAGACCGGAGCCGTCAAGGCGTACTACGGCGGTGAGGACGGCGCGGGATACGACTTCGCGAATGCCGGACTTCAGACTGGTTCCTCGTTCAAGGTGTTCGGCCTCGCAGCCGCCCTGGATCAGGGAATCCCGCTCTCGCAGATGTACGACAGCTCACCGCTGACCGTCAACGGCATCTCCATCGGCAACGTCGAAGGTGAAAGCTGCGGCACCTGCACCATCGCAGAGGCGCTCAAGCGTTCGCTGAACACCAGCTTCTACCGTCAGATGCTCAGCCTCGACGGCAACGGCCCGCAGGAAATCGCGGACATCGCTCACAAGGCAGGCATCCCGAAGGACATCCCGGGTGTCGGCCCGTCGCTCACCGAGGCCGACGGTTCCGGCCCCAACAACGGCATCGTGCTCGGCCAGTACCAGGCCCGCGTGCTCGACATGGCGTCGTCGTACGCGACACTCGCCGCGTCCGGTACGTATCACGCACCGCACTTCGTGCAGAAGGTCGTCGCGGCCGACGGCACCGTGCTGCTGGACCGCGGCGCGCCCGCCGGTGAAGACCGCATCGACGCTGCCGTGGCGGACAACGTGACGGCTGCGATGCAGCCGATCGCGGCGTACTCGCGCGGTCACAACCTGGCCGGCGGACGTCTGTCGGCGTCGAAGACAGGTACTGCGCAGCTCGGTGACACCGGAGCCAACAAGGACGCGTGGATGGTCGGCTACACGCCGTCGCTTTCGACCGCGGTCTGGGTCGGAACTCCCGACGGTGAAGCGATCACCAATTCCGGTGGCGCGATGATCTACGGCTCGGGTCTGCCTTCGGACATCTGGAAGGACACGATGGACGGCGCCCTCGAGGGCACCGACAACGAGAAGTTCCCGACGCCGGGCAAGATCAACGGTCAAGCCGGTGGTGTTCCGGAGTACACGGCTCCCGCACCGCCCAAGACGTCGGCGCCGCCGACCACCGCACCGACGACGACGGAAACCACTCCGCCGCCCGTGGTGACAACGACGCAGGTCGAGGTTCTGCCGGGCATCACGATCCCGATTCCGGGCATCTCCCGGCCGACGACAACCACGCCACAGGTACCAGGGGCAGGCGAGACCACCGAGGAAGAACCGGCAGGTGTGAGCCCCGGCCAGTAGTTGGAGGGTGGTCGGTTCGAAAGACGGTAACCTCGCGGAGTGGCCGCGAATGCTGATGATGCCGAACCGACCTCCCCCGCTCCGCTGGCCGAAGATCTTCGTTCGGCGGATTGGCGGGACGTTCCCAGTCGCAACGACGCGATGGTGTCTGCGCTGTCGGGAACCGTCGGCGGTCCGGTAGGTCGTCACGCACTGATCGGGCGCACTCGCTTCTTCACACCGATGAGAGTGATCCTTCTGCTCGCCGTGGTGTTCTTGGCTTTCGGCTGGTTCGCCAAGGCGGGCTGTATTCAACAGGCGCCGGTCGGCGAGAGCGGGCAGGTCGGCCTCGACTGGAGTGGCAGCCGTCAGTACGTGGCGATGTGTTACTCCGACACCGTTCCGCTGTACGGAGCCGAGCGCCTCGATCAGGGAGCATTCCCGTACAAGACGTCGTGGGAAGAAGTACGCGGCGACGGTTCGATCCAGATGCGGTACATGGAGTATCCGGTCATCTCGGGGCTCTACCAGTACGGCGCAATGAAAGTCGCGAAGGCGTGGGATTCGATCACCTGGCTGCCGGGCGCGATTCAGGTGGCGCTCTATTTCAACGTCGTGGCGTTCGGGTTGGCGTTGGCGTGGCTGGTCACCGTGTGGGCGAGCACCCTTCTGGCCGGACGACGAGTGTGGGACGGCGCTCTCATCGCGTGTTCCCCGTTGGTGATCGTGCACGTGTTCACGAACTTCGATCCTCTGGCGACGGCGTTCGCGGCGGGTGGGTTGTTGGCGTGGGCACGCAAGCGGCCCGTGCTCGCGGGAATCCTGCTCGGCCTGGGCGGCGCCGCAAAGCTCTACCCGCTGCTCCTACTGGGACCGCTCTTGGTCCTGTGTCTGCGCGCGGGCAAGACGAGGGACTGGCTGGTGACCGCTCTCAGCGCGGTCGCGGCATGGCTTGCG
Organism: Rhodococcus sp. YL-1; assembly: GCF_001942025.1. NCBI lineage: Bacteria > Bacillati > Actinomycetota > Actinomycetes > Mycobacteriales > Nocardiaceae > Rhodococcus > Rhodococcus sp. YL-1. The sequence goes on along the minus strand of NZ_CP017299.1, from coordinate 6,173,096 downwards.
GTGAACCTGCCCATTGCCGCGCTGTACCCCCATGGTTGGTACGAGTTCTTCCGGCTCAACTCCGAACGCGGGGCCGATCCGGATTCGCTCTACAACGTGATCGCGTCGTTCACGTCGTGGAAGGGCCTCGACGGTCCTCTCGCACAGGGTGAGTCACCGTCGAATCTCAACGCCGTCTCTCTGCTTTTGTTCGTGGCCGTCTGCATCGGTGTCGGATACGTCGCCCTGACGGCGCAGCGTCGTCCGCGAGTTGCGCAGCTGTGCTTCCTGTTGGTGGCGGGCTTCCTGCTCACGAACAAGGTGTGGAGCCCGCAGTATTCTCTGTGGCTGGTGCCGCTGGCCGTGTTGGCCTTGCCGCACCGCAGACTCCTGCTCGCGTGGATGACCATCGACGCCCTGGTCTGGGTTCCACGAATGATGTATTACCTCGGCGTGTCCAACAAGGGGCTGCCCGAGCAGTGGTTCACCGGAACCGTCGTGATCCGGGACATCGCGGTACTCGTTCTGTGCGCGCTGGTGCTCCGGCAGATCTACCGGCCGTCGGAGGATCTCGTGCGGTACGGGTTCATCGACGATCCGGCGGGCGGTGTTCTCGATCAAGCACCGGACAAACAACCCGCCTGGCTACCCGGTTGGCTGAAGCCGTCCAAGGCGAAGGAACCGGAACCCGTCACGGTCTGAGGTCACCACTCGTCGAGGGTGGTGTACCCGTCCTGGACCGCGCGGGCAAACAATGCTGCCTTCGTGGGAGCCGGCCGCCCGACGTCGCTGTACTTCGTGCGGATCCGAGTGATGTGTGTGTTGACGGTGCAGACGCGTAGGCCGAGCGTCTCGGCGACCTCGGACTTGGAATCCGAACGTAGCCAGGCAAGAAGTACTTCGATCTCGCGGACGCTCAGCTTCGGCTTGTGCTTGCCGTGCTTGGGGTTGCCGACTCGGGACACGTTTGCCTCGATCTTCGGAGAAATGCCGATTGAAGACATGCGAGTAGCGCCTTTCGACGGAGGGGATGGGCGTCGACTGCCGTATTTGCAGAAGGGCTGCTGGCTCGGGGTCCGACTGAGACGAGTATTTCGATCGAGGTGTCTCAGTGGAACGGGTGCAACTCTCTCGATACAGAGTCCATACAACGGACAAATCCCCTACCTGCTCCGATAGAGTGCGTCGCTATGAACTCGAAGGCGGAAGCCGGTACGCACAATCAGGTCGATCCCGCCCGGATCGAGTCGCGTGGGCAGTTTGCTGAGACGCTCACTGCACTGCGGAACGCAGCCGGACTGACGGTCCGCGAAGCCGTCGAGCGTTCGGGTGGTTTGCACGGAACCGTCAGCGGATGGTTTGCCGGCCAACACCTGCCGACGCCGGCGAGTACCCCGATGTTTTTCGCGCTCCTCGAGGCCTGCGGCGTCGATTCCGAGGATGAGCGGGAGCGCTGGATCAGTGCGGTGCAACGAGTGAGACAGCTGACGGCCAGACGACGCGGCGACGCCACCGTTCCGTATCGAGGTCTCGAGTCGTTCCGGCAGGAGGACGCCGAGTGGTTCTTCGGTCGAGACGAACTCACTGCCAATTTGGCGGAACGGGTGGCGTCGGCGATACAGGGTGAACGTCGCCGTCAGTTCATGGTGATCGGTGCTTCCGGCTCGGGTAAGTCGTCGTTGCTGCGGGCCGGGCTCGCCCCCAAGATCGCTGGAGACGATCCACGGTTCGACGGCTGGCGGGTGGAAATCCGGCAGCCGGGTACGGGAGGAATCCCGTCGTCGATTTCCGACGAACCAACAGTCTTGATGCTCGATCAGTTCGAGGAACTGTGGACGCAGTGCGACGGTGATCGTCGCGAGGAAATACTGCGGACTCTCGCGGAACTCGGTGAGAACACCATTGTCGTCATCGGCATGCGTGCCGACTTCTACGGGCTCGCGGCGAAGGAACCGCTTTTGGTGCCACTGCTCGACGACTCGCCGATGGTGGTCGGGCCGCTGACCGAAGAGCAGTTGCGCGAAGTGATCGTCGAGCCGGCGGTCAAGGCCGGGATGACCGTGCAGAGCGAGTTGGTTCAGGTTCTGGTCTCCGAGCTGACACCACGCGGCTCGCGCACGGCCAGCGACCCCGGAGCTTTGCCATTGTTGTCGCACGCACTGCTGGGGACCTGGCAACGGTCGACGCGTAAGACGCTGACCGTCTCGGATTACTACGCCACCGACGGGATTGCCGGAGCCGTCCAGCAAAGCGCGGAGGAAGTGTACGGCGAGCTCACAGAGCGGCAGCAGCAGTTGGCGCGCAGGATCTTCCTCCGGTTGGTCAACGTCGACGAAGTGACGCAGACGCGTCGGCGGGCACCGCGCACCGAACTCTTCCTCGGTGACGACGTCGACGACGTGAATACCGTCATCGACCGGTTCGCCTTACGCCGCCTTCTCACCGTCGACGAGGAGACCGTCGAGGTTTCGCACGAGGTCTTGCTGTCCGCGTGGAGTCGGCTTCGCGATTGGATCGACTCGGACCGCGCCGGTCTGGCGGTGCATCGCAGGTTCACCTACGCGGCGCAGGTGTGGGAAGACAGTGGACGCGACCCCGGCGCGCTGCTCGGACCCGCACGTCTTCATCTGACGGAAGAATGGCTGCGTTCGGGCGAACTCGGGCTCCCACTGGAACCGAGTCGGACCCGCGCCGCCGACCTCAATGCCACCGAGCGGGAGTACCTCGCCGCGAGCATCGAGCATCGTGATCAGCAGGAATTTGCCGATCGCCGACGTACACGCGTGCTACGACGGCTCGTGACTGCGTTGGCAGCCGCGTCGGTGATCGCTCTGGTGTTGGCGGTGGTTGCGACCGTCGCCGGTATCGGAGCCAATCGTCAACGTGTCCAAGCAGATACCGCGCGAGACGAGGCGATGTCGCGTCAGGTGGCCACCGAGTCGATCAGGATGCGCGAGCGGGATCCGTCGCTGGCGTCGCAGCTTGCTCTGGCGGCATTTGCGGTCAACGAAACGACCGAAGCCCGCTCGGCATTGCTGGATGCGTCGGGCGTTCATTCGGCTACTCGCATCATCGGGCCGCCCGGCGCGATGAAGGCCCGGATCAACCCAGCCGGAACTGTTGTGGCGGTGGGTGGTTCGGACGGGAAGGTCAGGCTTTATCCGATGGTGGACGGTGTTGCCTCAGCCGTTCCGCAGGCGGAGTTCCTCGGAGTCTCGGAGGGCACGGCGCTCTTTGCCGTCGCCTACAGCCCGGACGGACGGCTGCTTGCGACCGGTGGCGCCGGCGGCGCTGCGCTTTGGGACGTGTCGGATCCCGAGAATCCGGTTCGTGGAACTCTTCCCGTCGACGGTGAACGGGTAGTGCAGGACATGGAGTTCAGTCCAGACGGAACCAAGCTGGTCGCCGGTACCTCGACGCCCGACGTCCTGCGATGGAACATCGACACCTCCACGAATGCCGTTGCTTTGCCTGCTCTTCCGCATCCAGCTGACGGCATTGTCACCGCGACGTTCAGCCCCGACGGACGTTTCCTCGTGGCGGGCGGGCGTCAAGCGACTCTGCGCGTGTGGGACGTCGCGAAGTGGGGTGAGGAATCGGCGCCGATCTTCGCGACCGAGCCGAACGGCACCACCGTCCACCACCTCGGCGTTGCCTTCAGCCCGGACGGACGTGAGCTCGCGGCGGGAACCACTGGCAGGGAGGTGGTTCGGTGGGACATGAGCGATCCGGCGCGCCCCACTCCCCTGCAGGCACTGACGGGATTTTCCAGCTACGTCAACGAACTGAACTACGGCAAAGACGGAACACGTCTTGCCGCAGGAAGTTCCGACAACTCCGTGCGCGTGTGGGACCCCCGAACCGGGGCATTGATCGAAACACTTCCGGACAGTGGGGCGGTGACCACAGTCGACTACAGCGATGACGGCCGCAATCTGGTCACCGGGGGACTCAACGGTGTGACTCGCGTGTGGGCTCTTCCGGGTCCGGTCTGGGCGGGAGCTCGGGACACGATCTTCACCAGTCCCTTTGCCGCGGACGGCTCGCGTCTGGTGGCCGGCGTCGGTGCCAGGGGTGGCGCGATGTTGGCGTGGAACACCGAGGATCTCGATCGCCCCGCGGTGATGCCGGAGTTGAAACCGCAAGGGGCCGACTCTTTCAGCGGTGCGTCGGCGGTGTCGGCAGACGGGAACCTGGCTGTGAGCGGCACCGGCGGCGGTGCATATCTTTGGGACCTGAGTGATCCGGCGTCGCCACGTATCTACGGCGAGCCTGCGGTATATGTGAAGGGCATCGTGGCGGTTGTCGCGCTGAATCCCGCCGGAGATCTGCTGGCGGTGTCCTCGCAGGACGACAACAGTATTGCGTTGGTCGACGTTTCCGACCCGTCGGCTCCGAAACTGTTGTCGTTGACCGATGTCGGCTCCTACCCGCAGATGATGGCCTTTCAGCCAGGTACCGACATCTTGGCGATCGCGAACGCCAAGAACGAAGTGGATCTGTGGGACGTGTCGAACGCAGCGTCGCCCCGGGTGGCCGCGACGGTGGGTGGATTCGAAAGCTACGCATTAGCAGTGTCTTTCAGCGCCGACGGAACGCTGTTGGCCGCCGGAAGTGCGGATCACGGTGTCGCCGTGTGGGACGTACGCACACCGTCGGCACCCGAGGAACTCGCTCGTCTCGTCGGCCCCGAGGGCGCAATCTATTCGATCTCGTTCAACCGCGCCGGTGATCGGCTCGCTGCCGGTGTCGGCGACGGAACCGTCTGGCTCTGGGACATCGAGACTCCCTCGCGGTCAACACGATTTGCGACGCTGTCCGCCTACCCGGGTCGCGTCAACGACGCTCAGTTCGCCGGCGAGAGTGACATGATCGCGGGTAGCGGGTCGGACAAGACCGTTCGATTGTGGGGAATCGACCCCGACGGCGTCGTTGATCGATTGTGCCGCACCGCAGGATCTCCCATCACGGAAGCCGAATGGGAGCGGTACCTGCCCGGTGTTCCCTACCAGGATCCGTGTGCCGGCTGACGCGCTTCAGTTCATCCAGAACTCGAGCGCCGCTTCCCGACCCAGCTCGCCTCCGCTGCCGGTGATCACCAGTCCGGCGGAGGTGAGCTTGTACGTCACGTCCTTGTTGGTGACGGTGAATCCGTTGCCCGTGGGCGTCGGATCGTCGAGTTCGATGGTGGCGCCGTCGCTCAGCCGTTGACCCTTGTAGTAGTAACGCCCGACTCCGGTTTCGCAGATGACGATTCGTGATCCGGTCGTGACGGCGATGGCGACGGCAGGATTGGTGGAGTTGCAGCTGGGGCCGCCGGAGATGAAGCCCTGACGGTTGGTGCCCGAGACGGTCGGCGCTGGTCCGATCGAGGTTGTGACGCGTGGGGGCGTCGTCGTTTTCGGCGCTGTGGTGGGTGCACTCGGTGCCCGAGTCGTGGTCGTGGAGTACGAGTACGGCGTCGTATAGGTGAGACTCCGCGAACTCGCCTCGTTCGCGGCGTTGCCGAAAGCGGCGGCGAGCAGCCCGAAGAACGCGATCCACACGATCACGGCCAGGATGCCGAGTGCGGTGAAGATGTAGCCGATGATCAGTCCGGCAAGGGCGAGTCCGTCGCCTTCTTCGCCGGTCCGTTTGATCTGGCCGCGAGCGATGTGCCCGAAGACGATCCCCAACGGCGCGATGAGGAACGCGAAGACGAGGGCGAGCACCGCGAGTGTGTTCGTCGGCCGCCTGCCGTACGGATCGGGCTGCCCGTACGGAGACGGTTGCCAATTCTGATTGCCCTGGTACCCGTACCCACCCTGATCGCTCATGAGGTGAATCTTGGCATGGACTTGGCCGAAGAGTGCAGGTGATCGCTAGTTTCGGGTACGTGTCTCGAGCTGAGGTGCGATGGTCGGCCAATCGTCGTCGGTCATCGCGAACAGCGCTGTTGTACGCCAACTGCCATCGGCGCGGCGTCGGTGCTTGCGCAGCAGGCCCTCGAACTGAGCGCCGAGCTTTGCGATCGCGGCCCTGGACTGTTCGTTGAACTCGTCCGTGTGCCACTCGACGCGTGCGGCTTCGAGCTGGTCGAAGGCGTGACGAAGCAGGAGCAGCTTCGATTCGGGATTGATCCCGGTTCCCTGAACCGATCGCGACAACCACGTGTATCCGATTGCAAGACTGCGGTTTACCGGGTCGATCTGGTACATGGACGTGGTGCCGACCACGGCGTTCGTCGCGATGTTCACCTGCGCGAAGGCGATCCGATTAGGGTCGTCGGTTGCTGCAGCGATGTACTTCTGTGCCTGTTCCCGATCGGTGATGGGCGATGCGGTCCAACGAAAGATCGCCGGGTCGTCGGCAGCAGCGAGCAGAGCGTCGGTGTGCGCGACGCCCAGGGGTTCGAGTCGGACACGATCACCGGTCAGCGTCGGTGATTCGAACCATGATGCAGTCATCAGGCGTGCTCCCGTGAGTGAGTCGGAAGGTTGTTGTCGGAGTTCGCAATCTGATCGGTCCCACCGGCAAGCGGATACCGCAACGGGACTCGCAGGAACAGGAAGAAGAACACGGCGAGCAGGACGACGTGGCCCCACACGCTCGCCTGGACGACGGCTTCGTACTTGCTCGGATCGAGATTCATGTCCAGTTGGTAGAAGTACCGGAAGATGCCGATACCCAACGCTGCGTCGGCGATCAGATAGGCGACGATCCAGAACCACCGGATCTTGAACAGTACGAGGAAAGGCAGGATCCACAGTGTGTACTGCGGTGAATTGACCTTGTGCAGCAACACGAATCCGCACAGCATCGCGGCACTGACTGCAATCCACGGAAAGTAGCCGTCGCGGACGTAGCGGCGCCAACCCAGATACATCGCGAGCGCGAACGACAACAGGATCATCACCGGAGACAGGATGCTCACCAGTGCGTCGTAGTCGGCGTTGAGTTCGCGAACTCCGAAACCGTAGAAGGGGCGCAAACCCCAGAACCACACCGAGTTGGTGGTGATGTCCGCGCTTCGCTTCTCCTGGAAGCTGAACGACGCGCGCCAGCCTTCGTAGGAAATGAGGGCGAACGGCAGGTTGACGAGGACGACGGTGACGATCGCCGCGCCCGCCGTCATCAGCGCTCCACGAACGTCGTAGCGCTTGCCTTCGGTGCCGCGTAGAAGCACGTAGGCCATGAGCGGCAGCACGAACATTCCCGGGTACAGCTTCAAACAGAAACCGATCGCCAGGATGACGGCCGCCAGAACCGCGCGAGTTCGCAGCGGGATCCGCTCGAACGTCATCAGGAAGATCGCGCCGACGCTGGTGGCCACCACCGGGAGCTCCCAGTTGTGGAATGCGTACAGAACCAGGGGCGGAGTCGCCGACCACACGAGCGCGTACGCGCCGCTCATCTTGCCGAGCATCCACGCCGTGAGCAGTCCGAAAGGAGCCAGGATGAGGGCCGAGTGCAGAAGGAAATCGGTGTCGGTGTGTGAGCCGATACCGCCCAGCCACATCAGAATTCCGCTGAGCACCGGGTATTCGACGGTTCCGCCGGTCAGGAATCCTTCGGGCGTTATCCCTCCGGTGACGAAGGGGAACAGATGCTGATCGATACCTCGTCCGAGCCAGAGCAACTGAATGTCGGAGTAGCAGACGTCGATGTTCTTGTTGACGTCGAAGTTCAGGCTTCGACCGTCGGGCGCGAACGGTGCACCGCCGCATCTGGCCTTGTTGAAATAGCCCAGCGCCATCGTCAGCCCGCACAATCCGACGACCAACGCCAGGATCGACGCCGGGGTCTTGCGGTCTGTTCGCATGATTCTCACCCTAGGGGGCGCAGTGGCTCGCGGGGTGATGCGTCTGCACCACGCGTCGCGCATCGACCTGGCGGTCTTCCCGGAGGGCCGGGACGATTTCCCTGGTCAAGGCCCCTCGTGTAACCTACGAGGGTTGCTGACGCAACGACCCTCCTGCCACGGATAGTCCGTGGCCGTTTTCACTTAGTCCACAGGAGGTGATGAGGTCTTATGCGTCATTACGAATTGATGGTCATCCTTGACCCCAGCCTGGACGAGCGCACTGTCGCTCCTTCACTGGATACGTTCCTCAATGTTGTGCGCCAGCACGGCGGCACGATCGACAAGGTCGATGTCTGGGGTAAGCGTCGTCTCGCCTACGAGATCCTGAAGCATGCTGAAGGTATCTACGCGGTGATCGACATCAACGCCACTCCCGCCACCGTCGCTGAGCTCGATCGTCAGCTCGGTCTGAACGAGTCGGTTCTGCGCACGAAGGTTCTGCGCCACAACAAGTAATTACTGTCGGTAGCGAGCTCTACTCTCGCGCCCAACGGTCTTACATCAATGCAGGAGGAACCACATGGCTGGCGACACCATCATCACCGTCATCGGAAACCTGACGGCTGATCCTGAACTTCGTTTCACCCCGGCGGGTGCCGCGGTTGCAAACTTCACGGTTGCTTCCACGCCCCGCACCTTCGACCGTAATTCCAATGAATGGAAAGACGGCGATGCGCTGTTCATGCGTTGCAACATCTGGCGCGAAGCAGCCGAGAACGTCGCGGAGAGCTTGACCCGTGGTTCACGAGTAATCGTGAGCGGCCGGCTCAAGCAGCGTTCGTACGAAACTCGCGAGGGCGAAAAGCGAACTGTCGTCGAGCTCGAAGTCGATGAAATCGGTCCTTCACTGAAGTACGCCACGGCAAAGGTCAACAAGGCCAACCGTGGTGGCGGCGGTGGAGGCGGCAACTTCGGCGGTTCCTCCGGCGGATCGGGTGGCGGACGTCCGAGCGCTGCACCTTCGGGTGGAGACGATCCTTGGGGCAGTGCGCCTCAGGCTTCGGGCTCCTTCGGTGGTGCGGGCAGCGACGAACCGCCCTTCTGATCCGTACCTGATCAGGAACATCCAGAAAAGAGCAAAGACATGCCGAAGCCGCCCTTGCGCGACAAGGTTATGAAGAAGAAGGTCTGCACCTTCTGCAAAGAGAAGAACACGCAGATCAACTACAAGGACACGACGTTGCTTCGTAAGTACGTCAGCGATCGCGGAAAGATCCGTGCTCGCCGTGTCACCGGCAATTGCGTCCAGCACCAGCGCGACGTTGCCATTGCCGTCAAGAACTCACGTGAGGTAGCACTGCTGCCTTACGCCACCGTGGCTCGCTAAGGAAAGGGAGGAAAGAACATGAAGCTCATCCTCACCGCTGACGTGGACAACCTCGGTGCGCCTGGCGACACCGTGGAGGTCAAGGACGGCTACGGCCGTAACTACCTGCTCCCCCGCGGACTGGCAATCGTCGCCACCCGTGGCGCCGAGAAGCAGGTCGAGGGCATCCGTCGTGCACAGGAAGCGCGCGCTGTGCGCGGCCTGGATCACGCCAAGGAGCTCAAGGCAGCTATCGAGGGCCTCGAGTCCGTAACGCTGACGGTCAAGACCGCCGGTGGCTCGGGCAAGCTCTTCGGTTCGGTTACCGTCGCTGACGTCGCTGCTGCGATCAAGGCTGCCGGTGGACCGGTTGTCGACAAGCGCTCCATCGTGTTGCCGAAGGCTCACATCAAGAACACGGGCAAGCACGCCGTGGTCGTGAACCTGCACCCCGATGTGGTTGCCAAGTTCAACCTGAACGTCGTCGGCGCATAGTCGACTGTTCGTCTCGCCGGGCCCCGCACACTTCGGTGTGCGGGGCCCGACGTTTGTTTCGGGGTGCGGTGTGCCGCCTGTCAGCGTCCCGAATCGGACCTGGGGATAACTCTCACACTGTGATGTTCGACTTGGTGATCAGTGACGAATCGGGCGAGGCAACACGCCCGACACGCCGACGCGCCGACTGTGGAAAAACTATTTTCATCAACAGGCCTGTGAAATTGTGGATAGCCATCTACCTGGTCTTTTGTAGCTACTAGGCAAAGTAGTCCCCAAATGCTCCACAGGCGGTGCACACCGTGGGGCGGGAGTTTCCACAAAGCATCCACAGGTTTATCCACAGTCCGGTTTGTATGCGGACCTACTAGTCCCTAACGTCATCTCGGCGTCTATCTACAGCCCGGCCGAATGCGGCTAGGGGATGTCGGTGGGGGCAGGTACAAATGATGAGGGCGCTGCGGTTTCTGGCAGTGTCGTCGAGTGTTTTACGGGAAGGTCTCGCTTGTGGCTGTTGTAGATGATCGAGGACCTTCCGACTTCTCAGGGCCGGACTACCCGGGCCCTCCCGAGGCCGAGCCCGACCAGGAGTTCGGACGCCAGCCACCTCAGGACATGACTGCCGAGCAGTCGGTGCTCGGCGGCATGCTGCTGAGCAAGGACGCCATCGCTGACGTCCTCGAGGTACTGCGTCCGGGTGACTTCTACCGGCCCGCCCACCAGTCCGTCTACGACGTGATCCTGGACCTCTACAGCCGTGGCGAGCCCGCCGACCCGGTGACGGTCTCCGCCGAGCTCGACCGTCGAGGTGAGCTCCGCCGTATCGGTGGTGCTGCCTACCTGGTGACGCTGACCCAGACAGTGCCCACAGCCGCCAACGCCGCCTTCTATGCCGAGATCGTGGCCGAGAAGTCCGTGCTGCGTCGTCTGGTCGACGCCGGTACTCGCATCGTCCAGTACGGCTACGCCGGCACCGAGGGCCAGGACGTGGCCGAGGTTGTCGACCGCGCGCAGGCCGAGATCTTCGAGGTCACCGAGCGTCGAACCACCGAGGACTTCGTACCCCTCACCGAGCTCCTCCAGCCCACGATGGACGAGATCGACTCCATCGCCAGCCGCGGCGGAATTTCCCTCGGTGTGCCCACCGGATTCAAGGATCTCGACGAGATCACCAACGGCCTTCACGCTGGTCAGATGATTATCGTCGCGGCCCGTCCTGGTGTGGGCAAGGCGCTTGCCCTCGATACTCCCCTCGCGACGCCTAGTGGCTGGACCACGATGGGTGACGTTGCTGTCGGCGATCTGTTGATCGACAACCACGGCAAGCCGACGCGGGTTGTTGCCGCTACCGACGTGATGGTTGACCGTCCTTGCTACGAGGTCGAGTTTTCCGATGGAACAGTGTTGGTGGCCGACGAGCAGCATCAGTGGTTGACGGAGACGCGTGCTTCGCGCCGTTCAGCGCAGAACGCCAAGACAGGTTACAACCGCTATAAGAATCAAAAGACATTCGCCGAGGTCCGAACCACGGCGGAGATCGCATCGACGGTGCGATGCGCAACGGCGGATGGCCGCGTTAATCACTCTGTCGTGAATGCCAAGCCGCTCGACCTACCAACGCAGGATCTCCTTGTCCCGCCCTACACACTTGGCGCTTGGCTAGGTGACGGTTCTACTGCCTGTGCACAATTCACCACTGCTGATCCCGAGATCATCATGTTGATCGAGGCCGAAGGCCTGGTTGCAGTTCCGTCCAAGTCGGCGCATTTGCGCTACAGCCTTAAATTAGCCCCGGAAGATCCCGTCGCTCCGCGCGATTGCGTTGTGTGCGGAAAGAGCTTCGTGCCGTTCACCAGTCAGGTGCGAACGTGCGGTCAATCATGCGGCGGCAAAGCACGTTTCATGTCTGACCCTGTACCTGCGCCAACCTGTTCACACTGTGGTGGACCTTCGATCGGGCTGCGACTGTGCCAGAAGTGCCGCAATGAGTACGGCACGGTTCAAGGACGCCTACGTACGGTCGGTGTTCTGGGCAACAAGCACATCCCTGTCCAGTATCTCCGTGGGTCCGAGGCACAGCGTCGTGCGGTTCTTGCCGGGCTTCTCGACACTGATGGAACTGTGACTGCCGGTGGCTCCGTTCAGTTTTCGGTAACCAACGAGCGCCTCGTCCGCGATGCCCAGGAATTAGTGGTCAGTCTTGGCTATCGCTGCCAAATGAGCACAAAGCGAGTCAACGGTCGCACCGAGGCTTCGTCGACTGCATTCACCTTGACCTTCTCGACTGATGACGAAGTGTTCGGTCTTACGCGGAAAGCGATGCTGCACAAGGAGCGTCGAGCGAGTAAAGGCATTGCGCGCAGCGGGTCGCGCTACATTGTCGATGTTCGACCAATTGCGAGTGTTCCGGTTCGCTGCGTCGAGGTCGACAACGCCGACCACATGTACCTGGCCGGTCATTCGATGGTCCCGACGCACAATTCCACGCTCGGAATGGATTTCCTGCGTTCCTGCTCCATCACGCACGGCATGGCCAGCGTCATGTTCTCCCTGGAAATGAGCAAAACCGAGATCGTCATGCGTCTGCTGTCCGCAGAGGCAAAGATCAAGCTCGGCGACATGCGCTCCGGAAAGATGACCGACGACGACTGGACCAAGCTCGCGCGTCGCATGAGTGAGATCAGTGAGGCGCCGCTATTCATCGACGACTCCCCCAACCTCACCATGATGGAAATTCGCGCAAAAGCGCGGCGACTCAAGCAGAAACACGACATTCGCCTGATCGTGATCGACTACCTCCAGCTGATGAGCTCGGGTAAAAAGGTCGAGTCCCGTCAGCAGGAAGTCTCCGAATTCTCCCGTAGCCTAAAGCTTTTGGCGAAGGAGCTCGAAGTTCCGGTTGTCGCGATCTGTCAGCTCAACCGTGGTCCCGAGCAGCGAACCGACAAGCGTCCCCAGGTCGCCGACCTTCGTGAGTCCGGTTCACTCGAGCAGGACGCCGACATGGTGATTCTGCTGTACCGCCCCGACGCGACCGAGCGAGACGATCCCCGTGGCGGTGAAGCCGACCTGATTCTGGGTAAGCACCGTAACGGCCCGACCGCGACAATCACTGTGGCGCACCAACTTCACCTGTCCAAGTTTGTGGACATGGCCCGGGGATAGTGGCTGCCTGTAGATTCCGGATCTAAATGACAGATTCCGGACCTATATATTCCGTATTTGGCATAGTTACGTCCTATATGTCATTTTTGGACTTGTTTTGGTAACGGTCGCGAAGCTCTTGCGGGCATGCAGTGCCGTTGTGTAGCGATAAACATCAGGTGGCTCGGTTGCCTTGGTTTTGCATCCGTGATTGGGGATGTCCGGTTGGGTGTGTTTAATCATCGGTGGTCGCATGCATGCCAGTGTCTGGAGAACTCAATACAGACTGGATCGGCGACCGTCAGGTTCTGTGGGCGACGCAGTGACCTCGAATGGCGATGGATGAACCTCCAGGCTTGCGCCGAATTAGCTCGCTGTGCCGAAGCAAGTTTAGAGCAAATTTCGAATCAATTTGTTGCGCATACTTGTCAATTACTTGCTTCTGCAACGCAATAAAGTCTATCGACAAGTGAAATGTCCCTTCTATCATAGGGATTGCTGCGTTGGGGTCGTGAATTTTGTTGGCCGGCTTGCTGAGTCGGCAGTATCCGGCATGATGATTTTTCTGGTTTAGGCCCAGATGGTGTGCTGTAATTGATTACAGCGAGGCTAGTCATGGACGGGTACGGCGGCGATCCAATCATTCGGATCTTGGATGGCGATTCGATAATTGAGTCGCCGTTGAGTTGTGTGTCGGTAGACGAGATTGCCGCCGCGCGCCCCATCCGCGCCTTGTCGTGGTACTCCGGTCAGCGGAGTTTCCCGGGGTGGTATTGGTCATCGACGGTGGGGGAGCATGTTCCGTACGACTCGCGTTTAGAGCTCGCACGGCTTTTGCTAGCCGACTTCGATTGCTCTGTGGAAATCATTGTTGCGCAGCCCTTTCAGCTTGTCGGGGAAATTGGGTGCAAGCTGTGTCGGCATGTCCCTGATTTTCTGCTGGTACGTGGGGATCGGACTGTCACGGTAGTGAACGTCAAGACTGCGATGGCACTTGAAAAAGCAAAAGTACGAAGAACATTCGAGTGGGTTACGAGAGTCTTGTCCGGACGGGGTTGGGATCACGAGGTGTGGACGGGAAGCAATTCGACGTTCCTCGCGAATGTGCGGTTTCTCGCAGGGTTTCGCCGCGAGCACTACCCGGTTGCCCTATTGGAGGCTATCGAAGGCGGAGCCCCAGGCCACAATTTTCCTGAAGCCGAACTGGCGGTCGCCCCTCGCTGGGATCGGAGAGAAGTGCGTGCAGCGATCCTGCACCTTCTTTGGTTGCACAGGCTCGTAGCCGATCTGGATGTGCCCTTGTCGACCCGCACTGTTCTGGAGGCGCCGCCATGATGGTCAGTACAGCTGCCTTGAGGATCGGAACGAGGATTCAACGGGATGGCCAGTTGTGGACTGTGGGAGAGTTGCATGCGAATCGTGTGCAGCTTCGATCCGGGTCTGCGGCGATTGTGGTCTCGGTCGATGAGTTGGTTGATGATCCGCATACCGGATTTGTTGATTGCCAGTCATTGGGGAGCAACGATATTGGCGCAACAATCGATGACCTGACCGCCGCGCAGAGGCAGCAGTGGCTCGAGGTGGTCGGTCACGTACACGAGGTGCTCACTGGATTTCGATCGGGCGAGGCCGCGGATGCCCGCGCTGGTGAACCCCGCAGTTGCTACCTCCCCGACGTCGAAATGGATGTCCGATACCGGGCGAAGGCCGAAGAGATCGGAAAATCAGTCAGGACGATAGCTCGCTGGGTGCACAAATATCGGTGCGAAGGTTCCGGCGCACTCGTCGATCACCGTCGCACCCGAACGAAGGGGGTGCTCGACTCCTGCGATCGGCGCTGGGTAGAGATGTGCTCGACTGTCAGCGCGGAGTTGATCTCCGAAGCCAGTCATTCGAAATCCTACGTTCTGCGTATTGTCCAGGGCCGCTTGATCGACGAGTTCGGACCCGGAGTCGTGACGGTCCCGAAGAAGACAGCCGCATATCGCGCTCTTGATGAAATAACTAAGGGCACCAACATGTTCCGCGGAAGCGCGAAGGGTCGACGAGAGATCGCCACCCGCCCTGACGGGGTATACGGTCAGCTTCGAGCAACTAGGCTCGGTGAGTACGTCATTCTCGATACGACTCGTTTGGACGTATACGCCATGGAGAAGGTCACCTATCGCTGGGTGAATACCGAACTCACGGTTGCGATCGACCTGTACGGGCGGATCGTGTGCGGACTTCGGCTCGCGCCCATATCCACTCGCAGTATAGATGTCGCATCCGTGCTCTACGAGGTGATCTGTCCGCGCTCCGAGTCGGATCCGAAGGTCATGCCGTACATAGGGTTCCCCGAGTCTCTGCTGGTGCCGACTAGTTCCGAACCCGATCCTCCCGGCGCTGCGTCGATACCGATCGAGTGCGTCGTCATCGACCATGGCCGCGTCTACATGTCCCAGCACGTCAGGTCGGTCTTGGAGCGATTCGGTATTTCGATTCAACCGGTTCGTCTCTACCAGGGGTCGGACAAAGGACCATTGGAACGGTGGTTCCGCACATTGAGGGAAGGCTTGCTCGAACACCTCGACGGATACAAGGGCCCGGATGTGTACTCGCGAGGTAAGGACGCCGAAGTGGGTGCCTTCTACTTCGTCGATGAACTTGAGCAGATCATCCGGAACTGGATCCGTACCGTTTATCACCGACGCCCTCACAAAGGGCTGGTCCTTCCCTCGGCTCCGCGGCTGGAGCTTTCCCCCGAGATGATGTACGAGATCGCGATATCCACCACCGGGTTCCGCCGAATACCGACCAGTCCCGACGCCGTGTACGACCTACTTCCCATTTCATGGCGCAAGATCCATCACTACGGAATCGACTTCCACAAACTTATCTACAACGACGCTGTTCTCGTCGACTTCGCTAACGCGACAAGCCCATTTCGGGGTTCACATCCCGGCAAATATCCCATCCGATACGACCCCGGCGACATCAGCGCTATCTACTTCCAACATCCGCATCACCGAACTTGGCATCGAATCGAATGGATACACGCCGCCTCTGTACGGGCGCCGTTCAGTCTCGATGCGCTCGACATCGCACGCAAGTTAGCTACCCGCCGCCATCCCGACAGGTTTCCCGACGACAAGTTGGCGCTCACGGAACTACTGAGACGGTGGAGTCGATCGACAACGACAGATCGACGTGAACGCAAAGTTGCTCTGCAACAGTACGACGACTACGCGAGCCTACTGCGTCGTGATCTGGACACCCGCGACGCCGCCGCGTCGCCCATGCCCACAATCGCCGAGCAGATGGACGAGCAGGTCTCAGACGATGACGATGCCGCAGACCTCGACGAAGAGAAGCTAAGCGAGGACGACTACTACCTCGACGCGATGGAGATCCTGGAATGAAAACCCAACGCAGACAGCAGCAAATAGAGCCACAAGCAGACCCGTCACCATTGTGCAGGAAAGAAGGATGGTCCCGCTGGGCCGAGGCACCGGCCCCGAAGAAGCCACCGGTGTTGACGACCTCGGAGCTCAAAAGCCTGAGCAGCGACGAATTGTTCGAGTACGACGAGCGACGAAGAAATTGGCACGCGAATATCGGACCTCTGGCCACACCGCAAATGATCGAGGCCCATGAGTCTTTATGGGAGATCGTCGACAGTAACAGGCAAAGCGCTGGCCATCCGCGAGGCGCAGTCGCTATCGACGCGTATCCAGGTCTCGGTAAGACCACGATCGCTGACAGCTTCGGCTTCGAGTTCCACCGCATCCTCAAACGCCGCCATGGACCCCGCACGGATGCAGGGCACGACCGCATTCCGGTCTGCTGTATCGGTCTGACTTCGAACACGACCATGCGCCAGCTCAACGTCAAGCTGTGCAGATTCTATGGACACCCTGGAAAGACTGGGAGTGCATACGCTTTCGCCGATCAAGCATTGGACTGCATCCTCTCGTGTGACACTCGACTGGTCATCGTCGACGACGTCCATTTCCTCAACATGCGAAACAAGGACGGACTGGCGATCGTCAACCACTTCAAGTCGCTCGCCAACGAATTCCCGGTTACGTTCTTGTTCGTCGGAGTGGACCTGCGCGGCCGCGGGCTGATGACCGAAGGTCTCAGCGCTGCCGGGACTTCTCGCGCGCAAACCGCGCGCCGTTGGACACGCATCCCCGTGCTGCCCTTCGAGATATCGAGCCAGGTGGGCCGCAAGAACTGGCATCGTCTGCTCTTGGGGATCGAGAAGAACATCGTTCTGTCGAATTCGCACCCCGGAATGATCGCGGACGAGTTGTCCAACTACCTCTTCGCTCGGAGCACCGGACACATCGGATCATTGATGACCCTCATCACCAGAGGCTGCTACCGGGCCATGCAGAGCGGGGAGGAAAAGTTGACCGCCGATCTCATGGACCATGTCAAGAATGACGAGGCATCGGAGCAGGCGCGCCTTCAACTCCAATCGTCCTTCGATCTGGGGTTCTTGACTACGAACCCAGTTCAGCGCGGTCGTACACACCGACCTCGCCGCGGACAGCGAGGTAACGCAGCGTAAGTGCCGAAACGAAAAGCTCATGACTGCAATACCGCGCACGATCCCCATCCGATTCCAGCCCGTAGTAGGGGAGTCCCTCGAGAGCTGGTTGTGGGCCTACGCCCATCGACTGCGGGTCAAGCCAATCGAGTTGCTCGACGCACTACAACTCGTACACTCTCGCTTGAATACGTTCCCCGACTGCACAGTGCGGTTGCTCCCTTCTGAGCTCAACGACCTGTCGACGATTACCGATATCGATGCCGGCATCTTCCGCGCAATGACTCTCGATCGATTCCACAAGCGGGTGCTGTTCGTGCGAGATGACAAACCGCGATCCATCGACCGCTACCACCTCTGGGCTCGTCCCACCGGATCTCGATTCTGTCCGTACTGTCTGGCCGACTCGGGTGGAAGGTGGCAACTCGCTTGGCGACTTTCCTGGACATTCGCCTGCGCCGAGCATCGGTGCCTGCTCCTCGACCGGTGCCCGTCGTGCGGGGCCATCCCGCGTGGCTACCAGGGGGTCGGGTATCTCGTCGCGCCCGGTTGCTGCACTGCCAGGCTTGCCGGACAACATCGCTCGGCACGGTGCCGAACAAATCTGAAGAAAGTGAAGGCGCCGATCCTTCGCAGCGGGAGAGTGCTTCGCGCACAGGACTGGATCAACACACGAATTGACGGATCAGAGCCAGACTCCGCGGTTCGCGACGCACTTGTCGATCTCAGTTCGATAGTGGGAAGGATCTTCAACCAGCATCGCGCGGACCTGCTGTACGGCATCGGGAAACGGTTCGGTGACGCGTTCACCAATGCCGAGAAGTCCGGGAATATCAAGCTCCATCGGTCCACCTTTCCCATAGTCGATTCGACCCTGACAGCCGGTGCCCTCACCGTCGCCGTCGAGGCGCTTGACGTGATCGATCGAGGAGAGACGTCGCGCGCGGTCAAGTCGATCGTCGCACGCGACCACGAGAGCCGGTGGGGCACCGCTCCGAGCAACTACTTCACGGAATGGAACTTCGGATCAGAGCGCTTGCGTACAGCAGTGATACAAGCCCACTCGGCGCGATTCACCAACGTGGACGGACTGCGCTATCGCATCGCAACTCCCACGCCACGCGTTCCCCGAAGTACCCGAGAATTCGCTGCCCGGCACATCAAGATCCCGCAGATGTGTTGGCGTAATACAGCACTCGCACTCAATCCAGGCGTGAATCCGAAAGTGTTCCGGCCCGCGCTGAGCGTTGCGCTGTTGCTCCCGGGTAGTCCTGGGCGCGATATCGCGCCGTCGTCGGCGAAACTAGAGAATCCTTTCGCCAGACGTGTCAGCCAAGTGCTCCGACAATTGAAGAAATGCACAGGCGCCGCCGGTGTGCAAGCGATCTGCGCGTTGGCCGACTACTTGGATTCGATCGAACCGATCATCGACTATCAACGTCGACGTCGACTAATCGGACCGAACTTGCTCCCACCAGGGAGGTGGAAACGATTGTGTGGCCGAGTCGGTTTCGAGTCAGGCCGTGACAGGCGAGACAAACTCGCCCGCTCCTACCTCTACTCGCTACTGAGCGGCAACGCTCTGGATGCCGCTCCAGAGCCGTTCGGGTTAGCGAGACCCTACGAACGGGCGGGATACAACACCTTCCTCTATTGCATGACGTCGGAAATCTATGCAGCACTCAATGAATACGCACACGAGTACCTTGTTGATCGCGGAATCGACGGCGAACCCCTCACATGGGAGCCGCCTATCGAGATTTTCTCCGGTCTCGCACTTCCCGGCCCCGGACCCGACTCGATCGACTGGCACACGGTGCACGAGCAGATCGACAACGGCGACCCAACCTGCTCGGTGCTCGCACACCGTCTCGGTACCAGCGAAGAGCACGTCTGCTGTCTCCTGGCCGATCATCCGCGTCCCCCGAAGCCTCCGTCGCCGAGGACAGTCGCATCTGCCTCCGCCCGCTACATCGAGGTACAGAACGCGCTACCGCCTCGAACGTTTGCCGACCTCGCACAAGACGGATACACGTCCGTTCGCGGGATCTCGGCGCGCACAGGTATTAGCCGCCAACTAGTCGCGCGCAGGATGCGTGAGATCGGAATCGCAGTTCCTGAACCAGGAGGCCGCGCCAGAGTGATCGTCAACCGAGAGTGGTTGTGGCGGAGATACATCGACAATCACCGCACCACCGGGCAGATCGCGACTGAACTTGGCACCACGCCACCGACGGTACAAAGGCTCCTCGCCTCGCATGAGGTCCCCCACGGCCGCGCGGAGGGGCGAGCCACATCGCGCATCTCCGAATCCGCGACGATGCACCCCGGGGCTATCCGGAACCACTCAAGCTCACCCTGACCGGGCAAGGCGCGTGGACCCGACTCGCACGGTTGGATGCCATTGTGCGCTGTCGCTCATTCAGAGGCGCAGCAGCAGCCCTCAAGGCCGATCAAAATGTGTTGTCGACGCAAGTAGCGCGACTTGAAAAGGAGACAGGGTGCAAACTCCTCGAGCGCAACAACGGAATACACTCCGTGGTTCCGACGCAGAATGGGCGGAAACTGATTGCGCAGCTTCACCAATTTCGGCGCAATGGAAGCAGGCAATTAGGATCTATCACGCAAAGTGTGTAAGCGCCGTCATCAACCAGTTGCTAACAGGTTCGTCAACATCTGTGAAACAGATGAAGCAATGCGATGCCTATGTCGCTGACACGGGACGTTGTCAAGAAGTATCGAATGAAGACCGCACCATGACGATGCAGGCACGCACCGCGATCGTCCACCTGTCCGCGCCGATTTTCTCGACGAAGACGTTGGTGAGCGTGGTTTAGGTGGGCAGGCCTGCGGTCGCGTCGGCATCGCTAACTTCGGAGCTTTACGGGCGGAGGCCGATGCCTTGCTCCTCCAGATAGGAGTCCAGTTCAAGGAACTGGAGTACTTGCTTGCGGATTTGCTCAATGTTCTTGCCATTGTCGGGCCGGGCCGCACATTCGACTCGGTCCGCCATCGTGGAGGCGCCTGTCAGGTCGGCCAAGTTGCAACCGGTGGCCATCGCGACGGCGAGTAGCTCGTTCGCCTTCGCGGGCCGCGTGCCGTCGATGATGCGGGAGAGAGTGGCGTTGGAGATGCCGGCCCTGGCAGCGAGTTGCCGTTGGCTCGTGAAATGAGCGGCGCGCCTTGCCTCCTCGATCCGCCCGCCGATCGAGAGTGTCGTTATGTCGGTAGCCTCCTTGCTTAACTAGTCGGCAATCGAGTTCAGGGTAAGTCCAACGATGTCATCACGGCAAGAAACGTGCGCTTTCCCTCTCGCGACTGTCTGAGTACGCGAGATCGAGCGGCCCGTCCAAACCGCCCAAGGCGGGAACCATTCCGGGGAGGGAGACCTGTCGGTACACCGGTGCGAACACCCTGCAGATGTCAGAGAACCGGGCTGCTTGGAATCTCGCGATCGACTGCACTTCCGGCGATGCTGCAGGATCGGCACTGATCGCAACCTGATTGCTGACTGTCGGATAGAGGTAGAAGCAGTCGACGGGTCTGTCGGTTGCACTGTCTGCCGTCGGCGGTTGGATCTCACCGGTCAGGAGATCGGTGGCGTCGGAGGGGAGATCGCACGGGTCGGAAGTGAGGCCGGGGCTGCAACCCAGCCGAGAATCATCGCCGCAATTTCATTTCTGTTACTCGCTTCGAGCTTACGCAGCGTGTTTCGCACATGGAAACGCACGGTATTTACCGAAATGAAAAGATCATCTGCAATGGCTACATTAGACTTACCCTTACTGACAGCGAATGCTATTTCTCGTTCTCGTCTTGTGAGTCGGCTGCCAATATTGCTGCCCGAGAAGGAAGTCGGCCGATCGTTGACCAAAGTGAGCGCTTCGCTAAGGAGTGTACGACACCGGTTTCTTCTTTCC
The DNA here is from genome assembly GCF_001942025.1 of Rhodococcus sp. YL-1. Taxonomy (NCBI): domain Bacteria; kingdom Bacillati; phylum Actinomycetota; class Actinomycetes; order Mycobacteriales; family Nocardiaceae; genus Rhodococcus; species Rhodococcus sp. YL-1. The sequence goes on along the minus strand of NZ_CP017299.1, from coordinate 6,151,872 downwards.
TCGTCCATCGGGGATTGGAGATGAATTTGTAGTGCCAGTAGGATTCCCCTAACTGCCTCTAGGTTTACGTGCGTGGAGTTTTTGTTTGATTCTGAGGGCGGGTGACGTTCCTCTGCGGTTCTTGTCGACATTCCAGAAGATATATCACGAGAATTTAAAGTACCGGGCATGCTATCTCAGTTACAGGGAAGTGAACTATCAAAATTTTCGTTTTGGCCTCGAATCATTTCAAGTTACTTTGAATTACAAATACTCTTTCTGGTTCGTGAGTACCAGTCAGCAATTGCGCGTCCGACTTCCTCGGGGGCGTCTTCTCGAACAAAGTGCTTGGCTTTGACTGTCACAACTTCCTGGTTGCTCCATTGTCTCACCCATTTCCGAATCTTCCCGGTAACTATGAATCCTGGATCCGCGTCGATGAAAAGTTTCGGAATATCGGTGTCGGGGAGCCAATCCGCATAGCTGGCGATAATCTTGTCTACGTCAGCTGGGTGACCTTCGAATGGGATTTCGCGTGGCCAGCTGAGTGTGGCTCTCCTTGCTTCGCCAGAGTCAAGGAAGGGACGTCGATACTCATCCATTTCTTCCTCTGAGTATTCCCTAAGTGTGCCGTTTGGCATTGTATATTCTACGAAGAAGTTGCTGTTCAGAATCATAGCTTCGCCCTCATTGGTACGAAGCGCAAGAAAATTGGCCAATCCGTCGTCGGGGATCGGGAATTCGTCGCGGGTCCAGGCGCACGGTATCGATTCGGTGTGTACTATTCCTGCTGTTCGTGCCTGATTTCGGTAGGCCCAATCAAACGCCAGTGCAGAACCCCAGTCTTGCCCTACTACGACTACTCGATCGCCGATATCGATTTTTTCGTACAACGCGTCTAGGTATCTTCGGTGATCGACGAATCTGTAACTGCTCGGGCCGGTGTTAGGCAGCTTCCCTGAATCTCCCATTCCGATCAAATCTGGAGCGATGCACCTTGCGTGAGGAGTAAGGTAAGGAATTATATTCCGCCAGATGAACGACGATGCAGGGTTGCCGTGGAGTAAGAGAATTGTGTCCCCGACGCCTTCGTCGATGTAGCTCATCTGTGTTCCGAGTACGTCAACGCTTTTCTTTTCGTACTGCAAATCAACCGCCTATATGTTCGTATCATCTCGGTAGATTAGTTTTCGGAAAATTTGTGAAGAGGTGCCGTCGTTCGATCGGTCCTATATCGCGGCGACGACCGTAGGGGAGGCAGTCTTGGCTGCTCCCTGTGGCGGGGAGTCGAACAGGGCTTCTTTTGTGTGCAGGAAGTCGAGGTACTCGTGAATCAGCACAATTTTTCCATCCCGTACCTCGATAAGGAAATGAAATAGATTGTTGTAACTACGGCCGTTGGCTAGTGGTCCGAAGCATTCCGTCTCCACAGCGACAAAATCACCTTCGGCGATCATCGATCTGACCTCGTGTCGGATTCCGTTTGGCAAGAGCGACGCCATGGCAGGGAATAACGCCAAGTATTCGTACTTGCCCATGACCTTTGGAAGAGGAAGACTCTCGTTTCTACTCATGAGGTGGATTTGGGCATCCTCTGCGAGCATGGGTTGTGAGCTGGCGCCACTCATATCCGAGTAGGCAATTATGTAGTTGCGTACGATCTCTTTATTTTCGGTCGTCGACATTTGCTTCCAACTCTCATCAGGCGTTGAATTATTGAGCAGGCAAGGGCTGGAATTCGGAAGTTAGAATTACTTCGCCGGTGCTCAGATTTGTTGGAACCGAGAGGTGTTGATGGGTGACCTGCCACTGGCCGTCAGTTTTGACGAAAACATCCGTCGCTCTGATGATGAAGTTGAGTGGTCCTCCTGTGGAGTCCGAAATGTAATTCTGGATACTGAAGGCGTACGCGACAGTCTCTCCTGCAACAACGTCGAGTTCAAGTATGCGTGTCCTGATGTTGGATACGTTCTTGAATTGTTCTCCGATTTCTTCGGTTGCTGCTGTGCGTCCGCGGAATCGCCCGGGTCCAAAGTCGTAGTAGACGGCATCGGCAGACCAGAGTTGGGTGATGGCGTGTACATCTTGCGCTGCTGCCATCTGGATTTCGAGGTCAACGATCGTCTTTTCGTCATCTGACAGGTTGCTGGCGTCGATGGGGTTGGTGGGGACGGTGGTCACTTCTGATCTCCTTGGGGGTTTCGTGGTTTTGATGCTTACGAGTTGTGCTGCCTCGTTGGCAGTTTGCGAATCGTCATGGCATCCCATGAGGTCATGGACAGGAAGGTCCTCGACGGGTTGCGGCGAGTTGACGTCCGGCCGTAGTAGGACGGCAGGGTGAGGTCGTACTAGTCGAAGTGCAGGCGAGCGGCTCGACCAACTATTTGGAATCGCGTGTTACTTCTCTGACTATGACGTAGACCACTCAAAGTGTCAACAGCTGACTTTTTGGACGGCAGACGGCGATCTGCCGGCGAAGGGCGGGCTAGCCTGTCTAACAATGGATTTAGTCGACTCGTGTACCAACCTGCGATGGTGGTTTTTGCCCAGCCATTGGGAGCGTGAACGTGAATGGCTGCATGCAACCAACTGTTGACAGTACTCTGAAACCTGTGTGAATCTTTCTGAACCCGGTCCTCATCACGCGGGGATGGTGTCCGCAGACCTAGCGGGCGCGAGGCATCCAATGTCCGCCCGTGATTCCTTCGCTGGGGGCTTGTGGAAAGACTCGCGGAGGCCGAACTCGACATGCCCGACGAAGGGATGAAATGCCAGAGAAAATGTCTGCCTACCGGATCGTCGAACCTGGAGGTCGCGGCCAATGGGACGAGGTCGATATTCCTACGGCAGGGCCTGGCGAGATTGTCATCAAGGTCGATGCCGCCGGTCTGTGCCGAACCGATCTGGAGATGATGGATCGCGGAGCCTCGTACTCGCCCTGGATTGGTCCCTTCACTCTCGGCCACGAGAACGCAGGCGTAATTACTGAAGTCGGACAGTCGGTTCACCGACTGTCGGTGGGGCAGTCGGTATTGGTCACGGCAAACAGTAGCTGTGGTCTCTGCCGCACGTGCATGTCCGGTAAGGACGCATTCTGCGTAGACCGCCCACCCAACTATGGATATGCCGACAACGGTGGGCTCGCACCGTTCATGAAAGTGCGTGCGCGAGATGCGATGGATTGTGGCTCGCTCAATCCTATTGCCGCAGCACCGCTGGCGGACGCCGGGTCCACAGCATACGGCGCAATTTTGGATGTCAGACCCTATGTGCGAGATGACGGTTCGGTGTTGGTCATCGGAATAGGGGGTGTAGGGAGCACCGTCGTGCGGTTACTTCGAGCGCTTACGAGCGTCGAGGTGATTGCCGTAGATCACCCAGACAAGATGGAATTCGCTGCGCAATGCGGCGCACATCACTTCGTGCCCACCACCGAGTCGACAGGTGAAGGCGCAGGGAAGGTGATGGCTATGACGGGTGGGCGAGGCGTTGAGGCGACCATCGACGTTGTCGGGTCAGATCAATCCCTTGCTTTCGCAGGCGCAGTTACGGCATCACTGGGCGCGATTTCCATTGTCGGCCTCACTGGAGGGACTTATCAATACGGCTGGACCAGCCAGGCATTGGGAGTTCGCTTGTTTTCCTCATGCACAGCGTCGTTGAACGAACTTCAAGAATTGATCCGGATATTCGAACGCACGGGAATGGAAATCGAAACCAGCAAGTATCGATTCCAGGATCTGGAGAAGGCCTACGAAGATCTACGCGCGGGCACAGTAGTCGGGCGCGCAGTTATCGATTTCGACCAGTAGTCATAGGCGATCTCCCTGCAGGCTCTAACCAGCCATCGGGCGGAGCTTACTTTCACGAGCAATGCTCTGTCAACAGAACTTGGAGAACCGTGTGAAAGACCTCGGCAACATCGCACTCGCCGTGCTGCACGAATGGCAAGGAAGCTTCATGACCCGTGAAGCACTATTTCCCGGAGTCGATCGGTCCGTGTGGGAGGAGGGGGAGAGTTGGCTGGCACCCGACTTCTGGGAACCGCAGTCAGAGGCGATGCCCATGTTTTTTTCGACGTATTTGATCGAGAGTGATGGCCGGAAAATAGTGGTGGACACCGGTGTCGGCAATGACAAGAAGCGCCTATTCCCGCAATTCACCAATATGAAGACCAATTTCCTCGACCGGATGGCAGAGGCAGGATTCGGTCCCGACCAAGTGGATTTGGTGGTGTGCAGTCATCTGCACTCTGACCACGTCGGATGGAACACAAAACTGGTAGATGGCGAATGGGTCCCTACCTTTCCCAATGCGAGATATCTTCTGCCGCAACGTGATTTTGACTTCTGGAATCCGGAGAGCGGATACCGAGCTCGCGGGGCGGCTGCAGCCGAGGGCGTATTCGAAGACAGCGTGCTGCCCCTCGTGCAGCATGGCTTGGTCGATCTGTGGGACGGGGACACGTGTACCGTCGATTCGAACATCGTCTTGATCAGCACACCTGGGCACACACCCGGCAATGCAATTGTTTCGCTCGACACCGGTGTCGGTGAGGTATTGCTGGTAGGCGATTTGCTTCACAACGCGCTACAACTCGAACGACCGCATTTGCACTCGTGTTTCGACGAAGACTCCAGTATAGCTTCGGTGTCGCGCCGAGCGGTCCTCGCCCGCGCGGCGACCGAAGGGGCAATAGTAATGCCGAATCACGTTGGTGGCGAACAAGGTTGTGTGCTGAGGCAGTCCGGCTCACACTTTGATCTTGAATGGCGCAGCGTGATCTAGCGGTACAAATTGGCGTTTCTGAACAGCCGTGGTCAGGGAGTGGTGGCGCCTTCGGTCATCGAATTTGTTGTTCCGATGTGAGTAGAGGGATTGACGAGGCAGACGCTTCATTGGCGGCCCAACAGGGCACAGGTCTGCGATGGTCGTCTCCGAAGTCTCGGAGACGACCATCGCAACCAAGTACGGTCGCGCCTCATTTGCGAATATCCCAGCCGCTAGGTGGTCGTTTTTTCCGATCCACACTTCGAGCGCGACTTCCCGGGTTGGCCTCGCGCATTCCCATAGGTGCCTCATCCTGCTCGCCCGGCTACCGTCACCGGTTCCGGTGAGCGGCACAGCCCCATAATCCTGTGCGAGGGACAGGGATCCCCAGAGGGGAGATCAGTCGTCGAACAGGCTCTCGACGGAGGGGGCTAGGTTAACGGTCTTCAACTCGTAGAATGAGTTCAAGCCCTCACGGCCGGTGTCTCTTCCCAGTCCCGAGTTCTTCACCCCTCCGAACGGTGCCTCGGTGTTGTAGACGAAACAGTTGACGCTGAAGGTTCCAGATCGTACGGCGCGCGCAACCGAGACAGCCTTGTCGTCATCGGTGGTAAAAACAGCCCCATGCAGTCCATACTCGGAATCGTTGGCAATTGAAATTGCTTCGGGCAGATCACGGTAGGAGATGAGTGACGTCACCGGTCCGAAGATCTCTTCTTGGCAGATTTTCATCGAGTTGGCGGCCGAGCCGAACACGGTCGGCTCAACGAACCACCCTTTGGGCATGTCTTCGGGGCGCTTGCCTCCGGTCAGGACTTGTGCGCCCTCACCAATTCCGGAAGCGATATAGCGTTCTACCTGGTTCCTCTGACGTTCCGATACGAGGGGACCCATGACCGTGTCCGGATCGGTGGGGTCGCCAACGGTTATCGATCGAGCCTTCGCGACCAACGCATCTGCAAACTCGTCGTACCTGTTCGCAGGCAACAATATGCGACTCAAGGACGAACAAATTTGGCCACTGTTGGCAAAGGCGCCGCGAGCGAGGGATTCGATCGTCGTATCCAGGTCTGCGTCTTCTGCGACTATGGCCGCCGACTTGCCTCCAAGCTCGAGTTGAACGCGCTTGAAATCACGGCCGCACACCTCGCCGATCTGACGGCCGGCAGCAGTTGACCCCGTAAAGCTCACCTTGTCGACATCCGGATGCGCCACCAGTGCACGTCCGGTACCGACACCGCCTGTGATGAAGTTGAATACTCCTTCGGGAACACCGGCTTCGAGAAGCGCGGCCGCGAAGTAATAGCCGTCCAAGGGCGTTTCGGGGGCAGGCTTGTAGACCGTGCTGCACCCAGTGACGAGAGCTGGAATGGACTTGGTGAGGATCGAACCGAACGGGCCATTCCACGGAGCGATCGAGGCAACCACGCCCACGGGCTCTTTCAGGATGGCTGCAACTGTGCGCAAACGGCGGACTTCTCGGACTGGTTCGTCCCTGGCCACAGACAGAAAGAATCTGGCGGTGGCCAACGCACCCGGAATCTGGAGCTCGGCGACCCGCGCCGGCAGACCCATCTCGCTGGTAACGACACGACCGATTTCATCGGACTGCGCATCCAAGATCCTCAGCGCCTCTTCAAGAATGTCCGCTCGCTCCCCGACATCCATGGATCGCCATGCACCCTCGTCGAACGAATTACGCGCTGCCACGACAGCCGCGTCAACCGTTGCGGGCGTTACGTCGGGAACGCGTGCGATGACTTCTTCGGTTGACGGTGAGACCACGTCGATTGTTCCGGCGTCGGTGGGTTCGATCCAGTGGTTATTGATCAGTACTTTTCCGTATTGCACCGTTCGTCTCCGTTTTTCGCAGCTGATCTGTCAGGTCATCGGTTGAGGTAGCCGCCGTCGACCGGCAGCGTCACACCGGTGATGTATCGAGCTTCGTCCGATGCCAGAAAAACCATTGCGTTACTGATGTCGGCGGGATCGTTCAACCCGACGGGCATGGGTTTGCGAAAGTTTGCCGAGCCGGCGATATCTGGAAATTCGGCGGCGAAGGCTTGGTAACCCTCGTTGACCACCATTGGGGTATCTGTCCCGCCGGGATGGACGGTATTGACACGGATGAGGTTCTTCGCCAGTTGAGATGCGTACAGTCGCATCATGCCGACGACCCCGTGTTTGGCCGCATTGTAAGCAACCTGTCCTGGGAGCGTATTGAGGGCGAGGCTGCCGATACCGGCCGAGGAGCTGGTGATGAGGATTGAGCCGCCCTTGTCGCGTTCGATCATTCCGGGGAGACAGACTTCGATTGTGTGCCACACGCCTGTGAGCATCGTTGCGATCGCATCATGCCAGGCCTGCTCCTGCGAACCTTGCTGTAATACGGGCATGATGCCTGCGTTGGGAAGGACGGTGTCCACGTGGCCGAATTCGCGAATTCCGTTCTGGTAGGCCTCTTCCAAAGAGTTTCGGTCTCGAACATCGGCGACAGCGGTGATGATGCGACCACCTGCTGCGGCGACCAATGATGCCGTTTCGGCGAGGTCTTCCTTGGTGGACATCGGATAGAACACCGTAGGGATCTGTTCACAGATATCTACGGCGACAATTGCGGCGCCCTCCGACGCCATGCGTACGGCGTGCGATCGACCCTGACCGCGCGCTGCGCCGGTGATGAAAACAACTTTGCCGTCAAGTCGACCCATTTGTGCGTCGCCCTCCTATGAAATAGATCTTTTTTGAGCAGGTTCGGTGTAGGTCGCGCAGGCTGTGGTCTAGCGGACCATATTCTTGCCACCATCGACCGAGAACGTCTGCCCTGTCATGAACCGTGATCCTTCGCTGGCAAGGAATGCGACAACGGGCACCAGATCGGTGTAGATATCACCGAGCTTTCCTCCAACGGGTATCATGGCGCGCATTTTTGCGTCGTGAGCTGAAAGCTGCTCGGGAGACATTTCGCTACGTGTCTTGTCGTACATGGAAGTCCAGATCATCGGCGCCATTGCATTGGCGGTGATACCGTACTGCGCCCATTCGACGGCTATCGATCGAGTCCAAGCCAATACAGCACCCTTTGCTGATGCGTAAGCGGACTTGCCTGGGTATCCGTTCATTCCCGCCCCGGACGCGAAATTGATGATCCGTCCACCATTGACCTTCAGGTATTCGAAGGCAGCTTTGTTTGTCAGAAACGTGCCGGTGGCGTTGATATCCATCACGCTCTGCCAGAGTGCGGTCTCGGTCTTCTCAGCGGGAACCGCCGGAGCGACTCCTGCTGCATGGACGAGGACGTCGAGGCCGCCGAGCTCGGTCACTGCGCTGCGGAAGGCTTCCGCGACCTGCTTTTCGCTCGATACGTCGCAACAGTGGAAACTGGCTCCAACTTCAGCCGCGATCTGCGCTCCGAGTGCGGCGTTGACGTCGAGCGAGGCAACAGTCGCCCCGTTCTCGGCAAATGCGCGCACGATGCCTTCGCCCATTCCGCTGGCACCGCCTGTGACGATGACTTTCCGTCCGGAAAGGGATTCCATAAATAGCTCCGATCTAGTCGCAACTACGTGCGATTAGCGAGGGTGAATTTCAAATAGGATTACGCAATCATCTACTCGACAACTGTCGCCTGTCAACAGATGACTGCCAGTTTTAGATGATTCTTTATCTTCCGGCAGAGTCAGTTCATAGGTGCTGACGGATGGCAGCAGGCGAGTACACTGTCGACAGTGTTATGTAAACGGTAGGCCCATCGAAGGAGCGCACATGGCTGCAAGCACATCGATTGCAGAGTCGGCGAACTTACTTGCTCGCATACCTCTGCGCGATCAGGCCGTCGAGGTCCTGCGCGACCTGATCGTCCGTGGAGTTCTCGAGTCCGGGACGCGAATCAACGAGGTCGAACTTGCTGCGAGCCTGGGTATCAGTCGAGGCCCGCTCCGCGAGGCCATCCAGCGCCTGAGCGCCGAAGGGCTCATTGACTCGCAGCGCAACCGAGGGGCGTTCATCAGGGAAATCACCCTCGAAGATGTCCGGCACATGTACGAGCTTCGCCAGGTCCTCGAAGTGACTGCGGCCAAATTTGCCGCGACTCGGGCTACGGAGAGCGAAATTGCCGAGCTCGAGCAGCAGATTGCCGAAGTAGACGAGTTACTCAATGCAGGGAGCGCTGCTGCCTACCCCGTCGACTCAGACTTCCATCTGACGGTGTTGGATTTATCCAAGAATCCCTATCTGAAGCAAGCTGGTGCCGAACTGCAGGTTCAGTTGCGGCTCGCTCGCCTGCGCGCCGGCGGATCCCCCGAGAGGGCACGCGAGGCGCTGAACGAGCATCGAGACATCCTCGCTGCAATCGCTCGTCGCGACGCTCGCGGGGCGGGCAAGTCAATGGCACTTCACTTGCGCAATTCGCTCGGTCGCTTCACCGAGATGGCAGCCGCGTCAGAGAGTTCCTGATTGAGCGACTGGGACCTCGATCGGCACAACAGGGATGACCCGCTTGAGTGGCTCAGATGCCCAGCACCAGTCGACTGCATGACGCTCGCGAAACGCAGACGTACATGCGGTCGTTTGCTGCCTGCTCGGCTGGCGACATAATCGAATCTCGATGGTTCACCTCGCCGGAGATGACGGGTGTCTCGCAGGTCCCGCATGTACCGTCCTGGCAGGATGAATAGACCTCTACGTCTGCTTCTTCCAGTACTTGGAGTACGGATTTCTCGGAAGGAACGGTCAAAACCATTCCGCTTTCGGCCAGTTCGATTTCGAAAGAGTCGTCCCCGGCCACGGTTTCGAGCACCTTCGGCTCGAATCGCTCGACATGAACGCTGTTGATCGGCCAGTTCGACGCGCGAGCTTCCACAGCTTCAAGCAGAGGGCCAGGGCCGCAACTGTAGACAAGAGTGCCGAGTGCAGGCGTGTCGAGAATTTTTCCCAAATCGATCAGCCCTACTTCGTCTTGGGGATACAAAATTACGCGGTTCCCGGGCAGTGATGTCAACTCCTCGACGAATGACATCGAGCTCCGCGTGCGCCCGCCGTAGTGCAGCTCCCACTGTGCCCCTGCATTCATCGCAGCTGTGATCATGGGCAGAATGGGAGTAATGCCGATACCGCCGGCTATGAAGATGTACCGGGACGACGGCAGAAAAGGAAAGTGATTCCGTGGCCCCCGAACGGTCACCGCATCGTTTTCTCTGATGTTGTCGAATACGTACTTCGAGCCACCGCGACCATGGGGGTCGCGCAGGACGCCTACTCGGTACACGGTGCGATCCGCTGGATCTCCGCACAGAGAATACTGACGGGTTACGCCATCCGGAAGGCAGAGATCAATGTGCGCGCCTGGTTCCCACTCGGGTAGTGGTTGACCGTCGGCACTTTCCAGCTCGACGACTACGACGTCGTCGGCGCCGAGTCGACGGGTTCGCGTCGTGAGCGAAATTTCTGTCTCGGCATTGCCTGCAGTGGCCATTGCGAGCTCCTTGTGATCAGGGTGGCGTTGGGAAGGATTGAGACAGCGTCAAGCACCAGGCGATCGAGCGACATGACTCTCTGCCACTAACGTATGCAGGTGACTGCCAAGTGTCAACAGTTTGCGACTTGATGGCAGTAATCAGTCATCTGTTGACAATTGTCTTTGAAGTTGAGACGCTCAACGTGCCGACGGTCACAGCTGGCCGACGTAAATTCCCGCATACTAGGAGTCAGCCATGGCGTACGACGTCACCAGGAGTGAGAGCGACAACGACTGGGAACCGGAAGAAGCTCGCTTCCCCGGCGGAGCCCGCAGCCCGGAATTCATTTCCGAATTGGCGGACCTGCGAGAGGGATGTCCGGTAGCGCACTCCGACATGTTCGGTGGATTCCACACTCTGTCCCGGTATGCAGACGTCTCGAAGGCCGCTTTGGACTTCAAGAATTACCGAGCAGGGCGCCCCTTCGTCCGAGTTCCAGAGATGAAGGGACTGATCCCTAGCGGCCTGAATCCGCCGGAACACGGTATCTACCGCCGTGTTCTCAACAAGTACTTCACACCCGAGCGAATGGAAGCGATTCGGCCTCGTTTACGTCAGTACGTCGTCGATGCACTCGACCCGTTGATCGACGCCGGCTCCGGTGACGTCGTTCCGGCGCTTTGCCAGCCCTACCCTGCCCGCGCATTGTCCGCTCTCATGAATCTTGGCGATCAGGCTCATTTGGTGCTGATGGAGCACTTCGCGCGCTTCGCAGAAGTGGGCTGGGATCCAGAAGCCATGAACGAGTTGATGTTCAAGGTTTTCGCCGAGCACATCACCGACGTCGTGGCCGAACGTCGACAGCATCCGCTGGATCCTGAACAGGACATTCTGAGCGGCATCATGGCTATGGAGATCGACAACGAGCCGATCGCGGACCAAACCGCCGTAGCAGTAGGCGTTGCCCTGATCGGTGCAGGACACGCCACAACCGCCGATGCCCTGAGCACCGCCATCTACAGGCTTGCAACCGATCCCTATCTCCAGAGTCGGTTGCGTCGTGCACCAGAATTGATCCCACAGGCCATCGAAGAATTCCTCCGACTCGAATCACCACTCCCTGAACGCGGACGTTTCGCAGGCGCCGATATCGAGTTGCACGGCTCCACGATTCCCAAGGGCTCACTTGTTGCTCTCAATTTCGGCGCGGCCAATCTGGATCCGGAGGAATTCGAGAACCCGGAGTCATGCATCATCAGCCGTAGCCCCAACCGTCATCTAGCCTTCGGTCATGGTGCACACAAATGTGCCGGTGCACCTCTAGCCCGAGTTGAACTTGCTGTTGCACTCGAAGAACTCCTCTCCAGGACAACCAGTTTCGAGTTGGCCGGCCCCACCAAGAACGCCGACGGTTTGATGCTCAACGGAATCTCAACCCTCCCACTGCGATTGACGGCGGTCTAGAACCTTGGTTTCAGTCCTCACTCATCGCTGAGCGGCATCGATTCGATTCAGGAGAAAACTCATATGATCAGTCCACTCTCGTCCCTGTCCGTCCCATGGTCGGAGGACATGTTCATCGATGGAGAACTGGTTCGAGGCGAAAGCAGCGAACGGCTCACGGTAGACAATCCAGCAACCGAAGAGGTTTTCGCTGATTTCCCAGCGGCGTCCACAGCCCAAGTTGGACAAGCCGTAGAGTCTGCGCGACGCGCGTTCGAATCCGACGCCTGGAAGAATCGTTCTCTCAGACGTGAAGTCCTCCTCACGATGGCCCGCGTACTCGAAGAGAACGCGGAAATGCTGGCCGCTTCGATCGTTCGTGAAGTGGGCACCCCCGTCACACTTGCCCGCGCTCTGCAGATCGGCGAACCGATCGCCCTGTTACGCGCTTTCGCTGATCTCACGATGATTGATCGCGATCGCGCGCTGGGCATCAAAGAAGGATCACCGCGCAGCGACGCAACGATCACATACCAACCATCGGGTGTTGTCGCAGCTATTGCCGCCTACAACTACCCACTGTTGTTCATGGCTACCAAACTCGGGGGAGCCCTGGCCGCAGGCTGTACCGCAGTCCTGCTTCCCAGCCCGCAAGCGCCGATGTCAATTCTGCTCTTCGCACGTCTTCTCGCAGACGCAAACATCCCACGCGGTGTTGTCAACATAATCGCGGGCGGCATCGAGGTAGGTCAAGCGCTTACTACCCATCCTGATGTGAACAAGATCAGCTTCACCGGATCAGTCGGGGTAGGGCAACAAGTTATGGCGCAGGCCGCGCCCGGACTCAAACGAGTCGCGCTGGAGTTGGGTGGTAAGTCTCCCTCACTGTTGCTGCCGGGAGTGGACATCGATTCGATCACCGATCAGGTACACGCCCGCTACCTCCGAAACGCCGGCCAGGGCTGCTCCTCACCCACCCGGATCTTGGTGCACGAAACGCAGTACGAGGAATTCGTAGAACTCAGCCAGCGGGCTTTCAATTCACTGAAAATAGGAGACCCTTGGGATGACACTGTTGTCGCAGGACCGCTAATCAGTGCGAAGCACCGTGATCGCGTCGAAGGCTATCTGGAGCGCGCAGTCGGTGGCGGCGGGAAGATCGTGGCCGGAGGCGGACGGCCAGAAATGCCCAACGGCTGGTTTATGAACGGCGCGCTAGTGGGCGGAGTGACCAACAAATCCGAGATTGCACGCGAAGAGTTATTCGGACCGGTGGGGGTCGTACTCCCGTACCAAACCGTCGAGGAGGCCATCTCGATCGCGAACGATTCCGACTTCGGACTGGCAGCCACCATCTACGGCGACATCGCCACCGCGAGAGGCATCGCGCCCCAATTGCGCGTCGGCACGGTGATGATCAATGGCTGGATACCCCGTCAAGACAAGGCAGGCGGCGGATTCAAAATGAGCGGGATGGGTCGAGAAATCGGCGAAGAAGGCGTCCGAGAGTTCTTGGAGACGCAATTCATCGCATGGCCCGAACCCGCATAAATTCGCTTTGCCAAGCAGCGCGGAGGCGAACGGCTCAGCCACCCGTCTCCGTGCTGTGCGCATGGACCCAACTCGAAATCTGCACTCGCGATGAAAAACCGAGTTTCGTGAGAATATGATCGACATGAGACTCGGCTGTTCGTTGTGAAATGACCAGTCGGAGACCGATGTCCTTGTTAGACAATCCCTCTGCGATCAATGCGGCAACCTCGCGTTCCCTGCGTGTCAACTTCGATTCATCCGTCTTGCGCTTCTGACCTGGCGCGGAAGTCGGAGCCGGTTTGTTCAGGGCGAAAGCTATGGCAGATGGCTGGTCGAAGTTCGAACCGGTACGCAGCGCGCTACCCATCTCGTCTGGCCTAAGTAGATTCGTCATCGCGCTGATGCAGGCATCGAGCCTTTCACTGCGCCCAGGCAACGCGTTTGACGGTAGCCCAATGGAGGCATAGGCCTTTCTTGACGCTCCAATCAGAATCGCGGCACGATTCGGCGACGACGGTGCGGTTACGAGGGCGAGTGACTCGAGGCACATCGCGATCCCGAGCCCGTCGTCCAAATCGAGCTTCAACTGAAGACTCTCCTGCACGTACCGCACCGCCGAATCCGTATCGCCCATGTGAAATGCGAGCATTCCTGCCGTGTTCAGGGAAAACGCGCGAAAGTACGATTCCCCAACGCGCTCGGAAATTTCCATCACTCGCTCGTGGCACTCCATTCCACGCTCTATCGCCTGCGAGAGTTCGCAAGCGATTCCCATGGGGCACAAGGTTTGAAGCAATCGAAAGTCGTCTTCGAGTTCGCTGAAACCGCGCGCCGCTTCCGTGAAATGAGCGAGCGCTTTTTCAGCCTCGCCGGCATAGAGAGCGTGGACACCTCGGGCTTGCGCGAGCAGATATTGTGCATATTCAGAGTGGACGTAATTCGCAACGCTGGCCGCACGGTCGAGCAGGAGCGCGCTGGACTCGTGATGGCCACTGATCGAATCGAGCCACACTCCTACGTGGAGAGCTTCCAAACTGAGCTGTGTGGGGGCCGGCGCGAGCTCCAATAGTCGATCGAGCCAGGTGCGGCCTTCGCGTATGAATCCGAACGCAGACCATAGCGTGAGAAGGTTTGTGTACATCGCCATGCCGACTTCGGCGCCCTCTGCCGTATCGACGCAGTGTTTAAGGGCCGCACGAAAATTCAACTGCTCACGATGCAACCGACGAAGCCATTGAACTTGGTGACTGCTGAGCCATCCGGCTTGAGCGCACCGCGCGAGTTCGACGTAGAACGTCACGTGGGCATGTTCGACAGCTGCCATACCACTCGCCTCACTCAGGCGCTGCTGGCCGTACTCCCGGATCACGTCGAGCATTCGGTAACGCACCTGATCGGAATGATCTTCGCGCACGAAAATCGACTTCTCGACCAAGGACAGCACACACTCGACCAACTCAATTTCACTGGCGTTCGGGTGAATTCCGGTTATAGCGTCTATTTCGAAACCGCCAGTGAACACACTCATGTCGGCCCAGAGATTTTGTTCCTCTGGCGTGCACAACTCGTAACTCCAATCGACGCACTTACGGAGGGTGCGTTGTCGGTCAGGTGCACCACGCGGGCCACTTGAGAGCAACTCGAATCGATCGCGCAGACGGAGGGCGATCTGGGCGGGCGCTAGGCCTCGCAAGCGGACCGCGGCGAGTTCGAGTGCAAGCGGAATGCCTTCCAGATAGCGGCAGATGGTCGCGACTTCACCCACATTGCGTTCGTTCAATTCGAAGTCCGGCAGCACTGCTCGCGCGCGGTCAAGAAAGAGGGCCACACTTTCGGTCAGCTCGGACTGGGCAACTGTGGAGTCTTCTTCTCCCGGTACGGCCAGTGGCGGAACTTGTAGAACATGCTCGCCAGCGCAGCCGAGCGCTTGGCGGGATGTTGTCAAGATGTGCAACGGATGGCAAGAACGAAGAAGTCGTGTTATCAGGTCCGCGCATTCGTCGATCACGTGCTCGCAGTTGTCGAGCACGAGAAGTGCGGCTCGGTCGGCGAAGAAAGTACTGAGATCTGCAGACAGGTACTGAGAAAGCGGTCCACGAAGCCCAAGGCTGTTAGCAATGGTGCCAGTGATCAACGGCGGTGACTCCAGGGAACCCAACTCGACGAACCAGACCCCACCTGGAAACAATCGGCGCACTTCGCTCGCTCCGCGCAACGCTAATCTGGTTTTTCCAACTCCGCCGGGCCCCACTAGCGTGACTAAGCGCGCAGTCGCCAGCGTTCGTTTCAGGTCTGAACGCAGTTGGCGCCGGCCCACGAAGCTCGTCAGGTCCGCAGGCAAATTACCGGCGACCGGCGAGTCTGCGAGATTCGTCACGTACACACCTTTGCTTCTCGCGAGTGGGCCTTCCCGACACATACTTGGGTGACCGCGCCGACGCCTGCTGCCTGGTTGGCCCTTCCCTGACCAGAAATACGTATAGATCTACGTATTGTGCTGATGACGACAGCCTCGCTCAAGAGTGCAATGTGATTCAGACCATACAAATTCTCGTTTGCGGAGGGCACCATGTTCCGGATCACCACAGATTTCCGCCATCTTCTCATCGGGGGTCGATGGACGGCGACCTCCTCAAACGAGTGCATAGACGTTGACGTCCCTGAGCAGGCCACGACCATCAGGTTCCTTCTACCTTCCGTCCTCGACGTCGACGACGCTGTCGACTCCGCATCTCTAGCCTGCCACGACGAATCGTGGTCATCTCAAACTGCGGACGAACGAACCTCGCTGGTGGAAAAATTCGTCGATGAATTCGACGCATACAGCCCCCGCATCATGGCATCCCATGCATCAGCAGGAACGCCGCCGGTTGCCGATACGGCAGTCCTCAAGCACATGGGGCCGGAAGCACCAGGGCATGGCTGCATCACGGTGGTGCGATTGACGTGGAACTTCTCACTTGCACATTTCGTCAGAGTTGTGGCTGATGCGCTTCTTGACGGACGAGCGGTGATTATCAGTATCCCTGCACGCTCCGCGCTACTCGGGCGTCTGCTCGGCGATTTTCTGGTCGGCTCGAAGGTTCCGGAAGGAATGGTGAGCGTCCTTGCCGCGTCGGATGCAGTGAGCAATTACCTGTATACGCATCCGGAAGTTGATGCCACAGTGCATATCGGCTCCGGAGATCCGTTGTTTGCCGTGGCGGGCTAGCCACGAATCGGCATTGCGCCATGGTCGTCCCGCGTACTCTCCGCTCGATCCAACTGTGCCGCTGCAGTGTGTGACACTGCAGCGGCACAAAGGATTTCGTCAGAATGTGGCGACGGCGCAGGTCAGCGTTCGGCTACAGCGCGAGCAGGCTTCTTCTGCCAGCCGGCCTCAGTCTTTCGGCCGAGGGACCACATCTGTACGCCGCGTTCGACCTCCACGGCCGCGGCCCAGCTGACAGCCTGTGGGCCGAGCTCTACTTCGGCGCTCCGTTTGATTCGTCGGGCGAGATCAGGGTCCTCGGATACGCCGCGGAGGAGCCTCAGAGCTTCTTGCGTGATCGTGTCACCTGGATGCGCGCTCCATGCCAGACCGAGACGGACCGCCTGGTCTCCAGAGATTGGTGCCCCCAGCATGCCAATCGCCATCGCCTGCTGGCGTTTGAGACTCCGACCGAGGAGCGAGAAATGGCCACCTCCGGGATGGATACCCCGTGCCAAGAACCCAGAATCGAGGACGCAGTCGGGAGTCACGAGTAGGACATCTGCAGCTAGCGCAAGATTCAGGCCGGCTCCGACTGCGCCACCCACGACGGCTGCGACCGTTGGAACCGGCAAGGTGCCTACACGTACGAAGGCCTCGTAGACCGCAGATGTTCTGAGGAGTGCTTCAGTCGACGCAGGCTGCGATGACGATGCGGCCAAGTCCTTCGTGTCGGCGCCGCTACAGAAATAGTCTCCGACGGAGTCCACGACGGCACCACCGATAGTCGTGTCGGTTTCGACTCGATTGCAGAAGTCGTCGATCATTTTTGCCATATCCAACGAGATGGCGTTCTTCCGCTGCGGATTCGCGAGAGTCAGGCGGGCGATCCCGCCCTCGAAGGAGACGCGTACCGGTGCTTCTGGCTGATTAGACATTAGTTGGCTTCCGATGGGGGGCTTCGACGGCGGTTACAGGCGGTCGCGCGTGCAAGTGTTCGCGGTAGGAATCTTCATCCGCGGCGGACGGTAGACCCAACCGGCTGAGAATTTGGGCTGTATGCGCGCCTTTTCGCGCGGGCGGCACCGGCTTCTGCGACATCGATCGGCTCAACTTGATGGGAACGCCGACACCGCGATAGTCGCCGTCGTCGATGAACAGATTTCTGTGCAGAGTTTGTTCGTCGGTGAGGGCCTCGCCGATTGTCTTGACAGGGCTGGCCGGGACACCTGCGGAGTTCAGTTGGCGTGACAATTCGTCCAGATCGCGATCGGCGACCGCACCTGCGATCAGCTCGCTGAGTTCCGCGACGTTCGCTACGCGCAATGGATTTGACGAAAATCTGGTGTCGTCGGCAATTTCTGGCCGGCCCAACACTGTCATCAAGGATCGGAACTGCCGGTCGTTGCCTGTCCCGATGAAGAACTCCCCGGACGGTGTGTCGAACGTCTGGTATGGAGCAACGGAAGGATGAGCGGCACCCGTTCGAGCCGGGTCAGTTCCCGTCATCGCCCAGTTTCCGGAGTGAGGTACGAGGAGGCTGGAAACAGAGTCCAGCAAGGAAATATCGACAAACTGGCCGAGCCCTGTGCGGTGTCGGTCATGTAACGCGAGGAGAATCCCGCTGAATGCGAGGTTCGCAGCGACGATGTCGACGATAGGTACACCTACTCGGAGTGGTCCGCGGTCCGGGTAGCCGTTGATGCTCATGAGCCCCCCGTAAGCCTGGAGTACGGCGTCATAACCCGGCATTCCACCCATGACCCCGTCGGCACCAAATCCACTGATGCGGCAGTAAACCAGTTCGGGTCTTGCCGAAGCGAGCACGGAGTCGTAGTCGAAACCCCAGCGTGCCATCGTGCCGATCTTGAAGTTTTCGACCACCACGTCGGCTTCTTCGAGGAGTTTACGAAGAACATCTTGGCCGTACCCTGTTGTCAGGTCCAACTCGATGTTCTGCTTGTTTCGATTCAGTCCGTAGTAGTAGCTGCTCGAACCATCGGGCGACAGTGTTCCCCACTGGCGGGTCTCGTCACCCATCGGTGATTCGACTTTGATGATCGACGCTCCGTGATCGCCCATCATTTGGGCGCAATACGGCCCGGCCAGCACACGGCTCAGATCGAGTACTTTAATGCCGCTGAGAGCGCCGTTGGAGTGTTCATCGAACGTCCACGGCGATGTGGTGTTCGTTGCGGTCATGCGTTGAGCTCCGTTCCGCCGGCGAGTGTGTGATCGCTCAGGAGCCCCCAGACGTCGTCGTCCTGCAACGCGACCAGATCGGCAATTCGGTTCTGCCAGAACATTTCGCTGCCGAACTCTTCCCTCCATGACCACATCCGAGTGGTGTAGGCACCTAGCTTGTGTTCGGTTGTAAAACCCATGGCCCCGTGCAGCTGATGTCCGACGGCGGTAATTCGACGCGTCAAGACGGAGGACTCAGCCTTTGCGGAGGCCACCAGTAGTTCCGCTTGCGGGGATCGTTCACATAAAGCCAGTACTGCAGCTTCTGAACCCGTAGCGATTGTCACGACGTCGCCGGTGAGTTGTGCCAACTGGTGTTGTACAGTTTGAAATTTCACGAGCGGTCGACCGAACTGATTGCGCTCGCTGGTGTGACGAGCAGCGGACTCGAGCACAGCTGCACCGGCAGCTGCGATTTGCACCGCCCGGCCGGCAGCACCGTACTGCATCCCGAGGCCATCCCACTCGGGTGGCAGGTCGCGCAATGTCGCTGGTCGAACCTCGGAAAGCTCGAGAGTGTCACGCGGTTCGCCAGCAATATTCGTTCCTGGTTCGATCGATGCTCCGCCGACTCGAGGATCGATTACGGCAAGTTGTGGTCCTTTGTCCCCGATGAAAATCAAGACCACATAGTCGGAGTTCCGCAGCCACGGAATGCGTGTGACGCGCCCTGAGAGCGTTCCTTGCGGTGTTACCGAGATCAGGGCCGCCGTTGTCGCAGCGGTAACCACCCCTCCCGGCCAGGGGACACCCGCCGCGGTGAGGGCCGGTACCGCGAGAAAGTTTGATTCAATAAGGGGGAAGGCGGCGGCCACTCCAGCCTTGCAAGCAATCGCCGCGTCTTTGAGATTTCCATCCGATCCCCCCAGCGCGGCGGGCAGCGCGAGATTGGTGAATCCAAGTTGGTCAAGTTCGCTCCACCCCCGTGGATCGAACGAGATCTCGACGCACGTAGGTGCGGGTGACGCAGCCAATGCGCCTTTCACCGAGTCGACTATTGCGTCGAAATGATCCGACATCACAGAACCGCCTTCGCAACTATGGAACGCAAGACCTCATTGGTGCCGCCGCGGAGCGTAAAACCCGGGGTGTGCAGGACTGATTTCGCCAGCAAGATCGAGAAGTCGTCGCCGAATGGATCTGGCTCAATGCCAGAACGCGCGCGGATCGCTTCTACGAGATCGCCCTCGTAGACAGTTCCCAGATCCTTGACCAGAGCAGCTTCTACCACAGGATTCTGACCAGCTTCCAGTTGTTGCGCGACGGCCATCGACAGTTGACGTAGGACTGCCATTCGGCCGACAAGCCTGCCGAACTCAAGCCGCGAAACCGGGTCTTTCTGCAGCGTAGGGTTTTTCGCCCACGCACGTAGTAGTGGCAGGGTCGACAGGATGCGTTCGGGCCCGGATCGTTCGTTGCCGAGTTCTTGCGTTACCTGACGCCACCCGTCGCCGCGTGCACCCAGAAGTGCGGTTGTTGGAATCAATGCGTCATCGAAGACGACTTCGTTGAAGTGATGTCCACCGTCGATTGTGATGATGGGTCTGATGTGGATATCAGGGTGGGGAAGGTCGATTAGGAACTGGGACAGCCCTCCGTGGCGGCTCTCTGACGCGTCGGTTCGTGCAAGCAGAACCATGTTGGTGGCTACATGGGCACCACTCGTCCAGAGTTTAGTTCCGGTGATCCGCCAACCGTCAACGCTCTCCGTCGCTTTGGTACGGATCGCGGCAAGGTCAGAGCCGGCGTCAGGTTCGCTCATCCCTATGCCGAAATATCGTTCTCCACTGGCAATTCCAGGGAGATACGTATTCTTCTGGACCTCAGATCCATTTCGAAGTATGCCCGGAACCATCTGGCGATCGGCGATCCAGTGCGCCGCGACTGGTGCTCCCGCGGCAAGTAGTTCTTCGGTGACGACATAGCGCTCGAGGTCGGTCCGGCCGGCACCGCCGTACTGCATCGGAATAGTCATCCCGACCCAACCCCGGCTGGCCAGTCGACGGCTGAAGTCGCAATCTATCCCCGACAACCATGAGTCCGACTCTGGGGTGAAGCGGTTTTCGGCAATCTCCGTGTCGAGGAAAGCGCGAACGTCAGCGCGCAGGGCGGATAAGTGCGGTGAGTAACTGTCCACAGCCGGGAGCGTCAAGTTCATTCCCGACTCCAGTTTCTGCTTCTGTGCCGACCGGTCCTGTGCATCGTCATTCCCATCGTGCTGCTTGTTTCTGGAGTATTCAGTTTCCGAGTACTACTTCATCCCGAGACAAGGCGGCCTCGGTGGGGGTAGCTGTCTCGTATCGTCCACTCATGTCGTCAAAGAAGTTGCTGCGTACCGTTTTTTGGCGCTCTGACCACGTTGCGATTGGTTGAGCGGCGGTCAGCTCGTCGCCCACCTTCAGACTGCCGAGTACATTTCGTACGGCGTAAATGCTGGCCAGGAGAGGTAGGTTGGCATACAGGAGGATCGAGAAGCCCAATTCTTGGACCCGCTCCAGCGGAAGCGCAGGAGTCTTTCCGCCCTGAACTATGTTAAGGACTTTCGGCCCGGGCACTTCGGATGAAATGATCTCGATTTCGGATGTCGATTGTGGAGCCTCTACGAATGTCACATCGGCGCCGGCTTCTCGATATAGCCGAGCACGCCTGCATGCTTCCTCCAGGCCTTGGCCGGCGCGAGCATCTGTGCGAGCAATGATCAACAGGTCCGGGTCGGTTCGCGCCTCGACGGCCGCCCTCACCTTGTCGACCATCTCTTCTGCGGCCACTGTGGACTTTCCGGAGAAATGCCCGCACCGTTTCGGGAAGGTCTGATCTTCCAGTTGGATCGCTGCTGCACCCGCACGCTCGAGCGTGCGGACGGTATGCCAAGTGTTGATGGCGTTGCCGAAACCCGTGTCAGCATCCACGATGAGCGGTGTCTCGACTGCGGACCGGATTGCCGTCACATGCGTGGCGATCTCGGTCAAGGAGAGTAGCCCTATGTCGGGTACGCCGAGGAACGTATTCGCGACGCCAGCGCCGGTAACATAGGTGGCAGGGAATCCCGCTTCCTCAATCAGTCTTGCAGTCAAGGCATTTGCCGCCCCAGGTACTACGAGCGTGCGACCAGACTCGACCTCGCGGCGGAAGCGATCACGCATTCGTCACAGCCGCCTCGTCGTTGGAGCGAGGCACTGCATCGTTGGGCCAGTTCTCCCAACCGGGCAGCCACGCATTGAACTCGATTTGAATTCCGCTTGGGTCCGTAACATAGACCGAGGACATCAAAGCGCCCTCGGCAGGAGCCTCGTACTCGTTGAACTTGTTCACTGCACGCATGGCCTTCGGACGTGCAGGATCGAAGTATCGGACGGCGTGGCGGTACGGAACATCCAACTCTGCCAAACGATTGCAGTACTCCTCGATTCGATCCGCGTCTACGCGAAGATTGAGGTGAAGCATGGACCCCACCGGCGTGGCGCGATGATTCGCGGGCTTAGCAGTGGGCAGTACTGCCTCGTCGGGTAGGGTCTGGTAGCCGTCCTTCCACCAGAACATGGCCAGATGGGCTTCGGGATTGCCGGGATCGCCTACGCCGAAGAACCAATGCTGACCGACGAGTTCGTCGTCGTCGTCGAAGTACTCCAGAGTATGCAGGACGGGCATGCCCAGCTTGCCGTGATAGAAATCGACCGTCGCGGCCATGTCATTGACGATCAAGGCGACGTGATCGAGACCTTTGAAATCGAATCCGGTGCCAATAGACACGTTGTCTCCTAACAGTTTTGGTGGGTGAGATGACTTGACGGTCAGGAAGAACTGGGAAGTTTGTCGGTGACGGGATCTGGGATGTCGTCGAATTCCAGGCGCAATGCGCGACAAATCGTCGATGACTGGACGTATGTGGTGACCATGTAGGTCAGTTCGAGAATCTCCACGTCGCTGAATTCGGCTCGCACTGAGGCGAAGAGGTCGTCAGGGACTCGCCCGCCGCCAGCTACCAACGAATCGGTGTAGGCGAGAACCAGTCGTTCCTTCGAAGTCCAGATCGTGAGCGATGACCAGGCCGGTATCGAACTGACTTTGTCTGTCGCAAAGCCCAGGCGACGCAGCAGTTTACTGTGCTGGGTGAAGACGAACGATGAGTTCGCTACCCACCCTGTTCTAGCCAGCGCGAGTTCCCGCAATGTCGGGTCCAGTTTGCGTTCTGTGCTGAATTGCCATGCGTGCCGGTCGAGCATGGTTTCGAACAGATGCTCGTCCAACGCGAAAACTGTCCACCAGTTTCCGGGAGTGCCCGAAAGGCTGCCGGGTTCTTCGACCGGGTCCTTGTCGCCGAAGTGCTTCTGGTATGTCTCGATGACGCGTTCCGACACGAGGTCGACGCGGGATACTTCGTCAAGCCTTGGCATAGTTTTTTACCTCTTTCGTCTGGGTGCTGCCCGCACTGTCGAACGCCGTGGTGGTTCAGTCGTGGGGCTGGGTCGCGAGTAAATGGCTCAGTGACGCCTTCAAATGCACGGTCATCGCTTCGGCTGCAGAGGCAGGATCGCTTGCCGCTATCGCAGAGATAATCCAATGATGTTCGGCGAGAGCCTCATTGGCGCGCTCGGGCGAGCTCCCGGAAGTAATTCGCGAAAGGCGCACGCGGGTGTGCAGTTCCATGCCTGCACGGCTGAGAGATGGGTTCTCCGCCAGATCAAAGATCACTTCGTGAATGTCTAGGTGGTTTTGATGTTCTCCAGTGAATCCGCCGCGCAATTTCTCCTCGGTTTGGTCGATCGCAGCAGTCAGTCGTGCCACTCCGGACTCGGTTGCGCGCTCGGCGGCAAGCCGAGCTGCCGCAACTTCGAGAATCTCGCGAGTTTCGTACATATGCCGTACGTCTTCGATAGTTACTCGTCGTACGAACGCCCCGCGATTTCTCAGGAACTCGATGTACCCCTCGGCGCCAAGTCTCTGAATGGCCTCACGTAGTGGTCCTCGACTGATTCCAAGTCTCATCGCCAGTTCCGCCTCGTTGAGACGTGCGCCCGGTGGAAGCGATCCGTCGGCAATCAGATTTCGGACAACGGTGACAGCTTGATCGCGTAGTGGCGTCCGAGTCAGTACTCGTTGTGGCGCGACGCCCGATTCGGGAGGAGCTTGAGGTCGCGCATCGCCCACGGTCATATCGTCAACTGTAAACAGACAGCACTTCGCTGTCAACGAATTGCTTTGGGTGCATTGCCTTCGTTCATCAGCCGCAGTATCGTCAGCGACTAACAGATGGCTGTCAACAGTTAGCGAGGATTTAATGATCGAGGAGACATCCGTTCTGGTTATCGGAGCGGGGCCCGTGGGCCTATCCATGGCGCTGGAACTGGGGCTGCGGGGTCAGGACGTAGTCGTCCTGGAGGCGGGTGACGGAGCCGTTGATCACCCGCGGGCTGGCGGATTGTCGATCCGCACGATGGAATTCTGCCGAAGGTGGGGAATCCTGGACGATGTGCGCAATTGCGGTTTCCCCGAGGACTATCCACTCGACATCGTCTTCAGCACTGCCCTTCAGGGGTACGAGCTCGTTCGCGAGCATTACCCATCACTTGGCGAAATGCCTGTCCCCGCGGAAAGCCCGGAACGCCGTCAGCGATGCCCACAGCTGTGGTTCGACCCGATCTTGGCGCGCGCTGTGTCACGTCAGCCCTCGGTGTCGCTTCGTTATCACGCGAAGGTGGAGGAAGTCGTCGAGAACACCGACACTGGGGCGGTGGTGCGCTACACAGACGCCAACACGGGTGAGGAACGGTTTGTACGCGCACGGTTCCTGGTTGCATGTGACGGCGCCATGAGCAATGTGCGACGCGCATTGGGGATCGAGGTCAGCGGAATTCCGGTTCTGAACTACTCGATGGGCGTCTACTTCAGGTCGCCGGACCTTCTGAGTATCAGCAAGCAAGCGCCCGCCGCACGCTTCATCTTCGTTTCGCCAGACGGACCAGTCGGCAACCTCACGGTCGTCGACGGCCGAGAACTCTGGCGC
The DNA here is from genome assembly GCF_001942025.1 of Rhodococcus sp. YL-1. Taxonomy (NCBI): domain Bacteria; kingdom Bacillati; phylum Actinomycetota; class Actinomycetes; order Mycobacteriales; family Nocardiaceae; genus Rhodococcus; species Rhodococcus sp. YL-1. The sequence continues at coordinate 6,127,253 of NZ_CP017299.1, read as the reverse complement.
TTCACATATATGTTGGGTGACAGTCGGCCCGAGCTCGACGAACTCGCGGTCGAAGCCACGATGAGACGTGTTCTGGGCGACGACATCAAGATCGAGATACTGTCTGTTGCCCCATGGCGGCGATCGCAAACCGTGGCTGATCGATACCGCGACAAATCGGTTTTTCTGGTTGGCGATTCGGCTCATACGATGTCACCTACGGGAGGCTTCGGCTCGAACACAGGAATTGGCGAAGCCGTCGACCTCGGCTGGAAACTGGATGCGGTCCTGCGTGGATGGGGCGGCGAACAATTGCTCGACTCCTATGAGACCGAACGGCGCCCGATCGCAGTGCGCAACAGTTCGGCAGCAACACGAAACTTCAAGGGCTGGTACAGCACTGCTGATCTTTCCCGTCTGCTCGAGCCCGGGGAGGTGGGAGATCGCCTTCGGCAATCCGTGGGAGAGGAACTGATCGAGGGAACCCGCGCTGAATGGGAATCCAAAGGAGTAATCCTGGGATACAGGTACGAGGATTCGCCGATCTGCGTCGGCGACGATTCGTCAGCGCCACTAGACGATTATCGCGTGTACGAGCCTACGAACAGGGCGGGACACCGAGCACCACACGCGTGGATCGCGGACGGGGTATCGACGCTTGATCTTTTCGGAGAGGGGTTCGTGCTCTGTGACCTCGGTACCGACGAGCAGACCGCCCAACCCATCTCCGAAACCGCGGCCCGACTCGGCGTTCCTCTTCGCCGTGCCGAACTCCCCGAATCGGTTGCTTCCTTGTACACAACAAGGTTCACGTTGGTCCGGCCGGACGGCCATGTCGCTTGGCGCGGGGACGAACTACCCGATGACACGACGGCACTTCTGAAGACCGTCTCAGGCCACTAACCACAAAGCATACAAATCTGTATTCGGCGCCGTGCCGGATACGCGACAGGACAGGAAATTCGTTATGCCGCTTCACATCGATCCCGCCAACACTGCTCTCCTGATCATGGACTACGAACCCGTAATTCTGGGATTCCTCGACGACACGGCTCCGCTCGTGGAGTCGGCGGCTCGCACAGCTGAAGTCGTTCGAGGGGCCGGAGGAACAGTCGGATTCGTTCGGGTTGGTTTCACCGATGCCGACTACGACGGCTTTCCGGAGGGGCACATCATGGGAGACCGAGTGAAGGGCAGTCGTCCGAATATGGACGCGGACTCGCCGAAAACGGCGCTGTTCGAAGGCCTCGGGGTGCGTGAGGGGGATATCGTCGTGCGGAAGAGGCGCGTCAGCGCATTCTCCACAACAGATTTGCACGAGCAGCTCACTAACGCCGGAGTCTCCACTCTGATCCTGGCGGGTGCTCATACCAGCGGTGTCGTGCTCACGACAGTACGTGAGGCTCATGATCTGGACTATCGTGTTGTCGTGCTCTCTGACGCATGCGTCGATCCGGATGACAGTGTCCACTCCTTCCTTGTCGAGAAAATCTTTCCCAAGCAGGCCGAGGTTGTCGAAACGGCCGAGTTTATTTCGGCCCTAACCGCAGATGTCAACGCGGGGTGAACGAAGCGTTGAGCATTGAAAAGGTAAGCGGGGGAGAGGGTTTGGAGTCAGCTGACGAGACGGCCGTCCTGCGCCTCTTTCAGCAGTATAACCATGCTATCGACAGAGGTGAGGCGGAATTGTGGGCGTCACTCTGGACAGAGAACGGCATTTTCGAACATCCTGCGCGAACATACGTGGGGCGGTCGGAATTGGTTCAGTTCGTCCGTGACCGAGCCACTGCCGGCCAGGCCGCTTCCGTCGGAGACCTGGAGCACTGGAATACCGACATCGATCTGCAACTCGACGGCGTAGTCGTGCACGCCACGTGTCGGCTGTTGGTAGCCGGAGTCGACCGGGCATCAAGGGAGGCCGTCGTCGCTGCCACCGGCCGCTATACAGATTTGATTGTTCGTGAGGACGATGTCTGGAAGTTTCGGCGGAGGAGTCTGAAGTTGGGTTGATCAATCGCTGACAGTTCGGATAAGAAGAGGGTGGATCACGCAGACCGAACAGTCTCGTCATCCACCCTCTATCTTTACAGTCTCGTCATCCTGTGTATTTTAAGTTTCTACTTCCCACAAAGCATGTGGCGCGAACCTCTGTCGTTCAAGGTTCGCGCCACATCCTTTTCCGGTCTTGTCGACCGAACCAATGTTTCAACGATGGCCCGCCGGTGCGATCACTCCATTCATGCGGCGAGTGATCTCATCAGGGTTATCGCGTCGCGCTTCTCGCGGCAACCAGCTGTCCTGCACCCCTTGAAAGGTAATTGGGCGAGTGAAGCGTTCGAGCGCAGCGCCTCCAATGGATGTGACAGCGGGATTGGAGGTTGACGGCCAGGGGCCACCGTGCTGTTGCGCCCAACCGTGTGGCGCGCCGGTGGTCCATCCATTGACGATCACGCGTCCAACCTTGGACTCGAGGACATTGAGTATGTCGGGCACATCGGAATCGTCGGGTTGCGTGAAGACCGCCGAGACCAGCGAACCCTGCAATTTCGCCAGCGTCTCGGACAGTTGGTCGACAGATTCGTACTCGCACACCAGAGCAATCGGGCCGAAACACTCCCCGAGGAACCGGCTACCTGGCTCCAAATCACCCAACTCCACGGCCAAAACTGCAGCGGGAGCGGAAAATCCGACCTCACCCTCCACGATCTCAGCAATGACGCGTGCACCCGCGGCCCGAAGGTCATCAAGGCCGGCTCGCGCGGAGTCAGCGATAGCCTTGGTCAGCATCGTCGACGAAGGATTAGTCGCGCGCAGTGCCTTCGCGACACGTTCAGCCCCGTTGAAGCCGGTGGGTACGAAAATGAGCCCAGGCTTGGTGCAATATTGTCCGCCGTTTTGAGTGAATGTATCGACGAAGCCCTTTGCCACGTCATCGAACATCTCATCCGCCGTTCGCGTGACGACGACGGCGTTTACGGTGCCCATCTCCGCATAAACCGGGATCGGGATGTCGCGTTCGTTCGCCGCACGCCAGAGTGCCATGCCCCCCGACTGCGATCCGGTAAATGCGACGGCCTTCGTTTCCGGAGCGACGACCAGCGCCGATCCCGCGTCACGGCCGACGACGATATCGAAAATTCCGGTCGGTGCCCCTGCGGCAGCGAAAGCGGTGCAGGCGATCTCGGCGAGTCGAATGCTGAGGCCGATATGGGCAGTGTGCGCCTTGACGACGACCGGGCATCCGGCTGCAATTGCTGCTGAGGTGTCGTGCCCGAGAACACCTAGAACGAAGGGGAAATTGCTTGCTCCGAATACTGCAACAGGACCGAGCGGACGATTCACCCGGACAAGATCCTGGCCCCCGTCGACACCCTCGTCGATGGATACGCCGAGGTACGACCCTTCGACAGCGACATCACCGTAAAAGCGCGTTTGGCCAATCAGCTTGTCAAACTCACCATTCAATCTTCCTTCGCCGAGTGCAGTTTCGGTGTCTGCGAGGCGGATCAGTTCGCTTCGGGACTCCTCCAGCGCGTCGGCAAGCGCTCGGAGCCATTGCCTCCGCTCCTTGGGGGACGCGTCCCGCAACACTGGGGCCGCGTGAGCCGCCCTATTGGTGATTTCGGATAGTTGGGTGGCAGTGGTCGTAGCCGCCGTGCTGACTGGATCGCCAGTTCGAGGTGCGTATGAAATTACGGAAGTCAAAGTGCTCCTAGTGATCTGAGTACTGTCCTGGGCATCAGGCGATCTTGATGCTCTTGGTCTGCTGAAATTCGCGGATACCCTCAAGATCATTCTCGCGACCGAAACCGGATTGCTTGTATCCACCGAAGGGGGCGAACAACGACGGGCCGATGGTGTTGATGGACACGGACCCCGAACGCACCCGATCGGCGATATTTCGCGCCAATTCGAGGTCATCGGCGTATACCGTGCCGGCAAGGCCAAATTGGGTGGAGTTGGCGATGTCGACGGCTTCGTCGATACTTTTGTACGTCAGCACTGCCAGGACAGGGCCGAATATCTCTTCTTGTGCGACGCGCATCGAGGATGTCACTCCGGTGAAGACGGTCGGTTCGATGAAGTAGCCGCGGTCGATTCCGGAAGGCCTACCGCCTCCGCAGACGAGGGTGGCACCTTCGCCCTTAGCCGTCTCAATGTAATCGAGAACCTTGTCGTACTGTGCGCGCGTTCCGAGGGGGCCGATCACCGAGGAAGGGTCTTCCGGTGAACCAACAGTGACTGCAGCAAGACCGGCGACCACGGCTTCGACGATTTCGTCATGACGGTCTTCGGGGACGATCAGACGGGTGAGCGCAACGCAGATTTGACCTGCGTTCATGAAAAAGGCAGGCAACAGCGTCGGGAGTACCTTATCGAGAGCGATATCGTCCGCGATGATGGCCGGTGACTTACCTCCGAGTTCGAGGGTTACCGGAGTCAAGTTGGTCGCGCATGCCGCCATGACGCTCTTGCCTGCGGCTACGCTTCCTGTCAGGCTGACCTTGTCGACGTCGGGGTGGCTCACCAAGTGCACACTGACATCTGTCGAGGCAGCCAGAACGGAGATAACGCCGGTCGGGAACCCTGCTTCGTCGGCTAGTTCGGCGATGATGCGAGCAGTGAGTTGCGACTCCACCGCAGTCTTGACGATGACCGAGCACCCGGCTAGCAGTGCTGGCACCACTTTTGACACCAGATACAACGCCGGCCCATTCCACGTAGTGATCGTTACCGCGACGCCGTACGGTTCGGAAACCACATCGACCGTTCCGTCCGGGTAAGTGCGTCGCTCGACGACCGGGGTTCGCTTGGCAGTATCGACGATATCTCGCCAGATACCTACGACAATGCTATTCAGAAAGTCCGAGTGTGCCCGGGTGGATCCGCTCTCAGTGACCCAAGCCGTTGTCCAATCGGACTGACGCTTTTCGAACAGGTCGCACATTCTGCCGACAACGGAAGCTCTGTGCTCCATCGATGCAGTAGCCCAGACGCCATCATCGAAGGCTTTCCGCGCCTGGGCGACAGCAGCATTCGCATCTGCAATGGATGGAAGGTCTACAGTCTCGACCAGATTTTCCGTGGCAGGAGAAACCACCGCGTAGTGGTTTTTCGACGCGGTTGACACCCACTCTCCGCCGATGAATATCCGGTCGGTGTGGGGAACAGTGATGCTCATGTGGGGTCCTCGCGGGGTCGGTGTCGCGGCTTTTCGGCCGGGAGAGTCGGTGCTTCGTTCTCCGGTAGCCGTCAATACTCGAACAGGTATCCAAGTGTCTCGAATCACAGTATCGACGCCATCTGACAACTGTCAACTGCTCACAGGGGGTTGGCATTGAGAGGCTCTACTCAACGATCTGATGCAAGTTGGCTGTTGACAGTTGGCTGATGGGGTGATTCGATCCACACAAGGCCGGACGTGTGAGAGATGTAGCGGTCCGAACAAGGAAAATTCGTTTGAGGAGCGGGAACAACGTGGATCAATCAACGGTAATAGACCTGGCGAACCGGTGGATCAGCCTTCTTTCTTCCGCTGTCGCGGAGCAGGATGCATCAAGCTTCGGCGAACTACTGAACGACCCCTGCTATTGGCGAGATCTCGTCGCGCTCACCTGGGATACCCAGCAGCGATACGGATATGACGCGATCGCACCTGAGTTCCTGACGCAGGCCAAAGAGCGCGAGGTTCGAAATCTTGCATTAGACCCCACACGTCCGGCGCCGAAGCTGCTCGATAATGGAACCACCGTCGAAATATTCATCGGGTTCGAAACCAAATTCGGTAAATGCAGGGCATTCGTTTCCGGTTCACTCGATGCCGCCTCGGTCTCGGGGATGCGAGCCACCCTGATCTCCACGGACATGGTCGAGATGTTTTTCGACAAGCCCACCCAGAGTCAAAAGATGGAGCGTTACGGTTACGATCCAGCACACCCGGGTGAAACGTGGGCGCAGGCACGTGCTCGGTTGAGCGCTGCGGACGAAGATCCCGAAGTCCTAGTTGTAGGTTGCGGCGAATGGGGCGCCAGCATCGCTGCCGAATTGGACCGGGTGGGAGTCACCAACCTTGTTGTCGACGCCAGCAAGGAAGGAGGCGCGAGCTGGCGCACACGCTACGATTCGCTTGCCCTGCACACACCGCTCGTTCGAAATAATCTGCCGCTGCTGCACTTTCCCGAAACCTTCCCCCAATACTTGTCCAAAGACCAGTGGGCGAACTGGATCGAGATGTACATCAAAGCGATGAACATCAACGTATTGTTCGAAACCCGCCTCACGAATGCTGCGTATGACGAGCAAGCACAGGTGTGGGAAGCGGCGCTCGAAATGGCCGACGGGTCAGAACGAATTCTGAGGCCCCGCCATGTCATTCTCGCGGTGGGTATCGGTGGGGCAGCGCGCATCCCTGACCTACCTGGCTTGAAAGATTTCTCCGGACGAATCGTCCACTCCAGCGAATTCCGTAGTGGATCCGAATACAAGGGGAAGAAAGTTCTCGTTGTAGGAGTATCGACGAGTGGACACGACATCGCGTTGGACCTGTACAACCATGGTGCACAGGTAACAATGGGGCAACGAAGCCCTGCTACCGTGTGCGACATCGGAACTGCGCAGGTCGCGTTCATGGCCACGTCCACTGTGCCGCTGGACGAAGCGGACCAACGTAGTCTCGCCAACCTGACGCGACCGGTGATCGAGGCATTCCTCAAGGACTACACCAAAAAGACCGATGCTCTCGACCACGACCTCCACGAGGGACTGCGCAAAGCGGGCATGCAGGTGGATGCGGGAACCAACGAGTACGGCTGGCTGTACAAGACGTACACACAATTAGCTGGCTACTACCTCAACGTCGGTTGTTCGGAGGTTATTGTCGAAGGTGGCATTGCCGTCGCTCAGATGGCCGACTTCGACCACTTCGTCGAAAATGGAGTTGTTCGAAACGATGGTGAAGTTCTGGAGTTCGATGCAATTGTGATGGCGACCGGCTTCGAGAGCCACTCGGCGGTCATCGAATCTCTGATGAACGCCGAAATAGCTGAAAAAGTCGGTGTGGTAGGCGGATTCGGACCCGACGGTGAGACAAGAAACCTATGCCGGCCGACCGCGCAAGAGCATCTCTGGATCGGCTTCGGGGGCATCATCGACGCGAGAAAGTACGCCAAGTTGCTGGCGTTTCAGATCAAAGCAGAAGTTGCAGGGATCGTACCCACGTTGGTTCGACTCCCAGATGGAACCGTGGGCACCGCGCGCGAGACAGCTCACGACTTGATTCGCGCGTAACCTCTTCAACCCATATCTGCGGGGTTCGAGTACCCGCCGATTCTGCAGAATACGAGGGCGTTTATGACTTACCTACACGTCGACGATCAGAAGATCTGGTACACCGATACCGGTTCAGGATCGGTGCCCATCATCTTTCTACATGGTTTCTTAATGGACGGAACTATGTTCGATCAGCAGGTGAATACTCTTGGCGCGCAATTTCGTTGTATTACCGTCGACTCGCGGTGCCATGGGCAGACGGAAGAATCTAGCCATGACTTCACCCTGTGGGACCTCGCAAATGATGCGATCGCCGTCCTGGACCACCTCGGCATTTCGAAGGCAACCGTGGTGGGGATGTCACAGGGTGGAATGGTCGCACAACGAGTAGCGCTCGCACATCCTGAACGCGTTTTAGCACTGGTCCTCATCGGAACCGAGGCTCGCGGCATGACCGACGAGAGTCGCCAGTTGCGTCTCGATCGCGACGCGGCCTGGGCTGCCGAGGGTGCGGATGGCTTTGCGCCACAGATAGCTTCGGTCGTGTTCGGGGATCCCGATCTGGAAGCAGAGTGGGTTCCGAAATGGATCGCGTGGGACAAGACTCGGCTTCCCCAAGCATCTCGCGCACTGTCATTTCGGGACTCGCTCGTTGATCGACTGCCGGAGATCGCATGCCCGGTGCTGCAGATACACGGGGGGGAAGACAAAGCGATCGAATTGACATGGGCCATGGAGCTCCGCGACGGTCTCAGCGACGTCGTTTTCATCACCATCGACGGCGCGCACCATTCCCCGAACATGACTCACTCGACCGAGGTGAATCGGGCGATCTTCAACTTCATGGCAGAACTAGCCAAAACGCAATCCTGATCGGTCGGTAATCGAAACGTCGGTCACAGAGCGTCCGTTGGGCCCGATCCTGTTGGGTCGGCCCAACGGGCATCGTTCATGTCCGCAGGCCATCAGCGGCACATCTTCGCCCTGCAAAGTCCACTGCCCGGCGACGTAGGAGTGCCGTTGACGTCGTTCATGAGATCGATGGCTGTTGCCATGGTTTCGCTTGCATTGACTCTGAATGTACGCCAGCCGGCGATAGCGAGCAGATGGGCATAGCCGATTCGCTCGAATCTTCCGCTGCAGCGATCGTTTGGCTTGCTCTAAGATTTGACCGTGGGCAGGCCAGCACCACCGCCGGAGATCTTTCCGACCTCCCCGGGGTCGACTTGTACCGTCTGTTAGTGCTGTTAGTGCTGTTAGTGCTGTTAGTGCCGGTGGATTCGACGTTGGCAACGAACTCTACCGCCGGTCGATCAGGCATAGTCGTCCCTCAATGCGAGTGGCGATTGTGTTGTGCCGCAGGGCTGATCTTTTCTTTCTTGGTCGAGAACGGCCATGTCGCGGGTCCCATACGCGCGCTTGGGACCGGCACGTCAACCTTCAGTCCCGCCTCAGCGGCGTCCCTACCCGCAATGTCTGATGAGAGCAGCTTTTAGGGATCGACTTGCGCCGCTGAATCGATTGTCGCCAGACTCGGGTTGTTAGAACCCTCCGGGTTGTTAGAAACCTCTGGCGTTGATCTATTTCGGCTGACTAGCTACGGGACGCTAATTTGTCTCAATCGGAAAGACATCAGCACGTCTGTGCCATCAGATGTTCGGCCTCCGGTGTCGCTACTACTGGCAAACTACTCGGCTACGCCGCCGGTTCCGATCCGCCGGTCCTCGAGTTGCGCACCAGATGTCTCCATCATGCGCGCGATCATCCACCAGTTGCCGATGACGAGAATTGCCTCGACGATCTGGCTTTCACTGAAATGGGCACGCATGTCTGCGAGAGCTTCATCGCTCGCGCGGCTCGTGGCAAGCTGTTCGTCCACGAAGGCCACGAGGGCCTGCTCCACAGAATCAAGCCCCTGCGGTTTTTCGCAGGCGAGAGTGTCGATCTTGGCTTTGGCTACACCAACGCTCTCTGCCAAAGATGCGTGCTGCACCACTTCATAGATGCTGTTTTCCACGTAGCCGACACGTACGATGATCATCTCACGATGCTTGGCTTCCAACGAGCCTTCCCGTAGGAGCGCTCCAGACATGGCTGACATGCCATCGCGCACAGCGGGATTGAGATGAAGCGATACTCGTTGCCCGTTGGTGAGCGGCCCGTAAACACCGCTTGCATCTTCGCTTCCCGAGGGTGCGGCGATGCGCTGTGGATAATCGGTCGTCATTTCCGCAACACCGGGCAGCAAATTGTCCATTGGGCATTTGGCATTAATCACTGTCGTAGGTCCTGATTCATGTGGAGTTACTCGGGGTGCCTCAGCGAAGGCAGGAGGAGCAAAGGAAAGTATCAGCCCCAGACTGATGCCCGATACCTTTCGGGGCAATGTCATTGGATCGTCCTCCTAGCTCGAACGTGCTTTTCTGTCTCGAGCACAATGGCTTTGGGATCCAGGGGTACGCCATCGCTTTCCGAGGCAAGCCGACAGTTCATGTCTTCCCTGAGATATTTGTTGATAATGACCTGAAACCTGTTATCTGTCAACAGATAGCTGCCTGTAATAGGGTTGGGCTGTTCAATGTGGGAAGGGCTTTGCTCTTGCTGAGGCCCTGCGCGCCATCGTGAGCAATTTGGTTCCCTCAAGATGAAGCAGGCCTTCAGTCAATCGCCGTTTCTTCATCGTCGGGCTTGGATGCGAGGCCTGTCAATGGCCACGAAGTTCTCCCCGTAGGCGGCCAGTAGTTCTCCCCGCTGGTGGCCACGGGTTCTCCCCGGTGGCGGCCAGTTGTTTTTCCCCACCCGCTTTCTGATTTGGGTTAGCTGAAGGGCTTCACCCCCTTGCCGGTGGTGGCTTCGGTGAGGCGGAAGGAGTCGCCGTCGGTGACGACGACGTGCGCATGGTGCAGGAGCCGGTCAACGGTGGCGGTGGCCAATGTTTTGGGCATGATCTCGTCGAAGCCGGAGGGGTGCAGGTTGCTCGAGACGGCAATCGCTCGGCGTTCGTAGGCAGCGTCGACGAGGCGATAGAATCCTTCGGCGGCGTCTTCAGAGACCGGGAGCAGACCGATGTCGTCGACGATGATCAGGTCGGAGCGGATGATCCTCGTCAGGGCTCGGGCGATGGAGTCGTCGGCACGGTGCCGGCGGACCAGGGCACCGAGGTCTTCGATGGTGAACCAAGACACCGCCAGCCCAGCTTCGACTGCGGCCTGCCCGAGTGCCTCGGTGAAGTGAGACTTGCCAGTTCCCGAAGGCCCACAGACGCAGAAACATTCACGCCGCCCGACCCACTCCAGGGTGCGGAGCGCGTCCTGGGTGGCGCGGGGAATCGACGATTTCGTTTCGTCCCAGTCGCCGAAGGTCTTGCCGGTAGGGAAACCCGCGCGTTTGCGGCGAGTGTGCAGGTTCGCCCGGTCCCGGCCGGCGGCTTCCTCAGCGAGGAGAACCCGCACGACTTCGGCGGGGTCCCAGCGTTGGGCTTTCGCGGTCGGGATGATATCGCTCAAGGACCTGCGGATATGGGGCAGTTTCAGGCGTTTAGTCAGGTCGATCGCCTCGGCCAACGGGTCGCCGTTAGCGCTGGTAACAGTGCGCAAAGGGGTGCTCATCAGGCGTCATCGCTTTCATCGTCAGTAGTGGCTGGGCTGGCCGGCGCTGGTGTCTGGCCGAAGGTGGACCAGGCGGCGGTGCCCGGTTGCAGAGTGTGGTTCTCGCTGCGACGGACCGGATCAGCGTGTTCGTGGGTGACTTGGTAGTCGAGGATCGAGATCAGGTCCCGATCGGCGAACCGGCCGGTCATCGCCGCCGTCCCCAACGCTCTGTCGACTGCGTCCGGGGAGTGCAGCTTCGAAAGGTCCACGGCCTCGGCCATCTTCGCCCTGATGCGGCGCGCTCCCGCGGCGGCAGCCTCGACCAGCCAGCTGTTGGCACCCTGGCCCAACTGTAGGAAGGCGAGCTCGGCGGCGGTACGAGGCTTGGGCACCCGGTCGGCGGCGTCGCGGTCTGGGCGGGGTGGGTAGTGGTCGTTGTCGAGGACCGGTGAACCGGGTTGGCCGCGGCGGTGCCGCGCGACTTCGACTGCACCGCCATCATTGTCGACGGCGGTCACGATCAGCTCCTCACCATGGAAGCGGGCCCAGACCCGAGTGTCGATCAACGTGTGCGGCACCGAATACCGCACCCCTTCCACCGAGATCGTCGACTCCCAGTTCACCCGCCGGGTAGTGCCGAACACCGCGGTGAACGGAGATTTCGGCAGCGGATGCAGCCGCTGCAACTCTTCGGCCAGCCGCTCGACCGGCCGCCGCCGAGTAGAGCTGTGGACGCGGGTGTTGACGTCGGTGCAGAACTGCCGGCAAGCCGACTCGAGCTCACCGAAAGAGTGATACTGCTCGCGCAGGTTCACCTCCTTCGGCAACAGGTCGGCTTTGGCGATCCGCACCGTCGCCTCACTTCCTCCCTTCGACTCCGGATCAGCAGGTAAACACGTCCGCAGCGTCGTGCCGTAATGCCGTGCCACCTCCACGATCTCCGGATTGCGGACCGCGATCCCGGCCACGTGATCGATCGTCGCGGTCTTCTCGTTGTCGGTGAGGACATAGACCGGAACCCCGCCCAAGCGGCGGAATGTCGCATCCAAACACGCCGCCACCGTCGGCAATGTCTTGTCCCAGATCGGGATCACCACCCGAAATCGCGACCACGCCAACCATGCGCAGAACAACGTCGTCTTCCGGCCGGAAATCGTTGGCCCGTCACCGAAGTCGTACTGTAACCACAGCCCAGGTTCGGTTACCCACGGCCGATACACTCGCCGCCGACCAGCCCGAAACTGGGCCTTCGCCTCCGCGACCGTCCGGCGCGTGGTCCGCTCACCGCCGGTGAACCCCAGCGCGACGATCCGTTCGTGGATGACATCCGCGCGGACCTTGCCCTGCGAGCGGACCACCAACTCCTCGATCTTCGGCAGAAAGTCGTCGATCGCCCGCGCTCGATGCCGCCGGCGGTCCGGCGGCTGCCCCGCAGCGCGCATCTGCACATACCGGGCCACCGTGTGGTGATCACACCCAGCCAGCTCCGCCGCCGCCCGATAACTACCCGTGAGGTCGTACGCCTCCAAAATTTCCATGATCTCCCTGCTCGATTTCATCCACCCAGCGTTGCCGGGACCGAATCTGACTCACAGCAGGTGGGGAACTATCTGGCCGTACGCGGGGAGAAACCATGGCCACAAAATGCGCCATAAATGGCCGCCAGTGGGGAGCTTACGATGGCCGTCGACAGAGGCCGAAAGACACCCAAACTGTTTCACCGAAGAACAATGCGCGTGAAACAGATATCAGGCGGTTGCGCGTCGACCTGCAGGACTGCCCACACAACTAATTCCGAGGCTTCGCTGTTCGAATCATTATGCACATGCAGGCGCCGAGAGCGCTCATAGTTGTCGCGAACGCAAATAGACTGAAATATGTTGCGGAGGATGGAACATTCCCGCCAGTTACTGCGACACCCGTGAGAAATGCAGTGGCGACTGGGGTGCCAGATGCCTGTCCGACCGTTCTCACCATCGTGTTTATCCCCAAAGCAGTCGCGATGTGTGCTGAGTCGACCAATGTGGGGACGAACTGGGAACAGCAGCTGAAACCAATACCGATGCCCGCACCCACTGCTACATAGGCAACGGCGATTGCCCAGACGGACGAGTGTCCGACAGCCATCACAACCGCTCCGCACGCTAGGCAAGACATGGACAGAATTGCAGTTGCCCGTTCGCCGAAACGGTGTACGAGATTCGTAGCCAACCGACCACCGATGAAAACTGCCAGGGCGTTGGGAACCATGTAGAGGGTCGCTTCGACCAGCGGTAGACCCATTCCGCCCGCTTGTTCGGTTCCCAGCAGGATGATCGGCACCGCGATATAGAACAGAAACGATATGAACCCGATCAAAAACGCTAGGGCATTGACGAGTCCCAGATTTCCCTTTACCAACAGCCTTACATCCAATAGTGGTGCAGCGGTTCGCAACTCAATGGCAACCAACGCACACGCTCCGATCGTGGCAACTGCAAATGCCGCGGCGATCTGCAGCGAAAGCCAGCCGAAACTGTTCCCTTGCGATACACCGAAGAGGAGACTCGAGAGGGCGATGACGAAGACTGCGGTTCCCAACCAGTCGATCGGCGCTCTCAACCTATGTGGTCTCGATGAGCGAGGTACGAATAAGTAGCATCCTGCCCATGCCATCGCCCCGGAAAGTGCCATGGTGCCGAACAAACCGCGCCAACCGAACAGGTCGGTGATGATTCCGCCGGACAAAAGCGAGACTGCCGATCCCAACCCCAGGACTCCGGACAGCCAGCCCATTGCCGATCTCTGGGACTTGTCGGCGTAATTGAACTGCACAATGGTGAGCGCGAGTGGAAAAGTACCGGTGCCTACTGCCTGTGTGGCCCGTGCGATCAGCAAGACTGCGAAATTGGATGAGAGGGCGGCGAGGGCGGCCCCCGCAGTCATCACAGCTATAGCCGCGAGCAAAACCCGCCGATGCCCGAAACGGTCGCCGAGAACTCCGAGGATCGGAACGAAGACGGCCCCGAACAGCAGGTTGGTTGTCACGATCCAGCCCACCGCAGTTGGGCCGACCGAAAGCGCAGCAGCCAGGGACGGCAGGACAGGAACAACGAGGGTTTGAGTGAGGAGAAAGCTGAATACTGCCAGGCATAAAACAGGCAGGGTTACTTTGCCCCGAGTCGAATGTCGTTGTGCTGTTGATGTTCTGGTCACCAGGAGCCGCCCAAGCGGGTCTCCGGAGCACATGGAGGCTCGGCATATGCTGTGGAAATCCAATCGAGTTTTCTCATAACTGCTTTCGGTTTGAACGCGCCTATTCCGGCATCTCACTCGGCTCGGGGGAGAGCCGGTCACGATCCTCCGACTGTCAGGGTGGTGCGGCGAGACAGCACCCAGTAAACCAGTATCGAGAACAGATCGCAGCCAACTGTTGACATTTCCCGTGCCCCCATGCGATTCTCGGCGTGTGGGATCGGTCACATGCGTGAGGCCGTAACCCCTTAATCACCAACCGCTATGTCGAGAAACGGAAACTGATGAAGACCACAGCAGCCGCCCTCATTCCCGGAAAATATGACTGGGAACTCCTTGAGTTCGACCTCGATGAACCGGGGGTTGGGGAGGTCCGGGTCCGGATGAAGGTCGCGGGATTGTGCCACTCCGACGAACACCTGCAGCATCTACAACTGCCGATGACGTTTATCGGTGGACATGAAGGTGCTGGGATCGTCGATGCCATCGGCCCCGGTGTTACTGGCCTCGAAATCGGTGATCACGTCGCATGCTCGTGGATTCCCAGCTGCGGGACATGCCGGTTTTGCGTCAGGGGGCAGGGAAATCTGTGTGATTTGGGAATCAACATGATGTCGGGGGAACTCGCCAATGGCGGATTTCGATTCCATCGAGATGGTCATGACATCGGAGCAATTGCTGCAACTGGCACCTTCTCCCAATTCGCTGTCCTTGACCAACGATCCACAGTCAAGGTCGACAAAGACATTCCGTGGGAGTGGATCTCGTTGGTCACATGCGGAGTAGCGACCGGTTGGGGCGCAGTGCTAAATGCTGGCAGGGTAGTAGCAGGCGACTCTGTCGCAATCTACGGCTGCGGTGGCATCGGCGCCAACGCAGTCAGCGCTGCGGTCCAAGCCAACGCTGACATCGTAGCCGTGATCGATCCGGTGGAATCCAAGCGCGAATTCGCTCAGAAGTTGGGAGCCGACGCAGTATTTGCTGATGCGGGCGAAGCTCATGCTGATATCTGGGATCGGACGCACGGAGTCGGCGTCGATGTGGCAGTGGTGACGGCAGGTGTTGTGACCAGCGACATCATTCGCAGTGCATTCGATCTCACGCGCAAGGGTGGAACCGTTGTTCTAGTCGGCGTCGCAGACGATGCAACCGAAGAGACGCTTCAGCTTTCGAGTTCGATGCTGACGCTGTACGGGAAGAAGATCGTCGGCACCCTCTACGGGGATTGCAATCCGCGAGTCGACGTTCCGCAATTGCTTCGTATGGCAAAGCACGGAAAGCTTGATTTGGACTCACTCGTGACTCGTCGCTACTCGCTCGATCAAATCAATGACGGGTTCCGAGACATGTTGTCCGGAGCCAATATTCGCGGTCTGATTGTCCACGAGTGAATCACACTTCGGGAAGTGGCAGCGGAAGGTTGATATGACTCGGCATCCAAGTGTCCGAATGGCCCGCCCTGAGCTACATTCCGGGAGATGTGTCAGTATCCGAAACAGTCATCAGGAGACACAGTGACCAATAAGTCGGTAGATAAAACCGATGTCTCTACAGTTTCACCCAGAGTGCGCAAAAAAGCTGCCGCAGCAGCGATGTTGGGTACCATGATCGACTCCTCGGATTTGGTTCTGTACGCCTACCTCGCTGTATACACTGCGCCGCTGTTCTTCCCGAATTCGAACGCTGCCGTGTCGGTAATCGCGACTCTAGCCGTCTATGCAGTCGGGTTCGTGGCACGACCCCTTGGCGGAATCGTCTTCGGTCGAATCGGTGACCGCCGAGGTCGACGTGTCGCGCTCGTTTCGACTATTGCGTTGATG
Organism: Rhodococcus sp. YL-1; assembly: GCF_001942025.1. Classification (NCBI taxonomy): domain Bacteria; kingdom Bacillati; phylum Actinomycetota; class Actinomycetes; order Mycobacteriales; family Nocardiaceae; genus Rhodococcus; species Rhodococcus sp. YL-1. Next base: position 6,111,361 of record NZ_CP017299.1, on the reverse strand, counting down.
GGAATCGCAACCCTTATTCTCGGTCTCGTCCCGACCTACGAAACGATCGGATTGCTGGCACCTGCCCTTGTGTTGTTGGCAAGAATCGCCCAGGGAATTGCCGCTGGTGGCGAGGTGATCGGTGCCGCGACCTACGCTTTGGAGTCCAGTACGCCGGGGAGAAGGGGCTTGTACAGTTCCATGACTCCATTCGGATCGATTCTCGGGTTAGTAATCGCTCCAGTCGTAATTGGGGTAACGACGATCGTCGTCGGCGCAGAGGATATGGCAGTCTGGGGTTGGCGAATCCCGTTCCTAGTGGCATTCGTCTTCACTTTTGGTGTCCTCGCCTTTAGGCTCAAGATTGAGGATTCGGCGGAGTTTACCGAAATGGAGAAGGCTGGCGCTATTTCTAAAGCGCCGCTGAGGGAAGCATGGTCGGACCACAAAGCCACTATCCTTCTCACAATTCTGATGGGCGCCGGTACGCTGTACATCGTCTACGCGGTTCCGGTTTATCTACCCGTATACCTGACCTCCGCAACTGACATCTCTCGATCGACCGTGCCCTGGGTCACGGCGGCTGTCATGCTGCTATCCGCACCGATGGTGATTGTGGGAGGTCTGTTGGCCGATCGATTCGGACGCGTGCGGATCCTGACTATCATGCTCGTCATCCTGGGAATCGTTGGTTTCCCGCTGTTTGCCTACTTAAGCTCGGACTCGGTGACCGCAATCGATGTCGGCATCGCCTACCTGGGGGCCATGATCCTGAGTAATCTGGCACTCGCCGCTGCTTACCAGGCATTCTCAGACGTATTCCCCGCCCGCATCAGATACACCGCAGCCGCGATCGGCTTCAACGTGGGCAACATGATCGGTGCAGGATTTGGACCTCTTCTATCGAACTCGCTGATCGAATCAACCGGTGATGACCGGGCGCCAGGATACTTGTTCATCGCAGCGGCGGTCGTCGGCGTAGCAGGCCTGCTTTCCGTTAGTCGCATCCATCGCGTGGTGCCTGTGCCTGCCGGTCGGCACGAAGTAACTGAGGACAGTTCGCACGAGGTGGGCAAGAATAGTTCTTAAGCCCTTCCCTAAGCCTGGCCGGCCTCGCAGTCTCCATATTTTCCGCAGGTCGGCCAGACGCGCTTTTCGGGGGATGCGAAACGAAACGATACATAACCTGGGGAGTGTTGAAGGTAAATCTTGCCAAAAGTCCTTCCGGTGCTGCTGATGGAATCATCGCGGACGTGTGTTATACGACGAATACGATGGTCTCGCCGACGGTTTTGCGAGTGCTGTGCGGGCAGCCACCGCGACACCTTGAATGTCAGTCGTGATGTCGAAATTTCCTTCACTCGGAGGGGAGAACATCTTCGCTCCAGTATTTCGCAATATTGTTTCGCGGTCCGTGTAGGGCATGAGTCATGCGACATCACAGTTCCAAAAGGCAATTTGTTACGAGCGAAAGAAGGCTCGTGTGGTCGATCAATCACCAGGCAAAGAATGGCTAGCATGAACAAATTACTGTCTTTTCTTCGTCGCCATCTCGCTCGAGCGAGAGCCGTGGGAAGAGCCAGGCGCGCCATACAAAAACTATTCTGCCGCCACTGCGGCCGAGATTTGTTCACCCGGCCTGCAATCGCCGTAGTCTATTGCTCCTACGATTGCGCCGACCGAGATGTGGCCCGCCTCGAATTCGGCGCCCAGATCTACTGATCAATCACACTCGTCGCGACGGCTGCGGAGTCGACGCGAAGGGTATTCCTTGGTGAGGCCAGGTAGCCGGTGAGTGTTGACAGCGGCCCATCACTGCTGGCCGCTCCACTGTTGATTTCCTACTTTGAGCTATCAACCCTTCAATCGGTTGCCAGATAGGAGCCGCGAGAAGCCCTGGGCGGGTCTATCTGAGGACCGAACCACGTAGAACTCCGCACGAGTCGAGGTGATCGGCAGCCAACTCGACCGCCTACGCGATCGCCCGCGAGTTCGCAACTCAACGGATCCGAAAATAGGCACTGCCATTACGGAGCAACCGATCCCCGTCGTCGTCGCGATCGGTAACACTGCAGCAAGTGTGCGCGACATGGCGTTCTCGATCGCAACCGATCGCCGTGCGGGCGATGTAGCGGTGTCTGGCGACTTCGAGTTGGGCTATGTCGGCTGTTTGCTCACTGATAATGGATCGACAAAACGTTGCCGCCGCTAGGGAGCAGAAAAGACATGTCGCCAGATATCTTTCAGCAGCGAGATCGGTGGCTCGAAGAATTGCGTGAATATGTCCGGAGCGACACGCAGATCATCTGCGAGGCGGGGTATATGTCGCTTCCAGCGATCACGGAGGAGATACTCCAGGCGGCGCATGACCCCAGACCCCATGACGGCCAACAGAAGAACGACTGGGAGTCACGTGCACTGGACCTCGAAGACGCACTGACGTGGCTAGGACCCGAACTTGATGCCCTGGTCAACACCGCGGTGAGCGATCTCCACACCTGCATCACTGCCGACCTGCTGGCGGTCAAGAAAGGTAGGGCAGTCGTCGACGATACGAAGCGGCCCGCTGTGGCGCAGAATGCGGCATCCCTCGCCGCGTTGCTCGACCGCGACGAGGTGCTTGTCGCCGCGTGGCGCGATCTGATCGCGGCGTGCAAGAACATGGACCACGAGACCTTTTCTACCGAGCAAGTCAAGTATCTGCGCGACAACGTGTTCGCTCTGTGCGGCCGCCGCAGACAGGATCCCGGCGCCTTCGGGCCGCTTCAAACCGCATACGGGGTCCTGCTGGGCTTCGATCACTCTGTGCGCCGTGCGAAGTCGATACTGGGCGACGAGTTGGGGCCGCCGGAACCTGACGTCAATTCGGCGTCCCCGTTGAACTCGGATGAGCTCGAGCGGCTCTCCGAACGCAGCATCGTTGCTCTGTCACCGACCGGGGACTTCGTGATCTGGTTCCGTATCGCTTCAGCGTTCGTGAAGGGTGGGGCCTGCGTCAGCCACGGCGCAGTGACGTTCTACACCGCGACGAGCCTCGCTGGGGCACTTACCGATCACGATGCGGCGCGGGAGTTGTACGACGTTGTGCCAGAGGAGCTTCTGATCGACCAGATTCGAGAGTTCCAGGTCTCGGACGACGGGCCAAACGAGCATCGAGGCTTCGAGTACAGACCTGCCCTCGTGTACGCCCGAGTTGTGGTTCAAGCAATCGAACGGCACCTCGCGAGATCCCGGGCTCGCACACTCCTTGACGCAGTCTTGAAAGTCAATGGCACCCCCGACAATTTGTGGCGGGTCCTCCGCGGGTCCCTGATGTTCGGAGATGGGGTTCGGTATTTCGGGCACTCTATCAGTTGGGGGCCGAAGGAGGAGTTCGTCAGTCGTGAGTTGGATTACGAGAACGACCACTTCACGACCACACTGACGCAGCTGAACGACCAGGGCGCGACCGTAACCGCGGACGCTGCTGAAGCCCTGCTCCCTGTTCTCCAGCTCCAGGACGAGCTGCGAAGCGCTCCAGATGCGAATCCCGAGGCGGTGGTACGAGCCGCGGTCCGTGCGATCGAGCATTGCAACACGTGGACCGAGCGGGGACAGCTCTCGTGGACCGGGTACCTGAGCAAGTATCTATTGGACTTCTATACTGTCGAAACATTCGCCTTCCGCGCCGTCGCGGGCGTGTTCATGGCGGCGGTCGCGCACATCCCGGACCACACACCGGACGCACCCAATGTCCCCGAATTGGCGGACATCGCCGATGACATACGAGGAAACAAATGGGATGGCCCGATCATTCGCGCCAAAACAGTAGCCCACACCGCAATTCTTCGGCGGGTATACCAGGACCATTGGCTGGCGAGGAGCCTTGCGGAACTGGACGACACACTCGCCTCCGCTGGTGCGCTGTCGGTGGCGTTCGAGGCGGAGAAGGCAAGAGTGGCCGCGTGTACTGCCCGCTTGCGCCGCACCCGGAACGCGGCGATCCACGGCGGTCCCATATCCCCGGTAGCGTGCGAGACGATCTCGTCTTTCGCGCGGCGAATCGCGGGACTGGCAATCACCAACGTGATCGAAGCGGTGATTGACGGCGCGGAGGTCGACGTACATACCCTCCACCGGCGCAGCCGGTATCAGAAGCGGGTGGAGAACCTCACCTTGTCGGGCGACCTGGAGAACCTCTTCGATCTGTCGCCTCCCCCAGCATCCGCGCTAGCGCCGTGATTCGATGGAAATAGCCCGCGGACACGACAATTCACCGCACCACGATGTGCGGGTAAGAAATAGGAAGGCTCGACGCCAGGCCGCAGTCCACCCACATGCGGCAACCCAAGTTCGGTGCCGCGGCGGGCGGCGATTCTCTCGCCTGCTGATGCGTGTCGCCGTCGGTGTAAATGACCGTGTCGACGACGTCGATGGTCATCGTTGCGGGTCGCGCATAGTGAAGGCTTGCTTACTGCATCTGCATGCGACGTACGAATCGAGTAGTCGGGCTCCGACATCCTCACCGAGACAGTCGAGTCCGGTTAGATTTGCCAATTTCTTGCAACAGGCGATCCAACGGGACGATGGGAAAGGCGGCCTCCTCAAACTGCCGTGTCACCAGATCATCGTCGATGACAATTATCGGTTTGAGTGTGATCTTTCCTGCCGGGAGTGCGAACTCGCTGCGAAGAGCATCAATATTGCTTCGCGCCCACTCATAGCGGCCACCGAGGCGGGTCACCGCCGAACCATCCCCCTCAAGAATGTTCCCAATCTCGTTTCGCAGCTCGGTCGGCGTTCGCGCCGCCTCCAGCGCTTTGGCCTCAATTAAAAGGAGACTGCTAGACGCGGCATGGTAGGCAACAAGATCGATATCGCCAAGGTCGAAACCATCGATATTCCTCAAGTCATGGTCCCCGATCCTTTTGACGCGCCGCCTGACCGGGCTGCATACCTGACCAAGAATGGCCTCAACCCGAATTTCGAACAGATCCCCTTTACGCTCCCGCGCAGCCGCAAGAGCCTTCTTCATCTCAGGCGTCTTTGCTTGGAGCCGCCCAGATTCGTATTGTCCGTACCATTGCCCTGTCGTCAGGTACGCGTTGCGGTGACCGAAAAAGACGTATTCACTTTCTCCCTGGCTTCGAACGATCAGCGGCCGACGCAGGTATGAGCGTTCTCGATTATATCTCCAGGGATGAACCTGCCGGCCCAGCTTCCAGAAGTCCTTTTCCGGGCGCATCGACAACGTATCCAGAATGCGCTGAGCCCTCTCGGCATCCCAACCGTGGACGCGGGTCATCCTCTCCAACACCGTCGAGATCGGGAGTTCACCGACGTCGTGCTGCTCCAGTTCGATTGAAGCGTCGAGCAACTCACCGACGAAGGTTGTCATGTCAGTGAAGGTGAATCCGAACTCGATACCAGCAAGCCTGTCATGTTCCGTGAGGTCAAAGCTCTCCGGAGCGGACCTCGGCTGGTGCTCAGCATTCGCCGTCTCGATGATGGCACCCACGGTAGTGGATGCGTGGGAACTCAGAAAGTTCTGTATGCCTGTGAGCCACCTGTCTTCCTCACGTGAGATACCAAATCGTCCAGACGGAAGCATCGACACCGTGGCTGTGGAGACGCCGCCGTGGATCGCATCGGACAAGAATCCCATGTTGGTTAGCTCGGATGCCAAAGCCAGCATGAGATCGTAGGTTTCGGTGTTCACACGTTGGTCGCCAGCTGCGGGATTCGCCGCTAGATACTCGAGCAGGAATCGTGAGGAAACCGCCGACGTAGCTCCTTGTGCCATGTCCTTTGTCATCCGCTCAACGAGGCCTGATTGCTGTCCGAAGCACGCGACGCGGGATGGATACATTCTGGCGTCGACGTGAGCTTCCCTGAGCAGCGATTCGTTTGCGCGTATGAGGTACTTCAGCAGTAGGCGGTCGTCATACAAGTCCAATACGCCCGACAAGCGATCGCCAAAGTACGGAACGACTTCCGTGTTTAGCACTCGGGAACGTTCCGCATCAGGTATTGGGCCAACGCTGCGCCCATGTTCCTCGGAGAGATGGCGACCGAGGTCGTCCAGAAGCATCGCTACCACCGCCGATATCACCTTCCGTGGCCGCGGGAGCTCCCCTGGCCACGATACGAGATCGGAATTGCGGTCGGTGATATGTAGCATGTGGCGATGCCCGGGGGGCACGATGACCTCCAAGATCTCGCCACAGTCGAAATTGACGGGCGTTGTCGCCGCAGATACGAGTGCCCTGACCAGGGTCGCTACCAATTCACGATCGACAATGTTGGGTGGATCATCATCCTGCGGGGTGGCCCGGGTGGTGACAGTGACCTCAATATCACCGGTCGCGTCACCGATATTGAACGAAATCCAATTCTGAGTTTCTGGACTAGCCATCGCCACCGCCTCCCAATCGGAGACGTTGATCGCGACTCGGATATCACTCCGGGGCTGTGCGACGAGGAGTGGAGGGAACTCGGTACCCAGCTTGTAGAGCCAGTAGCAGACCGCTTCCGCGAGAGCGTCCAGCGGCGCCGATTCAGCTGCCTGCGATGCAGAAGCGCTGACCCACGCCGACACGTCGCCAACTTCGGCGAAATACAGGTGTCCAGGAAATTTCACCCGCCGAACCGTTGTGGCTGTTCCGTGCACCAACTCCGCCTCGTAGACGCGGTTACCTTGGTGCACATAGGTTTTGCCTAGCTCTTGGGCGACCGACTGCCGCAGTTCCTCAGCGCTACCAGAAGCGATGAACATTGCTGTCGGTGGTCGATCGTCCGAGACGTAGAAGCTGTCTTCCTCGCCGCTGTCGTAAATAGCGTATGCATCCGCGACGCTCGTCATCATCATGCGCGCTCCGGTCGACGACCATCGGTCGAATGCCTGCGCGAAGTACCACAACGTCAGCTGGTGCGTCCCAGGCGCGAACAGGATCATCTCAAACGTCTCGAACATATCCGCGAGGCAGAACCCTTCCGAAACTTCCGTAGATACCTGCGCGTCCGAACCATGCGACCAAATAACGTCGAGGACCAATGTTTTATCGGCTGGATGATCGGCGGGGGTGATTCCGGCACCTCCGAGCCGCATCACGGGATCTTGAAAGACCGTCGTCGGATCGTAGTTGTCGAACGTCTCGATTCGGATTCGCAGGTCGAGGAGCTTGTCGCCGTCAAAGTATCCGCGAAGGACCCTCAGCGCAGGCGACGATTCATAGACTTCCTCAAGTCGATCATCGCAGACTAGGTCAAACATTGCGCCCACAGTTCGGACCGCGAAGCCCGAGGCTGCCCGGGTGAGTTCATCAGCACACGACCAGTTGACGGCTTCGGCCGCGATCAAATGCCTCAGTGTCGCCATCAACTCGAAAGGGGCCGCAACGATGATCCCGCGCGCCGTCCGGACGAAGGGAGTTCCGATAATTCCCTCATCAGTATCTGTGCCGTCCCACGGCGGCAGATCTCCGCCATCGGCGATCAGCGTCGCCCGAAGATAGTCGACGGCCTCTGGGGTGAACCCCTGCAATAGGTCCGACTCGTCGAACGTAACCAGTTGCGCTAACTCTTGAATCGCGGAAATGCTGGGCACCCTGATCTCGCCGGTAAATTCAGGCGCTGTCGCAGACCTCTGCAGCCCGATCTGAGCCGCCAGTGTGGCACTGGTACTCAAGAGCAATTGCGCGGCCCACCTGACCCGCCGAGTTAGCTCCACCGGAAGGTCGCGACCATGAGAGCCAAATACCGTTGCGAGAAGATTTCGGGCGATCACACCGCTGTTCGTGCAGAGGCCCTGAAGGACAACAAATGTGCCACCGAAGAATGGCACCTCCGTCGTGATGAACCCCTCAAACTCATCCTCGTTAGCCTTGATCCATTCGCTACCAATCTCAGGCGTTACGAGTAGACGACGAACAGCGCTGGCCGACAATCGCCGTGGCGACACACCACTCTGTCGCGCGGCAAACCCTGCCAACCGCTCTAGCCTGAACAAATGGTGAATGTTGGCGTCGACTAACTGAATGCCAGCAGCTGCAGCCAGTACCTCTGCCGTATCCATCTCGTCCAGTTCATTAATCAGCACGGTGTGAGAGTAGCTGCCGCCTATCTGGTTCATTTTAGATGCCCCCGGACAGACTGGAGAATTCAGTCAGCTCGACAGTATTAGTCTGTTTATGTCATGAGCAGGGCAGGCGCGCGGCATCGCAGATCCTTTGCATCGTGGATTCCTTCACTTTGTCCGAGCTACATGAATCCTGCTAAATCCTCGCCAGACATCCGAAAGGCGTCGGGATTAGATTCGTGAAACGTTCGGTTCGGTCTAGTCGTCTCGGTGGGCGTTTGCGGAGGCTGTCCGTCCATACGCTTCCCTTCCCCAACTGTGGTCCAGGGCGATTCGGAATTCTCTCCGGAATTCGCAGTGCCTCGTCGACGTCGAATTGACCCTTTTCGACCTGTCGTAGTGCACCGGAAAGCACTGCCGATAATCTATACCCTGTCAGTTCGACGCTTAAATGCTCTACTCTGCAGCGTAATTCGATCTTGTTCGGCGTCGTGATCGCTGGGTGCGATGCCGTGATCAGAGTGAGAATGGGCGGCGGGCTCGATGCCCGACCGTATTTTCCCTGACCTGCAGTTGCTCCCGGGCCCGGGAGGCGCGGAGGCTCAGCGCTGTCCGAGCAGGTGACCTTGGCGGGAATGCCACTCCACTTCGTGTGGCGGAGGCTGCCACAGATGTTGATCGCGTACTCGATGCGGATTGTGATCAGCGACGAATGACAAAGGTCTTCCGTCTTCTCAAATGGGCGTCGTCGTTGACGAGCCAGGAAAAGAAGTCGTTGAGGTAGGGAATGGTGGGCTCCCCAGGGAGCCCCGGTCCGAGGCAGCCGAGTTCGCGCAGGATATTTGCCAGCCAGCGGCCGATCTGGAGCGTGTAGAGGCGACTCCAGGGGACGGTGGCTTTACACAAGGCTATCCGGGTGTGACTGGATTCCAGGGTGGTGTGGACTTCACCATCCAGATCGGTGAGGCGGATGACGGCGTTCTCGGAGAGCCTTTCGGACAGTTCAGATGTGCTCTTTTCCTGGCCCAGGATCTCAAGGCGCTTCCTTGCTGTGAGGTGCTGGCCGGCGAGTGGTGAGATGACGTCTGCCTCCCATTGGCGTTCCGCGCTCTTAGCGCCACTACTGCCACCGAGACTGTCGAGATGGTTGTACCGACCGCCCAGAGCGAAGGCGGACAAGATGTCGACAATGGACCCGTGGACGTCGGTTGCAGGCCTGCATAAGTCAGTTTCAACGGTGTATTCGCGTCGGACTGCGATCACCTCGACGAGGTCGAAGGCCTCGCCGATGTTGTGGCTCAGCTTCCGCATCTCTTTGCTGGTCAGGAAGTGGCCGTGCTCTGCGTAGTTGTCCACTTGGATTGCGATCTTGGCCATTCGCTCATAGCCGATCGAGAGCGGGAACAGAGCGGAGTAGAACGACCCTGGCCGGAGTGGATCCAGGCTCTCCAGCGCGGTTGCTCCCAGACGGACCTGGTCGGATGCGATAGTGCATTCGGCACTGAGGGCCCGCCAGTGTGGTGTGTACATCCTCGGAACGTATACGTGACAAGTGCGGTCTCTCGTGCCGGGTTGCGCCGCGTAGGTGCCCGAAGCGGTTGGTGGGGACGGGGACCAGCACCCCGCGGACCTGAATAGGGTGCCCTCGCAGGATCAACGAGCAGCATGGTCACCACAATGATTGATGGCCGCGGGCCGAGGTAGCCGATCGACTCATCCCCGGAATCCTGCTCTGGTTTGCCGCTTATCAAACAGGACACGTCCAACCAAGGCGAATGCGGATGGAAACTGCAGCGAGCGATTTTCTCCGACTGCCACGCCCGTCCAGTTGTCGGGCGCGGTGCGTCACCGCGAGACGGGCGCAGTGACCGGCGCCAGACTTCATTAACGCCCAAGCGATTTCGCGCGCTGGGGCGCTCCGCCGTGGCGTTGGTCGAGCATCCAGTTCGAGTGGAAGGATCGCCGCCCCGCCAATGCCAGCCATGTCTGGATTCGCCGGCCCGACCGCTACCGGGTCGAGAGGCCGGACGGAAGCGTTCGAGCTGCCCGAGAGCATGTGAGTGCTCCTTCAACAAGGAAGGGCTGAAGAGGAAATTGGTTCCAACGCAGGGGATATGGCGGTCTGAAACGAAACCGGCCTACTGCTCAGAAGGCTTCGTCGGCGAATGTCCGGTGCGAGCGGACATAGATTTCGGCGCACCGTTGTACAACGACTAGCACTAGGTAGCGATGCTCGACGCGGTCGAACTCGCCGACCGATGGCTTGGCGGACCCGACGACGACCCGACACCGTCGGTAGAGCTAACCGGCCCGCGTGCTTTGACGCATTACGGCCGCGCAGCCTGGGAGGCGACGGCTACCCCGCCGCCGGACTACGATCCGTGCTGCTCATTGCTGGCCGGCGAACCCGACGACGACCAAGATCGATGGGTGCCGGGCCGAGGCGGCATAGGCTGGGCCTGCCGCCATAGTTGATCGAGTTCTTGCCTCAAGAACCAGCGAAATTACTAAGTTGCCGGCACGCTGCCGATCGAGACCCGGGGCGTCTCTGGAGGCAATATCTTAGCATTCCTAACAAATTTGCCAGGCGGAGGGATTCGAACCCTCGGGTGTATTACCACCAGACACTTATCAGGTGCCCGCATTAGGCCTCTCTGCCACGCCTCCGAAGCCTTGCTCGCCACAGGAAATACTGCGATCGGCGAGCTCAGCACCTCGAGCGCCATGACGCGCGAGGGGAATTGAACCATACCACTAGTGCTGATTTTTTCGGGCCCGATTCCGATCGGGAAGGTGAGGACTCCCCACTACACGGCCGGTCGATCGAGTACGTCATCATCCCGGCGGCGAAACCGATGAGTTCGACCTGCCGCGGTTTGTCCGTGTTCTTGTTGGACAAACCGACACCCTGAGTGAGGGGTGGTTTTCGGGTGGCTGTTTCGGGATTGAAAGCGGTGATGCCGCGTCCCCGTGTGGTTGGCGTCGGAGCGGGGTGAGCCCGGATTGCCGTGGACTGAATATTGTTGCAGTCGTTAACTGTTCGCCGTTTGATGCGATCTCGTTGTTTGCGGTTTTGTTGGTTGCCGACCATATCATGTTGCCGTTGTTGCAAAGCGCCAGTAGGTGTTTGTTGACATCAACGACGGCTGAGGTTGGAAACGACATGGACGATCTCCGCTGGCAAAGTATGTAAGGGGTGGTTGGTGCCCCTTGGAGCGCTCGGAATGCTCGCGGGAAGTCGCGGCCACACCTGTTGCCGCAGAACCATGGCGATAGGTCACCTGTCGGGTCGGGTGCCTGGTGCTGGAAAGGTTCGAACCTAGTCAACAGTTTCCATCGGCAGTCACTCCCGGTCGTCGACACACTGGTGAATCCTGACACCCTGTGCCTCGTTCGTAGCTCCGTTGCTAACGGTTTCATCCCGTCGAGTCCATGGAGAGGGGCAGTGTTGACCGACTGCTGGTGGATTGTTCTCAGCTGTCGAAAAAGGCCATCTTTGCCCGGAATTTCAGCGCCAGCTGTCGCGTAATTTTTCGAAAGTCGCAGGTTGATCTGACAAATAGATCCGGAATCTACACTGCCGCCATCGCCTGAAGGTGGGACGGATTTCAGATCTTGTGAGATCCTGCTACAAGCACCAATTCGATTCCACTAGTGCAAAATTCGGTTTTTCTACAGGTGGGGTAGTGCTGCAGTGAGGAAGACGGCGCCGAAGGCGATTCCGGCAATGCCGGTGAGGATCCCGACCACGCCGGCGGTGTTGTCGCCCAGATCGCGTCCGGGGGTGTCGGGTCGGCGCGCTGCCAGGGCGGTTCCGATGGCGGCGGCACCGAGGAGGATGCCGAGGCCGAACATCCAGAACGTCAGTATCGAGAGTGCACCGAGCATCAACGCCATGTCGCTGTATTCATCGCTGGTGATCGGACGGTGGTGATCCCACCAATCGGGTGGAGTGTGCGCGCGGGATTCGGTGTTGTCGGTGTTGTCGGATTGTTCGTGCGGGGGGATAGTGGATGCAGTCATGGCAGCTAAAGGGTTCTCGCGCTGATTCTTTCGTGTGGTGGATGTACCGGTGTGCGCCACGGGTGTGCAGTGGGAGATCGAAACGATGGTGGGTGAGGCCCGAGAACCCATCGCGTGTCCTCGGGAGTCACCCCACCATCAAAGCGGTGTTCGGGCCAGGCGGATCAGGCTTCGATCTGCACCTGTGTTGTCGATCCGGCGTTATCGGTTCGGGAGGGTGGTCCGGAGGAGACCTCGATCCGCCGCGGTTTCGCCTTCTCTGCGATCGGCAACGTCACCGTCAACACGCCGTTGTCGTACGAGGCCTCGATCTGTTGGGCGTCGATGTCGTCGCTGATGGACAGCTGCCGTTTGTATGTTCCAGCGAAACGCTCACTCGCCAGCCAGCTCACACCCTCTTCGGAGAGGGCGGTGCGGTGCGCGGTCAACGTCAGGGTCGAGCCGTCGATGTGGACGCCCACTGATCCTGGGTCGACGCCCGGAAGATCGGCGTGCAGGACGTACTGGTCCTCGACCTTGTAGAGGTCCATCGGCATGAACCGTGGACTGCGTCCGTTGCCGGTTCCCGCGGCGAGTACGGACTTGGTGATCGCGTCGATGTCGGTGAAAGGATCGAAACGAAGCACAGCAACACACCTCCCATGTCGTGAAAAGAAAGGTCACCGCCACTGTGGCGGTTGACCGAACTTACTGTGCGAGAACATGATAACCACACGAATTAGCACTCTGCAACCGAGAGTGCCAGAAGCTTTGGGGAAGTGTTCCGGTCCCTGAAGATCGCTGCTTTGCCTGGTCCCGACAAAAGCGGTGGCCGCCTTCGGCCTCGATTCGAAGCGGGCGGCGCGGTACGGCACTTCGTCAGTAGCGGCGGTGCGGCAACGGATCCGCCGGAGCCCCGACTCTGCGTGTGCGAGTCGGGGCGTATGACCGACGTCGGCATTGAGCACACAACACCGATGACCCACTATCCGTGCGAAGTCGACGTTCATGTCGTCCGCACATCTTCAACCATAAACAGTGCGATCGGTATAAATCATGTTCAGTCGCCTTCGATGCCAAGAAGTGACATGGCCGTTTGCATGGCAAGGTGAACATCTTGGTCGTCACGCTAGCGGCGCAGTAGCCGCGGTGCCTGGAAAGGTGGCCCGTTCCTGGTATTTGGTTTGCAGACGTCTGTTCCGAATGCTTTTGCAAAATAGGTCTTTTCCCGATGTTTGCGGGTGGATCGGGCATCGAACATCGCGGGTGCTCGTTCGTCGGAGTCGCTGCGAACGATGTCCGTGTTCGTGCACACACCGAACCGGCTGTAAGGGAGAACACTTCGGCCACCGTCAAAGCTTGCTCATCACAATGGAACTGGGACTTTCGACCCTGTCGTCTACAAGCAGTGCGCAATAACCTTCGTCGGGTCGGGGGCACCCGTTCCGTTCGAGGGGGCAAACAATCGGGCGGGTGTTCGTCAAGGCAAGGCCATATCACCCTCGCTGGTCTCCTTGCCGGGCCTTGAGCTGTGCGCGCCCAGAAGTGCTCAGGGCCCGCCCGATGCGGGGATCGAGAAAGTGAAGACGAAAGGTTCTCAGATGAGCCGAAGGAGTGATCGCCGATCGACAAGTTCTGCTCGCCGCCTGGCCACGCGGATTACCGGTGTCAGAGGTTCGGCGTGTAAGCCGAACTCGCTCACGGCAGAAGATCTGAGGGCTGTAATCGAGTCCCTCACTGGAGTTCTCGCTGCTCGAGAATCGAGCGCGGAAACCGCACCTCTCGCCGGAAATCCTCCGTCGTCGACGCCAACTGACAGGCAGTTCTGAATCGCACCGGTATTTTCGCAGCCGGACAGCATATTCGAACTCAGACGCGCTGTCAGCCGGGACGGGTGGTAATCACAGAAGTAGGTGGAAGATGTCGAAGGCGACTGTCCATTGGGCTGTGCCGGGGTTCTTGCGGTCCGGTTCGACCGTGGCGAAAGTTTGCGCCAGCGCTACGCTCAACCCTCCTGCGATCAGCGGCAGTCGTTGCTCTGTCTCCTCTGAGAGGGCCACGTCCAAGGGCGGGCGGGCCGTGAGCTGATCGAGCAGCGGTTGAAGTTCGATCTCCTCGTCGAGTTTTTCGAACCGGTGGATGCTCTCCTGTAATCCCTTGGTGATCGGCAGGTCCCACGGTTCGATCACGTCGCGCAAGTTTGCTTTCGCGGAGGCTTTCCCGATCAGGATCACGTCGTAGATCTTGTCGTCGATGAAATCGGTATAGCGCTTGAGATCGTTCCGGTCGACCTGCAGTCCGGCCGCTGCCCTGAAGAACCGCTGGAATTTCACGGTGCCCATTACTGGCATGTCGTCAGCTCCTTTCGAAGTATTCATGGATTTGGCGTACGGCCATCGCTCCTTCACCGACGGCGGATGCGACTCGTTTCACCGAACCGCGGCGGATGTCGCCCGCCGCAAACAGGCCGGGCAGGCTGGTTTCGAGCGTCCTGGACAGGCCGCCGTTGATTGGCAGGCTGCCGTCCGCTCGTGCGTGGATCGCGTCCACACCGGTGAGGACGAAGCCGTGGTCGTCGAGTGCGATCGCGTCGGCAAGCCACCCTGTGTGCGGTACTGCCCCGATGAAGACGAACAGGGCGCGCACCCGAATCGTGTCCTGGTCGCCGGTGCGATTGTCCTCGACCGCAATTGCTTCGAGGTATTTCTCGCCGTGGACCGCACGAATCTCGGTGTGCCGGTGCACGGTGACCCGCGGATGGTGTTCGATCTGGTCGACCAGGTATCGGGACATGCTCTTCCCGAGGTCATCGCCGCGGATGAGCAGGTGCACCTGTGAGACGTGCTCGGCGAGGAAGACGGCGGCCTGGCCGGCGGAGTTGCCGCCACCGACGATGGCTATCGGGTCGGTGCCGCATATCCGTGCTTCCTGATGCGTTGCGGCGTAGTACACGCTTGTTCCTTCCAGCGCCTCGATCCCCTGAACGGCCAACTTGCGGTACCGCGCCCCGGCGGCGAGCACAACGGCCCGGGCGTGCACCGACCCGCCGTCCGCCAGTCGGAGCACGTGGTTCCCGGCCTCGGATCCCAAACCGGTCACTTCTGCCGACACCAGGATTCGGGCGCCGAACTTCCCGGCCTGGAGCACGGCTCGCTCGGCCAATTCGGAGCCGGAGACCCCGGCGGGGAATCCCAGATAATTCTCGATCCGGGATGAGGTACTGGCTTGGCCGCCCGCAGCGATCCGCTCCAACGTCACCGTGTTCAACCCGTCCGAGGCGCCGTACACCGATGCGGCCAGGCCGGCCGGTCCGGCACCCACGACGACTAGGTTGTAGACGTCCTTGGCTGCGTCCGCGACGGGTGCCGGGACAGGAAGCCCGACGACGCGTGCGAGTTCCGCATTCGTCGGATTGCGCAGCACCTTCTCGCCGTGCCAGATCACGACGGGTGTGTCCTTGGGTGCGACGTTCAGGCTGCGTAGCAGCTGCTCCACTCGTTCGTCCTGTTCCAAGTCGAACCACTTGTGGGGCAGACGGTTTCGCATCGCGAACTCACGAAGTCGCAACGTATCCGGGGAGAAGCAGGAGCCGATGATCCGGAATCCGGAGCCGAGCCCGATCAGCAAGTGCCGACGCACAAGGTAGGCGCGCAGGATCAAATCGCTGAGCACGGGATCGTGGGCAATCAGCTCGCGTACCTGCTCGGCCGGGACGACGAGTATCTCGCCGTCCTCGATCGCTTCGGCGGTGAAGAACGCCACCTGACCTTCCAGAAGTCCGAGCTCGCCCAGGAAACGCCCAGGACCGTGCACGCGCAGTATCCGGCGCTCGCCGTCCGCGTCGCCTTCGTCGACGACTACGATCTTTCCGGAAAGGACGACGACGAAATCGTTGTCAGGCGCGCCTTCTCGGATCAGCACCTCGCCGGCGTGAACCGGTCGACGCGAGCCACCGACCTCGAGCTTCGCGACCTGGTCGTCCGTCAGCCGCGGGAAGGCGCCCTCCTCGTCCGGGGTCTCGTCGTCGACCGGCGGGCTGTACCCGATGGGTGAGGCGCCCTCAGACGAAGTTCTGGTCGACATAACACCACCGCCAATCCTCGCCGGGCTCCATCGACTGGACGATCGGATGCCCGATGGTGTGAGCGTGAGCACTCGCGTGCCTGCCCGGCGAAGAGTCGCAGCAACCGACGTGTCCGCACGTCAGGCACAGCCTCAGATGCACCCACGGGGTGCCGAGGCGAAGACATTCCTCGCAGCCCTGCGGGGTACGGGGCACCACGGCCCGGATCGCGGTTACATGTGGGTCCGCATGGACAGGACTCATGACTTCGCCTCCTCGCCGGCATTTTCCGAGAGCGCCTGATCGAGCCACGTGCGCAGCTGGGGGACCGGAGCTGCGCCCGACTGGCGAGCGAGAACCTGACCCCGGTCCATCACCAGCAGAGTCGGCACGGCGCGGACGGTGAATCGTTCAGCCGTCCGGGGTGCAGCATCGACGTCGACCTTGACCAGCTTGATCTGGCCGACGTGTTCTCTGGCGAGCTGCTCGAGCGCGGGGCTGACCATGCGACACGGGCCGCACCACGTCGCCCACAGATCCACGAGCACAGGCACCGAGGATTTTTCGACGATCTCCGCGAAGTCACCGTCTCCCGCCGCGGCGATCCAGGGCAGCGGCTCGTGGCAGTTGCCGCAGCGAGGTTTTCCTTCCCCTGCTGCCGGGATGTTGTTGGTCTTGCCGCAGTTCGGGCACTTCACCTTTTCGGATCCCATGACCAGTTACCTCTTCTCAGGCCGCCGCGAAGGCGGGTTCGGCATACGCGACGGCAAGCTCGCCGCCGTCCACCGTGACGCTGATGGTGCCGTCCGGTTTGATCTCGCCGCGCAACAGTGCACGGCCGATCTTGGTTTCGACCTCGTGTGCGATGTATCGGCGCAGCGGCCGCGCACCGTAGACAGGGTCGAACCCGTGTTCGGCGATCAGTCGGCGTGCCTCCGGCGTGATTTCCAGGTGTATCTGTCTCTCCGACAACCTGTTTCGGAGGTCGGTGAGTTGCAGTTCCACTATGTACTCGATCTGGGGCAGGGTGAGTGGGGAGAACAGCACGATGTCGTCGACCCGGTTGAGGAATTCGGGGCGGAAATGCCCGCGCAGTTCTGCCATCACCCGTTCCCTGGCGTCCGGCTTGATTTCGCCGTCGGCTGTGACCCCGTCGAGGAGATGCTGGGATCCGATGTTGGAGGTCATGATGATCACCGTGTTCCGGAAATCGACTTGCCTCCCTTGAGAATCGGTGATCCGGCCGTCGTCGAGCACCTGCAGCAGGGTATTGAAGACGTCGGCGTGGGCCTTCTCGATCTCGTCGAAGAGCACCACGGAGTACGGCTTACGCCGCACCGCCTCGGTGAGCTGGCCACCTTCGTCGTACCCGACGTATCCGGGAGGTGCACCGATGAGCCGACTCACCGTGTGCCGTTCCTGGTACTCGCTCATATCGAGGCGCACCATGTTGTCTTCACTGTCGAATAGGGCGCTGGCCAATGTCTTTGCAAGCTCGGTCTTTCCGACGCCCGTCGGGCCCAGGAAAATGAACGAACCGATCGGTCGACGAGGATCACGGATACCGGACCTCGCCCGGATCACAGCGTCCGCGACCAGTTGCACCGCCTCGTCCTGACCGACGACCCGCTCGTGCAGGATCTCGTCGAGCTTCAACAACTTCTCCCGCTCACCTTCTTGCAGCCGGGCGACCGGGATACCCGTCCATGCGGCCACGATCTCTGCGATCTCGTCTTCGGTGACCACTTCACGCAGCAACGGATTTCGGCCTTGTCTGGTGGCCAGTTGCTCCTCCGCCGCCTCGAGCCGGCGTTCGAGCTCGGTGATCTCGCCGTATCGCAACTCGGCTGCCCGATTGAGGTCGTAGTTGCGTTCGGCGGCCTCGGCCTCGACGCGCAACCGTTCCAAATCTCCTCGCAGTTCTTGCACCCGCCGGATCGCCTGCCGCTCCGCCTCCCATTGAGCGTGCCGGGCGTCTGCCTCGGCCCGCAGGTCGGCCAGCTCCTTGCGCAATTCTTCGAGGCGCGCTTTGCTGGCCGCGTCCGTTTCCTTGGACAGTGCGGCCTCTTCGATCTCCAGACGGGTCACCTTCCGGGTGAGCTCGTCGAGTTCGGCAGGCATCGAATCGATTTCGGTGCGGAGCCGAGCGCATGCCTCGTCTACGAGATCGATCGCCTTGTCCGGAAGGAAGCGGTCGGTGATGTACCGGTGCGAGAGGGTCACGGCGGCCACCAATGCACCGTCTTGAATTTTCACGCCATGGAACACCTCGAGGCGTTCTCGAAGTCCGCGCAGAATCGAGATCGCATCCTCGGCACTGGGCTCGTCGACGAGAACGGTCTGGAATCGACGCTCCAGTGCCGCATCGGATTCGATGTGCTTGCGATACTCGTCGAGAGTGGTGGCACCGATCATGTGCAGTTCGCCGCGTGCGAGCATCGGTTTGAGCATGTTGCCGGCGTCGAGAGACCCCTCGCCGCCGACCGAGCCCGCTCCGACCACGGTATGCAACTCGTCGACGAACAACAGGATGCGCCCCTCGGCAGCCTTCACCTCGGACAGCACGGCCTGCAGTCGCTCCTCGAACTCGCCGCGGTACTTCGCACCGGCCACCAGAGAACCCATGTCGAGCGAGAAGATCGTCTTGTCGCGTAGGCCCTCGGGCACGTCGCCGCGGACGATCCGCTGGGCGAGACCCTCGACAATCGCAGTCTTACCTACACCGGGGTCGCCGATCAGCACCGGGTTGTTCTTCGTTTTCCGGCTCAAAATCTGAGTTACCCTGCGTATCTCGGCATCCCGGCCGATGACCGGATCGAGTTTGCCTGCCCGTCCCTCGGAGACGAGGTCGCGCCCGTACTTCTCCAATGCCTCGTACGCCCCCTCCGGGGTTGCCGACGTGACACGCTGATTGCCGCGCACCTTCGTCAGCGCTGTGAGGAAGGCGTCCCGTGTGACCCCGTGACTGGCGAGGACCCGCCCGGCCGCGCTGGCCGATCCTTCCTCGGAGAGGGCCATCACAAGATGCTCCACCGACACGTAGGAATCCTTGAGTCTCTTCGCCTCCCGCTCTGCGGCATCGAGCAGCTTGGCCAGACGCTGGGTGATCATCACCTGACCGGGGGTCGCGCCGGGGCCGCTGACCTTCGGCCTACGCGACAGTTCACGATCCAGATCGGATCGAAGTGCTTCGACATTCGCGCCGGCCTGTTCGAGCAGTCGGGGCACCAACCCATCCTGCTGATCGACCAATGCGAGCAGCAGGTGCTCTCCGTCGACTTCGGTGTGGCCCATTCTGGTCGCAACATTCTGGGCTTCCTGCAAGGCTTCTCGTGACTTTTCGGTCAAGCTGCCGGTGTCCATGAGGATGTCCTCCTTCTGCGGGCCGCTGTTTCGAGTCTTTCGATTCGTTCCAGCAGATCGAGCACGAGCCCGATTGCCGAGTAGTTGAGACCCAGACCCGTCCGCAGTCGTTGGATGCGTGCGGCGTGGGTCACTTCGGATGGGTCGAACGACATCTCTCCGCCGGCGTAGCGGTGGGCGTCGAGCAGTCCGAGAGCCACGAGTTTTCGTGCCAGATCCGGGTGCAGGCCAGTACGTTCGGCGAAGGCGTCCGGCGACAATCCGGTACGGCGAACCAATACGTACTGAGTGATCGGCGTTGAGGTGCTCATGTCTCTTTCCTCGGATTGAAGTTCGATTCGGCGCCCAACTGCTCGAACAGTTCGCGTTCACGTGCTGTCGGTTTCGGCGGAACCATCACCTTGATTTCGGCGTAGAGGTTGCCGTTGGCACCGCGCGGATTCGGCATTCCCTCTCCGCGCAGGCGCAGCTTCCTACCAGTCGAAGAGCCAGGCACCACTTTGACTTTCGCCTCTCCGCCCGGTGTGGGAACGACGACTGTCGACCCGAGAACCGCCTCCCATGGCGATACGGGCAGATCGACGTAGATGTCCCGACCCTGCACGCGGAACCGTGAATGCGGTTTGATCCGCACCACGAGGTACAGATCCCCAGGCGGCGCGTCACCGTTGCCTCGGCCTCCTTGCCCGGCCAACCGGATTCGCTGGCCGTCCAGGACGCCGGCTGGAATGTCGACGTCATACTGCCGTCCGTCCAGTCTGAGAGTGCGTTTTCCGCCTTGATAGGCCTCTTCCAGAGCCAGTTCCAGTTCGGCCTCCTGATCGGCGCCGGGAATCGGTCCGAACCCACCGCCTCCGCCGAACATCTGCCCGAAGAGGTCTTCGAAGTCGACGGCACCCTCACCACCGACACCGTGGCCGAAGTGCACCCGTCTCCCGCCACCGCCGTACCCGGCGGCGTTTGCCCGCACCCGTTCGTCGTAATCCTCGGGTACATGCCGGAAGTCGTCACCGAATCGGTCATAGCGTTTCCGGGTGTCCGGGTCGGACAACACCTGATAGGCCTCGTTGACCTCCTTGAACCTGTCCTCCGCAGTGGGATCCTTGTTCACATCGGGGTGGTACTTGCGGGCCAGCTTGCGGTACGCCTGCTGAATTTCGTCGGTGCCGGCGCCCTTCGGTACGCCGAGTACTTCGTAGTAGTCACGGGCCATCGGTGCTCACCCCTCTGGGCGGCTGACGACCACCGCGGCGGGCCGCAACTGTCGCCCGTCCTCTCCATAACCCGGGCGCAAGACCTCGACCACGGTCCCGGATGGAAGGTCGGGTCGGGTTACCACACTGACCACCTCGTGGAGTTCCGGGGAGAACGGCACACCGGCCTCGTCGTGGCGCTCGAAGCCGAGTCGTGAGAGCACCTGTACCGCCTGGTCCCGGATCGCCTTCACACCTTCGACGACGGCCTGCGGATCGCTGCCTGCGTGTGCAAGCGCAAGCTCCAAGTTGTCCAGTATCGGCAGCCACGCCGCCGAAACCTTCGCTACTTCCGCGGCGCGTTCACGGTCCAGATCTTTGGCGTATCGCTTGCGCAGGTTGTCCAGATCTGCGACGGCCCTGCGCCAACGGTCCTCGAGTTGAGACAGCTCGTCTGCCGTCTCGGCGCGATCGGACTCGGTCTTGCTTTGATCCGTGTCGGCGCTGTTGGTAGTCGGCTCAGTCGTCGAATGATCTGCAGACATTTCCATCGTGCGCCTCAGCTTCGATCGAATTCGGCGTCGATCACGTCGCCGTCATTCGACGACGCAGCATCAGCGCCGCCTGCTTGGCCGTCGTCCGACTGGTCCGGCACAAGTCCGTAGAGCAGCTGTTGCAGCTCCGAGGTGAGTGGCTGAACCTCCGCGGGTGAAGCGCCGTCCTGCACGGCCTTTCGGGCGTCGGCAACCAGCATCTCGGCCCGCGCCTTCTCATGCGGCGGGGCACTGTCACCGAGTTCGGCGAGTCGCCGCTCCACTTGATACGCAACCGAATCGAGCCCGTTGCGCGCGTCGACCGCCTTGCGCAGCGCCTCGTCCTCACCCCGGTTCCGTTCGGCCTCCGCCAACATGCGCTCGACCTCACCCTGATCCAGGTTGCCCTGTTCACTGATCGTGATGCTCTGTTCCTTGCCGGTATCCTTGTCGCGAGCGGTGACGTTCAGGATGCCGTTGGCGTCGATGTCGAAAATGACTTCCACCTGGGCCTCGCCACGTGGCGCGGGGCGGATGTCTTCCAGCCGGAACCGGCCCAGCACCCGGTTGTCGGCCGCACGTTCGCGTTCGCCCTGCAACACCACGACGTCTACGGCGGACTGATTGTCTTCCGCCGTGGAGAACACTTCGCTGCGCCGTGCCGGGATCGTCGTGTTCCGCTCGATGATCTTCGTCATCACCCCGCCCTGCGTCTCGACGCCGAGGGACAGTGGGGTGACATCGAGTAACAACACATCGGAAACCTCGCCTTTGAGCACGCCTGCCTGGACTGCGGCTCCGAGGGCAACGACCTCGTCCGGGTTGACGCCCATGTGGGGGTCCTTGCCGCCGGTCAGCCGGCGAACCAGCGCCTGTACAGCCGGGATACGTGTCGAACCGCCGACCAGTATCACTTCGTCGATGTCGTTGGCGGCGACCTTGGCGTCACTCATGGCCTGCTTCACCGGGCCGAGGCACCGTTCCACCAGATCGGCAGTCAAATCATCGAACTTCGATCGCATGATCGTAGTGGTGAGATGTTTGGGACCATTCGCGTCAGCGGTGACGAAAGGCAGGTTTACCTGGGCCTGGGTCACCGAGGACAGCTCAACCTTTGCCTTCTCCGCGGCTTCGAACAGTCGTTGCAACGCCTGCGCATCCTTACGCAGATCGATGTTCTCCGCGCGCTGGAATTCGTCGGCGAGGTAGTCCACCACGCGTCGATCGAAGTCGTCGCCGCCCAAGTGGGAGTCGCCGGCCGTGGAACGAACCTCGACTACCCCCTCTCCGACGTCCAGCAGGCTCACATCGAAGGTTCCGCCGCCGAGGTCGAAGACCAGTACGGTTTCGTGGGTCTGTTTGTCCATGCCGTACGCGAGTGCCGCAGCGGTCGGTTCGTTGATAATCCGCAAAACCTCGAGGCCTGCGATACGGCCGGCGTCCTTGGTGGCGTTTCGTTGCGCGTCGTTGAAGTAGGCAGGAACAGTGATGACCGCTTCCTTCACCTTCTCACCGAGGAACTTGCTCGCGTCGTCGACGAGCTTGCGCAGCACGAGAGCGCTGATCTCCTCTGGTGCGTATTTCTTGCCGCGCACGTCGAAGCGGGCCTCACCGTTGTCACCCGCTACGACGTCGAAGCTGACCGCTTTGGCTTCCTCGGAGATCTCGTCGTAGTGACGTCCGATGAAGCGTTTCGCCGAGTAGATCGTGCCCTTCGGATTCAAGATCGCCTGCCGTCGGGCAAGCTGGCCCACCAGACGCTCACCGTTCTCGGTGAACGCCACCACCGAAGGCGTCGTCCGTGCTCCCTCCACATTGGAGATGACCACCGGCTCGCCGCCTTGCCAGCTTGCGATGACCGAGTTGGTTGTGCCCAAGTCGATGCCTACAGCAGTTGTCATGACTCAATTCCTTTCGATCGGCCCGGCCGTTGAGCAAGTGCGATTCCGCCCGCAACTTCGCTCGATGTCGGCAAGGACTTCGTAGTTCCCTGGTTTTGGCGAGTGGATTGGGTGAAGTCACGGAGACCGAGCAGGGCGCCGATAACGGCGCCCGACACCAATCCGTGGATGGCGGGCGTGAGGCTTGACAGCAGCCGAGGATTTCCGCGACTGCGCTTTGACATCGCTGAGTTTTGACATCACGCCCCTCAGCGTTGATGTTGTGGGGTTCGCCGGGCGTGTGCGTACTGACAGGGCCCGATCGCCGGTCAACCGGTTGAGCTCACGAACCACCCAGCCATGATGAGTCTTTTCGTCCACCTAAAGGGCGTCAACAACATTCGCCTGATGGGCGGTGTGAAACGGGGCAGCGGTGACCACGCCTGCCCTTGGTCGAAGATGCCCGCCCGAACCCGATCGCCGCGGCCATCGCACGAAACTCCGAGTGTCGGCCGTTACTGCGGTACGTCCACACTACCGCGGCGCATGCAAAAGGAGAACTCCCTTTGCGAAAGATCGTCACAGTCAGTGAACAGCAGCTCCGTTGAACCCGGACGAGATTCATTGTAGTTCTATCGAATCTCCTTGTGACAGAAAGGTAATGAGCCACCGCTGGCCGGTTCCAATTGGTTGCGAGTAGGTGGCGCACACCCGCGTGCTGCACGGTTCAACGTCCCGTTCTGTGGCTGGTCAACAGACCGCTCAGGCGGAATTTATTGCAAATCAACATTTTTCGGACACCGATATCGCTGGACTTGCGTAATTATCGTCTATTCCTTGCGGCATCATTCGGCCGAGGGCTCGGTTTGCCCCTGACGCGGCGCGCGGATGTGCACGTCCGCTCGTCGTTATGTTTGTCTCGGTCCTGGCCGCGTCAAGGATGCGGGACGACTTCGGTCCAGTCGCAGTCGCGGGGCCGCGACTAGCTTTAAAGCAACGTCGGAATGTTCGACGTTGCCCTGTCGATGCGTTCTCTGACCTGACGACGCAGTCCACCGCTCACAGCGCCGCCACGGCCGCCTCGGCGACGGTCTTGTCCTGCTCCCCGGTGCCGCCGCTGACGCCGACAGCGCCCACGACCTGGCCGTTGTGCCGCAGAGGCACACCGCCGGTGAAGATCATGATGCGCCCGGCGTTGGAGGCGTGTATCCCGTAGAACTGCTCGCCCGGGCCCGCGTTGGCCGCGAGGTCCTCGGTCGAGACGTCCAATGCCCGCGCGGTGAACGCCTTGTTGATCGAGATGTCGATGCTGGCGATCCAGGCACCGTCCATCCGCACGTGAGCCACGAGGTTGCCGCCGGCATCGACCACCGCAATGTTCGACGGCGACTCGATCTCGGTGGCTTTGGCCTGTCCTGCGGCGATGACCCGCTGCGCATCGTCGAGGGACACCGAGGTCTGGTTCACGGTCATGACGCACCTGCCCCGAGCTTCGCGAACTGCTCGACGATGGCCTGACGGAACGCAGGAAGGTCGTCGGGCGAGCGGCTCGAGATCAGGTTCCCGTCGATCGCGACCTGTTCGTCTACGACTTCTGCTCCTCCGGCCCCGTCGGCAGTCGATATCGCTATCTGCTTGCCCTGCAGTGGCATTGGCATCGTTGTGCTCCTCTCGGTTCTGGCCGTGTCAGGGATGCAGGACGACTTTGGTCCAGCCGTCGTCGCGAGCGTCGAAGTGCTGGTAGCCGGATTCGGCTTCGGCGAGCGGGAGTTCGTGGGAGATGATCCAGGAGGGCTTTGCCCGGTCCTCGTGGATGAGGTCGCGCAGTTGCCGGTTGTAGTGTTTGACGTTCGCTTGTCCGGTGCCGATCTTCTGGCCCTTGAACCAGAATTTGCCCATGTCGAAGGCGATCTTGCCGTTGCGCTCGAGTTCGTCGGGGCCGTTCTGGTCCTGGGGAAGGAAGATGCCGACCACCCCGATGTGGCCGGTGAAGCGCACCGAATCCACGAGCCGGTTCATCGTCATGGCGGCGTCCTCGTGGCCTTGCGGGTCGTGTGCCTGATAGCCGACGCACTCGCACCCCTTGTCTGCGCCTTTCCCGTTGGTTTGCTCGAGGACCTGCTCGACGGGGTCGCCCTTCGAGTCGTCGATGGGGACGACGCCGATCTCTTCGGCCAGGCGTAGTCGGTCGGGGTGGCGGTCGACGATCATCACCTTGCTCGCTCCCTGGATCATCGCCGAATACGCGGCCATCAAACCGACTGGGCCAGCGCCGTAGACCACCATCGAATCGCCGGGTTGCATGTCGGCCAGGCGGGTGCAATGCCATCCGGTGGGAAAGATGTCCGACAGCATCACGTAGTCGGTTTCCTTGTCCTGGGCATCCTCGGGCAGTCGCAGACAGTTGAAGTCGCCGAACGGCACTCGCAGATATTCCGCCTGTCCGCCCCAGAACGGGCCCATCCCCGCGAAACCGAATGCAGCGCCGGCCATCTTCGGATCGGGGTGCACCGTCAGGCAGAACGCGGTCAACCCTTCCTCGCAGTTTCGGCAGAAGCCGCAGCCGATGTTGAACGGCAAGCACACTCGATCCCCTGGCGATACTTTGACCACTGCATTGCCGACTTCGGCGACGATGCCCAAGTTTTCGTGACCGAGGACCATTCCGGGCTCCAGATCGGTGCGGCCTTCGTACATGTGTAGATCCGACCCGCAGATGTTGGTGCTCGTGATCTTCACCAGCACATCTGTCGGATTCTCGATCCGCGCATCGGGCACGTCCTTGACGTGGACCTCTCGAGGCCCGTCGTATACAAGCGCTTTCATCGCGGCACTCCCTTGTCTTGTAGCTGCGGCTTTCCGGTTGATCTCGCCGGCCGCAGGCGTCCACGCGTGAGCGACCGACCGAATGAATCGTGCTGTTCGGGGAAGGTCCACGGCGCGCGGAAGTGAAGACCGCACCAAAATGTTGGCGCACCAACATTTTTCCTGCCATCGACGCAACTGCGGCTGCATCCAGGCATCGCATTCCCTCACCATGGAGTCTCCTCCTTCGGCTCTACGATCGCTAGGGGTTGGGATCGGTTTCCTCGAACGGTGGGTCTGGGTACCTTCCATTAACCGATGGATGGTGTGATGCTTGACAGTGTTCACCACCTCGAAGAGGAGATCCGATATGGCCACCAAGGCGCTGCTGGTCCGACTTGAAGCGAAGCCCGGCAAGGAAGAAGCGGTCGAGGAATTCCTCCGATCGGCACTGCCGCTCGTCGAGCAGGAGCCCGGCACGAAACCCTGGTTCGCGGTGCGGTTCGGGCCCTCGTCGTTCGGCATCATCGACGCATTCCCGGACCAAGCTGCCCGCGAGACACATCTCAATGGTCCGGTCGGCAAGGCCCTCGGCGAACGCGCCGACGAACTCTTCGCTGCGCCGCCCGAAATCAGCTACCTTGACGTTCTCGCTGAAAAAGTCTGAACAGCCGACTGGAAAATGTCTTGTCGATGGCGGTCACATTCGGTTGTGAATACAGTTGTGCCACAGCCATACCCGAATCACGGTAGCTTTGCCGGCGTGTGCGGCTGTGGCGTACTGTCCGTCGCTCGCTTCGGCCCAGGTATCGGTAGATCACGAGCAGGGCACTCAGTCGAGCCAACTCGCTACCCGTGTAGGAAGAGCAGTTCAAACTCGTTTTATTGCAAAGTGTTTCGAGTTTGAAGTGACCTGCCTGGAGTGAAGTAGGACTCCTTGTTCTTGGAGGAGGGCTTAGTGGAGCACCACGGATCATCGAGCAAGGACGATTGGTGCTAGTCCTGTTGGAAAAGATGGTCGTAGACGATGGCAGAGGCCCTCGTTGAGGTCCCGGATGCGGTTGACGGCGAAAATTTCTGCAGTCGCTGCGATGCCGATGGCCCGGAATCGCTTTCTTCCCAGCGTCATTCATAGGTACTGACTGCAAGCCCGATTTCGATCGGGAAGGTGAAGACTCCCCACTACACGGCCGGTCGCCAGTGAACTGTCGATCCACCCGGCGATCGGTCCGGCCAGGATGAGACCACTTGCGATCGAGTACGTCATCATACCCGGCGGCGAAACCGATGAGTTCGACCTGCCGCAGTTCGTTCGTGTTCTTGTTGAGCGCATCGAAACCCTAAGCGAAGGATTGGATTTCGGATGGCTGTTTCAGGTTTGAAAGGCGGTGATGACACGTCCATGCGGGGTTGGCGTCGGAGCGGTGTGAGCTCCGATTTCGGTGGGCTGAATATTGTTGCAGTCGTGATATTTTCGTCGTTCTCTTTGGTTGTTTACGGATTGGTGTGTTGCCGAACACATCATGATGTCGTTGTCGCAAAGCGTCAGTGTTTGTTTCGTTACATCAGCGACAGCTGAGCTTGGATACGACATGGACGATCTTTGCGGGCAAATGTGTTCGGGTGAGTGGTGCCCTCAGGGGTGCTCGGAAGGCTAGGGGAAGTCGCGGTCACATTCGTTGTAGTCGAACCATGGCGATGGTTACCTGTGGGTTCGCTGCCAGGGTTGTCGGAAGGTGCGGCGTAGCTGGCAGCTGTGGTACCCATGGTTTTCGTCCGCTCGCGGTGGAGGATTAAAGTCTGTGCCGATGTCCAGGCCCTCGTCTCTGCCCCGGATCCGGTTGACGGCGAGGATGTGCGCGGTCGTCCGATCCCGGCGGTTTGAAATCGCTTTCCTCCTTGCACCACCCGTGGGTACTACGTGAAAGGCCGATTCCGATGAGTTCGACCTGCCGTGGCACTTTCGTGTTCTTGGCGGACACTCGACACTCTGTGTGAAGGGGTTGGTTTCAGGCCGTTTTTTCGTGTTCGACGCGTCTGCTGGGCCCTGAGTCCCGAGCCGCGTTATCTCTCCTGCATGGTGGGCCGGCGCTCCACGTCGGGTAAATGTGGAGCGCCGGTCCGGGCAGAACCCTCAGAGATGGTTCGTGGGATTGGCGGAACTGCGGGAAGCGACTAAACAGCCGGTGGCAGCGATGGCCAGTAAGACTGCTGTCAGGATCAATGCGGTATGAAACGCGGCCGCCGGATTGGCGCCGCCATTGACCCGGATCGCGAAGACGGCACCGAGAACGGCCGGTCCGAGTGCCCCGCCGTACTGCCTCATGGCGGTATTCGCGGCTGCAGCCATGCCTGCGAGGTGCCAAGGCACAGCGTTGATTGCTGCCGTTGATACCGAGGTCATCATGACAGCAACGGAAAAGCCGTAAATCGCAAGGCGCCACGCGAGGTCGGCAAACCCGGTCGACTCGTCGACTACGGTCAGGAGCAGCATTCCTACCGCAGCCAAAGCCAGTCCGCCCGCAAGGAGTGTCATTGCATTGAACCGATGCATCGTCAAGCCCACAAGAGGGTTGATCAGGGCGCCGATGCCGGTGACAAACAGTAGCCGCCAGCCTATTTCGAGCGGCGAGAGCTGCTGAACGGACCCAAGGAAGAGGCTGAGAAGGAACATGCTGCCGACAATCGAGAACAGTGCGATGAACGCTGAGAAGCCCGCTGCCGAGAACGTGGGCGCACGGAACAGCGCTAAATTCATCAGCGGCGTGGTGGCACGGAGTTCGATGATCACGAATGTAGCGAAGGCAACCGCTGCAACCCCGAGGCCGATTATCGCGTGAGGTGAGGTCCACCCGCTGGCGCCACCCTCGATGATGCCGTAGATCGAGGAAGCGATCGCGATCGTCGCCGAGATCTGTCCGGGCCAGTCCAGGTGACGACCTTTGGGTGACTGGGATTCAGGCAGTTTGGCGATCGCGAACATGCCCGCTCCGGCCGCCAGAACCGCAGTCGGAGCGAAGATCCATCCCCACTCTGCGAACTCCAGGATGCCGCCGGCCACCAGTGGCCCGAGTGCGAGGCCAAGCATCATTCCGGTAGCCCAGAGTCCGATGAACTTGCCACGCTCGCGAGGGTTGGGTACAGCGTGCCCGATGAGCGCGAGCGTGGTGGGCAGCAACATACCTGCGCCCAGCCCGGATACGGCTTGCCCGGCCCACAGGAGGTGAATAGTCGAGACGTCGGCCAAGGTTCCCGCGACTCCCGCGATGGCAGCTCCGAGGATCGTCAGCAGCATACCGATGAGGTAGATGCGTCGCCGTCCGTAGAGGTCGCCGAAGACTCCGGCTGACAGGACTGCGGCGGCCATGGGAATGACGTAGGAGTCGGAGACCCATTGGAGGTCTGAGGTACTGGCACCCGTGGCGTTGCCGATAGTGGTGAGCGCAACGGCGACAGCAGTGATCGGGACGTACGTGACGAACACGCCAAGCACGGCGAGACCGATGGTCATTTCCCGGCTGCGGTGCTCGTCGATAGTCCCAGGCATGTCTTCCGCATGCTCGGTGATGGATGACGACATTGGGGTGTGACTCCTTCTCGAATGTGCACTAAATCGATATAGTAAATCGATATAGTGAAAAGGTAACAGATGGGTCGGCCGCAGACCGATACAGTGAGGGCTGCCGATAGGAGCTGGAAATGCGAAGTACGACGCGGACGACCTTGCGTGACGTCGCTGCGGCCAGTGGAGTATCTGTGACCACTGTGAGTTTCGTGCTCAACAACAATCCGAAGCAGACCATCCCGATCGCCACGCGGGAGCGCGTCCAGCAAGCCGCGCGCGACCTCGGCTACGTGCCACACGGGACCGCTCGCGCTCTCCGCGAGGGGTCGTCGCGCATCGTCGTCCTCAACATCGCAATCGGACGAGAGAGCAACTATTCACGTAGCTACATTCGCGGCCTCGACGACGAACTCGCCGCCCACCAGCACGTTCTGCTTGTCAAATTCGGGCCCTCCTCCGCGGAATCGACCCGGCAGGTTGTCGACGCGATAACACCGCGGGCCGTCCTGACATTCGGGGAGGCATATCTGAACGGCAACGAACGCGACGACGGCAGTTGGACAGGAGGTCTGGCCGCGACTTCTGCGCTACAGATCAACCACCTGGCCAGCCGCGGCCACACCAACATCGCTATGGCACTGCCCAGTCATGGCACCGACCTGCGTGACGTCCGTCTACGGTTCGCACGCGAGTCCGCTGCAGCGCTCGACTTGGCACCGCTCACATCCTTCACGATGCCGTCACCGAGGGACGCCGGAACCGATGCACTGCAGGAGTTTCGCGCGTCCAACCCCACGGTGACAGCGGTCGCGGCTTTCGACGACGACGTCGCGCTGCGAACTCTGGCAGCCATGAGAGATCTGAAACTCACAGCGCCTCGCGACCTGGCTGTCATCGGGTTCGACGCCACCGAATACGGGGCACTCGCGACCCCACCACTGACAACCGTCCACACCGACGCCGAAGCCCACGGGCGTCTCGCAGCACGCGGTGCCCTCGGGATCGATATCTCGGACGTAGATCTCATTCCCGGGCGGGTCATTGTGAGAGCGACAGCGTGAGGTTCCGGAGTCGGGTATCGCTCTGCGGCGAGCATGATCCACTGCCGTGCTCTGGCGGATACCGGCCGTGGTACCGGTGGCGCTGATCGTGGTGGTCGCTCAGGCTGGCATGCGCAAGGTCCTATCACAGCAACTGACGCCGAGCAGAAGTTTGGGTACGTCGCCAAAGTTCGTTTGTGAGCGTCCGATCGGGCTGGGCAATCAGTCACAGCGCAGATCGGCGAGCGGTAGGTCCGGACGAAGGACTGCTCGATGGACACGAGTTAGGCCGTGCGTTTCGGCCTTGACGTGGGCAAATCTGACCACCACGCTGTAGGCCTCGACAACCAAGGGGCGCGTCTGTACGACGAAGCCCTGCCCAACGACGAAACCCGATTACGGGTGTGTTCGACCAACGTGCCAGGGCACGGACCGATCTTGATCGTGGTCGATCAGCCCAACACCATCGGCGCATTGGCCGGTCGCAGTGGCCTGCGGGTGCGTTCATCAGGTGGCCTACCCACCGGGGCTGTCGACGCGCCGGATAGCCGATCTGTATCCCGGCCAGGCCAAAACCGATGCCTGTGACGCGTTCATCAGCGCCGACAGTGCCCGAACGATGCCGCACACCCTGTGCAGAGTCGACACCGGAGATGACACCCGCACCGAACTCGGCGTGCTCGCCGGTTTCGATGACGACCTGGCCGGCGAAGCCACTCGAATCAGCAACCGAATCCGAAGGCTGTTGACAGGCATTCGCCCAGCTCTCGAACGAGTGCTGGGCCCACGGATCACCCATCGGGCGGTGTTGGAGATCCTGTCTCGCTGCGGCGGCCCGGCCGGGCATATGCGCAGCGGGCACCTGCAAACTGGCCGCGATCGCCACCAAACATGCGTCGCGTATGGGCGCTCGAAACTTGCGTGTTCATTGAAAGAGGTTCTTCAGCAACGCAATTCCATCGGCGACGACGTGGAGAGGATGCTCGATGACCACTCTCTTTCCCGGGTCCTGACCTCCGTGCAGGGGGTGGGAGTCAGGACCGGCGTAAGGATCCTGCTCGAAGTAGGCAATGGATCAGCATTCGCCTCCGCTGGCCACCTGGCCGCCTACGCCGGAATCGCACCTGCGACCCACCGGTCTGGGATCTCGATCCGCGGAGAACGCCCGCCCGGTCAGGTAACCGCAAACTCAAGCGCGCGCCGTTCCTCTCGGCTTTCGCTGTACGCCACGACCCGGCCACTGCATCTATTACGACCGAAAACGCGCCGACGGCAAGAACACAATGCAGCCTTGATTTGCCTGATCAGACGCCGCTGTGACGTCGTCTGCGCCATGCTCAAGAACAAGACCCTCTACCCGCACCAGTCCGATACGAAATCGCTGGAACGCGCGCCCTTATCTCGCGAGCAACGACGCTAGGACGTCGGTCGTCGTATTAAGGTTGACGCCGATACTTTCGAGATCGGTCAGCCGCTCGGAACTCGTCTGCGACACGGCATCGGTGACCAGCACCATCCGAAAGTCTCGTTCGCTCGCGTCGAACAGAGTCGCTCGCGGACAGTTCGGCAAATTGCATCCGGCCACGACAACAGTGTCACAATCCTGTCGGCGCAGGAGCGACTCCAGGTCGGTGCGATGAAATGCACTCCATCGTGGCTTGAACAGCACGATCTCGCACGGGCCGACGGTCTGTGTCTTTCCTGCGAGAAGCAATTCCGTGTCCAATCGGAACCCCTGCGGGAGAACACCTTCCGCGACTTGCGATCCGACCGTTTCCGGCGCGGCCACCTCGGCACCCGCTTCGATCACGTGGCGCCGCAATAGGTCGACATCCGAACTCCCTGGTGCGTACAAGCGAACTACGTGGACTACAGGACGTCCGGCACGCCGGAAGGCCTTCACCAGCGACGCGACGTTCGGCACGACGCCCGTCGTGCCCTGGATCGCTGCTTGCCCGTCGTCGAGAAAGTCGCGTTGCAGGTCGATGACGACCAGTGCAGAACGGTCCCATCTCGGCGTGATGTAGTCCGTCATGTATGCCCCTCCTGCGAGGATCTCAGCCAGGCTCATTCCGTCGATTGATCAGGCAGCCAGCGTAAACGACTGATCGCACGCACTACCGCAGCGACCCTCACCCAGCGGCGCAGCGTCCTCCGATCACCTGATCCACATCAGGATTGACCAGACATAGGGCACCCCCGGTCGGGGCAGAGAAAGGGGCAGGGGTGGCCTATGGGTTGTCGATCGCGTTCGCGTCGAGCACGTGACCCGACGGTCGCTGTCGTTGTCGAGCTGCCAGGGCTACTCGGCACGTGCACCGTAGAACCGTGCCGAGACCGATATCAAGCGGCGCGGGAAAGATCGACCGGACGGCGGCACTACACGGAGGAAATGCATACGGTCACACTACGACGACCAGGAACAAGGCCACGATGGGTGGAGGCGCGATTAATGCGTTGGCCGACTTCGATCTGTCGCTCGTTTCCGCTGAGGACGATGTAGCCGCGATTCGTGCGCGACTGGAAATGGGAGGCATTTTCCATCGTTGAAGTAATGTCGCAGCACGATGTGATGGCCGATTGGAACTGCCCAGTGCCGATAGCGGGAGAGTTGGGGGCGATGTTTGGCGGATCAGTCGGGGTCTGTCTTGCTCGGCGAGAGTGGGTGATCACCCGGGTTCCGCCGTGGGGGTGGTTCGTGATCGCGGCCGCATTTCCGGAGCGTCCGAATGCGTCACGTGCAGAACATATGTCACGACTTGTAGGGCCCTGGCTGCGAGCGAGTGGATTACAACGAGAGGCAGATGATGTTCGTCGTCAGCCTGAAGGCGTTGATGAATTCCGTTGCGACCCTTATGCGATGCCCCGAGTTGGCGATCCGATCCCTTAGGTATCGGCCCTTAGGTGTAAGCCCCGAGAGAATCTAGTGAAATTCAGCCCCGAGGGACGATGTGGGAGCGCATTGTTCTGAGGATCGTTGACGCGATGACATCGAACCAGAACAACAATTGGCAATTCGCGAAAGCCGTTCTCCGGAAGCCGTTTACCATCGGCGCGATCGCACCCAGTTCGGTGCCGGTCGCGGCGGAACTGGCAGCGGTGGTACCGAACGAGGGTGCGCCGGTGGTCGTGGAGTTGGGCCCCGGTACCGGATCGGTCTCCGATGCCATCTCCGCGCGGTTGCCCACAGGTGGTCGTCATATTGCGGTGGAGGTTGACGGCGATTTGGCGGCGCATCTGCGGCGCACGAGGCCGCGCGTCGAGACGATCTGGGGCGACGCTTGCGATCTGACCGGACTGTTGGACGCCGTCGGAGTGGATCGCGTCGACGCGATCGTCTGCGCCCTCCCGTGGTCGCTCATCGATGGAGAAAGACAGTGCGCGATTCTCGGTCAGATCGCGGAGGTCCTGATCCGTGACGGACACGTGAGTGTTCTGGCCTATCCCCACGCCCATTGGCTGCCGAGAGCCCGGGATTTTCGAATTGCGTTGCGCGGGAAGTTCACTGAGGTCGTCCGAAGCCCAGTGGTGTGGCGTAATGCGCCGCCCGCGGTGGTGTACCGATGCGGGCAGTCGATGTCTCGTGCGATTTCCCTCTGACTTTCTGACCGGCCTACCTCCGGTCTGGCTGTTGGTGATCAGTTCAGTCCTGATCACGGCGGAAGTGGGCACTCTGATCGGCGTCGTCCTTCCCGGCGTGACCGCGGTCCTAGCGCTCGGCTATCTCGGCAGTTCGGGCACCGTTCACCCGGTCGCAGCTTGTGTCGTGGCGATTGTCTGCGAGATCGGCGGAGGCCACCTTGCCTACGCCAAAGGTCGATACGCCCGCAGCACTCGAACATCCGGAAACATTCGTCGCAGTCTCAAATCTGTTGTGGACAAACATTTCAGCCGATCCAGCTCCTGGTCACGGTCGATCGAACTACGGGCGCTGGCCCTGGTGAAGCGGAGGGGTGCCTTGGCGATCGTGTTGTGTCAGTGGTTCGCCGGCGTCCGCACCGTGACACCACGGTTGGTGGGATCGGCTGGGATGAGCTATCGAAGGTTTGCCCTCGCGCAGGTTCCGTCAGCGGTGCTGTGGGTGTGCACGTGGATGTCGGTCGGGGCGGTGGCCGGAGCGACCTACGAGCGCATAGCGACCAGGGTCAGTGTGGTCGGTCTGGTGGTGTTGGCGGTGGTTCTGCTCGTCGTGTCGGTGTGGGCGACCGTACTCCGGCGCCGGCCCCCAAGGGATGGAGCGGGGACGCCGCCGAAGTTGACAGCGCGGACAGGCCCGACTGACAACGGATGACCCGGTCACCGGCGGCCGATCTCGCGACTTGGAGCTAGGTGGCCCATCAGGTTGGGGTTAGGTGTCCGACCTGATGGGCCGTGCGCGCCCACGTCTGGGGAGACGGGCGAGCAGTATCGGTGGCCCACCGCATTCGACCTCACGCCGAGATGACGCTGCGCTTGGGGCAATCGTAGCGAAAGCGTTGGCCGCGTTCGGCATCCCCCAGGATGCCTCGTCTCCCGCTCGCCGTTGTCCATCCCCTCGCTCATTCGATGGGGAGAGCGCGTGCTCCGCCGCACCACCCGCGAGACAACCCGCGTAAAGGATCCGGCCACGGTCTGTTCGAGACGATAAGTGCCTGTCGTCCGCCCCTGATGCCGGCTTGGCAGCAACATCTATTAGCGCAGTGTGCAGTGCAGTTGGCCCCGCATCCGTACAGGTGGGGGTTGGTTTCTCTTGGAAACTGATCTAATTCCGTGCCGCCGCTGTCGCCTACCTGTCGTGGCTCGGACTTGTGTCAGCTGCCGTGCAGTGCGGCACGGAGTGCGTCCACGGCGAGGGTCCGTGCAACATTGGCAGCGCGGGTGTTTCGGAGGCTGTCGAGCAATAGGAAATCGTGAACCATTCCGGCCACGCGCACCGATGTCACGTCGACACCTGCCTCTCGGAGCTTATTCGCGTACTGCTCTCCTTCGTCCCGAAGGACATCGGCTTCGTCGGTGATGACCAACGTGGTCGGGAGTCCGGCGAGGTCCTCGAGGGAAGCCTGTAGCGGCGAGGCGTGCACTTCTGCGCGCTTCGCGGGGTCGGAGGTGTAGGCGTCCCAGAACCATTTCATGCCGTCGCGGGTGAGGTAGTAGCCTTCGGCGAACTGCAGGTAGGACGGAGTATCGAAGTCCGCGTTGGTGACTGGGTAGAGCAACACCTGTGCCTTGAGGTCGATACCTCCACGTTCTTTGTTCATGAGTGCAAAGACCGCAGACATGCATCCGCCGACGGACTCCCCGGTCACCGCGATGCGGGTAGTGTCCAGGCCGTGCTCGGCTCCGTGCTCGAGTATCCACTGCCCAACCGCGTAGTTCTGTTCGACTTGGGTCGGGTACTGGGCTTCGGGCGCGCGGTCGTAGACGGGAAATACTCCGGCAGCGTCGGCGCCTACCGCGAGTTCGCGAAACAGTCGATCGTGTGTCTTGTCGTCTCCGAAAACCCATCCGGCGCCGTGGATGTAGAACACCACCGGCAGTGGTCCGGTAGCGCCTTTCGGTCGAATGATGCGAGTGCGGACCGTTCCCCATTGGCCTGCATCGACGTCCACCCACTCTTCGTCGACGTCGGGTCGTGCGACGCCGTCGCCACTTTGTAGGTCCCGCAGTATCTTTCGTCCTTCTTCGGGTGGCACTTCGTAGATTCGGGGGTGGGGGTCGGTGGCCTCGCACAGCTCCTTCGCTGCCGGTTCGAGGTACGGAGTGAGCGGTGGTGGTAGTTCGGACATGTCAGCTGGCCTCTCGGGTGGGGGAACGATGGGACGAAGCAGGCGATGGTTGGTCTTTCGAAAACTCGGTCAAGAAGTGCCGGTACATTCGAAGGGAGGGTACCTGGCAGAAGTACGCAAACCCGCTGCATAGCAAGTAGTTTCGTGCTCCAGTTGCATCGGGTAGTAGTCGCTACTTCGACCCCGCACTGCCGACGAGCGATCGACGTTCGGTTGAATGTGTGCACCTCTCACATGACCTAAACATATTGCCTGTCGGGTCGTCAATGGATCGATGTTCGCGCGTGTCGGAGGCGACCGTCATGGCTTCTCCCACCAGGCAACGATGCGTGCGACCACCTGTGAACTTCCCCGGACCCATCTGATGTGATCGTTGCTCGCACCGGGCAAGACGTCGTCGTGCTCGTACTGCCATCGTGTCACCGCGCGTGTTTCGAACAGTTTCTCCGCGAAGATGTCCACCGATCGTGGTGGGGCCATGGCGTCCGATGCGAAACTGATGACGAGAGCGGGCGTCGCGATCGGCCGATCGGCTTTGTACGGTGGGTTGCCTGTGATGACCGTGCGGGCCCATTGCCGCATCAACGTGCGAGCGCCGGGGCCGCCGAAAGCCGGTGTCGGTACGTAGCCGAACAGTGTGGTGAGCAGCGGGACGGCTACTGCGCCCATGAGCAAGACGTGTAGCCCGCAGAATCGGTAGGTTCGATGGTGGGGGAGCGCAGCAGCTACGGTGACCATTGCCTCGACCGCCGGGTGGTTCAGTTGGTGTCCGGCGACGAGTTGACCGCCGAGACTGTGCCCGAGCAACAGGATTGGCTGCTCGGGATGATCCCTCCGCGCACAGGTAATTGCGTCCTCGATGTCGTCGATTTCGTCCTGGTAGGACCAATCGTGTCTGCGGTCGGCGCGGGGCTCGCCGCGTTCGGATCCTCGTCGTCGAATAGCATGGGCCTCCCACCCGTGCCGTGCGAACTCTGCGACCAGCGGTTCGTAGAAGTGCGACCCTATTGCCATCGCGGGCGCGATCAGGACAAGGGGAGCGCTCGAGCTGTGCAAGCGGTGACGAATCGGAGTGCACAACGGACGAGGTGGGCCTTCGTCTTGTGCTGCGTGGTGTTCGTTTCTCACAGTTGGCAGATCACCAGTGGTATTTCGCGCTGTGTTCGTCGTTGGTAGTCGGCGTAGCCTTTATAGGCAGCAACGACTTTGGTCCACAGTGCGGCTCGTTCTTCTGCGGACGCGGTGCGTGTGTGTACCGCGAAGCGTTCTCCGTCCATGACGAGTTCGGCGTCGGGGTGGGCCTGGAGGTTTTTATACCAGTCCGGATCGCGGTCGTCGCCGCCTTTCGACGCGACGAGCACGATCCAGTCCTTTTCTCGGACAGGGGTTGTCAGGTAACACGACCGCGGGAGTCCTGACGAGCGTCCGATCGTGTGCAGCTCGACGACCGGCATTCCGAAGGGTTTGGACAGCAGTCGCCCTCCACTGACGGTGAGCACGATTTTGTGCGCACCGTTCATCAGCTTGGCGCCGAGGTCTTTGACGGTGTCGGTGTTCGACATTTCTCATCCCTTCATGAAGGTGGTGAGGGTGATTCTGTGTGCGTGCGCGGTGGGTGCCCTGTGAGGGGTCATTCGCTCCAGTCGGTTGAGATCTGTCACGAACTCTGCGGCAGGAGAAGGACTTTTCCCACCGAGTCTTTCGATTCGAGCAACGCCTGCCCCTCGTCTGCATCGGCCAGGGGTAGCTTTGCCGAAATGATCGGTCGAATAAGCCCTTGTTCGATCAACGGCCACTCGTCAGTGGCGACGGCCGCAACGATCTCCGCCTTCGAGCCGGGGCCAGTCAGCGGGCGGTTGCGCACGTTGAGGCCGATGATTCGCGCACGTTTACCGATGAGTGCACCGACGTTCGCCTCACCGGTGAAGCCTCCCTGCATGCCGATGATCACCAGCCGACCTCCGACAGCGAGGGCGTCGATGTTGCGGCTGAGGTAGCTCCCACCCATGATGTCGAGGATGACGTCTACCTGGCCCGCCAGTTCGGCTGCGAAGTCCTGATCTCGGTAGTTGAGCACGATGTCGGCACCGAGGTCTCGGCAGCGCTGCGCCTTGGCCTCTGATCCGACGGTGACCGCGACGCGCGCCCCCAGCGCCTTGGCCACCTGAATGGCATGGGTTCCGATTCCGCTGCCGCCGCCGTGGACGAGAAGCAGATCGCCGGCTTGCAGGCCTGCGTCGGTGACGATCGTGGACCAGACGGTGCTCGCCACCTCGGGCAGAGCAGCGGAATCGATCAGAGTCACGCCTGCGGGTACAGGTAGTAACTGAGATGCGGGGACTACTGCGTATTCTGCGTACCCGCCTCCGGCGATCAGGGCACACACTTCGTGGCCCAGTGCCGGACCGTCGACGCCGGGACCAAGGGCGACGACGGTGCCGGAGATTTCGAGACCCATGATGTCGCTGATACCCTGCGGTGGCGGATAGAGTCCCTGCCGCTGCATCACGTCACCGCGGTTGATACCGGCGGCGGCAACGCGAATCAGGACCTCGCCAGGTGCGGGCGTTGGGGTCGGTACTTCCTCTACGACGAGGTTCTTCTTCTCGTCGACGACGATCGCTCGCATGGTGGGGGTGACGGTGCTCATCTTGCCTCTCCTGTGGTGGTAGTCGAAATCGGTTGGCAGGCGGTGTTTGTCAGCGTGCGCCGATGGTTTTCCAGATGCGTAGCGCGGCGTTCACCACGGGTGCCCACGCGTTCCAGGGGATTCCCGCTGGTGGGTAGAAACCGAATCGCGACTGGTGGGCGATGGTTTGGGCTTCGGTGTATTTGAGGATGCCGTCGATACCGTGCCGACGCCCGAGGCCGGAATCGCCCATTCCGCCCATCGGCGAGTCGATGCTGCCCCACGCCGCGGCGAAGGCGTCGTTGATGTTCACGGTCCCCGAACGCAATCGGGCAGCGACTGAGCGGGCGCGGGTGGCGTCGCGACCCCACACGCTGCTGTTGAGTCCGTAGACGGTGTCGTTTGCCCGTGCAACTGCCTCGTCGTCATCGGCGACGGCGTAGATCGAGACGACCGGACCGAACGTCTCGTCCGTGTGCAACGTCATCTCTGGTGTGACGTCGGCGAGGATGGTCGGCTCGTAGAACAGCGGCCCCAGGTCTGGACGTGGCTTCCCTCCGGCCAGAAGGCGTGCGCCCTTCGCGACGGCGTCGTCGACATGAGCCGACACTGTCTTCAGTTGTTTGTCGGTGGTGAGACTCCCGACGTCGACCCCGTAGTCGTAGGAGGCTCCGATGGTCAAGGCAGAGGTTCGCTGAACGAACTTGGCAACGAACTCGTCGTGTACGGACTCGGCGACATACAGGCGCTCCACCGAGACGCACAATTGTCCTGCCGACGGGAACGCAGCGCGCACGGCCCCTTCGGCTGCCCGATCGAGATCTGCGTCGTCGAGGACGAGCATCGCGTTCTTGCCGCCCAGTTCGAGTGACGCCCCGATCAGCCGCTGGCCCGCGCCGCGGGCGATGTCTCGACCGGTCGCCGTGGACCCTGTGAACATGATGTAGTCCGCGTTCGCCAAGAGTGGGTCCCCGATCGAACTGCCTCGGCCGATCACCATCTGCCACACATCGGCCGGTAGGCCCGCTTGGTACATCAGGTCCATGGCCCACAAGGCGGTCAGCGCGGTCTGGGTGTCGGGCTTCTGCACCACAGCATTTCCGGCCATCAGTGCGGCGATGGCGTCCGTCGCCGCCATCGACAGTGGATAGTTCCATGGCGAGATGATCGCCACCACCCCTTTCGGGTGGTGCAGCTCGGACGTGCGGGTGAGGAAGGGCAGAGCCCCCCGGCGACGTTCGGGTTCAAGAACTTTCGGTCCGGTGCGGCCGTAGTAGCGGGCGGCGATGGCAGCGTCGGCGATCTCGAGGTACGCATCGCGACGGGTCTTGCCGTTCTCAGCCTGCATCAGGTCGAGCCCGGTGTTCTGATTCTTCAGGACCAGATCATGGAAACGCAGTAACACGCTGGCACGCTCCGCTACGGAAGTCGCTGCCCATCTCGCCTGGGCGCGGCGGGCACGAACGAATGCTTCGTCGACGTCAGCCGGGGCCGAGACCGGGAAGTCTGCGAGTGGTGAACCGGTGTACGGGGCAGTGGTGATCGAGCGGGGAGCGTCGGGCGAGGCCGTAACTCGTTCTGTCAGCCGTTCGAGTAATCCTGTGGTCAGTGTGGCAGGCAGCGCCGCGCGGGGATCTGTGGAGGTGTCGGTCGTTGTGGTCATGTCGGTGTACTCCTGAGATGTTCGGTCGATACGAGGTGTCAGCGAACCGAGACCGGGACCGGCATGTGCAGAGCGGCCTGAGCCGAGGTGGTGGCATCGAATCTGATCGTGCGGATGGGCCGGAGTGCGCGTAGGTCGTCGGACATCCTGCCCTCGCCGAGAGTCAGATCGAATCCGCGAGGAAACAACGACGTTCCGCTGGCGAGGACGTTGGTTTGGTTGAGGGTCGAGTGCCAGGATCCGTCTCGCTTCGTGTACGAGGTGAGGGTGGAGACGTTCGTGCCCGTTTCGAACGTCTTCTGCTCCGGGGTGGGGGCGGAGAAGGCGATGTCGGCGCCGCCGTCCGCGTTGGCGATGCGGGCCGTGGTGCGTGCGTGGTCGATGCCGACATCGAGATCGGTGACCCACTTGGGGAACCCGTACCCGTCATGGCCGCGCACCTGGGCGATGTCGGTGTTGACCGGAAGTGAGAGCACATAGGAGTGCAGGTGATCGTCACCGAGGGCGGCAACCAGATCGGCAGCGGCCGTGGTAAGTCCGCCGTGGCGCGCCGGGCGAACCGCCACACCCACAGCCGCCTCGGTGTAGAAATCGATGTCGCACACGTCGTAGCGGAACGCCATCACTGACACCAGCCCGAACCCGGGTGCGATTTCCAGCGGCGCCAGCTCCTCTGGGATCCGCTTACGGATCGCCCTGCTCGGGGCCACCATGGTCAAACGCGCGGAGGACATCGCGTAGTAGAAGTTCGGCGTCCTTGTCGTGCCGATCGGCGATTGGACCTGCGTTTTCGGAAGCGTGCGGAAGAAGTCGACACTCGGGACCCGCGGGTCGGCGGCGACCTTGTCGAGCGGCACATCCATCCGGTAGCGGTCGAACAGGCCGTCCTTCGGAATTTCGACGGTCCGGCCGCCCAGATCGACCTTGACGGTTGTCGCTGTGTTCGTCATTTTCATGCTTCCGTTCGTTCTGTCGACCATTCAATGTTTACATTGCTTACATCAGGCTAAGGGTGAATGTAAGCACTGTCAACACTGTCTGGGTTCGCCGCCGAAATGACGGGAAACTGTCCGCATTACCCGATCGAGGGGGTGCGGTGCTGTAACCAGCGGCGATACCGCCGGAGCGCGCGGCGCTGCAGCAGCTGCTCTTTCAATAGTGCGACCACAGGGCTGGCCGTCGGCCGCGTGGACTTGCCTCGGCCTAATCGTCGAAGCTGCTGTCGCACGCGAGCCATGCTCGCCGCCGACGCCATGGCCTTGTCCTTGATGGTCACCGGGGCTAATTCGACGGAGGCTGCGGCATCGAGGCGCCACCGATTCGGCAGATCGGGATCGATCGCCAACGCACTGCCCATGCCGACCAAATCCACACCGCTCGCCAGGACCTGCTCGGCAACAGGTCGCCGAACCACACCGCCGGTCAACATCAACGGCACCGGGCTGGCCTCGGCCAGTTCCTCTGCAAGAGTCAGAAAGTAGGCCTCCCGAGCGAGGGTGCGATCGTCCGGGCCTTGGCCGGTCATGGCCGGTGCTTCGTAGCTCCCTCCGGACAGTTCGACGACGTCGACACCGAGTGGTGCGAGCATGGCGATCACTTGCGCTGCGTCGTCGGAGTCGAATCCTCCGCGCTGGAAATCCGCGGAATTGAGTTTGACGGCAACCGTGAACGTCGGGTCGACAACCCTGCGCACTGTGCGGACGATGTCGAGGAGCAATCGCGCTCGGTTCTCTAGGGTGCCGCCCCATTCGTCGGTGCGCTGATTGACCAACGGAGAGAGAAACTGCGAGAGCAGATAGCCGTGTGCGGCATGGATTTCCACGCCGTCGAAACCAGCTTCCTCTGCGCGACGTGCTGTTGTTGCGAAACGGTTGACGGTGTCGTTGATCTGGAGGGCGGTCATGGCCCGGGGATGCGCAAATCGCTTGCTGTTCTTGCCAAGTTCGACGCGAGTGGCGGACGGAGACCATGCGACACCGGGCATGTCGGCTTGAATCTGCCGACCGGGGTGATTGATCTGCATCCACACTTTCGCACCTCCGCCCTTTGCGGCATCCGCCCATTCGCGGAACGGCCCGATTGGGGATTGTGCGTCGAGAACGACGCCGGCCGGCCCGGTCAGCGCCTCCGCGTGAACCATGACGTTGCCGGTGATGATCGTTCCCACCCCTCCTCGGCTCCAGCGGTGGTACAGCTCGAACAGCTCTTTGCCGGGGAGCTGTCCAGCTACGGCCATGTTCTCCTCCATGGCTGCCTTGACCATCCGGTTGGGGAGTGTCGCCCCACTGGGAAGAGTGAACGGGGCGAAGGCCGGAGAGACTGTGCTGTCAGTCTCCAACTTGTCGGGTGCAGGGTCGGTGAATGGCATCGGCGCTCCTGAATGAGGTATGTTTACATTGCTCACATGAGCGTAGAAAGGAAAGTTAACGGTGTCAACATCTGTCAAGGGTGGCTACCATCACGGTGATCTGAAGGCCTCGCTGCTGGCGTCGGCGATGCGCATGCTCGAGGCGGGTGAGCCGTTTTCGATGCGCGCGATCGCGCGCGAGGTCGGTGTGTCGGCGACTGCGCCGTACCGACATTTCGCTGATCGTGAAGCACTCGAATCTGCTCTCGCCGCGCAAGGATTGCGCGATCTGAAGGCGGACCTGACAGACGGCCGCGAGCTACCGTCGACGTCGGCAGATCTTGCCGAATTCGCAGTCGCCTACGTCGAGTTCGCGCTGCGGCGACCGGCGCTCTTCCGGTTGATGTTCGGCAACGAGTGCGACACGGGTAACGACGAGCGCGTGCAAGCGGCTGGAGAGATTCATCTGCTGATGCAGATGGGGATGACGCTTGTCTTTCCTGATGCAGATTCCGAGGCGTTGGCATCGGCGGCATGGGCATTGGCGCACGGTTTGGCTTGTCTGCATCTCGACGGCAAAATGTCGACGGCCACAGCCGGTGAGGCTGCAGATCGGGTGCGAGCAGCTTTTGCTGCGATTCTGGCGGTACAAGGGTGAGATCCACTTACCAAAGCGATCGAGAGAAGAGTTCGATGACCAAGCGAATCTTGAACGTAGTCACCAACGTCGGCCACTACGACGATCCGTCTCATAAGACCGGGTTGTGGCTGTCCGAGCTCAGCCATGCCTGGCAGGTTTTCGACGACCACGGTTTCGAGCAGACTTTAGTCAGCCCCGAGGGCGGAGCGGTGCCCTTGGAACCGCGATCGCT
Organism: Rhodococcus sp. YL-1; assembly: GCF_001942025.1. NCBI lineage: Bacteria > Bacillati > Actinomycetota > Actinomycetes > Mycobacteriales > Nocardiaceae > Rhodococcus > Rhodococcus sp. YL-1. The sequence goes on along the minus strand of NZ_CP017299.1, from coordinate 6,067,606 downwards.
CAAATTCCCGAACTACGACAAGAGCGCAAAGGCATGGCGGTCCAACCCTGCTCGGATGGCGCTACTCGACTCCACCGCCAGCCCCGAACAGGTCGACTCCGCTGACTACGATGCGATCTTCTTCACCGGCGGGCATGCAGTCATGTACGACTTTCCCGGTAGCGAAGGTCTGCAACGCATCACCCGGGAAATCTTCGAACGCGGCGGGATCGTGTCGTCGGTGTGCCACGGGTACTGCGGACTTCTCGACACCACACTGTCCGACGGCAGCTACCTCATCGCCGGCCGCAAACTCACCGGATTCGCCTGGCGCGAGGAAAAACTCGCCCGCGTCGACAAACTCGTACCCTACAACGCCGAGGAAAAAGCCAAAGCGCGCGGCGCACTGTACGAAAAGGCGAAACTGCCCTTCGTGTCCTACGCAGTCGTCGACGGAAACCTCGTCACCGGCCAGAACCCAGGATCCGCAAAGGAAACCGCAAAGAAAATTGCAGACCTCCTGCTGAAGGCCTAGCGGAGCTGTCGATAGCGACCGTCCTGGACCGAACAGAGGGACGTCGAGATTGTGTGCTCAACGCAGATGACGACTAGCTGCCCGGCCCGACGTGCACGGTCTCGGTTGCGCCGCTGCCAAATCGCCCTGACTGACAGGGTTGCAGACCTTGTGGGATCTTTGGGACAGTTATAACAACGGTTTCGTCGGTGGTTCGGTGGTAACCCCGACCCACCGCTAGGGAACGGGCCCAGGTACGCGCCCGCGGTCCCTGAGTCCGGACAGTCGATACCGGTCGAGCGGGAGTAAAGGGTTGTTCTTGTTGCGGGGAATCAGGTTTGGCGCCGTTCGAGAGCGAACACAGAAAGATTTCATGCCGCGCATGTCTTGTACACCGATCACGTAGGGTTGTACTCGACGAACCGTTCGAAGGCGCTCTCCGCCTCTTTCCCTGTCAACAGGGTTGTGTTCACAGAAATCTTTTCACTTCCGATGGTCACCGTCGCCTCCCGATTGGCCAACATGTTCTCGGACCACGCTGGGTGGTACTCAGTCGAAGCCAAGAAGTGTCGGCGTGGCGTGGGGAAGCTACTTCGGACCGACGGTGATGTTATGCGCGTGCTGGCCGACTCATACCGAATCTGGATGTGCACAAGAACTATTGGAACTCTGGCAACAGTGCGTTGATCGCAATGGCGCGGGTGACAACAGGGTTGGTAGCACCATGGACACAACATTGAGTAGGTCGTGCTCGGTGCCGATCGAAATCCTTGCGGTTGTCACTCTGATGACCGCAAGCAATTCGGAGTACACCTCCTTTCCTCGTCCTGGCGTCAATGATCGTCGGGATGCACCCGAAACGATCGAGCGGCGATGGCGAGCCGCGAGGCGATCTGGAAGAGCTCCCCGTCACCGCACGACGCATCGAGGACGAGGTATCGGCGGCACGCGGGTCGACGAGCGCAACGGCAGGGGCATTCGCGAAGAACTGGCCGACGGTAGCGCCCAGTGGGTTCGGACGTAGTCAGGCGCTGAGAGGATCCAGGAGGCCGGTAAGCCGTCCGGCAATCAGTGCTTCGGCCTCTGTGACAATTCGTTCCACCAATTCACCCACTGTGGGGATGTCGTGAATCAATCCTTGCACAGTGCCAGCCGTCCAGATGCCAGCCTCCTGGTCGCCGCTGTCGAACACCGCTCGGCCCCGCGCACCGGCCACAAGATGTCGAACGTCTTCGAATTTGCCACCACTGGAGAGGATTTCGACAACTTCTTGGCTGATGCTGTTGCGTGCTACGCGAGCGGTATTGCGCAGTGACCTGAAAATCAGTTCCGTGTCGACCTCCGAGGCAGCGACTATCGCCTGCTTGATGTTGTGGTGAATCGGAGACTCCTCGGTACACATGAACCGAGTGCCCATGTTGATGCCGTCGGCGCCAAGCGCCAGGGCGGCCACCAATCCTCGCGCGTCGGCAAATCCACCGGACGCGATCATGGGAATGCTGATCCGCTCTGCTGCTGCAGCGATGAGGACGAGACCCGGTACGTCGTCTTCCCCTGGATGCCCGGCACATTCGAACCCGTCGATGCTGATGCCGTCGACACCGAGGGCCTGGGCTTTGACCGCGTGGCGGACGCTGGTGCACTTGTGGAGAACCTTGATGCCTGCGCCGTGAAAGTGCGGCAGATGGGGCGCGGGAGACGATCCAGCTGTCTCGACGACTTTCACTCCGCAGTCGATGATCACGTTGCGATACTCATCGTAGGGCGGAGGTGTGATCGTCGGGAGGATTGTGAGGTTGACCCCGAAAGGTTGATCGGTGAGCTCGCGCGTTCGGGATATTTCTCGGGCAAGATCGTCAGGTGTCGGCTGTGTCAGGGCAGTGAGCATGCCGAGCGCGCCGGCGTTTGCAACTGCCGCTACGAGTTCTGCTCTCCCCACCCATTGCATGCCGCCCTGCACGATTGGGTGGCGAACTCCGAATGTCTCGGTAAATGCGGTGGTCAGCACTGGACATCTCCTCGATGGTGCATGGCTATCTGTTTGTCAGTTACGTTGGTGCAAAGTCAATTTCGACCCGAACGGTGCATTCAGCGCGTCGATGTTGTCCACTCGTTCAAGGCCGGAACCTGTGAAAGTTCAGTTCGTGCCATCGGAGGTTCGGCGCGATAGGGCATGGCAGGCGTCAAATACTGTTCGCCATGTTCGTTGGTGCCGGGGATGAAGGTACGGTTCGCAATCACATCGTCGGCGCAAATTACCTGGTCGTAGTCACGCACAACTGCGGCAACCACTCCGGCCGCAGTGAGATGCTCTACTGCCTCAGCGGCGCTGCGGTAGCACAGCTGCTTCTCGATCGTGGCGACGAGGTCAACACGGTTTTCCACGCGCAGCGCGTTGGTGGTGAACCTCGGGTCGTCGGCCAACTCGGGTAGGTCGATCGCCTTGCACAGTTCGATCCATGCGCGCGGTTGGTATCCGCTGATCACCAGCTCGCCGTCGGCGGCGCGAAAGACGTCTGCCGCCGGTGCGACGCTTGGTTGTCCGTTCCCTTTGCGACTCATGGGCTTTCCGGATACCTGCCACTCGATCCAGTTGGCGGTCTGCAAGTGGATTGCGACGTCCAGCAGGGAGACTCGGACGGACGATCCTTTGCCGGTGCGCTCACGTCGAAGTAGCGCTGCCAGTGCCGCCTGCGCGACGACATAGCTCGTTGCATGGTCTATGACCGGTGCGCCCACACGTTGTGGCGGGCTATCCGCCTCACCCGTCACCGACATCAGTCCGCTCTCTGCTTGCGCAGCGATGTCGAGCCCCGCGCGGGTGGCGGACGGGCCTTCCGCCCCGTACCCGCTCACCGAGACGGCGATGATTTCCGGTCGCAGGCGTTGAAGTTCGGTAGAGGAGAATCCCAATCGATCGAGGGTTCCCGGGCGAAGATTGTGCAGCAAGATGTCGCTCGATGCGATCAGATCCCGAGCTCGCTGCAGATCGGCGGAGTCTTTGAGGTCGAGGCAGATTGAACGCTTTCCACGGTTGTACCCGTAGAAGATGCCGCGCGCGTAGTCGGCGTCGATTTGTCGGGCCGGTTCACCACCTGGAGGCTCGAGCTTGATGACCTCGGCGCCGAGATCGGACAACTGCTGCCCGGCGCTGGGTATTGCGATCAGTTGACCGATCTCCACTACTCGGACACCTGCCAACGGCAGGTCTACTTCGTCGGTCATCGAATGATCTCCACATGAGGCGAAGTGACATCCTCAGCGGGCTCCAGGCAGCGCGCCAACAAGATGCCTTCGGTGTGGTTGCAGGGGTTCAGTCGGTTTCTGTCGCCTTCTACTCCCCCGATTCGGATCGTCACGGTTCCATCGTCATTGCGCTCGAAGTGTGCGTCGTTGAGGTTGACGGTGTGGTCGCGGTACTCGAAGGACTCGAACCAGTGGTTGTACAGCATCACTCCGAAGTAGGTGCAGTCGGGGATGGTGAACGTAATGTCGACGGCAGTAGCGTCTTTCAGTGACCACCAGCCGGCAACGTATTGGTTGGAGCTGGTGCCGTAGAAGTCTCCCCACCCTCGCTGCTCCGAGGTCACGCGAATCTCGTTGGGAGACTGACTGAGTGTTTCGATGAGCTGAAGACTGCGTCGAAGGCTCACGTCCATGCCACGAGCAAGTTTCGTGAGGCGCTGGGTCAGCCACGCCGTGTCGAGATCGGGGCGTGCACCAGGCGGCGGACCGAGGCGCTCGATGTGGAGAACAGGATCGATCTCCGCGTTACGCGTCTTGTGATACACACGCACTACTACGTCGAAGCAGCGCTCATCCAGCCGAATGCCGCTGCGCCCCTCCAGCTCTTGTGCGACGAAGATCTCGAAGTTGCCGTCCGCGTCACACACCTTGTCGTCGATGACGATGTTGTCGGCGACCCTGTCGGTCCCAGACGCGCCCACACGATTGGCGAGGACGGCGACGTAGGGCACTGTGCCACGGTTACCGTGAATGCGATATGTCTCGTTGGGGTCGATCATCGCAGTCCAGTAGTCGACGTCGATGCCGTCTCCCCAGAACTTTCGCATCGGTGACATCAGGGTGAAGAGTTCAGGCCGGAGTACGTCTTGGCGCTCGATGTTCATCTCGGCGAGGTATCCGAACAGACGAAGTGCGTGCCGTACACCTTCGGCGCTGTCCAGCGGCGATCCGGTAGCGGCAGCGGTCGAACCGAATGTCGCAAGGCTGTCGGTGACTGCAGACCAAGCCTCGGTGAGCTGCCGGCGATCGTGCTGGGACTCGGATTGTGTTGACTGGTCAGCGAGTTGTGTCATCGTTTCTTCTCTTTCGTGGTAGACGAACTGGATTGTGTTTGGGGGCGTTGGTCAGCAGAGGGGGTCGAAGGGAACGTCTGCGTCGGACTTGCCCGAGGTCTGGTTGTTCACCCATGCGACGTTCTGGGTCCATCGGTCGGCCGAAATCTGCACAGGCCAGAGACTCTTCTGCGAAGCCCACACCTGGTTGGCTTTGTCAGCAGGAACATTCATTCGCTCGGTGAGAAGTTGAGCTCCTGCTAGCTCGTTCGCAGGATCGGCTATCCACCCTGCTGCGGCCTCGAGCGCCGCACACACGGGGGTGGCAGCATCGGATTCAGCGAATGTGGCTGTCGTGACGAGCACCGTGCCCAGGCCGTATGAACTCACGCCGTCAGAGCCCACCGGGTCTACTTCTGTAATCGCCGTCATCGGTATTCCTTGAGCGTCGAATACGGCCTGGCTGGCAGCGGTGAGAACGGCGGCATCGATGTCGCCCTTTCGTGCGAGTGGTATCTGACTCGCGGTGGGTGCCGCTGCGATGAATTGCACCGTGGAGGCGTCGATGTTTCGTTCTGCGAGAAGCTGATTGACGAATTGCTCGGCCGCGCCGCCACGTGACGGTATGGCGATCCGCTTGCCGGGCAAATCCTCGATGGTGGTGATGCCGCTGTCTTTCGTCACGGCGATGGCAAGATCGATCGACCCGTACGGGGACAGTGGCCGCAGACTCTGCCCTTGCTCTATGGCCGGCACGACGGTTCCGGGTGCACCGACCGCGAGATCGGTTGTGCCGCCGATGAGACCGCTGATGAGTTCGGGCCCGTTCTTTCCGTCGATGAGCTCGACGTGGAGGCCTTCCTTGTCGAACATTCCTTGTTGGACGGCGACGTAGACAGGTAGGGACAAAGCACTCGCAGGGTAGACCCCGATGGCGACGCTACCGTCGTTCGGACGCCCTCCCCCTCCACACGCGGAAAGCAGTAGGGCCGCTGCAATGACTGTGCCGACAAAAGGTCGAAGTTTCATGGGATTCCTGTTCCTTGATGGCTGGGCGCATCAGAAATCAAGCTGAGTTGGCTGGGCACATCAGTAATCAAGCTGAGTTGGCTGGGCACATCAGTGGTCGAGCTGACCACGCAGCCGATTGAAGATTTCGATGTATCGAGGTTCGGCGGTGAGGGTTTCGAGTTCGCGGGGGCGTTCGATGTCAATGCTGACGTCGTCGATCACTCGGCCGGCCCCGAGCAGCAGAACGCGGTCGGAGAGACAGATGGCTTCGCCGAGGTCGTGGGTTACGAAGATGACCGTCCGGCCTACCTGGGATTGCCAAAGCTCGAGGAATTCTCGCTGTACTTCGACTCGGGTTTGCGCATCGAGGGCGGCAAAGGGTTCGTCCATCAACAAGATGTCCGGATCCAGTGCCCACGTTCGGGCCAACGCGACACGCTGGCGCATCCCTTGGGAGAGTTGCCAAGTCCACAGCCGTGACGCCTCGGACATTTGAACGGCCGCAAGCCAGCGCGCTGATTGAGTTCGTCTCTCCGCCTTGGGTACTCCCCTCAATTCGAGACCGTACTCCACGTTCTTCTGCGCTGTTCGCCACGGGAACAGCGCATCTCGGGCCATCATGAAGCCCATCCGAGAACGAGCGTCGAATGGTGTTGTGCCGAGGACCTCGGTCTTCCCTTCTGTTGCGTCCACCAATCCAGCGAGCGCGTTGAGCAGAGTGGTCTTTCCGCAACCGCTCCTGCCGACCAAGCTCACGAACTGTCCGCGAGGGATGGTGAGGTCGAGATTGTCGACCACAGTTTTCGTCGACCCGTCGGGTGAGGGGAAGGATATCGTCAGTCCGTCGAGTTGTACGGCGGGTGTAATCACGTTGGTATCCATGATGATTCCTGTCATCGTCGAGCCGGCGGCTGCCACCGAAGGAGGTAGCGCTCGGCGAAGTTCATGACCTGGTTGAGGACGACTGCGACGATTGCGAGAAGTATGAGGATCGCGTAGACCGCTTCCATCCGGAACTGGGCCGAGTAGATCGACACAAGCTGGCCCAGCCCGTCCCGTGACGAGATCAGTTCCGAACCGACAACGCCAAGTAGCGAATAGATCAGCCCCAACCGAAGACCGGCAAAAATGCCAGGTGTTGCGACGGGGAGGAGGATGTGCCAGAACACCTGTGTCTTACTGGCATTCAGGACAGTGGATAGTCGGAGCCATTCGTCGTCCACTGACTTCACACCGGCTCGTGCACTCGAGCAGACGATGAAGAAGACGAGTGTGAACGCGAGAGCGACCTTCGCCGTCATCGTGATCCCGAAGATGACGATAAGCAGAGGCGCCAGCGCAAGACGTGGCATGGCATTCGCCGCATCCAGGAACGGACTCATGATGCGTTCGAGGGTCGGAAGCAGTCCGAGAGAGAGTCCGACCGCCACCCCGACTGCGCTAGCGAGGATCCACGCGATCACGACGGCAGTCATCGTGGCACGCAAGTTCGACGAAATCTCGCCCGACTGCACCGCTGCGGTGAAGTAGGCCCAGGCCTCGCCTGGCGTTTTGGCCAGAACTGGCTCGATCCAACCGTGCGATGCGACGAGCTGCCACGCTCCGAGTAGGACCAGAAGCAGCGCGACCTGGGCCAGTCGTACCCCGATGGTGAGTCGCGTACCGGATCGACGCTGTCGAGCGGGCTTCGGCTCAGAGCGCGCCCGCCTCACGGAACGGGGTGACGTAGCACCGGATGGCGAACTTGCGGTGATGGTTTCGGTCATTTCGGCGCCTCCTCCGTAGTGCTCGCAGGCGGCGATAGGTGCTCGACAAAAGCAGACGGGCGCCTCTGGTCGAAGCTCCCCGGGTTGTTGCTCACTGCGTTCATATGTGAAGCAGATCACGGGATTCTTCTTCCCGTCTACGCCACATTCGAGAGGTATGCCATAGGGTTTCCCTATGGCTGACGGGCGCAAAATCGGGCGCGCGCGAGGACTGCCACGAGAAGGGAACCCCGAATGGACCGGCGTCATCTGGAATACTTTCTCGCCCTTGCTGATCGGGGCAGCATTTCCGCTGCGGCTCGCGGACTGGGGGTCAGCCAGCCGACAATCTCGGAGGCTCTCGCCAGAATGGAGAAAGAGTGCGGCCTGACGCTCGTCCGCCGTGGCTCGCGGGGAGTCAGCCTGACCGACGCTGGACGCGATCTCACAGGTCCGGCGGCCCAAGTACTTCGGGCATACCGGGATTTGGATCACGCTTTGCATCCATTGAACGTCGTGCAGCGGGGTCGGCTGACGGTCGTGTGTCCGCGAACATTGGCGCGTGATCCAGCGGCCACGGCCCTGGGTGCGTTCAAAAGCAAATTTCCGAACGTTGCGGTGACGATGCTCAGCAATGACACCGACGGAATCGGAACGGTGGTCGCCTCGGGTCAGGCTGATATCGGCCTCGGGGTGGACGAGGTGTTCGACGAGGGCGTTGAACGTATCCTTCTCGGCCGGCAACAAATCGTTGCGCTGGTGCCGGCCGCACGAAGTGAAGGCGAGGGGGCAGCGGCGTTGACGGATCTGTTGCGAATCGGATTGATCACCAGCCCGCGTGACGATGTCACTCGGCGACTGTTGGCGGAACGCCTGGGCGAAGGCACTGTGGACGAGGCGGTGGTTGCGGAGACTATCTCTGTGGCTTCGATGATCCCACTTGTACGCGCGGGAGTCGGCGTCGCTTTCCTTCCCGAATCTGTCGCCGATACAGTCGGAGAAGGTGTGGTGTTGTGTCGTACTCGGCCCCCGCTCACTCGTGATATCTGGATGTTCCACGGTTCGACGCCATCGCCTGCGGCACAAGCGTTTATCGAGACGACCAGTCGATTACGTGACGAAGGTGGAATGGGGAACGCCGGATGAGCAAGTTCGGAGAGTCCGCAACCCCGCGAATCGATCCGCGGCAGCTACAAGACTTCCTTGCCGTCGTCGAACACGGCAGTATCACGGCGGCAGCGGCAAATCAGTTCACGGGAACATCGAGCGTCTCTCAATCAATTGCGCGGCTCGAAAGACGCGTCGGAGGACGGCTTTTCAATCGAGGCCGGACCGGCGCGACGCTGACGGCGCGCGGACGGAATCTCATCGATCCAGCACGCGAAGCGCTGGCCGCGCTCGACCGATTAGTGGTCGACAGCGAGTCCTTACTGCCAGCAGTCCCCCGCCTCAGTGTTGCCACGACAGCGAGCCTTGCGGACGATCCCGCAGCGGTACTGCTCGGAGCGCTGCGCACGGAGGTGCCGAACCTGAGGATCACTATCTCGGATCCACCTGGGTCATCCGTGGCCGATGCGATTCACCCGGTCATGGCAGGCACCGCTGACGTGGCAATAATGGAGTCGCCGCCCACCGGTGTTCCCGGGACGCGCACGGTGCGCCTTCCGGACCACAAGTTGCGGCTCGTCTGCCCGCCCGGTACCCCGTCACCGGTGGACGGGGTATTCATCGGCGAAGATCTCATGCGCATCGGCTTGGTTGTCGCACCACGGTTCGAAACTTCCGATGTCTATCGCCATCTGCGGTCGATCGAACCGCGAATCGACCACGCATTCGTGATGAGGTCACAGCACCGCGATGCCTTCGCGGATTTCGCGTACGAAGGGATCGGTGCTGTCATCCTCGAACTCTCCAGTGCCGAGCGAGCATCCGAACGCGGGTGCACTGTGGGCGAGATATTCGAACTGCCCCCACGGAAGATCGCAGCCGTGGCAAGGGACGGCCCGAACACGCAGATCGTCGAACATTTCCTACGGCTGTGTGCCGAGCAATCCGCGCGGAAGCCGTAGGCCGAGGCGATCTCGACCTTGCGCTCTGGGTATTCGCGTCGCCCGGGCATCCACCGAGAACGATGATTTTGTCCACAGACACAACACTTCTGGGATAGTCCGTTTCCTGAAACAAAGCCGACGGGTTGCCTTCCCGTGAATATGTAATACACGTCACTCCGGATCAACTTCGAAAGGTTGACTTTCATGCGAAAGTCTCTGAAACATTTCGTGAATGCTGCAGCGGCGGTTGCGTTGTGCGCGACGCTAGGACTCACGGGCGCAACCGGAACAGCGGCTGCCGATGCGCCCGGCATCCCGAGCGTCGGGCACGATTGGGCGAGTGCAGGGCCGTACACCCCGAACGTCTCGATCGGGCTGGTGCACACTCTGTACTACCCGCGCCAGCTCGGCGCGCGCGGCGAGAAGCACCCTGTTGTGATCTGGGGGAACGGTACCGGTGTGCTCCCCGGTGCGTACACCTCCTTGTTGCGCCACTACGCCAGCCACGGATTCATCGTGGTCGCCGCCAATACACCGGCAAGCAATTTCGCCATCACCATGCGGTCGGGAATCGACCTCATCGCGGACAAAGCGGCCAGCCCGTCGAGTGTCTTCTACGGCAAAGTCGACCTGGAACACATTGGTGCGGTGGGGCACTCGCAGGGCGGGTCTGCGGCGATCAACGCGGCGATCGACGACCGCGTCGACACCGCCGTCGCGATCCAACCAGGCCCGCTCAATGATGTCGATCTCATCGACGAGCCCGTTCTCTATCTGGCCGGCCAGGCCGACGCAATCGTTTGGCCGGCGATCGTGCGGGCGATGTACGAGGACGCAGACCACGTGCCTGCCGAGTATCTGGAACTGCGCGGCGCCACGCACTTCGGTACGGCGATCAACGGCGGCGATATGCGCGGACCGAGCACGGCGTGGCTGCGGTACTGGCTACTCGACGATCCGAACGCCCGCACGGAGTTCTTCGGAGCGAGCTGTGGATACTGCACTGACACCCAGCAGTTCTCCGACTTCGACCGCAACGATCTGGCCATGCAGATCCCGGGGTGACGGTCAGATCCGGAGTTGTCGAAGACGAACAGCCTTCCAATCAGGTCGGCGGAGTTGCGAAGCTCAGATGACGACGTAGCCGTACATCCGTTCGCCCTGAGCCACAGCTCTGGTCGCTAGTTCGGCGAAGGCGGTCAGGAACGGCACTGAGTCCTCCGACGGTTCACTCGTCTCGTCGATTGCCCAGGCCGCCGCAGCGGCGGCGACACCGTCAGCGTTCAATTCCGCTAGTGCATCGCGTAATTCGTCGGTAACCGTGAGCACGAGGGTGTCGCCGTCGTCGCTCATCGCGACGAGTTTCCCGCAGCGTGGACCTTTTGCAACTTCGTCGTAGGGGCGAGCGGTGAGGGCTGCTTCCAGTCGGCCGAGCGCGACAACTGGATCGACGCCTTTCGCCTGCAGAACTGGAGTCCCACTCGCAGCCAACTGGACCCGCGGGCGAGAAGCTGCGTTCGCCTCCATCACCTCTGGTTCCAAGTCGACGAGTCCCGCGAGGGCAGAGGTGGCATGCTCATCCGTGCGCGCGGTGAAGTAGTCGGTGATCGCAGACATGGCGCGATCATCTCACACACGATGCATCTCAATGCCCCGGACTCCTTCCGCGACTTACTGATCGACGTCAGGAGGGACAGGTGTGCGCTTCCTCGATCGCTTTCGCGAAAGCGCGAAGTCGTGGGCTTTCGAGATCGGTACGCCACACGAGACCCAAAGCAGATTCGGGTAATCCGTTGATCGGTACGAATGTGATGTCCGAGCGCTGGCTGTATGCAGCGGTCGCAGCGCAGAGGATGAGGCCGACCTGACTGAATGCGACCTGCGACAGGCCTTCCTGAACGGTGCTCGCCCCACCCTGCGTGGGAATCGTGGCTCCGCCCGGCGTCGTGCTCGGGGAATTCACACGCTGCCAATAGTCGGGGGCGGGGCCGGTGATGGGTACCAGGCAGATCTGCGCCAACTGCTCGGCGTCGATCACGCTCAGTTCGCTGAACGGGTGATGGACTGAGACGGCGAGGGTCTGGGGCTGTCGAGAAAAGACGAGCCCGGTTGTCAGTTCCGGCTCATCTACGGGGAGAAGGGCCACTGCCGCATCGATTCGCCCGGCGAGTACATCACTGAACGGATCACCCAGGGGTAATTCTTTGATGGTCACGCATGTTTGCGGATGTTGTATTTCGAAACGAGAGACAGCAGCCGCGATCGAATCGTAAATTGCTCCTTGGAAACCCACCCGAAGCGGCGCCGGCATGTTCCGTGCTCTTGACTGAGCGTCCTCGATTACTCCGACAAGCGCACGATGCGCGGGAGCCAACGACGCAAGAAAATCGGCACCGAATTCAGTCAGGTGCACGCGGCGACTGGTGCGCGCCACCAGGCTGGTGCCGATACGACGCTCCAACGCGCTGATCAGCTGACTCACTCGGCTCTGGGAGATGAACAGCCGCTCGCCGGTGCGACCGAAGTGCAGTTCTTCAGCGAGAACGAGGAAGCACTCGATCTCACGCATCGGAGGCTCCGACATTTTCACTCCGACCTTCGACTCATTCGACCACTCCATCATGGCTCATCGATGAATTGAGCTAATGGTTGGATGAGCGATTCGCCGTTGATCCATCGGCGTGCAGGAGCTTCTCTGGTTACATGCCCCACTCCGCATCTGCACAGAACAGCCCTGCGTCCACGTCCTCAACCCACGCACACACCATTGAGAACCACTGGGCTGCGGTCGCGCTGATCGCAGCGTCCACCTTCGTCGTTGTCGCGGCAGAGATGATGCCGGTCGGGCTACTCACCCCGATCGGTGCTGCTCTGGTGGAAAGTGAAGGGACCATCGGGCTCTCACTGGCCATTACCGGATTGGTGGCAGCGGCCACTGCCCCGTTTGTGCCCATCGTGACCCGGCGCTTCGATCGTCGGTCGACGCTTATCGTTCTGATGCTTGTAGTCGCCGCGGCGAACGCCCTCACGGCCCTTGCTCCGAGCTTCGTTTTCCTCGCTGTGGCTCGCGTCCTTCTAGGCGTGAGCATGGGTGGAGTCTGGGCACTCGCAGCTAGTCTGGCACCCAAATTGGTGGGTTCCAGATCCGTCGGGTTGGCGACCACGATCATCTTCAGCGGAATCGCTGTTGCCTCAGTTCTTGGTGTCCCTGCTGGGACGTATATCGGGGCAGTCGCCGGATGGAGCGTGGCGTTCTGGACTCTCAGCTGCGCGGCGACGCTGATCGCGATCGCCATGATCGCTGTCCTACCCACGATGCCAGCTGATCGGGCCTTGTCGCTCGGGAGTCTCGTGGCGGCCTTTCGGAACCCAGGAGTCCGGGTCGGATTCGCGATTACCGCGCTCATCGTCACCGCTCATTTCGCGGCGTACACCTATGTGCGTCCGGGGCTGGAGTTCTTCGCGGGGTTGAACGCTTCGCAGGTCGGCACAATGCTCCTGATCTACGGTGCATTCGGTGTCGTCGGCAACTTCATCGCCGGGCCGTCCGCTGCAAAGTCCCCGAAGGCGGTGGTCGTCAGCCTCAGCGTGGGAATAGCGGTCACACTCGCCCTGTTTCCGATCTCGGCTACCACCTTGATCGCAGCTGCTCTGCTCATGGCGGCTTGGGGCCTCTTCTACGGTGGTGCATCGGTGAGTACTCAAACATGGATTGCACAAGCAGCTCCCGTTCACCGCGAGGCCGCTTCTGCTCTGTGGGTTGCAGTCTTCAATGCAAGCATCGCGCTCGGTGCGTTCGCGGGCGGACGCATTCACGACCACTCTGGTTCCGAAACGGTCTTCTGGACAGCCGCGGGAATCGCAACTCTGGCAATGCTGCTCGCGACATTCCGCAGTCCCGTCGTGGCAAAGCGCGAACTGACAAACTAGTCGCCCACACAAACCTTTATAGAGGCAGGACAACAGATATGCACCAGACACCCGTTTCGGCATTCATGGATGTGGCCGAGATGCTCGAACGCTATCGGGACAAATCGCTTTCTCCGGTGGACGTGCTCGAGTCCACCATCGAACGTATCGAGGCGCTCAACCCGACCTTGAACGCATTGGGACACACTTTCTTCGATACTGCACGAGCACAAGTGAAGTCAGCGGAACGCCACTACGCCCGCGGCTCGGATGTCAGCCTTCCGCTCGCCGGTGTTCCCGTTGTGGTGAAAGAGGATGAACCGGTGCAAGGACAACCTTGGACTCAAGGGTCCAAGGTCTATGAGGATGTGATCGCCACTCACACTTCCACTTTCGTGCAGCGAATCATCGACGCCGGTGCGATCGTCCACGCGCGATCGACGGCGCCCGAATTCTCCTCGGCCGCGTTCGCACAGTCCGAGTTGTGGGGCGTCACTCGCAATCCGTGGAACACGAAATACTCCTCCGGCGGGTCTTCCGGTGGATCGGCAGTCGCACTTGCCACGGGGATGACGCACTTGGCTACCGGTTCCGATGTTGCAGGATCGATCCGAACTCCGTCGTCGTTCAACGGAATTGTCGGGTTCAAGCCACCACACGGCCGTGTCCCGGTCGATCCTCCCTTCAATCTCGATCGCTACTGCCACTGCGGTCCGATGGCGCGCACCGTAAGTGATTGCCTCACACTGCAGTCGGTCATCGCGGGACCGAGCTCCACTGACATTGCCTCGCATGTGCCGGCATCGCCGCTGCCCGGCCTCGCAACGCATTCGTTGACAGGAATGCGTATCGCCGTGATCCCCGCGTTGGGTGACTGGCCGGTTGATCCGGACGTTGCCGCCAACACCGCCAAGTTGGTGGACACCCTCACTGCGCTGGGCGCACGCGCGGAGATCATCGAAGTCGACTTGTCACGCGCTGCAATCATGCGTGCGGCCGCCATTCACTACGATCACGTGTTCGGTGCATCGATCTCCGCCGAAGCGTCCGCGCACCCCGACAAAGTCACGGAGTACGCGAAGGAATTCGCGCGATGGGCACGCCGCACCCGTGGTGACGCGACTTTCCTCGACGGACTCGCGATCGAAGCCGAACTGTATTCGTCGATCGGATCCCTGTTCGACACCTATGACGCGTTGATCACTCCGGCAGTGGCGACGGAGGGCTTTCTTGCCGGCGACGACTACGTGGGGCACGGAATCAATGTGGCTGGAACAGAATTGGAGTTCTACCTCGAGGCTGTACCGGCCATCACCTTCAACATCCTGAGTAGCTGCCCGGTGCTGACAATCCCCACAGGTTTCGCTCGGAACGGAATCCCCACGGGCACACAGATAGTTACGCGACCGTACGACGACCAGACGGCCTTTGCGATTGGGCTCGCCCTCGAGAAGGTCCTGCCGTATCCCGGCAATCACCCGGATTGTCGTGCCTTCTCGCGAGAATTTCGGGCAGGCGGGTGAATCACGCCACGCAGAATTCGTTGCCCTCGGGATCGGCCATGATCACATGGTGACCCTCGAATCTTTCCAATTCTGATGCGCCCGCGCGTAGTAGCCGTTCGACCTCGCGAAGGATTGTCGCCCACTTCTGAGTCGGGGTTCCGTCTCCGGATACCCGGAGATCGAGATGTAATCGGTTCTTGGCCACCTTGGATTCAGGAACCTGTAGAAGGCAGAGGCGAGGAGCCACTCCGAGCGGGTGGTGCAACCAAGCTCCGCCCATCCCGTCGTCTTCGTCGTCGAAAGTGGCAAGCCACTCCTCGCGAGTCGAAAAAGGCTGCGGTGGTGGCTCATCGACGTATCCAGCGGCTATCTTCCAAAACGTAGCCAGGCGGTCGGGGTCTGTGCAATCCATCGTCAGATCGACGCGAGTGAGCATCTGTCGATGTTAACGCCCAAGGCAATCGAGTGCCGGGAGGGAGGAAGCTTGCGGCATTCTTCGGAACCAAGCTGCTCGCCGCTATTTCCGCGTGCGACGTGGGCAGTCCACCGGTCCGTCGGCTGCTCGATTGTCAGCAGCAGCAGATACTCGACCAGTCGCTTGTAGCGTCGATCCCGTATTCGGCCCTGTGCCAATGTGCAGGAGGACGTCACCGCAACCGCTGTCGGGGGCCGCGTTCGGGAATGTCGAACAAGCCGATCGTTCGGATCGCTATCATTCTGGCTACGCCCGCCGACCGGGCCGGGATCTCGAGGAGACGCGTGAACCACACCACGACCGAATCTACTGCCGTGCCGCCCGCGTCGTGGTTGCCGATGAAGTACCCCCGGCGCGGCGGTTTTGCCGCCGACGTGGCACCTGTCGATCCCGCAGCCGGTGCCGAACTCGATCGACAATTCGACAGCGACGACCAGTTTCGCGAATTCAGTTCGGCGTATTTGGTCAATGATCCTGATCCTGACGAGCTCACCCTCGCCGCCCGGAAGTATCAAGCCGGTGAGATCTCCGCTCTCGGTGCAGCTGCTTTGTACTGCATACTCGGCCGCTACGCAGATAATGACCGGCAACAATCGACAGTTCTCGTGGACGGGTTGGTGGCACGGCACGGGTTGGTCTTCGCGGTCGAAGCACTCTTGGAATGGGCCGACCTGCGGTTCGTTCATGTTTCGGTGCCTGTGTCAGAGCTGGGACCCGACGCGGTAATTGTAGTGGCGAACATCGGCGGTGAGTCGCCAGCTGCGGGATACAAGATGCCTGAGTGTGTACTGCGCGAGCAGCTCGGGCGGACGGACGAACCTGATGCGCAAGTGGTCCGAGAGCACATGCTCGACCGTATGCGCGGCCTGTTGGCGACAGCCTCTGACGAGGACTACGCCGCAGCCCGAGAGGTGGCGTCGTCGATGCGCACCAACAGCACCCGCCGTTTGACGGCGTCGTACATCTTTCCGACCGAGGAAGGGTGGTCGGAAGAACTCATCATGGGAATGCGCGCTCGGTGGTATCACTGGAACACTCAGCTGACGGTTTCGTCGAACACGGTACAGCAGCTCGAACGGGTGACCGACTCACACGCAATGCGCAGTTGGCTCGAGGACGAGGCGATGATTGCCGCAGTAGTTGACGGCATAGGTGCAGGTCTTACCGGACTGTTGGTCGATGCGTTCGACAAACCAAACCAGTACGGAAACATGAGGGACGAGGCGACACTGCTCCGAATCCTCTGGGCGCTCTCGGCGATACCCACCGACGAAGCGTTCACTGCTCTGGTTGAACGTCGCCACGTGAAGAGTGCGTTGCCCGCGGTCCTACACGCAATGCAACATTACCCACGTCGAGCATTGAAGATATTGGCAGAGAGGGATATCGACCTGTTGGACCGTCACGTGCGGGCGAATCCCGACATCGCCGCCGAGCTGTCGCCTACACTTCCCGAGCCTGCACGGCGAAGGATCGCCGAATTGTCGACGCCGACGCCCGAGGCCACGGATCTTCCGCCCATTCTCGTCGCTCCGCCGTGGTCGAACAGAAAGAAAGCGCTCGACGTCGCGGTGATCGGTGATCTCGTTTCTCCTGAAATCAGCCGAATAGTCTGGCTTCCAGGTGAACTCGAACAAATCAAGAACACTCCGAGCGACTACTCCTACACCACGTGGGAAAATTACAAACAGTATGTGCAGGATGTATCACCGCGTTCCACCCATGACTGGAACACCTGGGTGATTTTTCTACTGGCCCCAGACGAAATCGCGCGCCCGTTCCTGACGGACTGGCCCGGAACCTCGCTCAAGGATCCACTTCGGGTTGTCGCTCGCTACGAACTCGATGCGCTGCCGCTGATGCTTCGCTTCACGCGCGCTCATCCAGGTGCCGCGGCGCCATACTTGATGCCATATGTCGATATCGATGTCGCGCGCGTGCATGCGACGATGTTCGCCACCAGGAAGAATCTCCGCAAACCTGCGATGGCGTGGCTGGTTCGACACGCTGAAGATGCAGTGGCACTACTCGTTCCAGACGCAGTGGGTCCGGCAGGTGCTCAACGTGATCATGCTGCCGCCGCCCTGCGTGCGCTCGCCAGAACAACCTCACGCGAGACAGTGGTCGACGGAGCGAACCGGTACGGCCCCGAAGCCGGGCAGGTAGTCGCCGGCATTGTCGATCTCGACCCGCTCGAGATGTTGCCCAAGCGGATACCGAAAACTCCGGTTTGGGTGGATGTCTCTTCACTTCCGCTGATTCTGAACGAGAATCGATCGGCCGCACTGCCGACGTCGGCGGTGTCGACGATCCTGACGATGTGCGCAATCGGAACCGCGGACGCTCCTTACGCCGGACTCGATGTAGTAACTGCGTATTGTGACCGATCGTCGCTCGCCGAGGCCGCGTGGGAACTATTCGAACGATGGTGGGGTGCCGGCGCTCCGTCGAAGGACAACTGGGTGATTCTTGCGCTGGGTTGGCTCGGCGACGATTCGACAGTGGCAAGATTGGCACCCCTCGTCAGACGGTGGCCAGGTGAGAATGGTGCAGCACGAGCACAACTCGGTCTCGATGCACTGGCTGCACATGGGTCAGCCCGCGCGTTGACAGAACTCGATCACATCTCCCGAAAAATGAAGTTCAAGTCGTTGAAGAACGGAGCGGCACAACGCGTCGCAGAGTTGGCCGACAGTCTCGGGCTCGATCGAGAACAGCTGGCCGACCGGATCGTTCCTGATCTCGATCTGACGCCGGACGGCACTATGAACTTCGACTACGGGACGCGGATGTTCACCGTTGGTTTCACGGAGGCTCTCGTGCCTTATGTGCTCGACGGAGGAGGTAAGAAGACGTCAGGACTGCCCAAACCCACCAGAAATGATGACGTTGTTCTCGCCGAGAGTGCGAAGAAGCGATTCACCGAGCTTAAGCGAGAAACGAAAGCTGTTGCTGCCGAGCAGATCAAACGCCTGAACCGTTCGATGGTTACCGGGCGCCGCTGGACTAGGACAGAATTCGACGACTTCGTGCTCGGCCATCCGCTGCTGATTCACGTTGCACGGCGACTGCTGTGGGCATCGTTCGATGACAGCGGTCTGCCTACAGTCGTGTTCCGGGTCGCGGAGGACAGTACCTTGGCCGACATCGACGACCAGACCGTCGAGCTACCGGAGGGCCGTATCGGGCTAGTACACCCCGCGCACATACCCGATACGGTGGGCGCGTGGTCCGACGTGTTCGCCGACTACGAAATCTTGCAGCCTTTCCCACAGTTGGGTCGTGCTGTCCACGATCCGCTACCCGATGACGTCGACGGGAGTGGACTGAGTCGATTCACCGGAGTAACCGCCAGCCCCAGTCAGGCACTGCGGTTGACGTACAGAGGATGGGAACCGGTGTGGGAGAACCCAGCTTCCTGGGGACAAGGCCTGCTGTACCAGCTCAGCGATGACGTGTCTGTTCTGCTGGGGTTGGAGCCCGGGATGGGGACGGGAGACCCTTACAACGGGTACCCCGATCAGAAGCTCGTTTCGGTGGAACTCCGTGGGGGGACTTTGAACGATGTCGATCGTGCGACGGTCTCCGAACTCATCGCAGACTTGGCAGGGTTCGCCTCGTGACTTCACGAGTCCAGCGCCCACCGGCTGAGGAGCGGTTTGCCGAGGAACTTGCGCGTTTGGCCGAAGAAGACACTGGGCCGCGACCACCGGGGTGGCGTCTAACCCTCACGTCGGCGCGGACGTTCGTCATGGGCGACGTCGAGCTGGGAATAGCGCCGAAATACGTAGGCAACGCATCGCTCGTCGAACGCTCACTCGTCACCTTGGCGACGACACGTGGATTGATGCTGGTCGGAGAACCTGGTACTGCCAAATCGCTACTGTCAGAGCTCATCGCCGCTGCCGTGAGCGGGGATTCGACCCTCACGATCCAGGGCGGTGCCGCCACGACCGAGGATCAGATCCGGTATTCGTGGAACTATGCACTGCTCGTCGCGGAAGGCCCCTCGACTCGATCGATGGTTCCAGCGCCGATGATGCGTGGAATGGCCGAGGGACGCGTCGTGCGGTTCGAGGAGGTCACGCGGTGTCCGCTCGAAGTGCAGGACACTCTGTTGTCGTTGCTGTCCGAACGGGTGCTGGCAGTCCCGGAACTTTCCGGAGACGACGCAATGGTCTATGCCCGTGAGGGTTTCAATGTGATCGCCACCGCAAACACCCGCGACCGTGGCGTCAACGAGATGAGCGCCGCACTCAAACGGCGCTTCAACTTCGAGACCGTGCACCCGATCGCCGATTTCGACACCGAAGTCGAACTCGTGCGAACAGAATCGGCGGCCTTGCTGCGTGCTTCCGGTGTAGCTGCAGAACAAGATCCGGCAGTGTCCGAGTTGTTGGTCACGCTGTTTCGTGACCTACGTACAGGATTCACCGCGAACGGATCGCCGGTCGAGCGACTGTCATCGGTGATGAGCACGGCTGAAGCGGTGTCCCTTGCGCATGCCACCGGTATTCGTGGGTGGTTCTTGCGAGGAGACGCCGGTACCGTCACCGACCTCGCCGAGTCCCTGGCCGGTACGGCGACGAAAGACAACAGTGAGGATGCTGCCCGGTTGCGCCGCTACGTCGAGAAAGTAGGGTCGCAGCGGACGAGTGCGGCATGGCAAGAGCTACGCCGGGCGCACGCACGTCTGACCGGACCGTGAGCGTCGCTGTGGTGGACGCTGGTCGCGACGTCGTGGTGATCGGGATTCGGCACCACAGCCCTGCGTGTGCTCGGATCGTGGCGGAGACCATTGAACGCCTGCAGCCGACGCATGTCTTGATCGAGGGACCCGCAGACTTCACCGATCGAATCGATGAACTGAGACTCGATCACAAGTTGCCGATCGCGCTGTACTCCCACGTGCGACGAGGAGCGCACACGCGCGTGACATGGGCTGCCTTCACCGATTGGTCTCCAGAATGGATCGCCCTTCGGTCGGCCTCCAAGGTGTCGGCGGAGGTTCGGTTGATCGATCTTCCCGCCTGGCACCCCGCTTTCGACGGGCCGCCGGACGAGTACAGTGTGGCTGCAACAGTATTGGCGGCCGGACTGGGACTGGACACGGTCGACGCGATGTGGGATCACGTCGTCGAGTCGCGCGCCGATACGCTCACTGTCGAGGAATTGACTGCCGTCCTCGACGACTACTTCGATGCGATCCGGGTAGGTGACGCCACAGTGTCCGAGCGCGAACAGTACATGGCATCGTGGATACGGGCCGCTCGAGAGCGCCCCGGAAGCGGTGCGGTCGTTGTCGTCTGCGGCGGGCGTCATCGGCCGGCGATCATGTCCGAACTGGCTCGCGGTAGACCGACCGACGGATTCTGGCCCGCCGTTCCGACCGCGGGCCCTGATGTCGACATCGGCAGTTACCTGGTCCCCTATTCCTACAGTCGTCTCGACCTGGAATCCCCATGGTGGTACGAGAAGCTCTGGCAGAAAACGACATCGGCCGGGGAGGTTGCAGCCGCGGCGATCGTCCGTGATTTGCGATCCCGGAATCAACGCGTCTCGACAACGGATTTCATCGGATTCCGTACGCAGATCCTCGGACTCGCCGCTATCCGTGGTCACGCGCTGCCGACGCGACGAGATGTATTAGATGCTGCAGCAAGTACATTGGTGGGTGAGGCGTTGGCGTCGCCGCTGCCTTGGACACTCGCAGGGGAACCTCTGGGGCCCGAACCCGACCCCGTCATCTCGGCCTGTATGCGCACGATGCGAGGTGATCGGCGGGGCACGCTGCACCCTGATTCACCGGTACCGGGATTGGTTTGTCACGTCGATATGCTCCTCGAGGAGTTCGACCTCTTGCCCGGCCCTGTTGCACTCGACTTGGCCGACGAGCGTAGTCGTCAGCGTAGTCGTGCACTACATCAGTTGCGTGTGCTGGGAGTGCCAGGATTCGAGCGAACTGCAGGTCCAGGCAGTGGTTCTGCAGTGGTGTCGACAGAACGGTGGATGATTGTCGACTCCGCAGACCGCCTCCCGGCGCTGGTCGAGGCTGCAGCCAAAGGCCATACTCTGGTAGAGGCAGCTGGGGCCACCCTGGAATCTTCGCTGACTTCGGCTGCGGCTGATGTCGAGCGTCTTGCACACATTCTGTTCGATGCAGTTCTTTGTGGACTCGACTCGGTGGCTGACCGAACCGAGTCGATCGCATCCGAATCATTGAAGGGCGTAGGAGATCTCGGGGGCACAGGCCTGCTGCTTCGAGCCGCTCTGGACCTGTGGCGGCACGACTCACTCTTCGGGAGCCGAGGGTCCACACTGCTCGGGGCGATAATTGATTCGGCGTCCTCGCAGGTCGTTGCGTTGGCGCACCGAGTTCGGGCCACGACCGGTGGCGCTGATCTCCCCCGGATATCAGCTCTCGCAGCGTTATCCGATGCGATGGAGTATGCGACGGAGATCCTCTCGACTGATCCGGCCGACGAACTGACCGCTCTGGCACGTGACAATGGTGCCGCGGTCGACATCAGGGGATCGGCCCTGGGAACGTCCTGGGATCGAATTCCCCCCGATGCAGCAGTCGACGCCGTTCGATCGATTCCTGCAGAACACCTCGGTGATTGGTTGTGCGGACTGTTCGGAGTAGCACGTGAGCGTTTTCTGGACGCGGAATCCAGCGACACAGTGTTGACCGCCGTCGATGAAATCGTGAGCAGACTGTCCGAACACGAGTTCCTGACAGCACTTCCCGCGCTACGGCAGTCCTTCGAATTCTTCCCTCCCCATGAACGCGACATCATCGCGCGCCGCCTGACAACGTCGACACCAGAGGCTGCAGTCGTGAACTCCCTGGATGTCGGAAGGCAGCTCGACGCCCGGGTGGACGACGCGCTTGCCCAGATCGGTATGCGATGAACATCGAACGATGGCGGCTGATTCTGGGTGATGCGTCGGCCGGAGTACTCGGTGATCCAACGGGCGATGCGGCTGAACGCGACGACGCGTTGGAGTGGCTGTACGGCCGTGACCCGGCTCGCAGCGCGCAGGGCGTTCGCGCTGGAACTTCCCGACTGCAGGGGACCGACTCCGTAACGACTGGAGACAACCCGGGTGGCGGAGATACGCCCGGTTCCCCGGGTGCGGTTCCGCCGAGTCGCAAGGATGGGCGGTATCGCCCCAATGGGCTCGGCGAAACGACGGTGACGGCCGTGGACTGGCTCGACGACATCCACCGTCTTTTTCCTCGCGAGACAGTTCATCGACTCGAACGCGACGCCGTGGAGAAATACGAAATCACCGAAGTGGTGACAGATTTGGAAGCGTTGCAGCGTATCGAGCCCAGCGTGACTCTGCTTCGAGCAGTGCTGCGTACCAAACACCTGATGGATCCCCGAGTTCTGGCGATGGCAAAAAAGGCTGTCGACAATGTCGTACGCGAGTTGATCGAGAGGCTCTCGGTGGACGTCCGCAGGACCTTCCACGGCAAACGTAGCCGACACAGAACAGCGTTTCGTAATTCGCGCAATTTCGACTTCGAGGCAACGGTTCGCGCCAATCTGCAGCATTGGTCACCGCAAACACGCAAGATTGCTATCGAAAAGCCTTTGTTCACTTCGCGAACTCGTCGGCACACGGATACGTGGACGTTGATTCTGTTGGTCGACCAGTCCGGATCGATGATCGACTCTGTCATCCACTCGGCGATCACCGCTGCATGTTTCTGGAATGTCCCCGGATTGAGGACTCACCTCATTGCATACGACACCAATGTCGTCGATCTCACGTCCGAGGTTCTCGACCCGGTCGAGCTCTTGATGAGCGTCCAATTGGGAGGCGGGAATGACGGTGCAAAGGCCGTCGATTATGCCGCGCAACTTGTGGATACGCCGCAACGAACGATTGTTGTCATCATCTCCGATCTGTACGAAAGTGCACCGGATCGGTTCGTCCGGAGCGTTGCCGGTCTCACGGACAATGGTGTGCGTGTCCTGGCGCTTGCTGCGCTCGACGATGCTGGTGACCCTGATTACGACCGTGAAATTGCCCGTCGCTTGACGCGACTGGGTGTGCACGTCGGTGCGATGACTCCCGGAGGGCTGGCCGAATTCGTGGCCGGTTGTATTCGATGACGTCCCGGCCTGATCTGGCTGCGCTCACCGACGATGCGCTTGCGCTGGTCGCCAATCGCGGGCTCGTCAAGCGAGCCGCGCGTATGTTCGCCGAGGAAACGCCTGAACTCTTGGTGACGAGCGAACGGATCCTCGTCAGGTACGGCGACGGTGTCGAAACCAGTCTTCCTGCCGGCGTTCCATTCTCGGAAGCGTCGTGCACGTGTGGCGCAAGCTCGGTGTGCCGGCACCGTGTCGGTCTCGTTCTCGTTTATCGGGCGAATCACGGGTCGAGCTTCGATCACATAGACTGGACACCAGGGGAATTCGATGACGAGGCGCTGGAGGCATTTCTCGGAGCGGCGGTACTGGCACGGGCGAATCGGACCAGGCGGGAGGGCTACCAGGCAACAGTGCATCGAGCTCGGGGTACAGATCCTGTTGTGCGAGTCGAACTCCCGCATTGCACGGTCCGGTTCTTGGTCCCACATGAACTGAGTCACGCCCATTCTTCGGCATCTGCGCACACGACGGCAGAAGCGATAGCACTTGCCGTGTGGGCGGTTCGGGCGGCGGACGAATCCGGAACCGACCATGTGCACGTGGGTCGGAGTTCAGTCGTGCGAGATGCTGATCGAAGTGCTCTGGCAAGGGCCTTGGCGCGGACGATCCTCGTGGACGGTCTGTCCACCACAACGGCGGTGCAACACGCCACTGCCGTCAGAGACACCCGCACCATTGAGGCAGGTTCCGCAATCTGGTTGGCCGATGCGTGCATAGAACTGACCGACCAGATCGAGGCCTATTCGATGCGGCATGCCGGGCACAGTCGCACACGAGTGGCGATGATCATCGCCGAGATTCATGCGAGGGTCGAACTCGGTGAATCGGTCGATTCATCGCTTGCCGGGACAGCACTAGGGACCGAGACTCCCGGTGAAACTCCGCTGCGTCGTTCACGTCTGATCAGCCTCGGCGCGAGGGTGACGGCGACTGGCGATTCGACTACCGCCGATATCTACTTCGCCGAACCCGATTCGGATGCAGTCTTTCTCATGAGTCACGATTGGTCGAGTGAATCCGACGAGGCACTCTCCGGGTATGCGATCTCGACTCGCCGAATTGCCGGTTCGACGGTCGCCGCTTTGGCTTCATCGACAGTGCTCACAGAATCAGCGGTTCGCCGTGCCAACCACAGAATCCGCCTCGGGCGTAAAGGGATCGGGCGGACTTCCATTCTCCCTCTCGGCGTCGACGCGTGGGAAAAATCGATTGACGTGGTGGACGATTACGCCGAGATGCATCGCCGGTTCATCGAGCGCCCGCCGCCGTTTGCCCGAGCCCGGCTGACTACCGATGGCGTCGGTGTGATGCGAATAGATTCTGTAATCAGCACCGATTACGCTCCTGCAGAACAGATGTGGACAATGCGGGTCGGAGATGGGCGTGGCAACCTGGCGCAGGTGAGCGTCGTACATCGAGCGCATGCGCCCGGTGCAATCGACGCGATGGTCCGGGCAACGTCGGCCCGGCCGAGGGCCGTGAGCGGTCGGCTGACTGTCCGAGCCGGTGCGTTGTGGATGACACCATTCGCTATTGCATGCGACCTCGGCGTCATCGTTCCCGATCTCGAAGAAGGCCTCGGCGGTGCGACGATGACTCGCGCAGTCACGACGGGCGGTGTGGACGCCATCGACAGTGCGCTGGAGGGAGCTCTATCCGTACTCGCGGACATCGCTCACCGCGGGCTGAGAAATGCGGCTGAGCCTACTATTTCTGCGCTTCGTCGTTGTGCAGCAGGGGTAGTCATGGTCGGTATGGATTCAACGGCGCGAGCCTTGGAGTGCGTAGCCGATGCGATTTCGTTCGGTGAGCTGGAGACGTCGGCAGATGCGTGGGTTCATGCTGTGATCCGGATCGTCACGGCCATCGAATCACGTTGAGACACCCGGCTTTGCGACCCTTCCAGTGATCAGCCTGCCTGCAGGCTTCAATTCTGACGGGCTGCCAATGGGTATACAGGTTCTGGCTCGCAGTCATGCCGATCTGGACCTGTTGCAACTCGCGCACGGCTTCGGCAGCGTTGACACTAGCTCTGGTGGAGGGTTGACCAGAATGTAGTTAGGTGCCATATTAGTTGCATGGCAGTGGACGGAACCGATCACGACTCACCCACGTTGGATCAGGCGCGGCGGCAGTTGGAGCACTACGGCCTCGGGTCCGATCCGCAGGCGGTGCTGGTTGCGGTGCGGCTGATCTCGGCGGGCGCGCGACTCGGTCGAGCGACTGAGGTTCACTTCGCGAGGTATGGGCTGTCGACCGGCCGTTACCGACTGCTTGCGGATCTGGAAGACCACGACGGGGAGAAATCTCCCTCACGTCTGGCCGCTGATCTCGGCGTCTCGCGGGCCACGGTCACCGGCTTGGTCGATGGGCTCGAGCAGGAGGGTTTGGTCGCTCGACGTCCGTCCGAGGAGGACGGGCGTGGTGCGGTGGTCGTCCTGACTGCTCGTGGCGCTCAGCGGTTACGTGACATGGCGCCCGAACACTTTGCTCGTCTCGAGGAAATGGTCGACGAGCTCACTGTCGACGAGCGAGCGGTCTTTCTGGATCTGCTCTCGCGGGTCGTTCGCGGTATCGGTGCGCTGACTGCGGAGTAGTCGGCTGGGATTCCAAGTATTCGCGTAGCGATTCGAATCGTCGTCAATTCTCGACAGAGACTTCTCTTTTCATGCCCAAATAGTTAGCCACCTAATTATAATCGGAAAGTTGGTCTCCTTCATGTCCGGACTCACCCCGCCGATCCGTCGCGAAAACAAAAGGGAGATAACCGATTCCAATCGACTCGACCCGGTTGCCGATCGTCGCGCCGCACGACCTTTCACCCTGTGGAGAGAGGTGCTGGTCGCCTACCTTGCCCCTGCGCTGATGGCGGGTGCGGGCGGAGTCGCATCCGGCCAATCGGGCCTCACGATGGCGGCATTTACGTCCATTGCGGGCACGTCGGCAGTGGTGGCGTTGCTGATCGGCTCCTGGCTGCAGCGTCGCGGGAGGTCACGGCCGTGGACCACGGCCCTGCCTCGCATCATGGTGGCGGCAATTCTTGCCGTCGGAGCCGCTGTGATTGCTGGTCTCGTCGGGTGGTTCGCCTCCCGTTGGCTACCAGCTCACACGAGCGTGGTCGACACTGCTTGGCTTGCTCGCCTGCAACTCGATCTACCGATATCTGCCGCTGTCGCTGCCGTCATCGTCAGCTGGCGATGGCGCCGTCAGAATCCCTGACAGACAACACATGTCAACGATCCCCGGCTTCCCGGGGAAGACCGAAAGGAACACGATGATCGTCATCATGGGAGCGTCCGGAACCACAGGCGGCGCGTTGCTACACAGTCTCGCATCCTCGGGTGTGCCGAGCCGAGCGCTGTCCCGCGACCCGGACAGGCTGAGCGCCCACCTCGGCGACTTGGCCGACGGTTTGGTCGAAGTAGTGCCGGCCGATGCCGCAGACCCAACTTCGCTACGGACGGCTTTCAAAGGGGCCGAACAGCTTTTCCTCGCCATGGCCAACGGACTCGAACAGGTCGAGCTCGAAACGCGTGTGATCGACATAGCCGCCGAGAGCGGCGTCGAACACATCGTCAAGATCTCCGACCCCGCCGCCGCGGCCGACTCCCCCATCGCTCTCTCCCGCGGCCACCACGCCGTCGGCGAACACCTGCGCGCATCCGGGATCCGCCACACTCTGCTCCGCCCCTATGCGTTCATGCAGAATCTGTTGCTCCTGGCTCCGGCGGTGGCTGCGCAAGGGGTGATTCTGGGCGCGATGCGGGACGCGCCGTGCAACTGGATCGACTGCCGAGACATCGGTGACGTCGCCGCGGCCGTGCTCACACGCGCCGACCTCGCCGGCGGTACCTACGTCCTGACGGGCAGCGAGGCAGTCGGCTACGGCGGCATCGCCGATTCTCTGACCCGCATGCTCGATCGCCCCGTCCAATATATCGACCTGCCACCGCACGAACTGCGGCAAAACCTCGTCGATCATGCCCACATGCCTCCGTGGCTGGCCGAGCACATTCTGGAGATCCAGCAACTTGCCGTCTCGCGCCCGGAGTCACCCACCGACACGGTGGCACGTGTCCTGGGGCGTGAGCCACGAAGCCTGGATGCGTTCCTGCGTGAGCATCTGGACCGTTTCCGCTGATTCACGCTGCGAGAGCAGCGCCGCCAGAAGTCACGCGGTTGATCAACGAGCCCACCGAATCCTGATCGGACCTCGTACGGATTCCGGGTCGACGACTTCGCCGCCCTGGGTGATCTGCACTTCGCCGTCGGCCACCATGTGGCGGGCAGCCTCTCGGACGGATTCCATCAGCGGACGCCAATTGTCGGGTGCCGCTGCGCGGGCCACGTCGGAGGGGCAGATGCTCGACTCGGCCGATCGGGCACTGAGTAGTTCGCGGATCTTCGCCGCCAGTTCTTTCTCTTCCACCGTGTGACCTCAGTTTCCGGTCGTGACCGTAGGCCTTCAACAGAGTATGAACCTTCGGTTCGGCGAGTTGCGGCGGAGGAATGGTGCACATCGATAATTATTGACGGCGTGGAGAATTCGAGTGCAACGCGCCGCGACGTAGTCCGAAAGTCGTATTCG
Organism: Rhodococcus sp. YL-1; assembly: GCF_001942025.1. Classification (NCBI taxonomy): domain Bacteria; kingdom Bacillati; phylum Actinomycetota; class Actinomycetes; order Mycobacteriales; family Nocardiaceae; genus Rhodococcus; species Rhodococcus sp. YL-1. The sequence goes on along the minus strand of NZ_CP017299.1, from coordinate 6,039,360 downwards.
GCCAGATCCCAGGAGTACACGGACCTCTTCGGCTCGATGGATTCGACGCACGTATCTGATCGGGACCTGGTGACCAGCTGGGCTGCCACTTTGACCGGCCCCGTGCTCGACGCCGGGTGCGGGCCGGGGCAGTGGACAGACTTCCTGGCCCAGAGCGGGCTGGCTGTGAGCGGGATCGATCTCGTGCCCGAGTTCGTCGAACGAGCCCGCACCCGATACCCGGATCTTTCCTTCGAGGTCGGGGGCTTCGAGGCATTGGACGCGAAAACGAATTCACTGGGCGGCGTGCTGTCCTGGTACTCGCTCATTCACCATCACCCGCAAGATATCGAGGCACCGCTCGCTGAATTCGCGCGCGTGATCCGCCCAGGTGGTGGGTTGCTGGTGGGCTTCTTCGAAGGCGCAACCGTAGAGCCTTTTGATCACGCCGCGACGACTGGTTATCGATGGCCGGTGACCGAACTTGCCGAGGTGCTGGTCACAGCGGGCTTCGACGTGATCGAGACCCATACCCGGACGGGGAGCGGCTACAGGCCGCACGGCGCAATCACTGCCAGCCGGCGCGGCGTCGAATAGCGGATCGAGACAGCGGATCGAGACTGGGCGAGCAATTGTCTTTCATTCATTTCGTGTGAGTGGTGTGCTGGATGAGTCACTCCCCGGCTTTTTCAGCACCGGATCATCCACAGTTGAAAGAAGGCGCCATGACCACGATCCATCTTCACAAGACGACCACTGCGACGCCCGAACAGGTCCTTGCCGGCCTGACCGACTTCGGCCCGGGCCGTGAGGAAATCTTCGGCCGCAGTGCGGACAGCTACCTGAAAGTGCACCAACAAGGACCCCACGATGCTGATGTCACCGAGGGCTCCAGTGGTATCTGGGAGCGTCTGCACTACGACTGGACCGACCCGCACCGCGTCGTGATGACAACCACCGACTCCAACCTGTGGGGCGGGGCGTCGAGCCATACCTACACGCTGACCCGGCAGCCAACGGGTCTGACCGATGTCGACGCCGTCGTGGTCCGGGACGGCAAGAACCTCAAGGGAAAGCTCCTGGCGTCGGTACTCGGACTCGTCGGCACCCAAGTGCTGGGAAAGTCGTTCACGAAGTCCATCGATGCCATCGAAGCTCGCAACGGTGGCGCGAGCGGCGGCAACACACAGTGACAAGAACCTGACGGACTTGTCAGAGCGCTTCGAGGGCTTCCGTCATCTTCTTCACCGTCTCCGGTGCCACTTTGGCTTCGAATCCCGCCTTCAGGAGAGGCGACGCAATCTTGGCGGCACCGTTGAACTCGACGTTCGCGTGATATTCGATCTCGGTCGAGTTCGGACTCACTGAAGTCAAGGTGATGTCGTCGGTACTGGTGGCAGTCTTGTTCTTTCCTTCGAGAACAACGTGATTCAGCTCGTCGGTCACCAGCGTGTACGTCAGTTCCGTGGTGACGCCGAACAGCTTGGACACGTTGTGCCACTGGGTTCCGACGCCGACAGGGCCGTCGGAGATCTGCGTGCAGCTCTCGGTGCCCGGATCCCACGTCGGCGCATTGGCGAAGTCGCGGAGAAACGCCGCAGCCTTTTCGATCGGTACCTCGGCGGTGAATTTGCGGGTGACGTCAACCATGCGGTGGGCCTTTCGGTTCATTTTTCGGCGGTAGTGCCGCGGTGAGAGTTCGTTCCGACGCCCGGGCTACCCAAACTCGACAAACGGTAACCACCTTCAGAAGACTGCGCGGTCCAGTGGACGCGGAAGCGGATCGAGTGCGCCGGTCTCGCGCAGGCGCTCGTACGCCCGAACGACCCCATCGACGGCCCCGATCTGTAGCAACACGCCGCCCGGTAACGCGGCAACGCCTGCTGCGAGGTCACCCGGGATCGCGTCAGCGCGAGCGGACGAGAGGTAGCCGACTCGTCCGATCACGGGATCACCGACGCGATAGTCGGACTCGTCTTCGAGAGCGTCGAGGATGTTGTCGTCGGTGACGTCTCCGAAGTCCGGTTCCCACTCCGCGGCGAGCATCCGAAGTAGTTCTGTCTCAGGAACTTCGGCGGTGTCCGGCGCGCTGACGGCAAGAATCATCGACTGAAGGACGATTTCAGGTTCGCCGCCCGCCAACCCGGAGAGTTCGAGCCCCCATTCGGGCCCTCCACTGGATGCGAGCCTCAATCCGATTCCCAGACGATCCGACCAGTCTTCGGCGGCCTGCGCGTTCTCGAGGACCTGCGCCAACTGGTCGACGGTCACGGCAGTAGCAGGTCCAGCGGAATGGATCTGTTGCCACGACCCGCCGACCACCTCGGGCAACAGGAATTCGACTTGCTCCAACGTCCGACGCCACCGGGAGGCCACGGCCTGCACCGATTCCGGCCGTCGTCCCCAGAAAACTCGAATAGCGCGTCGTGTCATCGAGTCCTCCGGTAAGGATCGTCCATGGGTAGCCATATCCCGTCTTCGTGGATTTCGAGATCAGTGACGCCGCGGGTGAGAGCGTCGACGGCCGCGAGAACTGCAGGGCGCGTTTCGTTCTCGCGGCACAGGAGAGACCACGTCCAGATTGCCGCGGGGTCGATCACCGCACGTGCAGTGAGATCGCTTGGCAGCGTGATGGTCTGCCCTTTGGGCGAGTTGACGACCGGACGGCCGACGGCACGGACGTGATCGAAGAATGCCGGACCGGTGATACCACCGTCGTTGATGCGCAGAATCTGTGCGCCGGTATCGCGAGCGAATTCTTCGGCGTAGACGTTCCACGAATACCAGGAGGTGGTGTCGTCGTCGACGAGTACGACGACGTCGCGTGCCCGCACCGGTGTGGTGTCCTCTCCGGTGGAGACCGCGTACAGCCGATCCGCACCGAGCAGTCTTGCGCTCAGAGCATGTTGGGCGACATCGGTTTTCCGCACCCAGGCGATCGCCAGGTCGAGGCTGCCGTCCGCTACCCGCGCGGCCTGCGCGTGCGAAGGCACCACCCAGGCGTCGACGTGCAGTTGCGCGACCCCTGAAGTGCGCGCGATCAGATCCGTGGGGAGCCAATTGACGTAGCCGATCCGGACGGGCTCCGCTCCGGACAGACGCTCCGCGCGGCGTCGCAGATTCTCGGCACTCTCGAGTAGCGCACGGACATCAGGGAGCAGGGCCGCGCCGGCTGGCGTCAGAGCGACGGAACGACGGTCGCGGACGAACAGCTTGACGCCGAGGTCGCGTTCGAGTGCCATGATCTGCTGCGACAATGACGGCCCGGCTATCAGTAGCCGCGCCGCGGCTCGGCCGAAGTGCAATTCCTCGGCGACGACCTCGAAATATCTCAGCTGACGCAGCTCCACGATCCTTCATGCTACGTGCGGTGGGAGGTTGTGCCTATCAGTCAGGAGCAAAGCGGTCGTGGCGGTCCGGCGCGGCCGGGGCACACGATAAGACCATGACCACAATCCACAACGGCGTCTCCCCGCGAGCGCACGCTGTCCAAGCTGCCGCTGCGCTGGCGGCGAGCATGGGAATCGGTCGATTCGTCTACACACCGATTCTGCCGTTGATGCACACGCAGGCCGGTCTGTCCGCCTCGCTCGGCGCAACCCTGGCGACGGCCAACTACGTCGGGTACCTGATCGGCGCGCTCGCGGGAATCCTCATTCCCGGCGCGGTGCGCTCGGCAGCGGTGATGCGTACGTCGTTGGTGGTCCTCATCGCGACTTTGGCGCTCATGCCCACTACCCACGACGGATCCATCTGGTTCGCCCTGCGGCTCGTCGCAGGCATTGCCAGTGCCCTCGTATTCATGATCGCCGTCAGCGCTTTGCACGCGCACCTTCGGGGGCAGTCCCGATTCTTGGCCGGATGGGGATTCGGTGGAGTTGGGCTGGGTATCGCCCTGTCCGGGGTCCTCGTGTTCGTCGTCCGCGTCATCGGTACCTGGAGTACAGCCTGGCTGGCATCTGCGGCCCTTGCAGTGGTGTGTGCGGTCGCAGCCTGGGGATTGACGCCGGAACCGCGTCCGGTCATCACACCGGACGCGCCGGGAACTCCCACTCCCCAACGCGGGTTCACTGCCTTGTTCATCAGCTATTTCCTGGAAGGCATCGGCTACATCATCGCGGGCACGTTCCTTGTTGCCGCAATCGATCTCGCCGCTCCAGAATGGGTCGGCAGCGGCGCTTGGATAGTGGTCGGTCTGGCCGCATTTCCCTCGTGCGCCCTGTGGGCTTGGCTCAGCCTGCGTTGGTCGAGGCCGACTCTGCTTCTCGTTGCCCTGTTGATTCAGGCGGTGGGCATAGCGCTTCCTGCTGTGATCGGAGGCGTCGGCCCCGCACTGATTTCAGCTTTCCTGTTCGGTGTCACCTTCCTCGGTATCGGGTCAATTGTGTTGGCAATCGGCGCGCACCTGCAGTTCCCACGCGCCGTGGCGTTGCTGACCGCTGGATACAGCGTCGGTCAGATTCTCGGCCCACTCGTTGTCACTCCGTTGCTGCGAGACGGGTATCGCGACGCTCTGCTGTTGGGTGCGGCCGTCGTTCTGGGCGCGGCAGTGGCCGCCGCGGTTTTGCGGTTCCGATTCCCTTCCGATCTCGATGCGGACCCTCGGACAGCCACCTCGACTGAGGAGGTAGTTTTTGATGTCAGATGACGAAACGGCCGGAGCACTATCCGACGTAGGACTGGAGATGTTCGAATGAGCGCACTCACAACCGATCTCGACCTGAAGGTCCCTGTCATCGCAGCGCCCATGGCCGGCGGCGCTTCCACACCGGCACTTGTTGCTGCTGCCTCTCGCGCAGGCGGTCTCGGCTTCCTCGCCGCCGGGTACAAGACGCCTCAGGCTCTGTCCGAACAGATCGACGCCGTGCGCGCCGAGGGAGTGTCGTTCGGTGTCAACGTTTTTGCGCCCAACCCGGTGCCTGTCGATGTCGATGCCTACCGTGCCTATGCCAGGGCGATCCAGGTCGAGGCGGATCGCTTCGGCATCACACTGGCTGACGGTGAGCCGGTCGAAGACGACGACTATTTCGCGGACAAGATCGATCTGCTCCTGGCCAGCCCGGTTCCGGTGGTCAGCTTCACCTTCGGCTTTCCCGCACCGGGCGTCATCAAGGCGCTGCGCGCTGCCGGTTCACTTGTCGTCCTCACAGTGACTTCGGAGGCAGAGGCGCTCCTTGCCGTCGACGCCGGTGCCGATCTGCTTGTCGTGCAATCGTCGGCTGCCGGCGGACACTCCGGAACGCTCACTCCCCTGCAGGTTCCGGCAGAAACACCGATCACCGAACTGATCGCACAAATCCGTCATCGCACCTCTGTTCCGCTATTGGCGGCCGGTGGACTGGCGACCTCCGCCGACGTCGCTGCTGCCTTACGTGCCGGAGCGGACGCGGCAGTGGTCGGTACCGTACTGCTGCGCACCGAGGAGAGTGGTGCCTCGGCTCCGCACAAGGCAGCTCTGGCCGACACGTCCCGCGGGAACACGGTCGTCACAAGAGCTTTCACGGGACGTCCTGCACGGGCGCTTCGGAACGAGTTCATCGATCGCTACGACGCACAAGCGCCCATCGGGTACCCGGCCATCCATCACCTGACCAACCCGATGCGCAAAGCCGCTGTTGCGCAGGCAGATCCCGAGCGAATGCACCTGTGGGCCGGTACTGGCTATCGCCACGCGACGGAGGAACCAGCCGGGGTAGTGCTTTCGCGATTGGCTAACCTGTGACGGCGCGGACACCGGACATCACATTGCCCGAGGTAGTGACATACGACGGGCTGCCCAGTGGTGCACACTCGCTTCGAGTCAAGCGCCCCGACGTGGCATTTCAACGCCTGCAGACATTTCTGGAAGCCTGCATCGAACCAGTGTCGTTGCCGTCGTGGACGTTCGAGATCTACCAGAGTGGGCCATCCGAGCCGACCGCGCAGTTGTCATCGTTCGCTACCGAGCTCTTCGGTGGGCCCAGCTACAAAGCGCAAACCCATACCGAATGGAACGTCCCACCGGGTTCTGTCAACGAAGCGCTCGATACCCTCGTTGGTTCCGATGCGGTCACAACCCACGGACGTTCTTTGGCGGCACTGACCTACAGTGCGCCCGTACGCCTGATCGACCCGGACACCCATGCGCCGTATCCCGACATCACGCCCGACGCGTTCGGCCGCTTTGCCGTCGACGGATACGGCCGGACTCTCGGCGAGTCAGGCATACGCGCAACCCTTGGGAACGCGGCATCCTCACTGTCCCTGTGGCTCAACCTGCCAGCAGACGAACGGTTGTCGTCCGGTGCTCGTCACCTACAAGACCATCTCCCGTTCCGGTTGTCCGCGAAACACTGGCGTCTCTGGCGGCCGAACCGGAGCGCAGACTCTTACCGTTCCAACAAGATTCCGTCGCCGGTTCACGACCACGTTTGAATCACGCAGCAAGCATTCCGAGTTGCGCACCACCCATACCGCGCGTGGCACGTTGTCAGAATGCGTCTTCCTCGAGTTCCATGATCTCGTTGTCGAGGGAACCCAGGATTTCTTTGGTCGACGCCAGGACGGGCAGGATGTTCTTGGCGAAGTACGACGCGATGACCACCTTGCCCCGATAGAACGACCGGTCCTTTGCCGACGCGTCACGGTCCAAGGCTGCCAACGCGACTTCCGCTTGCACCAACAGGCGCCATCCGATGAGCAGGTCGCCTACCGCGTACAGAAAGCGCACCGAGCCGAGGCCTATCTTGTACAACTCGGAGGGTTGGTCCTGGGAAGCCATCAGATACCCGGTGAGCGTCCCGGCCATCTCCTGCACGTCGGTCAAGGCGATCTCGAGTAGGACTCGCTCGGCCTTGAGTCGACCGTTCCCGGCCTCACTGTCAATGAACTCTCGTATGCGACCGGCTACGTGAGCGAGCGCAACGCCGCGGTCGCGTGCGATCTTTCGAAAGAAGAAGTCCTGCGCCTGGATTGCCGTGGTGCCCTCGTACAGGGTGTCGATCTTGGCATCGCGGATGTACTGCTCGATGGGGTAGTCCTGCAGATACCCGGAGCCGCCCAGGGTCTGCAGGCTCTCGGTGAGCAGTTCGTAGGCCTTCTCGGAGCCGACGCCCTTGACGATCGGCAGCAGCAGATCGTTGACCCGCGCCGCCAATTCGGCATCCGCACCCGAAACCAACTCGGCGACATCGGCATTCTGGTGTGCCGCGGTGTAGAGGTAGACCGCTCGGAGGCCTTCGGCGTAGGCCTTCTGCATCGCCAGGCTGCGTCGGACGTCGGGGTGATGCGTAATGGCCACGCGGGGCGCGGTCTTGTTTGTCAGCTCGGTGAGGTCTGCGCCTTGAATTCGTTCTTTCGCGTACTCGAGGGCGTTGAGATAGCCGGTGGACAGTGTTCCGGTAGCCTTGGTGCCCACCATCATTCGAGCGTTCTCGATGACCTGGAACATCTGGGCGATACCGTTGTGGACATCACCCACGAGCCAGCCGACGGCAGGAACGTCCGTCGCACCGAAGGTGAGTTCGCAGGTCGGGGACGACTTGAGGCCCATCTTGTGTTCGACGCCGGTGACGTACACACCGTTGCGCTCTCCCAGTTCAAGTGTGTCCGAGTTGAAATGGGACTTCGGAACGTAGAACAGGCTCAAACCTTTGGTTCCTGGACCGGCGCCTTCGGGTCGGGCAAGCACCAAGTGGAAGAGGTTCTCGGCCGTGTCTCCGACGTCACCGCCGGAGATGAACCGCTTGACGCCCTCGATGTGCCAGGTGCCGTCGTCCTGCTCGATCGCCTTCGTTCGGCCTGCGCCCACGTCTGAGCCGGCATCGGGTTCCGTCAGCACCATCGTTCCGGCCCAGCCCCGCTCGAACCCCTCTTTGGCCCAGTGCTTTTGCTGTTCGTTGCCGATGCTGTAGAGCACGCTCGCCATCAGTGGACCCATGTTGAAAAAGCTTGCGGATCCGTTTGCCGCGACCAACATTTCGCCGATCGCCCAGACCAACGGCGCCGGAGCAGGAACACCACCCATGCCTTCTGGTAGGCCGAGTCGCGACCAACCGGCCTCGTTCACCGCCTCGACCGTCTTGCGTAGAGGTTCCGGGACCACAACGGCGTGATTGGGTGCGTCGAATTCGACAGGGTTTCGATCCGCGTCGGCGAAGGACGCGGCGACCGGGCCTTCTGCCAGCCTCGATACTTCCGCAAGAATGTTGCGCACAGTGTCGGTGTCGAGGTCCCCGTAAGCGCCGGCATCCAGCAGTTCGCCGATCCCGAGTACCTCGAACAGATTGAACTCGATATCACGCACGTTGCTTTTGTAGTGACCCATTGTTCTCCGACCTTGGTTCGTCAGCAATACGGTTCGTCAGCAGATACGATTCGTCAGCAGGTACGGCTCGTCAGCAGTACACAAGAAAGCCTGCCCCACAAGGAATTCAGTACGCAACCGTAGGTAGAGACGAGTTTCGTTGCTACAAAGTAGCGCCGAGTCGCTCTCATTGAAACATTCACTCGTACAATCGGTTTCCGCTGGTGGGGGTGCATATCAGTCGCGTAGCATCCTCTTGGATCAAAGCGGCTGCGCACCAATAGAAGTACCCATCCTCACCTTCGGCGTCATACGCATTCGCTGTGATCAGTGAACATGCTGCTCGGTAAACCAAGAGCGCCTCTCGTTGGTAGCCGAGACGTTCCTCGATCGGCGTGGAGAGCCCAGTTCTGACTCGTGAGCCTTTGTTATCGGTCAGAGGGTGAGTAGCACTTTGGTGGCGCGCCGCTCGTCCATCGCCTGGTAGCCGGCGGCGGCGTCCTCCAACGGGAGAGTGAGGTCGAAGACGATGCCTGGGTCGATCTGGTCGGTCATGATGAGCTCGATCAGTTCGGGTAGGAATCGCCTGACCGGCGCGGGACCGCCGAGCAGGCTCACCGTCGCGAAGAACAGGTTCATGCCGTCGAGTTCGACGCCGTGGGATACCCCGACGTAGTCGACATGTCCGCCGGGGCGGGTAGCTCCGATAGCCTGCATCATCGATTCTTGGGTGCCTACGGCTTCGACGGTCGAGTGGGCGCCGTAGCCGCCGGTGAGTTCCTTGATCTTCGCGATGCCCGCGTCGCCCCGCTCTTCGACGATGTCGGTGGCGCCGAATTGCGTGGCGAGTGCCTGCCGGTCGGCGTGACGTGACATGGCGATGATCCGCTCGGCGCCGAGTTGTCTGGCAGCGAGGATCGCCAGGAGTCCGACTGCGCCGTCGCCGACGACGGCGACTGTTTTGCCAGGTCCGGCTTCCGCAGCTACGGCGGCGAACCAACCGGTGCCGAGTACGTCGGAGGCTGCAAGGAGGCTGCGGGCCTGCCGCTCGGTCGGCTCTCCGTGGACAGGGACGAGGGTGCCGTCCGCGAGCGGGATGCGAGCGTATTCGGATTGGGTGCCGACCGAGCCCATCATGACCTGGTGTATACAGCGAGACTGAAAGCCGGCCTCGCAGATTTCGCAGGTGTTGTCCGACGCGACGAACGAGCCCACGACGAAGTCCCCAACTTCGATGTCGTTGACGTCGGGGCCGACCTGTTCGACGACGCCCACGTATTCGTGTCCCATCGGCGTCGGGCCATTCAGCTCTTCGATGCCGCGATACGGCCAGAGGTCGGAACCGCAGACGCAGGTGGCTGTAACGCGAATGATCGCGTCGGTCGGTTCGACGATCACCGGCGCATCGATCTCTTCGACCCGGACATCGCCGGGGGCATGCATGACGACAGCGCGCATGACGTGGCTCCTCACCATCGGTTTCTTCGTGTCACTTCAACCTGATCACGATTCGGCGGCGTGCGGGAGTCCCGCGCGTTAGTGGTACTGCGAGGGACTCCCTCGCTACCGGTCACTGACTTACGCTCGATGGCATGGACGATCGAGCGCAAGTACGCGAATTCCTGACCTCGCGGCGCGCCCGAGTCACGCCCGAACAAGTTGGACTTCCGGCCGGATCGAACCGCCGCGTGGACGGTCTACGTCGAAGTGAAGTGGCAACCCTCGCCGGCGTGAGCGTCGAGTACTACACGAGGCTCGAGCGCGGAGCGATCAGCGGCGCATCGCCGGGTGTACTCGACAGTATCGCGAAGGCCTTACGACTCGACGACGCCGAGCGCGCCCACCTTTTTGATCTCGCGCACGCGGCAAGCCCGGTAGCCAGGCCCCCGCGTCGGCGAAATGCGAAGGGCTGGAAGCCCCATCAGAGCCTGCAGTGGGCGCTTGATGCAGTCACCGCGGGACCCGCTTTCGTGCGGAACGGTCGCATGGATCTTCTTGCTGTCAACCCACTCGCGCGTGCGTTCTACAAGGACCTGTACGACATGCCGGGGCAGCCCCCGAACATCGCGCGCTTCACGTTCCTCGACGAAAGGGCTTTCGAGTTTTATCCGGACTGGAACGAGTTTGCCGAGGTGACCGTCTCGATTCTGCGAACCGAGGCCGGGCGAGATCCTCACAACAAGGAATTGCACGATCTGATCGGTGAACTCAGCACTCGGAGTGAGGAATTCCGGCGTCGGTGGGGCGCGCACGACGTCCGCCATCACGGCACCGGATTCAAGACATTTCACCACTCCGCCGTGGGGGAGCTGACGCTTGCCTTCGAAGGTTTGGAGATGGCCGCCGAGCCGGGGTTGACGCTCACGATCTACACCGCAGAGCCGGGATCGCCGTCCGCGGAACGGATGCAGTTACTCGCCTCGTTGGCAGCCAGTGAGAATGCGGACTCTGCTCCTCACGTGTCGGAGCGGTCGCTGACGGACGGCTGACGAACTGCGCGACGGTTGATCGGGTCGTCAGTTGACGACTTCGACGGCGGTGCGCTTCGTGCGTTCCTTGCGCAACAGGATCATCAGCGGCAGAAAGTAGAGAGCGGCAACGCCGGTGCCTACCAACACCGGCCCAGTGGCACCGAGACTCGAGGCGAACGCGAACCCGGCGATCCAGGAGCCGACCGCCGTGCCCAGATTGAACGACGAGGTGCTGAGAGCAGAAGCCATCGTCGGCGCCTGATCGGCACAACGCACAGCCATCCCGATCAGGATGGGATTGGTCGACATGCCGAATAGTCCCAGCATGACTACGAGAAACACCGTCACGATCACGTTGTGCGAGAAGAGGCAGAGCGCCCCGAGCACGAGAAACGTCATCGCTGCCGAGACGAACAAGACCCCGTACTGATGCTTCGCACCGAGTCGACCGCCGAGATTGGAGCCGACGAACGCACCGAGTCCGTAGCCGACAAGCACTAGCGGCACTGCCGACGCAGCAAGTCCCGTGTTCTCGGTCAACAGCGGAGAGATGAAGCTGTACGCCGCCAGCGACGACCCGCACACGACGGCGCAACCGGACAGAACGAGCCAGATGCGTCCGTCCCGTAGGCTCGCGATCTCCGCTCGCCAGGACGGCACCGCACCGGATTCGGTGTCGGCGGGTACCAATCGGTGGACGACGGCCGCGGCGACGAGTGCGAGGGCGGCGAGGGCCCAGAAAGGACCACGCCACCCGATGCTCTGACCGGCCAGAGCGCCGAGCGGAACACCGATGACGTTCGCGAGCATGCCTCCGCCCAAGACGATGCCGAGCGCGCGCGAGGAAGACGCCGGGCCTGCCGCTTTTGCTCCGACCACTGCAGCGACTGCCCAGAAGGCGCCCGTCGCCACGGCTGTGAGGAAGCGGGCGCCGAGAATGAGTCCGAAGTTGGACGAGAGCGCGACGATGACGTGTCCGATCGCGAAAACAATCAGGGCCGAGCTCAAGGTCACGCGTCGGGGAACCCTGAGTGTCAAGATCGCCATCGCCGGCGTGCCGACGATCATCCCGATCGCGAAGACGGTGATCATCAAGCCGACGTTCGCGATCGACGTCCCGAGGTCACCCGCAATCTCGGGAAGAATGCCGGCGACGACGAATTCGGTTGTGCCCATCAAGAAAACTCCGACGGCCAGCACATAGATCACGAGCGGCAGGCGGCCGGTTTCTTCGACGGTCGGGGCGGAAATCATGAGGTGGTCAGTTCTCTTTCTGTTGACGACGCGCATGTCGTGGCGCACCCGTCCAGGGCATCACGCCCGTCGCCTGCGAGGGAGTCCCGGTCGTTGGGGGTACTCGAAGGGACTCCCGGTGTGACCGATTGCGCGCTACCGTCGGCGCAAAGACTGCCTGAGCCCGGGAGGCGCGCCCATGACACGACGACAGATCCGAGGGCTTGGCGCCGCAGTGGTCCTTTCGGCCTTCCTGACTGCCTGCGGTAGCGAGGATCCTGAAGGGCCCGGTCCGCAGGCAAGCACGACAACACGATCGGCGCCCGCCGCGGCCTTCGGCGAACCCGAGACCGTCGCCGACGGCTTGGACGCGCCCTGGTCGATCGCATTCCACGGCGATACACCACTTGTCAGTGAGCGCGACAGCGCGCGAATCCTCGAACTCGACGCCGGCGGAAACAGCCGCGAGGTGGGAGTCGTCGACGGCGTCAGCCCCAGGGGTGAGGGCGGTTTACTAGGGATCGCAGTACGTGAAAACCGCCTGTACGCGTACTTCACCGCGAACGGGGAGAACCGGATCGAACGCTTCGACATCATCGGTGCTCCGGGGGAATTCGCGCTCGGGCCGGCCGAGACGATTCTCGACGGGCTCGCTTCGGCCAGCTACCACAACGGTGGTCGCATCGCGTTCGGCCCGGACGGGATGCTGTATGCCACTGTCGGTGATGCCGGTAGGCGAGACAGAGCTCAGGACCTCGACTCGATGTCCGGGAAAATCCTTCGAATGACTCCGGATGGCGATGTGCCGCTAGATAATCCATTTCCGAACTCGTTTGTCTACAGCTACGGCCACCGCAACTCCCAGGGCATTGCCTGGACCGAGGACGGCACGATGTACGCCAGCGAGTTCGGGCAGGACACCTGGGACGAACTCAACCGGATCGAAGCAGGCGGAAACTACGGGTGGCCCGAGGTCGAAGGGATTGTGGGTGAAGACGGATTCATCGACCCGCTCCAACAATGGTCACCTGACGACGCCAGCCCCAGCGGAATCGCCATCCACGACGGCACGATCTACATCGCCAATCTTCGTGGTGAGCGACTCCGCACGGTGCCCTTGACCGATCCCGCGACCGCCGACGAGCAGTTCGTCGACGAATACGGGCGCCTCCGTGACGTTGTAGTCGCACCGGACGGGTCGCTGTGGATACTGACGAACAACACCGACGGTCGTGGCGACCCCAACCCCGGTGATGACCGCATCCTTCGCGTGCCGTTGCGCTGATGTCGATTTCCGGCGAACGCAGTACTTCCAGCCCGAGGGTCCTGGCCGAAGCCTGTGATTCACTAATATCTTTACGACAGGTGCGCCGGGTACGGATCGGAGAGACAGCATGGGGACTTGGGGTTCAGGACCTTTCGACAACGACGTAGCGGGCGACCTGCTCAGCGCAGTACAGGCGGGTGACTACGACATCGACGATTACGCTAGCCACCCCGATGGCGGTTATCTCGATGCCGATGATGCTCAAACAGCAATCGCCGTCGCCGAGATTCTTGCGGTTGCGCACGGCGTTGCGCCGAAGCCTGTGCAGCTGGATGGAATTGACGCCGCCGGGTACGTCAGCACCTTGAGCCCGGAGCAGAAGAGTTGGGTCCTCTCCGCACTCGAGCGTGCAGTTTCCGACAGCGACACTTCGGAGTTGTACGAGTTGTGGGAAGAGAACGGTCCGGAAGACCTCGCAGCTTGGCGGGCACCGATCCTGAGCAGATTGGCCAGCCTCAAAACGGTGGGGTAAGCGTCACTCGTCTGCAGTCCCTTGCTTACTCGGAGTTCGACGAGGACAGACTCCCCTTGACGTACCGGGTGGTGTCGTCAGCGAGGATCTCGGCGAGCCCGCTTTCGATACCGTCCAGTGCTTGCGCGGCGACGTCGGCAGGATCGATCTTCTGTTCGGCGGGTACGCCAGCGGCCATGTCGGTATCCATGTATGCGACATGCAGTGCCGATACGGAGATTTTGCGCGGCGCAAGTTCTTCTCGAACGGCGTCGGTCATCGCCCAGGCCGCTGCCTTCGACGACGCGTAAGACCCGAGCGCGGCTGGATGGAACCAGGACAGCACCGACAGAACGTTGAGTATTGTTCCGCCGTCGTTGTTTTCGATGACGGGAGCAAACGCCCGGGTCACGGCGAGCGGGCCGTAGAAGTTGACGTCCATCTCTCGTCGAATGTCATCGATGTCGCCCCCGATCAAGGGCGCCGAGGTAGAGATACCTGCGTTGTTGACCAGCAAGGTCACATCCGATGCGATTTGCGCGGCGGCGGTTATCGATTCGGCGTCCGTCACGTCCAACCTCAGGGGGATGACGCCGGGTAGATCGACAGTTTCCGGATTGCGCGCAGCCGCGTACACCTTTGCGCCGCGCTCGACGAGTCCCGCAGCCAGATGGCGTCCGAGCCCGCGATTGGCTCCTGTGACGACCGCAACCGTCTTGTTCAGGTCCATGATTCTCCCAGTGTTGTGATTGCTCGTGACGTTTAGATTATGAATCAAATCTAAGTGTCGGCTAGGATAGATGTCAAGTGAAATCCAAACTGGAAGGCGTTGTGATGGGCCGCGTATCGCAGCAACAAGCGGAAGAGAACCGTCGGCGCGTCGTGGAAACCGCAGCCCGACTGTTCCGAGAGAAGGGCACTCACCTCAGCGTCGCCGACCTGATGAAGGCGTCGGGGCTGACCCACGGTGGCTTCTACAAGCAGTTCGCGTCCAAGGACGCTCTCATCGACGAAGCGACCACCCACGCCTTCAAGGAACTGGCTCAGCTGCATTCTGCGGGACTCGAAGAGCATGCAGGGCAACGTGACTCCGCCCGAAAAGCTTTGATCGATACCTATCTCTCGGTGGCGCATCGCGACAACCCGGCAGACGGATGCCCCGCTGCTGCGCTCGCCGCCGACATGGCGCGCGAGCCTGCAGACAGCGAGGCCCGTCGGGTTTACACGGAGGGAGTGGGGGATTTTGCCGCAGCTCTTGCCGACGACGAAGCTGTCGGTCTCCTCCGGCTCTCCACCATGCTCGGTGCACTGGTTCTTTCGCGAGCTACGAAGGGTTCCCCGCTCTCCGAGGAAATTCTCGATTCCGCGCGCGTCGAACTGATCAGAGGGCTTCGAGAGCCGCTGTCATCTTCTTGACGGTCTCGGGTGCCCCTGGCCGCGAATCCCGCTTTCACGAGGTCCAGTGCTCGCGGTTCCGAGAGTCGGACTCTCGATATGTCGATTGAACGCTCTAGTTGATTCCGACGACTTCCTGGGCGATCGCTGCGAGTCTTGCCTGGGCAGCGGATACGACGCCGTGTCGGTTCTTGTGCGCTTCCTCGTACGCAACGATGTCCCGCACCTGTGCGGCGTCGGTCAGTTCCTTCACGGCGGAGACGGCTTGGGTGACGTTGAGTTCGTCGAAGTCTTCGATGGGAAGTTCAGTGGGGTCGAGTAGCCCACTCGACTTCCGTACCGAACGGAAAACGTCGGCGGCACCGTCGGCACCTTCTCGGCGAGTGACCTTCTCAGCCGTGGCGATGGCCGCATCCCTACTGGCCGAGAGTGTTTTCACAGTCACGTCACCGGCATATGCGCCCCAGCTGATCAGCTCACCCAGTACCGGCGGTGAGGTGCGAACAGCGTCGATGGCACGGTCGAGACTGCGGGTCGACCAGGAGACCGGAACGTTGACCAGCCGTATCGCCGCGCCGGTGGCAGCTTGCATCGGTGTGCGGCGCAAAGCTGCCGGTCCACCGAGTGCCTCTTCGGCCAAGACAGTCGTGAGCCAGTCCACGGTCGCGGAGTGTGCAGTGATGAGGCGGTCGGCCAACGCCGCGACGGTCTGATCGCCGCCGGCAGTGGCCAGGGCCTTGAGGTAGCGGGAACGGTCGAGGAGTTGATGTTCGAGCGCAAGGTCTCCCAATACCGCTTCGTCGAAGGGCTGAGCCTGTTCGACCATCGCTTTCACTCCGGCTGTCGCGCGTCCGAGGAACGGACCGACCAATTCCGGAACGCCACCCAGATCGCGAATCGTGGACTCGATGGAACTCGCCCTTTCACGGCCGTTCTCTGCGTTTTCCGTCAATTCGCGTCGAACCGCTTCGGTTCTGGCCTGTGCGACGCGCGTTTCGGCGACCTGGATCTCGGTGTGCGTCAGACCGAGGAGGATGCGTAACTGGGTGATCAAGGCGGACGTGGTTTCGGAGTTGCTCATATCGGGGTCGTCCCTTCGTCGGTGCGTGCTTTACGTGATGTTCAGCTTCTGCTCGACGAGTGCTCCGCGGGTCGCGGAGCCACCGCCGCTACGCGGGCTACCCCGACCTACCGCGTAGTAACCACAACGAACAAGTGGGCTCGACGCACCGAGATCGTCGGCGCCAGGACGAGTGAGATCCCGGCCACCCCGAGGTTTCGATTTCTATTCGGTGGGAAGGAGGCATGTGCAGTGCATCCATCCAGAAGCCCGCGAGAAACTGCGTCACCCGAGGAGTATCGATATGCCGGACCAGTACGCAATGCAGGACCCGACCACGCGGTTCCCCGCTCCTGTGCGTGAGCGGCAGGCGGAGATCGCACACCCCGGTCTCACCGCAGACATGATTTCTCCTCCCGACCACGGTGAAAACACCTATCGAGGAAGCGGTCGACTCGAAGGAAGGCGTGCGATTGTCACCGGAGCGGATTCGGGCATCGGACGTGCGGTCGCGATTGCATTTGCCAGAGAAGGCGCGGACGTTGTCCTGAGTTATCTCGACGAGGAAGAACAGGACGCTCGGGAAACCGCTCGCTGGGTCGAGGAGGCAGGTCGCAAAGCCGTCTCGGTGCCGGGAGATCTCCGAAGCGAGGAACACTGTTCTGCTTTGGTCGAAACCGCGGTGCGTGAACTCGGCGGACTCGACATCTTGGTGAACAACGCCGCGTTTCAGATGGTGCAGATGGGCGGCATCGCCGATATCACCACCGAACAATTCGACCGTGTGATGAAAACCAACCTCTACGCACTATTTTGGCTCTCCAAAGCAGCGATCGCGCAGATGGAGCCCGGATCGACGATCGTGAATACCTCGTCCATCCAAGGTGCGTCCCCGTCGCCCGAGCTGCTCGATTACGCCACGACAAAGGCGGGCATCATCGACTTCACCAAGGGGTTGGCCGCCGATGTCGCACGAAAGGGAATCAGGGTCAATGCCGTTGCACCTGGACCGATTTGGACGCCACTGATTCCGGCGACGATGCCCAAGGAGAAGTTCGAGACGTTCGGGGACGACGTTCCGCTCGGGCGGGCAGGTCAGCCGGCCGAGCTTGCTCCCGCCTATGTATTTCTCGCCTCTGGCGAATCCAGTTACACCACTGGGGAAGTCATCGGCGTGACGGGTGGAAAACCTCTCACCTGAATGTGCGACTAGACAAGGCGTACGACGACGGCGTAACGGTCAACCGTTGTCGAGGCCGGCGGCGACCATCGCTGCGGCGGTCTCTCGTTCGGAGAATGAGCCCTTCTCCAGACCCCGGATGACGCCGGAGCGATCAGCGGGGGAACGGTTTTGGTTCAACTTCGCTTTTCCGTAGACACGGGCCACGTGCAGTTCGATCCCCACAATCCCTCGCAGCTGCGCATCGACGAACTGCGGCGGCGCGTCGGTGACCTTCCATTCGTTCTCACGGCCGGATTCATGTCGAGCTGTCAGTGCGGTGACGTGCGCACGCAGCCACTGCTCGTCGTCGTGCGCAACCAGTTGGCCGTAGACGTAGAGAACTTCGTAGTTCCACGTCGGGACAACCTTCCCGTGGACGCTCTTGCTCGGGTAGAACTCGGGGCTCACGTAGGCGTCGGCGCCGGGGAGGATCACCAGAGACTCCGATGTCCCGGTGTACCGCCAATGCGGATTCGTCCGGGCGAGATGCCCCTCCAACACGTTTCCTTCGGCGTTGTACAGCAGTGGCATCGACGTGACTTCGAGGGTCTCGGGGCCCGGTGTGACCAGGTGTCCGAATCCACCGGCGCGGAGAGAGTCGGCGACCGCGTCGTCCGAGAGGCGGAATTGTCCGGGCAGTATCATGTGTCTCCTCGCAGATTTTTTGTCATGTGACAATGTGTCACAGCGTGGAGGTTTTGTCATGTGCTAATAGAGTGAGCCTGTGACCAGCACTGTGGCGGACCAGGTGAGGCTCTATGTCGTCCGCGGGACAGCGGGCGAGATTTCCGAGGGCATCCGCAATCTCATCAGTGCTGGGGTACTGGCTCCAGGGGATGCGTTGCCGCCCATACGGACCTTGGCCGACGATCTCGAGGTTCACCGGAACACAGTTGCCGGAGCCTATCGCTTGCTCGTGGCGGCGGGAGTTGTGGAGACACAGGGCCGGCGCGGCAGCTTCGTGCGAGCCATACCGTTCCTGGAAGGAGAAGGCGGTATCGCTCTTCCTGGCAGCGTGGATCTCGCCAGCGGAAATCCTGATCCGGCATTGCTGCCTGATCTCAGAGCCTCGTTGGACCGGACCACTTACACGCCCCGGTTGTACGGTGCCGCAGCCACCGAGCCTCTACTCGATTCCTGGGCACGTTCCTCGATCGAGGACGAGGTTCCAAGGCCGTGCTCGATCACCATCACCAACGGTGCCGTTGACGCGGTCGAGCGACTGTTGACCGCTCATTTGACCCGAGGTGACGCCGTCGCGATCGAGGATCCGTGCTTCCTGGCGAGCATCGGAACGCTCAAAGCCAACAGCTTCCGAGCGGTACCGATGGACATCGACACTTCGGGTATTACCCCGCAAGGGCTGCTGCGTGCTCTCGAAAGTGGTGTGCGCGCGATTATTTGCACCCCTCGTGCGCACAACCCCACCGGGGTCAGCATGAGCGCCGACCGAGCGGCGATTCTCGGAAGCATCCTGGCCGAGTTCCCTCACGTTCTGGTAATCGAGGACGATCACTTCTCTGCCGTGTCCAGCAATCGGTACTGTCGGCTCGCTCCGATGAGCACGACGCGGTGGGCGCTTGTTCGTTCCGTGTCGAAATTTCTCGGGCCCGACCTGCGCGTGGCAGTGGTCGCCTCGGACCTCGACACCGGCATTCGGCTGAGCACTCATCTCCGGTCGGGCGCCAACTGGGTCAGTCACCTGCAGCAGCGCTTGAGTGCTGAACTGCTGAGTGATCCGACGGTGATCGACGGCCTCGCCAAGGCTCGCGCTGTCTACGAGCGCCGCCGAACCCTTCTGAAATCTGCACTGTCAGAACATGATATCGAGGTTCCTGACACTTTCGACGGACTCAATGTCTGGGTTCCGCTGGATCGGGATTCCGAACCGATTGTCGAGCGACTCGCCGAGTCTGGCTGGCTCGTGCGGGACGGAAGTCAGTTCTCGGCGACGCCGGGTCAGTGCCACCGGGCACTTCGTGTGACCGCCTCCACCATCACCTCTGACCAAGCACGCGAGTTCGCCAGTGCCCTGGCTGAAATATTGGCGAGCCCGTAGTTGTCCAGCTGCACTACGGTGCGAATCTGAGTCTCTCGCTTCTCGACGAAACTACCGGCGACGGCTGGATCGATAGGATCGGTTCGAGCGACGACGAAGGGTGTAATTGTGGCGAGGGCGGTTGTTGTCGGTGCGAGCCGAGGTCTTGGTCGTGCTTTGATCGAGGGACTGAGGAGCGACGGCCACGAAGTTCTCGGCATATCGCGTCGGCGTCCTGACGGGTTCGACGTCTCCGAGTGGATCGAAGCCGACCTGACCGATCCTGTTACGGCAGCGAATTCGATCGATCAGGAGCTTGTCGGTGGTGTAGACACCCTGATCTGCAACGTCGGGATTTGGGAAGGGGACGCCTTCACCACTGACTATGCATTCGCAGAACAATCGGACATGGAAATGCTCGAAATGATCAACGCCAACATCACGGCCACAATTCTCCTGCTCAAGCGCCTGATCCCGAGAATGATCGGCCGTCCTCGACCTCGGATCATCTTGACCGGGTCCACCTCGGGACTCCCGCGAAGCGGTAGGCCGGAGGTTGCGTTCGGTGCATCGAAGTTCGCGATCAACGGCATTGCCGACGCGTTGAGAGAGGGCTATCGGAAGGACAGACTCGCAGTGACTGTCCTTCATCTCGGATATCTCAATACAGAAGACGGACTCGACGTGCCCCGAGACGTCGCTGCCGCCAGGGGAGAGGGATCTCTGGTCCCGGTACATGACGTTGTGGATACGGTGCGCTCGATCTCGAGTTTGTCGTCTTCGACGTCAGTGCGGGAAGTAGTCCTCACTGCGATCGACGATCCGCGATTCTGATTTGCGGCTGTCGACTCAATCTGGTTGCTGAACAGACGTATTCAGAGAATCTAGACCCCGATCAAGAAGTAAGCTCCGGTCAGATACGTCAGGGTGAGGCCCGCCAAGGTCCACGCCATGTACGGCCGGATGTAGAGGCGCCGCAGGCGGTGCAATCGCAGGGAGGCTCGCAAGAACGCGCCCACGGTCCCGAGCAGCAACATCAGGCTCGGGACGAAGACCGCCAGTCGGCGATCCTTCTGTGAGCACAGCAAGGTGTCGGTACCGAAGCATTCGCCCCGCCGGGAGCCCAACCACACGATCGCGATAACCAAAACCGCGGTAGCCAGAACGACTGACACGCCGTACGTCAGGGTTCGCCTGTTGATCTTTCGCTCTCGACGCTGAATTACATCTGACGCGTCAGAACTGTCGGTCATCACACCGGCTCCTGTACATCGCACCTCACTTCGTGGATCGGCGGTGGGAGAGGGCGTACAGCACTACTCCGACGGCCAAGAGTAATGATGCGCGTAACCACGTCGCAGCGCTCTGCTGGGTGAGCAACGCAACGCACGTACCGAGAGCGAGGATCGGGAAGATGATCGGCGTTCGGAAGTGTTTGTGTTGCACTGCGTCACGGCGCAGAACCAGGACGGCGATGTTGGTGCTGATGAATACGAAAAGCAGCAGGAGTACCACCGTCTCCGCCAGGGCTGACAGCGATCCGGTGACGCAGAGAGCCATGGCAACTGCTGTGGTCGCGATAATCGCCACCCAGGGGGTCCGTCGCTGCGGCAGTACCCGAGCGAAGACGCTCGGGAGCAAGCCTTCCGATGCCATCCCGTAGGTCAGCCTGCTCGCCATGATCATTGTCAGCAGTGCGCCGTTGGCGACGGCGACCAACGCGATCAGACTGAACAGGCGAGGCGGAACACCGACATCGGCAACTGACACAACTTCCAGCAGTGGCCCGGAGGATGCGGCAAGTTCGTCGGCGGGCAGGACCACCGAGACAGCCAGGCCGACAAGGACATAGGCGGCGCCGGCTGTCAGCAATGCTCCGAACAGTGCGCGTGGGTAGACCTTGCTCACGTTCTTCACTTCTTCGGCGACGTTCGCGGACGTTTCGAAGCCGACAAAAGAGTAGTACGCGAGGAGTGCCGCAGCCAGCACCGCGAGTGCAGGCGATCGGCTGTCGTCGAACTCCACGACTCGGCTCAGGGTTCCGTCGCCGCGCCCGAGAACTATGCAAGCGAGGACGACAACGAGGACGAGCCCGGTGACCTCCACGACTGTCATGACGACGTTGGCGCGCATCGACTCCTTGATGCCTCTGGCATTGAGAAGTCCCACCAGGAGCAGGAAGACGAGCGCCGCTGGAACGGTTGGGACGTCGATGAAGGCTTTGAGATAGTCGCCCGAGAATGCGAGGGCGAGTCCCGCCGCACTGGTTACGCCGGCCGCCAGCATCGAGAAGCCGACAAGGAACGAGATCAGTGGTTTCCGATACGCCCGTTGGGCGAAGACGGCTGCGCCGCCCGCCCGCGGATATTTGGTGACCAGTTCGGCATACGACGTTGCTGTCAGCAATGCCATGACGAGCGCTACGAGCAGTGGTACCCAGACGGCTCCACCAACTTCACCGGCGATGACGCCCACCAATGCGTAGATACCGGCGCCCAGGACGTCTCCGAGGATGAACACGAAAAGGAGTGGGCCGGTTATGGCCCGAGTGAGAACGTTCTTACCGCCGCCTTCATCTCCGCGTGCGGTTTCGTCCACGTTCTCAGCACCCGCGGCGCGTCGCATATGCAAGGTTCGTCCTGTCTTCATGGTGGCGTGCCGCCACCTCAGGAGCAGACATGTACCCAGTGGTCGAAGTTTCAAACGTGGGTCGCTCGCTTTCTCGTGCTTTGCTTGTAGGTGAATCGCAGAAATAGTGACTGGAGGACGATGTGGCTGAAACGACGGTTGCGGCGGTGATGGACGAGCTGGCTGCGCTCGAGGATCCGAAGGCGCGCGCGGTGAACGAGAAACACGGTGACGATCACGGTGTGAACCTTTCAAAGCTGCGCGCTGTTGCGAAGCGATTGAAGACTCAGCAAGAACTCGCACAACAGCTTTGGGCAACGGGCGACACCGCAGCGAGACTGCTTGCCCTTCTGATCTGCCGCCCGAAGGTGTTCGAGCGTGACCAGTTGGACGTCATGTTGCGTGAGGCCCGTACTCCCAAGGTGCAGGACTGGCTCGTCAACTACGTGGTGAAGAAGAACCCGCACGCGGAGGAATTGCGGGTGGCCTGGACCGCAGACTCCGATCCTGTGGTTGCGAGCGCCGGCTGGGCCCTGACTACCGAGCGCGCAGCGAAGAAGCCTGAGGGACTTGATCTTTCAGGATTGCTCGACGTCATCGAGACGGAGATGAAGGATGCTCCTGATCGCCTGCAATGGGCGATGAACCACTGCCTGGCTCAGATCGGGATCGAACATGCCGAGTTCCGGGCCCGCGCAATCGACATCGGTGAGCGTCTGCGAGTGCTCGAGGATTACCCGACTCCGCCGAACTGTACCTCGCCGTTTGCGCCGATCTGGATCTCGGAGATGGTGAGCAGACAGAGTGAGAAGTAGGTCGACTACCGCGACGTTCGAAACTGCGTCCGGTATCGCTGTGGACTGGTACCGACCAGGTCTCGGAAGCGTTCGCGGAATGTCGTGACGGCATTGAATCCGACTTGTCCCGCAACACGTTCGATCGAGTGGTCGGTAGTCTCGAGCAGAAATTGCGCTTGGCGGAGCCGCGCGTGATGGAGCCACTGCAACGGCGTCGTACCGATTTGTTCCTGGAATCGGCGGTTGAGCGTGCGAGTGCTCATCGTTGCCTTGGCCGCGATTGTCGTGATGTCGAGTTGCTCCCCGAGGTTCTCTTCCATCCAGTTCAGTAGCGGCCTGAGGGTTGTCCCGCTGGGTACGGGAGGCTCGTGAACGATGAATTGTGCTTGCCCTCCGGCACGTTCGAGCGGCATCACACTCAGCCGCGCCGTGTCGGCGGCGACCGCGGACCCGTAGTCCTGACGGACCATGTACAGACACAGGTCGAGTGCGGCCGCGGCGCCGGCGGAAGTCAGGACGTGCCCGTTGTCTACGTAGAGAACGGCGGCGTCGACGTCGATAGCCGGGTGCCGGCGGGCCAACTCCGACGCAGCCGCCCAGTGCGTCGTCGCGCGAAGTCCGTCGAGCAGGCCTGTGTCGGCGAGGGTGAATGCGCCGACGCACAGTGAGGCGATGCGCGTGCCGCGATCCGCGGCAGTTCTGAGGGCTTCGATGATCTCGGGGTCGATCGGCACATCGAGATCGGCGGTGCCCGGGATGATGATCGTGCTGGCCTGGGCGAGACGTGACAGTCCGTGCGGTACGCGCATCGTGAACGTTCCGGTCTCCACCTCCTCGGTGAGCGCGCACACGGCGGTCCGGTAGGCCGGTGCGCCTGAGGGAAGCCTGCATCGTCCGAAGACTTCGAGGGGTGCTGCCAGGTCCATCGGCACCACTCCGGGCAACGCGAGAACTGCAACGTCATGCATGTCTGAAACGTAGCGTATGTGGCGCGAGATTCTGTGATCTCGTGTCGTGAAATATCCTCTCAACTGGTATTTCACAGAATATGTGAGGTTGGCTGAAAGCCGTCGAAGGTTGGCTTTCAGCCGTCGCCGCAGGGGTCAACTTCCTCCTACTGTCGTAGGAACAGCGACGCGCACAGGAGCGCGTCGCACAAAATCGGAGGTTGCAGTGCACGCGCAGATCGTGTTGTTCGACGGATTCGATCCCATGGATGTCGTGGGTCCGTACGAGGTGCTCTACGCCGGGCGTCTCGCCAGCGGTGGGGCGTTGAGTGTCGAACTCGTCAGTGCGGAGGGGCCTCGGACCGTCCTGAGCGGAAGTGGTGAACTCGCTATGACCGCCACTGCAACCCTCGATGTCGAACACGCGGATCTGATCATCGTTCCCGGAGCATCGGGTCTCTTCGAACCCGATGCGGACCAGCCGGGCACCAGTTTGCCGGAAAGGCTCGCGGCCACAACGGAAACCGAACTGCCTGTCATGATGCGGCGTGCACTCGACGATCCTGGTGTTCTTGTTGCGACCGTCTGTGGAGGATCTTTGGCGCTGGCGATGGCGGGGCTTCTCGAAGGGCGCCGCGCCGTGACACACCATCTTGCCGTGGACGCACTGGCGGCCGGCGGCGTTATTCCGATCCAGGCGCGAATCGTCGACGACGGTGACCTGATCACCGCCGGCGGTGTGACATCCGGTCTCGACCTTGGCCTGTACCTGTTGGAACGATGCCTCGGGCCCCGGATAAGTCTCGAGGTCGAAGCGCTCTTCGACTACGAGCGTCGTGGAACGGTGTGGTCGGCCAAGGGCGCCGAGCCTGTAATCACCTTCGCCCCGGACGCTGCGTGAATACGCTTGTGCGTACCGAAACGCGAGAAATCTCATGACCGGAATCCTGCTGTCCCTCCACGTGATTGCGGCCATTCTTGCCATCGGCCCCGTCGCTGTGGCGGCGAGTACGTTCCCGGTGGCGAGTCGCGCCGCGCTCGCCGATCCGGACAGCGCCAGTGTTGCGACGACGGGCATGCTGCATCGCATCGTTCGGGTGTATGCCACGATCGGCGTTGTCGTTCCGATGCTCGGTGTCGCCACCGCCGTCAATCTCGGAGTGCTCGGTGACCTGTGGATCCTCACCTCGATCGCACTCACCGTCGTTGCCGCCGTGATACTCACCGCGGTCGTGCTTCCCGCCCAACGGCTGACAATGGCGGCGATCGAAGGAACCGGGTCCGTTGTGGATGTCGCAACGCGGCTCACCCGTCGACTGGGCACAGCGACGGGGATCTTCAATCTGCTCTGGGTCGTTGTCGTCGTGCTGATGATCTTTCGGCCAGGATCGACAACCGGCGTGTGATCCGAGGCGATATTTCCCGTGTCGGAGACAGCGACGCTTGACCTTGACACAGTGACAAGGACTCCAATGGTCGACGAAGGAGGTGGTTGTCGTGAACACAACCAACCATGGTGGGCAGAATGCTCACCTCGTCGACGCATTGGCCGCGGCTGATCCCTCGGTTCGGCTGCGCGCCGCGCTCGCTGTCGGCACGCGCCCGGACCCTGAGCTGACGGATGCCCTGATCGATCGGTGCGCCGTCGAGCCGGACTTCTTCGTCCGCGACATGCTGACCTGGGCATTGTGCCGCTTGCCGGCCGAAATTACGGTACCGAGGCTGATCCGTGAGCTCGGGTCCGATGGTTCGCAAGCCCGCAGTCAGGCGCTCCACACCTTGTCCAAGATCGGCGATCCGATCGCGTGGCCCGAGGTCTCTGCGCTGGTGCACGACCAGGACGACGAGGTCGCGCGCAGTGCGTGGCGCGCCGCAGTGGCACTCGTGCCGGCAGGAGTCGAGGGTGCACTCGCAGCGGATCTGGCGACCGAACTCGGGCGGGGTGAACTGCAGATGCAGCTCAGTCTGAGCCGTGCTTTGACCGGGCTCGGCGAGGCTGTACTCCCGGTGCTCGACGCGGCCGGTATGAGCCCGAATCCGCGTGTCCGGGCGCATGCTGATGCTACAAAGCAACTCTGGCAAGACCCCGACGGTGGGTTCGCACTCTCACACGAGTTGGCGAAGCGCGTCGCGGCAATCGGCCCGGACGCGTAGGAAGGGGAGACGGATGTTGATCGGCGAGGTCTCGCGGCGTTGTGGTGTCAGCACACGGATGCTGCGTCACTACGACACCTTGGGACTGGTGAAGCCGACGGGCCGCACGTCCGGCGGTTACCGGGAGTACTCCGCCGACGACATCCGTCGACTCTTCCACGTCGAGAGCTTGAGGACGTTGGGGCTCTCGTTGAACGAGGCCAAGCGTGCACTGGACGAACCCGACTTCGCGCCGGCCGATTTGGTGGGTGAACTCATGCAACACACTCGGCAACGGATCGCGGCGGAGGAGGAATTGCTGACCAAACTCGAAAGGGTCGATGCCAGCGCCCCTTCGGAGTGGGACGACGTCCTACGCATGGTCTCACTGTTGCGTGCACTCGAATCCGAGTTCGCTGCCCATCGTCAGCAAGCGATCCTGTCGCAGGAGCTGAATGCGGCGTTGCCCGTCGACGCACTCGTCGAGGCCATCCTGTCGGAGAAGGATGCCAACGTGGCCGGAGCGTTGCAGTGGGCGTTGGCGAGGACCGAAGGTGCGGGCCTTGCAGGTCTCACGAAGGGCCTCGAATCGGAGGACGTCGAGGTTCGACGCCGCGCGACGTCGGCCATCTCCGGGATCCACACCGAGGAAGCAACTCGGGCGCTGAAGCGAGCTCTCGATGATTCGGACGCGATAGTCCGCGCTGATGCCGCTCTCACCCTCGGATCTCGCGGAGAGGCCGTCTCGATGCCCGCTCTCCTCGAGATGGTCGCCGACGGGCGACGCGACGTCGAGGCCGGAGAGGTGCTCGGTCTTCTCGCGGAGCACTCACCGACAAGCGGTGAGGTCGTCGATGCCGTGCAGGCAAGGCTCGACGGCACTGACGACGCCCCGACGAGGTTGCGAATCACGCAGGCACTCGCTGAGATTCCCGGCGCGGCGGCCCGGGAAGCGCTCGCCCGGCTGACACGCGACGACGACAAGACGGTCGCGTCCACGGCAGCGGCGATCCTCGCGATGCGGGACCGTGGACCACGCCGACGCGAACGACCGCGTATCGGGAACTGAAATCGGAGAACTAGGGCACCTCTGAAAAATGCGGGCCCGGGTGGTCAGCGCCGCAACGATTTTGCCGCGGCGTTGCCCTTCAACGCTGCACAGAGCAGGACAAGGAGCACCGCTAGAAACACGACTGTTGAGGCGACAGCCGACACCACAGATCCGAAACCTGTCACGAC
This sequence comes from Rhodococcus sp. YL-1, assembly GCF_001942025.1. Taxonomy (NCBI): domain Bacteria; kingdom Bacillati; phylum Actinomycetota; class Actinomycetes; order Mycobacteriales; family Nocardiaceae; genus Rhodococcus; species Rhodococcus sp. YL-1. Next base: position 6,012,156 of record NZ_CP017299.1, on the reverse strand, counting down.
ACCGATGGTGACCTGCATGCACAGTCCCACTACGGCTGTCCACACCGTCCGGCGTAGAAGGGGCCACGCAATCCGATGGGCCAATTGCCACGCCTCGGGGCTCGAGATCGTCGCCTTCGTGCGTATGCCGACAACGGGATTCGGTTCATCACCGACGACTCGCGGAAGAATCCCGGCAACGAACGCGAGGACAAGCGTCGACGACGACAGCGAGGCCGTCAGACCCAGTAAGTCAGGCGATCCCACCCGTCCAGCCCCCCTGTCGGCAGATTTGACACAGCGGACATTCCAGTCTGGGGTGCCGCTGGGACACATCCGACTGTATGCGAACGAATGTATGTACTGCTGATCGGGTGACGCACTTTCAGGCTTTGTCGGATGAGCAGTGGACTCGATCTCGGACTAGTTTTCAGACAAGCCCTAGTGTGGATTGCCTAGGCAGAAAAGGTTTCCCGCCGGATCCGCCAACACGTGCCGGATGATCCGCCCGAATCAAGTCGAGGTGAACCGTATTCCTTTGGCTGTGAGCCTGATCCATCTCAGGCAAAGCCTCGAAGCTGCTGCGCACCCGCTGCGCGGTGATCAACGGATAGGGTTTCTTGCGTGGTAGATCAACGGCGAAAGAGTTTGCGACGCAGGTACCTGAGCCTCGGTCTTGGCGAACTGGCCGCCGCGGGAGTGTTTGCCGCCGTGGCTGTCAGCGTCGTGATGCCTCGGCTCGAAGGTCCGAAAGACTCCGCGGCGCTGTGGTCGGCGCTGGCCCCAATGCTCGTGGTTCTCGTGCAAGCGGGTGTCTATTGGCTGCTTGCCCGAGGCTGGGTCGAGCAGGCGCCGATGCCTGCCCGCCTCGCGGCGCTCTACCGTGTGTTTCGGGTCCTCGACATTGTCGTCTTGGCGGTCGGTCTCCTCGGCGTGCTCATTTGGCTACCAGATCATTTCGTCACTGCGGCGGCCATCATGGTGGTGTGGGCTTTCGGCGTCGTCGAATACGTCAATTACTTCGTGGCCCGTCTCGCTTATCCGCTGCGGCGGTGGCCGTTCGAGGTCGGCAAGTGGCGGACGCCTCAACTTGTGCGCGACCTGCATTCGGCGCGGTGATACCGGCAATTAAGCCGGCCTTTGCCGCAACGGCAAAATTTGATGCGGGATCGGCGTGAGTTCGGAAGGATCGGTACTGCCTATCCAGGAATGAAGCCTCTTCGTCGTTCTTCAGCGAGGAAGGAGATCCACCATGGCAACGTCGCGTCGGAGCCGCCGTGATGTCCCACCGCCCCGGACAGGGATTAGCGAGACCGATACGCTGCGCGCGTTTCTCGACTACCTGCGTGATTCGATCGCTGCCGAGGTTGAAGGTGCTCCGGAACCTCAGGTGCGCACCACAATTGTTCGGTCGGGAACAACCTTGCTCGGGCTGGTCAATCATTTGACCTTTGTCGAACGATCGATGTTTCTCGCCGAAAACGTGACGGATTGGAAAGCGACGTTTCAGCGAAGAGACCGGGCGCCATGCCGGGCACGCTGACATCCTCCGCGAACTTATCGACGGTTCGACCGGTCGGTGACATCGCAACATCGATCACAACAGTGGTTCGAAGTCGTCCGTCTCGCCGACAGCTTCCGCGCTTCATTGAGGCGAATGTCCACTACCGAAATCGGGGCCCACAGGTATCGGGTCGGTCGCTCCGTCGGGAGTTGTTACTTCCCAGTGCAGTTCGGATGCAGTCGGGGGAACGAGCGCGCCGATCCACTCGGCAACGACACCGACGATAACTTTCTCGAGTTCCGTGCGTGACCACTCTCGCGGACGAGTGGGAACCGGTGGCTCCCAGCCTTCCTCACCCCAGATCACGCTGAAAAGCTCCCGCTCGTCGCCGATCTGCTGATTCAAACTGAACGCATCCGGATCGTCGAATCGCGCCCAGGCGCCGAAAGTGCCCTCGCCGTCCTGGTCCACGGAGACGTCGATGACAATGCCTTCGGCATGTGCTGTCGCCGCGGCGCGCATCGCCGCCAGCCGGCTTTCGACTACCGACGATGTGGTGTCGAGGACGGACCTCAGCGAGTCACGGTATTCGGTAGCTTCCACGGACTCAGAATATAGAACTCGCGGCTTCGAGCATGGTGGTATCGGGTCTTGGCCGAAATGTGGAGCGATGACGAGACCTGGGGGACTCGCAGTGCATCTTCGTGTCAATGTATAACCGTTCGCCTGCAAGCATTTTCGGAAATCGATAGGGTTTGGCTTGTATTGATGTGGGGAGACTCGCAGCGTTGAGTGCGGAATCTGCGCACGACGGTTTCGCTCCTCGAGATCAGAGCGGTGAAGGTGGCATATGTCCGTTATCTTTTAAGCGGTGGTCCCATCTCCGGCCGCCACGCACTTGCGAGTGCGGACTGCAAGTGGAAGGCGGCCCTCGTGCAACAGGTATCGAGCCGAGTCTTGTGACGGCCCTGCGAGTGGTCATCGCCGACGACGACGTGCTCCTACGGGAGGGGGTGGCCAGCCTGCTCACTCGGGCAGGCCTGGAAATCGTCGGACAGGCAGGGGATGCGGACGAACTGCTGACACTGGTCGACGGGCAAAATCCGCAACTGGCCATCATCGACATCCGGATGCCACCGTCACACACTTCGGAAGGGCTCGACGCAGCGCTGCGTATAAGAAGAGAGTTCCCCTCCGTTGCAATGCTTTTACTGTCAGCACATGTCGAGGTCGATCATGCGTTGGAGCTTCTCGACGGAGGGAAGGGGATCGGGTACCTCCTCAAGAGTCGAGTGACCGACGTAGACGATTTCGTCGCGACGCTCGACAGGATCGCAGCCGGCGCCTCGGTCATCGATCCCGCTCTGGTCTACGAATTGGTGGCGGCCAGGCGACGTGACGACCCGTTGGCGGCACTTAGCGTCCGCGAGCGAGAAGTGCTGACGCTGATGGCAGAAGGCCTGTCGAACGTGGGGATAGGGCGTCGGCTGTGGATCACCGAGGGCACCGTCGAAAAGCACGTGCGGAGCATCCTCACCAAGCTCGATCTGGAGAGTACCGCCGACGACCATCGCCGCGTGCGCGCAGTCATCATGTATCTCGATGCCGTCAGCTGACGGGTGTCTGCGTTTGAATCGGCACACTCATCCTTGCGAAAGAATCCGCGCAATCGAGTCTGCGGACAGTTCGAACTTCGAGAGGAATCCGATGGCTGAACTCGATTCGACAAGATCGGCGAAGTCTTCTTCGTCGTGTGTCGACACAAGGATGATGGCCGGCGTCGGCGCCAAACCGGCGGCGTGGAGAACCTCCACCACGTCGAATCCGCTTTCGAAACCGAGGTCGATGTCCACCAGGACCAGGTCGGGGTGGGTAGCTTCGGCCACTGTGATGGCCGTGCCGAGGCTGGATGCGGTTCCGACAACCGTCATACCCGCGGCCTCGAGCACTCGTCGTGCAGCGGTGCAGAATGCATCGCTGTCGTCGACGATGAGGCAGCTCCGGTCGGAAGACTTCACCCTGTCAAGGCTGTCAGACGTCGGCGCACCCGGCATTACCGCTACCCGTAATTTCTCGGGGAACCCGGGCGTCCGATGACTTCGTCAGTTCCGTTGCGCGGCCGTCTCGTCACGTCCGTGCTGCGTCCGAGCGCTCCTCCCCTCGGTTGGGGCATCGCCCTGGCTACGGGATTGATTGTCGTGGAGATTCTTCTCGTTCTGATGTTGAAGCGGATTGCACCCGAGAATGCGTTCGGCGCGGTTTTTCTTTTCGGTGTCCTCGTCGTTTCGGCAGGCTGGGGATTTCGGCTGTCAATTGCGACGGCGGTTGCCAGCACTGCCGCGTACGCCTACATCCACGTCGTCGAAAGCCGTGAAAGCCTTGTACCGGCAGTGGTGGTTTTTCTCGTCCTGGCCTTGCTGACCAACGTTCTCGTCGGTCAGTCACGTCTTCGCGCCATGGAATCGGATCAGCGTCGTCGTGAGGCGGATCTGTTGGCTGCGCTGGCTCGGACGATGCTTCGGACGTCGAATGTAGTGGAGATGCTAGACGACGCGAGCGTGCGATTGTCCGCCGTGCTCGACCTGCCCGCGCCGTATGCGAAGTTAGGGCCCGCGGATGCCCCGGTGGGGCGCGGGCAGAGGCGGATCGTTCTACGGGATGGAGCCTGTGTCGCGGGTTCGCTACTTGTACCGGCAGAGTTGACCCAGGCCGATGCTCGCCGCGTTCAACGAATCGTACCGTCGCTCGAGGCCCTGCTTGCCGCTGTGCGAGATCGCGGGGTACTTCTCGAACAGACTCTCGCGTTGGCGCGTCAGCAGGCTTCACTGCGACGCGTAGCGACACTTGTTGCCTCGAGAGCCGAACCCGACGATGTCCATCATGCTGTCGCCGCGGAGTTGGCCGACGGACTGGACATCGAACACGTGTCGGTCGTGCGTTACGACGACGACGACTACTTCACAATTCTCGCTGCGCGGGACGATACTACAACCGGAGAACGATTGATCCCGGGTGAACGCTTCCCTGTCGGTGGATACAACGTCTGCACGATCGTCGAGACTTCGGGTGCGCCGATTGCCATCGACTTCACCACTGCGACAGGGGCGATCGCGGGGAGGCTGCGCGGACGCGGGTTGCGTACGGGAATCGAGGTACCGATCAACGTCGACGGTCGGACGTGGGGAGCTGTAATCATCGGCGGTACGGGACGTGTTCTCGCGAGTGACGTCGAGGACCGGTTGACCGACTTCGCAGACCTGCTCGCAACCGCGGTCTACAACGGTGAAACCAGGCGCGAGCTCACACGGTCCAGGGCGCGCGTCGTGGCTGCAGCCGACAAAGCCCGCCGAACCATCGAACGTGACCTGCACGACGGGGCGCAACAGCGGATCGTCACTCTCGGGATGGAGTTACGCGGCGCTCAGGCCGCAGTTCCCGACGGATTCGATGAGCTGCGAATCAGCTTGGCCCGCACCGTTGAGACACTGGCTCAAGTCAATACCGATCTTCGTGAACTCTCGCGAGGGATTCACCCGGCGATCCTGTCCCGCGGGGGTCTCGCGCCGGCGCTGAAGACTTTGGCTCGCCGCAGTCCGATCCCGGTCGCGCTCACAGCCGAGATCGTCACTCGACTAACCGATTCTGTGGAAGTCGCGGCGTACTACGTTGTCGCTGAAGCGCTCACCAACACCGCGAAATATGCCGACGCGTCCGTGGTTACGATCGCGGCCGTCTCGCAAGAGGGTCGTCTGGACCTCACCATCAGTGACGATGGCAAGGGGGGAGCAGACGCCGAAAGCGGTTCGGGTCTGATCGGGCTGCAGGACCGCGTTGCCGCGGTTGGAGGAACTCTGACGATCTCGAGCCCGGTCGGTGGTGGCACCACCATCACCGTTCGCATCGATCCCTCTACCAGTTAGCCGGTAGTGGGTTCCCCGGGTAGCGCTCCCCCACAATGGAAGCCAGCAGCGACGACATCGCTCCTGAAGTGGACGAATGTTCTTGTTACCCAACGAGAACCTTTCGCCCAGGAGGACATCATGCCGTACATCACCACTTCCGACGGAACCGAGATCTACTACACCGAACAGGGCGCCGGGAGGCCTGTGCTGCTCAGCCACGGTTGGCCCCTCTCCTCGGACGCCTGGCAGTTGGAACTCAAGGTGCTCGCCGACGCCGGTTACCGTGCCATCGCACACGACCGTCGCGGCCACGGCCGGTCCTCGAAGACCTATCAGGGCAACGACATGGATACCTATGCCCGTGATCTGGCTGAACTCGTCGAAGCGCTCGACCTCCACGATCTGACGCTCGTCGGTCACTCGACCGGAGGCGGCGAGGTCGTTCGGTACGCAGCGCAACACGGCGCAGGGCGTGTTGCCAAGGTGATCACCGCCGGCGCCGTTCCGCCGATCATGGTGAAGTCGGAGAACAACCCGGAGGGCACACCGATCGAAGCGTTCGACGACATCCGGTCCGGAGTTCTCACCGACCGTTCGCAGTTCTATCGCGACATCGCCGAGCCGTTCTTCGGCGCAAATCGCGAGGAGTCGAACGTGTCCCAGGGGGCGAAGGACGATTTCTGGCGCCAGGGAATGCTGGTCAATCTGGCAGCTGCCTACGACTGTGTCAAGGCGTTCTCGGAGACGGACTTCAGCGAGGACTTGAAGGCGTTGACCGTTCCCGTCTTCATTGCGCAGGGTGACGACGACCAGATCGTTCCCATTGGCGCAGCCGCCCTCAAGGCAATCGAATTGGTCAATGACGGCACATTGAAGATCTACAAGGGTGCGCCGCACGGAATCTACGGCGACTACCAGAAGGCTTTGGACGCAGACATTCTCGACTTCATCGCCAAGTAAGCCATTCAGCCCAGGCCGGTGGTGACCGTATGGTCACCACCGGCCTTTACGTGACAGAGTCCCGCCCTCGTCCGGAGACGGGACTCGGGTGTCAGAGAACTCGGCAGCGCGTCAGACGGCTTCCTTGCTCGCCTGCGCTGCGAGGGTGAGCGCGATGTCGACGATCATGTCCTCCTGGCCACCCACCAGACGGCGGCGTCCGGCTTCGAGCAGCAGTGTGCGAACGTCGATTCCGTAGCGCTCCGACGCAGCTTCGGCGTGGCGCAGGAAGCTCGAGTACACGCCGGCGTAGCCGAGAGTGAGGGTTTCGCGATCGACGCGGACCGGCCGGTCCTGCAGCGGTCGGACGATGTCGTCGGCGGCATCCTGCAGGGCGAACAGGTCGCAGCCGTGCTCCCACTCTTCGATGTTGGCGACGGCGATGAAGGCCTCGAGGGGGCAGTTGCCGGCACCGGCGCCGTGACCGGCAAGCGAAGCATCGACTCGGGTGACGCCGTTCTGCACTGCAACAACGGAATTGGCAACCGAGAGCGAGAGGTTCTCATGGGCGTGGATACCGATTTCGGTGCCCTCGTCGAGGATGTCGCGGTATGCACGAACACGATCCGCGACGTCGTTCATCACCAGACGTCCACCCGAGTCGGTGACGTAGACGCAGTGCGCGCCATACGATTCCATCAACTTGGCCTGCTTGGCCAGTTCCTCGGCAGGCGCCATGTGGCTCATCATCAGGAAGCCCGAGACGTCCATGCCGATCTCGCGGGCGGTTTCGATGTGCTGCGCGGAGACGTCGGCCTCGGTGCAGTGCGTGGCAACGCGAACCGAGCGCACACCGAGGTCGTAGGCATGCTTGAGTTCACTGATCGTGCCGACACCCGGAAGTAGCAGCGTGGTGAGACGAGCGTGCTCGAGTACCTCGGCCGCTGCTTCGATCCATTCCCAGTCGGTGTTCGAGCCGGGGCCGTAGTTGAGCGAGCCGCCGGCGAGGCCGTCACCGTGTGCTACTTCGATCGCGTCGACGCCGGCAGCGTCGAGAGCTGTGACGATCCGCTTGACGTCGGTGGGCGAAATGCGGTGGCGGACAGCGTGCATGCCGTCACGAAGGGTGACGTCCTGGACGAAGATCTTGCGGTTGCTCACTTGGTTGCTTCCTTCTGCTGGGCGATGCGCTCCGCGATCTGCATTCCGGCGGACGTCATGATGTCGAGATTGCCGGCGTACGCAGGCAGGTAGTGTGCCGCGCCCTCGACCTCGAGGAACACCGACACCTGGTGGGTGGGGCGATTGCCGTCGACGAGCAACGTCTCGACGGGCTGGTCGGCCGGGATCTCGGTGATCTGGACTTCCTGCTTGAGCCGGTAGCCGGGGACATACGCGGACACGTCGCCGACCATCTTCTCGATCGACTGACGGATCTCGTCGTGAACAGCCGGGTCCGGTGCGTCGACGAGGCAGAAGACCGTGTCGCGCATGATGAGCGGCGGCTCAGCGGGGTTGAGGATGATGATGGCCTTGCCGCGACGAGCGCCGCCGACTGCCACGATCGCCTCGGACGTGGTCTCGGTGAACTCGTCGATGTTGGCGCGCGTTCCGGGACCGGCCGACTTGGAGGCGATGGACGCGACGATCTCCGCATACGCCACCGGGACGACCCGAGAAACAGCGGCAACCATCGGGATGGTGGCCTGGCCGCCACACGTCACCATGTTGACGTTGGGTGCGTCCAAGTGCTCGTCCGCGTTGACAGCCGGTACGACGTACGGTCCGATCGCGGCAGGCGTCAGGTCGATCATGCGCTTGCCGAGGGGAGCCAGCCGCGCGTTGTTGGCCACGTGAGCCTTTGCCGAGGTGGCGTCGAAGACGATCTCGATCTCGTCGAAGTTCGGCAGACCGACAAGGCCTTCGACGCCTTCTGCCGTGATCGGCACGTTCAGACGCGCCGCGCGAGCGAGGCCGTCCGACGCGGGGTCGATACCGACCATCGCGCCCATCTCCAGGTAGTCGGAGTTACGCAGCACCTTGATCATCAGATCCGTGCCGATGTTGCCCGATCCGATGATCGCGACCTTGACCTTGCTCATGCGTTGTCCTCTTCGCTGGAGAAACTGGTGGTGACGGAACCGAGCCCGGAGACGGTCACGGTGACTTCGTTGCCTGCGGTGACCGGTGCCATGGGGCCGAGAGCGCCGGACAGGATCACCTGCCCTGCGGTCAGCGGCTGCCCCAACTCACGTGCGGTGCGGGCGAGCCAGACGACGGCTTCGATCGGATCGCCCAGGCAGGCGGTTCCGACGCCGGTGGACACCTCGGTGCCGTCGACGGACATCGACATGACGACGCCGGCGGGTTCCACCTCGTCGAGGGTGCGTCGTTCGGTTCCCAGGACGTACACGCCCGAGGACGCATTGTCGGCGACGGTGTCACCGAACTTGATGTCCCACGACTCGATGCGGCTGTCGCAGATCTCGATCGCGGCGACGGCGTAGTCGATCGCACCGCGCACCTGCGCACTGTCCAGCGGTCCGTCCACGAGGTCGGCACCGAGCACGAAGGCAACTTCCGCTTCGACCTTGGGCTGGATCAAACGGCTCATGGGGATGGCGCCGCCGGCGGGGAACTCCATGTCGGCGTACAGCACGCCGAGGTCGGGCTGGTCGACACCGAGCTGCTGCTGGACTGCCACCGAGGTCAGGCCGATCTTGCGGCCTACGACCACGGCCCCCGCCTGCCGACGGATTTCGTCGACGCGGCGCTGGACGGCGTAGGCGGCGACGAGGTCGTCGGCGCCGATCAGATCGCGCACGGGCGCGCAGGGAGTGCCGCTCGCGATGGCGGCTGCGAGGCGGTCCGCAGCAGCTGCGATGTCGGTCTCGCTAGCTGTACTGGTATTCGTGGGCTGGCTCATGGCCACTACTTTCGCCGCGGCACCGAGATTGCGCCAGGGAACTGTCTCACTCAGCGATACGCTGGGGAGGTGACTGGCAGCGCAAACCTCGACACCGTGCTCGGCAAGGCGGTGACGATCCTGCGCGCCTTCCGGGCCGACGACCACGTGTTGCCTCTGGCCACCCTGGTCCAGCGGACGGGCCTGCACAAGGCGACGGTGCACCGCCTGGCCAACGAACTGGTCGCGAACCGGCTACTCGACCGTATCGACGGTGGCTACCGGCTCAGCGGCGGCCTCTTCGAACTCGGCATGCTCGCCTCTCTCGAACGTAGCCTCCTGGAGATGGCGATGCCGTTCCTCCAGGACCTGTACGAGCGGACCCACGAGACAGTCCACCTGGGGGTCCGTGACGGCCACGACGTCGTATACGTCGCGAAGATCGGCGGACACCGGCAAGCCAACTCGCCGTCCCGGACCGGTGGCCGGATACCGCTGTATTGCACCGCAATCGGCAAGGCGCTCCTGGCATTCTCCGACAACGAGTTTCGCCGCGAGGTGCTGTCGGAGCCGATGACGCGCCGAACCCCGCACACAATTGTTGCGCCCGGCATTCTCAACACCCAACTGAACCGAGTGGTCGAGACCGGTATTGCGTTCGAGCGCGAGGAATCAGCGCCGGGTCTCGCATGCGTTGCGGCGCCGGTATTCGGAACCAATGACAAACCCGTCGCGGCCATCAGTGTCACCGGTCCCACCAGTCGCTTCGTCCCCGAGAGCCAGGTGTCCTACGTGCGCGCTGCTGCCGAAGGCCTACACAGCACGATCGCTCGCCGCGAACGATTGCGGTGATCTGGCCGTCCCGACCCGGACGAGCCCGGTCAATGCGTGCGGCAATGGCCTCTCGTGTAAGACGCCGAGACGTTGGGTCGCGCGGGTGAGGGCGACATAGAGTTCAGACGCACCGCGTGGGCCGTCGGCGATGATTCGCTCCGGTTCCACGACGAGCACGGCATCGAACTCGAGGCCCTTCGTTTCCGAAACCGGCACAGCGCCGGGCACGTCCTCAGGTCCGATGACGACGCTCGTACCCTCGCGTCCGGCCTCGTCCTGATTGAATTCGTCGATGGCGGAGGCTAGTTCGTCGGCGGAGATTCGCTTGGACCACGGTTGGACCCCGCAGGCGCGGACGGACTCGGGCGGCTGGACGTCTGGCGCGAACTCGGCGAGCAAGGCGGCGGCGACGCTCATGATCTCGGCGGGGGTGCGATAGTTCACCGACAGGGATCGGTAGATCCAGCGGCCGGGGACGTACGGCTCCATCATCGTCGCCCACGAGCGAGCACCTGCGGGTGAACGTCGTTGCGCGAGATCACCTACCACCGTGAAAGACCGGTCCGGGCAGCGGCGCATCAGGACTCGCCAGTCCATCTCGGACAGCTCTTGTGCCTCGTCGACCACGATATGCCTGTACGTCCAGTCTCGGTCAGCAGCAGCGCGTTCGGCGAGCTCCCGGGTATCGCGTTCGACGAAACGATCCGCCAGGTCCTCGGCGTACAGCATGTCTTGGGCGAGGAGATGATCCTCGTCGTCCATCAAGTCTTCACGACTGATCATCATGTCCAGCACGCCCGCTGCATACGCAGCCTCGTCGCGGCGTTCACGTTCGGCACTCTGGTCGACGGGCTTGTCCCGGCCGAGCATGTCCACCAATTCGTCGAGAAGCGGAACATCGGACACCGTCCAGGCATCGCCCTCTCGGCGCAACAGTGTCTCGTCTGCGCCTGCCTTGCGTAGGCGTTCCGGCGAAGTAAACAGCTGTGTCAGTAGCTCTTTCGGTGTCAGGATCGGCCAGAGTGCGTCGAGTGCGGCGGCAAATGCATCATTCGCCGCCAACTCTGCGGTCAGATCTGCGCGCACTTGTTCCCAGGCTTCACGGTCACTGCGTGTCAACCATCCCTTGCCGATCCGCGCTATCGCCCGCTCGGTCAGTGCCCAGGTGACGATTTCGGTGAACACAGTGCGAGCGTCGTTGTGGGGGAGTCCGCTCGAACGAGCTTCTTCTCGGGCCCACTCCGCAGTTTCGGCGTCGATTCGCACTGTGACGTCCGCCAATTCGATCAACAACGGGTTCTCGGGCAATCGCTGATGATCGGCAATCGCTGCGCCGAGAACGTCCAGGATCTTCAGCGAGCCTTTGAGCCCAGCGGCCTCAGGAGCGTCCTCGGCGGTGACGCGTAAACCCGGAACGAGATCACCGGTGGTCATGAACACCACGTCGGACTCGCCCAGTGAGGGCAGTACGCGGCCGATGTGGTTCAGGAATGCCGGGTTCGGCCCGACCACGAGGACGCCGTGACGTTCCATTCGCTCTCGCTGGGTGTAGAGCAGGTAGGCGACGCGGTGCAAGGCGACGACGGTTTTCCCGGTACCGGGGCCACCTTCGATCACCAGCACCCCGGGGTGTTCGAGTCGGACGATGTCGTCCTGTTCGGCCTGGATGGTCGCCACGATGTCCCGCATTCCCTCACCGCGGGGTGCATTGACTGCTGCGAGCAAGGCGGAATCGCTGTGGGTGTCGTGTTCTGCGCCGTCAGGGCGCCCGAGTACCTCGTCGGTGAAATCGACCACGTGTCGACTGCGTGTGTGGAACTGACGGCGTCGACGCATGTTCTCCGGGTTGGCAGCGGTGGCAACGTAGAACGGGCGAGATGCCGGCGCCCGCCAATCGAGCAGCACCGGTTCGTAGTCGTTGTCCGCATCGAGAAGGCCGATTCGGCCGATGTACGAAGTCTCACCAGTCAGCGAGTCCAACCGGCCGAAGCACAGGCCGTTGTCGGCTACGTCCAGCCTCTTCACCTCTTTGGCAAGCGCGCGCACCTCTGCATCGCGTTCCATGAGTGCTTCGCCGTTTCCGCGCAGAGCGGTGCTGTACCTGCCCTTGACTCGGGCGCGCTCCGCATCGAGGCGTGCGTAGAGCCCCTCCACATAGTTCCGCTCGGAACGCAGTTCTTCTTCGTATCCCTGGATTGGCACGTGCCCTCACTTCCGCTGACTGTTCCGATCCCGTAGTAGGTCGTGCGGGATCGGAAGAGCCATTCTGCGGCACTACCCGGGCCTTGCCGCAAGGCCCCCGGTGAGATATACATTGATAGTGGAAGGGAGTGTCGATCCTCCCCCGCTTTTTCCCACAGATCCTCTCGCAACCCCCAGACTGGTGCACGGCTCCGCGCCTGGTCGATGTTTGGACCCCGAGTGCCACGGGTACAAATCCAGTGACCGGTGTTCCAAAATCGGTTCCCCTCATGAACTTACGTGGATCGAGGGATTGTGAAGGCGATACTGGCAACGGCCGCGAGCATCCTTCTGGTGGTTGCCTTGGCCGTCGCCGTCTTGCTTCTCCTTTCCGGATCACCGCGCGAAGGTACTTCGCACGAGCTCGCCGATACGGTTCACACGATCGGTGGGAAGCCGACAACCTGCACCGAGTTGTTCGGTGAAACATGCAGCTTTGCTTTGCAGTCGGACTACAACCAGTGGGGACAAAACCTCGAGGGTTTTGTCAATGCCGGGATCCTCGGACCTTTCGCCCGCAGTATCGGCTTCGTGGCGGAGGCGAAACTGAGCTTGCAGGCATGCGAGGTCAGCGCAACCGCCGGGCGGACGATTCTCGATTTCTACACTCTCGCCGAGATCGACCACCCCACGGCCACCACCACCGACCTCTTCCCCTTCTGGAACGAGTCCCGCCAATTCCTGTGCCCGGTAAACAGTTTCTGAGAATGCTGTTTGCTATTTGAGATGTTCGAGACGCATCGCTCGATCGGAGCCAGGTTGGGCGCAAGCGCGCGAATCGTGGACAGCGTTCCGCCCACGGGGGGATCGGTCTGTAGCTGGCTCATGAGCACTGAATAACACACGAGAGTGAACGGCTCTCCTCTCGGTGGCCGCTTCTTGTACGCGTTGCGGCGTGTCGGTGCACGGATGTTTATGCGAATTTCGACGGGGTAGGGCCTTCTGTGTGGGAGTCCTACCTGTGTGGGATCCCCGAGCGAGAATCCGAAACGTATTGGAGGGTCAACGTGCCAGATGACAAGAGCGGTCCCAGCGAGGGAATCAAAGGCGTCGTAGAGGACGTCAAGGGTAAGGCCAAGGAAGCCGTGGGTGCGGTTTCCGGAAACGACAGTTTGACCCGAGAGGGCCGCGCCCAGCAGGACAAGGCCGAAAGCCAGCGAGAAGTCGCGAAGAAAGAGGCAGAAGCCGAGAAGGCTCGCGCAGAAGCGGCCGCGGACGAAGCGCGACAGAAGTCCGAGCAATAGCCCTGACACACTCGTCACCCACGGCCTGGGATTGATCCCAGCCGGGGGTGAGTCGTGGCTCCGCGTTCAGTTTGAAATCTCTACTTACATAAGGCGTAACAAGATTCTTGCGCCCAGCATGACGATCAAGAGGAGCTGTTCGATGCCTTCATCTCAGTCCGTCCCAGGTGCACCGGCCCCGAAAGCGCCGGACCTGAAAGAGCCGGTCAAGCCTCGACAGCCGTTGCCGCCCAAGGATGACCAGCGGCAGCCGGAGGTGCGTACCGTCGCGGGTGCCGAGGAGAAGGTGAAGGGAAATGGTCGCGGCCAGCGGGGGGAGTACCTCACCACCGCAACCGGTACACGTCTCTACGAGACCGACCACTCACTCACTGCCGGCGAGCGTGGCCCGACTCTTCTTCAAGACCACCACCTGCGTGAGAAGATCACACACTTCGATCACGAGCGAATTCCGGAGCGCGTCGTCCACGCCCGCGGGGCGGCCGCACACGGAACGTTCCTGGCGAATGGCGCGGCCGAAAACATCTGTAAAGCATCGGTGTTCGCTTCCGGTGCTCGAACCCCGGTGTTCGTGCGGTTCTCGACGGTGCTGGGTTCACGAGGTTCGGCGGACACCGTACGCGACACACGCGGTTTCGCCACCAAGTTCTACACCGACGAAGGTGTCTTCGACCTGGTGGGCAACAACATCCCGGTGTTCTTCATCCAGGACGGCATCAAATTCCCGGACATCATCCATGCCGCGAAGCCCCACCCGGACCGCGAGATCCCGCAGGCGCAGAGCGCGCACGACACATTCTGGGATTTCGTGTCGCTGCACACGGAGGCCACGGCGCACACATTGTGGAACATGTCCGATCGCGGCATCCCGCGCTCCTATCGCATGATGGAGGGCTTCGGTATTCACACGTTCAGGCTCGTGAATACCGACGACGAGACGAATCTGGTGAAATTCCACTGGAAGCCGGCCGCCGGAGTGCATTCACTCGTGTGGGAGGAAGCGCAGATCGCCGGCGGTGTGGATCCGGATTTCCATCGACGCGATCTTGCCGACGCCATCGAGGCGGGTGCGTATCCGTCCTGGGATCTGGGCGTGCAGGTGTTCCCTGATACCGAAGACGAAATGTTCGAAGGCATAGATCTATTGGATCCCACCAAGATCGTGCCCGAAGAACTCGCGCCGGTTCAGGTCATCGGAACGATGACACTCGACGCCAATCCGACGAACTTCTTCGCCGAGACCGAGCAGGTTGCATTCCATCCGGGCCACTTGGTTCCGGGTGTCGACATCACCAACGATCGTCTCCTGCAGGCACGTTTGTTCTCGTACCTCGACACCCAGATCACGCGACTCGGTGGCCCCAATTTCGATCAGATCCCGATCAACCGGCCTCACGCGCCTGTCAACGACATGCTTCGCGACGGCTTTCATCAGGACGGTGTACATACCGGAGTTGCGCCGTACCATCCCAATTCGTTGGACGGTGGGTGCCCGTTCTTGGCCTCGGCGGAGAGTGCGGCCTATATCGAGGTGCCCGAAGAAGTTTCAGGGCGAAAGGTGAGGCAGGCGCCGGCATCGTTCGACGATCACTTCTCGCAAGCTCGACTCTTCTATCGCAGTCTCTCCCCTGTCGAGCAGGAGCACGTCGCGCAGGCGTATACCTTCGAATTGGGTAAGTGCTACGAGGAGAACATCAAGACCCGGAATCTGGGCATCTTGGCGAATATCGACGCGGGTCTCGTGTCGATCGTCGCAGGGGGGCTTGGCCTTCCGGTTCCCGAACCGACCGAGCCGTTGAGTGATCCGGAGCTCAGCCCTGCACTGTCCCAGGTTGGTGCGGAATGGCCGGTAGACGGAAGGATCATCGCACTACTGGTCGATGAGAACTCCGATCTCGAAACGGTTGTCGCCGTTCGAGACAAGATCTTCGACGCCGGCATGGTGCCGCTGATCCTCGGACCGCACGGCGGAACCATCGGGGACGGTGACGACGCGGTGACGGTGCAGCGAACGTACCTCACAGCTCGTTCGATCGAATTCGATGCAATCCTGCTGAGCGGCGACGTTTCTCGGATCGGCGAGGGCAAGTTGGATCCACGGGTGGAGACTCTGCTGAACGAAATGTATCGTCACAGCAAGGCAATTGGTGGTTGGGGAGAGAGCATGAGTGCGCTGGCTGCGGCCGGTATCGACGAGTCTGCATTGGGAGTCGTCGTCGATGCAGACGCGGAAGGAGCGCTCGCCTCGCTGGCTCAGCTTCTGAAGACGCACCGCGTGTGGGGGCGTTTCGAGGTGCCGCCTACATCCTGAGTGCCGACGTACGTTCGAACCTGCGGTGTGGCCGAATTGCCAGTTCGGCCACACCGTCGGAGTGAAGACGAGTGAAGGGACGAAACAGTGGCTCGCAAGGACTCACAACCTCAACTCAAGGATCAAGAACTCTACGAAGAGCTACGCGAGAAGGGCGATTCCAAGGAGAAGGCGGCCCGAATCTCCAATGCGGCCGCCAATCGAGGGCGGTCGAATGTCGCCAAGTCCGGCGGACAATCCTCGCCGTACGAGGAGTGGACAGTCGACGAGCTGAAGAAACGTGCCAAGGAACTCGATCTGCACGGCTATTCGAAGCTGAACAAGGGTGAGCTGATCGAGCAACTCCGCACTCACTGAGCTGTGTTTTGCTCGAGTCGTATTCTGCTTGTGCAGAATACGACTCGAGCGGTCGGTTCAGTGCCCTTCTTGATCGAAGAGTTCCTGACCTTCCAGTCGTTTGACCCGTCGGTGTTCCATCAAGATGGCCAGTGTTCCGACGATGAAGGACACCACGCACACGACGCCGGCAATGACTGCCCAACCACGAAATCCGTAACCTGCTGCCACCAAGGTCAATCCGAGTGTTGCCAGACCCAGCCCGATCAGCAGGTATCCGGGATAGTTGCGACCGTCGCTGATTGCCTCCCCTACGTGCGATCGATTTGTGTGTTCGTCATCTACCGGTGAACTTTCGCTCGCGTTTGTCACGGCACACTCCATCCTGAGCTCATGAAGACTTGCGATTCTTCGCTCGTCGTCGGTCCACAGGGCAACTACCCGATCGGTGACTGGATGAAACGGTTGGAGTAGTGCCGAAAGGGGTAGAAGGTCGTACGCTCGAAGTATCGGAAGTGGATGAAAACCGGTGCGAGGAAGGCCTATGAACGCGAAGCCGACTCCCGACATATTCTCGGTAGGTACACCGACTCTCGGTGTCGAAGAGGAGTTCTTGCTCTGCGATCCGCAGACTGGACATCCCGCTCTGCGCAACTCCGAGGTTGCTGCCGCCGGGCGGGAACTCGGTATCTCGCTGCAACTCGAACTCACGCGCTGTCAGGTGGAGACGTCCACGTCGATCGGAAACCATATTCGTGATCTTCGTGATCAACTCTGTGAGTCGCGTGCCGTCACCGCCGACGCCGCTGCCCGTGTGGGTTGTCAACTCATCGCAGTCGGGACGCCGTTCTACGATCCGCCGGTAGACGAGATCACTCAAACGTCGCGATACCAGCGAATGGCCGGTCAATTCGGAGCGATCACCGAAGGTGTGATGTGTGGTTGCCACACTCATGTCGGTGTGGAAGATCGAGAACGATCGGTCCAGATCATCAACCATCTGCGCCCATGGTTACCGACCTTGTTGGCACTGACGGCGAACTCTCCGATCAGCGCCGGTCGCGATACCGGTTATGCGAGTTGGCGTTACGTTCTGTTCGGCCGATGGCCCAGTTCGGGTCCGCCGCCCTACTTCGAGTCCGTGGCGCACTACGAAGATGCTGTTGCAGCAATGCTGGAGACAGGGGTCATTCTCGATCCACACATGGTCTATTGGGATGTGCGCATGTCGGATCACCTTCCCACCGTGGAGATTCGGATCAGCGACGTGCCCGCCACCGTGGAGGAGACGATGACTCTGGCCACACTGGTGCAGGCACTCGTCGGTACCGCATCCGCCGCGATCACGAAAGGTGAAGCAGCGCCTGCTGTCGATCACGAGCTACTCCGCGCGGCTTGCTGGCGGGCGGCGCGTGACGGACTCGACGGGAGGTCGCTGGACGTGGAATCCGTGCGCTTGCTGACTGCACACCAGGCGGTTCGGCAATTGGTGGATCACGTCGAACCTGCGTTGACTGCATTCGGAGAATTCGAGCAGGTCACGGCCTCCTTGGACAAGGTGTTCAGCAACGGAAACGGGGCGATCGTGCAGCGCCGTCAACTCACGCGTCGGTCACGTGTAGCTGATGTGATCGACGAGTGCGCTCGACGCACTTTCGAAGGGTGCAGTTCGCAAGGGGGCAGTGAGCTGTAAGGCACGGTTGGAATGGGCATTCAAGAACTTTCAATGTCTTGTCGAAGTCACCGATCGGACTGCAGGAGGAGGAACATATGAATGGCGATCCACGACCCGAGCTTCCGTCGGACAAGGATCTCGACGATATGTGCAGGCAATTGGCTGCGGCAGTAGAGGAACACGGTCTGTCGGTGGCGACGGCGGAATCGTTGACTGCCGGGAACATCGCCGCACATCTGGGAAAGGCGCCGGACGCCGGATCGTGGTTTTGTGGTGGGATCGTCGCGTACACCCGCGAGGTGAAACATTCCGTACTTCATGTTCCGGACGGGCCAGTGGTCTGCGAAGAGGCAGCCAGGGTCATGGCGCACAGCACCGCCACACTGATGGGTGCGTCGCTGGCGCTGGCCGTCACCGGTGAAGCCGGTCCTGATACCCAGGAGAACGTTCGACCCGGAACTGTGTGGTTCGGAGTCGTCGACCATGGGACCGCCGAAACGGAGAAGCAGGTATTCTCGGGCGACCCCGAAGCTGTCCTCGGTGCAACTGTCGAGCACGCGATCCAACTACTTCTGCGTCACGCATCCGGTCGCCTCACACCGAGTTCGAGAGTTGTGAACTAGTCGAGTTTTCAACTCTTCGAACGGTTCTTCTTCTGACGACCTGTGTGTTTCGCAGGCGCCTGCGCGGTTGGAACCAGATGACCGTCGGCCGTGTATTTTTCGACTACGAGGTTCTTGCTGACTCCTCGGTTCGCATCCACTGCGCAAGTGATTGCTTCCTTGTCGGAATTGAAAGGTTCCTCGGTCGAAGAGCCGTCGGGCATCGTGATTTTGTACCGATCCATACATCGACTATTGCGGGTTGATCCGTCTCCGACAACCCGAGTTCACGGAAATATCGGTCTGGGAATCAGGCGGATCAGCGGGTCCAATACTCTTCGGGACGTTGACCCGGACGGAATCCGTAGTGCGCGAGCATCGCGGTCGCTTCCGGAAAATTGGCTGCCAGAGCTTCGGGCACATGTGCATCGCTGCCGAATGTCACCGCTTTACCTCCCTCTTCGCCCCACCATTGGGGTATCCAGGGCAACAGCCGACGGGTGTTCATCTCGAGGATCCGGTCGCTGTCGGCGATGGCGCGCATCGCATTTCGGAAGCCCTCTTCGAATCGACGGGGATCGAAAGGTCCGGCACTTTCGATCGGCCATGCACGAACCGCGTAGTCGATATGGGCGAACACCTCGAAGGTCCGAGAGCCAGCCACCATACGCGGGATCTCATCGAGGTATGCCCACATGACTTCGTCGGCGCTCCACTTTCGAAACAGAGTGTTCGGTTCACTCCGATCGTCGCCGACTTCGAGCGTGTGCAAGGAACCCAATACCCGGTCGATGACACCGAGATCAAGGAGGTGCGACGCCTGCGCTTCGTGCAGGTGCGGTTGTCCGAACTCGACGCCGGTGAGTATCCGCAATTCAGGAAAACGGTGTCGGCATCGTTCGATGCTGTCGAGATAGCCGTCGACGTCGAGGATCGGTGCGCGGACATAGCCGTCGGTGCTCAGCAGGTGATGTTGATGGGGCATCAGATCTGCGGCGGTTGTGCGCCACCGAGCATCGAAGTCGAGATGCTCGGTGAACACCAACGCCGGCAATCCGATTGCTTCGGCACGCGCGCAAGTCTGTTGCATTCGTCCGGATGCGTGCGACAGCGGTCCACCGGTGTCCCACGACCACTCGCTGTGAACATGACTGTCCGCGGGTAGTTGCATGTTCAGTTCGTACCAGCTCGGGAGATATCAGTTCAAACCTTTTTGGTCTGGCCGAGGAATCGAACTCCTCGCGGCAACGTGGGCAGGGAGTTGAGGCATACCCAGAAGGGCTTGTTGCTACCTTCGTGCGCCGTCGCACAGCACGCTCGTCGACATGTCTTGCTAGTTGACTCGAGAGGTTGTTCGCGAGTTTGTTGCAAGGGGAACAGTTATCGCAGTAAAAACCCTAGGGTTCGTCGGGACGGATCGCGCGTCGCATTTGGACTTCAGAGAGTGCAAACCGAGAAGGACGGAATCCTGTCGGTGGGGTCATCTAAGATGCAATCCAAATACCGATGCTCACGTCGGGAGACGGAATAGATTTGGGTGGCAGTCGGAATTAGGAATGCGTCGTTTGTTGGCGGTTGGTTAGTCATAGTGATTGTCCGTCAGTGCAGAACACCGGTTCCCGCATTGCGTCAGCCATTCGAACCGAATCCAAGCGAACTGCAATTCGGAGTTCCGGATGCCTTTCCGATAGAGCGAACAGCCTGCGAAAGGGCCAGGAATGGTTGATGCTGGAGTGGCGCTGCAACACGCAGTGGAACGAGCCGTCGCTAGTGGCAATCGTGAATTGGAAGAACTCGACGCCTTGATCAGCTCTCTGGTCAAACAGTTTGCACTGCCTGCCGGAGCACATTCCGCGGCCACATCGGGAGCAGGTCTCAGCCCTGAGCTTGCCGAAATCGCAGACGGGTTCGAGCGCAGCCTTCGCACTCACTTGGCTGACCAGCGCCGCATGTTATCGACGTTCAACATTGCATTTTTCGGCAGAACCGGAGCTGGAAAGAGCACGTTGCTCTCAGCGTTCGGTGGGCTCGATGGTGGCTATGTCTCGCCTGGTGAAAGCGATTGGACCACCGACGTCACAGAGATCGCATGGAATAGCTGCCGGTTATGGGATACGCCCGGGATAAATGGATGGGGGCGCACTCAGTCGAGGGTTGATCTCGAGGAAACCGCAAGGCGAGCCGTCGAGATTGCAGACGTGGTTCTCTTGTGCTTCGACAGCCAGAGCCAGCAAGATTCGGAGTTCACGAAAGTCTCTCAGTGGGTGCGTGCGTACGGAAAGCCAGCCGTGGCGGTATTGAACGTTCGCAACCTCCGCTGGCGACACCCCGCCAAGGTAGCGAGCCAATCTGCGCGCCAATCGCTGTCTCGCGCAGTTCGAGAGCATGTCGATTCGATCGCAACAGAGTTGGCCAAGATTGATCTTCCATTCGCCCCGATCGTTGCAGTTCAAAGCCGCCGGGCATTGTTCGGTCGCGCGAGTACTCCGTTCAAAGGCCCTGCGGGACGGAATTTTCTGTCGGATCGTGAGCAATTTGGCGTGGAATACCTCACCCACTGGTCGAACTTCGGGGTGCTGGAAGAACTACTCGCTGCGTCGATAGTCGAGGGTGGTGCCGAGCTACGGCAAACCTCGCTGCGTGAGGGCTGCCGTGGTGTGCTTGACCTGACGGCCGACAGGCTCGAGCGAATGATTGCGGGCATAGAACCAAGAGTTGCTGCCGCGGAGCGCCAGATCGACCAACTCCTGGACGTCTTGGGGTATATAGACGGCGATGAGCGAGCAAAGTATCTCGGCCGTGATGATGGTCTGGATCTCCTGTCCGCTTTGGAAGACACGCGTGGACAGACGTTCACAGCAACTCCCGAAGGCACGCTCGATCGACATATGAGCCACCTGATCAAATCGCACCTGTCGGGACTTCGTGAAGCTTCTATCGTGAAATCAGACGAACTGGCAGCCACTGTTTTCGAGAGTGGCAACTCAATCGACGACGAATTGTTCAGTAATACAGTTTTCGCGATGAACGATATCCAAGCGGCAGTTGTGACGGTTTGGAACTCGAAGGCAGCATTCCTGATGAGGGAACTGAAGCTGGCGAGCGTCGACGAGGCGCCCGACATCACCGAATCGTCGACCGATTCGGCGACCTTGGATGGGCATGCAGGCCGTATGAAGTCGAACCTGGCCAGGTCCATGAAGATCGCCGGGATGGCCGCCGGTGGTGCGGCGGGTGCCATCTTCGTTCCAGCCGTCGCGAACGTCTGGAATCCTGTTGGTTGGGCGGGCGCGGCCGTTGCAGTCGGGTTGGGTGGCGCATCCCAAGCCGGTCGCTACATCGGCGAACGGGTCGCCGCAAGCACTGAAAAGCAGGGCGCTTTGGCAAGATTCGATTTCGGGCGGCAATCCAGATCTGCAGTTCATCGGACTTACGACCGGATCGAGCAGGAACTGCGCGAGCATGGACGAGATGTGTCTTGGCAAGCGGCAGAGCCCGTTCTGTCAGAACTGATGGGCGAAGCACTTGCGTTGCGAAAGGATCGGAAGGACGCAGCTCATCTGGCAGCTCGCCTCCGTCAGGCATCGGAGTCGCTTCCGCTGGCGACAGATGCAAAATCGGTTTTGGAACGTGCTCAAGCACGCGTCCTGGCCGACCATTCGGCGCTGCGGCCGGGCGAGGGTGGGGCGTCCGGAGCAGATGCGAGGGGCTCCGTATCCGGACGTAAAATCTGGTTGGGTGAAGATTGGTTCGAGTCCGGATCCCTGGACAAGAATGCGGTTGAGACGGAACGACTTCCGGTCTTCGTAGAACGGGACAACGTGGATCTGTCGAACCTGAAGCAGGCACTTTTGAAAGCATGGGATCTACCCGCTGATTCGTCTGTCGCCGAACTGATCCGAGAGATCGAGGACGCGACCGTCCTTGATGCGCAGATGTCAGGTGCTTCGCACAGCCAGGTAGCAATCAAGCCAGCCATCGTCGTGCTGGGTGACTACAGTTCGGGGAAGTCCAGTCTGATCAAACGTTTGTTGGTGGAGATGAGCGGTCAGGTTCCTGCGAACCTCCGTGTGCGGGGTGGTGCGGCGACAAGCGCGGTTGAGCGTTACGACCTCGGACATATCCAGTTGCTCGATACGCCAGGGTTTCAGAGTGGCAATCGCGAACACGACGCCTTGGCGTTGAAATCTGCCGGCGAGGCTGCGCTTGTACTCGTCGTTTTGCACGTCAACTTGCTCATCGGCGACATGACCCTTCTCCGAGGGATTGTCGAAGGGACACACGAGACTGTTGCCAAAGGTACTCGAACGATCTACCTGATCAATCGATCTGATGAGTTGGGCGTCGATCCCACCGCCGCACCGGAGGACTTCCTTCTGTTGAAGGATCGCAAGAAGGCGGAACTCATTGCGGCGTTGGGTTCATGTGGGATCGAGGTGAACGCGAACCAGGTTCACGTTCTCTCCGGTGATCCGTTCGGAGAGATCGGCGCACGTACGGACGTCAGCCGTGAAGATTACGCGCAGCACCGCGATTGGGACGGTGTCGAACCCCTCGTGCGGATGCTCGACTCGTACTCGAGAAAATCGGGGAGTGCCGGTGTGAGCGGAGCACAGCTCGATACAGCAGTGAATATGCTGCTGCAGGGGCGCAATCGAATTGAGCAGAAGGTTGCGGAGTTGCGGGGTGAGGAGACGGCCCGAACCTCGCTGGAACAGTCAATTCGAAACTGCCAGCAGGATTCCGAGTTACTGGAGAAGTCGCTTCGGCAAGATGCGCAGCGAGTCGTCGAGCCCTATGCGAATAGGTACACGGCTTACGCGGTTGGACAGGATCGTGGGGGTGTCGAGGACATTCCCGCCGCCTTGAACGGGTTGTGGGCGAATAGCGACCTCGACTCGGATATCGATCAGTTCATGATCAAAGCTCATCAAGAAATCGAGACTTGGTTCCGTACGCACGCGTCGACAATCGGGCGTGAAATGGATGCGCTGGCCTTTACGACGGTGAGGCACCGTGCCGAGGATCCCGAATCAGAATTTGTTGGTGTGGATGCGGGGAACATAGCTGCGGGTGCGGCCAAGGGAGGCTCTGCATTCGTGAGAGCGATTGCGAATCGCGACACGGTCTACGCCATCGGCAAGGGCATCGGGGTGAAGTTCAAGCCTTGGGGAGCTGTGAAAGCCGCCGGCAGGGTCGCAAAGGTTGCCCCGATCCTGGCCGCAGCCGGAGTGGCTGCCGATGCACACGCGATGGTCAAGGGTGAACTCTCAACGAATGCTCGTGAGGAGCAAAGGCGTGAGGCGGCGGGGGTCATCGAGGAGGCCGCAGCGGATCTCGTGCATCAATTACTGAACGGCATAGATGAGAACGGGCCGACACCGGTCCTTCGTGTCTCCGCAGCCTCTTTGTCCGAATATGCGAAGTTGCTCGAGAGTCAGCGACTAGTCGCAGCCGATGAAGAACGCGCGCTGATGGATACGCTCTCGAAGGTCGAACGGTTACTGTCTCAGGTTGAAAATCTGCGCGAATGCGAACGGAGCGGTGAATGAACGACATCGATGTGCTGAAGGTCAACGAATGGCTGGCCAGCCTGCCCGGTGGTTCCCTCGCAGAGAACTATGCCGAACAATGGCAGCAATTCGACTCGATCGATGCGCCTGTGTTTACGATCTTCGGATCGTACGACACTGGCAAGAGCTCGCTTATCCGACGTCTGTTGGTGGATAGTGAAGTGAGGGTGCCGGATTGGCTGACGATCAGTGCCCGGCACGAGACATTCGACGTCAATGGTGTCGAGCTGACAGGCGTCGTTCTGCGGGACACGCCGGGTCTGGCAATTGGGGCGAAAGATGCTCGGGGCGTGATGAACACGCAACGTGCAACCGAGGCAATTGGTTTAACCGATATAGCAATCATCACCGTCACAACGCAATTGGCAACCGGTGAACATCAGGTGCTTCGTGAGATCGTCGGGAGCGGATGGACGTCCGATAGCCTTTGGTTCTCCATCTCCAGGTTCGATGAAGCGGGGATCGATCCGGATGATGATCTCGAGGGGTACAGGCAACTGGCGGCTCGAAAGGCAGTGGAACTATCCGAATCATTGGAGTTGTCGGCCGAGTACCCCATTTTCGTTGTCGCCCAAGATTTTGCTCAGATGGCAGGATCGGCGAGGGAAGTCGATGCCGAGGTTTGGGACGACTCACGTCCGTGGGACGGTATGGATGCTCTCTCCGCGGCGATCAAGAGAGTCGCGGCATCTGACTTTGTTGCGCTGAGAGCGTCGACTGAGCGACGGTACTGGCGCCAAACAGTCGCCAGAATTGTCGCTGAGTTGAGAACTCAGCTGGATGCTTGTGCCCCGCTTGCTGCTCAGGCCGACGCCACAGCAGGTCGTCGTCGTCAATCGCTTGTCGCACTCGAAAGTGTCGACTCCGCGGCCAGAGACGACCTACGCGGTGCGTTGGGGGAAGCTACCCGAAGGGTCGTAGAAAGTGGAGTACTGGACCAATCGGAAGTGGTTGCGATCCTGCGGCCCACTCTTGTCGATTGGTTCGGTAAGCACCAACGTGAATTGGATCGATTGCGTCAGGATGTAGGGAAATCGGCGGAGCGCCAGCGAAATCAGCCGTCTTGGGGAAAGCTTGAAGGGCTTGTGGCGAAGATCGCCGATAACAATGAACCCGCTGCTGCGGTCCAACTCACCGCATTTGCCCCCCACGTCAGCATGGTCGGAGCGTTGTTGATCAAGCGATTGCGCGACTTCGAGCGTGGCCCGAAGGGAGCATCTTCCGGAAAAGGCGCAAATCGGGGCTCGGCCAGTCGAAGCTCTGAGCAGAATGCGTGGTCGTTGAGCGACGGCGCCGACATTGCCGCCTTCCTGTTACCGATAGTTGTTCAAATCGCCGCTTGGGTTGACGAAGTTCGCATGAGTCGGGCAGTGGCTTCACAGGAGCAGAAGTCGCGGGACGAGCAGCGGGGTAAGTTGACTGCCGCGGTGAGCGCAATCGCGCTCGATTCGTGGAGTGAAGCTATTTCCGAAGTTCGGAACGAAATCGACGATGCCGGTGTGCATGCAGAACTATCTGAAGGACTTCATGATTCGATCGCGAAATTGCAGATCGCAATATCCGAGGGCGAGGGTTTGTTGTAGGCGAGTCCACCTCGAGACGAGCAGCTGGCGGGCACGGCAATCGTGGCGTGTAGACGCTCGGCCAGCGCTTTTGTCCGGTGAAATCGTCGTCGGCACGCTCTTTCGGGGCTTACCAAGAAGGGACTGCCGCACCACGTGCGAAAATGGTTGCCGCGAAACGTGTTCGACCATCGTTGCGGCAATCTCTTCGGTGGATTCTAGGTCGAGTTACATGTTGGGTAGGACCACTACAAAGAACCAACCGCTCAGGGCAAGACCGATGACGCCGGTGCAGAGGCCGACTATTGCATCCCATGGCAGCTGGCGGGCATTCGAGAGCAGATGCCCACCAGACTTCTTCGGGTGACGTCGGAGCGCGAAGATTCCCGTTGTAATCGCGCCGACTCCCAGCAGGATGCCGAAGCCGAAAGCCCAGAACAGGAGTACCGACAGCGCGCCGAGCATCTCCGACCGCTCACTCCAGCGTGCGATGCGCTGTGTTTCGGTGGGCGGAGGCCACTTGTGTGAAGGCGACAGAGCTGCTCCGAAACGACGGGTGTGGTGACGAATTGACTGGTCGCTGAGAAACATTGTCCACCACGCCTGGAGTTGAGTCGATGTGCCGCTGGTATGTACTCGTCTACCCCGTCTTCGTGGATATATGCCGCTGATTTCGAGGCTAGGTGCTTGCCGCTTCTTCCCAGGAGTTTCCGTTCCACACGATGGAGATGGGGTATTCGTTGTTGACCCCGTTTTCCCAGTAGTCGATGACGCCGTGGCGCTCCGATTCGAGTTCGATCCAGCCGATGCTGAATCCCCCTCGAAGTACGCGTTGAGCCCGGCGGTCGATCTTGTCCAGTGAACTGCAGAGTCCTCGCACGCGGGAGTCGATCCAGCCCGCAGAGGGATCAAGAACGGTGATCTCGACGATGCTCGCGTCGCTCAGCGGAATCTCGATGAGAAGCTCGCCGGAATCTCGTACCTCTCGGGTCGAAAGATTCTCGTAGGCGTGCAACAGCTCTCGCGGTTCGAACAACGAAGGGTTGCCGTCGGACCGTCGAGACCAACCGAAACGCTGCACGGACACATTGTCTCCCACGAATTGCAGGAATGTCATTCGATGTGAATGAGGCCGTCCAGGGCGTCCAGTACCCGGTCCAGTCCGAACTCCCACGCCGCCTCGGGGCTGTACGGGGAGTTCTTGGCCTCGCCGGCCGCCCCTCCGACTCGCTGCGCCAGCGGGAAGTCGTCGCCGAGATAAGCAGCCAGACGCTGGTTCCAGGACGACCACA
Organism: Rhodococcus sp. YL-1; assembly: GCF_001942025.1. Classification (NCBI taxonomy): domain Bacteria; kingdom Bacillati; phylum Actinomycetota; class Actinomycetes; order Mycobacteriales; family Nocardiaceae; genus Rhodococcus; species Rhodococcus sp. YL-1. The sequence continues at coordinate 5,985,257 of NZ_CP017299.1, read as the reverse complement.
CCTCGGCCATGTCGGCTGCTCGAGGGTCAGGGCGCCGCGCTTGCGCCGAGGATCGTGCGAAGTCGGCGACAAATGTCAGGGCGGAGTCCCGGTCGATGTCGGTCAGTCCCGTGCCGTCGAAGGCGTGAAGTTCGTGGTCGTACTTCGCGATAGTTCCCGGACCCAACGCGGAGCGCTGATCGGAGATGTCCAGGAGCCACCAATGCTCCGTATAGAGGACAAGTTCTTCCTCGGCGACCCGACGCACACGTTGGCGCCAGGTCATGTTCCCGTACGGCAGGAGTGGGCTGTGTCCGTGTACGGCGTCGACCATGAGCACCAGCAGATCGTCGCGGGATCCGACGTGGGTGTACACCGCCATGCCCGAGATTCCGAGTTCGGCGGCCAATCGGCGGACCGTCACGGCGTCGAGGCCGTCGGTATTCGCGACGGAGATCGCGACGTCGACCGCCTGTGAGGTGGTGACCTTCGCTCGCGGGCCGCGGGTGCCACCCTTCGGCGCGAGGGGGTGATCGCGCCAGAGCAGGTCGATCAGTTCGCGTGCCATCAGTCGTCTCCAGAAATCGGGAATACCTCAACGGTGGTATACCTTATACGGTGCATACTGTATGCACTGCATAAGGTTTATCGATCATGGGAGGCCCACGATGAAAATCACCAGCACTGCTCTGTCCTTGAACGTCGCCGACACCGACGCATCGGCAGACTTCGCGAAAACCCATTTCGGTTTCACCGAGGCCATGGCCGATGACGGCTTCGTTTCCCTGAATCATCCGGATGCCGGGGTCAACGTGGTCTTCCTGCGCACCGGGCTCGGGACGTTCAAGCCCGACTTCGTCGCAGGTCCGGCCGGTCAAGGCTTGCTCATTGCATTCGTGGTCGACGATGTCGACGCCGAGTTCGCCCGCATCGCTGCTGAAGGTGCCTCCGTCGTCACCGAACCGGAGACGGAACCGTGGGGTGAGCGTTACTGCCAGTTCGTCGACGCCAACGGAATCGTGTGGCAACTCGTTCAGTGGGTGTGAAGAACCCGAGCGCTCGGCTCCGCGGCGCGCGGCACAGAACGTAACCAGAGGGCGCGTTCGACGGACTGGGCTTGGAAGCGCTGCGGTGAGATCCCGTGCGCAGTGCGAAACGCTCGGCTGAATGCGGGCAGGTGCGCGTAACCCAGGTTCCTCGACACCGTGCCGGGTGCAACCCCGAGTTGGAGTTGGGTGCGTGCCTGGGTCATCCGTGAAAGCGATCGCCACTGCGGATACGTGGTGCCGGTTTCGATACGGAACTCCCGGCGCAGCCTGGCTGCGTCAGTACCGAACTCTTGCGCCCACTCGTCCAGAGTGCGAGGGTCGGCCGGGCGGGCGGCGGTCGTCGCTGCCAGTCGTGTGGCAATCGAAGCGGCGGGCGAGGTGTTCGAAACCGGTTGTGCAAGAGGGCCGGTGGCGATGATGTCGAATGCCATGGCGCTGTCGTGGCCGCGCGGGCGCAAGGGCGTGTAGGCGGCGACGAAAGTGTGCAGCAATGCCAACTCGTCAGCGGGGGAGAACTGCACGGTCTCGAGGGCGTCGGCAGATACGGTCGACCCGTTCGAGGAACGGAAGCCGAGCGGCAGAAGCAGTGAACCAGTCGGAACCGTGACGGTATTGAGGACGCCTGCAGGAAGAATCATGGCCTCTCCGGTGCGCAGTTCCCAGCTGCGGTCCGCGACGTCCACCCGGGCTTGGCCTCGGTAGACCCACACGGCGACGTGGGCGCCGTTGACGCGCGGCCACGTCGCATTGGCCGGTATCGGCGGCGCTGTTTCCCCGGGCTGCCTGGTCTCTGCGAGCATGCGGACCAATGCTTGATCGTTGTCGGTGTCCACGCTGCGATCGGTTGGACCGGAGAGGGCCCGGCGGCGATAGTCGCTCGGGCTCTCTCCCATCTGGGACCGGAACGCACGCGTGAATCCGCTGCCCGTTTCGAAGCCGACTTCGTTTGCAATCCAACCGATCTCGCGGTCCTGCTTCAGGTACTCCAACGACGCGGCGATCCGAGCTCGAAGCCGCCAGCGCGTGAAGGTGAGGCCGGTTTCTTCCACGAAGTATCGCTGGAGCGTTCGAATGCTGATCCCGGCACGCTTCGCGAATTGTGCCTCGGTGTCGTCGGTGCCAGGTGTTCGCAACAGGGCGTGCGCGATCTCGAACGCTTCCCGTGATTGCGGCAATTGCGGCAGCGAGGTGGCCCCGTCGTCGGCCCGGGTAATCATTTCGAACAAGGACGACGGGTGTGCAGCGTCGCCGCGCAGATAGCCCAGGTTGTGAACGAACTCGTGGATCAGTCTGTCTTCCCATCCGGGCGGAACGCGCAGACGCGTCACGGTAGCCGGCCCGGCGCTGACGCCGTTCGAGGGCGGAAGCAGGATGGGAAACGCGACGGAATCCGAGTCCGTCTCCATCGAATATCGCACGCCCGCCGGGATCCACAACAACTCGCCCGCCGGCACCTCGTAGACGGTCGATCCGGTCCTGACGCGTCCACTACCTGCGAGAACCCAGAACAACAGCGGTGAGCGGCCGATGCTTGGCTCGGTGCGGCAGGCGCGGATCGGCCCCAAGTCGATTGCGTCCGACCTTCCCGATAGTGGTAACACGTTGGCGCTCCTGGACAACCCTTGCGACTTAAGTATGGCTAACTTTACCTCTGCCGACTGTGTTCGCAGCGGCGCACTCTCGTATCTTCAGAAAGCCACATACTCATGCGCAGATCTCTACGCCCGGCGGCGGCAGTACTCGCCGCGGTCGTCGCCCTCGCTCTTGCCGGCTGCTCGAATTCGTCAGGTAGTGACACCGGAACCGAGGGCACCCAGGGAACCTCCGGGGCCACCGAGGGCTGGCCGCGCACCGTCGATCACGGCGGCCGTAGTACCGAGATCACTGCAAAGCCGACTCGGATCGTGTCCACCTCGCCGTCGTTGACCGGCACGCTGCTTGCGATCGGAGCGCCGGTGGTCGCGAGTGCGGCGACAACGCCGTCGGGAATGACCGATGACCAGGGGTTTTTCTCCCAGTGGTCGGGCGTGGCGGCTGATCGTGGCGTCGCGGTGCTCTACCGAAATCTCGAGCTGGACCTCGACGCGATCGAGACCTTCGAGCCCGATCTGATCATCGGCTCCGCCAACGGCGGCGACTCGACACTCGATGCCTACTCACAGCTGAGCGACATCGCACCCACTGTTCTTCTCGACTACGGCGCCAGCTCCTGGGAGGAGCTCGCTGATCAGCTCGGGACTGTCACCGGACTCGAGAGCGAGGCCGCCAAAACCGTCGACGAATACGACAGCTGGGTCACCACCCAAGCCGCGAAGATCAAACTTCCCGAGCAGCCGGTGACGGCACTGGTCTACATGGGTGCCGACGGTGTCTGGACGTTCCGAGCCGACAGCCCGCAGGGCAATCTGCTGGCCTCGCTCGGCTTCACCTATGCCGAGCCCGCCGAGCAGTTTGTCGCTCCGGACAAGCGGGGTGCCTCCGGCGTCGCGATCGTCAGCTCCGAAAACATGTCTGCCGCACTAGACGGGGCGCAGACGCTGTTTGCCGTCTCGATGGGGCCCAAGGACGTGGAGAAGCAACTCGCGGCCGACCCGCTCCTTGCGAATCAACCTGCGGTCAAGGGTGATCGGGTATACGCGATGGGAACGGCAGCCTTCCGTCTCGACTACTTCAGTGCAAAGCAGACGGTCGAGTCGCTGGTGTCCACGTTCGGTGGATGACCGCGTGGGTGTTTCTGTGCAGTCCCGGACCGAAGCGCCACCGCGGTCCGGGACGGCCGCGCGTGCGGGGTTGTTGGTCCTCGTCTCCATCGTTGTAATCGTGCTGGCATCCGTCGGCGGACTCGTCATCGGCTCACGCAACATCCCCGTCTCCACTGTCCTCGATGCAGTTCTTTCCTACGACGCCGGTAACAACGAGCACCTGATTGTGATCGAATCACGTTTGCCTCGAACAATTCTCGGGCTTGTGGTCGGGGCCGCGCTCGGACTGGCCGGCGCGCTGATGCAGTCGATCACCCGCAACCCTCTGGCCGATCCGGGACTACTCGGTGTGAACGCCGGAGCATCAGCAGCAGTCGTGATTGCGATTGCCTATCTGGGGGTGACTTCGGTCGGCGGCTATCTGTGGTTCGCGCTTGCCGGCGCGGCCGTTGCCTCGGTAGGTGTGTACATGTTGGGGTCGGCGCATCGCAGCGCCGCGACCCCAGCGCGCATGGCGCTTGCCGGTGCCGCTGTTGCGACGGCGATCACGGCTCTCACCAGCATGGTTCTCATCAGTAACGAGGCCGCATTCAATCAATTCCGATTTTGGGCAGTGGGTTCGTTGCAAGGCCGCGGCGGAGACGTGATCGTCACTGTTCTGCCCTTCGTCATCGTCGGTATCATGTTGTCGTTGTTGCTGATTCGTCCACTCAACGCAATCGCGCTCGGCGAGGATGTCGCCAAAGGGCTCGGTGCCAGCACCGGACCCGCACGGGTCGGATCCGCTGTCGCAGTCATCCTGCTGGCAGGGGCCGCCACTGCGGCGGCTGGACCGCTCGGATTCGTGGGCCTGGCTGCGCCGCACATCGTGCGCGGTGTCGTCGGGCCGGATCTGCGATTTCTTCTGCCGTGCGTGCTCGTTGTCGCCCCGGCATTTCTGCTCTTGGCCGACGTTCTCGGTCGCGTTGCCACAGCGCCGGGAGATCTGCAGACGGGGATCGCCGTGGCGGTGCTCGGTGGCCCCTTGTTTGTTGCGCTCGTGCGCTCGCGGCGGGTGGCGTCGCTGTGAACGCGATTGCAGCACAGCCGGTTCCACCGCTGTTCCGCGGTTGGGTGGTTCGAATCGGGTCGTACTCGTGGCGGATAGTTCCGCGAGTGCTGTTCGTAGCCGTGGCAATCAGTGCGGCATTGGCGGCGCTCTCGTTTGCCACGCTGATGTATGGAACCCTGGATCTGTCCTTGGGTGAAGTATGGCGTGCCCTGCACGGCGAAGGCGCCCCAGCGGCGGTTCGGTCCGTCCAGAATCGCAGGCTGCCGCGGCTGATCACGGCGATCGGCGTGGGCGGAAGCCTCGGTGTGGCCGGCGCGGTTTTCCAGACGCTTTCGCGCAATGTTCTCGGCTCGCCGGACATCATCGGTTTCACCACCGGCGCTGCGACTGCAGCCGTGGTTCAGATCGTCTTCTTCGGAGGCGGGGTACTGCAGACCGCGGGCGCCGCTGTTCTCGGCGGCATGCTGACGGCGCTTCTGGTGTACGCGCTGGCACGCAAAGACGGCGTCAGCGGCGGTCTTCGACTTGTCCTGGTCGGTATCGGCGTGGGCGCGATGCTGAGCGCCGTGATGTCGTTCCTGGTGGTGCGTGCGGATATCGACGACGCCACCGTTGTGCAGCAGTGGACGGCCGGCTCGCTGACCGGGCGCGGTTGGCCACACGCGGTCAGTGTTGCGATCGCCGTCGGTGTTCTCGTTCCTGCTCTCGTCGTGGTGTCCCGGCGCGTCACCATGATGGAGATGGGCGACGACGCTGCGTCCTCGCTCGGGATCTCCGTGGAGCGATACCGATTTGCCGGCATTCTGCTTGCGGTCGCGCTCACCGGCGCGGCGACCGCGGCCACCGGCCCCATCGCATTTGTGGCGCTCGCCGCTCCCCAGATCGCACGACGGTTGGCACGGCGCAGCGGTGTTCTTGTCGCGACTTCCTTCCTGCTCGGCGCAGTTCTGCTGGCGGGCGCCGACTTGATCGCGCAAGCGGTCGAGGTCGGTCTCCGCACTCCGGTCGGTCTCGTCACCAGTCTGCTCGGTGGTGCCTATCTGATCTGGCTGCTCGCTCGTCAGGCCTGAAAAAACTCACTACGAAAGAGATTCATGACTACTGCCACCCCAACATCGCGGCTGCGTGCCGAGAAGATCGAACTACGGTACGCCGATCGAACCATCGTGGACGAGTTGAGTCTCGAGATCCCCGATGGAGGGTTCACCGTCGTCGTCGGACCGAACGGGTGTGGCAAGTCGACATTGTTGCGTGCGCTCGGCAGAATGCTCGCACCTCGATCGGGTCGTGTTGTGCTCGACGGTAACGATATTCGGTCCTATCGAACCAAAGAAGTCGCCCGGCGAATCGCCCTGTTGCCACAGTCCCCGCTCTCTCCTGGAGCGATCAGTGTCGCAGACCTCGTATCCCGCGGCCGATATCCGTATCAGAGCATGCTGCGCCAGTGGTCACCCGAAGACGAGCATGTTGTCTCCGAGGCCCTGAATGAAGTCGGAATGCGATATACAGCAGACCAATTGGTGGACGAGCTGAGTGGGGGACAACGTCAGCGGGTATGGATCGCCATGACGCTTGCGCAGCGCACCCCCGGTGTTGTTGCTCGACGAACCGACCACCTTTCTCGACATCGCACACCAGATCGAGGTTCTCGACCTCTGTTCCCAACTCCACCAGTCCGGTCGAACATTGGTCGCGGTCCTGCACGACCTGAACCTCGCGGCCAGATATGCCACGCACGTAGTTGCCATGCGGTCCGGAAAAATTGTCATGCAGGGCAGTGCCTCGGACGTCTTCACCCCTGAGTTACTGCGCGAAGTCTTCGACCTCGAGGCGCTGGTTCTCGAAGACCCGGAAACCGGACGGCCACTTGTTGTTCCGCGTGATCGAAGACCTGTCAGTCAGCTACCCGTCCACAACTGAACCACCGATCAGGAGATATCAATGACTACCGCATCTCGACCTGAAGAAACTGAAACGTCTGCGTCGGCAAAGGCGCCACGCGGAGAAGACCACGACCGCGGTCTCAACGACGTGGTTGCCGTCGTCGAACGCGTCGAACGGCCGACCGAGAGCATCTTGCGCATCGCCGTCCAGTTGACTTCGTCGGCGGACGACCCGAATTGGTTGCGGCCCAACGTCGCATTTCGCATCCAGCTCGGTCCGCAGTACGGCGACGTCTCTCGCGTCTACACGGTGCGCACCTGCAACGCGCCGAGCAGTTCGATGACCTTCGACGTAGTGCTGCACGGCCACACCAGCCCGATGATGAGGTGGGCCGCCGACCTGCGTGTGGGTGACACGTTCTCACTCACCGGTCCTCGCCCGCACTTCCTCGTTCCCGAGATCGCCGGGCGCCGCGTCGCACTGTTCGCCGACGACACCGCGATACCTGCCCTCTATTCGATTCTGCTTCAGTGGCCCGAGGGACTGACCGGCGTCGGCTGGGTCGCCACCGGTGACGCCGAGGCTTTCGCGGAACTACCCGTGATCCCCGGCCTCGAGCTGCACCATGTCGAAGATGGCCTCGCCGAGTACGCCGTCGAACTCGAAAACCCAGGAGACTACGCGGTGTGGGGTGCCGGGGAACGGGACGAGATGCGAGCCATTCGAGCGCATTTCCGCAAGACAGTCGGCCTGGCGAAGGACGATGTAGTTGTCTTCGGGTACTGGAAGCGAGGGGTCAGCACTACCGAGATAGATCAGAACCGACTTCGGAACTACACGAGCATCCTCGAAAACGGCGGCACGCTCGCAGACATCGACGATCTGGCAATCGGTATCTGATGCGACTGTTGGATTCGTCAGCCCACCGCGTGTTCTTCCGGCGCCAGGGAATTGCCCGGTGCGATGTTCGAGCAGTTGTTCGGCAACTGATTTCCGTTGAAACGGTCGTTGAGCCAGGTGATGGCGCCGGGGAGCCACAGCGCGCCACCCGGAACGTGACTGATGGTGTCGTACTGGTCGTACTGGATGGACAAACCTGCGTCGCAATAGCGAGTGGCGAGTGAGCGGACGTCCCCGGCAACCATGACTCCGTCGCCAGGGCCGACGCCCGGTCCACCTGGCTGGGTGCCCTCGAGGGCTCCGTTTGCGGCTTGAGCGATGAACATCGGGATGGTGGGTATCGGCGCGTTGCCCATGTTGATCTTGTTGGCCACGTCGACGTACTCGGGCACCGAGTTGGGGTTCGCATACTCTGGTTTGGCAAGGTCCTGCCAGGTCACCCCCGGGTACTGCAGGATGACGTTCCCGATCGAGGCATCCTCGATCCGAGGTAGGAGTTCGCGTCCGCGATCGCCGAGATACGGGTCGAAATCTATGTCGTAGGCACGGGCAAGTCCGACGACCGCCATCCCGACAACGCCTGCCCAACCGATGCTTCCGTTTGCGTACCGGAGGTTGTTTGCCGGGTTGACCAACAGACCACCCTGGGCGGCGCCGATCAGGTCCTCGTTGATGTCCGGGGCGTAGTCCGGCGCGAGGATGGACGCCCAGTTGGTGGCGATTGCTCCGCCCGAGTATCCCATCAGACCGATCTCGGCTGAGTCGGAAATACCTGTCTCGGATGTGTTGCGAGCGGCACGGAGGGAGTCGAGAGTCATCATTCCGTATTCGGGTCCTGCCGCGAAGTCCGCGTTCGGGCCCTCGGTGTCGGGAATGACGACGGTGTAGCCCAGCGCCAGTAGAGGACCGAACATGACGGCTTCGCCGGAAGCGAGAGTCCCGCCGAAGGCGACATTGCGCCCGCTGACGGTAAGGCTGCCGATCGGGGTGTCCCCCGCGATTGCTCGTGACGGTCCGTCTTCCGGGTTCAGCGAATCGTAGGCAGACTGGAACGAGACAACTTTGTCCGGCTGGGCATTGGGTGGTCGAAGAATCGATGTGACATTCGCAGACGGCCGGCCGAGAGCGTCGGTCGACCGGTACAACACCTGTACGGCTTGCAACGGGGTAGGAATGTTGACGACGTGATAGGGCAAGGTTCTCGTTTTGAGCACGGCCCCAGGCTGATACGACGACAGCGGTGCCGAACCGTCGTACTGATAGAAGGAATCCGCCGACGGTTGCGCGGCGACAGTAGGTGCTGTGATGCCTGTGAGTGCAATGGCTGTCAGCGCCACCGCTCCCTGAAAGAGAATCTTTGATGCCACGATCGACCCTTCGGTTTCGTATGTCTCTCGGCACTTGACGGGCTGGTGTGATGACGACCACACGCTATCTTACTTTTGAGTAATAAACGAGAGGCTTGCGCTGGTTGTTTGAATCATGCATGGACGCAATGTGATTGAGATCTTTGAAGTGGCCTTGATAATTCTGCTCAGGATGCCATGTGTACGATACGACTAGTAGCTGTCGCGACGAGCTGCTGCCTTGGGCTGTTCCGGGTCGTCCGATTCCGGGAAATGTTCTGTGCTGCACGGTCTTGAAGGACGAAGGAGTGGACATGGGTAAGCGCGCTCCCGATGACGGCGTGTTTCGAGACTCGGCCGGCGCCCAGGCTGGACTGCTCACTCCTCCGAGCGGTGCACGTAGCGAGGCGGCCCACGAGAAGGCCCTTCGGTCAGCGGAAGCGCTTCTGAAATCCGGGGGAATGAAGGCGGCGACCATCGATGCGATCTCCGAGCAATCGGGCGTCAGCAAAGTCACGCTGTATCGGCACTGGCCGTCGCGGCAGGCGATCGCCGCTGAAGCGTTCGGTGTGCTCATGGCCCGGCACTTGACGTTTCCGGAGACCAACAGTGCGCAAGACGATTTGAACGATTACCTCGAGGACATCGGAAGGTTCTACCGAGGTCCACTCGGGTCGATCTTTGCCGAACTTGTCGGCGCGTGTGCCAACGACCCGACGACGGCTGCATACTTCCGTACCTTCTTCCTCGACGAACGTCGTCGCGGCTTCGCCGAACTGATTCGACGATGTGTTGAGTCCGGATACTTCCGCGACGACATCGAGATCGAGGAAGCGATCGATCTCTTCTTCGGTCCCTTGATCTACCGGATGTTGGTGGGGCACGCGAGTATCGACGACAACACGGTGCGCTCGATCATCGATCATGCAGTTCGTGGACTCCGGAACGGTGTCTAAAGGGGATATTCGCTGAAATCCTTTGTGCTGGAGAGGGTACTGCCCTCTCCAGCGTTGCGCGATGTGTGTCAACTCGGCACTGTCAGCTGAGCATTTTCAGCACGTTCTGGTACTCACCGTTGATCTCGGCATGACGAAGTGGCTTGGCCGCTTCGACCACAATCTCTGTGGCGTTGTCGTCAGCTTTCAGTAGAGCAATGGTTTCTTCGATGTAATCATCAAGGGGTAGAGCCGATTCCGAGTTCTCCTGGTTCATCAGTGTGGTGCGGACGCCCGGTGGGATGAGTTCGATGCACTGGATCGAAGTATCGGCGAGTTGAACGCGCATGCTCTCGGTGAAGAGATGAACGGCAGCTTTCGTGGCGTTGTACGTGGGCGTGATGGGAAGTGGGACGAAGCCGACGGCGGATGACACAGTGACGATGGTGGCGGTCGGCTTCGTCAACAGATGCGGAATGAACTGGCCGACCAGTCGAATAGTCCCGAGTAGGTTCGTCGTGATCGTTCGTTCGGCGACGTCGAGGAAGTCCGGGTTCTTCAGGTCCTCCGGGTACATGATTCCCGACATCGTCACAAGGACGTTCAGATCGGGAAAGTCCTCCGTTACGGATTCATACGCCGTTCGAATGGATTTCGGGTCGTCCACATCGATGACGACCGTGCCGATGCCCGAGTACTTGTCCGAGATCTCTTGCAGCAGAGCGGATCGCCGCCCACCGATGATTACTTTGTTCCCCTCGTTCTGCAGGCCCACTGCAAGTGCGAGTCCGATACCGGAGGTTCCGCCGGCAATGAAGATGGTATTTCCCGAGATATTCAATGTGTGTTTCCTTGGTTTGTCGTGGGCGTCGACGTGGCGACAGTGATGGATTTGAGTTGGGTGTATTCGTTGAGCGTCTCGAGGCAGAACTCTCGCCCGAGACCGCTTTCCTTGAATCCGCCGAAGGGGACGCCGCCTCCCAGATTGAAGTACTGATTGATCCAGACGCAGCCCGCATCGAGACGGTCCGCGGTTTCCATGGCGTTCTTCAGGTTCGAGGTATAGATCCCAGCAGCGAGCCCGTATGGAGTGTCGTTCGCTTCTGTGATCACTTGCTCGTAATTGTTCCATTTGAGGACGCACAAAACAGGTCCGAAGATTTCGTCCTGCGCAATTCGCATCGAGTTCGTGACCTCCAGAATTGTCGGTTCGACGAAGTTTCCGGCTTCGAATCCCGGCACTACCGTTCGTTTGCCGCCGGTAAGTAGTTGTGCGCCTTCTTCGATTCCGGAATCGATCATCGAGATCACACGATCGGCATGTTCTTGGTGAATCAGGCCACTCAGTTCGGTGTCTTCACTCAGAGGTGGCCCGACTCGCAACGATCGGAATGCGGCGACGAGTTTTTCCACGAAGGCGTCGTAGATATCCTCGTGGATGAACAGACGTGTTCCGGCTAAGCAGGATTGACCGTTGCACATCAGGACGCCGGAGGTCGCGTCTGCGACTACCGCATCGACGTCGTCGATGTCAGGAAAGACGATGCTCGGACTCTTGCCGCCGAGTTCGAGAGTGGTCGAGATCAGTCGGGATGCTGCGGCGTGTGCCACCAGCCGGCCGACTTCGGTGCTCCCGGTGAAAGCGAGTTTGCTGACTTTCGGATGACCGATCAGGGCTGCGCCGGCCTCTTCGCCGAGGCCGGGTACAACATTGAGAACGCCTTTCGGGAACACTTCGGCGGCGATCCTCGCCAGTTCCATGACTGAAACACAGGCATTTTCATCAGGTTTGAGTACGACGGTGTTTCCGGCAGCGAGAGCGGGAGCAATCTTGAATGCCGTCATCACAACGGGATCGTTCCAGGGAATGATCTGTCCGCACACGCCCAAGGGTACCCGTTTCGCAACCAGATACCCTGAGGCCAATTCGCGGCCGAAACCGTGGTGCGCCAACGAAACTGACGCAAAGTATCGTAGGTGCGACACTGCGGCCCGATAGTCTTCTCGCATCTCCCTGATGTGTCGCCCGGTGTCCATGCACTCGAGTTGGGCAAGCTCTTCAGTTCGTTCCTCCACCAGTGCGGCAAACTGCAAGATTTGTGCGGACCGTTCTTCGGTCGTCAGGCCTGCCCACGCCGGAAATGCCCGTCCGGCGGCTTCGACCGCATCATTGATTTCTTCTGCCCCGCATCGGGACAGTGTGGCGAGTAGAGCGCCGGAAGCGGCGTCACGGGCCTCGAAGGTGGATGTGCCGATGGCTCGGAACGCTCCATCGATATACGCACCGTATTCACGAACTGCTTGACCTTCCATGGAACCTCCTAGATCGGTCAATTGGTGACATTGAAAGTGTACTGTACGTTTCGTACACTTGTCGAAGGTTGCCGTGCCGCGCATGGATCGCGTTAGCGGAAAGACCAGCTAGAACATTGTTCTGGTCACATCGTCAAGGCGTGGCTCCAGCAATTTCAGCCGCCTGCTTCATAGCCTGTGAGACGTACCCCGTGCCGATTCTGACGCCGCCCAGCCACTTGGTGAGGCGCGCCGCCTCGGCATCGAGAGAACGTCGCGCAGACGCTGACACGGTCTCGAGCAATCGGACGTGAACCACACCGGTTTCATCTTGGATCCAGCACCCCACGACGCGACCGTCGACCCAAGCGGTGGTGCCGGCATTACCGCGGGTGTCGAAGAGTTGGTTGCGGTGCGGGCCGAGGTAGAAGTCACGGTTCTTCCACCCCATGATCGTCGGGTCGAGCACCGGTAGGAGTGCCACCCAAGGACCTGGATCAGGCACCGTGGCGACGTCATCCGGTAGCAACCAGCCGGTGTCGCCTCCGTCGAGTGAGACTGCAACGGCGTCGAGTTCGGCGAGGGCGGCCCGGACGACCGTCTTCGTCGAGCCCAGCCACCAGACGATGTCGTCTTCCGTGCCCGGTCCGAAGGTGTAGAGCCAACGGCGGACTATTTCTCGATAGCCGTCTGCAGATTCGAGATCGACGGGGGCGTCGTCGAGCCAGTGTCGAGTGAGAGTCCACAGTGGGCGTGAGACGGGGAAGCGGGCGGTGTTGGTGCCGCGCATGATGTCTGCGGTCGCCCCGAGATGCGTGAGAACCCTGGGTGCCGACCAGATTTCATCTGCCGAACCCTCGACCTTGACGTCTATCATCGGCACGGCCTGACGAATCTCTACCGCTGAAAGCCCTTCAGGCCTATCGGTGAGCAACTTCAGCACTTCCGTCCGTGCGCGATCGAGCCAGTCGTTGCCGTCGACGGCGAGTCCGGCCTTGACGACATCCTTGGCCATTCGTGCCCGCTCGGTGTTCGCGACGCGGGCGGACGCACTCGACCACGCGGCCGGCAGCAAGTCGCGGGGAAAGGTGAAGAGTGTGCGGCGCATTGCCAATTGCTTCACGAGACTGCGTTGGTCGTACAGGGCGCGGTCGACGTCGGCGGCGTCCACGGACCGAACCCTCGCCCGGCAAGACAGATAGACCGTCGCTGACTCGGTGGCGTGCAGTACCGTCATCGCCCGCGTGGCAGCTTCCGGCGAATCGACGTGAAACATTGGCTCCAGCGCATGACGTACTCCTATGCGAGCACGGCGTTCGTCGTCGGAGACATGGCGCATCAGGCCATCGTGCCACAGTCCAGGTGCGTCGTATCAGCTAGTTGCACGAGGGTTCGGTTGCGCCAGTAGTCGTCGTGTCGGAGATGTGTGATTGCACCCGGGGTGGTCGCGAAGGTCGCAAATCCTGCGGCTTCGACGGGAATCTGTAGCCAGGCGGAGACGACGAATGTGTGTGCAAAGCCGTGGGTTACGACGATGTGATCGTGATCGAGATCGTCCATCAGTTCGCACATGCACTCGTGAACCCTTGATGCGATGTCGCGGCGGGTCTCGGCACCGGCAACGGGGCCACGGTGATCGAGGCGGTTGTTGTCAGGGGCCGGGACCTGCCGCTGGGCCAGCCACGAGTTCGGGCGTCCTTCGGCTTCGCCAAAGCTGATTTCGCGCAATCGTGAATCCGTTGTCGCCGGAGCATCGAGTGTCCGGGCGATGATCGTGGATGTCTCGGTGCACCGTTCGAGGTCGGACGAGGTGATGCGGACCGCGCGCGAAGTTCCGGTGCGTCGTCGTTTCAGTGCTTCGGCGATCAAACCTGCATCGCGCCGACCAGCGGGGGTGAGAACCGAATTGTGCCAACCGCCGACTACGTCCTGCGCTGTGTGTTCGGCATGAGGATGAGTGACGACGTAAAGATCCTGCATGAGACCCCTTTTGCTTACCCGACTTTTTCCGGCAACAGTATTCCAGGATTGAGGATTCCACGGGGATCCCAGGACGATTTGATCAACTGCATTGCGGCGATGTCGGTTTCAGTGCGCCCCAGCGATATCCACGGCGACTTCGCGCGGCCTATCCCGTGCTCGGCGCTGATGCTTCCATGGTGGGCGGCGACGAGTCGGAACACCATATCGGTCAGTTCGTGTGCGACCCTCGGCTCGGCATCCAGAAGGTTCACATGAATGTTTCCGTCGGCGAAGTGCCCGAACAGGATTGGCCGCACGAGGGGGAATCGTTGTGCCAGGCTTTCTCGGAGGTTGTCGATGAACATTCCCATCACGGACAAGGGGACGGAGATGTCGAGCTTGACTACCGGCGTCGTCGACGACGCGCTGATGCTTTCGGTATGGCTTTCCCGCAGAGTCCACAGTTTTCGAGCCGGCCCAGGCTCGACCGTCGCGTCCTCGATGAGGTCGGCAGAGTCGGAGAGTACTTCGAGGAGCGACTCTTCCGTCTCGCGCGGTGATGACACCTCGATGAGTGTGTACATCGGTGAAGGGGTGCCGAACGGGCGACGGGCATCGGTGTGTGCGCAGACGAGGGAGATGCCGTCGTCGGTCATGATCTCGGCGGCTTCGACGGTCAATCCGCTCTGACGCACGCGATTACACAAATGAAGCGCTTGATCGACGTCGCGTACACCCGCGAGCACGACCTGGGTGTCGGTCGCCGGGGTGACCAGCTTCATCAGGACCTTGGTGATGACTGCGAGCGTTCCCTCACTTCCGGCGAGAAGTCCTGGAATGTCGTATCCGACATTGTCTTTGACGAGTGGAGTCCATCTACTCAGTACCGAACCGTCCGCGAGCACGGCTTCGATACCGAGTATCTGTGCGCGCGTATTTCCATGTCGGACCATGCGCGTCCCACCGGCGTTGGTTGCGACTATGCCGCCGAGTGTCGCGGATTCCTTTGATGCCAAATCGATTCCGAAGCGGAGACCGTGTGCCGATGCCGCCAGGTCGGCGCGAGCAACGGTCACGCCGGCGCCGGCTGCGATTGTCCGACCGATGGGGTCGACGGCTTCGATCGTTTCCAGACGCCTGGTACTCAGCACCACGGACCCAGCCGAGGCGATCCCACCACCGACCAGTCCGGTGTTGCCGCCTTGCGGTGTGATGGGAACCCCCGCGTCGAAGCATGCTCGAAGAACCGCAGACACTTCGGAAGTGTTGCCGGGGCGGATGACCGCGATCGCGTCGCCGATCCAACGTCCCGTCCAGTCACGTGTGTAGCCCTCGATCAGTTCGGGATCGGTAAGGACATGCGTGTGGCCGACGATCTCTGCGAGGGCGTCGAGAAGCCTCGCGTCTGTTGCAGGTTCAGTGAGTGCTCGGGGATTCATGTGCAACCTTGTGATCGTTCGGGTGACAATTTTCGGGAGACAGACGGTGGATCAACGTGAACTCGATCCTCCGACCTCAGGTGATGCCGTGTCCAAGACCAAGTAGTGACACCACCATCTGTTTTTCTTATAATCGCCGTATGAACCTGCAGCGTGCCCGTTATCTGATCGCTCTGTCGGATCATGGGAGCTTCACTCGAGCCGCTGCGAACGTCCACGTCGCGCAATCGGCCCTCAGTCAACAGATCAAGGTTCTCGAGCGCGAACTCGGAGTTCCGCTGGTGGATCGTCGGGGTCCGCAGTTCACCTTCACGGAAGCCGGCAAGGTGGCGGTACGAGAGGCGCGCTTTTTGATCGGGTGTGCGGACCGGGCTGTCGAACGAATTCGGTTGGCCGCGCGCGGTGTGGACGGAGAACTGCGCATCGCGTACACCCGTTCGTGGGCGGGCGGCGCAGTCGCGGATCTGGTCAGCACCTATCGAAGGCTCTACCCGGGCGTCGAAGTTGTCGTTCATCGTGGCACTTCGGCGCAGACTGTCGACCTCGTCCGAACCGGAGCCGTCGACATCGCGGTTGTTCGCCCGCCGCTCGATGAAGACGATCGAGAACTTCCCCTGATCGTCCTCGATACCGAACCTATCCTGGTCGCTGTTCCCGTGGATCATCCGTTCGGAGATCGAGCGACGCTCGAACTCGGAGATCTGGTGGACGTCCCCGTTGTGTTCTGGCCGGAGGCCAACGCCCCGGGGATGTATTTGCGTACGCTCGAACAACTTTGGCCAAACGGGGCGCCCAGCATCGTTCGATTCGAGGCCGACGACGAGCAGGTGCTGCATGCCGTCTCGGACGGGGTGGGTATTGCGCCGATCCCCCAGGGCAGAGCGCGGATGCTCCGCATTCCGGGTGTCCATCTATGTGAGATCGCCGGTGAGCAACCAACTCTCGACGTGGCAGTGACCTACCGGCCGGATAATCCGAATCCGGCGCTTGCGCCGTTTGTTGCGCTCGCTGAACGCGAAAGATCGTCAACCACTGCGTAGTACCTGTGATGCGCGGTGGGTCCTATCCGCCATCGAGGACCAGCATCATGGCCGTTGCGCGTGCTCGGTTCTCGATGGAATCGACGTGGAATCCGACGTGCTGGGACAGTTTCGCCAATCGGTGCGCGACGCTGCTGTGGTGAAGATGCATGGAATCTGCTGCGGCCCTCAAGGTTCCGGACTGCAGGTATGACCTCAAGGTTTCGAGTAGTTCTAACCCCTGTTTGGTATCGCCGATCTCTTCGGCACGAACCAGATCCGGTATTCGCGAGTGATCGATGTGTGGTCCCGGCGCCAAGAGGTTGAGGGCGCCGAGATCGTCGGCGTTCACGATCGGTGTTGTTGCCGACGCCTGTGTACGAGCGAATCGTGCAGTGCTCAGTATTGTGCTCACTTCGGAAGCGGGAGCAGTCAAAGATATTCCGGCGCGAATGAATGACGACAGCGCGGCCTCGGACAGCTCGGGTGTCGCCGCGAACGAACCCGTCACGAGATTCAGATACTCGCCGTCAGCGTCTATCCCAGTGGCTTTGCCAGGTTTGTAATCTGGCGAAATGACAAGGTGTGCAGCACCTTCGGCCGTGCCTGAGACTGCCTTGGTTGCCATTACACGGACTGGGGTATGGGGTTCGATACCGAGACCGGCGCAGGAGGTGAGCACCGCGAGTTCATCCATCGGGAACAACAGATTTCGAGTGTGCTCGGCTTCGGTAGGCAGGCGTCGCGGTTGCAGAATTATCGCTGCGGTCAGGGCCATCCGGTCGACGAGCATTTCGTCGAGTGGCAAGCTGGCCCCGGGTCGTTCGATCCATACCGTTCCGAGAACCTCGTCGTCTACGGCAATGTTTCTGGTCATGCTCGGTGGGAGCTGAGGATCGGGTGACCATCGGCCGCGCGGATCGCAACGGCGCAAATTCTTCTTGCTTCTGCCGCGCTCGACGATCTCGATACCCACGACGCAGTCCGCCAACTGCGCGCTCGCACGAAGCAAAGACGCGGTGTCGGAGCCGTGCCGCACGAGGGCGTCGAAGTAATCGATGACACGTACCAGGCCTGCCGAGTCTGCATCGAGCTCGGCAAGCCGGTACATCAGTCCTTGCATCTCGCAACGCTACGAGACCGGCGAGAGCGAACGCAACCCTCTCCTGAGCGCAGTGAGGGCTTCGGCGGCACCTCTTTCGCTGACCGCGGCGGTCGCGACCAGTGCCGACCCGTGAAAGGTTCCGGGGAAGGAGTGCAATTCGACGCTGACTCCCGCTTGCAGCAGCCGAAGGGCGTATTCGATTCCTTCGTCGCGGAGCGGGTCGAGTTCCATGGTGGACAGGTAGGTCGGCGGCAGGCCGGTGAGGTCGGTAGCCCGGGACGGCGCAGCGTACATGGACACGTCAGGATCTTCGGGACCGGAATACGACCCGCCGAGATAGTACTTCCACGACAGGATGGCGTTAGGGCGGTGCCACAAGGGGGTGTCGACGAAGTTCGTCATCGAGACCGTCGCCAGGCGGTCGTCGAGTTCAGGGATTTCGAGGAATTGGAAGGCCACGGGCACAACGCCCTCGTCACGGGCTTTGAGGACAGTGCCTGCGGCCAGTCCACCGCCTGCGCTCTGCCCTCCCACTGCGATGCGGCGTGGATCGACCCCCAGCTCCTCGGCATGGGCGTGGATGTAGAGGAGTGCGGCGTAGCAGTCGTCGACGGGGCCGGGGAAGGGGGTTTCGGGGGCGAGGCGGTACTCCACGTTCGCAACGGCGAATCCGAGTTCCCGCGCCACCTCGACGCAAAATGGATCGCTGGATTCTGCGGTGCCGATTGCGAATCCGCCGCCATGGATCCAGAGCAGAACGGGGACAGGGCCGGCAGTGTTGTCCGGGGTGAAGAAACGAATCGTGACCTCCGGATCGCCGTCCAGGCCGGGTGCCGACAGTTCACGAAGCGTGACTCCGTCGAATGACAGGTCGGCCAACATGGTGCCGACCAGAGCGTCGTAGGTGGCCCGTGCGTTGGGGAGGTCAGCGAAGTCCACCTTCGGGAGCATGGTGAGTGCCGCGGCGAGTTCGGGGTCGAGAGTCGGGAATGTTGTCATGCACCCATCATCGAGCCTGATTGTGGCCTACGTCACCAGCGGATTGTAGGAAATCGGAGAGTCTCCCTCCGACACCCGTCGGATCTCCCTAGGATGACGCCGGTGGACAGGGTACATCTCGGGGTGGGTTCGAGCGATTCGAATAGTGGGGCACGGATTGGTGGACGACCTCCGCAGGTTTTCGCTGGTCAGGCGATTCTGCGGTCGCACGAGTACCTTCTGACGCTCGAGGCACACACGGCGCCGTGGCTCGGCGTGCGAGAGCTTTCGATCTTCATCCGTCGAGGTTTCTCCATCGGCGACGACGACCTCGAATACCCGGACATCGGGGTTAGGGCAGTCCTGCACTTGCCGTCGTCACGAAGTGCGGAATCGGCGGGCAGCCATGCGGGCCTTGGCAGCGCGGCGTTGATCAGGATTCCCTCGGACGACGAGGTGATGCCGTTGGTGTTGATAGCTCCGCAACCGGTGCTCATTCAGAACGAACCGTCCTACGCCGATGCCGTCGAGGCAGATGGACACAGCTTCCTGTTCCAGATCAACGAAGAGGGGTGGCCGGTGGTTGCTGAGTCCCACCCCGATTTCGTAGAGGAGTACCTATTCGGTTACGGGTCGGTGTATTTCTACGGGAGCTCTGACGCGACCGGGCTCGTTCGCGAAGTTGTGCCGGGATTTCTCGACTTCTGACCGGCCCGACGGCCCGTCCGCCGATACCGTGGGCAGCGTATCGCGACCGGCGGTTATGTCCTCGGAAAAATTGTTTCGGAAGTTTGTCGATCGGTGAGTGCGCCGTTCGACGTGTAAGCAGAGGGACCGAACAGAGCGGTCCACGAACGAAGGAGATTCTCATGAAGTACATGCTGATCATGCGTTCCACCGATGAGGCTATCGAAGCATCCAAGGACATGGACTTCGACGAGATCATCGCGGCGATGGGGCAGTACAACGAGTCCCTGATCAAGGCAGGTGTCTTGCTGGCCGGTGAGGGACTGGCGATGGAGGAGGGATTCATCGTCGATTTCGAGTCCGATCCTCCGCTGGTCTCCGACGGCCCGTACGGGGAGACGAAGGAGTTGTTCTCGGGATTCTGGATCATTCAGACGTCGACCAAAGACGAAGCCTTGGAATGGGCGAAGCGCTGCCCGCTCGGGCCGGGAAGCAAGCTCGAGGTACGCCGCGTGAGCGAGATGTCGGACTTCGATCAGGACAACGAGTACATCCAGAAAGAGGCAGGCTGGCGTGAAGAGCTCGGTACCGATCGTCCGGTCGCAGGCTGACCATGACCGACGAGGCGGTGCGAGAAGAAACGAGAAAGGCTGTCGACGCGGTCTGGCGTATCGAATCCGCGAAGATTGTCGCCACGTTGACTCGCACCGTCGGAGATCTTGATCTCGCCGAGGATCTGGCCGCGCAGGCTCTGCTCGAAGCCGTCGAGCAGTGGCCCGCGACGGGGGTTCCGAGAAACCCCGCTGCCTGGCTGACATCTGTGGCGACACGACGAGCGATCGACGGGTGGCGACGACGTGAGAGGTTGGACGAGCGCTACGCCCACTTTGCGCGTGAACTCGAGAACGACGCTTCACATTTCGACGACGTCAGCTGGGATCCGGACCGCATCGACGACGATGTCCTTCGCCTGATGTTCATCGCCTGCCATCCCGTGTTGAATCGAAAAGCGCAGGTGGCGTTGACGCTTCGGGTGGTGGGCGGTTTGACCACGGAAGAGATTGCGAAAGCGTTCCTCACGCCGACGGCGACGGTGCAGCAGCGGATAGTCCGCGCGAAGAAGGCGCTGACTGCCTCGAAAGCGGTTTTCGAAGTTCCAGGGCGAGAAGAGTTTTCGCGCAGATTGAGCGCCGTCCTCGGAGTGCTGTACCTGGTGTTCAACGAAGGCTATGCAGCCAGTTCCGGGGACGAGTGGATGCGGGCGGAGCTCAGTGCTGAGGCTCTGCGGCTCGCGCGAATACTCGCCGAATTGGTCCCCAGGGAGTCCGAGGTACACGGCCTTGTCGCATTGATGGAGCTGACAGCCTCGAGATTCGGCGCTCGGACAACCTCGACCGGTGAGCCCATCCTGCTGGCGGACCAGGACCGGACGAGGTGGGACCGTCTACAGATCTCGCGTGGGCTTGCGGCGCTGGAACGAGCTGACGCCGTCGGGCGTGGACGAGGCCCGTACGGCCTGCAGGCGGCGATTGCCGAATGTCATGCGCGAGCAGCAACTTTCGAAGACACCGATTGGAAGAAGATAGTCATCCTCTACGAGGCTCTGGCGCAACTGGCGCCATCGCCCGTGGTCGACCTCAATCATGCGGCGGCGGTATCCATGGCATACGGTCCTGGCCCTGCGCTCGAATTCGTCGACAAGCTTGTCGCTTCAGGTGAACTGGCCGACTACCACCTGCTTCCCAGCGTTCGGGGGGAGTTGCTCAGTCAGCTCGGCCGATCCGAGGAGGCTAGAACCGAACTCCTCGAAGCGGCTCGTCTGGCCGGGAACGAGCGTGAGCGCGCTGTGCTGGTCGCGAAAGCAGATGCGCTGCTGCCGGATCGGTAGTCACGCGATTGTTAGTCACGCGATTGATAGTCAGGGCTGTCGGATTATCATTCGGCACCATGGGCGGCATCCCGACTCCGTAGGGATCGAGCATGTCCGATACACGTCGACCCCACCGTTCATGCGCGGACTGACGGGTCATTCCGGCAGCGCGGCCGATGGTTGACCATGTTGCGCCGAATCTACGCAGGCTCATGACGCTTGCCGTCGAATCGATACCCGCGGCGAGCTGAATCCGGAAACAGGCCAACTGCCACGCCATCTGACGCTGCGCCGGGATGTCGGTGTCCTGTTCTGCCTCCCACTCAGGGCTACCAGGTAAAGGATCTGTTCCGACAATCTTGTCTGCCTGAGTGCCGGCCTCGGTGATCGCGGCGTTGACCGTGGTGATCGCGGCGGTCTCGATCTTCGCGGTCAGGGCGCGTTCGATCAGGTCTTCCATGAGAAGTTCTCCTTTCGTCAGGACTAGCCTGACAGGCGCTGTTGAATTCTGTCAAGAGTCCCCTGACGGACTTTGAGTTTAATTAATGCACGATCTATTTGTGTACTATCTAAATGGTCTCCGGTTCTGTTGACCGTCGTCGAAGGGGTTGCTGGTGAAAATCGTGGTTTTGTCGTTCCTGGTGGCGTTGACTTTGATGACGGTCGGGATCATCGCCGCGCGCAAACGCAGCACTCGACCTGCCGTGACCGGGGCAGTTACTGCGGCGTCAACGGTTCTCGCTGCCGCCTGGACACTTTTTGCCGTGGCCTTCGTATTGGCCTGATCGTGCTGCAGTGCCGATGCGCCGGTAGTGGTGGTGAAGGAACTTCGCAGCAGGTCAGATGCGTTTTGTGTGCGGCGCGATGCCGCATACTCTGGCAGACGTGGCAATCGCTGAAACAGACAGAAACTACGGCGGAAGGTCGGTCGCGGCTCGCAAGGCCGAACGCCGTTCCCTCTTTTTGAATGCTGCTCTCAGTGTGTTTGCAGACCAGGGGTATGCCGGAAGTTCGGTGGCGGATATCTGCGCGTCCGCGAGTCTGGCCAGAAGGCAGTTCTACGACGAGTTCGGTAGTCGCGAGGATCTACTCCTCGCGCTGTACGACCAGATCCAACTCGACGCCAGAATTGCAATGGTCGACGCACTCGATGCAGAGCCTTCGGTCAATCTCCGTGACAAGGCAGCGACGGCCATGGCCGCCTTCGTCGAGTCGGTCGGAAGTGACCCACGACGCGCACACGTTGCCTTCATCGACGTCGTAGGTGTCAGTCCCCGGGTGGAAAAGCATCGTGTGGACCAACGTTCGGTCTGGGCAACATTTTTCGAGTCGATCATCAAAGGGATCGTGGGCGAAGATTACGAACCGCCGGGTGGTTACCGGTGGGCGTCCACCGCCTTCATCGGCGCGCTTACCGCGCTGGTGCACCAGTGGAGCACTGCAGAGCCTCGTCCTCCCGTGTCGGTACTGGTCGATCTGATGACGGTGCTCTTGAATGCGTTGATCGACGACGCGCCCCTTCGCACCGACGAATAGGTCACGAACACCAGGGGATTGTAATCCGGCCCACAACGCTCTACTCTCGTCCTCAATGTGTTAGACACTCGCATCTAACTTGTGTGCTCGTGATGAGAACTGCGGCAACACAAGGCAATCTGTGCTTTTCCGGGGAGGAATTGGTATGGGACGACGCTGGACAACTGACCGACAATGCGGGGGCCTCGCAATTGCCGTGATTGCAGTAATCGGGCAGATCGGACTTTCGGCACCTGCCTCAGCGGCACCGGACGAAGGTGTTCCCGCCCAAATTCAGGTCCAGCCTGCCCTGCCGCCTGCGGTTGCACCGCCTTTGCCTGAACTGGACCAGGCCTTCTATGAACCGCCTGTCGAGGTCGTCGAATCCAAGCAACCGGGTGAGATCATCGCCGCTCGTGCGGTGAATCTCGGTACTCTCAACCTGATTCCGACCAACGTGGATGCGTGGCAGATCTCGTATCGATCCAATAATGCTGCGGGCGAGGCAATTCCTGCTGTCACCACAGTGATCAAGCCGCGTGGCGACACTCGCGATGGAGGCCCGCGCCCGCTGCTGTCCTTTCAGATGGCAGAGGATTCACTCGGAAACTACTGCGCACCTTCGTATGTCATGCAGCAAGGCGCGTTGCCGTGGCTGGTGACGGGCGCTGCGACCGGTGGGGCTCAATTCCTCGAAGTGCAGGCGGCACTGGCGCAGGGTTGGGCATTGTCGGTGCCCGATCATCAGGGACCCAATTCTTCCTTCGCCTCCGGCCCCGTCGCGGCCCGGATCACGCTCGACGGTATTCGTGCTGCTGAGAACTTCGAACCCATGGAGCTGCAAGGGCGGTCAACTCGCGTAGGGCTGCTCGGCTACTCGGGTGGATCGATTCCTACCGGTCACGCAGCTGAAATACGGCAGGCGTACGCGCCGGAACTGAATATCGTCGGAGTCGCCGAAGGTGGTGTTGCCGCGGATCTCGGCGCTTTGCTCGACAATGCCAACAACGCTCTCGGGGCCGGGATCGTCGCTGCCGGTGTAATCGGAGTGAGCCGAGAAGATCCTGAACTTGCAGGTTTCATCGATCAGCACATAAACCCTGCCGGCCGAGCGCTTTTCGCTGCCAAGGACAACCTGTGCATGCTCTGGACGTCGGCTGCAGTGCCCTTCCTCAACATCAAGGGCTTCCTCGATGTCCCGGGAGATCCGGTCCAACACCCCACGGTGAGAGCTGCGCTCTCCCGAGCTGCCATGGGTAAGTCGGTTCCTGACGTGCCGATGTACATTTATCAGTCGAATCCCGACTGGTTGGTGCCTGTTGGCCCGGTGAACAAACTTGTCGATACCTATTGCCAAGATCCTTCTGCGAGTGTCGTTTACACCAGAGACCACTTCAGTGAGCACGTCAGCATGGAAGTCGTCGCATTGCCGAGTGCTCTACTGTGGCTTCGTGATCGGTTCGCTGGTGTGCCTGCTCAGCAGGGATGCAGCACCTTCGACGCTGGATCCATGGCGCTTGATCAGAGGACCTGGCCAGTCTGGGTGGATGCGGTTGGTGAACTCGTCGCAGGACTGTTCGGCAAGCCGATCGGGACCTGACGGGTGACGTGATTCTGCGGTGGTGAGGAATTCTCACAAGGGCAGCGTGTTGCACTGACTGGACGTTATTTCATTGATCGGGCCTTGAAGATGGTGTCTTGTCACCAATGGGTTCCTTTTACCGACGAAAGGTTGCGCGATGACAAAGCTGTTGTTTGCGGTCACTTCTGCAGATCACTGGACGCTGAAGGACGGAACACCCCACCCGACCGGGTACTGGGCGGAAGAACTGGTCGAGGCGCATCGCGTTTTCGTCGACGCCGGCTACGAGATCGTGATCGCGACGCCTGGCGGTAAAGCTCCCGTTGTGGACGAGGGAAGCCTGGCGCCCGAGGTGAACGGCGGGCAAGAAGGCGCCGACCGTATGCGCAAGTACATCGCCGATCTGCAGCCGGTGCTCGATTCGCCGGAGATTTTGGAGAACGCCGATGCTGCCGATTACGACGTGGTCTTTGTACCGGGTGGACATGGACCGATGGAGGATCTTGCGGTGTCGGCATCCTTCGGTGAGCTTCTCGTGAACTTCTTGGACGCGGACAAGGTGGTCTCGGCGGTCTGTCACGCGCCGGCGGCACTCCTGCCGGCCCAGAGACCCGATGGAAGCTGGCTGTTCGACGGCTATCAGCTGACCGCGTTCACCAACGAAGAGGAGACGCAGGCTGGTCTGGCGGACAAGGCTCCGTGGCTGCTCGAAACTCGCCTACGCGAATTGGGCGGCAAATTCTCGAAGGCCGAGGCGTGGTCGCCTTATGTCGTGGTGGACCGCAAGCTCTACACCGGTCAGAATCCGGCGTCGTCACGGCCTCTCGCCGAGCGGATTGTCGCCGACTTGGGCTGAGCATGTTTTTTGGCGCCGCATCGAGGTCTCCTCGATGCGGCGCTGGTCCGTGTTCTGTTGTCGCCAAAGAGGTTTGACCTCTCAGGTTTGAAGGTGGTGTTCGCCGGCCTGGGTTGCTGTCCGGGGTCGATCGAGGGTGGCGGGATGAACCACGGTTTGTTGTCGACACCGATCCGAATCGCCCACTTCCCGACGAACCCTGATTTCCGGTGCATCAACCGGTGGTGCGAACGGCACAGCAGGACCAGGTTGTTCATCACCGTCGGGCCGCCGTTGGCCCAGTGCCGGATATGGTGCGCATCGGTCCACGCCGGTACACATGTGCAACCCGGGAACGCACAGCCTCTGTCTCGGGCAATCAACGCAGTCCGTTGTTCGGCGGTGACCAACCTCTTCCCTGGTTTCGCATCGAGCGGCGCCCCGTGACCGTCGAGCAGAACGGTCGACAGGAAACAGTCGCAGCCGAGAAGCCTGCTCTGCGACACCGACAGTGGTCCGAGCCAGGGCATGTGCCCGACATCAAGATCAGACGGAGACTCTTCACCATCGGAGGGCGCGGCGGCGCAATCCCGATGCTCAGCGAGATCACGCGCGTTGATGTGCACGTTCACGTGCGGGCGCTGGCCACCATCGGTTCCGGTCTTGGCACAGTCCAGATAGCGGCGGATCAGTTCGCTGAACCCGTCCGCCGTGCGTTTCGCCGCCGACCTAGAATCCGGGGTTCCATCCGGTGCCGGGGTCGGCATCGTCAGATTCGACAACGCCGACAACAGCATTTCGCCGGTGAGGGCGTCGAAATCCCCGCGCACCACCACTCGACCATTCAATGTCGACGCGATCCGCAGCTCATTCCGGTCGACGTCTTCGGCGGGTGGAATCTCATCGGACTCGAACAACCGCTCCAAGGTCGCGATCACGTTCCGCACCTTCGTGGTCGTCGCTTCCACCCCCGACGCAGCAGCCAACAACAGATCGATGCACTTCGGTAGTGCTTCCTCCGGCATGCCTTTCGGTGGTGATTCGCAGAACGCCACGATCAACACGGCATGATCGAACGAGCAATCCCCATCATCGAAGCCTGCCGCCACCGCCGGACACGGCCGCAAAGCTGCACCCAGGGCGGCGATCTTCTTCCCGTCCCGAACCTGCAGCATCGTGTTGGCCGCCAACCACGAACCGACCCCGCGGCTGGCGATCACCTGATCATCCGGGCGCATCGAGAGTTCGTCGACCACTGCCACCCGCACAGCCTCGAGACGAAGAATCTCCGCGCTCGCCGACACCGCAGCCGCACGTAACTCAGCAGCCGACAACTGCCACAGACGTCCACGTAACCCCACCGCAGAACCCGAAACCACGTCCGACAACAAGACACTCATTGAATCCCCCGATCCCCTCCCCAAATCATACTCGAACACGCGTTCGAGTCAATAGGGAATTAGGCGAGGGCGCGAAGGAGTGGAGTGGGGTCCGCGACGACGAACAGATGGCCGCCTCCGTTGATCTCTTCGAAGCGAGAGTCGGGAATCAACGAGTGTGCCCAGCGGGCTACTTCGATGGGTACGTTTCCGTCGTCGGTTCCGTGTAGGAAAACCGTTGGTACCGAGATCGATTGGAAGAGTCCAGGCACCTCGTGGCGATACCGAGCCAAGTCGACAACCCCTGCGGATCCACCCTGTGCGATCCCTTCGGATGAATCCAACTGGAGAGCGGGGCGATGTACCTCGTCGGTCATGACTGCCTGATCGGCGGCCGGCCAGATCGAGACTGAGTCGCTGCGTAGCTTGGAGAACACTCCGGTTCCTGCGAGCATTGCGCCGGCCACGCGGGGAGCCCAGTTGGCGGCAAAGTACAACGCAGATACCAGTTTTATTCTGCGTCGCAAAGTATCTCGCGGTGCCCCGGGGATCATGGCGCACGCCAGCACCAGTTTCGAGACTCGTTCGGGAACGGCTGCAGCGACTGCGAGCGCGTAACCGCCGCCTCCGGAGAAACCCATCAGTGTGGCCGAGCCCAACTCGAGGTGATCGACCAGGGTGACGAAGTCGTCGTCCCAGGAATGAAATCCCTTGTCCGTGTACGGATCCGTGCGTCCGAAGCCGGGTCGGTCGGGGACTATCAGCCGTATGCCTGCCGTCGAAGACGCGTTGTGGAGTGAGAGCCCTTCGTATCGGCTGCCAGGTGATCCGTGGGCCACGACTACCGGGTGGCCAGTCGGATCGCCGTACTCGCAGAATGCGATACGACGCCCCGACGCGTCGCGAATTTCGGTTGTGGTCACGCCGCTCGTCATGATGTGGTTCCTTGCTGCGCGATCGACGCCACACCGTCCAGGATGAGGGCGACTCCGAACTCGAACCTTCGGGTGGGATCGTGATGAAGTGCGAACACCGATGCCTCGCGTCGATCGGCAGGTGCGCTGTCGAAAGCGCCGCGTCCCAATTGAATTGCGACGTGTCCGGTGACGAAATCATGCAGCGCGCCGTATGCGTACGTGGCCTGCTCGTCCTCGAGGCCTGCCAAGGAAAGGGTGCTCACGACTCGGTGGGCGGTATCGTCGGCCCCGGGTGCTTCCAGTGATGCCTGCCGATGGGCTTCCAGGACCAGGGGATGGCGCATCAGGAGGTCGTGGAGGCCGTAGGCGAACGTGCGGGCAACCCCGCGCCAGTCGGTCGGCCAGTCGATCGACGAGACGGCTTCGCCTACGAGAGTCGAGATCAGATCTCGCCTCAAGGCGTCGATGCCGCCGGTTGTGCGGTGGACGGACATCGGCGATATGCCGAGTCGTTCGGCGAGCACTCGAAATGACACCGCATCCAGGCCGTCCGTATCGGCGATCTCTGCCGCGGCATCAAGAATCTGTCTGTGACTCAATGCTTTTGGTCGACCAGCCCTTGCAGAGCTGGTGGATTCGGATACCATGCTGACAACAATAGCGATACGCGTATCGAAATTACAAGTGTCCATCGACCTCCAAGGAGCGCTGCCCGATGACCGATCTCCATCAACTGTCCGCCGTCGAACTTGCCGGTGTTATCGCCGCCAAACAGGTCTCGATTCCCGAAGTCACCAGGTACTTCGTCGACCGTGCGACCACTTCCGATGACGTCGGCGCCTTCACGACGATCGCCGGGGAGCACGCAGTCGCCCTCGCCGAACAAGCGCAGCGCAGGTTGGACGAGCGGGACGCCGGGCCCCTTCCGCGCCTGTTCGGCGTTCCGACGGCAATCAAAGACCTCGACGCAACGCGCGGCATTCGCACGACCTTCGGATCGGCGCTCTTTCGCGACTTCGTGCCGGACGCTGACGACGAGATCGTCGAGGCGATCCGAGAAGGTGGGTTGATCGACATCGGTAAGACGACGGTGCCCGAGTTCGGGGCAGCCTGTTACACCGAGCCGGAAGTCGCTCCGCCTGCTCGCAGTCCGTTCGATCGCACGCGGAGTGCCGCCGGCAGCAGTGGCGGCGCTGCTGCCGCCGTCGGCGCTGGTCTGGTGCCGTTTGCACAGGGAAGTGACACCGCCGGTTCGTTGCGTTCGCCGGCAAGTACGTGCGGAGTCGTCGGCCTCAAGCCGAGCCGCGGTTTGATCACGATGGGCGTGGCGGGGCATGACAACTTCGGATTTGCGAGCAAGGGGCCGATCGCCCGGACAGTTCGCGATACCGCTGCGCTGCTGGACGTTCTGGCGACGCGACCCGGCGCCGGAACTATCCACCCGCCTCGGCCGAAGTCGTTCGAAGAGTTCGTCGTACAGGCCGGGGGAGTTCGGGCTCGCCCCTTGACCGTCGCTCTTGCTCACGGATCGGTCTCCGGCGGAGCCGTGGATGCGCAGCTCTCGGCTGCTGTATCGAAGGTTGGGTCTGTGCTGGAGGGTCTGGGCCACAACGTGTTCGAGCGACCGCAGGCTCGCGATGACATTTTCATCGATGCTTTCGTCAAGATGTTCTCGTCTTTGGCGGGAACCAAGCCGATCCCGGAGGAGTACGAACACCTTCTGCGTCCGATAGTGCAACACTTGCGAGTTCAAGCAAACGAGGTGCGTTCGGGTGAGCTGGCCGCGGCAATCGGAATTGTTCAGGCCTGGGCGCGACGATGGAGTCTCGACTACGCCGACGCCGACCTTGTCGTCACTCCGACTGTGACGAAGCCGCCGCTTGCGATCGGGGAGTTGCGCAACGACGAAGACCCCGCGACCGAACTGATCGACATGGTCGCTTTCACCGGAAACACCGTCGTCGCCAATGCAACCGGTTTCCCGTCGATCAGTCTGCCACTCGGTTGGACGGAAGACGGCGTTCCACTCGGCGTGATGATCTCGGCGAAATGGGGTTGCGACGCGGAATTACTCTCTGCCGCTGCAATGCTCGAGGCCGAGATGCCGTGGAAGGATCGGTACCGATTCGACCGCGCAACCGTGCTCTAGTTCGGGAGCGGTACCCGGTCGCTCGCCGATGCGAACCCCAACCACGTGTGGCGGTTACCCCACCAGCACCACCCGACTTTCGGGGCGTTGCGGTTGTCTTTGCCGTCGCGACCGGTTCCGTTGCTGATCCACACGGCGGGAGTTCTGGTGTCGAAGGATCCGTCAGGTTTGCGCAGTCGGGAGCCGATGGTCATGAAACACTTTCCGCGTTCGAGAATGTCGGGGCGCTGCAACAGCCAGTGGATGCCTTCGGTAAGCGTCAGCGGCGTACGGTGTGCGTCGACGATTGCGGGCAATGCTTCGTCCGGGCTCCAGTTGGCCAGGTGATCCCCGCGGTCGACTCCACTGAGCAGATGTAATGAGCTTTCGGGCAGCGTTGCCTGCTCGGTGGGGGCGAACAAATCGACGTCCGCCATGTCGACGACTATGAATCCGCGCTTGTTCTCGAGCTCGAGCAGCGGAGTCAGAACTGAAGCCGGAGCCAGTTTTTCGTGCACGGTGAGTAGTCCGACATCACCGTGCCCGGTTGCGGCCTCCCTGACATCGCCGGCAGAAAGTCCGGCCATCTCGTGAACACCGAGTTCGATCAATCGCTCGGCCTGCTGATCGATGGGCGGGAGGTCGAAATGCATATCTGCGATCCTACCGATCGTGAGCAGAGCGATCGGAGGGTTCGGCCGCGAGGGAAGTCGGCCACGCAACGCCCAACGCGCGCATGATGAACGGGACGGTGGTCGCTACGACGGCGTCCACTCGGTCGCCGGCCATGAGCATCGGGCGTCGGCTTTCCACGCAGGCGAGGATGAGTTGCGCGGATGCGGCAGCATCGGAATCGACAAAGACACCGGCGTCGACACCTTCCTGGACGACCTGTTCGACCAGAACCGACAGCGGGACAATATGTTCGAGGAAACTTTCGCGATCCTGCGCCGACAACAATTCGACCAACGCGATTCCTGTGAATCGTTGCAGTGAGAACTCGACGAGTGTCAGTTTGACGAGGATTTCGAGTCGGTCCACAGGATTCTCGCGGTCCGCGAGTTCACGCTCGGCCAGGAGTAGGAATCTGTCCATCTCGCGTGTGGACCAGGCGAGCAGCAACGCGGATTTGTCGGGGAAGTAGTTGTACACCGCTGTCCGCGAGACGCCGGCCGCCTGGGCCACGGTCTGCAGCTTCACGTTTTGCCAACCCTGCTCGTGAAGTTCGCGAATGAATGCGTCCAACATGGCTTCTCGGGTGGCGATTTTGTGCTCTGCGGTCGTCGCACCACCGGTCAACTTCGGCATGGTCGATCCTCCTGGGTCTGATTGACGGTCACGGGGAGGTCGAACAGGTCCGCAACAAGGCGCGGATCACCTTGCCACATCGAGACGGGTGCGAGCATCATCTGCTGCGCGATCGAGCGTACGGATCGGCAGACCTCTTGTTCTTCGGCGAGTGTGAGCGTCGTGCGTTTGCGCAATCGCTCCATCTCCGCGGTAGTGAGATCAGTGATCCATTCCTCAGCTGCAAGCGAGAGGGGTGAATCCGGTGTCACGACCGATCCAACTCGGCAATGGAGAACCGCGAAGTCATCACGGACAGCGTGATGACGGCGACGACCGAGACGGCGTGTGCCGCCGCCAGCCAGAGCGACTCGGGTGCATGTTTGTGAAGGGTGGGCGCCATCAGCATGGCCATGAGGAGGGCGAGACTCGACAACATCGCGGGACCGTTGGGGCGGCCGACAAGCAGGCTGACCAGAAGAACGAGCGCGACGACGCTGCCCGCCACATCTACAGGTGGGTACGTGGCCGGAACGATTCCGCTGACAGTGTCGGTGAAGTTCAGTCCGATCGACACCAATTGCGCGAGACCTGTCGCGCCGGCCAACCAGGCCGTCCAACGCAGTCCGTGGAGTCCGGCTTTCCGAATGCCGGTCAGGGTTCCTTCGGCGGATTCCCACGCTTCGGGCGTCGGTGTTGTCACGGCTACTCCTTTTTATGACGAGGTGTCGTCATAAAATAGCAGTGCGCGATCGCGAGATTCTTGCCGGTAGGTGACTGGCCTGCTTCGAAGGGATAGCGTCGAAGTACCGGTCGAAATGACAATCGCGGGGAGGTGGCTCGATGACGACCTCTGCCCACACGGATCGGCCCTCGTCGAAACAGAGTTGGTTGGCGCGCGCAGCCTTCGCGGCCCTGGTTCTTGCAGTCGCGGTGCTCCTGATCTTCGCCGGACTGAAAACCTTGACCATGCTGATCCTGGGAATCGGTGGGGTGGTCGTGTGCGTCGTGGCCGTGTACTGGTTTCTGACGACCCGCGGATTCCTCCGCTGGCTCTCGTTGGCCGTGGCGGTTCTGACGCCGATCGTGGTGCTCACCTTCCTGGTCCGAGAACGACTCCTGTGGGTGGTGCTGCTCGCGATCGGGTTGTTCGTCGTAGCCGGTATCTGCGCTCGCACCGCCTTGGCGGGGGAGGAGAAGGAATTGCCGGTTGTCGAGCGACCGGCACCGCCGCCCGTCAAGCCGTTCTTCGTGATGAACCCGAACTCCGGTGGTGGCAAGGTCGAGAAGTTCGACTTGAAACGCAAGGCCGAGGAACGGGGGGCCACGGTCGCACTGCTCGAGGGGCCCGAGAAGATCGACGTGACGGCCTTGGCCAGGCAGGCGGTCGCGGACGGCGCCGACCTACTCGGTGTGGCCGGTGGCGACGGAACACAGGCACTGGTTGCTGCTGTCGCGGCCGAAAACGACCTGCCCTTCCTCGTCGTCAGCGCGGGAACGCGCAACCACTTCGCCGCGGATCTGGGGCTCGATCTCGAGGATCCATCTCGGTGCCTCGACGCGCTCGTCGACGGCGTCGAGGTCACGGTGGATCTGGGAAATGTCGGCGGTCGAACTTTCGTCAACAACGCATCGTTCGGGGCGTACGCCGAGGTAGTCCAGAGTCCGGAGTACCGCGATGCCAAGACCAGCACCTTCTTGCAGATGCTCCCGGATCTCCTCGCCGGACGTGCCGGAGCGGTGCTGACCGCGCGCTCCCCGAGCGTGTCCGCGGTGGGTCCACAGGCTGTGCTGGTCAGCAACGGCCCGTACGAGATGAACGACCTGGCGGGGCTCGGTCATCGGCCGCGATTGGACAGGGGCACTCTCGGAATCGTCGCGATCTCCGTCAGCAGTGCCCGTCAGGCCATCGGGTTGCTCCATAGGGCGCATCAACACGGTCTGGCTCAGGGCACCGGATTCGAGGTGATCGTCGACGCCGACACCGACGAGATTCCGGTCGGCGTCGACGGCGAGGCGCTGGTGATGCCAACTCCGGTCAGGTGCACGGTCAGTCCGCAGGCGCTGAGGGTCAGAGTCCCCCGAGATCGACCGGGTATCCGTCGCCCCCGGCACGCCTGGGATCTGGTCCGGTTGCGAGAGTTGGCGAAGTTCAGGAGATCCGGCGCATGACCTGACCGACGGCCAGGACTCCCTGCGGATCATGCGTGTCCGCCAAAGCGCTCAGCCAGTGAGCGGTGTCCTCGTCGTAGGTGCGGGCGATCTTCTCCGGGTCGACGCTCGGCGCGAAGTTGGGCAGTGCATGCCCGTTCGTCCATGGCGCCATCGTTCGTCCGAGAGTCTCGGCGTGCGGGACTACCGCGTCGACCATCGGTGGGGCAAGAACTCCGACGGTGAACAGCGAGAAGGCAGCGTCCCGATGGCAGAAGGCGCTGCGGTGCTCAGGTTCCCGTGCGAGGGCGCCCCCGAGGAGACGTAATTCGACGACGGTTTGGGGTGAACCGGATCCGGGGCCGGCAGCGGCGAGCAGTGCGTCGACGGCCTCGTGTGACAGCTCGTTGGTCAATGCCGTGGATTCGTGCGTCGGCATCGGGTCGACGGGATCGGCGTGCACTGCCCCGAGGGCGGCATAAGGCAGCACACCGACTGCGTCGATCAAGGGTGTTGCGATTGAACGGATTCGGTCGATCAGTGACTTGGCATCGGATTCCTCGGCAAGACTTGCGAATCTGACCGCGACGGTGAGCCTGCCGGCCAGCGGTGGCGGAACCTGTGGAAGGGGTGGAAGTTGCAGAAAGGCAAGAGAGGTCGAGCTGTGCTCAGGCAGGTCGGCGCCCCAGTCCAGCCAGGCGTGCGCGACCGCGCTTGCATCTGCGCCGTCGAAATAGAGTGCACCGCCGTAGAAGTGGGTGACCGGTAGTAGGTCGATCTCGATGGCTGTGACAATGCCCAGTGTGGCCTTGCCGCCGCGTAGCCCCCAGAACAATTCGGCATGTTCGTCGGGGGTGACATGAATGAGTTCGCCACTGCCGGTGACGATGTCGAACGAACGAACGTGATCCGACGAGAGCCCGTACGTGCGCACCATCGGGCCGATGCCGGCGCCGGTGAGGAAGCCGGCGACTCCGACCGTGGGTGAAGAACCTGCCAGTGGCGCCAAGCCGTGGGGTGCGGCAGCGTCGATGACGTCCTGCCAGATCAAGCCCGCGCCGATTCGGGCAGTGCGGTTTTCGGGGTCGACGACGCACTCCGTGAGCCTGCCGGTGTGGACGAGGAGAACGTCACTGCCGAGAGGGACCGCGCCGTGGCCGGTGCGCTGAACACCGACGCGCAGACCCAACTTCGCCGCAAATCGCACCGTTGCGACAATGTCTTGCGCGCTCTCGACTGCCACCACAGCGCCAGGCGCGACGGGAACCGCTGCATTCCACGGAATCGCCAACTCGTATCCCGTTTCGCCAGGCAGGGAAACGGAGCCGGTCACCTCTGCGCGCAGTGATTCGACCGCGGCGTCGAGCGTGGGGGTCTGAAGGTTCATGGTCTTCCTTTCCTCATCCGTCTTTCGGTCAAGGGAAGGATGTCCGAACAGGCTTGGGTGGTTCTTGACGTATGTATCCCGAGCGGATCCAAGTTTTATCCAAGCGCATTCTCGCAGTTCAGGGCCATGTCGATCGCGCTCGTTCAGCTACGCCCCGCATGCCGAGTGTCTCCGATTCGGCCGCCACTTCCGTCAGCTCCCGTTCACGTTCGGCGGACGGCTCTCGGAGCTGCGCCCGAAGCAGTCGACAGCGCAGCAGTGTTGGTGCTCCGCCGGAGCCAGTTGCGATCTTCTCGGCCTGATCCAGGAGAGTCGATGCCTGCTCGACGTGACCGAGAAGCGCGTGCAGACGCGCGGAGGCTTCGGCAACCGAGCCCAGTTCACCGACATGGCCTACCGTTGCGATGCAGCCGGTGTGTGGCGAGAGAAGGCCGATGAAGGTGTCGGCGTATTCGACCAGTTCCAGATCTGCCACGACGCGTGCAAGTAGTGTCTGGTGTCCCAATGTCGTCCACGTCTGTGGCCCGCGATTGATCAGCCACTTCTTGATGCCTTCGGAAGTGGCGTCGCGCTCGCCTCGGGCGGCGTCGATGGCGATGTTCCACGAATCAGGTTCCACGACACCGGGATCAGATTCTGCCAACGCACCTCGCTCCCACTCCAGAGTGTTGAACGCCAGATCTGCGCTGCCAGCCGTGTACAACTCCGTTTGCAGATGGATCTGCCTGGCCGTCTCGTACTGCCGGCGGGCTTGCGCGAAGTCTCCGTACCATTCGGCGAGAGTTGCTTCCATCCAACGTAATTGGACCCGAACCACCGGGAGTCTCAGTAGCTCGCAGCCGATGATCCCCTGCCTGACGTGTTTGACGGCAGCATCGACATTGGCCAGATTCATCTCCGTCATGCTCGCGACGGCGTGTGCGACGACGCTGTCGACACGCGATTGTTGGTGCGGCAGTTCGAAAAGCTCGCGCAGTAGGCGCATGGACTCCGCGCTGTGCACCGCGACTCCGGAGAAAAGCAGAATCCGTCCGAGCAGCGCGTCCGCGATCACATCCGAATCGTCGAGTTCGCGGGCGATGTCGAGAGCACGGGCGCTCCATCGATTCGGGATCTCGGCTTCGGGGTGGTAGCAACTTCCCACCGCCAGCGCAGCAAGAACCCGTGCGTGAGCTGACCTGTCGTTCTCGACCAAGGGCTCGACCGCCGCGAGCCGTTCGAGCAGTGGTCCCGGATCGGTACCGTAGGAAACCCACGGCCACGCACCGGCGGCCCGAAGTAATGCGCCTGCCAATCGTCCGACGGCGGAGGTTCGCCCCTCCCGAACAGCCTCGAGGAGACCGGCATTGACGACGTCGAGAACTGTCTGCCCTCGACCTGCGCGGGCGAGGGCCTCGACTCTGGCCACCAGCAGGTCGTCCCGATCGTCAGCGGATTGCTGGGACACCGGAAGTAAGTCGAACGCGCGGACAGCTGCCTCCCACCACTCGGCCGCGGTCTCCGAACTCCACCGATCGGTCGCATCCTGAGCTGCAGCCGTGCATGCCTCCAGAACGACGAGTGGATCGACCAGGGGAAGTGCCGACATCAGATGTTGCGCGCGGCGGCTCAGCCGGTCCGGATCGGAGGAATTTTCGAGCACTTCGGCAACTCGGGCATGTATCCGCTGGCGACGAAGCGTGGGTATCGCTTCGAGGACTTCGTCTCGGAGAAGGCCGTGAGCAAAGACGTAACCGCCGTTTGCCGAGTCCGCGACGATGATTCGATCATCAGCAGCCGCGTCGAGATGGTCGGCGAGAGTGTCGACATCGAGACGGGTGGCTGCGGCCAGTGTGTACACCTCGATGGCGTCGCCGATAACTGCGGCAACCCGAAGAGCGTGCAACACTGCCGGTTCCACTGCAGCAAGCCGTCGACCGAGGACAGATCGAACGGCGACGGGGATGCCGTCGCCCAGTCGCTCGTTCCGGGGAAGCCTGGCGTACTCCGAGACGAACAGCGGGTTGCCGCCGGTTCGTTCCGCCAGGGTTCGCGCCTCCGCGTCGTCGAGCGTGTCCCCGGAGACGCACCTTGCGAGTGTTGCAACCTCGCCCTGCGCGAGCGCCGGCACAATCATGGTTCGGTTTCCTTCGCCGTGGAGTACGGCTTCTTCGAACTTGCGCACTGCCGACCCGACTTCCGAGTCTCGGAGCGTCGACACGAACCAGACTCTGGCACTGGTCATTGCGCCGACCAGGTAGGTCAGGCAACGAAGGGACGTGGGATCGGCCCATTGAATGTCGTCGATGACGACGGTCAACAGTGCATCTTTCGCCGCAGCTTCGATGGTGGTGCGAACCCGTTCGTAGACGGCAAATCTCGCTTCGTCCGGATCGATGTCCGTCGGCGGCGTCAGTACGAAATCGGCGTCGGCTCCGAGTTCCCGAACCAGTCGGCGGATCGGCCACCACGGCGGCGTTCCGTCGTCCTCCGGGCAACGTGCCCAGACGGTGGCTCCTCGAATGGACGTTGTTCTCGACGAACACTCCTCGGCGAATCGTGTCTTGCCGATGCCGGCGGGGCCGGTCAAGATCAACCAGCGAGGTGAGCCACGGCGAACGTCGTCGAGCATCTTGTCGGCGACAATCGTCTGAGCGTCGCGCCCGACGAACAAGCGTGAGGAATCCGTCTCGGGCATCGCTGCTACGGCTGGGGGAGAAGCCGGGACCGACACTTGTTCGGCCCCCGTC
Organism: Rhodococcus sp. YL-1; assembly: GCF_001942025.1. NCBI lineage: Bacteria > Bacillati > Actinomycetota > Actinomycetes > Mycobacteriales > Nocardiaceae > Rhodococcus > Rhodococcus sp. YL-1. The sequence goes on along the minus strand of NZ_CP017299.1, from coordinate 5,948,149 downwards.
CATCCCGGAGTGCGCGGCCAGGCGGCCAGGCCGGGTTCGTGGCGCAGGATCGCGCCTTGCAATGCTGTCAGCTCCCCGCCGGGCTCCAGTCCCAGCTCGGCGTCGAGCCGAGACGCGTGTAATCGAAACTGTTCCAACGCTTCCGGTGACCTGCCCGCCCGATGCAGGGCAACCATTCGCAGCCAGCAGGTCCGGTCGCGGAACGGGTACTCGCTACAGAGTTGAGCAGCTTCGACCAGCGCGGGTGCCAGGCGCCCGAGAGCCAGAAGCGCCGTTATCCGGGTCTCCCGGCACTCGGTCCGCACTTCCTCGAAGGCTGCGGCTTCCACCTCCACCCAGTGCGCGTCGTTCAGGTCGTCCAGAAGCTGCCCCCGGACCGAGGCGAGGGCACGGTCAGCGGTCGTCAAAGCCTCCTGCCACCGTTCGTTCTCAGCGTGTTGTCGCGCCGTTTCGGCGTCGTCGAGAAACACCGACAGATCGACGTCTGCCGGAGCGACCTCGAGGACATAGCCCGGCGATTGACGCACTATCGGTGACGCCGTACCGGTTTCGACGCGTAGCGCTCGGCGCAGGTTGGAGATATACGCCTGGATGCTTGCCATCGCACTCGCCGGTGCGTCGTCGTGCCAGAGAGCATCGATCAGCCGGTCGGTGGAGACGACGCGACCACGGTTGAGCAGTAGAACGGCAAGGACCGTTCGTTGTTTTCGAGGGCCCAGATCGATCACGTCGCTCGTCGCCGGACCCCGTGCGACCTCCAACGGCCCGAGCAGTCGATAGATCATCCGTTTCCCCTCGTACCTGCGGACGCAGGACGGTTCGATTCTAAGGAGCGAAATTCATACATGCAGGACAAAACGGTCAACTAGTTCTCGTCAACATCTGCTCGGATTCCTCGGAGAGAGTCTGGTTGACGCTGGTAGTGCGCAGCGTCGCCGCACAGACCAACGCACCGAGAGCTGCGATGAAGGCTGCGACAAACAGTGCCAACCGAAGTCCACCGACAAAGTCGTCCGGTGGTCCGCCGGGCAGCATCGACTGCGCCGGAAGGAAGGCGCCGAGCACGGCAACCCCGACTGCGATGCCGGTCTGCCGGAACGCGTCGTTGATCCCTGCGGCCAATCCGGAATGGTTCGAAGTGCTTTCGCCCAGAACCAACCCACTCATGACGGGGTTGAACACCCCGGCCCCCACGCACGCGACAACAAATCCGGGAAGTATCGCGTACGGCGAACTGGTCACGTCGACGACGGTCATCATGACCAGCCCCACCGAGACGAGTAGAAGCGAGCACGTCAACGAGACCGAGACGGGGATGCGCCCGTCCAATTTCGCGGTGGCGCCCGCGACGACGAACATCGCTATCGTCGCCGGTAGATACACCAGGCCGGCGTCCACGGGAGACAGATGCAGCACGTTCTGCAGGTAGATGGTCGTGTAGACGAACACCGCGAACAGGGAGGCGGAGATCGAGAACGCTGCGATCTGCGCTCCGGCGAAGGCCCGATTGGCGAGCAGATGTGGGGGCAGCATGGGCTCGGTGGTACGAAGCTCGTGCAGGGAGAAACCGATCATGGCGGCCGCGGCGATCACCGCGGCGATCATCGGCTGCGGCTCGAACCACCCATCCTCGTTACCGCGTAACAAACCGAACACCAGAGCTGCCAGGCCGGTGGACACCAGAATCTGCCCGGGCACGTCCGCGCGGCGAGGCCGAGGATCGCGTGACTCGGGAACCCACCGCACCGTCATCGCCAGTGTGATCAACCCGATCGGAACGTTGATCAAAAAGATTGCGCGCCAATCCAACAACTCGGTGAGCAACCCGCCCACCAGTGGGCCGACGGCAAACGCGCCCCCGATCGTGGCGCCGTATGCAGCCAGAGCAGTCGCGCGCTGGGGACCCTTCTCGAACACGTCCGCCAGCAAGGCAAGTGAGCAGGCGAAGAGTACGGCACCGCCGATACCCTGAGCGGCCCGCGCGAGGTCGAGCACCCAGATGTTCGGCGCCAGAGCGCAGAACAGAGATGCCGTGGTGAACCACAGAATGCCGATGACGAAAACATGGCGTCGACCCCGTCGGTCTGCCCACGATCCGGCGCTGAGAACGACCGTCGCCAATGCCAGCGTGTACGCGTCGATCACCCATTGCAGGGCGCTGACTCCGGTATCGAGATCGGATGCGATCGACGGCAGGGCGGTGTTGACGACGGCGATGTCGAGCATGAGCATTGCGGTGCTCACGCATACTGCCAGCAGAGTGGCTCGTCTTACTGCGGTGTTCTTCGGGGTGATCGGTGCGGTCATGGCCCGTCCTGATGGTCGAAGGGGTGTGGACTCGGAACACCCTGCGCCCCGACGCTTGGGACATATCGGGCGAAATGCTTGGAACCCGCATGGTTGATAACTGCCGTGTTACTCGGAATCCGTCACCACCTGCTCGGTCGAATACGCACTCTCCCAACGGTTAATCTCTGGTCATGGAGACCAGCCAGTGGGTGCGACGGGTGTTGGTGGTGGAAGACCAACCACTGATGCGTGCGCTCGTCGGTGACACGCTCACACACGCCGGGTTCGTGGTCCATACGGCCGGATCGGCGGTCGAAGCGCTCACGGAGTTCGACGGATTCGATCCTGACCTCTTGGTCACGGACATCGACCTTGGCGTGCGGCCGAACGGCGTCGATCTCGCGAACATCGTCACCGTGAAGGCTCCGCATTGCGCGATCGTGTTCCTGACGAACTACCCCAACGCATCGACAGCGCCAGGTTCTGCGGGTGTGCCGCCGAAATCGCTGTTCGTGGACAAGGCGGCTGTCCAGTCGGCGGATCAGTTGATCGGCGTAGTGGAGGCCGCGTTGACGGAAACCGAGCCACCGGCGCTCGGGAGTGATCCGGACTCCGCCTTGTCGAGCCTCACCAGATCACAGCTCGATCTTCTGCGTTACATCTCGCTCGGGTGGTCGAACAGCGCAATCGCAGCGCATCGTGGGTCCTCGATCCGAGGTGTGGAGAAGCTCATCGCGCGCACTCTCGAGAGCCTGGGATTGACGCACGATTCGTCCACCAATCCGCGAGTGCTTGCTGCGAGTATCTTCATCCGCCATTTCGGTGTGCCCGAAGTGACCGACTCGGTGTGAACCCGCGCGAGTGGTGGCTTCGACTCGGTGATCGGAACATCGTCACCAAGTGGTCCTGGATTCTGACGCTGCCGTTCGCGGTGACCGTGATGGCCAACTACTACCTGTGTACCGGGGTGCGCGAAGTAGGCGTGATGGCAGTCGGCGCCTTCGCGACCCACTGCGTTGTCGGGGTGATGCTGCTGATGGCGAGGGCTGTTCTTGCAGCACACCGATCGCAGCTCGCAGCCCTGGCCCTGTTCGCAGTGATCGGCGCGATCCGCCCGTTCGTCCTCGACGCGATCACCCGCGCGCTCGAACTCCCCGTCGACCCCAGACCGATGCTCGTCCGGGTGGCACTCAACGTCGCGTGCAGCGTTGTCTTCTTGTCGTTGACCGCCGTACTGGTAAGCGCTCTCCGTGACCGCCTCGCGCTGCAACGGAGTTTGAAGGTTGCCGGGGCCGCCGTCCAACTCCAACAGACCCGGGATCGATTCCGCCTCGGCCAAACCCGTGCGCAGTGTCGGCGAGAGCTCGAGCGCAGTATCGAGACGGTCATGCACGCGGTTGCTGAAACGGAACTCGAGGGAGTGCGAGGAGCAGCTCTCTTGAAGCGAATCTCCGACGACGTGGTTCGCCCGATGAGTCATCGACTGTTCCGGGAGATTCCCCCGATCGAATCACCGACGCCGACTGTGCGGCTGACGGCGAGAGATCGACTGATCGGCGTCGTACGCAGCGTTGAACCGGCGCCACTGTACGTACCGGTGTTCGCGTACACGGCACTGGTGACCGTCTACCTGCTCACGACTTACGGCGTGACGTTCACGGCGGTCCAGCTCGGCGTCGATTTCTGGCTCTTCGTCGGTGGCAATGCGTGCGCTCGCCGAGTTGTCAGCAGCGGAGACGGCCCTCTGAGACGGATCGCGACTCTTTCTGCGGTGTACTGCTCGAGTGCGCTGATCAGCAGTACCGCGACGTGGCTGCTCCTGACGGTGTTCGGCCGTACCCCGACTTTCTATTTCTCGTCGATGGCCGTCTACCCGTTGGTTGCGCTGTCCGTCTGCCTGATCAGGGCTGCGGATACGCAGCGTCAGGACGAGGAGCGTCAACTCCGCAGTGCCCTGAGCCGGCAAGCGCTCGATGCAGCTCGTATCCATGCCGAGCTCATGCACACCCGACGTGGACTGGCCAGGTTGTTGCACTCGTCGGTGCAGGGCGAACTCGTAGCGGCCGCATGGTCTTCGGGCGCCGTTGCCGGTCGCCCAGTCGATGTTGCGGCAACCATTGCCCACATTCTCGACGGCTTGGAAAGCGACCTGTCTGCGTCATCCGATCAGCCGGCTGACTCCGATGCCCGAAAGCGTATCGATGATCTTGTCACGGTGTGGCGCTACGCAATTCCGGTCGTCAGTCACGTCGACGACGAAGTCTGGGCGGTGATCGGTTCCGGCTCCGCTCGGCTCGACAGCGTGGTGGAGATCCTGTCGGAGGGACTGACCAACGCCGTGAAACACGGTGCAGGAGGGCCCGTCTTCCTCGAGGTGACACTCGCCGATGCTCGGGCGGTAGTAGTGCGGATCAGTTCGCCGGGTCGGCTGCCGGTGGCACGGGACTCAGGGATCGGGCTTGAATCGCTCGCCGGTACGGTAACGTCCCTCGAACTTGTCGAAGAGGAAGACCGGGTGGTCCTCACAGCCGTGCTTCTGTGACACCGTGAGTGGCGATGTCGTGGAGGCCGAACGTTTCGCCAATGGCCGGATTGGCCGCTTGTACGGTCGCAGAAATGGAATCGATTACTGCGCAGCTCATCCCACTCGCCACCGGCGTCGTCATCAGCCCGATTCCTCTGGTTGCGATCATCGCGATCCTACTGTCCACTCGGGCGAAGGCAAATGCATTCGCGTACACCGCGAGCATCGTGCTGGCCGCGACAGCGATCACAGCAGCGACGGCACTTTCGACCACCGGAGTGGAATCGAAGTCCAGCGGCAGCGCGCATACCGTCCAGACGGTGTTCGCCGTCGTGTTCACTGTCGGTTTTCTGGCGCTCGCATACTCGAGTTGGCGTAGCCGTCCGAAAGACGATGCCGAGCCGGCGATGCCGTCGTGGCTGGCGCAGATCGACTCGATGCAACCGGCCAAAGCCGCGGTCCTGGGACTGTTGTTGACCGTACCCAACGCGAAGAACCTGCCGCTCGAACTCAAGGCAGGTTCGATCATCGGTGGCGGGCACCTCGGCTGGGTATCAGTGATCGCGTACTCCGTCCTGTTCGCGGTAGGGGCGTCCATCGCTTTGATCGTGCTGTCAGCATTGGCTGCCGTGCCCTCGGCGAAGGTGACCGATGCACTGAGCGCCACCAAAAGCACTCTGATCCGCCACAATGCGGCAATCATGACCGTTTTGTTCCTGATGCTGGCAGCATTGGAACTCTCGCACGTTGTCGAAGCCCTGTCGAAGTAGCAACTTGTTTTCGAGGAGAAATCGAATGACGATCACACCCAGCGAAGCGCCGGTAGTCGAGACAACGTACGGGCCGGTTCGAGGATCGACGGAAGGCTCGGTGTCGAGTTGGAAGGGGATTCGTTACGCGGCACCTCCGGTCGGTCCGCTGCGATTTCGCGCGCCGGTTCCGCCGAAGCCATGGACCGAGGTCCAGGACGCAACAGAATTCGGGCCGTGTGAGCCGCAAAGTCGACTCGCGATGATCCCGCTCGGTGAGAACGTTCCGATGGACGAAGACTGCCTGTTCCTCAACGTGTGGGCACCGGGCCCCGTCGGTTCTGATGCGCCGGGTAAACCGGTGATGGTCTGGATTCACGGCGGAGCGTATTTCCGCGGAGCGTCCAGCCAACCACTTTTCGACGCAACCACATTGGCTGAGAACGGCGACGTTGTCGTCGTCTCGATCAACTACCGCATCGGTGTGTTCGGCTTCGTCGATTTCTCGTCCTTCAATTCGAGTGAACATACCTTCGAGCCCAATGTCGCTCTCCGCGACATGATTGCAGCGCTGCAATGGGTTCAAGGCAACATCGCGGCTTTCGGTGGCGATCCCGACAAAGTGACGTTGTTCGGCGAGTCGGCAGGTGGCGGCGCGGTGACGACGCTGATGACCGTCCCGTCCGCTCGCGGCCTGTTTCATCGCGCTATTGCCGAAAGTTCGCCCGCCACTTCGGTGTACGGTAGTGAACGTGGTGAGATCGTCGCGAAGCTGTTTCTCGAGATCTTCAGCGGCGGAAGCGATCTGGGTCTGTTGCGGTCCACGTCTGCCGAAGACTTGATCGGGCCGTCAGACGAACTGTTTGCTCGCGTCCCCCAGGAGACGCCTGGCACTTTGGCGTTCGCGCCGATCGTCGACGGTGATCTGCTCCCTGACTACCCGGTGCGCGCGTTCCGTCACGGCAATGCACACCCGATTCCGCTGATCATCGGAACCAACAAGGACGAATCTTCGCTCTTCCGGATGATGAAGTCGCCGTTGATGCCGATCGATCCCGTCGTGATCACGTCGATGTTCGCGGAGATCGCCGACGAGCATCCAGGACTCGAGCTACCGGATCATTCTCAAATCGAAGGCGCGTATTCGGGACTGTCCAAGCTGGGCGCCGGTCTCGGTTTGACCCGTGATTTCGGATTCCGGCTGCCTACGTTGTGGATCGCCGAGGCGCACAGCAAGGTTGCGCCGACGTGGTTGTATCGCTTCGACTACGCGCCGCCGATGCTCAAGGCGCTGAAGATCGGTGCGACCCACGGCACCGAACTTGCCTACGTCTTCGGCAACATCAACCACGGGGCACGAGACATTACCTACAAGTTGGGTGGCTTGAGCGCGGCGCGTCATGTCTCTGAGCGCATGCAGGCGAGGTGGTTGGACTTTGCCAGAGCTGCAGGCGATTACGACGCCGGGGACGATCGCGAACTGGGTGCGGACCCGGGGTGGCCCACTTACGACACCGACACACGCTCGACACTGTTGATCGACAAACGCGATGCGGTCGTCGCTGATCTCGACCGCGAGATCCGGGAGGCGTGGGGTGAGACGGTGATTGCATTCACCTGACGGTTCAGCCCTGCTCCAATTCGGCCAGGTAGTGCGAGACGGGTCCCACGGCGAGCATTCCGCTTCCGGCGCCGGCTATTTCGGCGGCGGCAGGTAGGAGCGCCGCTCGCGCACGCTCCTTGACTCGACGGTCGCCGACTGCAGTCGCCGCTGCGGCAGTCAAGCACCACAGTGCCTCGGAGAGTAGGTCTTCGGGCGGGTCCGGCAATGCCTCGACGGCCTTCGCTGCTTCGTTCGTCTGCCCCTGTGCGATGAGCAGGTGTGGCCGGGCCCAGGGTTCGTACGGGCCCCACTGCGTGGTCGGGTCGAAAATCGCCGGCAGTCCCCGCCATACGCGGAGGGCGAGAATTGCGAGAGGGAGTATGCCGTCCGCGAGACCCGGCATGCCGGCATCGGAAAGATTGACCGCCGCAGCTTCGTACAGCTTCTCGCAGTGCGCGGCCTCCGCGCCGGCAGCGGCAGTACGCATAGCGCGAAACCAGGTGGTGAACACCGCTGCCAATGGGCGTTCGTGACGTCCGGCCAATCGATCAACCGTCTCGGCATGTAGCTCGGCTGCATCGAATTGCCCAAGGGCGCTGAGGGCTTGCATGCGGATCAGATGGCCGAGGATCTCGAAGGTAGCCAGGCCGTGTCGAATGGCGAGGTCGACCAGTTCACGGCCGATGTCGTCGCGCTCGGAGGCCAGACCGGTAGTCCAGAACGTCTGCATGAACAATCCGTTCAGAGCGAAGGCCAGGAGCCCTGGATCGTCGAGAGCGCGACCGATCTGTACTGCGGCACGGGCACATTCGAGACCGTGATGACCGGGCAGTCCGCGCGATTCGAGTGCGATTGTCGCCAACAGTCTCGCCCGAGCGGGTTCGTTGCCGGCCGGAAGTCGATCGAGAGTGCGCTGAGCGGCCTCGACGATCTGCGTAGCCTGCCGATGATCGTCGGATCGCGTCCAGATCCCGGGCACGTCGTAATTGCCGATGATCCGCGCGGTGAGTTCGACATCGTCCAATTGTTCAGCGGCGCCGATGATTGTCAGTCGTTGGTTTCGGGCAGTCTCGAGTCCGCTTCCGCCCGCAACTGCCAAACTTCGGAGGAGGCCGACGGTTGACTCCAATCTCGATTTCGATCCTGCCGCTACGGTCCGGTCGTACGCTGCCGAAACCTGACTGAAGATCTGTTCTGCCCCTACAGGATCCAGGCGGGTTTCCCGGCGGAGAATGTCGGACTCGAGGTCGTTCAGTCGTGGACCAGGGTCGATGCCCAACTCTTCGGCGAGTAACTTCCGTGCGCGACGTAGGACTGCCAGAGCATCGCCTTGACGATCGGACCGGTACAGCGCCAGAGCGAGTAGTCGCCAACCCTCCTCACGCCAAGGGTGTTCCGTCACGTGGGCATCCAGATCGGGAATCGCTTCGGCAGCTCGCCCGAGATCGAGCTGCGCGGATGCCAAGCGTTCGACGGCAGCCAGACGCAGTTCCTCCAAGCGTGATCGCTCCGTTCGGGCCCAAGGCTCGTCGGCGAACTCCGCGTAGGCCGGCCCTCTCCACAGCTGCAGCGCGGTTCGGAGCAGTTCGAGTGATTTTGCCGGCGTCGAATCCGCGGCTTCACGCACCAGTCTTTCGAATTCCCAAGCGTCGACCGCGTCGGGTGCTGCATGAAAGGCGTAACCGGGCCCTTCGGTGACAATGACTTTCGGCTTCTTTCGCGGCGCGCGATCCGGTTCGAGCGCACGCCTCAAAGCGGAAACGAACGTACGTATTGCGCTGGTAGCGCCGGACGGAGGATCGACCCAGAGGTCGTCGACAATCACGTCCACGGGAACAACACGTCCGCGGGCGACGACGAGACGAGCGAGGACCGCTCGGTGTCGTGGACCCTTCAGATCGATCTGGTGTGAAGACTCGTTCCACGCGACCACGGGTCCGAGCACTCCGAAAGCCGGGGCTTCAAATGTGTGGTCTCGCATTTCCCCACGCTATCGCGCTCATCGAACGCTCATCGACTGCGGCGAAGCTGATTGCCATCACCCCGACCTGCCATCACCCCGACTAACGAGAGCGACCGATGACTATCACCATTCCAGGCTTCGACTACCAGCAGATTTCCACAGCAGACGGAGTGCGGCTCAACGTCGCGGTCGGCGGAAGCGGAACACCACTCGTCCTCCTGCACGGCTTCCCTCAGACTCACCTCATGTGGCGTCACGTAGCCACTGCCTTGGCGTCGGATCACACCGTCATCTGCCCGGATCTACGCGGATACGGAGCCAGCGACAAACCGGTCGAGGAAAACCCGGACACCTACTCCAAACGAACAATGGCTGCCGACATCGTCGAGGTGGCCAGGAAATTGGGACACGAGAAGTTTGCCCTCGTCGGCCACGATCGTGGCGCACTGGTTGCCGTCAGAGCGGGGCTGGATCATCCGGATGTGATCACGCAACTCGGCTCGCTGGACGTGCTCCCCACCCTGGATATGTGGGACATCCTGCATGGATCGAATGCTGCTGTGGCGTTCCATCTCTATCTCATGGCTCAGCCACCTGGTCTTCCCGAGCAGATGATCAGCGCCAGCGCCGATGCGTTCTTCGAGTACTTTCTCGACGTGTGGACGCAGAACCGCGAAGCGATTCCGGTAGACGTGCGGGCGGAATACCTGCGCGCCTCACGGGAGGCGGTGCCGTCGATCGTTGCCGATTACCGGGCGTCGGCAGGCATCGACATCGAACACGATCAGTCCGATCGGGAGGCGGGCAACCAACTGCACATGCCGGTCACGGTCATTCAGCAGGACTGGGGCTCGATGCTCGGCTACGACGCCGAGGCCCTGTGGAAAGCGTGGGCGCCCGATCTCGAGCACCGCACGCTGTCCGCAGGTCACTTCATGGCAGAAGAGGCGCCTGCCGAAGTGGTCGAGGCGATCCGGACCCTACTCGAGAGGTAGTTTTGACGCTTCTCGGCTGTCGAGGTACTGGCGAGCGCATCACGTGCGTCGCGAATGGACGAGGGGGATCGATGGGTTTCTCGCTGCACTTCATGCGGGTGACGAAGGACGTGCAACTCGATGTTGATCGGGCGGCGGTCGCCGCTTTCCTCGATCAGCACGGGCTGCGCGTGGTCGAGAGCCCGTACGGAGGCGAGATCGTCGACCGTGACGACAGGGCATTGACGATCGACGGGGCCTTCTCCGACCTTCATCTCGACTCGCTCGAGCAGAGCGATCCACTCAGTGGTGGAATCTTCCACGCGACGCTGTCGCCTGCCGAGTGCGCGTTCGTCTACGACCTCTGCGCGGCCGCTGGGTTCCTGATCGTCAACCCTCAGGGTGACCCGACGTTTCTCGTTCCCCAGCGCAATCACGAGCCCGACGACGTTTCCGAGTTGGAGGACGTCGTCTGGGTCGACAGCGCCGAGGAACTGGCGCGGGCGCTCACCGGTGGTTTCCAAGCGTTCCGCGAGTTTCGGGACCGCGTGACAGGACGAGCCGCCGGTGCCGAATGATCGGGGCCCCGTCGGGTCGACGAAGGTCGGGTTCTACCGCTTGACCCCGGCCGCCAAGTCGTCGACGAGAACCTTGGCGGTCAAGGCGTATCCCGCGGCCTTGTAGTAGTCGAAGGGAATCACTCGACCAGCCTGCGCGGCGGGCAGACGCTGCCACGTCGGCGAGGTGTACACGCTGCCGGAGGCGCTGCGATCCAAGGCGAAGATGACGTCGGCTTCTTCGAGACGGTTGAACTGCTCCGATCCGAGCATCACGCGAAGGTCGGGGCCTTCACGGAGCACCTCGAATCCCAGGTCCTCGGCGACGGCGGTGCGGAAATCGTTCTGGAACCACGCGATCTGATCCTCCGCGGCGGCGACGAAGGCAACCTTCTTGCCGGCCATCAGCGGTTCGACGGTCGGGCGGACCTGAGCTACATGGGCGTCGTACTCGGCGAGTACTTCTTCGGCGCGATCGCTGCGCCCGATGCCGGTGAGGAAGTCCGACATGACCTTCCGCCATTCCGGGGTGAAGTCCTTGCCGACGGGCAGGACCGGTGCGATCTGCTGCATCCGGTCGTTGCCGTACGACCCGGTGTCCCACCAGCCTGCGCTGAGGACGAGAAGGTCTGCGCCGAGGGTCGAGATGTATTCGAAGTTGGGATCGGAAGCACCTTCGGCGAAGATCTCGACACCCGTGGCATCCGGGACCTCACGGCGCAGGTGTTCGGCGGCGCCGGTCGGGTAGGCGGTCACCGGGTATCCGGCGAGGATCGACAATTCGAGGCCGTCCCGTGGATCGAGGGCAACGACGTTCTGCGGGTCCGTCGGAATGATCAGCTTCTCGTCGCCGCGCGTGAACTCGAAGGTCTCCGCGTTGTCGGGCGTCGAACTTTCCGTGCTGCTGCAGGCGGCGAGTAACGCGGCCGCAGCGACGCCCGCGCCGACGCCGAAGAAACCGCGTCGCGTCAGGTTGTCCACGATCGCCCAGTAGTCGCGATCGGTCGTGGAGGGAGAAAGGAGTCGAGTCATGCTTGTTAGGTTAGCCTTAGGGGCTGTCTTCGGGAATGCTGAAACAGCTCCCGCGAACGCCAAGAAATACGGCGAACACGCCAGCACAGAGAGTGTTGTCCGCGTCACCGGCAGGTCTGATTCACAACCCACTTTCGACCTCTGACGTGCATGACGTCACAACCGGCCGCCTCCTCGATCGCGATTTGGCCCTGATCGCGCCGACTATGCTGAGTTGACCAGCAGTACGATTTCGGAGGTTGCAATGCAGATCACCAGCGTCGGCCACGCAGGATTTCACATCCAGACCGAGGCCGGATCCATCCTGTGTGATCCATGGGTGACCCCGACGTATTTTGCGTCCTGGGTGCCGTTCCCCGACAACACAGAGTTGGACTGGGACGCGCTGGGCAACTGCGACTACCTTTACGTCTCGCACCTGCACAAGGACCACTTCGATCCGAAGAATCTGATCGCGCACGTCAACAAGGACGCCACAGTCCTGCTCCCCGATTACCCGGTGCCGGACCTCAAGCGTGAACTCGAGAAGCTCGGCTTCCACAAGTTCTTCGAGACGGAAGACTCCGTCAAGCACACCGTCAGCGGTCCCAAGGGCGATCTCGACATCATGATCATCGCTCTGCGCGCTCCCGCGGACGGTCCGATCGGTGACTCGGGCCTCGTCGTCTCGGACGGGGAAACCACCTGTTTCAACATGAACGACGCCAGGCCCGTCGATCTGGACCCGCTGACCGACGCCTTCGGGAAGGTCGACATCCATCTGCTGCAGTACTCGGGCGCGATCTGGTACCCGATGGTCTACGACATCCCGAAGGGCACCAAGCGCAACTTCGGCAAGCAGAAGCGTCAGCGCGGCATGGACCGCTGCCGCAACTACATCTCCCAGGTCGACGCTGCCTGGGTTGTTCCGTCGGCCGGCCCGCCGGTCTTCCTCGACGACGACCTGCGTTACCTCAACGACGATCACGGCGACGAGGGAAACATCTTCCCCGACCAGATCACGTTCCTCGAGCAGATGCGCATCAACGGCAACGATCGTGGTCTGCTGATGATCCCCGGCTCGGCCGTCGAACTTCGCGGAAGCGAGAAGGTCGCGCTGACGCATCCCATCCCGGACGCAGACGTCGACAAGATCTTCTCCAACAAGGCCGAGTACATCGAGAAGATGGCGCAGAAGATGGCACCGGTCATCGCCGCGCAGAAGGCCACGTGGGCTCCGGCCGAAGGCGAGCCGCTGCTCGACGGTCTCAAGGCCAAGTTCGAGCCGATCATGGCTCAGTCCGATCTGATCTGCGACGGAATCGGCTACCCCGTCGGACTCGTGATGGGAGAGGAGACGGTCGTCCTCGACTTCCCGAAGCGGATCGTTCGTGAGCCCATCGACGGAGAAGGTAAGTACCGCTACGGCTTCCGCATCGCTCCCGAACTGGTTCGCACCGTTCTGCGTGACGACGAGCCCGACTGGGTCAACACCATCTTCCTGTCGACACGCTTCACGGCGTGGCGCATCGGTGGGTACAACGAATTTCTCTACACGTTCTTCAAGTGCCTCACCGACGAGCGCATCGCATACGCCGACGGCTGGTTCGCCGAGGCCCACGACGACAGCGCGTCTATCGAGTTGGGCGGGTACGAGATTCAGCGTCGTTGCCCCCACCTCAAGGCGGACCTGTCGAAGTTCGGTGTCGTCGACGGCACCAACCTCACCTGCGATCTGCACGGCTGGCAGTGGGATCTCGAGACCGGCCGCTGCAAGACGTCCAAGGGCCACGAGCTGCGCACCAGCAAGCTGAGCTGAACCGAGCTCGTCGGGTGACGGGATACAGCAGGTCGCTGATCGGCCTGGCGACAGCGCTCGCCGGGTTGGCCGGTTACGTCGACGCGCTCGGATTCATCACGCTCGGTGGGCCTTTCGTTTCGTTCATGAGCGGCAACATGACGCAGGCGAGCGTCGCATTTGCCGACGGGGTGTGGTCGACCGCGAGAGTTGCCGGCGGAATCATCGTGCTCTTCCTCCTGGGAATCGCGCTGGGAACCGTCGTCACCCACTTCACGGAGCGCTATTCGGTCCGGGCTCGCAAGGTCACGGTGCTCGCGGTTGTAGCCGGGCTGCTGTCCATCGGTTCGGTGATGAGCAGCCTCGACGTCACCCCCGGCGCGATCTCGGCGATGGCCTTGGCGATGGGAGCCGTCAACTCGGTGTTCCAGCGCGACGGCGAGGTGACGATCGGTGTCACGTACATGACCGGTGCGCTGGTCAAGATGGGCCAGCGTCTGACCGGAGCCTTTCTGGGTGGCCCGAAGTGGGCGTGGCTGCAGCACTTCGGGATGTGCGCGGGGTTGATCGCGGGCGCGGTGGTCGGTGCGCTCGTTCATCGGTGGATCGGTCTTCACGCTCTGTGGCCCGCATCGGCGTTCACGGTTGTTCTGATCGCCGTTGCCTGGCAGGTCTCGCCCCCGTCTCCGGCAAAGGTGTAGAAAGAGCCAGACACAAATCCGGGGGTACAGGGGGAAGCAGTGGATGCTCTGATCATCGTGGTGCTCGGACTGCTCGGAATCGTCGCGGCCTCGACGCTCGGAGCGCGGATCGGAGTCGCAGCACCGTTGATTCTGGTGATGGCCGGGATCGTTGTCAGCCTCTTACCATTTGTCCCAGCAGTGGACATCGACCCGGAATGGATTCTGGCAGGCGTGCTTCCGCCACTGCTGTACTCCGCCTCGGTCTCGATGCCGTCGATGGAGTTTCGGCGTGAGTTCGGTGCCATCGGTGGGCTTTCCGTTCTGCTCGTGGTCGTGAGTGCGCTTGTTCTCGGTGTGTTCTTCTCCTGGGTGATACCAGGACTCGGTATCTGGTGGGGCATTGCACTCGGTGCGATCGTGAGCCCGACGGATGCCGTCGCGACGTCCATCGTCAAGAAACTCCCGGTCTCGCCGCGGGTGGTGTCGATCCTCGAAGGCGAAAGCCTGCTCAACGACGCCACCGCTCTGGTTCTGTTGCGTACTGCCATCGCCGGGGCCGCCGCATCGGTGTCGCTGTGGAGTGTGTTGGGCAAGTTCGCTTTTGCCGTCGTCGTGGCCGCGGTCATCGGAGTTGTCGTCGGCAAGGTCAACCTGATGGTTCGCGCCCGTGTCACCGATTCGACGGTCAACACGGTCATCTCGTTCACGGTGCCGTTTCTGGCGGCGATCCCCGCCGAAGAGTTGGGTGCGTCAGGGTTGGTTGCTGCAGTCGTGGCCGGGCTCGTCACCGGCTACGACGCTCCTCGGAAGCTGTCACCGCGACACCGGTTGTCCGACTCCCAGAACTGGCGCACAGTCGAATTGGTCCTCGAAGGTGCGATCTTCCTGGTGATGGGCCTCGAACTCTCGTCGATAGTCGACGATGTCCGGGTCGACCACGAGGGCATATCCACGGCGGTCTTCGTGGCGGCGGGTGCACTGTTCCTCACGATCTTGGTGCGGGCTCTGTACGTGGCCCCGCTCCTGCGAGCGCTCCAAGCGCGGGCGAATTTTCGTGAACGCATGAAACCCAGACTCTCCGACATCGCGAATCGCCTCGACAATCCCGAGGATTACCCGCCAGACGAACGACGCAGCAGGCGCCGGGCACCTTCGGCGAATCAGATGGAAAGGTTCAAGGTTCGGGTTCGGCGGACGGTTGCCGATATCGACTACTACCTCGCTGCGCCGTTGGGATGGCGTGAAGGCACGATCGTCATCTGGGCCGGCATGCGCGGGGCGGTCACTCTGGCTGCAGCGCAGACTCTGCCGGAAGACACCCCGAGTCGATCGCTCCTGATCTTGGTTGCGTTCCTGGTGGCAGCAGGCTCGTTGATCCTTCAGGGTGGGACGTTGAAGCGCGTCGTAGTGGCGACCGGTCCGGCAGCGCAGGACCTCACCGAATCCGAACTAGACGAGCATCGCAGGTTGCTCGACCTCCTCGAAGATGCTGCTGCGAGTGTCGTTCCGCCAGAGGGTCGGTCGAAGAAGAGGATCCGCCTCGACGTGATCGAAGCGCAGCGTCAGGCACTGCTCGACGCACGTGACGATGGCGTGTTCGACGCACGGATGCTCGGATCGGCACTTGCCGCGCTGGATGCCGATCAGATCAGTCTCGAACTCAGGGGCGGCCCGGACGGTTGATCACGTGCACAGGCGCTTTCGAGCAGACGTCATCATTGCCCGCGTGATCACGCCGTGCAGTACCTGAACGGGGGCGAAGTAGATTCGACCCGCGCGGTTCTTCAGCTCCACGGCGGTGACGACGTGCAGGAGGCCGGCGTCGTTGTCGGCCTGAACCGAGGCGACGAATCGTAGGTGTTTCTCGTCCGCTTCGATGAGGGCCTCGCCGTCGGCGATCTTGTCGACGGCAAAGGTGTCGGGGCGTCCCTTGGCGATGCCGAGCAGTCCGACTATCCGCTCCCTGAGCCAGAACATCGCGAGGACGGGTGCGGGGACATTCCTGACGTCGAAGACTGCCTGCGCCCACTCCTCGGATGTATGGGTCGGAACAGCCGGGATGGTGATCGTGGTGGCTTCTGCCCAGTCCGGTGCAGGCATTGCCTTGAAAGCGAGTGTCATTTCGTCCTCCGTACGGTGCCGTATGGAACTTACCCATACGGTACCGTACGGAGGTGACGAATGCCCGCGCCCGACTCTCTCGTGACCAGTGGATCGATGCAGCTTTCCAGGCTCTGACAAGCCATGGGCCTGATGCAGTTGCAGTGGAAAAGGTGGCGCGCACGCTCGGATCGACCAAGGGTTCCTTTTATTGGCACTTCGCCAACCGCGACGAATTGCTGCAAGCTGCGCTCGGCCGGTGGGAAGTTTTGGCAACCGAGAGACTGATCTCCTCCGTCGAGTCCTCTGGTGAACCGGCGGAGGTGAGGTTGCGTCGTCTGGTGGATTCGGTCACGACCGGATTGGCCGGTCGCCGTGCGGAGTTGGAACTGCTTGCCGGGATCGGCCATCCTTTGGTTTCGGCGGCGGTTCGACGTGTCACCGAGCGTCGAGTTACCTACATCGTGACGTTGTTGGTCGATCTGGGGATGGACAGGCAGAAAGCGGAACATCGTGGCGTACTTGCCTATTCGATGTACCTGGGGCAGATGCAATTGGTACACAGTGCGCCCGATGTGGTTCCTGGCAGCGGTGCGGACGCTCAGGCGCTCGCCGACGAGTTCGTGAATATGGTTCTGGCCAGGTAAGTCCGCCGTCGAACGCAGCGTGATCTGCGCATCACCCTGCGCTTTCAGGTGAGGGACCACACATTGCGCGTAACCCATAGTTACAGATACTTTGAGGTCAGCTGAAGTGGGGTGCCGGATATGTCGACATTTCCCGGAGGCGCAAAACCGTTTCACGACAGGAAGAAAGGTGACTCACCATGAGCGTTGTGCTTATTTCGTTGCTGGTCGCCGCTGGACTCACCGTGCTGGCCACCAGTGACGGTGCCGGTCTGGACTTCGGGAGTCGGCAGCTGAACCGCCAGTTGAAGACCCGCACGCACCGGTAACCCCGGAAATCGGCCGGCTCCACGCGATACTTCGCGGAGCCGGCCGATTGCGTTGCTCCGGTCAGTTCACTCCGAGATCTACCAGCCAGGCCCGGGTGCTGCGGGCGACGATGCCCAAGGCAACGGCAGAACCCGTCGCGGAGTCGAACGCGACGCTGTCGGCAGATTCGAGTCCCGTGTAGAGCTGGGAAACCCCGGCTGCTGCGCCCCCTCCGATGATCGGCGCAATCGACGCACCGAAGGCATCGGGCGTCACGGCTTCGAAAGTTACCGCGCGCGAGAAGTGTTCGGCGAATGCCTCGGCCAGTTCGATGCCGGTGATCGCCGGAATCTGTCCGATGTCGACCGCGTCCGGTGCTACGTCGAGAGTCAGGGCCGCAACGGCTGCATCAGCGACGTCGAGATGTGAACTCCATGCGACCGCGAGATCGGCACGCAGTGGGTAACGCAGGACCCCTTCGTCTTTCACCCCCGACAGCACGGTGGGCAGAAGAAGATTCTCGAGGAACAAACGCGGGGTCAGGACGGTCACCGCGATACCTTCGGCGCGGAGTCCGTCGACGAGCTCGGAGAGAACGGGTGTGTTGGGACCGGCAAGCGGCGAAGTAGCGTCGCGGGTCACCGTGCCGCTGGTAGAGATCACGAACCGCGAAGGACCTGTCACTCTTGCTGCTGCCAGAACGTTGTGGGCGTAACCAGCTAGCGTCTCGGTGTCACCGGCGAGTGGCAGGTGGAAGAACACCCCGTCTACCCCGCGATAAGCGTCGGCGAGAGAGTCGACTGACGCATTGTCCGCGACGACGGTGTTCGCACCCTCGAACGTCTGGTCGGGGTTGCGGGTGATTGCTCGGACTTCGGCACCTGTCGATCCGGCGAGAGCCGCGACCAATCCCGCGAGAACGGGAGAACCCTGTGCGCCGGTGGCGCCATGCACTGTGTAAGTCATGACGCCTATAGTTCAGATTGGGAACCAGTTACTTCAAGTGAACTAATGGGGAATCGATGAGTGAATCAGGTCACGAGCTTCCGGAGTGCGGCGTCGCGCGCTTTCTGCTGGTTCTGGACGGACCGTGGGCAACGCTGATCGTTCGTGAGCTCACGCACGGCCCGATGCGCTTCACGGAACTACGACGCGCATTGCCCGGCATCAGTCCCAGGACACTGTCCGCCAGACTCAAGCGATTCGAGGAGTTCGATCTGGTGACCCGGACTGCCTACGCCGAGGTGCCGCCGCGAGTGGAGTACGAACTCACCGCGACGGGGATGGAACTGCGCTCCGTGCTCGAAGCGATGGTCGAGTGGGCGGATCTGGCACTCCCCGTTTCGTGACCCTGCCCTCAGTGCGGGCCCGAAAGTCCAACCCGCAGAGCGCCGCAGGCCTCGAACATCGCATCTTGACCGGTATGGCCGACACCGGTGGTGTTGACGAAGGCATGGATCAATCCACTGTGACGCCTGAGTGCAACCGGGACTCCGGCCTCTCGCAGCCGGTCCGCGTATTCCTCACCCTCGTCGCGTAGTGGGTCGAAACCGGCGACGGCAACGTACGCGGGCGGTAGGCCGGCCAGGTCCGGAGTGAGCAGCGGTGAGACTCGCGGGTCGAGAGCCGAAGCGCCGCCCGACAGGTAATGGGCTGCATACCAGTCGAGTTGGGCGTCGGTGAGAAAGAAGTCGGTGCCGAACATCTTGTGCGAAGGGCGCTTCGACGAAAGGTCCACCCAGGGGAAGAAGAGCAGTTGGAATACTGGTTTGACGTCGTCTTCGGTCGTGGACTGCGCGACGACGGCAGCCAAGTTCCCACCCGCGCTGTCTCCGCCTACCGCAATGGATTTCGGATCTGCACCCAGATCTGTGGCATGCTCGACGCAGTACCGGAATGCGGCGACGGCGTCATCGACCCCGGCGGGGAACGGGAACTCCGGTGCTAACCGGTAGTCCACCGACAACACACTGACCTCGCCGTGGCGGGCCAGGAAGCGGCACACACTGTCGCCGCTCTCGAGGCTGCCGAGGACGAACCCGCCGCCGTGGAAGTACACCAAAAGTGGAGCGGGCGTTGAGACTCCGGCCGGGCGATACAGCCGAGCCGGAATCGCGTGATCCCCGGCCGGGATCTCGAGGTCACGTACCGTCTCGATGTCGATGGGCGTACCGCCGAACAGTCGCGATTCGGCGTCGATCTGAGCCCGTCCCTCTTCGACCGGAAGATGCTCGAAGCTCGTACCTTCGACCGCTGAGAGCAATCTCAGCGCAAGCTGGATCTCGGGGTGCAGAGTCTGCCCGTCGATCTCCTTCGGCTTGCCACCGAGAATGCGCTGCGCGCCGGTCGGTAAGGCGCCGACGACATCGAGCACCACCCGCGCAACACGATCTTGGACAGACATCTTCTCCGTGGACATACTCGCCTTCCGTCGGCCGATCACCCGTCGCTTGTACGTTACGAAAGAACCGGACAAATATCCAGGAATCTCGGCGCTCGCGGTCAGCTTGCCGGCGTCACCGTGACTGTGACGGGGCCCGCGTCGTCCGCGGTTTCCACTGTGAGAAGCCGGCTTTGGGGGTTCCAGTTCACGATGTCGGCGCCCGCGACGTCGACGCCGCCGGGAAAGCCGCTCTCGGGTAGATAGATCTCGGTCGGTGCCGTTACCGCGGGGTCCGGGGTGAACGTCAGCTGAAGGCGGTCAACGGTCGAGGACCATTCGGTGGGTGTGCCCGCGACGGCACGCGGATACGGCTTGTTCAGGGTGTCGACGAGGAGTGTCTGCGATCCGTCCGGCAGGTACGGGCCCCAAGGACCTGGATCACTGGACCAGTAGGAGACACCCGCGCCGAGGTCTCGGGCGGTCGTGTAGACGCGGTCGATGTAGTCGGTTGCGCCGGGCAGTGTTGTGTCGAGCCCGAATTCGCCGAGAATGATCGGAACGCCGCCGAGTACGTTGCCTGCGATGTGTTCGACGCTGTCGCGCCAGGTGTCGATGGTCGCGTCGGTGAGTGTGCGTGAGAGGCCGGAGTATCCGTCACCGAGGTCGAGGGGCAGCGGGTACAGGTGTGGGCAGTAGGCGATTCGCTGTTCGCCGGCTCGTGGGTCGTTGATCTTCGTGAGCCCGCTGGGGACACCTTGGTTGACGCCGACGGCCTGCGGGGCCACACACACCCAGCTGTCCTGATCAACTTCCCTGATGGCGTTGGTGGTTCGCTGATACAAGGCAGCGAGGGGCCCACCTTCGAAGGCGGGGCCTTGGAGGGAACCGCCCCACGGCTCGTTCATCAGGTCGTATGCCACGACGGTGTCATTGCCTGCAAAACGTTCGGCCACCGCCTGCCAGGCGTTCGCGTAGTGCTCGACCAGTTCGGGATGTTGGCCGGTGGTGTTCCAGAAGTTGTCGAATGCACGCATCACACCGGGTTGGACGTAGTACAGCTCCCAGCGGTCTTGAGGTGTGACCGGAAGGCCGTCCATGTAGGTCGCCCAGGCCGGCGCGCCGTTGCCGATGTTGCCGGCGCCGTTGCCGCTGTTGCCCTCTGGTGTGATCGCGCCGGAGTAGACGTCCTGATGCATGTCGAGCATGACCTTGTAGCCGCGCTCGGCGTACCAGCTGACCCGGTCCTCGACGCGGTCCAGATATTCCTGGTCGTACTGTCCCGGCTCTGGCTCCACCGAACGCCAGGAGATCAGGAAACGCACGAAATTTGTTCCCATGTCGGCATGTTCGCGCTCGAGATCGGCTTCGGTGAACTTCGGCATGCCGTCGGGTGCGCTCTTTGCGCTCGACGCCGTGTTGAACCCTCGCAGGATCAAGGAGCGCCCGGCGTCGTCGGTCAGGTACGACGGTGGCACCGACGTGCCATCGGCGCTCCCCGACGTGGGCAGGCTGCCCTGAGCCGCGGCAATTCCGCCGCCCAGTATCAGTGAGCCCGCGACTATCAGTGCTGAGAGCGGGATACGACGCACGGAAACTCCTTCTGGGTGTGTGGATGGATTGACTTGTCCGAATGGGGATTCGGCCCTGGGCTTGAACGCTCGGTGTCGATTCACGTCGGTTGGCTTACGCTGGTCCGCCCGTTTTCGATGTGTCCGACGAGCACGCGCTTGAATTCAGGATCTTCGTCGACCGTCACGGTGGCCTGATACCAGCCGTCCACCGACGCCACCGCCCACCGGCCGCGTGCGCCGGCAGCGAGCTTCCGTCGGTCTCCGTCGACGTCGACGGAGAGTGCACGACTTCCGGAATTGTTCGCGGTCAGTACAAGCGCGCGCGTCCCTGCGTCGATGGTTGTCGAGACGTCGAGCGAGGCTGCCGCACTGTCTGTAGCTCCACTGAACTCGCGCCTGAAACCATTGGGACCCAACAGGGTCAGGCTGTAGACGCGATCACTGAGCGCAACGGTGTCATCGACCTCGCCCAGGAGGTCGTAATGCCGTGGCTCGTCGAACTCACCTGCGTACGGGTACAAGGCCAGGTGAGTTGATGCGGCACCGGCATTGACCAGATGGACCGTCAACGAGCCGGTTTCCGGGTTCACCGTCGTGTAGGCGTCGGGCTGATAGGGAAGGGCCCGTGCTGGTCGAGTGCCGCTTTCCTGCAGGGGCATTCTCTGTTCGGTGGGAGGTGTTGGCGTCCATCGCGGTTCCAGCGGCGGTGTGGGTTGCGGGCGCGCCAACGTCGGCCGGCTACGCGGGTTGGCGAAGTCGAACGCCGACGTCAGGTCGCCACTCACCGTGCGTCGCCACGGGTCGATTTCCGTTTGCGTGATTCCGAACCGCGTCTCCAGGAACTGCGTGACGGACGTGTGGTCGAATACTTGTGAACAAACGAAACCGCCAACAGTCCACGGCGAGATAATCGTCATCGGCACCCGCGGGCCGAGACCGAGCGGCTGATTGCCGACCCATTCGGCTTCGACCGAGCGCGGCGGTCGAGGTGGCGGTACATGGTCGAAGTACCCGTCGTTCTCGTCGAAGTTGACGATCACGGCCGTCTTCGCCCACAGATCCGGATCGGACGCGATGGCGTCGAGTACTTGATAGAGCAGTGTTGCGCTCGCCGCAGGTGACGAACCCGATGGATGCTCCGAATCCACCTCGGACGGAACGAGATAACTGACTTGCGGCAGTCGGCCCGACTCGACGTCCTTCCTGAACTCGGCGGCCAGTGTGCCGGGCCGGGATCGGTACAGTGCGCGATCGTAGAGTTGGCGATCAGCAGGCGACAGTTGGTCTGCGGCATTCGCGAGGGCCAGTACCGCTGCGTCCTGGACCGGCGCCGGCATCGACGGCAGGGCGAGATAGAACCCGGCCAAGGTCTGGATTTCGTAGGGGAGCAGGCTTGGCCGACCAAGCAGCCCTGCCGCCACTTTCTTGAAGGCAGTGAAGTATTCGAGGTTGTTGTCTCCGAAGTTGTCCCACTCCTGGTAGGTCTTCCAGGAAATGCCGGCGGACTGCAACCGCTCGGGAACCGTCGTCCATCCGTAGCCGGCGTGCCAGGGGTTGTAGGCCGCATTGGTTACAGCTCGTCCCCCGGGACCGGGTGGATCCGAAGGCAGGACCGACTCGGTCGGATTAGGCGAAAGTGGCTCGTATCCGGTGTATCCAGAGACCCAATAGTTCCGGTTGGGGCTCGTCGATGTCGGTACGGAGCAGTGGTAGGCGTCGCAGATCGTGAACGCGTCCGCCAGTTCGTAATGGAACGGGATGTCTTGCCGGTCGTAGTACGCCATTGTCGTACTGGTTTTTGCCGCGATCCAACCGTCGTGCCAGCCGTCGGCGAGTGCGGCATGTCCGCCCGCCCAGCTGTGGTCGAGTCCGGTCACGTTCTGGGTGTCCATGCGTTGTGCCGCAGCGGAATCGCGGATGGGGAAGGGGAGCACAGGACCGGTAGGACCGGGTTGTTCGAAGACGCTGTTGCCGCTGCGTAGACGCAACGCATTCGGATCACCGAAGCCGCGAACACCCCTCAGCGCGCCGTAGTAGTGGTCGAAAGATCGGTTCTCCTGCATGACGAGGACTACATGCTCGATCGAATCGAGCCCGCCGGAGTTTGCGGGTGTCGCCAGTACACGTTGAAGCGACGGCGGCAGAAGGGAAGTAGCGGCGACTGCAGTTGCACCGACCCCGGCGGCGAGAAACGACCGTCGAGAAAGAGAATTCCTGGACACTTGTGCTCCATCGATAAATCAATCAGTTCTATGACCACGGCCGCAACAGGCTGCTGCCGCTGCTCCGAATCGGTGCAGCGGCAACAGTGTCGAGAAGAATTCGATCAGGAACCGAAGAGACCGCCCAGTGAACCGAGGCTGCCCGAACCGCCGTTCCCGCCGTCGTCAGGCGCAGCAGAAACCTTGACGACGGATTCGTCCGACGCGGACTGTGTGAATCCACTTCGCCCGGCGTATGCCGCCTTGATCCGATGATCGCCCGTCGATGCGAAAGTGTGCGTCAGTCGCGCCACTCCATCGACTCCGACGACAACGGGCTGTCCGATGGGTTGGTCGCCGTCGTAGAACTGAACCGAGCCCCCGCCGGGGTTGGGGGTGACAGTCGCGGACAGTTCTGCCGCGACATTCTGCTTGGTCGTCGCGGGAGCTGCCAGTGAGGTCGAGGTGGTGACATCGGACGGTGCGGGATCAGACACGGTGACCGTTTGAGCGGATGCCATCGACGGCATGAATCCTGTTGCGCCGGAGTAGTAGGCCGAGACGGCATGAGATCCAGCCGAGGTGAAGGCATGTTCCAGAGTGGCTGTGCCGTCAGCGCCCACCGGGATCGGAGCGCCGATATCTGCAGCGCCGTCCTTGAACTGGAGAGTGCCACCGGCGGGTGTCGGCGTGACCTGCGCCCTCAGCGACACCGATATGCCCGTCTTCGCATCGGTAGGAACGTTCACGGCAGTGTCGGTCTGCTTGACGACAGGTGCGGCAGTCACCGTGACCATTGCCTCGGTCGAGTTGGAACTCTGGAATCCGTTGACGCCCTGGAACGTTGCGGAGACCCGCGCGGTTCCGGCGGTGAAGAAGGTATGCGGTAGCCGGGCAGTGCCGTCGGCACCGGGCGTGACCGGTGTACCGACGTCGGCGCCGTCCACCCTGAACTGCACGTTTCCGTTGACCGGAGCCGGATCCACCTTTGCGACAAGCTCGGTCGGTGTGCTGGCTTGGATCGAGCCGGGCATCTGGATCGTGGTGGTTGTCGGTTGGCTGACGTAGATGGTGGTCAGGGCCTGCCCACCGGCGTTGAGGCCGGAGTTCCTGTTGTCCCGCGGGGAGCAGTTGTAGCGCTCCCAGTAGTTGACTGTGAAGACATCCTTTTCGCGCTGGACGAATGTGAGCGCATTTCGGTCGTCGTCGTAGTTGGCGGAACCGGGATCGGAAACCCTCAGCGAAGGCTTGATCTCGGTACCGGCCGCACCAGCTTTGACCGTGACGTCGACTGCGGGGAGTCGGAACTTGGTGTTGGCACCGACGATGATGCCGTCACTCGATCGAACTGCGGAGGACGGACCGTTTCCGGTGGTCCGATTCGATCCGGAGATACGCAGGTGCGTACCGGATGCCGATGGATTACCGCCGTCGTCGATCCGTGTGACTGTCGGAGTGGCACTGTCGGATCCGAGGCCGTACGCACTGTCCGCCACAAGCTGGGAACTCACGAATTCGACGCCGGACGGGATGTCGAAGTCGTACTTGATCCGGGCCCAATGTACGACTCCACGGCTGGCATGACCGCCGCTGTTTGCCTTCATCTCGTTCGGCTGCACGCGGTAGGTGACGGTCTCACCTGGTGCCGCGGTGGTCGGCGCGGTGATGGTGACTCCCGAGCCGAGTGTCTCGTTGAACGTGATCGGGCTTGCCACACCGTCCATCTCGCGCACATGGCATGCAGTTGTGAAGGCCACGCTCTTGGTCTCGGGGGCAGCCGAGGCGATCCCGCCGCCGACGATGGAGAACAAGCCGCCGGCCAGTACCGAGACGGTTGCAATCGCAGAGCCGCGTAGGAGTTTCGAGTTCATCGTCGAATCCTGGTTTCTGTTCACAGTTTTCACGACCCGAATCCGGGGGTACCAAGGCTGCCGAGGCTACCGGTGCCAGGCTCGGGCTCGGACGGTTCGACGACGTTGATCGTCACGGCGCCCGACATCGACTCCATGAAACCGGCCGATCCCGTGTAGTACGCCGTGATGTTGTGGTCGCCCGCTGTTGTCATCGTGCGGTTGGCCTTCGCGACGCCGTTGACGACGGCCACCGGAGCGCCGAGGTCGACCCCTCCGTCGCGGAACTGCACTGTTCCTCCCGACGGCCACGGAGTGACCGTTGCCGTCAACTCCACGGAGTCACCGACGACAGCTTTACCGGGTGCGTCGATTCGCGTCTGTGTCTGAGCGAGGCTGGAGTCGACGTTGATCACGGCGAGCGGCCGGCCGCCGGCGTTCAATCCGGCCGAACGATTGTCGCGTGGTGAGCAATTGGTGGTCAGCCAGTATTTGACGCCGCCGAGCAGGGTCTCCTGCTGCAGGAAGGTCAGGTAGTTGGCGGCACTGTCGTAGGAACCCGAGTTGGAGTCGGACACGCGCAGCATGGGCTTGATCTGGGTGCCGACAGCCCCTGACGTGACGGTGACGTCGACTGCCGGGAGCTGGAACGTCTTTCCTCCTCCGACCTCGATTCCGCCGCCGCCGTTGTCGTCGGTGTTGGGTCCGTTGCCCGCCGTGATGTTGTTGCCGGAGATACGAAGATGCGTCCCATTCGGATCGGGTGAACCGGCATCGTTCACCCGCGTGATCGTCGGGGCGACCCCACCCAGATTCGAGCTGGTGCCGGCCACGATCTGCGCCCCCACGAAGGAGGTGCCTGCGGGGATGTCGAAATCGAACTTGAGACGCGTCCAGTTCACGACGGACCTGAGGTCGTAACCGTCCTTGGGGACCGTCATCGGCTTGGGCGCGAGGCGGTATGTGAAGGTGGAGTTCGGCGGGACCACGGCCGGCGCACTGATCGTGACGCCGGAATCACGCGTCTCGTTGTGCGTGATCGGTCCGGGGAACTGCCACCCGTGGCACGATGCCGTGAACGGAAGGTCCACATCAGCGGCGGACGAGACTCCGGTTCCGCCGATCACGAGGGCAACGCATCCGGTCAACGACGCGGCCACCCCCACTCCTCGGCGCATCAACGTCGACACCATTCACATTCTCCTTGAGTAGCGCTCGACAAGATCGAGCTCTCGGCTTGAAGCCGGGTCCGAGAACCGGCCTCGAGCTGACAGAGAATCGAATACGTCTCGTCGTTTGCTCACCACCAGCTCAAACCCTGGAGAGGAGTAGAACACAGAGCGAGCCGCAGAATATGCGATTCGGACAAATTGTTGGACAAACGTCCAACCGGTGAAATTTCTCCACTTCTCCGACCGCTCTGCACTGCTTTAACGTGGCGTGAAGTGGGCCCGGTAAACGGTCAGGCGATCGCGTGGCGCATCAGGTCTGCCGTCTCCTTGTTGAATGCGACCAGTGTGACCGTCTCGACCTCGGTCTTCGCCGCGCGAATCGCTGAAACGGCCTGTCGGACGGCATCTTCCTTCGGCCAGCCGTAGACCCCTGCCGAGATCAACGGAAAGGCGACGGTACGGGCGCCGATCGAGTCGGCCACGGCGAGGCTGCGGGTGTACGCCGACCGAAGCAGACCGGAACGGTCCTCGGAGCGCGAATACCTCGGGCCGACGGTGTGAATCACGGCCTTGGCGTGCAGCTTTCCGGCGGTGGTGGCTACGGCCGCACCCACCGGCAGGCCGTCGGGAAGGCTGGTGTTGCGCAATACCTCGCAAGCCTTCAGGATCTCCGGTCCCCCGGCACGGTGGATCGCGCCGTCGACACCGCCGCCGCCGAGGAGCCTGGAGTTGGCCGCATTGACGATGGCGTCGACGGTCAGCGTCGTGATGTCACCTTCGACGACTGTAATAGCGGGCATGGATCCTCCTGTGTATCCGACGGCTGTGTGTCCGACGGACGCGTTTCCGACTGCCGTGTTCCAGAGTTCACGCTTCGGGCGAGCCCACGGCATAGCCGAGCGTACGTCGTAGGGGTCACGTCCGATCAACATCGAGTATCGCGCTGCAACCGACGGCGTGCGACTGTGCGCCTGAACGCAATGGAGGAGTACGCGCTTTCCCTCGGCCCGCAACGCCTGGACGGTGCGCGCTGCGTCGTCGAGAACGAACTCGAGGTTGGCGTTGGAATCGTGACCGTCGTCGACCAACCAGAACTCGACGTGATCAGGGGCGACCTGTCGTGTTCCCATGCGGCACAGGCTGACCACGGCGTCGTAGTCTGCAGTGGACACCGCATCGACGCCGCCGAGCATGACGCCGTCGTCGTGCGGGTGCGTCGTCAGGTGGTGGGTTCCGCGAAACCTCGAGTAGTCGAGTTCTGCCGTCGACGGCCATCCGTTCTTGTCGTCGGTACCGCCGCGAGCAGTCTTTATTGCCAGGCGAATCAGATCGGAGGAACGGTATCCCGGCCAGCCATGCATGATTCGGCGCCAACGGGCGGGAACCGCCGACGCTCCCCAGCGGGCGCCGAGGAGGCCACCCGCGATGGCCGCCGTCGTGTCGGTGTCCCCGCCGGCTCTTACTGCCGCTTCCAATGCGTACTGGAGGTGGCGAGCATCGCCATTGTCCGTGGAAGTGATTGCCCACCAAGCAGTCTGAAGTGCATGCACCACCCAACCGTTCTTGGAGAAGTCCTGCGGGTTCCCGGTTTCGGCCTGATCGAGCAGCGGGCCCCAGTATTCGGCGACGTCCTGATCGGCAACGGAGAGGAAGCCTCGAACACCGTCGAAGTTGCCGGCGACAACGGCATGGCGGATGGCATGGGTCCACAACTCGCACGCCTGTCCGGCACGCGGGTCGTCGTGCGTGAGTGAACTGATCCGGTGCGCTGCCGACCTGGCACCTTCTGCATCGTCCAAGTAGGAGAGGGCGACGGGAGCAGTCCGCATGAGCGAGCCGTTGCCGGCTTTGCGGCCGCTGATCGCCCGCGCACGATCCGCCATCGCCGCTGCGCTTTCTGAGCGGACGGACAACACTGCTCGCGTCTGGTTGCCGATGTCCGCGGGCTTCGAGTCGTACCACCGGATGAACTGTGCTGCAATGGCATCGAGACCGTCAGCGCTTCCGATGTCGATTCCGGTAGCGGCCACCTCGGCGATCGCAACTGCCATCGAGGTGTCGTCGGTCCATTCTCCCGGCGCCCAGTCGAACGGGCCGCCACCGATCATGTCGATCGTGACCTCGGCCTTCGGGTAGGTGAATTCGTAGCCGGCGCCGAGTGCGTCTCCTGCTGCGGTGCCGAGCAGAACGCCGGCCGCTCGATCGGACTGCTGTGCGGTGAGTTTCATAGCCACCTCTTCGGTTCGCGATGATCGTTTGATCAACTTTGCGCTAACCATAGATCATGTTTGAGATAACATGCAAGGGTGAATAAATGGACAGACACGAGCGGCAAGGGATTGACGGACTATCCGCGTCCGTCTGTGGCAGTGGACGTCGCGGTGCTGACGTACAGCGGTGGATCTCTGAAAGTTCTGGTGGTTCGGCACCGTCTCGGTGCGCTGGCGCTACCGGGAACATTTCTGCACGAACGCGAATTGCTCACGGCCGCAGCCGATCGTGCCCTGTCGGTCAAGGCAGAGTTGGCCCAGACGAGCTTCCACCAGTTGGCGATCTTCGACCGACCGGACCGCGACGACCGTGGATGGGTTTTGTCGGTCGCACACACGGCTTGCCTACCGGAATCGGCACTGCCCGATTCGGCGCTTCTCGTCGATGTGTACGACGACGAGGCAGTGAGCGGACTCGCATTCGATCACGCCGACATGGTGCGACTCGCGGTCACGGACCTACGCACGAGGTATGCGTCGTACGTGGATCCGGACGGATTGTCGGGCGGGACGTTCACCGTCGCCGAACTTCGGGGACTCTACGAGGTGATCTTCGATCGTCCGTTCCAGAAGGACAGCTTCCGCCGGCAGGTGTTCGACGCGCTCGAAAGTACCGGCGAGATGAGCAGACCAGGTAACGGCCGACCCGCCGAGACGTACCGGAGGCGGGGTGAGGGCGCACTGACTGCGCAGGCAATGGCATTTTTGACCGGATGAAGTGAAACGAATTCTTGCAGTTCTGCTGACCTGACGCGCTGAGCTGGGTAATGTCCGATTGATGGGTGCAGTTTCGAATGAAGCCGAGTCCAAGATTCCGACTGTCGTGTGGGGTACCGGCAACGTCGGGCGTGCATCGATTCGCGCTGTGACAGCCAATCCGGCCCTCGAACTTGTCGGCGTCATCGTTGCGAACCCCGAGAAGGTCGGGCGAGACGCCGGTGACCTCGCCGATCTGGGAGTGCACCTGGGCGTCGCGGCTACCGACGACGCCGATGCCGTGCTCGCAGCGTCTCCCGGCGCGGTGGTCTACGCGGCGTCCGGCGACATTCGGCCCGACGACGCGGTTGCCGACATCACGCGGGCACTGGCCGCCGGAGCTGTGGTGGTCACGCCGTCCGTATATGCGCTGTACGACCCGAAATCTGCGCCTCCCGAACTCCGTGATCCCGTCGAAGCTGCTGCCAAGGCGGGCGGCGGGGCTCTGTTCGTCTCCGGTATCGACCCAGGCTGGGGCAACGACATCCTGCCGATTCTCGTCAGCGGGCTCGCGGGGACAATCGACCAGATCCGGTGTCAGGAAATCTTCGACTACACGACCTACGAACAGCCGGATTCTGTCCGCTACCTGATCGGGATGGGTCAGCCGATGGACTACGAACCTCCCATGGTCGCGCCGACCGTACCCACCATGGTCTGGGGCGGGCAGATTCGGCTCATCGCGCGGGCACTCGGGGTGGAACTCGACGAGATCCGCGAGACCTTGCTGCGCCGCCCGCTCGAGGAAACCGTGTCGACCGAACATATGGGGGAGTTCGCGGTCGGCACCCAAGGCGCACTGCGATTCGAGGTTCAGGGAATCGTCGGCGGGGAACCCCTGATCGTGATCGAACACGTCACGCGTATTCATCCGTCCTGTGCCCGCGACTGGCCGCTCCCGCCCGACGGCGGCGACGGCGCGCACAAGGTGATCGTCGAAGGACGACCACGAATCGAGATCAACGTCGAAGCCACCGATGAAGGTGGAAACCGCGCGGCCGGTGGAAATGCCACGGCCGTAGGACGTCTCGTCAACGCAATTCCCTGGCTACGTCAGGCTGAACCCGGTCTTTACGACGCGCTGGACGTTCCGCTCACACCCGGCGTCGGCAAGCTCGGTGCCCGAAACTCGGAGGTACTCACATGAATATCGACATACCCGAAGGCAAGAATCCGATCGGCTACGTGTGGGGAGAGATGGTCCCCGGCATCGGACCCGCGGCCGCCGGGTTCTCCCAAAAGGTCTACACGGACGGCACTCTCGGACTCCGCGAGTTCGAGGCGGCCAGGCTTCGGATCGCTCAGATCAACGGGTGCATCTTCTGTCAGGACTGGCGCACCGAGCGTGACGGCGAGACTGTGGAGTCGACGTTCGATCAGTCTGTCACCGACTGGCGCACCACCGATGCCTTCGACGACAGGACGCGCCTCGCTGCCGAATACGCCGAGAGATACGCCCTCGACCACCACGGGCTCGACGACGAGTTCTGGGAACGTATGACCGCTCACTACTCCCAGCGAGAAATCGTCGAGTTGAGCATGTGCCTCGGATCGTGGTTGGCCTTCGGCCGGCTCAACCACGTCCTC
This sequence comes from Rhodococcus sp. YL-1, assembly GCF_001942025.1. NCBI lineage: Bacteria > Bacillati > Actinomycetota > Actinomycetes > Mycobacteriales > Nocardiaceae > Rhodococcus > Rhodococcus sp. YL-1. The sequence goes on along the minus strand of NZ_CP017299.1, from coordinate 5,917,173 downwards.
GGCCTCGATACTCAATGTGTGTTGCCCGGCAACTGAACTAGTTGCCCAGCGTCGTCAGATCCGGGTAGTTCGAGACCTCCCAGCCGCCGTCGACGACCAGACTGGTTCCGGTGATGTACGAGGCGTCGTCACTGGCGAGATAGAGGCAGGGGCCCGCGATCTCGTCGGGAGTTGCCGCTCGGGACATGGGGATTCGGCTGAGAAACATGTCGCGGGCGGGTTCGTAGTTCATGACCGGCGCGACCAGTGGCGTGTCGACCAGGCCGGGCAGAACTGCGTTGACCCGGATTCCCGACGCAGCCAGTTCGATCGCGGCATTCTTGCTGAACATCTCGACTCCGGCTTTGCCTGTCGCGTATGCACTCCCGTAGGGGCTCGGCACGTGCGCGTTCAATGAGGACACGTTGACTATCGCACCACCGCGACCGCGCTCTCGGATATGCCGCGCTTCATGTTTGGTGCAGAGGAAGACGCCCTTCTGAACCAGGTCGATCGTGAAATCCCAGTCGGCCTCCTCGAGGTCGACGATCTGCCCCACCCTCGACGCACCGGCAACGTTGAAAGCCAGATCGATACCGCCGAATTCCGCCGCCGCCGCGGCAAGGGCCTCGGCAACATCGGATTCCTTGGTGACGTCAGTGGGAACGGCGAGGAAAGCCCCGCCCTGCTGGGAGGCTATCTCTTTCAAACCCTCTGCAGCGATGTCGATTCCAGCTACCTGTGCGCCTTCGTCGATAAGCCTTAGTGCGATGGCTGCACCGATACCTGATGCTGCTCCAGTGACGACTGCTGTTTTACCGGCAAATCTGGACGTGTTAATGGGCACCTGCTTTCAAGAACTTTCCGGTTCGGCGGTTGCCGAGAACGGGTGCTGCTTCTCCGTCGCCGAAGACGTACTCGCCGCCGACGAACACTGCGGTGACGGTCTGGTCGTTGCGATTGACCATGCGGGAGAGGTTGTCGTACTCCACAACCGGGCTTTCCGCATAAGTGTCGAGCGAATCGTCGAGATGAGCGGGATCGATCACAACCAGGTCGGCGCGATCACCTAATCGAAGGTGCCCGGCATCGACGTCGTACCACTCGGCGAGTTCACCGGTGAGACGATGCACCGCTGCCTCGACGGTCATGAACGGACGGCCGACCTTTTGGGCATCGTAGACACGTCGTAGTAGGCGTAAGCCGAAGTTGTAGAACGCCATGTTGCGCAAATGCGCTCCGGCGTCGGAGAACCCGAGTTGGACACCATTGTCCTGGGCGAACTTGTCCAGAACCTCCGGCCGGTGGTTCGAGATGGTTGTGCGCCAACGCACTTTCGTGCCGTGTTCGAGGACCAGATCCAGGAATGCATCGACAGGGTGGAGGCCGCCACGTTCGACGCCGACCTGCCCGAAGCTCTTGCCGACCAGGGATTCGTCGGGGCAGGACACGATCTCGGCGTCGAAGAAATCGCGATGCCAAACTTTGACACCGAACTTCTGGTCGTAGTCCTTGCGGAATTGTCGACGGTAATCCTCGCTCTGCATGAGGACGTTGCGTTCCATCTCGTCGGTCAGATGCAGTGCTGCAGCGCCGGATCCGAACTCCTCGAAGACAACCAGGTCGATGCCGTCGGCATATACCTCGAAGGGAACTGGCAGGTGCTGCCAGCGCAGGTCGCCGCCGAGTCGATTGACCAAGTGTGCCAGTGGGCCGAGTATCACCACGGCCAACTTGTTGGACTTGATGTCGGCCGCCGAAAGCATGCTCGTCTTGAGTCGCTTACGCCAGATACCCGCGCTGGAGAACGCCATCGCTCCGGTACTCATCGGGTTGGAGAGGTCAGGTCCGGCCTGAAATACCCGTCCCCGACGGCGCAGGATCGCATTGAGTCGGCGTCGTTCTTTCGTGGTTGCATACGTCGACGGCAGCGTGCGTGAGCGGCAGGTCTCGCCGTCGAGTTTGTCGAACAACAATTGCTGACTGGACATCCCGACGAATCCTGCGTCGAGAGCTTCGGTCAACTGTGCTTCCCATCGACGCGAGTTCGGCGTCTGTGGGATGGATGTCCTTCCTGGTAGCACGATCCAGTCCCATCTCGGCGGCCCGCATATCGGAGTGTCCGATGAAGGCTGCAACGTTGGGACCTAGCGGAAGCGCCTCTAGTGCAGCAACATACTCGCTCGCAGAGTTCCAGGTCTTGGCACGGTTGAGTGCGTCGACGACGTGCTTACGCGGAATTGCCTCTACTCTGCCGAAGAGATCACCCGCGTCGGAGGGGCTGGCGTGAATGGTGGACAGGGAACACGATCCGACAAAGATCGACGTGACCCCGTGTCTGAGCGATTCGCTCAGTGCCGGGCCTTCGAGGATCTCGACGTCGTAGTGGGTGTGGATGTCCACGATGCCCGGGATCACCCACTTGCGTCTCGCGTCGATGACACGGGGACAGTCGGTTTCGTCGAGTGGATCGAGGGAGATGGCAGTAACCAACCCATCGCGGATACCCAGATTGCGGACAGCTGGTTTGGCCCCGGTGCCGTCGAACCACAGACCGTTGTTGATCACGGCGTCGTAGGTCATGAGAGAACCACCTTTGCACGTATCGTTTTTCCGGTTGCATTGCGGGGCAGAGGAGTTGTGCTCAGTTTCCACTTCACCGGCACCTTGAAGTAAGCCAGTCGTTCGGCGACGTAGTCGCGTAGTTCTTCTTCGCCGGCGGCTCCCTCACTCCGCAAAACGACGACGGCTGCAACTTCTTGGCCGAGGTCTGCCGAATCAATGCCGATCACAGCGCATTCGAGTACGGCGGGATGCTCGTCGATGGTCTGCTCGATTTCGAGAGGGTAGACGTTCTCGCCGCCGCGCAGGATCAGATCGGACCTGCGACCCGTCAGACGGAGCCGGCCGTCCTCGAACACTCCGAAGTCGCCGGTTCGGAGCCATCGATCAGGACCGATAGCGGCTGCAGTCGCGGTCTCGTCGTTCCAGTACCCCAACATCACATAGGCGCTGCGCGCACAGATCTCACCTTCCTCGCCGTCGGGGACTGCAACACCGAAGGGGTCGCGCACCTCCACGCTCACCCCGATGATCGGCCGGCCGAGAGTTCCGGGGAACGCGGCAAGTTCCGGTGGTGTGGCAACTGAAATGCCGGTGGAGGATTCGGTGAGCCCGTAGCTGTCGACCAAGGTGTGCTGCGCAAAAGGCAGTCGTGCGCGCAGTCGGTCCTGCAAGGCCGGAGATGACGGCGCAGACGCGAGCGCAAAGGCGCTCAGTGAGGTCAGGTCGTACTTCTCGAGACTGCCGTACTCGAGGAGACGGGTTGCCATGGTGGGGACCACCGCCCAGTTTGTGACCTTCTTGCGTTCGACGAGGGAAAGGACTTCGTCGACGTCGAAGGCGCCCTGATGGATGACCACCGCTCCGCCCGTCGCGAGTCGTGGGATCGCCAGGTTATGCAGGCTTGCAATGTGAAACAGCGGCGCGGTCAGCAGATACCGCAAGTCACTCGGTCGGCCGTCGCTGGGTTTGCCGGTGAACGCCGCAGCGAGGCGATCGCTGTAGCGGTGGTAGTCGATGACGGCCAACACGTTTCGGTGACTGTGAACAGCCCCCTTGGGGCGGCCGCTGGTTCCGCTCGTGTACAGGATGACGGCCGGATCGTCCTCGTTGACGGAAGTACGGGGCAGTGTCGATCCCGAATACTTCTCCATCAAGGTAGGTAGATCTTCTTCCATCGTGAGTACGGGAACATCGGTGTTCAGTTCGGAAAGAATCTGCGCGCGTTTGGCGTCGGCGATCACCACTGTGGGGGTGGTGTGATCGATGCCGTACGCCACCTCGCGGGCCACCCACCACGAGTTGAATCCGACGGCGATGGCACCGAGGGACTGAGCCGCCCAGAAGGTCATCACCCATTCCGGCGTATTGGCAGCAAGTATGCCGACCCGATCACCCTTGCGGACGCCGTACCGCTCGCGCAGCGCCGTCGCCAATGCTGCTACGGCCTCGCCGTGCTCGAGGTAGCTGAAGCGTCGGTCCTTGGTCACCAGATAGTCGCGTGATCCGTAGTCGAAGGATGCAGCGAGCACGTCGCCGAGTGCCTTGTCGCGGTTCTTCATGACGGGCATCGAACTGCCCAGTACATCCTCGACTTGCATCTCGAAAGGACCACCGGGGCCGGTCAGCCCGGCCATGACGGACGCGATGAATGCTTGTGTATCAGCGGAAGTAGTCACGTGAAGTGCCTTTCGAAGATTAGGGTACGAGCACTGCGCGTCCGGTGACCTTGCCGTGTTCGAGACGGTCGAGTGCGTCGCGGGCATCAGCGAGGTCGAAGCGGGCTACTTCTACCGTTACCAGACCGGCCTGTGCCAGGGCGATGGAATCGACGAGGTCGTTTCTGGTGCCGCCGTACGACTTCCGGATCGATGCGCCCCACGGCCAGCCTGGTCCGCCGGCAGCTTCGGCAGTGATTCCGGGGTTTCCGCCTCCGAGACCTACCATGCGATACGCGCCGTTCGGCGCAACCGCTTGAACGGACATCTGTGCAGTTGCGTCGATACCGACGAAGTCGAAGATGACTTCTGCGCCTCTGGCCGATGTGAGGTCGAGGATGTGCTGCGCGGTGTCCGGTCCCGATTCGAGCGTGATGTCGGCGCCGCAACGTTTGGCGAGATCGAGTTGATCCTGTTCGACATCGACGGCGATGATGCGCACGGCACTGATCGCGCGAAGTATCTGTACTGCAACGTGACCGAGTCCGCCGACGCCGATCACGACGGCGGTGGCACCGGGCTGGAGATGTTCGCGGGCACCGCGAATGGCGTGGTAGCTCGTCAGCGCTGCATCGGCGAGTGGTGCGGCCTGCAGGAAGTCGAGGTCGCCGATGGGTACGAAGGAGTGAGCCGGGATCTTGACGTACTCGGCCATCCCGCCCTCAGGGCCGAGTCCGGGGCAGGGCGGCATCGCGGTGCGTCCAGCGGCGAGGCACATATTCTCGTTGCCGCTCATGCATTCTCGGCACTGTCCACATGACCAACAGAGGTAGACGACGCCACGCTCTCCGACGGAACGGCCGTCGACGCCACTCCCGACGGCTTCGATCGTTCCGGCAATTTCGTGGCCGATTGTCAGCGGTTCTTCGCGCATCTTGTACGGAAAGTGCAGGAGATGGAGATCGGAGTGGCAGATTCCCGCTGCGCCCACCCGAATCAGTAGTTCCGACGGGCCGATCTCCGGGACCGGCACGTCGTTGATTTCCAGGAGCCCGGGCCCCATGAGCTGGGCTGCCTTCATGAGCTGACCTCGCTGACCTCGGAGTTGTATGCGGCGCTCAGGTACGCGTTGCTGCGGTCGGATCCGATCAGACCCGGTGCCATCTTGTTCATGACGTAGGCGAAGGTCATCCGTCGGTCCAGATCGTTGACCAGCATCGAGCCGCCGATACCTGCCCACCAGCAGGTGCGTCCGTCGGGAATCAGTGGCGCGGTAACCGGATGTGGCAGTCCGTAGCCGATGCCGAACTTGAGTGGTGTCATGATCCCGAGATCGATACCGTCGGCTTGGATCTCGAAGATCAGGTCGATGGTGCTCTGCGAGAGCAGCTTCCGGCCGTCGAGCACACCACCGTTCGAGATCAGGGATTGGACCCGAGCGATAGAACGTGCGTTGCCGTGGCCGTTGACTGCGCCGATCTCGGCTTCCCGCCAGGGTGCGGTGTTGACCTCGGGGTAGTCGAGCAGTGGGCAGGTCAGGGTCTTGATGAAGATGCTGTCCTGGTCGAGCGTGGACAGGTCGAACTCCAACGCGGGCGGCGGAACCATGGTGGCGATTCGACCGAAATGCTCTGCGGACGTGCCGATATGGAAGTCGGCTCCCAGTGGACCGGAAAGCTCTTCGGCAAAGAACCTGCCGAGAGTTCGCCCGTCGATGCGACGAATGACCTCACCGACGAGATGGCCGTAGTTGATCGCGTGATAGCCCGACGCCGTACCCGGGGTCCACCAAGGCTTCTGGGTAGCGAGGCGAGCGGTGGACGCCTCGAGGTCGTAGATGTCCGTCAGTTCGATCGGGCGCTCCCAACCGGAGACGCCAGACGTATGCGACAGGAGGTGGCGAACTTCGATGTCTTCCTTACCGTTTGCCGCAAATTCGGGCCAGTAGTGAGCAACTTTCTGGTACACGTCCAATTGGCCGCGTTCGACCAGCAGGAGCGCACACAGGGCCGTCATGGTCTTGGTGATGGAGAACGTGTTGACGATGGTGTCGCTGCCCCAAGGAGTGGTACGGGATTCGTCGGCGTACCCGCCCCAGAGATCGACCACGGATTCTCCGTCGACGGTGATGGCAACGGAGCCGCCGAGTTCTTCACCGGATTCGAGTTGAGCCTCGAAAGCCGCTCGGACGGCGTCGAACTCGTTGTCGCAGTGACCGTTCACCAGACTCATGCGCGATCCGCCTTCTCGAGTTCGTGTGCTGCTGCACGCGCGGCAACAGGTAGCTTGTTTCCGGAGGCCGCAGCACGCTTGGTGCCCTTGGCGATTTCCTTGTTCATGTTGCGGACGTAGGGATCGAACTCGAGCTGGATGGTGTGCCGCGGCGACTTGTAATAGGGGGCGAGGAAGTACGCCTCGTCGGCTTTGGTGATCTCCTGCATCTCGTTCGCGGACGGCAGTTGGTATTTACCGGTGAGGTAGGCCGCGACGAGCTTGCTCTGCTGCTCGGCGAAGTTGACGAGCGTCGGCATGGGCTGCGCGAGTCCCATGAAGAAGAGGTTGTCGATTCCGGGCTTCATCATTCGTTTGAACAGTGGGAATCGGTTGTCCTTGTCCGGCAGCAGATTCGGATCACTGAAGAAGGGGAAGCTGATGTTGTAGCCGGTGGCGCAGATGACCACGTCGACGTCCTCGGCGGTGCCGTCCGCGAAGTGAACCTGCTTTCCGTCGAGTTTGGTGATGGCAGGCTTGAAGGTTATGTCGCCTGACCCGGCGCGTCCGAGGAACTCGCCGCTGGCCGACGGGTGGGCCTCGAAGGGGCGGTGGTCCGGCTTCGGCAGACCGTAGCCTTCCATCGTTCCCAGATTCTTGCCGAGGAATCGACGACTCAGGAACAGTCGTAGACCACGCGGCATCCAGGGCGGGGTGATCAGTTTGTCGCCGGGTACACCGCCGAGATATTTCGGCAGTACCCAGACTCCACGGCGAGCCGACACGATGAGCTTGTCGGCGAGGTATCTCTGGCCCAGTTCGGAGGCAATATCCAAGCCGGAGTTGCCCATTCCGACCACGACTACCTTTTTGCCGCGCATGTCGACCGGGTCGAACGGGTCGTTGTAGCTGTGGCTGTGCATGAGGACCCCGTCGAACTCACCTGGGTAGTCCGGGATGTTGGGATCCCAATGATGTCCGTTGCAGACCATCAGGACGTCGTAGGTGCGAACTTCGCCGTCCGAGCGCGTGATGGTCCACAGCCCGTCTGTATCACGTTCTGCTGCAACAACACTGGTGTTGAAGATGATCGACTCACGCAGTCCGAAGTGCTCGACGTAGTCCTTGAAGTACTGGAAGAGTTCGGAGTGGTGCGGGAAGTCGGGAAGGTCAGCGGAGACCGGGAAGTCCTCGAATGCCAAGCGCCACTTCGACGTGTCGATATGCAGGCTCTGGTAGCAGGCCGACATCCCGTTGGGATTCTTGTAGTACCAGTTTCCGCCGACCTCGTCGGACGCTTCGTAGCAGTCGAAGGGTATTCCGAATTCCTTCATTCGCTTGGCCGTCGTGATTCCGGTAGGCCCGGCGCCGATGATGCACACGCTCGGCAAGGGGGAGGGGCTCATTCGCCATCGCTTTCTGTTCTGTCTCGGGCGTGCGAGAAGAAGAATCGAAGCCCGAGAAGTGACTTGAGTCATAGTGCGCCATTCGCTGACGGTGTGTCAATGAATGACGCAATGTTTTTTGGTGACGGCGAGTCGGTGATTTGCCAGGAGGTTGAAATGCGAGCAAGGTGGGCGACGTGAGCACGACTACGGACGGCCCGAAGAACAGGCGGGGAACACTTCGCGACGAGCAGAAACGCGCGACGCGGGCCAAACTCGTGGACGCCGCACGCACTCTGTTCGAGGAACGGGGATACGCGGCTGTCACGGTCGACGACATCGCCTCGGTCGTCGGATGCAGTCGAGCCACGTTCTACGTGCATTTCGCCAGCAAGGTGGAGATGCTCAAAACGATCGGCGCGGCCGGGATGGCGGCGAGTGCGTTCGCTTTCTACATCGATCTCGATCGGGTTCTCGACACGAACTCTCGCGTGGAATTCACGGCTTGGCTGGAGCGTGCCTTCGACTGGTTCGACGAGAACAAACGCCTGCTGCCGGCCTGGGACGAGGCCGTGGCACTCGAACCGGAGTTCCGCGAGACAGCGCGAGACGGTATGACCCAACTACCGAATGCCATGCCCAAGTACCTGGGCCGTTGGCCGGAGGAACAGCACGACGAGGCACGGTTGCGCGTCGAACTGCTCGTGAGTCAGTTGGAGCGATTCTTCACACGCTGGGCCGTGCAGGGGACAATCGATGTGACGCGGATTCAGGCCGCCGAAGTTCTGACCGACATCTGGTTCCGGGCTCTGTCTCCGGAATCGAAGGGCGTCGGCGAGCGGTAGAGGCTAGCTCGGATCGATCTCCACACTGATCGCGCCGGTGAGCAGTTCTCTGGCTCGTTCGATGGGGATCGAGCCGCTCAGCCAGCGCTCACTCAAACCCTCGACCAGGGCGGTGAGTCGCTCGGCGGCGTCGGCCGGGCTTGCCTTCGGGTCAGCGAGTCCGGCGTCCTGCGCTTGGCGGATCAAAGATTCGACGTCGTCTGCCCACTCTTGCGTCGTGGTGCGTAGCGGTTCGCGCAGTTCGTCGGCGAAGACTGCGCTTGCTCGGAGTTCACCCCAGGCGATGCTGTTCTCTCGAATCTTCGGGGCATTCTGAAACTCCAGCTGGAGCATCTGCTCGAGCTGCGCACGAGGGTCTGTCTCCGTGAAGGCGCTTTCGGTGTACAGCGCGGCGCGATCGTTGATGTGATCGAGGGCCCGGCGCAGCACACCTGCACGGTTCTGGAAGTGGTAGTAGATGAGTGCCGTCGACACTCCGGCCTCGGCAGCGAGCGTCTCCACCCTCAGCCCGCGTACGCCGTGTTGGGCAATGACGCGGACTGCTGCTTCCAAGATTTGCGTTTGGCGGTTCGACACGAGTCCGAATTCTACGAGGGTGGTCGGGACAGGTTTCTAGTCCGCGGGTTCCTGCTGGGTGGTGCAGTGAATGCCGCCACCACCCGCGGCGATGGCGTCGATGTTGATCTGCACGACACGGCGGTCGGGGAAGAGGCGCTCCAATTCACTTCTGGCGGCCTGGTCGGCCTCGGGGTCACCGAACTCGGGTGCGATGACCGCGCCGTTGCATACGTAGAAGTTGATATATCCGGCTGCGAAATCGTCCGATTCGAAGTCGGGCCTGATCGCGACCGGCGCCTCGAGGACCACCACTTCCAGCTTCCGTCCCTGTGCGTCGGTCGCGTTCTGGAGAATCTCGAGGTGACGTGCGGTCACGTCGTGGTCGAACGACTCCGGGTCTGTGTCGAGGCCTGCGACCACGACACCTGGGCGTGCGAAACGGGCGTAGAAGTCCGTGTGGCCGTCCGTGATGTCCTTGCCGGCGATTCCCGGTAGCCAGATGATCTTGTCGAGACCGAGCAGGGGGCCGAGTTCGGCTTCGACGTCCGACTTCGACCATCCCGGGTTGCGGTTGTTGTTGAGTACACAGCTTTCGGTGATGATGGCTGTGCCTTCGCCGTCGACCTCGATGCCGCCGCCTTCGAGGATCAGGTCGGTAGGCAATGATTCGACTCCCGCACGGGCGGCAACGAAGGCTGCGACCTGGCCGTCCTGATCAAAATCCTGCTTCTCGCCCCAACCGTTGAAGTTGAAATCGATACCCGCTTTGGTCCCGTTGCCTTTCACGAATACGGGGCCGGTGTCGCGCATCCAGAGATCGTCGAGAGGCGCGGCGATCAGTTCGACCGATGGGCCGACGAGGGAGCGAGCCAAGTCCAGTTCCTCGGAACGAACAAGCATCGAGACGGGCTCGAACTGCGCGATGGTCTGCGCGATCGTCGCGAGGTTGCGCTGGACTTCGGGCAGGAGGGCTGCTCCCCAGATCGCTTCGCTGGCACCGAACGCCATCCAGGTGCGCTTGTGCGGATCCCCCTCTTCCGGCATCACCCACTCGCGAAGATCGTCGTCTCCATTGCTCCCGCCCGAGGCTGAGTCGGAATCGCCGCAGCCTGCCAAAAAGAGGCCACTGAGCGCAGCGGCGCCTGCCTGAATGAACCGACGTCTTTGCATTGCGGTGACTCCTTGTGCTGTGTGCGTGCGCGCCCGGTCCGCGTCCTGCTTGCATGGAGCGTAAACCTTGACTGAAAATTTAGTCAAGAAAGTAGTGCCAGTTCGAGACCGTTTCGGCGGGCGACACGACGGATCGAAGGACTCATCTGTCGGAAGGTCACGAGTCGATGAGTCCTTCGACCGTTCCCCGCCATCCGCGGCGCTGGTAGTCCCGGGGCGACATGCCGTGGGCACCGATGAAGACCTTGGTGAATCCGGACGCGTGCGCGTAGCCGAGTCGACGGGCGGTCTCTCCGGCCGAGAAGCCCTCCTCGAGATAAGCGCGGGCGAGGGTCATCCGCAACTGACCGCGCCAGCGCGGGAAGCTCTGGCCGGTGGCCGCTACGAAGCGTTTGTGGAGCAGGCCCTCGTCGACGCCGAGTCGAGCGCTCCACTCCGGCAGCGTGCGCGAATCGGTGGGGTCCGCGCGGAGTGCGGTAAGGATCGTTTCGACAGGATCGGTTCGGCCGCCGGGTGTCCGCGTCGCCGCGCTGTTTCGGATCAGCCTCGAGATCCTCGCTGGGTCATGGATTTCGGGGCGCAGAAGGGTGTAATTCGCAACGACCGTGTGCAACAGATACGCCTCCGCTTCGCGCGCGAAGTGCAGCACTCGTGGCGGCGGTGCAGTGACGGGAGAGTCGCCAGGCTGGGATCCGAGCGGAAGTAGAAGCGAACCCTCCGCGATCTCGACGCTGTTGCGTACTCCCGCGGGAAGCCACATCGCGTCGCCCCGCCTCAGATTCCAGGTTCGGTCGCCGAAAGTGACCCGGGCGGAGCCTCGGTAGATCCAGACGACGACGTGAAAGTTGTTGACCCTGGCCCACGTTCCGCTTGCGGGAATCGTCGGCGGTATCGGCGCCGAGCCTGAGTGGGCGCCTTCCTCGGACAAGAGTGCGACGCTCTGTGCCAAGGTCTCGTTCTCATGGATCGGCGCTGAGCCTTGGTTTGCACGTGTGTAGTCACTGGGTGTCACACCGGTGTGTTCACGGAAGGCACGGGTGAATCCCGCGGGCGTCGCGAATCCGACCTGCCCACCCGTCCATCCGATTTCGCGGCCGGAGTTCAGGTATGCGATTGCTGCCGCGATCCGGGCCGAGGTGCGCCAACGCGCGAAAGGCAACCCCGTCTCCTCCGTGAATCGGCGCTGCAGGGTGCGGACGCCGATCTTGAGTTGCCGGGCGAACTGGGAAAGCTCCGTGTCGTCGGCTGGCGTCCGTAGAAGCGTGCGAGCGATCTCGAGGGTCTCGGCCGAGCGTGGCAAATTCGGTGGGGCGTACGACACCGAAGCGTCGGCGTCGTTGGAATGGGCCCCCGCGACAAGCTCGAGTAGTCCGGCCCCCACAGTCGCCCCACCGCGCAGAAATCCCAAGTTGTGCGCGAACTGGTGGACGAGCCAGTCCTGCCAGGCTGCCGGGATCTCGAAATCGATGATCCGGTTCAACGTGGGCGGCAGGTCGGCAGCGGGCATCGGAATGGGAAACGCGACCGCTCCCGGGTCGACTCGGATGCTGTAGGCGATTCCCGCGGGCACCCAGGTTGCCGCCCCAGCGGTCACGCTGCGGGTGCGGTCGCCAATCTGTAGTTCCGCGTGTCCGGTGTGTACCCAGAAGAGCAGTGGCTCACGTGCATTCGCGATCAAGGAGAGTCGGGACGCGGGGATCTCGGGGACTTCGCCCGCGGAGAACACCAACCGTGGTCCCACGTATGCCCTCCCGATTCAGATGCTTTCTCACGCAGCCACCGATGAGTGTAAGAAGTCGGCACGCACGGATAACCGTAGCCGATTAGGGGAGGCTAGCTTTATTCAATGGCCCTTCCGCCGTGATCGAGCGTGGGTCGAACCCCCCGTCTGTGCGCTTCCGAGGAGTCTTTCCGTGCCCCGAAACACCCGTCCGACAACGGCGTACTCAGTCACCTTGCGTGAACTCGAGGTACGTCGGGTGACAGACGTGACGCCGGGCATGCGGAGAGTGACGCTCACCGGAGCGCAGCTCGACACCTTCACAAACGCCGACGGCTTTGCCGAGCCCGCCTTCGTCAGCACCGGCTTCGACGACGACCTCCGATTGTTGTTCGCCTATCCTGGCGAAACCGATCCGGTCTTGCCGGTGATAGTCGACGGCACTGTGACTTTCGCAGCGGGACGCCGTCCACTTGCCCGCGCGTACACCGTGCGCCGTTACGATCCGCGAACAAGGGAACTTGACGTCGATTTCGTCGTTCACGGCGGTGGAGTTGCTACCACCTGGGCGCGCGACGCCGGCCCTGGCGACCGAATGCACATCGCGGGTCCCTCTGTATCGCAGGGACTCCCGGAAGATTGCGAGTATCTGCTCGTCGTCGGTGACGAGACGGCGCTACCTGCGATCGCACGTCTGCTCGAGGAATTGCCTGCCGATGCCAGGGGGCATGTGTTCGTCGAAATTGCGGACTCGGCTCACATTCAATCGGTGCGCGAGTTGCCCGGGGTGAGTGTCACGTGGTTGCCACGCGAGGGGGCGGAGCCCGGCACTACTTCTTTGTTGCTCGACGCGGTCAGTGCTGTCGAATGGCCTGACGGACGCGTATTCGCTTGGCTTGCAGGCGAACAGGCGACGATTCGCTCGCTTCGGCGTCATTTGATTCGTGATCGAGGAATTGCGAAGACCGACATCGATTTCACCGGCTACTGGAAACGCAGCGACACAGTGCGCACAGATTCCTGACCCGGCTCCATCGCTCGGTAAGACCGAAGCGCTCGATAACACCGAAAGGCAGAAATGACAGTCCTGCGCACCAGACGATCACGGATCATCGGACTGATCGGGGCCGCGCTCGCCGCAGCGCTCCTTGTGTCCGGGTGCTCGGCCTCGGCCGAAGACTCGAAAACGGCGTCCACTCCCGGTTCGGAGGGGAAAGCCCTTCCCACTGCGGAAGGAACGACTACTTACCCGCTGACCCTGGAATCGCCATACGGTACAAGTATTCTCGAGAAGCGCCCGGAGCGGGTTGCCGCAATCGTCCCCAATGCCGTCGACACGGAAATGCTCCTCGCGCTCGGCGTCAAACCCGTCCTCTCCTCGTCGATGGTCAAGGAGTCGGCTTCCCAGTCGTACTTGCTGCCTTACGGCGCAGAGGATCTCGACACCTTCGAGTTCGCGATGGGCGGCACACTTCCCGTCGAAGCGATCGCCGCGAGCGAACCTGACCTCATCGTCGCCGTCGGCTGGGCCGACGGCCTGGGTGGTTTGTCGATGGGCGATTACTACGAACGTTTGTCCTCCATCGCACCGGTGGTGACGAGCCCCGACACGAAGTCGCGGATGCTCGTGCCGTGGAAGGAATCGATCCGCGTACTCGGCGAGACACTCGACCTCTCGAAGGCAGCCGAAAAGATCGTGACCGACCATGATCAATACTTTGCGAAGGTGCGTCAGGAGAACCCTGAACTCACTGGCTTGACTGCAACCTGGGCGATCTTCTACGGAACCGGCAACGGGTTGCAGTACCTTTCAGCGCCCGGCTCGGCGCCGGCAACTTTCTTGGGCGAGCTCGGTTTTGCCGAGAACCCGCGTGCACAGGAGTTCGTCACCCAAAGCACTGTCGGCGAGGAACTTCTCGAGAACATCGATGCGGACTTCCTGCTGATCGGCCGCAGTGCCGCCGGCAGCGAGGAGGATTTCGACAAGCTGACCGGCGGGAAGCTCTTCCAAGCGCTGGGAGCGGTGTCCTCCGGTCGTTGGGTCGCCCTGCCTCCTCGCACCGCCGACGGCGGCGACGTTCTGTGGGCAATCACGAGCGGTGGCCCGATCGGAACGATGTGGGCGTCTGAACATATCGTGCCGCTCATCAGCGCGAAGCTGTAGGCACGCAACTGCAGAACGGAAAGCACTCACCCGTCGCCACACGATTGTGTGGCGACGGGTCGTTCGTACAGCAGGTGTCCCGGGTTTGAGGGTTGCCTATGGGACGAAGAAGGTTGCGAAACCCGGGGTGACAGGTCCGGCGGCAGGCAATATGGCGACGGCAACTTGCCCGGCTCCAGTCTGCAGGGTTGCCTCTCCCGGGGTTCCTTGGTTGTCGCCAGAAAGCCGACCGGAGCCGGAGGCTCCTGTCGAGAGGTTCATCCAGCGCACTTCCGTCGAAAGCATGCAACCCCACCGCTCGTCTTTGGCGCCGGTGATCGTCACCGTGCCAGGTTGTTCGCCGACTACCGCCACACAGTGGACAGGGGGTGCGTCGAAGCTGCCGTTTGGGTTCCCGAACGGCGCCGGGTTGATCTGGAACGGAACGGTGACCGCAGCGGAGGCAACGGCTGCGGGCGCGAGAACCGAAACGGCCACTATGGATACGCAGGCAGATAGTCGGCGTACGAGATTCGTCACGGTAACCTCCGGTAATCGAAGACGGTGTGGTGCCCATGCTCTACCCGGAGCGCAATTACCGCAAGGGGATCCAGTTTTCGAGCCAGCGGCGGTTCGTGAATCGCTGAGTGCGTGACCGTTTGTAGAATCGTTGTCCTGCAACGCGTATCGGTATACGAAGCCTGTATTGGGCGGTGAATAGCCCAATCATGCTGGGCTCCACCGAAAGTACTAACTTTCCAGCCATCGGCCAGCCGGCTTGCGGTGTAGCTCGACAAAGCTGGTGTTGTTCGCAAGGCGGGCTGAACGATTTCTCAGGGAAGGCAATGGATATGGATGATGCGCTCGTTCCGCTCGAAGATGCACTCCTGCAGCTATTCTCGCATCTTTCGCCGTTTCACGCTGGCGTGAGGGGTCTGCGGCGTGGGCAGCCAAGTCGCGTTTGGGGGTCGAGCCTCGAACTGTCGAATGATTGCGACAGCAGTGGATTTCGTTGGATAGAAGTGCGGAGACCAATCCTGTGGTGGTGGCTGCGGGTCTCGAAATCACGTTTCATCTACCAAACAAATGCTTGATCGCTAAAGTGTGTGCGACATCGAAAGCCCGACAAAGCTCGATTTCGAAGGAGTTCGTATGGTTGCACCTCAGGCTTATGTCGTCGATGCGCTCCGCACTCCGGTGGGTAAACGGCACGGCTCGCTCGCAGGAGAGCACCCAGCGGACATGGGGGCCCACGTGATCACATCGATTCTCGACCGCACTCGACTGGACCCGATAGCCGTCGACGATGTGATCTTCGGTTGTGTCGACGCTATCGGGCCGCAATCGGGCAACATTGCCCGCACCGCCTGGCTTTCAGCAGGCCTACCCTTGGACATCCCAGGAACGACAGTCGACAGACAATGCGGATCTTCACAGCAAGCCGTCCACTTCGCAGCGCAAGCGGTCATGAGCGGGACCCAAGATGTGGTGCTTGTCGGCGGTGTGCAGAACATGTCCGCGATTCCTATCTCGGCGGCGATGCGTGCCGGCAACGAGTACGGATTCGACACGCCCTTCAGTAAGTCCCGGGGGTGGGCAGCACGATTCGGTGAGGCCGAAATCTCACAGTTCGTCGGCGCCGACCTGATTGCCAAGAAATGGGGTATCAGCCGTGAAGACATGGAGGAGTGGGCACTGCAATCGCATCAGCGTGCCCGTGCTGCCATCACAGACGGCCGATTCGAGCGTGAGACAGTGTCATTGGGCCAATGCGTCGTTGACGAATGCCCACGAGAGACATCCATGGAGCAGATGGCTGCACTGCCCGCATTGAGGGATGGCTCGTTGCTGACGGTTGCTGTGGCTTCGCAGATCTGTGACGGCGCATCAGCGGCCCTGATTGTCTCCGAGAAGGCGCTCGAGGTTCATGGATTGAAGCCACGTGCGCGCATTCATCATATGAGCGTGCGCGGCGACGATCCGATGCTGCAGCTCTCGGCGCCGATACCCGCGACGAAGTATGCACTGGCGAAATCCGGCATGGCGATCGGCCAGATGGATACCGTAGAAATGAACGAGGCATTCGCTTCGGTAGTTCTGAGCTGGTTGATCGAGACGGGTGCAGATCCCTCCCGGGTCAATCCCAACGGTGGTGGAATCGCATTGGGCCACCCTCTTGGGGCCACTGGCACCAAGTTGTTCGCCACGATGTTGCACGAGTTGGACCGCATTGATGGACGGTACGGACTCCAAACCATGTGTGAGGGTGGTGGGACCGCGAACGTCACCATCATCGAGCGGCTGAGCTGAGCTCGCGAAATTGGGCGGCATGGAAGACCTTCTGTTGTAGCGCTTTGTCGGGTGCAACGCGCCCAACAGGGGTGCCGTGGCGCGGTGTGCGACGATCCGAGTGTGGGAGAACAGGCGGATCGTCTTGCTCGTGGTGAGTGGTATCTCGATGATGACGAGCTGCGGGAACGGCGGCTTGAGTGTTGGCGTCGACTCGACTCGTTCAATGGGGCTGCGGCGGACGACGACGCTGTCCGCTCACGGGCTCTCGCCAGCCTTTTTGGTGAGGTAGGTGACGGAGCTTTGGTGGTGCCGCGGTTCCAATGCAGCTACGGACACAACATTCGGCTCGGAGCCAACGCATTCGTCAACGCGAACGGGTTCTTCATGGATGATGCGCTGATCACGATCGGCGCGGACGTGAGGATCGGGCCTGGAGCCCAGCTGATGACAGCGTTGCACCCTGTCGATGATCATCGACGGCGCCGCGAGGGATGGGAGCGGGCTGCTCCGATCGTCATCGGTGAGAACACGTGGCTCGGCGCCTCAGTCACTGTCGGTGCAGGAGTTTCGATCGGTCACAACGCCGTGATCGGCGCGGGAAGTGTGGTCTTGCATGACATTCCTGATCACGTCGTTGCTGCTGGATCGCCGGCAAGGGTTATCCGTCGGACACCTGCCGAAGTTGAGGGACTGCAACGCGAGCACTAGGGCATGCGATGTCAGAGGGTGATCGTGCGGGTGGGCTCCCAGATGGCGGGGTCGCGGTGGGTGACGACGAAGACGGTGGCCGCCAATTCCCGCACGGCGCCGGCGATACGGCGCTCGGTGGCCTCGTCGAGGGCCGAGGTGGCTTCGTCGAGAACCAGGACGGGAGCGTCTTTGAGGAAGGCGCGAGCGATCGCCACCCGCTGACGTTCGCCACCGGAGAGAGCGGCACCCTGGTGTCCGATGTCCTGATGAATGCCGAGCGTCGAGCGGTCGAGAACGGCGCCGAGGGCAGCGCGCCTTGCGGCGTCCTCGATCTCGGTTTCGGTAGCGCCCGGTCTTCCAAGTCCGATGTTCTCCCCGAGGGTGCCCGAGAACACGAGTGGGTCCTGCGGCACGTAGCCGATATGTGCCGCCAGAGCGTCGTAGGGCAAGTCGCGCAATGAAACTCCGCCCAGAGTGACGCTGCCTTGGTCAGGATCGTCGAAGCGCATGAGCAGCCCGAGAAGTGTGCTTTTCCCCGTACCCGAGCGTCCTGCGACGAGAACTCGGTCACCCGCGGGGATCTTCGCGGTGATGCCGCGCAGAACCGGAGCGTGGTCTACCCCGGCGACCTCGATGTCAGTTCCAACAGGGCGCGCGGCGTCCCGGGGTGCGGGCTCGGCCAGTGCGGGAGCCGAAGTCGCTGTGCGGTAGTCGCGAACCGTTGCGCGCAGCTCGTTGACTCCGATTCCGGCCAGGGCGAGTTCGTCGAGCGGCGCAGCGGCGCGGGCGGTGAGGATGACAAGCGCGAGAGCGGCTGCGGGATCGTCGAATCCGGTGGCGGCGAGGAAAATCACTGCACCTGCCAGCGGCACAATGGTGGCGATCGCCGAGATGAATGTCGCTGGTGCCGCGGCGAGATTTGTCCGTGCAAGCGCGGCTTCCTGATCACGCCAGCTTCGCTCGATTCGTTCGACGGAACGTGTGGGACCGGCTGCTGTGCGCAGTAATTCGAGGTGGTCGGTGAGCTCGAGTGTCGACTGAGTTGCTGCGAGCTCGGCTTCGTGTCGGCGCTCGTCCGCTCGGCTGAGCGCACGTTGGGCCAGCGTCTGAGCGACGAGCGACACGGCGAGCAGTCCACCGACGAGCAGCATGACGCCTGGCCCCGCGACGACCGCGATCCCAGGAAGCAGGAGCAGCGGGATCAGCGGTGCAACCAGGAAGGTCTGAAGTTGGTGCGCGGGAACACTCATCAGCGACGGGATTCCGCGCCCGGCGACGGTGGCGAGCAGTGCCCGGTTGTCGTCGGTGAACCAGGACAGTTTCGCACGGGCGAAGGCGTCGCCGAGAGCGTCGTAGAGATCGCCGACGAGTCGGGCCCCGGTGAAGTAACCGCCCCGTGAGACCAGGACGGTCACGAAGAGAGCGATGGTGGCCGTGGCCAGGACGAGGACCGGCGACCGGTGATCAGCGATCGAGAGCGCGAGGGTGGTGTACGCGATCGCTTCGAGGACAGCGACGGACACCCAACCGAGTCCGATGGTGATCAAGCGTCGTCGGGCTGCATTGGCGCTGTTCATTATTCGGCTCCAGTCAGGGCTGCATTGTGCGAGGCGGCGTCATTCACGTTTCGACCGCCGAGGTCGAGTCGATCGTCGGCATCGTCTGCAAGAGCGGGGTCGTGGGTGACGATCACGACCGTCTTTCCTTCGAAGTGCGCGAGATGCCGCAATTCTTTCAGCAGTTCTGCCGCTGTCCGATCGTCGAGTGCACTGGTCGGCTCGTCGAGTAGCAGTACTGCTGCGGGCGAGAGGAACACCCGAGCGATCCCGACGCGCTGACGTTCTCCTCCGGAGAGTGAAGTGGCGTGGGCGTCGAGGCTGACGTCGATCTGTGCCCGGCGTAGTGCGGCGGTGTATTCCGCGTCCGTTGCATCGGGGGCGGCCAGCGCGATGTTCTCGCGCACCGTGGCAGGTAACACGTCTGCGCCCTGGGGTGTGAGCAGAACGGACTGTGGCCGCAGGTTCTCGTCGATCGCGGTGATGCTACGACCTGCGTAGCGGACGGTACCCAGTTCCGGGATCTCGAAGCCGGCCAATGCTTTCAGGAGCGTCGTCTTGCCTGCTCCACTCGGTCCCGTGATCGCAGTGATCGTGGCTGGGCGGAATGCATGCGTGACGTCGTCGACGACTCTGCGGTCCGCGATCGTGACAGTCAGGTTGACGATCTCCAGTCGATCGGAGGGACTCGAGGCCGGAACGGTTGGCGCTTCACCGGCAGGGAGGGTGGGTTCGTCCAGGGCAGCGGCGAGCCGGCCCGCAGCAGAGCGTCCAGCAGCGACGTAGTCGAGGCCGTGCCCGAGCCGCAGGGCCGGTGTCACGATTGCGAGGCTGAAGAGAATGGTGGCGGCCAACGTCGTTGCATCCCAGTGAAATCCGACGGCATAGGCGATCGCGAACGTCGCTGTCGCCTGCATGAGGGCAACGGCGACGGCCGCAGGGGTAGCCACGAGTCGAACGCGCTCCTGCATTCCGCGAGTGAACCGTGCCGTCGATGCTGCATAGACGGCGGCAGCACCGGTCTGCGCACCGTAGATCCGACAGACGCGGATGCCGCGGGCATAGTCGTCCACGGAGGTCACGATGTCGCCCATGACATCCGCGCTTTCAGCGCTGTGGCGCGCGGCCATTCGGGGGATCACGATCAGGTAGAACAGCGCGGCCACGATGCCGGGGACCAGAGCGAGAAGCGCCACGGGGCCGGCTGAGATGACCAGCACCGTGATCGTGACCGCGGGGACCACGATCAGCGTCGCGAATTCGGCCGGTAGGTGCGCAGTCATATGGTGCAGCGCCGAGATGTCTTCCGAGACGAGCCTTCTCAGTGCGTCGCCGCTGTAGCGGGACAGCGCACTTGCCGGCAGACGAACGAGGTGGGCTGCGAGCTGGCGTCGGAGCCTGGCCTCGTAGAGCGACTCGGCGTGGTGCGAGAGCCACGACGACGTGGCCGCGAGCGTTACGCCGACGAACCAGAGCGCACATGCCCATCCAGCCCAGCTCATCGACGGTTCACCGATGAGCTGCACGACGCACCAGAGCGCACCGAGCATCGCGATTCCCGACGCCGCCGCCGAGACCACCCCGGCTGCCAATGCAGGCAGCGCCGGGCGCAAGGCCGGGACCAGCGACGGTTCGACGAGAGGGCGGGGCATGGATAACTCCTTGAATCAGCGTCAGGGTGCAGGCACGACAAATGACCGAGACCTAAGGTTAGGGGTCGATGGCTCCATGTGGTTATCGCCGTACGCCGATTTCTTACACTCGCACAGCATCTGTCGGTGTCAGGATGCGGCCGAGATGGAACTCATGACGTCTTCCCACACGCCCATGACTGCGGGTTCGGTTGGACCCGTTTGGGTGAAGACTGCCACGCATTTGCGGCGGAAGTCGTACATCTCGATCGAGCTGGTCAGGCCGTGAACGCCGTGGGTGCGGGTCAGCCAGCACTCCGAGACACCATTCAGGTCGATCATCGTCCGGCAGGTGTCGGACGCCAAAGTCAGCGTCCCCCCGAACATGGCTGCGGCGTCGAGGTCACCACGGTGGATCTGCAGGCATCCGTTCCCGGCGACGACGGTCGTGACGGGAAGTTGGTGGTAGGACAGGTGCTCCATCCCGGCAGCCATGAGGTGAGGATCGACTCGCCGATAACCGAGGGCGCCCAGAGCGACCAGGCCGCTACGACGTTCGCTGCCGTCGTCCGCGAGGATGAAGTCGAGCTGTGTCAGCTGATCGGCCTGGGCCCAGAATGCGGGCGTATTCGATGTCTGGATGGGAGGGCTTGTTTCCCTCGCAGTGCTCGGCGCAGTTCGCATCGCTTCGAAGGCGAGACGATCCGAGGCCGGGGTCAAATACGTGGTGTGTGAACTTGATCCGTGGATGTCGAACATGCGGAGCGTCGGCGGCAGGTGCTGCTCTGCTTCAGTGGTCACCACCGAGCCGAGGGAGGCAACGTTCAAACGCAGAGAGACGAGCCCGGGCGCGCAGACCAACGGATCGCCGGGAAATGTCGGAACGGAGTACTTGCCCGAGTCGTTGACAGCCACCGGGCCTGCGACGGTGATTGCTACGGCGTCGTCCAAGAGCGGCAACATTTCGCCGACTACGTCAGGTGCCGTGTCGATCAGTCCACCACGGAACCCTGGACGCGCAAGCAGCGCGTCCAGGTCCGACATGCGTGCCAAAGCTGCGCAACGGCATTCGCCACGGTGCGGGCACATCTCAGTAGACATCCCTTAGGTACCGCTTCGATCGTTTGAGGTTGTTGACGTAATCCTCAGCGGCGTCCGCATCCAACCCACCGTGCTCGGCGACGACCTCGTGCAGCGCGTCGTCGACGTCCTTTGCCATCCGCGTGGCGTCGCCGCAGACGTACACGTGGGCGCCCTTTTCGAGCCAGGTGAACAACTCCCGGCCCTGCTCGCGCATGCGAGTCTGAACGTAGATCTTCTCGGACTGATCGCGCGAGAAGGCCAGATCGAGACGAGTCAGGACACCGTCACGGGTCAGCCCGTTCAACTCGTCCTCGTAGATGAAGTCGCTCGACTGATGCTGATCGCCGAAGAAGAGCCAATTCTGCCCCGACGCGTTGCGCGCGCGACGCTCGTGCAGGAAAGCGCGGAAGGGTGCGATGCCGGTTCCGGGGCCGATCATCACGACGGGAACAGCGTCATCGGCGGGTAGGCGGAACGAATTATTCTTGGAGACAAAAACTCCGACCCGATCGCCCTCGCCGACGCGGTCCGCCAGGTACGTCGAGCAGACGCCGCCGCGGTCCCGCTCGCCCGAGCGGTAGCGCACACTCGCTACCGTCAGATGGACGGTGCCGTCGTGGGCCAGCGGGCTGGAGGAGATCGAATAGACCCGATGTTGCAGCGGGCGAAGAAGTGTAAGCAGATCCTCGGGATTCAGGCGAATGCTGTTGTCCAACTGGAGGAGATCGAGAACGTCCTTGCCCCACAGCCACGCATCGAGCGCTTCCCGATCTTCCGTGTCGAGAATGTGCTGCAGTTCGGCGTCGCCGCTGCGTCGGGCGATGTCTTCGATCAAATCGCGCGAGGGAATGGAGATCTCGTAGTCGCTGGTCAACACCTGGTCCAACGGTGCGGACGAGCCGTCTTTCGCGGTAACCACGTAATCGCCGCTGACACCGAGCTGATGGATGATCGCCTCGACGAGGGCGGGGTCGTTGATCGGGCGGATGCCCAATCCATCTCCGGCCTCGTAGTCCAGACCGTCCTCGCCGAGCGCAAAGGTGAAGTGGCGGACTTCCTTGGCTGAGTCCTCGCCGGACAACAGCCGGTTGGCGAGGACGGTTGCAGGATAGGGGTTCTTGCGAGTCCACTGGGACTTGGTCTTCGTCGGAGCGGGCGCAACCGGCGAGGCAGCGGCCCCCGCATCACCGTCGACACCGGCCACCGCAGCGACGGCCCGAACGATCCACTCGGCCGCCGGATCCTCGTAGTCGACGTCGCAATCGGTGCGGTCGACAACCCGGGTCCCGCCGAGCGCTTCGAAGCGGGCGTCGATGTTCTTTCCCGACTGGCAGTACCCGTCGTAGCTGGTGTCGCCGAGCGCGAGCACGCCGAAGTAGAGACCGTCCAATCTGGGTGCGCTCTCGGATTCGACTGCATCCCAGAACAGCTGCGCGTTGTCGGGCATCTCGCCCTCGCCGTAGGTGGAGGTGATGACGAGCGCCCGGCGCATGGCGGAAAGTGCATTGATATCCACGGTGTCCAGACTCGCGACAAGTGGTTCGAGACCGTGGGCACGAGCAGCTGCGGCCGCGTCTTCGGCCACGGACTCCGCGTTGCCGGTCTGGCTTCCGTAGAGGATGTGCACTGCTGCGCCGGCAGTTCTCTCCACTGTCGCTGTTGCAGCACCGGTTTGACCGGGCATGACAGTTCGTGAGTGTAGACCGGCCAGGAATCCGGAAAGCCACGCGCGTTGGTCGCCGTTGAACGGTGCGTATTCGGGGATGTACGGGATTTCCATTTTGAAGCTCACCTACTTTCGGGGAGGAGGTCAGGACACCAGGTCGGGGATCGTGCGCGATGCGAACAGTTCGTCGAAGTTCGGCAGTGATCCGAGCTTGTCCCGATTCTTGTTGTCTTGAAACAGAATCCACCCGTACGTCGCCGGGCTGTCCATGGCCAACACGTTGCGTAGGCTCAGCGCCTGCTTGTAGTCGTCGACCCGCTTGGCTGCAATCAGCGCAGCCAACTGTTCGTCGTCGTAGTCGGCCAGAATCTCTTTCGAGTACTTGACCAAGTGCTGGACGAGGGCGAAGTCCTCGGTCAGCACCAGGTTTCGGGCCGCTTTCTGCACTGCTGGATCGTCGGGTCCGGACGCACCCGGCGTGCGGGCGGTGGCGAGTTGTTGCGCGAAGTGAAGCACGGTGTACTCACTGAGCAGCGCATACATCGTCGCCGTATCGGTCTCGCCGTAGGCAGGGACTGCTCCGTTCAGTGCGGGGCGCCCGTCGCGCACTGCGAGTTTGAAGGTGCGGACCTGACGTGCTGCGATGGCGGACGCCAATTCTTCGAGGAGCTCTTTGTGCGACTTCGCAGCCAGGATTGCATCACTGTCCTGGTAGAGCATCAGTGCCTTGGGCATCGCGTAGACGAACGAGTGCTGTTCGACTTCCCAGTTCTCGAGCAGTCGGGTGCCGAGCGCGGATCCCGTTGCCTCCACATGCAGTTCGAGCAGGAGTTGTACTGCGTGGTTGTGGACGGCGGCAAGAGGGTCGGTCGCGGCGGTGATCGAACCCAGCAGTACGGAATCGGTACTTGCTCGCAGTGCCAATTCGCCACGAGGGTCGTACTGGTAGAAGAAGCCACCACTCATGCCGTTGCCGACACCCTTGCCGAACTCGCCGAGATTCACGACAGCACCGTTGGTCATGTACTCGCCGGCGAAGTCTCCGACACCTTCTACGACAGCACTGGCGCCGGAGTTGCGAACTGCGAAGCGATCGCCTGCTTCACCTTCGACGAACACTCGTCCACCGGTGGCGCCGAAGAGCGCGAAGTTGCCGATCAACACGTTTCCACCGGCGTCACTGGAGCCGCCGCCTGGGCTGCGCACGGCAATCACGCCGCCGCTCATGCTCTTTCCTACGCCGTCGTTACATGTCCCGGTGTGTTCCAGGTGCATGCCGTCGTTGCAGAATGCGCCGAACGACAGGCCCGCAGATCCGGTCGTCAGGACGCGCACGCTGCCCGGCGCCAGGTAGCGTCGCCCACGCTCGTCGGTCAGTACTCCCGGAGCGAGAAGGCCGGCCGCTCCGTAGTTGAGTTCGCGTTCGAGGTCGATCGCCAACTGACCACCGACGCTCTTGTTCCGGTTACCCAGGTGCAGTGCACCTTCGGCGAATTCAGGTCCGGACACGGCGACCGAGGCCTCGCCACGGTTGAAGAACACCGTGCGAACCTCGTCCATGATCTTCTCGTCGAGCGCGTACTCACGTTCGAGGTACACAGGATTGTCGATGGTGATGTTCGGAGCGGTCTCGAACACCGCGTCCAGCTTCAGATTGCCGACAATAGACGGGTGATCGAGCAGATGCAGGAGATCCGTTCGACCCCGCGCTTCCTGAAGGGATCGCATTCCCAGATTCGCGAGCAGTTCCCGAGTTTCGTGAGCGATGTTGAGAAGGTACTGCGCCATCGCGCGGGGATCGCCGTCGAACAGTTCCGGGTTGGTGGTCAGACCGGCGGGGCACTTGATGTTGCAGTTCTTGGCCATGACGCAGCCCATCATCATCAGCGCCGACGTACCGAACTCGAAGCTGTCTGCGCCGAGGAGGGCGGAAGTGATGATGTCGCTGCCGGTCTGATGCGCGCCCGAGCATCGCAGAACGACTTTCTGGCGAAGCCCGTTGGCACACAGAGCTTGATGGACCTCTGCGATACCGACCTCGGCCGCACGGCCCGCGTACTTGAGGCTGGTCACCGAAGCGGCGCCGGTGCCACCGGTATTTCCGGCGACGTTGATGACGTCGGCGCCGGCCTTGGCGACACCGACGGCGATGGTGCCGATTCCTTCCGAGGACACCAACTTCACGATCACCCGAATGCGAGCTGCCTTGCAGTCGTGGATGAGCTGAGCGAGGTCCTCGATGGAGTACGTGTCGTGGTGAGGCGGCGGCGAAACCAGTTCGACGCCGGGCGTTCCGCCGCGGGCGGCAGCGATGTCGACGGTGACCTTGGCGGCCGGAAGCTGCCCGCCCTCACCGGGTTTTGCGCCTTGGCCGAGTTTGATCTCGATCTCTTCGAGCATCGGATCGGCGAGGTAGCCCGCCCAGATTCCGAAGCGTCCGGATGCAAACTGCTTGATGCGCGATGCACGAATCGTGTTGTAGCGCGAAAGGTGTTCGCCGCCTTCGCCGCTGTTGGACATCGCACCGACCATGTTCGTGCCGTGCGCGACGGCTTCGTGCGCCGGAGCGTTCAGTGCGCCATGGCTCATGGCACCCGACGCCAACTTCGGGGTGATGTCGCTTGCACTCTGTACCTCGGAGAGAGGTACACCTGCCGGTGCGACCCTCAGCTTGGAAAGGAACTCTGCCGCAATACCGGTTGCATTCAGCACCAGATCCGGGTCGGTGGCCTCGATGGTGACGTCGTCGGCAAAGGCGACGGAAAGAGCATCGCCGAGTGCTACCACCCGAGCGGTGTCGTCGGCCAGTGGACCGTCCAGGCTAAGTGTGTACCGGCCGTCCGCGGCAGATTCACACCGGATTCCACGCATCACGATCGTCTTATTGCCGCGCACCGAGAATCGGCTGATCTGATCGGTGAACTCGGCTGTCGTCACCGCAAATGTGACATCACCGGGCACGGAGATGACATCGCGCAACGCGGCGGGACGACGCGATCGTTCCGCAGCCATGACAGTGGAAAAGTCCCGGTACCCGGCGGTGATGTCGAAGTCGTCGATCTGCTCGGTGGTCAACCGGTCGAAGCTCGTCGCCCGGTAGGCCCCCGCATCGAGGCGGAAGGCGTCGTCGAGCCGTCCGAGCGGCAGTAGACGTAGAGCCTCGAATTGTTCTGTTCCGGAGGGACTGTCGAACGCGATCTTCTCTTCGGTGAGTTCGACGTACTTACGGACCGCGGTGGTACCGAACGAATGCCCTGCGCCGTCTGCACGCTCCTTGAACAGGCCGAGCAGTGGCAGATCCTTCTCGCCCCCGACTTCGCTCGCACGCTCGTGCCACTGCTTCGAGGTCACCGCGACGGTGTCGAAACCGACGCCACCCACCGGTGACTTCATGTTGGGGAACCACTGGCGCAGAACAGGGTCGGAAGTGTCGAGGAAGTTGGGTTCGAAGAATTCTCCACCGATGTAGCTCTCGACGGTGCACAGACCGACGCGTCCCATCGTCTTCATCAGGGACTTCTCGGCGGCCTTCGCGAAGCGTCGGAACGCGGCGTCCGGGTCAGCGGCGAACTTCTCCTCGGCTCGCAACTGAACGGACAGCGGGTAGACGGCGGAAGCGCCGAAACCGAGTGCGGCCGCAACGTGGTGTGAGGACTCGATCTGGCCGCTCTCCACGATGAGAGAGACGCGCAATCGCAGGCCCGCGTCGATGAGGCGTTGGTTCAATGCTCCGACGACCATGATCGCGGGAAGTGTTGCGCGCTCGTGAGATACGTGGCGGTCGGTCAGGACTGCGATTCCGCCCTGTTCGGCCGCGAAGGCTACAACAGCATCGCCGAGCGCGGTCATCGCGTCGACCATTGCCTGCGCGTCACCCTCGGCGGGGTAGAGCATTTCGAAGCGGCGGTGCGGAGTGTGGTTCTGTTCGCGGATCTTGAGCATGTCCAGGTGCCCGAGGATCGGCGAGGCGATGACGATCTGCTTGCCCTGTCCGGGGGACATCTTCGCACCCAATGCGACCCGGAGGGTCATACCGTCCGCTTCACGGATGCTGTCGAGCGGAGGGTTGGTGACCTGGGCGAATCGCTGTGAAAAGTAACGTGCCACACCGCCTTCGCGGTCGCTGAATGCGTTGATGGCGTTGCCGTAACCCATGGCGGAGACCTTTTCGGCTCCGTGTGTGAGCATCGGATCCATCAGGAATTTGAAACTTTCCTGATCCAGGGAGTACGCCATGTAGCGCTGATGAACCTCGAAGGTGCCGTTGTAGCGGGTCGGGGAGCTGACCTTCTCCGCTGGCACGGTGGGAATGTCTTCGATCAGGATTCGCGATTGCTCCAGCAACGACTGGTAGTCGCGCTGAGCGGCAATCTTTTCCAGAGCTTCGCGGGCAGTGTAGGTATGGCGGTCTCGATGATCGAAGTACAACATTCCGCCGGCCTCGACGCGGCCACGGTGAATCACCGTCTCAGGCGCGAACGCGATCTGTCCGGCTTCGGAGAATGCGCACACGTAGTCGTGCGTCTCGATCGTGCGTAGTGGACGCAGACCGAGGCGATCCAGGCGCGCACCGATGATGGTGCCGTCGCCGAACACCAGCGCTGCCGGTCCGTCGTTCTTCTCCTCGTACAGCGAGAAGTACTCGAACATCGCACGCACTGCGGGGGAGAGGGTGGTGTCGTTTTCCCAGGCAGGCGGCATCATCGAGACCACAGCCGTCACCAGGTCGACACTGTCCTCGATGACGCGTGCTTCCAGGGTCTGATCGAGTCGGCAACTGTCGGACTGGCCGGGCGGACGGACGATCGCACGTCGTTTTGCACTGGCGACAGCAGCTTCGGAGAGCCGATTCTTCTTGTCCGTGTTCAGTTCTCCGTTGTGAGCCATGAACCGGAACGGCTGCGCCATCGTGGGATGCGGGTCCGTGTTGGTCGAGAACCGCGTATGGAAGTACATCGTGTGCACGGCGTGATCGGGGTCGACCAGGTCGCGGAAGTACGGGATCACTTCGTCGGAGTTCAAGCGACCCTTGAGAACCTGAGTTCGCGCGCTGAGCGAGAGTGGGTACAACCCGCGTAGTGCAGGGGTGTTGTACGCGATGGCTTCGATGGCGAGCAGAGCTTCGTGCACGAGGCGATCGACTGCCGCAGGCTCGGGACGCGGAGTGGGGACCTCGAAAATCCACTGCCTGATCGGAAGCTGATGCGCGATGGCTGCCGGCCGAATCGCCGAGTCGTCGACCGGCACGTTGCGCACAGCGAGGGTGGTGAAGCCTCGGTCCAGAAGTTCGCGTTCCACCAGAGCGGCTGCACGAGCATGCTGAGCATCGTCGTCCGGAAGGAAGAAGTTGCCGACGCAGAAGCGACCGGCGCGGAGATCTGAGCGCCCGGTGACCTTGCGGAAGAACTGGAGGGAGAGGTCAACCGAGACACCGCCGCCGTCGCCGACGCCCTCGGAAGACATACCGCCGCGGTGCGGTACCGAGCAGAGTGCTTCTCGCCCCTTGATCAGGACATCGTGGGTCTGCACGCCGTCCTTGCGCGTGATGAACCCGACCCCGCAACTGCTCTTGTCATCTGAGGGGTCGTACAAACCGACGATGGACGTGCTCACTGCAGCAACCTTCTCCCTGTCCTGGTTGCCCGGAGATTGTTCGACCGGGCAGATACGACGGCATGTATTCCGTCAGGGCAGGGCGTCGCTGCTTCGATGAAGCGGCACCCGAATGGGATCAGACTACTGAGTAGAGGCTTACCTTAGTCAAGTCTACTTGGTGTGACTTGGATCTGAGCAGGTCAGAGGGTTGCTTTGTAGGCAAGTGCGTAGGCGATCTTGCCCGGCTTGTCGTCTGTGTACGGCTTGGACAGCTTTGCGAACTCGCCCTTGGACTCGGCTTTGCCGTCGTTCCAGGCCGACAGGACGCCAAGATCGGTGGCAGTGAATCCGCTGTCGACGACGGCATCGCCCGTCAACGCTGTCTGTGCTTTGGTCACCGACTTCACGGTGCCCAGGTAGCTGGAGAGATCATCGCGATTCCAGTTGGTGAGGTCGACGGGCGCGGTGTCGCGGACCCAGGCGCCCCAGTAGAACTCCTGGAACGGAATCGTGCCTGCGGCGAATCCGATGTCGCGGGAGAAGTACATCAAGCTGCGGTACTTGTCGTCGGCGAAGTTGGCCAGGCCGACGCTCTTCGGCAGAGCCTGGACCGGTACCTGGTTTCCGTCGACGTCACGCGACCAGACCCACTTGTTCTTCTCCATCTCGGTCCAGAAGGCACCTTCACTCAAGCCGCTGAGGTTGCCGAGAACCCGCAGTCGCACGTGAAGGTCGGGACCGCCGTCGGCCGTCTCGATGAAGGACGTGAGGGTGTGGTGACCGTCGGTCAGATAGAGATCGCCGCGGGGACCGACGACCACGGTCTTCATGGGCGCGATGCTCTCCGCGGTTTCCTGACCCACCGGGAGCTGGCAGGTGAAGGACGACGGGTCCTTCAGTGTCGACGCCGCAGTAGCGGTCGCGGCCTGGATCTGGCCGTTCGCCTCACACCAGTCGTCGAACTTCTTGTTGATCGTGTCTTTTCCGAGCGTGTATCGCCCGAGCTTGTAGTACACCTCGTCGTAGCCGAGGGACGGTTGTGTCGCGTGAACGTCGCCGATGCGCACGTCCAGGAGATCACCTTCCTTGGCGCACAGGTACTCCGATCCGCCGGCGGAGCCTGAGAACGAACCGGTGGAGATTCCGCCACACGCGAGGGGAGCGGCGACAGCGGGAGTGCTGACCAATGTTCCGGCGCCGAGCAGTGCCAGTGTTGTGAGTGCCGAGATGGCGGAACGACGCATGTGGGGATCTCTCCTGATGATGGGTTCGCACGTGAAGAAGCTTGCGTCACAATCGCTCAGGGTGGTTTCGGACTTACTGACAACAGACGTCCGCGCGGTGGCTACCACGTGAATTCACGTCGTAACCACCGCGCGGTGAGCCTGTTGGTTGATCAGCCCTGCAGTTGATCAGCCCTGCAGTTGATCAGCCCTGCAGTTGATCAGCCCTTGTAGTTGTAGAAGCCCTCGCCGACAGCAACGCCGAGCTTGCCCTCGTCGATGTAGTTCTTCTTGATGTAGTCGGCGAATTCGCGCTGCTTCTCGCCGCCCTGGGAGGAGATGTTGTAGACGGTGGTCAACCCGACGACGTCCATGATCTGGAAGGGGCCGAACGGGGCTCCGGTACCGATACGCCACGTCTTGTCGACCATGTCGGGATCGGCGATGCCGTCGATCAGCAGGTCGGATGCTGCGTTGAGGAGCGGGACCAGGAGCGAGTTGAGTACATAGCCCGCCTTCTCCTTCTTGAGTTCGATCGGCACCATGCCGATGTTCTTCGCGAACTCGACGACCTCGCGGTACACGGCGGGGTCGGTGGACTCGGTGCCCATGACCTCGGCAGTGTTGTTGACCCACACGTGATTTGCGAAGTGCAGTGCGAGGAACTTCTCGGGGCGGCCGGTGAACTCCTTGAGATCGCTCGGCAGCAGCGTCGAGGAGTTGGTAGCGAACACCGTGTGCTCAGGAGCAACCGTGGCAAGCTTCTCGTAGGTGTCGCGCTTGATGGCGATGTCCTCGGGAATTGCCTCGATGACCAGGTCGGCCTTGGCGACGGCTTCGCCTAGATCGTACGAGTACGTAATACGTTGCAGCGCTTCGTCAGCCTTGCCTTCCTTGGCACCCTCGACGTTCTCGGCCTTGTAGGCCGCGGCCAACGAGTCGAACCGAGCCTTGGCCTTTTCGATGACCTCGGCGTTGATGTCGTACGCGACGACGTCGAAGCCGTGATAGGCGGTCTGATAGGCGATCTGTGAGCCGAGAACTCCGGTACCCAGAACGGTGATCTGCTTCAGTTCAGTCATTTTCGATCCTCAATCCTATTCGGTGGGTAGTCCGGCAAGCGTCAATCGGACCTGTGCGGCAACGATGTTCGTGAGTTCGTCAGCCGTGATCCGGTCCAATGCCGCGCGGGCTATTTCGAAGTGCAGCACGTTGGAAATCGTTCGCGCTGCAGTGGTGGTTCGGGTGGTGTGGTTGGGGTGTGCCTCGTGCAAGATTTGCGCAATCCGCGTTTGCAGGCGCTGCGAGAGTTCCAGGCCTTCGGCCCGGAAACACTCGCTGGGCTCACCGAACAACGCCTCGCGTTGGTAGATGCCGGTGTTCTCGTCGTTTCGGCGACTTGCGATCAGCAGGGGTGAAACCAGCTCGAGCACACGATCTTCTGTGCCGGTCGACTTGGCTTCACGCTCTTCTCCCAATTCGATCTGCTTGCGGTATTCCGCGTTGTACACCATGAGCAGCAACTCGGCTTTGCTTGCGGCGTAACGAAAGAGAGTGCCGCCGGCTACATCGGCGCGGTCGGCAATTTCTTGAGTTGTGACTGCGCTGTAGCCCTTTTCCGCGAACAGTTCGGCAGCGGCGTCGAAGATGCGTGTCTGCTTCTCGAGTTTGTTGCGTTCGCGACGGCCCAGCTCTTGGTCCGGCTTCGTCATCCCGCTCACCTCGTTCCATTTCGGATCACGCTCATAAATGAGTCTACTCCGAAATATCGGTAGGGTGGAGTCTCCTCCGTCACATCACCGCAGTCCGCTGACCCAACCGGCGAACACGTCTGAGAACACGTCCGCTTCGCACGCATGCGCCGATTCGGGATAGGCGCACTCTGGGTATCCGGCGACGACAGCGGCAAGTTCGACGTTGCAACACTGCGCCAAGAGGCCACGCAGGAGATCCGCAACCGACCAACCCGCGACGGATACCGCAGGGATTCCCTCTTCCTCGTACACCTTCACCAGATCGGCGTGCCTCCAGGACAATTCCTCGGCCACCAGTGCATCAGGGTTGAAAGACATGGCGCGGTCGAGTGATCCGCGCAGAAGTGAGTGCGGATCGTCCTCGCCGCGAAGGCTGGTCGCGAGGTCCGCCGGCGCCTTCTGCATGACGAACATCCAAGGTTTGCCGTCGGGAAAGACTCCACCGAAGCCTGCCACGTTGAACGGTAGGTGGCTACTGAGAAAATCGGTCTCCACGTCGACGTGTTGATCGTCGCCCAGATGAATGAAGTGGCCGGAGGCAATCTCCTCGCCCATTGCCGGCTCAGCCCATGTGTTGTTCCACAGATCGGTCATCCGACTGCCTTCGGGAAAATCGAGAACCTCGAAGAGAAAACCCATGTCTCTACAACTCCCCGTCGAAGTGGGTGGTTACTCCACCGGTCAGTCGAGAAACCGTCTGCGCCGAGGTCGCGAGGACGACTCGGCTTGTCTCGAAGGTCATCTCGTCGCGTTCGGTGTCCTCCGATTCGGGATCCTCGGCGAGTGAGAAGTCGAGCTCCACCTCTCGATCGGTGCTGGAACAGACCGAGATCATCAGCCCGAGTCGTTCGTCGGTGAACGCCGGAAGCGATTTCTCGGGATGGAAGTCTGCGGCCGCGTGAAAGAAGAACGCCGCCAGCCGTTCGACGAATCCGTCGTCCGTATGTCGGCTGAGATACTGATTGAAGCGGTCGGGGCTGAGCAGTCCGACGTCGAAAACGAGTGTGGGCACGTCGGATTCGAAGACAGTGGCGGGAACCGCATGACTGCGAAGGAAGACTGCGGCGCCGCCGTATCCCGGCAACCTGAACCCATCACGCATCTGGTGTACTCCCGTCGCAGTGGTGTCCTGTCCACGCTAGGCCATTGCTCGGCCGCGTGCTGCCTACTCGAGTAGGCAGCTTGATGGAAGAATCACCGCCTATGACTGCTGTCCTGTACCCGCCCGTCGAACCGTACGAGTCCGGTCTGTTGGAAGTGGCGGATGGTCAGAGTCTGTACTGGGAGACAGTCGGCAATCCTGCGGGCATTCCGGTTCTCTACCTCCACGGCGGTCCCGGTTCGGGATGCACTGTCGGCGCCAGGCGTTTCTTCGATCCCGAAGCCTTTCGCGCAGTTCTGTTCGATCAGCGAGGCTGTGGGCGCAGTCTTCCGCTTGCGAGCAGTCCGGACGTCGATCTGACCGTGAACACCACGGCGCACATTGTGGAAGACATCGAGCGTCTTCGTGAGCATCTCGGTATCGAGCGATGGATCGTCACGGGACTTTCCTGGGGCGTGAGTTTGGGTCTGGTGTACGCCCAGGCGTTTCCCGAGCGGGTGATCGCAATGGCCTTGGGCGCGATCACCGGCGGGACGAGGGTCGAAATCGAGTGGATCACCCGTGCCATGGGCCGGGTATTTCCGCGTGAATGGGAAGAGTTCGTGGCGCCGTTGCCGGTGGACGAGCGTGACGGAAACCTCCCCGCGGCGTACGCGCGACTGCTTGCCGATCCGGATCCTGTTGTGCGCGAGAATGCCGCGTTGCAGTGGTGCCGTTGGGAAGACGTGCACGTGTCGCTGATGCCGGGGTGGACTCCGAGTGTTCGATACCAGAATCCGGACTTCCGCCGGGTGATGACCAGGCTGGTTACGCATTACTGGGGTAACGACTGCTTCCTGGCGCCGAATCAGATATTGGACGGAATGGACCGTCTCGCTGAGATTCCCGCGATTCTCGTGCACGGACGGTATGACATTTCCGGGCCACTCGACACTGCCTGGGCGATCCACCGGCGTTGGCCGGGTAGTGAGTTGGTGGTACTCGACGGCGCCGGGCATGGCGGCAGCGGATTCAACGAGGCAATCGTGGAAGCGCTGAATTCACTGGCTCATTCGGCCTGATCGAGTGCCCCGGCGCGGGCCGCAGCGAGCGCGCCGGCAGCAGCACGATCGGCAACCGACTGGTCGACGGGTAGATCGGCGACCAGCAGGCGATAGTAGATGGGTGCGGCGACGGCCGCCAGAAGATCAGCGGCCGAGACCTTCTCGGAGATCTCCCCGCGCTCGACTGCTCGGCGAACGACGATGTCTGCCAGTTCGTAACGTGCGGAATAGAACTCGCGCTTGAGTCTCGCGACCTCGGGCGTGCGGACCGCATCGGAGAACAGTGCAGCCACCAACGCGCCGCCTGACTCGCTGGTCACCAGTGCGACTATCGATCTGGCCATCTCGCGCAGATCGGATTCGATGGAACCGGTATCCGGGATGGGAACGGTGGTTGCCGATACCTCGACGGCCGCGTCGGCCACCAGTTGGGACAGCGTGCTCCATCGCCGGTAGATCGTGGTCTTGTGGACTCCGGAGCGGGTGGCTATGTCCTCGATGGTCATCGCGGCGAATCCGCGTTCGGACAATTCGGCCGCCGTGGCTGCCAGGACGGCCTCGCGCACCCTGGCACTACGCCCTCCGGGCCGTTGTGGTGTCGAAGTCATGAGTCAACCTTATCGCAACAAGGTGTTGTGTTAGCTGGAGGCGCGTGGTTCACTGAGATAATGCAACTGATCGTTGCATTAGAGATGAATTGAGGGGTGTTTTCCCATGTCATACGAATTTCCTGTCGATCACCGAGGCCTCTTCGAAGAGCGCACAGGACAGTTTCTGAGCTTCGGGCTCCCCGTCTCGGATCTCGAGGAACTGCGCGCGTCCATCCACTCGACCTGGGCCGACGCGCCGGGTGGTTGGTCGTACGAGTGGTCGGCGTTGGCAGCAAAGTACTCCGCCGACGGCAATCATTCACTCGCGGCGATGATTTACGGAATCGCCAAGTTCCCCGTCCTGGCCAACGATTCGCGGCGCCGGGCCCTGCAGAATCAGGTGGACGAATACGTCAAGGCAGCACCGGGATTCGGGCTCGAGTTCGAGCGTCGAATCCTGTCCCTGCCCTACCGATCCGGCGAGATCGAGCTACCGGTGCACATTCTCTCCGTGGACGGGAGGTACGAGGATGCACCCGTCCTGTTGCTCAGCGGCGGCGTCGACGGCTGGAAGATGGACATGCATCCGTTGGTCAGTGCGTTCGCGAAGAACGCCGGAGTGACTGTTGTTGCCTTCGACCAGCCGGGAACTGGTGAATCACCGGTTCCTCTCGACGCTTTCGGTGACGAGGTGATCGACGGACTGGTGGCGACGGCTCGCGCCCTCGGCAATGGCCAGGTGGCACACCTGGGAGTCTCCTTCGGTGGCAACTTCGCCGTGCGGTCGGGGTTGACCGGCGCCGTCGATGCGGTGATCAACATCGGCGCCCCGGTCAAGGGCGCGTTCGAGACCGCGAACGCGGAGCGCCTGGTCTACGGCATGGGTGACATCGTCGGAAACGCACTGGGTTTCGATGCACCGGCAACCAAAGAGGCGCTGGT
Organism: Rhodococcus sp. YL-1; assembly: GCF_001942025.1. Lineage (NCBI taxonomy): Bacteria > Bacillati > Actinomycetota > Actinomycetes > Mycobacteriales > Nocardiaceae > Rhodococcus > Rhodococcus sp. YL-1. The sequence continues at coordinate 5,881,775 of NZ_CP017299.1, read as the reverse complement.
ACAGGGTCTGCGTGCTTTCGATCGCAGTGTCTTGATGACCGCCGACGACGGCCGGACCCCGATGCTTGTGGTCAACGGGGCCGACGACGTTCACATCCCGCTCTCGGATACCACTCTCTTCGAGGAGCGCCCGAACACGCAGGTACACGTCATCCCGGATGCGGGGCACTGCGCAGTGACCAAGCTGCCCGAGTTGACGCCGATGATGATCGACTGGCTACGAGATGCCCTGTCAGGAACCGCTCCACGAACCGGTAGATGATCCGCCGCCGAAGCTGGCAAAACGATACGTCGCAAGAACGGCCTTGTGATCGGTCGGCCACGGCGTCGGTGAAGCGATGAAGTTGTCCTGGGAGTTCTCCTCCACTCTTTTGTTGTGCACGATCGTCTTTCGGGGTCCGATGATTCCTACAGATCCCAACTTCAGGTCGGAAGCGCGATCGGCGAAGATGTAGTCGATCCGATCGCGTTCGTCTGCCTCGGGTGCCCAGGTGAGCTGTGAGGTGTCGACGTCGGGATTGTCGGACGGCCAGGTGAAGCCCGGGTGTGTGGCCGGGTTCGGGTACTTACTGCGGTAAGCGTCGACGAATCCGGCTTGGTCGAGCAGGCGGGTGGATTCCCAAGGAACGACTACACCGTTGTGGTCGAACAGATTTCGCGTGCCGTCGGTCCAATCCAGGGCCGACGGTTCGTTGAAATCGCCACCGAGGATGACGGATCTGCCCTTGGCCCGTTCTTTTGCCGCATCGTCGACGAACGTCGAAATCGCCTTGGGTCGTCCCGAATTGATGTTCACGCGCTGAACCGTCTCGGGGTCCGTGACCGGACCGGACGGCATCTTGTTCCAGCCGAACTCGGAGAACTCTCCGGGCTTGGGAACACCCGCGCCGTATCCGCGCGGTAGATACGTCGCGTAGGACGTGTAGGCCAGATGTGCCGAGTAAGCAGCGATTTGTTTGCCGTCGACCGTCACGACTGCCTTGATCATCGAGTTCAGGTCGGCTGTTTCCTCGATCGGAAACTTGGAGAGAATCCCCACGTCGGAGGACGCTGCTCCGTAGAAGGTGGTTCCTGATTTGGTCAGCATGTCCGCCAATGCAGTTGTCGCAGTGCCGGCTTCCGACAGGAGAACTATCGACGCCTGTGTCGAGATGATCATGTCGGCGATCAGCTGCAGGCCACCGTTGATCTTGGTTCCGCCGTGCCAGGTGTTGAGGGAGAGCACTTTGATCTCCTGCGCGGGGCTCGCCCCCGCGACGGAGGTATTGGCACCCAATGTAAATGCGCTCGCGGTGACTGTGCCCGCGGCTACCGCCATCGCCTTGACCATCTGGCGGCGCGTCAATCCATTCATCAAATCCCGGCTCTCGTTGTCGTGTGCTCGAACCCCCGGAAGATGATTACCATCGCTACCTAAACGGACAGTTAACCAATTGTAAAATGGCAGATTTCCACAGAACGCCGTGCGGGCAATAGTCTTCTGATCGTGGTACTCAGTGAGCGTTTCCCCGGTAACAAGACCTTCGCGAAGGTTCGTGTCCTGCCGCCGGTGGTGAAGCTGCTCCTCCTCTCGATGGTGCTGTTCAACATCGGGTTCTATCTGGTTGTCCCCTTTCTGGCGGTGCACCTTTCGGAGGACCTCGGATTTGCGGCCTGGATTGTCGGCCTCGTCCTCGGATTGCGGATGTTCAGTCAGCAGGGCATGTTCTTCATCGGTGGAAGCCTCGCCGACAGGTTCGGCAAGCGTCCGATCATCCTGCTGGGCATAGCCGTTCGTGTAGTCGGTTTTCTGATGCTCGGTCTGGCAGAAAGCATGAGCGCCGTGATCGTCGGCGTGCTCCTGGTCGGCTTTGCTGCCGCGCTCTTCGCGCCCGCAGTGGAGTCGGCCAACGCGGAGTACGGACGCGAACTCGAGTCCGCCGGAGTTATGCGTCGTACCGATTTGTTTGCAGTGGAACAGATGTGCAGCCGCCTGGGAACAGTGATCGGTCCGGCGCTGGGAGCTGCTCTCCTGATGTTTCCGTTCTCGTGGACGGCGTCGAGCGCCGCGTTGCTCTTCGCGATCATGTGGGTCGGGTTCTTCATCTGGTTCCCCCGACCGGGCGATGCCCACGACGGCCCGGTGTCGACCTATACGCTGCGCGACGTCTGGCGAAGTGTCCTGACCAACAACAACTTTCTGCTCTTCGCGACGCTCTGCAGTTTTCAGCTGGTTGCGTACAGCCAGCTGTACCTGATGCTTCCGGAACAGCTCGAGCGCGGAATCGGTTCGCAGTCGGCGCTGGGATGGTTCTACGTGGGCGCGGCGGTGTTGGTGATCGTCGGGCAGGGACCGACGGTCGCGGTTGCCCACCGCATCGGGCATCGGCGCGCGATCACCTTCGGGCTTGTGCTCATTTCGGTGTCGTTCCTGGTTCCGCTGGTCACCGGCGTCGACTCCGCAGCTTCGGCGTCGACGCAGATAGTCGGTCTGGCGGTGTGGATCGGGCTGCTGCACCTGGGACAGATGTTGATGGTGCCGCCGATGCGAGACACCATCGCGATCCTCGGTCGTGAAAGCAACCTCGGAGCGCACTTCGGCATGCTCAACACGATCGGCGGTCTGCTCGCGCTCCTGGGAACCGTGGGAGTCGGATTCGCGTACGACCTCGTCGACAACGGCCACGCAGCGCCGGCGTCACCATGGGTGACCGTTGCGCTCTGCGTGGCCGTGTCGGCTGTGGTGTTGTGGGTGTGGTCAGGCCGAACGAAAGTTATCGACCCGCGATCGTCTGATTGATCTTTGCGACGAAATCTTCCAGCACAAACGGAATGGTGAGCGGGTTCGGCATGGACACCGCGTCACTGACGATGGGGTCCAAGCTGATCAGGCCTCCGGTCTCGACCACGTTCAGATTGGTGAACGCCGGCTGCGACTCCATCTCGGCGCGAGCCTTCTCGTAGTTGTCGAAGAGCAGGTAGTCGCACTCGAGAAGGTCGTAGTTCTCGGCGGAGATCTCGTAGTTCAGCTTGCCCGCGAACCGGTCCTTCAGTGCGGCAGGCGCCGTGAACCCCAGTTGCGTGAGCAGCTGAGCGCGCGCAGCCTCGGGGCTGAACGCTCGAAGATTTCCATCGCTCCAGCGAATGACGAGAGCTGCTGTCTTGCCTTCGAACTGGGGGTTCTCCGCGCGGGTGCGAACGATGAGGTCTTCGACTTCCTGGACCTCCTGCTTTGCCTGCGCGGGAACGCCCACAGCCGTACCGATACGGGTCGTGACTTCCTGCCAGGGCAGAACCCAATCCGTCTGATCGGCGGCGTGCAGCACCGTCGGCGCGATGGCGCTGAGCTGCTTGTACAGATCCTCGTCGATCGCGTTGTTGACGGCGATGATCAGGTCAGGCGCTGCAGCCACGATCGTTTCGATGTCGAAATCGGTGGTGGCGTTGGCCAATGGCGTCGGCTCGGCGCCCTGGACTGCGGAGTCGGCCCAGACGCCGATTCCGTCGTCGGTCGATCCCTTCCACACCGGGACCAGGACGGGCGTCAGCCCGAGGGAAAGCAAAACGTCCGCGTCGCCGATACCGACCGCTGCGATGCGGCTGGGTGCCTGCTCGATGGTGGTGGAGCCGAACTTGTGGTCGATCGTCACCGGGAAGGCGTTGACCTCGGCGTGAGCACCTTCGGTGCCGGGAGTGGATTCGTCTTTCGCACTGTCGCCGCAGGCAGCAAGGGCGAAACCGGCTGCTGTTGCGAAAGTGACGGACAGCATGGCACGGCGGTTCAACATAGGGTTCACGGCAACCTCGGGTTTCATGGTTATGGGACCCTAACCATAGTGGAGTTGCTGTGTCGGCAGTGTTTGTTAACCTCCGCCCATGACGGCGGTTCTCGACTACACATCAGCAGGATCGTTCACCCGCATCGACGGGGTGGACATGCTCGCCCTCGAGTCGCTCCCCACCGACCCCATGCAAATATGCCGGGTAGTGCCGTACCTGGTGGTCCAACCCACCGATGCTCAGTCGCTGAATCTGCCTGCCGACCGATTCGACGAAAACCAGATCCGGCCGGCAAGCGTTCTGCTTCAACGCCTGCTTGCGCTCGATCCGGCACCGGTGACCTCCGCCCGAGAACCCGACAAGCGGCTCGTCGGAACCTGTCGGCACTTTGCTGTTTTGAGTTGTGCGTTTCTGCGCTATCGCGGAATTGCCGCTCGCGTCCGCTGTGGTTTTGCCACCTACTTTCAACCGGGACAGGGCGTGGACCACTGGATCACCGAGTACTGGGACGACGCCGGCAAGCGGTGGATCCGCATCGATTCGGAGATCCTCGGACAAAACGTCCTTCCTCACGCCCATGATCTGCAGCCGGGAGAATTCCTCAGTGGTGGTGAGGCGTGGCTGGCGTATCGACGCGGCGTGATCGACGGGTCCCAGTTCGGGGTGTACGGCACCGAGAACTGGGGGCCGGCCGAGATCCGCGGCAACGCAGTGAAGGATCTTGCCGCGATGAACAAGGTCGAAACTCTGCCGTGGGACGAGTGGGGTCGTATGACGGACGCCTACGACGGAAAGACAGGCGCCGACTACGACCTACTGTTGGACGATGTCGCCGCGGTGTGCGCCGCCGACGATCCCGTTGCCGTGCGAGCACTGTACGAGCACGATGACTTGCGCGTGCCGGACAAGCTGATTCGTTTCTGAGATGCTGGTGCGATGAATCCGGAGCATCGCCAACTCGATTACGGACTTCGATTCGACTGGGGGTTGCGCGGCGCCGAAGCGATTGCTGCCGGCGTCGATGTGGCAGTGGTGGTAGACGTTCTCTCGTTCACGACGACGCTGAGCGTTGCCGCCGACGCGGGAATCGACGTACTTCCCTTTTCCTGGAATGACGAGCGCGCGTTCGATTACGCGCGTGATGCCGATGCGGTCCTGGCGGTGAGGCGAAGCGTAGCCGCGGAGGGTCAGATCAGTCTGTCTCCCAAGACGATTCGCGAAGCCGAGGTGCCGAGTCGGCTGGTGCTGCCGTCGCCGAACGGGTCGACTATCGCGTTTGCGTTGGCATCTCAGGTTGCGGTGTGTGTCGGCGCTTCGTTGAGGAACGCTTCCGCCGTCGCTGATTGGATTGTGCACGAACATGGTTCGAGATCGAGGGTTGCGATAGTCGCGTCCGGTGAAAAGTGGCCCGGTGGAGAGTTGCGTCCGGCGGTGGAGGATCTGTGGGGCGCCGGTGCGGTTGTCACGGCGTTGACCGTGACTGGTTGGGAAGGGTCCCCATCGCCCGAGGCGCAGATGGCGGCGACTGCCTGGACGGCGGTGTCGGATTCGTACGAGGAATGGTTACGGGACTGCGCCTCAGGGCGCGAGTTGATCGTCATGGGGTTTCCACACGACGTCGCCATCGCCTCGGAACTCGACGACAGCGACACCGTACCCGTTCTCGAAGATCGTGTGTTTCGAGGTCAGCGCACCGGGCGTCGGTTGAACAAACTCCGTGCCCAGAGGTAGGAGAGGAAGGTGATTGCGACGCACCATCCGATCGCGAGTATCGCGTTGTTTCCGATGGCTTCGCCGAGAAGAAGTCCTCGAAGAGTCTCGATGATCGGAGTGAACGGCTGATACTCGGCGAACCATCGCAACACGGTCGGCATCGAGTCGGTGGGGACAAAGCCGCTTCCCAGGAACGGCAAGAGGATCAACACCATTGGAAGGTTGCTGGCCGTCTCGACACTCTTGCTGACGAGGCCGAAGGCGACCGACAACCAGATCATGGCGATGGAGACCAGGACGAGGAGTGCAAACGTCGCGGCCCACTCCACGAAGCCTGCAGTGGGCCGGAAGCCGACGGCTATCGCTACGGCGATGACGACAACGAGGCTCACGATCGTCTGAAGGAGGCTGCCGAGAACGTGACCGGTCAGGACGGACGTGCGCGTGATCGCCATCGTTCGGAATCGTGCAATGATCCCGGCGGTCATATCGGTTGCGACGGAGATGGCAGTACCTTGTGCCGCTGATGCCACGGTCATCAGAATGATCGCCGGTGCAACGTAATTGACGTACTCGGCTCGACCGCCACCGCCACCGCCGGGGCCGAGGCCGTTCCCGAGCGTTCCGCCGAGCACGTAGACGAACAGCAGTAGGAAAACGACTGGCATTCCGACGAGCATCACCGTCATCGACGGATATCGAAGGATGTGTCGAATGCTGCGACGCAGCATGGTTTTCGAGTCCTGATAGGCAAGCGTCATGGTGGTCATCGCGCGTCGGTCCTTTCGGTGGCGGTCAGAGTCAGGAACACGTCGTCCAGGTCGGGTGTGTGCACGGAGAGTTCCTTGACGTCGATCGAGTGAGCGTCGAGTTGGTCGAGAAGAGAGCGCAGCGAGCGGACACCCCCGTCGCTGGGGACCTGGAGGACATAGGCGGCATCGTCACGTGATGATTCGTCGAAAACAGCTGCAGCAGAATCGAGCTGATCTCGGTCGAAGAAGTGAAGACGAATGTGGCCGCCGGGGATGTGCCGTTTGAGTTCCGCTGCCGTACCTTGGGCGACGATCCGTCCCTGATCGAGGACGGCGATGTGGTCGGCCAGTTGATCAGCTTCCTCGAGGTACTGGGTCGTGAGGAAGATGGTGACACCGCCCTCGACCAACTCCCGGATGATCTGCCACATGGTGCGTCGGCTCCGGGGGTCGAGGCCGGTGGTGGGCTCGTCCAGGAAGATGATCTCCGGTCGTCCGATCAACGTCATTGCCAGGTCGAGCCGTCGACGCATGCCGCCCGAGTAGGTCGACGCCAGCTTGTCCGCGGAGTCGATCAGATCGAACTTCTTCAGGAGTTCTTCAGTGCGCGTTCGACGTTCGTCCTTGCCGAGATGGTGCAGGTCGGCCATGAGGAGAAGGTTTTCCTCACCGGACAGATAGTCGTCGACTGCTGAGAACTGCCCGGTGACGCCGATGCGCGAACGCACCGCGTCGGGATCGTCGGAAGGGTTGTACCCGGCGATGCGGATGTTGCCGCCGTCTGCCGGAACGAGGGTCGAGAGAATTTCCACGATGGTGGTCTTGCCGGCGCCGTTGGGGCCGAGGAGCGCAAAGACGGTTCCGCGGTCGACGGAGATGTCGATTCCGTCCAGTACCGTCTTGTCGTCGTAGGCCTTCTTCAGGCCCGTCGCGGTGATGGCTGGTTTACGGGACATCAGCGTTCCTTTCGCTAGATCTTCTTGTTGGATTCTTCTCGGGGCTCCGAACGTCGAATGACGATGTCGCCGTAACTGGTGTGTGCCCGGACGTCTACCCGGCGTTCAGTGGAAGCCGGACCGTGCGTGGCATTCATCTGGTTGTCGACGCGGCCGAAGGACGTATGAGCGTCGAATCGTGCGGCGGTTCCGGATCGAACGCCGATATGGATTCGCCCGGCGGCCGTCTTGGCGGATACGACTCCACTCTCGATGGTCTCGAAACGGATGTCGCCGTTGGCGGTTGCGGCGCTCGCGTCGGATTCGGCGTGCTCGACGGCGACACTGCCGTTGGCGGTCTTCGCCTTCAGTGCGCCGGTGATCGTGCCGATGTTGATGTCGCCGTTGGAGTTCTTGACCTCCGCGTTGCCGTCGACGCGGCCGATGCGGATGCTTCCGGACCCGGTGCTCGTGTCGATGTCACCGGCCACGTGCTCGACGATGATCGCGCCGGCCCCGGTGCTGACGTTGAGCGGCCCGGTGGTTTCCAGTGTGCAATCGCCCGCGGAAACCTTCACCCGTGATCGTCCGAGAGTGCCTTCGCTACGGAGGTTGGCAACTGCGGCAGTGCCTTCGAGTTCCGAGCCGGAGGGAAGCTGAACGGAGATGTCCACAGATCCTGTCTTCCCGAAGATGCCGAGGCCGCGCTGTTTCGGAGTCTTGATCTGCAGCCGGCCACCTGCGAATTCGACGCGCGTTTGTTCGGCGACTCGAACGTCGACCTCGCGAGACGAGTTGCTGGGCAACACTTCCACGACAGTGTCGTTGCGGCTGCTCGCCGTGATCCGGATTTGTGCGACTGCCACGTCGAAGTTCAAGGTGATGGGGTCAGGTGTGCTGAATGTAGGCATGGTGATACTCCCGATGAGGTTGTCTCGGTTGATGAAAGAGGGTGGTGCGAAAGATGAAGCCGGTGTCAGTGCACCCAGCCGCTGAAGCTTTCGGAACCTTGGGACGTGCGCTGTCTCGGAGTGCTTCTGTTCGCGCCGCCTTCCAGAGCCGTTGCAGCCGAGCGAACCAGCCACGCGTTGACGGAGATACCGGCTTCCCGGGCCGCCGCCTCGATCCGGTCTTTGAGGTCTTGCCCCAGCCGCAAGTTGATTCGAGTCATCGAGGCGTCGTCGGACTCCGTGACGGGGCGCGGTGCCGGAGTCGGGTCCTCTTCGACGGGGGCTGGAACCGGTTCACTGATGGCTGGTGCCACCACGAATTCGGGTTCGCGTCCCCGCAGGCGCAGGTCCACCGAACCCGGGGCGAGGTCACGCGTGATCTCGGCGGCTGCCGCAGACAATGCGTCGAGAAGGGTGAGTCGCACTGCTGATTCCAGCGGTGCGGTCAAACGATCGGCGAGTGCCTTTGCGTCTTCTCCGCCTGCTTCGGCCGCCACCGCGAGTTCGTGGCGAAGGTTGTCTACGTACGGTGTCAAGTCCATGGCATCACTATGGCACCACTTTGGTGCCACCGCAATAGTTTGGTGGCACATTCGTGTGAATTTGGTGAGAATTGCCAGGTCATCGGGGTGGTTGGCGATTCGGTCCGCGGCAGGCTGGCACACTCGTAAGGGTGAGTCCTGCCGAATCGAACCGCCGACGCCGCATCGTGCTCTGGATTGCCGGGGTGCTCGGCGTCGTGATCGTGGTTGGGGTGGTGGTGGTCGCGATCGCACCATCGCGGTACCTGCCCTGGGACACGGCTGAGTTCCCGGCGGTGGACGCGAGTGCGCTCACGTCTGATCAAGGTCGGGTGCTCGAGCTACTGCAATCCGAGCATGAGCAGGACCGTCCGGGCACCTTCTATTCCGACGGCATCGACGAAGAGTGGTGCGCCGACTTTGTCAGCTGGATCATGAGGGAAGCGGGTCGACCGTTGTCCAACCCGAACTCCGGAAGTTGGCGCATCCCGGGGGTGTACACCTTGCAGGAGTATTACCAAGGGATCGGCGCGTACGCCGAGAACGGCAGCGGGTACACCCCGAACGTGGGTGATGTGGTGATCTACGACAGTTCGAGATGGGTCGGTCAGCACACCAACATCGTTGTGGCAGTGGACGGCAACTCTGCGATCACGGTTGGCGGCAACGAGTTCGGCAAGGTGCGGGTTCATGATCTGGACTGGCAATCCGACTCTGCCGTCGTGGGATTCGGAAAACTTCACCCCTGATCGCTGTTCTTCGGAGTCAAGGCGAACCACCGCGCCGACGCACGTGCCTCGTCGCCTGCGTCGATGTGCAGCGTGTTCGTGCCGGTTCGCACGCTCACCTGCTCACCTCTCTTGATGGGCTGGGTGTACTCGAGGATCGCGCGAAAGGGCCCGCTTCGTAATCTGTCGGGCAGCGCATCTTCCACGGGCTGCCAGTAGATTGCGTTGTTCACGTGATCGAAGGGGTCGAAATCGCTCGAGCGCAACGGGAACGGCGTATCCGCTGACGGCGTCGTGTCCGGGGTCGGGTCGATCCACCGACGCCAGTGAAGATGCTGGTCCACGGCCGTTGATGCCAGGGCAGCGGTGAACTTCTCACTGATGGATGCCGGCATTCCCGTCTTCGGGTCGATGTTGATCCAGAACGCCTCGGTTTCGATCAACCCGCCGCCATCGGATCTGATGCGAACTCGCATCGAACACCACTTGTTCGACAGGCCTGAACACCAGCGCTGTAGGTGAACTCGATCCGGCCAGACGACCGGTTCGAGTACATCGATCACCGTTCTTCGTACCATCCACAGCGGGTGTGTATCCATGGCGCCGCGGTCGACGAGATTGTCGAAGCCCGCGTCTTGGAGGTAGCGCGCGATCGCGTCGAGGCGCAGTTGTTTGTCGGTGTGGATGTCACCCGTACGCACCGGCCACGAGGCCTGGAAGATGCTTCCGGTTGTCGGTAGTTCGGCCATCGCTACGTGGTCGTCGACTTTTGTACGGTTCATCGGATGTGGGCTCCCGGTGTTCGCTTGGTTGGGTGGCTTCACGCTTGCGTTACCCGATGGTGGGATCTTGAACCATCGGAGTTCATCGTTTTCTGAATCCAGTTTTCGATGTACTGTCGCACGTATGGATATCGAGGGCGTAGATGTGGTGACCAACGTGGCGGTGCTTGCGAGGTTCGGGCATGCACTGTCCGACGAGACTCGGACACGGATACTGCTCGAACTGAAGACCGCACCGCGGTATCCGTCCGACCTCGCTGAAACGCTGGCTGTGACCAGGCAGAAGCTGTCCAACCATCTGGCGTGCCTGCGCGGTTGTGGCTTGGTGGTGGCCGTCCCGGAAGGGCGCCGGACCAGATACGAACTCGCCGATGTACATATCGGTCGGGCCCTCGACGACCTGCTCGGGGTCGTACTCGCGGTGGATCCGTCGTACTGCCCGGACAGCGAATCAGAGGGGTGCTGCTGATGGTTGCGCCCGTTGACGGTGTCGGGCTCTCGACTTACCGGCGTGCGCTCTTGTCGAGAAGAATTCGCATCTTCGTGGCGATCACGATCAGCTACAACGTCGTCGAAGCGATCATCGCGCTGGCGGAGGGCACACGGGTGTCGTCCGCAGCACTGTTCGGTTTCGGCCTTGATTCGGTGATCGAAGTGTCCTCGGCGGCAGCTGTTGCCTGGCAGTTCTCGGCGCCGGATCCGACGAGCCGTGAGAAGACGGCACTGCGAGTGATCGCATTCTCGTTCTTCGGGCTCGCTGCGTACGTCTCGTTCGACGCGATTCGGTCGCTGTTCGGTCTGGGGGAAGCTCAGCACACGAGCGTCGGAATAGTATTGGCTGCGGTGAGTTTGGCGATCATGCCGGCCCTGTCCTATGCGCAACGCCGAGCCGGTCGGGAGTTGGGTTCGCTGTCGGCGGTCGCGGATTCGAAGCAGACGCTGCTCTGCACTTACCTCTCTGCTGTCTTGTTGGTCGGTTTGCTGCTCAACTCGCTGCTCGGCTGGTCGTGGGCGGATCCGATTGCGGCACTGGTCATCGCCGTCATCGCGGTGAAAGCAGGCATCAACGCGTGGAAGGGTGATCCGTGCTGCCCGGTTGTGGCTGTGCCCGAGAGCGGTGACGAGTGCGACTGCTGCTGAGTGAACACAGGTTTTGTCGAGTGAGCACTCGCTGCGGTGCGTTAGAGCGGGTGTTCACTCGATGAAAGGCGTGCCGACTTCTGCGCGGCCCTTGATGTGCGCGGCGCGTTGCTCGAGAAGGCGCCGCAGATACGGGCCGACAGCCAACCTCAGTGCCAGGTGTCCGAGCACTCCGAAGGGGGCCGTAACCGTGAAGCGGTCATGCATCCGCGTCCACCCACCCGGCTGAACGTCGAAGACGTGCCGGAGAGCGATGACGAGTGCGACTACTGCTGAGTGGGCACAGGTTCAGCTGAGTGAACACCCCCACAAGTACGCCACAGCCTGTGTTCAGTCGAGGAAAAGGGTGTCAGGCCTGGTTTGCGATCCCGGCAAGCGGGTACGGGTCGGTGACCTGCGGTTCATCCGCGACGGGTGATGTTTTCGCCTTCCAGCCCCTCGAGACTGAGTAAGGGAAGTGCATTCTGTCGAAAGGAACGCTGATGACTGCTCCACCGCGGGAACCCGCGAATCACCCTGTCCGGCAGGGTTTCGCGGTAGGTACGACGTTTGCAGCAGCAATTCTGCTGCTCACCGCAGGCATTGTCGCTCTGCTTCAGGGCATCGCGGCCGTTGCCGACAACAATCTGTTTGTCGTGGGTATCAACTACACGTACAAGTTCGACATCACGACGTGGGGTTGGATCCACATCATCTTGGGCATCATCGGGATCGTGGTGGCCCTCGGCCTCTTCACCGGTGCAGTGTGGGCCAGGGCGGCGGCAATCGTCATTGCGTCGCTCTCGATCATCGCCAACTTCTTGTGGATGCCGTATTACCCACTGTGGTCGATCCTGGTCATCGCGCTCGATGTCGTTGTGATCTGGGCGGTCGCGACCTGGGACAGGGACAGAGTCTAGGCACCGAACAACCCGAGAGCAGTTGGTCCCGACCGAGTCGACTCGGTCGGGACCATCGCTCGTGCGTGGGACATTTCGACAGGGTGTGGCTCGGATCAGTCTGGGAGTCGACGCATTTCGGCGACGGTCAGGCCGAGGGAATCGAGACGGGCCATGATGCTCCGCATAGCCGTGTGGTCCGCGACGGGTCCGTACAAACTGGTGAACCCGCCGGCCGCACTGGCGACACTGAGTTCAGGAAATGCGGCCTTGACGCGGTCCGACACTTCGCCGTCGATGAGGAATTGATACCGAGTGGGAGCATTCATCAGTATCCGCTCCATTTCGTAGGGCCATGAGGTTCGAGAAGGCAGCGCTCCGAGCCTCGAAATCGCATGTCGTCAAGTGCAATCGGCGTCGCTGCCCGATCCAGGACTCCGCATCCGTGAGATCCAGTCTTACTCGCGTACGCGCTCGGGGCGTCATCCCCTACGGGTGAATGTCGTCGCGGGTCCGTTCATCCCTTTTGTGTGAGGCTCCGTAGAGTCGCCACCCCTAGTGTCGACCGGGAGAGAGAAGAGGTCGGCATGGGATCTGTCATCGGGGATCTGTTACCCCTCGCGGTCGGCGTTGCGGTATCGCCGATCCCGATCATCGCGGCAATCTTGATGTTGTTGTCCAAGCGTGCCGGCAGCACGAGCGTCGGGTTCGCGCTGGGCTGGATACTGGGAATCGTCGTCGCCACCGTGATCTTCGTGCTTCTGTCCAGCAAGCTCGGTGACTCCGAAGGTGATCCGTCAGCGACAGTGTCGTGGATCAAGCTGGCGTTGGGTGTATTGCTTCTTGCGTTCGGAGTCAAGCAATGGCGCGGACGCGGAGGCGAGCACGAAACCCCGAAGTGGATGCACGCCATCGATGACATGACCGCTGTCAAAGGCCTCGGCTTGGGCTTCGCTCTGGCTGCGATCAATCCGAAGAATCTGATGATGTGTATCGCGGCCGGAATCTCGATCGGATCCGCGTCATTGGGCTCCGGAGAAGTTGTTGTCGCCATTCTGGTTTTCACGATCATCGCGGCCTGCACAGTGTGCGTGCCCGTGATCGGCTACCTCGTTGCCGCGGAGCGACTGCGTGGTCCGCTGGCCAAGCTGAAGGTGTGGTTGCAGGAAAACAACGCCACGGTGATGAGTGTGTTGATCCTGGTTATCGGTGTTGTTCTCATCGGCAAGGGCATCGGCGGTCTCTGACAACTGGAGGTAGTTATGGGATCGCTGCTACTGCAACAGATCCCGCTGGCGCTCGGGATCATCATGAGCCCGCTGGCGGTTGTCGCCGTTGTGGCCGTACTGTTTTCCGAACGAGCGCGTATCAACAGCATTGCGTACCTGATCGGGTGGTATCTCGGAATAGTTGTCGCGCTGGCCGGTTCGTACGTCATCTTGACCGCACTCCAGGTTCATCAGCGCACACACCCTCCGCTGTGGGTGCCCATCATCCATCTCGTTCTCGGGGCAACTCTGCTGGCGGGTGCCTGGTTCGTCTACTCACGCAGTCGTCGCGGGGTTCAGGCGATGGCGGCTGCAGTTGCCCCTGGCGACGTTGTGGCTGCGGCCCCTCAGCTGCCGAAGATGCTGCAATCGGTTGAGCACTTCCAACCAATGCGATCCGGTGTGCTCGGTTTCGCGCTGTTCGTTCTCAACCCCATCGACATGTCGTGTGCCATCGCAGCAGCGATGAACCTTCGTCTCAGCACCGTGGCACCGACGTCGCAGATCGTCTCGGCCGTGATCTTCTCGTTGGTGTCCGTGACCTCGGTCGCGGTACCTGTTGCCCTCCTGCTGATCAAGAAGGACGAGGCAACCGAACCGCTGCTGAAGATCCGCACCTGGATAGCCACCAACACGCACTTGCTGAACGTCGGGCTCCTCGTCCTGATCGCGGCGATGCAGATCAGTAAAGGGGTGCAAGGACTATGAGTGCTCCGCACACGCGGACCTGGTGGGTCTTCGGATCGTTGTCCGACTATCAACGCGCTTGGCTTCGCCCCGACATCATTGCGGGCCTTACGGTGTGGGCTGTCCTTGTTCCGGAAGCGCTCGCGTACGCCACCATCGCCGGAGTTCCGCCGGTGGTCGGGCTTTATGCTGCGGTTCCGTCATTGATTCTGTATGCAGCAGCCGGCAGTTCGCGCCATCTGATCGTCGGGCCGATGTCGGCGACCGCAGCGTTGTCCGCGGCGATGATCGCGCCATTGGCTTCAGGAAACGACGGCCGATTCATCGCGCTGTCGGCGGCATTGGCGATCGTGACCGGGCTCGTCGGACTGCTCGCAGGATTCATGCGCCTCGGATTCATCGCGTCCTTCATCTCCGAGCCGGTTCTCAAGGGATTCATCGTCGGTCTGGCGCTCACGATCATCATCGGTCAAGTACCCAAACTCCTGGGCGTGGACAAGGGGGAGGGAAACTTCTTCGTCCAGACGTGGACAGTGGTGAAGGAACTGGGTGAGGTCGACCTACCGACCGTGATCATCGGATTGCTCAGCCTGGCAATGGTCCTGGGCGTCAAGCGATGGCTTCCGCTCGTACCGGGTTCGCTCCTCGTCGTGCTGCTGGGCATTACCGCAGTAGCGTTGTTCGGCCTCGACGATCGTGGCATCGACATTGTCGGACACATCGACGCGGGCCTGCCGTCGATGGGTCTGCCGAGTGGTGTGGGAGCCGAGGACTACCTCGACCTGGTCGGACCGGCGGTCGGCGTTCTGCTCATCGGTTTCGCCGAAGGTCTTGGCGCTGCAAAGACATACGCGGCCAAGGCCGGCTACACCATCGACGCCAATCGTGAACTGGCAGGACTGGGTGCGGCCAATCTCGGATCGGGTCTCTGCTCGGGAATGGTGGTCAACGGCAGCCTGTCGAAGACCGCTGTCAACGGAGGAGCGGGCGCCAAATCTCAGGTCAGCGGACTGGTGGTCGCGGCACTGACGCTGGTGACACTGCTGTTTCTCACCGGCCTGTTCGAGAAGTTGCCAGAGGCGACGCTCTCGGCTGTGGTCATCGCAGCAGTGATCGAACTGGTCGATTTCTCCTCTCTCGCAGCGCTGTACCGGGTGTGGACGAAGAGGTTGGGCAGTATCTACGGGCACGCTGCCCGGGCCGATTTCGCGGCGGCGATCGCGGCGATGTTCGGGGTTCTCCTCTTCGACACGTTGCCCGGTCTGATCATCGGAATCGCCGTCTCGATGTTGCTGCTCCTGTATCGGGTCTCCAAACCGCACGTGGCCGCTCTGGCCAAGGACGGCACGCGCTGGGTCGACATCAGTGGGCATCCTGATCTGACGACACTCGACGGCGTCGTAGTGGTCAGGGTCGAAGCGGGGATGTTCTTCGCCAATGCCGATCACGTGCGTGATCAGATCACCGGTCTGGTGACCGCCGGCACCACCATGGTCGTTCTCGACGCCGAGACGTCACCGTTCATCGACGTCAGCGCTGCGCAGATGTTGGCTCAGCTTCGAGATTCGTTGGCACGCAGGAATGTGAGCTTCCGAGTGGCACGCGACATCGGGCAGTTCCGCGACGTTCTGTCCGGTGCCGACCAGGGCGCGCTGAAGGTCGACGTCTATCCGACCGTCTCGCAAGCGCTTGCAGGTCGAGACAACACCTCAGCGTGATGTCCGTAGCCAGATTCCCAGGGGACCGGAATCTTTGGCCACTGATCCGACGATCGACGACGCGACAACCACGATGGCCGAGAAGATGAACAGCCAGCCGATGACGGTGAACATCACGCCCAGAAGACCGAACTCGTCCTGCGACGTCTTTGTCATTCGGGGGAGGAAAAGAGTGCCGGCCACGTGCAGTCCGGTCAGGCCCGTCGCGGTGAGCAATCCTGACCCGACGCACATTCGAGTGGTCATGCGATTGGCCGTCAGCAGCATGGGCACGGCTGTCCACACGAGTGCCCACACGACGTAGACCGCTGTGAATTCCAGGACTCTGCCCACTCCCGGAACGCCATTCAGTTCACGGCACAGGGCCGCACCGACCACCGACGCGGCCACGACGCACACTACCGCGAACCACCGCCACGCCTGACGGAGTGTCGCCGTCGGCACGCTCCAGATCCGTCCGTACATCCGGCCGAGAGCGCGAGCGTAGGACGTGGAACTGATCAGCAGCATGAGCAAGCCGACAATCCCGAACGCTGCCGCGGTAGAGGTACTGGTCAATACGGTGTCGGGGAGTTGGACGCCGAGGTCGTCTTTGGCGGCATCAGCCAACGGCTTCAGCTTCTCCAAGGTCGACGCTGCAATCATGACCGGGAGCAATGACGTAAAGGCCTGGGCCGCCAAAGTCATGGCGCTGTCCACGAGCCCGACTTCGAAGACCCCGATGGTTGCATCAGTCGCCAACCGTCGACTGGGTGTACGTCTCGCCCACACGGTCAATCGATCGCGCGTATCGGAATACAGCTTCGGGGGCATGGAAGCAGTCTTGCTCAGATGAGTCCGCCGCGTCGCGCAGCCTTGAGCGCGTCGCGTCGGTTGCTCACTTCCAACTTGCGATAGATCCCGCGAAGATGCGTCTTGATGGTGTTGACGGAAAGGAACAGCGTGTCGGCAATGGACTCGGTGGTGTCTCCGGAAGCCAGTTCACGGAGCACGGTGTATTCGCCTGGCGTGAGGATCGGTGCACTCACCAATTCTTGTGGGCGAATGCGGCTACGTACCTGTTCGGCAAATGCTTCCTGATCGCCGAAATGTCCACTGAACTCGTCGAACACCGGCCGCAGGGATGCGCCGTAGTCGAGGAAGGGGCGTAGCAGGCTACCGGCTTCCGCGGCGCGCAGCGCTTTGTGGAGGGAGCGAAACGACTTGCGCTCGTGACCTGTTGCAGCGTGGATCCCGGCTTCGAGTGTCCAGGCGTAGACGTGATGTGCGAGCAACGGGATTTCGGAGGACCCGAGAGCTTCGGAAACTTCGACGAGTGCTTCCGCGAACTTGTTGGACGAGAAGGCGACGGCACCCCGTGCGAGATGTATCTCCGACGTTTCTCCGAATTGATCGGCTGCGTCACGCACGAGTCTCGCTGCCCATTCCACCTCACCGACGGAAAGGCATGCGTGGACGACGGGTGGTAGAAGAGCCAAGGTCGCGAACGCGAAGGTACGTAATTCGATCGCGCTGAGCATCGCGTCGCGGACATCGGCGGCGGTCGAGCGTCGGTCGGTCGAGCCGTCGAGACTGTGAAGGCCGAAGGTTACGACGGAGTGCCACCCGAACACCGGCGCGCTGGCGCCGAGAACGTCTGTGCTCCGGTAGTTTCCGATTGTCGGGATGCGGTACGGGAGTTCGCTCGAAGCGCAGAGGTATGTGGCAAAGGCGGCCACCGACGCGGACAACTCGTACTCCGCAGTCGTCGTGATGCGATGTTCGACCGCGTAGTCGAGAGCGTAGACGGAGTGAGCCCTCATCGCCCCGATGTCTCCGCCGAGAGAAGCTACGTAGCCCAGTCCGGTCAGCGACTTCAAGACGAATCGCGCCCTGCCCCGTATTGTCCCGAGTGCGACGGCTTGAGTGTATTCGACAGTCGCCCTGTCGAACTCACGTCGCAGTAAGTGTGCCGTCGCCAATTCCATGTGTGCGTAGGCTTCGATGTCGGAGTGGGTGCTTTTCTGGCGCCGCTCCAGACGTGCCGCCAGCGGCTCGTTGTCGGAAGTCGCCGTAACGCAGGAGATTTCCAGGCTCATCGCCAGGAACAATGGATCTTCTGCAATCGGTGGATGAGTTGCCTCGAGAAGATCGAGGCACGTGGTCGCCGAGGTCACGTCACCGGAGTGGAGGGCGGCCGCCGCCAGCACCAGTCGGGTGATCGGGGATTCCGAAACCTGCGTCGACACCGATTCCAGGACTCGCACGACGTCCCCGCAGTGCCCGTCGAGTACGAGGCCCAGCCCGCAGCGTTCGAGAAACGCGAGAATGCGGTGTGGGTCTCCGATCGACACCTCGAGTTCGAGCGCCTCGAGTTCGAAGTGATTGCTTTCGAACCAGCTTGCTGCTCGCAGGTGTACGCGGTTTCTCTCGACGTGATCGACGCGACGGAACTCTGCCCGAAGGTGCTCGCGCAAGAGAGGGTGATAGCTGAACCACGTTGTGTGGTCGGCGGAATCGGTACGGGTCACGGGGAAGTTGAACTGAATCAGCGAGTCGATCTCGGATCGAGCGTTCGAGTCCGTCAGAGTTTCCGCCAGTTGGGCGGAGAAAGAATCGACTACCGATGTTCGCAACATGAACGAGGTGACATGTTCGGGCAAGGACGTCAGTACCTCGTCGACGAGAAAGTCGGCGATCGGGCGGGGTGTGTGCGTGAACTCGTCCAGCGCATCGCCGATGTCACTGCGGCCGGCCAGAAACGCGGCGGTCAGGCGAACGACGGCGCCCCACCCCTTGGTGAAGTTCTCGACGATTGCGAGTTCGTCGTCGCGCAGCGTGATGTCGTACTCGCCGAATATCGCGGTGATCTCGGAGCGATCGAAAGCGAGATCGGTGGATGCAAAGCGGGTGAGTCGGCCGTCGAGAGCCAGACGATGCCACGTGAGCGGTGGTTCGTAGCGGGCGGCAACGATAATCGACAGGTTGCCCGGGGTCTGTGTGAGTATCCGATCGAGGAGACCGATCGACATCGGATCGTGGAGGGTGTGAACGTCGTCGAGGATCAACGTTGTTCGGCGCTCGTGCGTTTCGAGGGTTTCCGCAAAGTGCGCGAGCCACTGCTCGACGGGCGGCCTGGATCCGGTCTGCACGGGGAGCCTCTGGCCGGCCGCATCGACGGAGGTCGCGATCGCCTCGGCGAGGGATTCACACAGTATCGACACGTTGTTGTCGCGCTCGGCCAACGTCAGCCAGGCCAGCGCAACATCAGGGGAGGCTCGAGAATATTCGCGAGCCCAATCGGCCAGAAGTAGGGTCTTCCCCGCACCGGCCGGAGCCGAGAGCAACCCGACAGGCCCGGGGCCTGAGCCTTTGGTGGCAGTGGATGCGGTGAGTTTGCGGTGCAGGCGCGGACGCGCGACCAGTCCTTTCACGGCAGTTGGCGGGTGAAAACGACCGTTGAGTGCGGCGCCTGGCACGTGCGCTTGCCCGACGCGGTGAGACGCGTCGAGCGTTACTGCAGCGGCATCACGAAATGGGCTGCTCATCCGACTCCTGTTCGACTGGCTGCACTGGACGTGACCGCTGGATCGAAATTTTGAACGAGTTAGATGATGTGAAACTACCCAATTCGGACACCAAATAAGCGTCCAAGTCGAAAATTCGGACCAAAGTCCCTGATTTAGTGGAGTGAATTTCGAACAATGAATGGTGTCGCCAGTTCTACCGCCCGAACGGCGGGGTGCGAGCAAACCTCGAATAGCGGTCGAATACCTTTTCCAGGCCCACGAGATCCGGATCTGACAACAAGGCTGCCAGAAGTACACGTGCCTGCCCGGCTCGAAGATCGGTGGAAAATACAGCGCCTGCGGCGATCAAGTCGTGCCCGCCACCACCGCCACCGTAAACCGGGGAGATTGGCCCCGAGGGCACCCGAGTTGTCACGGCTACCGGAATGTGAGCGCCGACGCAGTCTCGTACGGCCTCGACTATCGTCGGATTGGCATTTCCCGAACCGAGTCCGTCGAGAACAAGTCCCTGCGCCCCGGCGTGCACGCAGGCGTCGATCTGTACGCGGTCTGCCCCGGGATACACGGCGATGATGTCGACGCGGGTGTCCGAAATCGGATGCCACGGCAATGGTTCGGGAGTGCGCAGCAGGAGCGGATCGATGTGCACGCGGCGGAAGGCATCGAGTGCCGTCGTATCGGACTTTCGCGTACCTGCGGCTGGATGGACCGAACCGCCGAAGGCGATGAGGACACCACGCCCGTGTGACGAGATGTCCAGTCCGGCTGAGATCGCCGCGGCGAGATTCGAACGAGCGTCGGATTCGGGATGGTCGAAAGTGCGCTGCGCGCCGGTGAAGACCACCGGGCGTTGGTCGTCGTGGTGCAGGTCCAACAAGAACGCAGTTTCCTCCATCGTGTCGGTGCCGTGAAGCACGACCACCGAGTCGAGTCCGGGATCTTTCAATTGATCGGCTACGGCGTCGCGAACACGATCCATGTCCGCGAAGGTCATGCTCGAGCTGTCCTTCGACATCACGTCGACGACTCGAAGCTCGATGTCGGTCTGCTCGTTGCCGACCAGATCTGCACCGGTGATTGCGGGCCGGCTGATTCCATGCGCATCCCGGGTGCTGGCGATGGTGCCACCGGTAGTGACAACTGCGACTTTCGACACTGTGGTCCTTTCACGTCAAGCTGCGGGGTGGTGGATGGACAACTCGCGAATACGATTCCTGGCGGCGTACCAACCAATCATCAAGAGCGGTGCGATGATCGCGATGGATCCGACGGTCCACGTTCCAACAGGGTTGTCGAATGCCATCAACACGATAACGACCGCAAGAAAGACCAGTGTCGCGATCCCGGTGTACGGTGCGCCGAATACGCGGAAGGAAGGGCGAGTGACTTTGCCTTGTTTCGCAAGTTGCCAGAGCCTCAACTGGCACAGCACAATTACCGCCCATGCACTGATGATGCCCAGTGCCGCAAGATTGAGGACTATTTCGAAGGCTTGCGCTGGGACAACAGCATTGAGCCCGACGCCGAACAGGATGACCACGCCGGTGAGTGCGATTCCCCCGTACGGCACTCCGGCTTTGTTCATTCTGGCAGCGAAGGCAGGCGCCGAACCGGCCGTCGCCATCGAATGGAGTATTCGTCCGGTCGAATACAATCCGGCATTGAGGGAAGACAACGCCGCCGTGAGAACGACCAGATTCATGATCGCATCTGCGCCTTGGATGTTGATCGAACCGAAGAATGTGACGAATGGACTTTCACCGGCGTGGTATTCGGTGTACGGGAGCAACAGTGAGAGCAGCAGGACCGACCCCACGTAGAAGACGAGGATCCGAATGATCACTGTGTTGATCGCCTTGGGTATCACCTTCCGGGGATTTTCGGTCTCTCCAGCCGTGGTCCCCACGAGTTCAATTGAAGCGTAGGCGAACACGACGCCCTGAATCACCACGACTGCCGGCAGTATTCCGTTGGGGAACAGCCCACCGTTGTCGGCGATCAGGCTGAATCCGGAGGAATGCCCTTCGATGGGCGTGCCGAAGAGTACGAAATAGACACCGAACCCGAGGAATGCGGTCAAGGCCACGACCTTGATCAACGCGAACCAGAACTCCAACTCTCCGAAGACTTTCACGGACACGAGATTCAGTCCGAGAACCAGCAACACCGCGATCAGAGCGAACATCCACTGATCGATGTGTCCCAGTGGCGCCCAGTACTTTTTGAAGAAGTTCATGTACAACGCCACAGCCGTGACGTCGACCACGGCAGTCATTGCCCAGTTCATCCAGTACAACCAGCCCGCAGCGAAAGCCATCTTTTCGCCGAAGAATTCGCGTGCGTAGGAAACGAAGGATCCGGAGGTCGGTCGGTGCATCACCAGTTCGCCGAGTGCCCTCAGGATCAGGAACGCGAAGAATCCGCACAGCGCGTACACGAGAACCAAGGCCGGGCCCGCCTGTTGTAGTCGCCCTCCCGCACCCATGAAAAGGCCGGTTCCGATCGCACCACCGATCGCGATCATCTGAATTTGTCTGGGGCCGAGCGCTTTCTGATACCCAAGATCCTCCTCAGTCGCAGCTTCGGCGCGGCCTGTCTCTTCCCGTTCGACGGTCATCAAACCTCCTCCGCAACAGCGGTGGCATGAGGCTTCTCGCCCGAAACGCGGAGATTGGCGAGATGTTCGGGGCTGAGCAACCGATCGAGTTCCTCTCGGTCGAGCAGGCCGGCTTCGATTACGAGATCTGCGACGCGACGCCCGGAAATCAACGCCTCCTGGGCGATCCGAGTGGACGCGGTATATCCGATGTAGGGGTTGAGCGCGGTGACGAGGCCGATGGAGTCTTCGACTCGGGCGCGCAGCAGTTCGGTGTTAGCCGTGATGCCGAGTACGCACCGGTCCGCCAAAATGCGGCAAGCCGCACCGAGGTGTCGCATTCCTTCGGACAGTGAGTGCACGATGATCGGCTCGAAAGCGTTGAGTTGGAGCTGACCGGATTCCGCAGCCATCGTGATCGTCACGTCGTTGCCGATGACTTCGTACGCGACCTGATTGAGGACTTCGGGAATGACAGGATTGACCTTGCCCGGCATGATCGACGAACCTGCCTGCACCGGTGGAAGATTGATCTCGTTCAATCCCGCTCGCGGGCCCGAAGAGAGCAGTCGGAGATCGTTGCACACCTTGGACAACTTCACAGCGACCCGCTTGAGGACGCCGGAGAGGTGGACGAACTGGCCCACGTCTTGGGTCGCTTCGACCAGATCCGTTGCCAACACCAGCGGCAGTCCGGTCAGTGCGCCCAGGTCGGAACAGGCCACCTCGGCGTAGCCGGCGGGTGCGTTGAGGCCAGTGCCGATAGCAGTCGCGCCGAGGTTGATCTCGTGAACGAGAAGAGCGGCCTCAGCCAGACGCGCCCGATCCTCCTCGATCATGACCGCGTAGGTCCCGAACTCCTGACCCAGAGTCATCGGCACGGCGTCCTGCAGTTGGGTGCGTCCCATCTTCACTGTGTCGGCGAACTGAAGAGATTTGGTCGTGAATGCGTTCTGGAGTGTAAGAAGTGCATCCAGCAGGTCATCGATCGCGAAGATCGTCGAGATATTCACGGCCGTGGGGTAGACGTCGTTGGTCGATTGGCTCAGGTTCACGTGTTCATTGGGGTGAAGCCGTTCGTAGTCGCCGCGCTGGTGGCCGAGGATTTCCAACGCGCGATTGGCGATGACCTCGTTCGCATTCATGTTCGTCGACGTGCCGGCGCCACCCTGGATGACGTCCACCACGAACTGTTCGTGCCACCGCCCGTCCACGATCTCCTTGCATGCCTGTGAGATGGCCTCCGCGCGCGGGCGGTCGAGGATGCCCAGCTTTTCGTTTGCGCTGGCTGCGGCCCACTTGACGTAAGCGATGCCGCGGATCAGATGCGGGTTCGTGGAGATTGTTCGACCAGTGATCGGGAAGTTCTCCATTGCGCGCAAGGTGTGGATACCCCAGTACGAATCGGCTGGAACCTCGCGATCGCCGAGCAGATCGTGTTCTGTTCGCGTTTCGAGCACTTGATCAATTCCTCGTGTCTCTTCGCGCAAGCATCACTCTGCGCGGTGGGTGTATTTCGGGATCGCAGCGCTGACGGTCGAGTAGTAGTCCCGCCCTGCTATCGGGCTATCAGGCTGTCTGACAGGTGTAATTGTTACCTCGCTCACTCCGGCACGTCAACCCTTCATCAAGTGCGATGTTTGACGCGGGACTTCGGCAGTCGCAACAATGACGGCATGAACCTGTCAGACAGCTGGGCCACCAGGCGACCCGTCGCCTCGCGGGTGAGTGCTGCCGAGGCGGTTCTCGCCGACCTCCGTGCCGCAATAACCTCCGGCGAACTGGCAGTCGGAGAGCGTCTCCCGTCCGAGGCGTCCCTGGCCGAAAGACACGGGGTCAGTCGATCGGTCATCCGTGAAGCCCTGCGCTCGTGCCATGCCCTCGGGCTCACCGAGACGAAATCCGGGCTCGGCACCTTCGTCGTCAGCGATTCGATAGCGCGAGACCTCGACTTCGGCAGCTACGCGGCCAACGAGTTGGTCGAAGCGCGGCCGCATGTCGAAATTCCGGCCGCAGGGTGGGCTGCCCAACGGCACACAGTGGAGGAGTTGACGGCCCTCCGCGGACTGGTCCAGCAGATGCGTGACGAGGATGATCCGCTCGTATGGGTCGCACTCGATGCGCAGTTCCACGGACTGATTGCGAAAGCCAGTAGGAATCGGGTCTTCGAGTCGGTAATCGTCGATATTCGTGAAGCGTTGACAAGGCAGTCCGAGACACTCAATCTTGTTGCCGGTCGCCAGGAAAGGTCGAACGAGGAACACGAACGAATAGTCGAAGGAATCGCGTCCGGCAGTTACGACCACGCCTCCAGGGCGATGGCCGAACATCTGGACGCCGTCAGGATGACGCTCGAAACACTTGTCCAAGAAAGTGATTCGTTGTGATGGCGCGGCCGCGCAGGTCTGTCCTCGCCTGCGCAATCTTCGCGGCATCGGTGACCGGAGCGTTGGCTGGCTGCAGTTCGTCCGACACCCCGCTGACGCCGACAACCGCGGCGTCAGCACCAACAACGGCAGCTGTACCGCCTACGGGTGTAAATCCACCATCGACGCCGGAATCCGAACGCGCGCTCTTCGATGCTGTGGACCGCAATGATCCCGCAGCTGTTACCGCTGCCCTGACTGCCGGCGCGAACATCGAAGCGCGCGGCGAGGGCGAACGGACTCCACTCGTCGAGGCCACCAAGAACAACGCCGTCGCTGCGGCTTCTACGTTGATTCTTGCCGGAGCAGACGTGAACGCGAAGGATTCCATGCAGGATTCGGCCTTCCTGTATTCCGGAGCCGAGGGTTTGAACGAGATTCTGGCGCTCACGCTCGCCCACGGCGCGGACGTCGACAGCGTGAACCGTTACGGCGGTACGGCGCTGATTCCCGCGAGTGAACACGCGCATGTCGAGACCGTCCGGATGCTGATTGCTGCCGGGGTTCCGGTCAATCACGTCAACGATCCCGGGTGGACGGCGCTACTCGAAGCCGTTGTGTACGGCGATGGTTCGGCGCGCTATATCGACGTGATCACTCAGCTTCTCGACGCGGGGGCAGATCCCTCGATCCGGGATGCATCGGGGAAGACCGCGTTGGACAATGCCGAAAGTCGTGGTCAGTCAGACGTTGTGGCGCTGCTTCAATCGCGGAGCTGACGCCAACGAGTCGGGCTCAGCCCGTAGGCCTGTCGAAAGCGTCGGCTGAAGTGTCCGGCGTCGACAAACCCCGCCCGGTGCGCAACGGTCGCGATCGGCAGATCGACGGTAGCGGGTCGAGCCAGTTCGTCCCGAGCCTTCTGCAGGCGCTGGGTGATGATCCACTGTTCGATCCGAAAGCCGTTGTCCGAGCAGATCTTGTACAGCTGTCGCAGTGAGATGTTGTGGGCGTGAGCAATTCGTGCGGGATTCAGTGTCGGATCGTGAAGGTGTTCACGGATGTATCGACGGATCGAAGTCATGGCAAGGGCCGATCTCGGAGCGGATGCGTCAGGATTCGCATGTGCGATCGAAGCGACCAAAGCACGTGCGAGTTCGATCGAGGCCTCGCCCAATTGTTCGGCGGCAGGATCGGTCTCCAACAGAGCGGCGCTGCGGAACAATTCACGAACGTGCGCGATCATCACGGGGTACAGATTGCTGTGATGAGGCCGGGTAGCTGCGTCCCGCACGGTGTCGATCGGCAGTCCCAGCCGATCCATCGGAACGTAGAGGCACTGGGAAGCGCCCGTTCCCGGCCAGGAGAAATCGTAGGTCGACGTCAGGTCCGTCATCAACAGCTCACCGGCGGGCACTCTGCGTTGTTCGTCGTGCTGATCTAGATGGCCGATCCCGATCTCCTGCAGGGCAATCGCAAGGACGGGCATCGACGCGGACCGGACGTGACGTGGTGTTCGGGTCAACCGCATACCGGTCGACTCGGAGCGGAACAGTGATGCTGCACCGAGGTTCCACACGTTCATTCTCGCGCTCACCCGTTCCGGGTTCTCCAAGTGGATTGCACACGGGACCGAGGCACGACCCATCGCGTCGACAAAGGCGTCCGCGCGTTGGTCAGGCTCCAACACGGAAGTATCCAGGAGCAAAGCCATGCAGCCCTGATACCCCGCGATGCGGACGCTCAACCAGAAGTTCTGCAGTGTGAGCTCAAAAGTCTGCACGGACAGTCACGTCCGTCGCAGCAGGTATTTCTAGGATCGAAACGGGCGTGTCCCGGCCTACCGCAGTTTCTCGCTTTTCGACGAGAGTGAAGGAAACGCATGAAGATCTCACGTGTATTCACCGCAGTTCTGGCGTTACTCATGACAGTCGCGGCTGGAGTGATCTTCGGCTCCGGCGCTGCGGTGGCGAGCCCCAAGCCAACCGTCGTTCTCGTCCACGGCGCTTTTGCCGACGCGACCAGTTGGGACGGCGTTGCCGCCGACCTACGTTCGCGTGGCTATCGCGTCGTGGCGCCGGACAATCCTCTACGCGGGCCCGCTTACGACGCGTCCGTGATCGAGAAGACGGTTGCGGACATCGACGGACCTGTCGTGCTCGTCGGACACTCGTACGGCGGCGCGGTGATCACCAATGTTCACGACCCGAAGGTGCAGTCGTTGGTGTACATCGCGGCGTTTGCTCCGGTTCAGGGTGAGCCGGTGCAGATCACGATCGATCCCATCAGGTTTCCTGGCAGCCAATTGCTTCCTCCGGCTCTGGGATTGAAGATCGTCGACGATCCTCACGCGATCGGCGGGAAGAACGTCGACGGCTACGTCACGGACGAGTATTTCCATTCCGTCTTCGCTCAGGATGTTTCCGACGAGACAGCGGCAACGATGTTGGCGCATCAGAAGTCTGCGGCTTTGTGGGCGAACCTCGAGCTCGGCGGGCCACCGTCGTGG
This sequence comes from Rhodococcus sp. YL-1, assembly GCF_001942025.1. Classification (NCBI taxonomy): domain Bacteria; kingdom Bacillati; phylum Actinomycetota; class Actinomycetes; order Mycobacteriales; family Nocardiaceae; genus Rhodococcus; species Rhodococcus sp. YL-1. The sequence goes on along the minus strand of NZ_CP017299.1, from coordinate 5,854,967 downwards.
GCGAACACACCGAGCTGGTATCTGGTTGCCGGTGAGGATCGCGTGATCCCAGCATCGGCGCAGCGGTTCATGGCAAACCGGATGGGCGCGAACACCAGCGAACTCCCGACCTCGCACGCATCGCTGGTTTCCCGGCCAGGGGCAGTGGCAGACGTGATCGTGGCGGCCGCTCACGGGTGAGTGTGCGACCGCCACGAAAGTAGAACAGGGTCAGGCGGAAACGATTACCGAGGAGCCGTGTCCGAACAGACCTTGGTTGGCGGTGATACCGATGCGGGCGCCTTCGACCTGACGGCCTTCGGCCTGTCCACGAAGCTGCCAAGTGAGCTCGCACACCTGCGCAAGTGCCTGTGCGGGAACGGCTTCGCCGAAGCACGCGAGACCGCCGGACGGATTGACCGGGATGCGGCCTCCAATACTGGTGTCACCCGCACGCAGGAGGTGCTCGGCCTCGCCCCGCTTGCAGAGGGCAAGGTCTTCGATCCAGTCCAGTTCCACGGAGGTAGCGAGGTCGTAGACTTCGGCGACGTCGACGTCCTCGGGAGAGATCCCGGCCTCTTCGTATGCGGCGTAGCCGATGGATTCCTTGAACGTGCGCTCCGGAGCGGGAACGGCGGAGCTGGAATCGGTGGAGAAGTTCGGCATGTCCATGATCGTCTGGGGGAACGTCGGCGTGACCGTCGAAATAGCCTTGATGCGAACAGGTTCCGCGATGCCCATCTTGCGGGCGTATTCCATCGACGTCAGCAAGATTGCGGCGCCGCCGTCGGACGTCGCGCAGATGTCGAGCAGGTGAAGGGGATTGGACACCACGGGGGAGGCCAACACGTTCTCGACGGTGACTTCCTTGCGGTAGCGCGCATTCGGATTATTGAGTCCGTGCTTGGCGTTCTTGACCTTCACGTTGGCGAAGTCCTCCGCGGTGGCGCCGTAGAGGTCGATGCGACGACGCGCGTTGAGCGCGAAGTACGCCGGGTTGGTCATACCCATGAGGCGGAAGCGCAGCCAGTCCGGGTCGTCCCAACGCTCACCGGCGACGGGAGCGAGGAAGCCCTTCGGCGTGGTGTCGGCGCCGACGACCAGGGCAACTTCGCTGAGGCCGGCCAGGATTCGTGCGCGAGCGGTGTCGAGTGCCTGGGCTCCCGTCGCACACGCGGCGTACGACGTGGCGACGCGAGCGCCGTTCCAGCCGAGTGCCTGGGCGAAGGTGGCTCCGGCGACGTATCCGCCGTACCCGTTGCGGACGGTCTCGCCGCCGACGATGAAGTCGACATCCTGCCAATTCACACCCGAATCGGCGAGCGCGGCGCGAGCGGCCGCAACGCCGTATTTCACGAACGACTGCCCCCACTTGCCCCAGGGGTGCATACCGACACCGAGTACTGCGACGTCCTTGCTCATGACTGCAACTCCTGATCGGCGGCGACAGGCTTCCAGCGCCACGTCGTACGTACTCCGGTTTCGTCCGTGTACAGCGGCTCGACAACCAATTCGACGGTATTGCCGACCTTGAGATCGTCGACGCCGAATCCGTCGGCCACCTGGCCGAGGATGACGATGCCCTCGGGCAGTTCGACTGCTGCGAGAGCAAAAGGCTCGTACGGATCCGAGCGCGGGATGTACGGCGGCGGGGGCTGGTACTGCGCGTCGGTGTACGACCAGACAGTGCCGCTACGGGAGAGTTCCACATCGTCGAACTCCTCGCTGAAGCAGCTCGGGTTCTTGCAGAACGTCGCCTCACGAGGGAAGGAAATGGTGCCGCAGGATTGGCACTTCGTGCCGATCAGAGCAGGTTCGTCGCCGGTGGTGAACCAACCCTCTACTGCAGGCGTCACACTCCCGTTCGGCGCCGGCGTTGCAGTCTCGCTCATGCAATCCTCATCTGGTTGGCGAGCCTGATCCGGGGGATCGTGGGCCCGCTGTGCCGCTTACTGGAACAGGTTGCAGTATTACACGATTTCGGCCGCTGACGGGCAAAAATTTTCGCTGAGTGGGACGCTGCCGGAACGCAGACGGCCCCGCCGGGCAGACGAGTCTGCAGGCGGGGCCGTGTGCGTGAAAGTAGCTGTTTACCTGTAGCGGATCAGCGAGCGCGAACGGGTCGACCGAATCGACGCGCCGGTTTCACCCGGGCCGCAGCGTCGAGGATGGAGGTGATCTCGACCTGATCCAGAACCTTTTCGCGGACACGGTCGTGCGCAGCGCCGCGTTCCAGTTCCGCCTTGTCGATGGCATGCCAGCCCTCGCGGTCGACGACGTCGGACTGTCGCGCCCGGACCAGACGATCGACTGCGGAGTCGTCGGCGACCGGGTTGGTCAGGCGTCCGTCGTTGAAGTCGTCGACGAGCATCCTGATCGTTTCCTGCGCGCAGGACTTGTTGGTGCCGATGAACCCACTCGGTCCGCGTTTGATCCAACCGGTCGCGTAGACCCCGGTGGCGGGATCACCGTTCGGAGCTTCGAGGACTCGGCCGTTCTCGTTCGGAATGACCGACGCACGCTCGTCGAACGGGACGCCGGGGATGGGCACTCCGCGGTAGCCGATCGAGGTGAGGACCAAGCCGGTATCGATGGTCTCGGTATCGCCGGTTGCTTCGATCTGCACGGTTCCGTTCGCGTCGACAAGTGCGTTGCGAGCGAACTCGATTCCGCTGACCTGATCGTCGCCGGTGATCGAGGTCGGCGTGAGCAGGTAGCGCAACGTGATGCGCTTGTTGCCGACGTCGACGTGATCGCGGTTCTTCAGGGCTTCGAGGAGACGCAACTTCTGCTCGACGGCATGCGGGAGTTCGCCGCGTTTTGCCAGTTCTTCGGTGGCCGAGTCGAGAACCATGTCGTCGGGTCCGACAGAGAGTTCGATGTCCGGCAGTGCCATCAGGCCGGTGAACTCGGGGACCGTGAACGCGGACTGCGCGATTCCGCGTCGACCCACGATGACAACTTCTTCGACGCGACTCTTCCGCAGAGCGGCGAGTGCGTGAGCGGAGATGTCGGTACCGGCCAACTTCTCGGGATCGGCCGTCAGAATGCGAGCGACGTCGAGCGCGACATTTCCGTTTCCGATGATGACCGCGCGGCGATGTGAGAGGTCGAAGACGTCGTCGGCGTGATCGGGGTGGCCGTTGTACCAGGCTACGAAGTCGGTGGCCGAGGCCGTGCCAGGCAGATCAGCGCCCGGAATGCCGAGACCACGGTCGGACGAAGCGCCGACTGCGTAGAGCACCGCATGGTGATTTTCGAGCAGTTCGCTGTGCGAGATGTGCTTGCCGATCTCGACGTTGAGGTAGAACTCGAAACCCTTTTGTGCGGCGATCTTGTCGAACAAGCGAGTGACCTGCTTGGTCTTCTGATGGTCCGGAGCAACGCCGGCGCGAACCAAGCCGTAAGGCACAGGAAGGCGATCGAAGACGTTGACCTGCACGTCAGGCTGAGTCAGCAACTCGTCCGCGGCGTACATCGCCGACGGTCCGGAACCGACGATCGCAACGCGCAACGGCGGTCGGCCCTTGTCGACGTGGGCTGCCGGGATGACCTTGGCGAGAAGCGGCCTGGGTCGCTCTTCCTTGTAGAAGTCCGCATTGATGGACAGGAAGACTCGCTGCGGGTCGGTCAGCTTCGACTCGGGGACGATGGCGTCGACCGGGCAGGCCGAGACGCATGCGCCACAGTCGACGCAGGCCTGCGGATCGATGTGCAGCATCTCGGCGGTGAGGAAGTCCGGCTCGTCCGGCGTCGGATGGATGCAGTTGACCGGGCAGGCGTAGACGCACGAGGCGTCGCTGCAACAGGACTGCGTGACTACGTGTGGCATGGCGCTATGAGTCCGATCTCGACTGTCCGGGAGCTACGCGGCGGCGTTGTGCGAGCTGCGGTGAGGTTCGCTACGGAAGCGTGATGCGCGGCCGTCCATCTTGCAGGCCTTCCACACCAGGCGCGAGGCACGGTTCATCAGGCCGGTGTCGGTGGCCAGCATGCGGACGTCACCGAAGTAGTTGCGCAGGGTCTGGCGCGACTCGGGCAGATCCCAGAACAGGTCCTTCTTCACGGACTTCGGGATGTCGAACTGCTTCCAGAAGGACTTCGGCGGGATGACGATGGCGTCACAGAGAATGCGCATGACGATCGGGAACAGCAGCGAGAGGACAAACCGGTTCGGGCGTGACATCAGCGGGATGCGGCGGCTCAGAAGCTTGTGCGCGAACGAGATATGACGCGCTTCCTCGGCTACGTGGATGGCCATGACCGACTGCATGATCGGGTGGATCTGGCCGCCGGCGCGCAGGATGCTCTTCTGAATGTGGTCGATGGGCTCTTCACCTGCGAGGACACCGACGAAGAACAGTTCGGGGAACGGACCCGCAGCGAGGGGAATGAAGGGTGCAAGCATCTTCATCGGACGGCTCATCCCGGGAGCGTCGGCACCGATGCGGTTGACCATCTCCTGGAACATCATCGTGTGGTTGCACTCTTCGACCGACTCGTGCGTGCAGTAGCGCGCCTCGGCCGAATCGTTGGGCAGTGAGAAGACGTACTGCATCATGCCGCGGATCAGAATGTTCTCGAACTGGAGACCGACCTTCGCGACATTGGCCTGGCGCCACATGCCGATTTCGATCTGCCTGGCCTCGGACTGCGACTGATACCACGGGTGTGCACCCAGCGGGTCAGTCTCGGCCGGGAGGATCCAGCGGCGATCGTTCGGGACGACGGCAAACTCGGGGGAGTCCCAGTCGATGTCGAGGTACGGGTCGAAGTGCTTGTGCACCGAGCCCTCGGACAGGAGTCGAAGCGTCTCGTTGTACGAGTCGTCGGATGCTTCTCCGCGCTTGTCGAGCGGCGATGTGAGCGTCATGGCGTCTCCTCTTCGTTTCGGTCACCGCTGGTATTTCTCGCGGTGTTCGGTGGAATCGAGGGCCGGTTGTGTGATCGCTGGCACTCGGTCTGGATTTAATGTAACCCGAGGTATCAGGAAAAGCTAGTGGCAGATACTCCTGAATCCCGACGAATTCTTGACACGGCCGAAACGGCGCCATAACTTACTTTTGAGTAATTTCCGCGGTGCGTCCGAAGTGGGCTGTTCAGGGACGGGTTCGCACCGAATCGCACGCGAAGATCGAACCGAGGCCGACGTGATCAGATCGATTCTCAGCAATCTTGCATTGAGACCGCCGACGCGTCTGCGCTCCCTTGTTCCGTCTCGCGGCGTCACGCTTTCCGACAAGACCATCGTCCTGACGGGAGCCTCGTCGGGGATCGGTGAGGCGACAGCTCATCTATTGGCTCGTCGGGGAGCCGAGATGATCCTGGTCGCGCGCGGTGAGGAAAACCTCGAACACGTACGGGACGAGATTCACCGCAGGGGAGGATGGGCACACATCGTGCCTGCGGACCTCTCCCGCGGTGAAGCCGTTGACGAACTCGCGGAGACGATCGCGGATCGATTCGGGTCGGTCGACATCCTCGTCAACAATGCGGGTCGCTCGATCCGGCGCACCGCGTTGGATTCGGTCGACAGATTCCACGACTACGAGCGCACCATGGCGCTGAACTACTTCGGGCCGACAAGACTGACGTTGCGGCTACTGCCCGCAATGCTCGAGGCGAAGTCCGGACACATCATCAACGTCGGAACCTGGGGAGTCACTGCGGGCGTGATGCCCAGGTTCAGCGCCTATCACGCGTCGAAGTCTGCTCTCAGTGCATTCGGCCGAAGCCTCGGCGCGGAATGTCACGGCACCGGTGTCGATGTCACCACAGTGCAATTCCCACTCATACGAACACCGATGATCGCGCCGACGGCGGATTACGTGAGCCAGCCGGCGCTGACGGCCGATCAAGCTGCATCGTGGATCTTGAGGGCGATCAATACGCGTCCCGTCGAGCTGTATCCGCGGTACGCGGGGCTGTTACGAGCGATTGACGTTGTATCCCCTTCTGCCACTGACGCTCTCGTGCGAAGGGCTGGGATCTGAGGGGCTGGGATTTGAGGGGTTGGGATCTGACCAGAAACGTGCACCAGCACCGGGGCATGGTTCGTCCCCGGTGCTGATGTATTCGATTGCCGCGATTCACGCCGCTGTGGGTGGGCTGTTCCCGCCGATCGGCTGCTGATACGGATCGATCGACATCGGTGGATAGAACACCGTCTTTCGATCCGGTCCGATCTCCACCCGCCATTCCGTGTGGTGCAGTGTCCGGTGGTGATGACCGCACAACAAGATCAGGTTGTCGAGATCTGTTGGGCCACCATCGTTCCAGTGAACAATATGATGGGCATCGCACCACCCCGACGGAGTCCCGCACCCCGGAAACGCACAGCCACCATCCCGAACCGCAAGAGCCCGCCGCTGCGGAACGGTCGCCGTTCTCGCTTCCTTACCGCAGTCGAGCGGAACACCACTCTCATCCAGGAGGATCCGGGTGACTGTGCAGTCGCACGCCAACATCCGGGCGGTGTCGATGCTGATCGGGCCCACCCAATCCGTCCACGCAAATCCCAGCTCCTCGGTGGACGGCAACAGGTCTTTCAGAACTTTAAGGTCGGTCATGTCTTTCGCGGACGCGGTGACCGTGATGTGCGGTTTCACTCCGCCTTCGATCGGGCCCAACCCCGCCCGCTCGTACCGGCGCAACAACTCGCAAAACCCGTCCGCACGCCGTAATGCCGGAGTACGCGTGTCCTTCACGCCGTCCTTCTCCGGCGTCGGAGCCGACAGACTCGACAACAACGTGATCAACCGGGCCCCGTTGATCGCATCCAGATCACCCTTCACAGTGACCCGCCCGTACAAGCCTTTCGAGGCGTAGAACTCGTTACGTTCGGAATCCTCACCGACCGGAACCCCGTCCTCGCGCTTGCCGTACTGCTTCTCGATCCGCCGAATCGCCGCCCGCACCGCATCACAATCCGCAATGTTCTTCGACGCCAGGCCAAGCAGGATCCCGCGAGCCTTGTCCACATCCGCCAGGGTCATGTTCTTCGGCGGATGCTGACAAAACGACGCCACCTGACGCGCCTTCAACGCATCCACGTCACCGCGATGAAACGCATCCGCGACAACAGGTTCGAGCATCAACAACCGCGCCAACCCGACCAGCAGACTGCACTCACCGATCTCCAAATTCGTCGAACCATGCAACCACTGCGCGATCGCCCGAAAACCCTTCCCACCGAGAACCTCACGGGAAAACATCTCCACGATCAGCAACACCAACCGCGACTGCAACTCGTGCCGGACACGCACCAGATCCAGAACCTCCCCCTTGAGGCCCTCGCCATCCAGCTGCCACGCATCCCGACTGTCCATGCCGAAAGCATAATCGAACAAAGTTTCGAACACAAGAGAATGTGGATCGAAAATTGCTGCTATCAAATCGATTTCGACATTTCGGACAGTCGGTTATAGGCGGGTCGCCGACGAAGTCCACGTGCGCCGACGAGTGCGAGCGCCACCATCAACCCGGAGCGCAACAGCATCACGTCGGAATTGTCTGAGCCCCAGCACATTGTGTAATCGGCGTCGATCATGTTGCCGCCTGTCCCCGGCAAGCGCATGGGTCCAGCCGAGCACCAGGCCCAGGAGTGTCATCGCCAGCGTGATGGGAACGAAGACCACCAGGACCCGCAAGAAATGCCCTCGAACAAGGCTGGTGGATTCGCGAAGATCGACGAGTGGTGGAAGCGCAGGAAACGACGGACACCGATTTATTACTCATCGGTCTGGTGTCGAGTGCGCATCTGCAGTCCCGAGCCAAAACCAATCTTCAGCGCTTCCGGCGGCCGAACAATACGCCGACAGCCGAGATCATGATCAGCGCCACAAGAACGACGACGATGTACGACCTGTCCGCGGCCGGTGCCACCGTTTCGCTTTCTTTGGTCACTGCATCAGTGAATGTACAGCTTATGCCTGGAGGGAACCATCCCCAGAAGTCTGTAATTCCTGCCGCTACCCTCTCCGCCCGGCCGGGAAGGAGATAATTGAATCGTGATGGGATTCCATAGTGATCAATGCACCAGCTGGGCTGATGTTGGAGGCGCAAAGAAAATGCGTCCAACAAATAGACCAAGGTTAGTGCGATCAGCGATATTGCTAAAGACGCTTGGCTTGCTCGTAATAATCGAATCTTCACGACTCGCCCGCAACAGTCACGTCATCATGGGGTGACGATGGTATTGGTTGCTGCGATCCACCGAATCCAGCCGTGCTCAAAATTGACCTGTCGACTTTGGGAGTCGCCGAGCTCTCCTGACATCGGTAGTTCAAATCGACCATCCTCGCAGCCCTGCCTCCCATAGTCAGCAAAGATAGCACCGTGGACACTTTCTCCGTGCCGAGAAACAATCGATCGTGAGATCGGGGAAGTGGTTACTGCTAGTCCGCGACAAACAGCTCGCTATTCTCATCGAATGGATCAGGCAGTGTCGAACTCGCAGGCAACGAGAAGGTCCGGTGCTCTTCGTTGGGTTGTTTTGGTAAACGCACTTATCGCAGCGTCGGCGTCGGCGATGTATGTCGCAGCGAAATGCCATCTCGCCTGGCCCGAACCTGCGGATAGTGCACTCTCGATCGCCGGTGCGGTCGTTCTCTGGGTCCTCACGGCGAGTGTTGCAATCGTGCTGCTCGGAGTGTGCTGGTGGCAGCGACGCCGATGGTTGTGGTCCGATGTCGCTGTTCCGGTTCTCGTGGTGATCGCACTCGGGATCGCGGCCGCGGGGCAGCCACATTTCGATCAGTATCGGGCAGACTTCGAAACCGTTGCACAGCAACTACTTCAAGAACCTGACGATCCCTATTCCGATGGGTATCATCGTGATCTACGAATCGGCAGATTCGATATCTCCTATGCCAACGTCAGCAGTGAAGGCCACGTCTATTTCTATGACGCACGAGATGGATTGGACATCTTGGACAATCCCGGCTGGGTGTACGCACCCGATGGTGTGTCCGACAAGACCTTCAATCAGCTCCGGCTGGAAGACATCGGGGGCGGATGGTACCGATTCCCTCAACTTGTCGTTGACAGCTATTGAAACTCAAACCACCAGACCCTCCGCTCGAAGTCTCGGGCGAATGTGGTGACGCCGACCAGCATTCCTGAGGCGAACGGTAGTAGGAGTACGAGAAGCGTCGTCAAGGTGAGAGCGGTGTCGGCACGGCAACCGCCACCTCCGTCGTACCAGCGTGAGCAGATGTCGCCGAAGTCCCAACTCTCGCCCGAACGCTGAACGAACCAACCTGAAATCGCCGTTGTCAGGATCAGAAGGAATATCACCATCGATGACCATACGATCTGCCCTCGGCATTGCCGCCAGGTCGCGCACATCATCGGCGAATGCAGCTCGGTGAAGTGTGTATGCGTCTCATGATGAAACAATACTGTCCGTTTGACGATTCGCACTGATTGCGAAAGCCGATACCCCGGACCTGCTCCGAGGTATCGGCCTGAGGTCAGAGGCAGAAGAAACTGAGCGAACTGATTGCCGCGTTCTGCTCGAGCTGGCCTGCGTCTCCGACGTTGCCGGCGGCGACTGACAGATCTTGAAGGGAGAGAATAGCGTCCATTGTCATTTCCTTTGTTGATCGGCGTTCTTGCCGATGGATTTGATCGATCGAGTTTGCTTGCGGTGTTGATTTAATTCCAGGTTTTTCGCCTGGTACTTCTGTGCTCCAATCTGCCGTGGGTGATAACTTCCGAACAATTAGGCGATGTGGCAGTTCGACGCGCACATCAGTGGAAACGACTGTCGGGCAGTTGCCGATCCGGTATATCGGAGCAACGCCAGTATTCCTGCAGATCCGGTTGCCCAGTCTGTTGAGAGTCTCAGGTTCTGTTCACCTGGAAAGTGCAGGCCTCCTGCGTGATTGAGGCTGTGCAAGCCCAGAAGCTGAAACTGCTGTGCAAGCGTCTGTTCACAATCGGCGCCGGCGTATGGAGTCTTGGAGAGTTCGCTGAGAAACAGCATCAGCCCGGCTCGCCCGTTGAGTAGTCCGGCTTGGGCAGTGAATTCGACTGTGGCGGCGCGGGATATCGCACGCACCGCAGCTGCGTAACGCGGTTCGTCGACATGGCGCAGAAGTTGTAGAAGTACCAGGCCCACACCGACAGACCCGGATCCGAGATACGGCATCGTCCGGCGCTCCTCTCTCAGCTGCATCGACCCGTCAGGGCACATCGACATCACAGACAGATCGATGTCGACGAGCTGGCGTGCGTGTTCCAGCGATCGAGGATCACCACTCAGTTCGTAGTGGCGAGTCCAGAACAGTGCTTGTCCGCTCGGTCCCCGCATCAGCCCACCTCGGCCGGCCACTGCCCAAGGTGTTCCGCCGGCGTCGCGGACATGCAAGCGAGCAGCTGAAATTCGTTCGCGCAGAGTCTCGGTCACGACAGCGAGAGTGGGTGACACAGTCGGTCGTGAAACCGATTCCTCGAGTAGGAGGCAACCGATTCCGGAAAGGCCGCTGAAAAGGCTGGAGTCGATGTCGTCGAGTGGGGCTCGACGCAAAGTCTCGACCCACCTGTCGGCTGTCGAATGTCGCCCGTGATGCCGAAAGGTGTGCACCGCACCCGCGAGCCCGTCGAAGAAGCCGAACTTTGGTTGAGTATCCGAATCAACTTGATGTTCAGTCCATTCCAGAACTGACTCCAAGGTGTCTGCGGGAAGTACATCGGCGAGCAGGTTTCCGCACGAGCCGTGCGCAATGCCGTAGCCGTTCACCTCGAACTGGGCGATGTCGCCGGGAAAGAGTCGATCAGCGCGGGCGAGATCAAGCGAGGCGAGGATGCCGCAGCGCAATAGAGCGGCCGCCCGTTGCAGGTTTTCCCCGGGCGACGTGTCCCAACGATGCGGGCGATTCTTCGGCGCCGGCGCCTGTACGTCGAGCATCGAATAGAGCGAGGCACCGAAGGCGCGGGGAAGATCGAATCGAGACACCGCATAGTCGATGAGTTCGGGAATCTTGTTGCGATCGAGAGGGAACAATGTAGTAAGTGGAACAAAGAGTCCCAGCTCGATGCAGCCCAACGAGTATCGATCCGCCGCGATTCCTGTCAACTGTCGAGGTGCTGTGTATCCGGGGGCTCCGGTGGACCGGGGCGGATGCTCGTCGATGTTGTGGGCCATCTCGAAGTCGATGATCCGAATACCGGACGGTGAGCACATGACGTTGCCAGGGTGAAGATCGGCATGAACGATTCCGGCGTTGTGGAAGCTCTCGACTGCGGTAGTCAACTGTTGTGCAATGTCGAGTGCCCAGGTTCTGTATTCCGTTCGGGAACTGAGTGTCTGGTCCGCGCGTATCAGTGGGTGGCGGAGCGCAACTTCCTGATTCAGGGGAGTGCCGGCAGCGCGCTCGGTGACAAGGAAGTGGTGTCCCTCGCGCTCGAACAACCTGATCGCAGAAGGTGCGTACGGGTTGTCGGCAAGGTGGGTCAACTTGTCGTACTCGTTACGGATGCGGTCGATTGCGTACCGGCCGTTGGCGTCCGGGGCGGTAAAGGGACGGCCTTCTTTGATGACCAGATCGATGCCGGCGTCGTCGAACGCGGAGTAGATCCCCCCGCTGTTGCTGAAGTGCAGGGCTTCATTGATCGAATAGGGGAATTCGTCATGTGATTTCAGCTTGTCTTGCTGCGCGCGAACGAAGTCCGGGATTTGTACCCAGTCCGGAGTTCTGAAGGAAGTGCCGCGCACATCGGGTTCGAGCGATCCGTCAGGACGCCGAATTGCGGGGACGCGATCGCCGAATGAATCGTAGGTCTGCATGGGCAGATACGCGCCGTACCGTAAGTAGAGCGGTCCCCGGTTCCATCGCACATCGCTGAGGATGTACGGCCCGTCGGCACCGGTGACAAGCTTGTCCAGTTCGGTGATGACACGTTGTGTGGCAACACCATCCGCCGGATAGATCGTGATGAATTTTCCGCTGGAAGTTCGATTGGCCTGCTTGCTGTTGGACAACATGAGGTCTGCTGCCGTCCGAAGAAATTTGAACGGCACATGATTGTGACCGCAATACACGGAAACGGTATCGAGCAGCTCCTGCGCGTTGGCTTGGGTAGCGGAGCAGTGAATCTTCCATCCTTGTTCTGGCAGCAGACCGTCGGGCGGTTGGAAGTAGTTCCACGGTCCACTTTGGGGACCGCGCCGCCAGAGCGACCAATCCACCGACTTCGCGGGGATAAAGTGCTGGTCAGTTGATGTATCTGGTCGGGTGACCGTTCTGATTCGGTCGTAGAAATGCGGGTCGGCACGCGTGAAGGCAACGTATCGCAGGTCCACGCCAAACCTCCCAGTCAGTCCCCCTGCGGTTGTCATCGATTGGTGCCACGCCCCGAATCCCCTGTGGCTTGGATTGCTTGTGGCGGAAGGTTATCCGATTCCGGACATTTCGGGCGAAGATTGAAAACCTATCATTCGAAAGTACTAATGAATGGCGTGGGCCAGGCGAGGTCACTGATCGCCCAGCTTTTAGTCGGCCGCATTTGTTTCGAGTTCGGAGGCCCCCTCTTGACGAGAGGATCAAGTCGGTGGTAGTTCTTTAGCGAGCGCTAAGTCAGGGTGCTCCCTCGATCTCGGTCCGGTACCCGGCGCCACGAAACACGGGTGCCGGACCGCCCCAGCAATGCACGTCCTCGAAGGGAACGAAGATGACCAAGGCAGTGATCGTCGATGTAGTCCGGATCGCGTCCGGCAAGGGAAAGCCGGGCGGAGCACTGTCCGGGACGCACCCTGTCGAACTGATGGCCCACGTTCTGCGTTCCATCACCTCGCGAAACGGCCTCGACCCCGCCCTGGTGGACGACGTGATCGGCGGTTGCGTCGGCCAGGCCGGTGAGCAGGCGCTCAACATCACCCGCAGCGCGGTCCTTTCGGCAGGGTTCCCCGAGTCGGTACCCGCCACCACGATTGATCGCCAGTGCGGATCAAGTCAGCAAGCTGCGCACTTTGCGGCGCAGGGCGTGATCGCCGGGGCCTACGACATCGTGATCGCGGCAGGCGTCGAATCCATGAGTCGTGTCCCGATGGGTACCACGACGATGGGGAAGGACGCTTCCGGTCCGGGCGTCGCGGCTCGCTACCCCGAAGGCCTGGTCAACCAGGGAATCTCTGCAGAATTGATCGCCGCCAAGTGGAAGCTTGACCGCGACGCTCTCGACGCATTCTCCGCGCAGTCCCACCAGCGGGCAGCAGAGGCAGCGGCGAAGGGGCTCTTCGACAAGGAGATTCTGCCGATCTCGGTGACCAACGCCGCCGGTGAGACCGTCTCGCATATCGTCGACGAGACGGTTCGCGCGTCTACTACCGCCGAGGGACTCGCCGGTTTGAAGCCGTCGTTCTACTCGGAGAAGTACGCGCAGCGCTTCCCCGAGGCGCAGTGGTCGATCACTCCCGGTAACTCGTCGCCGCTCACCGACGGCGCGTCCGCAGCACTGATCATGAGCGAAGAAATGGCGTCGAAGCTGGGGCTGACGCCGCGAGCTCGTTTCCATTCCTTCTCCGTTGCGGGCGATGACCCGATCTTCATGCTCACCGCACCCATCCCAGCCACCCACAAGGTGCTCGCTCGCGCGGGTCTGAGCATCGACGACATCGACACCTACGAGGTCAACGAAGCCTTCGCTCCCGTACCGCTCGCCTGGGCTCACGAGTTCGGCGCCGACCCGGCAAAGCTCAACCCGTGGGGCGGCGCGATTGCACTCGGCCATGCCCTGGGGTCCTCGGGTACTCGCCTGCTGACCACGATGGTCAACCACCTCGAGGCCACCGGCGGACGCTACGGATTGCAGACCATGTGCGAGGGCGCCGGCATGGCCAACGCCACAATCATCGAACGCATCTGAAACACATAACCTTTCGAAAGGAACTCTCATGATCGTCAACGACAGCGTCGCCGTCGTCACCGGTGGAGCATCCGGCCTCGGCCTGGCCACCACCAAAGCCCTTCTTGCCGACGGCGCCAGCGTCGTCATCATCGACCTTCCGTCGTCCAACGGTGAAGCCATCGCCAAGGAACTTGGCGACCGGGTCCGCTTCGCGGCGGCAGACGTCACCGACGAGGCTGCGGTCACCGCGGCACTCGACGTGGCCGAATCCCTCGGACCCCTGCGCGTGGCAGTCAACTGCGCCGGAATCGGCAACGCAGTCAAGACGGTCAGCAAGAAGGGCGCTTTCCCGCTCGACGCGTTCAAGAAGGTCATCGACGTCAATCTGATCGGCACCTTCAACGTCCTTCGTCTTGCTGCGGAACGTATTTCGAAGACCGAGCCGATCGACGGTGAACGCGGCGTCATCATCAACACCGCTTCGGTCGCAGCGTATGACGGCCAGATCGGGCAGGCTGCGTACTCCGCGTCGAAGGGCGGCGTCGTCGGTATGACGCTTCCCATCGCCCGTGACCTCGCGTCGCTGCTGATCCGCGTCAACACCATTGCACCCGGCTTGTTCAAGACCCCGTTGCTGGCTGGACTGCCCGAAGCAGCCCAGGCGTCGTTGGGTCAGCAGGTGCCTCACCCCTCTCGCCTGGGTGATCCCAGCGAGTACGGCGCGCTTGCTGCGCACATCGTTTCCAACCCCATGCTCAATGGTGAGACGATCCGCCTCGACGGTGCAATCCGTATGGCACCGCGGTAATTTCGGCTATCACATGACTGGCGAGGTGGAGTCGGTGAGCTCGGTGGCAGTGGACTGGAGGTCCTTCCCGCCGCTGGTGATGACCGACATCCTGATGGCTTCGCTCGAGCTTTTCGACGAGAATGGTTACCACGGCACGACGGTGCGCCAGATTGCCAATCGTGTCGGGGTAACCGTTCCCGCGCTCTACTATCACCACGCGAACAAAGAGGCAATTCTCGTCGCTTTGTTCGAGGTCTCGATGAGTGAGCTGAATACCAGAACCGAAGCGGCAGAAGCGGAGGCCGGCGAAAATCCGGTACGACGCTTCGCCTTGGTGGTGGAGGCGATAGTTCTCTATATGACCCACCGGTCGCGGCATGCTGCGTTGGACACCGAGATCCGGCATGTCTCACCGGAAAGCCGAAGTCGATACGCCGCCAGTCGTAAGCGGCTCGAGTTGCTGATGCGCAGGATCGTCGACGACGGTGTGGCATCGGGAGATTTCGCGGTCACCGATACCGAAGAGACCGTCCGGGCAATACTCGGTATGGCGCAGTCACTGCCGCGTTGGTTCCAGACCGGCGGTCCGATGTCGCCGTCGCAATTGGCGCAGAAGTACGTCGACATCGCTTTTCGCACGGTCGGTTATCGTCCGTAAAGTGCATTGCTCGTTAAATTAAGGTGGGCAACAGAGTGAAAACCTGTTGCCCACCTTCAGTATTCATGCTTCAGCATTCACTCCGTGTCAGAGGCGAGTGACTTCGAGTCCGCCCTCGTGGTAGTCGGCGCGAAGGCGTTTCTTGTCGAACTTGCCGACGCTCGTCTTCGGAACTTCCTGAACCACAGCCCAGTTCTCGGGGAGCTGCCACTTGGCTACCTTGTCCGAAAGATATTGCTGGAGTTCGGACATCGTGGTCTCGGATCCGGCGCGCAGAACAACCGCGACCAACGGGCGCTCGTCCCACTTCTCGTCCGGCACGCCGATGACGGCAGCTTCGGTGACGTCAGGGTGACCCATGACGGCGTTCTCGAGGTCGACCGAGGAGATCCATTCGCCGCCGGACTTGATGATGTCCTTGGAGCGGTCGGACAGGCTCAGGAAGCCGTCGGCCGTGATGGATCCGACGTCACCGGTCTTGAGCCAGCCGTCGTTGAACTTGTCTTCCGCATCGACGCCGTAGTACGACCCGGTGATCCAGGGGCCGCGCACTTCGAGCTCGCCGACGGAAACGCCGTCGTGTGCAACAACTTTGCCGTCATCGTCGATGAGACGTGCCTCGACGGATGCCGGGAAGCGGCCCTGAGAGTAGCGGTACTTCCACATCGCGTCGCCGGTGACACCGGCCGGCGGGCGGGCGACGGATCCGAGTGGGGAGGTTTCGGTCATGCCCCAGGCGTGCAGGACGGAGACGTTGTGGTCGGCTTCGAATGCGTGCATGAGGGCCGGCGGTACCGCGGACCCACCGATCAGAACCTCGCGCATCGAGGAGATGTCCTGCGGGTTCTGCTCGAGGTAGAGGTGCAGGCCCTGCCAGATGGTGGGGACGGCTGCGGCGAACGTCGGCTTCTCGCTGGCGATGATCGCAGCCAACGGGGCAGGCTGGAGGAAGCGGTCGGGCATGATCAGCGAAGCACCGATCATGAATGCGGCGTAGGGAAGTCCCCACGACATGGCGTGGAACTGAGGCACCACGGCGAGTGCACGATCGCCCTGCGCGAGGTTGGGGCCGTCGCTCATGCAGACCTGCATGGAGTGCAGGTAG
This sequence comes from Rhodococcus sp. YL-1, assembly GCF_001942025.1. NCBI lineage: Bacteria > Bacillati > Actinomycetota > Actinomycetes > Mycobacteriales > Nocardiaceae > Rhodococcus > Rhodococcus sp. YL-1. The sequence goes on along the minus strand of NZ_CP017299.1, from coordinate 5,838,584 downwards.
ATCGAACGGTGGGAGTAGACGACGCCCTTGGGGTCACCCGTGGTGCCGGACGTGTAACACATTGCGGCAGCGCTCAGTTCGTCGACCTCGGGCCAGTCGAACTCGGTGGGCTGATCGGCGATCAAGCCCTCGTAGGTGTGAACCTGCACTCCCTCGGGAGCTTCGAGTCCTGCAGTGGAGGAGCCGGTGACGACGATGTGTTTGACGGTGGTCAGCGACGGAAGCTGCGGAGAGAGAAGCGGAATCAGGGACGGGTCGACGATGATCACGCGGTCCTCGGCGTGATTGGCGACATGGATCAACTGCTCGGGGAACAGACGAATGTTCAGGGTGTGGAGCACAGCGCCCATCGAGGGGATCGCCAGGTACGCCTCGAGGTGCTCGGAGTTGTTCCACATGAACGTGGCGACTCGCTCGTCGCCCTCGACGCCGAGCCCGCGCAGGGCGTGCGCGAGCTGAGCACAGCGCTTGCCGACGTCAGCGTAGGACACACGGCGCGGGCCGGACTCGGTCCACGTGACAACCTCGGAGGCGCCGTGAACGGAGGCACCGTGGCGGAGAAGTTGAGCAATGGAGAGGGGGGCGTCTTGCATGGTGCTCAGCATGGGCTGCTCCTGTGTGGTGTGTGAGACCGGTGCTTTTGCCCACGGGTCGTCACAAACGATGTGCTGTGGCTGCCAGATTAGTCACAGCCCCGAAGTGCTCGCTAGTGACCCACTGCACTGGCGAAGAACCACGCTATGAGTAGCGCTCCCGGATCGACTACTCCGCGAGCGGCTTCGCCCACATAACTTGCACGTCCGCGGTTCGCGAGCATGGTTTCGGTCGACTCCGCCCCGGCCGCTGCGGCTTCCGCTGCGCTCGCCAGCGCAGCATCTCGATCGGCTTCCGAGCTCACGGATTGCTCCAACGACTCGACCGCCGGAACTATCGCGTCGACCATCGTCTTGTCGCCGACGCGTGCGCCGCCGAGCGAGGTGATGTTGTCGAGTCCCGCTCGCGCTGCAGCCGCGATCGCGCCGAGGTCGAGTTCGGAGTCCGCCGAGTCTGCGGCCACGCGGAAGAAATGCCGGAACCAGATGCCGAACAATGCGCCGGAGGTGCCACCGGCGTGGCCGAGGTACGCCTGTGAGACTGCATCGAATATCGTTGCGGTGGAGTACGTGTCACGGATCGCCGAGATGTCGAGTTGATCCAGTGCGGCCACCATGTTGGTCCCGAAATCGCCGTCGCCCGCTCGTCGGTCGAGATCGGTCAGTGCCGGTTCCTGATCCAGTACCTTCTCGGCCCAGTCCGCAATCCAGCTTCCGACGAAGCTGCTTTCGGCGGTGCGTGAGGTGTCGGGTGTGAATGTGGGACCGAAAGATTCGCGCGTGCCCATGCCGGTGTACTCACGCGCTATAGCATTCGGCCAGGCGGGCGCTTTTGTTGGTGCGTCCCATAATTCGAGGATTTCTTTGTCTGTGCGAACAAGGGTGATGGACGCGCCTGCCATGTTCAATGCAGTGACGAAGGTTCCGATCAGTGTCCGCTCGATGTGAATTCCCTGTTCGTCCAGATAATCTCCGAGTTCGGCGAACAGAAGTTGCAACTCCAGCGGGTGGGTGGCGCCGAGACCGTTGACGACGGCGATGACGCGGTCGCCTTCGGCGAGACTCAGGGACTTGATGATCGGGTCCGTCAGCCGCCGCACCAATTCCGGTGCGGGCAGGGCGTCCACGCGTTCTGTGCCGCGTTCGCCGTGGATGCCGATACCGAGTTCCATCTGACCCGCCGGCAAGTCGAACGACGGCTCGTCAGCCCCCGGCAAAGTGCATGGGCGAAGGGCGACGGCCATGCTCCGAGCGGAGTGCGCGACGTGTTGTCCGATCCGGGTCACCTCGGCCAGGTCGTCGCCGCGGGCGGCGGATGCGCCGCAGACCTTCTCCACCACGATGGTTGCCGCAGTACCGCGTCGTCCCGGACCGCTGCCGTCTGCGCGTTCGGTCGCGACGTCGTCGTCGACCAGGACGACGTCCGTATCGATCTTGTCCTCGCGTAGCAACTCTCGGGCGATACCGAAGTTCATCACGTCGCCGGTGTAGTTCTTCACGATGTGAAGGACGCCGCCGCCGGCGTCGGCAGCCTTGGATCCCTCGTGGATCTGAAGTGCATTGGGTGAGCTGAAGACCAATCCGGGGCAGACGGCTGTGAGCATTCCTTCGCCGATGAATCCGGCGTGCATGGGTTCGTGGCCTGAACCGCCGCCGGAGACGAGCGCGACCCGTCCACGGGGAAGTGGCCTTGCGCGTGTGAGGTACCCAGGGTCGGGATTCCACGCGATGTCGTCGGTGGATGCGATCAACCCACGGAGTGCGTCGGGAACAAATGTCTTTGCGCTGCGCATGAACATCACTTCAGAGTAGGTCTAACGTCGACTTCGGGCACGGATCACGATCGACGAGAGGTGGACGGCGTGAAATTGGGGTTGGTACTTGCCGGTGGCGGCGTTGCGGGAATCGCCTGGGAAACAGGTTTTCTGTTGGGCCTTCAGGACAAATCACCGGACACTGCCGCTGCGCTGCTGACGGCGGACGTGTTGATCGGCACTTCCGCAGGTTCCACGGTGAGCGCTCAGATAGCGAGCGGCGTGACACTGCAAGAGCTTTTCGACGCACAAACAGCGGAGGCCACCGGGGAGCTCGACCCGAAGGTCGATGTCGAGGTACTCGGTCAGATGTTCGTCGACGCGATCGCAGGATCGCAGGACCGGGCCGAGCAGCTCCGTTTGCTCGGCGAAGCAGCGATGAGAGCCGATACCGTCGAACCTGCCGTGCGTCGCGCGGTCATCGAGGCGAGGCTGCCCAATCGGTTGTGGCCCGACCGGGAGTTGCGCATCCCGGCGATCAACGCACAGACCGGTGAGTTGAGGGTGTTCGGCAACGCTGACGGCGTAGAACTGATCGACGCAGTCGGAGCAAGTTGCGCCGTACCAGGGGTGTGGCCGGTAGTCGTGATCGAGGGCGAGCGGTACATGGACGGCGGAATGGCGAGTGGCTCGAATGTTCATCTGGCTGCCGACTGCGATGTGGTCGTGGTTCTTTCACCCGCAGCCGACCCCGCCCCGAATCTTCTGGGCGGCAGTCTACGAGAGGAAATCGACGTGATGACGCCCTTGCCCGTGCTGCCTGTCTTCGCCGACGACGCCGTCGTCGAAGCGATCGGAACGAACTCGCTTTCACCGACAACCAGGCGCCCCGCAGCCGAACTCGGCCGCGAACAGGGCCGTCGAACCGCCGACGAGATCGCCGCGTTTCTGGTGACGGCATGAGCGCCGCACGGATTGCCGTCGTCGTGCGCCCGGAGCAATCTCCGGAAGATCTGGTTCGACATGCCAGGTATGCAGACGAAGTCGGTATCGACGAGGTCTGGTTGTGGGAAGACTGCTTCTTCGGCGGAGGAATAGCCACTGCTGCAACTGTATTGGCTGAGACCGATCGCGTGGGTGTGGCGATCGGTGTGCTGCCGACCCCGATGCGCAACACCGCGATCACGGCGATGGAGATTTCAGCGCTGGCCAGAGTTCATCCGGATCGACTACGGGTTGGCTTCGGTCACGGCGTTCAGAGTTGGATGCGGCAGATCGGGGCCAAAGCCGAATCGCCGTTGACCCTCCTGCGGGAGCAGTTCGGAGCAGTCGAGCGGCTACTGGGCGGTGAGTCGGTGACGGTGTCCGGTCGATACGTGAATCTCACGGACGTCACGCTGGCGTGGCCACCGGAGACGGTGCCGCAGTTGCTCGTCGGCGCCACGGGGCCAAAGACTTTGGCGCTCAGTGGCGAGTTGGCGCAGGGCACCGTGCTCTCGGGTGGGACGACCCCGGACGGCGTGCGTCGGGCGATCGCTCACATCGGGGCGTCGGATCACGAGGTCGTCGTCTACGTCATCTGTGCTTTCGGTTCCGGCGGTCGTGAGCGCGCCCTTGCCGAGGCCGCAGCGTCCGGTAGCGAGTCGCCGGAGGATGCGATTGCCGTGGGCAACGCGGCCGAAGTCGCGGCAGCAGCACGGCGATGGGTTGCAGCAGGTGCAACCACCGTGGTACTCCAACCGACTGTTGACGAGCCGGATGTCCGCGAGTTCATTCGCTTTGTCGCGCAGGAGGTTCAACCCCTGGTGGCGTAGTTCAGAAGGTTACTCTGGACAGAACCGCGTCGATGTCGGCAGTGCTCACGTCGCGATGCGTCACGAACCGAACCTTCCCGGCAACGGTGACCGCGCCGACATCGACACCGGCGAGCTGAGCAACGGTGACCGACGGATCAGCTGTCGCGGCCAGAACGATGTTGGTGGCAGGTTCGTCGACGGCCCAACCGCGTTCACGAAGCCCCGACGCGAGGCGCTGCGCGTTGTCGTGATCGTCGGAGAGGCGAGCTTGCGAGCGCAACGCGACGATGCCGGCTGCGGCCAGCACTCCGCCCTGACGAACGCCGCCGCCGAGCATCTTGCGGATCCTTCGGGCTTCGGTGATCAATTCGGGTGATGCGGCGAGTATCGAGCCGACCGGCGCACCGAGTCCCTTACTCAGGCACACCTGTACGGTATCGGCGCCGGAAGTCAATTCGGTGGGCGAAACATCGAGTGCAACAGCGGCATTCCAGAGACGGGCGCCGTCGAGGTGAATCTTCAAGCCGCGTGATCGCGCTGCGTCGACCAGCTTCGTCCATTCGGTCGGATTCATGACGGCACCGCCGGCGAAGTTATGAGTGTTCTCGAGACAGAGCAGCGTGGTGTTCAACGCGAAGTACGGGCCGGGGGAGCCCGCCGCCTTCACGACAGTCTCGGGGGTGGGACGTCCGGGTCCGCCGTCGTGCGGCAACGCCATCGGCATTCCCTGGGCGAGCCAGGCAGCGGTGCCCAATTCGGAGCCCAAGACGTGAGAGTGTTCCGGTGCCAGGAACTGATCGCCGCGGTGAAGGTGCAGCATCAGCGCAATCAGGTTGCCCATCGATCCGCTCGGCACCCACAGTGCCGCCGGTAAACCCAGAGTGTGCGCCACCTCTTCCTCGAGCGCCGCCATGGTCGGGTCGTGATCGAGGACGTCGTCACCGACCTCGGCGTCGGCCATCGCCTTCCGCATCTCCGCATCAGGCTTGGTGACGGTGTCCGAGCGTAGGTCGATGTACGACGAAGTCATGGCTCATTCGATCAAGCCGCGTGTTCCGGCGTCAAACCGCGGTATTTCCAGGACGGCTCTTCCGGCCTGATAAATCGATATCGCTGAGGATGCCTTCCGTGTGATGATGAGCGTCGGCAATAGCCGGTGACGAGAACAAGAAGTGGAAGGGGACAGGCATGCGCGACTGGAAGCAAGCGTTGCACCTGCGCGGGCACTCACCCCGCGGTATTTCCCATCCCGCATTCGGGGAACAGAGCGGCGCTGGATATATGCCGTTCCCCATTTCTTGCATTTGCTCCTGACCCGTCTTCGTGTCCAGGAGTTTCACTCCTCGACACGAACTGAGAACTCTCATGCGGAACCCGAACCGCGCACTTGCTCACAGTTGGATGAACCGCCCCGTCCGGGTACTCAACGCCACGTACGAGTACCTCGGTGAAGTGAGCGCCGATCGTGCGGTCGTCCTGATCGCCACCGGCTCCGCGCAGTCCGCCGAAGACGTGACCCCGATATTTCCGGTGCGCTCCAAGCACGTCGAAATCCCACTTCCGAGGACGATCCTGCTCGCCGAGTACGTGTACGTTGCTCACCGGGTGACGGTCACCGATTCCAGTCGGGCCACTTTTGCCGGTGTCTTCGACCGGGACGGTCGTCAATGTGCGTACTGCGCCGCCCGGGCAACGACCATCGACCATGTCCAGCCGCGGAGCCGTAACGGGCCCAACACGTGGGGAAATCTGGTGGCGTGCTGCAGTTCCTGCAATCAGCGCAAGGCGGATCGCACTCCGGCCGAGGCCGGTATGCGGCTGCTGTGGGAGCCGAAGGCACCTCGGCGCATCGAGAAAGTGCAGCAGGAGATCTGGCGTGAATTGAGTCGGACGTGACAGTCGAAGGGAGCCAGTGATGTGCGCTGACGAAATCTCCAATTTGGCTGAGCTTTTGCCGATCTCGGACGACCGGACGTGGTGGCAGGCGGAATGCCGAGGAGACCCCGAGCCGGACCGGTGGTTTCCCTTTCCGTCCGAGGGATACGACTACGCGACCGACGTGTGCAACAGGTGCCCGATTGCGGAATCGTGTCGCGAATTCGCCTCTGCCACTGGCCAGACCGGAATCTGGGGAGGAGTGAAGTTCGAGCAGGGCAGGATCGTCGCGGCGTGAGGGATCAGATTCCCGGCTCCGCGGCGATCGTACCGGCCGATACCGCCCGGCACAGAGCGTCGTGGTCACGTTCGGTTTGATCGGCGTAGAGCCGAGCAAACCGGGTGAGGGCGGTATCGACCGCGTCCGAGGTTCCCAGGTAACCGGAAATCAGTGACGCGCCACTGGTTCGTGCGTGTCCCTTGGCCAGTAGGCGACCGCAGATCGCGACATAGTCGGTCAAGGCCGCTGCATCGATATTGTTCAGGTCCACAGAACCTTTCATGTTCCGGAACTGACGGACGTAGTACTGGCGGTCGTCCACGGTGCACCACCCGAGCAGTGGATCACTGACCGTCTGGAGAGCCTGCTGGTATTCCGCGACGCGTCGTCCTTGATGGTCGTGCCAGGCCGAGTCACCGTGCACGAAGGGTGCAACGACGGATCGGCGAGCCTGCTTGAGCTGCAAGAAGATGACGTCGTCCGGGATGCTCCCTTCGCACAGGGCCACATAGGCGCGCAGAGCGACACTCCCGACTCCGACAACCCGGTGCGCGACGTCGATGACGTTGTATCCCGAGACGACTCGGCGCCAGTGTGGTGCAAGGGTTTCGAGATACTCGTCCAGACCCTCCAGGAGGAAGTCGGTGTCCTGCGGCGTGAGTCGTGTTGTGAGCGGCGGGTTCTCGACCAACTGGCGCCGTCCGTGATCCTCGACGGTGAACCGCGGCACCGCATGGTCACTCGTACGCCGCCGGGCGCGCTCCGCGGCGCGCCTGATCTCGGCCAGCAACCCAGGATCGGTGACGTGGTCGGTGAGTCCGTCGAGATCGACCCGGTCGAAGGAGCGATCGAACAGCGGACGCTCGGAGAGCTTCGCCAAGTGGAGGCGATACGCGGACACACACGAGGTTGTTGCTGTTTCGCATTGAGCTTCGGTGAGACCGTTCTGCCGACCGGCCACCCAGATGCTCGCAGCCAGCCTTCGTAGATCCCATTCCCAGGGGCCGGGATGTGCTTCGTCGAAATCGTTGAGGTCTATGACAAGTTCGCGTTCCGGAGATCCGTAGAACCCGAAGTTTCCGACGTGCGCATCTCCACAGATGACGGGAGTGATGCCGGTGGACGGCAGCTGCGCCATGTCCTCTGCCATCAATCCGGCGGTACCGCGCAGGAATCCGTATGGCGAAGCGACCATTCGCCCCACACGGATCGGAACCAACCAGTCGAGTCTTCCCTCGTGTGCCGTGTTGACCTGATCGACCGGGTCACGTCGATCGGATGGGGGCGTCCAGTCGCCGAGCGACGATCGCGCCACTCGCTTGCGCAGGCCTTTCCCGATCTTGCGACGCTCACTGCGGGGCGTCTGACGCGCCCGCAAAGTCGCCCTGCCGTCCGGTTCGTTCTCGAGAGCCAGCTGACCGGCAGGCCTGTTCAGCGGGTCCATGTCGGGCTCTCTTTCGTCGGGCGTGCGAAACTCGCGCTCGATCTTATGCCCGCCGGATTGTGCGCCGCGCGACGAGTTCCTTAACTACCCGCCTGGGCAATCAACTCGACAGCGCGGTCGGCGCACAGTTCAGGATCCGGCATTCTCCCGATACCGAGGCATTCGACAACGGCGAACGACGTATCCGGTGTCGTTTCCACGCCGAGCGCCCACCCGAAGTAGTGATTCCAGGCGAGTACGGCTCGGTGGCCACTGTGCTGCGGAATCTCGCTGCCCAGAACGAGTACTGCGTCGAACGCGGGGCCGTCGCACCAGATGACCGATTCGGCGAAGGTGGAGCTGGCGACGGCGACTACGTACCTGTGACAAGTCGATTCACTCGGAATGGCGATGTGTGCACGCATGGTCGCTCCTCCGACTCGGTTGCGATCGGAGGGTTCCCCGTTGCCGGCGCGGAAAAAACGCTTGTCAGATTACGTCCCGGCCACAGATCTACGACGCAGACGGTGCCTGAGATGTTTTTGTGCTGCCCGCGCGACCGAGCGAGTCGAGAGATACTGTTCGGCCGGTATCAACCGGGAACCGAACAAGTAGAACCTTCGGGCTTCGTCGTGGTCGTGGGTGGCCGCGGAGATGAGCAGACGTTCGATCGCGGTGAACTTTCGCCCACCGGCGTAACCGCTCATGTAGTCGATGTGATTCGTCATACTTGCTCTGGCGCTACGGTATTCGGTCAATGCAGCGGTCACGTTCCGATGTGAGTCGAGTGTGTCTGCCGGCGTCTCCGTCAGCATGTGCGCGGTCGCATCGACCAGCATCTGAGCGGTCTCGAGTGCCCACGAGCATCCGATACCCCACAACGGGTCGTTGGTTGCCGCAGCGTCGCCGATGAGTGCGAACCCGTTACCTACGGGTTCGGTGAGGGTTGTGGAGAAGTGTTTGGTACCAACGATCTTCCCGACGATGTGCTCTCGCCGAACAAGCGGAGCGCCGGGTAATGCGTTGGCGTACTCGAGGAAAGCAGTAGACAGGTCGTCAGCGAACGAGCCGAGCTTGTCGAGGGCAGGGAAGACCACCAGCACGCTGATTCCGCCGTCGTTGGGGAGCAGATAGGCGACGTCGGGATCCATGAACCACGACAATGACGTTTCTCCGCCGGGTCGTTCAAGTCCGGAGAGTTGGGCGAAATAGCTGAAACGCCCGTTGGATGCAGTCACGGAGTCGCAACGAGCGGATCGTGCGACGGTCGAATCCTTGCCGTCCGCTCCGACGGTCAATCGTGCTTCGACAGTGAAGGCCGAACCCTGTTCGGTGCCGTAGACGCCTGCAGTAGTGCCGTTCTCGGTCAGCAGTCCGGAAACGCGATACCCGAGAAGAAGGTCGACGTTCGGGTAGTCGTTCGCGAGTTGGTGCAGTAGGGGGTCGAGAGTTTCCCTTCGGACGTTGAACCCAGGTGGCGGTGAGTTCTCTGCCGCGTCAGGGGTGATCACTCCCCACGGGGTCCAGAATGTCGGAACGGTTTCCACCATTCCCAGGGCGAGGAGTTTTTCCGTGGCGCCGAGTCGTTGCAAGATCGGGGCACCGCACGGTTGCAGGTGGTGAGTGCACAGGACTTTGTGCGCCCGGATGTCGGAGCGAGCGTCGAGAAGCGCTATCCGCAGACCTTGCTGGGCGTACATGATGGCGGCCGCGCATCCCGCGATGCTCGCGCCGACAATCACAACGTCATACTTTTCCCGTGCCTTCGAAGTCACTCGATCAGCTTAATGCATAAGGTTATAACTTAAATATGACTGGATTCAGTCATCGTGTTCGGGCGTTAAGTCCCGAACTGCGGCCCGGATGGACTGTTCACGAAGCTCGTTCTCTCTGCGCAGTTCACGACGCCGTCGCCCGGCCTCGAATCGCTGCCTGGCGATTGTTCCGGTCGGCCGGAGTTGGGGTACCTCAGCCGGTTTCCCGTCGCTTCCCATCGCCACCATCGTGAAATAGCAACTATTGGTGTGGCGAGATTTTCCGAGAAGAATGTCTTCGGTTTCGACTCGAATTCCGATTTCCATCGAGGTGCGCCCGGTGTAATTGACGGAAGCGCTGAACGTGACGAGTTCGCCGACATGCACCGGTTCGCGGAACACCACACGATCCACCGACAGAGTCACGACGTAGGTCTGGGCATATCGACTCGCGCACGCATAGGCAACCTGGTCGAGAAACTTCAGAATCGTTCCGCCGTGCACGTTGCCCGAGAAGTTTGACATGTCCGGCGTCATGAGGACGGACATGGACAAGGTTTGTTTCGATGCTTGCTGCGATGCTTGCTTCAATTCAGGTAGGGAGTTCGATTCAGACATCAAGCGGGCCTCTTCGGTTCGGTGGACGGTGAAGAGACCGTATCCGGCCAAGAGGGTTACCCGCGCGTTCGGAAGAGCGCGGTGTCAGAGTTCGGGACAGTGCCCGTGTGGAGGACGTATTCGCTGGTGGCGACGGGGCCGGCCGCGCTCGACCTGAGATAGGCCTCGAGCGTCGAGCGGAGGTGCGCTGACATCAAAGCCCAATTCCCTGTGCTTCGAACGGCCTCGCGAAAGTTCTTCAACGCCGGTGCCTGGTCGCACAGTTCCTCGACGGGATCCGATCCGGCTGGTAGTTGCCACTCGAGCAGGTGCGAGGCCGAGCTCACCGACTCCAATCCGGCTGCTGCCTTCTCGAATTCGCTCGAGCTCGACCATGTCGTCGGTAGTGGTGTGATGCCATTCCACGCCGAGGCGGCCTCCCGGCGGAGTGCTGCTGCCCACCCGTTCTCCGACCACGTTGCGACGCAGATCTTTCCGCCTGGCCGGGTCACCCGCATCATCTCTGCGAGGGCAATCGAGGGGTCGGGACAGAAGATGATCCCGAAGATGCTGACGCAGGCGTCGGCACTCGAATTCGGCCAGGGTAAAGACTGCGCATCGCCGATCGTGAAGTTGGGTTGGGTAGTGCCGGGGTGGGGAATCCAGCGTTCGCGTGCGACCTCGAGCTGGCTGGCGGAGAGGTCGAGTGCGTGGACCGTCATGCCTGACTGAGCTGCCGGGAGCGCAAAGTTCCCGGTTCCGGCGCAGACGTCGTACACCGTGCTCACATGCCCGATCGAGCGCAGTGCCTCCGTCGATGCCGGTGAGAGTTGCTCGGCAAGAGGCGAATAGGTCGTACCGTTCCAGTTTCCCCGATTCACGCCAAGCTCCTTTCGACGGCGTCGATGACCGTGTCGAGCGCTGCGCCTGCCGCGTGCGCTGCTTCGTCGGGGTTGCGTTCCTCGATGGCTGCGATCAAGGGTCGGTGCTCGTCGACGTGGAAACCTGGACCGACACTGACTGCGGACAGCGAATCCGTCACGGCGGCAAGGACTCCCCGGTAGACGTCGATCAGTGCGGAATTGTGGGACGCCTCGACGATCGAAAGGTGCAGGGCCATGCCGGCTTCGACAGTGAAGCCGCCGACATGACCGGGGTGGGCATTCCAGGCTGCATGTATCCGCGCGAGATCTTCGGGGGTGTGGCGCTGCGCTGCAAGTCGCGCGGCTTCGACCTCGAGTCCGCGTCGCAGGCTCAGTACGTCGAGAACGTCACCTCTGGCGAGCCTGCGCCCGAGTAGTCCTTCGACCGGCGACGTCGCCATGACGTACACGCCGCCACCGTGACGAACGGACAGAACTCCGGCGTGTGCAAGCGCCCGTACCGCTTCGCGCATGGTGTTTCGGGCGACTCCCAATTCCTCGACCAGTGCGGTCTCCGGCGGGAGTTTTGATCCGACGGGCCATCGGCCGGTCGAGATCGCCTCCTCGATCGCCGCGGCGACGATGTCTACCTTGCGTCCGGAATCGGCCATGTATGTCACCTCGGATAAGTGGGTCAATGACTTGATCGAGGTTAGCGTGCCCGACCAAGTGGGTCAATGACTCGGAAATTACCCGCGTACGTCCAGGCTGCGGGCGTAGTGCTCCTTGAATACCTCGAGATGTGCCCAAGATTCCAAGCCGCTGACACCGTCGATCCCGCGGATTCGTTCGGACAGCGCATGCAGGTCGCTCGAGGAGTTGGCGGCAACCGTCGCGATCACGTCGTATCGTCCGAGGGTCCGGGCGAGGAATTCGATTCCGGGCAGCGACTCGATCTCCGATACCGCGTTGTCGTCCCGTGAGCCCAGATTGACGCCGATGCCCATCGCCAGCGTTCGGCCACCACCTCGCCGCTTGACGACAGCGCCGACGCGCAGTGCCGTGCTCGCGATCAGATGATTGACCCGGTTGCGCACGGCGCTCGGCGACAGTCCGGTGTGTTCGGCCAGCTTGAGAAAGGGCATTCGCCCGTTGCGCTCGAGCAGTTCGATCAACGCGACATCTGTCGAGTCGAGTCGGATATCGGCTTGTAAAGCGGTCTCGGGCATGAAGATTCCCTTGATGACGTCGACGTAGACCAGCGTGCTCACGGATCGAACGCCACGTTGTGAGCGGAGTTCGGCGATGGCACGGTACAGATCGTCGTGACTGGGCACCCGAAGTTCCGCAATCACGTTGTACTGCCCGCTGACTGCCGAGATGTAGACGGCGGCCTCGGATGCGATCAACGCGTCCAGCACCGGGGTCATCGGTCCGGACACTGCGATCGAGACGTGTGCAAGCGCCTTCAGCCCGAGAAGTTCGGGGTGCGCGACGGCCACTACGGACACCGTTCCCGAGTCGAGTAGCGCCTGCACTCTGGTGGACACCGCCGCTCGTGGGGCGTCGACCGCCACGGACAGTTCGCGGTACGTCGCTCGCCCGTTGCGCTGAAGTGCGGCAATGAGCTTGGAATCGAGATCGACCGTCATGGTTGCCCCAACTTTTCCAGAGATTTTTCTGTATGAGCTTCCTATTAGAACAGTCGCATGTGGCCATGGATGATGTGGATAAGTGCAGAAATGCTCAAGAACTCATACAAAAAAGTTGTATACCGCCTGGTCTGAAACTTTGATGCATTGCATAGCTCCAGGTCAGGGCGTAGTTTTCGCTCAACACGCAGTGACCTGCACCACCATCTCGACGAAGGACCACCATGCGCAAGTTGCACACGCACGAAGCCTCGCCTCTCGACGCCACTGGCACGATCTTCACCGGCGCCAAGATCCACACCGTTGACGACAGCACGGTGGGAGCCGAAGCGTTCCTGGTGTTCGGAAACCGCTTTGCAGCGGTGGGAACGCTCGAGGAATGCCGCACCGAGGCGCGTCGGCTGAGCACTCGCACAACCGCGGTGGTCGAACTCGACGGCGCCACCGTCGTCCCCGGCTTCGTCGATCCACATGCACACCCGTTGATGTACGGGCAGATGCTCAGCTGGGTGGACTGTGGGCCGGAGAAGGCACATTCCATCCCCGGAATCATTGCGCTACTTCAGGAAGCGGCGCTCACAGCACCTGCGGGCGTCCCGATTCGCGGATACGGCTACGAGCACCGCAACCTGATCGAAGGGCGTCACCCGCTCAAGGAAGAGCTCGATCAGGTGGCCACCGATCGCGAGGTCTACCTCATGAACGCGAGCGGTCACGGCGGCGTCGTCAACTCCTTCACTTTCGACAAGCACGGTATCGACGCGAGCACCGAGAATCCGGCCGGTGGCGAGTTCTTCCGAGATGAAGACGGCGAACTCACCGGTGAGCTCTCCGACGCCGCGTGCAACATTCTCACCAGCGTCAACGGAGTGAAGGTCGGCCATCACGGCCCCAACTTCCATCTCGAGGACGAGCCGGAAGAGCACCTTCGCCAGCTGTCGGTCGCTCAGGACAAGTTCCTGGCCGGTGGCGTCACCACCATCGGTGACTGCCAGGTGACCCGGCGTGAATTCGACATGTACCTGCGTCTGGCCGAGCAGGATCAGCTCAAGACCCGCGTCAGCATGTACATGCTCAGCCACCTCCTCGATCACGTCATCGACACGGGAATGCACGGAGCCTTCGGCAATTCGCGGCTCGCGTTCGGCGGCATCAAGTTCTACGCCGACGGCACACTCGGAGGCTGGACCGCATACTTCCCCGACGGCTACGTGGGCGACCCGTGCCGCACCGGGCAGCTCTACCACGAGCCGGCGGACTACTCGGAGCTGATTGCCAAGGCACATTCGGTGGGTCTGCAGACCGCCACGCACGCTCAGTCACCGACCGCCATCGACATGGTGCTCGATGCCATCGAAGCTGCGCAGAAGGCTCACCCCGACGCCGACGCTCGTCACCGCATCGAGCATTGCGGACTCCCGACGGCCGAGCAGATCGCAAGGATGAACCTGGCCGGTGTCTACCCGGTGAACCAGCCACAGCACTACTACAACTGGGGCGAGGGCGTCACCGCTGCGATCGGCACTCCGGGCGAGCGGTTCAACCCGCTCGGCGAGTTCATCGCTGCCGAAGTTCCCGTGACCATCAGCTCCGACGCCCCCGTCGCAGAGCCGAAGCCGCTCGAAGCAATTCAGGCAGCCGTTACTCGTGTGACGCGTCAGGGCCATCAGCTCGGCTCCGATGCACTCCGCATCACCGCCGACCAGGCATTGCAGGCTCACACCCTCAACGGTGCGCGTGCGCTGGGCCGCGAAGCAGAGCTGGGCAGCATCTCGGTCGGCAAGCGGGCCGACTTCGTCATTCTGGGCGCGGATCCCCTCGAGGTTCCGGCCGACGCGATTGCGCAGATCGAGGTCCGAGAGACCTGGATCGACGGCGAACTCGCACATTCAGGTCATAACCACCTATTGTCGAGCACTTCGACCACCGAGGAAAAGTAATGAACCGAGAGCAACAGATCGTGAAGGCCCGCAAGGCGGGATTCGCAGCCTTCGTCGGTACAACTATCGAGTGGTACGACTTCTACGTGTATGCCACGGCAGCAGCCCTGGTGTTCGGTGACATCTTCTTCCCACCTGGAACCGATCGCCTGACCGGCGTTGCGGCGGCGTTCGCGACATACGCCGTCGGTTTCTTCGCTCGCCCGCTCGGCGGAATCGTGTTCGGCCATGTCGGTGACAAGATGGGCCGACGCACCGCATTGGTTGTGACTTTGACGCTGATGGGTGCAGGCACGTTCCTCATCGGCATGTTGCCCACTTACGCGTCCATCGGGTTCTGGGCGCCGTTACTGCTGGTACTGCTCCGCTTCGTCCAGGGCTTTGCCGTCGGCGGCGAATGGGGCGGCGCGGTCCTGATGGCCGTCGAGCATGCACCCGAGGACAAGAAGACCTTCTACGGCGGTTTCGCTCAGCTGGGCAACCCGGCCGGCGCGCTCCTGGCCACAGGTTTCTTCAGCATTCTCTCCACCTTCGGCGACGACGCTCTGCGCGAGTGGGCTTGGCGACTGCCGTTCCTCTGCTCGGCGCTGCTGATTCTCGTCGGCTTGGTCGTTCGCCTGAAGGTCGAAGAGTCCCCGGTTTTCGAATCCGAGGTGAAGTCCGCGGACGTACCGGAAATGCTCCCGCTCAAGTACGCGCTGGTGACCAACTGGCGCCCGATCATCCTGGGCATCGGCATTCTGCCCGTCGCAGTCGGCGGCTACTACCTCGTGACGACCTTCATCACGGCATACGCAACCGACCCCGATGTCGGATTGTCGGAGACGTTGATTCTCAACGCGCTGAGTGTCGCTGCAGTGGTCGAATTGATCGCGACTCTCGGCGTGGCGTGGCTCGGCGACAAGGTGGGACGCGTCCGCGTCGTCATCTGGGGCCTTGCGGCAGTCGCGATTCTCGCAGCGCCGCAGTTCCTGGTGCTGAAGTCCGGATCCGTGTTCCTGATCTTCCTGACCTTCGCCGTCATGCGACTGGTGCTGGCGGCCACGTACGGCCCGATCGCCGCCGTCCTGTCGCAGATGTTCAAGCCGCAGGCCCGCTACACGAGCATTTCGTTGGCGTACCAGGGTGCAGGCGCGATCTTCGGTGGGTTGTCTCCGCTGGTGTCGACGCTGATGTACAAGGCAACCGGCAGCATCTGGCCGGTCATCGCACTGCTGATCGGCATGTGCGTCCTGAGCATCGTGTGCCTGCTCTTCGCTCCGCAGCACGTGGACGAGGCGACCGATACCGACAGTGCTCAGCAGGGACTGAACAAGGAATCGGCTTCCGCCTGATTGCCGAGAGTCGGCTTCCGCCTGACTGCCGAGAGTCGGCTTCCGCCTGACAACTGAAAACACGACAGCCGGGGCAGTACACGATTTCCGTGTACTGCCCCAGCTGTCGTTTCAGGTCAGTTGTCGTTCAGCGCCGGTTACGCGCCGACGAGATGGCGATGAAAATGATCGCTGCGTCGGTGGGCCTGGCTGAGATTTCTGATCTCACGCAGCCAGAAGTGAGACGCCAGCGTGTTACTGCTTCCGTAACCAGTGCCGGACGTGTCTTCGTCGATCAGGGCGACAAGCGCTTTGATCAGGCTGGTGACCTTGAGGTTGTTGGTCTGAGAATGTCGGAGCAACAGCTCGGCGGCTTCGTCGGTGCTGCAACGGTAGAGGGTGCAGACGATTTCGATACCGCGCTCGCGGATCCGGCCCGAAGTAGTCGGGATCCGTAGACCGTTCGTCGAGTTGCTGTTCGTCTGGTTGTTCGTGTCGTCGGGGTGAATCATGGTGTTGATCAAGGTATTCCTTTGAACCGCAGGGTCTTTGGGCCCGTGCGGTGTGTAGCGCATGTTGATACTGGTGCAGTCGGTACGCGATTGGCGGCGGACTCCGTCGGAGCCTTCGGCCTGGTCAACAATCTGCGGGACTGATGAAAGTGCGTAGTGATCAAAGGCGCGGATTTGCACCGAACTGGAAGTCTGCCCCTGGAACGAATACTGGAACTGTTGTTCCGGGCGAAGCGACCGGCTGCCTGACTGACGGCTGCCCTCTGATAACCCCACCGTACGTCATCGTTGGAGTTTCAGCTAATTCTATTTCGAGCGGCTGAGAGCACTGTGGCCCGTATTACCTGCTCAAGAGGCGTTTACGTGGCCGATTATTGCTTGCTTGGTGATAGCCCAGGCGTCGGTCGTCGGGTTGCCGAACTCGCCGTGGCCGACGCCGGGAAGTTCGATCAGATCGACCACATCGCCTGCTGCTCGGGCGGCACGGGCATAGCGCCGACTCTGTTCGACCGACACGACCTTGTCTCCGAGTCCGTGGATCACCGTGACGGGGAGGCCGGTGGGGAGGTGCTCGATCGGTGATGCGATGCGGTAGCGATCGGGATGATCGGTAGGCATGCCGCCCAGAAGATTTCGAACAAATCGATCTTTGCCCGCGGTTGCGGCGAGCGTCATGTCGAAGACGCCGGCCATGATCGTCGTCGAGCGAACCGGCACCGAGAGGTTTGGTTCCGGGGCGTCTGCACCCTGTTGGGATCGCGATGCGACCCAGGCGGCAAGTTGTCCACCCGCGGAGTAGCCGGCGATGTGTACACGGCTCAAATCCAGTCGCCCGGAGGCCTTTTCCTGAACGATGCCGGCCAGGGCGTTGGTGGCCGTAACGGTATCGGAGAGCGTGGTCGGCCAACCACCCTGACCGCCGACGCGTCTGTATTCGATGTTCCAGACCGCAATTCCGTACGGGGTCAAGGTTTTTGCCCACGCGCCCGCGTACTCGAGATTGCTCTTCTGGGCCCATCCGCCGCCGTGGACGAGTACGACGACCGGCAGGTCGCCGTCCGATCCTTCTGGAAGATACAGATCGCCGAAAGTGTCTGCGGCCGCGGCGTAGGCGATGCGGACCGGAGCGACATCGCGGTCGAGGCCGGTCGCACTGCTGACAGATGTGAGGAGGGCGAGTGCACAGACGAGCACTACGGCGAGATACCCGGCCAAGCGGTCGCGGGAGCGGTGCGCGATGACCTGATTCCTCTCGGCAGGCGACGGACGATAATTCGGAAATCAGTCTATCGGTGCCAGGTGAATTTATGGTGTGAGCGAATGGGCCGTGCTCGCGCGCACGCGGAGTTCGCTACGCGTATAGCTCTGAACTGGGGGTTCGTCACCGTTGACCAGGGCCAACAGTGCATGCACGGCCGCTGCCGCCTGTTCTTGGGGGAAGAAGTCGAAGGCAGTGATCGGGGGCTGGGAAACCAGCAGGGCAGGTTCGTCGCTGTCCTGTGCAATCAAGACGTCACCCGGAATCGACAGCCCGAGATCGAGGGCCGCTCGCGCCGCTGCCGGGGCGCAACCGAGAATCAACGACAGGATCGCGTCAGGCGCAGTCGGGGAGTCGAGGGCCTCGCGGGTGGCCGCATACGCGGCGCCGATGAGGCCTCCGACGGTGCTGGCGCCCGCAAACGACGTCAAATCCTCGCTGGTGCGTGGTGCCACTCCCCGGGCGCGGCACCATTCGAAGTAAGCGAAAGTCGTTGCGCGGGTCCACTCCGAATGATCTCCGGCGGTCAGGACGAAAATGTCCCTTGCGCCACGTTCGGCGAGGTGGTTCAGAAGGGTTTCCGTGGTGGAGGCGAGGTCCGGTGAAGCGGAGTATCCGAACTGCCCGGAGTGTCCAGGACCCACTGCGACAGAGGGGATTCCGATCTTCTGCAGAACCTCGACGCGTGGGTCGTCGACCATCGGGTCGACGACCAGTACGCCGTCCATCTCGATGCGCCGCAGTCCGTTCGGATCTTTCATCGACGGCAGTAGTAGGAGTGAGTGATCGGCGTGGAATGCGGCCTGGGTCGCGGCGGTCGCCACGCGCCCGTACCAGTCGAAATTGAGGTACTCGGCCGATGACAGTTGGTCGGGAGCGGGGAGCATCAGTCCGAGGGTGGCAGTCCGACCCGACCTGAGATTCTGGGCCGACCGATTGGCACGGTATCCAAGGCGGTCGGCAACCTCTTGAACCCGAGCGCGAGTGGCCGCGTCGACCCGGCCCTTGCCGTTGAGTGCATAGGAGACGGTGGACACCGCGACGCCGGCGGCGTTGGCGACATCACGAAGCGTCGGCGAAACAGGGGTAGCCACTGCGGATCGTTTCTACTCGTTGGTCGGTTTGTCTCCAGCCTATCGATGAATCGTTTCGGCATGTTGCGTGCACCGGTGCAGGGGCACCTCAAAGCAAACCGTCGAATCGTTTCAGCGCAGGTATTGACACTGATGAAACGATTCGGCACTCTTTTAGGAACACCGGGCGAACGTCGAGAGAAATTCGGGCGAACCTCGGGAAACCTGACCAGGCAGGCGCATACTTGCCTTAACTCGCGGAGCCTTCCCATGACCGAAAAAACCGACCCTCCCGGTGCAGGAACGCATTCTGAATCCGGTGCTCCCACGTCATCCTCGGGCCTGCGCGCCGGAACTATCAATAGCCGTCATCTGGTCTTCTTCGTCATCGCCGCAGCGGCGCCACTGACGATCCTGGTGGGATTCGCGCCACTGGGCCTGATGGTTTCCGGCGCTGCGCTTCCGGTGGGGTACGTCGTTCCCGGGATCGTCTATCTACTGTTCGCCGTCGGCTTCACGGCGATGAGCAGGCATATCCGCGGCGCGGGCGCGTTCTACGCCTACATCACCGAAGGGCTCGGAAAAACAGTCGGCGCAGGCGCCTCTGTGCTGGCTTACATCGGCTATCTCGGTGGCCAGATCGGATTCGTCGTCGCTTGCGGCATCTTTCTCTCGTCGACGATCGAGTTGTTCTTGGGAGTAACCGTTTCCGTCTACACCTGCGCATTGGCGGTCGCAGTTCTGGTCGTGGTGGTGGGATATCGCAGGGTCGATATCGGCGCGAAGGTGCTGGCCGTTTTGATGGCGCTCGAGCTCGGCGTCCTCGCAGTCTTCTGTGTGGCGGTTCTGTTGAAAGGCGGCCACGAAGGACTGTCGCTCGACAGTTTTTCGCCGTCGACCTTCATGACAGCCGGACTGGCGAGCGTCTTCGTGTTGACCTTCACCTCCTTCGTCGGTTTCGAGCAAACGGCGATCTACAGCGAGGAAGTTGTCGATTCCAAACGCACAGTGTCGCGTGCGACCTACACAGCAGTCACTGTTCTGGCTGTGGTCTACGCATTCTGTGCTTGGGTGATCGTGCAGGCCGTCGGCCCGAGTCGGATGGGCGACCTACTCGGCGGTGACCCGTCCGAGCTGATCTTCGATCTCAACAATGAATTTGCCGGCTCCATGATGACCGACATGATGCATCTGTTGATCGTCACGAGCTTCTTCGCGGGTTGCCTTGCCCTCCACAATGCTTGCAGTCGCTATCTGCTCACCATGGGGCGCGCGAGAGTCTTTCCTGCCGCGCTGGCACGGGTTTCGCCGACCACTGGAACGCCGAGCGTCGCCGGAATCACACAAGGCGCACTGGTATTCGCGGCAATCGCCGGCTTTGCGCTGACGCCCGCAGACCCGTACACCCAAGTAGTCGTGTGGACGAATACACCAACGATCATCGGTGTGCTGGTGTTGCAGGTTCTCACTTCCGTCGCCGTGCTCAGGTTCTTCTCGCAGGATTCTCGCGGTGAAGGTCTGTGGCAGAGGTTGATTGCACCCTCGCTCGCTGCAGTGGCGTTGATCGTCGCGCTCGGATACCTCTTGATGAACATGAGAGACCTGACCGGGTTGACCACCGCGCAAAACTTCTTGTTGGCAGCGCCATTGCTGTTGGCTTTCGCATTCGGCGTGGTCCGCGGGATGCGCGTACGTGAACACTCGGTCGAGGAGTTGTCGGCATGAGCGAATACGCATGGTCGGTCCCCGGAGGGTTGGTCGAACGTCCCGGAATTGTTCCGGGCGCTCCAGAGATATGGGTCTATGCGGACAGGTTCTCGTACTTCGGTGGTGACACCGTCTCGATCCGAGTGCATACCACCGCAGAAGAATACGACCTCGAAATTGTTCGAGACGGCGCCCGGCCGCAACAGGTCGCGCAATACGTCGGTCTGCCGGGCAAGCAGCAGCAGACGCCTGCCGACGCGTACGCAGTGGGCTGCGACTGGGCGGAATCCCTTGCCGTCGAGATAGATCCGAAATGGACGTCCGGCATGTACTTGGTTCTGGTCCGGATGCTCCACGAAGGGGTGACTATTGAGCGGGAGGGCTTCTTCGTCGTCAAGGCGCGCGAACCCGAGCATGCCGACTTCGTACTCATTCACACCACCAGCACGATGTTGGCCTACAACGACTGGGGTGGGGCAAACCACTACCGAGGTGTTCCGGACGGCTCCGGCGATGTGCCGACACCGATTTCCTCGACGCAGCGTCCCGTCGCGCGGGGGATGTTGCGCAAACCCGAGGGTGCAGCACGCAACATCCACACCGACACACCGGGAATCGGATGGATTCCCCGTCACCCGCCGTACGAATGGGCGTGGGTGAACGGCTACTCGCGTCACCATGCGGACGCCTTCTGGGCCACTTACGAGAGACCGTTCACGGTCTGGGCGGAAGAGCAGGGGTTCCGCGTCCACCACGTGACACAACACGATCTGCATAACGATCCGTCGGCGCTGCAGGGATATTCATGCGCAGTTGTCGTCGGTCACGACGAGTACTGGTCCTGGGAGATGCGTGACCGCATAGATGATTTCGTCGAAGAGGGTGGTGGTCTGGCGCGATTCGGCGGGAACTTCCTGTGGCAGGTACGCCTCGAAAACGACGCACAAGTCTGTTACAAGAATCCGTTCGACGATCCGATGCGAGAAGTCGACCCGACCCGGGTGACGACGGCGTGGGATTCGCCCGAGGTTGCCCGACCGGGAGCGTGGACGATGGGATTGACCGGCATGGCCGGTGTCTACAATCGTTACGGTGCAACAACTCCCAGGTCTTCGGGCGGTTTCACGGTATACCGGCCGGATCATTGGGCGTTGAACGGAACCGACCTGTACTACGGAGACAACTTCGGGATCGCCCCGATCTGTGTTGCCGGATTCGAGATGGACGGCGTGGATTTCACGTTCCGGAAGGGCCAGCCGTATGCGACCGGCGTCGACGGCGCTCCCGAGGATCTGGAGATCATCGCGATGGCGCCGGCAGTTTCGGGTTCGCGGGACAAATGGAACGGGAAAGTTCCGATCGGTGCGCCTTTCGCCGAAGTGCAGGGAATCATCGAATGCTTCTATGGCAGTGAGCCTCCAGATCACCTTCGTGATCTCGAATACGGATCGGGAATGGTCGCCTGTCACAAGCGAGGTCTCGGCTCCGTGTTCAACGCAGGTTCCACCGAATGGGTGAACGGGTTGATCCATCACGATCCGTTCACCGAACGAATAACTGCAAACGTACTGAATCTGTTTGCTGCACGAATTTCCAGCTCCAACACGAAGGAAAAATGACATGAGTGTCAACGACATTCGAATGTTCGGGCCAGGGCAGGGGACGCGGTTCATCCCGGAGTGGGGTGACGACGCGAGCCCGAACTGGTCGGAATCCGAATGGAGGTCATTCGGAGATCCGAACGGGGCATACTTCGGCGGTGGTTGGGAAGGCGAGCCCGGCACGCTCTTGTGCGACCCGTATCCGTACGACGAGGTCTGCATCATGATCAGCGGCCGGGTGGCGCTGATCGACCTCGATGGAAACCGTCGCGAATTCTCTTCTGGGGAAGCATTTTTCGTGCCGCAGTCGTTTCGCGGTACCTGGGAGACGGTTGAGCCGTCGAAGAAGTTCTTCGTCGCGCTCCCCGGATCGCGCTCATGACGGTGGAAACTTCGATGACTGTCGCAGCGTTTGGTCACGTGGTCAACGGAACGTGCGAGAGCCCGGCAGGTAGACTTTCCGTGCTGGTCGATCCGGTGACCGACAATGTATACGCCCGTGCTGCCGTCGGTTCCGCCGATGACGTCGACCGAGCCTGCCGTTCGTCCGAGAAGGCTGCGCGGTCCTGGCGCCGGTCCACCCCTGCGCGCCGTCAGGAGTTGCTGCTGGCCCTCGCGGACGCGCTGGAAGCAAACGCGAAATATTTCCTCGAGGTCGAATGCCGCAGTACCGGCAAGCCTCTCAGGCAGGTGCGAGACGACGAGATCCCGCAGTGTGTTGACTTTCTGCGGTACTTCGCGGGTATTGCCCGCTCTCTGCCGGGCGTTGCCGCAATGGAGTACACGGAGGGTGCTACGTCTTATGTCAGACGTGAACCCATTGGCGTGATCGGTGCGATCGCTCCTTGGAACTACCCGTTGATGATGGCGATCTGGAAGATCGCGCCGGCACTCGCGACGGGAAACACCCTCGTGCTCAAGCCGGCCGAGGAGACGCCGGAAACTGCGGTGATGCTGGGAGTGCTTGCAGCGCAGATCTATCCGCCCGGGGTGTTGAACGTAGTGTGCGGCGATCGCGATACCGGAGCCGCGCTCGTCGCTCATCCGGTTCCTCGGATGATTGCGCTGACGGGATCGACGAGAGCGGGGATTTCGGTCGCAAAGGCCGCATCGGAAGACGTCAAGCTGTTGCATCTCGAACTCGGAGGCAAGGCACCCGCCGTTGTTTTCGCCGACGCGGACCTCGACGGCGCAGTCGCGGGGATTGTTGCCGGGGCCTTTTACAACAGCGGTCAAGATTGCACCGCTGCGACGAGGATTCTCGTTCAAGAGGAGGTTGCGGAGGAGTTCACCGAGAAGTTGACGGCTGCGGCCGCGGACTTGAGGTTGGGCGGACCGGAATCGGGTGATTGTCTCGGCCCCCTGGTCAGCCGCGCTCACCGTGATCGAGTGGCGGAGTTGGTAGAGAGACGCTCAGCAAATACGAACGTATGTATTGGCGGGGGAAAGCCAGCTGGACCAGGGTTTTTCTATCTGCCGACTGTTATTTCCGGGGTGCAGCAGGAAGATGAGCTGGTCCAGGAAGAGATATTCGGGCCGGTTGTCACCGTACAGACGTTCTCCACCGAGGCTGAAGCGATCGAACTTGCGAACGGGACCAAGTACGCTCTCGCGTCGAGCGTGTGGACGTCCGACCACGGCACCGCGATGAGGATGACGGCTGAACTGGACTTCGGCTGCGTCTGGGTGGGAGCCCACGGAATGCTCGCCGCTGAGATGCCTCACGGTGGCTTCGCTGGGTCGGGTTACGGCAAGGATCTGTCGGAGCTCGCACTGGCGGAGTACACGAGGGCCAAGCACGTCATGCATGTGACGAGCGTCTGACTCCTCGGCAATATCCAACGACGGCCATCTGCCCGCGCTGCGGGCAGGTGGCCGTCGTCGTGCCTCGGTGGACCTGCAAGATGCTGTTTGAATATGTTGCAGTGCAACATATTTGGAGAGAATTTTCGTTGATCCGGGTCGCGAATGCCGGTAAAGTGACGTGTGCAACATTGCGCACTTCGGCGCACATTCAACCCCACTTTCAATTCTGACTCCAGGAGACTGCCATGGGTTCATCCGACACCGATCTCAAAGCGCTCGACAGCGTTATCACCGTCGCCGGTGCATTGGCGGCGATATTCGGCGGAATCGCCGGAGTTGCCGGGCTGGCCACTTTTCTCGGAACCGGCGGCGGTTCTTAGGTTTTCAGCTGACATCAGTGAGGCTCGGACCGTTCGATTCTGACGATCAGATCCGCGCGTGGCCTGACTGCGCTGATCAACTCGGCGTTCGGCTGATCTACCCGTTTCACCCACTCTGCAGCCGCTTCGGAACTCTTTCCGAAGCGGCTGTGGCGTTTCACCAAGCGCTTCGTCCGAGTTTCCTCCGGAACGTCGAGATACCAGACCTCGTCGAGTGCTGCTCGCACTTCCTGCCATCCACCACTGGGTAGGAGGAGATAGTTCCCCTCGGTGACTATCAGCGGTGTACATGGGTCGACAGCCGTTGTGCTGCCTATTGATTCGTCGAACTCGCGATCGAAGGCCGGAGCATAGACCGTCGAGTTCGAGGCTCGGAGTCGGCGTAGTAGAGCCGCGTAGCCGTCGACGTCGAAGGTGTCCGGTGCGCCTTTGCGTTCATGCCTGCCGAGTCGGTCGAGTTCCCGATTGGCAAGATGAAAACCGTCCATCTCGACGATGGAGCAACGAGAACCCAATTTCCGCACAATTGCCTGTGACGCCGTCGATTTTCCGGCTCCCGGTGCGCCCGTGATGCCGAGGATTCTCCGACCGTCGTCGGTGATCAGGGAAGCAGCGCGTGAAGCAAGTTGGTCGAGCGTCAGCGAGACGGTCGGCGGTGAGGTCGTCACGTGTTGCTCCGATCAGTCCGAAGGGCCGGTGCATCGAGAGTACGCCGGAGGCTTTCGGCCATTGACAGTCTGAATGGACTGTGAAACTGTGAGCCATGCCACTCGAGAAGTTGGAGGTGAGACCGTGACCCTGCGCGATGCGCAGCGCGAAGCGACGCGCCACCGGATTCTCGATGCGGCAACGGATTTACTGATAGCGGACGGTTATTCATCTCTGACGGCGCAGTCGGTGCAAACCGCTGCCGGAGTCAGTCGGGGCGCTCTGCTGCACCACTTTCCGAACATGCAGGAGCTCACTGCGGCGTTGGTGTCGAACATCGTCGTACGGAACGAGGTGGCGGTAAGAGCTGCCATGTCTCGGCAGGATTCGTCGGTTGACACGATCGAGAACTCGATCTCCGCTCTGTATTCGGCGTTGACTCAGCCGCCATTTCAAGCGGAACTCGAACTGTGGTCCGCAGCGCGGACGGATCCGGTGTTGGCCGAGGTGCTCCGGGAATCGGAGCGAATCGCCGGACGGGATCTGCGGCGAGTTGTCCACGACGCTTTCGGTCCCGAAATTGTTGCTTCCGAGAACTATTCGCAGATTGCAGATCTGACGGTGCTGATGCTCCGTGGTTTGGCGCTGTCCCGGGCAGTGCAGAAGAGCGACGCGTCTGCGCGTCGTTCGATCAGTCAATGGGCAGGCATCGTTCGCCTGCTCCTCACCCAGAACTAGCGTAACTCGTTCCGAGCGAGGCGCGCTCTGTCGACAGGACCGATGATGACGGATTTTGCGACCCTGAAGTACGAGACGTCCGGCGGTAAAGCGTATATCACGCTCAACCGCCCCGATCGGCTCAACGCGATCGACGACCGGATGCCGTCTGACATTCGAAACGCGGTGGCAGCAGCCAATGACGACGACGAGGTCCGTGTGATCGTCTTGCAAGGTGCGGGCAAGGCATTTTGTGCCGGGTACGACCTCAAGAAGTTTGCCGAAGGTGACCTTGACGGAAAGTGGAACCAGGGCCCGGTCTGGGACCCCATCAAGGACTTTCGCGGGATGAAGCAGAACACCGACGACTTCTTCACGCTCTGGCGATCGCTCAAGCCGACGATCTGCAAGGTTCAGGGATATGCGATTGCCGGTGGAAGTGACATCGCGCTGTCCTGCGACATGCTGATCATGGCCGACGACGCTCGCATCGGATACCCGCCTGCGCGTGTGTGGGGTTGCCCGACGACGGCGATGTGGGTGTACCGGCTCGGCGCCCAGCGTGCCAAGCGAATGCTGTTGACGGGAGACACCATTGACGGTGTCACTGCGGCTGACTGGGGATTGGCGCTCGAAGCGGTGCCGGCCGACGAATTGGACTCGGCGGTGGAAGCGTTGGCGGATCGCATCGCCGGTGTTCCGCTCAATCAGTTGGCCATGCAGAAGATGATGATCAACCAGGCGTACGACAACATGGGATTGCAAGGCACCCAGGTACTGGCAACCCTGTTCGACGGAATTACGCGTCACTCCCCGGAGGGGCGCTGGTTCAAGGATTTTGCCGAGCGCGACGGATTCCATGCCGCGGTTCAGTACCGCGATTCCGGACGCAAGATTCCAGACGGAGGCGGGCCGCTCCCCGCGTCCGACACCCCTCCTCGATAGAAAGTGGATGTGAGATGAGCAGTGTTCTCGAAACGTCGTACTTCCCCGCTGACGTGTCTGACCCGATAGAGGAGCAAACGGTGGGTGGGCTGCTGCGAGAGTGCGCCGCGGACTCGCCGAATCTGATTGCAATCAGAGAAGTGGTTCCGACGCAATCGCATTCGCTTTCCGGGGCGGCTGAAACCGATCGCACGTGGACCTTCGCGGAGCTTCTCGACGAAGCAGAGGGGTGTGCGCACTACCTCTTGTCTCAATTCGACTGCGGAGATCGGATCACTGTCTGGGCTCCGAACGTTCCGGAATGGATGATTCTGCAATACGGCGCCGCGCTCGCCGGGATGGTTCTGGTGACCGCCAATCCTGCGTTGGGTGCGGAGGAGCTGGCGTACGTCTTGTCGCAGTCCCAGTCTCGGGGGCTCTTCCACACCGGAAAGTTTCGCGGTGGCGATATGGCAGCGGTTGCATCCGAGGCGATTTCGATTTCGGGAGAAGAAGTTCTCGCAGTCAACTTCGAGGAGTGGGATCGCCAGGTTCGAGGTTGGGCGGGCGAACGGGGCGCTCTGCCGGAAGTCTCGCCTGACGACAATGCGCAGATCCAGTACACGTCGGGAACCACCGGAGTTCCCAAAGGTGCTCTGTTGCATCACCGCGGATTGGTCAACAATGCCGATTTTGTGAGTCGGAGAGGCCGATTCCCTGAGCGGGGTTCGGTTGTGTCGGCCATGCCGCTGTTCCACACCGCCGGGTGCGGCATCCTGGTTCTCGGCGCCGCGCAGCGAAGAATGTCCATCGGCCTGATCCAGTACTTCGATCCGACTGCGGTTCTCGATGCGGCGGAACGCTTTCACGCTGACGTGGTCAGTGGAGTGCCGACGATGCTGATCGCGATGATCAACGACGCCAGCTTCGCGAGCCGCGACTTCTCGGCCTGTTCGGTGGTCGTATCCGGCGGGTCGTCGGTCCCGCCCGAACTCGTCAGCACGGTGGAGTCGGCCTTCGGGGCGGGGTTCAGCATCGTCTACGGACAAACCGAGGCCAGCCCCGTCATCACACAGACCAGCCCGGCCGACACCCCCGAGGACAAGTCGGAGACGGTCGGACTCGCGTTGCCGCAGGTCGAGGTGAAGATCTCCGACGTCGTGACCGGGGGCAGCGTGCCGCTCGGCGAACAAGGCGAGATCTGTGCGCGCGGGTACCTCGTCATGACCGAGTACTTCCGTAATCCGGAGGCTTCGGCCGACACCGTGGACAAGGACGGTTGGTTGCATACCGGCGATTTGGGGACGATGGACGAACGTGGATACGTCCGGGTTACCGGCCGCCTCAAGGACATGATCATCCGCGGCGGTGAGAACATCTATCCGCGTGAGGTCGAGTCCGTGATCTTCACACATCCGAAGATTCTCGACGTGGCGGTCGTGGGTGTGCCCGACGAGGTGTGGGGTGAGCGAGTTGTCGCCGTTATCCGCTGGAAGGACGAGTCCGACCAACCTACCGCCGCCGAGCTGGTCGAGTTCTGCACCGAGCGACTGGCGCGCCACAAGGCGCCCAAGGAGTGGTTCAGCGCGGAGGCGTTCCCACTGACAGGGTCGGGCAAGATCCAGAAATATCGAATTGCGAGCCTGGTCGGCGAAGGCGTGTACGGCGTCGTCAACTGATCGGTGCTCATAGCACGTCGGAGCGATTCTGTCTGGGTTATCCCCGTAAATCGCTTCGACGTGCCCTGTTTATCCTGGTGCCGTGAGTTCAACCTTCGGTGAGACCGGACACAACGCCACCTCCAACCGCATTCGCGCCACAGCGTTTGCGTCTAAGGTGATGTCCGCGTCCGACGCCGTGAAGTTCATCAACCCGGGCGACACCGTCGCGATCAGCGGTTTCGCGAGCGCCGGTACACCCAAGGTTGTCATTCCGGCCCTGGCCGAGCGTATTCACCGGACCCGCGGCAACGGATCGAACTTCACGATCAATCTCCTGACCGGCGCTTCTGTGTCCACCGAGACCGAAAGGCTGCTCGCGGAGGTCGACGGAATCGCGCTGCGCATGCCGTATCAGTCCGAGGCCACCGCACGTCGCCGGATCAACGACGGTCGTATGGACTACGTGGACATCCATCTCTCCCACGTGGCTCAGCAGGTGTGGGAGGGCTACTACGGCAACGTAGACGTCGCGGTGGTCGAGGTCGCCGGTATCACCGAATCAGGGGAGTTGATTCCCTCCGCGTCGATTGGCAACAACAAGACCTGGCTGGACGTCGCCGACAGGGTCATCCTCGAAGTCAACTCGTGGGTGCCCGAGGCGATGGAAGGTATTCACGACGTCTATTACGGCACCGCGCTGCCGCCGCATCGCAAGCCGCTCGAGATCATTCGTGTCGAGGACCGGATCGGCCAGACCACGTTCCGAGTGGATCCCACGAAGGTTGTGGCCGTTGTCGAGACCAACTGCCGTGACAGCGCGAGCCCTCTCACTGCACCCGACGCCGTCAGTGAGGCGATCGCCGGCCACGTCCTGGAATTCTTCGACTTCGAGGTGCACGCCGGACGGATGCCGGCCGATACGTTGCTTCCGCTGCAGGCGGGCATCGGCAATGTCGCCAACGCGGTGCTTGGAGGGCTCGATCGGGGGCCGTATCGCGGCCTGACCTGCTACTCCGAGGTCATCCAGGACGGGATGCTGAAGCTGATCAAGGACGGAACCGTCGCGCATGCGTCGTCGACGGCTTTGGCGCTCACCGAAGAGGGCATCGAAGAACTGACCGCGAACATCGACTTCTACCGCCACCACATCACGCTCCGTCCGCAGGAGATCAGCAACCACCCGGAGGTGGTGCGCAGGCTCGGAATCATCGCCATGAACGGCATGCTCGAAGCCGACATCTACGGCAACGTGAACTCGACGCACGTCATGGGGACGAAGATCATGAACGGAATCGGCGGCTCGGGGGACTTCGCCCGCAACGGCTACGTGTCCATGTTCCTGAGCCCGTCGACGGCCCGCGGCGGTGAGATCTCGGCGATCGTGCCGATGGTTCCGCACGTCGACCACACCGAGCACGACACTCAGGTGTTGGTGACCGAGCAGGGGTTGGCGGATCTGCGCGGTCTGTCGCCGCGGCGACGCGCGCGCCTGATCGTCGACAAGTGTGCTCACCCGGAATTCCGGCCACTGCTCCACGATTACATCGCTCGCGCCGACGCTCAACCGGGTGCGGGGCAGACGCCGCACATCCTGGGCGAGGCATTCTCGTTCCATCAGCGGTACATCGACACGGGTTCGATGCGCCTTTCGTGAAGCCAGGCAATGCTGCCGGCAGTGAGAGAATGCGAGGGTGAGCCGAACCGGGGTACCTGACGACGCCATACGCCGGGTTGCCGCGGCGGGGGCCGATGACGCCGGTGGCCTGCCCGTCGAACTGCTGGGTGATTTCCTCGACGTGCTCAGCGACGCTGTCTGTGAAGGGAAACCGCTGCAGCGTCGCCAGCTGCACCGCTTCCGCGCTCGCGGGGAAGAAGCAGCGCAGCAGGGTGTCGCCCTGCGAGCCCTGCTCGATCTGTATCTCTCCTCGGCCTGGCGTCTGTGGCGTGAACTGCCTGCTGTTATTGCGGCACAATCGGATCCGAATGCCGTCGTCGCGGCCGGCGAAGTGATGCTGCGTGCCGTCGACGATGCAGTCGCCGAACTGGCCGAAGGTTTTCAGTTGGCCAGGCGTTCTCTGGTCCGCTCGCAGGTATCGGCACGCCGCGAGTTCGTCGACGACTTGTTGACCGGCGGCGCTGACGTCGTCGGATTGTTGGATCGCGCTTCAGGATTCGGTCTCCACCTCAGTGGTCCGCATGCCGTGGCGGTAGTGACCGCCGCCCGTGAGTTCACCGACGACAACCCTTTGGTGCGCGCCGTCGAACGTGCCGTTCTGGGTAGCAAGGGTGACGCCGATGCGTTGGTCGCCAGCAAGAGCGGCAAACTGGTGGTCGTTTTCGCGGCGCCGGATCGCGATGCCGTCGACCACGTGCTGGCAGGGATTCGGTCGGCTCTCGGGCCGGGGACCGATGACGACGGGCGAGTGCAGTTGCAGCGGCGTCCTTTGGACGGCACGTGGCAGATCGCTGTCGGGCGCCCTCGAACCACCGCTTCGGGCGTGGTGGCGTCGTACCGGGAGGCGCTGGACGCACTGGACCTGGCGCAGCGCCTGTCGTTGACCGCACCGATCATCGATGCTCGTGACCTGCTGGTCTACCGGGTTCTGGTCAACGACAGACCGGCGGTCACCGACCTGATCCACACCCTTCTCACACCGCTGCTCGAGGCGCGTGGTGGCGCTGGACCGATGATCGACACACTGCTCGCGTACTTTTCCGCCGGCGGCAATACGGCTAAGACCGCCCGAGACCTGCATTTGTCCGTCCGCGCCGTGACGTACCGGTTGGACCGCATCCGTGAACTCACCGGTCAGAACGTCAACGATCCCAACGACAGCTTCGCGCTCCACGCTGCCGTACTGGGTGCGAAGCTGCTCGACTGGCCGGCCACCGAGCTGACCTGATCAGCTTGCGCGGGCGCGTTCTTCGTAGGCAGCACGTGCCGCGGTGTCGACGTCGCCGAGAAACTGCGTCTCGACGCCGAACAGTCGGCTCAATGCCTCGTACGGCCGCCGGGGGAAGAAGCCCTGTGCCTGCACGAGCAGCCCGGACACCCGCGTAATACGTACGCGTGGACGCGGTTTGGTGATCAAGCCGACGACGGCTTCGGCGATTTCCTCCGGCTGAACCTCTCGGAATCCCTTCATTCCCGAAGTGCCCGAGGTGAGTTGGGTGTTGGTGAGCGTCGGCAGCACGGACGAGATGTGAACTCCGGTGCCACGAACTTCCTTGCGGACAGAATCGGTGAAGCCCAACACCGCATGCTTGGCGCCGCAGTACGTCGACAAACCGGGGCACGGGAGTTCGCCTGCAAGCGAAGCGATGTTGATGACGTGTCCACGTCCGCGCGGAAGCATCCGTCGCAATGCGAGCTTGGTTCCCGTGATCACGCCGAGGACGTCGATCTCGATGATGCGTCTGGTCACGGAGTCGTCCTCGTCGACGATCCGTCCGACCGGCATGATGCCCGCATTGTTGACCAGCACGTCGATCGGGCCGAGTTCACCTTCGACGGTGTCGAGGAAGTCGAAGAACGAGGCGGGGTCGGTGACGTCGAGGCGCCCGAACGTGCGGATGCCCAAATCCTTGGCTGCTCGCGCGAGAGTGGCTTCGTCGATGTCGCCGATCGCGACCGTCGCACCCAGGCTGATCAGCCGCTTCGCGGTGGCGTATCCGATGCCCCGGGCGCCGCCGGTGATGACCACTACCTGACCGTCGAAAGGTTTGTTCATTTACTCCAGCGTCTCCAAAGACAGGGGTTGGTTGCAGTGAGATGAATCTGCAGTGAGATGTGATTGTGGACCAGTCGAAACCGGGTTGCTAGGGCTTCTTGGCCGAAGTGAGACGATAGATTTGTGACTAAGTCACAATCAGGATGACAAGTCGGGGAGGCGCCATGGACACATCGGAGTTGGACGGCTGGATTGCAAATCTCGCGCCCATCTATCTCCAGCCGGAGGTGATCGACGGTTTCGTTCAACGCATCGA
This sequence comes from Rhodococcus sp. YL-1, assembly GCF_001942025.1. Lineage (NCBI taxonomy): Bacteria > Bacillati > Actinomycetota > Actinomycetes > Mycobacteriales > Nocardiaceae > Rhodococcus > Rhodococcus sp. YL-1. The sequence continues at coordinate 5,806,470 of NZ_CP017299.1, read as the reverse complement.
CGACGCCATTGCGGTGGCCAATCCTGAAGTGGCGGGTGATCGGGAGCTACGACGCGATGTGGATGCGAGCACTGCGGCGCAGCTTCGCGTCATCGTGGCCGCGATCGCGGGCGGTTCCCAGGAGGTCACGCCGCCGCCGGAGTCGGTTGCGCTTGCACTCACCGTTGCCAGGCGCGGTATGGATCTTCGAGTCCTGCTCAAGATCTACGGTGCCGGACGCCTCGCGATGCTGGGCTTCGTCGACGAGTCGATAGAAGCACTTCCGATCGGTCCGGAACTCAAGCGCGCACTTCTGGTCCGAGTGTGGGGTTCGGCGATGAGATGGCTGGAAGTGACCACCGAATTGTTGGTGGCAACGTATGCGAAGGAGCGTGAGAGCTTGGCGCGCGGCGCTTTTGCGCGTCGGTCCGAGACGGTGCACGCGATTGTCGCAGGCGAAGCACTTCACTCCGATGAGGTGTCGCAGATTCTCGACTACCCGATGCGGCGCCACCACACTGCGTTTGTTCTCTGGACGGACGACACCGATCCGGCCGCCGACGTATTGGCCCGATTGGACTCGTATGCGCGTTCCTTTGTGGACGAGTCGAATGCCGAGCGCGTGCTGACGCTGCCTTCGGGGGCGCGCGAGGTGTGGTCGTGGGTCGCGCATTTCGACGACCATGAGTGGGCGGCGCTCGATCGTGCTCGGAATTCGGACCTCCGTGTCGCGGTGGGGGCCAGCGGTTACGGAATGGAAGGATTCGCGCGCAGTCACCGCGAGGCTCTCGCCGCGCAGCGCATCGCGGTCCGTTCGACGGGTTCGCCGGGGGTCACCGTCTACGAAGATGTTCAGGTTCCCTGTCTGCTCACCGAAGATCTGGACGAACTGCGTGCGTTGGTGGCCCGGGAATTGAAAGGACTCGCCGGCGCAGACGGTGTCACGACGCGTATCCGTGACACCGTTCGGGTCTATTACGAGAACAATTGCACTGCAGCCGCTACCGCCGTGGCGCTCGGTCTGCACAAGAACACCGTGCGGTATCGACTCGATCAGGCCGAAAAGCTGTTAGACCGCAGCGTGGACCAGCGTCGGCTGCCAACAGAGTTGGCGCTCATCGCGCTGGAGAGCTACGGAGCCGCCCTCCTGGCGAACCCGTGACTCGCTACTGCATGTCGTCGAGCCCGGGGAGCGAATAGCCGGAGCTGTCATCCCAATCGGCGGGGGTGTCGTCGAGTGAAACGTCCCAGTCTGCGTCGGGCACCGCTCGCCGGAGTTCGGTCAGAGCGTTGAACCAGTAGACGAGCGAAGGAATTACCTCGGTCGGGTCGCTCGAGATCTTTGTCGAACCGTTGAGCAGAGTGTCGGGGATATCCGACGGATAGAGGTCCAGGACCTCGTAGTCGAACGGAAATTCGTCGTTGTGGACGGCGATGAGTCGGTCGACTTCGGCCTTCTCGTCGTCGGTCAGCGGTGTGGTGCGGACAGCGGAGTAGTACAACGAGGTGCTCATGCTTGCCAGGCTAGAACAAGATGCCGTCCAGCGGCGGTTTCGGACGCAACACCCTCAGATTGCATGGTTTCGGCAATTTCAGGTGTGAAAGTCGTCGATATTTCGACCGGGATGGATAGAAGTCGGCAAGGAACACTGGAGAAGACGGCGAGACGGCCGTCCGAACCCAGTGAAGGAGCTCCCCGTGACCGCAGTCATCAGTGCCATTCGGGTAGGTGGTCAGCGATGAACGTTCCCATGTGGGCGTGGGCCGCGTTCGCCGCAGTCATCGTCGTCATGTTGCTCATCGACCTGCTCGCCCACCGCGGCGCGCACGTCATCGGCTTCAAGGAAGCGGCCTGGTGGAGTGCACTCTGGGTCGGTTTGTCTCTCGTATTCGCGGTGGTCGTCACCCTGACCTTGGGGGTGAACTCGGGCGTCGAATTCACCACGGCCTGGCTGTTGGAGAAGAGCCTCTCCGTCGACAACCTCTTCGTGTTCGCCCTGATCTTCGGTTACTTCAAGGTGCCCCGTGAATACCAGCACCGCGTGTTGTTCTTCGGTGTCATCGGCGCCCTGATCTTCCGCGGTATCTTCCTCGCCGCCGGCGTTGCCGTGGTCAGCAAGTTCACGGCCGTGCTGTTCGTCTTCGCCGCCATCCTGCTCTACAGCGCCTACAAGCTGCTCAAGGACGACGACGAGAACTTCGATCCGGGAACCTCGCTGGCGGTTCGCTTGCTGCGCAAGATCATGCCGGTCCGTGAGGAATACGCAGGAACCAAGTTCTTCGTCAAGGAAGCCGGAAAGCGCGTCGCAACACCACTGTTCGCCGTCGTCGTCGCCATCGAAGCTGCCGACCTCGTGTTCGCAGTCGACAGTGTCCCGGCAGTGCTGGCAGTGAGTGACGATCCATTCATCGTGTACTCCAGCAACGCGTTTGCGATCTTGGGTCTGCGTGCCCTGTACTTCCTGCTCTCGGGCCTGCTCGAGAAGTTCCACTACCTGTCCAAGGGTCTGTCGATCATCCTCGCCTTCATCGGCGTGAAGCTGATCATGCAGGCCAGCCACAAGGTGATCAGCACGTCGATCCCCGAGATTCCCTCACTGGTCAGCCTCGCGGTGATCATCGTGGTGTTGGCAGGCTCGATCATCCTGAGTCTCAAGAAGCCGCTACCGGAAGAGCCTGAGGCCGAAGAGGTTGCGACCGGTGATGCACCGATCGACCTCGAGAAGTCAGGTCCTGACGGCAGCATCGAGAAATCCGGCGTCCAGCTCGCAACCGGCGAGCGCGACGACGATGACGACAAGGTAGATGCTCGGCCCAGAGGCTGACGCCTGATCGGCTGAACGAATCGAAAAGGGAGACCACACAACGACGTGTGGTCTCCCTTTGTCAAATCATCACCAACTGCTTCCCCCGGTTGTGCCCCGAAAGCTGCCCGATCAAGGCCGCTGGGGCATTTTCGATGCCCTCGGTGACATCGTTGCGGTAGCGCAGTCCACCTTCGGCGATTCGAGCGGACGCCCACGCCCGGTACTCCGGGTACCGGTCGTAGTGGTCGTAGCAGATGAACCCTTCGATGCGTAGACGTTTGCGTAGTACAGGGCGTAGGGGAGGCCCGACTTCGCTTTCATCCTGGTTGTATTCGCTGATCATTCCGCACACGACGACCCTTCCGAAATCGGCCATGCGATCGAAAACCGCTCGCGTGATCGAGCCTCCGACGTTGTCGAAATAGACGTCGACGCCCTTCGGGCACAATTCGTCCAACTGCTCGCCGATGTTCGCCGTCTTCCTATCTATGCAGGCGTCGAACCCCAATTCCTCCACAACGTATTCGGTCTTCTCACCCCCGGCGATTCCGATCACCCGGGCGCCCGCCAGCTTCGCGATTTGGCCTGCAACCATGCCGACTGCTCCGCCGGCCGCCGAAACCACGACTGTGTCTCGCTCTCGGACGTCGGCGACCAACCGCATTCCGCAGTGTGCGACAAATCCTGGCTGTCCTAGAATTCCGAGTTCATCTCCTAGGGAAGCTCGATTCTCCCTCGGTATGCGGTCCAGGGCAGCGCCTTTGATTGTGTGATAAACCTGCCAGTGCGTGCCGCCTCGAACCAAATCACCTGCCGCAAAGTCAGGATGCCGCGAAGAAATCACTTCGCCGACTGCGATGCCGTCCAAACCGGAGTGCGCAGGCACTACTCCAGCCAAGACGACGTCGCCGATACCGGCAACAGCTCCCAACGGCCCGGGGGCAGAGCTGGTGGACGGTAGGCGTCTTCGTATCGCCGGATCGATCGAAAGATAGTGGGCGCGGAACAGAACTTCGCCGTCCGCGGGCGGCCGGATCGGAACCTCGTCGATCCGAAAATCTTCTACGACAGGCAAGCCGCGGGGAGCTCGAACGACTCGCACAGCGCGGTTCACATATTCGGTCATGCGCAATTTCCAATCTGCTTCGACACCGGTTCGCATCACTTCTCGGGACGATTGCCCGGAATTGATCTCGCCGCCTTACTGATTCACGGCGAAGACGTCTGGGAATTCTGTCCTCGAGCAGCAAGGAGCGCACCTTCCCGCCCGCTCAGTGAGAATGTGGCAACCCGACGTCCGGAGCGCGACTTCATTTCCCATACAGCGGGCGGTTTGTTGGTTGCCTCGTAGTCCGACTGTGAAGCTCTGCGCAGTTCAGTTCAGCGCAGCGCTGACGCTCGTCACCAGTGGTATTCGGCTGTGGATTTTTACGAGGGCGTCAATGATCTGCCAGATCTTGTGTGAGTGATTTTGTCGAGGACGAGAGGTTGACTATGACTTCGCCGGTGGGTTCGGAGCGTGCGGTTCATGACACAACGGATTGGCTCAGAACGGGATTGGTCGATCCAACGGAGCCAGGCTTCCTGTCCGATCCGTACGCGCGGTACGCGATTGCGCGAGAAGTTGCTCCGGTACAACAGCATTCGAATGGCGTATACATGCTTTTCGCCTACGACGACGTGAAACGCGCACTGGCGGACAAGTCGCTGAGTTCGTCGGAACAGTATGCACTCGAGGCACCGCGCAATATGCGGATCAAGGCGGCCGGTGGTAGCGACGCCTACTTGTTGCGCCCATCGTTGTCGAAGCTGGATCCGCCGGACCATCTGGCATTGCGCAAGCTACTGGCGCGCCCGTTCACGCCCAGGGCAATCAAGCGTTACGACGCGCGGGCGAAGGAAATCGTCGACGAGTTGCTTGCCGATCATGGACGGGGCTCCGAGATCGAGCTGGTGACGGAAGTTGCTCATCCGCTACCGATTCGCCTTGTCTGCGAAATTTTCGGTATCCCCGTACCTGCCGACACCGATACGATGTTCGAGTGGACCCGTAAGGGACTCAACCTACTCGATCCGTTTCTGACTGCCGAGCAGACCAGCGACTACATTTCCGCTCAGCGTGATTTCTCGGCACACCTTCAGGACGTTATCGCTTGGAAGCGCAACAATCTTGGCGACGACATCCTGTCGGACTTCATCTCCGCCGGCGACGAAGGCGAGATAATCGGGCCGGATCAAGTTGCCGCAACCGTGCAGACTTTGGTCATCGCCGGACTGGACACCACAGTCAATCAGGTCGGTCTCACCATGAATGCACTTATGGGCCATCGTGATCAGTGGGAACGACTCGTCGACGACAGGGCACTGCTCGATCACGCGGTAGAAGAAGTCCTGCGCTATGAGCCGACGGCGCAGTTGATGATTCGCATTGCTCCCGAGGATTACGCGGTGGGAGATGCGGTGATTCCGGCCGGAAATCACATTGTGACGTGGCTGGCGTCGGCAAACCGCGATGAAACTCGATTCGGTCCGAACGCGGACAGATTGGACTGGTCGAGGTCAAATGTCCGGGACCACATCACGTTCGGTCACGGTGCGCACGCTTGCCTCGGTGCGTGGTTGGCCCGGCTGGAGATCAAGACCATCCTGAATGCGTTGATCGACAAAGCGCCGAAGACCGAGCTCGTCGACGGTGGAGTGACGTGGGGTGGCACGGCCTTTATCCGCGGTGTCTCCGAACTGCGATTGAACCTTTTCTGATTGCACGAATTCGTGAACAGACCACTCGGTGGGCAAGTCGGTGTCAGATGGTCGACGTCTTGTTAGTCTGGGCCGGTGCCTGATCCCGCAACTGCGTGTTACCCGGCATTGCCCGCGACAAGTTGGGCAGTGCTGGGAATGCTCACATTCGGAGAAGAACTCAGTGGCAGCGATCTGAAAAGCTGGGCCGACTGGAGCATCGGGTTCTATTACTGGAGCCCGTCGGTGAGCCAGGTCTATACCGAGCTCAAAAAGCTGGAAACGCTGGGATTCGTCAGTTCGCGGGAGGTTTCGGAATCGGGTGGGCGTCGTCGACGAGTGTTCACGATAACCGAATCCGGTATCGAGGCTCTCAGATCATGGTCACGCCGATCGGAGATCGAAACCCCCGTTCTCAAACATGGAGTGATGTTGAGACTGTGGGTCGGCCACCTCAACGACCCCGATCAGCTCAAGTCGATAGTGCTCGATCACATCGACAACCTCGAGGCAAAGAAGCTCAAGGCAATCGAACACGCCGATAACTCGGAGAATGAACCCGCCTGGGCATTTACCGAGATGAGTCTGCGATGGATAGGCCGCCATTTTCAGATGGAGATCGACCTCGCCGCTCAGTTGCTCGATGACATCGATGAGGCCGCCGCTCGATTCGCGCAAGGCGACGCCAACGCTCTCGGCTTGCCGCAGCCCGTCAATGCCGGTAGTTGGAAGTTGATCTGAGCGTGCGGAGGTACAACTCTCCAGATTCTGCCCCACGCCAATAGAATTGTGCTGTCGAGGTTTTCGTGCCCAGTCTTCGTGCCCAGTCTTCGTGCCTAGTCTTCGTGCCTACTGAGCTCGCATGCTTTCGGTGGTCCGGACGCCCGCATTTCGCCACAGGGAAGCGGCTGTTTCCCGAAGAAGCCCGGTGAGAGGCGAGTTCCGCTCGTCGAGCGGCATTTGTCGGAGCGGTCCGCAGATCGACAGCGCGGAGGTCGCGACGCCGATCGGGCCGATCGGAGTGGCGATCGTGCCGAATCCGTCGATCGGCGTGTCACGGCCGTATCCCACGCCGGTTTTTCGGACCTCGTCGGCCGCCTCTCCTCGCTCGTTGTTGAAGGTGTGGAGGACCCTGCCGACGAGAGTTCCGTCTGCGCGCGTGCTGAAACCGATCCGATTCGGAATCATGCTGGCGAAACGACCTGCCATGTGGGCGCGGCACACCACATTTGAGCCGTCGAGAATCGTCATCTCGACGATCAGTCCGGTACGCCGGTGCAATTCGTACAGGTGCGGATGCGCAGCTGAGTGAAGTCTGTCCTGGTACACGGCCAACGAGCCGAGTTCCACGAGCCGCAACCCGAGCGTGTAATCGCGGCCGCTGCGGTGCAGCCACCGAAGTTGGACCAGATGGTCGAGTATGCGGTGGGCTGAAGACCTTGGAAGCCCGGTTCGTCGGACAATCTCGGCGAGGGTGAGACGATCTCGACCGCCGAACGCATCCAGTAGCAGAGAGACTCGGTCGAGGAAGGCGTTCGGCGTTGCGGGATCGACCTCGAGCTGGAGCGACATGTGTTCCCTCTGCTATCCCGTAGTCAAGTTGGACAACTGCCCTGGACAAGGCTATTTCGATTAGGAATGATGACATGTTTTTTCTGCTTTGTGAAGAAGGCCACCCTGTGGATCGGACGCCTCCGGTGCTCGTCGGCGGAAACGGACCACTGATCGGGAGAGCGGGTTCCTTGCTTGGTGGTGGGCGATCTACGTTGACGTGATCACACGCCAAGTGGACAAACGCGGATGCCGGCGCAGACGTAGCGCCACCCGCCGGGCTGAGAGACCAGGAGACGATATGACGATTCAAGCGGAAGTCACCACGATGCTCGCAACCCTCAACGCTGGATTCCCGGATGTCACCAGTGTCCCGCCGTCGGAGCTACGAACTCTGATTCGGAACCGACGTGCGCCGCTGACGGGTCTTCCCGACATGCTTTCAGTCGAGAATCACGTAATCGACGGTCCCGGTGGAGATCTGGCAATTCGCGTCTTTCGTCCGCATGGAACCTCGAACGACGTTCCTCTCGTGGTCTTCGCTCACGGGGGCGGTTTCGTGTTCTGCGATCTGGACAGTCACGACGAATTCTGTCGATCGATGGCGCAGGGAGTCGGCGCAGTAGTGGTTGCCGTCGACTATCGGTTGGCGCCGGAGCATCCGGCACCGGCAGCCCACGACGACGTCTACGCCGCGGTGGCGTGGGCCAGCGAGCATGCTGCCGAATACGGTTCCGACGCAGGTAAAATCGCACTTGTGGGCGACAGTGCGGGAGGGAACCTCGCGGCGACCGTGGCTATTGCCGCTCGGGATCGGGGTGGTCCGGAAATCGCCCTTCAGGTTCTCATCTACCCCGTGATCGACGACGACTTCGAAACCGAGTCGTATCGGCTCTACGGCACGGGTCACTACAACACCACCGCAGCGATGGAATGGTACTGGCAGCAGTACGCGCCTGAAGGTCGCGACGACGCCCGTGTGATTCCTACGCGTGCGGAGACGCTCGCCGGTCTTCCGTCTGCTGTCGTCGTGACAGCCGAACTCGATCCGCCGTGTTCGTCAGGTGACGCGTATGCGCAGATGCTCGCGACGGCTGGCGTTTCGGTGCGCCATCATCGCTTCGAAGGATTGTTCCACGGCTTCCTCACTATCCCGTCTTTGTCACTGACCGAGCCTGCGCGACAGAAGCTTTGGGCGATGACGCGCGAGGCGCTCGGTAGCGAGTAGGCAGATCACTTCACTGTCAGGAGTCTCTCGGTGAGATTGCCGAACGTGTGACAGATTCTGTCGTGGACCACGGCCTCGGGACATTCGGGGTCGAACCACCGGTCCACCACTGCCCAGTGAATCGGATGATCGAGGTACTGGGTCTGCAGTGAGCCGAGGTCGGTGAACTCCTGCTCCCAGACATGAGTCCATGGTGTGTGCCCGATCGCTGCGTCGACTCGGCTGAGACGCCAGGCGCAGATCGACGAGATATGGGTAGGCATCCTGAGCAGATCCCGTTCGAATTCCTCGAGTACGTCCTGGGGTGTGCCGGGGGATACCCGGATGAACAGCGCTCGGTACACCTGACCGGCGGCGTCGGCGCCGGAACGTCCCGTGGTCCCGGACGAGTACTCGGCACCGTGGAAGTGGTCGACGGCGGCGCAGCGCAGGCTGTCGTCGACCGCATCTCGGGCTGTCTGCCAAGCCATCTCGTCTTCGAACTGAAGATGGACGATCAGATCTCCGCCGTTGATGACGCCGGGAAGTGTCGTACAGACGAGACGACGCAGCGCGTTCGACGATTCGGCAACTGCGGCAATGTTCTTCACTGCATCGGTCCACTCGTCGGCGCCCGCCCCGTTGGCGGCGTGCACGACTCTTGTCACGTTATACATTGCTCAGTCCTTCGATGTCCTTTGCTGCGGCGGCCATGGAGCGACTCCGTTCGATTATGAGCGGAGCCATTGCATCCCACCACTGCCTGAGGGTGGAGTCTCTGCGGCCCTGGCGCGTCATCGACCACCAGCCGGCCGTGCCGTCGACCGTCCAGGTGACGGTCAAGGTGTTCGGGTCTTGATCGCACCACAACGGAGGGCTGACGAGTACGTCGGCGAGTGTCATGCCGCGACGCTGTGCACTCGGCAAATACTGGTCGAGTAGCGCGTCGACGAACTGTCGACCGCATCCCGGTTTCGTGACTATCCGATCGATCACGTAGAGCGTTTCATCTGCCATTGGTGAAGATTACTTTCCCCTAACTCGTTGTGATGCTTTCGATCTCACACAGCGGGAGATAGCGGATTTGGTCATGTGCCCGGCATTTCGACACCTCCCGTCAGGCGGGAATCGTTGCTGTGCAACAGAATCGGATGATGCAACATGGCGGACAACGATTGCGTGAAATGCAGTCGAACTCAGGTCGAACACATACGTCATGTGTTCGATGTCGTGAAGTGGAAGAGCCTTGGAGGAGCAGTTGAATCACTCGCTGGTAGGGAAGACCGCGCTGGTGACCGGGAGCAGTCGAGGCATCGGCAGGGCGATCGCCAGGCGACTGGCGGCAGAGGGGGCAACCGTGGTCGTCACCGCACGGTCGGCTCGGCCTACCGCGGCAGTCCGTGCCGACAGTAATGTCGTCATCGGCGGTACGTTGTCCGAGACCGTCGAGATGATCGAGTCGCAACACGGTCGTGCACTTGCCATTCCGGCCGATCTCGAGGATTCCGAGGCTCGCGACGGATTGATCGAGAAGGTCGTCTCGCGGACCGGAGGTATCGACATCCTCGTGAACAATGCCGGGTTTGCCGACTACGCGCCGATCGAGAAGATGTCGCTGGCGACGTTCGATCGGACCCTCGACCACTACATTCGCGCGCCGTTCGCCCTGTCGAAGGCAGCCATCCCCTACATGCGAGAGCGCGGCGCAGGCTGGATCGTGAACATCGGTTCCTCGACGGGACTGAATCCGATCAGGCCCTTCCGCGACTACAACAAGACGTCGGGTGACGTGATTTACGCGTCGATGAAGGCAGCACTGCACAGGTTCACACAGGGCCTCGCCGCGGAGGTGCTGGACGACAATATCGCGGTCAACTCGGTGGGGCCTTCCACTGCGATCTCGACTCCCGGCGCCGACGCACTCATTCCGGATGGATACGAAACCGAGCCCGTCGAGTATCTTGCCGAGACGGTACTGGCCATGTGTTCTCTTCCCGCGGCCGAGCGGACCGGCCTTGTAGCCTTCAGTCTTCATTTTCCCTGGTATCAGGATCTGGTCGTGAAGGCGCTCGACGGGCAAGGGCTGATGCCCAGACGTGAGCCACCGACGTGGTGCAATCCCAACATTCTGCCCGAAGGAATCTGAAGTCTTTGTCGAGCAATAGTTTCGGCGACACAACCCGAGGAGTGGAGATGTCCCACGCTGAACGCCGGTTCGGTACCGGCACGGCCGTCGTGACCGGTGCGGGGGCCGGTATCGGTGCAGGGTTCGCCCGTCACCTTGCGCGGCTGGGAATGACGGTGGTCGTTGCCGACATCGACGAGGAGCGTGCGTCGCTCGTCGCCGAGGACATTCGCGCGGCCGGTGGGAGAGCTGACGTCCATGGGGTGGACGTAGCGGATGCCGATGCCGTGAAGAGGATGGCGGACAATGTGTTCGATCGTCACGGCAGCGTCGAGTTGCTGGTCAACAATGCCGGAGTGGAGACGGCCGGGTTGCTGTGGGAAGTCAGTGGTGCGCGGTGGAGACGGTTGATGGAGATCAACGTCGACGGCGTCTTCTATTGCCTTCGTGCTTTCGTGCCATTGATGTTGAAGGTGGGTAAGCCGGCGTGTGTGGCCAATCTGTCTTCTGTCGGCGGGATCAACAGCGCCGCGGTGCAAGGACCGTACATCGTCAGTAAGTTCGCGGTGCTGGCGATGACCGAGAGCTTGCACCAAGATCTGTCGTTGGTCGACTCTCCGATTCAGGTCAGTGCTGTTGTTCCACACTCGATCCGGAGTGAGATCTTTCGTGCGGCCCAGCGTGACGCGCCGACTACGAACGTCACGGCAAACGCTGTCTTCGATGCAATGCAACAGGCGAACGTCGAATCCGGACTCGACCCGCTCGATGCCGCCGAGCACATGACCGAAGCAATAGCGCGTGGGGACTTCTGGGTGTTCTCCGACGACGACGCGTGTCGGCAGTTCACCGACCGCCGAGCCGCTCAGCTTCGAGACCTGCTACCTCCCGCCGATCCTCGCACAATGCTCACACGCATGGGCATCTCGTGAATGCGGAGCTGTTCGGAGCAGGCCTGTTCACGCGCTGCCGTTGACAGACGTCGACGCACTCTTGGGGAGGCCTGACCAACCCACCAGGCCGACCAGAGCGAAAGCTACGGCGGCAGTGACGAAGGTGACGGTGAAGGCGGATTCGCTGGGCAGAGCGGATACGCCCTCTGGCAGGTTCGCGATGGTCATCGAGGCGAGAATCGTAGTCACCACTGCACTGCCCATGGCGCTGCCGGTGGAACGGGAGATCGAGTTGATGCCGTTGGCTATTCCACTCTGGTGTCGCGGAACGCTCGACATGATGATCGCGGGCATGGCCGCGTAGCCCAGGCTCACGGCGGCGCCGATCACGATGCCGGCACCGATGACCGACGCGGTGTGCGTGTGGTCGTACGCGAGCCAGGCGAACGGCACCGCACCACAGATGGCGGTGAGTCCCAGGACGAAGCGTGGCCCACGCACTCTGATGAGCCGCCCACCGATCGGTGCTGCGATCAGCGAGGCAATCGCACCCGGCAGCAGGAATTCCACCGACGCACGCAGAATGCTGGCGTCGAATCCGTATCCCGTGAGGGCGTGGGGAAGCTGCACGAGATAGGAGATGCCCAGGAAGTTGGCGAACATTCCGAAGCCCAGCATGACCCCCGCCAGATTCGCCATCATCACGGGCCGGTGGACGAACATTCGCATGTCGACCAGTGGTTCGTCGACGATCTTCTCGATCCAGACCCAGACTGCGAACATCACGATCGAGCCCAGGAAAACACCGATGGTCACGGGTGAGAACCAACCCCATTGGTGGCCTTGCGAAATCGACAACAGGAGCAGAAGGAGTGCAGCGCCCAGGCTCAGCGCGCCGATGACGTCGACGCGCCCGCCGCTCTTGTGCTTGGTTGCCGGAACCAGCGTGATGACGGCGACGAGGGCAAGCAACGCGAACCCGGTGGCCATCCAGAAGGCATTGCGGTAGTCGGCATCCGGAGCCGATGTGAGAAGTCCGGTGGCTACGAGGGCGAGCCCGCTGCCGAATGCGAGAGTTCCGCTGACCAATGCCATCGCGCCGGGAAGCTTGTGTGGGCGGACCTCTTCGCGCAGGACCGACAGAGCCAGCGGGAAGATGGCGGTGGCGGTCCCCTGGAGGACGCGTCCGAGGATGAGAAGTGGCAGATTGTGTGCCAGTGCGGCGACGATCGAACCGATGACCATGACGACCAGAACGCCGACCAGCGTGCGCTTCTTGCCGTGCTGATCGCCGTAGCGGCCCAACAGGGGAGTGAAAACGGCGGCCGACAGCAACGTCGCCGTCGTCACCCAACTGATGCCGGCCGCGGATGCGCCCAGATCGGACTGAATACGCCCCAAAATCGGGACGGGCAGTGTCTGCATCATCGAGACGATCATCGCGGCCAGGCTGAGCGCCCCGATGATGACGGCCTCGCGGCGCGGCGATGTTACGACGGATACATCCGGGGTGTCGTGGACCGTTGGCTGCGCAGCGCTGTCGGTCGTCACTGAATTCGTCAAGTGGGTCCTTCTCGGGAATTACAAGAGAAATTGCTTAATGTGCCGAAGTAATTTTCTCTGGATGGTAAGTCCGCGAGATCGATCCCGTCAATGCTGGTCAGTGAGCCCCTGGGGTCAGTTCGGTGTATTCAGGACCAACTCGGCGTGTTCCGGACTAGAAGGGGTAGACCGGGAGTGCGCTCTGCGCAGTCACCCACTGCGTTTCGGTGAAGGCGTCGAGGTTTGCGCCGATACCGCCGACGCGGCCACCGTTACCCGAAGACGCCATACCGCCGAACGGGATGACTGCTTCGTCGCCGACGGTCTGATCGTTGATGTGTACGAGGCCGGTGGGGATTTGTTGGGCGAGCTCGAGCCCGCGCATGGCGTCGGAGGTCAGAATGCCCAGTGACAGTCCGTACTCGGAATCGTTGGCTATGGCGACGGCCTGTTCGACGGTGGCGAAGGAGGTGACCGGTGCGACTGGCCCGAAGACTTCGTCGGCGAATGCCGGCGCGGTGAGTGGGGTGTCGGCCAGCACGGTGGGCCGGTAGAAGAGATCTTCGTAGGTGCCGCCGGCCGCCAGTTTTGCTCCGGCCGCGATGCTTCCGGTGACCAGGGAGTGGATGTGGTCGCGTTGTCTGGAGTCGATGATGGGTCCGAGTGCGACCTGACCGGTGAACGGGTCGCCTACCGGAAGCTTGTCGGCGTGTTCGGCAAGGAGTGCGGTGTAGTCGGCGGCGATACTTCCGTGGACGAGTTGGCGGCCGGTGGTCATGCAGATCTGCCCCTGGTGCATGAAGGATCCGAAAGCGCCTACAGATGCGGCCTTTTCGAGGTCGACGTCGTCCATGACGATCAGTGCGTTGTTTCCCCCGAGTTCGAGGTGTGCTCGTTTGAGATGGCGGCCCGCCAGTTCACCGACAGCGCGTCCTGCCCGGGTCGACCCGGTGAATGCGATGACGCGAACGCTCGGATGAACCACGATTGCCTCACCGGCGTCAGCGCCACCCGGCAGCATGCCGAACACTCCGGCAGGCAAACCGGCTTCTTCGAAGATGCGGGCAAGAACCACACCGCCACAGATCGCCGTGCGCGGATCAGGCTTGAGGATCACCGAATTGCCCAGTGCCAGTGCGGGAGCGACTGCACGGATCGACAGAATGATCGGGAAGTTGAACGGTGCGATGACGCCGACGGTGCCGACGGGGACGCGACGGGAGAAGCTCAGCCGCGGTTGCTCCGAGCGCAGCACCTCGCCGATGGGGTGTGCGGCCAAAGCTGCTGCGTTGTAGCACTCTTCGGCAGCGGTGTGGGTTTCCAGTCCGGCTTTGGCGGGAATGCTGCCGGCCTCGCGGATTACCCATTCGCCGATTTCGTCGGCGTACCGCTCGAACAGTTGACCGGCGCGGCGTAGAACGGCGGCTCGTTCGGTGTACGGCCTTGCTGCCCAATCCTTCTGAGCGGCAGTAGCTTTTGTTGCAGCGGCTGCCACGTCGTCTGGTGTTGCCATGCCGACCGTCGTCAACTGCTTGCCGGTGGCCGGCTCGACGACAATACGATCGTCGGCGCTACCGCGAACCCATTCGCCGTCGAAGATCTTCGATTCCCACACAGGTTCGCTCAGCAAACGCGTCATGGCCGCTCCTCGGTAAAGGGATGCAACCGCGCGCCGCATCACATGGTTGTGGACCACGTTGCTCCGTGAGGGGAGTCGATCGCCATCGCACTTTCACTCAGTGAAAGACGGATTCATGGCGTCCTTGAGCGCTTGGATCAGATCGGCGAACTCGGTCGAGTGGGTGGCGCCGCTGCGGGTCACTCCCGAGACGGGAATTCGCAAGCGGCCGTTCGATTCTCGCATGAAGCTGATGCCGGCGCGTGGAGATTCGCCTGCGGTGATCGAATACAGCAGGGTCCAGGCGCGCGGGTTGGTGATCACGTCCAGCGTGGCTGTGTGATCGCTCGGAATTGCTGGGCCCAGTTGGACGCGTCGATCTATCTCGCGGAACGCGTCCTCGACCACCTTGTGAATGAGCACCTGGCTTTGGCGCGGCGGCAGGAGCAGGGGGTATGCGGCCAGATCATTGAGGTCGACGCTTTGCTGGCCGGCCAGGGGGTGCCGGCTCGACATTACGACCAGCAGATCTTCGACGCCGAGATCCAAGGGTTCGAGTCCGGGGCGGTCGACGCCGCCGCGAATCAGCGCGATGTCGGCGTCACCGGAGGCCACGGCGTCCATGCGGTGGGCAAAACTCTTGATGACGAACTCGACGTCCAGGTCCGGATGAAGTTCGCGCACGTGTGCGATGGCGTCCAGCGTCTGAGCGGCGAAGCTCATGTTTCCGGTGATCCGGATCCGGGCTCGTGGGTCGCGTGCGACGGAGTATGCCATCGTTTCGAGGCTGAGGACTTGCTGCGCGATGGGCACGAGTCGCGATCCTGCCGGGGCAAGGCGAACGGCTCGGGTCGAGCGTTCGAAGAGTGTCGCGCCAAGCTCCTTCTCCAGTCGGGCGACCTGATGGCTGATCGCCGACTGCGAGATGAAGCAGCGCTCGGCAGCGCGACTGAAGCTCAGTT
Organism: Rhodococcus sp. YL-1; assembly: GCF_001942025.1. Lineage (NCBI taxonomy): Bacteria > Bacillati > Actinomycetota > Actinomycetes > Mycobacteriales > Nocardiaceae > Rhodococcus > Rhodococcus sp. YL-1. The sequence continues at coordinate 5,791,047 of NZ_CP017299.1, read as the reverse complement.
CCTCGCTCACGACGAGGAAGTACTTGAGTTGGCGGAAGTCCATGAGGACAGCTTACTTATGAGCAATCGAGATAACAGTCTTGCGAATACTCCAGCTAGCTGGACCCGACCCATGATCAGTCCATACCGTAATAGTCATACTTTCAATTTGGTTGAGGAGATTTGTTGTGGATAGAACAGCTGCGGGTCGCGCTGACATCGACGCGACTGGACACGAGCAGACTCAGGTAGTCATCGTCGGTTCGGGATTCGGAGCCCTCGCCGCGGCCAAGACCCTCGCGAAGTCCAAGACGCCGTTCGTCCTCATCTCCGCCACCACCGAGCACCTCTTCCAGCCGCTGCTCTACCAGGTGGCGACGGGCGTTCTGTCGGCAGGCGAAGTTGCTCCGCCCATCCGCACGATCCTGCAGAAGTACCCCAACGCCGACGTGCGTCTCGGTCGCGTCGTCGAGGTCAACGCCGAAGAGAACACCGTCGTCTACGAGGCTTCGGGCACCCGCCACACTCTCGGATACCGCTCGCTCATCGCAGCCACCGGTGCCACCCAGGCGTACTTCGGTCATGACGAGTTCGAAAAGGTCACCTACAAGCTCAAGACCGTCGAGGATGCCGAGGTCCTGCGTAAGCAGATCCTGCGTTGCTTCGAAGAGGCTCACACCACCAACGACGCGCTGGTTCGCCGCAACCTGCTCAGCTTCGTTGTCGTCGGTGCAGGCGCGACCGGCGTCGAGCTCGCCGGACAGATCAAGGAACTGGCGCGTCGCTACTTCGCCAAGTCCATCAACAACATCAGCGCCGACGAGGTCACGGTCACCATGGTCGAGGGCGCGGGCGTTGCGCTTCCGGCCTTCGGCGGCAAGCTCAGTGAGTACACACAGGCCTCGCTCGAGAAGTCGGGTGTCGAGGTTGTTCTCAACACCATGGTCACCGCCATCGACGAGCACGGTGTCACCGTCTCTTCGGCAAAGACCAAGGAAGAGAAGCGCATCGACGCCGAGACCGTCATCTGGTCGGCCGGTGTTCGAGCCAACGACTTCGCCGCAGTGCTCGGCGAGGCGACCGGTTGTGAGAGTGACCGTGCAGGTCGTCTGCTCATCAATCCGGACTTGACCGTCGGCGGGTTCGCCAACGTCTTTGCCATCGGCGACATGACTTCGCTGAACGGTCTGCCGGGTCAGTCGCCCGTTGCAATGCAGGGTGGCCGTCACGCAGCGAAGACTGTGAACGGAAAGGTCAAGGCCGGAACGCCTTTCAAATACTTCGACAAGGGCAGCATGTCGATCATCAGCCGATTCAGCGCTGTGTGTCGCGTCCGCAAGGTCGAGTTCAAGGGCACGATCGCCTGGTTCATGTGGCTGGCCGTGCACGTGATGTATCTGGTGGGCTTCCGCAACCGGTATGTCGCTGTGATGTCGTGGTTCGGTTCGTTCATCGGTCACCGTCGTCCGCACTTCCACTACGCGCAGGAGCCGATGAAGATCGAGGCCACGCCGCCGGTGACCGAACGCGAACCGGAATTGGCGCACTCCGCGTAGCTCCGCACCGCCTGAACACGTTTCGCCTGATGTCAGTCACACTGTGTGAATGGCATCAGGCGAGCGTTCGTTGATCGGCCGGGCATTTATCGTGCTCGGTGCCTTCGACGCGAAATCGCCGCGGTTGACGCAGTCGGAGATCAGTCGTCGCAGCGGTTTGCCTCTGCCCACCGTCCACCGACTGTGTGGGCAGTTGGTGGCTGAGGGCGCACTCGAGCGTCGGAGTGACGGCAAGTACCAGGTCGGAGTCCGGTTGTGGGAGATCGGCGCTCTTGCTCCCGGCGCTCACGGCCTACGGCAGGTGGCGTTGCCGTTCCTCGAGGACCTGTACGAGGTCACCCGAGAGAACGTGCAGTTGGTCGTTCGTGAGGGCACCGAGGCTCTGTACCTCGAGCGCTTGTCCTCGCGTAGCGCCGTCACCGTGGTCGGCCGTGCCGGCGGAAGATTGCCGTTGCACGCGTCCAGCGGTGGATTGATTCTCCTTGCGCACGGCGGAACCGAGCTTCTCGACGACGTCCTTCGCGCCGGCCTCGAGTCGTTCACTCCCAAAACCATTACTTCCGAGCGGATTTTGCGAGCAACTCTCGACGAGATCAGGCGCGCCGGATTCGTGGTCTGTCGTGAGTATCTGAACGTCGGAACCCTTGCCGTCGCCGCTCCTGTCCGCGAAGCCGGGGGCAGTGTCGTGGCAGCGGTCTCGACAGTTGTTCCGGTGGAGCAGGATCCGGCTCCTTTACTGCCGGCGTTGGTCGCGGCCGCCCGTGGAATATCACGCGGGCTTGGTAGCGGTGGGTTTCGATAGCTCGTTTCGGTCTTTCACTGAGTGAAATTGCAGCTGTTCAGAGGAGTGATCGTGGTCGAGGGTGGTCTCAATCGTCACTCACCTCAGGAGCTCTCTGTATGTCTTCTTCACGCACCCAGGTCGGAATCGTCGGTGGTGGTCCCGCCGGGTTGATGCTCTCGCATCTGTTGCATCTGAAGGGAATCGATTCGGTTGTCCTGGAATGCCGCACCCGCGAAGAGGTAGAAGGCACCATTCGTGCCGGGGTGCTCGAACAGAACACGGTTGATCTCATGGTCGAGACCGGACTCGGTGATCGACTGAAGCGGGAGGGCCTCGAACATCACGGAATCGAGTTGCGATTCGGTGGACGAGGGCACCGAATCGCGTTCGACGAACTGACCGACGGGCGAGCAGTCACGGTGTATCCGCAACACGAGGTGCTCAAGGATCTGATCGCGCGGCGTCTCGCTGACGGCGGGGACATTCGATTCGGAGTGTCCGACGCGCAAGTACACGATCACGAATCGGATCGCCCGAGTATCACTTTTGTCGACTCGGACGGAAATGATCAGAAGCTCGAGTGCGCCCTGGTGGCCGGTTGCGACGGTTCACGCACCGGAACGCGAAAGCTGATTCCCGAACCGTCGATCCGAACGGATCATTTCCGCCAGTATCCCTTCGCGTGGTTCGGCATCCTGGCCGAGGCGCCGCCGTCGTCCGAAGAACTGATCTATGCCAACCATGAGCGCGGGTTTGCACTGATCAGCACACGGACGCCCGAGGTACAGCGTCATTACCTTCAGGTCGATCCGGACGACTCCGTGGACAACTGGTCCGACGATCGAATCTGGGACGAGCTGCACATGCGCGTCGACGGTGAGGGGGCGGAGATCAAGGACGGCAGGATCTTTCAGAAGTCGATCCTCCAGTTCCGCAGCTTCGTGTGTGAGCCGATGCAGCACGGCAACCTGTTTCTTGCAGGGGATGCGGCGCACACCGTGCCGCCGACCGGCGCGAAGGGAATGAATCTCGCGATCGCCGACGTCTACGCACTGGCGAAGGCAATGGACGGTTTCTTCACCTCGTCCGACCGAAAGATGCTGGACGGGTACACCGAAACGGTGTTGCCGCGTGTGTGGCGGACGCAGCACTTCTCGTGGTGGATGTCGTCGATGCTCCATCGCTTGCCAGACGACAGCGGTTTCGGGCATCGCCGACAGTTGGCCGAGTTGGACATGGTCACGCGTTCGGTGGCCGGACGAACGCTGATCGCCGAGAACTACGTCGGAACTCCCTTGCATCAGTAGGCCGATTCGCAGGTTGCACGGTGCGAAATCAGGGGGAGTGGGGTGCCAGGTGTCACCAGGACCCCGAAGTTCTTGGTATGTGTCCGCCTGGCGGGAAGCCGCCGAGCCGAAGTAGCGGGAGCTTTGTAACCTCGAACACGTCCTTGTCCAACCGAGGGTGGCTGATGCTTCGACCGCACTGCGGGGGAGTTGTCGTATGACTGAGCGTTGCAAGAAGTGACTGTTCAGGATCCACTGTCTCCCAAGCCGATCGGTGCGAACCGACTTCGAGCTCATCGAGGCACTTCAGTCGCTCCGGTCAACTGAACAGAGGGATCTTCCGATGAAGTTCAGCCTCGCCGTGGCGATGATTCCCCTCTCTCAACTCGTTGCACTTGCGAAAGTGGCCGAAGAATGCGGCTTTTCTTCGATCACGATGCCCGACTCACTGTTCTTTCCCGAGCGGGGCGCTACTGGGTATCCGTATACCGCTGACGGTGTGCGGATGTGGGACGCGAAGACACCATTTGTAGACCCCATGATTGCCGCGGCCTTCATGGGACCCGGAACGTCGAAGATTCGCTTTTATCCGCAGGTGCTCGAGCTCAGCTCACGCAATCCTCTGCTGCTGGCAAGCCAGGTGGGGTCGGTCGCGAATCTGACAGGAGGCCGCTTCGGTCTCGGGGTCGGTGTGGGCTGGGCGCCAGAGGAATTCGAGTGGTGCGGCGCTTCCCCCAAGGATCGAGGCCCGCGAGTCGACGAGATGCTCGAGGTACTGCGACTGGTTCTAGGCGGCGGTATGGTCGAACATCACGGCAAGTTCTTCGACTTCGACAGGCTGCAGATGAGCCCGGCGCCGGTCGATCCCGTCCCCATCTACATCGGAGGACATTCCGCGGCCGCATTGCGCCGTGCAGCGCGAGTGGGTGACGGTTGGACCTCGGCTACAGTCTCTTTCGCTGATCTGCAAGCTCTCATCGCGAGGATCGGCGTCCTGCGGGTCGAGTACGGGCGCGCCGAGTCCCCGTTCGAAATTCAGGCCGTCTGCGCCGATCGCTTCGGTCTCGACGGCTCCCTGGAACTGGCCGATAGCGGAGTGACGGAATCGATCGTCATTCCTTGGGCCATGTACGGCCTCGGGTTCGACTGCGACCTGGAAGCGAAGAAAGATTCGGTACGCAGGTTCTCCGAGGAAGTCATCTGCAAATTCTGAATTCACGTAGCGCACCCGTGCTGCAATGACCCGTGTGCGGGGATCAATCCGTATGCGGGCGTTGCGGCTCCAACATCCGTTCGCGCAGACTGTCGTAGATAGGTGCCGACCCTGCCGACGTGGTGACGAATACCGCTGCCGCAGTGGCAGCGAGCATCGGGACCAGCGTCGACGTCACCGCGGTCATTTCGACCACGATCACGATGCCGGTGAACGGTGCGCGTACTACGGCGCCGAAGAAGGCCGCCATACCGACGGTGGCCATGGTGACCGTGAGCCCAGCGTCCACTCCGGGCACGAAGCTCGACAGTCCGGTGAAGATCGACCCCCAGAGCGCGCCGAGAGCGAGTAAGGGAGCGAACAGTCCGCCGGGAGTTCCAGCGGCATACGAGAGCGGGCCGGTGAAGAACCGAACCACCAAGTACAGCAGCAGGATCGGCAGTAGGAAGGTCCTTCCGCCGACGATCATCTGTGCAAGAACGTCGCCGCCCCCACTGGCCAACGGGTCGAGGAACAGCGTCAGGCCGATGACGGCGCCGATCGTTGCGCCGATGACAGTCGGTGGGATCTTGTCGAGCCGTGCCACGATGTCGAGTAGTCCTAGAATCAGGCGGTTGTACGCAATACCCAGTAGCCCCGTGAGGATTCCGAAGACGACGAACAGTGGCAAGAATGCGAGTTGAGGTGTCGGGACGGTGCCGACTTCGAAATCGGGTTGATCACCGATGACGATCCGTGCACAGCCCACCGCCACTGAAACACCGAAAAGCGTTGGCAGCACGGTGCGCAGCCGGAACGAGTGCGTCACCTCCTCGCAGACGAACAGTGCTCCCGCGATCGGCGCGTTGAATGCGACAGCGAGTCCTGCTCCGGCCGTGGATGTTTGCAGCATGGCGACGTCGGGTTCGGTGAGGCGGGCTCGCCGTCCCGCTTCTGCTCCGATCGCCGCACCCATGTGTACGGTGGGGCCTTCACGACCGAGAACCAGACCGGAGCCGATCGCCAAGAGGCCGCCGATGAATCTGGCGGGCACGAGATTGATTCCCGGCGGTTTCGCTTCACCGCGGGACACCGCCTCGACGTGCTGGATGCCGCTTCCCTTTGCGAGGGGCACTCGTCTGACGATCAGTACGGCAAGTACGGTGCACAGGGCCACCAGGAGGACCGGCACGAGCCACCCGACGTACGGAACGTGATGCGCCCAGTTCACGATCGCCTGACGAAGTTCGTCGGCCCTGATCAGACACCAACGGAACGCGCCGCCGACAAATCCGACCCCGACGCCGGCGACCGCAGCGAGTAGACACAGCAAACCCAGTCCGCGGTCGGAGTCACGCGGTTCGGTGCCGCCATCGTCCTCGGTCATCGTGATCAGCCCTACCTGATGGTCACAACTCGCGACAGGTGAATTGAGCTTCCTCACCTTGGACGGTAACCCATCGCGCTACCCGCAGGGTCGGATCGAGGTTGTGCAGCCTGGTCACAATTCGACAAGCAGGCTGATTCCGAGAACTGCCATCATCACGGCGATCAGAGCATCGAGAACCCGCCACGCGTTGGGTTTCGCAAAAAGCGGCGTCAGCAGACGTGCGCCGTAACCGAGGGCGCCGAACCAGACCACACTTGCCGTGATGGCACCGGCGGCAAACCACCAACGTCCGATCTCGCCGCGACCGTTGGCGATGGAACCCATGAGCACGACGGTGTCGAGGTACACGTGTGGATTGAGCCAGGTGAGAGCCAATGCCATCGTGACGGCGGCAAGCCTCGACCCGTTGCCATGTCGATCCGGTGCCAACGTCTGGGGGTGAAGTGCCCGCTTGGCGGCGAAGAGCGAATAGCTGAGGAGGAAAACGGCGCCGGCGATACGAACGAACGTGATCATCGACGGTGCGTGTTCGAGGAGGGTCCCGATTCCGCTGACGCCCGCGAGGATCAGAATTGCGTCTGACAACGCGCACACTGCGACGATCGGGAGTACGTGCGATCGCGTCAGGCCTTGACGAAGAACAAACGCATTCTGGGCGCCGATTGCGACGATCAAAGACAGTCCGACCCCGAAACCGACGAGGGCCGACGCAGGGTCGTTGGTGCTGAGCATGTTGTCGAGCCTGCCGCGCAGATATCATTCAGTCCAGCTAATGATTCTAAGGACACATCAGAGTAGCTTCAGATTATGTTGGATTTCGAGCAACTGAGGGCATTGCACGCCGCGGTCGACGAGGGAACCTTCGAGGCGGCGGCGCGGAAACTACACATCACGCCTTCGGCGGTCAGCCAACGAATCAAAGGTCTCGAGACCTCGGTTGGCCGGATCCTGGTGCAGCGCACCAAACCCGTCCAGGTCACCGATTCCGGGAGAGAAGTCCTGCGTCTTGCACGTCAGATAGACGCTTTGTCGCGTGACACCGTGCGAGAGCTCGGCCTTGAAAATGGTTCAGGGATGTTTGCGCGTGTCTCGATCGCGGTCAATGCCGATTCGCTGTCCACCTGGGTTCTCGGGGCCCTCGCGGAGTTCACGCAAGAAGTCAGTTTCGATTTTCATCTCGACGATCAAGACCACACCACCGAACTGCTGCGCGACGGTTCGGTCATGGCTGCCGTCACGTCTGTTGCGTCACCGATTCAAGGGTGTACCTCCAGTCGGTTGGGCATCATGCGGTATCGGCCGATGGCGAGTGCAGAGTTCTGCCGTCGTTGGTTCGCAGACGGTGTCACGGCCGAATCCCTTTCGGAGGCGCCGCTGGTGGTGTTCAATCGCAAGGATCTGCTGCAGGATCGGTACCTCGATCAAAAGGTCGGCCACCCCGCCGATCCGCCCCGTCATCTTGTTCCTTCATCGGCAGACTTCGCGGACGCCGTCAGGCGGGGATACGGCTGGGGATTGATACCGGACCTGCAGCGCGGCGACGACGATCGTTCCGGCGTGCTGATCGGATTCGATCCGGACTTCGTGGACGACGTTCCGCTGTACTGGCAGCAGTGGAAACTGTCGTCACCTGTCTTGCGCCGGATCTCCGAGGTGGTGACCAGACGCGCCCACGAGGTGTTGCATCAGCCGTCTAGCTGATGTGCACCGCACGTGCGGTGTTGTGCTCGGGCGGTGTTGTGCTCAGGGAACAAAGAACCTGGACAAGTTGATCCCCTGGGACCGTTTCTTCGGCCGCAGGACGCCGATAGTGTTTTGAGTCACACACGAATGAAAGGTGCTGACTCTCGTGGCGAACATCGGATATCTGGCTTGGGATCTTGCAGAGAAGTACGGGCAGAAGCCGTGCTTGCGGGACGACCACGTCGAACTCACGTATGAAGAGTTCGCAGATCGCACGGAAGCTGTTGCCGCGCAATTGGCTGGACTCGGAATCGGCCTCGGTGACGTGGTGGCGATCATGCTGCCCAATCGCGTCGAGTTGCTGATCGCGATCATGGCTGCCTGGCGCATCGGTGCTGCCGCTACACCCATCAATCCGATGTTCACCGCGAACGAAGCGGACTACCAGATCGCGGACTCCGGGGCCGAGTTGGTCATCACCGCCACTGCCGACGCACCCTCGGGCGGCCGCGCAGTGTTGGCCGTCGAGGATCTGGCGACAGTGCCGCCGACCGATCCCCGACCCGGAATCGATGTTGCAGCAGACGATCTGGCGTTGCTCATCTACACCAGCGGCTCCACCGGACGGCCCAAGGGAGTGATGCTGACTCATGCCAACCTGCAGTTCATGGCTTCGTCGATGGGCAAGAACATCGGTGTTACCGGCGCGGATCACTGCCTGCTGATTCTGCCGCTGTTCCATGTCAACGCGATCTGCGTCAGCGTCTTGACGCCCTTACTTGTCGGCGGACAGGTGAGTGTCACCGGGAAGTTCTCGGTTTCGAGATTCTTCGACGACGTCGCGCGGCTTCGCCCCACGTATTTCTCGGCGGTGCCGGCAATCTACGCGATGCTGACCTCACAGCCGGAAGACCCTTCGATCGACACGTCGTCCTTGAGGTTTGCCGTGTGCGGTGCGGCGCCGATCAGCAAGGAACTCCTCGAACGCGCTGAGCAGCGTTTCGGTTTCGTGATCGTGGAAGGTTACGGACTCACCGAGGGGACCTGTGCGTCGGCCTGCAATCCTGTGGACGGCGTGCGCAAACTCGGTACGGTCGGCCCGGCGTTGCCCGGCCAGCAGATTTCCATTCTTGCCGAGGACGGAACCTTTGCGCCCGCCGGGACTGCCGGAGAGGTGGTCATCAAGGGTGGCAACGTGATGCGTGGCTATCTGGGTAAGCCGGAGGAGACTGCGAAGACCGTCAAGGATGGTTGGTTGCATACCGGTGACGTCGGAGTCCTCGACGAGGACGGCTACCTGACCCTGGTCGATCGCATCAAGGACATGATCATCCGTGGGGGAGAGAACATCTACCCCAAGGAGATCGAAAACTCGCTCGCTACACATCCTTCCGTGCTCGAGGCAGCCGTCATCGGCGCTCCGCACCAGGTCTACGGAGAGGTGCCAGTTGCCTATGTTGTCGCCTACCCCGATGCACCCGTCACCGAAGACGAACTGCTCGAACATGTCACGGCCTTGCTCACCCGAGTAAAGGTGCCAGTGGCGATCTACGTCGTCGATGCGCTTCCCCGAAACCCGGTGGGCAAGATCGACAAACCTGGAATGAGACGAGCTTTGAGCGCAACTCCCGCTCACTAGTCACTTCCCCGTAATACCAGCACAGCTCGACGACGTCCGTCGAGTCGATCCGTCATGCCCACATTCCGTATTTCAGGAGCACATCATGGGATTCAAAGAAGGAAACTTCCCTCCCGTCGATCCGGCAACGTTCATGGACAAGCCGTTTCTCGAGCGTCTGCGTGACATGTCCACGCACTGGGTGGATTACGGCTTCGGTACGCCGAAGATGGTCCACACCGTCTACATCATGAAACTGTTGTTCCTCTACCTGGCAGCTGGAACAGCCGTTGCCACTTTGACTTCCGGCCTCTCGTGGTTCGACATCGGATCGTGGTGGAACCAGCCGATCGTCTACCAGAAACTCATCATCTGGACGATGATGCTCGAGATGCTGGGCTTGGCAGGATCCTGGGGGCCGCTCGCCGGCCACTTCAAGCCGATGACCGGTGGAGTTCTCTACTGGCTCCGCCCCGGCACCATTCGTCTGCCACCGTGGCCGGGCAAAGTGCCGCTCACCTCGGGTGACACCCGCACGGTGTTCGACGTCTTCATCTATGTCGCCGCAGTCGCCAATCTCCTTGTTGCCGCTGTTCTCCCCGGTGTTCACACCACAGGAATCGACTCGGCAATCGCTGACAATGCCGGACTGGTGCGCCCGACGGTCTTGTACTCCTTCCTGGTACTCATGGTGATTCTCGGGTTGCGGGACAAGGTGCCCTTCATCGCTGCCCGTAGTGAGCAGTACCTGCCGGCGATCTTCTTCTTCACATTCCTGCCGTTCGTCGACATGATCCTGGCGCTCAAACTGCTGATCGTCATGGTGTGGATCGGTGCCGGTGTCTCGAAGTTCGGTCGCCATTTCTCGCTGGTGGTTCCTCCGATGCTCAGCAATACCCCGTGGATCCCGTCGAAGAAGATCAAGCGCGCCCACTACCGGAATTTCCCGGAGGATCTGCGGCCTTCACACCTGGGCGGCGGCGTCGCACACGTGGCCGGAACGATGGTCGAAATCGTCACCCCGTTGATACTGCTGTTCTCGACGAACAAAACCCTCACGATCCTCGCCGTGATCCTCATGGTCGGATTCCATCTGTTCATCGCGTCGACCTTCCCGCTTGCCGTCCCACTCGAATGGAATCTTCTGTTCGCCTACGCCTCGGTCTTTCTGTTCCTGGGATTCCCGGCATGGGACGGCTACGGACTCGGCGCCATGTCCTCACCGTGGATTACCGCGGGAATTGTTGCAGCCCTTGCCTTCTTCCCCATTCTCGGAAACCTTCGACCCGATCTGGTGTCCTTCCTGCCGTCGATGCGCCAGTACGCCGGCAACTGGGCATCCGCGACGTGGGCATTCGCGCCGGGCGCTGAAGCCAAGATCGACCAGTTCATCAAGCGTCCGTCGCCGGATACGCGCAATCAGTTGATGACGATGTACCCCGAAGATGTGTCCGATGTCGTTCTGCATCAGCTGTTGGGCTGGCGTTCCATGCACAGCCAGGGGCGTGCGCTGTTCTCTCTGATGATCAGGCACCTCGGCGACGACATCAACACGTACTCACTGCGGGAAGCAGAGTTCATGTGCAACTCCATCGTCGCCTTCAACTTCGGTGACGGGCACCTGCACGACGCGAAGTTGATCGCAGCCATTCAGCGTCGCTGCAATTTCGCACCCGGTGAGTTCCTGGTGACCTGGATCGAATCGCAGCCCATCCACAAGGGAACGCAGGAGTACCAGGTGATCGATGCCGCTCTCGGTGTCATCGAACGAGGTACTTTCAAGGTCGCCGACGCAGTCGCCGAACAGCCGTGGTTGCCGAACGGGCCCATTCCGTTCGACGTTCAGTGGACACTGGACGTACGGGCCGACCGCGCGGCAACGGATCCGCAGGTTGTCTCCGAACCGAAGATGCGTACGAGGGTCAGCGGTAGCGAGCAAGAGGTGAGTAAGTGACAAAGGCCGTAGTCGTCGGCAGCGGGCCCAATGGGCTCGCTGCCGCGGTACACCTCGCACGTAGCGGTGTGGACGTGCAGGTGCTCGAGGCTGCCGACCAGATCGGCGGAGGCACCCGCTCCGGTCCGATCGACGTGCCGGGGTTGATCCATGATCACTGCTCGGCGTTTCACCCGATGGGTATCGGCTCGCCGTACCTGTCCAAGCTGGACCTCGAGCGATACGGGCTGATCTGGAGATGGGCAGAGGTGGACTGCGCGCATCCGCTCGACAACGGGGACGCCGGGGTTCTGTACCGCTCGCTGGAGCAGACGGCTGCGGGACTCGGCGCTGACGGGCCTCGATGGCAACGCATGTTCGGTGACTTGTCGACTGGGTTCGATGCGCTGGCGTCCGATCTGATGCGCCCGATCGTCAATGTTCCGCACCATCCGCTGCGGCTCGCAGCTTTCGGTCCGCGAGCGCTGCTTCCGGCAACGGTGACCGCGAAGTTGTGGAAGACGGACAAGGGGAAGGCGCTGTTCGGCGGGGTTGCCGCACACGCCTTCTATCCACTCACCCGTCCGGCCACCTCGGCGGTGGGATTGATGATCACTGCTGCTGGTCACCGCTACGGTTGGCCGGTTGCCGAGGGAGGTTCGCGGTCGATCACCGACGCGATGGCTGCGATGCTCCTCGATCACGGCGGCAAGATCGACACCGGCGTTCGGGTTCGTACGGTCTCCGAGATTCCGGACGCCGATGTTGTTCTGCTGGATGTCAATCCGGGGGGTGCGCTCGAAATTCTGGGCGATCGACTCCCTGGTCGAGTGGCGAGGGCCTATCGAAAGTTCAAGCAGGCTCCCGGAGCATTCAAGGTCGATTTTGCGATCGAAGGTCATGTGCCGTGGACCAATCCGGACTGTGGTCGGGCCGGAACTGTGCATCTGGCAGGTGGTTTCGACGAAATCGTGGCCGCTGAGCGTGAGACGAATTCAGGCCGTATGCCGGACCGGCCGTTCGTGCTCCTAGGTCAGCAATACCTGGCTGATCCCACCCGATCTGCCGGGAACGTTCATCCGCTGTATGCCTATGCGCACGTGCCTCACGGTTACGCCGGCGACGCTACGGAGGCGATCATCCGTCAGATCGAGAGGTTTGCGCCAGGATTCCGGGAGCAGATCGTCGCGACGTCGAGCAGTGGTACAGCTGACCTGGCAGAGGACAATCCGAATCAGGTAGGCGGCGACATCATCGGAGGTGCCAACACCGAACTGCAGGTTGTCTTGCGTCCGCGCGTCGCAGTCGATCCGTACAGCACGGGGATCGCGGGCACTTACCTGTGCTCGGCCTCGACCCCGCCGGGTGCCGGAGCACATGGAATGTGCGGGTACAACGCAGCCGAATCGGCTCTGAAGTACCTGCGACGAAAGGGTGCGGAAGTTCTGTGAGTAGTCCATCGCACAAGGAGCGAGGCGCCGGTGCGATGCGGCGCCTCGCCCGAGTGCCTGCAGCCGCGGAGCCGGAAGTGCTTGCGGTGGTTGCCGAGTTGGCACGACGACTCGACGAGCGCAGCGCCGACATCGCGCGTGAGATGGCCTTCATGATGGCTCACGAAATCGACCAATTGGATGCAGACGCCAAATTGCTCGAAATGCTCGAGGCCAGCGTGCAGGGAAACATCACGACGATCATCCACGTATTGGCCAACGACATTCCGATCGATCATCTCCAACCCACCACTGCTGCAGTGGAATACGCTCTGCGTCTGGCGCAGCGGGATGTCCCGTCCAACTCCCTTGTCCGGGCCTATCACATGGGCCAAGGCGATCTGATGCGGATCTGCCACGACGAGATCAGCACACTGGATATTCCGGCGCGACTCACTTTGGCTGTCCTGAAACACACTTCGGACGTGGTCTACAGCTACATCGACTGGATCACGCTCTACGTCTTCGACGCGTACGAGCGGGAACGCAGTCGATGGATGGCAGCGCAGGGAAACCTCCATTCGGCCGCAATCCACGCCCTCCTGTCCGGCACCAACGCAGATACCGCTGCTTTCGAAGCGGAGACAGGGTACCGCCTCGGTCAGAACCACGTCGCCCTGGTGGTCTGGTCGACGTGGGATGCCGACGTCATGGGCATCAATACGCTGGACCGACTCGTACGTGATCTCGGCGCAGCGGCGGGAGCGGACAAGCCGCCGATCATCACCGCCATCGATCGACGCACGGTGTGGGCGTGGCTGCCGTTCGGTCGCCGGGTGCCTGCGCCGGATCCGGAGGTTCTCGCGGCGGCAGTGCCGTTGGACGGCGGGGCGCGGGTGGCAATCGGACTGCCGGGGTCAGGGGTCGACGGTTTCAAACGGTCCCACGAACAGGCAACCGCCGCCTATTCGGTTGCTGCCGTCCCGGATACACCGCAGCGACCTGTGGTGAGCTTCGGAGACCGCGGCGTCGCTGTGGTTTCACTTCTGTCCGAGAACATCGATTCGACGAAGTCGTGGGTCTGGGAGGTGCTTGGCCCGTTGGCGGAAGATACGCCCTCTGCTGCATCCTTGCGGACGACGTTGAGTGTGTACTTTGCACATGGTGAAAGTCATCTGCACACTGCCAATCACATGAATCTGCACCGGAATACGGTGAAGTATCGCATCAACAAGGCGCTCGGCGATCCAGTTGCTGCCGGCCGAGACAAGTTGGATCTTGCTCTGGCCCTGCAGGTTTGTGAGTTGTTGGGTAGATCGGTCTTGCGCCCGGCCAAATCGTCGTGAGTCGTGGATGCGACACGGCCTGTGGGCTCCGTATCGGGGTTTGATGTCCGATGCGGAGCCTGGCCGTGTTCTGTTGTCGCCAAAGAGGTTTGACCCCTCAGGTTTTGAAGGTGGTGTTCGCGGGCCGTGGGTGCTGGCCGGGGTCGATCGAGGGCGGCGGGACGAACCAGGGTTTGTTGTCGGCGCCGATTCGGATTTCCCATTTGCCGACGAACCCGGATTTCCGGTGCATCAGTCGGTGATGTGAACGGCACAGCAGGACCAGGTTGTTCATCACCGTCGGGCCGCCGTTCGCCCAGTGCCGGATATGGTGCGCATCCGTCCAGGCAGGCACACATGAACACCCCGGGAACGCGCAGCCTCTGTCTCGGGCGATCAACGCCACTCGCTGTTCGGGGGTGACCAATCGTTTTCCGGGTTTCGCATCGAGCGGTGCGCCGTGATCGTCGAGCAGGACGGTGGAGAGGAAGCAGTCGCAGCCGAGGAGTCTGGTCTGTGACACGGACAGTGGTCCGAGCCAGGGCATGTGCCCGACATCAAGATCGGCCAGGTCCAGAGAGTCGTCATCACCCGAATCCGAAGACTGTGCGGCACAATCCCGATGCTCCGCCAGATCCCGAGCATTGATGTGCACGTTCACATGCGGACGCTGACCACCATCGGTACCGGTTTTCGCGCAGTCCAGATACCGGCGGATCAGTTCGGTGAACCCGTCCGCGGTGCGTTTCGCCGCCGACCGGGCATCCGGGGTTCCATCCGGTGCTGGGGTCGGCATCGTCAGACTCGACAACGCCGACAGCAACATCTCACCGGTGAGGGCGTCGAAATCACCACGCACCACCACTCGACCGTTCAAGGTCGACGCGATCCGCAACTCGTTGAGATCGACATCTTCGGCGGGCGGGATCTCATCCGATTCGAACAACCGCTCCAAGGTCGCGATCACGTTCCGCACCTTCGTCGTCGTCGCCTCCACCCCCGACGCAGCAGCGAGCAACAAATCGATGCACTTCGGTAATGCCTCCTCCGGCATGCCTTTCGGCGGTGACTCGCAGAACGCCACGATCAACACGGCATGATCGAACGAGCAGTCCCCGCCATCGAACCGAGCCGCCACCGCCGGAAACGGCCGCAAAGCAGCACCCAACGCGGCGATCTTCTTCCCGTCCCGAACCTGCAGCATCGTGTTGGCCGCCAACCAGGACCCCACTCCGCGGCTGGCAATCACCTGATCATCCGGCCGCAACGACAACTCGTCCACCACGGCCACCCGCACGGCTTCCAGGCGCAGAATCTCCGCACTCGCCTCGACAGCAGCAGCGCGCAACTCGGCAGCAGTCAACCGCCACAACCGTCCGCGTAACCCCACCGCAGAACCCGACACCACGTCCGACAACAAGACACTCATTGAATCCCCCGATCCCCTCCCCAAATCATATTCGAATATGTGTTCGAGTCAAGGGGTAATTCACCAACGAATCGGCCTGGCTCTGTGATGTCAGCGGGTTGTCATACTGTGGTCGAGTGACTTCGCCGTGGACAGCTGGGCAGGTGGCGTCGGTAGCTCCGGACGCCGCATCGCTGGCCGCTGCGCGCAAGTTGGGTGGTACGTGGAGCCATGCCGGCAACAGGGGTCTCGCGCTCTGGGGGCTGTGTCAGGGCAGCGGCTCGAAGCCGTATCAAGCAGTGGTCGACCTGAGGGGCCCTGCATACAAGTGCTCGTGCCCCAGTCGAAAGTTTCCGTGCAAACATGCTCTGGGGCTGCTGGTGGAATGGTCGGAAGGGCGTGTGCCGTCGACGGACGAGCCCGCCGACTTCGCAGCAGAGTGGTTGTTGCGCCGCGAGGAGAAGGCCGAGACCCGCGGCGAAAGGGCTGAGACCGGCGACGAGGCCCCCAAGAAGGCTCCCGACCCGGCGACAGCGCAGAAGCGCGCCGACCGCGTTGCGAGCGGGCTCGTCGAATTGGACCTGTGGATCACCGATCAGATCCGCAGTGGTCTGGCAGCGATGGACACATCCTGGGCGGGCTTCGACGCAGTAGCTGCTCGAATGGTGGATGCTCAGGCGCCTGGTGTCGCAGGCACACTTCGAGCCTTGGCGGGCACCGTTGCGTCTACCGAGAACTGGCCCGAGAAAGTCCTCGACGAGTTGGCTCGGTTGCACCTGCTGGTTGCTGCGCATCAGAAGCTGTCCGAGTTGCCGGAAGATCTTGCCTATTCGGTGAAAGCACACGTCGGCTATCCGGTCTCAACCGAGAGTGTGATGGAATCGATTCCGGTGAAAGAGAACTGGATGATTCTCGGTTCGGGGATCACCGAGGAGAAGCGACTGTTCACCCGAACGGTGTGGATGCTCGGCAGGAATTCGAAGCGGTGGGCCATGCTGCTCGACTTCTCCCACGGGTCACCAAATTTTGCCACCGAAACGCCGCCAGTCGGGTTTCTGCTCAACGCCGATGTTCATTTCTATCCTGGTGCCGCGGCATTGCGGGCTCGGATAGGGGTCACGCACGGAGAACCGGAGCCCTTCACAACCATGCCGTTCGGAAGCATCGACACTGCGTTGCAGCAGTTTACCGATGCCCTCGCCGCGGATCCATGGTTGCGCTCGTGGCCGGCAGTGATCAGTTCGGTGGTCCCGTCGTTCGTCGACGGATCATGGTTTGTCGTCGACGAATCGGGCACAGCGCTTCGGGCAGAGGGTAATTCGGATCTTCTGTGGAAGTTGCTCGGCATTTCCGGCGGTTACCCGGTCACAGTCTGCGGAACGTGGAACGCGCTGGCTCTTACTCCGATCTCGGTTTTCACGGGAGGGCAGGTGATCGTGCTGTGAGTACATTGATCTCAGCGGCGCTCCTTGGGACAGCCAGAACAGCAACAACATTCGAGGAGTTGCCGGCTGAAGTGCGTGGCTACGCTCGCGAACTCGACGGCGATCCTGCCGAGATGCTTCTCGCAGGAGCAGCGTTGGAGAGGGTGTACCGCCGTGGTGGTGCGGGCTCCACCACGGCGGCGGTGCCGACACCTGCGCCAGACGATGTTCGATTCACGCTGCCGGAATCCTCATCGGCGCATCTGCTGTCGATGCTCGCGGCCAAGGCGACCTTGCTCGACGAATGGTTCGCAGTCGCGTTGGAGCACAATTACCGTGCGCCTGATCATCTGGTCGCCGAGTTGCTTTCTTTTGCACGTGCAAGTGAAGCTCACCGGGAGAGCATCCTGCAGATTGTCGGCGAGCGTGGTCGATGGCTTGCCGCGCAAAACCCCGAGTGGAGCAAACTCGTCCGAACCAGGGATGCCAACCCGGACGTGTGGCGTCACGGAAGTTCGTCGCAGCGCACACAGTGGCTGATAGACACTCGTCGAACAGATCCCGCGCTGGCGCTGGCCGAACTGCGAAAGTCCTGGGCCACCGAGCGGGGCGAACAGAAGGCTGCCTTCGTCGCGGCGCTGGCAAACGGACTGAGCGCGGATGATCAACCATTGTTGGAGGAAGCCCTCGACGACCGTCGCAAGGACGTGCGACGCGCGGCAGTGGAAGTACTCGGACAACTCCCCGAATCGGAGTTCGTGGAGAGAATGGCTGCTCGGGTTCGGAAATGGGTGCGGGTGGAACGGAAACTCGTTCGGTCCACGCTCGTCATCGTCCCGCCTGAGGAAGTCGATTCAGCGGCGAGGCGAGACGGCATCGAAGACCGGCCGAATCCACACACCGACTATCGTGCCGAGTATGTGCGTCAGGCGATCAGTTCTGCGCCGTTGTCTCTGTGGAACAACATGATCGGTGGACCAGGCAAGGTCTTGGGGATGGGCGTTGACGAAAGCTGGGAGCCGATCCTTCACGACGCGTGGTCCACCGCCGCAGTCGCGCAGAACAATACGGAATGGGCGCTGGAACTCTTTCGGATGCGCGGCACCGCCACCGATCGACGCGTGCTCCCGTTGGTGCCGGCCAAGGCGCTGGCTGATCTGTTGAGGTCCGGAAACGGCGACGCCAATGTTCTGCACCCGGGCCGGGCAGCGATCTACGACGCTCTGCGAGGTCCATGGCCCGAGGACATCACCCGGGCAGTGGTGGCCCAGTGGGAACGAGTTGCGGCCAGACGTGCCGACGGAGGCGCCAAGGCCGGCGAATTCTCACGCTACAAGTACGTCGCATCGCTGCGCCTGGCCGAGACTCGATTTCCTTACAGCGCAGTAACTTTGCTGGAGCGTGCTGCGGAACGTGCACGTGACCCGGACTGGCGGCAGACCTTCGCCAGAACTGCCAGCGTCATCACCCACCGCAAGACCCTGCTCGAGGAGCTCACATGACTGACAGCGTAACCGTGCCCACCACGGAACCGGAAAAGCTCGCGGAACCGGAAAAGCTCGCGCAACCGGCAAAGCTGATGCGGCCCCACGCAGAGCAGGAGTACGCGCTCGAACTCGAAGCACTGGCCGCGCAGGATGCTCGTCCGCGTCCACCGTCGTGGAACTTGTCGCCCTGGGCCGTCGTGACGTATCTGTTGGGTGGCACTCTCGACGACGGAACCGTCATTTCGCCGAAGTACGTCGGTCCACGGAGGTTGATGGAAGTGGCCGTCGCAACTCTTGCCACCGACCGGGCGCTACTGCTGTTGGGGGTTCCCGGTACGGCCAAGACCTGGGTCTCCGAACATCTTTCGGCCGCAATCTCGGGTGCGTCGACGCTCCTGGTCCAGGGCACGTCGGGCACGCCCGAGGAAGCTATCCGCTACGGCTGGAACTACGCACGTCTTCTCTCCGAGGGGCCGACCGCCGGTGCGCTGGTGCCTTCTCCCGTGATGACGGCGATGGAAACCGGGAAGATCGCCCGCGTCGAAGAGTTGACGCGTATTCCGGCCGACGTACAGGACGCCCTCATCACCATTCTCTCCGAGAAGACGTTGCCGGTGCCGGAGCTGGGCATCGAGGTGCAGGCAGCCAAGGGCTTCAACCTGATCGCTACCGCCAACGATCGCGATCGCGGTGTCAACGACCTGTCGTCCGCACTGCGTCGACGGTTCAATACCGTAGTCCTCCCTTTGCCGGCCAGCGAGGAAGACGAGGTGGCCATCGTGGCACGTCGAGTCGAACAGCTGGGCGCAGCACTGGAATTGCCGACAACCCCCGCAGCAGCCGAGGAAATTCGCCGGGTCGTCACCGTGTTCCGGGAACTGCGATCAGGCGCGACCACCGACGGCCGCACCAAGTTGAAGTCCCCGTCCGGAACTCTGTCGACGGCGGAGGCGATCTCGGTGGTCACCAACGGTTTGGCGTTGTCTGCGCATTTCGGGGACGGCGTACTGCGGGCATCCGACGTCGCTGCCGGAATCCTGGGTTCGGTGATCAAGGATCCGGTCGCAGACAAGGTGGTGTGGAACGAGTACCTCGAGGCAGTAGTGCGTGAACGCGGCGAGTGGTCCGACTTCTACCGGGCGTGCCGCGAGGTCACCGGGTGACCATCGTGATTCCGGACCTGCGTGTCCGGGTCTTCGGTATCCGTCACCACGGCCCGGGATCTGCTCGTTCGGTTCGGCAGGGTCTGGAAGAGTTCTCGCCTGACGTCGTCCTGATCGAAGGGCCTTCGGACGCAGACCCGTTGGTGATGCTGGCGGCGTCGGAATCGATGAAACCGCCGATTGCGTTGCTCGCGTACGCCACTGGCGAGCCGTCGAAGGCGGCCTTCTGGCCGTTTGCGGTGTTCTCACCCGAATGGCAAGCGCTGCAGTGGGCTGCGAAGAACGGTGTGCAGGCACGGTTCTGCGATCTGCCCGCCTTCAACGTGTTGGCGGATCAGGGGATTCGTACTGTCCGCGAGGGCGATCCTCTGTCGGAACTGGCCGCGGCCGCGGGTTTCGACGACACCGAACGCTGGTGGGATTCGGTGATCGAATCGAGCTCGGGCGCAGATTCTTTCGATGCGATCACCGAGGCGATGGAGGCGCTGCGTGAGACAGTGCCGATCGACGAGGAGACAGCGCATCGCGAAGCGTATATGCGTCAGGTGCTGCGAAAGACGTTGAAAGATGGCGCTGAGCGGGTAGCGGTCGTCTGCGGAGCCTGGCACGCGCCGGCGTTGGTCGGAGCCTTGGGGCCGGCGGCGCCCGATGCTCGCATCCTCAAAGGAATGTCCAAGGTCAAGACCTCGCTGACGTGGGTTCCCTGGACTCACTCACGTCTGGCATCGGCATCGGGTTACGGCGCCGGAATTACCTCGCCGGGCTGGTATCACCACCTGTTCACCGCGAACGACAAGACGATCACGCGGTGGCTCACCAAAGTTGCGCGGGTGCTCAGGGACGAGGACCTTCCGATCTCGAGTGCTCACGTCATCGAAGCTGTCCGGTTGGCAAATACGTTGGCGGCACTGCGTTCTCGACCCTTGGCGGGATTGTCGGAGGTCACCGAGGCAACGAGGTCGGTGATGTGCGACGGGAACGACGTTCTTCTGGATCTGATCACGCG
Organism: Rhodococcus sp. YL-1; assembly: GCF_001942025.1. Taxonomy (NCBI): domain Bacteria; kingdom Bacillati; phylum Actinomycetota; class Actinomycetes; order Mycobacteriales; family Nocardiaceae; genus Rhodococcus; species Rhodococcus sp. YL-1. The sequence goes on along the minus strand of NZ_CP017299.1, from coordinate 5,770,383 downwards.
AAGATTGGTTGTGGGCGAAGCGCTGGGCGCGGTGCCCGAAGAAACTCCGACGGTTCCGCTCGAAGCAGACCTGCGAGCACGTTCAAAGACTTTGCGGCTCAAACAACAAGCGGGAGCCAAGAATCTCGATCTGGACCTGCGACGCGATATCGACGTCGAGCGTTCCCAGTTCCTGCACCGACTGGGGATCCTCGAGATCGATTGGGGGACCCCGGCCGACAGTGAGGTCCGTTCCACCGGAACGTTCCGGGAAACTTGGGCGCTGCAATGGAAGCCCGAATTCTCGGTCTCGGTGATCGAGGCGTCGCTGTGGGGCACGACGGTGGCTGCAGCGGCAACATCACGCGTCGTCTCGAAGATCAACGAGCCGGACATCTCTCTCGCGTCACTGATCGGACTACTGGAGAACTCGCTCCTGGCGAACCTGCCGGCAGCGTTGTCCGCTGTGCTGAAAAGTGTGAAAACGGTTGCGGCACTAGATCATGACGTGTCGCACCTGATGGCGGCGCTGCCCACGCTGACGCGAACGCTGCGGTACGGCGATGTGCGCGGAACCGACGTGTCGGCATTGGTCGACGTCGCCGACAGCCTGTTGATCCGCATTTGCACTGGCCTCGCAGTCGCCGTCACGGGCCTGGACGATCCCAGTGCCGAGGAGTTTCGCGAACACCTCGACAAGGTTCACTCGGCAGTCATGGTTCGTGACGATCGCGATGCGAGCGCACGGTGGCTGCAGGCCATGGCCGGCGTGATCGACCGTGACGACGTCAACGGATTACTCGTCGGCCGGATGGTGCGGCTACAGCGCGACAGCGGTTCGATCACGGAAACCGCTGCAGCCCAGCGCTTGTCTCGGGCCCTGTCCGTGGGAAGCACGCCGACCGCCAAAGCCGGGTGGGTCGACGGGTTTCTCGGTGGAGGAGGGCTTGTGCTCGTTCACGATCGAGCGTTGCTCACGCTGATCGACACGTGGGTTCGCCAACTTCGTGAGCAGGACTTCATCGACACGCTTCCACTGCTTCGACGTACGTTCGGAGCGTTCGAGGCGGGGGAGCGTCGAGCGATCGGTCGGGCGGTCAGAGGCGGCCGACGCGTCGAAACGACAGTGGAGACCGATGCTCGACGCGGCAGAGCGGCAATGGCGGTCGTTGCGGACATCTTGGGGGTGGGCGCATGAGCGACGACGATCAGCGCCTTCGACGCTGGAGACTGATGCTCGGGGAATCCGCCGAAGAATCGACGGGTGGGCTGGGCCAACCGGGCGAGCGTCGAATGGATGCAGCTCTTGCCGCACTCTACGATTCGTCCGGCCCGACCAAGGGGCGACGCCGCTCAGCAGGATTGGGGGCGTCGGCTCCGTCCGTCGCCAGATGGCTCGGCGATATCCGGACGTACTTTCCCAGCACGGTGGTGCAGGTGATGCAGAAGGACGCGATCGACCGACTGGGTTTGGCGCAGTTGCTGCTCGAACCGGAACTGCTCGATGCCGTCGAGCCCGATGTGCATCTGGTCGGGACGCTGCTGAGCCTCAACCAGGTCATGCCGGAGGCCAGCAAGGCCACTGCTCGAATGGTCGTCGGCAAGGTGGTTCGGGAAGTCGAAGAGCGAATCGCGCAGAAAACGAAGGCCGCAGTGACCGGGGCACTCAATCGTTCGGCCAGAACGTCGAATCCGAAGTTGCGTGACATCGACTGGGACCGAACCATCCGAGCAAATCTGTCGCACTACCTTCCGGAGTATCGAACCGTCGTCCCCGAGCGGCTCGTCGGATACGGCCGCAAGTCGAAATCCGTGCAGCGCGACGTAGTCCTGGCGATCGACCAATCGGGTTCGATGGCGTCCAGCGTCGTCTACGCATCCGTGTTCGGCGCGGTGTTGGCGTCGATGCAGGCGCTGAAGACTTCGCTCGTGGTTTTCGACACTGCCGTCGTCGACCTGACGGACAAACTGTCCGATCCAGTCGACGTCCTTTTCGGGACCCAACTTGGTGGGGGCACGGACATCAACCGCGCAATCGCGTACAGCCAGTCACTGATCTCGCGTCCTGCCGAGTCGATGTTCGTTCTGATCTCGGACCTCTACGAGGGCGGTATTCGCAACGAGATGTTGCGCCGGATGGCCGCCATGAAGAACTCCGGCGTTCAAGTCGTGGTTCTACTGGCACTCTCGGACGACGGGGCACCGTCGTTCGATCACGACAATGCAGCGTCGCTGAGTGCCCTCGGGATTCCCGCGTTTGCGTGCACGCCGGACAAGTTTCCGGAACTGCTGGCGGTGGCTCTGGAACGCGGGGACGTGTCGGCTTGGGCGGATCAGCTCAGCCTCGAACAGCACTGACCGGTCTGCTTCGAGGACCTGAACACCGGGTACACCCGCACGATGGGTGACGGACAGGTTGCTGGTTCGACGACGCAAGCGGGTTCAGGACTGGTTCTCACGGTGTTGGCATCCAGCCAATTCCTGATGACCTTGGACAGTTCGGTCATGAACGTTTCGATGGCAACCGTCGCCGAGGACGTCGGCACGAGCATCACCGGTATTCAAACCGCGATCACGCTGTACACCCTGGTCATGGCGACGCTGATGATCACGGGCAGCAAGCTGGGGTCGATGATGGGTCGTCGCCGGGCCTTCGCGCTCGGCTTGATCATCTACGGCGCAGGTTCTCTGACAACGGCGCTCGCTCCCAATCTTGCGGTCCTGCTGATCGGATGGTCGTTCCTCGAAGGCGTCGGTGCGGCACTCATCATGCCCGCGATCGTCGCGCTCGTCGCCACCAACTTTCCGGCGCAGAAGCGCCCGGCTGCCTACGGTCTGGTCGCTGCCGCCGGCGCGATGGCCGTGGCGGTCGGGCCGCTGATCGGCGGCGCCGCGACGACATTTGCGTCATGGCGTTACGTGTTCGTCGGCGAAGTCGTGATCGTTGTCCTGATCTTGCTGGTGCTGAGCAAGGTGGTCGACGTCCCACCGTCGAAGTCGCGCCTCGACTACGTCGGATCGATCTTGTCCGTGGTCGGGCTGGGCATGATCGTCTTCGGCGTACTGCGCTCGAGCGAGTGGGGTTGGGTGCAGGCCAAACCCGACGGACCGCAGTTGGTCGGGCTTTCCCCGGTGGTGTGGCTGCTGATCGCCGGGCTCCTGGTCGTGTACGGATTCCTGCGCTGGGAGGGACGCCTGGCCGCTGCGGGGAAGGAGCCGTTGCTTGATCCGGCGATGCTGCGAAACCGCGAGCTCAGTGGCGGGCTGTCGATGTTCTTCGCGCAGTTTCTGGTCCAGGCGGGCGTGTTCTTCGCGGTCCCGTTGTTCTTGTCCGTAGTTCTGGAGCTCAGTGCCCTGGAGACGGGAGTTCGCATCCTGCCGTTGTCGGCGGCGCTCGTCGTGGCGGCGATCGGTATTCCGAAGCTACGGCCTACCGCGAACCCGCGACGCGTGGTCCGAGTCGGATTGTTGGTCATGGTCGTCGGCATTCTGATGCTCGTTGCAGGCATGGACCCCGGCGCCAATGCGGCGATCGTGATGATTCCCATGCTGTTCATGGGTTTCGGCTTGGGGTGCCTGTCTTCGCAGCTCGGAGCCGTCACGGTGTCCTCGGTCCCGGACGAGCGCAGCACCGAGGTCGGCGGGTTGCAGAACACCGCCACCAACCTCGGCGCTTCCTTGGGAACTGCCCTGATCGGATCGGTTCTCATTGCCACTCTCACGACGTCGGCGATCGCCGGAATCGAAGACAATCCGGCGGTTCCGACATCGGTGCAGCAGCAAGCGAGCACCGACATGGCCTCGGGCGTGCCGTTCCTGTCGACGACGCAACTCCGATCCGCTCTCGATGACGCCGGCGTCGCCGAGTCCACGGCGGATGCGATCGTGGACGTGAACGAAGAAGCCAGGCTGGACGCGTTGCGTGTCGCTTTTGCCGTGGCAGCGCTGCTCGCAATCGCCGCGTTGTTCCCGACCGCTCGAATCCCCCGCGTCGCGGTCGGCGACAAACGTGGTTCGAGCTAAGAATCAGCAATCGCGGATCGACCTGGACGATCGACGGAACGACCTCTGGATATAGTGATCTGCGCACAATCGATTCGTCAGATGGCTACCGTTGTGAAGGAAACAAGCAGCGAGTCTGAAACACTGACGTTTCACCGGATAAGGGTTCGGTGGGGAGCCAGGGGAGGTTCGGATGGCCAGGCGAGCGGATTCGACGCCCGCTGATGGCGCCTGCGCAGATGTCGGGATGCCTCGCTGATGAGCCGTCCGAGTCGATTGGGCAGGCAAGATCCTGCTTCGGAGGCCGACTGCAACAGCCTGTTTCGCCGTCAGATAGACGAAGCTGCAGCCGTCGCGCCGTTCGCCAATCTTGCGTACATGGCGAGTTTGGTCGTGATTCTGACCTACACCGTCCCGCCCGGACGTCAGACGCTCAGGTGGTTGGGTGGCGCCCTCATCTTTCTCGTCCTCGCGAATTCGATCCGAGTATGGATTCCCCTTCGCTGGCGGCCGTCGAAGCACACCCCGCGCTACGACTACGTGGGTCTGCTCGTCGAAGTGATCGTGGTCGCGACCCTCGACGTCACACTTTTCGCTCTGCTCTTTCACGACATGGACGTCTTCCGCGACTTGGTTCTGATCGCGACGATGGCCGGGATCATGGGCGCCGGGACCGTGACGTTCTCGAGTCTGAGATCGGTGAGCCTGACCTGGATCTACATTCACGGCCTCGGCGTCTTCACTGTTCTCGTCGTCCACGCCGAACCCCACTTTCGCATACTTGCGATTCAGTTGTGCATCTACATGTTTGCGCTCACCGTAGGGGCGGTCTATCTGTCGGCCTCTTTCCAGAGACGTTGTCTCGCAGAGTTTCAGGCGGAATCCGAGCGTCAGACTGTGGCGTTGTTGCTCGACGGTTTCGAGGGCGGTTCCCGCGACTGGCTGTGGGAGTGCGACACCAACGGCCGGTTCTCCCACACCTCGGCACGTCTCGCCGAGGTCGCAGGTATGACGGTGGACGAGTTGCAGCAACTCACCTTCGGACAACTCCTCACCAGACTCCAGATCGCATCGAGTCCGGAGGGGCGTGCGGCCGCGGCCCAGATGATCGACAAACTCGAATCGAGTGCTCCCTTCCGGGACACTGTCGTGCCGGTGCATGTCGACGGTAGGCGACGCTGGTGGTCTCTTTCCGGCAATCCACGGGTCCTTGAATCCGGCGTGATTCTGGGTTGGCGCGGTGTCGGTTCCGACATCACGGAGAGGTATGTCCACGAGCAGGAGATCCTTCGCCTTGCGGCCACCGACTCGTTGACCGGGTTACCGAACCGTCGTGCGTTCGGAGTGGCGCTCGAGGAAGCGATCGACTCCCGCGCGCCGGAGAAGCAGGTTCTCGTCGGGATTCTCGACCTCGACAACTTCAAATCGGTGAACGACACCCTTGGCCATCCGATCGGGGACCAATTACTTCTCGAAGTCACGAAACGCCTTCGCGACGTGATCGGTTCGGACATGTGCTCGCGGATGGGCGGTGACGAATTCGGGCTGATCGTCTGCACCTCTTCGCGCGACGATCCCGGTGTGATCTTCGATCGGTACCTGGAAGTGCTGCACGAACCATTCTTCGTCGAAGGCAATCGGATCGAAGTGCGGGCCACGATCGGTTACTCGAGCGCGCCCGAGGATTCGACGGACGCCGACGGATTGGTGATGCTGGCGGATCTGGCTCTGTACGAGGCGAAGTCGACGGGACGCAATCGAGTGGGTAAGTTCTCACCGCTGCTGCGGGCGAGGGCATCGGCGCGGGCGACGGCGTTGCACGAGCTGGACAGAGGGATCGAGGAAGGGCAGTTCGATCTCCATTACCAGCCTCAGGTCGACACTCAGACCGGTGAAGTGGTGGCCTTCGAGGCTCTTCTTCGGTGGAACCATCCCAGCCGCGGCCTCATCGGGCCCAGCCAGTTCATCTCGGTGGCGGAGGAAACCGGAATGATCATTCCCCTCGGCGCGCAGGCAATGGCGATGGCGACCGCCGCTGCTGCGGGGTGGCCGACCGGAATTGGCGTCTCGGTCAACGTTTCACCAGTGCAGTTGGTGTCGCGAGAGTTCGGTGCGATGGTGAAGAAAGCGCTGACGGATTCGGGCTTGCCTCCGCAACTGCTGCAGCTCGAAATCACCGAGACAGGTGTTGTGGACGATCGCGCGATCCGGGATCTCTACAAGCTGCGTGAGCTCGGGGTCACCGTCGCACTCGACGATTTCGGCACCGGCTATTCGTCCTTTGCCACGCTCCAGAGACTTCCAATCGACGTTCTTAAGATCGATCGCATGCTGGTCACCGACTCGGACGATCCGAAGATGTCCGTGGTGAAGTCCATTGTCGAATTGGCCGCGGCCCTCGGTATGAAATCGTTGGCCGAGGGCGTGGAGACCATCGAGCAGTTCCGCCGCGTCCAGTGGGTCGGGTGTGACCTGGTCCAGGGTTACCACATCAGCAAGGCTCTGACCGCTGAGCGCGTCGATGTGTATCTTGCCGCGACGGACACGGAAACTGGGCGCAGCGTCCACCCACTTACGTGGCTGTGAATCAGATCTGAGCCGAGCGGATCGTATTACCGCCTGCCGCTTTCGCTTGATACATCATCGAATCCGCGACATTTGTCGCCGCCAGGATTGCGGAAGCACCGCCGCTCCACGCCTTCGATTCGGCGGTCATCATCACCGCTCCGACGCTCACCGTTGTGGGGATCGCGTCGGAACAATCCGACAGCGCCGCGTTTATCCCTTCGATCAACAGGGTTGTCGATTCGGGATTGCCGGCGATGACGGCCAGGTATTCTTCCCCGCCGGTTCGAGCGATGACTCCGCGTTCGCCGAGATGTGTGCTCAATCGGTTCGCGGTTCTCCTGATGACATGATCGCCTTCGGCATGACCGTGAAGATCATTCACCGTTTTGAATTTGTCGATATCGACGACGATGAAGGCGAGAGATGAAGAATCGTCTCGGGCGCTCTCGAAGAGATCGCCGACTGCCCCTTCCAGTCCCCGACGGTTGAACAGTCCAGTGAGGGGATCCCGGTCCGAATACTGGGCATCGCGGTAGAGAGTGCGCCAAGTCAGGTGCGCAAAAATGGGAACGAGTGTGACAGCTCCGAAAAGAACGGTGCCGCGGGCCAGAAGCGTCGTGATATCGACGTCGCCTTCCAGATATGCAAGAACGAAAACGGTAGTAGTGACGGTCGTCGACCAAACGACATGAGCGACAAGCCACTTTGCGCTGACAAAAAGCGTCGCAAAGGTTCCGGTGACCGCGAAGACGATGCAACCGAACGTCCCGGACGAGCGATCCGGCACCAGGAGGACGGCAGCCGCGATCCCGAGATCTGCGAATATTCCGAATGCAAGCAACCCCCGGCGTCCGGGAAACGGTTGTGTGAACCAGCATGCGGCGATTCCCACACACGTACAGATCATGAAAATCGAAAGAGCTTTGCCAGGGGTGGTCGGCGGCGTATCCGGACCGATCAATTTGTAGAAAGCGGACAGTCCGAAGATGATCGTCATCATTCCGAGCAAGGTTCGGAAGATCGGAATGATTGCCCGGCCGGACCTCTGGTGCTTTATCCACTCGTAGTCGTGTGGTTCGTTGAACCATTCGTGAAGTGTTCGCCAAGAACTGTGCCCCTCGGAGGCGATGACAGGGCTCGGCATGCTGTCCATTTTGCCTTGAATTTAGGTAAAGAGAAAATCTATGTTCGACCGCTTCCATCGGATCGGCTCTTTTCGGGGAAGAGGTTCAATTATCGAGTCGAGTGCTTACTCGATGCTTGTTTCAAGCCTTCTTCGAACTGCTGTGTGCGTTGTTCGAGCCGGTCGCGAACGATACGACTTTTCGCGTACGAGACTTTCTCACGCCGTAAGCGGCGAGGATGACCCCCAGCGCGACCAGGCTTTGGACGAATTCCGCGCGCGTGGGTTCGTTGAGCCCCATTCCCACCAGGATCACGAGAATCAGACCAGTGACCACTATCGGCAGGCCGGGATACAACCAGACACGGAATTTCAGAATCTCGGGGCTTTCGCGTTCCCATCGGCGTCGGAGGCGTAGTTCGGATACACAGATCAGGATGTAAACGAACAAGCAGATCGCGCCCGACGAATTCACGAGGAACAAGAAAATCGTATCCGGCCAGATGTAGCCGGCCGCGATACAGAAGTACCCGGCCACGGTGCAGGCGAGTACGCCCTTCACCGGCACGCCGCGGCTGTTGGTCCGTGTCATCCAGGCCGGCGCGTCGTTGTAGACGGAGAGTGCGAAGAGCATCCGCGACGCCGTGTACAGGCCGGAATTGAGGCAGGACAGCACCGCGACCAGAACCACGAGATTGAGAATGTCGGCGGCGCCGGGAATTCCGAGCAGGTCGAGTGCGGAGATGAACGGAGAATCGCCGACGACGAACGAATCCCACGGCAGCATCGTCACGAGGAGGAAGGTGGCGACAACGAAGAAGGCGAGAATGCGGAAGACGACCGTGTTCGTGGCCCGCCTGATCGCTCCGGCAGGTTCGGCGGATTCCGCTGCGGCGATCGTGACAAGCTCGGCTCCGGTCATGGAGAAGATCACGGCGACAACGCCCACCAGTACGGGGGTGAAGCCGTTCGGCAGAAATCCTCCGTGGCCGGTCAGATTGCTGAAATCGACTTCACTGCCGGGCCAGATGCCGAAGACGAACAGACTGCCGAGCACGATGAAGCCGATGATGACGGCGACCTTGATACCCGCAAACCAGTATTCAGCCTCGCCGAAGTTGCTGACGGAGAGAAGATTGACCCCGGTCATCACCAACAGGAGTACCGCTGACATGAGCCAGAGCGGGACACCATGGATCCACCGGGAGAGCAAGGTTGCTCCGACGACGGATTCGATGCCGACGACGATCACCCAGAAATACCAGTAGAGCCAGCCAGTGGTGAAACCCGCCCAGTCGCCCAACGCCATGCGGGCGTATTCGGTGAACGATCCCGTACATGGCTTGGCCACGGCCATTTCGCCGAGCATGCGCATCACCAGGAACACGATGATGCCGCAGATCGCGCACGTGATGACTGCGCCGGGGCCGGCCTGGTTGATGATTCCGCTCAGCCCGACGAAGAAACCGGCGCCGATGACGCCGCCCATGGAAAGCATGGTCAGGTGACGCTTCTTCAAGCCTGTTTTGAGTGTCGAATGAACGCTGGCGGCTTCGGCTGTTTCGGTGCTGCTGTCGGGCATCTGGGCTCAGCTCCTATTGCATGACGCGATCAGTTCTTTCGGAGAGACGCTAAGCTCATCGTGTGATCCAGAACATGGACTTGATGTACAAATCTGAACTGGAAACTGTCAGTTCTGTCCACTGCCTTTCTATTCACTGCCCTCGGAGGTTCCGGTAATGCCGATGACTGTCCGGCGCCTGGCGGCCACCACCTCGCTCGGCCTCACGATCGTTGCCGGTCACGACGACGTGGATCTGTCGATCAGCTGGGCGCACGCAATCGAATTGCAGGATCCGACCCGTTGGCTCGCCGGTGGAGAGCTTGTCATGACGACGGGGCTGCATCTACCGCGTTCGGCGACAAAGCAATACGAGTACGTCGAGCGCATCGCGCAGACCGGTGCGGTGGCACTGGCGTTCGACACCGGCACCGTGCACGAGAGGGTGCCGGACGCGATCATCAGGGCCGGCGACGAACTGGGTTTTGCCGTGCTTTCCGTCGCCAAGGAGACGCCGTTCATCGCCATTTCGCGGGCCGTGATCGACGAACTGACCGCCGACCAGATACGAACGGTGCAGGCGGTGGTCGACGCGCAGGAGAAGTTGGCGCGTGCCCTGCTCGACGGGGTGCCGGCTCTGATCACTGCCCTGGGTCGAGCCGTTCACGCAGCAGTCTGTGTTCTCGATCGGGACGGCGCGGTGCTGGCTCTGACGGAAGGTGCGAGTTCGTCTCTGCCCGAACGCATCAGGGAGCGATCAGGTAAGGAGCGCAGCCGGATCGTGGTGGACGACGACGGCCACCTGGCCATTCACCGCCTTGCTGTGAGCGGCACGCTGGCCGTGGCGTCCGAGGCCGCCTTGGATCAGTCCGAGCGATTGTTGGTGGGCCACACGGTGTCGCTGTTGACCATCGAGCTTGCCAAGCCGTTGCGGGTTGTCGATGCCGAACAGCGGCTGAGGTTGGCCGTTACGACGATGGTGCGCCAGGCCGGCGGTGACGTCGACGAAAGTCTGTTGCGGTACTTCGGATTCGAATCCGAAACCACGGTGGTGGCAACCGCCTTGACCGATGTCGGACCTTTGCTTGCGGCCACCGACATCACTTCAGCGGCCCTGGAAGAAGAGTCGGTGCCGTACCTGTTGGCCCCGCTGAATGACGGAACCGGTGTGTGGTTCGTCGTGAAAAGTGAAGTTGCGGAGAAGGTCACACGCAGTGTGTATGCGAGAGTACGGGAGAATTCACGCCGGAGTATCAACGGTGGAATCGGTGGCGTCCGGCCGATGAGCGGTGTTGCGGCCAGTCTGCGCGAGGCCGTCTCTGCTGCCAAAGTGGGGCAGGTCGAAGGACACACGCTCGTTCCGTTCTCAGAACTCGGGACTTTCAGTCTCTTGTTGAGTGTGCAGTCGAGCGAAGTTCTGCAGTCGATCGCGGCCGGAGGTCTCGGTGTGCTGGAAGGCTACGACGCCGAGAACGGTTCCCGTCTGGTGGACTCGATCGAAGCGTTCCTGCACCACAATGGTCAATGGGAATCCGCTGCAGCGCAATTGGGTGTTCACCGGCACACGCTGCGTAACCGCATGGACAAGGCTGCCGAGTTGATCGGGAGAGATCTCGATTCCGCCCACACCCGGTCCGAGTTGTGGATCGCACTCAAAGCTCGTGAACTGCTGCAGGCGGAATCGAATTCAGATCACGCTCGGCCGCCCCTGAGATCGACGGTGGTGGTGTGAGTGAAGAACTCTCGCGCCGCGTCGCCTTGTTCCTTGGGTCCGTATCCACTCCTCTTCGCGCCGCCGAAAGGTACGTGGGGATCAGCGCCCGCCGATTCCGAATTGACGTGCAGGATCCCCACGTCCAGATCGTCGATACCGGCCAGTGCACTGGTCAGGTCTTGCGTGAACAATGCTGCGGACAAACCGAATTCGCCCTCGTTCGCCAAGCGGAATGCGTCTGCGGTTGTTGCTGCCCGCTGCACCGCCAGTACCGGGCCGAAGAGTTCCTCGAACCACAGTTCGGTGCTCGACGGTAGTTCCAGCACTGTCGGTTGGACGTAGTAGCCCGACTGCGGCGCTTCGGCGGTGGCCACAACCCTGGCGCCGCCGTCGACGGCTCGATTGATCCCCTCGATGATCGACTGCTGCGCGTATGCGCTGACCACGGGACCTGTCGTGACGTCGGGATCGAGTGGATCTCCGACTCTCAGTTGCTTGACTTCAACGGTCAGCCTGGCCAGGAATTCCTCGGCGATGGATTCATGGAGCACCAGACGTGAAGTGGCCGTGCATTTCTGGCCGGTTGACCGAAATGCGCCCAGCATCACCTGCTCGACCGCAAGCTCGAGATCTGCGTCGGCAAGTACGACGGCTGCGTTCTTTCCACCCATTTCCGCCTGTACCGGAATTCCGCGCGCCGCAGCAGATCCCGCGATCTTTCGGCCGACGCCGGTGGAACCGGTGAAGGTGACGGCGTCGAGGTCCGGGTGATCGACCAGCGCTTCACCGGCCGCGCTGTCGGCGAGGATCATGTTCAGGACTCCGTCGGGTAGGCCCGCTTCGGTCAGTGCCTGCGCGAGACGGAAGGCCAGAAGGGGCACCGCGGCAGCCGGTTTCCAGACGACGGTGTTTCCGTACACCAAGGCAGGCGCAATCTTCCATGCCGGGATCGCGATCGGGAAGTTGAACGGCGTGACGACGCCTACCACGCCGAGAGGTTTGCGAGTGACGAGAATCTGCTCGCTGCTACGTGGGGAGGAATACACCGTTCCGGTCTCGCGGTCGGCGGCGTTGCCGTAGTAACGCAGAATCTGCGCTGCGCGGCGCACCTCTCCGATACCCTCGGCCAGCGTTTTCCCTTCTTCGCGGGTGAGTTCTTCGCCCCAGGCCTCAGCGTTGGATTCGATGATTTCCGCTGCGCGAGTGAGGTATGCGCCGCGTGCGGACATCGGCAGGCGGGCCCAGTCATTCGCGGCGATGCGGGCGACGCGAACACCGGTCGCCATTTCGGAGGCACCGGCGCGGCCTCCGGTGGCGACAACCTCGTCGGGACGGGCCGGGTTGGTGTCCGTCAGTGTGCCGTCGCTGCCCGTGACCCAAGCTCCGCCGATCAAGCTGCGCACTGCGACGCTCATCGGACTGCGGCCACAGCGTCGCGAAGAATACCGAGTCCTTCGGTCAGCAACTCGTCGGAGATGCTCAGCGGCGGGAGGAAACGGACGACGTTTCCATAGGTGCCGGCGGTGAGCAGAAGGAGACCGTGCGTGTGGGCGTAGCTGACGATCTGGGCGACGGCCTCGCGATTCGGAGCCTTGTCCTCGTCGTGGACGAGTTCGATTGCAATCATGGCGCCGCGTCCACGAATGTCGCCGATTATGTCTGTGTCCGAAGCGATTTCGGACAAACCTGTGGTCAGAATGTCGCCGATGTCCTTGGCGCGGTCGAGGAGCCCTTCCATCTCGATCGTCTCGAAAACTGCCAGGGCGGCCTCGCAGGCAACGGGATTGCCGCTGTACGTACCGCCGATACCACCGGGATGCGCGGCGTCCATGACGTCGGCACGGCCGGTCACGGCGGCGAGTGGCATTCCGCCGGCGAGACCTTTTGCGGTTGTGATGATGTCGGGGACGAAGTCCTCACTCTCGCTGGCGAACCAGGATCCGGTTCGTGCGATACCGGTCTGGACCTCGTCCGCGACGACGAGAATGCCGCGCTCACGGCAGAATTCCGAGATTCGCTTCAGGAATCCCGGAGCGGGAACGATGAAACCGCCCTCACCCTGAATCGGTTCCACGACCACAGCGGCTACCGATTCGGCGCCGATCTGAGTGTCGATCGCAAGACGGAACTGGGCGAATGCTTCGTCGGCCGCGTTTTCGGGGCCGCTCGGCCAACGGTAGGGGTATGCCATCGGAACCCGGTAGACCTCTGGTGCGAACGGGCCGAATGTGGCCTTGTACGGCTGGTTCTTGGCTGTCATCGTCATGGTCATCAACGTGCGACCGTGGAATGCGTGGTCGAAGACGACAACTGCCGGGCGACCGGTGGCGGCACGTGCGTATTTCACGGCGTTCTCGAGCGCTTCGCTGCCGGTGTTGAACAGCGCTGTTCGCTTCTCGTGATCTCCCGGGGTCAGGCGGTTGAGCGCTTCGCAGACCTCGAGGTACCCCTCGTAGGGGTTTGCGAGGAAACACGTATGGGTGAACTGACCGAGCTGGCGCGTGGTGCGTTCGACCACGCGCGGCGCACTGTTTCCGACGGTGGTCACGGCGATGCCGCTGCCGAAGTCGATGAACGAGTTGTCGTCGACGTCGACGACAACTCCTCCGCCCGCTGCGGCAACGTAAATGCTGGATCCGCTGGTCAGCCCGGCCGGCAGTGCGGAGCTCCGGCGCTTTGCCAAAGCGCGCGAGTTGGGGCCGGGCACTTCGGTGACGAGGCGTCGTATCTGGGGAAGGGTCGGTCCACCGATGCACGTTTCCGTGCCGTGCTCGAGAATGGTCATCGCAGTGCCTCCAGTCGTTTTCCGAACTGTAGGACGGCGATGAATGATCCGGACATGGCCGGATTGTCGAGTGGCTTCTATCTCATAGGACGCCGCGTCCAGCAGGTTGTCCAGCAGGTTACTGTGCGAAACTGCCGAGGAATCGTTGCAACAGTGGGTTGTACACCTCAGGGGCTTCCCAGAACGCTGCATGCCCCACACCGGGAATCACGTGATACGTGCCCTCCCAGAGATTCGCGAAGGTCAACGACGCGACATACGACGTGTTCACGAACGGGTCCTCGGCGCCGTCGATCACCGCGAGAGGCACAGACGCCGTTGCAACCAGAGCCTTCTGATCCGATTCGCGGCCCGCGCCGAATGCGTCGAACATGATCTTGCGAGCGCGTCCGTCCGTGCGTATCGCGGCGTCGAGGGCAGCCTGCTCGAAGGGAACGGCGGTCATTCGTGCGTAGAGTTCGGCTTCTTGCGCGGTGATGACCTCGGTGCCGCCGATGGACAATCCGTCGCCGGCATTGAAGGCGTCGCCGAGCGTCTCGGGATTTGCCGGCGGCGTACCGGTGATGACGATTCCGGTGAGCCCGGGGAATTTCGCGATCAACTCGAGAGCGATGTGTCCGCCGAGCGACCAGCCGACGACAACGGCTCTTTCGACGCCGAGTTCGGTCAGAACATCGACGATGGCGTCGGCGTAACCGTTCTGCGTGTATGCGGCTTCGGGATCGCTCGCGTCCTCGGAGTCGCCGTGGCCGAGTAGGTCCAGAGTGATCATGCGGTAGTCGCCGGCCCAGTCGGCGTCGACCTGATGACGGAAGATGGAGCGGCTGGCCGAGTTCCCGTGGATGAAGACAACCGGAAAACCGTCGGTGGCACTGTCGTCGACTGCCATGACGCCATGCCGGGTTTCGATCTTGGTGGTTGTCATCGGAATCCTCATCGTTCGAAGTGCACGGTCAGCGGGTATCCACGCTACCGGGCATATGCGGCATAGAGTTCACCCGTGGACTTCGCATTGCGCTCGTGCAGTTGGCACGGTCACGAGACCTACGCTCCGGACGAACCTGAGCTGCGGGATCGACTACATGTGGATACTGCGGTGGGTCAGGCGTGGCGGTGCCTACGTTGCGGCAACTTCGTCCCGGGAGCGCCCCGAGCATCGGGACCGGCGGACGCCGCCCCCGAGGTTCCGCGGGGGAGGCTGCTTCGCGACCGGTTGATCATGCGACTTCTTGCCACCGAGAGAATGTTCCGCGCTCTGGGTTTGGTTCTTCTGGCGATCGGTGTGTTCGAACTGAGATCGTCGAAGGGTCGCGCCGAGGACGCCTTCGAGAACGAATTGCCGTTGATCAGGCCACTTGCCCGTCAATTGGGCTGGAACATCGACGATTCCAAACTGGTCCATCACATCGAGCAGGCGTTTTCGTTGTCCGCTACGACGCTCACCTGGATCGCAGTCGGGCTGTTGGTCTACGCCGGCCTTCAAGTGATCGAGGCAGTCGGCCTGTGGATGGTCGAACGCTGGGGCGAGTACTTCGCGGTGGTGGCGACCAGCTTGTTCCTGCCCCTCGAAATCTACGAATTGACCGAGAAGATCACGTGGTTGAGGGCCGGGTTGCTGCTGGTGAATATCGCTGCCGTCGTATGGCTGATCTGGAGCAAGCGACTCTTCGGTGTCCGCGGCGGCGGCGCGGCGTATCACGCCGAACATTCGGAGGAGAGCTTGCTGACGGTGGAGAGGGCCGCGGTCAAGCAGGCTTCGTGAGACCAGCTTTCGACGCGGCAGCACCCGCCAGCGTTGCTGCACCGATCGTGATCATGGCGGCGAGGAGGATGGCTGCGGGTTCACCGTCGCCCATCACCCCCAATTGAGTGCCCACCGTAACTGCGGCAACCGGTACTCCCAGTTGTGCGGCGGACAGCACGCCGAGAGGGAGCGGGAGACCGAGGGCGCGTATCGCGGCGTGAACCACGAGAGTTGCTCCGCCCAAGACCAATCCGAGCCAGATGGCGGACGGATGGGTGACGAGGTCGCGCAGATTGATCGCCGCTCCCAACCAGACGAAGAAGAGGGGAGCGAAGAAGCCGTCGGTGATGGCGAAGAGCTGTTTGGCGAGGCGGCGGGGTTCACCGATCGCGGCAAGAACGAGCCCGAAGGCGAAGCCCGCGAGCATGATCGACACGTGAGTGCTCGACGCCAGCGCTGCCAGAGAAAAGAGGATCACCAGATTGATCCGGAGTTCGAGTGCAAACTTTCGTTTCTCCGAGAATTTGTGGAGCCTTCGCCAATGGCCGGACCGGTGGAAGGCTCGCAGTACGAAGAACAAGGCAACCGCACACGCCGCCACAGCCAGTGCGCCGACACCGGCACGAGGGGCATTGTCCGGATCGATCACCAAAGGCAGCGCAACAATGCAGACGGTGTCCGCGATCGCGACCTGGGCAGTCATCTGCAGAACCGAGGTTCCACCGAGCCCCAGCGAATCGACGATGGGGAGAATCAACGCCGCGGACGACGACGCGATCAGGACCGCGTACAGCGCGGCGTGACCGGTGCCGAATGCCGTCGCCGCACCGTAGCCGGCAACAACCGACAGAAGTCCGACGACAACCGAGCGAACGGCACCCTTGCCGATGGCCGCACGGACTGCCGGATCGCGAACCGGGACGTGTGAGCCGGCCACCATCATCGTGAGCGCGAATCCGATATCGGCCAGGAAGGTGAAAGTCCGGTTGGAAGAGTCCAGCAGCCCGAAACCTGTGACACCGAAGACGACGCCCGCGGCAAGTTCGCCGACCACCACGGGGACATGCCAACTGACGCGAGCGCCGAGCAGCGGGCCGAGAATGCCGGCCAGCGCGACGAGGGCAAGGATGCCGAAGGTCATCGACGACCTACGACGTCACTGTCGAGGGAGCGATCTTTGCAGGGATGCCGGTGTTCTCGTCCACGTGGTAGCTCGCACACACACGGTGGTAGCCGTCGGCGATCTGCGCCGGTACTCCGGCGCGGAAGTCTCCCTGCACCAGCAGGATCGGCGACAGCGCGATCCCCTTACGGATCTTCAACAGGTCGGCAGCCACGTGTGGGTTGTCGACCGGAAGCAGAGGGAGCCCAGCAGCCCGCAGGATGTCCTTGGCCTTCTTCGAGACCAGCGTCGCCGTCTTGAGGGCGTACACGAGAGCTTGGACCTGAACCGGCGTCGCGCCCAACTGGAGGTAATCGCGGGCTGCCGGGTAGTCGTGCTCGTCCGGCAGGTCCTTCCAGAGGACTGCGGGCGCCTTCGCCGCGGGTGCTTTTGACGCTACCGGCGCCTTCGTCTTGGCTGCCTTCGACGTTTTGCTCTTGGCCATCTGTGCTGTTTCCTTCAGTGTCGGTCCGCGAGTGGAGCTGGTGCAGAAATCGTGCACTATCAGCGCCGCAGGCACCACATCGGAGCTGTTTGGCCCCCTAGGCGGCGGGTAATCAGCAGACTGCGGGGGAACGAGCAGGAGGCGAAGCAATGAAGCGGATTCTCGCAGTGCTCGCAGCGCTGATCCTGGCGGTGTTCGCACTGACCGCGTGCAGTGACAACAACGATTCGTCGGACAACGATTCGGCCGATCACGACGGCATGGCGATGACCAGTATGCCGATGACCAGCATGCCGACCAGTATGTCGATGCCGAGCATGCCTCTGGGTATGTCGACGCCGGGAGCGTCGTCGATGGGAATCGTGATCAGCGGCTTCGAGTATTCGACACCGGAGTCGGTGATGCCTGGTCAGGTACTGACCATTCAGAACAACGACACCGTCGAACACTCGGTCACGTCCGATACGGCAGGACTGTTCAGTGAGGACATCGAGGCCGGCGAGACGGAAACCATCACGGTGCCGAACGAGCCGGGAACGTACACGTTCCACTGCACCTATCATCCGAGCATGCGCGGCACCTTGACGGTCAAGTAGAGGTCGGCTCGGTCTGGCGTGACTTTCGCGAGAAAACGTTGGCGGCACGCGCCGGATTGAGCTGGTGGAGAACAGATCCGGGTGTACGGTTTTCAGGTGCGCCGGAGAACAGCGATCAGTGTCGTCACGCTCGTGGTTTGCGCCCTCGGCTTTTCGCCGCCGGCGCTCGCGGATTCACCGAACGGCTCGTATTCGTCACAGCTGCTGTACTTCTCGGTGGATGTCGGGCCTGAACTCTCGACGCCGTGCACCGTCGTCGGTGAACTCTTTGTTCCCGATGGCGTCGACGCTGACAACCCAGCTCCCGCGATCCTGACCACCAACGGGTTCGGCGGTTCGTACAAGGACCAGATTCCGGCCCTGCAGAACTTCGCCGAGAACGGGTATGTCGGACTGACGTATTCGGGATTGGGTTTCGGCGGCACGAGTTGCAAGATCACACTCGACTCTCCCGCATACGACGGTGTCGCCGCTTCCCAGTTGGTCAGCTTCCTCGGCGGCCAAGAAGGGATTGCCTTCACGGATCAGGCTCTGACGCAGCCCTATCCGGCGCTCACCACGGTCGTTCAGGACTCCGTCGATCACACCGGTGCACCGTCGACGAACGACCCGCGGGTCGGAATGACGGGTGGCTCTTACGGCGGCGGCATTCAATTCGCCGCCGCGAGTGTCGATCCCCGCATCGACACCATCATCCCCATGATCACCTGGAACGATCTCTCGTATTCTCTGGCGCCCAACAGCACCGGGACCATCTCCGGAGTGTCGACTGCGGAGCCGGGAGCAGCGAAGGTGCTCTTTGCATCGCTGCTCTTCGGCGCGGGCATCGCGAATCCCGGTGTGGACGGTTACATCGCAGATCCCGCACGGCTACCCGGCTGCCCGAACTACGTCCCTTACATGTGCAACGCGATCGCCGAGGCAGTGGTGACCGGCGACATCGGACCGCAAGTAGTGAGTGAGCTACGAGCGTCATCGGTCTCGTCGTTCGTCGACCGGATCAATATCCCGGTACTGCTTGCTCAGGGGCAACAGGACACCCTGTTCGATCTGAACGAGGCAACCGCGACTTACGACGCGCTGAAGGATCGTGGCGTCGATGCCAAGATGATCTGGCATTCGTGGGGGCACAGCCACTTGGCCGCTGCGCCGGGCGAGTTCAGCTTCTCCGCACCCGACGAGGATACCCAGTACGAGACCGGTCGCTTCATGGACTGGTTCGATCACTACCTCAAGGACGAGAACACCGAGACCGGCCCGGAATTCGCGTATTTCCGCAACTGGATCGACTACGAGGGAAACGCGGCACCGGCCTACGCGACGTCCGACACCGTCGATGTCGGGACCGCTCGCGCCTTCCATCTGTCCGCTGACGGGGGACTGCTACCGGACGGCACGCCGGTGATACCGGGTTCGAAGACGATCGTCACCGCACCGGCTGGGCTGCCGACGGGCGTAGAGCCACTCAATATCAATCCGGCCGGAAACATTCCGAATGCACAGATTCCGGGAACCGAGGCGCTCTGGACCACTGCGCCGATGACCGAGGCTATGGACGTGGTGGGAGCCCCCACTGTGACGCTGCGTGTTGCGGCGCCCGGACAGCCGGTGGTGTTCGCGAAACTCTACGACGTGGCTCCGGACGGAACTTCCTCGCTGATCAACGGACTCATCGCGCCCATACGCATCAGTGATCCGTCGCAGCCGGTGCCGGTGACGATGCCGGCGATAGTGCACCGATTCGAGCCAGGGCATTCCGTGCGTCTCGCGATCACCGGTGGCGACATCAGTTTCCGTGGGGGACTGCAAGGTATGCCGGTGACGATCTTTGCCGACGGTTCCGGCCCCCTCGAACTTCCCGTCGTGGGCTGATACACCGTGGGCTGATACACCGTGGGCTGAATTTCAGCGGGTGATGGTTCGACTGTCGCCGCGGAACTCGGCCACGACGGTGTCGCCATTGCGAACGGTCACGTCGTAGATCCCACTTCGGCCGCCTCGAGCCTTCTCGGTGGCGATCGCGGTCAAGGTGTCGCCCAGACGGGTCGGACGCAGAAATCTGATGTCCGCGCGCGCTGCAACGGCTGAATCCTCGTAGCCGTTGCAGGCGAGCGCAAACGCGGTGTCCGCGAGCAGGAAAACATAACCGCCGTGTGTGATTCCGTGACCGTTCACCATGGTTTCGCCCACGGTGACGGTCACGGTTGCGCTACCGGGCGCCAGCTCGGAAATCTCGATACCGAGTGCCTGCGATGCCTGGTCCGCGTCGAACATCTCTCTGGCGGTGATGCTTCCTGTACTCACGAGACAACTCCTGTGTGATCGGGAAATTGCAGGGGTCTAGAGGACCGAGACAACTTCCTGGACATACATGTCGACCGTGCCGGTGGCAAAGTTTGCGACATCTTTTCCAGCGGCGCCCATCTCCGGGGACTTCAGGCCGCTCTGCATAGTCTCGAGATCGGGAAACTCGAGGTTGGCGACGGCATAGAAGACTGGATCGGAGCCGTCCAGCGTCGAGCACTTGCTGAACGTGAAGTCCGAGAGCCCTGGCACTGCGCTGGCGAGCGGGACGTGGATCTCGTTGTAGTACTTGTCGAAAGCCTCCGGATCGGTGGGGCGTCCGTAACACACTGCTACTCGATAGGTCATGTGCTTTCAATTCCCTTCGGGGCGAGTCTTGGCTACCAGAGTCAGGACGTCGTATGTCGCGACCGGATCGTTGTCCTGGTTCGTCACCACGGCGTCCCAACGAACCTCACCGTAGTCGGCGCTGCTGCGAGGTGTGATGGTCTTGGCTGTGAGGGTGACCGTCAGGCTGTCTTCGGCTTTGACCGGAGTCAGGAACCTGAGGCTGTCCACGCCGAAGTTCGCGAGAACCGGGCCGGGAGCCGGGTCGACGAACAGGCCCGCAGCGAGTGAGACAACAAGATAGCCGTGCGCGACGATGCCGCCGAAGAGTGGATTCGCCGCAGCGGCCACCGGATCGGTGTGAGCGTAGAAGGTGTCACCGGTGAACTCTGCAAAATGATCGATGTCTGCGAGTGTGACCTGGCGCGGACCGCCGACAACAGTGTCACCGATCTTCAACTCGGCGAGACTCTTTCGGAATGGATGTTCGGATCCGGTCGTGCGCTGCGATCCGGTGAACCAGCGCTCGCCGACTGCGGTGAGGACGTCGGGTGTGCCCTGTACGGCGGTCCGCTGCATGTGGTGCAGAACTCCGCGGATGCCACCCAGCTCCTCACCGCCGCCGGCACGGCCGGGACCGCCGTGTACGAGGACTGGAAGGGGAGAGCCGTGGCCGGTGGATTCCTTGGCGTCGTCGCGGTTCAGGACGAGCACTCTGCCGTGAAAAGCTGCGAGGCCCAGCACCAGTCGACGTGCGATGTCGGTGTCGGCAGTGACCACCGAGGCGACGAGGCTTCCCTCGCCATGGGCCGCGAGTTCGATCGCATGATCGATGCCGTCGTATCCGATGACGGTGCTGACGGGTCCGAAGGCCTCCAGTTCGTGTACCTCGTGCGCATTCTCTTCCGCCCGGAGAAGGACTGGGGAAAGGAAGGCTCCTGACTGGCCGTCGGCACCGACCACGTCGACGTTGTCCGGGTCTCCGAATACGATAGTTGCCGACTTCGTCAGACCGCGAATGGATTTCAAGACCTCGTCACGCTGTTCGATGCTGGCGAGAGCTCCCATAGTGACGCCATCAGCATCGGGGTGTCCCACGACCACTTTGTTCAGTCGCTCGGATGCGGCATCGACAACGGCGTCGACCAGCGAGAGCGGGACCAGGGCGCGCCGGATCGCCGTGCACTTCTGGCCCGCCTTGACCGTCATCTCGGTGACGAGTTGTTTGACGTACAAATCGAATTCGGGCGTTCCTGGTACGGCGTCCTCGCCGAGGATCGACGCGTTGAGTGAATCGGCTTCGGCATTGAAATGGACGCCCTTGCCGACGACGTTCGGGTGAGCACGCAGCGTTGCGGCGGTGTCGGCGGATCCGGTGAATGCCACTGAGTCCTGCCCGCCGAGGTGATCGAGGAGGCCCCGTGCACTACCGGAGAGCAGTTGGACGGAACCCTCCGGGAGCAAGCCTGATTCGATGATGCGCCGGAAGACGAGTTCGGTGAGATATGCCGTGGAACTGGCAGGTTTGACGATGGACGGCACCCCCGCGATGAATGCCGGTGCCAGCTTCTCCAGGAACCCCCACACCGGGAAATTGAAGGCGTTGATCTGCACGGCGACGCCGCGACGTGATGTATAGATGTGTTGCCCGAGGAAGGTTCCGCCTTTGCCGAGAGGCTCGACGTTTCCGTCCAGAAAGACTGTGCTGTCGGGCAATTCGCGCCGAGCCTTGCTCGCGTAGCTCAGCAGGGTCCCGAATCCGCCGTCGATGTCCACCCCGGAATCTCGCGTCGTCGCACCGGTGGCAGTGGAGAGTGTGTAGAACTCGGCTTTTCCTGCCATCAACGTGAGGGCGAGAGCCTTGAGCGCGCCGGCACGTTCGTGGAAGGTCATCGCGGACAGTGCAGGCCCGCCGACCTCGCGTGCATACGTAACCATCTCGGCGAGGTCGACGCCGGTTGCGGAGATCCGGGCCACCTCCGATCCGTCCACTGCGCTCGGCAACGGGGTACCTGCGTCCGGTGCGGCGTACCACTGACCGGCCACATAGCTTTCCAACAGTCTGCTCACGACAACTCCATCTCACCGTACGTTCGGTCGGTAATTACGATCGCCCGGTAACGCCGCGTTGTCAAGGATTCGGCAGAACTGCCTGGAGTCAGGCCTTGCGAAGTCCGTCGAAAGTGACGGCGACGACCGCGTCGGCGATGTCGGAGACGGACTCACCCGCTCGGGGTTTGTACCACTCGATCAGTGAGTTGACGGTGCCGAACATCAGCTTGCTGGCGAGGGCTGGTTCGATGTCCGGGCGCAAGTCTCCCTCCGCTGCGGCGGACGCGACGAGACCTCCGACGAAGTTGTCGAATTCGCGTCGACGAGCTAGCGCGGCGCGCTCGACCGTCGTGTTGCCGCGGACGCGCAGGAGCAGGGTGACGTATGGAAGCTCTGCGACCAGCACCTCTACGCTGCGCCGGACCAGGTATTCGAGCCGGTCGATGTACGGACCGGTGGTGGCGCCCTCTTCGGTCGTGACCGCAAACAGGGCGTTGAGTGCACGCGAAAGGGCGAGTTCGAGAAGTTCTGACTTTCCGGACACATGGTGGTAGATCGAGGACTTCGTGATGCCGAGTTTCTTGGCGAGCACCTCCATGCTGGCGCCGTCGTAGCCCTTGTCGTTGAACACCTTCACGGCCACGGCCAGGAGCGAATCGAGGTCGTAGCCGGGACGTCCGGGGAGGCCGGTGCGTCGAGTGGGGCGTGCCGTAGTCATGTCCCCATCTTCTCAGTTCGGGCAAAGCTGTGCACCATCCTCGTTCTCACCCTTGCCAAACGACCGAATGTTCGGTTACTAATGGAGAAGAGCGAGAAGGAGCGAATGTGAACACCCTGCACGTGGACGAGCGCGAGGATCGCGTCGTGGTCACCCTCGACAGGCCCGCGCAACGCAATGCGATCAACGCGGAAATGATCGACGAACTGCATCAGGTTTGTGGACGCCTCGAACGGGATCCGAAGCTGCTCCTGCTTGCGGGGCGCGGCGACCACTTCGCAGGCGGCGCTGACATCGCGGAGCTCCGAGAGCGCGGACGAGAGGAAGCGTTCGCGGGTATCAACCGCACGCTGTTCGACCGAATCGGAAAGCTCCCGCTTCCCACCGTGGCCGCCGTGAGCGGCTACGCGCTCGGCGGTGGGGCAGAGTTGACCTACGCCTGCGACCTTCGCATCGCGACAACGACGGCGGTCTTCGGGAATCCGGAGCCCAATCTCGGCATAATGGCAGCCGCCGGCGCCAGCTATCGACTGCCGAAGCTCGTCGGCGTCTCGATCGCGAAGCAGGTGCTCCTCGGTGCCAGGAACCTCGACGCCGAGCAGGCGCTACGAGCGGGCCTGGTTGTCGAGGTAACCGAACCGAACTGCCACGTCGACGCAGCGCATCGGCTGCTCGACCGCATTTCCCGACTGTCCCCGCTGGCACTGCGATTGACCAAGATCATCGTCGATGCGCCGGGATCGCATCCGTTTGCCAACGACATCGCCCAGGCCGTCCTGTTCGAGAGTTCGGACAAGCGCGATCGCATGACGGCCTTCCTGGAGAAGAAATCATGACTGAAGCAGTTGCACCGAAGACCGTCGGAGTCATCGGCGGTGGACGCATGGGTGCGGGTATCGCCCAGGTGTTCGCCAGTCTCGGCGGGGCGGTCACCATCGCGGAGAGTGGCGACACCGCGGCCGCGTTGCAGCGTGTTTCCGCCGGCCTCGACAGAGCTCACGAGCGAGGGAAACTCGACGACCAGGACCCCGCGACGGTGCTGGCGCGCGTGAGCACCGTGGACGCAGTGACCTCGTTGCCACCGTCGCTCGACCTGATCGTCGAGGCGGTCCCGGAAATTGCGGCCCTCAAGGTCGAGGTGCTCGCCGCTGCGGAAACCGTTGCCGGAGAAAGCACCGTGATCGCCAGCAACACCAGTTCCATGTCGATCGCCGAACTCGGCGCAGCGCTGACGGATCCGGGCCGGTTCATCGGTATGCACTTCTTCAATCCAGTCCCGGCGTCGCTGTTGGTCGAGATCGTCCGGGCGCCTCAGACCCGCCCCGAGGTTGTCGACTCGGTACGAGCATGGGTGTCGATGCTCGGCAAAGCCGAGGTGCTCGTCAACGACTCACCTGGTTTTGCAACCAGCCGACTTGGTGTCGGTCTCGGGCTCGAAGCCATCCGCATGCTCGAAGAGGGTGTGGCGGACGCGGAATCGATCGACCGAGCAATGGAATTGGGGTATCGGCATCCGATGGGCCCGCTGCGTTCGACAGATCTGGTCGGGTTGGATGTGCGCCTGGCGATCGCCGAACACCTCGCGAGCACGCTCGGTGATCGATTTGCACCTCCAGCACTGCTGCGAGAGAAGGTGGCTCGCGGCGAGTTGGGGCGCAAGACGGGACAGGGTTTTCACACATGGAGCTGAACCGAACTGCCTGCGAAAGGAACATCGATGACTGACGTGATTCGCTTGGAGATCGAGCGAGGTTTGGCGACAATCACTCTCGACCGACCCAAGGCCGCCAATGCCGTCAACGGCGAAATGAAGTCTCAGCTGCTCGAAGCGTTGCTGCAGGTTCACGCGGACGCAGAGGTTCGAGCGGTGTTGATTCTCGCCGAAGGCAAGAACTTCTGCGTCGGTCAGGATCTGGGCGAGCACGCCGCAGCGTTGGATGCTGATCCGGCGCACGCGATGGATACCGTCGAGGCGCACTACAACCCCATCGTCACGGCGCTGTCGACGCTCTCTGTCCCGGTGGTGGTGGGTATCGGCGGAGCCTGCGTCGGGGCCGGGTTGGGAATCGCGTTGGCCGGAGACATCCGTGTCGTGGGGGCTCGCGCGAGCTTTGCGACGGCATTCACCGGCATCGGTCTGGCCAGTGACTCCGGGCTCAGTCATGCGCTCGTGCACGCGCTCGGACCTAGCCGCGCCAGTGGCCTGATGTTGCTCGGCGACAAGTTCGACGCGCAGAGCGCGCTGGAGTGGGGCTTGGTTCATCGCGTGGTGGCCGACGAGGACGTCGCAGCTGAGGCTCGGGTACTCGCGCGTCGGCTTGCCGACGGACCCACCGCGGCCTTCGCCCACGTGAAATCGCTGATCCGTGCCGTTGCTCCTGGGCTTTCCCAGACGCTGGCGGCCGAGGCGAACGCACAGGTGGAGCTGGGTTCCACGGCAGATCATCGAGGCGCAGTCACGGCTTTCCTGTCGAAGCAGAAGCCGGTTTTCGAGGGTCGCTGATTTCTGGTGCGGCGAAAGATTCTCTTGTGTGCTGGGACACCTCGGTGCATACTAGTTACCAACCGATCATTCGGTAATAAAAGGTAGGTACGATGACCAACGTGGAAGCTCCACAAGACCTGCAGAACCTGTTCGACGAGACGATCGCGGCAGACCAGCGCATCGAGCCTCGCGACTGGATGCCGGACGGCTACCGCAAGACTCTGATCCGCCAGGTCGCCCAGCATGCGCATTCCGAGATCATCGGAATGCAGCCCGAGGGAAACTGGCTCACCCGTGCGCCTTCGTTGCGACGCAAGGCGATCCTGATGGCGAAGGTCCAGGACGAAGCCGGGCACGGTCTGTATCTCTACTCCGCGGCCGAGACGCTCGGTGCCGATCGTGGCGATCTGACCACCAAACTGATCGAGGGAAAGCAGAAGTACTCCTCGATCTTCAACTATCCGACGCTGACATACGCCGACGTGGGTGTGATCGGCTGGCTGGTCGACGGAGCTGCCATCTGCAATCAGGTTCCGCTGTGCCGCAGCTCCTTCGGGCCGTATGCGCGCGCGATGATCCGTGTGTGCAAGGAGGAATCGTTCCATCAGCGGCAAGGCTTCGAGCTGTTGGCGACGATGATGCGCGGCACGGAAGCTCAACGGGCAATGGTGCAGGAAGCCGTCGACCGATGGTGGTGGCCCGCTCTGATGATGTTCGGACCGCCGGACGACGAATCGCCGAACACCGAGCAGTCGATGAAGTGGCGCATCAAGCGGCACACGAACGACGAACTGCGGCAACGATTCGTGGACATGTCGATACCGCAGGCCGAGATACTCGGTGTGACCTTCCCTGATCCCGACCTGCGCTGGAACCCCGAGCGTGGCGCACACGATTTCGGCGAGCCGGACTGGAGCGAATTCATGGACGTGGTCCGCGGCAACGGAGCGGCGAGCGTCGAGCGGATCACCAATCGGAAAGCCGCACACGACAACGGGGCCTGGGTTCGCGACGCCGCGTACGCCTTTGCACAGCGCGAGAGACTCGCGCACGATCGCACGACTGGGGAAACATCATGAGCGAGAACGATCAGGTACAGGGCGATCAGGTGCGGGGCGAATGGCCTTTGTACGAGGTATTTCTGAGGGGAAAGCGCGGACTGAACCACGTGCACGTCGGATCCCTGCGCGCGGCAGACGACCAGATGGCGTTACGCCACGCGCGCGACGTCTACACCAGACGTAACGAAGGCGTGAGTATCTGGGTCGTGCCATCCGCGAAAATCGTGGCTTCGAGTCCGGCAGAAAAGGATCCGTTCTTCGCGCCGAGCGGCGACAAGGTCTACCGGCACCCGACTTTCTACGACATCCCGGACTCCGTTCCGCACATGTGAGAATCACTTCGACTTCGAGGACCAACAGATGAACGATCACGACAGTGCCTACGACGGCCTGGTCGACGGTGACGGCCACGGTCAGTGGGCGTTCGGAACGAGCTTCGACGACCCCCTCGCCGGCGTCGACACCACGGTGCCAGGCGATGTCGATCTCGGTGCGCTGGCGCGCTACTGCCTCATGCTCGGCGACGACGCGCTCGTCAGTTCGCAGCGACTCGCCGAATGGTCGACGCGGGCACCGGAACTCGAAGAAGAGGTAGCTCTCGCCAACGTCGGCCTGGACTTGATCGGGCAGGCCAGGCTGCTGCTGGCTCGCGCGGCAGCAGCCGATTCCACTGTGGTTCCGTTCATCTCCGATACGTCACCGGTGCCGGCTGAAGATGCGCTTGCCTTCTTTCGTGATCAGTTCGGTTTCCGCAACGTGAGACTGGTGGAACTCGCCAACGGCGACTTCGCGCACACGGTCGTTCGGCTACTCGTGTTCTCGACCTGGCGGCTGGCGCTGTTCGATCGGCTGCGCATGTCGCGCGATCCGGTTCTCGCAGCTGTGGCGAACAAGGGCGTCAAAGAACTGACCTATCACCGCGACTACGCGGCAAGATGGGTCGTCACCTTGGGCGCCGGCACGGCAGAATCCAAGCGTCGGACGGCCGACGCCTTGCTCGAGATCTTCCCGTTCGTGGACGAACTCTTTGTTCCCACTCAGGACGAACTCGTCTTGGCAGAAGTTGGCGTCGGAGTGGACCCGCGTACTGTTCGGCCGGAGTTCGACGCTGTTCTTGCCCAGGTCCTCCATGCAGCCGAAATGGAAGAGCCCCCTTCGCGTTTCTCCGGTTTCGTCGGCGGCCGCGGCGGGCGTGCCGGACTGCACACCGGGGCACTGGGGCTACTTCTCGCCGAAATGCAGAGCGTCGCTCGGGAGCATCCGGAAGGGGTGTGGTGACCGTGACTGCCGCTACCGTCTCTTCCGCGCAGGAGATCGTCGCCTCGGTGATGGATCCGGAGATGCCACTGTTGACCTTGGCCGATCTCGGCGTCATCCGATCGGTCGACGTCGAAGCGAACTTGGTCTGTGTGACAATCACTCCCACCTATTCCGGGTGTCCGGCGATGGCGACGATGCGAGACGACATCGAGCACAAGCTGACCGACGCGGGGTACGGCAGCGTCCAGATCAAGACTCAACTGTCGCCGCCTTGGAGTTCGGATTGGATCAGCGAAGAGGGGCTCGCGAAACTTCGGACGGCCGGGTACTCGGTGCCGGGGGCCGCGCCGCGTCGCACCTCCGGCCCGATCGCCTTGACCTTGACGGCCAAGCCGCGCGACATCCTGTGCCCCCAGTGCGGTTCGGCAAACACCAGACTGAGTTCGGAATTCGGTGCGACCCTGTGCAAGGCGCTCTATCGCTGCCTCGACTGCCTCGAGCCGTTCGATCACGTGAAGGAGATCTGAACAGATGAGTACCGCAACGACGAACCGGAACAAACCATTTCACCCGTTGACGGTCGCCGGTGTCGAATCACTGTGCGACGACGCAGTTGCCGTCACCTTCGACGTGCCTGCCGATATCGCCGATCAATTCGACTTCGGCGCCGGGCAGTCACTGACACTGCGGCGGATGATCGACGGCGTCGAACACCGTCGCTCCTACTCGATCTGTGCACCGGTAGGGGCGTCTCCACGGGTGGGGGTTCGCGAAGTAGCAGACGGACTCTTCTCCTCCTGGTTGGTGCGAGACGTCAAGGCCGGGGATCGAATCGACGTCCAGGGCCCATCTGGCAATTTTGTCGCCGATCCGGCATTGGGTGGACGGCACGTTCTGATCGCGGCGGGCTCCGGAATCACGCCCATGTTGTCCATCGCTGCAACACTGCTGGTGAACCCCGAGGCCGATGTCACCCTGCTGTACGGGAACAGGCGCACCCGTTCGGTCATGTTCGCCGAAGAAATCGCCGACCTGAAGGACCGGTACGGTGCACGCCTGGACGTTATTCATGTTCTCTCTCGCGAGCCGCGCGAGGTCGAGTTGTTCTCGGGCCGTCTCGACGCCGACCGGTTGCGTGAGATCTTCACCTCTCTCGTTCCGTGCGACCAGGTCGACGGCTTCTGGTTGTGTGGTCCGTTCGGGATGGTCAACGATGCCCAGGAAGTACTGGCCGGCTTGGGAATTGCCAAGGATCGCATCCATCACGAGCTGTTCTACGTCGACGACGTCGCTCCGCCGGTTGCAGTGCATCGTGAGCGCGGAATTGTCGGACCGAGCAGCGAGGTGACTATTACTCTCGACGGTCGATCGACCACCGCGACACTTCCGCGAGACCAGTCGATTCTCGATGCAGCGGAACAGTACCGATCGGATCTGCCCTTCGCGTGCAAGGGCGGGGTCTGTGGAACGTGTCGCGCCAAGGTCACCTGCGGTGACGTCGAGATGCGCAGGAACTACGCACTCGAAGACTACGAAGTCGACGCGGGTTTTGTACTGACCTGCCAGACCTTCCCTGTCGGTGAACAGATAACAGTCGATTTCGACGCTTGACCGCCCGCACAGCGCCCTCACTGAGCCCACCGGAGACAATCATGACCGAACTCGCCACTGCTACATCGCAAGACATCGAATTTGCCAGTCGGGACCGCATTTCGACGCTCCAACTCGAGCGGATGCAATGGTCCCTGATGCACGCGTACACCAATGTTCCGCACTACCGCAAAGCTTTCGACGACGCCGGCGTCCACCCGAGCGACTTGAAGGATCTGAGCGATCTCGCGAAGTTCCCCTTCACCACCAAAGCGGATCTACGTGAGAACTATCCGTTCAAGATGTTTGCAGTGCCCCAGGACCGGGTCTCGCGAATTCACGCGTCTTCGGGGACCACCGGTCGCCCGACGGTGGTGGGGTACACGAGCAACGACCTGAACAACTGGGCCGATCTCATCGCGCGCAGTCTCTCGGCCGGCGGCGTGCGGTCTTCGGACAAGGTTCACGTGGCTTACGGGTACGGTCTGTTCACCGGTGGATTGGGAGCACACTACGGTGCGGAGCGCTTGGGCTGCACGGTCATTCCCATGTCCGGTGGCATGACCGAGCGGCAGATTCAACTGATCGAGGACTTCGAGCCCGACGCCATCATGGTGACTCCGTCGTACATGTTGACCATCGTGGATGCGATGATCAAGAAAGGCATCGATCCCTCGAAGACCTCACTGAGGGTGGGAGTTTTCGGAGCGGAGCCGTGGACCGAACAGATGCGTACCGAGCTGGAACAGCAACTCGACATGCATGCGGTCGACATCTACGGACTCTCCGAGATCATGGGCCCGGGTGTGGCAATGGAATGTGTGGAAACCAAAGACGGGCTCCATATCTGGGAAGACCACTTCTACCCGGAGATCATCGATCCGGTCACGGGCGAAGTGCTGCCGGACGGTGAAGAAGGTGAGCTGGTTTTCACCTCTCTCACCAAGGAAGCGCTGCCCATCATTCGCTACCGAACCAGGGACCTGACCCGTCTGTTGCCCGGTACGGCGCGCTCGATGCGTCGGATGCAGAAGGTCACCGGCCGGACCGACGACATGATCATCCTGCGTGGGGTCAATCTGTTCCCCACACAGATCGAAGAGCTGATCCTGACCGTCCCCGCCCTGGCACCCCAATTCCAGTGTGTGCTCGAGCGTCCGGGCCGGATGGATACTCTGACAGTGCGCGTCGAGGCTCGCCCTGACGCGGCAATTTCCGATCATGCGGCAGCGTCTTCGGCGTTGCAGAAGCTGGTGAAGAACAAGATCGGTGTCACGGTCGAGGTGAGCGTTCTCGAACCCGGCGGACTCGAACGCTCGATCGGCAAAGCGCGTCGTCTGATCGACCAACGTCCGAAGGACTGAAACTACTCCAGGGCCATGCGGGTGGCGAAGATTCCGAGAATGCCACCAGCTAGCCATTTCTGAGCCCGCATCCACACCGGACGCGCCATGAGGAAGGTCGACACGGCTGCCGCACAGCACACGATCAACGCGTTGACGGTGACTGCGACCAGGATCTGCACGCCGCCGAGTACGAGTGCCTGTTGCCAGACCGGACCCGCAGTGGGATCGACGAACTGGGGGATCAGGGCCGCGTACATCAGCGCAATCTTGGGATTGAGCAGATTGGTGGTCAACCCCATCCCGAACAGACGGCCGCTACCGTGGCGGTCGACCTCGCCCACCTCGAAAGCGGACTTCCCACCTGGTCGGAGTGTCGACCAGGCGAGATAGGCCAGGTACAGGGCACCACCGATTTTCACCGCGGTGAACACCGTTGGTACGGCGAAGAGAACCGCCGTCAGCCCTGCACACGTGGCGGTGAGGTAGACCAGGAAACCGGTTGCGACTCCGCCGAGCGAGATCAAACCCGCCCGGCGGCCCTGGCTGATGCTGCGGGACACCAGATAGATCATGTTGGGGCCCGGTGTCAGAACCATCGCCAGGGCGATCAGCGCGACTCCCGTCATCGACGCTGACGTGATCATGTCGGTCTCCCACTACTCGATGCGTATGTTTCGTCGAGTACACAAGGGTTTGCAGTCGCGCGCCAAGGTCCAGTTCGCAGGCAGTGGTCCGCTCAGGTGTTGGCCCAGCTGTCGGGCCCGAAGACCTCGTAGTGGATATTCTGTGCCGGGACGTCCCGTTCGAGCAACGATGCGCGCATCGCCAACATGAACGGCATCGGCCCGCAAAGGAAGGCTTGGGTATCGGGCTCCACTGCAATACCTTGCAAATCCGCCCGTCCTTCGTGAACCGATCCGAACGCAACGTGCGTGCCGAGATCCTCGTACCAACGGTGCAGGGTTGCGGCGGGAATCTGGTCGACGAGTGTGCTGAGTTCTGCGCGGTGCGCGTGATCCGCAATGGATCGATCCGCATGGATGACAGATACCGGACGGTCAGCGCCGGTGTCCACGAGATGATTGAGCATCCCGATCATCGGTGTGCAACCGATTCCGGCCGACGCGAGCAGGAGCGGCGAGTTGTCGTCCGGCATGGTGAGATCACCGAAAGGTGTGGTGACGGAGAGTTCTTGGCCTTCGAATACGTTGTTGTAGAGGAAGTTCGACACTTCGCCATCGGGAGTTCCGGAGATTCGCTTGACGCTGATCCGCCAGTCTGCGCTGCTCGGTATCGAACACAGGCTGTATTGGCGGATCTGGCGGGCGCCGTCGGGCAGCGTAACCCCGACCGAAAGATACTGTCCGGGAGCGAAGGTGGGGAGTGCACTGCCGTCGAGCGACGTGAGCGTCAGTGAGACGGTGTCGGCGGACTGAAGAACTCGTTCACTGATCCTGACTGTGCGCCAGACGTCACCGGCGTCCACGCCGGCGAGTTGGTAGAGGCCACGCTCCATCGTGATGAGGGTTTCCGCCATCAGCCAGTAGACCTCGTCCCAGGCTGCTGCGACGTCTGGAGTGACTGCATCGCCGAGTATTTCGACGATCGCGGCAAAGAGGTGTTCGTGCACGATTGCGTACTGGTCGGGCGTGATTCCCAGCGACGCATGCTTGTGGGCGATACGTGAAAGTATGAGATCGACCTTGGCGCTGTCCGGCTCGAGCTGAAGCGTCGCGAATGCCGCGATGGCGCCGGCGAGAGCCTTCTGCTGTTCGCCCTGCTTCTGATTGCCGCGATTGAACAAATCGCGTTCGAGTTCAGGATGCGCGTCGAACATCCTGCGGTAGAACAGGGTTGTGATATCGCCGATGGCAGCGCCGACCACGGGAAGGGTGGCGCGAATGACCTCGGTTGACTGTGGGGAAAGCATGAGCTGCTCCGTTCGGTCGAAATTCGATTGATCAGCCTGCTTCGTCGCTCCGGGTGGTGAGGCGTAGCAGGACAGTTTTGGACGGCTGCCGGATGACGTCTTCGATCGTGACCGTGTCGAGTGAAACGAAGAACGCTTCCTGTGCTTCGCGCAAAGCGCTCCGAAGGAGGCAACCTCCGCGCAGTGGGCACGGTTTGTCGCCTTCGCAGTCGACGACTTCACCCGGGCCTTCGAGGCGTCTGGCCAGCCAGCCGATGGTGGCGGTGCGGCCGAGTTCGGTGATGGAAAGCCCACCGCCGCGGCCGCGCCTGGTTGTCACGATGCCGAGCTCACCGAGCCGTGTAACCACCTTGGTGGCATGGGAATACGACACGTTGAGCTGCTGCGCAACATCCCGAGTGCTGGGGGAGGCATCCGCGTCGAGTACGGCCAACCGCATGACGACGCGCAATCCCAGATCGGTGAACTGCGTCAGTTGCATGATCTGAACCTACATAATTCGCATCTGAGATGACTATTTATGTGAGGGGGATCTCGAGGTACCCCAACCAGGGCGAACGGTACGTTCGGCGCCTCCAGTGCGCTGAACGTGCCGTTCGCTCAGAGACGGGCGGCCGAACCCCCGGCAACGACGCCGAGAAAGTGTGGTGCTCGCCAACCTCGCGCCGCAAAGTCGCGGCTCACCGATGCGATGACCTCCGCTCCGCTTCCTTCCGGAACCAGCGCGATGGCCGAGCCTCCGAATCCGCCGCCGGTCATCCGCGCACCGATCGCGCCGCCGCGTCGTGCTGCGGCAACGGCGACGTCGAGTTCTTCGCACGAGACCTCGAAGTCGTCGCGCAACGAGGCGTGCGAGTTGTCGAACAGCTCGCCGACGTCACTGAATCTGCTGTTGCGCAGAAGTTCTGCGGTCTTCCGCGTCCTCTCGATCTCGGTCACGACGTGCCGTGCCCGCGCCCGGAGGATCGGGTCTCGCACTGTCTCGGCCTGGCCTGCTGTAGCCTCTCGCAAGCTGCCGACGCCGAGAGCTGCTGCTGCAGCGACGCATTGAGAGCGCCGCATTCCGTACTGTCCGTCTGCGAGTGAGTGTTTGACCCGGGTGTCGATGACGATCAGGTCGTAACCTGCACCGTGGAGTTCGAAAGGTATGGGTTCGGTGGATCCGTCCTGGCAGTCCAGCAGGAGCGCAGTCGAGGGCTGAGCAAAGAGGGCAATGGTCTGATCCATCCCTCCGGTCGGTGCGCCGACGCCGTCGTTCTCGGCCTGGATGCACACCTGTACCAGCTCATCGCGGGCGAAAGGTGAATCATGAAGTTCGTTGACGGCCAACGCAACCGAACAGGTGAGGGCAGCGGAGCTCGACAGCCCGGCCCCGACCGGTACCGACGAGTCGACGGCAAGATCGATTCCTTCGATCGGGAGGCCTCTGCGCGCAAGAGACCACAGAACGGCTGTGGGGTAGGCGGCCCACCCTGTGGCGATGTCGCCGACGGGCCCGGTGTACGTCTCGGCGGATTGCCGACTGTGCACGCGGACGACCCCGTCGCTGCGCAGTGCGACGGCAACCAGTGTTCGCTGCTCGAGAGCGACCGGTAGGCACAATCCACCGTTGTAGTCCGTGTGTTCACCGATCAGGTTGACTCGACCGGGTGCCGCCCACACTCCGGTTGCCGGATAGCCGTAGGTGGCGTGAAACTGTTGGAGCACAGAATTGTTCGAGACCGTATCCACTATTTCAACTCCCGTAGGCGGGCCGCGACTGCCTCGGGAACGGTGTCGTTCACCCAGGCGCCCATGGCGGACTCGGACCCGGCGAGGTATTTGAGTTTGCCCGGTGCGCGCAAGATCGAGAACAGCTGAAGATGCAGTCGGCCCAGAGGTCGGTCGATGCGGACGGGAGCTTGGTGCCAAGCCGCGATGTACGGTACCCGGTCGACGCCCGGATAGAAGCGATCGATACGGCGTAGGAGATCTTGGTAGACGACCGCAAGCTCGTCGCGCTCTTGGTCGTTCAGCGAGGGAAGGTCCGGGACGTCTCGGTGCGGTGCCAGGTGAATCTCGATGGGCCATCGTGCGGCGGTCGGGACGTAGGCGCTCCAGTGATCGCCGTCGTAGATCAACCGGGCCTTGTCCTCGCGCTCGAACGCCAGAACATCGGCGAGTAGTGAGCGACCGGTGCGCTCGAAGTGTTTGTGCGCCTGCGTCAGCATCGATCGGGTGCGTGGCGTGACATACGGGTATGCGTAGATCTGTCCGTGTGGATGGGTGAGTGTCACCCCGATTTCTTCGCCGCGGTTCTCGAAGCAGAACACTTGTTCCACAAGCGGATCCGCCGACAACTCTTCGGTCCGAGAAATCCAGGCACCCACAATCGTGCGCATGCGTTCGAGTGGAAGCTCGGCGACGGACGCCGTGTGATCGCTCGAGAAGCACATCACTTCGCAGTGACCGGCCGCTGGGCGATCGCCCGCACCGTCTCCGGGACTGTCAATGGCTTCCTCAGGCGCCGCGGCAAAGCTCGGAAACCGATTCTCGAACACCGCGACGTCGTAGTCTCCGTCGGGTATCTCTGTGGGCGTGCGTGTTTCGTCGGTCGGGCACAATGGACATTCGGCGGCGGAGGGGAGATGTGTCCGTGTCATGCGATGCGAAGCCATGGTGATCCACTCCCCGGTGAGAACGTCGAATCTCATCCGAGACGAGTGGTCGAGAGCCGGCAATTCGCGGGAATCTCGCGCAGAGTGGGCGCGGGCACTGCCGGCATCGTCGAAGTAGAAGATCTGACGCCCGTCGGCGAGGGTGCGACGGGTCGGATCCTGCTTGGGTGTCATGCGTCGACTTCCCATTCCAGAACACCCTTGCTGACAACGGGTTTCCACACTCCGATCGTTGATCCTGTTTCCAGCGCTACGGCATGGGCGGCCAGCATTACCGAGATGGACGCCCAGATCGGACCGCCGTTGTCAGTGGCGTCCGACGCATACTCGGTCACACAATGGTGGAGTGCGCCGCTGCGGGTGTCCACGAAGTAGTGGTACTCGTCCAGTCCGGCAAAGGGAACGAACGAGGGGATGAACATGGTTGCGGCAGTGCCTGCGTCGCGTTGATCGTGTCGATCCATCTCGTCATCGGCGTAGAGGTCTGGATTCTCGTAGATCGTCTCATCCCACGTTTCGAGCAGAGTGAGACGAACTTCTGTTGCGACGTCGATGGGGTAGAAGAATTTGTCCGGGAGCACGCTGCCGAGAAAGAGGCCGGTCCGGTCGTCGTGGGTCAGGCTGCCGTTGTGGACCCGATACAGGTCGCGAAGTTCCTGGGGCCACGTGACGCCGGTCGAGGCTTCGAATTCCTTGATAACGGCGTCACCGAGTCCTGGTTGAAACGCTGCAGCCGTCACCGGTGCGTTTGTACGGCACCACGCTTCGATTCGGCTCCATTCGTTTGCAACGCTCATGGGCTTTACGATACGTCCGAGTCAGGACCCGTGAATCAGGTACTGCAGTGTGTCCACGAGCTTTCGGTCCGAAGCCTCGGACTTTCGGCCGGTGATTCCCGATCGGAGAATTGCGGAACCCTCGAGCAGGCTCACGATGGTCTGCGCTGTCGCGCCAAGTTCAGTCGCATCCAGCTCCGGTTGTGCACACGCGACTGCGCGCTCTACGTGTGCGATGTACTGGGCGTAGAAGTCTCGAAGCACGACCGCGACTTCTTGGTCCGCCGCTGCAATGGCCCATACTTCGACGTACAGACGCACAGTGGCCTGGTCGTCCTGTTCTCCGAGCAGGACTCCGATGAAGTGTTCGGATTCCTCGCGGGAAAGGCTCTGATCCGTATCGGGGACGACGGCAAGGCGATCCAGTGAGCGGGTCAATGCACGTGACATCACTGCGCGTATCAGATCTGCACGGGTGGGGTAGTAGTGCTGCAGATGTCCTACCCGCACTCCGGCCGCGGCTGCGAAATCGCGCATTGCCGAGTTGGCATTGCCCTGAGTAGTGAGGACCTGTTCTGCTGCGTCGAGAAGTGCTGCCGCACGGGCGGCGCCCTTGGAGAGGGTCATGGTCGCAATACTGCCACCCCGAAGCTCTCCAACTCGGAGACGGTGCGGCGAGGGTTCGGAAGCGATTCGGGGAAAGTGACTCCAGGCCGGGCATCGTCGGCCAAGGCTCGTCTGACGGCCAGCGCGCCGCCCACCGCGGTGAGGTGAGCCTGGCCCTGCCGGTCGACGATTGTCGCGCTTGTCGTGCCGCTCGGGCCCGTGACATCGATGCGTACTTGCGCGCTCCCGCCCTTGCCCGGCGAGTACAGGAGTCCGCGTCGTAGCGGTGTGAAGCGGTCGCCGCGACCCCAACGGAACAGACCCACCTTCTTGGCGGCGAGCAGCGCAGTTGTGGATGCATTCGAACTGAAACCTATTCGAGTGCTGGCAGTTTCGGCGCCCAGGGTCATGGGGAACGTGAATTGTTCCGGAGTGTCGATTCTTCCGACCTTGGTGCGCGATCCGGGGAAGTCGACCCAGCGTGTATCCGTCAACGGGCTGACGGTGATCGGGTTTCCTTGCTGAATCACCTCGAAATCCTGCCCGAGCCGATCGATGAAGTCGACGGAGTCGAGCCCGGCAATGTCGTTGACGTCGTAGCGAATCGAGACGTCGATCGTGCTCGCGCCACCCAGTTCCTCGGCCAGCGCTGCGGCGACGATATTGGTGACTCCGCCCATCCATCCGGACGACAGGTACACCGGTGCGCTCGGCGACTTCTGACCCGCCAGAGTAGCGGCGCGAGCGACGCGGGTTGTCCAGCGGGTGATGTCCACGTACGGAATGCCGGCCTCGACGGCGGCGGACAGGACACGATCGTGGGGATCGTTGACCGTCGACACGACCGCGCGTACGGACGCGTCGAAGGGTGTCGGGTCGAGGAGGTCCCAGCGGCGGACGGAAGCGCCGTGACGGCCGGCCAGTTCGTCGCCTCGCTCGGGGGTGCGTCCGGTGAGGAGTAGTGGGAAGTCGGGGGCGAGCAACGCAGTCAGGGCGCTGCCCACGGTTCCGTATCCGCCGGCCACGAGGATCGGGCCGTCGGCTGAATACTGCAATGAATCGGTCATGCACCTAACTCTAGGTCAAATGACCTAAAACGTCGAATGGGGTTCTTTCCGCTGCTCAGTCCCGGTGTCGCACGATGTTGACGACGTTGCCATCGGGTGCCCGGACGAGGAATCGGCGAACACCCCACTCTTCGGTCGTTATGGGGTGCACGATTTCGTAGCCGAGCCTGCGGGCCTCTTCGTAGGCGCCGTCGACGTCGTCCGTGTGGACTGAGATGACCGAGTCCTCGGCCGCAGTGGCGTCGTGCGTGACGAGCTGTACGTTCGCGCCGGTGTCGGGAGAGGTGTAGCGAGCGACCCACCCCATGTTGAACTCTTCGGTGCTCAGGCCGAGAAAGTCGGAGTAGAAGCTCTTGGCGGTTCCGATATCGGCGACTTTGAGATTGGCGGTGATGCGTCGAGCGCGCATGTGGTTCTCCTACCTTCGGCAACAGATGCGCTCGATGATCGTCCGAAAGCGGAGCCATGTCGACTGTGCCGTCCGAAGATGCAGGCCGCCTGGTTGATTCGATCTGTCACTGCGGATCGAACGAGGTCACAGTTCCCCACCGTGAGAAGGGAAGGACGATCAATTGAACCTTGCCGATGACATTGTCGATCGGCACCGTTCCACTGTGTTCGTCATCGAGATGGAAACGTGAATCCTTCGAATGGGCGCGGTTGTCGCCCATCACCCACAGGTTCCCGTCGGGAACCGTGACCGGCCCGAAATACCTTCCTTGGCAAGAGGTACCGTTGCCCGGAATGCGCTTGTCGATGTACGGCTCGGTCAGCGGCTTGCCGTTCACTCGAAGCCCCTCTTCCTCGGACAGGCACTGTACGGTTTGGCCACCGACCGCGACTACCCGCTTCACGAGGTCGTTTTCGTCCGGCGGGACCAAGCCGACGATGGACCCGAGTCCCTGAAACGCGCGAACAATCGAATTGTCGGATCGAATGGATTTGTACTCGTCGTTCCAGGACTCGGGTCCCTTGAACACGACCACATCCCCAGGCTGTGGATCCCCGAATCGATAGCTGATTCTGTCGACGAAAATCTTGTCTCCCGTGCAGCCGGTGCATCCGTGAAGTGTCGGTTCCATGGACTCCGACGGGATCAGAAAAATGCGTCCGACGAAGTTCTGAATGACAACACTCAGGACGAGTGCGACGACAAAGAGGATCAGAATCTCACGCCACAGTGGACGTTTCCTCGGGTGACCGGCCACTTCCGATTCAGTGGAGTCGGTCGAGTCCTCGTGGGCGTCGGATTCCGTCACATTCCCGACAATAGATGGCGCAACCACTCGTCGGCCCGATACGAATCTTCTCGGTTCGTGGGTCTGTCTGTCGGCTGACATGCTTCGGAATTGGATCACATCACGCGCGAAGATCCGGTCGAGGTCGGCAATCCGCGCAGTCCTGACCCAAACATCTTGCCGACGAATACCTTTCGCAGAAGCAGGTTGAACAACTCTCGGAGATTCAAGCGTGCAGCACGCCCGCGCCTCTGTTGATCGATTGGCACAATCTTTTGCGAGATGGGCATTCTCCCACTGAAGCGTCGGTGCGAGACAGCGCCTCGTAAGGACGACTGTACTTCTGGGCATTTTCTCTCGAACTTGGATTGACCGCACGAAAACCTGATGTTTGGGGGACAATCATCTGGGGCGATCACCTGGGGCGACAAGTCGAGGAGATGCAAATGTCCGAGGCCAAATCCGAAAGCACTGAGTCTTTTTCTGAGACGACACCGCCGGCGGAGCCGTCGAAACAATCGGTGCTCAGGCGGTACTACCCGGCTGCGGTGCCCGTCGTCCTCGGCTTGATCATCTATTTCATGCCTGTTCCGGACGGTGTGGATCCCAAGGGCATGCACATGCTCGGAATCTTCGTCGGCACCATCGTGGCGTTGATCTTGCAGCCTCTGCCGACGGGTTCTGTGGCGCTGGTAGGCCTGTCGATCGCCATGATCACCCAGACCGAGACGCCGACGGAAGCGTTGTCCGGCTTCAGTAACACCACGATCTGGCTGATTGTCGCATCGTTCTTCATTGCCGAGGGCTTTCTGGTCACCGGACTCGGCAAACGGGTTGCGCTCATGTTCGTGACCAAACTCGGCAAGTCGAGTCTCGGATTGTCCTACGGAATGGCGTTGACGGACTTGATACTTGCTCCGGCGACGCCGTCGAACACCGCCCGTGCGGGTGGCGTCGTCTATCCGATCATCGTCTCGCTGAGCAAGTTGGAGGACTCCAATCCCGAGCCCGAGGACTCTCGCAAGAAGCTCGGAGCATATCTGCTGCTCACGTCGCTGCAAGTCAACGTCGTGACCTCCGCGATGTTCATCACCGCCATGGCGGGTAACCCTGTGGCCGTCGATGCGGCTGCCAAGATCGGCATCGACATCTCGTGGGGCAAATGGGCGCTGGCAGCATCGGTTCCGGGAATTGCGAGTCTCATCGCGATCCCGTGGGTGATGTCGAAGATCTTCCCGCCCACGATGTTGAAGACTCCGAAAGCACCCGAGCAAGCCAGGGAGGAACTGCGCAAGGCAGGTCCGATCAGCCGCAACGAGAAGATCATGGCCGCCACCTTCGTTCTGCTGCTGGTGCTCTGGTGCCTGGGCTCGCAGCTCAACGTCAATGCCACTACAACAGCATTCGTCGGAATCGGCATCCTGTTGGTGACCAAGGTGCTGACGTGGAACAACCTGGTCCACGACACCGGGGCGTGGCAGACGCTCGTGTTCTTTGCCGTTCTGGTCGGTATGGCAAGCCATCTCGAAGAACTCGGCGTGATCTCGTGGATCGGAACCCAGGTCTCCTCGAGCGTCGACGGTTTGCCGTGGATCTGGGCTTTTGCGATCCTGACCTTGGTGTACTTCTACGCGCACTATCTGTTTGCGTCGAACACCGCGCAGATCGTCGCGATGTACGCGGTGTTTCTCGGCGCGGCGGTGGCAACCGGTGCACCGCCGCTGTTCTCGGCCCTGGTGTTCGGCTTCATCGGCAGCCTGTTCGGCGGTATCTCGCACTACGCGTCCGGTCCGGCCGGAGTGATCTACGGTTCCGGATACATCAAGACCTCGGAGTGGTTCCGAATCGGTTTCGTGATGAGCGTCGTGATCATCCTGATCTGGACGATCATCGGCGGCGCGTGGATGAAGCTGATCGGCGCCTGGTGACGATCAGTTGTCCTTGCGCCGCAATCCGAATCGCATCGATTCTTTGTTGACAGCGGCAATCGCGGTCAGCGGTATCTCCGCGGGACACACCTGCGCACATTCACCGTAGGTCGAGCACGGCCCGAAATCGGCCTCCATCTGGTGCGACATCGCTCGGGCCCGCTTGCCACGTTCGTTGCGGCCCTGCGTGACGAGAGACAGGTGGGTCAGTTTGGACCCGGTGAAGAGGTGCGCGGCACCGTTCGGGCAGGCTGCCACGCAAGCGCCGCAGCCGATGCACGCGGCGAAGTCCAGTGCAGCTTCGGCACTTTGATGCGAGAGCGGCTGACTGTCTGCGTCCGGCGCGGTTCCTGCATTGACCGAAACGTATCCACCGGCTTCGAGCACCCGGTCGAGCGCAGAGCGATCGACGACGAGGTCGCGGACCACTGGAAAGGCTGCGGAGCGGAACGGCTCCAGTTTGATTCGGTCACCGTCGGAGAAGCTACGCAGGTGCTGACGGCACGTGGGAGTGTTCGCAACCGGTCCATGGGGAACATTGTCGACCGTGATGCCGCAGGACCCGCAGATCCCTTCTCGGCAGTCGGAATCGAAGGCGATGGGTTCGTTGCCGCTCTCCACGAGTTGGTCGTTGAGTCGGTCGAGGAGCTCCAGCAGCGACATCTCCACCGTCGCGTCGTCTATTTGGTAGGTGTCGAATGCGCCGGACGACTCAGGTCCGGATTGGCGCCACACGTCCACGGTGATTTTCATACGTAGTTCCTCGTCTGCAGTGGAACAGCGGTGAAGGACAACGGCTCGTCGTGTCGAACGTGTCTGCCGTCCTGGGCGGTTTTCCACGCGGAGACGAAGCACCAGTCCTGATCGTTTCGCTGCGCTTCGCCGTCGGGAGTCTGATGTTCGGCACGAAAGTGCGCTCCACAGGACTCGTCACGATCGAGAGCATCGACGCACATCAGTTCGGCGAGCTCGAGGAAATCGGCTACCCTGCCGGCCCTTTCCAACTCCTGGTTGAACTGGTTTCCGCTGCCGGCAACTCGCAGGTTCGACCAGAAATCGGTTCGCAGTGCGCGGATTTCGGCGATCGCCTTGGTCAAGCCCTCGGCCGTTCGGGTGACACCGCAACCCGCATAGAGGATCTCGCCCAGTTGTCGATGGAACCTGTCGGGGCCGTGTGTTCCGCCGACCGAGAGCAGCAGGTCCACCCGACCCCTCACGTCAGTGAGCGTCGACGTCACAGCGGGATCGGACAGTTCGAGTGGAGTGGATCCGAGTAGCGGTGCAAGATAATTCGGAATCGCGTACGGGAGGGTGAACCAGCCGTCGACGCATGCCGAGAGCAACGAATTGGCGCCGAGGCGGTTGGCCCCGTGGTATCCCCAGCCTGCCTCACCACCGACGAACAAGCCGGGGATGGAGGTCATCTGGTCGTAGTCGTTCCACAGTCCTCCCATGGTGAAGTGGGCTCCGGGGGCGATGCGCATCGGCACCGTATAGGGGTCTTCGCTGGTGGCGTCGCGATACATCGAGAACAGATTTCCGTATCGCTCCTCGATGGTCTTGCGGCCGAGCCGTGCCAACGCATCGCGGAAATCCAGGTACACACTGTTTTTCAGAGGGCCGACGCCGTGACCGGAGTCGATTTGCTCGCGGGCGGCCCGTGAAGAGACGTCGCGGGGAGAGAGGTTCCCGAACGCCGGATATTTGCGCTCGAGGTAGTAGTCGCGTTCGTTTTCGGGAATGTCGCCGGGCTCACGATCGTCTCCGGGCTTGGCCGGTACCCAGATCCGGCCGTCGTTGCGCAGGGATTCGCTCATCAGAATGGTTTTCGACTGCCACTCGGAGTTGACGGGAAGTGCCGTCGGATGGAATTGGATGAACGAGGGTGAAGCCATCAACGCACCGCGTCGGTGCGCTCGCCAGGCGGCCGTGGCGTTGGAATTCTTCGCAAGTGTGGACTTGTGGAATACGGTTCCGTAGCCGCCGGATGCCAGTACGACGGCATGGCCTGTGGTGGCGCCGATCTCACCGGTCACGAGATCGCGTGTGACTATCCCTTGTGCTCGCCCGTCCGAAACGATGAGATCGAGCATCTCGGTTCGGGTGTGTAGGTTGACCGTTCCGGCTGCGATCTGACGTTGCAGTGCCTGCGACGACGCTATCTGCAACTGCTGGCCTGTCTGCCCGCGCGTGTAGTACGTGCGCGACACCTGAACGCCGCCGAAGGATCGGGTGGCCAGAGTGCCGCCGTACTCGCGAGCAAACGGTGCCCCGATGGCATTCATGTGATCGATGACGCGTACGGATTCTTCGGCGAGACGGAAACAGTCGGCCTCACGGCCCCGGAAATCACCGCCCTTGACGGTGTCCTTCACGAAGCGGGCGAGACTGTCGTTGTCCACTTTTCGAGCGCGAGCAGCGTTGATGCCTCCTTGCGCGGCGACACTGTGTGCACGGCGGGGTGCATCGTGGAAGGTGAAGGACTCGACGTGGTAGCCCAGTTCACCGAGGGAGGCGGCGCAGGCCGCGCCGGCGAGGCCGGTACCGACGACGATGACCGTGAACTTGCGCCGGTTGAGTGGGCTGACGAGCTTGTAGTCGAGTTTGCGAGTGGGCCAGGCCGTCGCCGGATCGCCGGCCGGGACCTTACCGTCCACCGGTGTCCCGATGCTGCGCAGATCGTCGAGTTCGAAGCTGTTCACTTATGACGCTCCTGTCTTCGAGATGGCGCCGGTCATGACCGCGATGGGGATCGACATGTTTCCGACCATCACGACGAGCGCAAAGATTCCGGAGAGTGCAACGCCAATCTGGCGCAGTCGTTGGCCGGTCACGCCGAGATCGTTGACCGCGCTCCAGAGTCCGTGTGCGAGGTGCATTGCCAGCAGAGCCATCGCGACGATGTAGAACGCTGCCACCAGCGGACGCTCGAAGCTGGCAATCAGATTGTCGTATGCGTAACTCTGTGTGCGCGTG
The DNA here is from genome assembly GCF_001942025.1 of Rhodococcus sp. YL-1. Lineage (NCBI taxonomy): Bacteria > Bacillati > Actinomycetota > Actinomycetes > Mycobacteriales > Nocardiaceae > Rhodococcus > Rhodococcus sp. YL-1. The sequence continues at coordinate 5,726,383 of NZ_CP017299.1, read as the reverse complement.
GCCGCTTCGTACTCGCTGCTGCCGATGGGTCGGGTTCCGGTCGTGAGGTCGAGTATGTGGAAAATGACGAACAGCAGCAGCACAGCTCCGGTGACGGGCATCGTGCGCGCTGTAAAGGACTTGATTCCCAGACCTTTACGTCGAAATTTTCCTCGAGCTCGGCGTCCGCGGACGGTGAGCAGCCAGGCACACCAGACGTGTGCGACCAATGACGCGAGCAAGACGATGCGAAGAATCCACAGAAGTCCCTCGTAGGGCAGGAAGGGTTCGAACACCGTTCGTAGCCAGTGTGCGTAGTCGTCGAAGTGATCGGCACCGGTGTAGACCTTCAGGTTTCCGATCATGTGGACGAGAACGAAAGCGGCGAAGATCAGTCCTGTCACGGCCATCAGAATCTTGCACGTGATGTTGGACGGCCGCGGTCGAGCTTGGAGTGAATCGCCGGTAGCTCGCGATACACGGGTCGGAGCACTCACAGACAAACCTCCCACGCCAGACTTGCCGGACAGGTGCCGTCAGCCTAAGCCCGATCGGGGTTTTCGGCCAACGGATGGGTGCCCGACTTGTCTGTTAATGCAGGTGAATGGGAGTGTAGGGGTGCTCATTACCCGAAAGTAAGGAACTCGTGAACGATGTTTGACTCGACGTGGCGACGGTGGTCATGGCGCGCCGGAACGGCATCGGCCCTGGCAGTGGCCTTGTTTGCGGTGGGGTCGCCGGCTGGTGCGCAGGAGACCGTCGACCTGGCCGACGTGTTCAATCCGTTGGTCGTGAAGGCACTCCAAGGCGCTGACATTTCCACCGAATTGACTCCACTCGGGCTCTCGTCCGATGATCCGTGGTTCGACGAACCCGAAATCGAGCCGGGTACCGCCCCCGGCACACTTCTCAAAGCGCGTCCGGTCAGCGTGCAGGTCTACCAGGTCCGCCCCGACGTGGTCTCGGCTCATCAACTGATGTACACCACCACTGATCACTTCGGTCGGCAGGTGATCAGCACCGGAATTCTGATGATTCCCGAGGACGGAACTGTGCCAGGTGATCGCAAGATCATCGGATACGCCGAGGCGAACGACAGCCTCGGCGCGAACTGCGCACCAAGTCACCAGTGGACCGGCGGCAATCAGAGCGACCCGGCGATGTTCTCGGCGCTCGGCCCGGTGGCTCAGATGTTCGGCCACGGCTGGGCAGTGATGATGAGCGACGTCGGCAACGACGGCGACACTGCTCCCCATCCGTTCTCGATCGGACAGTTCTCAGGGAAGGCAACGCTCGACGGCGTTCGGGCAGCACTCGCGCTTCCGGAAGGTGGCCTCGAATCAGACACCCCTGTCGGCATCTACGGTGTCGCCGGAGGCGGTGTCGCAGCGGGCTTTGCCGCGGAACAGGCCCATGAATATGCGCCGGAACTGAACGTCCAGGCCAGTGCCATTCAGGCGATGATGATCGACCCGGCAACGTTCGAGGAAACAGCGGCCGGTGGGATCGGTTCCGGATTCGTCTTCTCGAGCATTCTCGGATTCGACGCGGGCTACCCCGACGTTCGGCTCGACGACCATCTGACTCCGATCGGTCACAACGTCGCCGCAGCCTTCCGCGCGTCCTGCCAGGCGCTCTACCTCGGACTCCCATTCGTTCCGTTCGACGTCCTACTCACCAACCTTTCGCCCCGAACGATCCCTGCGCTGGCCGCGGCGTACGCGGACAACACGTTGGGAAAGCAGGCGCCGGCTTCCAAGCTTCTGATTTCTTCCTGTGAGGACGACTTTCTCGTTCCCTTCAGTGAGGCAGAGCAATTGGCGCAGACATATCGAGCAGACGGCGGCAACGTGGACCTGCTCCCGTCGCAGTGCGGGCCGCTCGATTACGTGACCAACCTGTACAAGACGGTGACCGATCAGCTGGGTATGCAGGACATCGCCTGGCTGGCAAAGACGTTCGACGAAGCCGAGGGACGATGAGCTTGCGGAAGTCTCTGACGCGCAGGGATTTTGCGCGCACGGTTCTCGTTGCTTCGGCAGGTATCGGCGGTGCCGTCGTACTGGGAGGCAGGGCGTCCGCGGGTACTGGTGAGCTCGACAGGTACCTCGACCTGGAAGCAGTGAACGCAAACGCCGAAGCCACGGGCGGCCTGCATCCTTCTCTGCCATCGGATTCCGCACCGCTGCGGTCTTTGGTGGATACCGCCCGAGCCTCGGGAGTGGATCCGCATCGCTATCAGACACTGCTCAAGCAGTACTGGCTCGCGGTCGGGACGGAGTCGGCAGGTATCGATCTCGCTTCGTGGACTCCGTTCGACGGTGTGCACGCGAATCTCGGAAACCTCACCAACACTTTCCAGTTCTACGAGCGACTCCAGCTCGAGCATCGAGAGCTGCAGTGGGCAGGTATGGGAGGAATGGTCGGGCCCGCTTTCGCCGGTGGACTCCTCGACTTGGACTACGGGCGGGTTGTGCTGGAAGTCCAAGCGATCAGCGAGGCGATGGCACTGGTCTGGCGAGAGATCGACCGCATCGGGTCGCCGGTTGCATCGTCGATGGGAGCACCCGAGGACATTGCGGCACTTCTCGAGGTCGGCCACGAGATTCGCCCCGAGGACGTGATGTGGTTCCAGGGGAAAGTGATTGCGATGAGCAAACACATCTTCTCGGACCTGATTCCCATGCACATGGCGTGGGTTCACGACGGTGTCGACGGCATCGCCGAACTCGATCGCGCAGGGCTGCTCGACGAGAACGCCCGTATCGCGTGGAACAACATTGCTTCGGGGACACCGGAATCGGTCTTCGACGGCAATGTGCGTCTGCTGCGAAGGGAGCAGTACCAGTCGGTGGGTGATCAGTGGGACGAGGCGAAGGCCTACCGCGGCAGCGTTGGTCGCTCGTTGACTTACCTGACCACCTTCGCCGCATCACCGTCGATGCCTGGCGTCGTGCCGCCACGCGAGTCGAACCCGCTCTCGTTCGCGGTGGGCAATGCTGTTGTGCAAACGCCGCTTCCGGACTTCAACTGGGCGGACCGGGATGGTCGTTGGACCTACATCAACGATCAGTTGCTCCCGGTCTACAACAACCTGATGAAGAATCAACCGGAACTGTGGCGAGCGACGCTGGCCGCGCCCGTCTCCGTTCGGATAACCGAGCAGCGAATGATCGCTCGCTTGCCGGACATGTTGCGGTCCATGTTGTCGACTCTGGCGATTACGGTCAACTGAACTCGGCGGTGGCGGGGCCTCAGGGTCCCGCCACCGCCCGTGAACTTGTCGGTCAGGCCTGGCTCAGCTCCGCTTGCATGCGCGCGGAGTCCTTGCCTACAGTGCGGGTAGCCAGGTAGATGAATACCGCGGTGAGTGCCAACATGATCGGCACGAGATACATGGCCGAGTTCAACCCGTCGCCGGCGTACTGAGCCAACTTCCCGGTACCGGCATCTGCAAGCGCACGCTTGGCGAACCAGTCCGAGATCGCTCCAACGGCAACCGGTCCGGAGAATCCGCCGAGAAGGTACATGGCAGCGAAGAACAGCGCCGTCGCAGTGCCGCGGAGCCTGGGAACCACGACGTCGTGAATGGCAGGGTAGACGCTGATGTAGAAGCCGTAGGCCAGAAGCCACCCGGCCGAGAACAAGAGCGTGAACATCACGACGTTTCCGCCGTGTTGCAACAGTGCCAGCGCCGTCAAAGGTGCCGCCAATGCCGAGGTTCCGACACCGATCATCAACCGTGCGCGCGGTGAGCGTGCGCTGGCCTTGTCCGCGTAGCGAGCGCCGAGAAGCAATCCGATCAGGCCCGTGATTCCGACGATGATGCCCGTGACCGATGCCGCCGCAGTCAGCTTCAGGTGGTACTGGCGCATGAGCAGTGGGACGACAAACGAATTCACTGCGTAGGCGGCGAAGTTGAACGTCAGCCCGGCAAGGATGAGCCAACGAAGCGTGGGAATTGCGAGCAGGCGACGGATCGGGCGGGTGATCGGTGCCTGTGAAACAGCGGCTGCGCGGGCCTCCGGACTTTCGGAACCACCACGAACCGGATCTGCCATGCGGTAGAGCACGACTGCAAGCAGGACACCGGGAATCGCCGCGAGGAAGAACGGTGCACGCCAGCTGTCGAATGCCTCGGCGATCTTGCCGACGGTGAAGTAGGCGAGCATGAGGCCAATCGGCAAACCGAGCATGAAGACACCAAGTGCGCGTGAGCGTCGTTCCGCCGGGTAGATATCACCGATCATCGAGTTGGCTGCAGGTGTGAAGGTCGCTTCGCCCACACCGACGCCGAGACGCGCGAGGATGAACAGCACATAGCTGCCGGCGGCACCGGTTGCTGCCGTCAGTCCGCTCCACACCAGGAGTCCGATCCCGATGATCTTGGGACGGTTCTTCGTGTCGGCCAACCGGCCCAGAGGCAGTCCTGCGACTGCGTAGACGAGGGTGAATGCAGAGGTGATCAATCCCAATTGCAAGTCGCTGAGCGAAAACTCGTTCTTGATCGGCTCGGCAACGACCGAGGGGATCGCCCGGTCGAAGAAGTTGAGCATGTTCGCGAGAAACAGTGCGACGAGTGTGCCGCCGAGAAGTTTGTCACGTGTTCCGACAGGGGCGCCGTCGACGGACGGCAGCGGCGGAGCGTCTCGTTGAATTGACATGATTGTTCCACCCTTTTCGCGAGTGCTGAATGAATTGTGCTGGGGGAGAAGCTCAGGACAGAGCGTCGGCGACCGTTTTCCCGATCGCCTGCATCCCGGCCGCAGTGGGATGCAGTGGAACCGCCGGCTGGGTAGGGACGATTCCCGTGTAGTAAGCAGTGGCAGGGTCCGTGCAGATGTCATGCCCGGCAGTGGTTTCGGTGATGTCGATGTACTCGACGCCGTGACGGGCCGCAGTTGCTGCCATGACCGTGTTGCCGTAGTCGATCACACTCTGGAGATAGTCGGCGTCGCGCGGCCAGAACGGCTGAGTGCCGGGGCAGCCGCCACTACGGATGTATGTTCCGTATCCGACCACGACGATGCGCGCCGACGGTGCTCGATCCTGCGCGACTTCGATCATGGAACTCCAACCTGTGGACGCATTTTCGATCATCTGTCGCTGTTGATCGACGCCACCGGAGGTGAACTTGTCATGGCAGGACGTTCCGGCGGGTTCGGGGAGTGGATTGACGCAGCTCAGAACTGTCGGGAACAACGAGATGTCGTTGGCACCGATGGTGATGGTGACGAGGTCGGTATCAGGCCCCAATGCTGTTGCCTGCGGTGATACTTGACCGGAGAACGTCGATTGTGCGGTGTCCGTGACGTTGGCGGATCGCGCCGACGAGCAGGTCATATCCGTGAGTTGAGCGCCGAGTTCTCGCGCCACCACGGACGGGTAGTTGTCGAGTGATCGTAGACAGCCCGGTGACGACGAGTCCTGCGCGGTGACCAGTGGGCCGGCCGCCGCGGAATCGCCGAGTGCGACGTACTGGATAGTGCTGACCGGTGTCTCGGCACTCGACACACCGGTCCCGAGAGCCGCGATCGAACCGGCAGCCACGACGCCTGCCAGAATGGCTGCGCTGCGCGTTTTCCACGTCACTCGAGGCTCCTCTTGGTCGAAGGTGGGACTTCCAGTTACGCCGCTGATTGTGAATTCGTGAGTGGCGTGGGTTACATAGTGATAGGAAAAAGGCAGGTCGGCCTTGTGGTGGCAATTCAATTCTGTGGAGGGTTTTGTGTCAGGAAACAAAGATCTGCCGTTCGAGCCGATCCTGGTTGGTGGCAGATCTCTGGCCGACCGACTGGCGCAACGCACCCATCCACTGGTCATTGAGACAGTCGATCTGGTCCACCGCGACGTCACCTTCTACCGGTTGCTCCCTGACGAGGCATTGCGTAACGACGTCACCACCATCGTGAGGCGCAATCTGGAACTGTTCATTTCGATGCTGCGGACCGGCGCCGATCTGGCGCCCGAGTTGCTCGCCGACATCAGCGAATCGGCTCGCCAACGGGCTCAGGAATTGGTTCCGCTCGGTGAGGTGCTGCGGGCATATCACCTGGCAGCCGGGCTGTGGTGGGAGACCATCAGCGAATGGGCGGTCCCGGAAGACGGTGTCGCACTTGCCCGCACCGGACGACTCTTGAATGCATACACCGCGGCTTCCGCGTCGGCGGTTCTTGCCGGCTACGGTTCCGACCATGCCACCCAGACGGACGAGGATTCTGCGCGAAGGTCAATGTTCGTAGCACTTTCGACGGGTGTCGATGTTGATCGGGTCTCCGACGATGTGGGAATCAGGTTGGCGCGCCTGTACTGGGTGGTGGCGCTGCACGTCGAACGGAATGACGACGAGTCCTCGACCGAGGTGGACACTGCCGTCGCCGAGCGGAGAAAGGTGCGCCACCTGCAACGAGAGCTCGATCAGGTGGGGCGTGACAAAGCGCTCGGGGTGCTCGGGAGCAGTGGCGGAGCCGTGCTGATTCCTATTGTGGAATCGGAACCCGCTGAGGGGAACTGGGCGTCGAGTCCGCAATATCTTTCATTGTGTCGACGATTGGGTGATCTCGAGAAGGTCATCGGTGCATCGACGGTTGCCGCCGTACATGTCGCGGCACCGCCGGCAATTCCGGCAGCGGTGTCGCAGGCGCGCGAGGTGCTGAACGTTGCCCGAAAGTACGGCCGTACAAGTGGGGTCGTGCGTCTCGAGGATCTTGCAGTCGAGTATCAACTGACCCGCCCGAGCGCTGCGCTGCCGATCCTCGCAGATGTGTTGTCGCCGTTGGAGTCCGATCCTGCCGTGCTCGAGACGCTCGAATCTTTCATCGACTCCGGATTCGATCGAGCTACCACCGCTCGGCAGTTGCACGTACACCCGAACACGGTCGTGTACCGCCTGCGTAAAGCGAGTTCCCTGACGGGACTTGACCTGTCGTCACCGAAAGATCTTGTGCAGGTCACCATGGCGCTGGGAGCGCGTCGCGCAATCGGCATGGAGGCGGACTCTTCCCAAACGTGATGCGTCTGTGGTTCTCTGTGAACGTGTCTGATTCTCGCGGTTTTCGCCGCGCACTTTTGATTCCCCTGTTCGGTGCATTGCTTGCCGGTTCAGTCGTGGCTCCTGCCGGGGCAGCCCCGGCCTCTTGTGAGAATCCCGGTACGGCTGGGGAATTCACTCAAGTACCGGCAGCAGATCTGGGGTTCGATGCGGCGACGCTGCAACAAGCCGTCGACTTCGGTACAGCCAAGGCGTCGACGTCGATACGGATTCTGCGGCATGGATGCCTCGCGGCGTCCAACGCCGACGGCGCCGCCGATGCGATTCCGTTCCCGTTGGCTTCGTCGTCGAAAGGCGTAGTGGCTCTCGCTGTCGGGCGGGCGATCACTCTCGGACTGTTGGGACTCGATGATCGTGTCGGTGAGCACATCGGGGGCATCGATCAGGAGCACGCGGACATCACTGTGCGTCAGTTGCTGACTCAGTCGTCCGGTCTCGACTTCTCGTGGGGCGCGGATATCGCGGGCTACTACACGGACGCGGTGCAACAGACGCTGCACCTTCCGTTCGTGGCCGAACCCGGAACCAAGTTCGCGTACGGACAGACCACTGTCACGGTGCTGACTCGGATCGTCCAGAATGCTGCGGGCCGGGACTTTCAGGATTTTGTGCAACAAGAGTTGTTCGGCCCCTTGGGGATTCCGCGTGACCACTGGGTGTGGGTGCGTGATCGTTCCGGTGACACCATCGGAGCCGGTGGATTGGCAATCCGGCCGGGGGACATGGCCAGACTGGGGCAGCTGATGGTGCAACGAGGCGCGTGGCGTGATCAGACGTTGATCGACTCCGCCTACCTCGACGAGTTGTCCGCGCCCTCTCCGTCCAATGGGGGGTACGGCTTCTTGACCTGGGTGAACGCGGGCGAGGACTTCCACTCCGTGAATGCGCCGGTGAGCAAGTATGTTTCGCATCCGGTGTGGCAGAACGCGCCTCGGGTTCTCTACGGTTTCGTCGGAATGCTCGGGCAGTTGATCATCGTGGTGCCCAGTCGTGACCTGGTCATCGTGCGGGACGGATTGACGAGCTACTTCGACCCCGCTGACCCGTCTGCGGGACTGACAGGCGAATCGAATCCTGATCTCCAGGAGTTCTTGCGGCTTGTCGTCGCTTCGATCGTGGACGTTCCACCGCCGCCGTACGTCGGGACTCCCGTGCATGGGTCGGGTGGTCCGCTCATCGACGATCCGTCACAGCTCGTCGGCTTCGCGAACCCCGAATTGATCTTCGACACGATGGTCGGGACGGGGCGAGCAGGAACACCCGGATGCAACATCGTGATCTGCAACAACGAATTGTTGCCGTTCAGTGGCGCCGACCTGCTCGGGGATGCTGCAGCTCAGATCGGTAACGCGGCAGGCGCGTCGATTCGAGATGCTGGTAGATGACGGTTTCGAACCCGAATTGTTGCCCAATATTTATGTTTAATCTGTGTGACGGTCAGTGAACAGTAAATTTGAGTCAAATGATGCAATCGCGACGAAATGTTCGTTACCGTGGGCTGGACAATCGACAATCTGGGGGTTCGGCTACATGGCAAATGTTCGTAGGTCTCTGACGAAGGGATTGATTGCTGCTTCGGTAATCGCCGCAGCCGGAGTGGGATTGACGCCGGCGACAGCGAGTGCCGACATCACTCCGACGACGGTCGTCAACGGCATCCTGTCGACGGTGGGCGGCTGCCAAACACCGGTGCGGTCTCTCATTCTCGCGTGCACGAGTGCTGAGACGCTGACACGCCAGTCGCCCGTGCTGCTCGACCTCAACCCCGTGGGCACGAACATCGTCGTCTTGGGTGCCGGCCTCTTCGACGACGGCACGATGCGTCCGATGTTGGTCGACCGGCTTCAGGCGGCGCTCCAGCTGGCCCGTCAGTACCCGCAGTCTCCGATCATCACAAGCGGTGGGGCTCCGAAGGCCGGAGTAACGGAAGCCAGGGCGATGCGCGAATGGCTCGTTGCCAACGGCGTCAACCCGGGCCGGATCACCGAAGAGGGAACTTCGTGGTCGACGGTCGAGAATGCGATCAACTCTGCGCGGATTCTCGCCGATCGAGGCGCGACCGGCGTGGTTGTGGTCTCGAGCGCCAATCACGTGGAGCGCGCGATGGTGGACTTCCGCGTTGCAGTTCTCGGCCGGATCCCGGTCGCAGGCGTAATCGCTGCGACCTGACGTCAGTGATTGTGGGAGTTGGACTTTCGCCAGTTCAACGGCGAGGCGGCGAATCGTCGACGGAAGGCGCGGCTGAACGCGGCATCGGATTCGTAGCCGACAGTTATCGCAATGGTTCCGACCGGCTCGGTGGTTTGCACGAGTAGTTCGGCGGCACGGTCGAGTCGGCGCTCGGTGATGTAAGCGCCGGGCGTCTGGCCGACCAGTCGCGAGAAGCGCTCCGCAAAAGACGATCTCGACAGGGTGGACAGCGTCGCCAGTTCGTCGATGGTCCAGTTGCGTGACGGGTCGTTGTGGACGGCCTCGAGGGCCTGCCCGATTCGTGGATCCATTGCTGCGGTCAACCATCCGCCGTTCGATCCGTCCGCTCGAGCCCACGCTCTGAGGATCTGGACGAAGAGAAGGTCGAGAATCCGGGAAACCATCACGGAGGAACCAGGTTTCGGATCGTCCACCTCGGCGCCCAACAGTCGGCTGCTCACCTCGAGCCACTCGACCGGGGTTCCTTGTGTCGCGCGCAGTTCGACGAAGTCCGGCAGAACGGACAGCAGTCGCTGCGCTGCGACGTCGTCGAGTGTGAAAGTACCGAAAAGCCAACATGTTTCGTTTTTCGTGTGCATCGGCATCGCATTCTCGATCGTATGAGCATGCCCATGGGGTAACAGTACGAGTTCCCCGGGGCCGAGTTCGATCGGGGCTTTGCCCTGCGTTCTGATCACGATGTCACCGTGCTCGGCAATGTGAAGTGCTCGCACCCCCGTGGGTACCTCCACGGTGAAGTTCTCGCCGTGGACGCAGCGATGAATCTGATCACCGCGAAGGTGGACGACTTCGAGAACGTGCGAGAGGGTGTCCCGGGTTCGAGTCTCGTCGGTGGTGGGTGCGTACCGCTGTGATGATGTTGTCCTCATGGATCGATCACTCCGATGTCTCGAGCATTCGGCGTTTCTGCACAAAAACTTGGCAATCTGGTCATGGTTATTGATCCAGGATCCCCTTAACGTGGGTAACAGGCAAGGTCTGGGTTTCGAAGGCTTGCCGATCGTCGGAGTATTCGTCGCACTGCGTATCTGGAGGAGTTGGTCATGACAGAGAAGGTAAACATCGTTCTGGTGCATGGAGCCTGGGGAGACGGTTCTCATTGGCGTCACGTCATACCCACCCTGCACAACGCCGGGCATCGAGTGGTTGCGGTCCAGAATCCGCTTACTTCGCTCGCCGACGACGTGGACCGGACCAGGAAGTTGGCCGAATCGATGGACGGCCCGACCCTGCTGGTCGGACACTCGTACGGCGGCGCGGTGATCACAGGCGCGGGTCATGCGGAAAACGTTGTGGGACTGGTATATATCGCTGCCTTCGCGCCGGACGAGGGTGACAGCCTGGGAAGTATCTTCGCCCGCACGGATCAGCCGGCGGGCGCGGCGAACATCGCGCCGGACGCCGAGGGCTTCTTGTGGATCGCCCCGGACAAGTTTCAGGAGAGTTTCAGTCAGGATCTCGACGACACGGAAGCATTGGTCATGGCGCTGACGCAGAAACCCATTGCGGGTCAGTGCTTCTCGGACCCGTCAGGGCCGCCGGCATGGCGTGGGAAGCCCAGTTGGTATCAGGTTTCAGGGCAGGACCGAATGATTCCGCCGGAAACCGAGCGATGGATGGCAGAGCGTATCGGTGCCCGCGAGATCGAGGAACTCGACGCAGGCCATGCATCCTTGGCGTCCCACCCGCACGAGGTCACCCAGTTGATCCTGCGTGCTGCTGCAGAATTGTCGTGACGGCGTAAATCGTCCGGCTGTTCGAGTGGGCTGCCCATCACGACTAATTTGTCGTCAGTCCTCGGAACTGCCCAGTCGGTGAAGCAGCGCTGTCAGCGTGGTGATGTCGTCCGTATCCCATTTCGCGAGTCGAGCGCGCCAGCGATCTATCTGGTGATTGCGGATGGTCGTGAGCTTCGTTCGCGCCTCAGGGGTCAGAGCTACCAACTTGGCGCGAGCGTCGTCGGGATCGGGGATTCGTTCCACCAGGCCGAGTCGAGCTGCGGCGTCGATTTGCCTGGTCAAGGTGGACTTCTCGATATCGAGGGTGCAGATCAGGTCGGACATCCGCACCGCATCCGAACGGTTCAGGATGACCAGAACCGGGTAGAGCGCCGGATCGAGTTTGGGATGAATTGCGCGCGCATAGGTGCGCGCCTGGGCGCGTCCTCGTTGCCACATGTCGGCAAGTTCCATCTCCAGGCCCGTGATCGGATCTGAAACCACTGTCGTTTCCCCTTTGGTGCGATTCGTTCGGTGTTCATCAAACCAGAAGGGGGGCCGAAGTGATTTGGGTGAAGTCACGCTGAGCGAAAGGTACGTTCGGCGTACTGAAGGCGCCGGGCGTACCTTTCGCTCGCAAAAGTGCGTGGGTCAAGCCACCGCATACGCCCGCACACACGTGTTCAGGTCGCGGGTGAGATCGGCCGCGGTACTGGTCGGAGAACCGAATTTCACGACGGACCCGTCGCTCCCGTGGAACAACAGCGTCGGAAACGAAGTGGCGCCGAGCCTGCGTGCTCGGACGAAATCAGCGCGGGCAGCATCCTTCGAGGCGGCGGTGAACAGGGAAGACACCGCGGCAGATGGGTCGAGTTGGAGGGATTCCGCGATGGATCGGTACGTCTCGGGATCGGAAAGGCTGCGACCGTCTCGGTAGAACGCGATCTGCATGGCCTCCGCGATGTCGAGGGCGCGTGTCGGATCTTGCGCGCGCAGTGCGGCGAGTCCGATCGCTGCATCCGTCGAATCCATGACGAACCGCCCATCAGTCACCAGTTGTGAATATCCGTCACCGAAGACAGCGCCGGTCTGGGCGGCGATGGTCGCGTTGGCTGATTTCAGGTACGGAGCCGAAGACATGGGCGCGACGCGCTCACCGGTGAACAGTCCGCCGCTGACCACGGACAAGTCGATGGAATCGGCATTTTGACGGACGAACTCCGTCAACGCAGGGCCGAAGCCGAAACACCACCCGCAATAGGCGTCGAAGACGTAGGTGAGTTGCGTCTTGCCTGCTGTTTCCGAGCGTGATGTCTGCACTGGAAGATTCCTATCCGAGCGTGAACTGATTGATACTCTGACGGTATGTCGCATTCGGGTATTCGGTCACGGTGAAGATGAGTCCCGAACTAGTGAAAAACAGACAAGTACCCGTCCGGGACGTCGGGTACGCATCGTCGGTGGCAGATGCGACCGAGATCGAAGTACTCAGCCTGGACACCATTCGCATCAACGGGGGAAGCGCAGAGTTCGTCGGCCCCCAACGTCCGCAATTTCACTTGCTCGCGTTGGTGACCGAGGGCTCGGCGCTACACACCATCGACTTCGTGAACTACGCGGTGAGCCCGGGGACCGTGTTCTGGGTCAGACCGGGGCAGGTGCAACAGTGGGGGCGAATCCAGGACTTCGAGGCGACGGTTGTTCTGTTCACGCCCTCGTCGCTCGATGCCGTCAGCCAGCAGTTGTTGGACGGGAACGCTCGCAGTCGGCAGGCAGCGTGGCAGTTGTCCGGCGAGAACCTCGAGACCATCAGCACGGGTATGAAACACCTGAACCTGAACTACGGCTGCCCGGATACTTCCGCGCCGGTCGTTCGCGCGGCCATTCTGCGGCACACGCTGACAGCAATTCTGTTGAAACTGACCCATCTCGGTGGACAGGAACAGAGTTCCGTGCTGGCGCACAATGACGTGTTCGAAAGGTTTCATGCCGTTGTCGAACGTGACTTCGCTACGGTCCGTTCGGTTTCGGAGTACGCCAACAAGATCGGGTACTCCGAGAAGACTGTGCTGCGGGCCACCCGAGCCGCTGCCGGGATGACGGCAAAGCAGTACATCGATCAGCGTGTGGTTCTCGAAGCGAAACGTCTGCTGTCTTTCGGCACGGACACGGTCACCCAGGTGGCGTCGAAGTTGGGGTTCGACGATTCTGCGAACTTCACGAAGTTCTTCGCCACCCGGGTGGGTGTTTCTCCGCTGACCTTTCGTCAGGACGTCAGAGCGCGCTGAATGCCGCCCATCGCGCGTCGGCGCTGTCGAGGGTTCCGATACTGTTCTGCCCCTTGCCATGTGCGATGCCGTCCAGATCCTGGATGATCCAGTAGATGGCAAAAGGATGGCTGCCGAACCAGAGATCACCGCTGACGTCCAGAGCGTGCGCCGGATCGGGTGTCAGGTTGTCGAACAGTGGAGTGTTTCGCACGATGGATGCGTCGTACTGCTGCCCGGAAAGTACGGCGACGGTCTGCGCCGCATGCTCGGGTAGGAGTTCCGGCGAGACGGGGGAAATCGTGCCGGTGTCTTGATTGTTGGTCGCGTTGACTTCCGATGCCGGCCTGGTGAATCCGGCCTCGGTGACCAGTGTGGAGATGGGAGTGGTCGGTGGCACGGTGAACAGGTTTCCGCTGTAGCCGAGAAGGATCGCAAGGCTCTGGCCGGCAGCCGCGGACTTGACGCCTTCGAGGCCGGATTCCAGCTTTCCGATCATGGCGGTAGCTTCGCTGCCTCGATCGAGCTGTGCCCCAGCGTGTTCGAGCACATCACGCCACGGCGCCGAGTACGGGAGGACCAAGGTTGGCGCCACGGAATTGATCTGCGCGAACAGGCTCGGTAGTGGACCGGCATTGCTCATCAAGATCTCGTCGGGTTCGACGGACGCGATCTCCTCGACGGCGGGGTTGGCGAAGAAAGTCGGCTTGTCGAGAACTTCGACGCCCTGCTCGCGCAGAATCGACTTGGCGACGTCCGATCGCAGGGTGCTGTAGACGACGGTGGGCTTCACGCCGAGTGCGAGTGCACTCAACCCCGCGTACTCGTCGAGCGCGAGAATGCGCTGCGGTGAGGCCGGAACTTCGACGGTGCCGAGTTCGTGGGTGACGGAGCGAGTTGCAGAGGCGGTGTCGGACTCGGCGGAGCTGCTGCACGCGCTTGCGCCGGCGACGGTCAGGAGAAGCGCCGAGACGATGCCGAATGCGGTTCGGGTGGTGAACATCTGAGGTCAACGATCCATTCGTGGGAAGAAGAAGGACAGGAGGGTACCGGCCAGCAGTAGGCCGGAGCAGACGAAGAGGGCCTGGGAGTATCCGGAAACCAGTGCTTCGGTCGGCGCGCTGTCCGAACGTGCCGTCGAGGAAGCGGCGACGCTCACGAGAACGGCTAGTCCGAGTGAACCGCCGATCTGACGCGATGTACTCAGTAGCCCGGATGCCATGCCGACTTCTTCGGGGGGAGCGTCGGCGGTGGCGACGTTACTGAGCGGCATGAACGACAGACCGATGCCGATGCTCGCCAGAAGCGAAGGCACCAGGATGACGGCCCAGAAGGGACTGTCGAGGTTCATGGTCGAAAACATGAAAGTTCCGATTGCGGCGACTGCTGTCCCGACTACGAGCAGCGGTCGAACTCCGTAGCGCGGAAGGAGTTTGGTGGACGCGAGGATGCCGATCACCAGGCCGAAGCAGAAGGGCAGGAAAGCCAGACCGGTGGTGGTCGGTGAATAGCCCAGCCCGCGTTGCAGGAAGAGTGAGACGAAGAAGAACGCGCTGAACTGTGCCGCGCACACCAGGCACATGATGGCGTTGGCCAGTCCGATTCGGGGTCGAAGCAGGGTGGACAGTCGTACCAGTGGTGTGGCGCAGCGGCTTTCGACCACAACGAAAGCAGTGAGCAGCGCGATCGTGAGCGCGAATCCACCCAGCACGTAACCCGAAGTCCAGGAATGTGATTCCGTGGCGATCACTGTGCCGACAAGGGCGGTGATTCCGGCCGTCGCCAAGATGGCTCCGGGGAGATCGAGAGAGCCGCCTCTGGCGGCTTGGCCGGCCGGCAGGCCGCGGGCACCGGCAACTGCGGCGATCAGGGCCACTGGTGCGCCGGCGAACATCACCCATCGCCAACTGAGCCCTTCGGTCAAAATGCCGCTCAGGACGACACCGAGTGCGCCGCCCAGTGCTGACGACATTGCGCCGATGCCGAATGCCTTGGCCCTGGCGCGTCCGGTGGGAAAGGCCTGACTGAGGGCGGCGAGCCCGGCCGGCGCGATCAGTGCAGCGCCGACGCCTTGAAGCGCCCGAGCTCCGACAAGCATTTCGGCGGACACGGAGAAGGTGCCGACGATGCTGACGAGGGCGAACAGCAGAAGCCCGGAAACCAGAACTCGACGAGTGCCCATCACGTCGCACAGACGACCGCCGAGAAGCAGCAGTCCGCCGAAGGCGAGGGCGTACGCGTTGACGACCCAGGACAACCCGGCGTCGGAAAAGTTCAGCGATTCCTGAATGTCGGGCAGTGCGACGTTGATGACCGACATGTCGAAGGCCACCAGGAACTGCGCTGCCGCGGCGGCTGTGAGGACCAGAGCCGGTGCGGCTACCGCTCGAGTTGTTGTTGTCATTGCAGGTACCTAATTTGTATACGCGTTCTCATAAGTAGTTAGGTTTACCTTGCTGGCGACTGAGATGCAAGGGGTTCCCCGGGCGAGAGCGTCGTAGCAGGGGCGCGCACAATCGACGGATGGCCGAAAAGATGGAACCGAGATCACCGCGGCTCGGACGTCCCCCGACGATCACGTCGGAGCAGATAGTCGACGAGGCGAAACGGCAGCTACAGACCGGCGGCGCCGACGCGTTGAGCATGCGAGCGTTGGCGAAGTCGCTCGGCACCACGCCGATGGCGCTGTACCGGCACGTGGGCGACAAGGAACAGCTGATCAGCGCGGTGCTCGATGTGTACTCACAAGATCTCGGCGCGCTGGTCCTGCCGCAGGATCAGGTCGAACGGTTTCGCACGATCTTCACCGCGATCTTCGAAACGCTGGCGTCGGAGCGCTGGATCATCGAGTTGCTTCAGCGCGGTGGCCGTGGTGGGAGCGGCGCTGTGGTCTTGGTCGATCGGGCGATGGCCGCGTGTGTCGAACTCGGTATGTCACCTCGTCGCGCACTGTTGGTCTATCGAGCGCTGTGGAACTACACACTCGGCGCATTGCTCAACATCTACGACACCACTACGCGACCGGAAGGCAGCGTGTCACCTCTCGCGGTCAAGATCCGAGAAATCGGGCCCGAGAAACTGCCGGTGCTCAGTGAGGTGCTCGAGGACTGGCCGGGAGGGACGACGACTGAGAGCTACTTGGAAGGACTGGAAGTCTTGATCAGCGGATATATGAACTCCGACTGAGTGTGTTCACAGCAGTCCGTGCCGCGGTGGGATTGTCCCGGACAGTGTCCACCGGCCGATGTGCTGGACCTTCCACCTCGTCGGATCGTGCAGGGTGTGCGTGCGCGCGTCACGCCAGAACCGCGAGAGGTTCGCCGATTCGCCCGCGCTTCTGGTGCCACCGATCTCGAACAAAGTGCTCGTGGCCGCCAATGACGCCCTGGCGCCGACCACTTTGGCAGTTGCAGCGTCGATGGATGCTCGGGCCGTGGAGTCCTCGGTGGGATCACGACGCGCCACGTCGATCGATCGCGCTGCTTCCGCCAAGAGGGATCTGGCAGCGCGAACCTCGATTGCCGCTTCGCCGGCGAGTTGAACGAGCAGTGGATCCTCCACCGCTGTATCGACTTTCGCCTCGAAGAAGGGACGCGCCTTTGCTGCGAGTTTCACGGATTCACGCAGTGCAGCCGACGCGATGCCGGTGTCGATCGCGGCGTGCAGGATCTGGGCCTGTGCTCCGTAGGTGGTCGGGTGAGTGAAGAGCGACGTGAAGGGTACGACATTGAACTGCGGTACCGAAACGGATTCCAGGGTCACGGTTCCGCTTGCAGTTGTCTTCTGTCCCATGCCGTCCCAGTCGTCGACGATCGACAGTCCGGGAGTATTCCGGGGTAGGTAGACCGCGGATTTCACCTGTGCGCCGGTCTCGGTGAATTGATCCGCATTGGCGGCACGCACCACGATCCAATCTGCGAAAAGCGCTCCGGTGCAATAGAATTTTCGACCTTCGAGCACAAAGTCTTCCCCGTCGGGGGTGAGAGTGGTGCCGTCGATGTCGATGGTCTGGTTGCCGCGCTCGCTCTGGGCGTTGGCGAACTGCTTGCCCGACAATGCTTCGGCGTAGAAGAACTGCTTCTGCTCGTTAGACCCCTGGTACCGGAGCGCTTCCAGGAAAGTGAAGTGGCTGTGCGGAATCTGCGCGATGCTGGGATCGCCCTCGGCGAGTAGGCGGAAGACCTCGGCCAACGTCTCGGTGCTTGCGTCGATGCCACCGAACTCCTTCGGCACCGAGAGTCCGAGCAAGCCGGACCGCGCCAGGGTGCGAACCTCGTCGTGGGGAAGGAGGCGCTGCGCATCGCGGACTCCGGCACCTGCCGCGAACTCGTCGGACAGCTGTGACGCCACCGAGAGCGCCTCGTCCTCGCTGGTGATGCGGTGCGCGATCTCCTGAATGTCCACAGCAGTCATGCTGCCACCGTTTCACAGTCGCAGCACCCACCCAACACTTACAACCTGTGTGATCGCTACCCTGGAAACCACTGGGAACTGCATGTTTGCTGGGTTTCATGTCTACTGAACGTATCGCCGACGAGATCAAGTTCGCCTACTGGGTGCCCAATGTCAGTGGTGGTCTGGTCACCTCCGACATCGAGCAGCGGACCAGCTGGGACTACGAGTACAACAAGAAGCTGGCGCAGACCGCCGAGAACAACGGCTTCGAGTACGCCCTGAGCCAGGTACGTTACGAGGCGAGTTACGGGGCCGAATTCCAGCACGAATCCACGAGCTTCAGCCTTGCGCTTCTCCTGGCCACCGAGAAGCTCAAGGTGATCGCCGCGGTGCATCCGGGACTCTGGCAGCCGGCCGTGTTGGCGAAACTGGGCGCTACCGCCGATCACTTGTCGAACGGTCGTTTTGCCGTCAACGTCGTCAGTGGTTGGTTCAAGGACGAGTTCACACATCTAGGCGAGCCATGGCTCGAGCACGACGAGCGTTATCGGCGTAGCGCCGAGTTCCTTCAGGTTCTTCGGAAGATCTGGACGGAGGACGACGTCGATTTCCGCGGCGACTTCTACCGCATCCACGACTTCACGTTGAAGCCGAAGCCTCTCAACACTCCGGAGCGCCCCAATCCCGAACTGTTCCAAGGTGGTAACTCGGCGGCAGCCCGTGAGAACGCGGGCCGGTATTCGGATTGGTACTTCAGTAACGGCAAGGACTACGACGGCGTCACCGAACAGTTGGTCGACGTTCGCCGTGTTGCTCGTGAGAACGATCGGGAGGTCAAGTTCGGGCTCAACGGATTCATCATCGCCCGCGACACCGAGGCGGAAGCAAAGGACACACTGCGCGAGATCATCGCCAAGGCCAACCGCCCTGCGGTCGAGGGATTCAAGAATGCAGTCCAACAGGCCGGCGCATCGACCGCGTCCAAGGACGGGATGTGGGCGGATTCGACGTTCGAGGACTTGGTTCAGTACAACGACGGTTTCCGCTCACAACTGATCGGCACGCCGGAACAAATCGCGCATCGGATCGTCGAATATCGCCGTCGCGGTGTCGATCTGATTCTCGGCGGATTCCTGCATTTCCAGGAGGAGATCGAATACTTCGGGGCCAAGGTGCTTCCGCTGGTTCGTGAACTCGAAGCAGCCGACAGCGACGAGCAGGTGCTCGTCACCGCCGGCTGATCGCCTGATCTCTCAGGACTTCGCGTGGCGTTTCGCCAGCATCCAACGTGAGATCTTCATGTCCCTGGCTTTTCGCTCGATGGTCAGCAGGTCCAGCGGAGCGTTGAACTTCTGAACGGCCAGTGATTTCACACTGCTGAACTCACGCAGCCCATCGGCTCCGTGGATACGGCCGAATCCGGAATCGCCGACCCCGCCGAACGGCAGGGCGGCGATTCCGGCGAATCCGAGAACCGAATTAACCGTGACGACACCGCAGTCGAGCTTTTCGGCAATTGCTCGACCCTTCGACGAACTCTTGGTGAACACCGAGGCGCCCAAGCCGTACTTCGAGGCATTGGCGCGCTCGATCCCCTCGTTCATGTCGGCGACCTTGTTCACCACGACGCTCGGGCCGAACGTCTCCTCGGTGATCGCCGTGGAATCCTCCGGAACATCCGTCAGGATGATCGGATCGATGAACGGACCGTTGAACGAATCAAGTCCGCCGAGTACAGCTTTCGCGCCGCGACTGAGAGCGTCTTCGATCTGGCCCCGGACTATCGCAGTCTGCTTACCCAGCGTCATCGGCCCGTAGGTCGAGCTGTCGGTGGCGCCGGCGTGGGCGTCCCGAAGCGCGGCGGTGAGCTTGGACAAGAAGGCGTCGTACACGGGCGCTGCGACGTAGATTCGTTCGACGCCGGCACAGGTTTGTCCGCCGTTGCCCACTGCCCCGAATGCCGCGAAGCTCACGGCCGCATCGAGGTTGGCATCGGAGTCCACCAGCATGGCGTCCTTGCCACCGCATTCGGCGACCAGGGGAGTGAGGGTGTCCGCGCAGGCGGCCATTACGCGCTTTGCGGTAGCGGTCGAACCGGTGAATGCGATCTTGTCGACGCCGGACGAACACAGAAGTGCTCCGGTTTTGCCGTCGCCGGTAATGGTCTGCAGGACAGGGTGTCCGGGTGCCGCGATGTCCCACAGCCGGGCCAATTCGACGCCGACGCCTGGTGAGAGTTCGCTCGGTTTGAACACGACGGCGTTACCGGCGGCCAGTGCGTAGCCGATCGACCCCATCGGTGTGTACAGCGGATAGTTCCAGGGGCCGATCACGCCGACGACGCCCATCGGCCGGTAGCCAACGGATGCAGACTGGTTGGCGCTGATCAGTCCTGCACCGACGCGTCTGCGGCGCAACACTTTCTGTGCGTTGCGTGCCGCCCAGTCGAGATGTTCGACGGCCAGCATGACTTCGAGTAGTGCGTCGTCGCTGGGTTTTCCGGTCTCGGCGGAAATGATCGCCGCCATCGATTCGGCGTGAGTGGCGATCGCGGCGCGGAAATTGCCGAGCACCTTCCGGCGGCCTTGGAATCCGAGTTGATCCCACCACTTCGACGCCGTGCGTGCTGCGGCGACCGCTTTCTCGATCTCTCGCTGGTCAGCAATGGGGTGCTGCGCGACCACGGAATCGTTGCGAGGGTCGAGGCTCGCGAAAGTGTGATCGTCCGATCTCGGATCTGTCGACGTGGACGTGCTCTGGCGGCCGAGCTGTTCTGTCATGTTCTTCAGATCCTCCACATGTCGGTGCATCACATATATGTGATGTGATTTACTGTGCTGGTAGTCACAGTATGCGTCGGACCGAGCTCCGACAAGCCTCCAGCCTCATCTCACTCGGGAGTTTTCGATGTACATGGATTTCACGCAGGAGCAGTCTGATTTCGCCAAGTCGGTAGCGTCGTTCTGCAAGAAGGAAAGTGGTACCCGTGAGCAGCGAGACCTGCTGACCGATCATGGCGCCCATAACCACAACCAGGCGTTCTACGAGAAGATGGCGGAATTGGGATGGCTCGGGCTGACTGTCCCGGAGGAATACGGCGGATCCGCCGGAAGCACGGTCGACCTGTGCATCTTTCTGGAGGAAGCCGCCAAGGGCATGGCGCCGATCGGTGGACTCGGCCCGACCGTCATCACCGGGGCTGCATACGAGAAGTTCGGCAGTCCGGCCCAGAAGGAGGCAGTGCTCGGCGGGATCGTCCGTGGCGCGTCTCAGTCGATCTCGATGTCCGAACCCGAAGCGGGCTCCGACGTGGGAAATCTGAGTTGCCGCGCCGAGAAGGTCGACGGTGGGTGGCTGATCAACGGCCAGAAGACGTGGTGTTCCAACGCGCACTTCGCCGAGAACATCCTTCTGGTGGCTCGCACATCCCGAGGTGAAGGCAAGCATGAGGGCCTGACGATGTTCCATGTCCCGGCCGACATCTCCGGATTGAAGATCAGTGGAATCGACACCATGGGCGGCAAGGAGGTCAACGATCTCTACTTCACCGACACATTCCTGCCCGAGGACGCGGTGGTTGGGGAAGTCGGCAACGGCTGGCGTCAACTCATGGCCGGACTCAACATCGAACGCCTCATCCTCGCGGCGATGATGCTCGGGACCGCGCAGCGCGCTTTCGACGACACCCTCGAATTCGTCACCACGCGTAAGCAGTTCGGCCGTCCGGTCGGATCGTTTCAGGCGCTTCGCCATCGGATCGCGGATCTCGCCACGGAGATCGAATGCGGCCGTCTGCTGGTCTACAGCGTGGCCAGGATGGTCGACGCCAACCCGACCAAGATGTTCCCGCGGGAAGCGTCGATGGCCAAGCTCAAGCTGACCGAGACCGCCAAGAAGGTCGCGCTCGAGGGGATGCAGATGATGGGTGGGTACGGTTACGCGACTGAGTTCGACATGGAGCACCATGTGCGAAAGACTCTTGTGTCCTCCATTTATGGTGGTACCAACGAGATTCAGCGAGACATCATCGGCAAAACGTACGGACTGTGAGGATCGGTTGTGGCAACGTCTGCACGCACTCGGAGAGCGACATCTGAGCTGAGGAGACGGCCACAGTTGTCGGAGGACGTGGCCAACCACGTTCGCAACCTGATCATGTCCGGCTCGGTCCGTCCGGGCGAGTTCGTCAGGCTGGACGAAACCGCGGCCGACCTCGGGGTCAGCGTCACGCCGGTGCGAGAAGCCCTCGTCGCATTACGCGGCGAGGGGATGGTCGAGTTGGTTCCGCATCGCGGCTATCTCGTCTCGCCCCTCAGTCGCCAGGACATCGAAGACATCTTCTGGTTGCAGGGGCAGATCGCGGTCAAGCTGGCGTTGCGGGCGATGGACAGCATCACCGCTGATCAACTCGCGGAACTCACGGAACTCAATGCCGATTTGCGAGCGGCGGTCGACGCTTCGGATGCAGCTGCGATCGAGCAGTGCGAATTCGAGTTCCATCGCCTGATCAATCGCGCTGCGGGTGGTGCGAAGTTGGCATGGTTCCTGTTCGGCGCGATTCGGTACACCCCTGCTCGTCTCTACGCGACGGATCCAGGCTGGGGTGAGCTTGCGGTATCGAGCCACGATGCTTTGATCGCGGCGTTCGAGAAGCACGATCGAGAACAGGTGGACGCGCAGATGAGTCTGCAGTTCTCCGACGGCGCTGCTCGACTTCTCGCTCACCTCGACAACATCGGGATCTGGGACTGAATGCAGGAGCTCAAGACGGCGGCAGGGCGGGTGCGAGCAGGATCGCCGCACATTCGGCGACCAGTTCTTCTTCCGTCACGTCGATGTACCCGTCGAGCCATGCACTGAGGGTCTGCGCCAGGCCGCCGACCAGGAACGTGGCCGTCAGGGTCAGATGACCGCTGTCGTTCAATCGGTAGAAGGTCTTCGCGTTGGCGGCCAGGAGACCGATGAATATCGTCGTCGACGCTTGGCGTTTCTCGGCCAGGACAGGGCTCGTCAGGGCGCTGGAGAACAGTAGACGTCCGCGACGGGGATCGTTCGCGATAGTGCGGACGATGTTCGCGATTCCAGCGAGCGCCTTGCCGCGTTCGGTCTCGGCGGCGTCCACTGCAGCCTGGGTTGAAACGGCGATGTCCGTGATGACGGTGTCGTAGACGGCCGACATCAGAGCATCACGATCGGTGAAGCTCTCGTAGAAGTACCGCGCCGCGACACCGGCCTTCTTGCACACTCCGCGGACCGTCAGTTCGGGCTCGGCGGAGCCCATGAGTTCCAGACCGGCCTCGATCAGCGCACCCCGTCGTTGGGCTACGCGGAGCGCGCCGTCGACGCCACCGTACGAACGCGGTTGGTCATTCATGAAGACCATCTTTGCATCCAGAGATTGCTTGACATCTCGGCATTTCGGCGTTTCACTCATCTGAGAACATGCGTTCGCAGATATCGACTCGAAGGGGTTCTGCCATGACGGTGAGTAGGGATTCGACGGGCGGGCGCGAGGAAGCGGTGGCAGGCGGCATCGGAGCGGTCGGCGTCCAGGCGGTCGACATCGACGCCGAGGTTGAAAAGGCGATGTCCGGGCTCGGACTGTTGGCCGCAGGCGCCAACGTCATCATGCAGTTGGCGCGCCCGGCGGTGGGGTACGGCGTGTATGAGAGCAAGGTCGAGACGGGTCGGTTGGATCGGCATCCGGTGAAGCGAACCCGGACGACGCTGACGTATCTCGCCGTCGCAAGCCTGGCGACGGACGAAGAAAAGAAGCTGTACCGACGCGCAGTCAACGGCTCTCACAAGCACGTTCGCTCCGATGAGAACAGCGCGGTCGAATACAACGCGTTCGATCCCGAACTGCAGTTGTGGGTAGCCGCCTGCCTGTACCGAGGCTTCGAGGACGTCTACAAAATCTTGTACGGGGATCTCGATCCGGTCACCCGGGATGCGTTCTATCAGCGCAGCGCCACGTTCGGTACAACCCTTCAGATGCGACGCGACATGTGGCCGGCGGACCGGGATGCGTTCGAGGTCTACTGGAACGAGAACCTCGACAAGGTGGCGATCGACGAGACGATTCGTGAGCATCTCTACGGGATCGCGTCGGCGACCTTCACTCCGAAGTTGTTGCATCCCGTGGTCGGTCCGCTCAACCGATTTGTCACCACCGGGTTCCTGCCCCAAGCCTTTCGTGACGAAATGCGGCTCCCGTGGTCAGTGCGTCAGCAGCGTAACTTCGACCGATCCATGCGCGTCGCCGCGCTGGTCAATCGGTTCAGTCCGAAGATTCTGCGGATGTTTCCCTACAACTTCTATCTCTGGGATCTGCGTCGGCGCATCGCCAAGGGAATCCCGTTGGTTTGAGCCGACTCTGGCACTTGAAGTGATTGACACCACAGGTGAATCGGACACATACTCGACATAGTTGAAGTTGACGTCAAGTTTCATCATTCCTGTGGAGGCTGTCAGTGGCGAACATCGAAGGCGTATGTGACCAGCGATTCTCTGGCTTGAAGGAGGCGCTGGCACGCAATCTCGATTCCGGCGAGGACGTCGGGGCGGCGATCGCACTGACGATCGACGGCGAATCCGTCGTCGACATGTGGGGCGGTTGGGTCGACGTCGAGCACACTGCTCCTTGGTCTCGCGACACCGTTACCAATGTCTGGTCCTGCAGCAAGACCGTGACCGCACTGGCCGCGCTCATGCTCGTCGACCGCGGGTTGCTTGATCTCGACGCCCCGGTCGCGCAGTACTGGCCGGAATTCGCAGCAGCGGGCAAGGACCGAATTCGGGTCCGGCAACTGTTGTCGCACACCTCGGGTGTGTCGGGGTGGGATCAACCGTTCACCCTCGAGAACATTTGCGACGACGAATATGCCACCGCCCGGTTGGCGACGCAGGCTCCGTGGTGGGAACCGGGTACGGCATCCGGATACCACGCCCTCAACTACGGCCACCTGATCGGCGAGGTCGTCAGGCGCATCGACGGACGAACCCTCGGTAGCTTCATCGACGAGGAAATCGCCGGCCCGCTCGACGCTGATTTCCGCCTGGGCTTGCCGAAGTCGGAATACGGGCGAGTCTCGAATGTGATTGCGCCACCGCCTTTGCCGATCGACATCGCGGCACTCGGGATGGACAACATCATGGTGAAGACATTCACCGCGCCGCCCGCTGACGCTACAGGTTCGTGGACCGACGGGTGGCGCGCCGCCGAGATCGGTGCGGCCAACGGTCATTCGAATGCGAGGGCACTCGCAAGGATCCAATCGGTGATCGCGTGCGGTGGCAAGGTCGGTGACGTTCGCTTGCTGTCGGAGGAAACGATCGACAAGATCTTCGAGGAGCAGTCGTACGGGGTCGACCTCGTCCTCGGCGTGCCGGTTCGCTTCGGTGTCGGATTCGGATTGCCGACGCCCGAGTCCGTCCCGTTCATTCCGGAGGGGCGAATCTGCTTCTGGGGAGGTTGGGGTGGCTCGCAGATCATCATCGACACCGAGAAGCGCATGACGTTCTCGTACGTGATGAACAAGATGGGGCCGGGTCTGCTCGGTTCCGAGAGATCGGCGCAGTACGTATCGGCGGCCTACGACGCTTTGAGTTGATCGACCGATTCAAATCCGGCAGAACGGTTTTGTCTGTCGCCGCTGACTATGCTGCCGGATATGCCAGTGTGCTCCGGGGGGAAATCAGCGAGTCCGTTTCGTCGAAGTACGCCCAAAAGTTGCGGAGCTGCATCGGCTGATCGGCGATGAACGGTTTGGTCGACGTCGTCATGCGCTGGTGGCAGTTGCCGGACCAGTTCCACAGTTTCAGCAGGTACCTCCAGGACCGCGGGTTCTTGACTTCCTGCCGGGCGCTGGTCGGCGGAACAGCATTCTGGATGGGGCTGGTGTTGCTGTCGGCGCGATTCAGTGACGTCGGTCCGCAAGGTACGTTCTGGCGAGCGGTCAATCTGGCGGTCATCGCGCTGTGCCTCGGCGCGGCCCTGATCTGGTGGCTGTTTCCGCCTACGCCGCTGTGGTCGTACACCTTTGTCGTGGGTTCCGACGTCGCGATTGCGGCGGCGGCCGCAACCGACTCGGAACCGCTGGGACGACTCATCGCGTGCGTCGTTTTCGCGTCGATCGGCGGCTACATCGCGTTCTTCCACAATCCGAAACTCCAAGTCGGTCACTTGGTCTTCGCCTCGACCGTCACGGTGCTTTCGGGGTGGACTTTGTTGTTCGGGCCAGCAGCGGACGTCGGCTTGGGGCTGGCGAAGATCTCGGTTGTGCTGGCTACGATCATCGTGATTCCTGTTGTGTCACAGATTGTTCTGGCGGTCCTGGGTTCGGATGCCACTACCTCCGACATCGACCCGTTGACCGGACTGCTCAACCGTCGCGGATTGGCGCGTCGGGTGAACGACTTGATGGGCGCTCCGGTCACCGAAGCGGATGCACTGCTCGTAGTGGTGATCGACCTCGATCGCTTCAAGACGATCAACGACGTTCACGGCCATGACGTAGGAGACAGCACGATCATGCGAACTGCACTGCGCATCCGTTTGTGGACAACCCAGTCCGCCTTGACTGCTCGTATGGGCGGTGACGAGTTCGTCGTGGTCGAACGGGTACCGGTCAGCGTGATCTCCAGGCTGGAAGGACAGATCCGCTCCGCCATGGACGGAGCGAACGATGACCCTCCGACGAGCGCGAGCATCGGAATGGCGGTCCGCACCGCGCCCCGGAATCCGGGTGAGTCCGTCGACGCTGCTTTTGCCGAACTCTTCCGCGTCGCGGACTCGGTGATGTACGAAGCGAAGCGCGAAGGTGGCAACCAGGTGCGGGCGAGCTTGGTCTGATGTGAGAGCTCAGTCGGCGAAGCTCAGACCACGTTCGGCGAGTGCTTCGCGCAGAATCCTCAAGGCCTTCGGTCCCATCCCGTGCAAAGCGCCGAGTTCCTTCTCGGACACGGACGTCAGCTGCGCGAGATGGGTGTAACCCGCTGCGATCAGCGCGCGCTGTGCGGGAGCTCCCGTCTTCGGGAAGTCGGTTTCCACTGTGCCCGGATCCGGTTCTGTCACTGGCCAACTCCTCCGTGTGGGTTTCTCACAGTTTAGCGAGCGTCGTGAACGATTTCGGGGCTGCCGATTTTGTCGGTCGTTCGCGGAAGTGCGCGAGCTGCCACGGCAATGCCGATGATCGAGACAGCGGCGAAGGTGAAGAGAAGCAATTGCGCAGAACGAAGCGTCGACGGTTCGCCGATGTTGACCAGCACTCCGGCCAGGGCTGCACCGAAAGCATTGGCGATCAGCTGAACGGTGTTGATGGCAGCCGAGGCACGCGCACCTTCTCCGGGATCGGTGACCGAGGTCATCGCCCCGACTGCAAGATGAGGCCAGGCGATGCCGATTCCGACGCCGGCGAACAGCAGTCCGATCACCCACGCGACCATCGCACCGGCGCCGGCGTGTTCGGTGAGAAATGCTGCCATGATGCCCAACCCGATCGCGACGAGGATCGGACCGCTGACAACGATTCGTCGCACGATACGAGGGGTCGTGGCCGAGGCGCTCGGGATTTCGCCGAGAGTCCAGCCGAGAGCGAGTGCGGCCCCGAGGAATCCGGCCGCGAGAGGCGCCAGGCCGGCAAGTCGTTGCCCGAAGAGTGGAATGAACGTCTCGACGGTCGACGCGACGGCGAGGACGACGATGGTCAGGTACACCCATTTGAGAGATGACGCGTTGAACGTCGACGGCGGTAGTACGCCGTGGCGCGAGCGACGGTCAGCGGCGACAAAAGCGATCAGTAGCAGCACAGCGGCGAGAACCATTGCGGCGGTCACGGCGAGGTTGGACAGAATGCCGGCAACGCTGACCAGCAAAGCTGCCGCAGTCAGCAATGCCAGCGAGAGGACCGGCACCGGGCTACTGGTGGTGCTGCCCGGTTCATGTGCCGGTAGCGCGCTGGGGACGAGAGCGGCGACTGCGATCGTCGCGATGGCCAGGACGCCGAAAGCCCATCGCCAGGCTCCGAACTGAGCAAAGACACCGCCGATTGCAGGGCCGGCGAAGGTGCCGACTCCCCACATCGCCGAAACCAGCGCGGCCCCGCGAGTCCACAGATGTCTGGGGAGCGCGGCATTGATGACGGCGTAACCGAGACCGGCCAGCAGGCCACCGCCCGAACCCTGGATCGTGCGGCCGACCAACAGCAATTCCATCGTCGGGCTGACCGCACAGACAACGGTGCCGAGCGCGAAGATCGCGAGGCCGATCAGGTAGGCCCCGCGCGGTCCCCTGGCGGCGAGGACGTTGGTGACCAACATCGAAGAGATGACGGAAGCAATGAGGAAGACCGTCGCGGTCCAGGCGTAGTACTGCTGACCGCCGATGTCGTCGATGGCAGTCGGAAGCAGGCTGGTCGTCAGGTAGACGTTGGTCGCGTAGAGCGCAACGCCGCCTGCGAGGACGGTAGCGGTGCCGAGGTATCGACCGCTCAGGAGTTGCCGCCAGGTTCCGGCGGGAGCATCGGTGGGGGAGTGCATGTTGTCGAAGGTAGAATCTCGAGTGCGCTTCAGGTCAATGTCGCGCAGCCATTGGGAGGCAGAATGATCCGTAAGAGTGACGAACTTCTCTCGATCGGTGAGGTATCGGAGCGCACCGGCGTCGCCGTGTCGGCGGTGCGCTACTACGAAACACTCGGTCTGGTTCCTGCGGAGCGGACGGCAGGAAATATGAGGAAGTTCCCGCGGCACTCGATCCGGCGGGTGTCGCTGATCCAGTTGGCAGTCAGATTCGGGATACCCCTGGCCGAAGTTGCCGAAGTATTCGGATCGTTGCCGCAGGGGCGAACTCCGACGAAGAAGGACTGGCGCAAGATTTCCACGGAGTGGAATCAGCGCCTCGAGGATCGCAAGCAGGCCATCAACCGGATGCAGGACGAACTGACGGGCTGTATCGGCTGCGGGTGTCTGTCACTGAAAACATGCAACCTGCTCAACCCTGGAGACGAACTGGGCCGGGAGGGACCCGGCGCCAGGCGTCTCTGAAACTACTGTCGGTCAAACTCTTTCGCGTGGCCGCGACTGGGCATTCCACCGACCACCACGACGCTCGATCTCGATGGGATGCGAGAAGCACTCGCTGATGTTCTGGGTGGTGATCACGTCCTCGGCGAGGCCGCTGGCGGTCACGACGCCGTCCTTGATCAGAAGAGCATGTGTGGTGGTGCTGGGGATCTCCTCGATGTGGTGCGTCACGAGGATGCTGGCAAGTGACGGGTTCTGATTGCGGAGGTCGTCCAGTGCCGTCAAGAGTTGTTCGCGTGCAGCAAGATCGAGCCCGGTCGCCGGTTCGTCGAGCAGAAGCAGGCGCGGTTCGACCATGAGTGCGCGGGCGATCAGGGCTCGTCCCCGTTCGCCTTGGGACAAGTTGGGCCACAGTGCGTCCGAACGCGGACTCATTCCGAGTAGATCGATCAGTGCGTCGGCGTGAGCCTCTTGCTCCGGCGTCGGTGACCAGCGCGGCATCACCTCGGTGGTGTTGGTGAGGCCGGTGATCACGACGTTGCGGACCGTGATCGGAATTCCGATCGTGTGACGAGGGTTCACGTGCCCGATGTCCATCCGCAGTTCCCTCATGTCGACGCGGCCCAACTTGTGGCCGAGGACGTAAACGGAACCGCGAGTCGGGTGGGCGGTTGCTCCGAGCAGGCTCAGAAGCGTGCTCTTGCCCGCGCCGTTCGCGCCGAGGAGGACCCAGTGTTGTCCGGGTTCGATCGAAATGTTGATGTCTTTCAACAAGTATCGGCCGTCGCGGACGAGATCCACGTGTTCGGTCGACAGAACTGTGCCGGTGGGGTGTTGCACGAGAACTAACCTCTCTTAGGCGTCGAGCACACGCAGTCGTCGTAGGACGGTGTCGATGTTTGCTCGAGTTGCCGCTACCGCGGCTTCTGGGTCGGCGTCTTGAAGGGCCTCGACCAACTGATCATGGGCATGTGAGGTGTCGGGGACGCCGGCCTCGTGGGCCATCATCTCGACGAGGGATTCACGAAGGAGTGGACGCACCGACGTGAAAAGCGAGAGCAGAACTGCGTTTCCGGACAGCCGAACGACTTCGGTGTGGAAGTCGAGGTCGACGTCGACGAACTTCTCGACATCACCCTCGAAATGACTGTGTCGCATGGTCAGTCGCCGCCGCAGGCCGTCGAGGTCCTCGGGTTGTACCCGCTCCGCGGCCAGTCTGGCGGCCTCGATCTCGAGTGCGCGACGGACTTCGAAGACCTCGAGGATCCTCGAGCGTCGAAGAAGTTTGGTGAATTCGTCGACGTGCTCGAGTTCGGACGCGGCAGCCACGAAGGTTCCGACGCCGTGTCGGACTTCGAGTAGTCCGTCGCGAGCGAGGAGGCGGATTGCCTCGCGAATCGAGGAACGCCCGACGCCGAGTTCGACGGCGAGGGCCGCCTCGCTCGGTATGCGCTCGGACGGCGCCCACGTTCCATGCATGATTCGCCCGCGCAGCAACTGTTCGAGTTGCGGTACCAGCGGACCACTGCGAAGTGTGAATCCTGTGTGGTCGTCGGACACGGCTCGCCTCTCGGGTGGGTACCGAAAGAGTAACAACTCATCAGACGTCTGAGGACTCGGGTGGCCGGTGTGTCGCCGTAGTGTTCACGCGGTCGACGCGTGTCAGTTGCGGGTGACGCCGAGGAGCAGTGCGATCAGGTCGAGGGCCGTCTCGATCTCGGCCTTTTCTCGGCCGAGCAGGGGGGCGTAGAGGTGTACGTCGCAGATGCGAACGAGGGCTTCGCCCAGCACTTGCGGCGAGAGCGTGATCGTCAGTTGGCCGGCGTCGACCTGGGACTGCAAGATTTCGGCGGTGATGGAGGCGGAGATCGATTCGATGGAGCCGGGCATCATCGCGAGTTTGATGAACACCATCGGTTCGCGTTTGGTCAGCGCGCGCAGTTCTGTCGACGATTCCACCGATCGCATGACGCGGCCGAAGACGTCGAGAATGTACTCCGGACCTTGCCCCGACGCCTGTGACATCGCCTTTCGGTATGTCCGTTCGGTGGCCTCGGCCAGCACTGTTCCGAGCAGTTCGTCGCGGTTGCCGACCCAGCGGTACAGCGTCGCGCGGCCTACGCCGAGACGTTCGGCGAGCAGTGACATGTCGAGTGGTTCCTCCGCGAGGTACATGCTCGCGGCGGTGTCGATCGCGCGTCGGCGTTCGAGGTCGGTAGGCATCGGGACATTCTCTCCGGTTGTCCGGTACTGCACAATTTCGGCCGTTGAAAAATGGTGAGCCTCGGGGGATCGAGCCTATTGACGAACCTGGCCACGTGAGACACACTAGCTCATTGTCTCATGTTAGTGATGGCGATCACAGTCAGGGGTTCGATCGATGAGTTCAGTACAAACCGTTCGTGGGCCGGTGGATACAGCCGATCTGGGAAAGGTGTTGATGCACGAGCATGTCTTCGTTCTGGGTGAGGAGTTGCGCCAGAACTACCCCGACTACCCCGAACCCTGGGACGAGGAAGTACGGGTAGCGGACGCGGTGGCAAAGCTGACCGAGGTGAAGTCCCGCGGAATCAGCACGATCGTCGATCCCACGGTGATCGGCCTCGGCCGGTACATTCCGCGCATCGTCCGGATCAACGAGCAGGTCGATCTCAACATCATCGTTGCTACCGGCATCTACACCTACAACGACATTCCCTTCCAATTCCATTACACCGGACCGGGATTGCTGTTCGACGGCCCCGAGCCGATGGTCGAACTGTTCGTCAAGGACATCAGGGAAGGAATCGCCGGAACCGGTGTCCGAGCCTCCTTCCTGAAGTGCGCCATCGAGGAGCCGGGCCTTACCCCCGGCGTCGAGCGGGTCATGCGCGCGGTCGGACAGTCGCAGGTGGAAACGGGAGTGCCGATCACCGTGCACACCAATCCGCACACTGAATCCGGGCTGGTCGCGCAGAAGGTTCTGGCCGAAGAGGGTGCGGATCTGACCAAGGTGGTCATCGGTCACTCCGGCGACACCACCGATCTCGACTATCTGTGTGCGCTGGCCGATGCCGGTTCGCTACTGGGGATGGACCGTTTCGGTCTCGAACCGTTCCTGTCGTTCGAGGATCGTGTCAACACGGTGGTGGAGATGGCCCGTCGCGGTTACGCGGAGAAGATGGTTCTGGCACATGACGCGTCGTGTTTCATCGACTACTTCCCCAGTGCTGCAAGAGAAGCGGCACTTCCGAACTGGAACTACACCCACATCAGTGATGATGTCATTCCGGCGCTGCTCGAACGTGGTGTCACCGAAGACCAGGTCAAGGCGATGCTGGTGGACAACCCACGTCGGTACTTCGAGAGCTGAGATATGACCAACGTGTACGAGAGCAAGCCCTGGCTCGCCAATTACGACGCCGACACTCCGCCGAACGTAGACATCGAGCACGTCGACGCCCTCGCGATGTTCCGTGCTTCGCTGGAGCGCGATCGCACTGCCCCGATCATCAGGTACTTCGACAGGACCGTCAGCTTTGCCGAGCTCGACGAGATGTCGGATGCGCTTGCCGTAGCCCTCGCCAAGGATGGAATCGGGTTCGCAGACAGAGTTTCCTTTGTCCTGCAGAATGTTCCGCAGTTCGTGATCGCGACAGTCGCGGTCTGGAAGCTCGGTGCCGTCGTCGTTCCGGTCAATCCGATGTACCGCGACCGTGAGCTGTCCACCGTACTGGCCGACAGCGGAGCGGTAGCAGTCATCTGTCTCGAGTCCTCGGCCGAGACCGTGGCGACTGCGTCCGAGGGCACCGAAGTGCGACGGGTCATCACTACGTCGGAACGGGATTTTCAGTCGCGCGACGATGAACGGATCTTCGGTTCGGCGTCCAGGATTCGTCATGATGGATTTCCGGACCTACTGGAACTGATCGAGGCTCATCGAGGACAGAAGCCCGAGAAGGTCGATCTGTCCCCGGAAGACCTTGCCTACCTTCCTTATACGTCGGGGACGACCGGCCCGCCGAAGGGGTCGATGAACACGCACTCAAATGTCGTGTTCGCAGCGCAGATCTATCGGGACTGGCTGGGGTTGCGCCCCGGCGGCGCGATGTTCGCGGTGGCGCCACTGTTCCATATCACCGGGTTGATCGGGCACGTCGCGGCTCCACTCCTGGCCGGCGCGCCCACGATTCTGACCTGCCGATTCCATCCCATCGTTGCAGCGGAGTCAATTTCGGAGCATCGGGCTACCGCGATCATCGGAGCGATCACGGTATTCATCGCGTGGACGGACAGCGCCGCAGTCTCGAAGGAATCTTTGAGCTCTCTCGAGTCGGTGTATTCAGGTGGCGCGCCGATCCCGCACGCGGCGTTGGAAGCGTTCCGGTCGAAGTTCGGTCACTACATTCACAACGGCTACGGGCTGACCGAGACGAACAGCCCGGCAATCGTGGTGCCGAATTCGCGTGAAGCGCCGGTAGATCCGGCGTCGGGGGCCGTTGCTGTCGGCGTACCGGTATCGAATACGTACGCCGAGGTGGTGGACGAGAACGACAAGCCGGTACAGGTCGGGGAGTACGGCGAGATCGTGGTCTCCGGTCCCCAGGTTGCACTCGGATACTGGAACAAGCCGGACGAGACCGCACATGCCATGCCGGACGGGCGTTTTCACACCGGCGACATCGGATTCATGGACGGCGACGGTTGGTTTTACATCGTCGACCGGATGAAGGATCAGATAAATGCGTCGGGCTTCAAAGTGTGGCCACGCGAAGTGGAAGATGTTCTCTACGAACACCCCGCCGTACGAGAGGCTGCTGTCGTCGGTGTCATGGATCCGTATCGGGGCGAAACCGTGAAGGCCTTCGTGTCCTTCAAGGACGGTGCCGAGGCGACCACCGAGGATCTGGTCGAGTTCTGCAAGGAAAGGCTTGCAGCATACAAGTATCCACGCATCGTCGAGGTAATGAATGACCTCCCGAAAACAGTGAGCGGCAAGATTCTTCGTCGTGAACTGCGGGTACCGAACTAGATCTGCCTGACAAACGAATTGCCGGCCGCCGACAAGGTGAGCCGGCCATTCGTCGTGGTGGCTGACGAGCATCGGTAGGGGATTTAGTCCCCTATGCGGCAATGCATTTCAGTGATTGACATCACTCTTTTTGTATCGCAGACTGATCGCAACGCCACAGAGTTGAAGTTGGTGTCAGTTTCTACTTCTGGCCCGGTTCCGCTTCTCAACTCCCGGCGCGACGAGCGTCCGACCCATCGAGGAGTAACCCATGACGAGATCGGCAGTGGATTCGAACACGCAGGCAGGGGGCCTGTCCGATCAGGAACGGAAGAAGAAGAAAGCGCACCGCAAACTTCTCGGCGCGGGACTGCTCGGCAGTTCCATCGAGTGGTACGACTTCTTCTTGTACGGAACGGCTGCGGCACTGGTCTTTCCGCATGTGTTCTTCCCCGATTCATCCGCACTGATGGGCACATTGCTCTCGTTCAGTACGTTCTGGGCCGGCTTCGTTGCCCGCCCCATCGGCGGTTTGGTCGCCGGACACTTCGGCGACAAGTATGGGCGTAAGCCCGCTGTCGTCACCTGCCTGTTGCTGATGGCCGTCGCGACGTTCCTGATCGGCGCGATCCCGAGTGCGTCGGCAATCGGCGTCGTCGCTCCGATTCTTCTGGTGACACTGCGATTCATCCAAGGTCTCGCCTGCGGTGGCCAGTGGGGCGGAATCGTCCTTCTCCTCACCGAATCCGCGAGTCCCAAGAAGCGCGGATTCTCAGGCACTTTCGGTCAGATGGGTGTCTCGTTCGGTGTAGTGCTGGGCAACCTGGTCTTCCTCGTCGCGACCGCGACCATTTCCAATGATGCATTCCTGAGCTGGGGTTGGCGAGTTCCGTTCTTCGCCAGCGCGCTGCTCTTCCCTGTGGTTCTGTACATCCAGACGAAGGTCGAGGACACGCCGGAATTCCTCGAGTTGCAGGAAGACGCCAAGAAGAACCAAAAGGACGTCGTCGTTCAGGCTCCACTGGCGCAGGCGCTCAAGGATCACTGGCGCAAGATTCTGCTCGGTTGCGGACTTCTGGCCGCCACCAATGCACTGTTCTACATCAGCATCGCCGGCGTGCTCAGCTACGGCACAACCGAACTGGGGTTGAAGCGGAACTCACTGCTCATCATCTCGCTCCTGAGCGCGTTGCTGACAGTCGGCGTGGTGCTGTGGTCCGGGAAGATGTCCGACAAGATCGGTCGTCGTCCGATGATCCTAATCGGCGCCGCGGCGATCGTGGTCTGGGCATTCCCGTACTTCTGGTTGATCAACACCAAGTCCCTGCCGCTGTTCTTCATCGCGGTGACGGTTGGCAGCGTGTTCCAGTCGATGACCTACGGGCCGATCGCGGCATACATGGGTGAGCTGTTCGCACCCAACGTGCGCTACTCGGCAGCATCGTTGGCCTACCAGTTGGCTGCGATCACGGTCAGCGGTGGCACTCCGTTCATCATGACAGCACTTATCGCGAAGACCGGAACCACGACATGGGTTGCCGTGTTCGTGGCACTCATGGGCTTGGTGACCTTCTTCAGTGCCTGGGTGCTGAAAGAGACCAACCCGAAGGAAGTTCGGGACGATCCGAACGCAATTCCGGGCGCGCACCTGTACGCCAAGTAACTCTTTCGGTTTCGAGCAGACGCCCGCTATCGGTCACCGGTAGCGGGCGTCTGACGTATAACTGGAGCATGGCTGCAGCACGCACAGGCTCCGAAGATGCTTCGTCGACAGTGTCACGGGAACTCCCCTCCACTCAGCGTGGCTTGCGTACGCGGCGAGCGTTGATCGATGCGGCCCGCACCGTTTTCGAACGGTCCGGCTATCTGGACTCGCGGCTGATCGACATCACTGTGGAGGCGCAGTGCTCGGCCGGTACCTTCTACACCTACTTCGCGAGCAAAGAAGAGATCTTCGCGGCAGTGATGGAGTTGGCACGCGAAGACATGATGCATCCGGGTATGCCGCACACTCCGAAAGGCGCGGATCCTGCTGAGGTCATCGCGGCGAGTAACCGCGCGTACCTCGAGGCGTACCGACGGAACGCGAAGCTGATGGGACTGCTCGAGCAGGTAGCAAGCATCGATCCGGAGTTCCGGGTTCTCCGCCTCGAGCGTGCTGACGCGTTTGTTCGACGCAACGCGCGCAGTATCGAGAAGCTGCAGAAGGCCGGACTGGCGGACGCGAATCTGGATCCGCTACTGACGTCTCGGGCACTCTCCGGGATGATCAGTCGACTTGCGTTCGGGTACTTCGTATCCCGCGGCGGCGAGGACGGCGCCGCCGGAGTGACCTTCGACGGTCTGCTCGATACCGTCAACCGGTTGTGGATCAACACTTTGCAATTCTCGCTACGCCGAAATTGATGTTGACGCCGGGTTCATGTTTGGTGTCTGATGGAGCAATGACACCCACGCGTACGGCAGTGCTCGTCGATTTCGGTGGAGTTCTCACCTCCAGTGTGCTGCGAGCCTTCGAAGATTTCGGAGCCTCGCTTGGGGGCGACCCACGACTTCCGTTGACCCTGCTCTCCCGCGACGACGTCTCGAAGCGACTGCTCTCCGATCACGAATCCGGAAAGATCGACCAGGAGGCCTTCGAAGCAGGATTCGGGGAACGGCTACGAGCGCACGGCGCCGTCGTGGACAGCGAAGGATTGGTCGACCGTATGCAGGCCGGGCTTGTCCGAGACGAAGAGATGGTGCGACTGATTGCGGACGTCCGAGCGGCGGGTCACCCTGTTGCGCTCGTGTCCAATGCTTTCGGGCGTGATTGCTACGCGGGTTTTGTGCTCGAGGACCTCGCCGACGAAGTGGTGATCTCCTCGGAAGTCGGGATTCGTAAGCCCTCTCGTCAGATCTACACCATCGCGTGCGAGCGGCTGGGTGTTGCGCCCGAAGGCGCCGTGATGATCGACGACCTGCAACAGAACCTCGACGGCGCGGCACGATTGGGGATCGCCGGCATTCTCCACACCGATGCGGAAAGCACTCGCAGTCAGTTGGAATCGACGTTCGGACTACTGCCCATGCAGTGAAACTGTAGGTT
This sequence comes from Rhodococcus sp. YL-1, assembly GCF_001942025.1. Taxonomy (NCBI): domain Bacteria; kingdom Bacillati; phylum Actinomycetota; class Actinomycetes; order Mycobacteriales; family Nocardiaceae; genus Rhodococcus; species Rhodococcus sp. YL-1. The sequence goes on along the minus strand of NZ_CP017299.1, from coordinate 5,689,662 downwards.
CTCGGTAACACTCGAATACTGCTGGAACACTTTTGGAGGAATGAATGATTGCTGTCATCGCGGATATCACCGTCAAAGACGGAAGCGGCGAACAGTTCGAAGCCGTAGTCGCCGAACTTGCCGAGAAGGTGCGCACGGAAGAGCCCGGAACGGTTCTGTATCAACTGATCCGCTCGAAGACGGATACGAATTCGTACAAGTTCATGGAGCTGTATCAAGACAGTGCTGCGATCAAGGCCCATGGATCGTCCGAGCATTTCCAGGCCGCGGGAAAGGCGATGGCGCCCTTCCTCGCAGGCGCCCCGCAGATCGAGTACTTCGACGCACTCTGAGCGCATGGACAGGGCACTCTGAGCGCATGGACAGGTGAACCCCGGCGAAATCTCGCCGGGGTTCACCTGTGTTTTCAGTTCTGCTTCTGGGCGAGGAGTTCGGTGCGGTCGATCGATCGCTTGAGGATCTTTCCCGTCGAACCCTTCGGGAGCGCGTCGATGAACTGGACGACCCGCGGAATCTTGTAGGCGGACAGACGTTCCCGAGCCCACGAGGTGACGTCATCTGCTTCGAGGTCGGAGCCTGGGCGCACGGCCACCACCGCCGCAACCTCCTCGCCGTAGTAGTCGTCGGGTATACCGATCACCGCGGCCTCGATGATGTCGGGGTGCTGGTAGAGCACCTCTTCGACCTCGCCTGGATAGACGTTGTATCCACCGCGGATGATGAGGTCCTTGACGCGGTCGACGATGCGAAGGTCACCGTCGGCGTCGGTCTCGCCGAGGTCTCCGGTGCGGAACCATCCGTCGTCGGACAGGACGGCGGCCGTGTCGGCCGGGCGCTTCCAGTAGCCCTTCATGACCGTCGGTCCTTTGATGAATACCTCGCCCACTGTGCCTGCCTGGCAGACATTTCCGTCGTGATCACGGACCTCGACCTCGGTGCGCGGTACGGCGCGGCCGGTGTATCCGATCTTTGCGACGCGGTCGATGCTGTTGAAAGTTCCGAATGCGCTCGTCTCGGTCAGGCCGTAGCCCTCGAGGATTGTGCAGTTGAACCGTGCTTCGAAGGCGCGAGCGACTTCACCGGGAAGTGATGCGCCACCGGAGATTGCGATCCGCAGTTGTTCGAAGTCGGAGCTGTCCACGTCGGCTGCGGCGTGCAGCATGGCATTCCACATGGTGGGGACGCCCGCCATGATGGTGAGCTTGTCCCGACGCACCAGGTCGAGCATGGCGGCCGGGTCGAACCGGGCGAGCAGGGACAGTGATCCGCCGCCGGTGAAGGTTGCCATCATGACCGAACCCTGGCCGAAGATGTGAAAGAGCGGCAGTCCGGTACCGGTGCGGTCCGAGGGATTTCCGCGGCTGCTCTCGGCGCCGATCTCACCGGCAGACAACAGATTCCCGACTGTCAGCTGAGCTCCCTTCGGACGTCCGGTGGTACCGGAGGTGTAGAGAATCGCCGTGGTGTCCGCTGTGTCGCGGTCGACCACCGTTGCCGGTGGATGGTCGGCCTTCGCCGATTCTTCGGTGAGCGTCCACACCGGGACGCCGCGCGCACTCCCTGCATCCTGAACTGCGGGACCGAGCTGGTGCCAGGCGATCGCCAGCGAAATCTCGGCGTCGTCCAGTACGTACTCGACTTCGGGTTGCGCCGACATCGTGTTGATGGGCACCACGACACAACCTGCAGCCTGAATCCCCATGTACGCCACGATGAATTCAGGCACCGACGGCGCCGCGAGCAGAACCCGGTCGCCGATGCTCAACCCTTCGTCGCGAATGCGGCCGGCAAACGCCAGAGACGCGTCGTGAAGCTGTCGGTATGTCCAATGACTATCCGTGCCGCGAATTGCAATATTTTCCGGAGTGGCTTCCGCGTGACGGGTCACCGGGTCGAGAACGCTAACCATGGTTCTGCCTTTCGGGAGGAATCGACCGATTGTGTGTCCTGGGTCTCACCAGAGCGTACACTTGAATCCGGCGTCAACATCGAGTCTGCTGGGATTGTCCCGAAAATGATGTTGATCGGAAGGATGAGGAGCGCACCGTGCTCGACGACGAATCGCGAATTGCCGCCTTACCGGTGGCTCCGCCCGCGCTGCTCCGGGATCGACCGACCACCGAGCGGGGGACACGCACGCGTGCGGCATTGGTTGCTGCTGCCCGTAAGGTTTTCGAGCGCAGTGGCTATCTCGATGCACGTTTGATCGACATCGCAAAAGAAGCCGGTTGCGCGACGGGATCGTTCTACACGTACTTCGCGAACAAGGAAGAGGTGTTCGCCGCCGTCCTCGAGGTCGCGCGAGACGACATGATGCACCCGGGCATGGGACGCGTTGCGAGCGCGGACGATCCGTACGCCGTGCTCGAGGCAAGTAATCGAGCGTATCTGGCCGCGTATCAACGCAATGCGAAGTTGATGGGGCTCATGGAGCAGGTAGCTCACATCGACCCGGAGTTCCGGAAGTTCCGCAGCGAGCGTGCCAATGCGTTCATACGCCGTAATGCCCGCGGGATCGCAGATCTGCAGTCCCGCGGCATCGCGGACACGGCGCTGGATCCGATGACGGCGTCGATTGCTCTGTCCGGCATGGTGAGTCGACTCGCCTACAGTCTGTTCACCCTTCGTGAGGGTGAGGTGGACGGGCGTTCACCGGAGTTCGATCAGATTGTCGCCACTGTGACCGATCTGTGGGCGAACGCTCTGAAGTTCCCCGACCGTCTCTGACGAGGTGGGCCGCCCCGGCTGCATCGATGTTCGAGCGGCCGGGCGTCCCAGTCTCGGTTCAGCTCTTTTCGGTTCAGCTCTTTTCGACGACGCGAGCGACGGATTCGGCGACCACGACGGGCTTGTCGGAACCCTCGCGCTCGACCACCTGGCTCATCTTCACTTGGATTCCGCCGGGCAACTGCTCCGCGGACACGACGGTTGCGCGCATCCGGACCCGGGATCCCACGGGAACGGGAGCGGGGAAGCGAACCTTGTCGTAGCCGTAATTGAGGCTGTGGGCGAAGCCGTCGAAGTGGATGAGTTGGTAGGAGAACTGGGGTCCCAGTGAGAGGCTGAAGAGTCCGTGCGCGATCGTGCTGCCGAGCGGGCTCGATGCGGCTCGTTCCGGGTCGACATGAATCCACTGATGATCGTTTGTGGCTTCGGCGAACGCGTTGATGCGCTCCTGGGTGATGTCGTACCACTCCGTCGGGCCAAGTTCCTGGCCGATGAGCTTCTCGAGCTCGGCGAAGGTGGACGGGCGGACGGGCAATTGGTTTTCAGTCATCGTTATCCCTTTACTCGCAGTTCAGGAGGACGGAACGGGCCGTTCGGGTGACCGTCGCGATTCGACGGTTGAAACTGACGCCGGATTCAACTATACATGAGGGGAGACGTGGATCACTGTCAGCGCGTAGGTATGACGCAAGCGAGAGGAATCGCTCATGAAGGTTGCCCAGAAGGTAGCAATTGTCACCGGTGGCGGCGGGGGAATCGGCGGTGCACTGGCCGAGCGACTGGCTGCCGAGGGTGCTCGCGTCGTAGTGGCTGACCTGGACGGGGCAGCAGCTTCGGCAGTAGCAGAGGCGATCAACGCGGAGCGTCCCGGAGCGGCCGTGTCTGCCGGTGGCGACGTCTCCGACGAGACGGTCATTGCGGGCCTGATCGCGCAGGCGGAAAAGGAATTCGGCCCGGTCGACCTCTACTTCGCCAATGCCGGCGTTACCGGTGGCATGGGCCTCGACATCAGTGAAGACGTCTGGGACACGACGATCGACGTCAACGTTCGCGCCCACATTCGCGCTGCCAGGCTCCTCGTCCCCGGCTGGACGGAGCGCGGGGAGGGCTACTTCATCAGCACGGCCTCTGCGGCCGGCTTGCTCAGTCAGGTCGGGTCCGCCGCGTACTCGGTGACCAAACATGCCGCGGTCGCGTTTGCCGAGTGGCTCTCGATCACCTACGGAGATCAGGGTGTTCGCGTCAGTTGCTTGTGCCCGATGGGCGTCAACACCAAGCTCCTCTACGAAGGTGAGAACTCCGGCGATCCGGTCGGCAAGGCCGCAACCGGAGCCGTGCTTGCGGCAGGCAATGTTCTCGAGCCTGCCGAATGCGCCGAAATCGTTCTTGCGGCAGTGGATGCCGAAGAATTTCTCATCCTTCCGCACAAGAACGTGCTGGACATGTACCGGCAGAAGGGCGCCGACTACGACCGTTGGCTGCGCGGGATGCGCCGGTACCAGGCGTCGCTCCTCGCGGGAACACGATGACCGAGGAACTCGTCCTCTCCGAGCAGAGAGGAGCGGTGCTGGTTCTGACATTCAATCGGCCCCGCGTTCTCAACGCGTGGACCAACGAGCTCGAAGATCAGTACTACGACTTTCTGGCCGTGGCAGACGAAGATCCCAGTGTCCGAGCAATTGTTGTCACCGGCTCCGGCCGAGGATTCTGCTCGGGGGCTGACCTCGGCAATTTGAAGAACGTCGGCGAAGTCTCCGAAAGTGATCTTGTCCGGCCGCGAGACCGTCATTTCCCGACCACCATCCGCAAGCCGCTGATCGCCGCCGTCAACGGCGTCGCTGCCGGGCTCGGAATGGTCGAGGCTCTGTACTGCGACGTTCGTTTCGGTTCGAGCGCAACACGATTCACTACCGCGTTCGCGCGTCGAGGCCTGATTGCGGAGTACGGCATCTCCTGGATGTTGCCCCGCTTGGTCGGGCACAGTCGAGCAGTCGATCTTCTGCTTTCCAGCCGGATGGTGGACGCCGACGAGGCGTACCGCATCGGTTTGATCGACCACCTGGTCACCGGCGGTGACGTTCTGGATGCGGCGATTGCTTACGCCGAGGACATCGCGGCGAACTGCTCGCCGACGTCCCTCTCCGTCATCAAATCTCAGATGAGTGTCGATGCGCACTCGACCTTCACCGATTCCGCCAGGCGTGCGGAATCGCTGATGCTGAACGCATTTCACGGCCCGGATGTCGTCGAGGGTGTCAACAGCCATCTCGAACATCGAGCCCCCAATTTTCCTTCCCTCTCTGTCAGGAGTTCACATGTCAGTGTTTGAGTTCTCGGATCGCACCAAGAAGTACCAGGCCGAACTGCTCGATTTCATGGACAAGCACGTTTACCCGGCCGAAGCGGTCTACGAAGAGCAGATGCGTGAGTCCGGTAACCCGCACTTTCAGCCGCCGATCATCGACGACTTGAAGAAGGAAGCCAAGGCCCGCGGGCTGTGGAACCTCTTCCATCCCCATCCCGAATGGGGCCCCGGCCTGACCAACCTGGAATACGCACCGCTCGCGGAGATCATGGGCCGCAGCCACCTGGCCTCCGAGGCCACCAACTGCGCCGCTCCGGACACGGGAAACATGGAGGTGCTCACGCTCTTCGGCACCGACGAGCACAAGGAGAAGTACCTCAAGCCGCTTCTCGAAGGCGAAATTCGTTCCGCTTTCGCGATGACCGAGCCCGAGGTTGCCAGCTCCGACGCCACCAACATCCAGCTCCGTATGGACCGTGACGGCGACGAGTACGTGCTGAACGGCCGTAAGTGGTTCGCTTCCAACGCCTTGCACCAGAACTGCAAGGTTCTGATCGTCATGGGTAAGACCGACTTCAATGCCGCCACCCACCGTCAGCAGTCGATGATGGTCGTGCCGATCGATGCTCCCGGCGTCACGATCCTGCGCAACCTGCCGGTTTTCGGCTACCAGGACCGCGAAGGACACGGCGAGATCACTTTCGAGGACGTGCGCGTCCCGGCCAAGGACATTCTCGCCGGTGAGGGTGAAGGATTCGCGATCAGCCAGGCCCGCCTCGGCCCCGGCCGCATCCACCACTGCATGCGTGCAATCGGAATGGCCGAGCGCGCACTGGAACTGATGTGCAAGCGCGCATCCACCCGCATCACCTTCGGGAAGCCCGTCAGTGACAACGCGAATATCCAGGACTGGATCGCCGAGGCTCGTATCGACATCGAGATGGTTCGACTCCTCACGCTCAAGGCCGCACACATGATGGACACGGTGGGCAACAAGGAAGCGCGCACCGAGATCGCAGCCATCAAGGTTGCGGCACCGAACATCGCGCTCAAGATCATCGACCGCGCCATCCAGGTTCACGGCGGTGGCGGCGTCACCGACGACTTCCCGCTCGCGATGGCTTACGCCCACATGCGCACCCTTCGCCTGGCCGACGGCCCGGACGAGGTGCACAAGCGCGCCATCGCCAAGCAGGAACTGCGCAAGTACCGCGAAGTCAAGGCGAACTGACATGGCAGGACTGGATCTCACAGGTAAGACGGCAATCGTCACAGGCGCATCGCGGGGCATCGGCCTCGCGACCGCGCAGGCGATTGCGGCGGCGGGCGGAAACGTCGTACTGACTTCGCGCTCACAGGAATCCGCAGATGCGGCTGCCGCGCAGGTGAACGGCAACGCGATCGGCGTCGGCGCTCACGCGACGGACGAGGATGCTGCACGCAAGTGCGTCGAGCAGACGATCGAGCGTTTCGGCAGTCTCGACATCTTGGTGAACAACGCGGGCACCAACCCGTCGTTCGGGCCGATCATCAACCAGGATCACTCGCGCTTCGCCAAGACTTTCGACGTCAACGTGTGGGCTCCAGTCCTGTGGACCGGCCTCGCAGCGCGGGCCTGGATGGGCGAGCACGGTGGTTCCGTGGTCAACACCGCTTCGATCGGCGGCATGGCGTTCGAGGCGGGAATCGGTACGTACAACGCGTCGAAGGCTGCTCTGATCCACATCACCAAGCAGTTGGCGCTCGAGTTGTCACCGAAGATTCGTGTCAACGCCGTTGCGCCGGGAGTGGTGAGAACCAAACTCGCCGAAGCTCTGTGGAAAGAACACGAAGAAGCGGTGTCCGCGTCGACTGCTCTCGGACGCATCGGTGAACCCGAGGACGTGGCCGCTGCCATTGCCTTCCTGGTTTCGGATGCAGCCCAGTGGATCACCGGCGAGATCATGACCATCGACGGTGGCCAGTTGTTGGGTGACGCACTCCCGTTCCGGCAGGGAGCGTCCGTCGGTGGCTAGCGTCGGAGTAGTGGGACTCGATACCGAAGCGGTCACCGGGTGGATCGCAGGCCTGGGGATCGACTTTTCCGGGCCGTTGTCCTTCGATCGAATCGGCTTGGGGCAGTCGAATCTCACGTACCTGGTTCGCGATCAGGACGGCAATCGCTGGGTGCTACGACGCCCACCGCTGGGGCATCTGCTGGCCTCGGCTCACGACGTGGCGCGTGAGGCTCGAATCCTGAGCGCTCTCGAATCCACCGACGTGCCTTCGCCGCGAGTATTCGGGTTGACCGAGGATCCTGCCGTCACCGAAGTTCCGCTGCTCCTCATGGAATTCGTGGACGGCGAAGTGGTGGACCGAATGCCTCTTGCGGAGGCGTTGTCGGAAGATCGTCGTCGGGCAATCGGCATCTCGCTGGCTCAGACGTTGGCGAAGATACACGCCGTGGATCTGAAGAAGGCCGGCCTCGACGACCTGGCGAGCCACAAGCCCTACGCTGCACGGCAGTTGAAGCGTTGGGGAGGTCAATGGGAACAGTCGAAGACGCGGGAATGCCCTGATCTCGACGATCTCACCCGACGCCTGATTGCAGCCCAGCCGGATCACACTGAAACCACGTTGGTGCACGGCGACTTTCACCTACGCAATGTGATCACCTCGGCGAGCAACGGCGAAGTTGTCGCGGCCCTCGACTGGGAACTGTGCACACTCGGTGATCCGTTGGCGGACGTCGGAAGCTTGTTGGCGTACTGGCCGGCGGCTGGTGAGAATACCGGCGGCGATTTCCCGGCGTCGGCACTCCCGGGATTCCCCTCGCGAGAGGAGATCTCCCGGATCTATCTCGAGGCCACCGGACGGGACCCTGCTGCGCTGAAGTTCTGGCACACGTTGGGACTGTGGAAGATTGCCGTGATCGCCGAGGGCGTGATGCGTCGCGCCCGCGACGAACCGCAGAATGCCGCCGAGAGCGGAACTCCCACCGTGGAACGTATTGACGCCTTGGTCGCCAAAGCCAGGGAAATTGCAGATCAGGCCGGGATCTGACGAGATCGTCCGGTGTCCGTCGAATCACGAAAGTATGGAGGGCCAGTGAGCCAGGAACGTAGAACCGCAATTGTCACGGGTGCAGCACGCGGAATCGGTGCGGCAGTAGCGAAGCGACTGTCGGAAGACGGTTTTGCCGTCGCCGTGCTCGACCTCGACGAAGCGGCGTGTGCCGGAACCGTCGACGCGATCAAGGCCGCAGGCGGACAGGCACTGGCCGTCGGCGCTGACGTCTCCGACGAGGCTTCGGTCGCTGCAGCAGTGGATCGTGTTGCCGCAGAACTGGGTGCACCTACCGTGCTGATCAACAATGCCGGCATCACTCGCGACAACCTTCTGTTCAAGATGAGCGTTGCCGAGTGGGATTCGGTGATGAACGTCCACCTGCGCGGAGCGTTCCTCATGTCGCGTGCGGTGCAGAAGTACATGGTGGAAGCGAAGTTCGGCCGCATCGTGAACCTCTCGAGCACGTCGGCTCTCGGCAACCGCGGACAGGTCAACTACTCCGCGGCGAAGGCCGGAATGCAGGGCTTCACCAAGACATTGGCCTTCGAGCTGGGCAAGTTCGGCGTGACCGCGAACGCTATTGCCCCCGGATTCATCGAAACCGAGATGACCGCCGCAACGGCCGAGCGCATGGGCGTCGGCTTCGAGGACTTCAAGACCGCTGCCGCTTCGCAGATTCCGGTCAATCGCGTCGGACAGCCCGAGGACATCGCGCACACCGCGTCGTTCTTCGTCAGCGAAGGCGCAGGCTTCGTTTCCGGTCAGGTCGTCTACGTCGCCGGTGGACCGAAGGACTGACCGTCCGCTCACCGCTCGAACCGAAGGAATGGGCATGGCTTTCGACGAAGAGGCAGTATCGCGTGATCTCACCGAGAAGGTGAACACGCTTCTCGCGGAGAACGATCCGAACAGCGTGTCGGTATCGGACTTCCTCGGCGCACGATTCGACGCCGGACTGGCGTGGGTTCATTTCCCCGAAGGTCATGGGGGGCTCGGTGTACCGCAGAGCTTTCAGCGTCAGGTGAACGCTCAGCTGGAGGCCGCCGGTGCACCGGGCCCGGCCACCGGCAAGAACGGGATCGGACTGGGCATGGCGGCACCGACCATCGCTGCCTTCGGCACCGAGGAGCAGAAGCAGAAGTTCCTGCGCCCGTTGTGGACTGCGGAGACGGTCTACTGCCAGCTGTTCAGTGAACCGGGCGCAGGTTCGGACCTCGCGGCCGTCGCTACCCGCGCCGTCCGCGACGGCGACGACTGGATAGTCAACGGGCAGAAGGTATGGACGTCGGGCGCGCAGAATGCGCAGCTGGCGATTCTCGTGGCCAGGACCGATCCGTCACGTTCCAAGCATGCGGGTCTGAGCTACTTCATCTGCGACATGACCGATCCGGGCGTCGATGTCCGGCCGCTGCGTCAGATCACCGGCGAGGCCGAATTCAACGAGGTATTCCTCACGGACGTCAGGATTCCGGACGCCAATCGCCTCGGAGCCGAAGGCCAGGGGTGGAAGGTTGCGACCACCACCCTGAACAACGAGCGTGTTGCCATCGGTTCGGGCGCACCGCGTGAGGGAGGCATGATCGGAAAGGTCGCTCAGGCCTGGCGTGACGAGCCCGAGCTGCGTAACCCGGCGATGCACGACGAGTTGATGCGGCTCTGGACCGAATCCGAAGTTGCGCGTCTGACCGGGGAGCGACTGCGCCAGCAGCTCGCCGCCGGCCAGCCCGGCCCCGAAGGCTCGGGAATGAAGCTCGCGTTTGCCGGTTTGGCTCAGCAGATTTCGGGTTTCGACCTCGAGCTGCACGGCGAAGCCGGTCTGCGCTACGACGACTGGACGCTGCGTCGACCGGATTCCGTCGACTTCACCGGGCGTGAACCCGGATACCGGTACCTGCGAGCCAAGGGCAATTCGATCGAGGGCGGAACGTCGGAGATCCTGCGCAACGTCATCGCAGAACGTGTACTCGGGTTGCCGCCCGAGCATCGCGTCGACAAGGACATCGCCTGGAAGGACCTACCCCGATGAGCGCCGATCTGCTGTACTCCGAGACCGAACAAGATCTGCGAGCCAGCGTCAGACGACTGCTGAGCGAGCGGGCCGGCGCCGACACCGTGGTCACGGCGTACGACGACGTGTCCGCCGACTTCACCGGGCTGTGGAAGTCGCTGGCGTCGGAACTCGGTTTGGCGGGACTGCTGGTACCCGAGGAACTGGGCGGGGCAGGTGCGTCGACGCGTGAGGCGGCGGTCGTGATGGAGGAGATCGGACGTGCGGTCGCTCCCGTTCCGTTCTTCACCAGCGCGGTGCTGGCGACGACGGCGTTGCTGAAGGCCGGCGAGACCGAGGTGCTCGGTCAATTGGCAGCGGGGGATTCGACGGCTGCTCTGGTCGTCCCGTTGTCCACTGCACCAGGAACTTTCACACCTACTGTCAAGGCAACGGCGAGTGGACTCGTCGGCAGCGTCACGACGGTTGCCGGCGTCGCCGAGTCCGATGTTCTTGTTGTTCCGATTGCCGGTGAGAGCGGCCTGGAGCTGCACACCGTTCGGATCGCCGACGCTACCGTCACGCCGGTTCTGTCCCTGGACATGACGCGCCGATTGGCGGACGTCGAGTTCTCGGGTTCGTCGTCGGTCCGTGTCGACAGCGGCAATGCGGCGCAAGCGGTTGAGGAAGCGTTGCTCTGCGGAAGCGCACTTCTGGCGTCCGAACAGTTCGCTGTAGCTCAGTGGTGCCTCGAAACGACTCTCGCGTATGTGAAGGAGCGCAAGCAGTTCGGCCGGGCGATCGGTTCGTACCAGGCGATCAAGCACCGCCTCGCCGATCTCTGGCTCGAAGTCAGCTCTTCGGGCGCGGCAGCACGCTATGCGGCGGACACCTATTCACGCGGCGACGCCGATGCGGCGATCGCAGCGACGGTGGCCCAGGCATTCTGCAGCGGCGTCGCGGTTCATGCTGCGGAGGAGTGCGTCCAACTTCATGGTGGTATCGGAATGACGTGGGAGTATCCGGCGCACCTGTACCTCAAACGGGCGAAGAGCGATCAGCTGTCGCTGGGAACCGCGTATCAGCATCGGGCACGCCTCGCCGAGTTGGTCGACCTCCCGATCTCGTCCTGAAACTCACCCACTATCTGTCTGGAGAATTGCTGTGAAGGCTTGGCGCGTCAACGAACTCGGTCAACCCCGCGATGTGCTCGCGTTGGAGGAGACCGCGGATCCCACCCCGAATGCGACGGAGATGTTGGTCAAGGTGCTGGCAGCTCCGGCCAACTTCCCCGACGTCCTCATGTGCCGGGGTGAGTACCAGATCAAGCCGCCGCTGCCCTTCACACCCGGTGTCGAACTGTGTGGTGAAGTGGTCTCGGTCGGTGAATCGGTGACCAAATTCGCAGTGGGGGACCGGGTGATCGGTAATCCGAGTCTGCCGTCCGGCGGATTCGCCGAGTACTCGGTACTGGATCAGAACAACACGTTCCCGGCGCCGTCGGCTCTCGACGACGCGGAAGCATCCGCTCTGAGCATCGGCTATCAGACAGCGTGGTTCGCTCTGCATCGCCGCACCCAACTGCTCGAGGGTGAGACATTGTTGGTCCACGCTGCTGCGGGTGGTGTCGGTAGTGCGGCAGTGCAACTCGGCAAGGCGGCAGGCGCCAAGGTGATCGGTGTCGTCGGCGGCCCGGACAAGGCCGAGTACGCGCGCAAGCTCGGCGCCGACCTCGTCGTAGACCGTCACAGTGAGGACTTCGTGGCAGCGGTCAAGGAGTTCACCGGCGGCAAGGGCGCCGACGTGGTCTTCGATCCGGTCGGCGGCGACGCATACGCGAAGTCCACCAAGTGCATCGCCTTCGAGGGACGGATCGTCATCATCGGCTTCGCCGGTGGCACGATCCCGCAGCCGGCACTCAATCACGCTCTCATCAAGAACTATTCGATCATCGGACTGCACTGGGGGCTGTACAAGGCCTACAACCAGCAGGCCATCGACGACTGCCACGTCGAGCTCACCAGGCTCGCCGATGCCGGCTTGGTCAAACCACTGATCAGTGAGCGGTTGTCGTTGACGGACGTTGCCGACGGTATCGGTCGCCTCGGCGACGGCACCACGGTCGGTCGCGTCGTGTTCCAGCCCTGATTCTTGCTGTGCGCCTTTATTAACCCCCGGTGGTTAATAAAGGCGCACAGCACTTCGTGTTCGACGAAAGGATTCCCCGATGAGGCAAGCTGTCATCGTTTCCACCGCCCGTACCCCGATCGGTAAGGCGTACCGCGGCGCGTTCAACAACACTCAGGCTCAAGAGCTTGCTGCACATGCCATTTCGAATGCAGTTCAGCGCGCGGGCCTCGAGGGCGGCGAGGTCGAGGACGTCATCCTCGGCGCTGCGCTGCAGCAGGGCTCTTCCGGCGGCAACGTCGCACGGCAAGCGGTGCTGCGGGCCGGGCTTCCGGATTCGGTTTCCGGAATGACGATCGACCGTCAGTGCTCGTCCGGTCTCATGGCCATCGCAACCGCAGCCAAGCAGATCGTGGACGACGGAATGCAGATCGCGGTCGGCGGCGGAGTCGAATCGATCTCGTTGGTCCAGAACGATCACATGAACAACTTCCGCGCGGCTGATCCGTGGCTGAAGGAAAACAAGCCGTCGATCTACATGCCGATGCTGCACACGGCCGAGATCGTCGCCGAGCGCTACGGAGTCACCCGCGAGCAGCAGGACGAGTTCGCGCTCGTCTCCCAGCAGCGGACCGCAGCGGCCCAGGACGCAGGTCGGTTCGATCTCGAGATCGTCCCGCTGCCCTCGATCAAGCAGGTGCAGGACAAGGAGACCGGTGAGATCCGCAGCGAGTCCGTGACGCTGACCCGCGACGAAGGCAACCGCGCTTCCACCACGTTGGAAGGGCTGTCGAGTCTGCGACCGGTTCTGGCCGACGGGACTGTCAGTGCTCATTCGTCCATTACTGCGGGCAACTCGTCTCAGCTCTCCGACGGCGCTTCGGCGTCGGTGCTGATGGAGGCAGGCGAGGCGCAACGCCGCGGGTTGGCTCCTCTCGGTATCTACCGTGGCATGGCTGTCGCGGGTTGCGCTCCCGACGAGATGGGCATCGGACCGGTGTTCGCGATTCCGCGTCTGCTGGATCTTCACGGCCTGAAGGTCGACGACATCGATCTCTGGGAACTCAACGAGGCCTTCGCCTCTCAGGCCCTGTACTGCCGCGACAAGCTCGGGATCGATCCCGAGAAGTACAACGTCGACGGTGGCGGTATCTCCGTCGGCCATCCGTACGGAATGACGGGCGCTCGTCTGGTCGGCCATGCTCTTCTTGAAGGAAAACGGCGCGGAGCCAAGCTCGTGGTGGTGACCATGTGCATCGGCGGCGGTATGGGCGCTGCCGGGCTTTTCGAGGTCGCATGAGCTTGATCGAGGGACTGTTCGACGTCAGTGGCAAGACCGTTGTGGTCACCGGTGGATCACGCGGCATCGGATACATGATCGCTCGCGGGTTTGTCGAAGGCGGAGCGACGGTCGTCATTTCGGCCCGAAAAGCCGAAGCCTGTGACGAAGCCGCGCGAGAGCTTTCGGAGTTCGGCACCTGCATTTCGCATCCGGCCGATCTGTCCACGGACGAGGGGGTCGAGAGCCTCGCTGCGAAGGTCGCCGAGATTTCGCCGACGCTCGACGTACTGGTCAACAACGCCGGTGCCACGTGGGGAGCTCCCGTCGACGATTTTCCGGCCGCAGGCTTCGACAAGATTTTCGACATCAATGTCAAGGCGATCTTCCTCCTGACGCAGAAGCTGTTGCCGCAGTTGCGGTCTGCAGCCACGGCGGAAGATCCCGCGCGCGTGATCAATATCGGATCGATCGACGGACTCGTGGTGTCGGGTTCGGAGAACTTCTCGTACGGAGCCAGTAAGGCTGCGGTGCACATGTTGACGCGCAAGCTCGCGGCAACGCTTGCGGGGGAACAGATCACGGTCAATGCCATTGCGCCGGGCCCGTTCCCGTCGAAGATGATGGCATTCCTCCTCGAGGACGAGCAAAGTGCAAAGGCTGTGGCGGACTCGGTCCCGTTGGGCCGGGTCGGAACTCCCCAGGATGCTGCAGGTCTTGCCATTTTCCTGGCTTCACGTGCCGGGGCTTATCTGACCGGCGCGGTGATTCCACTCGACGGCGGTGCGAGCGGAGCGCGCTGACCTACTGACTGATCTTCTCTGTCCGAAAAGGCCTGAAAGTCTGAACTACTATGACTTTCAGGCCTTTTCGCGTCTTTGTCTGATTGGGTTGTCTGTGACTGCAGTTGCTAGATTGTCCGAGGTTCGGGGGGAACGACGACGACAACACCAACAATCCCGGCCATGGGGGAGTCATGTTTCGCGCGGGGAGATCGTTGGGGGTGTTCGGGGTAGTTGCTGCTCTGGCAGCTGCTGCCGTCACGGCGGTGGCTTCGCCGGCGGTGGCTGCGCCGGGCTGCGTCGGAGTCAGTGGCGTCGGTAGTAGCGGTGGTCCGGCCAATGCGGCGCCGTGGCTCAACGGCAACACCGGAGGGTTGCCAGGTCTGTCCGGTCGTACTACCGCGATCGAAAAGGTCACCGGCACATACAGTCCCAACAAGACAGTTGATCGCTTCAATGTCCTGGGTACCGACCTCGGCATCATGTGGGACAACGGTGCGGGGCAGATTCTGACCGCTTTCGGCGATACCACCGGGCTCAGTCGTAACCCCGGCTGCGACGGTTTGGTGGGCGAGTGGCGAAGCAATGTACTCTTCCGCAGCTCGGATCGGGTACTGGCCGACGGTATGCGCATCGACAGCGCGCCGATGGACGGCACAGCTCAGGCGCGTGAGATCATTTCCGGTCTGAAGATTCCGGGCGTCGAGGCCTCCAGCATCCCCACGAGCGGCATCGCAGTGAACGGTGTGCAGTATCTGAGCTACATGTCGGTGCGCAACTGGGGCGAGGCCGGGCAGTGGAGTACAAACTACTCACAGATTGCCACCTCCTCGGACAACGGCGAGACGTGGACCACTCGTCCGGAAACTCTGCGCCCCAACATCGGTGGGGTTCTTCCCGCGGGTGTCGCCCCCGTCGCCGGTAGCGAGAACTTCCAGATGAGCTCGATGGTGAAGGACTGCGGGTTCGTCTACAACTACGGAACCCCCGCGGGACGATCCGGCGAGGTTCGACTTTCTCGCGTGCCCGAGGGGGCGATCCTCGATCTTTCCGCCTACGAGTACTGGAACGGAAACGGCTGGATCCTTGCCGATCCCGCTGCGGCCGTACCCGTCATGGACGGCCGCATCGGTGAGGTCTCCGTTCAGTACAACGAGTTCCTCGGCAAGTTCGTGGCGATGTACGCCGACGCGTTCAGTTCGATCGTGATGCGAACCGCTCCCAGTCCGGTCGGTCCGTGGACGGCACCGGAGACACTGGTCAATCTGGTCGAGGTTCCCGGTATCTACGCCGCATACATCCACCCGTGGTCCAGTGGTTCGGATCTGTACTTCCTTGCCACCACGTGGGCCGACTACAACGTCATGTTGATGCGTACGACGCTCGTTCGCTGATCCGGCTCACGCTTGCGTTTGCTGGAGGTACACGATCTCCTCGGTGATCGGCGCGTCGTCATCGGCGTCGGTCGGCGGTTCTTGTCGGCGGCGCCACCAGATGGTGAACAGGACGGCTCCGATCACCAAGGCAGCCAGAGCGATTACCGCCACCCAGAATTTCGGGCCGTAGTATCCGACAAGGACCATGCGCATGGCGTTGCGCGCCCACGTGAGTGGCATCAGAGCGTGCAGCCACTGCAGAACCGTCGGCATCTGTTCGATGGGGTATACCGCGCCGAAGGCGAAGATCTGAATCATCAAGGCGCCCAGAGCGATGAAGGTTCCGTTGACGGCACCGAACACAACGGTGAAGAGCCTGCCCGAGCTGACCGCGGCGGCACCCACCAGGATTATCACTGCGATCATCGCCAGAACACTAGGTGGTTCGACGTTTGCCACGGTCAGTGACACCACCGACAACACGAGCGCCGCGACCAAGGTGACCAGGGCGGGAATGCGGTAGCGGCGCAGCCCCTCACGTACCACGCTGGTGTGCGAGTTCAGTGAACGTCCGCGTCGTGGGCGGACGACGAACCACGTGAGAATTCCGCACAGGAACAGTGCCACCGAGATCACGGCAGGTACGGCTCCCGGCCCGAAACCGGCTGCGGGATAGTTGTTCCGCGCGTCGACGGCAACCGGGGAGGAGAGGAGATTGGCCGTGGTGGCGCGCTCGTCGTCCGTGAACTGCGGTACCTGGGCGGCACCGTCGGACAAACCGGTGGCGAGTTCCGCGCTGCCCGCGTCGAGCTCGCCGACGCCGGCCGATAGCTGCCCGAGACCGTCACGGAGCGCAATACTTCCAGTGTCCAACTGCCCCAGCCCGGTGGAGAGTTCCTGTGCACCGGTAGCGAGTTGGCCTGCGCCGTCGGACAGTTGGCCCAGGCCGGTGTTGAGTTCACCTGCACCGGCCGCGGCGGCAAGGAGCCCACCACGGTAGTCGCTGCTCGGATCAGTGAGCTGCCGCGAGATTTCCCGCGCGCCGTCGCGAAGCTGGCCGAGCTGACCGATCACGTCGTCGTCCGACGGTTGTGCAGTCAGGGAAGCCCGCAGTCCAGCCAGGGCTTCGACGAGTCCGGCGGAGACCGGATCGGCCGAGTTTCGAAGCATCGACGTGAGGGCGTCGACCTGACCGACGACGGCGTCCGAGGACCCCGCGAGGTCGAGTACCGGGGTGGTGACCATGTCGACCACTTCGCTGATCTGTCGGGCGCCTGCGCCGAGTTCGTCGGTGCCCCCGACCAACTGGTTGAGTCCGCTGCTCAGCTCGCCCGAGCCTGCAGCAGCTTCGCCAGCTCCGGCAGCCAGCTCGCCGGCTCCGGCGGCCAGCTCCTTGCCGCCCTGATTTGCTTCGCCCATGCCGGTGGCGAGTTCCTTGCTTCCAGCGTAGAGCTCGTTGGTTCCGGCAAGCGCTTCGGAGGATCCGTCGGACAGCTGTTGCGCTCCTGCTGCTGCTTCACCGAATCCTGTTCCGAGTTCACCCAACCCGACCAGCACCTGGTCGATGGACTGCTCGCCGATCGACTCGGAGACCGCCGAGCGCACCTGAGCGATGATGCTTTCACCGACCGGGCCGGCGACCAGACTGTTGTAGTCGTTGTACAAGACGTCGAGTTCGGCCTTGCGGCCCGAACCCGATGCGGCACTGGCCACATCCGCGCTGAAAGTTTTCGGAATGACGACCGAGAAGTAATAGGTGCCGTCGTTGACGCCGTCGGCGGCTTCCTTTTCCGAGACGACCTTCCATGCAACGTCTCCGCTCTCGACGAGCGCGGCAACAACTTCATCGCCGGCTTGCAGACGTGTTCCGTCGAGTTCTGTGCCCGCATCGGCGTTGACGATGGCGACGGGCAAGCGGTTGACCGTGTCGCCCGGATCCCACAGTGCCCACATGTAGAACGCCGCAATCGACAGCGGTGCGATGACGAGGACAGCGAGAACTGTCCGGATGATGTGCGTTCGTCGCGTCGTGGCCGCGTTGTCGACTACGGGTTGTGGCGCCATGTGGAGCTCTCTTCTCGTGGACCGAAGCAGGTGTGGCACGAAAGGAAGCCACCAAAACTGCTGGACATACGTCCAGCTCGGTCACGATACAAAGCTAACGGCCATCCTGTGACCGTTTTCGAAGAATTGGGCGTTATCGGCCGCCGTGCTCTGCCTCGATCTTTGCCCACGCCCACCCTCGGAAGTTGGCCAGACGAAGCTCCTCTGCTTCGTCGAAGGTGTACCACTCGGTGCTCGGCGCATCAGGGAGAGTGCCGCGCAAGTATTCGCCCAGGTAGTGAAGTGGGCCTTCCCAGCCGGTTCCGACGCCGTAGCAGCCGGTGTCCGGGTCGTTACGGAAGACATCGGCGACGGAGGCGTGCTCCAACTCGAGCCAGGTGGCGTCGGGGCCGTCGGCAGTCAGCCGGATCTCGACCTGATCGCTGTATCCACGATCGCCGGGCGGTGTCCACTGCAGTCGCAGCAGGTGTGGGGCGTCGCAGGCCAGGATCTCGCCACTTGCCTGGCCTTCGAAGGCGTACGAGCCGCCCACCTGGAAGTTTCCGCTCACCGGAAGGAAGAAACGGTTGATGCGGTCAGGGGTCGTGATGGCATCCCAGACGTCGTCGACCGACGCGTTGTAGCGGCGCTTGAGTACGGCAGTTCGAGCCGAACCTTCTGCGATGTCGCGGTTACCCATGCTCCGCTCCACCGCGGTGAGGCTGGTGTCCTGGTTCGCGATCTCGGTCATTGTGAGTCTCCTTCGTCGGAAGAATTCGATTGTGAAGATCTGCTCCGCTTCGAGCCGCGTCGTTTCCCGCGTGCGAGTTCTGTGGCCAATGCGTCGAGAGGGCCGCTCCAGAACTGCCGGAATCCGTCGAGCCATTGGTCCACTTCTTGCAATGGCGCGGGCTCGACGGCATAGAGACGCCTGGTGCCTTCGCTGCGGACGGTGGCGAATCCGTTTTCTCGGAGTACTCGCAGGTGTCCGGACGCGGTCGGTTGCGAGATTCCGAACTCCGCTGCCACGACTTCGGCGATCTGACCCGCCGAGCGCTCGCCGCCGGACAGGAGTTCCATGATTCGTCGCCGCACTGGGTCTCCGAGAACGTCGAATGCATGCACCAGTCATTTATATCGGCAATGACCAATATAGGCAAGCGCCGAAACTTGTACCCGGACTCGGTCAGTCCGAGAGCGCGAACTCGTCGGCGTCGAAAAGTTCGCCGATCAGCCCGCCGAGATGGCGTCGATGTTCGGCTGACAGCGTCGCTGCCGCCTCGGCATCGTGGTCTGCGCACAGCTCGATCAGCCTGTTGTGATGATCGACGGAGTCCTGGCTCCCGAGGAGGCTCGAGAACTTGCGGTAGTAGATGCGGTGAATTTGTGGGTGAACCTGGTGAATCAGCTTCTTCAACAGCGGATTCGCCGCAGCATCGATGATGACGCTGTGTAGGCGATCGTCTGCGGTCAGGGCTCGGCCTATGTCGTTTCGCTTGACGGCGGCAGCGAAGTCCTTGTTGGCCGAACGCATCGCCCCGATCATCTCGTCGGTGAGATTCGGTACAGCGGTGACGACGGCCAGTTGGTCGAGAGCTTCGATGACTGCGAGTGTTGCCTCGACGTCACCGCGGTCGAGGGTGGTGATGCGCGTGTACGCACCGGGTTTCGCTTCCACGAGTCCGGTGTCGACCAGCCTTGCGAGCGCTTCGCGGACCGGAGTTCTGCTCAAGCCCAGATACTCGGCGAGTTCGCTGTCCTTGATCTTCGAGCCCGGCGCCAGTTCACCGGTGACGATCGCTTCGCGAATGCGTTCGAGAGCGATGTCGCTCATTCGTGCTCGCTCAACCGGTTTACCGCCACGCAACATACTGGATATCGTACTCTGCAGCCTCCCTGCTGCAGGTCAGCCCGAAACGACCATCGAAGGGTGTCTCCGGGCATCTGCAACCCGCCGGAGCAGAGCGCGGGCGAGAATTGTTGCCGGATCGATGATCTGACAGGTTGTGGCGTCGGCGGGCAGTCCGAGCGGAATCTCGGTGCATCCGGCCACGACGACCTGCGCGCCCGATTCGACGAGAAGATCAGCGGCCCTGACGAGCTTGTCGGTGGTCTCGTCTCCGACGTTGCCGCTCTTGATTGCTCGGATCGCCGGCATCACCAGTTCGTCCTGGATCGCAGGTCCGGGCACCAGGACGTCAATCGAGTGTTCCGACAGCCATTGTTGATACAACCCGGTGCGGACCGTCCCCGTGGTGGCCAATAGTCCGACGGATGTGACGGCGGGTGAGAGCGTCCGGATGTGCCGAGCGACTTCGTCGATCATGTGGACGACGGGAAGTCCCAGTTGGGACGAGATGGCGGGCAGGAAGGCGTGGGCGGTATTGCATGGGATGGCGAGCGTCGTCGCGCCCGACTCTCGGAGAACGCGCGCACCGCGGATCAGCCACGGAGTGGGGTCAGGGCCGTTCTCGGTGAGTGCCAATGTCCGGTCGGGAACGGTGGGATCGGCCCAGATGACAACTTTGGGGTGCTCCTGATCCGTCGAACCTGGTGTCAGCGCAACGAGTTTGGAGTAGAAGTCGGCAGTAGCGGCGGGCCCCATGCCTCCGAGTATTCCGATGACGGGGTCGCTCATGGACGCCGGAGAGCTGGCGCTCTGCCGTATTCGTGGCACCTTCATGCTGCAATCCAACCTTTCGCATCCAATATATTGGATACTCGTAATGTTGACTACAGTGAAGGAGGTCGGAGGTAGTTGTCAAGTAAGGCGCAGTGTTCCCGGAATTGCGAAGTTCGAGAACTCAGCCGATCAGCAGGGGTTCGGTTCGCCGATCTTCACGGCCGAGAGCACGGCTTCGATTTCCCCGAAAGGACTTCCGGCAGAGGGTGTCTGATCGACGACAATCCAGTTGGAATCGACCAGTTGGCGTCGACCCGCGCCGGTTGCGTCAGCACTTCTGGAGAAGAAGACTCCGGCCGACTGAATGGTGTCCTGTGCGTCTTGAAGATTCATGCACACGACGTTGGGCATGACCGCGGGAGCTGCAGCGGGCGTCACTTCCGCGGCGACTGGGGTCGTGGCCAGTGGAGAATTCGTCGTACCGATCACCGAGGTGGTCAATGGAGCCTGAGTCGTCGTGGGTTGAGTTGTCGAGGTTGCAGTGGTGGTCGCGGTGGATGTTGATTCGGCCTCGCTGTCGGTGCTTGTTCCTGAGCACGCGGCAAGTGACGCCAAGGCGAATGCGCTGAGTCCGATGCGAACGGCAGTTGAGGGCGGGCGAATCGATGTCGAAAAGAGGTGTGGTGCGCGCACAGACGTTCCTTGTCGGTAAAGGGGCGATGAAAGCGGAGATTCGAGCGCAGAGCACATCCGACGCCGTCGATGTGCCTTATGTCGAATAGAACCATAGGCTTTCGGCACCGGATTCGAGAGGAATTGCCTACATGCATTTTCTGGAACTACGACACGCGCAGTGTGAACCCCCAGCGGCGTATTCGCCTGTCCTGGAGAGCTACGGAGACGTGCAGACTGTTCTTCTGGGCACCGACCCGCTTCCGGCACATCGACGGTTCGACGCCGTGATCGTGATGGGCGGGCCGATGGGCGTCGGCGATCAGGGCGAGGTCGAGTGGTTGGCATCCGAGATCGAATACATTCGCGATCTGGTCGAGAGCGACGTCCCGGTGTGGGGAGTGTGTCTGGGTTCGCAGTTGCTCGCCGCGGCGCTGGGTGCTCGCGTCTACACGGGCGCTGTGCCTGAAGTCGGAGTTGAGGAGATCACCTTGACTGTCGAGGGCCGGCAAGATCCCGTGTGGGGAGATCTGCCCTCCACATTTCCTGCAATGCAATGGCATTCGGATACCTTCGACATTCCGAACGGCGCGGTGCGGCTCGCTGGTTCAGCCAAGTATCCGAATCAACTCTTCCGATACAAGCAGAGTTACGCCGTTCAGTTTCACCTCGAAGCGTCCTCCGCGGTGGCGCGCGAGTGGATGGAACTGGCCGAGTACCGCGATTCGCTGCATGCTTCGCTGGGAGCGGACGGTCCGCGCATCTTCATGCAGCAGTTGAGTGCAGCCGAGTCGCAGGGGGTCGAGATTGCCGCAGCCGTGATGGAGAAATGGTTGAAATCCATCTCCACCGAATAAGCCCGTTTTGTCCTGATTGACCGATTTACCTGTTACCTTGTGTTCTCGTGGGTGGATGAACCGATCCGGTCGAGCAACACACCTCGTAGAGTCCGGATCTCCCCCGCGAAAGGGGAGCGATGCGCCGGATGCGGAAGATATCGACAGCAGCAGTGACGTGTGTACTCGCGTCGACCGCGGTCTTGGGGGCGACCCAGGCCAATGCATCCCCGTGGGATTGCAATGTCACCGGGAGCTTGGATCAATCAGGTGGGCCGACCAATCCGATTCCCTGGCTCAACGGCACGGATGGCAAACTGCCGGAATTGCAAGGCCGCACCTCGGCGGTCGAGTACATCACGGGCGCGCTGAGCCCCAACCAAACCGTCGAGCGGTTCAACGTTCTCGGCACGGATCTGGGCATCATGTGGGACAACGGCGCAGGTCAGGTCCTGACAGCTTTCGGTGACACCGTCGGTATCGGATCTGACCCTCTGTGCTCCGGGGTGGTCGGCGACTGGCGCAGCAACGTCCTGTTCCGTAGCTCGGACGGAAATCTGTCCGACGGCATGAACATCGACTCCTCACCGACCGACCGACCGAATCACTCGCGCGAGATCATCGGAAGTCTGAAAGTCACCGGCGTCGAAACCAGCAGCATTCCGACGACGGGTATCTCCGTGGGCGGCGTTCAGTACGTCAACTACATGTCGATACGTTCGTGGGGAGGGTCGGGCGAGTGGGTCACCAACTTCTCGCAGATCGCGTCCTCGCACGACAACGGTGAGACCTGGCAGATCGAACCGGCCTCGTCCCGGCCCAATCTGCCGTTGACAGGTAACGACAACTTCCAGATGGGGTCCTTCGTCAAGGACGGTGGTTACGTCTACAACTTCGGCACCCCCGCCGGACGCTTTGGCGAGGGGCGTCTCTCGCGAGTCAAGGAAGCCTCCATCGCGGACGTCGCGGCGTACGAATACTGGGACGGAAAGGCATGGGTCCCCAACAATCCTGCTGCCGCTGCAGTAGTTCTCGACGGGGATGTCAGCGAACTGTCGGTGCAGTACAACAACTATCTCGGAAAGTTCGTCGCGATGTACTCCAACGAGTGGGGAGCGCTGGTGCTGCGGACGGCCTCGGACCTGACCGGCCCGTGGAGCGCACCGGACGTCGTGATCGGCACCGACGCGGTTCCGGGACTCTACGGCGCGTACATGCACCCCTGGTCGCAGGGGCAGGACCTCTACTTTCTCGCCACCACGTGGTCCGACTACAACGTGATGCTCATGAAGACCACGCTGCACCAGTGAACCGGATGGTTATCGTTGAACGGTGAGCACCACCGACAATGCGCTACTGATCACCGCCCTTCGAGACGTGTTGGTGGGACCACTTCCCGAAATCGGCCGACGATTTTCGACGTTGATCGCGGACATGGCGCCGCACACTTCCCTGGTGATCTTCACCCGTGAATGCACCGGTAGGCCGCGCAAGGTCGCTGGGGATCCAGCCGTCGTCGATCGTGTGACCATCGCCGAACTCGACCGTATCCGTACGGATCTCACTGTCGGACAGATATTTCGGGGAAAATGCGCTATCGCCGGCCGGGATCGTGAAGTGCTTGCGATGCTTGATCGAACCGATACGCTTCTCGTTTTGACACCGCACCCCGTACCGGTGAAGACAGCATCCCTCGAATTGATCCAGGCACTGTTCGCAGTGACTTCAACCGGAATTCAGCTCCAGGTCCGGAACGCGAGCCCGGCATATCTCGCCGAGTCGCGGGCAGCGTCGTCCGAGCGTGCACGCACCGTGGCAGAGATGACGGAGGTGCATGCGGCCACCCTCGAGACGATGCTGGCGACGCTGCGCTCGGCGGATCTCGACGACACGCGTGCTCGAACCTCGGCCAGGGAGACTGCGGCTTCGGCCCTGATCGGCCTGCGTTCGGCCGTCGACGTGCACCGCGAGTTGGCCGAGGAGTCGACCACCACCGCTTTTGCGCGGATGCGTGGGGAATTGCGTTCGCTGCTCAAGCATCGGGAAATCGCGTTGGAGTTGGTGGAGCCACCCGTCGACGGGCGTGGGTTACCCGGTGAAGTGGCGCACGGCGCCCGCGCGGTCGTCCGCGGCGCGGTCTTGGCCTTGTCGGATCAGCAGACGCTCTCGCGAATCCGGGTGGCCTGGACCCTCGACGCGGCTTCGCTCTCGATCGACATCCGCGACGACGGTGGTGGTGAAGCCGACGTGATCGACGTGGAACGCCAATTACGTTCGAGGGTAGAGACTTTGGGTGGAACCGTCGAATCCGAGTCGACGCCCGGGTGGGGGAACCGGATCAGCGCAACCATCCCGCTCGACGCCCCAGTCGCGCTGCCGAACCGCGACGTACTCACCGAACTGGCACCGCGGGAGTTCGAGGTACTCGAGCATCTGGTGGCCGGACGGCGCAACAAGGCAATCTCGGAGCGACTCGGCGTCAGTGAGAGCACAGTCAAGTTTCATGTTGCGGGGGTCCTGCGGAAATTGGGCGTCGAGAGTCGGGGTGCGGCGGCCGCCGCGGGCGCCGAGGCCGGCGTGAAGCCTGCACCCTAGTCCTTTCGGCCAGGTCGGTCAGTCAGTTCGACCAGGGTTGCGGGCACCTACTTCGGGCTAACCTTTCAACGAGTGCACATATCGCAATGTGAAAACACGGCGCCATGTGACGACACGTCCTCAATCGCACGAAGCCAGGAGCAAAGCCATGCCACAGCAGGTACGCGGCGTCATCGCCCGATCCAAGGGTGCCCCCGTCGAAATCGTCCCCATCACGATCCCCGATCCCGGCGCCAACGAGGTAGTGGTCGCCATTGCAGCGTGCGGTGTGTGCCACACCGACCTGACCTACCGCGACGGCGGAATCAACGACGAGTACCCGTTCCTGCTCGGGCACGAGGCGTCGGGCATCGTCGAGAGCGTCGGCCCCGGTGTCACTCACGTCGAGGTGGGCGACTTCGTCGTGCTCAACTGGCGTGCCGTATGCGGGCAGTGTCGTGCGTGTAAGCGTGGCCGCCCGCAGTACTGCTTCGACACGTTCAACGCCGAGCAGAAGATGACGCTCGAAGACGGCACCGAACTGACGCCGGCACTCGGCATCGGCGCATTCGCAGACAAGACGCTCGTTCACGAAGGCCAGTGCACCAAGGTCGACGCCTCGGCCGATCCGGCTGTCGTCGGACTGCTCGGTTGCGGCGTCATGGCCGGCATGGGTGCCGCGATGAACACCGGCAACGTCGGACGCGGTGATTCAGTGGCCGTGATCGGGTGTGGCGGGGTCGGCGACGCAGCGATCATGGGTTCACGCCTGGCCGGTGCCAATACCATCATCGCCATCGACCGGGATCCTCGAAAGCTGGAGTGGGCCACGGAACTTGGTGCCACGCACACGATCAATGCCACCGAGGTCGACGACGTCGTCGAAGCGGTCCAGGAGCTGACCGGAGGTTTCGGCGCCGACGTGGTTGTCGACGCAGTCGGCCGTCCCGAGACCTGGAAGCAGGCGTTCTACGCCCGCGACCTCGCGGGAACCGTAGTGCTGGTGGGAGTTCCGACGCCGGACATGAAGCTGGAAATGCCGCTGGTGGACTTCTTCTCGCGCGGCGGAGCCCTCAAGTCGTCGTGGTACGGCGACTGCCTGCCCGAGCGTGACTTCCCCGTTCTGGTCGACCTGTACCAGCAGGGGCGTCTGCCGCTCGAGAAGTTCGTCAGCGAGCGCATCAAGCTCGACGAGGTCGAGAAGGCATTCGAGACGATGCACCGCGGCGAGGTCCTTCGTTCGGTGGTGGTCCTGTGACATTGCGAGTCGATCGCGTCGTCACCTCGGGTACGTTCAGCCTCGACGGCGGAACATGGGACGTCGACAACAACATCTGGCTGATCGGTGACGACAACGAAGTGGTGATCGTCGACGCAGCTCACACCGCGCAGCCGATCATCGACGCTGTCGGTGGACGCAAGGTGATCGGAATCGTCTGCACCCACGGCCACAACGACCACGTTACCGTTGCGCCGGAGCTGGCCGAGAAACTCGACGCTCCGATCTACCTGAACCCGGCCGACGATGTCCTCTGGGAGATGACTCACCCCGGGGTGAAGCATCTGAGCTTGGAAGATGATCAGCGTATTGCTGTGGCGGGTACGGACATTCTGGCCATCCACACACCGGGCCATTCCCCGGGGTCGACCTGCCTCTACCTGCCCGAGGCGGGGGAACTGTTCAGCGGCGACACCTTGTTCTCCGGTGGACCCGGCGCAACGGGGCGGTCGTACTCAGACTTCCCGACCATCATTGGGTCCATTCGCGACAAGCTGTTCGCGCTCCCCTCCGAGACCAAGGTTCACACCGGTCACGGCGACGGCACGACGATCGGTACCGAGGCGCCGCATCTCGAAGAATGGATCCGCGCCGGATCCTGATGTGATCGGAAGCGAAGTGGGGACGCCGGTACCGGCGTCCCCACTTTTGTCACAACGCTGATGCCCAACCGGCGGTGTCGTTCTCACCCGGGATTGCCATCAGGCCGTGCCACAGTTCGAGGATCTCGAACCATTCTGTCTCGGATCGGCTGAGGGGACGGACGGATTCGTAGCCGGCGCGCAGGCTCTGCCGTACCGCGATCGGTGTCGGTCGCCAATCGGTGAACAGGGTGCCCAGATAGACGCTTGCCTTGGCCAGGTCGCTCACCCGGTGGTCGATCACCACGTCGTCGAAGTCGAGTACTCCGGTGGTCCGAGAGTTTCGAGTCAAGATGTTGGCTGCACGGAAGTCGTTGTGTACCAGTTGAGTTTGGTCATCGAGCTCGGACGCACGCGCCAGGAGGCCCACGAGCCTACGCGTTGCCTCAGGCGCGAACCCGCGGTCGAAATTCTCGAGCCAACCACCGATGCGCTCCTTCAACCCGGTGCTGCGCGACGAGAAAACCGATCCGTCGACATGGGTGGCGCCGAGCGTTCGGTGTATTTCTGCCAGACATGCTCCTGCCGAACGGACCGCCACGCGGTCCTGCACGTCCAACCAATCTCCCGCCAACTCCGGCAGTACGGTGAATGACACTGCGCACGAAGGCCCTTCCAGTGTTTCCCGGTCCAGCAGTGTTTCCCGGTCCAATCCGTTCAGGGACGTGATTGGTGACGGAACGGGCACGCCCTGCGCGGCGAGTGCGCTCAGCAGGCGCGTCGACGCCTCCAGGTTCGCGAAGCGCTCTGTGGCGCGCGACCACTTCACCACCAGCCCACCTCGGTCGCTCGCAACCCACACAATCGCGTTCTGGTCACTGATCGCCATTCGCGAGCACTCGAGGGCCGTCAACCCCCAAGTCTGCTCGAGTACCGCCGAGACCCAATGGGTGGCTGCGCCAAAGCTGTTGAATCCGAATCGCTCCTCCAGAGCGGCTTCCGGCTCCACCGACTCCCAGAGCATGGACAACCCGAGTGGCAACATGCTGTCCGACTTTAGTGGGATGAACACAGTCATCTCATGCGTCAGGAGCAGGTTTGCCCGATTGTGTAGCTGCGTTTTCGAGCATCTCGATTCGGTTGTTGAGCCGCTCGATCGTCATACGCACACTCCAGATGAGTTCGACGAGGCTTTCCTGCATGACGGGGATGCCCATGATGTCCGACAACTGGCGCCACAGCGCCATAGTCGACTTTCGATGGGAATCGTATGTGACTTGTAGCGCCGCCAACTGCACCTCTGCGGGTACTTGATCCTTGACATGCGAACCGAAGGGTGGGGGTTCCTGGTCAACCCACGGCGACCATCGCGATTGGACTTCTGCCTCCGTCATCTTGGACAGTCTTTCCAGTATCTCGCGGCATGCGGCGGGTGAGGAGAACACCGTTTCGAGGCATCGGTGGTAGTCCGGGGGTTGCATTTGCTTGTGTTCCGACATTGATCAGCGCTCCGCGTACTCCGTCCGGAGACGTAGGTTACGAGAGTACACCGAATCGGCCTTGGCGACAGCTGCAGTTCAGCCGCCTTGACTCAGTTCGCTGAAGATCAGGTTGGTCTGGGTATTGGCGATGGCCGGATCGTTGAGGTGCGCGCTGACGAAATCGCGAAGCCGAGTGGGGGATTCACACGACACGTGCACCAGGAGATCACGGTCCCCACTCATCAGGAACACTCGCTGAACGGAATCCAATCCGCTCAGGTGCTCGGCAATTTCCGTCATCCGGCTCCTGGCGTGGGAGTGAATCAGAATCGACACCATCGCCGAGATCTCGAGGCCGAGTAGCTCGAGGTCTATGTCTGCGTGAAACCCCTTGATGACGCCCGATTCGCGTAGCGCGCGCATCCGCGCCAGAGCGGTCGACGGCGCTATCCCGACCTTCTCGGCGAGTGCGTTGTTGGGGATGCGTGCATCCCGGACGAGTTCGCGGAGAATCGCTGTATCGACGTCGTCGAGCCGAACATGATTCGGCCGAGCTGCGGCAGCTGCCCGTTCGATCGCATTTATCATCCGATTTCTCCCTGCCGTCGCGAAAATATTCAGCATCTATTGACCGCGCCCGTCGATGATCCTAGCTTTTGCCAAACACATCGAATTATCAAACGGTCGAGATCTACACAGTCGACTGTTGCGACGAAGGGGTCCGGATGGTTCCGAGGATCGGCCGACACACGGGCGATTCGGGGGCGCGGTTGATCGACATCAGCCCGCCGATCTCCGAATCGACGCCCGTGTGGCCAGGTGATACCGCCTTCAACCGGGCTGTCACGTCCGACCTCGGCGGCAGTGACGCCGTCACCATCAACCGAATCACCACCACTCCTCATATCGGTGCTCATGCCGATGCGCCGGCGCACACTCGCATCGACGGCGCGACCATTGGTTCCGTTCCCCTCGAGCCCTATCTCGGCGAAGCACTGGTGGTCGACATGACGGGGGTCGACGGTGCCGCCTGCATCAGGCCCGTCGAAGAGACGGTGGAGCGACTCGGCGGCCATCTGCCGCAACGGCTGATTCTGAGGACGTACCCGAAGTACCCACGCGAGTGGGACAACGACTTCGCCGGTGTATCTCCGGAGCTGACCCACTGGTTCGCCGACCGCGGTGGAGTTCTGATCGGAATCGACGGCGCCTCGTTCGATCCGATGGACAGCAAGACCATGGACGGGCACCACGCGGCAAGCGATCGTAGCGTCGCGATCCTCGAAGGACTTTGCCTCGACGACGTCGACGAAGGCTACTACGAGTTGATCGCACTGCCGCTGAAGTTCCTCGACCTCGATGCCAGCCCGGTACGGGCCGTGCTCCGGACTCTGCCTTCATCACCCTCAACGCCGACACATGCAGGAGAAGAATCGTCATGACATCGACAACCACACTTTCGTTGGAAGACTGCGTCAAGGCCGACGCAGTGGATCCCCTGAGGGAGTTCCGCCGCGAGTTCGCGATTCCGGAGGGCGTTCTCTACTTCGACGGAAACTCGCTCGGCGCGCGTCCCATTGCCGCGCAGGAATGCGCCGCGAGAGTGATCGGCGACGAGTGGGGCAACGGCTTGGTTCGCAGTTGGAACGAGGCTGGATGGTTCGACCTCCCGGTCCGCCTCGGTGACAAACTTGCCCCGTTGCTGGGAGCAGGTGAAGGCGAAGTGGTAGTAACGGATTCGACGTCGATCAACCTGTTCAAGGCATTGGCCTCCGCGCTGTCCATCGCGGCTGCACAGGATCCCAGCCGGAAGGTGATCGTCTCCGAGCGCGACAATTTCCCCACTGACCTCTACATTGCGGAGGGCATCATCTCGCTGCTCGATCAGGGATACGAACTACGCCTGATCGACCAACCGGGCGACCTCACCGAAGCAGTAGGACCGGACACCGCCGTAGTGATGTTGTCGCACGTCAACTACCGCACCGGAAACCTGTATGCGATGACGGAAGTCACTGCAGCAGTGCAGGAACGTGGCGCCCTCATGATCTGGGATCTCGCACACTCGGCCGGCGCCGTCACTGTCGATCTGAGCGGTGCCGACGCCGACTTCGCGGTCGGGTGTACGTACAAGTACCTCAATGGCGGTCCGGGTTCACCTGCATTCATCTGGGTCAACCGTCGCCATCAGAACACCGGAATCCAGCCGCTGTCCGGGTGGTGGGGGCACGCGCGACCGTTCGCGATGGAGTCGGCCTACGAACCGGGCGCAGGAATACGACGGTTTCTGAGTGGTACTCAACCCATCACGTCGTTGTCTCTCGTCGAATGTGGTCTCGACATCATGCTCAAAGCTGACATGGCCGACATCCGCAGCAAGTCGCTCGCGCTGGCCGATCTCTTCATCAGCCTCGTCGAGGAGCGTTGCGCTGCCTACGGTTTGGAGTTGATCACGCCGCGCGAGCACGAGCGTCGTGGCTCGCACGTGAGTTTTGTTCATCCCGAGGGCTATTCCATCATGAAGGCTCTCATCGCGCGGGGCGTCATCGGCGACTACCGCGAACCAGGAGTGCTGAGGTTCGGTATCACTCCGCTCTATCTCGGATACGCCGACGTGTGGAACGCCGTCGACGTGTTGCGAGGCATCCTCGAGAACAAGTCCTGGGATCGCCCCGAATTCCGCGAGCGCGACGCAGTCACCTGATTCTTCCAAGTTTCCGCGGACCGGGAGGTACCGCCTTTCGCAAGGAGCTTTCATGAGTGATTTCAAAAACATTCAGCAGCGAGAATCAGGTCTCAAACGCGAACTCGGCCCCAAGCAGATGAGCATGATCGCGCTCGGCGGTGCAATCGGCACCGGACTCTTCCTCGGCAGTAAGTTCGCCATCGGATTTGCCGGCCCGAGCGTCATCATCAGTTACGCGATCGGCGGGTTGATCGCCCTCCTGCTGATGGGTGCCCTCGCCGAAATGACTGTTGCACATGCGACATCAGGTTCGTTCGGTGCGTACGCAGAGTTCTACGTCGGACCGTTGATCGGCTTCCTCGTTCGCTATCTCTACTGGTCGTGCATCGTCCTCGCGGTCGGTACCGAGGTCACCGCAATCGGTGAATATATGCAGTTCTGGTTCGCCGACGTACCGTCATGGCTGTGGATCGTGTTGTTCTCCGGAGTGCTGATCGGCGTGAACATGTTCAACGTCAAGGCCTTCGGAACGATGGAGTACTGGTTCTCGACGATCAAGGTCTTCGCGATCGTGGCGTTCATCGTGATGGCAGCGTACGTAGTGTTCGGTAGCGGGAACCCGGACTACGGATTTCACAACTACACGGCCGGTGGCGGATTCTTCCCGAATGGTTTGTCCGGCATGTGGTTTGCCGTGATCGTATCGATCTTCAGCTACTTGAGCATCGAGATGATCGCCATTGCAGCCGGTGAGGCGGAAAACCCCGCGGTGGCGGTGAAGAAGGCGTTCCGTGTGACGATCGTCCGACTGTTCGTCTTCTACATCGCAACGCTTGCCCTGATTCTGGCAATCGCTCCGATGGACAAGATCTTGAGCGGCGGAAGTCCCTTCGTCACGGTGATGCAGGTTGTGAAGATTCCGGGCGCAGACAGTGTGCTGAACTTCGTGGTGATCATCGCCGCGTTGTCCGCGATGAACAGTCAGCTGTACGTGTCTTCGCGAATGATGTTCTCGCTCTCCCGTGCTGGTGACGCGCCG
Organism: Rhodococcus sp. YL-1; assembly: GCF_001942025.1. NCBI lineage: Bacteria > Bacillati > Actinomycetota > Actinomycetes > Mycobacteriales > Nocardiaceae > Rhodococcus > Rhodococcus sp. YL-1. Next base: position 5,658,217 of record NZ_CP017299.1, on the reverse strand, counting down.
GCCATTCTCGGCAAGGTCAGGGCCAACGGCTCACCGGTCAATGCCTTGCTGCTGTCGACGTCGGGTATCGCCGTCGCAACCATCGTCTACGTGCTCTTTCCCGAGCAGGCATTCACCTTGATGATCTCGCTGTCGATGTTCGGGGCGATGGCGACGTGGCTGCTGATCTTCGTGACGCACTGGTTCTTTCGCAAGCGGATGGCAAGCGAAGGACGAACCCTCTCGTTCACGATTCCGTTCTTCCCGGTGGGGACGATACTGGGTGGTGTCCTCATGGTCGCGATCCTCGTCACGACATTGTGGGTCGAGGATTTCAAGATGACCTTGGTGTTCGGGGTGCCGTTTGTTCTTGCCGTGATCGGCATCTACTACTTCACCCGATCACGTCGGGCGCAGAGTCGAGCGGTAACGGCTGAACAGGTTCAGGACGAGATCACCGGCACGGTGGTCAAGCGGGTTCCCTGACTTACATTGGCAATCACAGGGTTTCGGCGAAAAACTCCATAGTGCGGGTCCAGGCGAGGGCAGCAGAATCCGGGGCGTAGTGGCTGGTCGAAGTGTCGTTGTTGAACGCGTGGCCGGCGTCGGCATAGCGGTACACCCGGGCGAGATCGGACGCGGTTGCGCGCAATTGCTCGACGCTCTCCGGCGGGATACTCGGATCGAGGTCGCCGTAGTGACCGAGCCACGGGACCTGCAGTTGCGCTGCAAGTTCGGTGCCTGCGGCAATCCCATCCCATCGGGCTTCTGCAACGCCGCCACCGTAGTACGTGACAGCGGAATCGACGAGGGGTACGGCGGCACACCACAGGGATGCGGTGCCGCCCATGCAGAATCCGAGGGAGCCGACTTTGTCTGCTCCCTCGGATCGGCTGTAGTCGACGGCGGCACGTACGTCGTGGCCGATGCTTGTGCTGTCGAGTGCCATGAGCGCATCCTTCGCGGACGGGAAGTCGGTGAAGGAGGTCTGTGCGCCGCGGTGGTAGAGATGCGGGGCGACGGCAAGGTAGCCGGCATCGGCGAGGCGTTCGAGGATGCTCTCGATGTGTTGGTTCACGCCCCACGCTTCTTGGAGAACTACTACCGCATGTCTCGGTTCACTCGGCGAATCCGGTCGGCTGACGGTCAGCGGTACATCACGTGTGGTCGTCGTGAAAGTTCCCATGTCCCGACTGTATGCGAGCCCAGCCTGTAGGTGCACGGTCGAACTAGACTCGTCAAATGTTGAGTTCCGCCGTTCCGCCGATCAGCTTGGGCAGTTGGCCGACGCCCGTCGAACCTCTGGCGCGTTGCGCGCAGGCACTCGGATTGGGGCCGGAAGATCTGTGGATCAAACGTGACGACGTCACTGGCCTGGGCGGCGGCGGCAACAAGATCCGAAAGCTGCAGTACACCTGCGCTCAGGCTTTGGCCGTCGGCGCGACGACTCTGATCACTACCGGTGCACCGCAAAGCAATCACGCTCGCTTGACTGCGTCGGCAGCAGCCCGTTTGGGATTGCGTTGTGTGCTGGTGCTCGGTGGTGCCGAGCCGGAATCCGCGCAGGGAAATCTCGTTCTGGATGCACTCGCGGGCGCTGAGATCGTCTGGGCCGGTGCGGACACGGCATCCGCGCTCGACGCCGCGGTGCAGGCCGTCGCGGACTCGGGCGGTGTACCTTTTGTCATTCCCTTCGGTGGTACCAGCGCGGTGGCTGCGCAGGGATACGTGGACTGCGCACGCGAGATCGAACAGCAACTCGCCGGCGTCGATCGCGTCGTGGTTGCACTCGGATCGGGTGGAACGATGGCAGGCCTTGTCGCGCATCTGGGCGTCGACAGAGTTGTGGGCGTCGACGTCGGGGCTGTTGCCGACCCGGTGTCGACTGTCGCTGGGTTGTTGGACGAGATGCCTGGTCCGACCGCGCGAGCCGCAGATCTTCAGATCCTGCGAAACCAAGTTGGACAAGGATATTCGACGCTCACGGAAGCATCAGCCGGCGCGATCCGATGTTTGGCTCGTACTGAGGGCATCTTCCTCGACCCGACGTACACCGGCCGAGCCTTTGCGGGATTGATCCAACTCATGAAGGACGAAGCCATCACGGCGGGATCAAAAACGGTCTTCCTGCACACCGGTGGGTTGCCTGGCCTGTTCGGACATCCCGAACTGTCGACGCTGCGGTGAGCGAGCAGATCGACTACCCGATCAGCAGTCCGCTCGACGAACTGTCCGAGTGGCAACGCGTCGTTCGACCGCTGCGCGTCAGTGCCGACGGGTACTTGCGGTTGGCGACCAATCGGCTGGCCGTCGATTCCGACTTCACGTGGGAGATGCACCGCCACAGCGATCACGAATTGCTGTGGGCGATCGACGGTGTTCTCGAGGTCCGTACTCCGGAGACTGTGTACACGGTGCCGAGCGGAGTCAGTCTGTGGATCCCGTCCTTTGTTCCCCACGAGGTGACGGCGCGCAGCGGCACAGAATTGTCGTGCACGTGGTTGGTGGCATCCGATGTGACCGGGTTGGATCGTGTGGTGGCCTTGTCCACCCCTCCACTGCTCGAACAAGTACTCGATCACCTCACCCGAGACGACTTGACGGACGCGGCGCGTCGGCGAGCCGAGGCGTTTGCCATCGATCTCGTCGAACCCGTTCCACGACTGATTTTCGATGTACCGCTGCCGACGACGCCGTGGCTTCGGCAGATCGCAGACCAGTTGGTTGCCAGCCCGGCCGACACCCGATCGGTCGAGGAGTGGGCCACCGACGCAAAAGTCAGTACGAGGACTCTCACACGACGGTTTCCGGCCGAGACCGGATTGACCTTCTCGGAATGGCGTATGCGATTGCGGGCTCATCACGCGATGCAACTTCTGGCACTCGGTCGAAGCATCTCGTTTGTGGCGCGGAAGACGGGTTTTCGTTCCGAAAGCGCGTTCGGTGCGGCTTTTCGTCGAACGATGGGCGTGACACCGGGGGAGTTTGCAAGCCTGATCGATCATCCGCGCGCGCCAATGACCGATTGGCTACAGGACTAGTCCGAACAGCGACTCTAAGCGCCTCGATCGGACTTGTGCCGTGCCGCAGAATGAACTTAGGGTTGGCTAAACAATCACCCTGTAGGAGTTCTGCGTGCGCGCAATTCGATCATTTTCTTTCGGTTCCAGAGTCATCGCAGCGGCGGCGGTTGCCGTCGTAGGTGCGATGGTGGTGACCGGCTGTTCCTCGTCGTCGGCCGACTCCGAGCAGACGGACGTCCGGACCGTCGCGTCGGCGTACGGGGACATCGAGGTGCCGGTTTCACCTGAGCGCGTCGTCGCCGCGTCGTACGACACTCCTTGGCAGCTCATGTCTCTCGGAGTGAAACCGGCTGCTGTGCAGGACTACGGCAAGTGGATCAGTGAATTCACGCCGGAGCAGCAGGCCTTCGTCGACGGGCTCCCGACCATCGGGCCTTTCGGGGAAATGAACTTCGAAGCGATCGCTGCGGCGGATCCCGACATCATTGTCGGCGACGCCGACGAGGTGGACCAAGCGGCGTTCGACCGTCTGTCCGGCATTGCACCCACCGTCATCGTCAAGGGAGAGAGCCGAGGCGACTGGAAGAAGATCACCACCGAGCTTGCTGAGGCAATTGGCAAGACCGACGTGCTCGAGTCGACGCGGACTGCTTACGAAGAGAATCTCGAACGTGTCCGTGGCGAGTACGCCGACGTGATCGCGACCAACAAGTGGATTCACATTTCACTCGGAGACGCGCCCGGCGCTTTCTCGGTTCAGCAGCCCACCGGTGCGATCGGCAATTTGGTGGTCAACGAACTCGGATTGGCGTACGGGCCCGGTGTTCCGACCAATTACACCGATGCCGGATACGCGTCCTATCCGATGGAACAGTTGGCCGACATCCTGAACGGCGTGACGGTCGTGCTGTATCCGCTGAACGCGGACGGGTCGACCAGTGCGGCGGTTCAGGCGGTCCTCGACGACAACCTCTTCACGAGGCTGCCGGCGGCGCAGGCCGGGCACGTCTTCGGATTGCAGTCGAGCGTCACAGACTTCGTGACCGCGAACGGTTGGCTGAACGAAGTGAAAACGAAGGTGTTTGCAACGCTCTGACGCTTGCTCACCTTTTCGCTGCGTGCCCGCAACTGACCAGTTGAGGGCGCGCAGTCTTTTTGGTCGCCACTACGAGCGGAAATCCTGTCCTCTGCTTATGATTTCTGTCACTGCCGGTTACCGTTACTTCGACGAGGGCGACGCGGTTCGACCTTGCCTTGGCAGGGATCATCGATCCTCGGCGACGTGCGGAGGTGGTCGCCATCCCCGCAGATCCGTGGGGTATTTTGTCCGTATCTACTGTCGGGGTGAGCAGTGATGTGCGGGGGAGTTTTTGGTGAGTACAAGCGCTCGTGCCGTCTTTCGAGCAGGGCGCTCTGGATTTCGGGACCATACCCGTCCGGACATTAGTTCTGGTTTGCTGAGCGTGAACGGTGCGTGGGGCGAATCGTTCGAGGGGACGAAAGGCGAGATCGGCGAATGACAGCGACTTCCGACGCACGGCGTACCGAATCGAACGCTGTCCAGAACACCGACTCGCCGTCCGGCGAAAATCCGCGCTGGCGCGACCGCAAGAGGTACCTGTGGCCGCTCGGATTGCTGATTCCACTCAGCCCGTTCCTCTCCTGGATTCTCGTCGACAACCTTCGTCTCGGATTGTTCTGGGCGACCGGCGCGTGGCTACTGGTCATCGTCATCCCGATCATCGACATGCTGGCCGGTGAAGACGGCGAAAGTCCGCCGGACGATGCGATCCCACGACTGCAGAAGGACCGCTACTACCGCTGGTGCACTTACGCGTTCCTCCCCTTGCAATACGCCGGTCTGGTCTTCACCTGCTGGTGCTGGATCAACGCTCCGATGGGAATCGCGGAGAAGATCGCGATGTCGTTCACGGTGGGCGTCGTCGCCGGCGTCGGTATCAACGCGGCCCACGAGCTCGGCCACAAGAGCGAGAAGATCGAACAGTGGCTCGCGAAAGTGGCGCTTGCGCAATCTCTCTACGGGCACTTCTACGTGGAACACAATTTCGGCCACCATGTGCGTGTAGCTACTCCGCAGGACCCGGCCAGCTCACGGTTCGGTGAGAGCTTCTGGAGGTTCTTGCCACGAAGTGTGTTCGGCGGGCTGCGTTCGGCATGGCGCATCGAGAGCGCTCGACTCCAGAGGAAAGGCAAACGAACCTGGAGCTTCGAGAACAATATTCTCAACGCTTGGGCGATGAGTGTTGTCCTCTTCGCGACGCTGATCGGTATCTTCGGTTGGGAGGTCGCGCCCTGGCTCCTGCTGCAGGCAGTTGCCGGATTCACCTTCCTCGAAGCCGCGAACTACCTCGAGCATTACGGCCTGCTGCGTGGCAAGCGTGCCGACGGCTCGTACGTTCGCGCCAGCCCCGCTGACAGTTGGAACAGCGATCACGTCGTGAGCAATCTGTTTCTCTACCAACTGCAGCGGCACAGCGATCACCACGCCAACCCGAAGCTGCGGTACCAAAGTCTGCGTAGCGCGGCCGAAGCGCCGCAACTTCCGGCCGGCTACGCAGTGATGATCGTGATCGCGTGGATTCCACCGCTGTGGCGCCGGGTGATGGATCAGAGATTGTTGGACTACTACGACGGCGACACAGAACGAATCAACGTCGGCTGATCCGCATCCCTCTCTGAACTGTTCGGAGTTGTCGTCTCAGCGACCGTCGTCCCACACGGTGTTGCCGCTTGCAGTCGTCGACGGGTAGTCCTGGACGGCGTCCCAATGCTCGACGATTTTGCCGTTCTCGTCGAATCGGAAGATGTCCATCGAGCCGCTGCCGGCCGTTCCCTCACCGGACGAAGCGAAGGTCTGAACAAAGACGAAGTCGCCCTCGGCTACCGTCCGTGGAAACTTGGTGGCCTTGTCTCCGGTAACGGGTTCGATCCCGGCCAGTGCGGTGACAAATGCGTCCTTGCCGTCAGCGAACGAGGGGTTGTGCTGGGTGTAGGTCGGACCGACCAGCTGGTCGGCAGCCTCGGAGGCTTTGCCTTCGTTGAAGGCGAGCTGCAGGAACGTCAACGCGTTGGCCGTGTTGCGCTCCAAGACTTCTGACGACTTGGACGGCGACGAGGTGGGTCCGTCGAACATCGTGTTCGGATTCGCGGACGTTTCCGGCACGTCTTGAATGGCATCCCAGTGTTCGACGATCTTGCCGTTGTCGACGCGGAAGATGTCGAATACCGCCTGGCCGCGGTCGCCGGGTGCAGACGTGGTGTGGGACTGGAGGGCAACCAGATCGCCCTCGGCGAAAACGCGAGTGATCTCGGCATGCAATCCGGGTGTGGCCTCGACGTAACCGCCTATGCCGCTGACAAATCCGGCTGCCCCATCGGCGGCGGTGGGGTTGTGTTGGATGTAGACGTCGCCAAGGTACCGGTCGGCGGCTTGCTGTACCTGACGGCCGTTGAACGCCAGTTCGTAGAAGTCCGTGACGACGGTCTTGTTGGATTCGAGTTGATCGCCCTGTTCGGCAACAACGCTCGTGGACGTCGTAGAACTGCTGGGCGTTGCGGATTCCGCGTCGTTGGAGCACGCGGTGAGCAGGAGAGCGGCGGCAGCGGGAACAGTGATCCAGGCTGCGCGCCTACGAAGGTTGCTCATGTTCAGTGTGCGACGGTGAAACGCTGGCGACGGTGGGCCGGAGTCTCGATCTCGTCGACAAAAGCGTGGGCGTAGTCTTCGCCCGCGATGGCGGAGTTGCCCTCGGCGTCCGTCAGGAGAATGTCGCCACCCAACTGGAACGATCCCTTCGGGGCGACGCCGGCATGGGCACCGAACGCTGCGGCCGGGCTCACGTAGAACCAGTCGACATTGCTGTCGGTCGCGCGGAGCGCATCGAGGACGTCGGCGTGAGCGAGTGCCTCACCCTTGTATGCGTCCGGGAAGTCGGGGGTGTCGACGACGCGTGGCCCACCCTCGGAGACCAACAGGCTGCCGGCGCCACCGACTACGGCAATGCGAGCACCGTTGCGTGTGGCGGCATCTGCGAGGGGAGTGACGGCGTCGAGCAGGCGCTTGCCGTCGATCTCGCGAGCGGGGATGGCAACGACAACGACGTCGTTGTCTGCCGTGACCTGCTCCACGATCGTGTTGTCGTGAACAGAACCCTGCACGACATTCGTGTCGGTTCCGGACTGCGCGCTGCGAGCGACGACGGTTACCTCGTGGCCGCGTGAAGCGGCTTCTTTCGCGATTGCGCTTCCTGCAAAACCGTTTCCACCGAATACTGCGATCTTCGACATGGGGTGTGCCTTTCCTTGATGTCGTCGTTGTGCTTGTAGTAGTAAATTTATTCACCCCGAGGTGCATTGTCTCGGTCAGATGCGGGCATTCCTTGGTGAAAAACAGACATCATGATGACGATGGGCCGACTGCTTCGGGTCGACGTTGCGAACCGTAGGGTTGGTACATGACTCTCACCGCCGACAACAATGCAGGTCCAGTGGCAATCGAGCGCTCGGACGTCGAAGCTGCGCGGACTCGTATCGCAGGACTGGCGCGGCGTACTCCGATCTTTCGCTCTGCGCTACCGACGCCACAGGGTGAGGTACCGGTTCTGTTCAAGCTCGAGTACCTCCAGCACGGCGGTTCCTTCAAAGTGCGCGGCAGTCTCAATGCAGTGGAACGAGCGGTCGCCGACGGCACCATGCCCGATGCCGGCGTGGTGATCGCGTCTGGCGGCAACGCTGCAATCGGGGCCGCGTGGGCAGCGCGGCGACAGGGACTCACCTGCACAGTGGTGGTGCCGGAGACAGCGCCTGATGCCAAGGTGAAGGCTCTCGGAGAGTTGGGTGCAACCGTTCACAAGGTAGGCGACCGGTATGCACTCGCTGCTGCCGCTGCGGCGGACATCGCACGCACCAGCGGTGCGCTCGAACTGCACGCCTACGACCTGCCCGACATCGTCAGTGGGGCCGGCACCATCGCTCTCGAGCTCGAAGACGACGCATCCGGACCGATCACGTATTGCGTTGCAGTCGGCGGCGGCGGATTGGTCTCTGGAATCGTCGCGGCGGCTCGTCCCGAAGATCACGTGGTAGCCGTCGAGCCGACCGGGGCTGCCACCTTGCGCACCTCGCTCGATGCGGGGCGTCCGGTGGATATCGAAGTAAACAGTATCGCCGGAGACTCGTTGGGGGCTACACGAATTGGTGCCATCGCCTGGGAGACACTGCATGAGAGTTCGGTAGACAGTGTTGTGGTCGAAGATGATTCGATCCGACAGGCGCGGGCATTCCTGTGGCGGGAGTTCCGGATTCTGGTGGAGTTGGGAACCGCAGCAGCATTGGCTCCGGTTCTGAACGGAACGGTGTCGCCGCCGTCCGACGGTGAACTGTGCGTGGTTTTATGCGGAGCCAACACACATCCGACCGACCTGTAATTTCAGCGTATTTGTTTGCCTGCGTGTGAGAAAGTCGCAGGTGGGTACCTCTCGCAGTATGAGTACCAGCAGCATTATCTGGATAATTGTTGCCGTGGTCGTGGTGATAGCGATCGTGGCCGCACTCCTGTGGGTGGCGCGAAACAGGCGTGACGAGCGTCGTCACATCGAGGCAGAACAGATCCGCGAAGACGTCGCAGACAAGTCACTGCAAGTAGGCGAGCGCGAGGCGCGGGCAGAAGAGACAGCAGCCAAAGCGCGCATGGTGCAGGCAGAGGCCGACGCCAAAGCGGCGGAAGCGTCTGCGCTGCAACATCATGCAGCGCAGCATCGGAAAGAGGCGACGAGTTCTCGCGAGGAACTGAACCAGCAACGAGATCATGCAGACACGATCGACCCCAAGGTTCCCAACCCCGAAGAACCGCGGTCGACGCCGGATCAGAACCCTCGAAACCCTTGATCTCGAAACACTTGATGCAGGCGTTCGAGGGAAGCGTCTGCCCGTATATGGTTCGACGATCATGATGAATAAAGAATCGTCACCGCACGACCAGAAGAGCGTCGCGTCCACGGCGGCTGACGTCGCACAGAACAATGTCTTCGAGCGCTTTGCCCGTGCCGGATTCGTCGTCAGCGGTGTGGTTCATCTGCTGATCGGATATATCGCGATCCGCCTTGCTCTCGGTGGATCCGGGTCTGCGGACCAATCGGGTGCGATGGCCGAGTTGGCAGGAAAGCCAGGGGGTGTCTTCGCTCTGTGGGTCGGCGTCGTGGCCTTCCTTGCCATGGCGTTGTGGAGATTGGCCGAAGCTGCGTTGGGAAGCTCGTCGTCGCCGTCCTCTGACGACAAGAAGAAAGAGTTCTTCAACCGCGCAAAGGCTCTGGGCATTTCGCTCGTCTATTTCGGTTTTGCTTTCACTGCATTCGGATTCGCCCGCGGTAGCGGGAAGTCCAGCAGCGGTCAGAGTGCGGGGATCACGGCGCGTTTGATGGAGAACACGCTTGGAACTATCGCATTGGTGATCGGCGGGATCGCGATCATCGCCGTTGGTGTGTACCACGTGTACAAGGGCGCGAGCCAGAACTTCCTCGATGATCTGAAAGGCACACCCAGCAACTTCGTGCGCCGACTCGGAACCGTCGGGTACGTCGCCAAGGGCTTGGCCATCGCTGCAGTCGGCATTCTGGTTCTTCTTGCGGTCAACAGTTCCGAACCCGGCAAGTCCTCCGGACTCGACGGAGCGTTCAAGACGCTGGGCGCGCAGCCGTACGGAGTGGCGCTGCTGATCCTTGCCGGATTGGGCATCATCACCTACGGGCTCTACTGCTTCGTGATGGCGCGCTCGACGAAGATGTAGCGCCTGTAGGCAAGTGGGCCTATCCGAATGACCCGGTCTGGAAGCCGACGTCGCTGCCCGACGAACTTCCCGTCGAGCTACCGAATATGGGTCGTCTCGGAACCAGATCATGCATCAGGTTCACGGCTGCAGGGTCGATCATCGCCGCATTTCCACCGTTCGCCAGAATCGTGATCGACCAGCCGCTGTCGGGAACCAGCAGGGTGATGCAGTTGGATCCCGAGCTGTCTCCGTTTTTCTTGGCGAACCGTTGTGGGAAGTTCGGCGTCGGGGGTTGGAGCTGCCACGCCATTCCCATTCCGAATGCAGGATTCTCCGGAGCTTGCGTGTCGATCTGCTCGAGCATCGAGGTCAGGACTGGTTTGAGCGGGTTGTTTCCGTAGCCGAGAGTTGTTGCAGCCCAAATCGACATGTCCTCGGCGGTGCTGACCAGCCCACCCCCTCCTGCGATCGCACCCGTGTTGTTCCACAGAGGCGCTCGTGTGCCGTCGAGGTGGTACGGAACGGCAAGGTCGGTTGCTTTGGTCTCGATCACGGTACCCATCATCCCGAGCGGGTCGGTGATTTCGCGGGCGACTGCCGCCGCGAATGGTGGCTTCTCTTGTCCCGGAATGATTTTGTCGGCCATCAGTGTGCCGAGCAGTCCGAACCCGAAGTCCGAGTACAGCCAGTGGCTACCGGGGGCGAACTCCAAGGCGCCGGCGTCTTGGAGTCCTTTCCAGAGCATATTTCTGGTGTACTTCGCCTTCTCGTCCGTGCACGATCGTGTGGGATCGGCACACCCCGCCGAAAGATTGGGCGGGTCGTCGCTCAGGCCGGAACGGTGGGTGACCAGTTGGCGAAGCGTGATCTCCTCGCCGCCGATGCCTTTCGGCAGCGGGTTGCCATCCGAATACTTGCTCGCCAGGTCGTCCAATCCGACTTCTCCCCGAGCGATCAGTTTCGCCAGTAGTGCAGCGGTGAAGGTCTTGGTCTCCGAGGCGATCTCGAATTGCGTTCGTGGAGTGACTCTCACGCCGTTTTCGACGTCGGCCTGGCCGTAGTGGTACGTAGTGGCGACACTCGCCTTGCGGTTCTTCTCATCCGGTTTGACGATGGCGAAGGCAAGACCGGGGACTCCGCTGTTCAGCAGTGTCTCTGCGACGCGCTGTACCGCTTGGGCTTCCGCAGGATCGCCGACCCGCGAACCTGGATTGGGTGCAGTGGGGCCGGCGGCGCCGGCGGTCGAGGAGGTCGCGAGGGTTATGACCGCGGTTGCCGCCAGCCCTGCAACGCTGATGAACTGCCGTCGTGACGTCCGGGCGGACCCTCGATCCTGGTTATCCATTGTTTGCACATTACAACCAAAGTCGACTGGTTTGACTGTTTTGTCGGAATTGCCAAGGTGTGGTCCTTAGGCGATTGTTTCGCTAAATCACGCCGCCGTTGACGTAGATGACCTGGCCATTGACCCAACGAGCTGGGCCGGCGAGAAACGCGACAGCCTCCGCGATGTCCACCGGTGTGCCGAGGCGTTCCAGGGGAGCCAGCTTGGACAGGTTCTCCACTGTAGCTTCGTCTTTCCCGTCAAGGAACAGATCGGTGGCCGTGGGGCCTGGGGCTACGGCGTTGACCGTGATATCGCGTCCCCGTAGCTCTTTCGCGAGAACCAGAGTGATCGCGTCGACAGCACCTTTGGTGGCGGCGTACGCGGCATAAGTCGGAAACGCCAGCTTCTTCACGGAGGTGGAGAAATTGATGATCGCACCACCGCGCCGGACACGTCTGGCTGCCTGCTGGTCGACCACGAAGGTCCCTCGGACGTTGGTCCGATGCATCCGATCGAAATCGTCGAAGTTCAGTTCTGCGACGGTGGAGAGAATCATGATTCCGGCTGCATGGACGACGACGTCGATGCCCCCGAACTCCTCCTCGACCGTATCGAACAGGGCCGCGACTTCACCTTCGTCGGCGACGTCCGCATGCACCGCTATGGCGCGACCGCCCGCAGCGACGATGGCGTCAGCTGTTTCCTGGGCGCGTTGAATGTTTCCTGAATAGTGCACGGCGACAGCCATTCCGTCGGCGGCGAGCTTCTCGGCAGTCGCTCGCCCGATGCCGCCGGAAGCTCCGGTGACGATGGCGACGCGGGTGGTGGTGTCAGTCATGATGTAACTCCTGAACTGGTTTCAGTTGCATCGGACAGCTTGCGAAGCCACTCTCGTAGTAGGCCGACTTCGTTGGCGGAGAGAGAAGTTGAATCTGCGGCGGCCAGTTGGGCGTCGAGAGTAGATGCAACTCTGTTGAGTGAGGTTTCCGGGTGGGCGTCGGATTCGTCGATGATGGACGCGAAGATTCCGTCGCGAACTCGCTGTGACAGCGTCGGATCGGGGTACTGTTCCGGCCTGACGACGAGCATCAGAGCGACGCCCGCATTGGCGGACATCACCATCTGCGTAGCCACGTCGACCGATACGGTCAGAACACCTGCCGCAGCGCATCGTTCGAGAACGGATCGAAGTAGCGCCTGAGCCTGCAGAGCGGTGTCGGCGCTCTGGGCGGAAGGTGAGTGCATCAAGCGGTAGTGAGCGGGATGCGCGAGCGCGAAGGCGGTGTGCGCATCCCAGCCGGCCCGCAGATCGGCGACAGGGTCATCGGAAGGTGTCGCAGCCCGTTTGCCTTCGAGGTATTCGAAGAAGCCCGCCTCGACGACGACTGCGAGCAGTCCGTCCTTGTCGCCGAACTGACGGTAGAGCGCGGGGGCGCCGACGCCGGCCATCTCGCACACGGCGCGGGTGGATATGTCGCCGTTGGGGGAGGTGTTGAGCAGCTCGGTTGCCGCGGCCAGAATCTTTGCTCTCGAACCCATGGAAACAACGCTAACACAAATATGTAATCGTTGCTATCGCCGGTTTGGTCGTGCGAACGAACTACAGACACAGGCGCCAGAACTTGATCAGATGAGTGAGCCGGTCCGGCCACGGTTCTGTGTGGAGTGACGGCTAGAGCCGTTCTGTTCTCACACTCTGAACGAAGGAATCCTGGTGATCGACTCGGAAACTACTGTTGCGCAAAATAATTCGCATTTCGGTTATCTGGGGTGGATTCTGCGGGTCATCAGTGTCGTGGCGTGCGTTGCGGTTGCAACGGTCGTTGTCTCGCTGACGCTCGGGCCGCCATTCGCGCGGGCCTGGGCACAGTGGGTTGCTCGTCATCTAGGTGGGGACTTCGAGACGGGAGTCGTTGTCGGATTTGTGACTGGGCTTCTAGGCGCCGCTGTGACTTTGTTTGCAGCGCTGATGAGTTCGTTGGCGTGGCGGCGTCGCGGTGGCCCGGCATTGTCGCTTGGTGTCGGTGCCATTGCCATGCTTGCCGTTATTCCTGGCGCAGTGAATTTGAGTATCGCGGTCGGTGCAGCAGGATCCGGTGTGAGGGCGGCGGGGAGGATCCTCGACGTCGACGGGCCGGCGTTTCGTGGAGCCTGGATAGCCGGATCTGTGGCGGGGCTGTTGCTGTATATGGCCGCGGCGCTGCTGATAGGGAGGAGCCTTCGTTCGACGTTCGGGCCTGTCAGGCAGGTGGCGGCGCCGCTCCCTGGGGTGGTCGGCGGCACGAATGCCTTGGCCATCGTCGCACTTGTACTTGGAATCTTCGGTGGAGTTCTTGCTATTCCAGTGGGCCATGTGTCGTTGAACCAGATTCGCCGTTCCGGCGAAAGTGGGCGCGGATTGGCAGTGGCCGGACTCGTTCTCGGTTATCTGTCGCTGGTCGTCGTCGTAGGTGTCGTATTCGTGGCTGTGTCCGCGGCCTATCGATAATTTGGGTCGCGCGTCAGAGTTGGGTGGGCTGGAGTGGCTCGATGTCGGAGGTGCGAGGTCCGAACAGGCCCATAGCCCGGGTGCGAATGGACGGTAGTGCTTCGTGGATGCTCCCGCCGAGACGGTGGAGAGAGTTGAACGAGCGTGATTCCCAAACCGGAAACTCTCCGTCGGTGTCGCGTGATGCTGTGTCCCACAGGAGGGCGTCACCGTTTTCGCTCCATCCGAAAACCTGCAGCGAGTCGGGGAGTGACCAATCGCCGTCGGGTTCGATCATCCAATCGAACTCGTCATCCTGTCCTTCTCTGTAGACCGAATGAAGATGGGCGGTGAGGTTGCGGGCGCGCCCTTGCCAGCCGTCCGCAAATCCGGGAAGGACGGGCGGATAGATGAGCCAGAGTCCGAAGGTCCGCGCCCAACCTGCGTGCCTGATGAATGCGCGATATGAATCGGGGAAGCCCTGCCGGTCGGGAAATCGAAAAGAATCCAAAACAGTGAAATCTATGTGTTGAAGCGTCGACTGGCCTTCTACCGTCAGCGCGTTGGGTCCCTGTGCAAACACGTCCTCAACACTAGCAATGCGAGTTCGTGAAGGATCTCGGGCGGGAGGTCTTGGCTGGTTGTTCCCCGAGTTCGTCGGATCAAATACCTTCAATGGCCCGCAAGATTCACCACCAATCGAATCACCAACTCGCCGTCCACCTCTCGGGTCCGTTTCTCGCAGATCACGTTCATCAATGCGGTGCCCTCATCGATGCCGAGTTGGTGTGTGAGTAGCGTGTCGATCGTGTCGTCGACGCTCGTCAATGCAGCTGCAGCGGAGGCGAGTTGGTCGTTCGTGACTCCTCTGTTGCCAGTCAAGGCAACGCGCAGAGCGCCCCTGGTGAACGTGGTGATCGCGGGTGGTGTCGGTCCGCCCGTGTTGGCTTGTCGCACCCCGGCGATGTCCACCCCGGGTAACAAATCGGACGTGGCCTTGGCCGGCACTCCACCAATCGGATGCATGGCGACAACTCGATCGCCGAGGCGTTCCAGAGCGGTGTCGATCGACGTTACTGTGCCGGCGCGGTGAGTCGCGACCAGCACAGCGACCGAGCCAGTGGTTTTGCGTACCCAGTTCTCGGTAGCGAGCGAGTTGACCACGGATGGAAAGTGATTCGTCGTCCACTCCATGCCGAGTTCGGTGCGGTGGACCATTACTACTCGGACGGTTGGGAAGAGAACGGAGGGTGCGAGGGCCGCAGCCAGATTTCCGATGAGACCGTCGCCGAAAATGAGCAGCGTCTCCGGTGACTCACGTGAGAGGCAGGAGAGCGCATACCTGACGACGGCGTACGGTTCGACGAGAGTAGCGCGTGCGCTGGAAAGTTCCAGTGGCAACGGCGTGACCAACCCTCCACTGACCGCGGGCACGCCGATGATGACGCGTTGTTGAAACAACCCCTCGACGTTGTGGCCGAGAAGAAACGATGAATCATGCGGATGCGTCGGGTTGACCACGACTCGATCACCTACCTCGAAGTCGGTGACGCCGTCGCCCACTTCGACGACGCGGGTAGCGCCTTCGTGGCCGACAATGGGCGAGGGGTCGTCCCTGTCTCCGCGCACAATCTGAATGTCAGTCCCGCACAGGCTGACTTTCTCGGGGGCGACGAGAAGTTCGCCGGGCCCGGGAGTTGGAGTCGGCCGCTTTTCGACGCTCGACCGACTGCCCCTTCTCACGATTGCGCGATGGGTGAGTTGCGTTGTCATGAATCCTCTTTCACAGCTTGCTTACGCGGAGGTGACCGGCGGCAATATCGTCGGCACCGGACAGGGTGTCGATATCGTGAGGACGGCACAGGTATATCGTCTTACGGATTCTCTCGGGAGTCAGTGACGTGTCCGCGTACGATCGCACCGAGGCGAGTTGGGAACACAGTTCCCTCTCGTACATCTCGGACAGACCTTCGGCGAGCCCGCCACCGATCCCGATGCGATCCAGTCGTGGATCGAGGGCGATCATCGTTCTGACCAGCTCGGCGATCGGCTCGACGACCACGCGCAACAGAAGTGATGCACCAGGGGCGCCTGACTCGAGTGCTGGACCGAACGAATCTCTGTCATAGGGCAATTCGAGAGCCGAGGCGACAGCAGTCAACGCCGAGCCGGACGAGATCGCCGCGACATGTCCGACGCCTCCACATGCGCAGGGTAACTGTCGCACCGTATCCGGCCCCGACGTCACTGCACGAAGGTGGCCGACCTCCCCTTGCAACCCCAATGCGTCCACGGGAATCACTCCCTCTTTTGCATCAGCTATCCGCAGTGCGATCCCGCTGCTGATGGTGAGGTAGGCGATGCGCCGATCGGTGGGACGTGTGAATCCACGAGCGAACGACGCCAACCCTGCCGTCACGTCGTTCACGAGTGTCCATCGAACGTCCGGGCGGTGGGATTCGAGGAGACGCAGCAACGGAATCTCACCGGCAGGAGCGCCGCCCCACAATGGGCCGGATCCATAGGCGACGCCCTTCTGTTCGTCGAGCGCGGCCCCGCACGCCATGTTCACTGCGGCACCCGGCGGTAGATATCGATCCAGTGTCTCGATCAGCTCGCGCAGGAGTTGATCGGGAGTGGCAGACGGTTGTCGGAGCACGCTGGGCGATGGCAGCCGTTCGGTTCGCTCACCGCTGCGGATGCGTAGCCACGTACCTCCCAGATCGACCGATACGGTATCCGTCATATTTCCGGTACCACGTCGATTACGAGCTCCGATCTCTCTCGGGAGAGTCGTAGTGAAGTAAAGTTATTCACTCTCAAAAGGTTTCGTCCGGGCTCGGCTCCGATTGCAACGCATGATGCGCCGGAATCGGCCGCAGCAGCCATGCCGGCCGAGGAGTCTTCGAATACGGTGGAGGAGGCGGCGGGAACCTTCAAGCGCGCCGCCGCTGCAAGAAAGCCCTCGGGATCTGGCTTGCCGACGCGCACGTCCTCAGCGCATACCGACGCGTGTGGAAGCGGGAGGCCGGCTTCAGTGAGCCTTCGCACCATCATCGATCGAGGGGCCGACGTGACAATCGCCCACCGCTCCGGGGGCACAGACGCCAGAAAGTCCTTGGCGCCGGCGATGGCGCGAACTGGATGCGAGTTCTGCTCTTCGCTTTGCCTGATCCAGTTCAGTTCGGATTCGACGTTTGCTCGATTACCGAGAACCCGAACGATGATGTCGGAAGCGATGCGGCCTGGAAGTGCCTGCGCTACCACCGCCCGATCAACGCCGTGCCGGTCCGCGAATTCGAACCAGACGGCCTCGATCGACGCCTGCGAATCGACGAGGGTTCCGTCCATGTCGAACAGCAGCGCCGAGGTCGAAATGGATTGTCGAATCGAGCTGGGCCGCAGAGTCATAAGACGGCCACCCGACTCATTCCCAAACTTTCGCCGGCAATGCGAATCAGATCGAGATCGTGGTCGGTTGAGCGGCGCAGTCGCTGGTCGCCAGGATCGGTATCGAGCACAATCGTCTGTGCACCGATCTCAGACAGAAAATCGATGTCGGCACGTATCTGGTTGATGGTTCCGTACCCGAGTGGACGGTCTGGTGATTCGACAGATTTTTCGGTGGGGAGAAAGTAGATGCGGGGGACGAACTCACGCCCGGGGGCGAGTGAAGCGACTCCAGCGATGCATAGGCCCCGGGTAGGGTGCAATGGGTGCCATGCAGTGCCTAATCTGTTGGTTCGGTCGATCGCAGCGGGTCCGTTGCCGCCGATCCACAACGGAGGGTGTGGTTGCTGCAGCGGTAGAGGTCCGTTGTGCACGCGATGTGTTCCGGCCGAGCCCGGTGCGTCGTATGTCTCCGACGTCCACGCTGCGATCAGGGTTTCGAGAGTGGTATCCGTCAGTCGGCCTCGACGTGTGAACGGAACGCCGAGGACGTCGAAAGCCTGTGCAGTCCAGCCGACCCCGATGCCCACGATCAACCGTCCGCCGCTGAGTCGATCAATCGTCGCGGTCGCGTGGGCGAGGTGGGCCGGGTGTCGGTGACTGCCGATCAGCACGCCGCTGCCCAGGCGAATCGACTCGGTACTCGCTGCGAGCCAGGACAGCGTGGCCAGGCACTCGTAAAACGGAGCGGGAGAGCGGCGATTCGCGTCGTCGGTCAACACCACGTGATCCGAGAGCAGGACATTGTCGAATCCGGCAGCTTCCGCTGTCCGGGCCCACGCGAGAATCCCCTCGGGGTCGATCTGCGGCCCGAAGTTGGGGAGATTGATTCCGTACTTCACAGCGAACTCGGAATCAGTCGTGCGGCGCCCCCGTAGCGGAACGTCAGGAAGTTTCCCCCGTTGGCGGTCAAAGGGCGAGGGGCCTCCTGCCGGCCGATGTGGTGCTCGAACAACTCGATGTTCAAGTCGCCGACGGATACCATCGCCATCCGGGACGTTCCTTCGACGTCGAGATCGAACTGTGCCGTCATGAACCCGCGATCCGCTGCGATGTCGGTGCGGAGCACCTCGGTTCCCGAATGGGCGGTCACCAGACGCGCTATCGCGGCGTCGAGGTCCGGGACGCTGTAGCCCGTGTGATCCAAACCGCGGCAGGTCGGGAGAAGGGCCGACGCGATGTCCTCTCGTCTGTGGTGGAGTCGGGCCTGGGTCTCGTGGAAGTATCCCGGCTCCTCGGGCCACTGCTGAAGTTCGAAGAGATCGCCCCACGGCGACCGGAAGTACACCCACTTGTTGCCCGCAATCGGACCCTCGGGTACCTCGATCACGTCGCCGAGGACTGTCACGTCGCTTCGCGAATCAAGGTAGCTCACAGCGAGTTCGATATCGCCGACAGTGAAGCACAGATGGTTGGTGCCGATGTCGACCAACCGCGGCGGGGGTTGATGGGGCCAATCCGCTGATACGAAATCCACGACCCCCGACAATCCGATCGGTACGGAGGCACGTCCGGGGGATCTTACGACGCGGTTCGCACCCAGGAGTGAAGCGAAGAAGTTGGCGGCGGCGTCCGCATCGGGAACGGTGACACCGACTGTGGACAAGGCATTTTCGACATTCGCGGTCACGGTCATGGGATCAGCAGTACCTTTCCTCGGGTTCCGCCCGCGGCCAGCAGAGCGTGGGCTCGGGGTGCTTCGTCGAACCGGAATGTTCGGGCGACAGGGACGGTGACCGAACCGGTCGATACCAGTTCGGCGAATGATTCGAGGCCCGAGCCGTCCTCGTCGACATAGCTTTTCGCCGGTGTGATTCCACGTTGCGGTGCGGGTTGCTCGTTGTCGTCGATGGAGATGAAGGCGCCGTCGTCTCGCACACTGTCGACGGATTCGGCAACACCCGCCGTGTCGACGATGGCGTCGTACTCCTTCTGCGGCAGGTCGACGGGACTCGCTATGACCCGGCTGAGGCTGAGGGCCAAGAGTTCGTCAGTGTCGCTCTCGCGAGCGAGGGCTTCGACGCGGTGTCCCCGCGAGATCAGCAGCGCCGACGCTATTCGGCCCACCGCGCCGGCAGCACCGGTCACCAACACCGTGGATTCTGATGCAAGGTCGAGTTTCTCGAGGCATTGCACAGCGGTGAGCGCCGCGAGTGGGATCGCAGCAGCGTGCTCGAGGGTGACGTTCGACGGAGCGGGTGCGAACAAGGACTGGTCGGCGGTGACGCGTTCGGCATAGGTTCCGTAGCGGTGTGCCGGTTGCGCGATCATTCCGATGACGCGGTCTCCTGGCGTGAAGCGTGTTACCGCGGATCCGACTGCGATAACAGTTCCGGAGACGTCCCATCCCAATACCGCTGGGAAGTGCAACTCGATGGGCAAGAACCCCGAACGGGTCTTCAGATCGACAGGGTTGACGGCAGCGGCTGCAACGGAAACAGTGACGTCTCCGGGGCCGGATGTCGGCTCGTCAACCTCGGTGAGAGTGAGAACGCTTGGGTCGCCGGTGGCTTCGATTGCGATGGCTTTCATGCGATTCCTTTCATGAGACCTTGCGTTGGAGAATGATCGACGGCGTAGCGGGCATTCGCTTCGGCTGCAGTCAGAACCAGTCCGCCGTCGACGGTAACGGTGGTCCCCGTGAGATAGCTCGAACCGGACCCGGCGAGGAACGCCGCGGCTGCTGCGATCTCGTGCACACCGGCCGGACGCCCCAACGGGATAGCGGGGCGATCGATGTCCGCATACGAGGATTCGTCATCGATGCCGTTCATCGCGGTGGCGGTTTCTCCCGGTGCGACGGAATTGACGCGCACTCCGTGGGGCGCGAATTCGAGGGCGAGGACACGACTCGACGCCGCCAATGCGGCCTTGCTGGCGCAGTAGATTGCACCGCCGGTGATGGGGACCGTGTCATGGATCGATGTGATGTTGACGATCGATCCTGCGATACCTCGCGCGATCATCCGGCGCCCCACCGACGAGGCCAACGCAAGTGGGGTGATCGAATTGACGGCCATGACCTCGCGCATTCGATCGATGGCGAGTGCATCTGCGGGTGATCGATCGTTGATCCCGGCATTGTTTACCAGGCAGTGGATCTCACCCAGTTCATCTGTGCATCGCAGAACGGCGTCGACTGTCGATTCGGCATTGCGCAGGTCCAGTTGCAGGGGAACGACGTCGATGCGGAACTGCGCATTTATTTCGCTCACCAACCGTGCGATGCGATCGAGACCATTGCCGTATCCGAGGACGAGGTTGTGACCCTCTTTCGCAAGCGCGAGCGCGATTGCCCGGCCGATACCACTACTCGCTCCGGTTATCACTGTGTATTCGAGCTCACTCAACAGAGATCACCACCTTCGGCCGTGTCCTGTGGCCTTCGAGGCGATCGAACGCGGACTGTGCTTCGGTCAGAGGAACCACACTGTCGATCAATGCGGTCAATGCCGGGCGAATCAGCGGGAACAGTTCCGCGGCTCGGCGGTAGTGATCTACCCCGTGACGTACTCCGATGATCGAAATGCCGGCCAGCGCAACCGCTCCGGGATCGATCGATTCCGTGGGCGCCGCGACGCCTACGAGGATGCACTTGCCTCCCGGACGGAGAACGCCTACGGCGGTACCCAGCGCACCGGCGCCGCCAGACGCCTCCACGACCACGTCGTACTGCCCGGTCAGGTGTGTGGCATCGGTGAAACTGTGTGTGACGGTGCCGGAGTCGAGGTGTTCGATCGACCGGGGTTCGAGAACGTCGACGGTGATCGGGTATCGACTCAGCATGGCGATGGACAAGCTGCCGATCGTGCCCGCGCCGACGACGAGAACCCGATCACCCGGCGACACCGAAGCAGCGTCGAGCGCCTCGAGCACCGTTACGAGCGGCTCGATGAGAACGTGCTCCGGTTCGACTGTGACGCGACCGAGTGAAACGACCGTGCGCCGCGGCATGCGGAGGAATTCGGCTGCGGCACCAGGATGTTCGTATAGCCCGACCTCACGCAGATCGGAGCATTGGTTGCGTCGTCCGGCCCCGCAGGCCGAACACGCCTGGCAGAAAATCATCGTGCTCCCGGTGACTACGTCACCCGCCGACAGATCGTGAATATTCGGGCCGGTCTGCTCTACGGTGCCCACCCATTCGTGCCCGAAGTGATGCGGAAACGACGTAAGGCCATCAGTGAGGTATGACGACGTGCCGTGCAACAACTCCAGATCCGTACCGCACAGACCGACATAGGCAACCTTGACGACGACATCGTCAGGCCCGCAGTTGGGACGGTCGATCGTCACGATCGACACGGAACGGGGAGCGTCGATCATCGCAGCTCTCATGGCTTTCACGTCACGCTCCGAGCAGTGCGCCGACTGACGAACAGCAGCAGTACTGCGCCCGCCGCGAGGACTGCCCCGATAGCAGGCAGGACTGCAACACTGTTGCCGCCGGACAGAGCGATCGAGCCGATCCACGCGCCGGCAGCATTCGCCAGTTGGAATCCTGCAATGTTGACCGTGGCAGCAAGGTGCGGGGCTTCGCTTGCGGCACCGATGAGTTTCGAGGCGAGCGGCGGAATAATGGAAAAACCGGTAGCACCGAGCACGAACATCCAGGCGAAGGCAAACCAAGACGTTCCGCCGAAGACGAAGAGAGCGAGAAGTGCCAACGCGAGCGCGGTCAACGCGATGTACAGCGTTTTGTCCAGGTCCTTGTCCGCGTAGTAACCACCGAGTTGATTGCCGACAACAGACCCGACGCCGAATACGAACAACACCACCGTCACCGTCGACACCGAGATGCCGGCATGCTCGGTGAGATACGGCGAGATGTAGGTGAACACCACGAAAAGCGCTGCCTGACTGAGAGCGGTCAGCCCGATCGCCCACAGAACTGGGCCACGGGTGAACACCCGTAGCTCTGAGCTGACGTTCCCGGTCTGGTGCGAGGGAGCGGCGTTGCGCGTCGAGGCGATCAGCGCAGCGGTGACCAGCAGTTGGAAAACGGCGATGATCGCAAAAGACCAGCGCCAACCCAGTTGTGTACCGATGAGAGTTCCCAAGGGGACGCCGAGGACCGTCGCCAGGTTCAGTCCGAGGGTGACGCGGGCGATCACACGCCCTTGGAATTCAGGCGCCACCAACGACGTCGCCAGCACCAGGCACAAAGCGAAGAACGTCGCGTGTGGCAGAGCAGTGATGATCCGAAATATCACCATGGTTGCGAAGTTCGGTGCCAGCGCAGTTCCAATGTTGCCGATGACGAAGAGAGCCATCAGAGCCGCGATGAGAGGTGTCCGCGGCACCCTGGTGGTAGCGATCGTCAGTAGAGGGCCACCGATGACCACTGTGACGGCATAGATGGTGACGAGCAGTCCTGCTGTGGAGGTGCTGACCCCGAGGTCGGTGGAGATGTCCGGAAGTACGCCGGCCACAAGGTATTCGACAGTGCCGACGCCGAACACTGCCAGGAGCATCCAGATTATTGCGGCATTCGCGTTGGTAGAGCGAGCCGTTGTCGTCAATTCGTGCGGAGTTTCGACCACCATGGCCTATCCCTTCTCGTATCCGGTGTATTCGACGACTGCGCATCCCCATGTGAACCCGACGCCGATGCCGGTGAGCATGATCCGGTCTCCGGGGTGCAGGGCCTTGCTGCGGCGGAGCAGGTCGAGGCCCAGTAGTGGGTCGGCAGCACCGGTGTGGCCGATGGTTCTGCCGAGTTCGACCAAGGTCTGCTCGGCGCGGATCTTCAGCGGTTCGAAACATTGTTTGCGAAGTAGGACGTTGCCGAAATTCGGTACGATCCAGGTGGCGATGTCACCGTGATGAGTGGCGGCATCACCCAAAGCTGTTTCAGCGCACCGAGACAGGGCGGCCGCGTTGCGTGACCAGAACTCGTCGATGGAGTGAGTCTCGGTGAAGCCCCCCACCCGTGCTCGGAGATCGATCGGGTCGGCGGTGCCGTAGACAGGCATGCTTGTGCGCTCGTGCCCGCGGTGCATCTGCTCGAGGTGTGCATCAGTGACTACGGAAGTCGAAAGAATACGAAAGGGACCCGGATCCGGGCCGATGACAGCAGCGGCCGCGCCGTCTCCGTAGGCGAGACCGCTGTCGGAATTCCACCGGTCGAACAAGGGGAGACGCCAAGCGTCGGATGCAGTTACCAGGCCTTTGCCGTGTCCGTCGAACCAGCGGCCGATCAGTTCGATTCCGACGATTGCTCCGGCGCAGGCTGTTCGGATCTCGATCGGCAGGCAGTCGTCGATGCCAAGTTCGTTCTGAATGTAGGCGCCGCAGTTCCACGCCTCCAGGCCGTTGTGCAGAACCACTGCATGCACGAGTAGGTCGATTTCGTTGCTGCTGATTCCGCTGTCGGCCAACGCAGCTCTGCCTGCGAAGACTGCCATCTCCGGCGCGGATTCGCCGATATCAGGGTCCGACACTGCAACCGAAGTCTGTCCGGTCTTCTGATGTTCGACGGGATCGAACCGTCCTTCGGTCACCATGTCGGAGGCTTGTTCCCGCCTGTCCGGTAGGTATGAGCCGAAGCCTTCGATGTAGAGGCCGCCCCACCTCATGACGCGACCTTCGTCACCGACGTCTCACGGACGCGTAGCTCGTCGCTCTTCCTGTTCAAAAGGGCGGAGGCAGAGTTGATTCCGTCGATCGTGACATCATTGACGAAGTGGTGCCCACCGATCCCGACCGGCAAAGGCAGCCGTTGCCGCCCGTCCCGATGACGCACTGTGTCGGCCAATGCGGCGCCGAGGACGCCCGGTGTGGACAAGACGTCGTTCCAGGTGGGAAGGCCGAGGCGCCTCATTACAGTCAGGACGCGATCAAGTTCAGCTTCACTGACACTTCCCCGCAAATAACCCAGTGCAGACGTCAATGCCATGTCGACAGCTACGGCTTCACCGTGCAGAAGTTCCGGTAGTGCTTCCATCTCGAGCGTGGGCGAGAATGTGTGGCCGTAGTCGACGCAGCGTTCGAGGCAGGATTCCCACAGATTGGGCTGCAGTTCCTCGAGCATCAGGTGGATCGACTCGGCGATGACTTGTGTTGCTGCTGTGTCGAGTTTGTCGGAAGAGCCCTGAAACCTGTCATCGATCAATCGTTCCCCGAAGATTTCCAGCAGTTCGAAGAGGTCGAGGGATTTGATCAAGGCCATCTTGAGTATCTCGGCAAGGCCGTTGGACAAGTGTCGGTTGTCGAGGGTACGCAGGAATGCTCGGTCGACAAAAGTTGCCAGGGCCGGTGCATACGTCCCTAGTCGATTCTTGCCCATGCCGTAGTTGACTCCGGTCTTGACGCCGACCCCGGCGTCGACGAGGCCGATCAGTGTGGTGGGGACCCGGATGTACGGCGTTCCGCGGCGGTAGACGCTCGCGGCGAAACCGACGATGTCGAGTAGAACACCCCCGCCGATCGCGATTACCGGCTCCCTGCGTCGGTCGATGCCGAACCCGTTCATCGCGTCGACCACCCGCACCGCAGAACCCCACTCTTTGACCGTCTCGTCGGCTCGCATCGGTACGAAGGATGCTCGTATTCCGTGGTGTTCGAAGTAGCCTCGAATTCGATCCCCGTGAATTCGGTCGACGTTCGCGTCGATGATGATCAAGCGTCGGTCTCCGCGGTGTAGCGACGCTGCGCTGCACCCGTCGAGTAGTCGAGTGCTGTCCTTGGCGAACAGATTTCGTGCGGCGATCACGTGATACTCGACCTGTTTGACCGCTTCGACCTTCCATGTCGAATCGGTGGCCGCGCTGTGGCTGAGACCCAGTTTGAATGAAGCGGCACTACGCATGTCGATCCCCCTAGACGGTGTGAAAGAGCGTTCGCGAGCTGTGTCAGCAGTACGGCGGTACTTCAGTGAACGAAATGAACTTTCGAGGAGAACAGTAGGACATTCGCATAGTGATCGCTACAAGAGTAGAATAGATCACATTTGGATCGGTAGATGCTGCGGAATTGGGAGGTTGCATGGCCGGGGTGCCGGGACAAGGGCGGAAGTTCGACGTAGACGCGGCCTTGGACAAGGCGATGTATGCCTTCTGGGAGCACGGCTACGAGGGGACATCCGTTGCCATGTTGACTGCTGCGATGCAGATCAATCCACCGAGTCTCTACAGCGCTTTCGGCGGCAAGGAAGGAGTGTTCTTTGCCGCCGTCGATCACTACAACGCGACTCGCGGCGACTTCATGGACCGGGCGTTCGCCGAAGAGCGCGAGGCATCCGAATTGATTCGCCGCCTCTTGAACGACGCGGCGTCCCATTACACCGACGAGTCTTGTCCGGGTGGTTGTCTGATCATCAGCGCGGCGGTCAGCGTGACCGACGCCAACAGTCACATAGCAAACCGATTGCGCGACATGCGAAATGCCAACGTGGTATTGCTGTCGCAGAGGATCTCAGCCGATATCGCCAACGGACTCTTGCCCGCTGACTCCGATCCCGAGGACCTTGCCGAGTTCATCGGCGTAGTCATCCAAGGCATGTCTCAGCGCGCCCGAGACGGTGCAACACAGAGGCAATTGGAACTTGTAGCGAACAGGTCTTTCGACTCGCTGAACTTCTCGAAAGACCTCATCGGCTGAACAGATTTCAGTTGTTGGTCGTGGGTCGAGCTGGATTGGGTGATGGAGAGCATCGAGGTCGGTCCTAGTGACCTTCTATCCCAATATAATTCGTCACTGACCGTGATGGCTGTCGGTTCGTTGAAGGAAGGGGCGGGGCCAGGCGCCGAGTGCAAGGACGGCGAGGGTTGTCTGGACGAGTCCGGTGGTGAAGAAGATGCCCTGCAGCGGCGACCAGGCCAGGATCATGGCTATCTCGACGAAGATCCAGGTCATCATCGTCAGGCCGGCGGCGGCGTGCAGGCCCCATGCCAGGCGGAACCTGTTGTGCTGAGCGAAGAGTGCGACGGCTTGGATGCCTCCGACGACGACGCCGAGGAGGATTCCGGGCCAGAAATATGAAGGGAAGACGGTTCCCTCGATCCACTCCGGAGGTAGGCCCATCCCGCCGCCGATCGTCAGGCCCGCCATTCCTACGAGCGCAGAGAGCAGGTTGAGCCACGCGATGGCGGACAGACCGATCCGGAGACCCCGTGGAGGGAGCGATGTGGACGTCATGCCTGACAACGATAGAGAGGGTCAGTCGAGCCCGTCCATGTTCCTGCGCGTTGCCGCACTGGCAGCGTCGGCATCACCCGCGACGATTGCTTCCACCAGATCTCGGTGGGCAGCGGCTTCGTCGTCGATGGATTGGGGGTTTCGTGCCGTGACGTCGGTGATCACGTCCAGGGCCGAGTTGCGGAGCGTTTCGATGAATGAATCGAACACCATCGACAACACGCTGTTGTGCGCAGCATTCACCACGGCGCGATGTAGTTCCATGTCAGCGTCGACAAATTCTGTTGGTGTCGAAGCATTTTCACGGGCTGCGAGTGCTGCCCGTAACAGGTCGACGTCGGCAGAGGTCCGACGCATGGCAGCCAGGCGGCCCGCTTCCACTTCCAGAAGTCGGCGTACTTCGTAGACTTCGCGGCGGTCCGAGCGTTTGAGTTCTCGCTCGAGTTCTGTGACCGGAGTCGAGGACATGACGTAGGTGCCGGACCCTTGATGCGAGTAGAGCTGGCCCGACGCAATCAGTGCGCGAACTGCCTCTCTGCCGGTCGAACGCCCGACTCCGAGGAGTGTGCTCAGATCCTGCTCGTTCGGGATTTTGGTCCCGACCGGCCACTCGCCGTCGCCGATGAGGCGCGCAAGTTCGTCCGCGGCTTTCTGTACCAGCGACTGCTGCTTGATCTGGCGCACTGCCATGTGACTGCTCCTGACTGACTCGGTGAACCGCAATGGAGCGGCTCACCGAGTAATACTTCATGTCCTCCGATGAATCTTCAGACTACGGGGCCGTCTTTCGGTTTATCGAAGGGCGATGACGTCCAGTTCGCGCTCCGTCTCGTCTTCCGGGTCGAGTCGTCGATCGCGCAAGGTGAATGCGATGACGGCGCCGACGAACAGCACTGCAGTTGTCGCCCCGATCGCCATGCGCGGTCCGAAGTGATCTGCCAGGTAGCCGAACAGCGGAGATGCGATGCCCCCCACGGACATCGCGAGTCCGAGCGTCACCCCACTTGCTGTGCCGGGGCGATTCGGTAGGTAGTCCTGCGCCAATGTCACCTGTGGCGCGAAGGGCAGGAACATAGCAAATCCGAGACAGACGATTCCCAATTCGGCAACTGCGACGTGCGGGGCGGCAGCGAGCAGTGCCAGTGAAGGTACCGCAAGCAGGTAGCCGAGTCGGATGGATGCGCGTCGACCACGACGGTCCGCGAGGACTCCTCCCAGTAGCGTTCCGGCCGCTCCTGCCAATGTGAAGGAGGACAACACGATTGCAGCGCTCGAGGACGATCCGTTCAGTGCGTTGAGCACGAACGGTGAGACCAACGACAGTGTGGTCACGTACGGAATTGACCAACAGACCGTTACCAGCACGAGTCGTGTGAACGAGCGCCAATCGTCTGACACGGGACCGTTCGCTGCCAGTTGCGCACTCAACGACTGGGCTGATTCGGCCGCACCCGTGTTGGCCGATCGCGACTGGGCGACCATCCACCAAATAGCCGCCACCACTGCAGGAACTGCGAGCAGATAGCCGCCGGACAAACCGAGTGAGCCAACCACGAGCGTGACAAACGGTGGCGCCAGCGAGGCGCCCAACGTACCGCCCACGGAGAACACGCTCATGGCTTTCTGTGAATGACCTCCAGCCGCGCGTGCCAAATTTGTGGCGGGAGGATGGTATGCGGCGATGCCGATGCCGGCCACGGCAATTGCCAGCCAAGTGACGATGTAGGTGGTGCTCATCGCTGCCACGACAATGCCTGCTGCGGCCGTCACAAAACCTGTGGGTACCAGCCAGTTTCGGCTCTTTCGATCGACCAGCATGCCGAATGCAGGTTGCACGACACTGGATAGTCCGGTCGCGGCGAGCGTGATTCCGGCGACCGCGGAATAGGAATATCCGCGTTCGAGCATCATGAACGGCAACAGTGCAGGCACAGCCCCCTGGTACAGATCGTTCACGACGTGTGTGCCGGTGAGAAATGCAACTTGCCCCTTCTTCATCTCCTTGGGCATCCCTTCGTTCAGGTCTTCA
Source organism: Rhodococcus sp. YL-1 (assembly GCF_001942025.1). Classification (NCBI taxonomy): domain Bacteria; kingdom Bacillati; phylum Actinomycetota; class Actinomycetes; order Mycobacteriales; family Nocardiaceae; genus Rhodococcus; species Rhodococcus sp. YL-1. Next base: position 5,630,017 of record NZ_CP017299.1, on the reverse strand, counting down.
AGTCCTCAGGTCCTCTGAGGACTTGAAAGCTATCACGAACCCGCGGGCGCACGGTTGTGTTGGAGACCTGGATCTCATTCGAGACGACTGACTAACTCTCAGCAGTCGCGGCGTTGCGGGCGGCGAGTTGCGCGAAAGCGTGGGTAAGTTCTGGCGGGCCGACGACATCGATGTCGGTGTCGAATCGGTTGAAGGAGGCTGCCAGCGCCGTCCAAGACCATGATCCGGCTTCGAGACTGCACTGCTCGGGGCCAAGATCTTCGACGATGCCGTCCCCGACAAAGGGAAGAACATAACTGGCTGGTCGATGGAGAACGACCTTGCCGTGGCACGGCCAATTGTTGATATGTTCCGATCCTTTGAAGCGCGCGGACACCGTATTCGCTGACGTCGCCGCCGGGGATTTCCTTCGGCGTGAACCGGGGACCGTTCGGGGTGCGTGGGGTGATGCGATCGGCGCGGAAGATTCGCCAGTCGTCTCGCGCGAGATCCCACGCGACGAGATACCAGCGACGCTTGGAGGTCACCAGATGATGCGGCTCCACTCGGCGCGGCGGTGTTATTTCGCTGTTGTCGGTTGAGTGGTCGTTCGAGTAATCGAAGCGGAACACCTCGCGAGCGCGGACTGCAGCGGAAATCGCTACGAGCACCTCTGGGGACACGGAGTCTGCGTCGCCGGAACCGGCCGAAATCGTGGTGAAACTGAGCGCGTCGAGGCGATGGCGCAGACGCGACGGCATCACTTGCCGCACAGTGGTCAACGCTCGAACCGCATCCTCTTCGATACCGACGCCGATCAGCGTCGCCGCCTGCAGCGCAACTGCCAGTGCGATGACCTGATCGTCGTCGAACAGCAGGGGTGGCAGCTCGCTGCCGGCGTCGAGTCGGTATCCGCCGTCCGGGCCCATGGTCGCCGCAATGCGGTAACCCATCTCCCTGAGCCGGTCGATGTCGCGGCGGACAGTGCGATGGCTGATGTCGAGCCGCTCGGCGAGTAGAGCGCCCGGCCAGTCGCGTCTCGTCTGCAAGAGGGACAGCAGATTCAAGAGTCGAGTGGTGGTCGCCATGCGGTGAGACTACGACGAGTCTAGGACGAAAACAGTCCTATACGGCTGTGAGAGTCGACGTTGTCAGGGAAAACCCGAGCGACGTTCGTACCAGGAGCAGACATGAGCATCAAGACAACGACCCACCTCAACTTCCGCGGAGACGCCCGCGAGGCTCTGGAGTTCTACCAGTCCGTCTTCGGTGGCCAGGTCACGATCGCAACCTACGGCGACTTCGGGATGCCCAAGGAGGTGCCCGGCGCTGAGAACGTCGTGTTCGGCCAGGTGGAGACAGAGGACGGCTTCTGTGTGATGGCATACGACATCCCTGGACAGTCGGGCGGCTCGGTCGGCAACGCAGGCTCGACACACCGCGAGAACGGCACCACGATCACTGACCAACCGTTCTTCGTCTCGGTTCGCGGTGAAACCCTCGAAGAGGTGCAGAACTACTGGGCCAAACTCTCTGCTGGTGCATCGATCATCGAGGGTCTTGCCGCCGCGGCGTGGAGCCCCGGTTTCGGCATGCTCACCGATGCGTTCGGGGTGACGTGGATCCTCGACGTCGCTGCCGGCGAAAACCCGGCCTGATCATTCAGACGACGAAGCCGCTGGCACCGAAAGGTGTCCAGCGGCTCCAGCGCGTCGGTGCCCGTCTTGCGCCTCTCGGCAAGTGGCCACTCGAAGTGGCAATTCTGGGGTGGTACCCGGGGCAAAGAATCGAACACCGACACCATCTCCAACGAACCTCCACACGGAGTTATTCCATGCTGACTTGTGCCGCGGTCAATCGTGGTCCTGCTCATCGCTCAGCTCCAGCAGAGCTGGCGACAACGGCTTTCGATTCTCTTATGCGCGCGTCGTAGCACCTCGAGGATTGCCTGGGTATGAGATTCCCTGGTCAGTAGGCGAAGCACGAGAACGGCTCAGGCCCTCATCTCGGTGTGAGATGGGGGCCTGAGGTGAGGATCTGAATCAGCCGGTGACACCGGTCAATTCGTTGGGGGCGTGATCGAGAGTGGTCTCGGTCAGGATGCTGCCGTCCTCGAGGTCGACTGCGATCAGCTTCTTCGACGCGGGGTCGGTGACGTAAGCGGTGTGGTCTTCTACGAAGAGCGCGGGCCTGGGCTCTTGCCATTTGGTGGGCTCGGTCCATGCGTCTATGACGGCGATCTTCTTGGTGACGACGCCGGTGTTCGGGTCGATGACGTGGATGGCGCCGTCGGTGCCGAGCACCAGTGCCTCTCCGTGTGGTCCGCGGCCGAGTGAGCGGAAGGTGTAGCTGGTGCCGAGGTCGACGAGCTTGAGTTCGGACGTCGTCGTGTTGGTCAGCGAGACCCGTTGCGGACGTTCGAGTTCGGCGTCCTTGTCGGTCTTGTAATCACCCAGCACGATGTCCGACTCCTCCGAGCCTGCCTGATTTCCGATGCGGCCGTATGCATCCGGACTCTGGACCTTGGTGATCGCTCCGTTCTTGTACACGAGCAACCCGTCCTGGCAGCCCAGCACGATGGCTTCGCCGGCAGCGACTGCTTCGCCGTGGACACCGGGGCACTGTTCGTTGCGCAGGATTTCCCGGCGGTCGGCATCGAGGATGGCAATGCCGTTGCGGGACTCAGAATTTCCGATGGTCGTCAACAGGCTGCCATCGGCAAGTGCGACCGCAACGCCGTGATGGGGTTCTGGCGTGGTGTACGTCTCGACGCGGGGTTGGCGTTTTGCCAACTGCGCCGGATCGAAGATCTCGACCAGTCCCGAGCCGTCGTTGAAGAGAACGGTTTTTCCGGCATGGCGTACAACGTGTCCGGGTTCGTTGGCTGCGAACTCGACCTCGGACATCGCGGGATCGGCTGTGTAGTAATGAGAATGATCACCGTGAGCCGAAGACCACGTGCCGGTGTCGAGCACCTTGAATGCTTCGCCGGCAGAGATCATGACGTGGCGACCGTCGCCGGCCGGGTTGAGTCGGGTGAAGCCGTCGATCTCGGTCTCGCCGACCACGTCGAGGGAAGTTGCATCCAGCACCAGGACGCCGCCGTCGTACGACACGGCGAGACGTGGTGTTGCCGAGGCCTGTTCGGTTGGTGCGGCCGACGTCGTGGTCGTGGTTTCGGACTGGGCGGAGTCCTTGTTGTCGGACGAGCAACCCGTAACGAGGGCGAGTGAGAGGCCTACTGATGTGGCAAGGGTGAGGCGCCGCGACATGCGGGTGTTGAGGTGCATGGGTATAGATCTACTGCTTAATGTAAATGATTGTCAAAGTCGAGTATGCGAATATTCGCATGTCAGGTGTAGTCGGCTCGCTCGAGCATGCGCGAGGCGATGACCCCGAAGACGAGTCCCCAGAAAGCGGCTCCGATATTGAGTAGCTCGATGTCGGAGATCGTCACGAGGAACGCGATCAAAGCGCCGAAGGTGAATTTCCCGCCGAATGCGGTCACGAAGGCTCCCTGTAAGGCCTTGAGCATGGCCAGACCACCCAGAGTGACGATGAATGCCGTCGGAGTTCCCAACATCATCGCGACGAAAGTCGGGGCGAACAGTCCGAAGACGACGGCGAGTAAGCCGCAGAAGATTCCGGCGGTGTATTGGCGTGTCCGCTCTCCCGACGCCGTGAGCAATGCGTTCGTCGGCCCGGTAAGGCACGTCGAGATACAACCCACCGCCGCGTTCACGAGAGAGAACACACCGCAGGCAACCGTTGCTGCCCCGATCGGCGGTTGATGACCCGCTGCGCGGAGGACTGCGATTCCTTGGCCGTTCTGCACGACGACGACTGTGATCGCCAGCGGTACAACCAGTTCGATCATCGCCTGCCAAGACCAGGTTGGCGTGGTCAGCATCGGATGCGCCAGCCACTCGTGCGCGTCGCCGGTGGAGTTGAATCTTCCGGCCGCGAGTATCACGACCACGCCGACGATCAACGCGCCGAGAACGGGCGGAACGAATCTTCCCAGCTTGGCGAACACGCTCAGAGCGACAAAGGTGGCGATCATCGGCAGGGCGATCACCGCGTCGTGGGCGGGCGCTTCGACCAAATCCGTTCCGAAATGAAGGAAAACGCCTGCCACCATTGCCATTACGATGGGCAAGGGTAATGCGGCCATGATCGGTGTGACCCACCCTGTCAATCCCAACAGCAAGATCAGGGCGCCGGTCGCGAAGAACGCTCCGAGCACTTGCTCCCACGGCAGATGCTCCAACGACGCTCCGACGACAACGGTTCCGGGAATCGTCCAGAAGAAGGCCAGCGGCTGCCGGTACAGCCAGGAAGCCGTGATGGTGAGAATTCCGTTGACGAAGAAGGCACCGAAAAGCCAAGAGGCCAATTGAGCTTGACTCAGTCCACCCGCCAACCCCGCAGCGAGAATGACCGCCACCGGCCCGGTGGCCGAGAAGACGATGCCGATGATTCCGTTGGCAATGGACGTTCCGCCGAAGTCGCGCAAGACCCGCTTCGGGCCGTAGAGCGGTTGGGGGAGTGGCTCGGTGACGACGCGAACGGGCGCAGTCGTCGTAGTGTCCGGCATGTTCTCAGTTCTCCTGATGCGGATCCGAAAGCCCTCGGTCGCGGAACAAAGCCGCGAGTTCGCTCCGTGATCGCAGTCCGAGTTTCGCGTACGCGCGCGTGAGGTGATATTGAATGGTCTTGACGGAGAGGAACAATTCGCCGGCAGCTTCCTTGTTGGACTTGCCCGCTGCGACAAGGTCGGCGACGGCTCGTTCTTGCGGGGTCAGGTCGGTGATTCCCTTCTCCGTCCGCGAGAGGTTCAACCCGCCCGCGCGGAGTTCGCGCTCGCAGCGCTCGACGTAAGTAGCGGCGCCCAACGAGTGATACAGCTCGCGGGCGGCGCGGAGGACGACGTCGGCCTCCGCGCGTTTCCCGGCCCGGCGGAGAGTTTGGCCGTAGGCAAAATTGATTCGGGCTCGGTCGTAGGGGAGCGGCAGCGTCTCGATGCCGAGTAGTGCAGCATCGAAACTTTCTCTTGCCGAGTCGAGTTCGCCCCGTGCGCCGTGGATCCGGCCGCGAACGTAGCCGAGACGTGCCGCAGCTGAGCGGTGCTCCCGACGTCGTGCGGTCTGCTCGTGTGGTTGCAGAAAGGCGTCGGCATCATCAGCTCGCCCGACCATGACCAATGCATTGGCGTAGAGATCGACCCACGGCCAGAAGCCCGGCTCGTCGAGCCATTGTTGCGCCTTGCTCGAGGTGAGCGGAGCCAGCGCCACCAGAACTTCGGCGTAGTCGGCGGCGGCCTCGGCAACCTGGGCCCTGGCGAGAAGTGCAGGAACATACATGATTTCGTAGGCATGAATGCCGGCGTACGCACGTCGCACATGGTCACGGGCCAGTTCCCAGTTGCCGCGCAGAGCGTGAATCTGTGCTCCCGACCAGTGGACCAACGGCCGGATGATCTCGATCTCGAACCGATCCACCTCGGCACCGGCGCCCTCGACGGTCGAGAGCGCTTCGTCCCAGGCGCCGAGAGCGAATTGAGTGCGGGCGAGCCAGGCCTGTGCCCACAGTGAGATTCTTGCCGAACCACTGGAAAACTCTGTGGACACCGCGCTTTCGAGGTCGCGTCTGGCGGACTCCGGGTGGTCCAACGCAAGCTCGAGCCATCCGCGTCCCATCTGGAAGCGCTGTGCTTGGGCTCCGGGGCGGACACGATCGGAGAGTTCGGCGTATGCCGCGAGCGCATTCTCGGTTCTTCCGGTAGCACCGAGCCCGAGACCCTTGATCGCTTCGGACTCCACTGCTGCGGGATCAGAAGGGCCCACCAATTCGACTGCGCGGTCAACCCACTCGACGAGCGCCGTGCCATCGAGCCGAGCCAGAGAATGCAGGACCATTCGTTGGGCGATCATCGCAGCGATGCCTGGCTCACGATCCACGCTGCAGCTGTCCCACGCTCTGGTCAGAAGATCGGCGGCCTCGGTCGGTCGCCCTCTATGGATGGCGAGGTAGCCGAGGACGGCGTCGCGGAGAGGCCCGCGCGAAATACTCTCGATCTCCGGCACGAAGACCATGGCGCGGGGGATGTCACCCGATCCGGTCAGCGCGTCGACTCCGCGGAGCAGTCGGTCCTCGTGTTCGGTTCGGGCTGTGGTGAGACGGCTTGCCGTGACCATGGCGTCGGCGACTTCCGACCACGCGCCGTCGGATGCTCGTAGTGATGCGTACGCAACGAGTTCGGCGGCGAGGTCCTCGTCATGGGTGGTGCTGGCAGCGGCAAGGTGGAAAAGCCGTTCACCTTCTCCCCAAGCGATCTCGGCTGCGCGTGTGTGCAGCAGATGCAAGTGCGCGGGTCCCAACGCCCCGCGCACTGCGGCCGTGACCATCGTGCTGCTCAGTGACACCTCGGTGCTGCCGCGCTGCTCGTGGACAGAAAGGAGGCCGCTGGCAAAGGCGCTGTCCAAGGCGCCGACCACGTCGTCGATTTCGGCTAGCTGAGCAAGATGCGACAACGTCGTGCTGCGCCCGACAACTGCTGCGGCTTCGATCAACGTTCGTGCTCCCGCCGAACACGTAGCGAGGGCGGCGGCGATCGACACTGCACGATGGCGAGGGACGGGCAAAGTTCGGTGCCACTGGGTCCAATAGGTAGGTGGCAGCTCGTCGAGAAGCGAGACGATGTCGAGTGTGTTGCCCGCGGTGAAGTCCTGAAGGGCAAGCGCGACGCCGGAACTGAGATCGATTCCGCTTCGCATCCGGGCGATGTCGATGATGACGGGTGCGTCGATCGGGCTGATGTGCAATCGCGTCGACCAGTGCAGGTCGAGAATCTGCCTGACATCCTCGCGCAGGAACGGCGTTTCCTCGGCGACGAGGACGAACAGCAGTGGTGCCGTTCGGCCTCGATGGAGGGCGGAGGTGATTGCCTGAAGCGAGCTGACATCGCTGTGATGGGCATCGTCGACGACGATCAGGGTCAGTTGCTCCGCTGCGTCGACGATCTCGTGTGCAACGGCGACCGGGTCCGAGTTGGAAACCGGACGTTCGAGTAGTTGTTCGATCACTCCGAAGGCAGTGTTCGATTCCCACTCCAGCCCACGAGCGCGGCGGAGCGTATGAGCGGAAGAGATTTCGGCGAACCGGTCGACGAGAGTGGACTTACCGCTACCGGCATCGCCCTCGACCAGCACGAGAGTCGGCACTCCTGTCTCTGCCGCGGCCAAGGCTCGGCCGAGAACGGCGAGCTCGCGTTCTCGGCCGAGCAACAGGTCACGAAGTGTCACCCGACTACCGTAACGCCGGGCTCACCACGGGTTTCCTTTTCGGCACGGTCTCCATCGGATCGAAGTGCAGTGGCACCCAGGTCGGGTGCTTGCTTCGGCACGAAGAAGGTGACGATGGCGCCAAGCACCGCGATGCCGGCGAAGACGTAGAACGCCGATTCGGAACTGATTCCGGCGCTGATCAAACTTCCGCCGATCAGTGGCCCGAATATCCCGCCCAGACGTCCGAATCCGGCGCACCACGCGACACCTGCGGCCCGAGCGGTCGTCGAATAGTAGTTGGACACGAATCCGTAGATCAGAACCTGAGTACCGATGGTTCCGACACCCGCGATGGCAACGGAGGCGAGGAGTACGGGAAGCGGGAACCCGAATGTGAACAGGAGCAGGGCGAGTGCGGCCAGGCCGAAGGTGGTTGCGACAACCCGCTGAGGACCGGTTACGTCTGCGATCTTGGAGGCGAGAAGTCCACCGATGATGGCACCGCCGTTGAGTACCAACAGGAACGAGAGCGAACCCTTCGCGTTGTATCCCGCGTTTTCCATGATCTTGGGCAGCCAGGTGTTCAGTCCGTAGGTCAGGAGGAGGCCGGCGAAGCTCATGAGGCCGAGAAGCGCGGTGCCCCAGACATATTGTCTGCTCGCCAACGCTCGGAAGCCGACCTTCTCGGCTACGGCGTCGTTGGGTCGATCTGTACCGACAGGCAATGGAATTCCGGTTTTCGAGGAAATGGCGCGAGCTTCCTCGACACGTCCGCGAGCAATCAGCCACGCGGGAGACTCGGGCAGTTTGAACCAGGCGAGTGGGAACAGGAACACCAATGGCAGGGCGCCGATGAGGAACAGTCCGCGCCATCCGATGGAATCACGGAGAACGATCGCCAGGACGGAAGCCATGACGCCACCGGCCGGGACACCGCTGTAGACGATGGCGTTGAACAGATTGCGGCGTCCCGGCGGCGCGAACTCGGCAATCATGGCTCCGGCAGTGGCGACAAGCCCACCGACACCGATGCCGGTGAAGAACCGCAGCAGACCGAAAGTGGTGATGCTGGTGGCGAACGCTGCCAGTGCCATTCCGACCGAGAACCAGATGATGTTGACCAGCATCATCTTTCGGCGACCGAAGTGATCGCCGATCGCTCCACACGTCAGTGCGCCGACCATCACTCCGACGAGTGCATACGAACCCAACGCGCCGGCCTGAGATGCGGTCAAGGTGCCGATATGGCTGGGGTCGTCCATGAGTACGGGCAGGATCGTGCCGTACACGACCAGGTCGTATCCGTCGAACAGAATGGCAATGGCGGCGATGGTGACCACCCACAACACTGACGAGCGATGGCGGGCACTGGCCCAGGAACCACGTTCGATCGAGGACATGGCGAATCTCCGTTCGAGAGATCAGGAATCGGGGGAGGCTGGATTCAGCCGAGGTCGCCACCGGCGACGGGCAGAACCGTTCCGGTGACATACGAAGCCTCTTCGGAGGCAAGGAAAGTGATAGCAGCAGCCTGTTCGTCCAGGGTGCCGTAACGCTTGAGTAGCGACGAGTCGACGGTCTGGTCGACGATCTGCTGGTACCAGGCTTTCTCCTCGTCGGTCTCGGCACCCGGCCCGCGTGCCACGACGCGTGGTGGCGCCTCGGTTCCGCCGGGAGCGGTTGCCACGACGCGTATTCCGTACTGCGCGACTTCCATCGCCAGTGCAGCGGTGATCGCGCTGACCCCGCCCTTGGCCGCCGCGTAAGGAACACGGTTGACACCGCGGGTGGCGACCGAGGAGACGTTGACGATGGTGCCGCTCGCCTGCTCGATCAGATGGGGCAGTACGGCGCGACACGTCCAGAGCGTGGGGAACAGTGATCGTGTGACCTCGGCTTGTATCTGCTGCGGCGTGTAGTGCTCGTAGGGTTTGGCCCAGATGGTCCCACCGACGTTGTTGATCAGGACGTCGATGCGTCCGAAGCGCTCCAATGCGGAATCTATCGCATTCTGGGCACCTTCGAACGTCTCGAGGTCCGCGGTCACCGAATGGGAACGCTCCAGCGGTGTCGCGATGTCGTGAACCAGTTCAGCTCGATCCACAAGCGCGACGGAACCACCTTCTGCGGAAACTCTTTCGGCAACGCTGCGCCCGATCCCCTGAGCCGCTCCGGTGACGACCACGACCCGGTCGTCGAACCGGCCGGCGAAGAATCTCGTGCTCACGACGCCACACTTTCCCGAGCGTCAGTGATGGCGCGGTGCATCGTCGACTTGGCGTGTTCGCTGTGCTGGACGATCAGATCACGGGCCGCGGTGCGATCATTCTGCTCGAATGCACTCACGATACGTGAGTGATCCTCCGCGACATGTTCGTCCACCCAATCGGCGGTGCGGAGCACTCGGTTCATCAGTTGTGTGACCTCGAGACGGTGGTATGCCTGCAGCAGCACTTCGTTTCCGGTGCAGCGGAAGAGGAAGTCGTGGAACAGGGCATTGGTTTCGGTGAATGCCGCTGCGTCCGTGAAGTGATCGCGGTCGATGGAAGCAGCCGAGTTCTCCGCCAGAATGCGGTACTCCGTCAACTGTGCCGGAGTGAGGCGGCCGATCGTGAGTTCCATTGCTCCGAGTTCGAGGGCCATCCGAGCGTCGAACTGTGCGTCCGACTCCGTGACCGGCAGATGTTCTTCACCGATCTCGTACGTGCCGGCAGCTGATTCTTCGGCCGAGGCTGCCGGTGAATCAGCCGGTGCTGCCGCATTGTTGAACTTTTCGAAGTAGAAGTTCGTGGGTGTGATCGATACGTCCTTGAAGTGCAGACGTACGGCTTCGACCATCGGCGGCGGGCCGCACAGGTAGACGTCTACGTTGCCGTCGTCGAGGTGATCGGGCTCGATCAAGCCCGTGACATAGCCCTTGTTCGGTGCTGTGCTGTCGGGATCGGATACGCAGTAGTCGAAGGTGAACTGGGGTAGAGACTCCGCGTAGTCGTGCAGTTTGTCGAGTTCGACGAGATCGGTGTCGGAGCTGACGCCGTAGACCAGATGGACGGGCCGAGTGGAGCTTTCGGTACGCATCTTCTCCAGTATGGAGAGCAGCGGGGCCAAGCCGGTTCCACCGGCAAGCAGTAGGGCTCTCCGTTGACCTGACCGGAGGAAGAAGCTACCCATCGGTCCGGTCAATTCGAGAGTGTCGCCTACCTGCGCACGCTGACTGAGATACTCGGACATCAGACCACCCGGGGTGATCTTGACCAGGAACGACGCCGACGCGACCTCAGGGCCGGAGCTGAACGAGTACGACCGCGTCGCTTCGGTTCCGGGAACGAGGATGTTCACGTACTGACCGGGGAGGAAGACCAGATCTGCGCGGTTGTCGACTGCGACGGTGAAACCCACCGTGGAATCCGAATGGCGAATGATCTCGGTGACGGTGGACGTGTACGAACCGGCAGTGGTCTTGGCGACCGCCGACGTGGTGGGAATCTGCAGCACGAGATCAGATTCCGGCACCATCTGGCACGGAAGGCAGTATCCCTGCTCGGCCTCGTCGTCCGTCAGGGCCTCCTCGATGTAGTCGCCGGCGTCGAAAGTACCTGACTCACAGAGTGATTTGCAGGTGCCGCAAGCTCCGTCGCGGCAGTCGAGCGGAATGTTGATTCGTGCGCGGTACGACGCGTCCGCGACGGTCTCGTCGGTGTTGCATTCGACGAAGCGGGTTATGCCGTCTTCGAAACTCAGGGCTACTTGAAAGGTCGGCGCAGCTTGAATGCTCATGGGAAACAGCTCGATTCGAAGGGAAGTCGTGTCAGAAGTGGTAGATGTCGACCACGTGATGGATGTAGTCGTTCTTGAGGACTACCTTCTTCTTCATGATCAACGGCTGCTCGCCCGCGAAGTCGATCGTGTAGTGCGAGGTGCCGAAGTAGGTATCGACTGTGTTGTAGCGGAAGTACAGCGTGAACCAATTGAAGCGGACGTCGACGACGAAGCCGCGTTCTTCGATCACTTCCACGTTGGTGATGTTGTGACCGGTGCGGGGCTCGGGAAGGCTTGTCGCGCTGGAACGGTCAGTCCTGATTCGGAACACGCGGTCCTCGATACCGCCGCGATTCGGGTAGTAGATCAGGGAGATCTCTGCGGCCGGGTCCGTGGTCAGCTCGCCGTCGTCCGCCCATGCGGGCATCCAGTACTCGGAATCGGGGTGGTAGCACTCGATCCACTTCTCGAACTCGCGATCGTCCAGATAGCGAGCCTCACGGTAGAGAAACTGCTGCACTGTTTCGAGGGCGACGGCATTGGTGGTGGTGACAGTCATGATGATGGTCCTCAGATGGTCCGGTTGGAAGCGGCTTGCTCGGCATCTACGGCCGCAAGCATGGCGTCGCGCCAGTACCCGTGCTGAATGGGATACAAGCCTTCGTCCTCGGTCTTGGCTCCGCTCGAGAGCACACGATTCATGCCGAGATCCTTCGCGACGTCGTTCGGACCGGGAATCTGGTGTGTGACGCCACGGCTGAGGTCGTTCCACGGGGCGCCGGCTGCCTGGTAGGTCTTCTGGCAGGAACGGAACTCTTCGAGATCGTCCGGGGTGGCCATACCGCTGGCATTGAAGAAGTCCTCGTACTGACGGATGCGGTTGCTGCGCGCTTCGGCGCTCTCTCCCTTGGGCGCGATGCAGTAGATGGTGACTTCGGTCTGGTCCACGGAGATCGGACGGAAGTGCCGGATCTGGCTGCTGAACTGATCCATGAGGTAGACGTTCGGATACAGGCAGAGGTTTCTCGACGCACCGACCATGAATTCGGCCTTCTTGGAACCGAACTGAGCCTCCAGTTCTGCTTTGCGTTCGAACAGGGGTCGGTCCTCGGGATTGCCCCACCACATCCAGAGCAGGAGGTGGCCGTAGTCGTAGGAGAAGTATCCACCGCCCTGCTTCCCCCAGGTGCCGGCGTCCATGGCTTTGGTCTCGTTGGACGATTCACCGGCGGTGCGGCGAGCGGTGGTAGCGGCGTAGTTCCAGTGCGTCGAAGACACGTGGTAGCCGTCGGCACCGTTCTCGGTCTGCAACTTCCAGTTGCCGTCGTAGGTGTAGGTGGATGCACCGCGCAGAACTTCGAGTCCGTCAGGTGACTGATCGACGATCATGTCGATGACCTTCGTGGTGTCACCGAGGTGCTCTTCGAGTGGCAGCACGTCGGGGTTGAGGCTGCCGAAGAGGAAGCCGCGATAGTTCTCGAACCGCGCCACCCTGGTCAGGTCGTGTGAGCCGTCTTTGTTGAACTGCTCCGGATAGCCACCGGTGCGAGCGTCCTTGGCCTTGAGGAGTTTTCCGCTGTTGTTGAAGGTCCAGCCGTGGAACGGGCAGGTGAAGGTGGTTCGGTTGTCGGTCTTACGGCGACAGAGCATCGCACCGCGGTGGCTGCATGCGTTGATCAGCGCACCCAATTCGCCGTCCTTGTTGCGGGTGATCACGATGGGCTGACGGCCCATGTAGGTGGTGAAGTAGTCGCCGACGTTCGGGATCTGGCTCTCGTGCGCGAGGTAGATCCAATTGCCTTCGAAGATGTGCGTCATCTCGAGTTCGAACAGTTGCTCGTCCGTGAAGACGCTGCGCCGCACCTGGTAGCGGCCGGTCTCCGGGTCCTCGACGAGCGCGTCGTCGAGGGCGGCGCGGATGTTCGCGAACTGGTCGGTGCCGCGGGCAGCATCCAACATATCCGTCATGGGTGTCCTCCAGATAAGAGTGGGCGCCTACCGAGAAAGCCGAGGGCTGTCGGACCAAATCGGTGGGACCCGCTTTCCGGACGGGGCTGCGTCCGGTACTGAATTCACCTTGACATCGTGTGTCTCGGGTCACACTAGGCAATTGCCTAGTCCTGACCAAGGGTGCAGTGTTCGTCGAATTCTGCTGATGGGCCATGCCTGCTGAAGACGACGAGCAGGGCGGACTCGACATCGCGAGTCCGCCCTACCTGCCGAGGGGATTACCGGTTCTTGAAGAACGAGACGTCGTCGTTGCCGATGAGGTCAGGGACCGTCCAGCCGTCGAGGTCGTATTCACTCAAGCACTGCTCGGCCAGTCCCTTCATGGAACTTGCGTGTCCACGATTCTGGGCTGCGAACAGCAGTTCGGCTTTGACGTTCTCGTGATTGCCGGAGTAGTTGCGCTCGTAGAGTTCGTGTCGGCCGCCGAACTCGGTCCCGATCGAATCCCACAGCGCCTTCATGACTTTCACGCGGTCGACGGCGGTGATGCCGTCGGAACCGCGAACGTACTTGTCGAGGTACGGACGCACGTCCGGGCTCTTGAAGTCGAGTGAACTCGAAGGCAGGTAGATCAAGCCCGACGCGACGTCCTGTTCGATGATCTCCTTGATCCGCGGGTATCCCTGGATCATGAACATTCGATAGGTGAGGCCGTACTCGAGCTTCGGGATCACCGAATCGCCGACCCACTGTTCGGGATCGCGTGCCATCGATTCGGTCAACGACCAGAAGAGGTTTCGCCACCCGATCACCTCACCGACACGGGTCTGGACTCCGCGGAAGCCGCCGGCGCCGGTGGCTTCGAGTGCCTTCATCAACAGTCCGGCGATGAAGTCGAGCTTGACGGCCAGGCGAGTGCAGCCCTGAAAGGTGAAGCGCGGCAGGAAGCCCGATTGAGGGAAGAATGCGTTGATCCGGTCGACGTCGCCGTACATGAAGACGTTTTCCCACGGAACCAACACCTTGTCGAAGACGAAGATGGTGTCGTTCTCGTCCATGCGACTCGACAGCGGATAATCGAACGGACTGCCCATCACCGCAGCATGTTCGGTGTACGAGGTGCGGCAGATCAGCTTCACACCCGGCGCGTCCATCGGTACCGTGCAGATCAGGGCGAACTGCTTCTTCTTGATCGGCAGACCGTAGTGAGCGATGAAGTTGTAGTTCGTGATCGCCGATCCGGTGGCGACCACTTTGGCGCCGCTGACGATCAAACCTGCGTCGGTTTCCTTCTCCACCTTCATGAAGACGTCACCGACCTCGTCCGGTGGAAGTTGGCGATCCACCGGGGGATTGATGATCGCGTGGTTCCAGTACAGAACTTTCTCCTGCGATTCGCGGTACCAGCGTTCGGCGTTGTCCTGGAACGGTGCGTACAACTCCTTGTTGGCGTGGAGGGTGCCCAGGAAACTCGCCTTGTAGTCGGGGGAACGGCCCATCCAGCCGTAGGTCATACGAGCCCACGTCGCTATGGCATCGCGTTCCTTGAGCAGATCGGCCGAGGACGTCGGAGTGCGGAAGAACGGCATGGTGACACCGCCGTTGCCCGTGTCCGTCGGAACGGTCAAGGCGTCCACGTGCTCGCCCGTATGCAGAGCGTCGTACAGCCTCGCGGTCATGCGGATCGGATTCCGGAACGCGGGGTGTGTCGTGACGTCCTTGACGCGATCACCGTGAAGCCAGATCTCGCGACCGTCCTGCAGGCTCGAGATGTACTCGTCACCGGTCATCGGTCGGGTGGCGAAGTTCTTCGTGCGGTTGGCTTCGCAATCGGCGGCCGGATTGACCTGTGGCGCTCCGGAATCTGCGGGATCGACGCCGGTGGGAGGAATTTCGGTGGTCGTCATGGCAAAGCCTTTCAGATCGTTTGGGGTGCGGGCTGAAGATGAATCGGGGTGAACGAAGTGGTGGCGTCGAACCAGCCGCTGTGGGGGTCGTCCTGACTTCCGTTCCAGACTGTGGTCGACGAGGTAGCGCCTAGATCGTGAAAAGTGCTTCGGTAGAACAGAAGCGGATCCTTGCCACTCGACTGAGCGTCGACGATCTCGCCGATGAAGATGATGTGGTCACCGCCGTCGTACTCCCTCCACGGGACGCACGAGATGGTTGCTGCGGCGCCGTCGAGCAGGGGAGCGGTCGGTCCGTCGATCCACCTCGGCTCGGTGCGCTGCGGTCGGCCGGCAAAATGCATGGCCGTGTCCACTTGGTCGGAGGCAAGGATGTTGACCGCAAACGGCGCGTTGCCGAGGTAGCCGCACGCCTTGGACTTGCGAGTCATCGTGATCTGGCACAGCCGTGGTTCCAGGGAAATGGCCGTGAATGCGGTGACCGTGGCTCCGTGTGGTTGACCGTCGGCATTGGTACAGGTGATGACGGTGACGCCGCTCGCGAATTGACCGAAGATTCCTCGAAGCTGATTTTGTTCCATGACCGGACCTCCTTGTCGGATGGCGGTTGAGTGAGAGTGCCGCGAAGTGCGGGAGGGAAGTAGTGGGCGACTCGCGCCGGGAGTGAAGACGAACGTACGGCGGGCGCAGGCTTCGGTCGATCCGTACAGCGCGGTGGCTATCCGGATTGCGCACCCGATCGCGGCCCGTACCCGTTTTCTCTTGGAAGTGACCGGGGACACAGTGTTCAATGATGTTCAGCGCCCTTGCTCGGCAATGTGGCTGGTCACGGGTTTGGAAGGTGAAGAAGGACGATGGTCGACTCCATGATCGGTACAGCTCCCCGCGACTGGGACGAGGCGTGTCATGCGGTTTCGGACGCCTACTTTCCGCACACGCTGACGCCGTTGTCTCCGCATGCGGCCAGTGGAGTCGGGGTGTGCACCACCGAGTTGGGACCGCTGAGGATCGCTCATATTCGGTGGGGAGCAGACGTCGCCGTCGAATCCGATCATCCCGGTGCCTATGGGGTGAACATCCCGCTCTCGGGCGAGCTCGAGTCGGTGTTCGCGGGCTCGCACGTGCTCTCGACGCAGGGTGTTGCGACGGTATGTCCACCCGACATCACGACAAGAATTACGCGGTGGAGTGCGGACTGCGAGATCGTCGGAGTCCGGATGGACCGTCAGTACCTCGACCGTGAGATGGAAAAGGTTCTCGGTCGACCCGGAATGCACTTGCCTGATCAGGTGGATCTTCGGGGCGACGACGGAGCCAGATGGCTGAAATTTGTTCGCTCACTGTCGGATCAGATAGTCGGCCCGGTCGGCGTGCTGCACAACGAACTGGTGGCAGGTCAGCTCTCCGGCGCCGTGGTCACGGCATTCGTCCTTGCCGCAATGCCCGAAAGCGAGGACGCGGTGCGACACGCCAGGCCACGCATCGTCAAGCGGGTGCTCGACGAGATGCACGACGACCCGGCCCGCGTGTGGACCGCAGCCGAGATGGCGGAGGTGGCGGGCGTCAGCGTACGGAGATTGCAGGAGGGATTTCGGCAGTACGTGGGCCGGAGTCCGTCGGAATGCCTGCTCGACATCCGTCTCGAGCGGGTCCATGCAGATCTGGTGGATGCCGACGACTCGACGACGGTCACCGATGTCGCTGTGAGATGGGGTTTCACGCACACCGGACGGTTCGCGTCGTCCTTTCGGCGTAAGTACGGATTGCTGCCTTCCGAGGTGTTGAGGCGCTAGCTTCGGTACCCCATGTCCGCGCTGAGTTGGTTCGCCTTTTCGACGAGGAAAGGCGCGACGTCGGAGCGGAAAGCTTCCGGGGATGTTCGTCCGGCCGAGGTCGAACACGCTGTCACTCCGACGACGCTTCCACCGGCGTCGCGGACGGGAGCAGCGAGGGAAATCAGGCCGTCTTCCAGTTCCTCCGATGTGAGCGCGTATCCCTGCTCGCGCACCACCCGGAGGGCGGTATGGAATGCGCCTTCGTCGGTGATCGTGGTGGGTGTGAGGGCGTCGAACGTGGAGTTCGCGATGACGTTGTCGACGATTTCGGTTGGCGCCCAAGCTAGCAGGGCTCGACCCATGGAGGTGGCATATGCAGGCACTCGGGTGCCGACGCTGACGTTGATGCTCATGATCCGCCGGACGGGTACACGCGCGGCGTAGACCACGTCGACACCGTCGAGCACCCCGAGCGACGCCGACTCGTGGGTGTGTTCTGCGATCTCCAACAGACGAGGGAGCGCCGCCTCCGTCAAGGCATGTGATGCCGAGAAGTGCTGCCCGATGCTCAGAACGCGTGGGGTGAGCGACCACCGACTGTTGTTGCCGGTGACGTATCCGAGCTTCTGCAGCGTGAGGAGGATGCGCCGGACCGCGGGGCGGGAGAGACCCGTTTCGGCGGCAAGATCGGCGAGCGACGGGTTGGGGTTCTTCTCGTCGAAGGCCGTCAGCACAGCAAATCCACGCTCGATGCTCTGGATGTAATCGCGATCGTTCTCGCTCACGGAATGGCCTTTCATCTGCGGGTATGCCCGATCGGCGCCTTCGAAGGTTGACAAACCTTGTGACTGGGCGCACAGTACAAGCGTACGCACAGCGTAACAGATGTACGCAGAGCGTACAACCCAAACTTGGGGAGCCGACGCAGCCCAGCAGTACGGCACCCACCCGGTAACAGCCACATACGGCCCCGAGGAGGACCACATGACCACTTCCGAGAGCCCCACCGCAGTAGGTTCGGGTACTGCCGCCACCGACAAGTTCCTCCAGGAACGAGTCAGCGCGGACACCCCGCCCGAACGCGTCTCGGCCATCGCCAAGGACGTGCTCGAGGCACTCGCAGGCGTCATCGACAAGCACGGCATCACCTACCCCGAGTACCGCGTCCTCAAGCAGTGGCTCATCGACATCGGCCAGTTCGGCGAGTGGCCCCTGTGGCTGGACGTCTTCCTCGAGCACAACGTCGAGGAGGTCGCGTACCGCGGTCAGCACGGCACCAAGGGAAGCATCGAGGGCCCGTACTACGTTGCCGATGCCAAGACGTTGCCTGCCAAGTGTGAACTTCCGATGCGTGACAACGAGGTTGGATCGAAGCTGGTCTTCGAGGGCCAGGTTCGCGATCTCGACGGCAAGGGGTTGGGCGGTGCAACCGTCGAACTCTGGCACGCGGACGACGAAGGCTACTACTCCCATTTCGCGCCGCACATCCCCGACGGCAACCTCCGCGGAACGATCGTCGCCGACGACGAGGGACGCTTCGAGATCACCACGATTCAGCCTGCGCCGTACCAGATCCCGACCGACGGCCCCACCGGCTGGTTCATCGAGAAGGCCGGCTGGCACCCGTGGCGTCCGGCTCACCTGCACCTCATGGTGAAGGCTCCCGGTAAGCGCACCATCACCACCCAGCTCTATTTCAAGGATGGAGAGTGGATCGAGAACGACGTGGCAACGGCGACGAAGCCCGAACTGATTCTCGATCCGAAGCCAGGTGCCGACGGAACCAACCGGGTCACATACGACTTCGTGCTCGATCCGGCCTGATCCACAACTGCTCTGAAGAAAGTGATTTGATGACAGACCTGTCGATCGTCTCCATCGAGACGACCATCCTCGACGTTCCGCTGGTTCGCCCCCACAAGTTCGCCACCACGTCGATGACGGCGCAGCCGTTGTTGCTGGTCGCGATTCGCACCTCCGACGGGGTGATCGGATACGGCGAAGGAGTCGTTCCGGGCGGGCCGTGGTGGGGTGGCGAATCGGTGGAGACGATGCAGGTCATCATCGAGAAGTACATCGCGCCGGTGGTGGTCGGCAGGCGCGTGGATCACATCACCGCGATCATGGCCGACATCGAAAAAGTTGTTGCCAATGCACGATTCGCGAAGGCCGCAGTCGACGTGGCGTTGCACGACGCCTGGGCGCGTAGCCTGGGAGTCCCCGTGCACACGCTCCTCGGCGGGGCTTTCCGCGAGAGTGTCGACGTCACGTGGGCACTGGGTGCTGCGCCGGCGGACGAGATCATCGAGGAAGCTCACGAAAAGCTCGAATCCCGGCTCAATTTCAGCTTCAAACTCAAGATGGGAGCACTCGATCCAGCAGTCGACGTTGCGCGCATCGTCAACATCGCGCAGGCGCTGGACGGCCACGCCGGAGTCCGTGTCGACGTCAACGCACGGTGGGATCGCTTCACTGCCCTGCGGTACTTGCCGCAACTCGCCGAGGGTGGAGTCGAACTGATCGAACAACCCACTCCGGCAGACCAAATCGAGGTCCTCGCCGAACTCAGTAGGCTTCTACCGATTCCGATCATGGCCGACGAGAGTGTGCAGACCCCACACGACGCTCTGGAAATCGCCCGCCGGAGCGCCGCCGATGTCATCGCCCTCAAGACCACCAAATGTGGTGGCCTCCAGCGCAGCCGCGACATCGTCGCGATTGCCAAGGCCGCCGGTATCGCGTGCCACGGTGCGACGTCCATCGAAGGCCCGATCGGCACCGCCGCTTCGTTGCACTTCGCGTGCGCCGAGCCCGGAATCAACTTCGGAACAGAGCTTTTCGGCCCACTGCTCTTCAGTGAAGAGTTGCTTCAGGAACCCCTGAAGTATTCCGAGGGTCAGTTGCACCTCCCCGCCGGACCTGGCCTGGGAGTCGAACTGAACATGGACGCCGTCAAGACCTGGACCAGGAACTAGAGGATAGAAGAACATGGCACTCTTTCACGTTCGGATGGACGTCGATATTCCGCGCGACCTGGATCCGGAAGCACGCGCCGATACCGTCGCAACGGAGAAGGCGTACTCGCAAGACCTTCAGCGACAGGGAAAGTGGGTGCATCTGTGGCGAATTGTGGGACAGTTCAGCAACATCAGCATCTTCGATGTCGAGTCGGCTGACGAACTCCATGAGATTCTCTGGAACCTGCCCCTGTTCCCGTACATGACCATCGAGGTCATGCCGTTGACGCAGCACGGATCTTCGATCAAGTAGCCCGCCATGTCTGCCGTGTCTGCCACGCCTGCGAGCCTGCCGGAATCTGTGCAGCAGTGGCACTGCGAGATGTCGGAGACCTTCGGTGGCCTGTGCCCCGAGAGTTCCGTCGATGCCGCGCCTGTCGGTACGGTCAGCGGCGTAAGTCTCGGGGACGTAGGCGCTTTCGACATCTCCGGTTCACCGCAGATACTGCGGCGGAGCGCACGCGCAGCAAAGCGACACGGTAGTGATCTGCTCAAGATCTGCACGGTCCGAACCGGGAGCGCGATACTGCGCCAATCGGACCGCGAGTTGACGGCCCCGCCCGGCGCGATGATTCTCTACGACGTCGAGCATTCGTACGCGCTGCGTTTCGACGGTCACTGGTCGTGCACCGTCATGACCCTACCGCGCAGTGCGGTGAGTCTGACCGAGCGAGAACTGAATTGCGCGCTCGAGCGCACCCACGACGGTCGGCGTGGGTCCGGTGCATTGCTGGAAAATTTCATCTCGGGCGCTGTTGCATCCCAGGTCGACGGCAGCGCAGCCGGGCTTCTCGGAGATGCTGGAGTCAATCTCGCTTCGGCAGTTCTGATGCAAGGATCTGCGCCCGCGACACCCGGACGTTCGACGCGAGAGGAGATCTTGCGATATGCGCTTCGGAATCTCGACTCACCAGACCTCTCGGTCGCGTCGATCGCCGGTGCGTTGCACCTGTCGCCGCGAACCGTTCAGCGTCACTTCGGTGACGGGGATCTGACCCTCAGTGCGCTGATTCGCCGCGAACGGTTGATCCGCGTACGCCGCGATCTCACCGACGTCTCACTGCGGGGTCATTCGATCTCCATCCTGGCCGCACGATGGTGTTTCCATGACGCACCAGCGTTTTCGCGTGCATTCAAAGCGGAATTCGGTGCGGCGCCGTCGGAAGTACGTAACTCGCCTGATCCGAACGCCCGCGAACGTCACTGATCTGTCGCATCCGAACAACAAACGTGTCCGATCACGACAACTGGGAGCCCGAATGCCGGGGCAGAGTGTGTTTCAGATCGCTTTTTCAGGCTCGCGAAGAGCTCAGGTCCACGAACAGCGAGGACCGCAGCGAAAGCTACGAATCGAGGAACGCATGACGAATCTGCTCGCTCATCAGCAATGGCACGGAAAGATTTTCGACGGCCAATGGATCGACGGAGGCGGTGACACCGTCGAGTCGCTCGAACCGGCTACCGGCGAGGTGCTCGGTGTGATCGGCACGGCGACTGCTGCGGATATCGATCGAGCGGCACACATCGCGTCGGCCGCGCAGCCGGCGTGGGCGGCGACGATCGGGCAGGCTCGCGCTTCGGTGATCCGTAAGGCAGCGCAGATTTTGGAAGCCGAGCGAGCCGAGGTGGAGCGCTGGTTGATCCGTGAAGGTGGTTCCGTACCAGGGAAAGCCGCATTCGAAGTTGATCTTGTCATCTTCGAACTGTGGGAAGCCTCGGCACTGCCGACACAGCCGTTCGGGCACCTTCTGCCCGCCAGCCAGGAGGGGCGCACGAGCATCGCTCGCCGGGTGCCCCTGGGTGTGGTCGGCGTGATCAGCCCGTGGAATTTCCCGCTTCTCCTCGCCATGCGCGCTGTCGCCCCCGCCTTGGCGCTCGGAAATGCCGTCGTTCTCAAGCCGGATGTTCAAACCGCGATCAGCGGGGGTGCGGTCATCGCGGAATTGTTCACGTCCGCAGGTCTTCCCGAAGGCCTCCTGCATGTGCTCGCCGGTGACGCGGAACCTGGTCAGGCATTGTGCGAGAGCCCGAGCATCGCGATGGTGTCCTTCACGGGTTCGACCGCCGTCGGCCGTCAGGTCGGGGCAACTGCCGGTCGCACGCTCAAGCGTGTCTCGCTGGAACTGGGTGGGAACAATGCGCTGATCGTCCTCGACGACGCAGACCTGGATGCCGCGAGCTCGGCGGGCGCGTGGGGTTCGTTCCTGCATCAGGGGCAGGTCTGCATGACCGCAGGCCGCCACATCGTGTTGGAATCGGTCGCCGATCAGTACCTGGACCTGCTGGCCAAGCGCGCAGCGGTCCTGCCGGTCGGGGATCCCAATACAGGCGACGTCGCTCTCGGACCGCTCATCAACGCGCGGCAGATTGCGAACGTCGATCGAATCGTCCAGGGCACCAAGGCGGCCGGCGCCGAAATCCGCGCCGGTGGAACATACGAAGGGCTCTTCTATCAGCCGACCGTCCTGGCCGGAGTCACCTCGGACATGCCCGCGTTCCGTGAAGAAATCTTCGGGCCCGTGGCGCCCGTCGTGATCGTCAAGGACGAAGACGAGGCAGTCAGGTCGGCCAATGACAGCGAATACGGTCTGGTTGCTGCCATTCAAACAGGATCGGTTGAACGCGGCGAGCGGATCGCGGACCGACTGCGTACCGGCATCGTGCACATCAACGATCAGACTTTGAACAACGATGCCTATGCACCATTCGGTGGCACGGGTGCCTCCGGAAACGGCGCGAGATTCGGAACTCAAAGCAGTTGGGACGAATTCACCACCTGGCAGTGGCGAACCAGCCGGCCAGCGGCGCAGACTTTCCCCTTCTGAAGTCGAAAGGTACTCCTATGCGCACCATCTCGGCTCACGATCTTCCCATCGTATTGCAGGACGGCGAATTCGAATTGCGGATGCGAGAAGAAGGCGACATGATCGTCAACTTCGTCAAAATTCCTGCTGGTGCAGACTTCGCCGAACCGTTCGCACAATTGGAAGGCGGGCGCTGTCAATGTCCGCACTACGGATACGTCTTGAAAGGAAGGATCTACACAGATTCCGAAGCAGGTCGGCAAACCTACGGTGCCGGCGACGTGTTCTACTGGGCACCCGGTCACGTTCCCGGAGCGATCGACGACTCGGAGTATGTCGACTTTGCTCCCAAGGCTGAATTCCTCGAACTTATCGACGGAGTGCGTAAGGCGATGGGCGGCTGAGCTGTTCGGCCGCCACCGAGGTCAGCGTATTCCGTCGCGACGTAGTGCGACGGACACTGCGGCAGAGCGGGTATCGACACCGAGTTTGGCGTAGATGTGCCCGAGGTGTGTTTTCACCGTCGCTTCGCTGATGAAGAGTGCTTTACCCAGCTCGCGGTTGGTCATCCCCTCGGCGAGCAGGCTGAGCAGTTCGGACTCACGGGCGGTGAGCGCTTCCTGCGGGCGCTGCATCTGCTGGACGAGACGAGAGGCCACAGTGGGAGAGAGAACGCTGCGCCCGGCTACCGCGCCGCGCACCGCGCCGAAGATCTCGTCGGGCGTTGAGTCCTTGAGTAGGTAACCGATGGCACCGGCGTCCACGGCCCGCACGACGTCGGCGTCGGTGTCGTACGTCGTGAAAACCAGTACGGGAACATCGACACCGTCGCTTCGCAGGCGTTTGATCGCCTCTGCACCGTGCATGCCGGTGCCCATGTCCAGATCCATCATCACCAGATCCGGTGAGGCCGACGGTATCGCCGTGGCCGCCTCCTCGCCGGACGATGCTTCGCCGACTACTTCGACGTCCGGCTGAGTGTTCAGCAGCGCTCTCAGCCCGGCTCGCACGACCAGATGATCGTCGACGAGGAACACGCGAATGGTGGTGGTCACCGGATCCTCCGTTCGAGAGGGAACTGGGCCGCGACGACGGTGCCGTCTCCCGGTGCACTTTCCACGGTGAACGATCCGCCGAGCTGTGCGACGCGGCTTCGCATCGCACGCAGGCCGTATCCACCGTACCGAGAATGGTCGGCGAGCTTTCCCGGATCGAAGCCGACGCCGTCGTCGAAGATGTCTACGGAGACGGAGTGGTCGAGATACGTGATCGTCACGCCCGCCGTTTCGGCGCGAGCGTGGCGGGCGATGTTGGAGGACGCGCTCGAGACCACTCGCACGACGGCATGAGCTACGTCCGAGGGCAAGATGACGGCTTCACCGACGGTGCGGATCCGAACGGCCGGGACGAACTGGCGGGCGGCGGCCACGACCAAGGCGTCGAAGTCGCCCGTACCGCCCTTGGTCGGCGCCAGATCGTGGACGAGGTCGCGACTCTGCATCAAGCTCGTTCGGATGTTCTCTGCTGCGGCATCGACATCGGCTCGAGACGGCGAACCCGTTGTATTCCACGTTTGTTCGGCTGCCTCGAGCCGTAGAAGGGCGCTCGCCAGTCCCTGGGTAACGGTGTCGTGGATTTCGCGCGCGAGGCGCTCTCGCTCAGCGGCAACGCCGGCAGCGCGTTCGGTATCTGCCAATGCAGATTGCGCTTCTGCTACCTGACGCAGAAGCCGAAGGCGTTCTCGGGCATCTCGTTCCATCTGCCCGTACGCGGCCGCGACCAGTGCCGCGGTGCACAGCGGCCCGAGAAGTGTCACCAATTCGGCACGACCGGTGACCCGGTAGAACGCGATACCGGCGAGGACGCCCAGGATCCCGACGAGGGGGTAGGCGATCTTGCTCGGATACAGACGAATGCAGAGGAAGAGAACGGGAAACGCACACCACGCGAAACTCGGGGCAAGCCAGACCAGCGCTGCCCATGCGCTCAGTACCGGCCACATCCACAGCCGTTGGCGAACCACATCTCGCGAGGACACCGTGGCCATGACGGCGTAGAGCAGGGCGAGGACCACGGCCAGGACGAGTACCACCCCGAACCGACCGCTGGTCCCGTGGACTGTGACGTACCGAACTCCCGATGTAGACAGCAGTACGAAGAACGACGCGTGGATCGCATACGCCAACGGGCCGCGTAGGCCGCGTTCGGCGTCGGCGTTCATGGCTCCGTTACTCATCCCTCGAATGTTACGGAGGGCGCCAGGCCGTCGTATCAACCATTCGGACGATATCCGGGTAGCCGTAGGGGGCACGGTTCGTCACCCGAGCGCCCGATGTGCGCACCCGCCCTCGGACGCGACGCTGTAGTGGACGGTTTCGAACCATTCGATTGAAAGTGTGCCCGATATGAACCACCGCATTTACACACGACTTCCCCGTACGCTCGCTGTCGCCGTTCCGGTTGTCGCAATCCTTGCCAGCGCCGCATGCTCGACCACCGACACACCGGTGGCGAACGCATCGAGCACGACGTCGATTACTGCCACGCAGCAGCCTGCCGCGACCGGTGATTCGGCGATTGTCACTCAGAATCGACTCAGTGCCGACGCAGCAGTGAAGGCTGCTGGTGCGGCCCTGGCGAAATGCCGCGCCGACGGTCTCGGCTTCGTCACCGTCTCCGTCGTAGACCGTGCGGGAAATGTCATCGCCATGGTGCGCGGCGACAACGCAGCCCAGCACACGGTGGAAGCCTCACGCGAGAAGGCATACACCTCTGCAGCTTTCGGAGCCGACACCAGTGACCTCTCGCAGCGTACCAAAGGCGAAGGATCAACCATCGCCGACCTTCCCGGCACTCTCTTCCTTGCAGGTGGAGTCACATTGAAGGCTGGAGCCGGGTCGATCGCCGGTATCGGTGTCGGTGGCGCTCCAGACGGAATGCAGGACCAAGCGTGTGCTGCCGCAGGTCGTGATGCGATCGCTTCGTCACTCGGCTGAGTGAGCGCATTCAGCGTGCTTCGTGAATTGTGCTTTTCGCCACCTGGATTCGCTCGGCACGACAGTTGTCCGATTGTTGCGATGACCTCGACTTTGTAACACCGGAGCCCCCGGAAAGGGACAAACACGTCGACAGTGGAACCGACGATGCACTTACCGAAGCGAGTTTCTTGATGCGCAGTTTCGGGGAAAGACACAACCTTGCAGAGAATCAGATTCACGTTGCCCGAACGCAATACACGGCGGGTGCGGGTGCTCGTAGCGGCGTTGTTGTCGATATTCCTGCTCGGCGGTATGTTCGGTCCGACCGCTGCGAGTGCTACTCCGGCGCGCTCGGCGCCATGGGGTGGGTACGACGAGTTGTGGGTCCCGTCTTCGATGGGAAACATCAAGGTTCAGGTGCAGTGGGCCGCGCGCGGTGGCAACGCCGCGTTGTACCTGCTCGACGGTCTTCGCGCGCAAAACGACAGAAATGCTTGGAGTTTCGAAACGAACGCACTCGATCAGTACCGCAATGACAACATCACGTTGGTGATGCCGGTCGGCGGTGAGTCGAGTTTCTACACGGATTGGTACGCGCCGTCCAATTTCAACGCTCAGCCGATAACGTACAGGTGGGAAACGTTCCTCACCCGCGAGCTTCCGGACTTCCTTGCAGGGTATGGCGTTTCACCAACCAACAATGCGATCATCGGGTTGTCGATGGGCGGCAGTGCCGCGTTGAACCTGGCGGGGCATCATCGGGATCAGTTCAAGTTCGCCGGCTCGCTGTCCGGCTACATCAATATCTCGGGTCCGGGTATGCGTGAAGCGATCCGCGTAGCCATGTTCGACGCCGGCCGGTACAACGTCGATTCGATGTGGGGCCCGCCGTGGTCATCCGGATGGCTTCGCAACGACCCGTTCGTCAACGCGGAATCGCTTCGCGGACTGTCGATGTACATTTCGTCGTCCAACGGCATCCCGGGACCGTACGATCATCCCTCTGCGCCGATCGATTACTTCCACACGGCGACGGGTATGGGGCTCGAGGCGCTCTCGTGGGTGCACGCGCGTGCATTCGAAATTCGCCTGAAATCCTTGGGAATCCCAGCGACGTACAGCTTTCCGCCCGCCGGAATTCACTCGTGGCCGTATTGGTCTGCTGAATTGTGGATGGCCAGAGGACAAATCCTCGACACCATGAACGCCTGGTGAAGCTGTAGTGAGGATCTCTCCGGACTTGCTCTCGATCGAAAGTCCGGAGAGAACTCGCTCAGAAGGCGATGATTCCACGGAGGTTGCGACCGGCATGCATGTCGGCGAAACCGTCGTTGATCTGGTCGAGGGTGTATCGGTTGGTGATCAGTCCGTCGAGTTCGAGCTTGCCGCTGGTGTAGAGATCGATCATCCAGGGAATGTCGGCGGTGGGATTGGATGCACCGAACAGGGATCCCTGAATTCTCTTCTGGTACAGCGTGAGTTCCATCAGGCTCACGGGAATTCCGACGTCCGTCATCTTCCCGAGGCCGGTGACGACGCAGGTTCCTGCCTTGCGGATCGACGAGAATGCCTGCGCGACATGTTCTCCGGTGGTGACACCGACGGTGACGATGGCCGAATCCGCGCCCTGGCCGTTGGTGAACGAGCGCGCTATGTCGGTGGCTTCCTCCATGGTGGCCACGGCATGGGTGGCGCCCAACTTCAATGCACTGTCGCGCTTGAACGCAACCGGATCCACCGCGATCACGTGGGCGGCGCCGGCATGCGAGGCGCCCTGCACCGCGTTGATTCCGATTCCGCCGACGCCCATGACGATGACAGTCTGCCCGGGATACACCTGAGCGGAGTTGACCGCGGCGCCCCAACCGGTTCCGACGCCGCAGCCGAGCAGACACAAAGCGTCGAGTGGCAGGTGCTTGTCGACTTTCACAGCCGAGAGAGTGCTGACCGTGGTGTATTCACTGAAGGTGGACAGGCCGCAGGTTTGTGCGACGGGCTGACCGTCGAGAGACATTCTGTAACTCGAGGTTTCGCCGGGTCTGCTGCCAGTCATGATGGCGGCGCCGTTGTCGCAGAGGTTCTGGATTCCGCTTGCACACCAACGGCAACGGCCGCAGGCGGCGAGGAACGAGAACACGACATGATCGCCCTCGGACCATCCTTCCGTGTTCGGCCCGACCTCGACGACGATTCCGGCGCCTTCGTGTCCGCCGCAGATGGGGTAGCGGCCGACTCCGTGGTCGCCGCTGGCGATGTGATCGTCCGAGTGGCACAGGCCTGAGGCGACCATTTTGACAGTGAGTTCGCCGCTGCGGGGTGAATCGAGTTCGAGATCGACCACCTCGTATGTGCCTGGTGCTTGGCGAATGACGGCTCCACGAGTGCGCAAGGTATCTCCTGAGGTAAGAGTTGTTCTTCGGCTTCCTCAGTTGTCTACTCGAGAGTTCAGGACGGGCTCGAGGCCTATCTCACTGATCGGACGTTTCGTATCTCTCAGACTCGTCCGGGGTGCGTCCCAAGATGGCGAGTTGCAGTTCGGTGAGCAGTCGCGTATCCGGCTCGTCCAACGAAATGCCCATGATCTGTTCAGCGCGCCGAATGCGGTAGCGCAGCGTGTTCGGATGTACTTTCAGAGACGAGGCGGCCTTCTTCACATCCCCGAAAGCTGTCAGGTAGGCCGTGAGCGTGAACTGCATGTCAGAGGTGTTCTTGTCGTCGTACGAGACGAGTCTGTCGATACGAGGGTCTCGCAATCGCTCGTGATCAGCAACGAGGTCGAGTATCTCGCCCAGCAACACCGCGGTGCGTGACGCCGCGAGTGTGGTGACCTTCGAGGTTTCGTGATCATCGGTGGTATCGAGCACGCGGTCCACTTCTCGACGCGCCTCGGGTACGCCGTGCAATCGCGCGATCGGGACCGCGACGGCGGCGCGCACGCTGATGCCCGCACGGGCCTCGACTACTCGCACGGTGTCGTAAGCCCAGTCGCTGATCGCGACCTCGTGTTCGGCCTGAGGAAACAGCACGTAGATCCGGTTGTCGATGATCGTTGTGACCGCGTCGCTGCGGAATGCGCTGGCGCGCAGGCGCAAGGCGTTGGTGATTCGATCGAGATTCGATCCGGGCGCGAGTGATGTCGCAAATCCGATGACCGCAGACGGTCCGTCGGTGTTGATGCCGAAGGAGCCGGCCAGCGAGTGCATGTCGACTCCGCCGGAGCGAACGCCGAACAGCCTTTGCAATTGGGCATTCTCGCGGCTGGAGGCGTCCAAGGTTCGCATGAGAATGCGTGCGGCGACTGCCGCTGCACCCCGCAATACCGCTTGGGCGTCGTCGGAAAGAGGTTCAGAGGCGCGCTGCACCCAGATGCTGCCGAGATTGTGTTGGTGTGCAACAGAACCCGTCGGCGCTGACAGGTCCGGGCGGGTGATGCTCACAGCCAACCTGTGCGCGGCTCCGATGCTCGGCTCGGAGGGCAGACTGATGACCTCGTCCGATCGCCTGAGATGCTCGAACACGCCTCTGCGCTCTATCCATTCGGTGTATTCGATCGGCCACTCCCGGCCCAGTATGGAGAGCTGACGGAGTTCGTCTTCACCTTCGTGAGCAGCTGAATATGCGATGACATGGAGTGCCGTGTCGTCGATCGTCACGAGTCCGCCGGTCAATTCGGCGATCGTCTCCGAGAGCGCGAACAGATCCGAATCGCCACCGGCCACAGCTCCTGAGACGGCCCGCGAACGGTACATGCTCTGTGTCAGAAGTCGTTGTACGAGTGAATAGACGTGTCCGGAACTAGCCTGCGGATGTACCGCGGCCACTGCGATTCCGATGTTGCGTGCGGCGGTGAGAAGCGTCGTCGCCTCGCGCGCATTCTTGACGAGCAAGAGCTTCGGACGACGCCTCGCCGGCCTGCCTTCGAACTTTCGCAGCCACTGCGTCAACGTCGATTCGGGAACCCCCACGGGAAGGTAGATGTCGGAGATCGCACCACGGCTGTCGGTGCCGTCGATATCGGAGGACTCGACGAGGGCGATCGAACGGATTTCGACATCGAGTCCGTCCGGGCTTTCCAGAAGCTCGATCACGGACTTGTCCGTGGAATGCATGAGGGCGCCGAGGGTGGTGCCGACACTCGGCCCGTTATTCCTCGGACCTGTCGACGCTTGCGGGAGGGCTACAGAAAGTGGCTGCACATTTGCTCCTCGGCCAGTGGGTCATTACAGGCTAACCCCGACAGACGAAATGCAGAATAAGGAAATAGGGGACAAATTTATTCGTCAGGCATGGTGATGCCGAGTTCCTGCACCTTTTCGGCGACTGCCTCTGGAAAAACGTTCTTGAACAGATAAAGGTCTTGTCCGATCACCCAACCAGGTGCCAACGCTGTCGCATATCGCTCGAAGTATCCGAGTTGTTTACCGAAAAGAACCAATTCCTCGGGACTCGCAACGCCCCACTGCTTGCCCAACTGAATCAGTGCCATGATCAATTCACTGAGCTTGAGTTCACCCAGGTCACGGCCGAGAATCGGGGCCAGGGCCGTTGCGACCTGCATACCGAGCTGATCGTCGTCGACCTCGTAGTCGGTTGCATATCCCAAGGATCGAATTCCGCGGGCGACACGGGCGAAATCACCGTCGATGAGGGTCGCTCGGAACATGTCGGAAAGGATGGATCTCCAGGTCTCGGGAAGGACGCCGACGATGCCGAAGTCGAGCATCGCTATCCGGCCGTCGTCGAGGACCCACAGATTCCCGGCATGTACGTCTCCGTGAAACGGACCGTGAACGATGACTGATTCGAGCCAGACCTTCACTCCGCGTCGGATCAGCATGCGGGCTTCGTCGATACCGTCCGGACCGGCGACGAACCGATCGAGCGGAACGCCTCGCATGCGTTCCATACAGATGACTCGGGGGCCGCAGTAGTCCCAGTACACCTCCGGTGTCGTGACTCCTTTGTTGTCGCCGAACGCACTGATGTTGTTCCGGAAAGTGGTTTGCCGGTCGGCCTCGACCGCGCTGTTCAATTCCGTCATCGTGGCGTTGTGCAGATCGCGAATGATGGCGGTGGCATTGGCAATTCGAAGGAACTCGACAAATTTCTCGAGGATGTTCGCGCCCCAGTACGCCGCCCGCAGGTCGATCAGCATCCGCGCATAGATGTCCGGACGCTGGATCTTGATGACCGCCTCTCGGCCGTCGTGCAGAACGCACGCGTGTACCTGCGCTACCGATGCGGCCGCGAGAGGTACGTCGTCGAATTTCGCGAACAGGTCGTCCACGGAGTAACCGAGGTCCTTCTGCACGACGCTTCTGGCCTGCTCGGCCGGGAAAGACGGAACATCGTCGAGGCAGCGTAGGCATGCATTGGCGACGGGGGCCGGGAACAGGCCGGACGACGACGCGACCAGTTGGCCGAGCTTGACGAAGGTGGGCCCCAGCGCGATGAAGCCGTCGACCATCCCGTCGGAAGCAGCGTCTGCCCAGGTGCGGCCACGCTTGCGGAAAGGCCACACGATCAGTGCCAGCATGATCGACGTGGACAACACGACGGCGATGATCGCGGAACGCCACAACTGGGCGAGGCCGAAGCGTTCGAGGTCCGGCATGCGGACTTCGAGGGCAGTGGCGGGCACTCCTGACGAGTACGGCCCGACAGGTCGCGTTGGATCCAGCACAGCTCTCCCTCGTTCAACGAGCGCATCCAGCATTTTGCCGTGAGATCACTTACGCGACCCCTTCCGTTAGTCAGTATGCCAAGTCACACATAACTGCCGGAACCGCCTACGCATTCAGCCTACGATCGGTGAATGCGTGAGCACTTGATCCCGATCGGCGAGGTTGCAAAATCGTTCGGAATCGCGGCGTCGACCTTGCGGTATTACGAGGACGAAGGACTGCTGTCCGCGCGGTCGCGAACTGGCGGCAAACGCTGGTACGGGCAGCGTGAGCTGCGACGGCTGGCATTGATCCGGATGTACACCGAGACGGGAATGTCCTTGGAGCAGGTGCGGTCCTTCATCGAAACCGACACCACGTCCGAGCAGTTCTCCACGGTTCTCGCAGATCAAGTGTCGACGCTCGAGGCGCAGATATCCGCAGCCAACCGAGCGAAACTGATACTCGAGCATCAC
Organism: Rhodococcus sp. YL-1; assembly: GCF_001942025.1. Lineage (NCBI taxonomy): Bacteria > Bacillati > Actinomycetota > Actinomycetes > Mycobacteriales > Nocardiaceae > Rhodococcus > Rhodococcus sp. YL-1. The sequence continues at coordinate 5,598,423 of NZ_CP017299.1, read as the reverse complement.
CTGACCTGTCGGCAAGAGCGTCCGATGCAGTGCCCGTGGTTGCTCGAGCAGCTCGACATTCGTGTCGAAGCGGCGCTTGACTTCAAGTTGACTTGAACCTTCATAGTTAGGGCGCACTTACCGCCTTATCCGGAGGTTGACCATGTCGGCACGACGATGGCTGCCGCTCATCGCCGCATGCATCGGAACTTTCCTGTTACTGACGTACGCCACGATCACAACGATCGCGGTGCCGGCCATCGCAGTCGGTTTGGACGGCAGTACGGGCGCGATGTCATGGGTCGTCGACGCCTACACGCTGGCTCTTGCCGCGCTTCTTGTGGGCATGGGCGCACTCGGCGATGCGTGGGGACGCAAACGCCTCTACATCTGCGGACTGGCCGTGTTCCTGGTTGCAACGGCCGTGTGCGCGATTGCTCCGGACGTCACGGTTCTGGTCGTTGCTCGCGGCGCGCAAGGAATTGCCGGTGCGGCGATGTTCGCGACACTCCTGCCTCTGCTCGGCGACGCATATTCGGGCCGCGATCGGCACGTGGCCTTTGCCGCGTGGGGTGCCGTCGCTGGATTGGCGGCGGGAATCGGCAATGTTGCAGGAGGGCTGCTGACGCAGTTCTTCGACTGGCGTGCGGTCTTCTATTCCGGAATCCCCGTGGCCGCAGTGGCGCTCGCAATGGCTGTGTTCTGTTTCGCCGACAGTGAGCGCGGCGACGACAACATCGACTGGGCCGGAATCGTTTTGTTCACCCTCGCTGCCGTTGCCGCGGTTCTCGGCGTGACGTGGGGCGGCGACATCGGGTGGGCTTCGTCGTCGACAGCTCTTGCCTTCCTGATCGCAATCGGTGCGCTGACGGCGTTTGTGTTCTGGCAGCGTCGAGGCAGCAGTCCGATGCTCGATCCGGCATTGTTCCGATCCCTGAAATTCGACGGCGTCCTCGTCGCTGCTTTCGGGTACTACCTCGCGGCCTACGGCCCGCTCGTAGTCCTTTCACTGTGGCTGCAGAACGGGCTGGAACTGTCGGCATCGGCGGCCGCACTCGTGCTCTCGATTCAACCGCTCGCTTTTGTCTTCGTATCGGCCTTGTGTGGATCACGGCTTCAGCGCGTCGACCTTCGACTGTCGCTCGGATTCGGGACGATCCTTTGCGGAATCGGTTGCGTGGCCATGCTGTACGTTCTCGCCGAGCCGCTCTGGCCCGCACTGATCGCCGGGCTGATTCTGACCGGTGTCGGTTCGGCGATGGTGTCGCCGGTGCTGCCGGGTGCCGCGATGTCGGACGCCCCGGCAGAGCGCGCCGGGACGGCTTCGGCAACAGCCAACTCGTCGCGTCAATTCGGGCTTGCCGTCGGAATTGCGTTGTGCGGCTCGCTCTTCGTCGGTCCGGACGAGTTCGCCTTGCTGTGGCCGTTGGTCTTCTGTGCCGGCGTCGGAATGCTCACGGGTTTGGTGTCGATCCTTCTCTTTTCTCGTTCGTCAACTCCTGAAACAGTTCAACCAATCGCCGAAAGGGCACACACATGACCACGCTGTTCACTCCACGACCGCACCGGCGTATCGAGATGGACTGGAATCGCCGCAGGTTCCTCGGCGCTGCAGCAGGATTGGCTGCTGTGCTGGCAGCGGCCGGTTGCTCGCGTTCGGACGCAGACGCCGGGGGCGAAGGCGACGCAGGCTGGTCCTTCACCGATGATCGCGACAATCTGATCGAATTGGATTCACCCCCAAGGACATTTGTCACCTACACCGGTATCGCGGGTGCTCTGTGGGATTACGGACTGGTGCCTGTCGGAGTTTTCGGGGCACTGACACGATCGCCGGGATCAACGGACACCAGCATCTCCGGCAATTTGGATTTCTCGAAGACCGAGATGGTCGGGCAGCTCTGGGGACAAGTGGAACTCGAGAAGATCGCTGCGCTGGAGCCGGACGTCGTCATAGTCCCTCAGCTGCGTGGTTCGGCACTACTCGACGAAGCGAACTTGGATGCGGTGAAAGGCTTGTCGACAGTACTGTTCGTGGAAACGGCAGCAGGAACCATCGACCGAGCCGTGCAAGAGATCGTGGAACTGGCCGTGGAACTCGGGGCGGACCAGGATATGGAGGCTCAGCGAAAAGACTACGACGCTGCGCGTGCACGGATCTCCGAAGTTGCTTCTTCGCTGAATAATTCACAGGTTTTGTTCGCGTCCGCAGATCCGGACACGATTCGTGTCAGTCGTTCGGGATTCCCGATCCTTGCAGATCTGGCGGGATTGGGCCTTGCCGTCGTCGATCCGGCCGCGGGATCGTCGGTCTACGTCGAGAAACTGGCTTGGGAGATGGCGGACCACTATCCGGCCGACATGATCTTCCTCGACGATCGCCCGTCCAGTTTGCAACTGGATACGCTCGGAACCAATCCTGCGTGGTCCAACTTGCCCGCGGTGAAGGCGGGGAAGATCGGGACCTGGAATCCGGAACCCGTGCTCAGTTATGCCGGGATCGCCCGTACGTACAACGATCTGGCTGACCAGCTGCTGGCATTCTCACATTCCTGACCGCCGCGTCGTCTACGACGTATGGACCTCTTCACCGATCTGTCTGCTCGAGTTGATTCCCTCGATTGGCCTGCGCTGATCGAGGGAATCGACTCCAGTGGGTGTGCCCAGACGACGCCGATACTCGACGAGTCGGAATGTCGCGAAATTGCTTCCTGGTACTCGGACGTCGACCGGTTCCGGAGCACCGTCGACATGGCTCGATACCGTTTCGGACAAGGGGAGTACCGGTACTTCGGTGATCCCGTACCGGAGCCGATCACGGCTATGCGATCCGCCTTCTACCGACACCTCCTGCCCGTGGCGCGGGAGTGGGCGTTCAAGCTGGGCGAGGGTGCACCGTGGCCGGATTCTTTCGAAGAATGGATCGATCAGTGTCACGACGCCGGTCAGAATCGCCCTACCCCGATCCTTCTGTCCTACGGACCTGGTGACTGGAATGCATTGCATCGGGACTTGTACGGAGAGTTGGTGTTTCCCTTGCAAGTCGTGATCGGGCTCGACAGACCTCGCATCGACCACGTCGGCGGCGAGTTCTTGCTCGTGGAACAGCGGCCGCGCGCCCAGTCGAAAGGGACGGTGACAGTTCTCGAGCAAGGTCACGCGTTGATCTTCACCACGCGGGATCGACCGGTGCAGAGTTCTCGTGGGTGGTCGAGAGCCCCTGTGCGACATGGTGTCAGCGTGGTGCACTCGGGTACGCGTCGAACATTGGGATTGGTGCTTCACGATGCCGAGTAAGACGTACATTCTCCGCGACGCTCGCAACAAACCCTACGAGAGTTCGACGCCCGGTGTGCTTGGCGGGCACCGGAAAACGAAGATCTACGGGCGACTCGACTGTCGAGGGGCTGCGCAGGCAATCGCGCGTGGCGGGTATGTCGCCAGTCGGGTGTTCTTCGCGGACGAGCCGACCGCGATTGCGGCCGGCTATCGCCCCTGTGCCGTCTGCATGCCCGAAGGTTACGCAGCCTGGAAGGTAGTTGCTACGCGCCGAAGCGGTCGCGGTACTCCTTCGGAATGAGCGGCTTGTCGCCGCGGACCTTCAGCTGCTGGACAGCCCAGGTATTGCCGTCCGGGTCGGCGAATCCGAAGAAGGTGCCCCCGTCACGCTCGTCGAAGACGGTGACTTCACTGGCATCGACGCCGCGGCCGATGAGCTCTTGGCGAGCCGCTGCAGCGTCGGCCACGACCAACTGCAATCCCTTCAACGAACCAGGGGTCATCTCGGTCTGCGACGGCAGGTTCCCGATGACGATCGAGCAGCCCGAACCACGCGGAGTGAGCTGGGCGACCGTCATGTGTTCGTTGACGGTGTGGTGGTCGAGATCGAAACCGACCTTGTCACGGTAGAACTCGATGGAGCGGTCGAGGTCACTGACGGGAACGATGACTACTTCGAGGGTCCAGTCCATGAAACTGCCTTTCGCTGAGGAGGTTCGGGCAAACAGGTGGTCAGAGTTGCGCGACGATCTTGTCCAGGCGTTCGTAACCTTCGGTGACGCCGAGCTCCATATTGCTCTCGATCATTCCGTCTCGCGCTTCGAGGCTCGGATATACGGAATGGCCGGAGAGGCGGGTGCGTCCGTTGCCCAGATCCTCGAACGTGATCGATTCGATGCTGACGACGTCGGGAAATCCCTCGTATTCGAAGGTCTGGATGGCAAAGTCGTTCTCGCGAACGACGTGAAATACACCGTTGAACCGGAACTCTTCGCCCTCGGGGTTGCGATGGACGTACTTGTATCGACCGCCGCTCACGAACTCGTATTCGTCGATCTCCATCTCGTATCCGTTGGGGCCGAGCCACTGCTTGACCAGATCGGGATTCGAATGAGCTGCGAAGACGGCACTGACGGGTGCGTCGAATTCGCGGGTGATGTCGATGTACGGCACGCCCTCAGGAGCCGTGATGGTGACGGGATTGGTGGTAGCCATGGCTAAGTCTCCTTCTGTGTGGTGCTGAGTAGGTGATCGAGCTTGCGGAACTGTTGTTCGTGGATCAGTCGATAGCGGTCGATCCAGGCGGTCAAAGCCTCGAGAGTTGCGGCGTTGAGATGTACCGGCCGCCTCTGGGCTTCGCGGCTGCGAGTGACCAAACCCGCGGCTTCGAGTACCTGAATATGTTTGGAGATGGCCTGTTTCGTGATCTCGAACGGCTCGGCCAACTCGTTGACCGTTTGGGGGCCGGTGCTCAGGCGGGCGATGATCCGCCGTCGTACCGGGTCGGCAAGCGCCATGAACGCTTTGTCGAGACGCTCGTCTGCCCCTGGATCCACGATCACTTGTCAACCATCTCCTTTATCAACCAACCTGTTGATTACGATACGAGCCCATGCCGAGGGTGTCAATGCTTCGAAACCGATTAGCGTGGAAACCATGAACGCTCTGATTCCTCGGCCACGATTGGAAGTGGCGCCGGGGGCGATCCTCGTTCCGGATTGGCTCAGCGTCGAACAGCAACGCTTCTTGGTGGCCGAGTGCCGACGGTGGGCGACCGCACCCGTACCGATGCGCTCCGCTGTTGTCCCTGGTGGGCACAAGATGTCGGTGCAAACAGTCTGTCTCGGTTGGCATTGGCAGCCGTACAAGTACACGCGCACCGCCGACGACGTGAACGGTGCGCCTGTCGCAGCGGTGCCTGACTGGCTCGTCGACCTCGGCCGGGCCGCAGTTGCCGCTGCCTATGATGATCCGACTGCGGGGGAGCGGTACACGCCGGACACCGCGCTGATCAATTTCTACGACGAGGGCGCTCGGATGGGCATGCACCAGGACAAGGACGAGCGCTGCGACGCTCCCGTCGTCTCACTGAGTGTCGGGCAGAGTTGTGTCTTTCGATTCGGGAATTCCGAGAACCGGAACAAGCCGTACACCGATGTCGAACTCCATTCGGGTGATCTCTTCGTCTTCGGTGGAGAGTCTCGGTTCGCATATCACGGAGTGCCGAAAGTTATTGCGGGAAGTGCAAGTCCCGACATAGGTCTGCCGTCCGGGCGGCTGAACATCACCCTGCGGGATACCGGAATGTCGTGACTGTCTCACCCCTGCTGTGTCACTGGTGCAGCAGGGTCGAAGTCTGCGCTCGAAGGTCCGTCCCCGACCATCTCGATCAACTCGGTCGACGGTGGAGTTGGCAGCGTGCGCCAGCGCTCTCGTTCGAGGTTGTGGGGTTGTGTCTCGTTCATGCCCTCATTATCGACTTTCGGCTCCGATCCACCAGTCGGGGATGGGCCGGGTGCAATTCGGTAGGCCGTTGAGCGCCCCGCTCTCTCGTCGACATCCTCGGACCTCAGCACGTCGACGACAGTTCGGGTCGCGGCACGGGTCTGGCGAGGTTGGTGGGTGGATTCGAGGCGACCGTGGTTCGCTTATCCCAGTGTCTTGTTGCGGCCGGCGAGGGAGCCGAAGACGAGTTGCACGGCCAGCAGCACCAGCAACGCGATCAGAGGAGTCGTCCAGGAATCGACGGCGTCGTGCAGTGCACCGAAAACGAGGGGACCGGTGGCGGCCAGAAGGTATCCGACGGACTGTGCCATACCCGAGAGTGCCGCTGCTTGACCGTGATTGACAGTGCGTATTGCGAAGAAGGACAAGGCAATGACAATCGATCCGCCGATGCCGATGCCGAGGAATGCATTCCACAGCAGGGCCCAGGAGGGGAGGAGGAGTTGGCCGAGAACTGCCACTGCGGCGACCGACACCAGCCCGAGGACGGCTCCTCTCTGATCCTTGGGCAGTTTGTGCAGGAGCACTGCTGTGAGGAGGCTGCCGATGATCGAGAATATTTGCATGATGCCTTGATGCAGTCCGGCGGTAGCCGCGGTAGTGCCGTGTGATTCTTCAATGGTGGGCCACCATGTCAGAACGGTGTAGAAGAAGAGAGATTGGACGCCCATGAATATTGTGATCTGCCACCCGAGTGCTGAGCGCCAGGGGGAGCGATGGCCGCCTGGATGGGAATCCAAAGCCGCAGCATGATCGTGTTTCGGAAGCGTGCGTCGGCGAAGTTGGGGAAGGAACACCCCAAATCCTATGAGAGCCATAGCAGCCCAGATTCCGAATGCGATCCGCCAACCGTGATCGGTGAGACCGGCGATCGGCACGGCAAGTCCGGATGCGGTTGCGGCGACGGCTGCAGAGACCGCCGAGAAGATGCCGGTCAAACGGCCGGCTTCGGTCGGGAAGTCTCGTTTGAGGAGCGCCGGCAGTAGAACGTTCATTGTTGCGATGGACATGCCGAGCGATACGGTACCGATCCACAGCGCAGGCATCCACGGAACAGAGCGGATCACGATCGCTAAGGCGAGCATGCCGAGTGCTGCTGCGAGTGTCCGTTCCATTCCCCACCGAGCTGCGATGACCGGGGCAACGGGGGAGAACACTGCGAAGCACAGCAGTGGAAGGCTGATCAGCGCTGATGCTGTTGTCGACGAGATATCGAGATCGGTGCGTACCTCACCGAGTAGCGGGCCGACGACTGTGATTGAGGCTCGAAGATTGGCTGCGATGAGAAGAATGCCAGCGATAACGAGTCCTCGGCGCATTATCGGTATCGCGCTCGGGGCAGACGCCACGTTTTCGGTGTCGGAGATGACGTTAGCCATGGGTGTGCCCTTCTGAGATTGTCTGTGCGCTGAACCTCTTGTGTGTCAGCTACTTCGGCATGTTTTGCAGAAAGAGGGATCGGCTGTGGTCCATCAGTCGGACCACTGCGGCGGCTGCGCCGTCCGGATCGCGGTCACGGATGGCCGCAAGCAGCTGCCGGTGTGGGTCGTCGTCGGTCCAAGGTCCGATGAACAGCTGTCGAGTCTCCTTGTCGGACTTACCTTGTGGGATGCTCATGGTGTCAGAGCGATCGAGACTGCGGTAGATGTCCGTGATCAGTTGGTTCCCGCTCGCTGCGAACATCTCCAGGTGGAAGTCGAGGTCGTACTCGACGGATTTGGCGACGTCGGGCTCAGCGTCTCGGCCATCCAAAGCCCGAGTCATTCGGTCGATGTCTTCGGGCAGGGCTCGTTCGGCTGCGAGTCGGGCGGCGTAGAGCTCCAAAGCTTCACGGGCTTCGAAGATTTCGAGCACGTTCTCCGCCGCTGCACGTCTTTGAAGTGCAATTTCGAGTTCTGAGCTCGCGCAGACGTAGGTTCCGTCTCCCGGGCGTGCTTCGAGGAGGCCGGCATGGACGAGGCCGCGAATGGCCTCCCGGACCGTATTGCGGCTCGCGCCGGTCATTTCGACAAGTTGATGCTCGCCGGGGATCTTCTCCCCTAATTCCCAGTTGCCAGAAGTGATCTGGGACCGCAGTTGTTCCGCGATCTGCACTGAAAGTGGGATGTTGCGTGCGGTGGGTGCGATACGGGAATCCGGCATGAGTCAAATGTAGGACATTTGGCGATTTGTGGATAGGTTTACCTTTGTGATCTAGGGCACTCGGGTTCGGATCGGCCTGGGCGGGGTACCGCCCTTCCGCATGTCTGCGTGCACGTGAGTGCTCCTGCCGACCGCGCACGGGGCAGTTGACTCGACTCGAAGGGCAACTGCGATCGATTCCTCACGGAACCTCATGCCTAGCAGACCCTCACGTGCGGGTCATTGCTGCGATTCCAGCGTCCACGCGGGCTGGTCGGTCACTTCCGGGCCGTCGTGCAGCACCCAAACACACGGCTCGGAGATGTAGGTGGCAGCATCGGTGAACCAGTATGTTTCGTCGGGTGCCCAGCCCGCGATGACGCTCGCCGTGTCGGTATCGACCTCGATCGCGGTTCCTGCTGCCGCGAGGTATCCCGTCACGGTAAGGTGCACTCCCTCAAATCTTTCCGCGACTTGCACCCAGTCGGGGATGACCCACCTGCCTGATCGGCCGGTAGTCCGGTACCAAACCTGCCGCGTTTCTGCGGTGACCTCGAGCGGGAACCGTCTGCACAGCTCCGACCAGGCTTGCGCGCTGTCGATCTCGTAGATGCGTGCGCCAGTCGGTGGCCGCAATGCTCGCACGACGACCCGTTCCCATCCCATGCTGTCTTCGACGAACCACAAGCCCGCCGGAGTCCCGTCGAACAGCGCCCTCGTCGAACCCTTAGTGGGTGGATTCGACCACCAATAACCTGACCAGTTCGCCGCGGGATCCACCGGGCGGTCACGTTCAGCTCTCGCTTCAGATTCCAGGGTGCTCGTGCGCCACTCGCTGAGGAGTTGTTGCGCAGCAGGCACTTCGTCTGTGTCCGGAGATTCCTCACCTCTGCTCATAATCGACCATTGGTCGGATGAGGGGAGCGAGGTTGACCACCACCGCGCGCATTCGGAGCCGGCGATGTGCTCGGCGACGCGTCGAAGCTCATCGCGCATAACTTCGGTGGCGACGAGGACGTCTTCTCCGTCGGGATCCTGCCAGTAACGCGCCGCATCGACCGCTTCTGCGAGGGCGGAGCGTAGATCGACGGCGGTGACGTCGGGGAGCGATATTTCCGTGAGGCTGCGCGCCACGTCCTCCGCGGTGACTATGGTCTGCCGGGCCTCTTCGGCGCCCGGGCCGAACAACACTCGGGAGGTTCCTTGTCCGACGTCGAGGTGATACGCCGCCCGGTGAGCGCTGATGCGGAACATGTCGTCGCCTGACTCGGGACGCAGGGCGCGTTCGGCGTCGATCGCATACGCGAGCAGCATCCGGCGCCCGCGCGGGCCCGACAGCAAAATATCCGCAGTGAGCATCTGTTCTCCCGTTTTCTGGTTCAGATGACGGTAGTCGAGGTCAGCGAGATGGAGAGCCTTCTCCCGTGATGTCAGAGCTCCTGGCCGTTTCGTCGCGCACGACATGATCGCCACACACTGCATTCGGTGGCGAAGGCGGACGGAAGGGAGCCCCAGGCTGCTGCCAGTTGCGTGAACGCCGCTTCTTCGGTGTGCGCGATCACTGCCGTCTTTGTGTAGCTGTGGTTTTCGTCGATCAGAGCTCTCTGTTTGCCTGTAGTGACTGCGGAATAGGCCCTATTGATTGCTGAGGCTGAACAATAGGGAGGGCTGAAAAGGTTGGGAGACAGGTATTTTGGCGAGAGTGATCCGTGTGCCATCAGTACAGTCTCGACCGGAACCAGTGATCGAGGCTGATCATGTCGATCTGGTGCATGTCGAGACTCAGCTGGGCAGCAGCTTTCACCGCGTCGGCGCGGGGGATAGAGTTCTGGGGCAGAGTCCAGTTGGTCTCCCGTGCATGTTGCTCGAGAAGGTCGATGACTGTCCGCGGGACAGGCTCGTTGACGTGAAGTGTTGAGCCGTAGCGAAATTGCTGTTCTATCGACAACTCGTAGATGGATCGGGCGAGTAGGTCTACGTCGACTACCGACAGGACAGCGCTACCGCCGTCGATGATCGAGTCGAGGCGAGAGACAATTCGCGTCAGTGTCGGAAGAAACCATCTGTCGCCGGGTCCGTACACGAGATGCGGCCGGACGACCAGGCCTCCGGCGTCGCGCACGAACTTCTCGGCGAGAGCGCGCGTGCGACTGGCAGGTGAGAAGGGGCTGAGAGGTGCGCCGTTGACCGGCAAGTCTCGAAACGGTCCCGGCCCGTACACGGCCGCGGTACTGACGTAGAGCAAGCGTTCGACGCCGACGTCGGCGGCCATCGACGCAACGTTCTGTACGCCGTGTTGGTTGACGTGAACGCACTGTTGTTCGTCGTCGCCCACGTACGACACGCAACAGATGACGGTCGACGCCTGACTCATTGCAAGTCGTAGAGAAGCACTTTCGTTGATGTCGCCGATCACGGTGGCGATTCCTTCACGGCCGAACTGTTTGGCTGCGGTGGCCGTGCGAACGAAACCGATTGCAGCGTTTCCGTCGCGGGAAACCAGCTGTTTCATCACTGCGGAGCCGATGAAACCAGTGGCCCCGAGTACCAGAGTCGTCACGGTGTGTCCGTGTCGAGAGCGTTGCTGCGAGCTCTTTCGACGTATCGTTGAGATTCATTCCGTCGGCAACGAGAGCTGGGTAGATCATGCAGGAGCGTGCTGTCCTGACGCGCCAGGCCGTCATTTTGGGTGCTGCGAAGAGCTTCGAGAAGTTCGGGTACTCCGCCAGTTTGGGCACGATCTTGCAGCACGGGGGTGTGTCGAAGGGGGCGATGTATTTTCATTTCGCGTCCAAGGAGGAGCTTGCGCACGCGGTCATCGCAGCGCAGCACGGTATGGCGATGGAGGGTACCCGGCGGGTTGCTGCGCACTCCGACATCGCGGTCGAAACCCTGGTGCTCGTTTCGCAGGAGATGGCTCGGCAGCTTGTGACCGAGCCCATCGCGCGAGGTGGCATGCGGTTGACGATGGAGATCGGCAGTATTCAAGGCCCCATCGAACAGCCGTACCTCGATTGGATCGAGGCTATCAAGCAGGTGGCAACCCAAGCGGCCGAAGCCGGCGATATCGTCCCGGGCACCGATATCGACGCGTTGGCTCGATTTGTGGTGGGGTCGTTCACCGGAGTGCAGATTCTCTCGGAAATGCTGACGGGCAGAACCGATCTGTACGAGCGGTTGAGTCAGATGTGGAACCTGGTGCTGCCAACGATCGTCCGCGAGGACAAGTTGGCGCACGTCATGCAACTGGCGGCGCTTGCACCGAGAGAGTGGGAAGCACCGAGCGCTTGACGTGGTAGACGCGACGAGAAGAACGTGTTCGTTCCCTCTCATGATTGGTCCGCAACTGTAATTTCGAGTTCCGCGGTGGTTTCCAGTTCTTGAGTGAACCGAACTCGGTGCACATGGCCCGACGCGTCAAGGGGGATCGTTGACACCTCGCACGGCGTTTCCCATTCAGTGAACCTCGGAAAGACCGCCGAGAGTGAGGCGATCTTTGTTGCTGGGTTGCCGATGTGAAATCGGAGCGCTTGTCGGGCGGCCTCGAAAAGTATCATTCCTGGGATGTGGTCGACGGGGTGGTCGAAAAGGGAGTGGTTGCGCGGATCGGGAGCGCAGAACATCGCGTGCCGAGCAGGATCAGTGCTGATGAGCACATCTCCATCGGTTAGGCGTCCGACTCGCTCCGATCCGACCACCGCGGCTCCGGAAGGAAGGATGCGTCGGCTCGGGCGGTGGTCTTCTCGTCCTTGCCGAATTCGACGGTATCCCTCGGGGCTGACTCCTCGCGCAACAGCGTTGCATCTGGCGACGTGCCGGTTGCCCTCGCTGAGGATCCCCGACACTTCGACCCCCGAAACCGCTCCGTCGCGATGAGTGAGGTTGTCCACTGTCATCGAGAAACTCAACGGCTCCGCGACTGATTGCACGTCGAGCGCGTCCAGCATCTCGAAGCTGAACCTTTCCATGAGGAACTTGTAGTGCAGTGGAATCTCGTATCGGGTGTGGCACAGAAGCACCACTGCCTGTCGAAATGCTTCTGCCACCCCGAGCGGATCGTGTTGCTCGCTCGATACGTCGAATATCCGGTGCGAGACCGGGAGTTGCACAGCAACCTGGTACGCCGAGTCCGATTCGATCCGGTAGTCCGTCAAGAAAACCTCGGCAACAGCATGTCTGTGGACGAGATGCCGCGGCACTGTGCGTGTGTATTCCATTGATTGAATGCACCTTTCGATGTTCACTCGTGTCTTCGGTGTCGTGTAGGACCTAATATTCGACGTCCGGGCGCGTCATCGAATCGTCAAAATTGACGATCTTTTCGAAGGTCGAGTTCGATCAGGGGCGGCACCCCATCTCGGCGAGTGTGTCTGGGGCACTTCCTGCTAGAAGCGTCCGATCCGAAGTTCCAGTGGGTGTCTGCGTGCGTCGTGACCAGAGCGGCGGAGCATCGCGCATGCCTCCAGCTGGGAATGCACCCCCAGTTTTTGCAGGATGCTTCGGATGTGGGCGCGAACCGTGGTCGGTGCGATGTGGGCGGTTCGAGCAATCGAGTCGACATTCGAGCCTCCGTAGAGAAGGCCCACGATCTCGAACTCGCGATCGGTGAGACTGCTGATTCGTGCGAATTCTTCGGTGCGCAACCGGATGCGTTGTACGAGCGAGGACTTGTCGTGTGCAGACCGAGCGGAGTTGGGGTTGATCGCGGCCTGCAGCTCATCGAGCAGGGATGCGAATGGCAGTTGAGAGTTGAGCACGGCGTGGGCGCCCGCTGCGAGCCCCCGAATCATGGAGTTGCCGCTACTGAGATCGCCGACCAGGACCGATCCCTCGAGCGCGGAGAGCTCCTTCACCTGCCAATCGACGCCCCCGAGTGGTAGGAGAACGAGCGCTCTACCGTGATCGCTGGTGTGATGCCTTAACAGGCTCATGTCTGCGGTTTGTGGCTCGGAATAAGCCCTGGCGCTGATTCCGGCAGCGATTGCATTGGCGAACTCTCGATCGCTATGAGTGGTGTACAGGGTGACTGTGCTGGAGAGTGTCATAGCGACTACATCTCCGGTGGAGGTCCACTCCGCCCGCTCTCTTCGCTGCGGAACCAAAACCGTTGCTTTCAGCGTGGTTTCGTCAGCAGGTTAGCTATCGCAGTGACCTTTCCGCTGATGCGCACGAAGGTTACGGCGATATCGCAGTTGCCCGTCCTCCCATGGAAACTCGCGCGTTCGACACCTGATCGTGGACCTTCGAATTATGCTAGGGCGCTGAATATTTGGGCGATGAGTATCCCGCGTAGACGAGCCATTAGGCGTTCCGTCGACGACGTGAACGACTCCCCAATGGCTCGAGGCATTCAGGCGTCTCGATCGAGTTTCCGCGAGGCCGGTGCGTCGCGCCTCAATGTTCCGTACGCGGCCGGGTCGAGATATTGACTGTTACCGTCAGTTGCACATACCCTGTTCATTGGCGCTGACCTTAGGGAACCCGGCCTGAACCGGCCGATCGTTCTCGGTCACTGCCGACGCCAGAAGTAGCTTCGCGACGACCGACGAAACGAGTTTCCTCATGACACAGCATGTCGACGTACTGATCATCGGCGCTGGCTTGTCCGGAATCGGCGCGGCTTGCCACCTCATTCGTGAGCAGACCGGAAGCACTTACGCGATCCTCGAACGCCGCGAGAACATCGGTGGCACCTGGGACCTATTCAAGTATCCCGGCATCCGTTCGGATTCCGACATGCTCACCTTCGGATTCGGTTTCCGTCCGTGGATCGGAACCAAAGTGCTCGCAGACGGCGCCAGTATCCGTGACTACGTCGAGGAAACCGCCAAGGAATACGGCGTCACCGACCACATCAACTTCGGCCGCAAGGTCGTGGCAATGGACTTCGATCGCGCGACTGCACAGTGGTCCGTGACCGTCCTGGTCGAGGCGACGGGGGAGACCGAGACGTGGACAGCGAACGTCCTCGTCGGCGCCTGTGGTTATTACAACTACGACAAGGGATACCGCCCCGCCTTCCCCGGTGAGGACGACTTCCGCGGTCAGATCGTGCACCCGCAGCACTGGCCGGAGGATCTCGATTACACCGGAAAGAAGGTAGTGGTCATCGGTTCCGGTGCCACCGCGATCACGCTGATCCCGTCGATGGCCCCCACTGCCGGTCACGTCACCATGCTGCAGCGCTCGCCCACGTGGATCCAGGCGCTACCGTCCGAGGACCCTGTGGCCAAGGGTCTCAAGCTTGCACGCGTTCCCGATCAGATCGCTTACAAGATCGGTCGAGCCCGCAATATCGCACTGCAACGCGCCAGCTTTCAGCTCTCACGCACCAATCCGAAGCTGGCGAAGAAGCTGTTCCTCACCCAGATCCGCTTGCAACTCGGCAAGAACGTGGACCTGCGTCACTTCACCCCCAACTACAACCCGTGGGATCAGCGCCTGTGCGTGGTTCCCAACGGGGACCTGTTCAAGGTGCTCAAGAGTGGCAAGGCCGACATCGTCACCGACCGTATCGCCACGTTCACCGAGAAGGGCATCGTGACCGAGTCGGGCCGCGAAATCGAGGCCGACGTCATCGTCACGGCGACCGGCTTGAACGTACAGATCCTGGGCGGGGCGACCATGAGCATCGACGGCGAGCCCGTCAAGCTCAACGAGACGGTCGCCTACAAGAGCGTGCTCTACTCCGACATCCCGAACTTCCTGATGATCCTCGGCTACACCAACGCATCCTGGACGCTCAAGGCCGACCTGGCCGCGTCCTATCTGTGTCGCGTACTCAAGATCATGCGTAAGCGCGACTACACGACTTTCGAGGTTCACGCCGAACCTGAGGACTTCGCCGAAGAATCTCTCATGGGCGGAGCCCTGACCTCGGGCTACATCCAGCGCGGCGACGGAGAGATGCCGCGTCAGGGTGCCCGCGGTGCGTGGAAAGTGGTCAACAATTACTACCGCGACCGCAAGCTGATGCACGACGCCGAGATCGAAGACGGTGTGCTGCAGTTCAGCAAGGTCGATATTGCTGTCGTGCCTGATAGCAAGGTCGCCAGCGCATAGTCGGCTCCACCGGGGGATGGACCGGTCGTACCAGTGGGGACGTCGGAGAATGTGCTGGAGATGTTGCGTCGACGTACCCGCGTCACGGGGTTTGCGATCGGTGAGTTCGCTTCCGTAATCGTCGGTTGTGCACCACCACGGGAAGAACATAGGTAGCGACCATGATCACGGCGAGCAGTCCGAGATAGAGATATGGCCAGGTCCATCCCGCTGCTCGTATGGCCAGCAACGATCCGCCCATGATCAAGGGCATCCCGGCCCCGGCGAGCAGGTCGACGTCACGGGGCGAGACGGGTGGGGTTCCGAGCAGAGGTACGCGGCTGCACGAGTTTTCTCTGATCGTGCGCATCACTGACATGCAGTAGAGGGCGGCGCCGGCGATCGCGATCGCCGCGCCAAGTGCAACTTCGACGACGCCGGTTCTCGCGGACATCAATGCGTAGGCAAACACACCCACCGTTCCCAAAGTGACCGGTGCCGACTTCCAGATCGGCGTCGACTTATGGGTGTCGGCGGGAACACTGACCGGGCGCATCGGTTCGAGAGGCTCCATCAGCTCAGCGTGCCATGCGCCGCTCGGGAAACAAACTGCCTGTGCCGTTTCTGGCAGACTCCGACTGGCTGGCCTGGATGTCGGGACCCCTCACTACGATTCTCATCGTGACCGATTACGACGATCTCGACATGTTCGGTGGCCTCGACGCCTCCTCCCTGCCGCTCCGCCAGCAGCAGATTCTGATGACCATCCGGGATCTCGTGGCTGCCAACGGGTGCACGCCGAGCACACGGCAGATCGGAGACGCGGTTGGTCTGCGCTCGACGTCGACGGTGTCCAAGCACCTCAAGAGTCTCGAAGAGAAGGGCTTCCTCCGTAGGGGAGCGGCCATGGCTCGGCAGTTGGACGTGCGGCCGTTCCTCGTAGGCGCGAAGGAACAGTCGTCGTCGAATACGGTGACGGTTCCGGTCGTCGGTGACATCGCGGCCGGCGCGCCGATCCTCGCGGAGGAGCACGCCGACGAGGTGCTTGCGCTTCCTCGTGAGCTCGTCGGCTCCGGCACGGTGTTCGGACTTCGGGTGCGTGGTGAGTCGATGGTCGACGCAGCGATCTGTGACGGTGACGTCGTCGTGGTGCGCCGCCAGGACGAAGCTCATTCCGGTGAGATCGTCGCCGCGATGATCGACGGCGAGGCCACGGTGAAGGTGCTCCGGCGTCGCGACGGTCACGTGTACCTCGAGCCTCGCAATCCCGCGTACAGCGTCATCGACGGCGATCGCGCGGTCATCCTGGGCAAAGTTGTTTCCGTGATGCGCCGTATCTGAGAGGTGTCCGGTCTCAACGACGTCTGGCGCGGGGACCGCCGTATTCCTCATCGGTGACTTTGTCGCCCCATGTAGTTTCGGTGCTTCCGCCGCCGGGTCCTTCCCACAGCGCAAGGTGGGTCATGAAACGGTCGGGTGCCGCGCCGTGCCAGTGTTCCTCTCCCGCTGGGGTGTAGACGGTCTCACCCGGGTGGACTTCGACGATCTCGCCGCCGCGAGCTTGAACCAGCGCGGTACCGGAGACGATGTGGAGGGTCTGTCCGACTGCATGGGAGTGCCAGTCGGTTCGCGCGCACGGTGCAAAGCGAACCATGTTGGCGCGCATCCTCGACGGCTCCTGTCCGGCGTAGATGACGTCCCACCAGACGTCGCCGGTGAACCAGTCGCTGGGTGCTTTGCTGGTGGGCTGGGGCTTCAAGATTTCCATGAGGTCTCCTCGGAATCGAAAGGGGCGGTTCAGTTCTGCGTCAGCGGAACAAGTCGAATGGTGTTGGGTGCGGCGGCGCGGCCGGTGACGGAGCCGACGATCTGCGGGCCGTAGCGGTCGTATTTGGTGTGATAGGCGGAGTCGATCGACGAGTGGGCATCCGGTGCGGCGGACTCGAACGCCACGTCCCGCTCGATTCCTCCTGCTCGGATTCGGCCCGTTCCACTTGCCGTTGCTCGGACGAACCACGGGTTGTCGGTTCCGTAGGCCGAGCGAACGTACAGTTGGTTGTCGGTACGGACAACCCAAATCGTGACGTACGGCCTTGCGGTTCCGTCTCGGCGGTACGAGGAGACCTGCAACTCCTCGGCGTCGCCGATCTTGGTCAGTTCAGCCTCGGTCCACGAGTGCGACATCTCGGCTTCCTTTCTCCTGGTCGAATTGCTTTGCGGTACTTCGCGTTCTCGTAACCGGGACGATCAGTGCGAGGACGATGACGAGACAGGCGGCGAGCAGGGCGGTGCCTGCGGTGAGAGCCGTTGATACGTGATCGGTGAGTGCCGTTGTAGCGTCGTCGGCAGAGGATCCGGCGCCCGCGGAGACTGCGACGAGGATGCCGAGTCCGAGAGCACTGCCCAGTTGATGTGCAGTGTTGACCAATCCTGATGCGGCACCGGCATCCTCGGCCTGTACCCCGGAGATGCCGGCAGAAGTCAGTGGGGCGAAAGCCAACCCCTGTCCGGCGCCGATCAAGATCATCGGAAGTGCTATCGCAGTGAGGTACGTGCTGCCGGGATGGACCAGACTGAGCCACGCCATCCCGGCCAGGGTGACGGCAATGCCAACCGACAGAATTGCGGAATTTCCGAATCGCGGTGTCAGTCGCGGAATAAGCATCGCCACAGCAAAATTGACGATCGTCATCGGGAAGAAGGCGATGCCTGCTTGGAACGCGCTGAAGCCCATGACGCCTTGGAGTAGCTGAGTCGTGAAGTAGAAGAATCCGATCATGGCACCCAGATAGAGCATTCGGGCGGCGTACGCCCCGGATCGCTCCCGGCTACGGAACAACCTCAGTGGCATGATCGGCTGCTCCGCTCTCGCTTCGTTGAGGAAGAGCACGGTCAGTAGTATCGCCCCGGCCGCCAGTGTCGCAACGGTGATCGGTGAGGTCCACCCCGCTTCGGCCGAGTTGACGGTGCCGAAGACGAGCGCGGTCATCCCGAGTGTGGCGAGAACAGCGCCGGCCACATCGAAACGTCCGGAGTTGGGCTCGGTTTCCGGAATGAACCGGGGAGCGAGAGCGATCATCGCGATACCGATCGGAACGTTGATGAAAAAGCCTGCGCGCCAAGACACCCAGTCGGCAAGGGCGCCGCCGATCACGAGTCCGAGGCTGGCGCCTATTCCCGCAGCAGCGCCGTACCAGGCAACAGCGCGCGTTCGCTCCGGGCCGGGCGGGAAACTGGCGGTCAGCAGTGACAGCGACGCCGGGGCGACCACTGCTGCTCCGACGCCTTGGAGAGCGCGCGCTGCGATGAGCCACCAACCGTTCGGCGCGACCCCGACGAGAAACGACGCAATCGCGAAAATCGCGAGACCGGCCACGAATACGCGACGACGGCCGAAGATGTCCCCGAGACGAGCACCCAGCAGGAGAAGCCCGCCGAACACCAGGGTGTAGGCGTCCTGGACCCAGGACAGCCCGGTTGCCGAGTAACCCATGCTGCTTTGGATGCTGGGTAGCCCGGTGAAGATGATCGAATTGTCGAGCAGGATCATGAAATAGCTGATCAGAATGATCGCCAGGATCGCGGTGGGATTGATGCGACCGGCAACAGGACGGGTGGCAATGTGGGTCACGCGCATCTTCTTCGCAAGTGGTGGACTTTCGCAAGTGGTGGACTACGGGCGGACGAGGACCTTCAACGATTCACGGGAGTCCATGGCTCGGTAGCCTTCCGCTACGTCGTCGAGTCCGACGGTGTGGTCGAAGACCTTGCCCGGCTCGATCTTTCCATCGAGCACATCCGGCATCAGCTCTTCGATGTACGCGCGCACCGGGGCCGGTCCACCGGTGAGTGTGATGTTGGGTCCGAAGAGTGTCCCGAATCCGATTGGAGCTTCTTCGTATTGGGGTACTCCGACTCGGCTGATGATGCCGCCCGGTCGGACAACTCCGAGCGACTGCTCGTAGGCAGGCATGTGACCTACCGCTTCGAGGACGACATGAGTGCCGTCGCCTCCGGTCAGTTCGCGGACTTTCTCGATGCCCTCGTCTCCACGTTCGGCAACCACGTCGGTGGCTCCGAACTCGAGACCGAGATCCGTGCGGGTCTTGTGGCGCCCCATGAGGATGATGCGCTCGGCGCCGAGGCGTTTGGCGGAGAGCACTGCCATCAGCCCCACGGCTCCATCGCCGATGACCGTGACCGTCGTGCGTTGGTTGACGCCACCCTTGACCGCCGCGTGATAGCCGGTGCCGAAGACGTCGGAGAGTGTGAGCAGTGACGGTAGGAGTTCGGAATCCTCACCGACCGGCGCCTTGACCAGGGTGCCGTCTGCCAACGGCACTCGGATGGCCTCTGCCTGACCGCCTCCGATCCCGTTTCCGGCCCAGAATCCACCGTGTCGGCAAGACGTCTGCAAGCCTTCGCGGCAGAAGTCGCACGTCCCGTCGGACCAGGCGAAGGGGGCGATGACGAAGTCGCCCTTCTTCAACGTGGACACCTCGCGACCGGTCTCTTCGACCACTCCGACAAATTCGTGGCCCATCGGGGAACCACCGGGCGTGGCCGGCATGTTGTGGTAAGGGTGCAGGTCAGAGCCGCAAACGCACGCCCTGACGACCCGCACGATCGCGTCCGTCGGCTGCTGCAGTGCCGGATCGGGCACGGTCTCGACTCGAACGTCTCCGGCGCCGTACATGATGGTTGCTCGCATGGTGTCCCCTCTTGCTTCTGGTGTCGCGTGCTTCGAAGTCGACGTTTCGGCGTGGACCGGTCGACTGCAATCAGTCAACGCCGCGCCTCGCGGGCGCGGGAGTGTCTGTTGTTCCAGGTAACGGCAGTACCTCCCTCGGTCTTCTCCGCTCGAGTAACGTGAACTGCATGGACAACCGAGCCGAGATCCGCGAATTCCTCAGCTCCCGTCGTGCTCGCATCACACCCGAGCAGGCAGGGCTGCCGGCCTACGGCGGGAACCGTCGCGTCAAGGGGTTGCGCCGTGAGGAAGTCGCTCTGCTCGCCGGTGTGAGCATCGACTACTACGTGCGCATGGAACGCGGAAATCTGGCGGGAGCGTCGGACTCGGTGCTCGAAAGCCTTTCCCGAGCACTGCAACTCGACGAAGCCGAAACTGCCCATTTGTACGACCTCGCGAAGGCCGCCAGTGCAGGCGCACCGAGTAGAAAGCGGCCCGCCCCCAAGGGCGTGAGCCCGGCGATTCAGCAGATACTCGACGCCATCACCGACGCGCCGGCGTGGGTACGTAATGCCAGGCACGACATGCTGGCGGCCAATCGTATGGCGCGCGCGTTGTATTCGCCGGTGTTGGCCGATCCACGTAGGCCGGCGAACAACGCCCGGTTCGTGTACCTGGACCCGGCATCGCAGGACTTCTTCGTGGATTGGGAGCGCGCGGCAGACGACATCGCCGCGATGCTCCGCTCGGAAGCGGGGCGCAATCCCCATGACAGGGCGCTGACCGAGCTCATCGGTGAACTTGCCACTCGCAGTGAGGTATTCCGCACCCGGTGGGCGAAACACAATGTGCGCTTTCATCGGACGGGATTCAAGAAGGTTCGTCACCCCGTCGTCGGAGACCTGGAGCTGAACTTCGAGGCGATGGAACTGCCGTCCAATCCCGGGCTGACACTGCTGGTCTACACCGCGGCGCCGGGGACGCCCACGGCTGACGCACTCAAACTCTTGGCGAGTTGGGCGGCAACCCAGGATCAGCTGGATCCGGCGAACGACAGCGAAGCGGCGCTCTGAATTCGATCGACAGGTAATCGTGTCGATTCAGCTCAGATGCGTTACTGCCCAAGCTACCTGGTCTCCACCTCGTCGTTTCGCCCGATACATCGCGTTGTCGGCGTCGGCAAGAATCCGATCGATGGTTCCCGAAGCGTCCGGGATTGTCGAGGACAGCCACACGCTGGCTCCGACGCTCACGGAAATCGACTGCCGGCCGGCGGGCCGCGATATCGAATTGTGAATGTCCACCACGGTTTGTTCGATGCGACGTGGCTCCACGGGCATGAGAATCACGAACTCGTCGCCGCCAGTCCGCGCAACCAGCCCGACCTCTCCGACCACCGAGTTCAGGCGCCGGCCGACTGTCACCAGCATCCGATCGCCTTCCGCGTGACCCAGTTTGTCGTTGACGCTCTTGAACGAATCGACATCGATCACCACCGCAAGGACTACGTGTCCTTGGAGTTCGCCGACACCGAACAACTGTTGCCAGACATTGTGCAGCCCACGTCGATTCAGGGCAGCGGTGAGTGGATCACGCCAAGAGTGTCGTGCGTCGTCGGTCAAATACAGGACGAGGAAATGCACGGTCATCGAGGCTGAAGCGATAACACACCCGATGACGAATCCAGTGGACACCGACAGCGAAGAGTCGGTATCCGGATCGGTTACAGCACGAATTGTCAGTAGCGCAACGACGAACAGCGCGCCGGTGATCTGTGCTGTGACTATTCGAGGGCTGTGGAATACCGACGAATAGTTCGCGACGACCACGAACAGGACGGTGCCGGTCAATGCCAGGAAGCTCGAATGGATTCCGGCGAGAAGTATCAAGGACAAGCAGATATTGGTGAGCGAAACGAAACGAACGGATTGATGGTGACTCGGCCAAGACCGTCCGAGTGACCAGCGAATCATGCAGTAGAGCGCGATCATGCATGCTGCGCCCGCCGCGAGCCGTTCAGGGAGCTCGGTTGCGCCACCCTTCACGAATTGAGCCAGTACGGCGAGTGCCACGAACACAGCACACCAAAAGGTGACGACCACCCTGGCTGTCCCCAACATCGATCGAGCAGCCAGGAACCTCGGGAACCATTCGCCGTCGTACGCAAGAGACCACCAGCGACTCAACAGTCCAGTTGTTTGACGAATGTTCTGCCCCAACCCCGCAGCGCCACTGACTCCCATGAAACCCCCTCCGAGATCTTGCGAAAATTCCCGGAAGATTCTTCGTCAAGATTTGATCCCCGAACAAGGTACCCGATAGTTGAACGATGGATTGCCGTCTCGTGGGGTGTGGGCTGCTCTAGGGTGTGATCGGTGTGGTCAGGATCTTTCTGAGTGCCGGAAGGTCCAGGTTTGCAGCAAGATCTGCAATAGTGACCCCCGACAGCGATGCGCGCCAGGCTTTTTCGGCGTCGGCCATGACCTTGGCGATTCCGCAGGCGGAACGGCACTGCTCCGGTGGAGCGGCGAGGATTCCTTGCTGTCGAATCTCCGTGCACCGGAACGCAGGTTCGGTGCCGTCAACGGCCTGTACGACGTCGAGAACGGTGATCTTCTCGGGAGCCCGGGTGAGAACGTACCCGCCGTCTCGGCCCTCGGTCGGATTGACCAGGTCGGCGTGCGCGAGCGCTCGCAGATGCTTCGCCAGGTATGTCTTCGACACCCCGTGAAGTTCGGCGAGTCTGGCTGTGGGTACCGGCCCCTCGGACTGGCTCAGAACCACGCAGCAGTGGAGTGACCACTCCACGCCTCCGGAAAGCTTCATGATTGGACTCTATCGACGCCGCGGAAAGCGGTGCGGGCCGGACGTCGCTCGAGTTGTCGACGTCAGGCCTTCTCGGCAAGCCACGCGTCGTATGTTGTCGGCGCGATCCATGCATCTGCACCGGGCGTCGGGGTCAGTGCCGAGTTGTCGAGTTTCGCGCCGAAGTAGCCGGCTTCGGGATCGGAGATAACCGAACGCTTGTCGCCGGTGACGAGGAACAAGCGCCGGACCAGTTCGTCGATGCCCAGCGGTTCGGGTCCGGCAATCTCGACCGTGCCGTTTTGCGGCGCGCCGGTCACTACCTCGGCGACGTGGGACACGACGTCTCGAGACGCGATGGGTTGCAGATGTCCCGGCGTTGCGTGGACGGCGCCGTCGGTGGTTCCCGCGTCGGCGATTCCGGCGACGAACTCGAAGAATTGGGTCGATCGGACGATCGTGTAGGGGGTCGGGCCCGCATTGACCAGGTCTTCCTGGGCGACCTTGGCTCGCATGTACCCGGAATCGGGCAGTCGATCGGCACCCACGATGGACAGTATGACGTGGTGCCCGACGCCTGCCTTCTCTTCCGCGGCGAGGATGTGGCCGGTTCCGTCGCGGAAGAAGGCCAAGACGTCGTCGTCCGACCACGAAGGGGAATTGGTCAGATCCACGACGACGTCGGCACCCTCGACTGCCTCGGCGATACCTGCGCCGGTGGTGATGTCGATCCCGTCGCCGCGACCGAGCGCCTTCACGTCGTGCCCGGCGTCAGCGAGCTTGGCGGCGACCTGGCTTCCGATGAGTCCGCTTCCGAAAATGACGATCTTCATGTTTTTCTCCTTTACTCGGATAAGTAGTGTCCAAGTATACTCGGACACTACTTATCCAAGTCAAGGGTTGCCCGGTCAGTCGAAGAGTTCGGCGGCCAGTGCTTCGTAGGTCGCGATCGGATCACCTTCGGCGGGAAGTGCTTGGATCGCAACGTGATCGGCACCCGCCGCGACATGCTCCCGAAGTCGATCCGCGATGGACTTCGCGGTACCCCGCGCAACCAGGGCGTCGATGACGCGATCGTTCCCCTCGTTGGCCAACTCTTCGGGCGCAAAACCGAGGCGCTCGAGATTGCTCGTGTAGTTGCGCAGATACAGATACGGGTTGGCGACGGCGGGGCGACCGATTGCTCTGGCCTTCTCCGGATCGGTTTCCAGGACAACCTTGTGCTCGGGGGCCAGGATCTTCGAAGGGCCGAGGATTTCGCGAGCTTCGGCCGTGTGTTCGGGGGTGGTCAGGTACGGATGCGCGCCGGCGGCGCGAGCGGCGGACAGTTTCAACACCTTCGGCCCCAGTGCGGCGAGGACGCGCCGCGATTCCGGGACCTGGGCCGCGTCGAGTTCGTCGAGATACGACACGAGTGAGGCGTACGGCTTGGTATAGTCGCCGGTCGCTTCCGGATGTCCGACGCCTACGCCGAGCAGGAATCGCCCCGGGTGCGCGGCTTCGAGTCGGTGATAGGACTCCGCCACCTCAGCCGCAGGTGAGGACCAGATGTTGACGATTCCGGTTGCCACGGTGATGTGCTCGGTCGCGTCGAGAAGTTTCTCGGCGATCCGTAGATCGGCGCGTGGGGAGCCGCCGATCCAGATGGTGCCGAAACCGAGTTTCTCGATCGCAGTTCCCAGCTCGGGCGGCAAACCAGCCGCTCCTCGCCAGATTCCGTAGGTTCCCAGGTCAGGTGTTTTCGTAGTCTCCGTCACAGCGGGTGCAACTCGGCTGCTGCCGGGATCTATTCCTTCCGTCGTCATTTGCCCGGCGCGCGGTAGTCGGTCGGTCGCTTGACTGCCTCGTCGATCTGCTCCGGCGTGAGCAGTGTGATCGACTCCGAGCGTGCTGCACCTGCCGCAGCCGTGCGAATGCTCAATGCGGCTGCCGCGACGTCGTCCGGCAGGTTGCCGATCACGAACATGTCGTGACCGCCCAGTGCGAAGTGGCAGGATTCGACAGTGCCACCGATGCTTTCGACCATTCGCGTTATCGCGTCGCGCCGCGCAGTGCCTCCCTCCTGCTGTAGACCGGCGGCGCCGGAGGGTGAGTACGTCACTTGCCAGAGGTATTTCGGCATTTCCACTCCTAGCTCGGGATGGGTACTTCGATCGTGTACCCGTAGGGCGCTCGGTGGCAATGGGTAGGGGACAATCACGGCATGGTTGGAACTCCGGTGATCGTGACTATCGTGTCCGTGTGTGTAGGTTTTGTGATCTTCATGCTCGCTGCCAGTGGTGCACGCGGAAAGTGGGACCGTCGCCTCGTGATCGCGTTGTTCATCGGTGCGGTGGTGTGCCTGACCGTCGTACCGGTATCCGTCGCGCTCAGCGCCGGAGTTTGAAACACGGAGTGCCAAAACGCTCGAGTGCCGCTTAGTCTGAATCGATGGCAGATATTCGGGTAGGTATCTCCGGGTGGACGTATCCCGCGTGGCGCGGAGATTTCTATCCGAAAGGTCTTGCTCACCGCAAAGAATTGTCTTATGCCGCAGAGAGATTGACGTCGATCGAGATCAACGGCTCGTTCTACGCGCTGCAGAAGCCGGAAAGCTACACCAAATGGCGCAGCGAAACTCCCGAAGATTTTGTGTTCGCGATCAAGGGCGGCCGGTACATCACACACATGAAACGGCTGCTCGACGCCCGTGACGGACTCGCCAACTTTCTTGCCGCCGGAACACTCGCCCTCGGCCCCAAGCTCGGGCCGATTCTGTGGCAACTACCTCCGACGCTGCAGTTCGAATCGCAGCGATTGGCCGACTTCTTCGACGGTCTTCCCTGTACCACACAGGCTGCAGCCGATCTGGCAGCACAGCACGACGACAAACTCACCGAAGACCGAGTGTTCGCCCAGACCGAGAGGGACGTGCCGATTCGCTACGCGGTGGAAGCGCGGCACGCCAGCTTCGAGACCGACGAAGCCGTGGACCTGATGCGCGAGCACTCCATCGGTTTTGTCGTCGCAGACACAGCCGGCAGGTATCCCCGCATCACCACTCCTACTGCCGATTTTGTCTATGTGCGGATGCACGGGGACAAGGAACTGTATGCGAGTGGTTACACCGACGAAGCTCTGGACAAGTGGTCCAAGCGCTTTCGGGATTGGATGGACGAGGGCCTCGACGTGTACGTCTACTTCGACAACGACATGAAAGGCTTTGCGCCGCACAACGCAATGTCCTTGTTGGAGCGGCTGCGCTGACGGATCGCCTGGCCTGTCGGTGGGATGTGGAAGGCTTCCGCATGAACACGAGGACCGAGGAGATACCACGATGACGCCAGAACAGCGGACGCCAGAACAGAGCTGGCCGACGCATTGGCCGAAGGTCGCCCGTGACATCGCCGATGCCACGGCCGACGCACTCGCCGCGGTGCGAGCGGCAAATCGTGACGGACTACTCGTGGCTGTCGAGGAACTGCGCGGGCTCTCGTTCGAGCAGGTCAGCTCGGTTCACGCGGCGATCGTGCGCGAATTGCTCGAGGACACGCATCCGGACGGCTTGTCCAGCGAGGACGTGCAGGATGCGCTCACCGCCTGCGCCAAGTCCACGATCGTGTGGCTGCCGGATCTGGACGTGCAGGCGCTCGCTGCGGTCTACACCGGGGCGCTCGGGATTTCGGATCTGGAAGACGATTCGTTCCGCATCGGGCACGGCGCGTACCTGCGTTCGGCGGTTCTGGTCATCGGGAGTTTGTCGACCGGAGTGAAGAAAGCTCAGAGCGCGTACATTATTCGTGCAATCGACGAAATCGCACGTGCTCAGACCATCGAGATGCCCTGAGCGTCAGTTCGTAAATCGAATTAGGCTGAGGTCATGTCCAAGATCGCCAGCGCAGATCGTGTGTCGTTTGCCGAACTCCTCGAGTTCATCAGGCCGCGCCATCGGGCCACGTTCGTCACGGTGAAGAGATCCGGCGAGCTGCAGATCTCTCCGGTGACGTGCGGGGTCGACGACGAGGGTCGGATCGTCATCTCCACGTACCCGGAACGGGCCAAGGCCGCGAATGTCCGCCGCACCCCGGCGGTGTCTCTGTGTATCCACTCCGACGAGTGGAATGGCCCGTACGTCCAGGTGAACGGAACCGCGGAGTTGATCGACCTCCCGGACTCGGTGGAACCGTTGGTCGACTACTACCGATCCATCGCCGGTGATCATCCGGACTGGGACGAGTACCGCGAAGCCATGCGCAAGCAGGGTAAGAGCCTGATCCGCGTCACCGTCGACTCCTGGGGTCCGATCGCAACAGGCGGGTTTCCGCCCGGACGCTGACGCTATCGAGTAGGCGGCGAGAGTTCGACTACATGCGCGTCTTTGGCGGCCAGCGGCTCTTTGCAGTGCGCGCACACAACTTGGGCGTGCAGGATCTCACCGCAACGGTGTTCGACGACGGTTGGCGGTGGACCCGTCGTCGCAAAGGCGTCCCCCCATTCCATGAGCGCCATCAGAATGGGATAGAGCGCCTTCCCTGATTCGGTGGCGACGTATTCGTAGCGCGGTGGATGGTCTTCGTAGCGTCGCTTCGTGAGGACGTCGGCGTCGACAAGGGTGCGTAGACGCGCGGCGAGGATGTCGCGGCTCGCACCCGTGCCCGCGGCGATCTCGTCGAACCGTCGTTGCCCGAGGGCGATTTCTCTGAGCACCAACAGTGACCACTTCTCGCCGACGACCTCCAAGGCGTTGGCGATGGAGCAGTTGCGTCCTTTTGTCGCCGTCATCTCTGGGCCCCTGTTAGTTGGAAATGTTAGTTGGGAATTCCAACTTAGCACTTGACGGCATGTATTCGAGGGCGGAAGGTAGGTCGAGAAATCCAACGGAGCAGATGAGGGGTCGTCATGACGGAATTGAATCTCGAGGCAGCAAGCGGATTTGTCAGCGCTGCCGGATTGCAACTGGACGAGGTGTCCGGCACGAAGGTTGTCGGGCACATCGATCTGTCCGAGGAGCATCACACGCCGTGGGGCGTAGTCCACGGCGGTGTCTACACGACCGCCGTCGAGTCCGCCGCGAGCATCGGGGCCAGCACTGCAGTGGCGGACCGTGGCGAATTTGCCGTCGGAGTGCACAACGGAACGGATTTCCTGCGGGCGCGTACGGGTGGGCGCGTGGACGTCGTGGCTGTGCCGATACAGCAGGGCCGGGTTCAGCAGTTGTGGTCGGTGGTCATCACCGATCCGGAATCGGGCAAAGAGGTGGCGCGCGGTCAGGTGCGTTTGCAGAACGTGCCGCTGCCGAAGTAGGTCAGTCCCAGATCCCCGAGTCGATGTTGAGTGAGATGCGTTTGAGCAGTGCCGTCAGTTGGGCACGTTCGTCCTCGTCGAGTCCGGTGAGTACTTGACGGTCTCGCTCGACGCGTCGGGGAAACTCTGCCTCGACCAATGCGCGACCGGCATCGGTGAGTTGAAGCAGAACCACTCGTCCGTCGTGTTCGAAGCGCTGACGCTCGACAAAGCCCAGCTTGGCCAGGCGGTCTGCGTGTTTTGTGGTGGCGGCGCCGCTGACCATCGTGACGGCGGTGACTTCGCTCGCCCGCAGGGGACGGTCACTGCGAGCGAGTGCACTCATCACGTCGAATTCGGCGCGAGAGACCCCGCTGGACGCCAGTGCGCGGTCGAGCTGGTGAAGAGACTGCGCGTTGATGCGGGCGATCCGGCCCATCACTTCGACGGGGGCGGTGTCGAACTCCGGGTAGGCGCGCTTCCATTCGCGACGGACTTTGTCGATGAAGTCGTCTTCGGATCTGTTCGCCGCGCCCATGGCCCCATCTTAGCGACAGATTTCACATTACTTCACAAGTAATTTACTAGTGAAATAAATGTATGCTGGGTGGGTGACCCGAACCGAAACCGCAGCCAGGACGCCCAGCCGTCTCACTCATTCGAGTGAAGCCATTGCACATACCGTCTCCGGGGCGACGTGGCGAGCGGCCTTTCGCGTCGGATCTGCCGACGCGACCATCGCCCCCGCGATCAGGGTCGGGCTCGCCACCGCCGTAGTCCTCGTGGTCGGCGGACTGCTCGGGCATCGGGAATTGGCCGGCTTCGCGGCCTTGGGCGCGCTGTGCGCCGCGTTCGGCAGGTACGAGCCGTATCCACGGTTGGCCGGCAAGCTGGCAATGGTGGGTGCTGCACTGGTGGTTTCGATTGCCTTCGGCGGCGCCATGGGTGTCGCGGGCGTTCCGATGTGGTTGCAGATCGGCATCCTCTCTTTGCTTGCGGGTGCGTCGTACTGCTTCATGTCGGGCTTCCGGATCACCGGACCAGGGCCCGTCATCCTCGTCTTCGCGGCGACCGGTGCAGCCGGATATGCCTCCAGCGTTGATGATTTGGCGCGGTTGGTCACTGCCGGTGCGCTCGGAGTTCTGGTCGGTTGGGCGGCCGCGATGCTCCCAGCGCTCGTACTGCCGATGGGACCCGCCCGCCTGGCAGTTGCCCGTGCAGTCTCTGCGGTGGGGCGTCTCGAACAGTCCGGAGCAGGCGGAGTGGAACCGGCGCTCGGATCGATTGCCAACGCCCGCTTGGTTATTGCGTCGAGTGGCCGGATCAAGTCGACCGTCGATCACGGACGCGAACTGGTGGCGGTGCTCGACGAAGCAGAAGCGGCAGTTCAGGAGTGGCAGTTGCACGGCGACGCCACCCTGATTCGCAGCATTGCTCGGCACGAGAAGGAGCTTCGGAAGCTCAAGCGTTCCAGCATGATCGAACACGATCTCGCACCGGCAAAGAACCTGGCCGCGCCCGAAGGCTATTTTCTCGAAGGATTGAATCGGCTGTATTCGCGCCCGGTGCGGATGAATGCTCTCCGCATCGTGGCAGCGTCGGCTCTGGCCGGTTGGCTCGCGGCGGGAGCCGGGTTGGAGCATCCGCTCTGGGCGTCGATGGGTGCCATCGCCGCGATGCAGGGGCTGAACTACAAGCAGACCGTCCAGCGTGGGATTCAGCGGTTGGTGGGAAATGTCGGTGGCGCCGTCGTCGCTGCTGCTCTCATCGCATTGACGCTCGGCTACTGGCAAGCGGTTGCCGTGGTCGTGATTCTGCAGACTGCTGCTGAGCTGCTCGTGATCAAGAACTATGCACTGACATCACTGGCCGTCACCCCGATGGCACTGCTCCTCATCGGTTTCAGTGCTCCGATCGGGACCGAAGCGGCAGTGGCTCGCGTCGCGGACACTCTCATCGGCGTGGTGATCGGAGTTGTCGTCGCCGCTGTGACGATCAGTCGATCGGATCGCCACCACGTCACCGTGTAACCGGTACTGCCGTGTTTCCGGTACTGCTGTGTTTCCGGTACTGCTGTGTTTCCGGTACTGCTGTGTTTCCGGTACTGCTGTGTTTCCGGTACTGCTGTGTTTCCGGTACTGCGTAGGCTCCTGCAGGTGGAGGACAGCACGCCGGTCGACGGCCGGAAACTGCGTTACCAGCATCGCCGTGCCGAATTGCTCGAGCAGGTAACCGCGTACGTCACGGCGAACGGCGTCGGTGAACTGTCCATGCGGCCATTGGCCAAGGATCTGGGGATCAGTCATGCGACACTCATCCATCATTTCGGTTCGAAGGAACAACTGCTCACTGAAGTAGTTGCCACCCTGCGAGACAGCTCTTCTCTCGACATCTCTTCCGGGACCGACATCGTCGAGATGTTGACGAGTTACTGGAATGGGCGCACATCAGCGGAATCGTTGCCGAACTTTCGCTTGATGTTCGAGATCTACGGACAGGCGTTGTTGCATCCGGAGCGGTATCGCGAGTTTCTCGACCATGTGGTGGGGGACTGGTTGGGTGGTTTGGCGGAAGCTGCGCTCGCGCACGGATGTCCACCCGATCGCGCTGATCGCTACGCGACGATCGTGTTGGCGCAGATTCGCGGGTTGACGCTCGATCTGGTGACCACCGGTGACCGCGTCAGAATCGACGCGGCGTTCGCCGAATTCGCGGCCGCGATGGGCGCTCTGGCCAGCTCCTGGAAGGCGATCTGACGCTCCGAATGCCGTGACGCTTCAGGCGATCTGCTCGAACAGGGACACGATGATCCCTTCAGGCCCCCGGACGTAGGCCATGCGCACGCTGTTCTCGTACTCGCCGATCCCGCCGATGAGTCCGTAACCGTCCGCAGCCACCGCGTCGACCGCAACCTGGAGATCGCCCACCTCGAAAGACACGTTGCGTATCCCGATCTCGTTGGCCATCGGAGCAGGCGATCCGGGTACGTGCTCGGGCGTGACGAAGGACGAGAGCTCGAGCCGTGATCCTTCGCCCGGCGGGCGCAGCATGGCGATTTCGCACTTGGCTCCAGGGATACCGCAGACGGTTTCCACGAACTCACCCTCCACGGATCCGGTGCCCTCCACCTCGAGACCCAGACCGACGAAGAATGCCGTCGCTGATTCGAGGTCCGCGACGGTGATGCCGATGTGGTCGAAACGCTGTACGTGTGCCATGGACACATCCTCCTACTGTTTTTTCGTGCGGTTCGATGCTAGGTCGGAGTTGGGGCCGGAATCTCGACATATACGTTTCACGAAGCTGCAAGATTTTGCTTGACCGATCGGTTAAACAAAATCTACGATAACGTCCAACGAGGTCGCCCACCGCACGAACCGGAGTCGTCAGACGTGAAATTCCAGTCGAAGTCGTTTGCCCGCATATCCATCGCAGCCCTCTGTGCTGCAACGATCGGCTCCGCCGTTGCTGCGCCCATCGCGTCCGCACAGGCACCGAGCGCGTCGCAAGCCACCGGCACTGTGGTGTCGAGTGAGCCGCTACCGAAAGATCTGTGGATTCCGGGTACCGCCGACGCCAAGCGATTCACGTACTGGACCATCGGTTCCAACGGCGGGCCTGCGCTGAGCAGTGGCGCGTACTACGTCCCGGCCGGTCCGGCACCGGAAGGCGGGTGGCCCGTCATCGCCTGGGCGCACGGCACCACGGGACTCGACGATTCCTGTGCCCCTTCGCTGGTCGGTCCTGGCCTGCCCGAGCGTGACTACCCCTACCTGGGGCGTTGGCTCTCCGAGGGCTACGCCGTCGTCGCCACCGACTACGTCGGTCTGGGTACACCAGGGCTGATGCCGTACCTCGACGGAAAGGTGGAGGCGCACAGCGTAGTCGACTCGGTCAAGGCGGCACGGGTCATCGACTCCTCGATCTCGAATCGTTGGGCAGTGGTCGGGCAGTCGCAGGGCGGCGGTGCGGCCATCACGACGGCCCGCTACGCAACCGAGTATGGAGGGGATTCGCTCGACTACCGCGGTGGCGTGGGTACCGGAGTGCCGGCCAACATCGAGTTGACCCTCCTGCCTGCCGGTCCGGGCTTCCCTCCCATCGCCCTCGGCGGCGGGTTGACGTCGTACGCGCTCTACATCCTCGCGGGCTTGCGGGAAGCGCACCCCGAGATCGACTTGAATTCCTACCTGAACGACTTGGGAAGGGAAAAGGTCGACTCGGCCGAAAAGCTCTGCGCCGCAGACCTGGACGAGGCATCCAAGGATCTGGTCCTCGGTGACATCTTCTCCCGCCCGCTCAGTCAGATCCCGAACTTCCAGGGTCTGCTGAACGATTACATGGGTGTACCGACCAGTGGATACGATCGCCCCATCTTCATCGGCCAGGGCTTGCTCGACGTGGATGTCCCTGCACCGTCTGCGCTTTCGCTGGTTGCAGCGTTGGTGGCCAACGGTGAACCGGTCACGTTCAAGACATACAACACCGACCACAGCGGCGCTTTGGTCGAATCACAGGCTGACACGATTCCGTTCGTCGCGAACCTGTTCCGTTAGATATATCGAGAATCCAACTCATCCGAGGGGCGCTGTCGCACAACTGCGACAGCGACCCTCGGTCATTTCTGTGACTCCTTGATTGCGTTCAGCCGCGCCTCGAGGCCGTCGAGGACACGGTCGAGTGTGTAGCGATAGTGTTCTGCCCGTGTTGCTTCCGCAGCATCCGGTGGACCGGCGAACTTCCCGATCAGTGTCTCCATCGATGAACGAGGATCTGAGGGTCCGTCGTTACTTAGTCGTTCCAGCATCGCGCTGTGATCGGGTGAAGGCTGTCCGCTGGGAATGCGCCTGGCGTCGTTCATGGCGATCAGTGTGATTGTCGAGGTGAAGGCGACGGTGTAAGCCTGAGCGGCTTCTTCCCCGAACCCGGCGTCGATCAGCGATGCCAATCCGGCCTCCATGAGTTCCCGGCTGCGCTGGGTGGCAACTCCGTTCATCAGCAGCCACTGTGCCGCGCCTGGACACTCGATCAAGGCCTCTCGCATCTGCAAGAGCAGATGCGTCAGCCATCGACGCCAATCTTCTTGTGCAGATGGCACGTTCACGGCCGACACCGCACTGTCGACCACCGCAGCCGAGAGTGCGTCCCGATCTCCGACGAGTCGATAGACGACGGAGAACGACGTATCGAGTTCGCCGAGCAGCTGCCGCAGCGACCAGCCCTCGACTCCGTGCTCGCGACTGAGCCCGAACGCCACGGTCAGCACCGCGTCCGCAGTGATCCCGGTGTTGTAACTCCGGCGGCGCTGTGATTTCGCGGCGGACTTCTTGTCAGGTGATGGCGCAGTCATGGTCCGACCGAGCTTAGTGGCGTCGGATCGGTGTGCGTAGTCGACGCAAGCGATTGACGGATGTACTTAGGTGAGGTTAACTTGCCAAATCCGAGCAGTGCTCGGATTTATGCGAACCCCCCGATTTTTCGAAGCTGAAGGACACCATGAAGTTGAAAACGCGACCCGGTTACCTATCGAGGCTGGGTGCTTCGCTGCTGGTCAGTGTCGTTGCCCTGACTGCGGCCGCCTGTAGCTCGAGTGAGGCGGGACCGACGACGGAACCTGCCGAGGGAACGCGTGTTGTGTCCCACGAATTCGGTGAGACGTCGGTTCCGGGCGACCTCGGGCGAATTGTTTCCCTCGACGAATACGCCGCACTCGGTCTCCTTGCCGTCGGCATCACCCCTGACGTGGTCTTCACGTCGTGGGGATCGGAGATCGGCCAGGATATCTTGGCGTCAGCGGGTACCGAGGTGGTCACGGTGCCGCCGCTCGGTGCACCCCCGATCGAGCAGGTCCTCGCCCAGGATCCCGGACTGGTCATCTTCACGTCGATGGGCGATCGGAGCTACTACGACTCCCTTGCGTCGACCGTACCCACAGTGCCGGTCCCGGCCGTCACCACTCCGTGGCGTGAGAATCTTGCCTTCTTCGGACGCGCTTTTGATCGTCAGTCGGTTGCCGACAAGCTGACTGTCGCTTTGGAGGGCAAGATCGCTGACGTCTCTGCTCGGTCCGGTGGTGAAGTGAACACCGTGTCGGTGCTGATGAGCAGTTCTGGAATCCTTGCCACCACCACCGAGCAGGCGCCGCCGTCGTTGCTGTTGGCGGAGAGCGGCTTCGGGCGTCCGGAATCCCAGCGAGCGAATGCCGCTGGAGGACTGCCGTATGCGCCCCTGTCCGACGAGGCGATCCCGGCGCAGGATGCTCGGATCGTAGCCGTGTTCGACGAGGGCGTGTACGAGTTCGGCAAGGTTGCCGGTGTTCCCGGGTTCTCGAGTCTTTCAGCGGTGCAGGAGAACCGAGTGGCCAAGGTCAACGGAGACATGTGGCTCGCCACTCATCCCTTCGCCACTTTCTGGATGATCGAGGACATGGATGCCATGGCTGCCGGCAATCTGACCGGCACCGGAACCGAAGCTGTTGCCGCGACGCGCTATCAGGAATTCACGGCGCTGACGGCATGAGTTCGAGTGCGTTGAGTCGGCGCCTGGCTCTGCGATGGGGAGCGGTGACGCTCGGCTCTGCGGCTGTGGGTTCTGCGGCTTTGGGTTCTGTGGCTTTGGGTTCTGTGGCACTGAGTGCGTGCAGCCGTGGTTCGGCGAACGAAACCGGTTCTGAGATTTCACCGTTGGACGACGAAGTTCGTGCTGCCGAACAGGCGAGATTTCATAGCGGGCGCACAGTCGAACGGAATCTGACAGCTGCACCGGCTCGGGTGAGTCTGGGCGCCAGAGAGGTCGACACATGGTCGTACGGTGCGGAAGCAGTTGGCCCGGAGCTTCGAATCTCCAAGGGAGACCGGCTCAACGTGCTTTTGCAGAACGACCTTCCGACGGAGACCTCGGTGCACTGGCACGGCATTGCGATCCGCAACGACATGGACGGCGTCCCGCCGGTCACCCAGGAACGAATCCAACCAGGTGCCGAGTTCACCTACGACTTCGTGGCCCCGGATCACGGAACATATTGGTACCACTCCCATTCAGGATTGCAGGCCGATCGAGGGTTATTCGGTGCACTCGTGGTCGAGGACCCGAACGACCGGACCGGAGCCGACGAGGACGTCGTCATCGTGATCGACGACTGGCTCGACGGGCTGGGAACAACCCCGGATGCAGTGCTTCGCGCATTGTCACCGGACGTGCAGGGAGGACACCACGGGCACGGCGGAGCTCCACCGGAAGTCGATGATGCAGAGATTGATTCTGCCGCAGAACTTCTCGCCAGCGGTCACGGCAATTCCGAGGCGCTCGGTGGAATGGCAACGCACATCACGTATCCACTGCACCTGATCAACGGACGGCCTGTGGAAGATCCCTTCGTCGTCAGTGCGACGGCCGGAACTCGGCTTCGATTGCGGGTGATCAATGCCGGGGCGGAGACTCCGTACCGTTTCTCGGTCGCCGGGCACGAGATGACCGTTGTCAGTGCTGACGGGCAGGACGTTGCCTACACAGCCGGAGACGAGATTCTGATCGCACCCGCGCAGCGATACGACGTATTGGTGACGGTGCAGTCCGGCTCGTGGCCCATCGCCGCGAAGGTGGAAGGGAAGTCAGGTGGCGTCGCGTGCCTGCTTCGGACGCCGGATTCGGTAGCGGTCGTCGACCTGACTTCGCCTGCAGTGCTGTCAGGTTCCGGCGGTCGGCTCGTTCTGGAATCGGAGCTTCGCCCGTCAGGAGCGCTGGAGCAGAGGGCACCGGATCGTGCGTATTCGGTGGATCTCATTCAGGCCGGCGATCGATACCTCTGGGGAATGGCGGGCGCCGATGCCGGTCGGTTGAGAATGAAGCAGGGCGAGCGAATACGAATCGTCATGAACAACGACACCGACATGTGGCACCCGATGCACACCCATGGGCACACGTTCTCGGTTCCCTCCTACGGCGGGCTTCGCCGAGACACTGTGATCGTACTTCCGCGTACACAAATGGCGATCGACTTCGACGCCGACAATCCAGGACGGTGGATGTTTCACTGTCACAACGCGTACCACTTCGAG
This sequence comes from Rhodococcus sp. YL-1, assembly GCF_001942025.1. Classification (NCBI taxonomy): domain Bacteria; kingdom Bacillati; phylum Actinomycetota; class Actinomycetes; order Mycobacteriales; family Nocardiaceae; genus Rhodococcus; species Rhodococcus sp. YL-1. Next base: position 5,562,684 of record NZ_CP017299.1, on the reverse strand, counting down.
GCCGGGATGACTGCCGACCTCCACTACGTTCGATGAGGAGAGCAGAATGTCAGTTCGCACCGGATTGACCACATTGATCGCTGTTGCAGTGGTATTCACACTGACGTCGTGCGGCAACGATTCGACGGGATCTACCGAGCAAGCGCCGGTCGAGATCTCGGTGAAAAACCTTGCGTACACACCGAACTCCGTCACCGTGCACACAGGACAGACCGTCACGTGGATTTTCGAGGACCAGGGAATGCCGCACGATGTCGTGTTCGCCGAGTTGGGGATCAAGAGCGATCTCCAAGGAAGCGGAACCTACAGTCAGACCTTCGACAAAGCCGGAACGTTCACCTACACGTGCACACCACATCCGAACATGACCGGCACGATCATCGTCGAAGAGTGAGTGCGGCAATGAAAGTGAACGAGTCCGCAGCCCCGGAAGACTCGCCTGGACTCGTCGACCGAGACGCTTTGGGCAGGATGATCGCGCCGGTGAGAAATCAACTCCTCCTAGGGGCGGATCTGTCGGCACTGTCGGTGCCGTTGCGATTCCTGCCCTACGTTGCGGTGGTCGAGATCGCGCGGGTGCTCCTGACCGGCTCGTCGTTGAACCTGGTCTGGATGTGGGCCGCAATCGGTGCAGCGGGCACAATTCTCGGTTTTGTCGTCTACAACGCAGCACTGACCGTCTGTCACACCGCCGACGCGCATTTCAAATACTCGATCCGCTCGCGTATCGCTCGGCATCTGTCCCGAGTTCCTCTGGGGTGGTTTGCAAATGGTGGCACCGGTGAAGTGAAGCAGGCGATGACGGACGACGTGAAGCGGATGCATCTTCTCGTCGCTCACCTTCCCGCCGACGTGGTACCAGCGATCCTGTCGCCGATAGTGGCCCTGATCTATCTGGTGGCGATGGACTGGAAGTTCAGCCTGGTCCTGGTCGGCTACATCGGAGTGTGTCTCGCTCTCGCCGCGCCGTCGATGCGCAGAGCCTATCGAACGAACGTCGACTCCTGGAATCTTGCAATGTCGACATTGACTTCTGCGACAGTAGAACTGGGCGACGGTATCGAGGTTGTCAAGACGTACGGGAGTGGGAGTCGCGCATTCGCGCGCTACTCGAGCGCTGTCGATTCGATGGTTGCGGTGTGCGTGCGATGGATGTCGGGGATGGGAAGGCCGGTGGTCGCGATGTCGATCCTCCTCTCACCGGCGGTACTCATCGTGGTCATCACGGCGACGGGAACTGCAATGTTGTCCGGGGGTTGGATTACCCCGGTAGCTCTTGTTGCCTTTCTGGTCGTCGGAATCGGTGTTCCGTCGTCGGTTCTGCACATGGGAACGATGGCCAACCTCTACCGCGAAGGCCAACTGGGAGCGACTCACGTCGAGAGCATCCTCGGCGAACCAGAGCTGGCCGAACCTCAGGATGCAGTGCCTGCTCGCAGCACTTTGGTCGAATTCGACAGCGTCGGCTTCGAATACACCATTGGGCAGCGCGTCCTCGAGAACATCTCCTTCGAGATGCAACCGGGCACCGTGACCGCGATCGTTGGCCCCTCCGGCTCCGGAAAGACCACTTTGGCGCGTCTACTTCCGCGGTTCTGGGACGTCACGGACGGGTCTATTCGACTGGGCGGAAGTGATTTACGAGATCAGTCCAGTCGCGAACTCTTGAGATCAATGGCCATCGTCTTCCAAGATGTTGTGCTCCTGCGGGACAGCGTGCGCGAGAATATTCGGCTCGGTCGACCGGATGCAACGGATCTGGAAGTGGAGACAGCGGCGAGGCGGGCGCAGATTCACGACGTGATCATGCGACTGCCGGACGGGTATGACACCGAGATCGGTGGTGGTTCGGGCGGTGAGCTGTCGGGTGGGGAGAAGCAACGCCTGACGATCGCCCGCGCCATCCTTCAGAACCCGCCGATCGTCATCCTGGACGAGGCGACTTCGCAGGCCGATCCCCACAGTGAATCGGCCGTTCAACGCGCACTGGGCGAGATCAGTGCAGACGGCGGCACCCTGATGGTGATCGCTCATCGACTGCACACCGTCCGATACGCAGATCAGATACTCGTTCTCGACGCCGGACGGATCGTGGAAAAAGGTACGCACGAACAGTTGTCGGCGCTCGGCGGAACCTACGCGCGGATGTGGGCGCTCCAGAACCCCCTCGTCGAAGACATCTCTCCGCGAAAGGCGCCGCAATGATTCGAGACCTGGACGAAATCCTCGGGCGCGACAATGGGATGCGAGGTCAGATAGCAGGTTTCACGCTCGCCGGGATACTCGAGGGTGTCGTCTTTGCACTGATGATTCCGATCCTGAAAGCGGTGGTTCGCGGCGATTACGACGCCGCAGTTCCGTGGGTTGTCACTGCTGCTCTCGTGGCGGTGGCCTGTGGCGCCGTACGGTGGATCGCCGAGAATCGGGCGTACCGCATCGGAATCGAGGGTTTTGCCGGTGGAATCATGCATCGCCTCGGTGAGCACTTGGTGCAGGTTCCGCTCGGGTGGTTCAGCAAGGCAAACCGTGGAGCGTTCACTCGCCTGGTTACCGAGGGCACGGCTATCTTGATGAGCATCCCGGGAATGATCATCGCGCAACTCGTCACCGTCACGGTGACTCCAGCGACAGTGGCGATCGCTGTCTTGTTTGTGGACTGGCGACTGTCTCTCGCGATGGTCGTCTTCGTTCCACTGGGGATTCGGGCTTACCTCAACGTGCAGCGGGCGGTTGTTCCCGAATACGAGGCGATCGGCAAGAGCGAATCCGAGTTGGCATCGCGCGTCGTCGAATATGCACAGGCGCAGCAAGTTCTACGTTCGGCCGGTAAGAGCGGCGAAGGCTGGACTCGGTTGGACGAAGCTCTTGTGTCCAACCGGGACGCACACCTGCAGGAAATCGGATCGGTCGACAAGTATCTGCTGCGCTTCATGATCGTCGTTCAGATTGCCTTTCTCACCGTCCTGGTTCTGGCGGCACTGCTGGTCACCACCGGGTCCATCGACACAGCAAGCGTGATCGTTGTTCTCGTGTTGGCCGTGAGGTTCGTGGAGCCGATGCAAATGCTCGCAGGATTCGGTGAAGGTATCTCACTGGCCCGGGTGTCGCTCGGATCTGTCCGCGAGATGATCGATGTACCGGTGCTGGCGGAGCCTGAGGTGCCGAAAGAGCCTACTTCGTATGATATTCGGTTCGATTCGGTTTCCTTCGGCTACGGCCCGGATCGCGTGATTCGTAACGTGAGCCTCGAGTTCCCGGACTGCTCGGTCACCGCTCTGGTCGGTCCTTCCGGTTCCGGAAAGACAACTCTGGTTCGGCTGATCTCCAGATTCTGGGACGTAGACGAAGGTGCGGTAACCATCGGGGGAGCCGATGTTCGCGAGATCGGAACGAGAGCATTGATGTCTCGGATATCGACTGTCTCACAGCAGGTTTACCTGTTCGACGGAACCATCCTGGAGAACGTTCGGTTGGCGAGACCGGATGCCACCGAGTCGGAGGTCCGTCAAGCAGTGGTGGATTCCAGGCTAGGCGAAGTGATCGACCGTTTGCCGAGCGGTGAGGAGACCAGGGTAGGTGAAGGCGGATCACTGCTGTCCGGCGGTGAACGTCAGCGGGTCTCGATTGCGCGGGCATTCCTCAAGGACACTCCGATTGTTCTTCTCGATGAAGCGACTTCAGCCCTCGACGGAGAGAACGAAGTCGCCATCACCGAGGCAATTCACCGATTGGCCCGTGGTCGAACGGTGGTGATCATCGCTCATCGCCTGTCGACTATTGAGGGAGCAGATCGCATCGTCTACCTCGAAGACGGTGGGGTGGAGGAGGTCGGTTCCCACGAAGACCTGATCGCGCGAGGTGGAAAGTACTCGGATCTGTGGGCCGAGCGCAGTGGTGCGGAGGGATGGAGGATCGACCGAGCGCTCGAGCCATGAGCAAACCGTGTGGTTTGATCGACGAATGGACGAAGCTGCTGCAGATCCAGTGAAACCGCCGCGCAAGCGCCGGTGGCCTCGTTGGGTCGCAGGCATTGCGGTGCTCGGAGCAGTTGTCTATGCGGGCTCGATCGTGTGGATTTCCGTGGCGTCGGCCGGCCATACGTCGGACGCCGTCGATGCTCCCGATGCTCCGGTAGTGATCGTGCTGGGCGCGCAGATCAAGGACGGTAAGCCGATGGCTTTCCTGAAAGGGCGGCTGGACGCAGCAGTCGAACTGGTGGCAGCGGGAAAGGCTAAAGCGGTCCTGGTCTCCGGCGACGCGAACGGCGGCTCGGGTGACGAGATCGCGGCGATGACGAACTACCTGGTGGAGCAGGGAATAGATGAGCGTCGCATCGTGGGGGATCCGTACGGCCTCGACACCTATGACACCTGCTTCCGGGCCATACATACGTATGGGGTGACCAAGGCGTTGATCGTCACTCAGGGGTATCACGTGCCCCGCGCTGTTGCATTGTGCCGAGACGTCGGCATCGACGCAGACGGTGTGAACAGCGATTGCGGGTGCGCAACTCCGACGCTGATCAAGAACGCCGCCCGGGAGTGGGTTCTTGCCAAGCCCAAGGCAGCGCTGGACATGCTGTGGAGTCGGGACGCAAAGGTGACGTCGCCGTCGGAGGACTCGGTCCAGGTGGCGCTGTCGATTCCCTGACGGGGGTGAGTGCGCACGGTTTCTGTCGAGCGAACACACGCTCCGGAGAGTCGGAGCGTGTGTTCACTCGAGGTGAAGGGTGCTCGGTCGAGAGTCAGATCAGTGCTGCGGCGGCGAATGCTCCCAGTGCGATCAATGCCGCGCCGGTGACGCTCTGCACGCGACGGTCCACGACGCACATGATCGAGAGGAATCCCGGCATCGAGCCACCACGCTTGGTGTGCACGATTGCCGCGAGGCTGGGCATACAGCGGCCAAGGGATACGACCGTGAACAGCGCCGCCCCGAGAGCTGGTGAACCCGAAGCCATGACGCCGAGTGCCAGGAGGTAGTACGCACTCGAGCGGATGAAGATCAGAAATCCCGGACCGATGATCGCGCCGAAGATCAGCGAGACCTTCCAGGGCGCCATTGTGCGGCGCAGATGGCGCGGAAGCTGTTGGCGCCGCATTGGAGTCGGCATCCTCACCGCACCCAACTCGTGCAGCCCGTACGCAACCGCGACGACGGCCCAGATGCCCAGCGCCCAGCCGACCGGGACGTAGCCGGACACCGCCGCTCCGAGAGCGCCGATCAATGCCCCGGTGACGGCTCCCGTCGTGACCGAACCCAGAGCGTGCCAGCCGAGTCGGCGGACGGGAGTCGAGGATCCCTTCCGATCGACTTGCTTCGGCGCGGCAACAACTCCGGCGACGGACATTCCGCAGGTCGACCAGTTCGCGGCCAGCGACGTAACCAGTCCGGCGCCGATAACAGCTGTGGTCAAAGCTGTTGTCGCAGATGGCGTGGCCACGAGTGCGAGGCCGGCACCCGCAGCGGCGCCCGCCGCGACGAGGCTGACACGGGTCTCGGTGCCGACCGAGCCTTGAAGGGTCGGCCGGATGTCAGGGACATCGGTCTGCAGTGGGCCGTGTGAGAGAACAGTAGTCATCAGATCCTCCGAAGTGTTTGTGGTTCAGGAAAAGTGTCGAGTCGAAGTCGCAGCGAAAAGTGATGAGCCAGTGTTCACAGCACTGTGATGACTCCGATCATGTACGGGTGCACGGAGCACGAATATTCGTAGACTCCGACGCTCTCGAACGTGTGCCGGAACGTTCCGTCTCCGGTGATACCGCTGTCGAACAGGCCGGGTGATTCCACGTGATGCAGGAGTCCGCCGTCGTCGAAGCGCCACTCGACGGTGCCGCCGTGTTCCACGGTGACGTCCATCGGGCTGAACTGAACATTGCTGATCTCGACCACCACATCGGGGACGGGATCTTCTGTGCCGCAAGCTGGGACACACGTCGCCGCGACAGCCAGGCCGAAGCCGATGATCCACCTCCTCACTATTGAACGATCACGGCGCCCACCATCATCGGGTGGGGCGTGCAGTGGTAGGTGAAGGTTCCGACGTCGTCGAACGTGTACGAGAAGGTTCCCTCGGTGAGCAACTCGCTCTTCAGTTTCCCATCGAGATCACCGTTGCCGACCACGTCGTGGGGGAGTCCGCTGTCGTCGAACTTCCATTCGACGGTCTGTCCCTTCTCGATGGTGACCGATGCCGGTGTGTACGCCATGTTCTTCACCGCGATCACGACTGCAGGTTCGTCCGACGACGCACCGGCATCACTACTGCAGGCGGTGAGGCTCAGGGCAGCGCACGCGGCCAGGAAAGCGGGAACGAGTTTCTTCATGAGGTGTTCTCTCCATTCTTCGACTTGTCAGCGGACGTAACGCAGATTTGCCGTCATGCCGGCCTCGAAGTGGTAGGCGTTGTGGCAGTGGAACATCCACTCGCCGGGATTGTCGGCGTCGAACTCGATGGCAAGCTCGGTGCCGGGTAGGACGTTGACGGTGTCGCGGCGAAGTCCGCCGTAATCCGGTACCGCAAACGTGTGGCCGTGGGTGTGCATGGGGTGCCACATCGTGGACGTGTTCTTCATCGTGATCCGGACCCGTTCGCCCTGTTTCATGACGAGCTTGCCCGCATCGGCTCCCGCCATTCCCCAGACGTACCGATCGCCGGCCTGGATCAACTCGATGCGGTAGTCGCGATCAGGCGATTTCGTCTCGAGCCGTGCGGATTCCGCGGGCCGGAGTTCGCTTTCGGTGACCAGTCGGCCGGCCAGTTCCGAGAGGTTTCCGCCCACATCCGGGTTCGCCAGGGCCAACGCGTCGGTGCTGCGTAGGACGGTCGACGCATGACCATCTCGGCCCTCGACCTTCGCCACCACCGGCCATGTTCCCGACTTCACCGTCACCAGTACGTCGTAGCGTTGGGCCATTCCGACGATGATGGTGTCAGCGGGAGTTGGTTCCACGTCGTAGCCATCGGTAGCGACGATTGTCATCTCGTGACCGGCCACAGCAAACCGGTACGGAGTTTCGGCCGCTGCGTTGATGATTCGCAGTCGCAGGGTCGAACCGGGCGCTGCAGTGACGACAGCAGGATCGTTGGGTGGCCGCCCGTTGATCAAGTGCAGTGGATACGCGATGTGTTGAGTCATCCCGCCGAGTGGTTCGGAAGAACCGTGTCCGCCGCTCACCAACTGTTGCGCGACGGACATGTCGGCTTCCGAGTGTTCCGCCGGAGTTGTTGCCCCACCGCCGTGTCCGCCGTGCCCGCCCGAAATTGCCGGGTTCAGGGCCATCAGGACGGAATCCGGTGTGGTACCCAATCCGTCGAGCCAGTCGTCGAGCACCAGAACGGCATCGATGTCGGCCCCGGTGATGTCGTTCGGGTTCTCGACGATCAAGGCGCCGAACAGCCCCCGATCGGCTTGTAATCCGCTGTGCGAGTGGTACCAGTACGTTCCCGGATCCGGTGCGATGAAGTTGTACTCGAAACTCGAACCGGCGCCGATGGGAGCCTGCGTGGTGGGTGCCGCGCCATCCATGTCGTTGCGGATTCGAATTCCGTGCCAATGCAGTGTTGTTTCGGCGTCGAGGCCGTTCTGGACGCTGACGTTCACCCGGCCACCGGACTTCAGGCGAAGTTCCGGAGCCACCGCAGCGCCTCCGTACGTCCACGTGTCCACGAGGCGTCCGCCAAGATCTACCGTCGAGAATCCGGCGGCAAGGGCAAACGCAGCGGTGGTCCCGTTCCAGGCTCGCGCCGATTCTGCGGCGGCAACTTCCGGGTCGGTGGGCAGGATGTAGTCGAGATCGGTCGTCGGCGTCGGAGATGCTGCAGTGGAACTGCATCCGGCAATCGTCCCCATTGCGCCGAGCCCGAGTGCTCCGGCGCCGAGTGCTCCCAAACTCAGGAAGCGGCGCCGCCCCATCACCACACCGGATCCGGGACGACTCATCGGAGTACTTCTGGTGTGATCAACCCGCTGACATCCCCGACGTTGCCCGAGACATCGACGGAACTGACCTGCTCGCCGGTGCTCGCGTTGTAACCCACGATCTTCTGCGGAGCGGAGCCTTCGACCTCTGGTCCCGAACCGAGCACGTAGAACGTGGCGCCGTCGACGGAAAAGGTCATGCTCTTGATGTCTGTCAAGCCGAGGTCTGCAAGCGTCAAGCTCTTCACCGGGGCGAAGGTCGTTGCCTCGGACAAGTCGATCTTGACCAGTGAGCCTCCCCGAGCAGAGTCCGGATGAATAGCCGTGTCCGTGTACGCGATTGCGAGCCGGGTTGCGTCGGCGTTGATGACGTTCTCCGAGAATCGACCGGAGTCCTGCCCGGCGTTTCCGATCGGCTTGACACCTTCCTGAGGCAGTCCGTTGGAGAAGTCGAAGACGTACACATCGCCGTTCTCACTGACCAGCAAGGCTTTTTGTGCTTCCGAGGCCCACGTGACCTTACGGGTGGAGACAAAATCCTCGGGTAGGACCTTGCTTCGGGCGGTTTCCTTCGGAACACCGTCGTCACCGATCGTGACGTGCAGCAGTTCCCGGGTGTCCTCGCAGACGCTGTACAGCTCGTGATCGACCATCCACGTGAACGGACCGCAGCCGACTATCTGGAGTACACCGGTCGCTTCCTTCTTCTCGAGGTCGACCACTCTGATGCCGTACAAACCGTCGTCCCACGTGACGAAGAAATTGCCGTCGGACGTCACGGCGTTCGAGCCGGGACGGGAATGTACGCGTGCGACGTCCGGAAGCATGACCTCGGCTGGTTCCAACAGGTTTCCGGAGTAGGTGCTGACCGTGAAATCTGCTGCGCCGCGGGAACCTCGGGGCCGCCACACCTCGGCAGCGAGGACCGCAGGATCTTCGGCGGAATCCCCGACGAATCCGTGAATGACCGGATCCCAGATACCCGGGCCGACGGTGATTCGGCTTTCGGCCACACCGGTTTTCGGATCGATGACGTTGACGCTGAGCTCGAGTTGGCCGAATCCACCTTCGATGCCCAGCAAGCGGTCAGCTGCGATCGGGGTGATCGAACCGACGTGCAACGGCTCGGGAATGGTGTCGCCGATTTCCTGGTCGTCGTGACCGAGGGAGATCCCCTCGCCCGGAGCAGTGAACGGAACTGTCGGATAGGTGACATCACCTGCGCTGGAGGGTTCGTCGTTGTCGGACGAACTGCAACCGGCCAGCGCGAGTACGACGGTGAGTGGGATGACGGCAACGGCGGGTCGCGCCAGTTTTCGGGTTCGCGGACTGCTCATGATCCGGCACCGACCTTGGGGCGCTCGGCCGGTCGAGTCTGGCAGTCCTCACCGATGATGGGCGCCATCGTGCAGGTGTATGCCTGGGACTCGTCGGAGACACACCAGATGATTTCCTGGTCGTAGCTTCCGGAGACCGGGTTGTACATCACGGCCTGCATGTCCGGTTCGCCGCAGAATGCGTTGGAACACGAAGGCGCACCGCAGCAGTCGTAGTAGGCGATCAGATAGGTCTTGCCGGTATCAGGGTTGGTGCAGCATCCGACCCAGAACTCTGCGCCGGGCTTGCTGCCGGGGGCGCAGGTGGTGACACCGCCGCCGTTGCATGCGGCACAGGACGTTCCGTCCATGTTGCACCAGCGCCAGTACTCGCACTCGGCCGGATCTTTACCGTCGTAGACAGGGACACGAGGTTCGGGGCCAGGTGCCGGCGCAGGAACCTCGGGCTCTTGGGCGAAGGCACTACGTGTCACGGGAAGTGTGCTGATCAGTGCCACCCCTGACACACCCATGGTCCACTTGCCGATCCGACTGATCATGGATCGCCGCGAAACTCGTTCGGATAGTTTACGTCCGGTTCGGCTGGTGAGCGAACCGCCCTGGCCTGCCATCCATTCGGCCTGGGCCTGAACTGTCGCCTCGTCGACGGGATATCGATTCTCCGTCATGTTGTGCTGCGGGAATTCATTGTCGTCCAACGATTTTCTCCTGATTCGTGAAGAGGATCGAACTGTGCAGGAAGATCAGGCCGCGCTGCCGGATTTCGCCTGGGCATGAAGGTGCTGGAGTGAGGGGGTGCCGGATTCGAGCGCATTGAGCAGGCTTTCCACCTGGGCCATGTGATTGCACAGGCCCTTTCCTCGGATCTTGCCGTGCTCGTCGAGAATCACGCCGTACGGAGTGGTGCCCACCTGGTATGCGATACCGACGTCTCGAGCGTCGATGTAACTGAGCTCGGAACCGATCCCGCTGCCGGCCAGGAACTCGCGATGCTCTTCGGGTGTTCCGTCGGAGATGATGATCACGTCGAGATCCGATTCGGCTCGGGCCATTGCCCTTACGCCGGGAAGAAGGCTCTTGCACGTCGAGCAACTCGGTGCTGTGAACAGCAGGAGTTGAGGTTTGTCGCGGTGACCACCGACTCCGACGATCCGTCCTTCCTGATCGATGAGACCGGCAAACGATGGGCCGGCCTGTTCGACCTTGGGCCCGGTATCCATCATCCGGGCACCGAGAGGTCCGAGACGTACTTGTACGCGGCCGATTTCACGAGCCAGAGCAAGAACCATCAAGAACAGTACGGCTACGGCGATCACCAGGATCACTGTCGCGACAAGGAGGAAAGTGGTCATCGTGGTAGTCCTGCCTTCGAGTTTTCAGTGGTGGGGATGTGAGTTCACGAGCCGTACCGGGACGCGGTTTCGGCGGTTCGGAGGCGGATGGAGGCGCTCGACAGATAGTCGTCGACTGGGCGTCGTCCGAGGTGGACCACCGAACGAATCTGTGCGAGCGCAACTCCCGCCAGAACGAGGAGGAATCCGAAGGTCGTCGCCACGACCTGGACGCCGATCTCAGCCTGTCCGGCGGTGACCGACAGTGCCACAGCGATCACCGCGAGTGTTCCGGCGCGAACGGCGTGGAACCATCCGATACGCGGAATCTCGCCGACTCCGAATGCAAAACATCCGCAGTCCAGATCGCGTCGCCCACGCAGGAGGTTGATCGTGAGGCCCGTGAAGAACGACGCGAACATGACGGCAGCAACCAAGGCGGCGAGGCGATGGGCCACGCCGAGAACCAGAAGGATGCCTACGACGGTTTCCGCGACGGGAAGGATGCGAGCGAGCGGTACTTCGAGTCGCACCGGCAACACTTTGTATCCGCGCACCGAACGAAGGACCCCGTCGTGGTCGTTCAGCTTGGGAATGCCGGCGAGCAGGAGAACAAATCCGATGATCGCCGAAGTGGTGGCGCTGACCAAGTCCATGCTTCCTCCGTTCCTCTCGGGTAGTGCCGGTGGTGTGTGGGACACATCCTGTACGGGCGATGCTGCGAATCGGCGTCGACCGCGCTACGCCTGGACGAGGTGCAACTGAGAGAGCAGTTGTCGTGTGAGAATCGGAGAACTCGCAGGTCAAGGTGCTCCCGGAGGGGCCGGATACCGTCGGCCGCCCTTGATCCGGCATGACGCTGGGTGGGAAACAGAGTCGGATTCTCACTTGAAAGTTCTGTGCGCGCCATCGTGGAAACTGCGCGGAAACATAAGCGGACTAACTTGACCGAATTCTGACAATTCGCTCGTAGGTTCGGGCCTGGACGCGACGGACGGTGACTCATGGCCGTGAGTGCGGCACTGCGTGCGGCGATCACGCGAGCGCAGAATGCGGATCAACACAGTGAGCCCGTGTTCTCCCCGCTCCGTGGTCTCGGACGAGGACGTCTGACCCCGATCGACCTGTTGGGGCAATCACTTTCCACGATCGCTCCGGCAACGGGAATGGTGTTCATCGCCCTGTGGATGATCACCTACAGTCCCGGCTACGTCGGGTTGGCTGCGATTGCTGCGACAACTTCGGCGGTGTTTCTCGTTGCGTTCTGCATCACTCAGTTCACGCGGAGACTGGCCGCAGCAGGATCGTTGTACAGCTTCGTCTTCCAAGGCTCCGGTATCCGGGCGACACTGACGGCGGGTGCCGCACTGGTACTCGGGTATCTCGGAATCTCGGTTTCGGTTTTCTCGCAGGCAGTTCCGAGTCTGCTCGATACCATCGCCATTGTCGGCCCCGACGTGCGAGGGCCTGCCGCGACGGTGATCACGACGGTGGCGATTGCCCTGGCCGTCGCGTGGATTGCAGTGCGAGGCGTCCGGTTCGCCACCCGAGCGATCCTGGTCGTCGAAGCGTGCTCGTTGATTCTCATCGTCGTGGTCATGCTGGCGACGCACAGTGACACGACAACTGCTGTTGCCCTGCCGAATCCGCCGCTGAGTGCAGTTCCGTTTCTCGCGATGCTGACGGTGCTCAGCATGGCGGGCTTCGAAAGCTCGGCCTTCTTCGGCCCGGAAGCGAAACGACCACTCATCAGCGTCACACGCACGGTTCTCATTTCGCCGATCATCTGCGGGGTCCTCTTCGTTTTTGCGGCCTGGGCGGCGATGACCGGCCACGGCGCAACGATCGTCGGAGCGTACTTCGAAGGAACGGCATCCGGAGCCAGCGCGGAAGTGGTTCTGGCAGTCAAGATCGGAATGACGTGTTCCTGGTTCGCATCCACTCTCGGTTGTGCGCAGGCGGGTTCGCGGTTGTTGTACTCGATGGGGATCGAACGGGTACTGCCTGCGCCGCTCGCTCGCGTGCACAGACGGTTCCGCACCCCGTACGTTGCGGTACTTGCGTTCGTCGCGGTAAGTGCGGCGGGAGTATTCATCTATTCGGATACGGTTCGCGACGATTCGGGATCCTTCGACGGGGTGGTGGAGACCGCGTTGGTCTGCGCTTACACGCTGGTGGCCTTTGCCTCGTGGAAGTTCTTGCGCCGAATCGGGGAACACACGTCGCTGACTCGGATATGCACCGTATCCGTGAGCGCTGCGGGTGCCGGTCTACTGGCCTACATCGTTCTCGACGGTGCGGTTCACGGGATGTGGGCACTGCCGATCGCGGCGCTTGTTGTTGCGGTCTCGGGGACATTGTGGAGTTCATTGCTTCGGAGAGCCAGACCGGAAAGCCTTCTGATGGTCGGCGCTTTCGACAGCGTCGAGACGGCGGACCTGTTGCCCGGTGCGGGCACTCTGCTGATCGACGGTGACGGGCGAAGGCGACTCGTTCCGGATCGTGGGACCGCCGAGGGTGACTCGCCGGAGCATGGGCGGTGACCGCGGACCGTGCAACCGCTGGTCCACGATCAGGCAAACAGATCGGCGAAGAGACCCACTTCAGTGGACAACAACCGCGTGCGGTTCAGAAGGCGCTGGGGATGCTCGAGGCGGTGGCTCATCTGGGACCGGGAACAACCGCGAAGGAGATCGCCACTTTTGCAGGCGTTCCATCGGCCACGGCGTACCGGATGCTGAATCTGCTGGTGGCGGAGGGCTTTCTCGTGCGGGTGCCCGACCTGTCAGGGTTCGCGTTGGGACGTCGGACTGCCGAGCTCTCGCATGCGGCGTCGTCGAGTGGTCCGGCGCCGACGCTGCACGAGCGCGTCGAGGACATGCGGACACACACGAGGTTCGGATTGCACGTCGCGTCATTCGCCGGTGGGCGCTTGAGGTTCGTCGACAAGGATCCGGATCACGAGATCATCGGAATAGCGGCACTGGCCAAGAACCTTCACGCGAATGCGCTGGGGAAGGTTCTGTTGGCGCACGACGAGCGGTTGCTTTCGGGTTTGGAACTTCGCCGGGTCACGGAGTTCACCCTCGGTGATTTCGATGCGTTGTATGAGCAGTTGAGCTCTGTTCGCCTGCAGGGTTTTGCATTCGAGAACCAGGAATGCCGCCTGGGTCGATCCGCGGTCGCAGTACCGGTTCGAGATCACGCAGACCAGGTGGCCGGCGGGTTGTGTGTTCAGGGAGCGAGCGGGCGAGTGACGGACGAGGATCGAGAGTTGGTCGGTTTCCTACTCGATTGCGCGCGTCAGCTCACCGGATTGCTCTGACGTCACACGCGCAGGCTCAGGGGGAGCCCGGCGGTCATCAGGACCACGGACTCCGATTCACTGGCGATTCGGCTGTTCACCAGACCGAGTAGATCGCGGAACAGCCTCCCGGACTTCGTGTCCGGGACGACGCCGCTTCCCACTTCGTTCGTGACGGCGACAATCGGAACCGGACAGGCGGTCCAGGCGTCGGCCAACCGGTCGATATCTGCGTGGACGGCGCTGAGATCTTCTGTGGTCCATGCCTGATGTCGGTCCAGACGTGCGGTCAGCCACGTGCCGAGGCAGTCGATCAGGATCGGTGTTGTTGCGGCCACGAGAATTTCGGCGACCTCGGAGGTCTCTACCGTCGTCCACGTCGGCGGCCTCCGCGCGCGATGCGACGCAATTCGTTCGATCCAGTCGGGATCGTCGTCCTGCGGATCCCCGGTGGCGATGTACGTGACGTGCCTGTAGCCGGCAAGCAGGCCCTCCGCGTAAGTGGACTTGCCCGAGCGGGCGCCACCGGTGACCAGAGTTCGATGGCTCTGTCCTACCCCGATCTCGAGCACAGCTCCATCCGGAACCGCTCGCGCCCCGGACGTTCGAAGTGCTTCCGAGAGTTCGTTTTCGACCGGGTTGTGGTGCCCGAGGTGTACGGCGACCACATCGGTTCGATCGGTGATCGCGGTGCAATTGCGTAGTCGGCTCACCGTCTCCGCGAAACTCGGCAGATCATGGTGCCCGGTGCCGTGGTCAGTTTTGTGGCCGAAGGTCTCTTCGAGAAAGACGGCGTCGAAACGGGCGTCGGCAAGGGCGTCGACAGTGACTTCGGGCAGAGGCCCGGTGTCGGTGGCCCAGAAGATTCGGGTTCCGGATGCGTCGGTGATGTCGTAGAGAAGGGTGGTTACTTCGTGCGCGGCTTCGAGTGCGCGAACACGATAGGTGCCCAACATGATCGACTGGCCGGTCTCGAGCGGTGTGAAGGTCACCGGGTCATCCGGGCCCACCCAGTCTCGGCAGGGAGCGAGCGCGTCGGGTGGTCCGAGAACCTGGAGCGGTTCGGTGCGAGACGCCCAGGACCGGAATAGCAATGCCATCGGGCCGAGGTGATCAGGATGAGAATGCGTCAGCAGGATGTGTTCGACGTGTGCCAGCGTGCGACCGAATCGCGACGCGGCGCGCGGTACTTCGGGTCCACAGTCCAACAGGATGCGGTTGTCCAGCAAGGCAGCGGTGTGTCCGCGAATGGTTTCATTCGACAATGCCGCCAGGCAGGAAGGGCAAGTGCAGAACGGGTTCGGCCAACCGTCGGCAGCGCCGGTGCCGAGCATCACCAGTTCCATCAGCGGGTGCCTTCCTGCCGAATCGGAACAACGATGGGACCGCTGGGCCGTTCCAGGATTTCGACGCGAGCGCCGTACACGCGGCCGAGGAGGTCTGCCTCCAGCACCGCTGAGGGTGTACCGTCGGCAACCACGCTGCCCTTGTCCAGCAGCACAATTCGTCGACCGTATTGACCCGCGAGAGTGAGATCGTGCATCGCGGCGATGACCGTGATGTTGTCGTCTTCTCGCAGTTCCTCCACCAAGTCGAGAACCTGCTGCTGGTGACCGATGTCGAGGGCGCTGGTGGGTTCGTCCAGGAGCAGTACCTGCGGCTCTTGAGCCAGTGCCCGAGCCAGGACCACGCGTTGCAATTCGCCGCCGGAAAGTTCGGTGGCTCGTCGATCTGCGAACTCGGTGAGGTCGAGCCTTTCGATCACCGAAGTGATCACCGAACGATCTGTGGCGGTTTCGGTTCCGAATCGTCGTAGATACGGAGTACGGCCGAGCGCTACCAGTTCCTTGACCGTTGAGCCCTCGGGTACTACCGGACGCTGAGGCATCAACGCGACGACGGCGGACATCGCCTTGCGGCTGGAATTGCGAGGACTCAGTCCCCCGACCGAGAGCTCACCGGTAGACGGAATCAATCCAGCGAGGGCATGCATCAAGGTTGTCTTGCCGGCGCCGTTCGGCCCGACCACGGCAACCCAATCGCCTGGTGTCACATCGAGATCGATGCCGTCGACGACGTCCTTGCCGCCGAGATTGACTCGGAGGTCGCGGCACCGCACTGCGCTGTCGGTCATGCCGAGACCCGGCTGCGGCGCAGAACCAGAAGGAAGAACGGAGCGCCGATCATCGCGGTCACAACTCCGATGGGGAGTTCGGCCGGTGCCATGACCGTGCGGGCGGCAACGTCGGTGAGGACAAGAAACGCCGCTCCGAGCATGAGTGACAGGGGGAGAAGCAGCCGATGAGACGGGCCGACGACCAGTCGAACCGCATGGGGAACAACGATTCCGACAAAGCCGATGAGTCCACTTGCACTCACGGCCGCGGCCGTTCCCAGAGTTGCGGCGAGCACCAGCACCAGGCGTGATCTGGCCGGGTCGACGCCGAGGCTGGCGGCTTCGACGTCACCTACGGCCATCACGTCGAGTACACGCCGGTGTACCAGGATGACGGCTGAGGCCAGCGCAACGTACGGCAGGACAACCAGAACTTCCGACCAACCGTCGGTGGACAGTCCGCCTAGTAGCCAGGAATAGACCTCGCGCAGTGAATCGTCGAACCGCTGCTGAACAAAAGTCTGCGCTGCATTCGTGAACGCTGCGACTGCGACACCGGCGAGGATGATGACTACCGCGTTCTGCGGCCCGCCAATGCTTCGGCCGAGCGAATAAGTTGCGAACACTGCCAGCACACCACCGACGAAGGCGGCCATGGGAATTCCGAACATGCCCAGCGCTCCACCCGAAACGATGGCGAGGGTTGCGCCCAGTCCGGCTCCGCTGGAAACTCCGAGGAGATACGGATCCGCCAAGGGATTTCGGAACACGCCCTGGTAGGCGGCGCCGGCTACCGCCAACATTGCTCCGACCAACGCGCCCAGGACTACTCGCGGAAGCCGGATCTGCCAGAGAATGGCCTGCTGTGTTGCGGTGAGGCCGGAATCTATATGGATGCCGGGTATTCCGTCCAGAAGTTCGAGAATGGTCCGATCAGGCGTCAAACCGGCCGGCCCCACCAGAACACCGATCAGCAAGGCGGCGCACAGAATCAGCGCGGCGCCGAGCAGAACGGCGGTCCGATGTTGGGAGATACCGGCTTTGATCATCGAGTGCTCAGGCCGCGGGAACTTGGGCAACGATGGCAGCGACGGCCTTCACCTGGTCGGCGACACGAGGTCCCCAGCGGCTGGAGAGGTCTTCGTCGAGCACATGGATCTGGTTGCCGGTAACCGCTTTCATGCCGCTCCACCCGGGTCGAGCGGCGACGGATTCTGCTGTCACTCCGCAGCATTGGGAGTCTGCGAGAAAGATGAGATCGGGATTGGCCTGTACCACGAATTCGGCGGACAACTGCGGATAGTCACCCTGCCCCGCGGCGTCGGCGATGCTCTTCATTCCGAACAGCGAGTAGATCTGCCCGACGAAGCTCGAACTCGTGACGGTGTAGAGCGAGGAGTCGAGTTCGTGGAAGTACGTCAGCGGCTGTTGGCGCGCAGGAACACTGGCGACAGCGGCGTCGATGTCCGAGCGCATGGTGTCGACAACTTCGGTGCCCTTGTCCTCGTGGCCGGTGGCCTTCGCGACGCGCTCGATCTGGGCGTAGACGTCGTCGATGCTTGTGGCTGCGGGTAGTAGGAGGGTCGGCACCTTCGCCTTTTGCAGCCCGGAGACAAGATCGTTCATGTCATCCGATGCGATCACCAGATCCGGTGCGTAGCCGAGGATGGCTTCGACGTTCGGTTGAAAGCCCGAGAGATCGGTGACCGGGATACCGGCCGGGTAGTCGGACTGATTGTCGACGGCCTTCACCTGATCGCCCGCGCCGACGGCCCACAGGGTCTCGGTGGCGCTGGGACTGAGTGACACGATCGACTGCGGACGTGACTCGATGGTGATGTCCGTGCCGGAATCCGTGGGACCGGAAACAACAGTCACCGGGAACGAGCCGTCCGAGGCCGCTGTGGTTGCGGGTGCATCGGACGTCGAGCTACTGCAGGCACCGGCAAGCAGTGCGGTGCTCACCGTCAGTGCTGCAAGTACAGATCTGAATTTACGTGTCGGCCGAGTACTCACAGCCACCCCTCCGCTAGTGGTGAAGGGTCGCGAGCAGCGCGGCCGCGAGGCGAAGCGCCACGAGCGGTCCTTCGTCCGAGAACCATCGTGTCGCCACGAGGCCGGTGACCTGACTCGTTCGCCTCGAGTAGTGACGGGCGAATTCACAGTTGCGTCGACAGTGCCGGGGTTTCACCGAACTTCACACGAGCAGCGTGGCACCCCGGTGAACCGGGGCATCTGCACTTTACAGGGGTCGTCTGGCTTGACCCGGGAGGTCAAGGCAGGGTAAATATCTATTCCACTAATGAACTAGTGAAAGGGTTCGGATGATCGACTTCCGTATCGACCGCCGATCCGGCATTCCCACTTACGTGCAATTGGTCCTTCAGGTGAAGCAGGCGCTCAGGCTCGGTGATCTCCAAGTCGGGGATCGGCTGCCCACAGCCAAGGACGTCGTGGGAGCGCTCGCGATCAACCCGAACACAGTCTTGAAGGCCTACAAGGAACTCGAGCGCGACGGGCTTGTTGCCCCGAGGCCCGGATTGGGCACGTTCGTCGTGAAGTCCCTGGCCAAGCCCGGTATGGCGGAAAGCTCTGCGCTACGGCGCGAGTTGGCCCGCTGGGTGGCAGATGCCGTGGCTGCTGGACTCGAGCGCACGGACATCGAAGCGCTGGTGAGTTTGGAGCTCGAGAAGACGTTCATCGAATCGGATCCGTCCGGAAAGCAGGGGGAGACATCATGACTGCGCAAGAATTGGCACTGACGATGCAGGACGTGGACAAGCGCTTCGGCAAGAAGAAGGTGCTCGACGCCTGCACCTTCGAGGTCGCGACAGGAAGCATCACTGCCCTGGTCGGGGTGAACGGAGCGGGCAAGTCCACACTGATGTCCTTGGCGGTCGGGTTGACGATGCCTGACCATGGTTCGATCTCCGTCCTGGGCAGCACGCCGGATCAGGACGGCATCTGCCCAGGCCTGTCGTACCTCGCTCAGCACAAGCCCCTGTACCCCAAATTCACTGTTGCAGAACTTCTTCGATTCGGCGCATACACCAACGACGAGTGGGATGCGAAGTACGCTCTGGATCTGGTGGAGCGCGCTGGGATTTCTCTCGATGCAAAGGCGAAGACACTGTCACCAGGTCAACGAACCAGGGTTGCACTGGCTTTGGCGCTCGGACGCAGGCCGCAGTTGCTTCTACTCGACGAGCCTCTGGCAGATCTCGATCCCGTGGCGCGGCGGTCTGTGGCGACCACTCTGCTCGAAGACGTTGCCGAGTACGGCACCACAGTTCTGTTGTCGTCACACATCGTTTCCGAATTGGCAGACGTCTCGGATCGACTTCTTCTGCTGGGCGGCGGAAACGCGAGATTGTCCGGTCCGTTGGATGAATTGATCGCTGCCCATTACGTATTGATCGGGGACGGCGATCCCTCGGACGTGGTCGGCGCCGGTGCGGTCATTCATACCGAGAAGGGGGTGCGGTCGAATTCTCACGTGGTGGAGGGAATCCGTCCGAGCCCTCGGGCCGGCTGGGTGATCGACGACGCAACTCTCGACGACGTGGTGCTCGGGCACCTGAGCGCAGAAACGATGGTGGCGGCATGATCTGGGTTACGTGGCGGCACCACCGGACATCGCTCGTTGTGTCGCTTGGATTCATCGCAGCTTTGGCTATGGCAGCGATAGTCGGCGGGATCGGAACTCGAAGTAGCTTGGGTACAGAGGGCCGAGGAACGTACTTCGGGTGTGTCGGGGTCGGATGGGACTGCTGGGCGGATACCGCCGTTACCGGCGTGAACACGATCGCCGCCGCCTTACCGGTACTACTCGGGGCGCTGGTGGGCGCGACGGTATTCTCCCGCGACATCGATCAGCAAACACATGTTCTCGGTCTGACGCAGTCGGTGAGTCGAGCACGATGGTTCTGGATGCGAGTCGTTGTTGTCTTTCTTCCGCTCACTGCCGCAGCCGCGATCCTCGGTTTCATTCTCGAAGCTGCTCGGGTTGGATTCGAGAGTTGGAGTTATGTGGTCAACGTCGGACCCGTTCAGTCGTACGGAATGAGTTCGATGCTCTTCCCTCTGTTCAATTCCAGCGGAATCGTCTTGGGTGCATACACTTTCATGGCGTTGGTCGCCGGAGCTGCGGTATCACTGCTGGTGCGATCACCCATCGCCGCGGTGGCCGTCACCTTGGTCGCCGTCGCAGGTTTGATGGTGGGATTTCAGAATCTGGCACGGCCGCACTATGCCGAGCCGACTGTGCTGACGCAAGGTATCGACCACGACACCTTCTACGCAACTTACGTCATGGACTCCTCGATGGCGTGGGTGATACGGAGTGGATACACCGATGCCAACGGGAAGCCGGTCGAGATCGACTATCAGGCGTGCACTACCGATACAGCCGGCAATGAATACGATCAGCGATCCGACGAGAGTGACGTGGATTTCTATGTTCGCCAGAAAGCCTTCTTGGCCCAACTCGACGCCGAATATCGTGCGTGTGTGCTCGCGCAGGGAGTGGACCACTACGAAACCTGGTACCACTCGGTCGACCAGGTCAGACGATTCCAATTCACGGAAGCTGCACTCGTCCTGATCCTTTCAGGCCTGTTCCTCCTGCCGGCGCTCTGGGGTCTACGACGCCTCAAGCCGTGACTCAGCGGGCGACCGGCGCGACCGTCAGCTGATTGATGTTCGCGCCGGTCATCGAGCAACCCTTGGTGGGATAGGCAAGGAAGACCGAGTCGTAGCTGTTGGGCGGGTAAACCCTCAGTCCCGCAACGTCGGTCACGCCGCACTGATCTGCCGGGTAGTTCTCGACGTTCGTAGCTCGCACCAGAGACGTTGCGGCAGAGCCAGGGGCAAGGGAGACGAGTGAACCGGATCCGGAGCGGCCGGCTGCAGCACCCACTTCGCTTCCGGACGCTCCCGTGACATACGAGACGCCGGGGAAACCGTCGAGCGTGCACGTGCGGCCGCCCGTGTTGGTGAAGACCACCGGAAGCTCCACAGAACCGGCGGCGCCACTCGACTCGCCGAGGGTGACGTTCAGTTCCCCGATCGCGCAGCCTTCGGGATTGGGTGCCGTCGAGGTTGTGGTTTGGGTGTGATCGGTATGGGTCGTCGAAGGTGAAGCGGTGCCGGTCTGGGTCGTCGGCGCAGAGGCGGTCGTCGTTGAGGCGGGTGCCGGTGAACTCTCGGCCGTTCCCGTTTCATCCGAGCCGCAACCGCTGAGAAGGGCGAGAGCAGCAAGTGGAGCCGCCAACAAGCCGACGTTGCGCATGCGGTTCGAATTCATCGCTCTGTACTCCTCAGGCTGGTCGACAACTGTTTCCGAACATCCGTGTCCGGTATATCCGAGTTTGAAGCCGGATGTGCAGAAACGAATCAGGCTCGCCGGTGATCAGGACCTACTTCCCGGATGGATTGCCGTTGCGGATCTAGCATGAGAAATGACCTGTCCGGATCGCGACCACCGGGAGTAGCGCATGTTCACCTTCACCAGCGACGACGGAGTGGTCATTCATGTCCACGAATGGCCCACCGAGCAGGAACCTCGAGGGGTTGTTCAACTCGCGCACGGTATGGGTGAGCACGCAAAACGCTACGCACACGTTGCCGAAGCCCTGAATGCTCGCGGTTTCCACGTCTACGCGGCGGACCACCGCGGCCACGGTGAGAGCATGCACGCCGGCCCAGGCAACATCGGCGACGACGGCTGGAACCGCTTGGTGGCAGACATGGTGACCCTCACGGGCATCATCCGCGACAAACACCCCGGCCTGCCCGTCGTACTGCTCAGCCACAGCCTCGGTTCGTTCGCTTCGCAGCAGTACATCCTCGATCATTCGCACCTGATCGACGCCGTCGCACTGTCGGGGACCACCGCGGTCGATCAACTGATCGAGAGCCTCGTCAACGACGGCCCGGACGTCCTCGCCCAGTTCAATGCGGAATTCGAACCGGCCCGTACTCCGCACGACTGGCTCAGCCGTGACGAAGCGCAGGTGGATTTGTACATCAACGATCCGCTGTGCGGTTTCAGCCTGGACGACGCCGGCATGGGTGGACTTATCGCAGCGGGACCGAGGTTCGTCGACGTCGAGGGCGTGCGACAAGACCTTCCGATCCTGGTCTTCGTCGGCACCTCGGATCCTCTCAACGCCGCACTGAGCCGTACCGACGTCGCAGTCGAACGGTACAACTCGGCGGGGATCGAAGACGTCACCTACTACACCTATCCGGGTGCCAGACACGAGATCTTCAACGAGACCAACCGCGACGACGTCATCAACGATCTGACGACGTGGATGGACCGCGTACTCGAAGCGTGACCGCCTCACCGGAAAGGGGAACACGATGTCCACAGTTCCGGCCGCACGACCCGATCCAGACCCGCGAGATGTCAAGCGCTGGAGACGATACCTCGCCGACGAACAAGCCGAGGCCGCCGTCTACCGAGACCTCGCGAGTAGGCGCAGCGGCGAGGAGCGCGAAATCCTTCTCGCACTGGCCGACGCGGAGGGGCGACACGAGGCGCACTGGCGAGCGCTACTCGGCGATCACGTCGGCAAACCACTTCGCGGCGATATCCGCACTCGGATACTGGGCTTTCTGGCCAGGCGCTTCGGCTCCGTCTTCGTGCTCGCTCTTGCGCAGCGCGCGGAGACGCGATCCCCGTATCCCAACGACGCCGACGCGACTGCATCGATGGGCGCGGACGAGAAGATCCACGAAGAAGTGGTGCGGGCCTTGGCCACTCGGGGTCGGAACAGACTTTCGGGGACGTTTCGTGCCGCCGTCTTCGGAGCCAACGACGGCCTCGTCAGCAATCTCGCTCTCGTGCTCGGCATCAGCGGTAGCGGCGTCTCCAATCAGATCGTTCTGATCACCGGCATGGCCGGGCTTCTGGCCGGCGCCCTGTCGATGGGCGCCGGCGAGTACGTTTCAGTCCGCTCGCAGCGAGAGTTGTTGGAAGCGTCCAATCCTGGTCCGGCTGCCAGCGAAGCTGTCGGACTGCTCGACGTCGACGCGAACGAATTGGCCCTGGTCTACCGGGCCCGCGGCATGTCCGCCGAGGAAGCGGATCAGCGCGCCGCCGAGGTCCTCGCGAACAGCACCTTCGGCGCCGCCGACGTTGTCGACGACCATGAAGCTGTCGGAACCGGGTTGGGCGCAGCGGCGGCAAGTTTCTGCTTCTTCGCCTCGGGCGCAATCATTCCGGTGCTGCCGTATCTGTTCGGCCTGGAAGGCATGACGGCTCTGATCGTCGCATCTGTTCTCGTGGGGATCGCGTTGCTGACGACGGGCGTTGTGGTCGGGTTACTCTCGGGCGGGCCGCCATTCAAGCGGGCGCTACGCCAACTTGCGATCGGCTACGGCGCTGCCGGCGCGACGTATCTGCTCGGCATGCTGTTCGGGACTTCGCTCTGAGCGTCTGCTTACGCGCGTAGGGCAGGATCGCGGTGAGCCGGATCGATCCGAACCGGAATCTGGCACACCACGGCCTCGGTGTGTTTGCGCAGTGCATGAGCGATCTCATCGGTCCGTTGGCTCGGGAGGAACCGGTGCCATCTGGTCGCCGGGTCGATGGTGGCGACTACGACAAAGGTTTCTCGGTGGGGGAAGTGTGTGCGGATGTATCGAGCGAGGGTGTTCCCCACGGAATTCTCGGTGTCCTCGATGACGATCAAACGCGAATTCGGGTGTCGGGCTTGCCATCGGCGTGTGAAGTCCGTCGTCGATTCGTGGGCCAGGCAGACTCGAATTGCGATGGGCTGTGACGACATCGCCGTTGCCGCGGCCATCGCGCGGGTGGAGAGCGACGTAATTTCGGACACGGGTACTAGGACCGCTGGTTTGTATCCGATAGACAGAGAATCGTTCTCACCCTGAACGGTTAACCGCGTACCGATATGTGTGTACGCACCGCGGATGCGTTCCATGCCGAGGACGAGCGCAGGGAGCGCGAGAGCGATCAACCAAGCGCCCTCGGTGAACTTCATGGCGGTAGTCACCACTGCTGCGATCGAAGTCAACGCAGCCCCGAAACCGTTGAGCGCCAATCGCCACTTCCAGCCCGGCGTCTGTTCGGCGAGCCAGTGGCGCACCATGCCGAACTGCGCGAGCGTGAATCCGATGAACACACCGATGGCGAACAGCGGCACCAAGGTGTTCATGTTTCCGCCGGATCCGATGAGCAGGAGAGCACCGACGCCACCGAGCGACAAGACGCCGTACGTGAAGACGTCGCGCGTCGACTTCCGGCTGAAGCGGTGCGGGAGCACGTTGTCGTCGGCGAGGATTCGCATCAGGTTCGGAAGTCCGCCGTACGAGGTATTCGCGGCCAACGCCAACAGAATCACGGTGGAGAATTGGACGACGTAGTAGCCCACACCATTTCCGAGGGCAGCGGAAGTGAGTTGCGACAGGACCGTTGTTCCGGGGACCGGGGCCAGTGAGAACTTCTCGATCAACACGGCAAGGCCGATCAGCATGGTGCCCAAAAGGATTCCCAGAGCTACTTCGGCACGCTGAGCGCTACGCACGCGAGGCTTCTTGAAACTGGGTACCGCATTGGCGATGGCTTCGACTCCGGTCAATGCGGCGCAACCACTCGAAAAGGCTTTGAGCAGAAGGAGAATGCCGATCGTGTGTGCGTTGTCGACGACAAAGGGAGCCGTGGCGGCGGCAGGGTTTTCCCGAAGCAGTCCGGCACCGATCACCGTGAAGATGCTGACGACAAAAACCACGGTGGGCAACATGAATACCCGCGCGGAATCTGCGATGCCCCGCAGATTCAGTGCCGTGATGCCGCCGAGTATGGCCAGTGCGATCCAGACCGTGTAGGGAAGAAGTGCGGGGAAGGCGGAGGTCAGAGCCGCGACACCGGCTGCGATCGATACCGCGACGTTGAGGGTGTAGTCGACGATCAACGACGCGGCGGCGGTCAAACTTGCCCGCGGGCTCAGATGCTTCTTTGCGACGGCGTAGGCGCCACCGCCTTCGGGAAATGCGGCGATCACTTGGCGGTACGACGCCACCAGGACCACAAGCAGCACTGCGATGGCGATTGTCACCGGCACGGTGAACCCGATCCCTGCGCCGCCGGCGAGGGCCAACACCAACACGATGGCTTCTGGCCCGTACGACACCTAGGCCATCGCGTCGAGCGAAAGCCCTGCCAGTCCGGTTGCGACGGAGAGCTTCTGATTCTCTGGCCCACGGGCCGGGCGGGTCGTCGACGATATGACTCCACGGTGTCCGAGTATCACTGCATGTCTCACCGAGTCAGTATCGTCATTTCCCGTAGCTCTGAGACTGATCTTGACGATGCTTTGACGCGATGGCCCGCAAATCTGTACGGGTTCACAACGGGGGTTCGAGTCGCGGGAAGCCTTGTGACAGCTGATCAATCCAGCGAGCGCGCTTGGCGAGAATATCGCGGTTCCGAGACTCCGATTGGGCGGCGACGTGCGAAAGTAGGTCGCGAAGTCGGCCCAGAACGAGTGGCGAGTTCGATGCCGAGGCTATGACGTCGTCCAGTCCGGTTCTGACGAAGCTCGTGAAGTCGGGCAGTGGAATCACCACACGCAGATCACCACGCTCGTCGACGGCCCGGATCGAATCTGCGCGTACGGAGGCCACCAGAGAGAGGAGGTCCTCGATCTCGTCCAGAGCCTGCACGGCCGTCGCAGGATCGTTGATAGCGGGTGAGAGCGCTCTGAGCGCGATGTCAGCCAACAACCGAATCGCGAGTAGGGGGTCCTGGGTGAAGGTCCGCTCACTCCCACTGACCAAGGCGTCAAGGATCGTGTTGGCGGGCATGGGTCCGCCGTAGACGTCGGCGAGCGGCAATCCGTCTCGCAGCGTGCTACCCGGCGACACTCGGAGGACCACCATGGATCGGCAGTTCCGAGCGTTCTGCAGCAGATCTTCGACGAGGATCTGCTGCAGAACGGCCGGCGGTCGATGCCACTCGATTGTCGTGATCACCGGAAGTGTTGGTAGAGGAGGCAACTCCAGATCGGTGGTGGGGTACACGGCGGCGAAGACTGCTCGGCCACGACTCGAGATCGTGGTCAGTACAGGAGCCAACTGGATGGCCGAGAATGCGCGCAGCTGGAGCAGTCTGATCAGCGTCAGCGTGGCCAAGAGTGCCAGCACTGCGAGGCTGGGCACAACCACGGACACATCCGTTTCGTTGCTGATGGCGAGCGCCGCCGTGATGTCGAAAACCGACTGGCCTATCGCGAAGGCAAACGTCCGCCACACGATGGGGTCGTCGCGGAACAACAACAAGCGAGGAGTGAAGGTGGTCGCGGCCCACTGGACGACGAGGAACAGCAGCGAGAAGATCACTGCCACTACACCCAATAACCCCAGTCCGAGGGCAACGAGCATCTCGCTGACCTGACGGGCGGGAATCATCGGGCCGCTCCGGACATACGGCATCCCCAGTCCGGCAGCCAGTCCCACGACGACGCACAGGATCTGGGTCAGGCCGGCACGTACACGGCGCCGGGGGACGAGGAAGGCATGCCCGATCGGGGTGGGAGCGAAACGTCCGGGCTGATCCACACTTCAAGCCTCCACGCTGCGGCAATGGTGCGCCTTCACCCGAAACGGATGATGTCGACGTCGTCGTGATCCTGAAACGCTTGAAAGAGCCATGTGAGAGACAGAAGGCGAGACGTCATGACGGATCCGACAGACCAGAGCCGCGCCGTACTACCGATTCCGGATCGACAACATCTTGGTCTGGTGACGTACGACGCGAAGGATCCGGACACCGAGTTTCCGCCGATCACTCCGCTACTACCGCCGGCCGGCGCACCCAATGTTCTGGTGGTCCTGTTGGACGACGTGGGATATGGCGCGAGCAGTGCCTTCGGAGGACCAGCGGACACACCGACTGCTGAGCGATTGCAAAGTAATGGGCTCACGTACACGCGGTTTCACACGACGGCACTGTGTGCTCCGACCCGCGCCGCTCTTCTGAGCGGGCGCAACCATCATTCGGTCGGCATGGGATCGATCACCGAAACCGCTACCTCGGCTCCTGGTCTTTCCGGGCTGCGGCCGAATACCAAAGCCGCACTGCCGATGACGTTGAAACTCAACGGATACTCGACGGCGCAGTTCGGCAAGTGTCACGAGGTTCCGCCGTGGCAAACATCCCCGGTGGGACCGTTCACGTCGTGGCCGACGGGAGAAGGCGGATTCGAGCATTTCTACGGATTCATCGGCGGGGAGAACAACCAGTATTACCCGGCGCTGTACGAGGGCGTCGCGCCTGTCGAGCCGGACAAGACACCGGAGGAGGGTTACCACCTCACCGAAGACCTTGCCGATCACGCGATCGACTGGGTTCGGATGCAGAAGTCATTGGCTCCGGACAAGCCGTTCTTCGTCTACTTTGCACCCGGCGCTACCCATGCGCCGCACCATGTTCCGATGGAGTGGGCCGACAAGTACGAGGGCCGGTTCGCAGGAGGTTGGGACGCTCAACGCGAATCAATTCTCGAGCAGCAGAAACAGCGGGGGGTCGTTCCCGCGGATGCGGTCCTCACCCCGCGTCCCGAGGCCATCCCGGCGTGGGAGGACATGAGTGAGGAGATGAAGCCCGTCCTCGAACGCCAAATGGAAGTCTATGCAGGATTTCTCGAACACACCGATTTCCATGTCGGCCGGCTTGTCGATGCGATCGAAGAACTCGGAGCTCTCGACAACACCCTCGTGTACTACATCATCGGAGACAACGGAGCGTCCGCAGAGGGGACGATCAACGGCGCTTTCAACGAGATGGCCAACTTCAACGGACTCGCCGCCATCGAGACGCCCGAGTTCATGGCGGAAGTGAAAGACAAATTCGGTACCAAGGACGCATACAACCACTATTCCGTGGGGTGGGCGTGGGCAATGTGTACCCCGTACCAGTGGACGAAACAGGTTGCGTCGCATTGGGGTGGCACTCGTAACGGGACGATCGTGCACTGGCCTGCAGGGATTCGGACCAAGGGGGAGACGCGGTCGCAGTTCACCCACGTCATCGACGTTGCACCGACGATCCTCGAGGTCGCGAAACTACCGGAACCGACCTTTGTCAACGGCGTCCAGCAATCACCCATCGAGGGGACCAGCATGGTCTACACCTTCGACGACGCCGAAGTCGCCGAACGTCACGATCTGCAGTACTTCGAGATGGCCGGCAATCGTGGAATCTATTACAAGGGTTGGAGTGCGGTCACCAGGCACAGCACTCCGTGGCTGTTCGCGGAGGCACTCCCCGCACTCGACGACGACGTGTGGGAGCTCTACGACGGGTCTCAGGATTGGACGCAGTCCAAAGATTTGGCGGCCGAGTTGCCGGAGAAACTCGCTGCACTGCAACGCTTGTGGTTGATCGAAGCAGTCAAGTACAACGTGCTTCCGATCGACGACCGAAGATTCGAGAGGTTCAACCCTCACATCGCGGGGCGTCCGCAGTTGGTGTCCGGGAATCGACAGGTTCTGTTTCCCGGAATGAAACGGCTGAGCGAGCACAGCGTGCTGAGTATCAAGAACCGATCATTCAGTGTCACAGCAGCAGTCGACGTCGCGGATGGCATTACTGCCAACGGTGTGATGATCGCGCAGGGAGGCAGATTTGGTGGCTGGGCACTTTACGCGCGGGAAGGCCGCGCCAAATTCGTCTACAACCTATTGGGCATGACCGAGTTCGTCATCGGTTCCGACGTTGACATTCCGGCAGGATCACACCAGATCAGAGCTGAGTTCACCTACGACGGAGGTGGTCTCGCCAGAGGCGGTGGGGTCACGATCTATCACGACGGTCGCGAAGTGGGCTCAGGTCGCGTCGAGCAGACGCAACCGATGGTCTTCTCCGCGGACGAGACCACCGACATCGGGGATGACTACGGCATGCCTGTCAGTGTCGATTACAGTGGCGCAACCACATTCAACGCACGTATCGACGTCGTGCAGATCGATGTCGGTGACGACGACCATACCCACCTCATCGATCCGGAGGAGGTGGCGCGAGTGGCGGTGTCCAGACAGTGATTCCACAGGCAAGAGCAGCAGTCACAATCTCCTGAGGGAGGGTCGCAATGCCGACCGTCATCCGTACTGTTCACGATCTGGTCCGCCACGCGCGCGGGCCGACGCACCATCACCACC
Source organism: Rhodococcus sp. YL-1 (assembly GCF_001942025.1). Taxonomy (NCBI): domain Bacteria; kingdom Bacillati; phylum Actinomycetota; class Actinomycetes; order Mycobacteriales; family Nocardiaceae; genus Rhodococcus; species Rhodococcus sp. YL-1. The sequence goes on along the minus strand of NZ_CP017299.1, from coordinate 5,533,486 downwards.
ATCAATCCGTGCACGAGGCGCGGCGAATGCGTGCCCACCACATTCTGGTCACGCATTCGCTCGCCTGATTTCGGGGCTACAGGTCGCGCGCCAATGCTCGTCCGGCTGCGCGGCCCGAGAAGATGCAGCCGCCGAGGAAGGTCCCCTCGAGTGCGCTGTAACCGTGGACTCCGCCGCCGCCGAAGCCCGCGACTTCACCGGCTGCGTACAGGCCGTCGAAGACACTGCCGTCGGCCTTGATGACCTGCGAATCCAGGTTGGTTTCCAAGCCGCCGAGAGTCTTGCGTGTGAGCAGGTGCAACCGGACCGCGATCAGTGGGCCGTTCTTGGGGTCCAGGATCTTGTGCGGTGCAACGACGCGCACGATCTTGTCTGCCAACAGATTACGGGCACCGTGGATGGCGGTGACCTGGAAGTCCTTGCTGTACTTGTTATCGACTTCGCGGTCGCGGGCGATCATCTCGCGTTCGATGTCCTCGTAGTCGAGGAGCGGTTCGTCGGTGAGGGCGTTCATGCCGTCGACCAGATCACGAAGGTTGTTGCGCACCACGAAGTCCGCGCCCTTCTGCTTGAACGCCTCGACCGGTCCCGGCGCGCCCTTCTTGATTCGTTCGAGGAGGAGCTTGAAGTCGCGGTTGGTGAAGTCCGGGTTCTGTTCCGATCCCGAGAGTGCGAACTCCTTCTCGATGATCTTCTGGTCGAGGATGAACCACGTGTACTCGTGGCCGCTGTCCAGGATGTACTTGAAAGTTCCCATCGTGTCGAAGCCCGGGAAGTTGGGGACCGGCAGACGCTTGCCGGTGGCGTCGAACCACATCGAGGACGGTCCGGGAATGATTCGGATTCCGTGGTTCGGCCAGATGGGATTCCAGTTCTGGATGCCTTCGGTGTAGTGCCACATGCGGTCGCGGTTCACGATGTTTCCGCCCGCGGATTCGGTGATTTCGAGCATGCGCCCGTCGACGTGCGCCGGTACTCCCGTCAGCATGTGCTTGGGTGCCTTGCCGAGTCGCTCGGGCCAGTTTTTCTTCACCAGTTCGTAGTTGCCGCCGATTCCACCGGATGTCACTACGACGGCCTGTGCGGCGAACTCGAATTCGCCGATGGGGGTGCGCGAGCTCTTCACGCCGCGCAGATCACTGGAAGGTTCGAGGACGGTTCCGCGTACACCAGTGACCGCACCATCGGTGACGACGAGTTGATCGACTTGGTGGCGGTGCTTGAACGTGACAAGGCCACGTTTCTGGGCAGCTATGACCTTGGTCAGAAAGACATCGACGACGCCAGGTCCGGTGCCCCAGGTGAGGTGGAAGCGCGGCACCGAATTTCCGTGTCCGAGAGCCATTCCGCGGCCGCGTTCGGCCCAGCCGACATTCGGCATCAGGCGAAGCCCCAGATCGTGCAGGTACTGACGCTTGTCGCCCGCTGCGAACTCGACGTATGCCTTGGCCCACTGACGCGGCCAGTGATCTTCGCGGTCGCGGTCGAATCCCGCTGTGCCCATCCAGTCCTGCATCGCCAACTCGAGGGAGTCCTTGATGCCGAGTCGGCGTTGTTCGGGGCTGTTCACGAGGAAGAGTCCGCCGAGAGACCAAAATGCCTGCGCGCCGAGGTTGGCAGCGTTCTCCTGTTCCACGACAAGGACTTTGCGGCCCGCGCGCGTCAGTTCGTAGGTGGCGACCAGTCCCGCCAGCCCTGCCCCGACAACGATGACGTCAGCTTGTTCGCTCACGACAACTCCTCTTCCGATTGGTTGTTCTGGATTATTTCGCTGTAGGACAGCAGAATTCGAGTGAAGATATCGCGGCGCAGTGCAAAGGCGGCGTTGGTGTCGGTATCGACGAGGCACTGCACGCTGGTGCCGTCGTGCACTGCGACCAATGCCCGTCCCAACGCCGTCGGGTCGCCGACGATTGTTCGCCCGACGTCGCTGAGTGCGGACTCCACGATGGGCAACAGGGTGCGAAGGATCGCGTCTTCACGGTCGGCAAGGGCTTTGCGAAGTGCCGGGTTGCGGAGCGCGTGGGCTGTGAATTCCGCGTTGATCCGGTACCACTGGGGGTCGACCGGAACCACCGCCACGATCCGGGCGACAGCGGCATGGATGTCGACGGTGTTGCCGTCGGTGATCGACTCCGTCGCCAACCTCAGGTCTGCGAGCATTGATGCAGATCGCTGCTCCCACATCGCGAAGAACAATTCGTCGAGTGAATCGAAGTTGGAGTAGAACGCGCCTCGGGAGTATCCGGCGCGTTCGCAGATCTGCTCGACCGTGGCGTGCCCGAACCCGGCTTCGGAGAAGACATCTGCAGCCGCGTCGAGCAGGCGCTGCCGGGTCTGACCACGGCGTTTGGTGACACGCTTGGCCGGCGAGTTGTCCGTTCCAGTCGTCATCGGCGCCTCCGTCAGGGTGGGACCCCAAACGATACACGGATGTATCCGATGCGTAGGCGTATCTCGATCTGTCCTTCTTCGCAGGTATTTCTATGCGTATCTAGTAAATGTCCAAGAGAAGTGAATATTCAGGTGTGATCGCTACAGATGCAGATCACGCTTCCTGATCGCCGCAGTGGCGACGACGCTGATCGCCGAGGTGGCCACCAGATATCCGCATGCCAGCCAGGGCGGACCGCCACTGGCGCCGATCAGTGCCGTCAGAATCAGAGGTGTGACGCCGGAGGCGTAGATACCCGAGAACTGGTAAACGACCGACAACCCGGTGTACCGGATTTCTGTGGGGTAGAGGCTCGCATACAGCGTTCCCTGGGCGCCGTAGAACAAGGCATGAATCACTCCGAAGACCACGACCATCGCGACTCCGAAGAGCAGGAGATTCTCGGTACCGAACAGTGCGAAGGCGGGGAAGATCGCGAGGCCGTACGCGGCGATGCCCACGATGTAGACCCGTTGCGGGCCGAACCGATCAGCGAGTGAACCGGAAAACGGCAGCAAGATCGCCATCACTACTGCGGCCACGGTGACCACAAGAAGTACCGGAACCTTTTCGAAATGCAGAGTCTTGGTTGCATACGTGATTGCAAAGACGCCCCAGGTGTTGAACGCGGCGCCCTCGCCCCAGCGAGACAGCATGCCCAGTAAGGTGTTTCGCGCGACTCTTCCTTGAAAGACTTCCCTGAGCGGGGCGGATGAGCGCTGTTCGAGGTCGCGAACGGCCTGAAATGCCGGCGTCTCGTCGACCTTCAAACGGACCACCAACCCCACGATCACGAGTACCAAGCTCAGAACAAAGGCTATGCGCCAGCCGAAACGGAGAAACTGTTCGTCGTCGAAGACCGTTTGAAGTAGTGCGAACATTCCTGTGCCCAAAGCCAAGCCGAGAGCCAGTCCGATCTGCGGGATGCTGCCGAACAGCCCGCGCTTCTTCTCCGGACTGTGTTCGACCGCCAGAAGAACGGCTCCGGCCCACTCACCACCGAGAGCAAATCCCTGCAGGATACGAAGCAGCAGAAGCAGAATCGGTGCAACGACCCCGATTTGAGCTGCGGTCGGAAGGACACCCATGAGCGCCGTCGCGATACCCATGATGAACATCGTGAGGGCAAGCGTTTTCTTGCGCCCGATGCGATCGCCGATGTGACCGAACACCACTCCGCCGATGGGGCGAACGAGAAAGCCGACCGCGAAGGTCGCAAAAGAAAGCATGGTCCCGACAAAGGAACTCTGGTTGGGGAAGAACAGTTGGTTGAAGACGAGGCTCGCGGCCGTCGCATAGAGGAAGAAGTCGTACCACTCGACCGTCGTGCCGAGCAGGCTCGCGGCGACGACGGTTCTCAGTCTGGATCGCCGCTCGTCGTCGGTCTCGTTCGAGAACGGTGAATTGTGCTCGACTTCGGCAAACGTGGTCATCGGAGCCCCCGGGTCGCGGTGCAAATTTACGAAGGTATCGCCGGAGCCGAAAGTGGGCACCCGTAGCGATCAGGGTGATTTCAACCCTGTTCTTCGAGGTGGACTGTGGTTGTAATGACAGAAGAGTTCTGCCTGTTCGTCGACGAAAGGAATCACCGTGTCACTGCGCTTCCACTGGTTCTTGCCTACTTACGGTGATTCCCGGAATCTGATGGCGGGTGGGCACGGCAGCTCGATGTCCGGTGATCGTCCGGCGACGCTGAAATACCTCAATCAGATCGGCGCGGCCGCCGAGACGAACGGCTTCGAGGCCGTCCTCACGCCGACCGGCGCGTGGTGCGAAGACGCATGGCTGACGACAGCGATGATGCTCGAGACCACCGAGACGCTCAAGTTTCTGGTTGCTCTGCGACCGGGATTGCTCAGCCCGACGCTGGCCGCCCAGATGGCCGCAACCTTCCAATGGCAGTCGGGCGGTCGTCTGCTGCTCAACGTCGTGACCGGCGGGGAGGACCACGAGCAGCGCACGTTCGGTGACTTCCTCGACAAGAACCAACGGTACGCACGATGCGGCGAGTTCCTCGACGTGATCCGCCAGTTGTGGTCCGGTAGCGGTCCGGTTGATTTCTCCGGCGAGTACGTCAACGTGGAAAAGGCTACGCTGCAGCGTATTCCGGATCCGGTACCGCCCATCTTCTTCGGCGGATCGTCGCCGGCGGCCGGAACCGTCGCATCGCGTTACGCGGATACGTATCTCACGTGGGGTGAGACGCCGTCCGCTGTTGCCGCCAAGATCGCCTGGATCCGCGACCTCGCGGAAGTCCAAGGTCGTCACCTCGACTACGGAATCCGTCTGCATGTCATCAGCCGGGACACCTCGGAACAGGCATGGGCAGAAGCGGATCGGCTGCTCAGTGCGCTCGATCCGGCGACCGTCGAGCAGGCTCAGGCGAGTCTTGCGCGATCCGGCTCCGAAGGTCAGCGTCGAATGCTCGAATTGCACGGCGGCGGTTCGGCTTACAAGGAGGGCGTCGGAGCGAGGTCGCTGGAGATTGCGCCGAACCTGTGGACCGGCGTCGGATTGGTGCGAGGGGGTGCAGGCACCGCATTGGTAGGTTCGCACCAAGAAGTGGCTGATCGGATTGCCGAGTACGCGGCGATCGGCCTGGATCACTTTGTATTGTCGGGCTATCCCCATCTCGAAGAGGCGTATCAGTTCGGTGAGGGTGTGCGTCCGATCCTCGAAAAGCGTGGATTGGTAGCACCGCACGGTTCGGTCGGCGGACCGGTGCGGACGCCCTTCGTCTCCAGTGGGAACTGAGTCGAAAGCAAGCTCTTCGAGAAGGGGACGTTTGTCCCGATCTTTCGGGCACGGCCTCCCTCCGGGACTATTCACGCAATTCGGTCAGTAGATCCGTTCTAGGCTGCGCACTGTTGCCGAACTCAAGGCGCAGTACGAAAGGATCCTCGATGAAGCTGGGCACGAGTGGAGTACGTCGCGTCGTGGGAACCGTGGCAGTCGCCGCTGCAACCGCGGCAGGCGTCGCGATGGTCAATCCTGCAACTGCGTCGGCCGAGGTGGTCCCGCCGGTCGTCTCGTACAAGGTGACCGGAAACGATCTGGCACTGACGATCACGAACAACAACACGGGCATTGCCCCGTTGTGCCAGGCGTTTGTCGTCAACGCCGCGGATTCTGCTGCTGTGCTTGATGATCCGCTCAAGCTGCTCGATCCGAACCTTGTGGTGTACCCCAAGATCACCGACCCGTCCTCACTGTTCGCCGTCGGTAAGGGGCAGACGGTCACCAACACCGTGACCGATGTTCCGGACGGAACCTACGCCGTGCTCGGTGCCTGCTCCGATCTTCTCGATCTGGAGACGTTGGGTAAGCCTGTTCCTGGCGTGCCGAGCCTCGTTGTCATCGGTGGACCGTTCAGCGGCATCAATACCGGAAGCCTGAGCGACCTGTTCGGCAGCGGCAGCCTCGAAGGACTTTTCGGGTAGCTCACCGTCTGTCTCCCCAATTTTCCGACTGAGCGGTCTATTCTTCAGGCATCTGGTGATCTGACCGACTTGCCTGGAGGTTCGGAAATGCGAAGTCGTGGATTCAAACGCGTTCTCGGAAGCATTGTCGCGGCGTCGGCCGCCGTCGTGGGACTTGTTGTCATGACTCCGGCGACGGCGTCCGCAGCACCGGCGATTCTCCCGCCTCCGATGTCGGTGAGCGCAGCGGACAATGCGATCACCTTCACCATCACCAACCCGAACCCGCGGTTCAGCTTCATCAACTGCACAGTGGCGATCCTCAACGCCAGAGATGTCCCCGACGTGATTCGTGATCCGGCAAAGCTGCTCCAGCCCGGCGTGTTGGTGTATCCGACCGTCAGCAACATCCTCGATCTGTTTGCTGTTTCGCCTGGGCAGACGATCACGCGGACCGTCGGCAATCTGCCGGCCGGGGTGTACGCCGTTGCGGGAGCGTGCGTTCGACTGCTCGATCCGACCAACCCCACTATCGCGATTCCGCAGGCCGTTGTGGTCGGCGGCTGGTTCGAGGGCGCCGGAACCGGAAGTCTCTCAGGTTCTTTGGAGGACCTGGGATATATCACGGTCCAGGACTTGATCGACGCGTGGAATCGAATCAGCTCGGGAAGCAGCGGCGGCAGCTTCCAGTTCGACTACCAAGGTGGCTCGGATTTCGAGGTAGTGGGTCCCACGTCGTAGTCGGTCCGGCTCACTTGCGCGCGCGGTGGCGTCGCACCGCGTCGCGATTCGCACACGTGGGGGAGCAGTACCGCTGATTGCCGTTGCGTGAGGTGTCCGCATAGATGTTGGTGCACTCGTCCAGGGTGCACCGACCTAATCTGTGCATTCCGCGGCCGACGAGGTGCAGCGCCGTGCCTACCGAGAAGAGGGCCTTGAGGACCTCGGCGAGCGACTGTTGCGGATCGCGGTAGTGCAGATGCCACCCGTCGTTTGCATGGTTGGTCATGCGCGGATACGCCGACGCTTGCTCGAGCATGACGTTCACCAACTCGGCGCGGGCTGCCTCCTCCGTGACGTCGACGATTTTCGACCACTCGATCAGAAGGTCGAGGGTCTCGTCGAGGTCCTTCTCGGCGATGGGGAAATCGAGAATGATGCCTGCATCGACGCAGCGTTCGACGAGTTCGGCCAAGGTCTCGGGATTTCGATTGGCCAGGTCGGCGGCCAGCGTCACCGCATATTCGCCGTAAGGGTTGAGATGCACAATGCCATTACATCATGCTCGTCGTATGAAGAAAACAGATTTCGCGCCGATAAGTTGCATCCACCGCTGGGAGATCGAATCTCGGCATCGGACCAGCGAGGGGACGGTCACCTACCTGCGCTGCCATTGCGGGTCGTGGCAGACCTTGCTCGCCGAATGGGTGTCGGGCGGTGCGGGCTCGGCCGTCGCTGCGCCGATCAAGGTCAGGTCCAGGTAATGGTCAGCTAATCGCTCCGTTTTGCCTCGGGTGACATGGAACGTGTTCTAGATTCAGGGTTGTATGCCTCGGTATCGCGGCGCAGACTCTGAAAGGGAAAGACGATGCAGTTCAACCTCGCTGATGTATTCGAAACCGTCGCCAGCTCGGTGCCTGATCGCGTCGCCTTGACTTACGAGGGAGAGAACTTCTCCTACGCTGAGCTGGACGCGGAAGCCAACCGAACGGCCAACCTGCTCGCGCAAGCCGGCATCTCGCGCGGCGATCATGTAGCCCTGTTCCTGAAGAACAGCGTCGAACATGTCACGTCGATCCTCGGGTTGATCAAGATCCGTGCGGTCCCGATCAACGTGAACTACCGGTACACGCCCGCCGAGCTCGAGTACATCTTCACCAACTCCGACTCGGTCGCAGTGGTCGTGGAACTCCCCGAGCATCAGCGTGTCCTTGCTTCCCTTTTCGGTGCATGCCCGAAGGTGAAGACGGTGATCGTGATCGGCGAGGTCGAGGCCGAACTGGTCGCTGCCGCGAAAGCGCATGAAGTTTCCGTGGTTTCCTTCGACGACGCTCGCGAGATGTCACCGGTAGGGGAGTTCGATTCTCGTTCGGGCGACGACGTGTACCTGCTCTACACCGGCGGGACCACCGGATACCCGAAGGGCGTCATGTGGCGTCACGACGACTTCTTTCGTAAGCCGCTCTCCGGCGGAAATCCGTACGGCGAGGAAGCTCGACAGGACCTCGCCGAGATAGCCAGCGCTGCAAAGGAATTTCCGGAACTCTCGTTCCTCATTGCCGCCCCCCTCATGCACGGCGCAGCGTTGTATTCGCTGTTCACGTTCCTCACCCTCGGCGCGCGCGTGGTTCTACGACGAGAATTCGTTGCGGAGAAGGTCGTCGAAGCGATCGAGAAGGATTCGGTACAGGTGATCCTGATCGTCGGTGACGGCATGGGACTGCCGTTGGTCGACGAGATGGAACGACGCAAAGACGAGGTCGATTTCAGCAGTCTCTTCTCGATCACGTCAGGTGGTGCGATCTGGTCCACCAGCGTTCGAGACCGCATGCTGGCGGTGAAGCCGGACCTGCTGTTGCGGGACAACTTCGGAGCCTCGGAGTCCGGTAATGACGGCGCCTTCTCCATCGATGAGGCGGGAAATCTGCGAATGCCGCCCTCGCCGAACATGATCCTGGTCGACGAGCGGCTCGAAGAGATCCCCGCCGGCTCCGACGACGTGGGCTACATCGCGCGTATCGGAAACGTCCCGCTCGGGTACTACAAGGACGAAGAGAAGACCGCCCGCACGTTCCCGACCCGCGCTGACGGCACCCGTCTTTCGGTGCTCGGCGACATGGGCAAGGTTGAAGCGGACGGCACGATTGTCTTCCTGGGCCGCGGCTCACAGTGCATTAACACCGGCGGCGAGAAGGTTTTCGCCGAAGAGGTCGAGGCTGCCCTTCACGCGCATCCGGCGATCTCCGACGCGCTTGTCGTCCCCGCACCCGACGCGCGCATGGGGCAGCAGGTTGCCGCGGTGATCGCGACCTATCCCGAGTCCGACGAGCTGACTCTCGAAGCGGTTCAGGAACATTGCCGTAAGACGTTGGCCGGTTACAAGGTGCCGCGCACGATCGTGCTGGTCGATGAAGTCAAGAGGACCCCGGCCGGTAAGGCGGACTACCGCTGGGCGACGACACTGGCGTCGTCCTAGCAGTGTGGAGTGGGTGGCGACAACCTTTCACACGGATTTCACCACGACATAAGAGACATACCGGAAAGATGGCGCAGAGTAAGTCGTTCGCGCCTTGCGTCGTCACTCCACGAAAGGGTCTCAGCTCATGCTCATCATCGGAATACTCCTGTTCGGGATCGTCATCGGAGCGGGAGCCCAGCTGATTCTGGGGAAAACGACCGCACGAGTGGACTGGACCTTCGCGTTCATCGCGGGAATCGGTGGTTCGCTGGTCGGCGGATTGCTCGTGAGTTTGATTGCAGGCGACGGATTATCATTGCGCCCGAGCGGCATCCTCGGGTCCCTTGCCGGCGCTGTCATCATCACCGCGGGGTGGCAGTGGTACCGCGGGAGGAACGCAACTACAACTACGCGTCCGTCTGATCGCTGATTTCCACAGTTCCGTCAGGGGACGGAGAGCGTCGACATATGACCGAACTACTCGATGAAGTCCTCACCGCACATGGCGGAGTCGAACGTTGGCAGTCTGTTTCAGCGATCACGGCACGGGGACGTTTGGGCGGTCTGCTGCCTCAGCGCTTCCCCGGCAACAAGCTGGCGAAGTTCACGGTCGAGGTTGAAGTCGCCGAGCAACGCACTGTCCTCCAAGACTTTCCGCGTGTCGGCGAGTGCGCTGTGTTCGACAAGGGCGTCGTGCGGATCGAAACTCGTGACGGCGAAGAACTCGGGAGTCGAACCGACCCACGTCCAGAGTTTTTCGGGTTGAGTGGAGTCCGGCGCAACCTCCACTGGGACGCGCTCGACACCGCTTACTTTGCCGGCTACGCCTTTTGGAACTATCTGAACGCACCGCTGCTGCTCGCCCGCGACGACATCACTGTCACCGAAGCCGAACCTTGGCAGGAATCCGGGCAGCAATGGCGACGACTACAAGCAACATTTGCGCCAGAAATCGACACCCATTGCCGGCAGCAGACCTTCTATGTCGACAACGGTGGCCTCATCCGCCGTCACGACTTCGTCGCCGAACCGGTAGGCAGCTGGGCGAAAGCTGCTCTCTACTGTGACCATCACCGTCAGTTCGACGGTCTCACCTTTCCCACTCGACGGCGCGTTCTCCCGCGGGGCCCAGGCAGTCGCGTTCTCTCGCGGCCGACCCTCCTGGCGCTCGACTTCGACGACATCGAGATCAAGCGATGAACATCAGTTACTGGTTACCGGTTGTCGAGTGTGAACAAACGGAACACGGTCCGCATGCACAGAACGACGCCGACGAAGCCCAGTACCGCACTCGCGAGTGCATAGCCCGACAGCTGAGGTGTGAGTTGTGGTCCGCCAGGTACGAACAGAAGGATCGCCGCGACAATCAGCGCGGTCACCCCCGCCGCCATACCCAGGGCGTTGTTCGCCGACCGTCGTAGCCATCGCCTGTCGTCGGGGTGTGCGACCGAGCGAGTGCGAAGTGTGAAGCTTCCCGACGCGATCGAGGTCGCGATCTGATCGAGCTGACCAGGCAGGCGCCTGACCACCGCGGTTGTGACCGCCGTCGTCGACAGGATTGCCTGCGCGGCTGCAGTCGGGCTGGCGACATGGGTCAACAGTCGGGGTACTTCGGCCCGTACAGCAGCGACGAGGTCGATCTGCGGATCCAGGAGCCGCAGGGCGCGCTCCAAGGACGCGAGCGAACGGAAAGCGGCGGCGACGTCTCCCGGCACTCCGATTCGGTGTTCTCGAAGCACGGTGAACATTCGCGCGAACGATGCCATGGAAACATTGGGTTGGACACTGAGCAGGGTGATCTCTCGGCCCACCTGGTGACGTAGTGCTCCGCGATCAACTTCGGGCGGCACGTCGAATGCCATCAGCATCGCGTCGACGGTCGCCACCGGATCACCCGCGAGGGCAGCGTTGAGGAGCACGGCGAACAAGATCCGTGTCTCGCCGTCCAGAACCCCTACTGCGCCGAAGTCGAGGAGCCCGACCCGGCCGTCATCGAGGATCATGATGTTGCCGGGGTGCAGGTCCGCGTGAAACACGCCGTGGACAAAGATCCCGTCGAGCAACGACGCAAGAAGTTCGTTGGCGATGCTGCTGCGGGTGTCGCGGTCGAGGCCGGTGAGCGCCGACTCACCGTCGGAGAGCGGTGTGCCGTGAAGACGTTCCATCACGAGCACCCGTCCGCTACTGAGGTTGGGGTAGATATGCGGAACGACGATATCCGGGCGGTTCGACATGGTGGAAGCAATCGCGCCGGTATTCGCTGCTTCGGTGCGGTAGTCGAGTTCCTCGAGCAGTGACGTGACGAGGCCCCCGGCGAGTCGGTGAACGCCGATATCGCGTGCCCAGGGAAAACGGGTCTCCGCGCGGGATGACACGCGAAGGAAGATATCGCAATCCACGCTCACTTGTGCGCTCGCCTCGGGGCGTTGAACCTTCACCACAACGTCGACGCCTTCAACGGTGCGCGCGGAATGTACTTGTGCGACAGAGGCGGCGGCGAACGGCTCCACATCGAACCACGCGAACACCGACTCTGGTGCGTCGCCGAGTTCCGATGCCAGTAGCTCCGCAATGCGGACTGGATCAGCCGGGCGTGCCGAACTTTGCAGAGAAGAGAGGGTGCGAGCCAACTCGGGTGGTATGAGGTCGTCTCGCGTGCCGAGGATCTGTCCCAACTTGACGAAAGTGACACCGCACCGGTTGATTACTTCCACCAGTGCATCCCCGAACTGAGGCGCTGATGGCCCAGCACGGAGAGCGGGCCCGCCTCCCGCTCGCACGACGATGCCCATGATCTGGACGTATCGCTTGGTTCGTCGCCACGATTTGCGGCTGCGCTGCAATGCTTCTGGCGGTCCGGGGATGGACCCTGTTGGAAGGACAACTTCGAGGAAAACCAATGCGGCCAGGCATGCTGCGAACACCCAGAGCGCGACAACTCCGAAGAATATGAGCGCTGTTCCTACGCTCACCAGAAGTTGATCGTCCTGGCTGGCAATTCCTGCAAGTGTTGCGACGTATCCCGACAGTGGAACCCCCACCGAGAGTGCTATCACCGCGACCGCAAGGGTTCGCGGCCATCCGACTCTCGTCCCCAGCGTTCGTCGCATCACGCCCGCCAGTGCTGCTGCAAGAAATGGCGTCGTGACGATCCAGACCATCAAGTCCATTGCGATAGCGTACGGGTTCGCAATCTGCGATACATCCAGGAAAACCCCGAGCCCACCCCGACTGCCGGGTAACAAGCCCGATAGTGCCCAAGCGTCGAACATGCTTGGGCACTTCGGTGTTCATTCGCTCCGATGTCGACTCGTCCTGATCGACCGTCCAAAACTGCGTTCACTGGCCATCCACGAGGCCGAACTGCGCATCATGCTCGTCAGCGATGTCCCGGCCACCTTTCGCGAGGAGCATTACAGCCGAAGAACAGGCTGCGATGGACGCCGAGCAGAAGTGAGACCGAGTGGACTCCTTTAAAGAATGGGGCCGCCGGTGAACAGGTTGACGAGACTCACCGCGAAGAACTGGACGATCGCTATGGCGGTGGCAAACGGGTCGCCCGCATACGTAGCTTGGTTGACCCATTCGTTGAATGCGTTGATCGAACCCACTGTGATTCCTCCTGAGTAGTGATGGCGTGATTGATTGAAACTGGTGGTTTGACACTCGACACGAGGGACGTAGTACGGATCCAGCGCAGTTGGGCATATGAGGCCACGAACGGTCGGTGACGAGCGCCGACAGTACGCTGCGGTTGCGGCCCTCTGCGCTTCGAATGTAGTTTCCCGACTTAGGAATACCGTGAAGGACGGGCGGATTCGGTTATGAGTATCCCGCGACAGACGACATCGTCAATATTATGATGTCGGCAACAAACGCGACGACGGCACCAATCGGATTCTGGACAATCCACAAAATTACTTCAGTCATGTTCTCGGTCCTTCCTTAGCGTAAGACGCGTAATCGAATACTCGACCAGCTGTTGCAGTACCCGGCCCCGTTCGGCGAATTAAACCGTTGCCGAGGATGATTGGCGCAAATAGATAGATCGCACACCGGGGGCGTTGAATCAACTCGCCCAATCGTTGCACCTCTGTTCTCCGGGTTCGATTCGTTACCAATATCTTTCGGAGAAGGGGTGATCAGTCCCATCAGCGATCGGCACCCCGCGTGCGAAACCCTTTTCCGTAACCACCTGCCCAGCAACGTCGTAACGTCAGAGGTGGCAGTTGGCAAAGCCGACCGTCTTCTCGAGATCGTGGCGAGTTTTGCTGGGCAGATGTGACACTACCTTGCGGTTTTGCCGGATCAGACTTCCTTTCGGACATCGATGGCTGTTCTTCGTATGGTTGTTACACAATCGACGGAATCGCTGTTGGGGGTGGCGATGCGCAGCTAATTCCCCTACGAATCTTCAGGAATTGCCTGCGACACCCGCGGATACGGATCCTCGATCTCCACCGAGCGCAATTCCATGTGCTGACAACATCGCAGTGCTTCCGACCGGATCGATGCACCCAGAACCAATCGCCGTCACGCACAAAGAGCCAGACGGTTCTGGGAAAGACCCAAGCGCTCCTTCAGTTCCCGGCGATCTGTTGCGCCAGTTCGAGTTCACGCCTGGTCTAACTGGTCGACGCATAGTGGTGTACCGGTAGCCAAAAGAGTCCCGCCGGTCGGTTAGTGTGACGGTGAAACACGACGAGGAGGTGGCTGTGAGAATCTGGAACTGGTTGATGCTCAAAATTTCAGCAATCGGCGGGTCGCCGAAGTTTCGGAAGATAGTCGACAGTCCGATTTGGGCGGGCGCCAATGACCGCAAGCTCTGACTGAGCGGGCGGCAGATTCTCCAATTTGCAATTGCCGACCTGCGACTGCGAGCACGCTCACGGCCTGCTGCGACAGGAACGCGACTGTCGACCTGAATTTATCCGCAATCGATATGGGAGGGCTTGTGGGAGTCTGGGGTCCGGGAAACTTTGACAGTGACACCGTCGCGGATGGGTTGGGGGCCCTGACCGGTCGAATCGTGGACGACATCACTGCCGAGTTCGAAGACGATTCGAGTCTGGAGCCGGATGAATGGGGCGGGGAGATGGTGCCGGCGTGGCTCGAGATCCTCACCGATATTGCCCAGACGAAACGAGTCGGTGTGACGTTTCCATCCACGCAAGTGCTGATCGACTGGCGCGATCGATATCTGCGCGTGTGGGATGGCTACATTGACGAACTCGAACCGGACGAGGATCACAAGGTCGCTCGACGTGCAGTGCTCGTCCATACTTTCGAACAGGCGGTCGCCCTCGCAGCCGAGCGCGAACAGGCATAAACCTGGTGCGGCCGCGCTACTGACCATAGATCCGTCAGTTCCCCGGTGGAACGACGGTGAACGTGAACCCTCCGGAAGTCATTGCGTTGGCTTCTTCGAACATCGAACAGAGAGCTTCGGCGGCGTCGGTCGCCAATACTCGGGCGGCGCTGGGGGTTCGACCTCGGGCCGTCACCGCGAGCCCAGGTACGTCCGCATCTGTGATCGTCAATCGGACTCGTGGTCGGAAGCACTGCCACCGAGTATCTGCGCGAGGAGATGGTCTTCGTCCACCACAGACCTCCCGCCACGACCAAAACGGCGGCGGCAACGGCCACCATTACCTGACCGCGGTGGTCGGAGAGGAATGTTCTCCTCTGTCAGTTGTACCGCCTTGGCCAGCTGATTGACCGGCTTCATCACCACCTTGTCGGCGGCTGGTCCGCGAGATCACGTCCGCTTCGCGTCGTCATGATTGCGGACGAACTTCATGAGTCGGGGAATCACCCGATCGGGTATGTGTCCCAGGATTCCGTGGCCGGTTCCGGCATAGATCTCCACTTCGGCTTCAGGTACAAGATCAGCTAACCTCGCGGCCACCTGCTCGGGGTTGGAGACCACCGTCTCAGCACCGGAGATTACGAGCATGGGAACCGAAATCGACTGCACTTCTGCATCCTTGAGCATTCGTGCCCACCCGATACCGGGCCGGTAGTTCAGCGCTTCCTTGGCGAGGGCGAACTCGAGGTCGCCGAGAACGTACCCGGGGGACAGCCAATCGTTGAGCTTGCGAATATTCTTGTCGGTGCGGCGCATACCGGCGCGGACCATCTTCAGCAGCACACGCCACGAGGGCTTGTCGAAGACTCCACCCGGTTCGATGAGCGTCACACTCGCCAGTCGTTCAGGAGAATGAAGTGCTACGAGAACGGCATGCCACGCGCCCTGCGAGTAGCCGACCAGGTGGACGCGATCGACCTCGAGTTCGTTCAATACCTCGCTGATCCAGGTGGCGAAGTCGGACTCCCCGGTCAGTGGAGAAGTCTGGACACTGAGGCCTGGTGTGCCGATCGTGTCCAGTGCGTACACGACTCGGTCTCGGCACAGGTCCTCGATGACGATGTGCCATTGCAGACAATTGGCCCCGAGAGAGTGCACCAGGACGATCGGCGTCTCCGTGCCGGTCCCCGACCTACGGACATGGGTGGTTCCGAACGATGTCGGCACGTCGAGTTGTGTCGACGGAACCGGCCAGGTGCTCTCCAGTTCTCGGTAGATGCTCTCGTACGCCTGCTTTGATGCTTCGTTCTTGAATCGTCCGATCTTCGGCATGAGCCTCCCTCTCGCTGCAATCAATTTTGATGGTATGACCGTATCACTAATGCGGTACGTGCGTATCATTAACGGGTCAAAGTCATCTATATCGAAAGGGGAAGGACAGCCTCATGCCGCGACTGGTCGACCATGAAGTGAGGCAACGGGAGATCACCGACGCGGTGCGGCGAGTAATTGTCGAGGGTGGGCTCGCGGCGGTGACATTTCAGTCCGTTGCTGCCGAGGCCGGGATTTCGGTGCGACTCGTGCAGTACTACTTCGGCACGAAGCGGGAATTCCTTCTCGCGACGCATCAAGCTGTGCGTCAGGATGCGGGTGCTCGCTTGATGCAGGAGTTGTCTGTTCTTGGCGCGGAAGCGACACCCCGCGAGGTTATTTCAGCGTTCCTTGTTGGCATGCTCCCACTCGATCGACAACGTCGGGAGGAAGCGATTGTTCTCGGCGCCTTCCACGCTGCCGCACTGACCGGACAAGGAATCGCCGCCGAGGAAACCCTCACTGCCCCAAGAGAGTTGACAGCGCTCATTTCCGGCCAGCTTCAACGAGTGACCAATCGGGACGCGGTTGCGCCGTCAATGGATCCCGACCTCGACGCCGAGCTCATTCTGGCGGCTGTCGCCGGGCTCGCCCAGGGGATGCTTCCCGGCTACGCCACAGCAGAATTGGCGGTCCAGTTGGTTGAGCGTCTCCTCGATCGCATTCTCGGGCCGACGAGACCTCAGGCCACGAATCAACCCGAAGTCGGCCGCCGTTAGTATTCCGGGATGTCTCCTGTGAACCCAGCGCTCGCCGGCCGGGTGTTTCCCTCGTCTTCGTACCTTGTCGGGCGCGAGAAGATTCGCGAGTTCGCTCTGGCGGTGCGTTCGAGCAATCCCTTGCACCATGATGTCGGTGTCGCCAGGGAGGCCGGGTTCGTCGATGTCATCGCACCGACAACATTCACAACCGTTGTCCAGCAACGAGCGATCATGGCACTGCTGCGCACGCCGGATACCGGGCTCGATCCGACTCGTGTGGTCCATACTTCCGAGAAGATCGAGCATCAGCGTCCGATAGTCGCCGGCGATGACCTGTCTACGACACTGACGATTACAGGGGTGACAGTGCGTGCAGGCAGTGCGATCCTGTCGACAGTTTCCGAGATCCACGACGTGACCGACGCTTTGGTAGCAACGGTCACCTCGACGCTGCTGGCGCGAGGAGAAGGCGCATGACCGTACCCGTCGTGCCGGTTTTCGAAAACCTCGTCCTCGGTGACATCGTCGCGAAGGTTGATCTGGTCCTCACTCGTGATGACCTAGTTCGCTACGCCGGTGCCTCCGGCGACATGAACCCGATCCATTTCAACGACGCAATCGCTACTGCGGCTGGGCTACCGGGAGTTCTGGCGCACGGAATGCTCACTGCCGGAATTGCTTTGCAGGCTATCGTCGACTGGGTTGGTGACCCGAGCGGTGTGATCTCGTATGAAACTCGCTTTACTCGGCCCGTCGTAGTCGATGCCGTCGATGGTGCTGATCTCTCCATCACTGCGAAGATCGCGCGAATCGACGCCACGATGCGGACAACGCGGATCGATGTCACAGTCACGCACAAGGGCCAGACGGTTCTGGGAAAGACCCAAGCGCACCTTCAGTTCCCGGGCGCCTGACAGGATTGCGGGCTGTCACTGGTCACATCGGGACCTACGCATCCGGGCGGGAGATCAACTGCATTGTGGCGCAGCACTACCGGAAAGACACCAACAGCTCGTCCGACGCTTGCATCGGTGCGTATCCGTCGGCGATGACGCGCCGACAGCCGTCGATCTCGACGGTGAGTAATCGTTCCTCGTTCGTGGGACGGTCCACGTAGATCGTCGACGCCACCTCGGTGGCCACCGCGTCACAGTCGGGAGCGGGTGGAAGTCCGTCGAAGGTTTCCGTCGTAGACGATGTGCCTACGAATTCGGTGGAGGAGAATCGGCAGAAAACGCTGCCCGCCGACAGCGATGTCAGCGCCGTTGTACCTGTCGTGGCTGGTCGGTAGGTCGGCCTGCAATGCGACAGTTCGTAGATCTGATCGTCGGACAACGCTATTCGGTGTT
Source organism: Rhodococcus sp. YL-1 (assembly GCF_001942025.1). Taxonomy (NCBI): domain Bacteria; kingdom Bacillati; phylum Actinomycetota; class Actinomycetes; order Mycobacteriales; family Nocardiaceae; genus Rhodococcus; species Rhodococcus sp. YL-1. The sequence goes on along the minus strand of NZ_CP017299.1, from coordinate 5,515,726 downwards.
CGGTACTGCCGACCGGTGTCAGTTCCTTGATGGCGGCCAGGCCACCGGGTTTCGGTAGTCCACACGAATCGGAGGGATACCCCGGCCGAGTTGCTCGGCCTCGATCGTCGACCAACCAGAATTGCTCCAGGACAGCCAGGCTGTAGTTGTCACCGCAGCCTTCGGGGAACCAAGTCTTGTGCGCGGACGAGCGGTTCAGCATTTCCACCGCCCGACTGAAATCGCCCTCCCAACGGTGAGCAGAGAAGCTGACGGTTCGGTCGGCTGCCACGTTGTCGCTGACAAACGGGTCGCACGTGACGGCGGCGACGGGTACGAAATCGTCTGGAACTGTCGCAGTTGGTGTCGTCTGGAGCGGGCCGATCGGATACGGGGTCGCGCACCCCAGCGTCTCGGCGTCGACTATTGCGGCAACAGGACGGTCGGGGATGGTCACGTGCCAAATGCCGGCAACAGCGAGGATGACGATCACGACTGCGAACCAACGCCAGAGCATGAGCACACCGTATCGGTCCCGATGTGCGCCGAGGCTTAGTCCTCCGTTTACCGCCGAAGTCCTCGCATCCAAATTGAGTGGATCCAGGTTGCGGCTCGCAGATATGGTCCACTGGTGGCGCATCCGAATGGTCGAAACGACAGTCCGATCCTGGTGATTGGTGCCGGCGTCGTCGGCGCGTCGATCGCGTATCACCTGGCGCGCGTTGGTCTCCGAGTCACCGTGCTGGAGCACGGCTCGGTGGCGGGAGGGGTGACCGGCAACTCCTTTGCCTGGGTCGGCCTCTCGAAGAGTGCCGCAGAAACTTACTCAGATCCGTTCCGGCAAGGCGCTGCAGTCGAAATCGACCGCCTGGAGCGCGAACTCGTCGAGCCAATCGGTTTGCGCCGCAGAGGCGCGATCACCTGGGAAGAGACGGAAGCGGAGACTCGAGCGTTCGTAGATGCTCATCGAGCACTCGGCCATCCCGTCGACCTCATCGGTAAAGAGGAAATCCTTGCTCGTGAGCCGGGATTGCGGACGGCCCCCTCGGTCGCAGCGTACGCGCCTGATGGCGGTGGCGTTGACCCGGTTGCGTTCGCTCGATCGCTCCTGCGAGGTGCCGAAGAGTACGGTGCCACAGTGTATTCCGATGTCAGTGCGCTCGGGGTGCTCGCGGAGGGCATGAGAGTGTGCGGAGTAATGACTGCCGACGGTCCCGTCTACGGGTCGGCCACCGTGCTCGCTGCGGGTACCGCGATTCCTGGACTCGCGGCGTCGGCGGGAGTCGACGTCGAGGTCGACGCCTCCCCGTGTTGCCTCATCAGATTCTCGACGCCCCACCCATTGGTGAACGGAATACTCTCCTCTCCGGATTTCGAGATCCGGCAATTGGACGACACGACACTGATTGCGGCTGAAGATGTTCCGGTCGGGTTCTCCGGAGATGCTCGTGAGCTTGCGGGGCCGACGCTGCACGCGATCCGCAGTCAGCTCGAGGACGGTGACCAAGTGGAACTGATCGAGGCGGTAGTCGCTGACCGTCCCATCCCGCGTGGTGGCCGCCCGCTGCTGGGCTTCGCCGAAGGCGTGTCGGGGCTCTATCTGGCCGCGACGCATCCGGCGATCATTCTGGCCGGAGCAATTGGAGCCCATGCGGCCGGGGACTTCGCCCGAGCGTCAACCCTGGACGGTTAGACGACGACGCCGGAGCCCGGTTCGACAAGGTCGAGCCGATATTGCGGTTCCTAGTTCTCTCTAGGACACGCGCTAGAGAGCGGGATATTCGTCTACTCGGCTTGTACCGTCGATGGGCATGGACCCCGTGCGCAATCCGTATGCCCCCGGTGCCGGTCAACGCCCGCCGGAACTCGCCGGGCGCGACAAGCAGATCGACGCCTTCGACGTCGTTCTCGAGCGAATTGCGCGTGGCCGCCCGGAACGAAGTGTTGTCCTCACCGGATTGCGTGGCGTCGGCAAGACCGTCCTGCTCAATCAGTTGCGTTCGGCCGCGATCTCACGGAGCTGGGGGACAGGCAAGATCGAGGCGCGCCCCGATCAGGATTTACGACGCCCACTCTCGTCAGCGCTCCACATGGCAGTCCGAGAGATCGCGGTCTCCCATCGCGATCCGGAGCGGGTCGAGCAGTTCCTCGGAGTCCTCAAATCGTTTGCCCTACGCGCCACTGCAGACAAGGGAATGCGCGAGCGCTGGCAACCAGGCATCGACGCACCTGCGATCAAAGGTCGCGCGGACAGCGGCGACATCGAGATCGACCTGGTCGAGTTGCTGCTCGACGCGTCGTCGCTGGCCAGAGATGTCGGCGTCGGGATCGCCATCTTCATCGACGAGATGCAGGACCTCGGAGCAGCGGATGTCTCGGCGATCTGCGGGGCCTGCCACGAGTTGAGTCAGGACGCGGCACCGCTGATCGTCGTCGGGGCGGGGCTTCCGCATCTGCCTGCTGTGCTGTCGGCGTCGAAAAGCTACTCGGAGCGCCTGTTCAGCTACCACCGGATCGATCGCCTCGAGCGTGAAGCTGCAGATCAGGCGCTGATTGCACCTGCCGAGCGTGAGGACGTCGAGTTCACCGAATCCGCGCTCGACGCTCTGTACGAAGCGGCTGACGGGTACCCGTACTTCGTTCAGGCCTACGGAAAAGCCACGTGGGATGTGGCGGCGTCGAGTCCGATCACGGCAGAAGACGTGCGCGTCGGCGCGCCGACGGCTGAGGAAGAACTCGCTGTCGGTTTCTTCGGATCGCGGTACGAGCGAGCAACACCTGCGGAGCGTGAGTACATGCGCGCCATGGCCGATCTCGCCGGTGACGACGGACCCGTCGCAACCGCGAAGATCGCCGTCGAGTTGGGGCGCAAGCCGGCTTCCCTTTCGCCGGCACGCGATGGACTGATCAAGAAGGGACTGATCTATTCGGCAGAACGTGGGTCCATCGGATTCACGGTCCCGCACTTCGGCCGATACCTGCGCGGACAAGCGGAGTGAACGCGCTCGAAACCGCGTGGGATCGGGTGGCGGCGCTCAGTCCCAATCCGCCGGCGTGGGTGGTTCAGTTGGCAACGTTGATCGCCGTGATCATCGTTCTCGAGCCGCACCTGTGGCGGATCGCCCGCAACGTCGTCACCATCGCACACGAGGGTGCTCATCTGATCGTCGCAGTCCTGGTCGGTCGACGGTTGAAAGGTCTTCGCCTGCATTCGGATACGTCGGGTGTCGCGATTTCGTCGGGCAAACCGACCGGCTTCGGCGTCATTCTGATGACGTTCGCGGGTTACGTCGGTCCGTCGATTCTCGGACTCGGCGCGGCCGGGTTGTTGGGCGCGCAGCGTGCGGTCTCGGTGCTGTGGATCGGCGTATTCGTCATCGCGGTGATGATGGTCCTGATCCGAAACCTCTACGGAGTCTTCTCACTTGCAGTCGTGGGAGCCGTGTTGTTCGGGCTCGTCTGGTGGGGGACCCAGGAGCAGCAAGTGGCCGCAGCGTACTTCCTGACGCTCTTCCTCCTCTTTGCCGGACCACGCCCGGTCGTGGAACTTCAACGGCAGCGAATGCGACGAGGCGGGGCACCGGACTCGGACGCCGACCAATTGGCCAGGCTCTCACCGATACCCGCGATCGTCTGGGTCGGGTTGTTCCTGCTCGTGAACGTCGCGGTGCTCGTGCTCGGCGGATGGTGGATTCTGCGCCCGGTGGGTGGCTGACCGGATTGATCCGTTGTCCCGTCAGGACAACGGACCAACGATTGTTGATGCTCTGCGGACGTAGTCATCGCATGAAGGCGCTCATATCGTGGAAGTCGACGAGTGGTCGTGCCGGGACTTCCCGCGGCCACACCCGCAACGACGAAGACCGTCGACGATGACAAGGATTCGTTTTGGACGACAAGAACTTCCGCGGACGAACCGCGATCATGTCCGGGGGAAGCCGTGGCATCGGATTTGCCATCGCCCGTGCGATAGCGCGCCGCGGCGGAAATATCGTGTTGCTCGCCAAGACCGATACGCCGGATCCCAGGCTGCCCGGAACTATCCACACGGCTGTGGACGAGTTGAACGAGCTCGAGGGTCATGCCGTTCCGGTCGTCGGCGACGTGAGGAACGACGACGACATCGCGCGGGCCGTGGCTGCAGCGGTAGAGCACTTCGGTGGCATCGACATCGTGGTCAACAACGCGAGCGTCCTCGACATCTCGAAAACCGAAGATCTCGCGATGAAGCGATTCGATCTGATGCAGCAGGTCAATGTCCGTGGTACCTTCGCGCTCACCCGCGCGTGCCTTCCGTACCTTCGGGTTTCGGCCAATGCGCACGTGTTGACGCTGTCGCCGCCGCTCAACTTTTCGCCGCACTGGTTGGGTGCTCATCCGGGCTACATGTTGGCCAAATACGGAATGACATTGGCGGCCTTGGGTATCGCCGCAGAGTATTCAGGTGCACCGATTTCGAGTAATTGCCTGTGGCCGGAGACCATGATCGCCACGGCCGCTGTCGGAAACCTGCTCGGGGGAGACGACAGTATCGAGCACTCGCGTTCACCCGAGATCATGGCCGATGCGGCTGTCGAGATTCTCGGGCGTCCCGCCGGCACGGATACCGGTCGTACAATGCTCGACGTCGAGATCTTGCGCGAGGCGGGGATCTCGGATTTCTCGCAGTACGGCGGTCAGTCACCGTTGGCGATCGACATCTTCGTCGACGCGCCAATTCCGTGATCTCGGGCGATCTACAGGTATCTAGCCAAATCGCTAGATACCTGTAGATCTTCCTCACGCCACCTCGTGCTCGCCGCCCGGGGCAACCTTCTGAAGTCCGCGATATGCGTCGCTGGCACTTTGGCGACCGCCGATGACGGCCTCGACCTCCGCGGCAATCGGCATGTCGACACCGTATTCACGGGCCAGATCCATGACGGTGGGGGCAGTCTTGACGCCCTCGGCAACCTGGCCGAGCTTGGCTACCGCCTCCTCGACGGTCAATCCCTGCGCCAGAGCTTCGCCGACGCGACGATTGCGAGAAGTCGGAGCCATGCAGGTGGCAATCAGATCGCCGACGCCCGTCAAGCCGGCAAAGGTGCGCGGGTTGGCGCCCATCGCTTCACCGAGTCGAGTCATCTCGGCGAGGCCGCGTGCGAGCACCATCGCACGAGTGTTGTCACCGACTCCCAGGCCGTCGGCCATGCCCGAGGCGATGGCAACGATGTTCTTGAGGATGCCGCCGAGTTCGCAGCCGAGCACGTCGGTGTTGCGGTAGACGCGGAAGACCGACGACGCGAACAGGGGTTGCAGCGCGGCGGCGACGCGATCGTCCTGGGTGGCCACGACCGATGCCGCGGCCATGCCGTCGACGATCTCCTTGGCGATGTTGGGGCCCGCGAGCAGTCCGACGGGATGGCCGGGCAGGCACTCGGCGATCACTTCGGTGGGGCGCTGCCGGGTGCCGGGCTCGAGACCCTTGGACAGTGACAACACCGGGACCCACGCCCGAACCTCGTTGGCGATCCCGGCGAGGGTGGAGCGAACGGCGTGCGATGGCACCCCGCATACGAGTACATCCGCCTCGCGGGCGGCTTCGACCAGATCCGAGGTTGCCTTGAGCCCCTTGGGAAGTTTGCGCTCACCAAGGTATTTGGAGTTGGTCCGTTGCGAATTGATCTCGTCGGCTGCTTCGGAATTGCGTGCCCACAACAGGGTCGGGGTGTTGCGGGCGGCGAGGCCGGCCACCGTGGTTCCCCACGATCCGGCACCGAGGACGACGACGCGTACCGGGCGGGCCATCAGAGTGCGCTGTTCTGGGTAGCGAGTGCTGTCATGGCGCCAAGCGTTCCACTTGCGGAGCAGTTGCGGGGCAATTCCGCCGAGTCTGTGGCTCGACTTACAGATGAGGCGGCGGTTCGGGGCTTTCGCGCATTGTTTCGACCGCTTCTGCGGATTCCGCGACGATCGAGCGCATGGCGGCTTCCGCGGCGTCGGCGTCCCCGGCCTGAATAGCAGATGCGACCACTCCGTGCAGGTGAATCGCTTCGGGGTCGGCCTCGTGGGGCATCAACGAGTGGCGGGTGCGGCCTTCGAGTATCTCGACGACGATCTGCGACATCGCCCGCAGCATCGGGTTGCCGGAAGCGGCGAGCAGTGTGCGGTGAAAGTCGGAATCATGGCCGAGATATGCGTCGGTATCGGCAGCGCGCGAGGTAGCTGACATGCCGATGACGGCTGCAGTGAGAGCGCCGCACTGCTCAGGTGTGGCGCGAGTTGCGGCCAGTCGCGCAGCCAGAGGTTCGATGCCGGAACGGAGTTCGCTGAGGATAGACAGCTGCTCGAACCGATCAGGACCGGCCAGTTGCCAGCGGATGACATTGGGGTCGAGCGAGTTCCAGTGTTCGGAGCCCAGGATGGTGATTCCGACGCGTCGACGAACCGAGGCGAGTCCGAGGGATTCGAGAACGCGGACAACTTCGCGGATGACGGTTCGCGACACGTCGTATCGCGTTGCCACCTCGTCGGCGGAGATCGTGGTACCCGGAGCGAGCACACCACCGACTATGTCTTGGCCGAGCTGTTCCAGCATCGAGGCGTGTAACTGCTGAAACGGGACAGAAGGCATACGTAGATCGTCCCATGCGTATGGAGTAAGCCCGGTGGAAGCCGAATAAATACTACAAATTAGTGTCTGCTCTTGAAATTGTAGGTTAATTAAGGAACAGTGACCTCAATCACTCATCGGACTGGGAGTCCCTATGAACACCACAGCATTGCTGGCGGCCGAGGTCGTCCCCGCTGGTAGCGACGCACGATTGATCATCGCTGCAGTCGCCGGCGTCGCGGTTATCATCGCGCTGATCACCTGGCTGGACCTGCATCCCTTCCTCGCGCTGTCCATCGGCGCGGTGGGCGTCGGTCTGGCGGCCGGCCTCGGATCGGCCGAGTCGGTCGCGGCATTCGCGACAGGCTTCGGGTCGACCATGGGAAGCGTTGGAATCCTGATCGGTTTCGGCGCGATGTTCGGCAAACTCCTCGCCGATTCCGGCGGTGCCGACCGAGTGGTCGACACGCTGGTCGGCCGTTCCAGCACCAAGGCGCTTCCGTGGACCATGGCTCTGGTCGGCGCAGTGATCGGTCTGCCGATGTTCTTCGAAATCGGTCTCGTCCTGTTGATGCCGGTCATCATCCTCGTCGCGCGGCGTTCCGGCTTGTCCCTGATGCGCATCGCGATCCCCACCCTCGCCGGTCTCTCGGCCATGCACGGTTTGGTTCCGCCGCACCCCGGGCCACTGGTTGCCGTCTCGGCTTTGAACGCAAACCTCGGCCTCACCCTCGCTCTCGGTGTCCTCGTCGCGATCCCCACGGTTGTTCTCGCCGGACCGGTCTTCAGTAAGTACGCCGCGCGGTGGGTCGACGTGAAGGTCCCGGATCTTTTTGTCACAGGCGAAGATCGAGGCGAGGAAGAGAAGAAGCAGCGTCCCTCGTTCGCGGCTACTCTCGCAGCGATCCTCCTCCCGGTTGTTCTCATGCTGGGCAAAGCATTTGCAGACGTGATCGCACCCGATTCCGAGGCACTCCCCAAGTCCGTCCTCGACTTCCTCGGAACACCCGTTGTGGCTTTGGGTCTCGCGGTTCTGGTCGGTATGGTGCTGCTGGGTCGCGGCGGCGGAATGGACCGCAAGGCCATCTCGAAGTCACTCGAGAGTTCCCTACCTCCCATCGCAGGCATCTTGTTGATCGTCGGCGCCGGTGGCGGTTTCAAGCAGGTCCTGATCGACACCGGTATCGCCGGAGTGATCGCCGACGCGATCAAGGGCAGCAGCCTCCCCGTGCTGTTCCTGGCCTGGCTGGTAGCGGTATTGATCCGCGTCGCAACAGGTTCGGCAACGGTGGCAACGGTGACGGCGTCGGGCATCCTCGCTCCGGTTGCGGCAGACCTCTCGTCCGCACATGTCTCGCTGATGGTCTTGGCGATCGGTGCGGGCTCGCTCTTCCTCTCGCACGTCAACGACGCCGGATTCTGGTTGGTGAAGGAGTATCTGGGCGTCAGCGTGGTACAGAACCTCAAGACCTGGACCGTGATGGAATGCATCATCTCGGTATCGGGCCTGGCCGGAGTGCTCGTGTTGAGCGCATTCATCTAGGTAGGCGAGCACATGAACAGCGAAGCGGCACAGCAGAAGCAGTATCCCGTGCTCGTCCTGATGGGTGTCTCGGGTTCGGGAAAGTCGACGGTCGGCGGCATGCTCGCCGGAGCGATGGGTTGGGACCTTCAAGAAGGCGACGATCTCCACCCGCAGGCGAACATCGACAAGATGGCGACCGGGCATCCGTTGAACGACCAAGACCGCTGGCCCTGGCTCGACAAGATCGCCGTCTGGATCAAGAGCCATACCGACGCCGGTCAGCCGGGCATCGTCACGTGTTCGGCACTCAAGCGCAGCTACCGCGACGTGCTTCGCGGTGAGCACGTCGTGTTCGTGCACCTCGCCGGTTCGCGGGATCAGATCGGCCAGCGATTGACCGCTCGCCTCGATCACTACATGCCCGCCTCGCTGCTCGACTCCCAGATCTCGACACTCGAGGCCGTCGACCCGGACGAACAGGCCATCGTCGTCGACGTGGGCGGGAGTCCCGCCAAGATCGCGGAGGAGATCCTGCGACGCGTGGAGACATTCGAATACTGAGCAAGCCCGGCGTGTAAGCACCCGAGGTTCGGGTTACGGTGCTTGGGTGACTGCTGCTGAAGAAGGCCACGACGTCGATCAATTGCGTGTCGATGCCCAAGCGCGTCTGGAAGTCGCGGTGGGTGAGGGGCGTTTGACCCTCGAGGAGTACTCGGACAAGGCGGCAGTGGTGTGGTCGCCCACCGCAGATCGAGGGCAGCTCGAGCAGATCGTGCCGTTCAGTGCGGCACCACCTGCTGTGGTGTCGCCGCCGCAAGCAACGATCGTCGGTGTCTTCGGTGACACGAAGCGCTCCGGCCGTTGGTCTTTGGCGAAAAAGACACTCGCTCTGCTGTTGTTCGGGGACGTCAAGTTCGATCTGCGATCGGCAACCATCACAGCGTCCTCCTCGACGATCACCATCGTGTCGATCTTCGGGGACACGAGGCTGCGGGTTCCGGAGGGTGTTTCAGTCGAGTTGGGTGGCTTCGACCTTTTCGGAGATCGGGAATTCGACGGGGGTCGACAGGATCCCGGCCCAGGTGCACCGGTTATTCGTGTCGTCGCGTATTCGTTGTTCGGCGATCTCACCGTGCGTACCGGCTAGCTCGGACGCCGTGACCGACTTCGACTTCCACAGCGTCTGGACGCTTCCTGCCTCTGCTGACCGCGTCTACGAGGTTCTCGCGGATGCCGAACGGTATTCGCAGTGGTGGCCTCAGATACGCCGAGTCGGGACGATCGACGAGCATTCAGGCTCCATGTCCATCCGCAGCGCTGTCCCTCTGACGCTGCTGGTCTTCGGGCGACGCGAGGTGGAAGACTCAGTTGACCGCTTTCTGAAAGTGCGTCTCACCGGCGCAATGACCGGGTGGAGTAGCTGGGCGGTGCGCCCCGCTGGATCTGGTTGCACAGCCGAATTTCGGCAACAGGTAGCGGTGTCCGGAGCGCTTGGTCTGGCCGCGAAGGTCGCGAAGCCGCTGTTCGAGTGGAATCATGAAGCGATGATGCGTGGAGGGCACCGCGGACTGTGCGCATATCTCTCCCGGCCGTGATCGCGACCAGAACTTGCACACGCTCGAGCAATTGATCCATACCCGTCGTGTCATTTTGACGCAGCGTCAGTTATCGTTCACATCAGCAGCCGACAAGTATGTGTAACTCAAATGCACAAAACGGCTTGACCTGGGAGGACGCTATGCGGACGCGAGATTCGACGGTATGGCATTGGAACGTGAGTCCGCGAGCGCGGGTTATCTTCTGCCTGACCAGGACGTTCGTGAAGCCGATGTTCACCCTGTGGCCGACCACCGAACGTGGTATCCGCCAACTCGAGCGACTCGACGCGATGGCGGACAAACTGCCGAAGCCGAAGAACCTCGATATCGAGCCTTTCACGCTGGGTGGTGTGCCCAGCGAGAAGGTGCAGCATCCACGCAAAGCGCAGGGCGAGTTGGCCGGCGCCACGATCCTCTACTTCCATGGAGGGGGATTCGTCTTCTGCGGTCTGGCAACGCACCGGGCACTGTGCGGTTTGCTCTCTGCGAAGGCCGGAGTACCGGTGATCTCCGTGCGCTACCGCCAGCTGCCGGAAGGTTCCATCGGCACCTCCGTCAAGGACGCAATGGCCGCGTACACCGCGTTGCTCGAGACAGCCGAAGACCCGAACAAGATTGTGGTTGCCGGTGACTCGGCGGGCGGATACCTGGCCATGAAGGTCGCCGAAATTGCCGCACTGCGCGGAATCACGCGGCCCGCTGCCGTGGTGGGATATTCCCCTCTTCTCAACGTGAACCTCGAGGACCATGATCCCGATTTCATGAAACGTGATGCCTACCTACCGATGTCACAGGTGGAAAAGCTCAAGGACCGGTGGCTCGAGGGTCCGGACGAGATTCCTGGTGCGCAGTCGCCGATCAACGCCGACGCCAGTCTGATTCCGCCGTCGTTCCTGGTGTCCGCCGAATACGAACTGATGCGTCCGGACGTCGAGATCATGACCGAAAACTTGATCAAGGCAGGACAAGCCGTCGAAACGCACATCTGGAGTGGGCAGATCCATGCTTTCCCGGTGATCGGGAAAGCTCTTCGGGAGGGGAAGGCGATCGTCGATCTCACGATCAAGTTCCTCGAGCGAACGATGGCCTCGCAGAACCAGATCAGCGCCTGACGCTTTTCAGCCGATCGATGTGAGTGTTGCGTAGTCGTCGTTGTCGAGAACGCCGTCGACGACTGCGCGAACTTCCGAGGCGTGCAACGTGATCGAACCGCCGTGATTGTCGAGGAAGGCTGTGTCTGCGGCATCTCGGCCGGTCGAGATGCGCACAAGATTGCTGCGCGGCGCCAATTGCGTTGCATCGACCACGCGCCAGACGTGGTCGATATTGGCTTCGACTACGGCGTGAAAATCCATCGGATCGCAGCCCGGCGCGTAGACGGCCACCAGTCGAGCGGGAATCCCCACGGCGCGCAGCAGTGAGACGGTCAGGTGCGAGTAGTCGCGGCACACTCCGGCGCCGGCGAGCAAGGTGTCGACCGCACTGTCGGTGCCGCGACTGGTGCCGGGAACATAACTCAAATGTGTACTCACCCAGCGAGTGACTTCGAGGAGGAGTTCGGCCGGGGGAGTGGCGAGATCGAATTGCCCGGCGACAAAACCGAAGAACTTGTCGGCCTCGGCATACCGGCTGGGGCGCAGATATTTCGACACGTCGTAGTCGCTGACCGACGCCGGTTCTGCGCGGCCGATGACGGTTGCGTCGTAGCTGACGATCAGTTTGCCTGGGGCACAGTCGAGTAGGTGAATCCGGGTACCGTGTTCGGCGGTGATCTCGCGGGGTTCGAGCGGATTGCCGTCATGGACGAACGACATCGTTTCCAGCAGTTCGACACCCGGCGCGCGCGTCACCGCGATCTTGAACTCCAGGTTGGTCGCCTCGTCGATCTCGATGTCGAGCAGGGCGGCGACGGTACGTTTCATCGGGCCATCTTTACACCGAATACGGACACCCACCACCTGGGAGGATTGTGACGTGCGATCAGGCTTCGGGGTAGTCGACGTCGACGCCGCTGCTGAGGTCGCTGCACTCCACCAACTCGACCCCGTGTTCGCGTAGGTAGGTGTTGGCGCCGCCGTCCCCGGTGAGTGACTTTGCAAGCGTCGGCCAGTGGTCGCGTCCGATCAGGACGGGATGGCCGGGACGGCCGTGAAAGACAGCTCTTCGCAGTATGTTTCGTGATGGGGAGCTGTGACCCACGATCCGCGTCACGGTGTCGGCGTTGAGGTCCGGGACGTCGACCAGAGAGATCGCTGCCGCATCTGCGTCGTCGATTCGCATGGCGGCCTCGAGTCCGCAGCGCAGTGACGCGCTCATTCCGTGTTGCCAATCCGATATCACCACAATGACATCGATGGTGGGCAGTAGTTCGAGGGCGTCCTCTGCCTGCGCGCCGAGGACCACGATGACCGGTGAGAGGCCTGCGGACTGCAGTGTCGTCACCCCGTGGTGGAGCCAAGACTGACCCTCGGTGTTTGTGACGAGCGCTTTGGGTTTGCCCATGCGGGATCCGGCCCCGGCCGCCAGCAGGATCCCGCACGTAGACATGACTATGCTCCGGTGACCCGCGGACGCAGCCACTCGATCAGATCGTTCAGAACTTCTTCCTGCTCAGGCTCGTTGAAGATCTCGTGGTACAGGCCGTCGTACACCTTCAATGTGACATCCGAAGAGCCGGCCAGATCTGCGACGAGCTTGCTGCCGGCCGGGTCCGTCAAACGGTCGTCCGAGCCGTGTTGAAGCAGTACGGGAATGGTGAGCGAGGGCAGGCGCGCCGGGAAGCCTTCCGCGGCGGTGATCATGCCGCGCGCGATTCCGGCGGGAACCTTGCCGTGGTGAACCAGCGGGTCGGCGTTGTACTTGTCGACGACCTTCTGATCACGCGATACGGCAGCAGCTTCCAGGTTCTCGACGGGCACGTCCGGGAGGTATTTGCCGACGATCTTGCCCAACTGCATCACGATCTTCGGAGTGCCGGTTGCGATGATCACCGCAGGTCCGGACAGGGCGAGGGCTTTGAGATCGGTCTGATGGTCGAGGGCGTAGGAAAGGGCGATCGCGCCGCCCATGCTGTGCCCGAGCAGGAACTTGTCCTTGCCGGGATGTGCCGCCGTCACGATCGAGAACAACGTGTGGACGTCGTCGGTGAAGTCGGAGAATTCCTTGAGGTGAACGCGCTTGCCGCCAGAGCGTCCGTGCCCGCGATGGTCGGGTGCATACACGATGAGCCCGAGTTCCCCGAGCCGCGCAGCAACGTGGTCGTAGCGCCTCGCGTGTTCGCCGAGTCCGTGGCACAGGACGAGAACCCCGGTGGGTTCGCGGTCCGGTGTCCACACGTCGTAGACGATCTTGGTGCCGGCGACTCCGGTGAACGACGACTCTTCGTGCTGCATTGTTGCGCCCTCTCTGCGACCGGTTCCGGTACGCGGATTCTCACATGCTATTCGCCCCGTGGGCAGGGCGCGGGTGTTCAGGGTGTGAGGTCGTCGAGGAAACTTCGACACTTGTTTGTTACGGCTGGTTACATTAACTTAGGGGCGTGACCGGACAAACCGTTGATCGTTCCGACCCTGTTCCCGCCACCCGCTCGCGCCGATTGTGGCGACCCGCGGTTCGGGCTTTGCTGGACGGCGCGCTACCGCTGATCGACAAGCGAATGGCGGAATCGGTACGCCCGTTCGATCGGCCCGAGATGCTGCGTCCGCACCTGGCTTCGCGGAAGTTCGCGTGGACGCACTACGGGATCTTCGTTCCCCGGCTGCCAGGGCCTTTCCGTTACCTCAACACCATGACGTTGATCGGTGCAACCGGGACGGTGGTGTTCGACAACGACTATCTCGCTGCACCCGACGCGCGAAACACCGCAACCGTGCTGAGTTCCACCGCAGCGCCGGGCCATCACTTCTACCGGGCGTACGACGCTGCCGATGAGTGTGCATTCGAAGAAGATGGTTCGCGAATCGCCTTCGGTGACAACCTGATCATCGAGAACAGCTATCCGAACTTCCGTGTCACCGGGCGATACGACTCATTCGACGTCGATCTCGAGATCGTGGCAACGGACCAAGCGTCGTGGTTCGTGCGTAATCCCGTCTACGACCACGTCAGTCTGCTGGCACAGTGCTCCGGAACAATTGCGAGTCCGGATGGACCGGTAAGTATTTCGGCTCCTTGCACCGTCGAGTACGCGCGGTGCATGACACCGCAATCGTTGACTCGCCGCGCGCTTCCCGAGTCGTGGAAGCTCCCGGCCGACTTTTTCACCTACCAGATCGTTCAACTGGACGACCGGCATCAGTTGTTGCTCACCGATGTTCGAGCGTCAGGGGTTACGGCGTGCAAGCTCGCCTACATTCGGACTGTCGACGGTAGTGCGAAGGTCTTCGACGACGTCGAGTTCGACGTGCTCGAGTACGCCGACGCATTGCACGTCGACCCACAGGGTCGCGAGATGCGTGTGCCGCGCGTACTGCGTTGGCAGGTGCGCGATTACGGTAGGACGGTCGTGGAGTTCGAGGCGGAGATCGACTCGGAGTGGCGCTACGGTCACGGCAAGGGATACGTCGGCGCGTACACCTACCGGGGAAGCTTCGACGGTGCGTCGATCAACGGCACCGGTTACATCGAATGGGTGGACTGCGAAGTGTAAGGCCCCTAGGGTGTATCGGTGCCTTTCGTAGACCCCCCCGCGCTGACGATTCGTCCGCAGAAGATCCTTGTCGCGGGGACTTCCGGTGCCGGAAAGACGACTCTCGCCGGTCGAATCGGGCGGCTTCTCGAGATCGAACACACTGAGCTGGACTCGCTGTTCCACGGGCCCGACTGGATTCCGCTCGACAGTTTCGAAACCGAAGTACGACGCTTTTCCAGCGAGCCGGCCTGGGTGACCGAGTGGCAGTACGGTGCGGTGCGTCGACTTCTGGCCGAGCGTGCGGACCTGATGCTGTGGTTGGATCTGCCTCGGCGGACGGTGATGCGCCAGGTGATCACACGAACCGTGCGTCGGCGATTGCAGCGAGAGGTGTTGTGGAATCGCAACATGGAGCCGCCACTGCACACCATTCTGTTCGATCCGGATCACGTGGTGCGCTGGGCCTGGCGAACCGACGGACGCAACGAGGAGCGAATGGCCACGGTCCTTGTCGATGTGCCGTCGTTGCCGATAGTTAGGCTTCGCAGTCGAGAAGAGATCGAGGCTGTGCTCGAAGTCCTCGGCCGTCTGCCCTCAGATCGTCTGAGCTAGGCGAAATCCCAAGTCGTCGATAGCAAACGTCGGGTGGCTTCGCCTCCTTACGGTAGCGCCGCAACCGCGCTCACTTTCGGCCCAACTGCCGCCGCGGAAGATCCGGTACGTGCCGTAAACCTCGGGGTCGTAGAGATCCCAGCACCATTCCCAGACATTGCCGATCATGTCGTACAGGCCCCAGTTGTTGGGTGTCTTGGTTCCGACGGGATGCGCCCTATCCTCTGAATTGTCGCTGTACCAGGAAATCTCGTCGATCTCGCCGTAGCGGTAGCCGGAGGTGCCGGCCTTGCATGCGTACTGCCACTCGGCCTCGGTGGCGAGCCGGTAGCCAGTTGCGCCCCGGTCCCACTGCGGAGAATCGGTGTCGACGTCTCGATATGCGGGTGTCAGACCGTCCGCGACCGAAAGTGTGTTGCAGGTTGCGATGGCGTCCTTCCATGAAAGGTCGACCGCTGGTTTGCTCGAATCGTCCGACGAATCTCCGTGAAGCAGCGCCCTGGTGGTGAGATGGCGTGCGAGGCAGAAGGATTCGACTTTCGAGGTCCACGCAGTACCTTTGCGGTCGTCCCGAAGGTGCACCTCGCCGGCAGGGATCTCGATCATCAACTCCGCTGCTCCGGTCATTCGTTCATCATCGCAGAGGTTGTCGCTCACCCGGGGAGACGCTCGAACGCAGCTTGTGGATCAAGGCCGGTGCGCATGCGCCATGCGGTCAGCGCAAGCCCGAGGCAGACCACCTGTGCCGGATCGTCGAGGGAAACACCCATCAGCTTCTCGATACGAGTGAGCCGTGCATAAAGCGACTGGCGCCGAATGCCGAGGAAATCCGCGGTTCTCGCCTTGCCGCCCCGATGTGCGAGGTACGCGTCGAGCGTTCGGACGAGGTCGGCGGAATGTGCTGTGTCGTAAGCGATCAGCGAACCGAGTTGCTCCGTGACGAACGAGGACAAGGAAGCGGGCGTCGTGCCGGCGGCGAGCAGTCGTTGGACGCCGACGTCCCTGGCGAGGATCACTCCGGTCCGGGTGCCGAAACGCCGTGCGATCTGGACGACTTCGCGAGCTTGCGCGACCGCCGCACCGACGCCCGACAGATCCTCGACCGGCGTCGCCACTCCGAGCGTGCGTACCGCGGAACCGCCCGGCCCGCGGCGTAGCAGCTCGTCGGCTTCGGTGAACGCAGTCCGCACTCGAGCGGGGGATGCGGACGCCCACCCATGCGCGAGCACGATGACGTGATTGGCCGCAGTCCCGACGACACAGGAGCCGAGCACGGCCCGTACGGCGTCGCGTACTTGGTCAGCGAGCTCTCGAACCGGCGTTTGCCGATCGATGTCGACAGCGGCGACGAGGACGTGGTGCCCCTCCGACAACGGCGTCCACCCGGCGGCTGTCAGTCGCTCGGACAAGTCGCCGTGCGATGTGAGCACACCGCCCACCACGTCGGTGATCACCGATTGGGCGAGTAACTGTCTTGGGCCGAGATCGCCGTGACGGCCGAGTTCCAGAGCTACCGCGACGGCGGCGCAGTTTGCGACGGCGGTTCGGCGTGTGGTTGCCGGCCCGCACAGGACAAGTCGACCGAGTGAGTTCGTCGGGCCGCGTACGTCGTGGATAGTGCGTTCGGTCTCGGATCGCTCTGCGCCGGTTGTGCTGCGCTCGACGGTTCTGCCATCCGCGTCGAGCAGATCGACGCCGCACCCCGCGAGTCGTGACACTTTGTCGAGCAGCGCGGTCATGCCCTGGCCTGCAACCACGAGACTCAGAAGTTCTTGCCAGACAGGCTCGCCCGCTTGCGCCGAACCGAGAGTGCGGCGGAGCATGGGGTCGTGAAAGTCTTCGACCATCCGCTCGAAGGGCACTACTGCGTGCAGGGCCAAGAACGCGAGTCCCCGTCGGCGCGAAGCTTCGACGAGTTCGGGAGGGGCCGTGAGGAACGAGCGCCCGACTTCCATCGCGAGTGCGACGCATCCCGCGTCCGCCAATTGGTCGATGTAGGCGGTGAGCTGCTCGGGAGATCGCCCGTGCAGACCGAGGCCCGTGGTCAGAAGGACCTCACCTCCGGACAGCAGCCCACCCATCTCGTACACCTCGGACGAATGGACCCAGCGGACCACCGCGGTATCGACGTCGCCCGCGAGCACCTCGATTGCGGCGGCCTTGAACGAGGGCATCGCAAGAACTTGTCGCAGAGTCGGGAGCATTTCTATATCGTCCGCCGAGGGGGCACTTCGTCATAGAGCTAGTTCTGCCGAACTGACAGGTTGTCCCTTGTCGGGCTGTTACCACCGTGGTCGGATTGTGACACGAGCCACAATCGACGATTTTGGTCAGACTCCAGGAGCGCACATGAATCATCCGGCACACACCGATGAGTATTTTCTCGGACTTGCGATCGAACAGGCGAAGATCGGTTGGGAGGAGGGCGGCGTGCCGATCGGCGCGGCGCTGATTCACCGGGGCGAGGTTCTCGCAGTCGGACGTAACCGTCGGGTCCAGATGAACAGCGCCATCCGTCATGGAGAGACCGACTGCATCGAGCGCGCCGGACGACTGCCGGCCTCGGTGTATCGCGAGTGTGTCCTCTACACGACTTTGTCGCCGTGCTTCATGTGCGCCGGAACGGCGCGCCTGTACGAGATCCCTCGAATCGTGGTCGGCGAAAATCGTTCCTTCGAGGCATCGGAGGAATGGTTGCGCAGCAGCGGAATTCAGGTCGACGTCGTCGACGACGCGGAGTGTGTGGCACTGATGGACCGCATGCTGGCCGAGCGCCCGAGCCTGTGGCTCGAAGACATCGGCGAAGTTGTATGAGCAGCGCCGTCGAACCTGCCACGGTCGCAGGCGATTCGGAGAGCGCAGGCCCCCCGGTCGATCCTGACTATCCCGTTACTCCGGTTCCGCTTCATGCACGAAAGCCGTTCTTCTCGCTCGCGGTGGTGTTGTTGGGGTTCACCATCTTCACACCGACGATGTTGGCCGGAGCAGCGCTCGGTACCGCGTTCTCGTTCTGGAAACTGATGGTGGTGATCGCCGCCGGATCCGCCATCTTGGGGGTTTACGTCGCCATGATGGGGTTCGTCGGAGCTCGAACCGGACTGACAACAGTTGTGATGGCGCGCTACAGTTTCGGCACTCGCGGGTCCAAGCTCGCTTCGATCCTGCTGGGCGGTACTCAGATCGGCTGGTACGGCGTCATCATCGGCACGATCGGCGATCTCACCGCCCAGGCGCTGGGCTGGGATTCCTACCTCGCCAGGGCGTCGGTGATGATCGCGGCGAGCATCTTGATGTGCGTCACCGCCTGCTACGGCTACCGCGGAATGTACTGGGTTTCGCTCGTCTCGACGCCCTTGATCCTGGCGTTGGCCTGCTGGGTCGTGTTCCGGTCCCTCGAAGAGGTCGGTGGATTCTCCGGCCTGGTCTCGGTTCAACCGCAGACGACCATGACGATCGCGCTCGCAATCACCACTGTCGTCGGCACGTTCGTATCGGCGGGAACGCAAGCGCCCAACTGGACCAGATTTGCTCGCTCCGGATCACAAGCGGTGTGGGCCTGCGTTATCGGGTTCCTCCTCGGAAACGGATTGATGATCCTGTTCGGCGCCATCGGAGCCATCACGTTCCACGAGGGTGACTTCGTGTTGATCCTCTACAACCTCGGGCTTGTCGGCTGGGGCCTGGTCTTGCTGTTCGGAAACCTCTGGAAGAGCAACGCAGACACCGCATACGCCTTCGGAGTGGCCGGTGCCGAACTGTTCAGAAAGCCTCGCAAGACCCCGTTCGTCATCGGTGGATGTGTGATCGGCACGGCGCTCGCTCTGACCGGTGTGCACAACCATCTGGTCGACTACCTGAGTCTGCTCGGAACTTTCATCCCGCCATTGGGCGGCGTGATCATCGCTGACTTCCTGTGCCGGTGGCGGCGAGGCATCCCCGAGGGGTACACCCCGCAGCCGGTCCACTGGCGCAACCTCGCCGTCTATGCCGTCGCAGCGTTCCTCGCTTGGCTTTCCGGTGAGTTCGAGGTGGGAATCCCGCCGCTGATCGGAATCGTGGCAGCAATTGCTCTGACGATGGTCCTGCACAAGGCGTTTGGCAACAGATCGGCAGATCGGGAGGTCTCGACCTCCACCGTCTGAATCATGCTTCAGGCACCAGCGAGCCCCCGGCGGTATCGACCGCGCCGGGGTTCGCGTAATTGATGGAAAGGGCAGATGCTTCCGTCTCAACCGTCATCGCAGAACAGGCAGGTACGGTGCCTCGATACCCTGCTCTTCGAACGCAGTCAGCGCCGAGCGCGCAAATGCGCGCTGGACTGCCCATTGGCGCCCAGGCTTGACCTGCGCCGTCACTCGAATGGTAATTGCCTCGGCAGTAACCGAATTGACTCCCAGCATCTCCGGCTTGTCGATCATGTCCGCCCTGATCGGTTCGGACTCTGCCGCCTCGAGGACAGCTCGCGTCGCCACCTCACACGCTTTGTGCACGTTCGCGTTGTGGGCGATGGGGAGATCGAGCACTGCAGTGGCGTAACCCTGACTCATGTTGCCCACTCGCAGGATTTCGCCGTTGCGGCAGTACCACAAGGTGCCGTTGGCATCTCGAATCGTGGTGACACGCAGGCCCACTGTCTCGACGGTGCCGACCGCGTCGCCGAGATCGACGATGTCGCCGACACCGTACTGATCCTCGAGCAACATGAAGATGCCGGAGAGGAAGTCACGCACCAGGTTTTGTGCACCGAAACCGATGGCAAGGCCGATGACTCCGGCGGATGCGATGAACGGCGCGACGTTGATCCCGAGGATGCCGAGAATCTGCAGCACACACCAGACCAGGATGACGATGGACACCGTCGATTTGAGTACCGAACCGATGGTCCGGGCTCGCTGCGATCTGCGCTCGTTCACCTTGGCGTTCGGAGACTTGCGAGGCTTCGACATTCGATCGATCCCGCGGTGCAGTGCGAAGCGCAGAACGACTGCGAGTGCCACGTAGATCGCGATCTCGACGGGTCGGTGAATCAACCAGTCTCGGTTGGTATCGGTCAGTTCCCATGCTTGTATTTCGGAAATCATCTCCATGCAGTCTACGGATTCGGGCCGATCCGGGCATCGTCGCAGGGCAACACCTCGTTGATGCCAGAGATACGCGGTTCACTCAGTTGTGCTCTATAGCTGTGAGTGCCAGCCTGCGGGTGGTGCTGGTGGAGGGCTCTGTGAAGCTTGCACTGAGCCGTGTTGCTGAGCCGCGGCGGATCGCGGTGTGGGCGTGGCGCGCATGCGAGCCGAAAGTGCCACAGCAAGTGCGGCTATCGCAGTCACCAACGCGATGACGGCGATGATGAGAACGGGAATGTTCACTGGGGCTTCCACGACTACCGGGGTTGGTTGGAAGACTTCCTGGGCCAGTAGATCCGTGAATGCCGACAGTCTCGGTGTCATGTATTCCCCCCTGTGAGTAATTGTTGTTCCACCTGGCCATATTTCGGGCAATTCGCGGGCACGGCAAGAGTCCATTCGGATGACACGTCGGTGGTGCTTGTCAGCCCGGGCTAGGCTTACGCCATGGCTGCGTTCACTGGCATACCCGTTGCTGCACTCGACTTCTACGAAGACCTGGAAGCCGACAACAGCAAGACCTGGTGGGCAGCGCACAAGGAGACGTACGACGAAGTGGTTCGTCGTCCGATGGCGTCGTTGACCGCGGCGTTGGAGGACGAATTCGGCACGGCCAAGCTCTTTCGGCCGTATCGTGACGTTCGATTCTCGAAGGACAAGATCCCGTACAAGACGCACCAGGGAGCGTTCGTCGGTCTCGCCGAGAGCTGTGGCTACTACGTGCAGATCGACGCGGCAGGGTTGATGGTGGCCGGTGGTTTCTACGCCAGCAGTTCGGAGACCATCGCGCGTTATCGTGCGGCTGTCGACGACGACGTTCGAGGGCCGGAGCTCGAGAAGATCCTGGCCTCCGTCGAGAAGGCCGGATTCACGATCGGCGGCGACAAGCTCAAGACGGCGCCTCGCGGATACACGGTCGATCACCCGCGGATCGAATTGCTGCGTCACAAGTCGCTGACTGCTGGTCGTAGTTACCCAAGCCCGTCGTGGCTGGACAGCGCCAGGACATTGAAGGAAGTTCGCACAGCGTGGCGCGCACTGACGCCTTTGGTCGAATGGTCCGGACAGGTGCTCGGACCGAACTGACCGTCCGACAGAAAAGTGTGACGTAGCCGTAGGAGAGTTCACCTCGAGTTCATCAAAACTCGAGACGCCTGGGGCTAGCGTGGTGTGTGTAACCGAAAGTTTCGGCCCCGCTTCGAGTCGCAGCGCCGCAGTTCGAAGCCATTTTCTCTCGATCGACATCGTGAACAACCCGTGTCAGTGGAGACCATCATGGCTATGTTTCTCGCTCTCGTCCTGATCATCTCGGTCCTCGGAATCGTCGGCACCTACCTCGCGTTCAGTGCGGTCTACTTCGTCGAGATGCGCAAACTCGACAAGTAAGGGGTGCGAATTGGCCTGATTCGACTATTTCTGGGCCGATCGCGACGACCCTCCCTGCGTACGCTGTTAGGGCATCCTTATCCGCTCGCAACAGTGGATGATTCATTTCTTTTGGAGGTTCGACACGCATGCCCGCTCAATCCACGCTCTTGCTTCCCGAGGGCTACTCCGACAACCGCCTCGTTTCGGACCTCACACGTCGGCAGTTCGGCTTCGGTGCCGGGATCGCCGGGCTGGGCGCGTTCCTGGCGGCCTGCGGTGACAGCGGGAGCAGTTCGGGTGAAACCGAAATGCGTTCTGTGACGACACCTCTCGGAACGTACGACATTCCTGTCAATCCGAAGAGGGTTGTCGCGATCGACTCGCGGCTCGATCTGGAACCTGCTGTAGCTCTGGAACTTCCGCTCGTCGGCTACACGTACGCCCAGACGACACCGTGGGTGCCTATCGATTCGTCGGTACCGTTCCTGTCGGAGATCCCCAACCGCGAGCAGATCTTGGCGCTCGAGCCCGACCTGATCGTGTGCCTGAACTACGAGAGCGAGTGGTGGCCGGTGGCCGAGATGTCCACCATCGCACCGGTTCTGACGACAGAGTTCACCGACGACTGGCGCACAAACCTCTCGCGGTTGTCGGGCTGGCTCGGTCGAACGGCCACGCTCGATCGATTGACGCTCGACTACGACAATCTGATTTCCGACATCCGCAGTCGTCATGCCGAGAAGATTGCGTCCAAGACCGTCGCCAGTGTCTCGTTCATGCCGGACACGAACACGCTGTACGTCACGAGCATCCGTACCTCCGAGAAGGGCGACAAGCCCAGCGACATGACGCTCGGCGACATCGGTGGCAAAACCGCCACCTCGGAGGGGCTCGATCCCGAGGGCGGCGTCAGCCTCGAAGGCCTCGACGTGCTGGCCGGCGTCGACGGCTTCATGATCACCGAGAACGAGGACAGTGCGGCGTACCAGGCATTGGTGGCGAGCAAGCTGTGGCAGCGACTCCCGGCAGTGCAGGCGGGCAACGTCACCAGTCTGGGTGGCTCTACGTTCTACGGTTCGATCTACACGATTTCGTACGTGGCACAGGGTTGGGATGCCCTGTACAACAAGATCAGCTGAAGCCACTGCCGACCGGACCGATGAGTTTAGGTAACGCGGGCGGTCTAATCAGGTAGGCATTGACCAGACCTGAGGAGATCGACGTGCAAACAGAGCAATCCCCAGCGGTAGTGCAATCCCGCGACGGTACGACCATCGCATACGAACGCTCCGGTGCCGGACCAGCAGTGGTCCTGGTCGCCGGAGCGTTCTGCGACCGCGGTTGGTTCGATTCCCTGGCTGCAGAGTTGGCGGCGGACTTCACGGTGTACTCGTACGACAGGCGCGGACGCGGGGACAGCGGTGACAGTCGCGCGTTCTCGATCGACGCCGAGGTGGAGGACTTGCGGGCGGTCGTCGCTGCCACCGGTGAAACACCGCTCGTTTACGGATTGTCGTCGGGTGCCGCGCTGGCTTTGGAGGCCGCTGCGCAGGCCGTTCCGATGCGTAAGCTCGCCGTCTACGAGGCGCCGTACATGGACGACGACCAGCGTGACGAGACTGCCCAAAGTGACCTGGAGCGATTGATTGCGGGCGGCGACAGGGAAGGTGCTGTGACGCGTTTTCTGGATCTGACCGGCGCGTCTCCGGAGATGGTCGACGAGATCAAGCGGAGTGCCGATTGGCCCGACATGTGCGCCATCGCGCACACCTTGCCTTACGACGTCGCGGTGTGTGATCACGGCTGTCAGTCGCTCGACTGGCTTGCCTCCATTACCGTCCCTACATTGGTCATGTACGGCGGTGACAGTGGTCAATGGGCACCTGCCTCGGCGACGAGAATCGCTGCAAAAGTCTCGGGGACAAAGACTTTGGAGATCCCCGGTCAGGGCCACGGCGTCGCCGACGACGCTATTGTCCCGGCTCTGCGTGAATTCTTTTCCGGCTGAGCACTGGGCGGCGAAGACGATCGTCAACCTAGGGTTGACGTTTTCGATTGCGTCAACCTATGGTTGACGCATGAGCAAACCAGTGGAAATGACCAACAAGGTTCGACTCGACGACCTCATCGACGCGATCAAGAAGGTTCACACCGATGCTCTCGACCAACTTTCCGACGCCGTGATTGCCGCTGATCATCTCGGTGAAGTTGCAGATCACCTGATCGGTCACTTCGTCGACCAGGCGCGCAGGTCGGGAGCGTCGTGGACGGAGATCGGCGCGAGCATGGGTGTCTCGAAGCAGGCTGCGCAGAAGCGTTTTGTTCCCAAGGCGCCGAGTGATCAGAAGCCGATGGATCCGAACGAAGGGTTCAACCGGTTCACTCCCCGGGCGAAGAACGTCGTCATGGCCTCGCAGAACGAAGCCCGCGCCGCCGGTAACGCAGAGATCCGGCCGGAGCACCTGCTCCTGGGGCTCGTCGAGGAGCCTGCCGGGTTGGCTGCGAAGGCGATAGTGGCGCAGGGGGTGGAGCTCGGATCCGTCCGAGCTGCAGTGGCCGGTGTACTACCGGCTCCGACTTCCGAACTACCAGAACTCATTCCGTACGACGCTCGTGCGCGCAAGGTCCTGGAACTGACGTTCCGTGAGGCTCTTCGCCTGGGCCACAACTACATCGGAACCGAGCACATCCTGCTCGCACTGCTCGAACTCGAAGACGGATCAGGTGTTCTGGCTGATCTCGGAATCTCGAAGTCGGTGGCGGAGTCGAACATCGTTGGAGCGTTGGCCGTCATTCAGGATCAGTGATTCAGAGGTGAATCCGATGCAGAAGAGGGCCGCACCCTTGCGGGTGCGGCCCTCTTCTTGTGTCACTGATCAGACAGCGCGCACATTGGTGGCCTGAGGACCCTTCTGGCCCTGGCCAACCTCGAACTCCACACGCTGGTTCTCGTCGAGCGACTTGTAGCCGTTGCCCGAGATTTCAGAGTAATGAACGAACACGTCCGGTGTTCCGTCGTCGGGAGCGATGAAACCAAAGCCCTTTTCGCCGTTGAACCACTTCACGATGCCCTGTGCCATACCGATACTCCCTACAAACTCGATCCGGGCCCTCACATCGAAGTCCCGATCTCGATATGTCTATCCTCCCACGCCGCGCAAGTCGAACGGTGGGCGACGTGCAAAAGACGGTAATTCGGAAGCTTTCGAGGAGGGAATGGCAACTGATCTTCGACTGATTTTCGACGCTGGAGCGACCCGATCGCCGAAGGCAGGGACTGGTGGCTCGCCCAACTGCCTGCGGTGATAGATCAGCGGGAATGTACTTGTCCGCTCGAGAACGGTCCATTTTTATCGCTCCGATCTCTCGGAATCGCAAACGTAGGAACCCTATGGAAGATGAGGGTGGGCTAACCTCTCTTTCGCTGTGCCCTCGGCGCGCGCAGCAGTCGCCGAGAAGGAGAGTGCATACATGTACGGAACGATTTGTGAATCCACGACGTCTGAACTTGTGGACCAGCTCAGTCGCCGCGGGTTCTTCGGGGTCGGCGCACTGGCGGCGGCCGCCATCCTTGCGGGGTGTTCGACTACATCAGATGCTTCTGATGCCGGCGAACAACGTGAGGTGATCAATGCGCTCGGAACCACCACGATCTCGGGAAAGCCGGAAAGGATCGTTGTTGCCAGCGACTTCACGGATCTGGAATTCCTGCTCTCGCTCGGCGTTCACCCAGTCGCCTACGGCAACACAGGATCGTGGGACCGCGGTTCACTGCCTTGGCAGAGCACCGCGGGAATAGCCGACCTCGAAAGCTTCGGCACCACAGGCGAAATCAACCCGGAAATCATCGCGCGCTACTCACCGGACCTCATCATCGGAATGAAGACTTATCTCGAACCTGCAGCCGAGAGGCTCAGTCAGATCGCTCCGGTCATCGCGCTGGACTGGACCACCTCGTGGCGTGACGGCGTCGCCACGGTCGGGCAGGCCGCATTTGTCGACGAGGCTGCTGCTGCAGCGATCGCCCGGACCGACGCTCTGATCTCCGACACCGCAGCTTCCCTGAACGGCTTGGGTGGCAAGACGATCATGATCGGCTCGATGTACGGCGATCAGTTGTATGTGCAGGGGGATGCCAGTGCGCCCGGGGTTCTGCTGCGCGAACTCGGACTCGACTATCGCGGATACAACGCCGAGCAGATGACTGCGCTGTCGATGGAGCAGGCGGAGGTACTCGCACCCGCAGACATTTTGCTCAGCCTCGCTTCTGATCAGGAAGCGACGACGAGGTTGGAGAACTTCGCAGTTTTCCAGAACCTCCCCGCGGTGAAGGCGCGAGCCTATGCGCCGGTCGAACTTCTGCTCTCGAATGCCTTTGTCGACAATTTCGGTCCACTGAGCGCGCCGTACGCCTTGCCGCAGCTCGCCGAGGTCTTGACCGGGCTTGCGGCGGGCCAGGGAAAACAACTCCCCTGACCTCGCTTCTGAGCGTACGGACCCTGCGTCGGCCTAGCATCGAAACATGGTGGACATAGATCTGACGGGCCGCGCCGCAGTAGTCGGCGGATCACAACCGCTGCGAGCGATACTCGAAACCCCCACTACCCCCGGCCCGTGGCCGGGGGTAGTGATGATTCACGAGGCATTCGGGCTCGAGGAGGTGATGCAGCGGCAAGCCAAGCGGCTGGCCGCTGCGGGATTCCTGACGCTCGCTGTCGACCTCTACAGCGCGGGCGGGGCGAAGCGGTGCCTAGTGCCCACCATGACGTCGATGCTTCGAGGACACGGCAAGGCGTTCACCGACATCGAAGTCGCTCGCAGTTGGCTGGTGGAATCCCGGGACTGCACCGGAAAGATCGGTGTCATCGGATTCTGCATGGGCGGCGGCTTCGCGCTGGTCAGCGCCGGAGATTTCGACGCTGCCTCGGTCAATTACGGTCAGCTTCCACGCAAACTCGATGAGGCCGTGGTGGATGCGTGCCCGATCGTCGGGAGTTTCGGAGGCAAGGACTTTTCGCTCCGGGGTGCTGCAGCGAAGCTGGAGACGGCGCTCAGCAATGCCGGTATCGAGAACGACGTCAAGGAGTACCCCACCGCCGGCCACGCGTTCCTCAACGACGCGGAGGCCGGACCCAAGGTGCTTCGTCCTTTGGAGCGCATCCTCGGAATCGGTCCCGATCCTGTTGCAGCGCAGGATGCCTGGAAGCGAATCGACTCGTTCTTCGAGCGCCACCTGGCGTGATCAGCGACTGGTTCTCTCACCGCCGTTGACTGCCAATACCTGACCGGTGATCTGCCGGGCACCCGGTGAGGCCAAGAAATGGACGGCTGATGCGATGTCGTCCGGGGTTCCGGCGCGCTTGGTGCTGGTGGATTCGATCAGCATCGTGCGACGCTCGTCCGTCAGAAAGTCCCGGAAGAACTCGGTGTCGGCGATGTAACCGGGGGAGACGATGTTCGCCGTGATGCCTTCTGGGCCCAGTTCGGCGGCCAGATCGACATTCCACGTCGCAACTGCTGCTTTGGCAGCGCCGTACGCTCCAGCTCCCTTGTCGGCGGCAATCGATCCGATGGTGATGACGGCACCGCCACTGGGGATTCGATCTCGAACTGCTGCTGTGGTCAACACTGCCGAGATCAGATTGGAGTCCAGATTGGCCCGCCACCCGGCGGCCAGGGATTCCAGATCTGACGGCGCTTCGCGATCGAAGTCCGTGTTACCGCCGGCGCAGTGCACCACGACGTCGATGGTTCCCGGAAGTGAATCCTGCAGCCGCTTCAGGTCTTTCGGGTCGGAGTTGTCACAAGTCAAGGCGTGAACATTATCGCCCAACTCCTCCGCGGTCTTTTCGAGTGGTTCCGTGCGTCGGCCGGTGACAAAAACGGTGTCTCCGTCTCGGGCGAACGCCGCTGCAACTGCGCGTCCGATCCCTGTTCCGCCGCCGGTTACTAGAACTGTGCGTGTCATGCCTACCTCCGTGAGCTACGTTTAGACCTATACGAAGAACGTATCATTTAGAGCTAAACGAGGTGTGCAGTGGTGGGCGACTACAACCCGGACGACGCGGTGGACGCGGTTGCCTTGGCATGGCTTCGCGAAAGGCCGGGCACGCCCGTGGAGGGTATCGGCATCGTCACCAGGCTGTGGATGTGCGCCAAGCTGCTCGGTGAGGATCGCCGACGGGTACTCGCCTCGGCCGGTGCGGACACAGCCACGCTGGACCTACTCAGTGTCCTGCGGCGATCCGGCGAGCCGTATCAGTTGACGACTCGCCAGATCACCGAGCAGACCGGAGTCACGGCCGGTGCGATCTCGCAACGACTCGCGCGCGCGGAGAACGCGGGTCTGGTGGAGAGGTCCTCCGCCGCGCAAGGGTCACGAATAGTGCTCGTGACCCTCACTGCCGCCGGTCACGAGCTGGTGGAGCAATTGGTGGACCGAGTTCTCGGCCGTGAAGCCGAACTGACGTCGATTCTCACCGAGCAGCAGCAGGCCGAACTCACCGAACTGCTGCGTGTCTTTCTCGACGGCCTACGCGGCGAACTCGGTGACTCCGGCGTCGCGCACGTCGGGGCTTGATCAGGACAGGCGCTCGAAGACCGCAGCCAGGCCCTGCCCGCCGCCGATGCACATCGTCTCGAGGCCGTAACGCGCTTCGCGACGGTCCATCTCGCGCAACAGGGTGGCCAGGATTCGTCCACCCGTAGCTCCGACCGGATGTCCGAGGGAGATGCCGGAGCCGTTGGGGTTGATGCGTGGGTCGTCGGCCTCGAGATTCCAACTCTGCAGGACTGCAAGTGCTTGTGCCGCAAAGGCTTCGTTGAGTTCGATGACGTCCATGTCCGCCAGGGACAGCCCGAGGCGGCCGAGTGCCTTCTCCGACGCCGGTACGGGGCCGATGCCCATGGTGCGCGGCGGAACGCCCGCGACGCTCCAACTCGCGAGGCGTGCGAGCGGTCGCAGTCCGAGGGTACGAGCTTTGTCGGCGGTGGTGACGATCGCCAGTGCTGCGCCGTCGTTCTGACCGCTGGCATTACCTGCAGTCACGGTGGAGTCGGGGTCGATCTTTGCGCGCATGGGACGAAGGCGCGCAAGCGATTCCATCGAGGTGTCGGCGCGTGGATGCTCGTCGGTGTCGACGAGCAGGGCCTCGCCCTTGCGCTGCGGAACGGATACCGGAACGATTTCTTCGGCGAAGACGCCGTTCTTCTGTGCTGCGACGGCACGCTGATGGGACTGAACCGCGAGTGCATCTTGATCCTCGCGGCTGATGGAGAACTCGGCGCGCAGGTTCTCTGCCGTTTCGATCATTCCGCCGGGAACCGGGAAGTCACGTCCGCCGGCTGTGACGCGGGCGCGCGCGAGACGATCGCTGAGCGCAACTCCTTCACCCTTGACGCCCCAACGCATTCCGGTTGCGTAGAACTCGGCCTGGCTCATCGACTCGGCACCGCCCGCGAGGACCAGATCACTGCCACCGGATTGAACCTGCATGACGGCCTGGATGACTGCCTGTAATCCCGACCCGCACCGGCGATCCACCTGCATGCCGGGAACATCGATGCCCAGACCCGCGTTGAGCGCCGCGATGCGTCCGATCGCCGGAGCCTCACCGTTCGGCGAAGCCTGGCCGAGAATGACGTCGTCGATCTCCGCGCCGGAAATGCCGGTACGCGTGACGAGTTCGGTGATCAGCGTCGAGGCGAGATCTTCCGGGGCTACGTCACGGAAGACACCGCCGAAGCGGCCGACAGGGGTACGGAGCGGTTCACAGATGACAACGTCAGGCATTGGTTCTTCCTTGGGTCTGCTCGGTCAGCGGGTGGCAGCCGAGTGATTGTTGGACGACTGAGTACGTCCGAGATCGACGGAGATGGCGTCCGCGGTGGCGACTGCGGCCGGAACCAGTTCACCGCGAACAGCTTCGGCGCTGTAGCGGGCGGCTTGGGTGGAGATGTTGACGGCCGCGACCACGTCACCGGTCGCGTCCCGGATGGGTGCGGCGAGCGAGCGCAGACCCTCTTCGAGTTCCTGATCGACAATCGCGAATCCGTCGGCGCGAATCTTCTCGAGTTCGGCACGCAGACCGTCGGCGGTGGAGATGGTCTTGCCGGTCAGGCGGGCGAAGGACACTCGGGCGAGGTAGGCGTCCAGGGCGTCGTCCGGCAAGCCGGCCAGCAGAACCCTACCCATGGATGTGGCGTACGCGGGAAAGCGCGTGCCGATGGTGATGGACACCGTCATGATGCGGCTGACCGGAACACGGGCCACGTACACGACGTCGTCACCGTCGAGGATCGACACGGACGTGGATTCACGGACCTTGGCGGACAAGGCTTCCAGATGCGGCCCGGCGATCTCGGGAAGGGACAGACTGGAGAGGTAGCTGTAGCCGAGTTCGAGGACTCGCGGCGTCAACCAGAACACCGAACCGTCAGTACGTACGTATTCGAGTTCGACGAGTGTGAGCAGGAAGCGGCGAGCGGTCGCACGCGTGAGATCGGTGTGCCGGGCAACCTCGCTGAGGGTGCGACGCGGGTGCTCACCGTCGAAAGCCTTGATGACGGAAAGCCCACGGGCCAGCGACTGCACGTAGTCCGGGGACGGTCCCGGCGCCTGCTCGCTGCTGTTCTCACTCATGTTGTCTCGTTCTCCTCAGGTTCGGCCGAGAGGTCCGCGAGTGCTTGCTTTCCCAGCGCAAAAGCCAAGTTGCTGTTCGGCACACCCGCATAGACCGCGGTATGGAGAAATACTTCCACGAGTTCGTCGGGATCGATCCCGGCACGCAGCGCAGCGCGAATGTGCATGTCGAGTTCGTGTTCGTTGCCGACGGCAGTGAGGATCGCGAGAGTGAGGAGCCTGCGGGTGTGGTGATCGAGGCCGGGGCGCGACCAGATGTCACCCCACGCCGTGCGAGTGATGAAGTCCTGGAAAGGGGCGGTGAACTCGGTGGCACCGGCAATGGAACGGTCGACGTGGGCGTCGCCGAGCACCTGGCGTCGTACGGTCATGCCGGCCGACACGGCGGCGCTACGTTGGGCGAGCGCAGATGTGTGCGAGGCAATATGCGTTGCAAGTAGTTTGGTGACGCGCCCGGCTTGTTCGACGTTGGCCAGGTGTGCGCCGGGATCAACGACGTGCAGTACCGCGTCGGCGATACCGTCGGCGATCGCGCTCAACGTCGCCGGAGGCGTCGCCGGATCCTGCTCGCCAGCGATGAGGAGCGTCGGAGCGACGATGCGGGCCAGGTCGTTGCGGCCGTCCCATACCGAAAGTGCCTCGCAGCAGGCGGCATAGCCCTCGTCGGGTGTGGCTTCGACCATTGCGACGTGGCGGGCAACTAGTTCCGGATCGTTGTCGGCCAGACCCGGCGTGAACCAGCGTCCGACCACGGCGGCCGCGATGGATGCAATACCGTCCGCTCGGACAGCCTGGGCGCGATCGATCCACGGCTGAGCCGGGGCGAACTGCGCGGACGTGCACATCAAGGTCAACGTCTCGACGCGAGTGGGGTGATGTGCGGCGATCCACTGGCTGACAGCGCCGCCGAGGGAGAGCCCGACGAGATGTACGGACTCGAGTTCGAGCGAATCGAGGAGAACGATGACATCGCCGGCAAGATCGGCAATGGAGTAGGGGCCGGCGGGAACCGGCGACTTGCCATGGCCGCGATGGTCGACGGCGATGACGCGGTACCGATTCGACAGCGCGTGAATCTGCGGCTGCCACATGGACAGATCGGATCCGAGTGAACCCAGGAGAACTACTGCGGGAGCATCAGGATTGCCGGTCTGTTGAAAGTTGAGCGCGACGCTCATCGAGATCCTCCTGTGGGGCGTTCGGCGAGGGCGCGGTCGACCAGATCGGTGGCGTGGCCCAGATAGTGTGCGGGGTCGAGTAGTTCGGCGATCTCGGTTTCGCTCAGGTGCTCTGCGATGGCGGGATCACGATCCAATCTGGTTCCGGAAGTGGCTGCCGCGGTGACGATGTCGCGCGCTCGATCAGTGTGTGCGGACAGGGCCTTGGTGACACGCTCGGCGAGAATCAGGCCACCGGTGATGTCGAGATTGCGAGCCATCGACTCGGTGTGTACTTGCAGGCCGGTGAGGCTCACGGAAAGCTGGTGCGCCGCTCCGCCTGCCAGACGCAGGAGATCGGTGACGGTTTCCCACTCGGCGTGCCAGGGGCCTGCGGCGCGAGCGAATTCGTGATCCATGTTCGACAGGGCTGTGGCCACCAGCGCGGGAGCACGTCGCGCTGCCGCGCGGGCGGTGATCGCGGCAACCGGATTCTGCTTGTGCGGCATGGCCGATGAGCCGCCCGGAGCGCTCTCGGCAACCTCGGACAGTTCGGTGGACGCCATGACGGTGATGTCGGTGGCGGGCTTGGAAACGGCGCCGGCGACGATACCGAGTGTGGTCGCGAGTTCTGCGATAGTCACGCGGTCGGTGTGCCAGGGAGTGACCTGCCTGGCCAGGCCGAGTTCGTCGGCCAGCGCGTCGGCGATCCTGAGCCCGTCGGGATACAACGCAGCGAGTGTGCCTGCGGCGCCGCCGAATTGAACCGGCAACGTGGACAGCACGATCTCGAGGCGAATCGCTGCGGCGTCGAGTGCGGTGAACCAACTCGATGCCAGTAGCCCGAAGGTGGTCGGAAGTGCTTGTTGTCCCAGGGTTCTCGCGACCATCGGAGTAGAGCGATGGATGCGGGCGAGGTGGGCGGCGGAATCGGCGGCGCGGGTCAGGTCGGCCAGAACCACCGCGCCCGCGCGTCGCGTCAACAGCATCAGCGCACAGTCCATGATGTCCTGACTCGTGGCGCCCGGGTGCACCACGGAGGCAGGCACACCTTCCTGTCCGACCCTTTCGCGCAGCATCTTCACCAGCGGAATGACGGGATTTCCGCCGGCGGCCGACGCGCGGCCGAGCGCCACGATGTCCAGACCGCCCGGTTGTGAGAGTTCGGCCGCGGCAGCAGCCACCGCGGCGCAATGTTCCCCGTCCGCCAATCCGACGGTGGCCATCGCACAACTCAGCGCGGCTTCCACGTCGAGCAACGCGGTGACCCACGCCTGGTCGGACAGGTGTTCCGCTACTCGGGTGGCCCCGAACACCGGATCGAACAGTGCGCCGCGAGTGGGCATGTGTACTCCTCTTACAGTTCGAAGAAGGGCGTCTCGACGCCGTTCGCGTCCTCGTCCTGAACATAGACCGTCCAGGAGTACCCACCGTCGACCTTGGTTGCAACCAGCTTCGCGCGTTCGGTTTCGCTCAGTGAGGACAGCACCGGATCTGTTGCGTGTGCGTCGGTGTCCTCGGGGAAGTACAAGCGGGTGACCAGGCGGTCGAGCATGCCGCGAGCGAAGACCGACACGTTCACGTGTGGGGCCTCGTTCGCATCCGTTTCAGTGGGCTGCGCACCGGGCTTGACAGTGTGGACCAGTGCAGTGCCCGTGGGATCCGCTGCGCTGCGGGCGAATCCGCGAAAACCAGCCGGAGTGAGCTCCACTGCGCCACGGGGATCGTCCGGATGGTTGAAGCGTCCGAGCGTATCGGCCTGCCATGTTTCGATCATCGCGTCGGCGACGGGTGTACGGGCGCCGTCGATCACCGTGATGGCCAGCGTGATTCGTCCGGGGGTATCGGCGGGAGCGGCGTCGGGGCCGTTCGTCCAGGGGAGGCCGATGTGCCAGTACGGCCCGACGGTCTGAGAGGGCGTGACACCGAAGGGGGCTGTGGTGAAGTCGCCGGGGACGACCGGATAAGTGGGTGCGGGCTTCGCGGTGTGATCAGTCATCGTGGTCTTCGTTCTCGAATACGGAGGCGTTACGGCCGCGCAGGACGATGTCGAAGCGGAACCCGAGAGCCCAGTTGGGGACTGTGGCGTCGTAGTCGAAGACGCTGACCATGCGGTGACGTGCCGCTTCGGGTACCGCGTTGTAGATCGGGTCCTGGAAGAACATCGGATCGTCGGGGAAGTACATCTGCGTCACGAGGCGCTGCGTGAATGCCGTGCCGAACAGCGAGAAATGGATGTGTGCCGGTCGCCAGGCGTTGTCGTGGTTCATCCACGGGTAGGCGCCCGGCTTGATCGTGGTGAAGCTGTAGTGGCCGTTCGCGTCGGTGACGCAGCGACCCAGGCCGTTGAAGAACGGATCCAGCGGCGCGGGCCAGTTGTCGCCGGTGTGGCGGTAGCGTCCACCGGCGTTGGCCTGCCACACCTCGAGCAGTGTGTGGGGGACGGGTTTTCCGTCGCCGTCGAGTACGCGGCCGTGAACGACGATGCGCTGTCCCTGTGCTTCGCCGCCGTTGGCAATGGTCAGGTCGTTTTCGCCGGCGCCGACGCGATCTTCGCCGAATACCGGCCCGGTGAGCTCCGTGAGCCGCTGGGGGAGCAGCTTCAGCGGCTGCTTCGGGTGGCGAAGCGAAGTCGTCTTGTAGTCCGCGAAATCGGCCGGGGCGTTGACGCCAGTCGGCCGCTGGTACCTCGGCGGTAGATGCAGCATAGGGAACCTCGTCGTTCGGTTACGTGAAGTTGTTCGCAATGTGTACATGTGTTGCGCTCTGCGAACAGAATAGTTCGTAGATGTGACCCAGGCAATGCCGGGGGCGAAAAATGTTCGTTATGCGGACGGGGGTTCACAATACGTACGGGTCGCGCTACTGTGATCGACATGATGGACAAAGTCATTCCCACTGCTGCCGAGGCCGTCGCCGACGTGCCGGACGGCGTCACGATCGCTGTCGGAGGTTTCGGGCTCGTCGGAGTGCCGGAAATCCTCATCGATGCGCTCCTCGAGCAGGGCGCGACATCACTCGAAACGGTGAGCAACAACTGCGGCACCGACGGGTTCGGGCTCGGAGTGCTTCTGGAGAAGGGGCGTATCCGTCGTACTGTCAGCTCGTACGTCGGCTCCAACAAGGAGTTCGCGCGTCAGTACCTTTCCGGTGAGCTGGAAGTCGAACTCACGCCGCAGGGCACGCTCGCCGAGCGCATGCGCGCCGGGGGAGCGGGCATCCCCGCGTTCTTCACCCCGGCCGGCGTCGGCACCCAGGTCGCCGACGGCGGCCTGCCACTGCGTTACGACGGGAGCGGCGGCATCGCAGTTGCCAGTCCGCCCAAGGAAACTCGTGACTTCGACGGCGTCACCTACGTGATGGAGCGCGGCATCGTCGCCGACTATGCACTGGTCCATGCTTGGAAAGGTGACCGGCACGGCAACCTCGTCTACCGCGCGAGTACCCAGAACTTCAATCCGGCTGCAGCAACGTCGGGGCGCATCACCATTGCGCAGGTCGAGCACCTCGTAGAGCCGGGTGAGCTCGACCCCGCCGAGATCCACACGCCGGGCATTCACGTTCAGCGTGTTGTCCACGTCGGCCCCGTGACGGTCGGCATCGAGAATCGGACGGTACGAGCATGACTTCTGTACTACCCACCAAACTCACCCGCGAAGAGATGGCGGCCCGCGTCGCGCGCGAACTCGAGGACGGGCAGTACGTGAACCTCGGCATCGGTATGCCGACGCTGGTTCCGAACTACCTCCCGACCGACATCACCGTTGTATTGCACTCGGAGAACGGCGTTCTGGGCGTGGGGCCGTACCCGACCGAGGACGAACTCGATCCCGAGCTGATCAATGCGGGCAAGGAGACCATCACCGTTCTCCCCGGTGCGTCGTTCTTCGACTCCTCAGCGTCGTTCGGCATGATCCGCGGCGGCCAGGTCGACGTTGCCGTGCTCGGTGCCATGCAGGTCAGTGCCACCGGAGACCTCGCGAACTGGATGATCCCCGGCCACATGGTCAAAGGCATGGGCGGCGCGATGGATCTGGTCCACGGCGCAAAGCGCGTCATCGTGATGATGGAGCACGTCTCGAAGAAGGGTGAGCACAAGATCGTCGAGGAGTGCTCGCTTCCGCTGACCGGTAAGGGCTGCGTCCAGCGAATCATCACCGACATGGCCGTGATCGACGTGACTGACGACGGTCTCCGCCTGGTGGAGACGGCGCCGGGCATCAGCGTCGAGGACGTGGTTGCTGCTACCGGAGCGAAACTGATTCTTTGACAGTCTGTTTCATCTGATGGCTCAGCCGCCGGGTCGTGACTTCCATCCGACCTGGCGGCTGTTTTACGCCCCGACGTCGCTCAGCTCGCTCTCGACCGGAATCCAGAGCTCGAACCGTGCGACGGTGAAATCGTCGTTGTATTCGGTACGCATGATCTCGGGACCAGGTACGGAGCGAAAA
Source organism: Rhodococcus sp. YL-1 (assembly GCF_001942025.1). Classification (NCBI taxonomy): domain Bacteria; kingdom Bacillati; phylum Actinomycetota; class Actinomycetes; order Mycobacteriales; family Nocardiaceae; genus Rhodococcus; species Rhodococcus sp. YL-1. The sequence goes on along the minus strand of NZ_CP017299.1, from coordinate 5,480,050 downwards.
GGGTTGGCAGGGAACCATTCCGTGTAGATATCTCGCCACAAATACTGCACAGATTCGATTTCCGACCCGTCGGCGGTGAAGACGGCCCACGTGTGTGCGTCGACCGTCAGCACATCGAAACCCGTGGGTGAAGGTTTGCCGGTGACCACTCCCAGGTAGTAATCCAGTTCTGTGCCTTCGGTTCTGGGATGCGCCAAATTGTCGACGACACTGACGATTCCCGCCGGGTCCTGATCGGAGAGCTCGCGCAACCCTCGCAACGCAACCTTGTCCACGGAGCGGGTGAAATCTTCGATCGCAGAATTGGGACCTTCGTGAACCAATGGAACCCGGGTCTTGAACCCGACTACCGTCAGGGCAGGTTTGTCCACAAGCATGTAGTCCATCGGTGTGGCTCCTTCCAGTGTCACGTGAATGGCAAGTTTCTGTTGGGATTTGAGAACGGCGGGAGCGCGTGTGACCGCGCCGGGGCTCACGCCGTGAAATGCGGTGAACGCTCGTGTGAAGGCTTCCGCGGACGAGTAGCCGTACTTCACGGCGGTCTCCAACACTCCTGATCTGCTGACGGACAACTCGGCACCAGCCAGGGTGAGTCGACGTCGACGGATGTATTCGGATACGGGAATGCCGGCCAGGGCCGAGAACATCCTCCGAAAGTGATACTCCGAGGTGGTTGCCAGCCTTGCCATCTCGGCTGTCTCGATCTCGCCGCTCAGATTGCTTTCGATGTAGTCGAGCGCGCGGTTCAGTCCGTCGATCATCGTGTCTTCCTGTTCACGGGTTTCACGCTACGCAGATCGCTTGGGCCGTACCCGACTATCCGTGCCCGAAAAAGTAGGGCAGGAAATGCATCTGGACAACTCAGTTAATCATCATTATCTTGAATCGAACATCGATGGCTGACCAGGAGGCACAGTGAGCACCCGTTTTCCGCAGGCTGAATTGACCGAGGTGCCCGAGGACATCGCCGCCAAGATTCTCGAGATCCAGGAGAAGTCGGGGTTCGTGCCCAACGTCTTCCTGATGTTCGCTCGGCGCCCAGCCGAGTTCCGGGCATTCTTCGCATACCACGACGCGATCATGCTCAAGGAAGATTCCGCACTCACCAAGGGTGATCGAGAAATGATCGTCACCACGATCTCTGCGGCCAACAAATGTACGTACTGCGTTGTCGCGCACGGCGCAATTCTGCGTATCTACGAGAAGAAGCCGTTGGTTGCCGACCAGGTTGCGGTCAACTATCGCACCGCAGAGATCCCCGATCGTCAGCGCGCGATGCTCGACTTCGCCACCAAGGTGAACTCCGCCTCACACGAAATCGCCGACGCCGACTTCGACGCCCTCCGTGTGCACGGCTTCGGCGACGAGGACGCGTGGGACATCGCCGCGATCACTGCATTCTTCGGGCTCAGCAATCGCATGGCGAGCTTCTCCGGCATGCTGCCCAATCCGGAGTTCTACCTGATGGGGCGCGTTCCGCGGTCCTGATTCCTGCGGTTAGCGCAGCAGCTCTCAATTTTTCGGACCGACCGGTCGTAACGTCTGGAAGTCAGCCGACGAAGTAAAGGCTGTCCACGCCGGAATTGCCGTCTTCGTAAAGAAGGCCGAAAGGTTGAGCGCTATGTCGGAGAAGTCCATCGCCCATTCTCGGAGGGTCCGCTCTGCGGCCGCCGGTGCCGTACTAGCTCTCGGATTGGCGGTGGGCGGCACGGGAATTGCATCGGCAGAGCCGGAAACCGTGTGTACCCCGAGCGCTGATCCGCTGGTGACCTGCGCCGAGGAAGAGGCAGCTGCCACCACCGACGCCGACGCGGCGACGAGCACCGAGACCACGCCGGAGAAGGTTGAAGCCGGGGTCGCGGGCACGGGCAGTGCCGAAACCGCTGGTACGGACGCTGCAGCACTGGCGGAAGCCGAAGCAAAAGCCAAGGCAGCTGCCGACGCGGCAGCGAAGGCCGCCGAAGCAGCCGCGACGGCAGGGGTCGACTCGTCCGCAGCGACAGACACTTCGGTGAAGGCGACCGAGGCAATGACCCAGGCGAGCGTCGAGGCAACCAAGGCGGCGGTCGAATCGACCAAGGCCAAGGCGGAGGCCGGGGCCGCGGAACAGTCTGCCAAGGAAGCCGAAGAGGCAGCCAAGGTTGCGGAGTCCGCGGCGGCCGATGCGAAAGAGGTAGCAAAAACAGCTCAGGCAGAAGCCGACGCGGCCGCGGCCAAGGCTGCTGAACTCGAGGAGGCTGCGAAGGCCGCCGGTTCGGGGCCCAAGACCGAAGAGGCAGCAAAGGCGCGCGCCGAGGCTAATGCTCTGCAGGCCAAGGCCGATGAGGCGAAGGCTGCCGCGGATGCAAACGCCAAACTGGTAGCGGACAAGAACAAGGAAGCCGAGGAAGCCTTCAAGAACTGGGATTTCGCGAAGGCAGCCGTCGCTAAGGCTCAGGCGTTGGCCGCAGCTTGGAATGCCAAGCAGCTCGCGATCACCGTCAAGGAAACTCAGAAGGTGGCCTCCGCCGCCGAAACCACCGCCAAGGCAGCCGAGTCCGCAGCCGCCACCGAGGTAGAAGCTGCCACCGCCGCCCGTAAGGCTGCTGATGAAGCGGCAGCTACCGCAGCTTCCGCAGAGAAGGACGCTGCCGCTGCACAGAAGGCCGCGGAGACGGCGCAGGCCGAGGCCGATGCTGCAGGGGAGGCGGCCACCGACAAGCGAGCAATCGCCGACGAAAAGGCTGCCGAAGCCGCCAAGAAGGCCGAAGCTGCCGAAGCAGCGAGTAAGAAGGCGCAGGATCTCTACCTGGCCGCCGAAGACGCGAAGGCGGCGGCCGACGCCGCAGCAGCAAAGGCAAAGGAAGCTCAGGCCGCCGCAGCCGCCGCAAAGGCCGAAGCGGATGCAGCGCAGAAGATCGTCGACGAGCTCAAGGCAAAGGGCGAGAAGGAGATCGACAACGGAACAGGCGTCGGCGGTGAAGTGATCATCGGTGAGCACACTGACGACGGCTCCGGGGTCACGAAGGTCGACGAGACCACCGCTGTAGTGAACAAGACCGGCGTCAAGCTGGTCGGCTACTACAACAACAAGGGAGCCTTCGACGTCGTCGACTACTACGTCACCGATGCCGACGGCGATCCGGCGCTCGCCGGAAGCCTGCCCCCGGTCGACCTTGCTCTCGGTGACACCGCAAGCAGCAGCACCAGCGGTAGCAGCAACTCCAACCTGCCGGCTGTATTGATCGGCGTCGGAGTCGTGGGCGCTGCCGCCGCAGCAGCTACGACGGTGGTTGTTCGTCGCAAGCGTCATGACGGCCCGGGCAACACGTCTGCGTAGCGCCGGCCTCTCGGCGGTAGCGATCCTCGCCCTCCTCGCATCCGGATGTTCGGGCGAGAACGCAGGATCGCTACCAGACCGCTCGCCGGTGCAGTCGCATATCGCGGCTGCACCGGCTTCGGTGACCGTCGATCCGGCAGAACCCGAGCGGATCGAGTTGAGGTCTGCGTCCGGGGTTACGTACCTGAGCAGTCCGTTGCACTCGGAGAAGCTGATGCGCGGCGGCGAGAGTGGGCAGCAACTGAATCCTGTCGACGAACTGCCGGTGTGGTGGGGTGAAAGCGGAATGCCGGGAACGTCGACCACACAAACAGTTGTCGTGGTCGGCCACAACTACACCACTCGCGAAGCACCGTTCCGGGCGCTCCGGGTAGTGGAGCCGGGCGATCGAATTCTCCTGGGTACACCGAACGGCACACTCGAGTACGACGTCGAAACAGTCGGGCCGCTGCACAAAGGTTCGCTGCTGGGCGCTCACGAGTTGCGCGAATCGGTTCCGGGACGGCTGATCCTCGCCAATTGTGATGTCGTCGAAGGAGAGTCGACCGACGACAATTACGTTGTCATCGCCCAGCTGGCAGCGCACTGAATCCGTGGCAGTGCAAGAATAGGTACATGGATTCCCTCGGACTTCTCTCGGAACTGGTAGCTCTCGACACGGTCTCGGGGGAGTCCGCTCCTCAACAGCGGGCGATGGATTCGATTGTCTCGTTGGTTCTCTCACGTGCGCCACAGGCGAAGGTGGAGTCAGACCTGACCGGCAATCATCCCTGGGCCTTGATCACCAACGAAGCTGCACCCTCGGCAGCCAGACTCCTGTTCGCCTGCCACGTGGACACGGTGCCGGTGGGCACTGTCTCCGACTGGGAGTTCGATCCGTATGCCGCACAGGTCGACGGCGAATTGTTCCTCGGCAGAGGGACATCGGATATGAAGGCCGGCCTTGTTGCCGCTACTGCCGCGGTTGTCGACGCTTTCGAACGTGGAGTCCCGGTCGCGCTGTTGCTGACGAGCGACGAGGAAATCGGATCGCTCGGGGCTGTTCGTTCGGCCGACGCCGTTGCGAATCTCGAGGTCGGGGCCGTCATCGTTCCCGAGGCGACCGGCAATCGCATCAACCTGGGGCACCGCGGCGCACTGTGGCTCGAAGTGTCCGTCAAAGGAAAAGCCGCGCACGGGAGTACGCCGCAGCGAGGAACTAACGCCGTCCTCAAACTGCTTGACGTCGTCGACCGAGCCCGGCGTGAGCTTCCGCTGTCGTCCGACGCGTTTCTGGGTGCCGAAACCTGGAACCTCGGCTTGGTCGGCGGGGGTTCGGCTCCGAATATCGTGCCGGACAGTGCACGTGCGGTGATCGATCACCGCACGGTGGGAGACGGCGCCGACCTGCTCGCGTGGTGGCGAGCCCAACCAGAAGTCGACTCGGTGGAGACGTCGATTCATCTGGGAGGTGTGCGTACTGACGCGTCAGACCCGTGGTTGGCGACCCTGCCTATCCCTGTTGCAACCGAACCGGTTTCGTACTTCACCGACGCTTCGGTACTGGCCGCCGCCGCCCCTGGTGCTCCCGTCGTGATCTGGGGCCCTGGCACTCCCTCGCTGATGCATGCGGCCAACGAAAGCGTCAAGGTCTCCGAACTGGACGATGCGATCGCTGCTTACGGTGCGGTTGCCGCCGCTTGGCCGACGGTGGACTGACGGACAATCAGTTCAGGAGCAAGCGCGATGTGGGCTGTCGACTCGGAAGAGTTGTTCATCGCCTGATCCAGAAGTCGCACAGCTTCTTCCGCGATTCTTTCCTGCGGCTGCCCGACGGTGGTCAACGGCGGGTTGCACAATTCGGAGAACGGGATGTTGTCGAAACCGGTGACCAGAACGTCGCCGGGAACGTCGATGCCCAATGCGTGACAGGTCTGCAACACGCCGAGTGCGATCAAGTCGTCGGCGCAGACCAGGGCGTCGGGGCGAGTTTTGCCGGTCAGGATGATGTTGGATGCCGTGCGCCCCCACTCGATCGAGTACTCGCCGAGTTGTGTCCACTCGTCACGAGTTTCGATGCCCATTCGATCCGCGTGGCGGAAGAAGCCGGCCCGGCGAAGTTCTGTTGACGAATTGGTCAGCTCGGAACTGATGAAGGCGGCTGATTGCGCGCCACGCTCGGACAGATGCTCCATCACCAGGGATTGAGCGGCGTCGTCGTCGACGCCGACCCAGTCCGTCTGGGTATCCATTGCAAACCGGTCCAGTTGAACGACCGGAAGCGTTGCCGCGCTGGCTCGGACGGCTTCTGCACTCAGTTCGCCGTGGCACGGGCTGATGATGATTCCGTCCACTTGCCGGGAGACGAGCGACTTGAGTCGCTGCGCTTCCACGTCGGGATCGGAACGAGAATCGCACAGGAACAGTTGTAGTCCGCGCCGAGCGAGGACGTGTTCGACGTTGACCACCAGCGAAGTGAAGAAGGGGTTCGCGATACTCGGAACCACCATTCCGACAGTGTCCGTCCGATTACGACGCAGCGAGCTGGCGATGATGTTTCCCGAGTATCCGAGAGAATCCGCGGCTCGTTTGATCGTCGCTGCAAGCTCGTCCGAGACAGGGCGGGATCCGGACAGTGCCCGCGACACGGTGGCCGTCGACACCCCGGCCAGTTCCGCGACATCGCGAATGGTCGCCTTGCGCATGCGTCCCCCGTTTTCTGCTCGATTCGGGTCCGAGGTTATCGAACCGCACGGTCCAGTGTCCCGCATGTAACGCGATTGAGGCAATCGTTTACAAATTCGAATTGTGAAATCCTTGACACAACCCGGTGTTGATCGCATAACCTGCTAATTCATCAAGGCAATCGATTACATCGTGTGCAGATCTTGTGCATGGACATACAGCGCAAATCTTGCGCATGGAATGGGGTAGCTGAAGTGACCGCATCACCGCTCGGAGTCTTTCCGCCCAAGCCCTCGGCGCTGGCAGAGATGTTCACCGGCACGCCATCTCTCATCGGGGCCATTCACCTCCCGGCCCTGCCGGGCAGCCCGCACTACACCGGGCAGCCGGTTTCGGAAATTGCTCGCTTCGCCGTCGAGGAAGCACACGCGTATGTCGACAACGGTTTCGACGGTGTGATCGTCGAAAATCACTGGGACATACCGTTCCTCAAGCCCGGCGAACACGGATACGAAACCGCCGCCAGCATGGGAGTCATCACGGCAGCGGTGGTCGGCGAGTTCGGCAAGGCCGTCGGCGTCAGCATCCTGTCCAACGCCGGCGAGTGCGGAGTGGCCGCAGCGTGGGCGGCAGGCGCGAGTTTTGTGCGCGTCAATCAGTGGGCCAATGCCTACATTGCCAATGAGGGCTTCATCGAGGGCCAGGCCGCCAAGACGACGCGCTTCCGCCATCGCATCGGCGCCGACCCGGTCCGGATCTTCGCTGACGTGCACGTCAAACACGGTGCGCATGCCATTGTCGCGGACCGCACTGTCGCGGAACAGACCGAAGACGCCGAGTTCTTCGACGCAGATGTTCTGATCGCGACGGGTTCGCGCACCGGTGACGCCGCTTCGGTCGACGAGGTTTCCGTGATCCGAGACAACACCGTTCTTCCGGTGATCATCGGCTCCGGCATCACGGCTGCCAATGTCGCAGCGCTGATGAAGGAATGCGACGGCGCGATAGTTGCATCCTCGGTGAAGGACAATGGACGCTGGTGGGGACGGGTCGCAGGCGAGAAGGTCCGCGAACTGTCCCGGGCCGCAGGAAAGTAACCATGATTGTCTTTTGTGGATACGCCAACAACGATGTGACGGTACATGTCCCACACGTACCGGTACTCGGTGAGCGCGTTCAGGCAACGGCCATCAGTCAGATCGACGGTGGAATGAATGCAAATGCTGCGGTATCCGCGGCCAGAATGGGCGCGCAAGTGATCTTTGCCGGTGCCGTGGGCCCGGACGCGCGGTCCACCGAGTTTCTCGAAGCCCTCGAGGCAGATGGCGTCGACACCAGTTGGTCGCCGCGAGATGCGTTCCTGTCGACGGCAGTTGTTCTCATCGCGCAGGACGGCGATCGCTCCATCATCAGCCAGGACGACCCGAACGATGCCGAACGCATCGGAGTTGTCGTCACCCGATTGGCTGCTGCCGGTGGTGGACGGCTGTTCCTCGACGGATACCGTGCGGGCTTCCTGCCAGAGGGATTGCCGGGAAGCGTAAGTCTGGTAATCGATCTGGACGGTTGTGAAAACAAAGCCGCGGCACTGCGCGCGTTCGCTCTGGCCGACCACGTCGTCGTAGGGCGTGCCCTGTGGGAAGGCGAGTTCGGGATCGGTTTCGACCAGTGGCAGACTCTGGCCGCCGAGCACCACACCCACCTGCTGGTGACCGACGGCTCGCGAGGTTGGACACTGGCCACACCGGACGGCGAGGTGACGAGCGAACCGGCAGTAGTGGTCGACGTCGTCGACGCCGTCGGGGCCGGTGATTGCTTCGGCGGTACGTACATCGCTTTTGTCGACGCCGGGCGCTCACCGGTGGACGCCGCACGACTCGCCGGGGCATCGGCTGCATTGGCTTGCGCCACCGCAGGCCCCCGCGGATGCCCCACCCGAGATGAATTGGACAGCTTCACAGCAACATTGACCCCTCACACCCTTTTGGAGACTCGATGATGAAACGTGCATTGCCTCTGGCGCTGGGAGCTGCAGTCGCGCTCACGCTCACCGCTTGTGACTCGGCTTCGTCGAGTGACTCGAAGGACGCATCGGGGGGCTCGTCCATCCCGCAGCCGACCCGGGTCGCCGAAAGCTGTGACGGGACGAACGGCAAGCTCAAGGTCGGTCTGGTGACCATCAACCTCCAGGCGCTGTACTTCAACCAGATCAACAATGCCGCGAAGAACGTCGCGGACAAGGCAGGCGTCGACCTGCAGATCATCAGCGGCAACGACGATTCCGTCGCGCAGGCCAACGCCTTCGACAATCTGATCGCCGCCGGAGTCGACGCGATCATCGTCGATGCAATCGACACGGACGGAATCAAGCCGTCGGTGGTCAAGGCCAAGAACGCGGGCATCCCCGTCGTCGCGGTGGACGCGACCATCGACGATCCGGCACTGTCGACTCAGGTCGGTACGGCCAACGCCGAGGGTGGTGCCAAGATCGGAAACACCTTGGCCGACGTCGCGAACAACACCGGAACGGTCGGTATCGTCGGCGCGCTCAACAGCACGGTCCAGTTGGAGCGGCAGAAGGGCTTCACGGAGACCGTGACCGGCCGCGGAATGACCGTCGGCACCGTCGTGGACGGACGTAACATTCAGGAGAACGCACAGACCGCAGCGGAGAACCTGCTGACCGGCGGTGGCGACATGAAGTACGTCTACGCAACCGGTGAGCCGGCACTGATCGGTCTCGTCGCGGCGGTCAACAGTCAGAAGGCGCAGGATCGCATCGAAGCAGTCGGTTGGGATCTTTCGGATCAGGCGGTAGGCGGACTCAAAGCCGGTTGGCTTAAAGGCGTGGTCCAGCAGAACACCTTCGAATTCGGCCATGAGGCAATGAATTCGGCAATCGACCTGGCTTGCGGACGCGGCGCTCCGGCAAACATCCCGGTTCCCACCCAGATCGTGACCCCGGAGAACGTGGCCGACTACATGTACTACTTGGAGAAGTAATCATGGCACCTCCACTGATCGAACTCTCGGGCATCACCAAGTCGTACGGACCGGTGAAGTCCCTTCAAGGAGTGGACCTTCGGCTGGCGAAGGGTGAAGTACTCGGAGTGGTCGGCGACAACGGCGCCGGTAAGTCCACTCTGATGAAGATTCTCGCCGGTGCGGTTCAGCACGACGGCGGCGAAATGCGCGTCAACGGTGAACCAGTGCGCTTTTCGACGCCTCTCGACGCCCAGCAGAAGAAGATCGGAATCGTCTACCAGGATCTGGCTCTGTGCGACACGCTGGATGTCGCCAGCAACCTGTTCCTCGGCAGAGAACCGCGAAAAGGTCCCTTCCTCGACCGGCATGCCATGCACGAGAAGGCGGCTCACATTCTCGCCGACCTGCATGTCAAGGTGAAGTCGACCTACCAGGAGATCGGGCAACTGTCCGGCGGACAGCGGCAAACCGTCGCGATCGCCCGCGCAGTCTCCTTCCGCCCAGACGTACTGATCCTCGACGAGCCCACCGCAGCGCTTGCCGTCGCCGAGGTCGAGTCGGTGCTCAAGCTGATCACGGACGTCGCAGCGGCCGGCGTGGGCGTCATTCTCGTGACACACCGCCTGCAGGACCTGTTCCGCGTGTGTGACCGAATCACGGTCATGTACGAGGGGCAGAGTGTCGACGACGTTCCGATCGGCGACCTCAACATCGAGTCCCTCGTCGGACTCATCACTCGAACTCCGGTGCCGCAACGGACATCGGCAGCAACACAGGGAGCCACGGCATGACCACTCTCGAGAAGACTCAGGCGCCGATCGAGCGCAAGCTCGCCGCGAAACCCTCCTTGTGGGACAGCGTCAACAAGCCCACCCTCGCGATGCTGGCGGTGACAGTTGCTGTCGCAGCCGTCTTCTCGGCGACCACGTCGTCGTTCCTGACATTTACGAACCTGTCGAACCTGGCAACCCAGATCGCTCCGGTTCTGATCATCGCGGTGGCGATGACTTTCGTGATCACGGCAGGTCAGATCGACCTGTCCGTCGGTGCGATCGTCGCGTTCGTCGCGGCGATGAGTGCCGAGCTTATCCAGGCCGGCGTCGATTCGTCCCTGGTCTTCGTCGCCGCCCCGGTGATGGGTGCGGCCTGGGGCCTGGTCAACGGATGGCTCGCTGCCTATCAGGGCATTCCGCCGTTCATCGTGACTCTGGCGACGATGTCCGTCATTCGCGGTATCGCGCTGTATCGGACCGAAGGATTCTCCGTTCCGGTTCCGGCCGACACTTACTTCGCGAAGCTCGGAACTGCTGAGTTCCTCGGGTTCTCCGCCAGCGCCTGGATTGCTCTCGTCGTCGTGGTCATCGGAGCAATTGCGCTCAACCGCATGCGCTTCGGGCGCTATGTCACCGGTATCGGCTCCAACGTCGAATCCGTGCGACGGTCCGGCGTCAACACGCGTCGTGTGCTCATGATGACGCTCGTCTTCACCGGCTTGGCTGCCGGTATCGCGGGACTGCTGATCGCGGCTCGACTGGGCTCGGGTTCGGCCAACTCCGCAACGGGATTCGAGCTCACCGTGATCACCGCGGTGGTTCTCGGTGGCACCAATCTCTTCGGCGGTCGCGGCACCGTGATCGGTACCGTCATCGGCGCCGTCCTGACCGGAATCATCGCCAACGGATTGACCCTGCTCGGCGTGAGCCCGTTCCTGACGCCGATCATCACCGGTGTCGTTCTGCTACTGGCCATCTGGATCAACATGCGCGGACATACACTGAGCGCGCTGTGGCGACACCTGCAGTCCGCACCCTCGGGGCCTGCACGCTCATGAGCAAGGTTCGTACTGTCACGGGAACCGTGGACAGCTCGGAACTCGGACTGGTTCTCCCACACGAACATCTGCACAACGACGTCACCGGTGCGTACACCGAGGCCCCGGATCCGGTTGTGGCGCAGCGGTTGGCCGGTCCGGTACGCGCCGAGGATGCCTGGCTTCTTCACGACAATCCGTACTACAGTCTCGACAATTGTCGAGTCGACGACGCAGCGGCCGTGGTGGAAGACCTTGCGGACTTCGCCCGCCTCGGTGGTCGGACGATCGTCGATCTGACGCCGCCGGGACTGGGCCGGGCGCCGGAGAAGCTGGGGGAGTTCTCGCGCACGTCAGACGTGCGAGTGATCATGGGTTCTGGCTGGTACCTCGAGACGACCCATCCGGTCGAGGTTCACGAACTCGGTGTCGACGATCTGGCGGGCTCGCTCGTCGCGGAGTTCGATCCGGCAAAGGAATTGGCTCCGGGAGTGATCGGGGAGATCGGTATCTCTCCGCTCTTCACTCAGAACGAGGCGAAGGCCTTGCGTGCGGCGTGCATCGCTCAGCGCGAGGTGGACGTGCCCCTGTTCGTCCACCTTCCGGGCTGGCAGCGCGTGGGACATCACGTCGTCGACATCGTGGTCGACGAGATGGGCGTCGATCCGCAAGCAGTGGTCCTGTGCCACATGGACCCGTCCGGACACGACGCCGACTACCAACGATCGCTCGCCGACCGCGGTGTCTTTCTCGAGTTCGACATGATCGGGATGCCTTTCGATTTCCCCGGCGAGGGTCTTTCTCCACATCCGGCGGAAACAGCCACTGCGGTAGCCGGATTGGTCACCTCCGGTCACGCATCACAGCTCCTGCTCAGTCACGACCTCTTCCTCAAATCAATGCTCAGAAAGCACGGCGGAAACGGATTCTCCTACGTACCACTCGCCTTCGCCGCCCGATTGGTGCGCGCAGGCGTAGATCCCCAGCAAGTGTCCGCATTGATGCGAGACAACCCGAGGTCGCTCTTCGAGCAGGCCGCGAAAGGAAACAGAAGCAGTCATGGGTAAACGAGTACTGATCGCCGGCGAGAGCTGGATGACGACGTCGACGCACGTCAAGGGCGTCGACGAGTTCAGTGTCCATTCCTACGTCGAGGGAGTCGGTCCGCTTCGGGATGCGCTCACCTCACGTGGCCACGACGTGACACACATGCCCGCACACCTGGTGCCGACGCAGTTCCCCGGTACCGCAGAAGCGTTGTCCCAGTTCGACGTCGTCGTTCTCTCCGACATCGGAGCGAACTCGCTGCAGCTGGCTCCCGGCGTGTTCGACCAGTTCCGCGCCGGCGAGGATCGTCTTGTCGCGCTACGTGACTGGGTGAACGCCGGCGGCTCACTGATGATGATCGGTGGCTACCTCTCGTTCTCCGGATTCCAGGCGCGAGCAGCTTTCCGCCAGACCGCGATCGCCGAGGTACTGCCCGTGACGATGCTGGCCGAAGACGATCGCGTCGAGACACCGGCTGGGATCGTTCCCACCGTCGTCGATGCTGCTCACCCGGCTCTCGGTGGTGCCGGCGATTCCTGGCCGGCGCTCCTGGGATACAACCGCGTCGTCGCGAAGGACGGTGCCGTGGTTCCCGCCACCATCAACGGCGATCCGCTTGTCGCTGCCGGTGAATACGGCGCCGGACGGTCGATCGTCTTCACCTCGGACTGCTCGCCGCACTGGGCTCCGCCGGAGTTCTGTGAGCAGTGGCCCGGATACACCGACCTGTTCGACGGCTTGATCAGTTGGGTCGCCGGCGAATGAGTCGCTCCTCAGACCTGCTCGCGCGGCAGCAGAGTAATCTCGCTGCCGCGCGGGCGGTTCCATTCATCGAGGACACCATCGGCGGGACGTTGAGTGATGAGGGATTCCGCCGGTACCTCGTGATCGAAGAGGCATTTGTACTGACGGCCGTCAAGGTGTTGGGGTTGGTGGTCGCCGAATCCCCGACGCTCGACGACGCGCTCGACCACGTGACGTCGATGTCGAACCTGGTGGGCGAGCAGCGCGAGTATTTCGCGCAGTTGCGTTCCCGCTTCCCGTACGAGGGGGACGCAGCGGCGCTGGTCGAGGAGTCGGCCGTGCTGTCGACGCACGCCTTGACTCTCGCTCGCGAAGAGGGCAGGGCGGCGGCGCTGGTGGGCATGTACGCCGCGGAAACCCTGTATCTGTCGTGGTGCCGGGAGGCGGCGGCAGTGAAGGTAGATCGCGAACCAGCGTTGCAGGACTGGGTGGACATGCATGTCGCTCCGCCGTTCGTGTCTCAGGTGGCAGTGCTGGCGTGCGAAGTGGACGCCATGCCCGAGTCCGTCACCGACGAGGACCTGGATCGGTGGTTCTCGGGCATGCTGGTCGCAGAGATCGATTTTCACAACGTGGTGGTGTGAACCACTGCTGTGCGCCTTTATTAACCCCCGGCGGTTAATAAAGGCGCACAGCAAAAGGCCCGTAGGTCGCTTTCGCAACCTACGGGCCTCTTCTTTGTAGCGGGGACAGGATTTGAACCTGCGACCTCTGGGTTATGAGCCCAGCGAGCTACCGAGCTGCTCCACCCCGCGTCGGTGTGAAACCAACAGTACACGACTTCTGGAGGCGCAATTACCACCCCCTGTCACCGGCTGGAGTGCGCGCTTTCCGAGTAGTAACCGCGGATGTGTCCGACTATGCGCTGACGTGCGAGTTCGCCGTCACCCGCGTTGACCGCATCCACCAATCCTCGGTGTTCGTCACGCAGTCGCATGCAGGTGCTCGGCCAGCTGTCGATCTGGACGCCCGCGAGAACGTAGGCCTCGATGGACTCGCGCAGGCCGGTCATCATGGCTGCGATCACCTGATTGCCCGCCGCGTCGGCGAGCGCCACGTGGAACTGTGCGTCGAGTAGCAAGAATTCCTCGGCCGAGAGAGCTGCGTCCTCCATCGAGTCGAGCAGTTCGACGGCCGCGCGGAGGTCGGGCGTCGGAGTCCGCGATGCCAGGGATTGCATCACCTCGGATTCGAGAACGAGTCGTGTCTTCACCACATCCGAGACCGGAAAGCCTTGTGCTGCAACGTGCATCCGCATCAGCATGGTCATACCGCCGGTCGGTTTGGCTACGATCATCGCGCCGGACGTCGGGCCGGAGCCAGTCTGCGCCTTGAGGAGGCCGAGTGCTTCCATGACCCGCAACGCTTCTCGGACCGATGACCGTCCGACGCCCAACTCTGCTGCCAGAATTCTCTCTCCCGGCAGGCGCTGGCCAGGAGACACCTCGCCTGAAACGAGCCGACGTTCGAGGTGGCTCAGTACTTGTTCCCACGCTCGCGGGCTCGGCTCGGTCGGCATGAGGCAAGAGCATAACCGGGTGGACGCCGTTTATGGGGTGGCCTGTACGGGGATGTATTACTGTGGTCAGACCACACCGACAGATTGCGGGGAACCACATGCGAGTAGCGCTGTTCGCCACCTGCATCGGGGACACGATGTTTCCCGACGCCGTCAAGGCCACCGCCCTCCTGCTCACCCGTCTCGGGCACGACGTCGTGTTTCCGTCCGGGCAGACCTGCTGCGGGCAGATGCACGTCAATACCGGCTATCAGCCGGGCGCACTACCGCTGGTCGCGAACTACGCCGATACCTTCGGTGATGCGTCGATCGACGCCGTTGTCGCACCATCGGGGTCGTGCGTCGGCTCGGTCCGTCATCAACACGAGATCGTCGCCGAGCGCTACGGCACCGCGTCGCTGTGTGTACAGGTGCAGACCGTGAAGGCAAAGACGTACGAGCTTTCCGAATTCCTCGTGGACGTTCTCGGGGTCACCGATGTGGGCGCGTACTTCCCGCACCGAGTCACCTATCACCCGACCTGTCACTCACTGCGCATGTTGAGGGTGGGGGACAAGCCACTTCAGTTGCTGCGCAACGTCCGCGACATCGATCTGGTCGAACTCCCCGAAGCAGATTCCTGCTGTGGATTCGGCGGCACCTTCGCCATCAAGAATGCGGAGACTTCGACGGCCATGCTGGCGGACAAGATTCGCCACGTTGCGGACACCGGCGCCGAATTCTGCAGCGCCGGAGACTCGTCCTGCCTCATGCACATCGGCGGCGGTATGTCGCGACTGCAGATGGGCGCCAAGACCATTCACCTCGCGGAGATTCTGGCGTCGGTGGAAAGCCGGGTGCACGCATGAGCGCTGTGACGCTGGGTCTGCCCAGCTTCCCGCCGAGGTCGCCCGAGGGTGCAGGGTTCCTGCGAGGTACTGAGAAATTCCCCGTCGCAGCACATCACGAGCTGGCCAACGCGCAACTGCGACGCAATATCGGCAAGGCGACGCACACCATCCGTGCCAAGCGCATCAACGTGACTGGAGAGCTGCCCGATTGGGAAGAGCTGCGTGACGCGGGTTCGGCGATCAAGGCCGACGTCATGGCGCGGTTGCCGGAACTGCTCGAACAGTTCGAGGCTGCAGTCATCGCGCGCGGTGGGCATGTGCATTGGGCGGCGGATGCCAACGAGGCCAACGCCATTGTGACCGAACTTGTCAAAGCCACCGGCTCCGACGAGGTCATCAAGGTCAAGTCGATGGCCACGCAGGAGATCGGTCTCAACGAGCATCTCGAAGCCCACGGAATCACCGCCTACGAGACCGATCTCGCGGAATTGATCGTCCAACTCGGCCACGACAAACCGTCGCACATCCTGGTTCCCGCGATCCATCGCAACAGGTCCGAGATTCGGGAGATATTCCTTCGTGAGATGCCAGATGTCGACCCCAACCTCGGGGAGAACCCGGCCGAACTTGCCGCTGCTGCACGAAAGTTTCTGCGCCACAAGTTCATGACGACGCCGGTCGCCGTCTCCGGCGCCAATTTCGGCATCGCGGACACGGGCACTCTGACCGTCGTGGAGTCGGAGGGCAACGGGCGAATGTGCCTGACGCTGCCGAAAACACTGATCACCGTGATGGGCATCGAGAAGATTCTGCCGACGTATCAGGATCTGGAGGTCTTCCTGCAACTGCTGCCGCGGTCCTCGACGGGGGAGCGGATGAACCCGTACACCTCCATGTGGACCGGCGTCACGCCCGACGACGGTCCACAGGAGTTCCACCTGGTCCTCCTCGACAACGGTCGGACTGCCGCGCTTGCCGACAAGATCGGGAGGGAAGCCCTGAGCTGCATACGGTGCTCGGCGTGTCTGAACGTGTGCCCGGTCTACGAGCGCACCGGCGGTCACGCCTACGGATCGACCTATCCGGGACCGATCGGCGCGGTGCTGACTCCGCAGCTCGCGGGCATGCATGGCAAAGACGATCCCAACTCGACGCTTCCCTTTGCCTCGAGTCTGTGCGGTGCGTGCTTCGACGCCTGCCCGGTCAAGATCGACATACCCTCGCTGCTCGTCGAATTGCGGCACCAGAAGGTCGAGCAATCCGGTGTCACGGCAGAGTCTTTGGCGATGAAAGCCGCCTCTCTGGCGATGTCGACCGAGGGCCGGTGGACGTTGGCTCAGAAAGCTGCCGGGCTCGGACGCGTCGTGGCCGGCAGGAAAGGGAAGATCTCTACGTTGCCACCTCCATTGAACGGTTGGACAGCTGCCAGAGACATTCCCGCACCGCCCAAGCAGACCTTCCGATCCTGGTGGGACTCCGACGAAGGCCGCGCGGCATTGGACGAGGCTCGTCGTGACGGGAAGGCGGACAGATGAATTCACGTGAAGTGGTGCTCGGACGCATTCGTGATGCCATCACCTTGGCGCCCGCCCGCGAAGGCGAGATACCGCGAAACTACCGGACTGGCAGAACCATGTCCGACGAGGAACTCATCGATTTGTTTGTCGACCGTCTGGTGGACTACAAGGCGCACGTTCACCATTGCGCTGCAACAGAAATCGCCGAGGCCGTCGCCGGAATACTGAAAGGGCGCGGACTACACACTCTGGGGATCCCCGCCGGCCTCGACCGATCATGGGTGGCCGGATTCGACGGAACGCTGGTGGTGGACAGCCCGGACGTACCGGCTCCTGAACTCGAGAACCTCGACGCCGTTGTCACCGGCTCGAAGGTAGCGTGCGCCGAAACCGGCACCATCTTCCTCGACGCCGGTCCATCACAGGGACGCCGTGCGTTGACACTGGTACCGGACACACACATCTGCGTCGTGTATCGCAGCAGTGTGGAAGTGGGAGTGCCGGAGGCGATTGCGAAGCTGACACCGGAGCGCCCCACCACCATGATCAGCGGCCCGTCGGCGACCTCCGACATCGAACTCGAGCGCGTCGAAGGTGTCCATGGTCCGAGGAATCTTCACGTCGTCATCGTCGACGGTTGATTCCCGTCGAGCGGGAACTCGGAGGCAGCGGGCCACATCAGCGTCTAACGTCCCGGCCATGACACAACTGTTGGCAGGCAAGGTCGTTTTCATCACCGGTGCAGCGCGGGGTCAGGGGCGCAATCACGCGATTCGACTCGCGCAGGAAGGTGCAGACGTCATCGCTGTCGACGTGTGCGCGTCGGTGTCCGAAGACGTGGGTTACGCGGCCGCGACTGAAGCCGACCTCGACGAAACGGCTCGTCTCGTGCGAGCGGAGGGGCGCGAGATCGTCACCGCTGTAGCGGACGTCCGTGACCTCGAGGCGCTGCGGGCGGCGGTGGCGTCGGGCGTCGACAAGTTCGGTCGCCTCGACGTCGTGATTGCCAATGCGGGCATCGCTACGTGGAACCGTTTCTGGGAGATGCCTGAAGAACAGTGGTCGACGCTGGTGGACATCAATCTCAATGGTGTCTGGCGCACGATGACAGCTGCGGTTCCTGCAATGATCGAAGCCGGCAACGGTGGTTCCATCGTGATTGTGAGCAGTGCTGCCGGCGTCGCCGAAGCGCCCGGCTGCGCGCACTACTCGGCGGCCAAGCACGGCCTCGTGGGTTTGGCTCGTACTGCTGCAACGGAATTGGGAAGCTTCGACATTCGAGTCAACAGCATCCACCCTGGCGCGGTGGAGACCGAGATGGGCAACGATCCCAACGTCGGTAAGGTACTCACTACTCATCCGGAGTACATGAACTCGTACAAGTGGCCGCTCACGTCCGTCCCGCGCACCACCGTCGAGGACATCTCCAACGCCGTCGTCTACCTCGCGACGGACCTCTCCCGCGCGGTCACCGGGACGAAGATCGTCATCGACATGGGTCAGACGATGGCGTAGTTGCGCTCAGAGGAGATTGAACTGCGCGACCTCGATGGTGTTCTCGACTGCCTCCGAGAGTGCGCGAATACGTTCGTCGGCGCCTGGCGCGGTCAAAATCGCCAGGCGATCGGCGTCACCCATCGGAATGCTCCTGGCGAGGGCATACAGCCGAGAACCCAGCGGATCCAAGGGATCCGGTGGGACGGGCATTCGCGGAGTCTGTTCGCCGGCCCGAAGTGCGAGCTTTCCCAACATTCCGTACATGAACTCGATGCGCTCGAGGAGCGAGTCGTATTCGTAAGCAGTGACTGGTGTTCCGTTGTTCTCGTCAGGCCACAATTCGACCTCGGCAAGTGGGTAGGGATCGTCCGGCAGCCATCGATTGACCCGGATGCGGTCTTCGGTCCGGCAATACAACTGATACCGCCCGGCACCCATGGCGACATGAGACTCGATCCGAGCCAGAGTGCCGACGTCGTGACGTGATTCGCCGCCACCGACCTCGTGGCCACGAGCGATGAGCACTACTCCGAACAGTGGGCCGTCGGCAGCTTCGAGAACGTTCTCGACCAGTGCGCGATACCGAGGTTCGAAGATGTTCAGGGGCAACACCTCACCCGGTAGCAAAGCGGAGCCGAGCGGAAACATGGGGAAGATGGGCATCAGGGGATTCTCAACCTCGGAATCGGAGGGGCGGGGAAATCGCCGGGGCGATCGATTTCGGCGAGCAGGTGCTCGGACCACGTCAGTAGACCGGGGATATCGAGGCCGTGCGGACTCTCGACCTCGTAGTGCCTGATGCGGTCGTGACCCTGGCCGAGGAGTGAGACGGCGCCGGTGTTGTTGCCCCGAAGCAGATGGGTGAGCCCGACGGCCAACTGAGCCAGTCCCTGCCACAGGTCACGTTCCTCGGGCGGCGCGCTTTTCCACGTTCCTTCGAGAATCTCGTGTGCGTGGAAAGGCATGCCGTGGTCGAGGAGGCGCTGCGCCTCGGTGATCGACTCGTCTGGTGGCAGGCGTACATCGTCCGGAATGCGCGGGACACCGCCCGCTGCGTCGCGTGGCAGTGGACGTCCGAGTCCGTCACGGGGCCGCGAATTGAGGGGTTTCCCAGCGGCGTCCCGGTCGCGTTCGGTCATACACTCAGCCTAACGGCAGCACCTCGGACGAACCCGCCAAAAGTTTTTTCGAGTCGCCTGTCGATTCCGGGGAGAACCGTTCGTCGTCATGTTGTAAGGCAAGAAAGCCGCAAGAAAAACAACAGACCAAGGAGTCAGTCATGAAGTACATGTTGCTCATCTACACCGCACCCGGCGGAGACACCGAACCCCAGTGCACGTTCGAGGACTGGCAGCAATACGACAAGGAAATGAAGGATGCCGGGATTTGGGTGTCCGGCGATGCCCTCGCCGACCTGACGACAACGACGACGGTTCGGGTCTCGCAGTCCGGAGAAAAGACCGTCACCGACGGTCCCTTCGCAGAAACCCGTGAAATCCTCGGCGGCTACGACGTCATTGACGTTCCCGATCTGGATGCGGCGCTTTCATGGGCCGCGCGGTGCCCCGGCGCGCGCGACGGCGGCAGCGTCGAGGTGCGTCCACTGGCCGGGTTCGGGGACTGATTCGCCGTGGACGAGCAGGCCGAGAACTCCATCGAGTCAGTGTTCCGGGAGGAACGCGGACGACTCTTGGCCTCGCTCGTCCGCCGCTTCGGTGATCTGGATCTGGCCGAGGAAGTCACCTCCGAAGCCGTCGAGGCCGCGTTGGTGCACTGGCCCGTGGACGGAGTGCCGGCTAAACCCGGCGCCTGGCTGCTGACCACGGCGCGTCGTAAAGCCGTCGACAGGCTTCGTCGTGATCAGGCCTATGCGGCGCGATTGGCGGTGATGCAGGTGGACGCCGATCGTGCCGACCCGGCGCCGCCCACGGTCGACGGAGAACTTCCCGACGAGCGGTTGCAGCTGTTCTTCACCTGCTCGCACCCAGCGCTGGCCGAGGACGACCGAATCGCACTCACCTTGCGTTGTCTCGGCGGGTTGACGACGCCCGAAGTCGCTCGTGCCTTCCTCGTTCCTTCGGCGACGATGGCGCAGCGGATCGTGCGCGCGAAGAAGAAAATCCGTCAGGCTCGGATTCCCTTCCGCACTCCCAGCGCCGAAGAACTCCCGGAACGTTTGCCCGGTGTTCTGCAGGTGATCTACTCGGTGTTCACCGAGGGGTACGCAGCGAGTTCGGGTCCGGATCTGCAACGCGTAGACCTGGCGGTGGAGGCGATCAGGCTGGCGAGGATCTTGCGCGCATTGCTTCCCGATGAGCGCGAGATCGCCGGATTGCTTGCATTGATGCTTCTCGTCCACGCGCGTCGGGATGCCCGTACTGACGCCGCCGGCGGGATCGTGCTCCTCGAAGACCAGGATCGCGGGTGTTGGGACCAGCCGATGATCGAGGAAGGCAGCGACCTCGTCGTAGTCGCGTTGACCGGGGGAGCGCCGGGGCCGTACGGGGTGCAGGCCGCCATCGCCGCATTGCACGACGAGGCCGCCGATGTGGAGAGCACCGACTGGCCACAGATCTGCGCTCTCTACGGAGTGCTCCTCACGCTGACTCCGTCGCCGGTCGTGGCCGTCAATCGGGCAGTAGCGTTGGCGATGCGCGACGGCGAGGAAGTCGGGCTGACTGCGCTGGAGGAACTGGCAGCGGAGCCCAAACTTGCCGACTACCATCCGTATCACCTTGCACGAGCCGAACTACTTGCTCGGTTGGGGCGCACCGACGCAGCGGCATCCGCGTACCGACAAGCTCTGAAACTCGTTGGTACGGAACCGGAGCGGGCCTACCTGGAGCGTCGGTTGGGTGAGATCTCCGACTGATCGGCGCCTCAGACCAATTCGAGTCTTCGGGCCATGTCGGACACGAAAACACCTGTCGGATCGATATTTCTGCGTATCAGGATCCACTCGTCGATTCGCGGATACATCGAGTGGAAGCTTGCTGCGGTAGTCCGAGAGTCCTTGGCGGTGTAGAGGCGACCGCCGAATTCGAGTACCCGTTTGTCGAGGGAGGCGACGAACTCACCCAGGCCGGACTTGATCGGGAAGTCGAAGGCGACGTTCCACCCGAACATCGGAAAGCTCAGTGGCGCTGCGTTTCCCTCGCCGAAAAGTTTGAAGACGTTGAGAGCTGAGTAGTGTCCCGAACGCTGGATATCGCGGATGATGCTCTTGAATTCGTCCACCGCGTCGACGGGCACCACGAACTGGTATTGCAGGAATCCCTTGGACCCGTAGGCACGGTTCCACTCACCGATGAGGTCGAGCGGATGGTAGAACTGCGTCAGGTTCTGCACCTTCCCGACGTAGTTGCCGCCGGTGCGGTAGTAGAACTCGCCGATCGCTGACGCCGAAAGCTTGTTCATCAAGCCGTTGGGGAAAACATCCGGTGTCGTGAACAGTTGTGGCGCATCGAATTTCAACGGATTCTTCTGCAATTTCAGCGGAAGCTGGTCGACGGTCGCCAACGAACCACGCGTGATCGAGGCCCGGCCGAGCTTCGGCGGCGCACTGACTGCATCGAACCAGGCGCTCGAATACGTGTAGTCGGCTTCGCTGCCGTCGCTGTGAAAAGCGACGGTTTCATCAAGACTCGCGGTCAGAGCGCCGTCGTTGGCGAAATACGCCGTTTCGGTCGGCGTCATCTCGAGGGTGACGCGCAGGATGATCCCGGTCAGTCCGATCCCGCCGACGGTAGCCCAGAAGAGCTCGGATGTCGGGCCATGCGGCTCCAAGGTTCGGATACTGCCGTCAGCAGTGAGCAGATTCATCGAGCGGACATGATTTCCGAAGCTGCCCTCGGTGTGGTGGTTCTTGCCGTGAATATCGCAGGCGATCGCTCCGCCGATGGTTACCTGGCGCGTTCCGGGGAGAACCGGGACCCAGAGGCCGAACGGTAGTGCCGCGCGCATCAGCTGATCGAGAGAGACTCCCGCGTCCATCTCCACGAGACGGGACTCGGCATCGATCTTGTGAATTCGACGGAAGGCGGTCATGTCGATGACCAAGCCGCCGGTGTTCTGCGCGTTGTCTCCGTAAGACCGGCCCAGACCACGAGCGATGACTCCACGTCGGAGGTGCAACGGCTTGTCCGCGTTGTCGTCTGCGACGCGGGCGACGGCTTTCGCGATCGCCTCTACATCAGGAGTCGAAACGACATGCGAGGTAGTTCGGGCTGTGCGACCCCAACCGCCGAGGACGGTGGACGCAGCGGTTGGCAGAGCGGTGGCGTAGTCGGACACGAAATCCGAGGGTACCTGTTTGCGGACCACCCGGTCTGAAACCTTTGGTTGCGCCGGTGCTCCTATCGAGGGACGTCGAGATCGAAGTACAGGGTCTCGGACCAGTAGCCGAGGCCGAGCTCGCGTAGCGGTTCCTCGACGCTCTCCTGAGTCGGCGTGAACAGTCGCTCCCAGAAGCGCGGCTTGGCGGGTGCGAGTGTGGCCAGCGCCGCTTCCATCTCGGCGTCGATGTCCGCCAAACCGGTCATCAGGGCCGTGCCCTGTTCGGCGAACGGTTCGTCGTCCATGTCGAAGATCTCGCCGCACTCGAGGACGAAGTAGTGGTCGGGTTCGGTGTGGCTGTGCAGGAAACGCAGCGCATCGCCGGCCATCGTGCCGAGTGTGGGGTGATCGATGCGGCCGAGGAAGTCTTCGAGCCGGGCGATACCAGGACCACAGGGCGCGGTGACCGCGATCAGGTCGGGGGTGTCGTCCCAGATGATCGACTGGCGGGGGAGCGGATTCACGGACACAAGGATCCGGGGGACCAGCGGTATCGCATACGACCACTCCGAGATTCCTTTGAGTCCACGGGTGCGAGCGGCCGCCGGATTCTCATGCGGGGCAACAGGGGTCGAGTAGAGATAGGTGCGGTTGGCCACTGGCCGAGTCCTTTCTGCGGTCGGCGTCACCTGATTCGGGCGGCGCCCACCATCCTCAATGCCAGGTCTCCGTACAGTTTTCCGATGTCTTCCGGATTCGTGTAGTTGCCGGCCGGGAACCAGCGGCACACGTCGACGCACAGGGACATCAAGGCGAGGGTGACGCCTTCGGCATCGGGGATCGTGAAATCGCCCGACTGCACGCCGGCATCGACAACCTCCCGGACCACCCGCGTCGTGCTGCGGCGAAGCGCGACGACGGTTCGGTAGTGCTCTGGTGTGAGGGCAGTGAGTTCGTACTGGACGACGCGAGCGAGTGAGTGGTGCCCGGCCTGCCAACTGGCGAAGGTGCTGATCAGTTCCTGCAAACGAACGGACGGTTCTTCACCAGGTCGGTCGGCGCCCTCGACCACCTTCAACGCTTCGGTGTGGCCTTCGAAGCTGATCGCGAAAAGCAGTTCTTCTTTCGAGCGGTAGTGCGGGTACATGGCGGCGGGACTCATGTCGAGTCGCGCGGCGATGTCACGGGTGGTGGTGCCGCCGTAGCCCGCGGAGGCAAAAGCGTCCACGGCTGCCGCGCGGATACGGGCCGCAGCTTTGGAGGGGCTGATCACCACGTCAGGTGAATCGCTCACGGTTTCCTCCAGGTGTGACGGATTTCGATGTTGACAATATCCCGCTCTCGATTCACTATAAGCAGGTGCTTAGATTCTAAGCGAATGCTTAGGAACATCGTTACGTGTGGCTTTGCCACGCCGAAAGGAAGCAACTCGTCATGCGTCGCACTCTGTACGGACCCGATCACGAGGCATTT
This sequence comes from Rhodococcus sp. YL-1, assembly GCF_001942025.1. Classification (NCBI taxonomy): domain Bacteria; kingdom Bacillati; phylum Actinomycetota; class Actinomycetes; order Mycobacteriales; family Nocardiaceae; genus Rhodococcus; species Rhodococcus sp. YL-1. The sequence goes on along the minus strand of NZ_CP017299.1, from coordinate 5,456,310 downwards.
CGCGAATCTGCTCGCGAATTCGTCAACCGGAACATCCTTCCGGTCGCAGAGAAGCTGATCGACCAGCGCTTCATCGATCGTGAAATCTGGCTCGAAGCGGGACGCAACGGCTTCCTCGGACTCGAGGTTCCGGAGGCGTACGGCGGAAGCGAAGCCGGCGACTACCGCTTCAACGCGGTTCTGGCCGAAGAGCTCTCGCGCGCCAGTGCAGCTGTTGCCTCGAGCTTCGGCATTCACGCCGACGTCGTTGCTCCCTACCTCGTTCAGCTCACCACCGAAGAGCAGAAGCAGCGTTGGCTGCCCAAGTTCTGCACCGGTGAGATGCTGACGGCCATCGGCATGACCGAGCCTTCCGGTGGATCCGACCTCGCCTCGCTCAAGACCACTGCGGTCAAGGACGGCGACGACTGGATCATCAACGGCTCCAAGACCTTCATCACCAACGGCTACAACGCCGACCTCGTGATCGTGGCGGCTCGGACCAGTCCCGAGAAGAAGTCCAAGGGCATCACCCTCTTTGCCGTCGAGACCGGCATGGAAGGCTTCGAGCGCGGACGCAAGCTCGACAAGGTCGGCCAGCACGAGTCCGATACCGCCGAACTGTTCTTCGAGAACGTTCGCGTGCCGTCCACCAACATCATCGGTGAGATCGACCGCGGCTTCATCCACATGATGGAAATGCTGCCGCAGGAGCGCGTCGGCGCTGCGGTGTCCAACATCGCGCACGCCGCTCCGATCCTCGAAGAGACGCTGCAATATGCCAAGGACCGCAAGGCTTTCGGTCAGTCGATCGGCTCGTTGCAGTGGAACAAATTCCTTCTCGCGGATCTCGTCACCCGCATCGAGGTCACCCAGGCCTACGTCGACAACTGCGTCGCGGCACACGCTGCCGGCGAGCTGACCGCCATCGACGCCGCCAAGGCTAAGTGGTGGACCGCGCAGGTGCAGAACGAGGTCCTCGATCACTGCGTTCAGTTGCACGGTGGCTACGGCTTCATGACCGAGTACCGCGCCGCTCGCGCGTGGATGGACGCCCGCGTCACCAAGATCTGGGCCGGATCCAACGAGATCATGAAGGAACTCATCGGCCGCGATCTCGGCCTGTAATTTCGCAACTGCAGTCGATACGTCACTGCAACCGCCACTTCCCGAACCCGACGACACAGGAGCATCACCGCGCATGTCTGTTCTCGACAAGTTCTCTCTGACCGATCGAGTGGTCATCGTGACCGGTGCGTCGTCGGGCCTCGGGGTGGCGTTTGCGAAAGCCGCAGCAGAGGCCGGCGCGGACGTCGTCCTCGCTGCTCGCCGCGTCGACAAGCTCGAAGACACGGCCAAGCTCGTGCGTGACGCAGGCCGCGAAGCATTGTGCGTGGCCACCGACATCGTCGATCCGGCTCAGGCTCAGAACATGGTCGACGCCGCGATGGAGAAGTTCGGCCGCGTGGACGTGCTGGTCAACAATGCCGGCGTCGGAACTGCCGTTCCGGCGACCCGCGAGACCCCGGACCAGTTCCGCGCCGTCATCGACATCAACCTCAATGGGTCCTACTGGGCAGCGCAGGCCTGCGGCCGCGTCATGCTCCCGGGCAGCTCCATCGTCAACATCTCGAGCATTCTCGGATTGACGACCGCCGGACTCCCGCAGGCCGCCTATGCGGCGAGCAAGGCAGGCGTCGTCGGATTGACCCGCGACCTCGCACAGCAGTGGGGAACGCGCAAGGGCATTCGCGTCAACGCGATCGCGCCCGGCTTCTTCAAGTCGGAAATGACGGACCAATACAACGACGGTTACTTGGACGCGATGGCTCCGCGCCTGATCCTCGGCCGCATGGGCGATCCGGAAGAGCTCGCGGCCACCATGGTGTGGCTCGCGTCCGAGGCCGGCGGATACGTCACCGGTCAGACCATCGCCGTCGACGGAGGAATCACCATCACCTGACGCCGATGCCGAGATGTCGCCGGCTTTGCCGTATAAGTAGCTGGTGACCTCTCGCGCCGAACCTCAGGAGAACTGGGAAGACCGTCCGCCACCATCCATGGCTGCGACGGAGCTTCTGCGTGACCTGCCGGTGACTGCCCGCGGCGTCCGGACCAGGGCTTCTCTGGTCGCAGCGGCTCGAACGGTGTTCGAGCGCGCAGGGTATCTCGACGCCCGTCTCACGGACATCACGAAGGAAGCGAACTGCTCCACCGGCACGTTCTACACCTACTTCGACAACAAAGAGCAGATCTTCGCCGCAGTTCTCGACGTCGCGCAGGAAGACATGCTGCACCCAGGCATGGGACGGGTCCGCGACGTCGACAATCCGTATGCGGTCCTCGAATCGAGCAACCGTGCCTACCTGACGGCTTTTCGCCGCAACGCCAAACTGATGGGTCTGCTCGAGCAGGTATCGCACATCGATCCGGCCTTCGCGAAACTGCGTCGGGACCGAGCCGAGACCTTCATTTCTCGTAATGCCCGAGCCATCGAACGCTTGCAAGCAGCTGGCAAGGCAGACGCCTCGTTGGACCCGCTGTTGGCTTCCCGAGCACTGTCGGCGATGGTGAGCCGTCTTGCCTACAGTTCATTCGTCTCCGAGGAACCTGGCGCCGACGGCAACCCCGTCCCGTTCGAGGACGTCGTCAAGACGGCTACTCAGGTGTGGGCCAACGCGCTGGGACTCGAAGGCGACCGCGGGTAGTTTCAACCTTCGCCGCGGGCCGCGAACTGCTCCTCGAGGCTGTGGCGCAGTGTTTCCTCGCTGTTCTTGACAGCGTTTTCGACGAACGGCCCGATCAATCGGCCGAGTGCCTTGCCGGCAATGCCGCCGGGCAGTTTGTAGGCGAAGTCGACGGAAAGCTCGGTCTTGGAATCGTCGATCGCGGCGAACTCCCACGTGGACGAGTTGGATACACCGCCGAGCGAGGACAGCTTGATGATCCGATTCTTCTCCCACTCGGTGACCTCGAGTTTGGAGCGCAACGTGCTCGGCCCGATCTGCATGGCCGCGTCGAACGTGGCGCCGAGTCCCTGATCGAACTCTCCGAACGGGGTGAACTCGGAAACACCGAACATCCACGTCGGGACATTGCGGTAGTTGTCGATGTAGTCGAAGGCGACATCAACCGGCACGGCAGCAACCGCGGTGTGGCGAACATGGATCATGACTGGTCCCTGTCTTTCGGTGAACACCGACTCTAACCAATGGCTCCGACGTGTTCGGCGGCGGCGCAAGAGCGATCTACGGTATCGGTATGACGAACGAGCTTCCGGTACGCGGGTCCTGGCGCGATTACGAAGACCTGGGACTACCGAAACCGCTCGCTGCGGCGTTGGAGGCGTTCGTCGAGCAGGGCTATCACGGGACTTCGATCCGTGACGTCGCGTCGCGGTCCGGGCTGTCGGTGCCGGGGCTCTACCACCACTACCCGTCCAAGCAGGCTCTGCTGATCGGTCTGGCGACCGTTGTGATGACGGAGTTGTTGGAGCGAAGCCGCGCCGCCGAACTCGATGCCGGGGACGATCCCTCCGATCGCTTCGACGCGGTGATCGAATCTCTGTTGCGGTTCCACATGTTTCGACGCGAGCAGTCGTTCGTCGCCTCCTCCGAGATCCGCAGCATGGAGCCCGACAGCCGGGCTGGTTACATCGCCCAGCGCGACGAACAGCAGAAGCAGGTGGACCGGATCGTCCTCGACGGCGTCGCTTCGGGAGTGTTCGAGGCCGACCATCCCGAGGACGCCAGCAGAGCCGTGGTGACGATGTGCGTCGCCGTCGCGGTCTGGTACCGACCGGACGGTGAGTTGTCTCCGGACGAGTTGGTGGAGAGGTATTTGGAGATAGCGAGGCGCATGGTGGGGGCGAAGCGGGTGGGGGAGTGACTGTGGGGGCAACTGCGCGAATCAGTCTGAATTTTTGAGCAATTCGAGCGCTGCGTTCCGGCCGGCACCGAAGGGGTTGGTGCCGATACCGATCCCGTCTGCGACGAGGGCACCTTCGTGAAGCAGCATGATTGCCTCGACGAGACGTTCGTCGGCTAGTCCGTCCGTCGCCAGAATGCGCCGGAAAAGGTCTGACATCTCCCGCTTTTGTTCGGCGATGACAGCGAACACCGGATGTGAGTGATCGCTGAACTCGGCGTGCGCGTTGATCATGCTGCACCCTTTGCCTCCGCTCGCCTTGGACCAGGAGGCGGAAGCGTCGAATACCGCACTCAACTGTTCGGCGCGGCTAGCTCCGGCTGATGCGAGCTTCTCGTCGCGAAAGATTCGCCACCGCCGATCTCGAGCCCTCAGGTATTCAACGACGAGACCGTCTTTCGAGCCGAACCGTTCGTACAAAGTCTTCTTCGTGACCCCGGCGTCCAGTGCGACGGTATCCACGCCTACGGCATGAATCCCCTTTTCGTAGAACAGCTTCGACGCAGACTCCAGAATGCGACGCGCTTTCGGAGTCAATTCGGGTGTGGATTCCTCTGCCATGGACAAAAGTATACCGATCTGTATAGTCGGGCTCATGAGTAAACAGATCGGTATACCTCGGATCGTGACCTCGAGATCTGCCGTGACGGCTACCTTGTCGGTCCTGTTCGTCGCGTGCTGGAGTTCGGGATTCATCGGAGCCAAACTAGGCGCCGGCAGTGCCGGGGTCCCCACGCTGCTGATGTGGCGTTTTCTCCCGCTCGCGGTGGTACTGCTCCCGATTGTCTGGTTCTCCGCCCGGCGCCAGAACACGATGCCGACACCACGGGCTCTCGGCAGGCAGGTGGTGATCGGGATGCTCTCCCAGAGTGGCTACCTGTTGTCGGTGTACTGGGCAGTCGATCTCGGCGTGAACACCGGAACAACTGCGCTGATCGACGGTATTCAGCCGCTGGTGGCTGCCGCGCTGCTCGGTCCGGTCCTCGGTGTCGCAGTCCCGCGTATGCAGTGGATCGGGTTGGCGATCGGACTGGGCGGCGTCGCGATGGTCACGGCAGCCGATGCCGGGGCCGGTACATCGGCGCCGTGGTGGGCGTACGCGATTCCGTTCCTGGGGATGCTCAGCCTGGTTGCATCCACCTTCGTCCAACAACGCGCTCACACGTCCACGCCACCTCTGCAGGCTCTGGCCATCCACTGCTCCACCAGCGCAATAGTTTTCACGACACTGGCGGTGGCCTCAGGTGTCGCCGTACCACCAAGCGTCAACACATTCTGGATCGCATTGCTCTGGTTAGTCGTGCTGTCCACGTTCGGTGGTTACGGGCTGTACTGGCTGTTGCTCCGCCGCATCGGCATCACGTCCGTCAACACCCTGATGTTCCTGATCGCCCCCGTCACCGCGGTCTGGGGCGCACTGATGTTCGGAGAATCCTTCACTCCGTTCACCGCGCTCGGCTTGGCGGTGGGCATCGTCGCCGTCGTCGTGGTCACCCGGGTGGGCAATCGCCCGAAGAAGCAGGACGAGGGCACGGATTCCTGCCCGCCGAGAGCTTCGATCACGTCGCGCTGATGAAGGCCGATCGGGATGTGAACCGCTCGCGGAGCGCGGTGAGTTGCTCTGCGGTGAGCTTCAGTCCGTTGATTGCGTAGTCCTCGACGGTGCCGAAGTGCGTGCGCATTTCGTCGAGAGCTGCGTCGAAATAGCTGTCACGGACTCCGAGGAGGGGTCGTAGCACTTCTGCGTCAACCCCTTTGCTCGCGGCGAAGTCGAGGATCGGTTCTGTCATGGGAGCCAGATCGGTGTTCGTCTCCAGGTAGTCGGCGCGTACATCGGCTTCGTCGGCCCCGAGGAGGAGTAGGAAAGAGGTCGCGGCCCACCCGGTTCGATCCTTGCCGGTGGTGCAGTGGAAAAGTGCTGCCCCGGTGCGTTTTTCGTCGATGAGGTCGAGGTAGAACGTGCGATAGGCGTCGAGAGCGGACGGCAGGCTGACGAAGTTGCGGTTGGCTTCCTCCATCTGTGCGATCCCACGTCCATCGCTGATGGTCTCGGCGTATGCGACCGGGTCCGTCATGAGTAGTCCAGTGGCCGCGGCGTTTTGGGCATTGTCGGCAAGTACGTCGAGCCAGACTGTGCGCGTCGAGTCAGGGAGATTGTCGAGTGCGCCATCGCGCTCGGCGGCGGTCCTCAGGTCGTATACCGTCCGCACGTCCAAGTCGGCGACCGCGGCAAGGTCGTCGCCGTCGAGTTTCGCCAGAGTCGCCGAACGATAGAGCGCGCCCGCGCGGACGGTGCCGTCCGCAACAGGAATGCCACCGAGTTCCCGGAAGTTCGGAGCGGTCTTCAGGAGAACGCGGCGATCGAGCGGGTGAGTTGGCATGGCTGACTCCTTGTGGGTTCCGTTTCCGAACTGATCATTCATGCCTTCTGCACACTGCGCACGAGCTTTTCGGCATTGCGTCTCTTTATCCACTTGTCGATGACGAGAGCCATGAAGATCCACCCTCCCAATGCCGTGATCACCCACACGATGATCGGGGCGAGGATCCAGGACCCGACGCCGCTGATCTCGATACCGTCGGGGACCAGGGTCGCAACCCAGAGCGCGAGCAGTGTGGCGACCAAGCCGACACCACCCGCGAGCGGAGCTGCGTAGTGCAGTGCCACGCTGAGCACGAATGGGCCGAGAATCATGTGTGCGAGGGTGAATACACCGATAGCGGCCAAGAAGCCGTTCACGCTCAGGCTGACCCCGGGAAGAGCAAAATGCACGACGATCAGCGCTATCGCGCCGAGAACACATTGCGAAATGAGCTGAAATAACAGACGCATGGCTTGTACCTCCGTGATCAGGTCGAGTCACCCGAGAGTGGTGTGTGCGTGGGGAACGCTTTGCTGCAGGGCTTCGGGACGAGGCGCCGTCCAGGTGCCGTCGAGCACGGAGGGACGGGGGCGGTACAGGCGCAGTACGTAGTTCCACCCGGGCATGATGGACAGTGCGTTCGCGACGCCGTCGAGATGGACCCCGAAGCGGATGGTGGTGCTGCCGTCGGAGTCTGGGGTGGCCGTGAGGCTGTTGATGCTGTTGACGCCCAGGGCGTTCTCTTCGAAGTATCCGGCCGCGTTGTACAGCGAGACCGACCAGAACGCATCCACGGGAACATCGTTCAGGCGGAGACGGTATTCCCCGACCGGGAGACGTTCGTCGAAGTTGACGTAGGTGGCCTCGTACTCGGGAAGGCCACCCCAGCCGGATGCGGTACCGAGCAGGTGCCTGATCGGATCGACTTCCGCAGCGGTACCGAATGAATGGTCGTACGTGGTGATGCCACGCGCGAGTGCGAGGAGTGCGTCGCGGGTCTCGGTCTGCGATTGCTCGTCGTAGTCGGGCAACGGGAACTCTCCCGTTCCGCCGCCGTCGACGTTGAGGGCGTCTTGCAACCGGTTCACCTCGGCGACGTCTTCGGGGCTGTTCGGATCGACGAGGATGCGCACGATCAGTGCGGCGTAGTCGGTCCCGACCAATTCACGCGTGAGCAGGTGCTCTCCCGGGTCGCGCAGGATGACGGGACCGTAATGATCTTGACTGACCACCCACACGGAGATGTAGCGCTTGCCGGTATCGGGCACCGTGATCGTGACGTTCTCGCGCACGTCGATGATCGCGCTGCTGTACAGAGTGTCGCGGTTCTGGCGGATGATCGGCTGGTTGTCGAGTGACCCGAGATCACGAGTGTGGTTCCACGTGCCCAGGCCGACGCCCGCGGCCAGGCGAGCGAACATGAGATCGGATTCTGCCCGATTGAAGTTCAGGACGTTGACGGCGATCGTGGACATAGCGGGTTCCATTCGGTGTCGGGTATGGAAGCGAGAGCGGGAATCCCTCGCCTCTGTCGGGGTGAATCAGCCGAGCAGTCGCGCTTTCGCGGCTTGGAACTCGGCGTCGCTCAGCAGGCCTTGTGATTTGAGGTCGCCGAGTTTCTGCAACTCGGCGACGAGATCGACCGGGGCCGCGGGTGCGGGTGTGGGCATCGGGAGTGCGGCATGCTGCTGGGCGAATTCGTACTGCGCCTGCTCGTAGTCGGCCTGAGCTCTCCTTTGCCGGCGGGTGGCCATACCGTCGCTGACGGCGGTCGCGGTACCGGTGACGACCGCGGTGCGGGCGGCGAGGCCCAGCAGTCCGGGGCGGCCTCGTCTCGGGATGTACGGCATGTCAGACCTCCAATTTAGGGATGATCGTGTCCATGAGGGCATTGACGACGGGTGCGGGTATCCGCTCGTAACCCAGTAGCACCGCGCCTGACGCAGCGGTGCGGGCGGCGAGTTCGCGCTGATAGACCAGCTCGAGCGCGACCAGCAGCGCTGCAGCGCCGGTGGGAATGGCTGCCGCGAGTTCGGTGATGTCCTCATGCCCGAGCAGACCGGACGCGCCGAGCATCTCGACGTTGATCTCGAAGCCGTTCGGCAACTCCTCGACTTCGATGAGGGTGAGTTCATCGTCCTCGGACTTGGAGATGACGATCAGATCGAGCAGCCGCACCAGGCCGGTATCCGTAAGGTCGGTCAGTGCGGAGAGCGCGGCCGGGTCGAGGCTCTGCCCAGGCAGGCCGAGAAGGTAGAAGTCGACGGGGCCGAAACGCGCGGCACTCACGAGAGGACCTTCAGCTTGAGTGCGGCGAACTCGTCCTCGCTGATCGCTCCGGCTTCGAGCAGTGCTGCGGCTGCGGCGATCTCCTCGCTGGGGCTCTTCCCCGCGACCTCGCGGATATACGATTCGGCGGCCTTCTCGGCGTCGCGTGCGGCCTTGTTGCTGCGTTCCGTCATCCCTTCGCCGCGGGCGACGAGATAGACGAGGGCGGTCAGGATCGGTAGGAAGAGCAGGAAGAACACCCAGACGGCCTTCAACCAGCCGTTCAGCTTGTGGTCGCGGAACAGGTCGGCGATGATCGCGAACAGCGCGAAGAGATATCCGATGAAGACGGTCGCCCACAGCATCCAGCCGAGGCTTTCCCAGAAGCTCATGTGTCTTATCCGTTTCGTGTAAGGCCTGCGCACACGGTATTCCGCTGACTCACGCATTTCGGTTGATTCCGGCAATTCTCACCGGTATCGGCGGGCTTCGATCGCGGCCTAATCCGAAGCGGATGAGACCGGATTTCCACGGACATCGAACGTCTCGAGTATCTTCGACACATGATCGAAGCCGTGCGTGACGCACTCGCCTCTGGTGAGGCGGAGCAGGCTCGACGAGTCCTGCGGAAAAACTGGCTTCGTTTGATTCTCGAATCTCACACCAGGGAACTCGAGCAGCTCTGCCTTGCTCATCCCGATCCCCACGATCCGCACATCCTGCTGATACGAGCGTGCTGCCGCGATCTCAGCGGTGATCCGTACGGCGCTGAGTTTCTCCGCGGGCAGGGTCTGCGGGTGGCGTCCGACGATTTTGTCGTCTGCTTCACCGACCTGCTGCTCGCTCCGGACACCTCGACCAAGGCCGTCATCGCCGATCGCGCGCGTCACGCGCTCGCCCAGTGCGAGCCCGAGGACGATTACCCGTCCGCGCTTTTCCTCCTCGGATGGACCGAGGTCAGGCTTCGTCGTGACCTTCCTCGTGCCATCGCGCTACTTCGCTCCGCCGGCGACGAGGCGCAGTTGCAGTCGCGCACGGAGACATTGCGTCTTGCACAGTCCAACTTGGCCTTTGCGCTGACCCACGCGGGAGCATTCACGGAAGCCGAACAGATCCTCGACGGCCTTCCTGCGCGAGAGGTGGCGTCCGATTGGGAACGCTTCGAAGGTGGTCTCCCACAGTCGAATCGGGGGTGCATCGCTTACTGGCGTGGCGACTTCGAGGAGGCGATCGCTCAGTTCGATTCGATCATCGAGGAGGGCAGCCCCGGAACCAATTTCGAGGCGCTCGCCCGTCTGTACCTGGTGATGAGCCTGATCGCTCTGAACCGGGAAGACCGGTACCACAACGCCGCTCGTCTGCTGCGAGGCGTGAGCACTGCGGACAAGCACGGCATTCCTTGGGATACGCTGCGGCGCGTCACCACGGCCTGGCTCGCCCACGCTCAAGGACAGGACGAGCAAGCTCGCCGCATCGCAATGCCCACGCTGACCAGAACAGGTGCTGCGGTCGCTCACGCGCTTCTCGCGGAGCTCTACCGAGTCATGGGGGATCCGGAACCGTCGGCTCAAGCGCTTCGCTTGGCAACCTCGGCCGCGCTGCCGCGATATGCGCTGGTGAGCACCCTTGTCACGTCTGCCGCCCTGAGCTCCGTCGCCGGGCGTGGACCGCAGGCGCACGAGCAGTTGGATCGTGCGCTGGCGGAAGCAATCCCCGAGCGGATTCTCGCCCCATTTCTGAGCGGCGATCCGGTAATCGTCGATCTGTTGAACGCGCACGCAACACAGGGGTCGAGACACCAGGAGCTCCTACGCACGATTCTGGAAAAACGGGGCCAGCTCTCTGCCAAGCTCGCCGGAGTCCTGACGGAACGTGAGAAAGAGATCCTCACTTTTCTGCGAACTACGATGACTGCAGACGAGATCGCTGCGCACCTCGGCATCGCCTATCCCACTGTGAAGACTCACATTCGCTCGATCTACCGCAAACTAGGCGTGACCAAACGGCGTGCCGCTGTTCAAGCAGCCGACAACCTAGACCGCGGGATCGGGGGCGATTCCGCGGCGGAGGCTGCGAACCGTCAGATCCAAGGCTTGTAGTCGCGTCCCGGAACCGCGGTTCACGTAGTCCATCGACGTGTAGAGCAGTGACCACAGCAGGTTCTGGACCCAGTCCGAACGAACGTGCGCGCACCGGGGCCGTGGTGACTATCGCTCACCGGCTCTCGACGGTGCGTGACGCCGACTGGATCGTGGTCATGGAAGACGGTCGGATCCGCAACATCGGCAACCATGACGAGCTCATAGACAAGGACGATCTGTACCGCGACATGGTGGTTGCCGGCCGGCTCGATCAGGGCGAGGCAATGCTCGAGGATTGTTGACCCGACGCGTCGGCGTGTGCGAGAGTGCTGATACCGAGCGATCGCTCGGTCGGGATGTTCTTTCGGAGGTGGCTGGTGGCAATCGATCTGACGTACGCGCCCGAGGTGGTGGCGCTGATCGAGAAGACGCGCGACTTCACGCGCAACGTAGTGCTCCCCATCGAAGACGAACACGCCGGTGACATCGCTGTAGCGGGTGGCGATGCAATCCGCATCGAGATGCAGTCGGCAGCAAAAGAAGCCGGTGTCTTCGCCCCGCATGCGCCGATCGAGTACGGCGGACACGGACTCAACATGAGTGATCGCGCGCCGGTCTTCGAGGAAGCCGGCTACTCGCTATTCGGGCCGACGGCGCTCAACATCGCGGCGCCGGACGAGGGCAACGTTCACATGCTGGCCCACGTGGCGAACGAAGCACAGAAGCAGCAGTTCCTCGCGCCGCTCGCAAGCGGGGACATGCGGTCGGCATTCGCCATGACCGAACCCGCGCCCGGAGCGGGATCCGATCCCTCGGCTTTGAACACCCGCGCCGAAAAAGTCCCCGGTGGCTGGAAGATCAACGGTAAGAAATGGTTCATCACCGGCGCCGACGGCGCCGGGTTCTTCATCATCATGGCGCGCACGTCCGGCGAGCCCGGGCAGCGCGGCGGAGCGACCATGTTCCTGGCGCCGACGGACACTCCCGGCCTGGTAGTGGGTCGACACATCGACACCCTCGACAAGGCCATGATCGGTGGGCACTGCGAGGTCACGTTCGAGGATCTCTTCGTACCCGACGAGGCCGTTCTCGGTGAGGTCGATCAAGGATTCGCCTACGCGCAGGTTCGCCTCGGTCCCGCCCGCATGACGCACGTGATGCGCTGGCTCGGTGCAGCGCGCCGCGGCCACGACGTCGCCGTGGCCAGAGTTGCCGAACGAGAAGGCTTCGGCTCGAAACTCGGTGATCTCGGAATGATCCAGAAGATGGTCGCCGACAACGAGATCGACATCGCAGCCAGCCGCGCACTTCTGGTGCAGGCCTGCTTCGAACTCGATCAGGGCGGGCACGCGAGCAACGCGACGTCCATCGCCAAGACCTACGCCGCCGAGGCGATCTTCCGGATCGTGGACCGCTCCATTCAGATGTGTGGCGGAATGGGCGTGTCCGGCGATCTGCCGCTGGCACGCTTGTCCCGCGAAGTGCGTCCCTTCCGCGTCTACGACGGCCCGTCCGAGGTTCATCGCTGGGCAATTGCGAAACGTGTTGTCGGAGCTGCGAAGCGCGCTGCTCGGGAGGAGTCGAAGTGACGGACTTTCCAGGACTCGATCTCGCGGCGCTCCACAAGTATCTGCAAGCCGCAGGCGTCGAGGTGAGCGGTGAGTTGCGAGCCGAACTGATTTCAGGCGGCAAATCCAATCTCACCTACGGAATCTTCGACGACAACTCGAAGTGGATTCTGCGTCGTCCACCCACGGCCGGCCTCACGCCGTCGGCGCATGACGTTGCGCGTGAGTTCCGAATCACCTCGGCGTTGCAGAACACTGCCGTGCCGGTCGCGCCGACCGTCGTGCTGTGCGAGGACGCCTCGGTGATGGGTGCGTCGTTCACGGTGGTCGAGTTCGTCACCGGTCAAGTGATCCGGACCAAAACCGAGTTGGAGGCTGTTCGGGCAGAGCAGGTCACGCAGTGCACCGACGAGTTGGTGCGTGTTCTCGCTGCCTTGCACGACGTCGACTACAACGCAGTGGGTCTCGGCGAACTCGGCAGACCCGACGGTTACGTAGCCCGCCAGGTGAAGTTGTGGGCCGGTCAATGGTCACGCGTCAAGACCGAGGACTCGGCCGACGTGGACAGGTTGGCGTCGAGCCTCGCGGAATTGATTCCGGCGGAATCAGCCTCGTCGATCGTGCACGGCGACTACCGGATCGACAACACGATTCTCGCGGCGAACGACGTCACCAAGGTTGCCGCAGTGGTGGACTGGGAACTGTCGACGCTGGGCGATCCGCTGGCGGACATCGCGATGATGTGCGTCTATCGGCATCCCGCGCTGGATCTGGTTCTGGGTGAGCCTGCTGCGTGGACGAGCCCGTCGCTACCATCCGTTGTCGATCTGGCGCAACGGTATTCGTCCGTGTCGGGTCGTGAACTGGCGCATTGGAACTTCTACATGGCGCTCGGGTTCTTCAAACTCGCCGTCGTGGCGCAGGGCATCGATCACCGATTCCGAGCAGGAGCCACCGTCGGCGGGGGATTCGACAAGGCTGGATCTTCTGTGCCGGAACTGATCTCGGCCGGACTCAACGCACTGCAAGGGAAATTCGAATGACTCGATCAGCACTGGTCACCGGCGCCTCCAAGGGAATCGGGCTCGGCATCGCAACACGCTTGGCTTCGCAAGGGTACGGGCTGACCATCACAGCGCGTGATACCGAGCGGCTCGCCGTTGTCGCCGAAGAACTTACCCGCGCCGGATCGCCGGACGTCGTCGTCTCGGCCGGCGACATGGCGGACGAGAACTTCGCCGCAGCACTCGTCGCCACACACAATGAGCGATTCGGCTCCATGAGGGCTCTCGTCCTCAACGCCGGAGTGGGAACCAGTGGGCGAGTAGCGGATTACCCGATGCGACGTTTCGACAAGACCGTTGCCGTCAATCTCCGAACACCGTTTGCACTATTGCAAGCGTCGCTGCCGCTCCTGCGTACAGCGGCGGACGCGGACCTTGCCGGCGGAGCGAAGGTGATCGCTCTCGCCTCGATGGCCGGTGTGTATGCCGAGAGCGGCCTGGCCGTCTACGGAGCCACCAAAGCTGCGCTGATTTCGATGGTCGAGGCACTCAACGCCGAGGAATCCGGAAACGGCGTCAGTGCGACGGCCATCGCTCCCGGTTACGTCGACACCGACATGTCGGCATGGACACACGATCGGATCACACCGGACACCATGATCAAGGTCGACGACATCGTGGAGTTGGTGGACGGTCTGCTCAAGCTCTCGTCTCGAGCGGTCGTTCCGAAGGTCGTCATGGCGCGGGCCGGGACCAACGGCTACTCCGCCTGAAATTTCAATCCAGCTTGGCTTCGCCCCGCTTGCGAAAGAAGTGAAAGCCAGGCACCCCGACGATCGCCTGCCGCAGGTCCTTGACCACTCCGAGGAGTTCGTGGATCTCGGGCGAGACGGAGTCCAAGGTTCCGAGGATGGGCAACACCGCGGCCACCCGGTCGGTGAGCTCCGGTAGTTGGTCGATCAGCTTGATCGCGGCGCTGACCTCTGCCTCGGAAAGGTCGTCGGCGAACCTGGCGGCCAGCGGCGCGAGCTGTAGGGCGATGGGCTCGTAGATCTCGAGGAGTTGACCCGCGATGTCCGACGTCTGCTCGACGGCCTCGACCAGTGTCTCAGCGCGAACGGTCACGGCGGCAGCTCCGATGACGACGCGGTCGGCGTTGTCGGCGATCTGGTTGATGCGCGCCACCAACCTCTCGACCGAGAAGAGGAGCGCCTCGAGTCGAGTGGGCAGGGTGACCGCAAAAGCGACCGTGGACAGGGACCAGTGCACCACGTCGCCGACGGAGCGGACGACGGTGGAGCTGCCGGGCAAAACTAGAGCCATCCCTCGATACTGCCTGATGTGACGTCAAAGTACAGGTAAATCTCACATTCACGAGGCCCGCGGCGTCTTCGAGGTGTCGGTGCCGGCGCGGACAATCACTTCACCCGCTGCCTGCCGCACCGCGCAACCTGGAAGGATCGAGACATGACGGCTATCCGTACGCACACTGTGATCGACTCGCCGATCGGAGCGTTGACGCTGGTAGCAGCAGGTGACGACCTCTGCGGGCTGTACATGGCGGAGCATCGCCACAAGCCGGACGAGTCCACGTTCGGTGATCGTTCCTCGGCGGTCTTCGGTGAAGTCGAATCGCAGCTCACCGAGTACTTCGAGGGTGATCGCACGGAGTTCTCCGTGCCGCTGGCGCCCGTGGGTACCGAGTTCCAGAAGCGGGTGTGGGACACCTTGCGAACGATCCCGTACGGCGAAACCTGGACCTACATGGAGCTCGCGCAAACTTTGGGTAACCCGCTTGCGATCCGTGCCGCCGCCGCGGCAAACGGCAAGAATCCGATCAGCATCATCGTTCCCTGTCATCGCGTGGTCGGTAGCGACGGAAGTATGACCGGTTTCGCCGGCGGCCTCGAACGTAAGCGGTTCCTGCTCGACCGCGAGCACGGCGGCGAATCGGATGTCCTCTTCTGATGCGCTCGGCTCACAATTCGGTGATCGGGAACGTCTACCGGTCGTGACACTCAAACCGTTCGAAGACGTCGTGACCGAATACGGTGCAGTGGTCCTCCGTGTCTGCCGCGCGGTGGTCGGGCCCGTCGACGCCGAGGACGCGTGGTCCGAGACGTTCATCGCAGCGATGCGGGCATATCCGGATCTGAATCCGGACGCGAACATCGAAGCCTGGCTGGTCACCATCGCGCACCGCAAGGCAATCGACATCACCCGAGTGCGCGCCCGGGTGGCCGTGCCGACAGACGACGTTCCGGAGTTGCCGACGCGAATCGGCGTACCCGGAACGTGGGATCACGAACTCTGGGACGCACTCGAACAGCTACCGCTCAAACAACGTGCGGCAGTCGCCTATCACTTTCTGGGTGGGCTGCCGTACGCAGAGATCGCGGACATCCTCGGCAACACCCCGGCGGCCGCCAGACGCGCGGGTGCGGACGGTATCGCCACACTACGAAGAACCTACTTGTCCGCTACCGCTGCGGAAGGGAGTCACTCATGAGTAACGATGTGTTCGAGGCGCTTCCAGCCGTTGACGCTGACGCCATGATCCGCCTACGGGCGCGCCTGGCTGCTCAGGCGTCCGAAGCTGAATTGATCGACGTGGCATATCGAACCGTCGATTCGCCGGTCGGAAAGCTGCTCCTGGCGGCGACCGATGTCGGCCTGGTGCGGGTTGCCTTTGCCGTCGAAGGGCACGACCTCGTTCTGGAACGTTTGGCGGACACCGTCAGCCCCCGTGTGCTTCATTACCCGCGCAGGCTGGACACTGTCGCTCGCGAGTTGGACGAGTACTTTGCCGGTGCGCGTCGAGAATTCGATCTGCGCTTGGACTTCCAACTCGCGAAGGGGTTCCGACGCGAAGTGTTGCGTCATCTTCCCGAGATCGAATACGGCCACACTGCAAGCTATTCGGTGGTCGCGGCAGCATCGGGAAGCCCACGTGCGGTGCGTGCCGTAGGGACCGCATGTGCAAAGAACCCGCTGCCGTTGGTGGTCCCGTGTCACCGGGTGGTGCGCAGCGACGGCAGCCTCGGGCAGTACGCGGGTGGCCCCGAACTGAAAGCGATTCTGCTGGATCTGGAAGCCGGCCGGTGAGCGCAGTGACGCTGCGCTTTCAGGCGCCCTATGCAGTCGAACCGCTCACCGGTGCCCTGCGGGCTCACTGCGTCGCAGGCCTCGAGCGTCACGACGACGGTGTTCACACCAGAGTCGTACCGTTGCCTTCCGGACCCGTTGTCGTGTCGGTGTCGTGGATCGACGACGGTGTCGTCGTGGATTCCGATGTGCCGGTAGCGGATTCCGCAGTGCTGGAGGTGATCGTGCGCCGTTGGCTCGACCTCGACGCCGATCACACTGCTGTCGAAGCGGCGTTCGGTAGTGATGAGTTGTTGGCCCCACTTGTTGCCGCCCGTCCAGGATTGCGTGTGCTCGGTTCGGTGGACGGGTTCGAGACCGCAGTGCTCACTGTTCTGGGACAACAGGTTTCGCTCGGCGCGGCGAGGACGTTCGGTGGTCGTTTTGTCAGCGCATTCGGGGTACCGGTGCAAGGGGATTTTCTTGCCTTCCCTGATCCGGACGTGGTTGCAGCGCAATCAACCGAGGGCATACAGAAAGTCGTCGGATTGACCACAGCGCGCGCAAGGACAGTGCACACGCTGGCAACTGCGGCAGCGAACGGCCTCGATCTCTCCTGGAATGCGGATCCTGTCCAATTTCGGCGAGAGCTGTTGGCGCTAAAGGGAATCGGACCGTGGACCGCTGACTATCTCACTGTTCGAATTCTCGGTGATCGCGACGCCTTCGTACCCGACGATCTGGTGTTGAAGCGAGCGTTGGGGGTTTCGTCGGGCAAAGAAGCCGCAGCGTTGTCCGAGCGCTGGCGACCCTGGCGAGCCTACGCGCTCTTTCATCTGTGGACCAAGGAAGCGTTTCTGTAGTCGGTCAGTCTTTCGCGCGCGCCAGTTCGGACGGCCACCAAATACGTTTCCCGATGTCGTGAGAGAGTGCCGGCACCAGGACGCTGCGCACGATGATCGTATCGAGCAGCACGCCGAAGGCCACGGCAAATCCGATCTCGGCGAGGAAGACCAGTGGCAGGATGCCCAGTACGGCAAATGTTGCGGCCAAGACGATTCCGGCTGACGTGATCACACCGCCCGTCACCGCAAGACCGCGCAGTACACCTGCGCGGGTGCCGAATTCTCCGGTCTCCTCCCGGACTCTGGTCATCAGGAAGATGTTGTAGTCGATACCCAGTGCGACGAGGAAGACGAAGGCGAACAGCGGGAACGATTGATCCGCCCCGGCGAACCCGAATACGTGTGTGAAGAAGAATCCGCTCACACCGAGGGTCGCCGCGAAGGAAAGCACCACGGTGACAATGAGAATCACCGGGATCAGCAGAGCGCGGAGCAAAGCGGCCAGAACCAGGAAGATCACCACCAACACGATCGGGATGATCAGGTTTCTGTCGCGGACCGAGGCGGCCTGGACATCAAGGGTGGTGGCCGTGCTGCCCCCGACGAGCGCGTCGGCGCCGGGCACGTCGTGGACGGCAGTCCGCAGTCGCTTGACAGTTTCGAGTGCCTGCGGCGAATCGTAGGAGTCGGCGAGGGTTGCATTGATCATGGTTCGGCCGTCGATCGGTGCAACGGTGAAAGCCGCAGGGGCGCAACCCGCAGCGGCGGCTTGTGCGACGGCAGCGGGGTTGGTCTTGATCAAATCGCTGACCTTTGCGACGTCCACCTGGGTGCAGACGGCGCCGGGATCCTGCGAGATACCTTCGACGCCGCTGGCTGCTTTGATGACGGCGTCGGCCTGGTCGGCGTTTGCGGTGATCACGGCCGGTGCGCCGGCTCCGGGATCGAACTTCGAGTCGTAGAGTTCCTGTCCGACAACGGCGTCGGGACGATTGGTGAAGCTTTCGGTAGACGTCAGGCCATCGGTTTTGAGACTGCCGATCCCGGCCGCGAACAGGATGATCAACAACACTGTGGCGCCGATCCACAGTGGGCGGTCCTTGCTGCCGACGGCCTCGGCGATCTTGCCCCACATCCCGTGCGTCGTAAGGTCTGCGGCGTGATCGACCTTGGGCTTGCGCGGCCAGAAGACCCACCGTCCGGTGGCGGCCAGAGCGACCGGCATGAACGTCATCATCACCAGATAGGTGCAGGCGATCCCGATGGCGGCGACGGGTCCGAGGCTCTTGTTAGAGTTGAGTTGAGAGAACGTCAGGCAAAGCAGACCGAGAATGACGGTGACAGCCGAAGCGGTGATGGCCGGCGCAGACTCGCGCCAGGCCTTGATCATCGCGTCGAAGCGGTTGGGATACGTGTGCAATTCTTCGCGATAGCGAGAGATCAAGAGTAGGGCGTAGTCGGTACCGGCACCGATCACCAACACGAAAAGGATGCCTTGAGACTGTCCGGTCAGAGTGAGTAATTCGGCTTTCGCGAGAAAATAGATCACCATCGACGACAAACCGATGGCGAGGAGCGCGGAGAACAGCGGGAAGAACCACAACACCGGCGATCGGTACACGACAAGCAGGATGAGGATCACGACCAGGAGTGCCGCGCCAAGGAGCGCTCCGTCCAGACCGGCAAAGGCGTCGATGAACGCAACGAGTAGCCCACCTGGCCCGGCTGGGAGTACCTCGACATCACCAGCTGCTTGTTTTGCTGCGTCGATGACGTTCTGCTCGGTGGTCGCCAGGACATCGCCTGCCACGGATGTGTCTCCGTCCTTGGCGACGAGTGGCACGAAGATCGACGCAGTTGTGCCGTCGGCGGAGTACTGAGTGGGCTGCATACCGTCGGCGTCTACCCCGGCGACGCCGGCAATGGCGCCGTAGGCCGAGTTGATTGCAGATTTGTCCGCCTCGGTGAGGGCCGAATCTCTATGGAACAGAACAAATCCAGGGATCGTCTCGACTGCGAGGAAGTTCGCGGATTGGTTGCTGACGATTGTCGATTCGGCGGAACTCGGGAGGTACGAGGCGTTGTCGTTCTTTTGAACCTCGGCGAGTTTGCCCTGGAAAGAACCGCCGAATCCGCCTGCGACGAAGGCGAAGATCGCAAGGGCGATCACGGTGAAGATCGGCACGCGAAGGCGCTTCACGGCTCCGCGCTCGTTCCGTTCTGCGTCAGTTGTGTCCAGCTTGGTCATGGTTCTCCTCGAACGCAGTCGACCAGCACCAACAAAGCAACATTTTCCAGTAGAACACGCAATACGGGCGCGGTGGAACCACTTGGCGTGGAATTGACGACGCTACGAAGTGCCTTTGCCGTATGTCTCGCGGGCTGCGACGTCCATGGGAAAACGGACGACTGTGTCGCCGAACAACAATCGAGTTGCCGAAGCAGCTGCGGCCAGCACGTGCGCGGTACCGGTTTCGGGGTTGCGGGTATGCACGACTACCTCGTCGTGCTGGAAGAAGACCAACTCGCCGTCCGGGTCTTCGGCGAGGCGGCGCCTGAGGTCGGCCAGGAGGCACAGCGCCCACTCGGACGCAGTGGCCTGCACGACGAAGTTTCGCGTGAAACGACCGCGGGCGTGAGCGTCGCCGTGGGAGTAGAAGTCGGGAGACGGTGGGGGACAGGCCCGGCCGAGCAGTGACTTCACCACCTCGCCGCGCTCACCTGCCTTGGCAGCTTGCTCGACGTACTCGACGGCGACCGGGAATCGCTTCCGCAACAAGATGAGCAGTGCTTTGGCTTCACCCGCCGTCGCCCCGTACAGGACTCCGAGGATTGCGACCTTGGCTTTTGCGCGATCACCGCCGAAGGCTTCGGCACCGACAAGTGCGTACAGGTCGTCGTCCCCGGCGGCGGCCATCATGCGGCGGTCGCCGGACATGGCGGCCAGAATTCGGGGCTCGAGCTGACCGGCGTCGGCGACGACGAACACGTGGCCCGGATCGGCGACGACGCTCGAGCGCATTGTCTTCGGAATCTGGAGGGCCCCGCCGCCTCGACTCGCCCACCTGCCGGACACGACACCACCGGGAACGTAGATCGGACGGAATCGATCTCCCCGCACCCAACTGTCCATCCACTGCCAACCGTTGGTGCTGTACAGCTTGGCGAGTTCGCGATGACGAAGGAGTAGCGGCACAGCCGGATGATCGATCTCCTGCAGAAACCACTTGCGCGTCGACGGAAGTTCGATGCCCTGACGACCGAACGCCTCGGTGATCTCCACCGAAGACGAAGGATTGACGGTGCGCCCGAAGACCTCACTGATCTGTGCGGCAAGTTCCTGCATACGAGCGGGGAGGTCGTATCCCGTCGGCCGCGGCCCCAGCCGTTCTTCGAGGAGTTCGCGATGCTTCTGCGTCGAGAACGGAAGGCCCGTGTGCGTCATCTCGGCGGCGCTGAGAGCGCCGGCCGATTCTGCTGCGATCAACAAGTCCAGTCGAGCGTCCGCGCCGATGGTTGCGCGCTGCTCGGCGAATTCGGTGACGACGGCGAGGGGATCGAGAACGGGTGCAGTGTCGAAGAGTCCGAGTCGATCGTCGTCGAACTCCTCGGCGGGCGGTGACGGTTTGCCGGCGCGCATTCCGAGTATCGCGCGGGTCAGTGAGATGTCGTGGCACCGCTGAACCCGTACGCCTGCCCGCAGTAGAGGTGGGTACACGGTCGCCGTACTCGGCCACACCCACCGCGGGTGCTCGGCTTCCTCGATGGTGCGTACCGCTGCGATCAGGTCGGGGTATTCGACGGGATCGGCGAGCGGCGTTCCAGCGGGATCGGTCCGTAGGACAGTTGCCGTCACACCTCCCGTGGACGTCGTACTACCGGGGACCAGGACAACTCGCACGACATCAGTGTGACGGCTGGGGCCGACACGCCATCGCTCGGCGTGCTCAGGCCCTGACGAACCGGATGTGTTGACCCGGGCGGGCTTGGCCGAGTCGGTCGATATCTGCGTCCGCGACCACTCCCACCACCGGATAGCCGCCGGTGATGGGGTGATCGGCGAGGAACACGACAGGTTGGCCGCTGGGTGGGACCTGGATCGATCCGAGTGCCACGCCTTCGGTGGGCAGTTCGGTGTCGTCTGTTCTTCGAAGTAGTTCGTCGGCGCCGACGCGATCGACGCGTGCGCCGATTCGGTCCGAGTCGGTCGAGATCGCCCATCGGCCATGGAGGAGTGTTTCGGGGTTGGTGAATCGATCTGCGCGAGGACCGAACACCACTCGAATGGCGAGAGTCTCGTTTGCCATCGGCGGCACCGGTGCGAGGTCGACGGCTGAGAACGTGGTCGGCGATGGCCCGATCGGGAGAAAAACACCAGGCTCGAGAGGCGCCGGACCGATCCCGGACATCGTGTCGGTGCTGCGCGATCCCAGGATCTCGGGAACCACAATGCCGCCTCGGACGGTCAAATACGTCCGCAGTCCCCTCGGTGCGTAGTCCAGGCGGACGGTCTGACCAGCCCGCAGATCGATCACGCTCGAATGCCCGACCGGAATGCCGTCGCGGTAGGCCTGTGCCGGCGCACCGGTGAACGCGATCGTTGTCGGTTGCTGCGCCCGAAGACTCAGCCCACCCAGGAGGACCTCGACACCGGCTGCGCCCTCGTTGTTGCCGACGAGCCGATTGCCAAGCCTGAGAGATCGCCTGTCTGCCGCACCGGAAACCCCGACACCCGAGCGAAGATGACCTATCCGTCCGAGGTCCTGGATCAGGCTCAGCGGCCCGGTGTCGAGTATCTCCAGACTGTTCATCGTTGTTCCTCGTTCACGAAGCGCACGCGTCTGCCGGGATGAACGGTGGCCGGTGGTGTGGCGTTCAGATCCCACATCACGGCATCGGTGCTCCCGATGATCTGCCAGCCACCCGGTGATGCACGCGGGTAGACCGCGCTGTATCCAGCGGCCAGGGCGACGGAACCGGCAGGCACAGCGGTTCGTGATTGCGTTCGACGCGGAACGTCGAGCCGAGTGTCGCCTGAAGTCAGGTAGGCGAAGCCGGGTGCGAATCCGATGAAGGCGCAACGCCACATTGCCCCGGTGTGGGCCGCAACCACCTCGGATCGGCTCATACCAAGTGACTGTGCGACGTCGTCGAGGTCGGGCCCGTCGTACCTGACGGCGATGGTGAGTGCATCCGTCTCGAAATGTTCGTCTGTGGTCGCGGCAGAATCGGTCTGCTCGAGATCGTTCAAGCGCTTCCGGACGTACGTGAGATCTGCCGCCGGGGTGCACGTGACCAGGACCGTGCGAGCTGCGGGGAGGAAGTCTTCGACCCCGACCGGGGTGTTACGCGTCAGTGCTTCGGTGAACGCGAGAACGCCAGCTTCGGAATCGAAGTCCACGAGCAATGCGCGTTCTCCCGCGGGAAGTATGCGAGTCACAGGGAGGGCTCCCTATCGACTCGAGTCCGCTCCACGTCCGCTCGCATCGCGGCGATGAAACTCGCGATGGTGGCTCGCTCTGTGGCGGTGTAATTGCCGAGGGTGCTCACCGCCCGTGAAATGAGTGGGCCGAAGTAACTCTCGCCGAGTGCGGCTGCGGTTGGTGTGACCTGCAAGAGCACCCGCCTGCGGTCTGCTGAGTCCCGCTCCCGAGCTACGTGGCCCGCTTTGACCATCCGGTCGACGAGCGCGGTCACCGACGCCGAGTTGATACCCAGCTGTGCGCCGAGCCAGCCTGGTGTCGCCGGTGTGTCCGAGCGCTCGGCATCGAGAAGGCAGATCAACGCGCGCACGTCGGTGGAGTGCATTTTGTACTTGTTCGCAAAGCCGGAAACCGCCACGTTCAAGTCGACGGTAAGTGCGCGAAGCGAGTGGACGATCGCCATCGCTTCGTCTTCTGCATCGCCGACGCTCAAGGATGCCTCCAGCCCTGGTGTGTTGTCTCTTGATTGTCTACTATCTCGATAATCGAGAGAAATGGGGGTAGGGGATGGACTTCAATCGCGCATACGACGCTGTACTGACCAAATGGCCGCAGAAACCGCTGGGTGTGGATCTCGCGGGGCGGTTCGGTAGCACTCACGTGAACGTCTGTGGACCTGCAGACTCGCGGCCGTTGATCCTTCTGCCCGGGGGAGGTGCCACTTCGACGGTGTGGTTCGACAACGTTGGGGCGCTGTCGAAATCCCGGCGTGTTTTTGCCGTCGACACGCTGGGTGATGCCGGACTCAGCGTTCCGAATGGCGATCGGATGAAGTCCGTCGACGATCTGATCGAGTGGATGGACTCGATAGTCGATTGCACCGGGGCCGACACCGTCGATGTGATCGGACATTCCTACGGCGCGATGATTGCGTTGGCCTTTGCGCTGCATCGACCGGATCGTCTCGGCAAACTTGTTCTGCTCGACCCCAATTCGAGTTTCTCCGGCATGAAGGCGGGCTACCTTCTGCGTGTGCTTCCGCTGTTGCTCTCCCCGTCGCGAGCACGCCGACGCCGACTGTTGGAATGGGAGACAGGCGAGTTGAGCATCGACTCCGACTGGCTGTCTCTTGTGGAAGTGGGCACTTCGGATCTACCGCGACCCGATCTCGTAGTGCCTCGACGTCCTTCGAAGGATGCCTTGAGCGCACTGGATGTCGAGTTGCTGGTGGTCCTCGCACAAGACGGGCGGGTGCATGATGCGGAAACCGTGTCGAAGTCAGTGCGGGAGAGGTTTCCCGCAGCGCGTGTCGAGGTTCTGAAAGCTTCTTCGCATCACAGCATTCCGATGGTTCCCGCCGATGAAATCAACCGGGTGCTCGTCGACTTCTTGGAGGGCTAGCGGATCAGGGTGCGACGACGCACCCCGGACCGATCGGTGTCGCCGGATTGACATCGACCGTTGTGACCGGCCCGCCCGCGGACGTCTGGTAGGCCATCAGAGAGTGTTCGCCCGGTGCAGTCGGAGTCCACAGCGTGATGGCGTGGCCGAGTACAACCGGCAAGGTGAAGTAGGGATTGACGGTGTCCCAGATCAGTTCCTGCGGGAACATGGTCGACGCCCGGTTCATGTCGACAATCGAGACGTTCGGCTCGTTCAACGCTGCTGTCCTGGCAACCACCAGATACGTGCAGGCCGCTCCGTACGGCGTCGTCGGCCCGCTGCTGAGACCCGGAAGGATCGTGACGTCGACTACGTCCGCGGACGCTGAAGTCGCGGAACAGATGGCTGCACTCGCGCAGAGGCAGCGGCGACTACGGTAGTTCGAGCGATTCGTGAAAGTGTCATACCAGCAGGTCGGTTTTATCTGGGTGGGTGTTACAGGCAGACTGACCGGATGCGCGCACTTCACGTTCTGCTGGCCGGCTTCGGCTTCCTGCTGGGGTTCCTGATTATTGTTGTCTCCGGCCTGATCGAGTGGGCGTCCTTCGCCTCCCGAACCGATTTCGCCTTCGTCGGTGACTCCGCCGTGTCGGTTGGTGTTTCCAACGAGGCGATCTACACCGCCGTCGCTGCTCCACTGGTGGGTGCACTGTTGGGCTGGGGGTCAGCTGTCATCGCGACGAGGTTCGGGTGGAGCCTCACTCGTGGGGGTGCCACGCCGGCAAGCGAGTGACCAGGCAGCGGACCCGCTTGCTGGTCCGTGGGTTATGAGGAAAGGCCCCGACCTCCATCGAGGTCAGGGCCTTTCTTTGCGCCGAGCTACTTCTGTGTCGAGCTACTTCTGTGTCGAACTACTTCTGTGTCGAACTACTTCTTCGAGACGCGGAGCAGCTTCTTGTTGACGAACTCGTCCATTCCCCACGGACCCAGCTCGCGGCCGACTCCGGAGCGCTTGACTCCGCCGAAGGGCAGACCGGGCAACGTCGTTCCGTGCTCGTTGACGAACGCCATTCCCACGTCGAGATCTGCAGCGACCGACCGGGCGGAATCGAGATCGCTGCTCCAGACGGATCCGCTCAGGCCGTAGACCGACGAATTGGCAAGTTCCACAGCCTCGCTGGCCGACTTGACCTTGTAGACGACTCCGGCAGGTCCGAACAGTTCTTCGCTGTAGGCCCGCATGTCCGGTGTCACGTCTGCGAGCAATGTCGGTTGAACGTAGGCGCCCGGGCCGTCGATCTTCTTTCCACCGGTCAGCAGCGTGGCACCCTTGGACACAGCGTCGTCGATCTGCTCGATCAGAGTATCTGCCGCGCTCTGCGAAGAGAGTGGACCCAACACTGTGGATTCGTCCAACGGGTCACCGGCAGTGACGGATTCGAAGGACGTCGCCAACTTGTTGGTGAAGTCGTCGTAGAAATCTTCGGTGACGATGAAACGCTTGGCCGCGTTGCAGGCCTGGCCGGCATTGGACAGACGTGCCTTGGTTGCGGACTTGACGGTGGCATCCATGTCGTCGGAATCGAGGACGATGAACACGTCTGATCCGCCGAGTTCGAGGACGACCTTCTTGAGATTGCGTCCGGCAGTTTCGGCGACGCTGGTTCCGGCGCGTTCGCTGCCGGTCAGTGACACACCTTGAACTCGGGGATCGGCGATCATGTCCGCGATCTGCTCGTTGGTCGCGAAGACGTTGACGTAGGCGTCGTCCGGCAATCCGGCTTGTCGCAGAATCTCTTCCATCAGCAGCGCCGACTGCGGACAGTTCGATGCGTGCTTGAGAATGATCGTGTTACCGAGCATCAGATTCGGTGCCGCGAAGCGGGCGACTTGGTAGTACGGGAAGTTCCACGGCATGACGCCGATGAGAGCGCCGATCGGTCGCCGGTACACAACCGACTCCTCGGCCCCGGGAACGTCGAGTCGTTCTTCCTCGAGCAGTGCCGGACCGTGGTCTGCATACCACTGATAGATCGCGGCCGAGAGTTGTACTTCGCCCTTGGCCTCGCGGACCGGCTTACCCATCTCCAAGGAGATCATTCGGGCCAGTTCGTCTGCGCGCTCTGTGTACAGTTCGGCGGTCTTGCTCAGGACTGCCGCACGCTGCTGTGGCGCACTGTTGCGCCAGGTCAAGTAGCCGCGATGCGTGTTCGCAAGTGCGGCTTCAACTCCGGCGTCATCCAAAGTATCGAATTCCCTGACGGTTTCACCTGTCGCGGGATTGACTGTTTTGTAATTAGCCATAGTTGTACAACGTGCGGAAGGGGCTCGAAGATTCCCGAAACGCGCAATCACATTGAATCGGCTCAACAGGTTTCGATCAAATCCCGGCTGGGTACCATGTCACGCCACCTTGGGACGATGGGTGCGCTCGTAGCCCTTGCGGTCGTAGAAACGGGTGGTCACGATGCCGAGTACGACGCCGATCAGTAGCCCCACCAACGTCATCCAGACGGCATGCAGCAGGCCTGCCTCACCGCGTGCGCCGAAGAACAGGATCGATCGCGTGCCCATGTAGATCTGGTGCATCGGCTCGAATTGCGCCAGCCAGGCATACAACCTGGGGCTGGCTTCGAGGGGGATGGTGCCACCGGACGAGGGCAGCGCGAGAATGACGAACACGAACAGGTTGATCAACATGCCCAACGAGCCGAACGCGGCCATCACCGACATCGCCGTGATGCCCACCGCTGTGATGACCAGCGCGCCGTACTCCCACAATGCAAGCCCGTGAGTGACCGGCATTCCGAGGGCGCGACTGATCCACTGGAACAACGCGGAGACTATGCCGGACAACACGATCATGAATGCCCATTTGACGAGCAGCGTTCGAAACCTGTTGATACCCACAACGTCGTTCTGAACGAAGAGTGGACCGAATTCGGTAGGCGCGTATCCGAGCATGCCGTCCACCAAGGAATTGACCACGGTTGCTCCGGTGAATCCCGCAAGGACCAACAGCAGCGCGAAATAGAATGCCACCAAACCGAATCCGGTTCCGTCGGGAAGTGGATCGTGGGCAACCGTGAGTACGTTCACCGGGTTTTCGAGCAGCAGGCGGCTCGCTCCGGAGATCTGGGCTCCGGTGCCTCCCGCTTCCAACTGCGCGGTGACAAGGGCGGTGAGTTGCTCGCCCATGTTCTTGTTGACCGAGGCGAGGGCTGTGGTTCCGATCGACTGGACCAGCGATGCCGAGACGGAACCGGCGCGAGGATTGGTGTAGATCGTGATGATCGGTTGCTCTACGTCACCGGCGACGACGCTGGCCTCCGCCAGGATGATCGTCCTCTTCGTGAAATCACTGGGAATCACGATCGCGCCGTACAGCGTGCCGGAGCTCAACCGCGATTGGGCTTCGGCGATACCGATCTGCTGCAGGTCGATCTTCTGGTGGTCGATTCCGCTTTCGAGGCCGGCGACGATGTCGTTTCCGAAGTTCTTGCGGTCGGCGGGGTCGCCACCGGGGAGGGTGTCGCCCTCGTCCTGGTTGACCAGGGCGATCGGGAACTGGTCCAGGTGTTTCTTGGGGTCGAGTATTCCGCCCATGTACAACGCTGCCAGCGCAGACATCAAGAGGGTGACCACTATCAATGGTGTCAACCAGAATCGTGGTGTGTGCATGACGGTGCGGGCAGACGGCTCCGTGTTCTTGCTCATCGTCAGTCGACCGGCTTTCGTTCGCGCGGAGTTCCTCGGGCTGAGCGTAAACGCAAAGGTGCGCCGGGGCAGTCTTTCGATCTGCCCGCGGCGCTGGAGACCTGTCCGGTCGGCGACAGGCCGGATTGCCGGCAGTCTCATCCGAAAAGGCTGAGAACGGATCGGTAGGGTATGGCCCGCGGCAACCCTGCCGAGACGATTTCGGAGAAACCGTTGACCAACGTGCTGATAGTTGTCCTGATACTCGTAGTGATCGCTGCCGTCGTGTTTGTGGTCCTGCGTGGACGCCAGGGCAAGCCGAATGCTCGCGTCGACCCGCTCGCCGACTATCCCGAGGTGTACGACCCCCACAAGATCGGGGTCGGCGACATCATCACGTACGCGGGTATCGACCATGTTGTTCGAGGGACCATCACGCTCGACGAAGAGGGGTACATCTGGCGTGAGCACCTTCTCGACGGTTCGACCGGTCGTCGTTGGTTGACGGTCGAGGACGACGAGGGCGAATTGGAGATGACTCTCTGGATGCGTCGAGAAGGAACCAACCTGGTCCCGAACGGCGACGTCATTCTCGACGACAAGGTTCACCGCAAGATCGAAAGTGGAACGGCGAAGTTCACGGCCGAGGGTACGACGGGTACGGCCCCTTCCGGCTCGATGGAATACGCGGACTATGCGACCGCCGACAAGACCGGCCTGATTGCATTCGAGAAGTGGGCGCGCGGACAGTCGTGGGAGGTTTCCACGGGACGGGCGGTCACTCGCAGCGAACTCACTGTCATCCACTCGGGCCCCCCGGAATGAGCCTGTATCTACTCGACGTGGAGCCGACCGACGTGGATGCCTCGGCACTGGGGTTGGTACTGGGAGCTCCTGCGCCACCGACCCTCGCCGAGTTGGTGATCGGAACTTCCGACGCGACGCTGACCCTCGGAGTGCTGGGGGCTTCGCACGTGGTGACGGCCTGGGCGTCGGGAAAGAAACTGACCGAACAGGTTTCGTGCGATGCTCTTGCAGTCGGCGGTGAACTACTGCCCGCAGTGGAGTCCACGCAAAACTACCGGTTCGAGTCTTCCTCACTGGTGATGGACCGGGTCGAATTCGACTCGGAAGCTGCGTCGTTGAAAGAGTCCGCCGGCCACGACGGTTGGATCTGCGGATCCTTTCCCGGTGACGACACGGCTTTGACCGCTTTGTATGGCGTGCGAGACCGCCAGGGGTGGAGTTGGCAGAGTTGGCATTTGTACCCGGGGGAGGGGACAGGAGTGATCGTGAAGACACGCAGCAGGTGGCAGCCGTGAGGGGGCGGACGTGGTTGGCTCCGGTGATGCTGGCGGCCGCAATTGTCTTGTCGGCGTGCGGTGGTGGAGCCAAAGACTTCATCGCGGACAACTATTCCAAGACGTCCCAGGATGGCGACGTCGTGTTGTACTCGTCGAAAGATCCAGTGGGCACGACCGTCTCACGGATTGTCGACGCGGACGAACCAGCGGCGCGAAGTGCTGACGGCGGCAACGAATACCTGCGCTACGACGACGACATCGTCACTGTCAGTTCGGCTTCGGGCGGTGGCAGCACCATCAAGGTAGAGGACATCGACGGCACGTATCGCAGCGGCGGATACGCGTACCTGGGACCGGGCTTCAACCCGGGATCCCCGGCGGGTGGAAGCAGTGGCAGCGGCGGCTCGGGTAGTGCCAAATGACGGTAATGCTCAATGAGAAGGAGAACGGCGTGACGAACATCTTTGCATCCACTTCCGTCGAGATCGGGACGGTGGATCCGGCATTGCTCGTCGGGGGCGTTCTCGGCACCCTCGCCTACTTCGTCGTCGGTGCAGCGGTTCTGGCGACGGGATTCCTGGTCCTCGACCTCATGACACCCGGAAATCTCCGCCACCAGGTTTACGTCGACAAGAACCCGAACGCTGCGATTCTGTTGGCCTCCAATCATCTTGCGCTGGCGATCATCGTGGTGACGGCAATCCTGACCAGTTCGGACGGCTTTGCTCAGGGACTCGCCGACTCCGCGGTGTACGGACTGTTCGCGATCGTGTTGCAAGCGATCGCGCTGCGATTGATGAACGCATTCCTTCCCGGCAAGTTGGTTGCGCTGGTGCAGGATCCGAAGATGTGTGGCGCCGCGTGGGCTGTGGGTGTGAGCTTGCTGTCCATCGGTTTGGTGAACGCCGCAGCGCTCACCTGATGGTTGCCGCTGATCCCGATGTGACAGTTGACGAGCGTTCGACGATGCTCGGCCCGCGTGCACGCGTCCTTCTCCTTG
The DNA here is from genome assembly GCF_001942025.1 of Rhodococcus sp. YL-1. NCBI lineage: Bacteria > Bacillati > Actinomycetota > Actinomycetes > Mycobacteriales > Nocardiaceae > Rhodococcus > Rhodococcus sp. YL-1. Next base: position 5,426,385 of record NZ_CP017299.1, on the reverse strand, counting down.
CGGCTGTTGCGGCGTGCGCTGCGTGTGGCCTGATCTACGAGCTGGCCCTGTTGACACTCAGCGTGAGTCTGACCGGCGGCGGCATCACCCAGACGTCGTTGATCGTCGCGGGATTTGTTGCGGCTCTGGGTATCGGAGCGCTGGCCGCCAAACCTCTGCTGGGACACGCTGCCGTTTCGTTCGTGACGGTCGAGATACTGCTCGGGCTGATCGGCGGATTCAGTGCCGTCACGCTGTACGTGACCTTCACGTTCTTCGGTTCCAGCGCAGCAGTTCTGGTGGCGGCGACCGCGCTGATCGGCATCCTCGTCGGTGCCGAAGTGCCTCTGCTGATGACGCTCCTGCAGTCCGGTCGCAGCGACAACGACGCACAGAGCACCGGAAAGGTACTGGCCAACCTCAATGCCGCCGACTACCTCGGCGCATTGATCGGTGGTCTGCTGTGGCCGTTCGTACTGTTGCCGTGGGCGGGAATGATTCGCGGTGCCGCACTCACCGGCATGATCAATCTCGTGGCTGCGGCAGTGGTCGCGCTGATACTCCTTCGGTGGCAGCTCAGCCTGCGCGCACGATCGATCGCCGTCGTCGCAATGCTGTTGGCAGCAAGTTTGATCGGATGGTTGCTGATCGCAGCGTCGGACATCGAGACCACGTCGAGGCAGCGGCTCTACACCGATCCCGTGGTGGCCGCCGAGCGATCGGTGTACCAGGAAATCGTCGTCACCGAGCGGGGGAACGACGTGCGCCTGTTCCTCGACGGAGACCTGCAGTTCTCCAGTGTCGACGAGCATCGGTACACGGAGTCGCTGGTGTATCCGGCCCTGGTGAACGACCCCCGGCGCGTGCTGATTCTGGGCGGCGGTGACGGCCTCGCTGCACGGGAAGTGCTGCGAATGAACAGCGTCGAGCAGATCGTTCAAGTGGAACTCGATCCGGCAGTCATCGAGTTGGCCAACACGCGTCTTCGTGATCTGAACGAGGGAGCGCTCGAGGATCCACGGGTGGACGTCGTACTCGACGACGCGTTTCGGTGGCTGCGAGAGCGTCCGGAACCGGGTTTCGATGCGGTGATCGTCGACCTCCCAGATCCCGACACCCCCGCACTTGGCCGCTTGTATTCGATGGAGTTCTACGGACTTGCCGCTGCCGCGATGAATCCGGGCGGGCTGATGGTCGTCCAATCCGGCAGCCCGTACTCGACGCCGGATGCGTACTGGCGAACGGTGTCGACGGTATCGGCTGTCGGACTGAGTGTCTCGCCCTACCACGTTTTCGTGCCGAGCTTCGGTGACTGGGGATATGTGCTCGCGCAAGCGGGATCCACTCCACCCGACCTTCGTCTGCCCGCTGATGTGCCGGAACTACGGTTCCTCGACGAGCCGACGCTGGCGTCGGCCTCGGTGTTTCCTCGCGATCGCCCGAGGCGGGAGTTGGAGCCCTCGACGCTCGACCGGCCACGCATCGTCGACGATATGCGCAAGGGCTACGAACGCTGAACTCCCGACCGAGTAGCTTGAATCGAGACTCTCGGCCACGACGGAGGTACGGATGACTGTTCGGATCGAGGAGCACGCACCGGGAGTTCGGTTGCTCACGATGAAGCGCAGGAAGCATTCGCAGCTTTTCATGAAGAAGAGGTGATCGAAATGAACGGTGCACAGTCGCTTATCCAAAGCCTGGTCGACTCGGGCGTCGAGGTGTGCTTCGGCAATCCAGGAACGTCCGAGATGCATTTTGTCGCCGCACTCGATTCCGTTCCGCAGATGCGTGCGGTACTCGGCTTGTTCGAGGGCGCCGTGACCGGTGCCGCGGACGGCTACGCACGGATCGCCGGAAAGCCCGCCGCGACGCTGCTCCATCTGGGCCCCGGTATGGCGAACGGACTGGCGAACCTTCACAACGCGCGCCGCGCCCACACCCCCATCGTGAACATCGTCGGGGACCACGCGACCTACCACCACGGTTTCGACGCTCCTCTCGAATCGAACATCGATGCGCTGACCGAATGGTTGGAGGGGTGGAGTCGACGTTCCGAATCCACCGCGACCGTCGGTAGCGACGCGGCCGACGCCGTTGCCGCCTCGATGAATCCGCCCGGGCACATTGCCACACTTGTCCTCCCTGCCGACGTCTCGTGGGGCGAAGGTGGAGTTCTTGCGGGTCCTCGGGACATACCGCCGCGGGCGGAAGTTTCTGCAAAACAGATCGACTCGGTGGTGGGCGCGCTCAATGCCGAGGGTCGCGCCACGCTACTGCTGGGCGGCGCAGCCTGTTCCGAAGCTGGGCTGCGCGCCGCTTCCCGAATTGCGGTCGCGACCGGTGCACAGATTCTGATCGAGACTTTTCCAGCCAGGCTTCAACGCGGTGCGGGGCTACCGTCATTCGAGCGCTTGGGATACTTCGCCGAGCACGCCACCGAACAACTTCGCGGAACAACTCAGCTGGTTCTGGCCGGAGCGGTTTCGCCGGTCTCGTTCTTTGCGTATCCCGGAAAACCGAGCGATCTGGCACCGGAGGGTGCTGCGGTGACAACGCTGGCAAGCGTCGGCGACGATGTTGCCGGTGCACTGGAGGCAGTGGCCGAACTCGTGGCACCGGGAGTCGAACCTGTTTTGCAGGAAGCGAATCGGCCGGCGCTGCCGAGCGGGCCTCTGGACGTTCGAAATTGGGCCGACGTGATCGGCGCCCTGCTGCCAGGCGACGCCATCATCTCCGACGAGGCGGCGACTTCCGGTTGGGCGATCCCGATTGCCCTTGCCGGAGCGCCGCGCCACGACGTGCTCACGCTCACCGGAGGTGCCATCGGCCAGGGCATCCCGGTGGCGACGGGCGCCGCTGTGGCAGCGCCGGAGCGACCGGTGATCAATCTCGAAGCCGACGGAAGCGCGATGTACACCATCACGGCGTTGTGGACGCAGGCGCGAGAGATGTTGAACGTCACGACGATTCTGCTCAACAATCGCGCATACGCCATCCTGCGTGGCGAACTGCAACGAGTCGGCGCAGAAGGTGGCGGCGTCGTCGCACAGTCGATGTTGGATCTGTCATCTCCGAACATGGACTACGTCAAGATCTCCGAGGGGTTGGGAGTGCCCGCGTCGCGGGCGAACACAGCGGAGGAGTTGGCCGAACAGTTTGCCGCAGCGCTGGCGGAACCCGGCCCGCATCTCATCGAGGTCATGCTGCCTCCGACGTCGTGATTTCGACCTCGAATCGATCGTCGATCGTGCATTCAACTGGAGGTTTTCGGTGCTAGCTGCGATCGGTTTGTCTCTTCCGATTGCCCTCGGCCTGCTTTTCGTCTCGATGCCCATGGCGGTGATCGTGCTCGTCATGATCACCGCTGGAGCACATCGAGGGGCGGCATCTTTTCTACTCGGGTGGGTCCTCGGAATCTCGGCAGTCGTCGCGGTGACCATCGTGATCGCGGACTATTCGTTTGCGGAGTCGGAGTCGTCGCAGACTTCGGTGTGGTCGAGCGTCGTACGAATCGTGTTGGGTCTTGTCCTGTTCGGCTTGGCATACAAGCAGTGGCGCGCGCGTCCGCGAAACGGGAGTGAGCCGACAGTTCCGAAGTGGATGAAGAGCGTCGACGGGTTGACTCCGCGGAAGGCGTTCGGATTGGCGTTCTTGTCCGCGGCGGTCAATCCCAAGAATGCAGCGCTGGCGGTATCCGGTGCGGCCACTATCGCGGTCGCCACGAATGTCGTTGCCCAACAGATTGTTGCCGCGGTGATCTTCACGGTCATCGCGAGCGTCGGCATCGCGTCGCCGATCCTGGTGAAGGTGTTCTCCGGCAAGCGTGCCGACGAGATCCTCGCGTCCGCGAAGGCATGGATGACCGCCAACAACGCGGTGATGATGACGGTCATCCTGACGATCCTCGGTGCGACCGTGCTGGGCGAGGGGCTCAGTGGGCTGCAATAGGTCGCCTACCATTGGCGGGTGACTGATTTCGACGACGACGCTGCCGGTTCCATTGCCTCCGCTGCTTTGGCTGTTCTGCGCGAGCAAGGCCCGCTGAGTCTCGAAGAGTGGGCGACCCATCTCGAGGAGTACGGAACTGCGACCGAGTTGGCCGATGTACTCGAGTACCTGTCCGAACCGATGCTCGGGTACCTGCCCAACGGAAAGTACGTCGCTCTCGACACGGTCCTCGAAGGGCTCGTGTTCACTCACCGGCTCAGCGAAGTCGAAATTGCGTCGGACATCCTTGACGCGAGCCCCGACCTGGAACCGATCTTGGCGTTCGGCGACGACGACGGGGCGATCCGGGTGGCCCTGGCGGAAGAAGCAGCCTCCGAACGCGGAGCTGCTCCCTTCCGGAGTCGACGAGTTGTGGTACTTCCGGCCGGAACCCTCGGCGAGTGCGCCGACGGTGATCTCGTCGGCTTGGCTGTCGAAGACGGAACACTTGCGTTTCGTCTGGTCGAGATCGAGGACGAACCCGATCTTGCTCCGGCGCTCGGCGAACTCTTCGAGGAGGACGGAGTCGAGGCCCTGGATTCTGTGTGCTGGCAACTCCTGATCGAGGATCCGTCACTCTTCACGGTTCCTGTTGCGCCGCTGGGTGAGATCTTCGAGGTGGCAGGTTACGAGCACGAGCGTGAGCTACTGGCCCGACGGGGATTCGACTTCGACGCCTACGACCTGCAGATTCGGACAGCCTTGGCGGCCAGTACCTACGACCTGACCCACGACGAGGCAGTCTCTGCCGTTGCGTTTGTCGATCTGGCGGACCGCGGATACACCGACGCGGTCATCGCCGACTTCGATATCGCGGACTGGGCCCACCGTCATGTGAGCGCTGCTCCGGACTCTTTTGTCTCACTGGCAGATCCGGGTGCTGCAGTGGCCGTGTTCGATCTCGGATTTCGGAATCAGGACCCGGTGACCGACGCAATCCTCGAAGCGCTTGCCTCCGAACTGGCCGAGCGAGGGCCACGGTCGGTGCGGGCGGCGGCTCATTGGCTCGCCGGTAAGGCCGTCGATCGGCTGGGACGCGTCCTCGAAGCGGAAGCGCACTACGAGAAAGCGGTCCTTGCCGAATCCGGTTGGGGTCCGGCTTTGTTCGAGCTGGCTCAGTTCGCGTCGGACCGGGGCGACGCGACCCGGGCGCTGTCACTGCTCGGGCGGATCGACGGCGGAACCGAAGAGAATCTCTACGCCGTACTGCGGGACTTCGTCCCAGCCGATCACCCGGAACTCGGACGAAACGACAAGTGTTGGTGCGGTTCCGGCCGCAAGTACAAGGTCTGCCACCTCGGAAAGGCCGATGAATCCGTCAAGGCGGACGGTCGGTGGCTGTACAAGAAGGCATGCCTGTTTGCGTTTGCCTCCGAATTCGTCGACATCGTGACCGGGCTCGACGATCTCGAAAACGAAAATCTCTCCGAGGACGAACTGATCGCGGCCACGATCTTCGACGGCTCGGCACTGGACGTCGCTCTGTTCGAGGGTGGAATCTTTGCCGAATTCTTGGCCAGACGCAGCGAACTACTTCCGGAGGCGGAAGTTGTGACAGCCGCACAGTGGCTCGGAATCCGGAGGTCGGTGTACGAGGTGATCGAAACGTCCGACACCGGCGTCGTGCTGCTCGATCGTGGGTCCAAGGAGACCGTCACGGTTGCTCACTCGGTCGAAGGCAAGCCAGGTGATGTGATCAGTGCTCGGGTCCTGACGGCCCCCACTGGCGCGTTTGCGGTGGGTGTTGTGGTCATGGCAACGGAATCGCAGGCTGCGAGGGTGCTCGAGGTTCTCGCTTCCGAAGATCTCGAGGCCGAAGAACTGGTGCGCGAGTTGCGTGGAGGCGCCGATCACTCGACCGATGACCGGTGACGATGTATCGAGTCGACCCCGTTAAAGTTGGATAGGTGAACGAACCGATGGATGCCAATGACTTGATCGCCGAAGCCGCGATGGAGTTGTTGCGTGAGCACGGCCCGCAGACAGCGGCGGACTGGGGCACCCTGTTGGCTGACGCCGGGCACGGTACAGCCGAGGACATGACCGAATTCGTCGAGTACGTCGAGGACCCGTTGCTCGGATACTTGAGTGAGGAACGGTACGCCGCCCTCGACACGTTGTTCGAGCATCGAGTGTTGACCCATCGGCTCACCGAAGCGGAAATCAGGTCCGGCGTTCTCGACGCGAACCCCGATCTGATGATGCTGCGGGTTTTCCTCGATCGTGACGACGACGAAATCCACGGCATCAGCGTCGTGCACCGCGGGACCGACGACGATCTATTGGCTGATCGTGGGATCGAAGATCCGGAGTTCCCACACGACGAAGGCTTTCTGCTCGACACCGACACCCTTGCCGAGTGCTCGGAAGGTGACTTGATCGGATTGTTCGTCGCTGACCGTGAGCTGACGCTCTGCACCATCCCCGAGGTACTGGATCCCGCACCCGGATTCGGCGAGCACCTGGCGACGGTCCTTGCCGACATCGGTGCTGACACCCTCGATGCCATTGTCTGGCAGTTGATGCTCGACGAGCCGTCGCTGTTCCGTCAGCCGACCGCCCCGCTGGGCGAGATGCTCGAGGCGTCAGGTTACGTCCGCGACGGTGACTACGTTGCGGTCGACGGATTCGATTTCGAGGCATACCACCTGGCGAACCGGGCCCGCATGCTCGAGGTCCGCGAGAATCTGCACCCCGAAGAAGCCGCGTCGGTGATCGCCTTCGTCGATGTGGTCATGGCCGCGAAAGCCGAAGGCGTCGACGATGTCTCGGACTGGGCGCGCAAGCAGATCAAGGAGGATCCGCAGGCCTTCGCAGGCCTCGCCGAGCCGCCCGCGGCTGCGGCAGCGTTGGAGCTGTTGTCCGAACTCGACGATCATGATTCCGTATTGCATTCTGTTGCAACTGCTCTCGCCGAAAAAGGGTCGCGTCGTGTCAAGCCGGCAGCGCACTGGCTGGCGGGCAAGGCTTCGGATCGTCTCGGCAAGATCCTGGCCGCTGAGGCGTCGTACGAAACTGCGCACGATCTAGATCCCGACTGGACTCCCGCGATCTTCGATCTGGCGCTACTGGCCGCCGATCGAAGCGATGTGACGCGCGCGCTGGCTTTGCTGGGCCGAATCGAGGGTGGCGAGTCCGAGGTTCTGCACGAGGTTCTTCAGCGCTACGCCCCGGCCGAGCACCCCGAACTCGGACGAAATGACAAGTGCTGGTGCGGTTCCGGTCGAAAGTTCAAGGTTTGCCATCTCGGTAAGTCCGAGGTGACGTTCGACGACCGGGCCAGCTGGCTCTACGTCAAGGCTCAGTTGTTCTCGCGCACGCCGGAGTACTTCGACGCCGTGTTCGATCTTGCGCTCATCCGTGCCGAGCAGTTCAACAGCGAAGAAGCACTGACGCTGGCCGTCGAAGGTGGTTTGGCCGTCGACGCTGCCTTGTTCGATGCGGGTATTTTCGCAGCTTTTGTCGAGCGCCGCGGAGAACTGCTGCCTGCCGACGAACGCGAACTGGCCGATCAGTGGTTGTCGATTCCGCGCTCGGTGTACAAGGTCGCCTCGACGGAGCCGGGACAGTTGGTGACCCTCAGCGACGTCCGCAACGGCCATCTGGTGAAGGTCACGGACGAGTGGGGCTCGCTGAACCTCGAGCCAGGCACACTCGTGTGTGCTCGTGTTCTTCCGGCCGGGTCCACGATGCGCACGTTCGGTGGCATCGAACCGCTTGCGGTAGAAGACAAGAAGGAGTTGATCCAACTGATCGAGTCGGTGGATACCGAACCGGGTCAGCTGGTGGAGTTCCTCAGCCGCGGCCTTGCCGGTGCGCCTTTCCGGTAGCGCGAACTACCAAAAAGGCGCACGGGGCCGGAGGCCCTAGGGCGTTACCTGAGCCAACATCATCTGCTCGAAACCCTCACCGTACGGCGGGAGCATTCCCCATTCACCGCGTGGGTCATGCTGCGCTGCTTCGAATACCGTTCGCGCGTGACTGAACTCCAGGAAACCCTCACGGCCGTGGTAGTGCCCGATGCCCGAAGCCCCGACGCCGCCGAAGGGTGCGTCGCTCAGCCCGGGGTGAGACATCGCGTCGTTGATGGTGACGCCGCCCGAGACGGTGCGTTCGAGTACGGATTCCTTCTCGTCCAGATCGGTTCCGAAGTAGTACAGCGCCAACGGTTTCGGTCGTGAATTGATGTCGGCGACGACGTTGTCGAGTTGGTCGTACGGCAAGACGACGACGGCCGGCCCGAAGATCTCCTCCTTCATGATCTGCGCGTCGGTCGGAGGGTCGACCACGATTCGCAGTGGGCGACGACGAGTGTCTGCGGAGAGTTCTTCGTCGGGAACGGTGATGATTCGTGCCCCACGTTCTTCGGCGTCCGCGATGTACCCCTCGATGCGTGCGAGGTGACGATCGCTGACTATCGAGACCATGTCTTTGTTGTCGGCAATCGTGGGAAACAGTCCCGTGAACTGGTCGGTGAACGCGTCGATGAATGCTTCCGTGTTCTCGCGCGGAACGTAGATCAGATCGGGAGAGACACAGAGTTGACCGGCGTTGGTGGACTTCGCGATAGCCAAACGCGAAGCAGCAGAGCTGATATCGGCACTGCGGCTCAAGACGCTCGGTGACTTGCCGCCGAGTTCGAGGGTGACCGGCACCAGGTTCTTCGCAGCATTGGCCATGACCAGCTTTCCGACGGTCGTGCTGCCGGTGAAGACGAGGTGGTCGAAAGGCAGCGACGTCAGCAGATCAGCGACTTCCGGGCCGCCGGTCACCACCGCGACCTCCACGGGGTCGAGAGTTCGACGAGACGCCTCGGCCAGGACGGCCGCAGTATTGGGCACGATCTCCGACGGTTTGAGAACGGCGCGATTTCCTGCTCCGAGGGCGCAGGCGAGCGGGCTCAGGAGAGTGAACAGGGGAGCATTCCAGGTTCCGATGATGCCGATCGAACCCTTCGGCTGGTACGACACGTACGCCGTGGCACCCAACTGGTCCTGCATCGCTCCGGTAGCTCTCGGTGAGCGAATCATCCACTCTTCGAGCGAATCACGAACGTGCTTGAGTGAAACCATCGACCCGAGAACGTCATTCATCACCGAGTAGGCCGGGATTCGGCCGCCGAAGTCTTCGTTGATCGCCTCGGTCAGATCCTTGTGGTTTGCCACCAGGAGATCGACGACGCGTTGAATGCGCTCGCGTCGTGTCTGCGCGGACGGAAGACCAGCGGCTCGAGTTGCTTCCTGCTGAGCGCGCAGAATCTCTTCGAGATCAGTGGTGACGGCGGCATCGGTGCTCATGGGCACTCCTCGTAGTGGCGAAGTATTGACCGGACCGTATCGACGCGGTGCGAGTGGATGTCCTTTTCGTCTCGTTGACCGGGACGGATTCGATTGGTAGAGAGAACACATGTCGCAGACACAGGTAGAAGACACTGCAGTGAAGATTTCCGTCGAGGAATCGGTGGGACTCGGTTTCCTGACGCTCGATCGGCCGGCGCGGCGCAATCCGCTCTCGGCGGAGACCATGCGTGAGGTGACGGCTGCCCTTGTCGAATTGTCTGTAGACGAGCGCGTGCGGGTCGTGATCGTGCGCGCCGAAGGCCCGGTGTTCTCCGCCGGACACGATCTGACGGAGATGATCGGGAGAACCCTCGAGGACGAGCGGGCGATCTTCGACGGCTGTACCGAGATGATGGAGACCGTACAGCGGATTCCGCAGCCGGTGATTGCCGCAGTACAGGGCCCGGCTATCGCGGCGGGCTGCCAACTGGCCGCGTCGTGTGATCTGGTTGTTGCTGCGTCGAATGCTGTCTTCGGCACGCCGGGCGTCAAGATCGGACTGTTCTGCTCGACGCCCATGGTGGCGCTGAGCAGGGCAGTAGGGCGCAAGCGCTCGATGCAGATGTTGCTCACCGGGCAGACGATCGACGCCGACACCGCTGCGGACTGGGGTCTGGTGAACTTCGTCGTCGCGCCCGAAGACCTGGACCGAGAGGTGCGCGAACTGGCCGCCAAGATCACGACGGCCAGCCCCTTGACGGTGAAGATCGGTAAGCAGGCGTTCTATCGCCAGATCGATCTGCCACAAGCGCAGGCGTACGAGGCGATGGCGGAAACTATGGCAACCAACGCCGTGACCTGCGACGCTCAGGAAGGTATGCAGGCCTTTGTAGACAAGCGAAAGCCCGAATGGCGCAATAAGTAACGATCGCTCTTCCGGTTTAGTTGGACGTCCTATAACCTGAGGCGCATGAGCCTGGATCCACGCACCAACACTGTCGACGGAGTGCTTCGGCGCTCGGCAGCCAAGTACCCCGACCGTGTAGCCGTCGTCTTCGAAGATCGCACTCGCACCTACCGCGAACTCGACGACGCGGTGACGCGGGTCGCCGCCTACTTGCTCGGTCTGGGGCTCGAACACGGCGACCGCGTCGCGGCATACGGAACCAACTCCGACGCCTATGCAATCGGATTTCTTGCCTGTGCACGAGCAGGTTTGGTGCATGTTCCCGTCAATTACGCACTGAAGGGGGAGGAACTCCGGTACCTCGTGGCGCAGTCAGGCGCCCGCGCGGTGTTGGTGGATCCGGCATTGGCGCCGACACTCGACTCGGTACGCTCCGACCTCGATCTCGATCACGTGATCGCACTGCGGGACGCGGAACTGTCCGTCGTCACGATCGGTGAGGCAGGCGAGGTGCCGGTCTTCGAACCGCGTGCGACGTCGACCGATCTGGCGCAACTCCTGTACACCTCGGGCACCACCTCGAAGCCCAAGGGCGCCATGATGTCTCACGGTGCACTGGTTCACGAGTACGTGTCCTCGGTGATCGCGCTCGGCCTCGACAAGAACGACAACCCGCTTATCTGCATGCCGATGTACCACTCCGCGGGCATGCACGTCTTCATGCTGCCGTACCTGTCCGTCGGCGCGACGGTCAGTCTGATGCAGGCGCCGGACATCCCGGAAATCCTGCGCCGTGTCGAAGCCGAAAAGATCGGATCGCTGTTCCTGGCGCCGACCGTGTGGGTACCGCTGGCCAACCATCCGGACCTCGAGACCCGCGATCTGTCGTCGCTGAAGAAGGCGCAGTACGGCGCCTCGATCATGCCGGTCACCGTGCTCAATCGTCTGCGCGAGCGCTACCCGGACATCGGTTTCTACAACTGCTTCGGCCAGTCCGAAATCGGCCCACTGGCAACAGTTCTCCAGCCCAGCGAGCATGCTGATCGCCCGTCTTCCTGTGGTCGCGCGGTGTTCTTCGTCGAAACCCGCGTCGTCGACGCCGACGGAAACGATGTCGCCGACGGTGAGTCCGGCGAGGTTCTCTACCGCTCACCGCAGCTGTGCAACGGCTACTGGGAGAATCCGGAAGCCACCGCCGAGGCCTTCCGTGACGGCTGGTTCCATTCGGGCGATCTGGTCGTGCGGGACGAAGAAGGTTTCATCACGGTCGTCGACCGGATCAAGGACGTCATCAACACCGGCGGCATCCTGGTGGCGTCACGCGAGGTCGAAGATGCGGTCTACACGCACCCAGCCGTGGCAGAAGTTGCCGTGATCGGTACGCCCGACGACAAGTGGATCGAGGCCGTCACCGCGATCGTCGTGCTCAAGGACGGCAACGACGAGTTGACGCCCGAGGCGTTGATTGCCCACGTCAAGGAGCGAATCGCTCCGTTCAAGGTGCCCAAGCATGTCCGTTTCGTGGCCGAGCTTCCGCGCAACCAGAGCGGCAAGCTACTGAAGCGGGAACTGCGCACCGTCTGAAGCTTGCTATAGGTTCTGCCTTACCTTCGGTTCGTTTTCAGGTCTTTGACTCCGATTGCCTCACGGTATTGACTTCGGGGGACGGCATGGACTTCGGAAACAGCAAGGTGAGTGGTGGGAATGCAGGTCGACGCAGATGACTTCGCAGATATCTTGGCGACTGCGCGGGAGTTCATCCGTAAGGAAGTAGTTCCGCGTGAGCAGGAGATAGCCGACACCGACGCCATTCCTGAGGACATACGCAAGAAGGCCGCAGCTATCGGGCTCTTCGGTTACGCGATCCCTCAGGAATGGGGTGGGCTCGGACTCGATCTCGCCCAAGACGTCGAACTGGCAATGGAATTCGGCTACACGTCTCTGGCGCTGCGTTCGATGTTCGGTACCAACAACGGAATTGCCGGACAGGTGCTGGTCGGCTTCGGTACCGACGAGCAGAAGGCTCAGTGGCTCGAGCGCATCGCCTCCGGTGATGTCGTGGCTTCCTTTGCTCTCACCGAACCGGGCGCGGGCTCCAACCCGGCCGGCCTTCGGACCAAGGCAGTGCTGGATGGATCCGACTGGGTGATCGACGGCAACAAGCGGTTCATCACCAATGCTCCACTGGCGCAGCTGTTCGTGGTGTTCGCGCGCACTCGCCCGGCGGATTCCGATGGTCCGGGAATTGCAGTGTTCCTGGTTCCGGCTGACACGCCAGGTGTCACGGTCGGTCCCAAGGACAAGAAGATGGGTCAGGAAGGTGCTTGGACCTCCGAGGTCACCTTCGACAACGTCCGAGTTCCCGAGTCGGCCCTCGTCGGTGGCGACCAGGACACCGGATACCGCGCAGCGATGACGTCTCTCGCGCGCGGACGAGTCCATATCGCGGCGCTCTCGGTGGGAGCAGCACAGCGAGCGCTCGACGAATCTGTCGCGTTCTCCGTGGTCACGGAACAGGGCGGCACCGCGATCGGCGACTTCCAGCTGGTTCAAGCGATGCTGGCAGACCAGCAAGCCGGTGTGATGGCAGGGCGCGCGATGGTGCGCGAGGTGGCCGCGCGGTACGTCAGCGGTGAGGATCGCCGTCTCGGGCCTTCGGCGGCAAAGCTTTTCTGCACCGAGATGGTGGGCAAGGTCGCAGATCTCGCCGTGCAGATCCACGGGGGCAACGGGTACATGCGCGGTGTTCCGGTCGAACGCATCTACCGTGAAGTTCGCCTGTTGCGCCTGTACGAGGGAACCAGCGAGATCCAGCGTCTGATTCTCGGTGGTGGGCTCGTGGCGCAAGCGAAAAAGCAAAACCAGCGCTGACACATTTTCCAGACGAGCTTTAACCTCACGAACGGAGTGGACATGGGATTGTTGGACGGCAAGGTTGCGGTAGTGACCGGCGGAGCCCAGGGCATCGGGCTCGAAATTGCGCGCACCTTCATCAAGGAAGGCGCGACCGTCGTTCTCGGCGACATCAACGAAACCGTGGGAACGGCTGCGGTCGCCGAACTCGGTGGAGAGTCGGTCGCCCGTTTCGCTTCCTGCGACGTGCGTGACTCCGGACAGGTCGAGGCCATGCTCGATCTGGCCGAAAGCGCTTTCGGTCCAGTCGATGTCATGGTCAACAACGCCGGCATGACGCGCGACGCCACGATGCGGAAGATGACCGAGCAGGACTTCGACGACGTGATCGCCGTTCACCTCAAGGGCGCCTGGAACGGAACACGCGCTGCCGCCGCCCGCATGCGCGAGCGTGAGACGGGCGCGATCGTGAACATCTCGTCCATCTCCGGCAAGGTGGGCATGCTCGGGCAGACCAACTACTCGGCCGCGAAGGCCGGGATCGTCGGTCTGACGAAGGCCGCGGCAAAAGAGGTCGCGTTCAAGAACGTTCGCGTCAACGCCGTTCAGCCCGGACTGGTCCGCACGGCGATGACCGAGGCGATGCCCGAACGGATCTGGAACGAGAAGCTTGCCGAGATTCCGATGGGGCGCGCAGCCGAGCCTTCGGAAGTTGCTTCGGTTGTGCTGTTCCTCGCGAGCGACCTCTCGAGCTACATGACCGGCACGGTTCTCGAGATCACCGGCGGCCGCCACATCTGATCCGTCCTGTTCGAGTGCAAGAATTCAGAGTGTGAGAATTCTGGGTGTAAAACTTCTGGGGTGACTACTGACATGGGACAGCCGAACTCGGATCTTCCGCTCGACGGAATCACCGTAGTTGCACTCGAACAGGCGGTGGCGGCACCGCTCGCCACCAGACATCTCGCGGACATGGGTGCGCGGGTGATCAAGATAGAACGCGTCGGCGAGGGTGACTTCGCGCGTCACTACGACCAGGCGGTTCACGGTCAGGCATCACACTTCGTGTGGCTCAACCGTTCCAAGGAATCGATCGCCGTCGACGTGAAGTCGGAAGCCGGCCGGCAGATCCTTCTCGATCTGGTCGCGCGAGCCGATGTGTTCCTGCAGAACCTGGCTCCCGACGCAGCCGCGAGACTGGGGTTCGGCGCGGAGGAACTGCGCGATAAATACCCACGGCTCATCGTGATCGACATGTCCGGCTACGGCAGTGCCGGCCCGCGGCGCGAGCGCAAGGCCTACGACATGTTGGTCCAAGCCGAGACCGGAATGATCTCCGTGACAGGCACACCGGAGACGGCCACCAAGACCGGCATCCCGGTCTCCGACATCGCGGCAGGAATGTACGCGCTGACTTCGATTCTGAGCGCCCTGTTCCGTAGAGAGCGAACGGGCAAGGGAGCGCTCGTCGAGGTCTCGATGTTCGATTCCACCGTCGAGTGGCTGGGCCATCCGATGTACATGAAAATGTATGCGGACAAGCAGATTCCACGTGTCGGTCTCGGCCATGCCGCGATCGTTCCCTACGATTCGTATCCCACGGCCGACGGCGAAATCCTGATCGGCGTCCAGAACGATCGTGGATGGCGAGCGCTGATGGTGGACGTGTTCGAGCGAGAGGATCTGGTCGATCATCCGCGTTACCGCACCAACATCGTGCGCGTCGAAAACCGTGGCGAGGTAGACGAATTGGTGGGCTCTCTGACGCGTCTGTACTCGACGACAGATCTGGATCAGCGTCTGGCCGCCGCTGGTGTTCCGGCCGCGGCACTCAACGACATGGCCGGTCTGCTGGAACATCCGCAGCTGGAGAAGCGTGCCAGGTGGCGGTCCGTGGGCACCGAGAACGGTCCGATCGATGCCGTGCTGCCTCCGATGACGTATTCGGATGTCGAAATGCGCATGGGTGACGTTCCAGCACTCGGCCAGCAGACGGATTCTCTGCTGGCCGAGTTGGGACTTACGGGCGACCGGATCGCGGAACTTCGCCGCGACGGATCGATCGGTTAACGCTTCTAGCGTCGCAGGTTCTCGAACACCGCGGCAATCCCTTGTCCGCCACCGATACACATGGTCTCGATCCCGTACCGTGCCTGGCGCCGGTCGAGTTCGCGCAGCAGATTGGCGAGGATCCGCCCACCGGTAGCGCCGACAGGATGTCCGAGCGAGATCCCGGAACCGTTGACGTTGAAGCGCTCCTCGATGTCCTGCGCGCTCAATCCCCAAGCCTTGGCGCACGCGAGAACCTGGGCGGCGAAGGCCTCGTTGACTTCGATGAGGTCGATGTCGTCCAGCGACAGATCGACACGGGAGAGAGCCTTCGCCACGGCAGGCACCGGTCCGATGCCCATCCGGTTCGGCTCCACACCGGCCACACCCCAGCTGACCAGTTTCGCGAACGGCCGCAGGCCCAGTCGTTCGGCGTTGGCCGCAGTGGTGACGATGGCCGCGGCTCCGGCGTCGTTCTGGCCGCAGGCGTTTCCGGCGGTGACTGTTGCTTCAGGGTCGACGCGACCTCGAATGGGGCGCAGTGCAGCAAGATCGGACAGTTGTATCCCTCGGCGCGGATGCTCGTCTTGGGTGACGACTGTCTGCTCACCACGGCGTCCGGGCACCGAAACGGGAATCGTCTCGTCGTCGAAGTACCCACTGTCTTGGGCGTGAACGGCCCGTTCGTGCGATCGCACCGCGTATCGGTCCTGCTCGTCGCGGGTGATCGAGTACTCCCGGCGCAAGTTCTCGGCGGTCTCGATCATGCCGCCTTCCACCGGAAAGTTGACTCCGCCGGAGTTCGTGCGCGGTTTGGCCAATCGGTCGTGGAACTCGACGGAAGGGCGCTTTGTGCCCCAACGCATGTCGGTGGAGTAGAACTCGGTTCCGCTCATGCTCTCGGCGCCGCCGGCGATGACCAGATCACTCATCCCGGTCTGTACCTGCATCGCGGCGTAGATGATCGCCTGCAATCCCGAACCGCAACGGCGATCGAGTTGTATTCCGGGAACGGACACGTCGAGACCGGCGTCGAGTGCCGCGATTCGCCCGATGGCCGCGGCCTCTCCGTTGGCGTACCCCTGACCGAAGATGACGTCGTCGACATCGGTGGACGCAATGCCGGTTCGTTCGACGAGGCCACGCACAACAGTGCCGGCGAGAGTGGTGACGGGAACGTCCTTGAAGACTCCGCCGAATCCGCCCACCGGGGTGCGAACGGGTTCACAGATGACTGCGTCGTGCATGGAATGCGCCTGTCTCGAGGAGAGGTGGGGAATGCGTCGCGTGAACGGGCCGATCGAAGGGCCCGTCGCGACCTGGCCACTCGAATATCCAGCACGCGTGGCGCGGTTGTCAACAGCAGGAACGACCTGTTCGGACATAGTTTCCGCCATACGGTTCGTATGCGAAATCGACTTTGACACATATACCCTTCGGGGATTGAATGGATACAGCGTCTCTGCCGCACACACGTCGCGGCGGGATGAAAGTTCCTGGAGTCGAATCAATTTCGTCGACCGGGAGGGCACGAAGTACCGACTGACAGGTGGAACAGTGACTCGTTTGGCGCAGACGGCGGGATTGACCGAAACTCAGACCGATATCGTCGGGGCGGTACGCGAGTTCGTCGATCGTGTGGTCATCCCCGCGGCGCAGGAACTCGAACACTCGGATACGTACCCGACCGACATCGTCAAGCAGATGAAGGACATGGGTCTGTTCGGACTGACCATCGACCCCGAGTACGGGGGTATCGGCGAATCATTGCTCACCTACGCGCTGTGCGTCGAAGAATTGGCCCGTGGATGGATGAGCGTGTCCGGTGTCATCAACACGCATTTCATCGTGGCTCACATGATTTCGGCGCACGGGACGCCGGAACAGAAGGCGAAGTACCTGCCGCGTTTGGCTTCCGGGGAACTCACCGGTGCATTTTCCATGTCGGAGCCTGCCCTCGGTTCCGATGTTGCTGCCATATCGACCAAGGCGAAGCGGACGGACTCCGGCGATTACGTGATCACCGGCCAGAAGATGTGGCTGACCAACGGGGGTTCCTCGACCTTGGTGGCAGTCCTGGTCAAGACGGACGAGGGCGCGGAGAAGCCGCACAACAATCTGACGACGATATTGATCGAGAAACCCGCAGGTTTCGGCGAGGTACTCCCGGGCCTGACCATTCCGGGCAAGCTCGAGAAGATGGGGTACAAGGGAATCGACACCACGGAGATGATCTTCGACGGTTTCGAGATCGGAGCCGAGGAGGTTCTCGGTGGCACCCCTGGCTCGGGATTTCGGCACATGATGGACGGCGTCGAGGTCGGCCGGGTCAACGTCGCCGCGCGTGCCTGCGGAATTGCCCAGCGCGCTTTCGAACTGGCTGTCACCTACGCCAAGCAACGCGAGACTTTCGGCAAGCCGATCGCCGAGCATCAGGCCATCGCGTTCCGGATCGCCGAGATGGGCACCAAAGTCGAAGCGGCACATCTGATGATGGTCAACGCTGCCAGGCTCAAGGACTCGGGTGAGCGCAACGATGTCGCCGCGGGTATGGCGAAGTATCTGGCGAGTGAATTCTGCTCGGAGGTCACCCAGGACAGCTTCCGTATCCACGGCGGATACGGCTATTCCAAGGAATACGAGATCGAGCGGTTGATGCGTGAGGCGCCGTTCCTTCTGATCGGTGAAGGCACCAGCGACATCCAGAAGCAGATCATCAGCAAGGGCCTGCTTCGCACGTACAACTGAGCCGAGAAGCGGCACCGCGAATATGCGCGGTGCCGCTTAGTCGTGTCGGGTCAGCGGGAGGACGTCAGCGGGTGAAGGCCAGGGTTGTCACCGGTGACCGGTTGCCGTATGCGTCAACGGCTTCGACGCGGGCTTCGTATGCGGTGCCCGCTGCGGCATCGGGAATCGGAATGTCGAGGCTGTTCGGCCGCGGCATGAAGTAGAAGTCCGAGAGCACCTTCGACGAGACCACCTTCGCTCCGGTGGCTGTGTCCGTGACCTCGACGGCGTAGTGGTGCACCATCTGATCGTCCTTGGCCTGCGCGATCCTCAGTGCGGTCGCACCGTTTTCGCCGGTCGTCACCGAGAGCGGAGTGCTCGAGGTGAACTCCGGCGCGTGCGTGTTCCGTGCGCCCGAGGTGTAGCGGAAGTTGTCCTTGATCTGCTGGTTGGTCGACCCGTCGAGTTCGACCGTCCACCCCGAACCGCTCAGCGTGCCCGCGCTCGAGTACGGCGGCTGCCAGTTGGCTGACCACGCGCCACCGGCGTAGATGTCGTGCTTGTCTGCCGCCATGTTGATTCGGTTGATTTCCGTGCGGTCCTGGTAGACCTCGACGAAGAGCGCTTGGGCAGTGGGTGATTCGAAACGGTTCGCGAGACCGGACTCGGTCACCATCTGGTAGCCGTGATCGATTTCGATGTACGACATCGAGCCGTCGTTGACCGACGTGAAGTCACGCTGATGGATCGACCGGTCGTCGTTGTTGTTCAGATGTGAGTGCCCGGAGAAGAAGATTGCCTGAGGGAAGGCACTCAGGTCTTCGGTCAATCGAGGGTTCGACGCCTGCTGCCCGTCCATGGCTGTGTTGCTTGCCGGCCGGTGTCCCTGGACCAGGATCGGCTTGGTCAGGTTCCCGGACTCCGCGGTGATTTCGGTCAGGCGGGACTTCAGCCAATTGCGTTGCGCTGAATCATTGTTGTAGGTTTCGGTGTTGACCGTGAAGAGATGGACACCATTGACGTCGGATTCGTAGTATCCGCCACCGGAATCCGGGAACCACTCCGCCGGATATCCGGCTCTGATCGCCGCGAGACTTGCATCGTGATTGCCGTTGGAGATCAGGAGTTGTGTGTCGTTCATGCCCTTCCGGGCGAGGTTTGCCTGGAAGATTTCTGCGACGATCTTGTGGTCGGGCCCCTTGCCGTCTCCGTTGTCGTTGATCATGTCCCCGTTGGAGAGGATAGCGTCGGGTTTCGGGAAGATGGAACCGATTGTGTCGAAGAAGCTTTCGTACTTCTTGTCGTTGTTCGCGTGATCGCCGACGTGGACGTCGGACATCACGACGACCTGAGCCAGCGGCTTTTCCGAGGTCTTGATCAGGTAGCCGAACGAGACGGCCGCGCTCGCGTGATCGCCTCGGAAAGCTGCGACAGTGACGTTGGTGTCCTGTGCGATGTGCAGCGGACGTCCCGGCGTGGCAGCTTGGCTGTCGGTGGTGGGTGTCGTTCCGTCCAGGGTGTAGCGGACGGTGGCGCCGCGCTCGGCGGTGAAGGTCAGGTCGACGGGGTGCTCGTACCGTCCGCCGGGGACGCTGACGCCGGGCGCTGCGGGCGGCGTGTTGTTCTCGCCCGAAGAGCTGCCCCATTCGAAGGACGAACTGCCCCAGCCGGGTTCGGCGTGGGATTCGGCGGGGGCGATGCCGGGAACGGCGAGAGCCGCGGTCACGGCTGCTATCGCGATGGTCGTACGTCTCACGAGGATTCCTTGTCTTCGACGCGGTGGTTCAGACCTATCCGTAATTGGTCTGGACCAATTACGGTAGGTGGCGCCGGGTAGAAGAAGGTGTGTCCTGAATGTCCGATTAATGAAGCGTGTGTGAACACCCTGCAGTGCTTGGTACCGGTATACCTGTCTGCGTTTATGGCAAAGTCGATGGAGTGGACCTACGTCAGATCGAGTACTTCCTTGCCGTTGCCGGTGGTGAGTCCTTGTCGACGGCTGCGCAGAATCTGTCGGTCACCAAGCCGTCGCTGTCGCAGGGTATTCGTGGCCTCGAGCGCGAACTCGGAGTCGAACTGTTTCACCGTGTCGGTCGCGGTTTGGTGCTGACGGCAGCAGGTCGGGCGTTGGTAGGGCCGGCGAGGCAGATGACTCGCAGCAGCGCGGCCGCGTTCGACGTCGCGATCGGTACGGCCGACGAGCCTCGTGGCCGGCTCGACATCTGCTCCGCGGCACATGGTCTCGAAGGTCCGATCGCACGCATCGTGGCGGACTTTCGTGAGCGGTGGCCTGCTGTGACCGTTCGGGTCGGTGAGTTGCCGCAGGGTGCAACGTCTGAGCAGGTGTTGGCAGACGGCGCGTGCGAGGTGGTCTTCAGTTACTGGCCACCCGACATGTCGGCGCTGTCCACGAAAGTGTTGGGGGTGAACGAGTACTGGCTGGCAGTGCCGTCGGGGGTTCATCCCGACGTCTGGCCGAATGGTGTGAAACCCGCTGCGGGAGAGCCGGTGTCATTGACGGCATTGCCCGATCTCCCCGTGGTGGGTGTGCTCAAACACTCGCGGGCTCGCCTTGCCATCGAGTCGTCTCTGCAGGCCGCCGGGGCCCGGACTCGGATGTCGACGGAGTTGGCGCAGCGGGAGACCGTCGGCGCGTTCGTCTTTGCTGGTTTGGGCATGGCATTCATGGAGCGTTCGTTGGCCGAGAGATCGGTCGCGTCCGGCGCGGAGATATTTCCGGTGGAGCCGCCGATCTCACTGAATTACGGCGTCGAGTTCGATCCGGAGACGCTCTCGCCGTTGGGCAGGCTGTTCGTGGAGGGCTTGTGACGTGGGGAGATGTTCTCGATGTACGCAGACCCGGCCGGTGAGAGCGGGCCGTCGCGGTAGACCAAGATCGTCTGCCGGGTGATCGGTGGGAAAAGCGAGCGAACCTCAGATGCCGGTGAGTCTTGTTCGGCGATCGATCTGGGCAGCAGCGCGGCGCCTACACCTTGCCCGACCATTTCCCGGACAGCAAGGCGATCTGGCACTTCCACGACGACGTCGGTGAGTTCCAGATCGTCGTCGATCGAGTGCCCGCGCCGAACTGCGGATGCCTCGACCACCATTGGCAGGCGCGCGACCACGGTGCGCGGAACCGGATCGGGGAGGTCTGTGGCCAGGCGAATGGGGATCGACAAGACCGTTTCCTGGGTGCTCACGGCAATTTCTCGAAGCCCGTCGGAGACTTCGGTACCCGGGTGGGTCTCGAGAAACCCGAGTTCACACGTACCTGCTCTGACGAGCGCGCGCACGTCCTGTGCGTTGGCGGAGGCGTTCGTGGAGAACCGAATTCCGGGTGCCGTCAGATGGAGGCGTCCGGCGACCTCTGCAACAGGGTCGATGGCGAGATCGGACTGAACTGCTATGGCGAGTTCCCCGGCGCGCAAAGCGGTTACCGCAGCCACCGCGGCCTCGGCCCGAGCAACGTCGGCGAGCAACGTACGGGCAGAATCGGCAACTGCCAGTCCGACCGTGGTGGGAGCCAGACCGCGAGTGGTGCGCTCGAAGAGTGTGGCTCCGAGAGCTCGTTCGAGGTTGCGCACGGCCTGCGAGAGGGACGGTTGCGAGATACGCAGGACGTCCGCGGCGGCAGTGACGCTGCCGTGATCGACGACCGCGACGAGATACTGCGCGCTGCGTATGTCCATGCCGGGTGCCTGCATCTGACGAATTCTCCCAGATGACGGAGCCTTGGCGGCGGTGACTTGCTGCGACCTGCGGACATAGGTCTGAGCTATGGCTCTGTGCGCCTTCTCGTCTTTGTGGCGCAGGCCATAGCGATGGTCGACTGTTCCAGTACCACCGACCGCGGTTCGTGCTCGGTGAGTACCTGGAACACAGGAGCGTGATGTGAGCGAGCTTCACCTACCCAACCGGATACGCCACTCGGCGTCGACACGGCCGTCCGATCCGGCAATCACGTGCGGCGACCGAACGCTGACTTGGGCTGAGCTGGATGGCGAGACCAGCACCTTGGCGAGTGCGCTGGCAGAAGTGACCACAACGGGTGCTCGTGTCGGTGCGCTACTGCGTATGGGGCTCGAAGGTGCGGAAACCTTCATCGCATGTGCGAAGGCAGGCGCTGTGTTCATACCGTTGAACTGGCGGCTCAACCCACTCGAACTCGTCGACATCGCCGAGGACGCGGAGCTCGACGTCTTGATCGTCGATGACGAGTTCGCCGCGGGGGCGGCGGCGATGTCCGCAGCGTTGCCGGACATCGAGGTCATAACCGTGGGAGCTGCAGGGGTCCTGCCGGATTCGCGAACCTGGGCGGAGTTCGTGGCATCAGGGACCGGTGTCGACCCCGGACACGGGCACGATCCGGACGCAGCAGTTCTGCAGCTGTACACGTCCGGGACAACCGGCCGGCCCAAGGGCGTCGTGGCCACGCACCGGAATCTGTACAACGAGCCCGAGGGGTTCGATGTCTACGAATTCGGTTCGAATGCAGTCGCACTCGATGCACTTCCCCTCTTTCACATCGCCGGTGCCGGCTGGATGAGTACATGCTTGTCGGCCGGAGTGCCTTTGGTGCTGCTCGGAGACATGGCGCCTGCTCGGGTCGCTGATGCCATCGCGACCCACCGCGTCACCCACGCATTTCTGGTGCCTGCAGTCATTCAGACGCTGGTAGATCTGCCGACTCTCGACAGTTTCGATCTGACCAGCCTGGAGGTGGTCGCCTATGGGGCGTCACCGATCACTCCGGCGCTCCTCGCCCACGCGATGACTGTCTTGAACTGCAAATTCGTTCAGCGATACGGGATGACCGAGACGACGGGTTCGGTATCCGTCCTTCGTGCTTACGACCATCATGTGAGCGGGCCGCGTTCGGAGTTGCTTCGCTCTGCGGGCAAGCCGATGATCGGCGTCGAGATCTCGATTCGAGACGTCACCACTGGTGAGGAATTGCCGCCCAATAGTTCCGGTGAGATCGTCGCGCGCAGTAGAAACAACACTCGCGGATACTGGCGACGTGACCGTGAGACCGCCGAATTGTTCACCCACGACGGTTTCCTCCGAACGGGGGACGCCGGCCATCTGGACGACGAGGGGTATCTGTTCGTCACCGATCGACTCAAGGACATGATCATCACCGGCGGAGAGAACGTCTATCCGATCGAGGTGGAATCCATTCTGGCCGAGCACCCCTCGGTCGCCGAGGTCGCGGTGGTCGGGGTTCCCGACAAGCGCTGGGGTGAATCCGTGACCGCAGTGGTCAAACTGGTCGACGGTGCCGACGTGCCGAGCGTCGACGAGTTGATCGCTTTCAGCACAGCGAAGTTGGCGTCGTACAAGAAACCTCGCCAGATCCATTTCGTGGACTCCCTACCTCGCAACGCGAGCGGAAAACTGCTCAAGTCGAGCCTGCGGACCATGCTGAACGCGAGCGGAGAAGCATCATGATCGTGACCGAAGACGTCGGTGTCGCACAACGTGAGGCATGGGCGAACAAAGTCCTTCCACCGGTCGAACAGGTGCGGGACGGATTGTGGTCGATCCCTGTTCCCATGCCGGACAACCCTTTGCGCTACGTACTCGTCTACGCACTCGCGCTCGACGACGGACTTGCCCTCATCGACGTCGGTTGGGATCACGAACAGTCCTGGCAGGCTCTCGTCGACGGCATAGCATCGATCGGATACCACGTTTCCGAAGTGCGCTATGCGGCAATCACGCACCTGCATCCCGATCACTTCGGCCTGGCGCCGCGTCTTCGGCAGGTCAGCGGCGCAACGCTTGCGATGCACGTGGCCGACGCGACGCTCCTCGGGTACCACGGGCCCGAACAGACCCGCGACGACATCAGTGGCTGGAACCTGCAGTTGTCCGAACTCGGCGCACCGGCCGAAGTGCTCGACGCGTCTCGGGTCGACCTGGTGCGGTTCGCCGAGCACGAAACCATCGACATTATTCTGGGAGAAGGGGATTCACTCGACCTACCCGGTTGGAATCTCCGCGCCCAATGGACACCGGGGCACACTCCCGGACATCTCTGTTTCGTGGAAGAGGACAGAGGCTTGTTGTTCAGCGGCGATCACATGCTGCCGAGGATCAGCCCGAACATCTCCACGATTCCCGGTGAACTCGAGAACCCACTTCATCGTTATCTTCTCTCGCTCGAGGCGACGACAACACTGGGCGAGTGCGAAGTGCTTCCGGCACATGAATATCGATTCCGTGGGATCGCCGATCGTGCACGTCAATTGATGGGGCACCACGAGGGGCGATTGGCGGAGATCGTGGCTGCGGTGCAGGATGAGCCTGAATCCACGGCCTGGGAACTCTCACGCACGATCTCCTGGTCTCGCCCGTTCGAACAGATGTCGCCGCGACTACTTCGCTTGGCAGTCCGCGAAACCCATGCTCATCTTGTTGTTTTGGCCAAGCGGGAGATCGTGACACCGTCCGGCGGCACACCCGTGCGCTGGAGCATTCGCGCGCAGTGACCTTTCAAGAATCTCATCACGGAAGTAGGAACCGAACATGAGCGTCGTGCTCACCGACTTCGCCGACGGCGTTGCCGTCATCACCCTCAATCGTCCCGAGGCCAAGAACGCGGTCAATCTCGAACTTGCCGAAGCCTTGGCTGCGGCCATCGACGAGTTCGAGGAACGCTCCGATCTCACCATCGGCATTCTGACCGGAGCTGGTGGAACCTTCTGCGCCGGTATGGATCTGAAGGGATTTGCGCGCGGAGAGCGGCCATCGCTACCGGGTCGTGGTTTTGCCGGTCTGACCGAGGCTCCGCCGTCGAAGCCGCTGATCGCAGCCGTCGAAGGTTGGGCACTCGCCGGCGGTTGCGAACTGGCCTTGGCGGCCGACTTGATCGTGGCGTCCACGGACGCGAAATTCGGCCTGCCCGAAGTGAAGCGGGGACTTGCCGCGGCCGCCGGCGGACTCCTACGTCTGCCGAAAATTCTTCCGTATCAGTTGGCCATGGAAATCGCGATCACGGGGGATCCACTCAGTGCCACCGTGGCGCATCATCACGGCTTGGTCAATCGGCTCGCCGAACCGGGACACGCGCTGACCGTCGCACGCGAGCTTGCGGCCCGAGTAGCGGCTAACGGTCCACTGGCTGTTCGCGCGACCAAGCAGGTACTGGCAATGTCCGCCAAGTACACCGATCCGGATGCCTTTGTCGCGCAACGCGAATTCATCGATCCGGTCTTCACCTCTCGTGATGCCAAGGAGGGCGCCACGGCATTTGCCGAGAAGCGCTCTCCCGTGTGGAGTGGTTCATGAGTGCCGAGACGATCGAGCGTGCGGCCGTAAGCATCGAACGAGACGGTGCTGTCGCGACGATTGTTCTCTGTCGGCCGCACCGCCGCAACGCTCTCGATCTCGACGCCTGGATCGCTCTACGTGAAGCAGTCCTCGAACTGCAAGAGGACGCGCAGATTCGCTCGGTGATCCTGACCGGCGCGGATGGGACCTTCTGCGCGGGCTCCGATCTGGACAAGCGTGGCTCGTCGCACCCGCTCGATCGCATGCGTGTCATCAACGCAACGGCAATCGCACTGAGTGAGTTTCCCAAACCTCTGGTGGCGAAGGTCGACGGGTTTGCCGTCGGAGCCGGATGGAACATGGCGTTGCTCTGCGACTTCGTCGTGGCGGCCAAGGGTGCGAAGTTCAGCCAGATCTTTGCCAAACGGGGGTTGTCTGTCGACTTCGGTGGTTCGTGGATCCTGCCGAGACTGGTCGGCCTCCAACAAGCCAAGCGACTGGTGATGCTTGCCGAGACGATCGACGCACAGGAAGCCTACGAACTCGGGTTGGTGACTTATCTGGTCGAACCGGCCGAGCTGGACGAACACACGTCAACACTGGCGCAGCGGCTCGCCGCCGGCCCGCCGGCCGCACTGAGTCAGTCTGCCGCCATGCTCGAACATCACACCTCCCTCTCGTTGCGGGAGGCCTTGGACAACGAGGCGAGGGCGCAAGCGGTCAATTTTGCGACGGATGCCACCGACGCGGTTCGTGCCTTCGTAGAAAAGCGGGAGCCGATCTTCACCGGAGAGTGGGCCGTACCAGGGGCAACTCGGGTGGACTGAGCGACGGATCGCTGGTCGTATGATGGATGAGTGGATCTGCACTTCGTCACCTACTTCGTCGCTGTTGTCGACCACGGTGGGATAACGAAGGCCGCTCAGGCTCTCTACATTTCGCAGCCCTCGCTGTCACAGGCAATTCGTACGCTCGAGCGTCGGCTCGGCGCCACGCTGTTCGACCGGACGGGCAGGCGGTTGGTTCTTACCGACGCGGGCCGCACGTTCGATCTCGCGGCCAGGAGAATCCTTGCCGACGTCGAGCGCGCGAAGGCGAAAGTGACCGCCGTTCGCGAACTCGAGTTCGGTCGTGTCGACGTCGTCTCGTACTCGGCGTTCTCGATCGATCCGATGGTCGAGTTGGTCCGGCGATTCCGGGCCAACTTCCCGAAGATCGTCGTGCGTGTTCTCGACACGTACGGCCCGGCCGGGGTCGACAATGCGTTGCGGCGAGGGTCGGCCGAGGTCGGCGTCACCGATCTGAGTATCGGGTACGAAGGTTTGGTCACGGCTCCGATTGCCACTCAGGAGTTGGTGCTAGCCACCCATGCGTCGTTGTCCGGCCGACTTGCAACGCCGTTGGCGGATCCGGTTCCGCGAGCGCTCTTGCACAGTTTGCCGCTTGTGGTCGATCTCGGTGATCAATCGAATCAGTTCCGGGGCTTGCTCAGCGAAGGCGCCGAGAACGTAGTCGTGGACTGTGTCCACCCTGTGACCACGTGGGAACTCGTGCGTCGAGGAATCGGCGCCACTGTAGTGCCGAGAAGGGTTGCACAACAGCAGATGACAGACGTCTGCGCCTTCTCCTTCGATCCGCCGCTGACACGCGACGTCGGTATCGTCTATCGCTCGGGCGAGCAATCCCCGGCGGCCGCTGCATTCATCGCGACGGCTGCGGAAATGGCCACCTCCGCCGTTCCGTCCACGGAAGAGGAGTGAACTGTGGAGTTCCGGCAGATGGAGTACTTCCTCGCAGTGGTCGAGAACAAGGGGATCAACGGCGCCGCAGCGGCTCTCGGCGTTGCTCAGCCGACCGTGTCACAAGCGTTGCGCGGGCTCGAACGTGAACTGGGAGTGAGGCTGTTCCACCGCATCGGGCGCGGCATGGTGCTCAGTGCTGCCGGTCGCAGTCTGGTCGGCCCGAGTCGACAGGTTTTGCGAGACGTAGCTGCGGCGGCTGAACAGTTGACGGCATCCGATGGCGCCATCGTCGGTCGCCTCGACATCATGGCTTTCCCTGCACTGACTTCGGGGACGATCGTCGATCTGATTGCGGAGTTCTGTCGACGGTATCCGCAAGCACGAGTCAGATTCTCGGAACTCGAGCGTGAGGACAATCTGGAAAGTCTCATCCGGGACGGCCACTGCGAATTCGCGGTGGCTCATCTGCCGCTCGAGGCGGGCGAAGGGCTCGAAATCGTCGAATTGGGGGAGCAGGAATACCGCCTGGTCTACCCGGCTGGAACGGAACTACCCGAGGGGCCGGTACGCCTTTCGGAAATGCCGGACATTCCCATGGTATTCGTTCCTCGCGGGGCAGCGATGGGTGACGCGATCGAAGATTCGATCCGAAAGGCCGGTACCAGAACGGAACTCGCGGTGGTGACCGAGCAACGGGAGTCGCGGCTCCCGATGGTCATCGCCGGACTCGGCGGTTCGTTGGTCGAGCGCTCGGTGGCGAAATCGATGCCTGGTCAGGTGGTGGAACGGGCCTGCGAGCCGAGATTCCTGCGTGCGTACGGTCTCGCCTTCGACCCCTCGACGTTGTCGCCGGTGGGACAGGTATTCGTGAACCTTATCCACGAGTACCTGTCCGACGAACGCCGGTCACAGCACTAGAGTCGGCAGATTCGTTCTCGCGCGGCAGAGTACTCGGCGGCGAGACGCTCTACTACTGCATGCGTCGGAAGGACTGCATCGATCGCTCCGATGCCCTGTCCGGCGCCCCAGATGTCACGCCAGGCCTTGGTATCGGTGTCGTTGGTCGCGAAACTCATTGCGGATGGATCGGATTCGGCCAGGTTGTCGGGGTCCAAGCCGGCGGCAACGATGCTGCCCCGCAGGTAGTTTCCGTGTACTCCGGTGAACAGGTTGGAATAGACGATGTCGGAGGCCCCTGAACCCACGATCATCTCCTTGTACGCAGGATTCGCGTTAGCCTCTTCGGTTGCGATGAAAGCTGATCCGACGTATGCCAAATCGGCCCCGGCCGCGAGCGCAGCGAGAATCGAATCACCATGAGCGATGGCACCTGACAACAGCAGTGGACCGGCGAACCACTCACGAATCTCCCGAATCAGGGCAAACGGTGACTGCCTACCGGCATGACCACCGGCCCCGGCAGCTACCGCGATCAGTCCGTCGGCGCCCTTCTCGATCGCCTTGCGTGCAAAGCGATTGTCGATGACGTCATGGAGAACGATTCCGCCGTATGCGTGGACTGCGTCGTTGATGTCGGTGCGAGCGCCGAGGGACGTGATGACGATCGGAACCTCGAACTCGGCGATGGTCGCCAGATCCTCTTCCAGGCGGTTGTTGGACCGGTGGACGATGAGGTTGACGGCAAATGGCGCCGACGGATTCTCCGGGTGCTCACGATCATGTTCCTCACGAGCCACGGTGATCAGTTTGAGCCAATCCCGAAGTGCCGACTGCGGACGAGCATTCAGTGCCGGGAAGGACCCGATGATGCCAGAGGTGCACTGCGCGATGACGAGGTCAGGAGTCGAGATGATGAACATCGGTGAAGCGAGAACCGGGACACGCAGTTGCGACGTCAGGTCTGCGAAGGTCGTCACCTGGAACCGCCTTTCTGATCGACGGATTCGAGAAGTCTCGAGCGGAGGTCGGTCTTGAGGACCTTACCGGCAGCCGATGTCGGAAGGAGTTCTACCTCGACGACTTCGCGAATCTTCTTGTACGGCAGCACCTGCTCGGCGACGAACGCCTTGATCTGCTCGGCGTCGAACTCGGCACCCGGAATCATCACCACGAAGGCTACGGGCTCCTGGCCGTTGCTCCCCACTTCGCGGCCGACAACCGCGGCAGTCGAGATCGCCGGGTGCGAAACCAGAATCTCTTCGAGTTCCCGCGGATAGACGTTGTACCCCTTGTAGATGAGCATGTCCTTGGCCCGGTCACAGATGAAGAGGTATCCGTCCGAGTCCAGGTACGCGATGTCTCCCGTGTCCAACCAGCCGTCGACGAACTGTTCTGCGGTGGTTTCCGGGTGTCCGAGATAGCCGTCGGTGACCTGAGGCCCACGCACCCACAGTTCGCCGCGTTCGTTCTCGCCCAGAACGGTCTTCCGGTCGAGCTGATCGCGAATCTGGATTTCGGTGTCGAAGATCGGGAGGCCGACGCTGCTCTGCCGATATTCCGAGCCGTTGATCAGCGGAGCGGCCGTGACCACACAGGTGGCCTCGGTCAGCCCGTACCCTTCGACGACGAGCGCTTTGGGAAATGCCCGGCGGAGTGCGGCGAGCGTGACACTGTCGATCGGGGCGGCACCCGAAGACACGACGCACACGCTGTCGGTGTTGCGCACCGTAGCGTCGGGATGAACCGACAGTGCGTGCCACATGGCGGGAGACCCGGTGAGATAGGTGGCCTCGTGCTTTTCGATCAGCTCGAGCATCCGGCCGGGTTCGAACCGACCGGCGAACACCTGGGTGAGACCGGAAATCAACAGGAACGACGTGTTGAGCAACGAATGTGCGTGGAAGAGAGGGGAGACCACGATGGTCGCCCCGGTCCCGGGCGTCGGACCGAGCACGTCGAGGCCGTCGATGCGTCGAGGCGTGACGAGACCGTCAGGACCTGCTTCCAACTCGTGACCGGTTCTCCACCCACACATCTGCGTGATGTTGCCGACGACGTTGCGGTGAAGAACACGAACACCTTTGGAGACTCCGGTGGTTCCGCCGGTGAACGCGATGTGTGCGATGTCGTCGCTACGAACCGAGGCAGGGGTGAATTCGGTGGGTAGATCGGCGATGAAGGAGTCGAATGCGACGACCGACTCCGGTGTGTCGAGCGCGCCCTCGGTGTCCTGGACCATCACGATCGTACGCACGGAGGTTCCTGAAGCGGCCGCGAGCAGTACGTGCAGCTGCGAACTCTGAGTCACTGCAGCAACGGCGGACGTCTCTTCGATCTGCTTGCGCAGGCCGAGCTCTGGCTGCAGTGGGTTGACCAATGTGACTGTCGCCCCGGCCTGTAGGCATCCGTAGTAAGCCTGGAGGAACTCGACGCAGTTCCCGAGGTGCATCAACACCACGTCGCCGACGCCCACCCCGGCTTGCCGCAGTGCGCCGGCGAATTGCGCACTGCGCTGACCGAGTTCGCGGAAGGTGCACGTACGCTCGCCGTCCACGACGGCGAGGCGGTCACCGTAGAGCGCCGCCATGCTGGGCGCCCAGTACGCCATGGTGGTATCCGGGTAGTGCATGTTGTGCCGCAGTTGTGGATTGGCGATCACGCTGGTGCCCGTCACCGGGGAGCCATTCGGATAGCGCCGTCGAGTCTGATGGTCTCGCCGTTGAGGTAGCCGTTCTCGAGCATCGAGACGGCGAGCTGGCCGAACTCGTCCGGACGACCCAGTCGTGAGGGATTGGGAACAGAGGCTTCGAGGGCCGTGCGCACGTCTTCGCGTAGGCGCGCCAGCAGGGGAGTGTCCATGATGCCGGGAGCAATGGTGTTTACGCGGATTCCGCGGCTGGCGAGATCGCGGGCAGCGGTGACCGTCATACCGACGATGCCGGCTTTGGACGCTGTGTAGTTGATCTGACCGATCTGACCTTCGAATGCTGCGACCGACGCCGTCATGATGATGGCACCTCGCTCACCGTCCACTGCGTCGAGTTCCGCCATCCGCTCGGCGCCGAGACGGAGTGCGTTGAACGAACCGACAAGATTCAGCTTGACGACGAACTCGAAATCTTCGACCGATCCGGCTTTTCCGTCCTTGTCGAGAATGCGCATACGACGCCCGGCACCCGCGCAGTGGACGACGCCGCGGAGGCCGCCGCGCTCGTGCGCCGCGTCGAGTGCTTCGGCGAATTGTTCGCTGTCGGTGACGTCGGCCGGGGCGAATTGTGCGGCAGCACCGAGATCGGCCGCCACCTGCTTACCGTCGGACGAAGGCAGATCGATCAACGTGACCTGCGCTCCGGCGTCGAGCAACCGTCGAGCGGTTGCCAGGCCGAGGCCTGAAGCGCCGCCGGTGATCGCGGTGGAAAGTCCCTCGAGTTTCATGAATCAATTCTTCTTTCCTGCTGGATGACGTGTCGGCCCGAAAGCGTTGTCGGGTCAGATCAATTCGAGAATGGTCGCATTGGCCATGCCGCCGGCCTCGCACATCGACTGGAGACCGTATCGAATTCCGTTGTCGCGCATGTGATGTGCCAGGCGAGTCATCAAGATCGCACCTGATCCGCCGAGTGGGTGGCCGACCGCGATAGCGCCGCCGAGCGGATTCACACGATCGATGGCTGCGCCGGTTTCAGCCTGCCAGGCAAGCGGGACGGGGGCGAATGCCTCGTTGATCTCGAAGGCGCCGATGTCGTCGATGGACAATCCGGAGCGGTCCAATGCCTTTGCGGTGGCGGCAATCGGACCGGTGAGCATGATGACCGGGTCGTCGGCTGCGACCACTGCGGTGTGAATACGAACGAGCGGCTTCCACCCGCGTGCCCGGGCGTACTCGCTGGTCGTGACGAGTGTGGCGCCCGCCCCGTCGGAGATCTGAGAAGAGTTGCCGGCGTGGATGGCACCGTCGGTGTCGAAGGCCGGGGGCAACTTCGCGAGCGACTCCACACTTCCGCCTCGCCGAATGCCTTCGTCCTGGGACAAGCCCGCGATCGGAGTGATCTGCCCGGTGAATGCCCCTTCATCGGTGGCACGGGCCGCGAGTTCGTGTGAGCGGAGGGAGTATTCGTCCAGAGCTGTTCGTGTGAGTGCCCATTTGCGGGCCATCATCTCGGCGCCGGTCCCCTGGCTGAAACCGTCCACCCCGTAGCGTTCGAGTACCGAAGCCGGAAAATGCTCACCGTTCTTGCTGGCGGTACCCATCGGTACTCGTGACATCGATTCGACGCCTCCGGCTACGACCACGTCGTTCTGACCGGAGATGACGGTGGCCGCAGCAAAGGAAACTGCCTGCTGGCTCGATCCGCAGGCCCGGGTCAGCGTGACGCCGGGAACGCTGTCGGGCCAGCCGGCAGCGAGTGCCGCTGTGCGGGCGATGCTTCCGGCCTGCTCGCCGACCTGACTGACGCAACCCCAGATCACGTCGTCGACCGTCGCCGCGTCGAGTCCGGTCCGTTCAGCGAGCGCACGCAGTACATGGGCGGACAACTCGGCCGGATGGATCTCCGAGAGGGCGCGGCCGCGACGGCCGATCGGTGTACGTACTGCGTCGACGATGACGGCATCTCGCATGTATCTCTCCTGCTGTTCGTGCCCGGTTCTGCGACTGTGCGGTCGGGGCGTGTCTCGAGTCGATCACGAGCGGGTCGACCCGGCAATGTCTTTCGGTGAATGGCTTTGTTAGCGAATGGCTATACGTGGAGTACTCAGCCTCGGATGAGCTTGCGATCGCGCTCGGGATTGGCGAAGACGAGGACCAGAACCGCGGCGATCACTCCGATGACGCCGATTGCCTGGAAGGACTGGGCGTAACCGTCGGCCGGGGTTGCAGCGTTGTCCACGATGACTCCCGTTGCGTAAGGAGCAATCAGGCCACCGATCGACATGATGGCGAGGAAGAATCCCATCGTTCCGGCAGTCTGCTGCGGCGGGCACAGCTCCGAGATCGCAGCGTTGATGAGCGGGAAGGTGATTGCCGAGAACCCGTAGCCGATCGAGACCATGGCGACAGCGACGATGGGAGTGGAGATCTGTGGCTGGAACAGGAGAATCGATCCGCAGATCAGAACGCCGACACAGGGAACGATGACGCGAACCGTACGAGAGGTGAAGCCGCGGCCGATCAACTTGTCCGTGACGGAACCGGAGGTGATCATGAGGACGAGACCGACGATCGAGGGCAGCGCGAACATCGAACCGGCCTGCATAGCACTGTATCCGAGGCCGACCTCGAAGTACGACGGCAACCAGGTGAGAACGACGGTGGTCAGCGCGTAGATGGTCGCGATGAGGAAGCAGCAGCTGACGAAGGTGCGGGAGAGCAGGATCTTGCGCCACGGAACGTTGGGCTCGGTGACCGCCTTCGTGGCTGTCCCGGCTGCCTCGGGTGCTTCTGTATCTGCAGTCTTGGTCGCCTTGACGGCCTTGCTCGTGTACGGGCCCTCGGACCAACCGGCCAGCCAGCAACCCATCCACACGAGACCGAGAACGGAGAGCGAGAGAACCGCTGCGCGCCAGCCGTAATGAACGGCGATGAAGGTCAGTACCGGCGCGAGGGCGATCTTTGCGACAGAGGCGGATCCGGCGAGCATTGCGCCGGGAAGGCCGCGCTTGGCCGGCGGGTGCCACGAGTACGCCGCGGTGTGCATCAGCGCCGAACTGGGGCCTTCGGCAAATCCGAGGAGCATGCGCGAGACGATCAACATCGCGAGGCTGGCGCCGAGAACGAGGGGGAGCATGACCACGGACCAGATTGCGGCCAGGATCAACAGCGCCCAACGCAGGGTCAGGTACTTGTTGAGCGGTCCGGCGAGGAATCCACCGATGCAGAACATCAGGAAGAAGAGCGAGCCGACCATGCCGATTTGCGAAGACTTCAGTCCGAGCTCACGAGCGAGGGGCTGAGCGATGATTCCGAGGACTGCCTTGTCCGCGTAGTTGACGATGTAGAGGAAAACGACGAGCCCGGTCATCGTCCACGCACGCTTGCGGGTACCGAAGACGGGAACTGCTGACGAATCTGGCGTTGCTGTTGCTTCGGGCTGGACGTCGTTACGCTGTGGCGCGATGGGGGTCACGTGGCGTCCCTTCGAGACTGGTGGGCGGATGCGATCGTGCTCGAAGCGCGGCCTCGAAGCGATCGATGGTGGTGTGTTTGCCGGCTGACTCATTCAACGTGTTCTGGATCACTTTGAGCAATGTCGCGTCGATGATCGGAACGATAGCGGTTGCCTATGTATCGCAGGTCAGGCCATATTGGTACGCCCTATCGGACGCATAGCCGATGAGTGTTGGATCGAATGCGGAACATTGAGGCAAGGTGAGATCAGGATCACCCTGTCCCCTTGACCGACTGGAGTTCATACATGCAGCGCACCGTGTTCAACGAGGATCACGAGGCATTCCGGGCAACCGTTCGCGATTTCATCGCGAAGGAAGTAACCCCGGTCCACGAGAAGTGGGAAGAGGACGGTCACCCGCCCCGTGACTTCTACCGACGACTCGGAGAGCTGGGCGTACTCGGAATTCAGGTGCCGGAGGAATACGGCGGAGGCGGCGAGAAGTCGCTCAAGTTCAACGTCGTCGTCGCCGAGGAAGTTGCTGCCGCCGGGGCGTCGTTCGGCTCGCAGTCGGTGCATACGAACCTGATCCTGCCCTACCTGCTCGAGTACGCGAACGAAGAACAGAAGAGCCGCTGGTTGCCGGGCTTCGCTTCC
This sequence comes from Rhodococcus sp. YL-1, assembly GCF_001942025.1. Taxonomy (NCBI): domain Bacteria; kingdom Bacillati; phylum Actinomycetota; class Actinomycetes; order Mycobacteriales; family Nocardiaceae; genus Rhodococcus; species Rhodococcus sp. YL-1. Next base: position 5,391,920 of record NZ_CP017299.1, on the reverse strand, counting down.
GGAGATCTGATGTTCGCGATTGCGATGACCGAACCGGGAACAGGATCGGATCTGGCGAACATCGCGACCACGGCCAAGCTGTCGGAGGACGGTACGCACTACGTGGTCAATGGTTCCAAGACGTTCATCACCGGTGGAGTACTTGCCGACCGCGTCCTGGTGGTGTGCCGTACCGCGCCCAGCACAGCGGAGAACCGGCGCACGGGGTTGTCGATTCTGGTGATCGATACGTCGTCGCCCGGATACTCGGTGGGGCGCAAGATCAACAAGATCGGGCTCAAGACCTCCGACACTGCGGAGCTTTCGTTTGTCGACGTCAAGGTGCCCGTCGAGGACCGACTTGGAGAAGAGGGCGACGGCTTCAGCTATCTGACCCACAACCTGGCTCAGGAGCGGTTGACCATCGCGTTCGGAGCGGCCGCCACTGCCAGTGCAGCGCTTCGCTTTGCCATCGACTACGTCAAGGACCGCAAGGTGTTCGGCAAGCCGGTCGCGGCCTTCCAGAACACCAAATTCGTTCTGGCCGAATGCGCTACCGAGGTTGATGCCATCCAGCTGGTGTCCGACAACGCACTCGAATGTCATGACCGCGGCACTCTGACGATTCCCGACGCAGCGAAGGCGAAACTGTTCTGCACCGAGGCGGCAGGTCGAGTGATCGACAAGTGCCTCCAATTGCACGGCGGGTACGGCTACATCACCGAGTATCCCATCGCGCGTCTTTACGCAGACACGCGTGTCACACGAATCTACGGTGGCACAAGTGAAGTCATGAAGACCATCATCGCGAAGGATCTTGGTCTCTGACGCACTCTCGACATGTTCTCGGCCTCGGAACAAATGTTCCGAGGCCGAAAACATCTTCCGGGTAGGTCAGTTCGCCGGAACCCCGACGACGCCGTCCGCGATCAGCGTCGAGGCGTGATCGGCGTTGGTTCCGAGGATGTCGGCGAGCACCGCGATCGAATCGCCGCCGACCTCGGAGGCGGGTCCGGTACCCAGGTGTGCGCCGTCGAACGAGGCAGGATTGGCGGCAGCCAGGTAGCTTCCGATTCGAGGTTGATCGAGTGCGGAGAACATCGGGTTGTTCTCCAGTTCGCCAGATTTCACCACTTCCTCGAAACTGCGGTACCTCTCGAACAGAACCGACGATGTGTCCAGCGCTGCAGCGATCTCGGCGCCGTTGTGTTCCCGGAACCAATGTGAGAACAGAGCAGTGAGTACCTCTCGATGACGGTAGCGATCCGCTTCGGTGGAGAAGTCGGCTCCGAGTGCAGCTTCGACAGCGTCGACAGCCGCCGTGGTGCCGGTGACCGACGCGAGGTCGCGGAAATGGCGGGTAGTGAGTGCAACGATCATGAACCGGTCGTTGTCGCTGGAGACGAAATCGATTCCGTACGTGCCGTAGACGGCGTTTCCGCCGGACTCGCGACTGCGACCGTTCACTTGTACCTCGGTGAGGTAACCGAGGGTTCCCGCGGTGGCCAATGCGACGTCTTCGAGTGGGAGCGTGATCCGAGATCCATGTCCGGTCGAGTCACGTTGGCGCACTGCGGCAGTGATCGACAGGGCGGCGTAGAGCCCGCATGCGACGTCCCAGGCGGGCAGTGCGTGGTTGACAACTCCGGCGTAGTCGGCGGGGCCGGTGATCTGTGGAAATCCCAAGGCGGCGTTGACCGTGTAGTCGACTCCGGGGCTGCCGTCGCGGCGTCCGAGGATCTCGAGGGTGATGACGTCGCTACGCAACTGGGCCAGGGAGTCGTGGCTCATCCACTTACGGCCGCCGGCGTTGGTGACCAGGATTCCGCCGCCAGGTCCCGGCGCCGTGACCAGTTGGCGTATCAGTTCTTGGCCGCGTTCGGCGCGCATGTCCACTGACAGTGACCGTTTGCCTTTGTTGAGTCCGGTCCAGTAGATGCTCTCGCCCTTGTCTGTGACGGGCCAGCGATTGTAATCGGAGGCACCTCCGATCGGGTCGATCCGGATCACCTCGGCGCCGAGTTGGGAGAGCGTCAGTCCGCACAGCGGCGCGGCGACAAAGCTCGAGACCTCGACGATGCGAAGCCCGGACAGCGGGCCTGGGCTATGAGTCATGTGTGGTCCTCCGTGATAGAAGAGTGTGTGCTCATGCCATCAACACGGTGAAACGCCAGTCGAGAACCGGAGTTTGTGTTGCAGAAGCATTGTGGGAGAACACGAGCGAACGCAGTTGCACTGCAGTTCCGTGTTCGAGGGGCGACGAGTTTTCGACGTGCAGTTCGCTCGTGAGGGTATCGCCCTCGTGAACGGGTCCGGTGTGATTGCACGAGTGCCACCCGAGAACCGTCACCACGTTGGGCAGAGCGCGAGTCGCCTGGGCGAGTGCGATCCCGATGGTGTGGCCGCCGTAGACGAGGCGACCGTGGGCGCCGACGCGATCGTCGTGGTGCGTCGCTGCGATGTTCAAGCTCAGCCGGGCAAGTTCGGGTGCGCTGGAGACGACGTCGCCGCTGCTGTGGAAGACGGAGCCCACCAAATCGGAATCGAAGTGCCTGCCGGGTACCCGCTCTCGATACGTGTCGAGGTCCCAACCGTCAGGTGATACGTACGGAGCCGGTTCGGACGGACCGATCGCCCCGAGGTCGTCGGCGTGGCGAGTTCTCGCCTCGATCGGGTCGGGGCTCAGGGGGAGCATGGCGCAGCGGTAGAAGTCGAGGACCGTGTTGCCGTTCTGATCAGCAGACGTCATCCGTAGCGCGGCAAGTCCGGTGGCGCCGCGTCCCGGCTTGGCCGAGTTCTCGCGTAGACCGACAACCTCGGTGCGCGTGTACAGGGTGTCGCCGAGTACCGGGAAACGGTGGAATCGCAGTCCACGGTAGAAGAGGTTCGCCTTGACGTGGTGTGTGACCACGGTTGACTGGCCGATGGCGATGTCGGTGACCAGTCCTGGATTTGCCACTGGTGCACCGGAACCCGTGACGCTCGACGACAAGTGTGCGTCGAGAGGCAGGCGCATGCGGTCACCGAGGATCGCCTGATGGGAGGCGGCGAGTCCACTGGTCAACGTCACCGCGGGGGCTTCGTCGAAGATCTGACCATGGGTGAGCTCGTCGAAGTACGGGCCTCCCACGTAGTGCTCGCTCATACGGTGACTCCTTCGGCTCGGGCAACCGTACGACGCGCTGCCACGGCCACAGCTTCGTCGAGCATCTGGCCGTCGAGTTGGGCGGCACCCGAACCCAGGGTTTCGGCTTCTTCGAGTGCGGTCAGTACCCGTCGGGCGTCATTGACGGCGTCGTCCGAAGGAGTGAATGCGGTAGTGGCCGAGTCGATCTGTGCCGGGTGGATGACCCATTTGCCGTCGAACCCGAGGGCGCTGGTCCAGTGCGCGGCATGGCGGAAAGCGTCGTCGTCGGTGATGCCGAGAAAGGGCCCGTCGATGGCTGCGACGCCGGCTGCGCGGCAGGCGATCAGAATTCTGTCCTGGACGGCAAGCCAGTGTTCAGGCAGTGCCGAGCGTGAACGGCCAAGCGCTGCACCGAGATCGGCGTATCCGATGATTGCGGCTTGGAGACGAGGAGTCGCGCGGGCGATGGAGTCGGCATTCTGGACGCCGAGCGGAGTTTCGATCAGGGCTTGCAGGGTGGTGTGGTGCCCACCGGCAGTGAAGAGGATGTGCTCGGCCTCGAGTAGTTCGTCGGCGGACTCGACCTTCGGGACGATCACGCTCGTCAGCGATTCTCCGAGGGCGCCGCAGGCGATCAGGTCGTCGCGGGCCCATGGTGTGGTCAGGCCGTTGATTCGGACCGAGATGGTGCGCGCCCTACCGAACTCGTGCACCAAGGTGCTCACGAGGGTTCGCGCCAGGTCCTTGTTCGTCGAAGTGACGGCATCTTCGAGGTCGAGAATCACCTCGTCTGCGTTCGAAGAGAGTGCTTTGCGTGCCTTGCGCTCGTCTGAACCCGGCGCGACCAGGGACGCGCGACGTCTGGTGGCGCGGTAGTGGTTCTCGTCCATAGTGTGTCGATTACCTCGATCTGGAAATCAAATGTACGGCCAGTTGTGAAGTGGATGAGCTGCCGTGAACGGCGTTGATGTGCACCGAACTGCCTCGATGCTGGCAGTTGCTGCGTATCGATGTCAAGGCGCGGTATTGACATTGCGCGAACAATATCGAAATATGGCCGTACAAATTTATTTCAAGTCGAGGCGGATTCATGCTCAAGCTCAACGACGAAGAGACATTCCTGATCGAAACCGTGCGCCGGTTCGTCGACCGAGAGGTCAAGCCCACGGTCCAGGAGGTGGAGCACGCGAACGAGTATCCCGAGAAGTGGATCGATCAGATGAAGCAGATCGGGATCTACGGGCTCGCGATTCCCGAGGAGTACGGCGGATCGCCGGTGTCCATGCCCTGTTATGCGCAGGTGACGCAAGAACTGTCGCGCGGATGGATGTCCCTGGCGGGAGCGATGGGCGGGCACACTGTGGTCGCCAAGCTCATCTCGCTGTTCGGTACCGAAGAGCAGAAGGTGAAGTACCTGCCGCGAATGGCAACCGGCGAGATCCGGGCAACGATGGCCCTCACCGAGCCCGGCGGAGGTTCCGATCTGCAGGCCATGACAACCAACGCCAAGAGCGACGGCACAGATCTGGTCGTCAACGGCGCCAAGACATGGATCACCAATGCCCGCCGATCCGGCGTGATCGCCTTGCTGTGCAAGACCGATCCAAGCGCAAGCCCTCGTCATGCGGGCATCTCGATCGTTCTCGTCGAGCACGGCGAAGGGCTGACCGTCTCCCGCGACCTCCCGAAGCTCGGATACAAGGGCGTCGAGAGTTGTGAACTGTCCTTCGACAATTACCGCATCTCCGAGTCGGCCATTCTGGGCGGTACTCCCGGAAAGGGTTTCGGTCAGATGATGAAGGGGCTCGAGACCGGCCGTATCCAGGTGGCTTGCCGTGCACTGGGCGTCGCCACGGCCGCACTCGAAGATTCACTTGCGTACGCGCAGCAGCGCGAGAGCTTCGGCCAGCCGATCTGGAAGCACCAGTCGATCGGCAATTACCTCGCCGACATGGCAACGAAGCTGACGGCCGCACGGCAGCTGACGTGGCACGCGGCGCAGATGTACGACAGCGGCGAGCGGTGCGACATGGAGGCGGGCATGGCCAAGCTGTACGCCTCCGAGGTGGCGATGGAAATCGCGTTGTCCGCCGTCCGCATCCACGGCGGTTACGGCTACTCGACGGAGTACGACGTCGAGCGGTATTTCCGTGATGCACCACTGATGATCGTCGGGGAGGGAACCAACGAAATTCAGCGCAACGTGATCGTTTCGCAGCTGGTTGCCCGCGGCGGTCTGTGACGGACCGGTGAGCAAGTAGGATCATGTCGCTATGAGCGGTAAGGAAAGAGAGACGGAGCCGGCGTACCAACGCCTCTCTCGTGAGCTTCGTCAGCAGATCTCTGCCGGTACCTACCGCGACGGCATTCAACTGCCCACCGAATCCGAACTGGCGCAGCATCACGGCGTGAGTCGGCAGACGGTCCGCCGAGCCTTTCACGATCTGGTTGCCGAGGGCATCGTGTACCGAGTACCCGGGCGCGGAACGTTCGTGACCGAGAACAGCGGCCGCTATCTCCGTCATCTCGGATCCATCGAAGATCTCATGAACCTTTCGCGGGACACGACGATGGAAGTGGTGTCACCGCTGCACCGGCGCGTGGACATCGAGGCGGCCAGTCGGCTTCGGCTCGACACCGACGTCGTGTACACCGTGGTCTTCCGGCGGATACACGAGGGAGTTCCGTTCGTGCAGACGACGGCGCATCTGCCGGAGGCGATCGCGCGGCAGATCATCGACCTGCCCGCCATGGCGGCCGGTGCGGTGAGCGCCAATACGGTGATCGGCTTGCTGGAACCGCTGATCGACAGTCCGATTGTCGAAGCAGCACAATCGATCACGGTGTCCCCGGCCACGGCGGACGTTGCCAGGGACGTCGATTGCGAAATCGGCCACGCCATGTTGCGGGTGGACCGTTTGTACTCCAACGCGCAGGGCGTTGCCAACGAGTTGTCGGTGAGCTATTTCTTGCCGGAGCAGTACACGTATCGGGTCACGCTGCGCCGCGGCGCACATTGACGCTGCGCCGCGGCGCACATTAGCGCTGCACTTTTCTTTGCTGTTCAACACCTTTCAGGAGAGAACTATGCGAATTTTCAACGGAATCGACGAAGTAGAGACGGCTGTCGGTGAGCACTTGGGCTACAGCGCGTGGTTCCCGGTCACACAGGATCGGATCGACAAGTTCGCCGACGCCACCGAGGATCACCAGTGGATTCACGTGGATCCCGAGCGCGCAGCGCAGGGTCCGTACGGCGGCACCATCGCCCACGGCTATCTGACTCTTTCGTTGTTGCCGGTGCTCGGCGCTCAGGTGATGCGTGTCGACGGAATCTCCATGACCGTGAACTACGGAAGCAACAAGGTGCGATTCCCCGAACCGGTCAAGGTCGGTTCTTCGGTGCGGGCAGGTGCGGAGATTCTTTCCTTCGAGCGCACCGCGAAGGGCGCGACGATAGTCGTGCGGTACACGATCGAAATCGAAGGAGCGGGTAAACCTGCGCTGGTAGCGGATACCGTGCGCCTGTTGGTCTCCTGAATCCTTTTCCATTCTTCCAGAACGAGATTCGAGGTCAGTTGTGAAACGAGCAGCATTGGTCGCGCCGGTCAGAACCGCGGTGGGCCGTTTCGGAGGGGCACTTCGTGACGTGCCTGCGGAAAGTCTGGCTGCCACCGTCGTCAAGGAGACCGTGCGTCGTAGCGGAATCGATCCGTCCCGCATCGACGACGTCGCGATGGGGCAGTCGTATGCCAATTCGGAGGCACCGTGCATCGGAAGGTGGGCGGCGCTCGAGGCCGGGTTGCCGATTTCGGTAGCCGGCTTCCAGACGGATCGCCGATGTGGAACGGGTCTGCAGGCCATCGTTTCCGCGGCCATGATGGTCCAGACGGGTGCGGCCGACGTGGTTCTCGCGGGTGGCGTCGAATCGATGAGCGGGATCGAGCACTACACCACCGGAGCGCGGTGGGGCACCAGATCCGGTGGGCTGCAACTGTTCGACCGCCTCGATCGTGGCCGCGAGCGCTCGCAACCCGAGTGGCGATTCGGTCGGATCAGCGGAATGATCGAAACGGCCGAGAACGTCGCGACACGCTGCGGGATCACGCGGGAAGAGTCGGACACCTTCGCCGTCGACAGCCACCGAAAGGCAACACTGGCAAGAGAATCCGGCCGCTTCGATGCCGAAATCGTCGCCGTCGAACTGACGGATCGAAAAGGGAACGTCACACAGTTTCGTGCTGACGAGGGGATTCGTCCGGATACCTCACTCGAAACCCTGGCACGGCTGCGTGCGGTGACCGAGGGAGGCGTCGTGACCGCCGGTAACGCCAGCCAGCAGAACGACGCTGCGGCAGCGATGTTGGTTGTCGCCGAGGATCGTCTGGACGAGCTGGGGCTGGAACCCATCGGGTTCCTCGACAGTTGGGCCGCGGCCGGTTGTGAACCGGCGCTGATGGGCCTCGGGCCGGTTGCCGCCGTCTCGAAACTGTTTGCTCGCACCGGGGCACGCTTTGCCGATTTCGATCTGGTCGAGCTGAACGAGGCGTTTGCGTGCCAGGTTCTCGGCGTCGTGAAGGAATGGGGATTCGAGGACCTCGATCGCCTGAACGTCAACGGTTCCGGCATCTCGCTCGGGCACCCCGTGGGAGCGACGGGTGCGCGTATGGCAACAACCGCGCTTCACGAACTCGGCCGACGCGGCGGCGGAAAAGCGCTGTTGACCATGTGTATCGGCGGTGGCCAGGGTATGGCGGCCGTGGTGGAGTCTGCCTGACGAGGTTCGCTTCTGGGTACACTTGCGGCGGGGGATCGGAAGTTCTACGGAGGCAGTCGGTTGACGAATGCAGGCGCAGCAGACACCAGTGGCGCGCTGAGCGTCGAGGATGTTCGTCGCGCCAGGGCCGCACTCGAGGGTTTGGACGTCACCAGTTGGTCCGGTCGCTTCGAGCTTCTCTCCGACACCAATCGTCTGCGTCTGTTGCTCTGCCTTCATCACGCACCGGGTATCTGCGTCACGGATTTGTCCGTGGCGCTGGGGATGAGCGGCACAGCCGTCTCACATGCGCTGCGGCTACTGCGTAGCCAGGGGTGGGTGAGCGCGACCCGCGACGGCCGATCGATGCGATACCAACTGGCGGACGACACCGTTCACCAGCTGCTGCATTCGATCGGCGCCACACATTTTCACGACGAGACACCCACCCCCGGGCACACGCACAGCTGAGCGCTACTCAAGGAGTCGCGAAGAACTTCTCGACGGCCGGCGCAGCGTTCGGGTTTCCGTTGGTGATTCCTGCGCCGACTCCGGCAACCGTGCCGATGACTCCACCGACGATGCAGCCGGCGATGAAGTTCGGGAAGATCGACAGGCAGCCGATTCCGACGCCGAGGTTGGCTCCGATCAGGGTCGACTGCAGACCACCGTTGTTCCAGCCGATATTGACCTCGTTGGCCATCGTGTCGAACGCGGCCTGCTTCGGATCGTTACCGGGGAAGAGCATCAACGCCGCCTGGCTGTTCGACTCTGCGGTCGGTGTCAGTAGGGGTTGGGACGGATCGAAGCCCGCATTCGGGGGCGCTGCGACCGCGGTGCCGGCTCCGGCGCCGACTGCGGCGACGACGAGTACGGACATGGTGAGAGTTCGGGACAGTTTCATGGGGACGGCCAATCTGTCTGTGTGGAACCAGTCGTGAATGGTGGCGGTGCAGTTCGTTAACCAGAACTCCACCGTCTGGATCGATCGTGCGGACCTCCTCGGGCACAACGGGACCCGTCGTCTCCGCGCGACGGGCCGTGTTTGGTGGCTACCCGACTCCGAGTGCCCTGAAACCGCCTAGTCTCATTCGTTTTTCGACAACCGCGCACGCAATTCTTCGACCTCGGCACTAAGCCGATCTACCTCGGCTTGCAGGGGTTGGCGTGCCAGAGCGAGGGATTCGTCCATGCGCTCCTTGTCGAAGCGTGGCGTGATGTTTCGACTGCAGTTCCAGTCGAACGCTTCGACGTCGATGACGATGGAACGCTGGGCTTTTGCCGTCATGGTGCCGCCGGGGACTTGCAAGAGCTGTTGCAGTAGTGCAGGGTCCTCGTCCGCTTCGATCACCTGCGCACGCCCGTAGATCTTCAATCTCGTTCGCGTCGGGTAATCGATGACGAACAGCGAGATGCGATTGTTCTCTTCCAGATTGCCGAGCGTCACGAACTGCTGATTGCCGGGGAGATCGGCGAATCCGATTCGATTCGGGCCCAACACATGCAGGAATCCGCGCGGGCCGCCGCGATGTTGGACGTACGGCCAACCGTCGGGCGTCACCGTGGACATGAAGAAGGAATCCACGGATTTCACGAATCCCTGCGCGCGGAAATCGAATTCCATCGGGCCTTCGTCGGGCTGATCGAGTTTCGAACCGTACACGGTGAAACTTCCGGTCGACCGCTGACGCTCCACCGCAGCGGGGGAGAAGGCGATGTGTGCGTATCGGGTCGACATTTTCCAACTCCTGATGCTCAGTGCCAACGGTGGTCGGCAACGGCAGTTCGCGGACCGAACTTGGGTTTGACGGCTTGCCCGCTGACCTGCAGGAGCCTCACGGCGCGGTATCGATGCGGTTGAAGGGGAGCGAGGTACTGCACCATCTGGGCGTCGTCGATCGGTTCACCCAGCAGTGACCACCCGACGACGGCAGAAAGGTGGTAGTCGCCGACCGAGAGTGCATCGGAATCGCCGAATGCACGCTGAGCCACTTCGGCGGCAGTCCAGATCCCGACGCCGGGTACCGCTCGCAACCGTTTGGTCGCCTCGGTCCTGGGGAACGTGGATGCCTGCTCGAGGCGGTCGGCGACGCGAGCGCACTGAACGATCGTCTTGGACCTCGCTGGATCGACGTTCGCGCGATGGAATTCCCATGACGGCATTCGACGCCATTGGTCCGCGGTGAGTGGAACTCGCATTCCGTCGGGCGCGGGGCCGGGTGGGCGCTCCCCGAACTTGGTCAGCAGGCGGCGCCACGCGGCAAATGCGTCGATGCCGTGGACTCGTTGCTCGAGGATCGCGGGAACGAGAGCTTCCATGACGCGGCCGGTGCGGCCGATGCGCAGATGAGGGAAGCGTCGATGAGCTTCGGCGAGCTTGGGATGTTCGGGGGCAAAATCTTCGGCCTCGTCGTCGAGACCGAGCAGCGCTTCGGCGCCGGTCAGGAATTCCGTGGCGCCGGGACCCCAGGCCTGTACCCGGACCGTATGGCGATCCGACTGGGTGATGCGGTAGGTCACAGGACCCGAAAGTTGGCGGGAAACTCGCCAGATCGCTCCGTCGGCTGACCGTCGATGTGCGGGGTCGCCGGGTCCGCGCTGATGCGGGCTGAGCGTCAGCGCGGCATCGAGTGGTCGCTGAGAAGTCACCGTGACTTCGTCGACCGGAGATAGCGGCGTCATCGAGGTCAGCGTATCGCCACCGTCCATCCTCCGTTAAGGCGTGTGTCGGTGGCGCAACGTATTGTCCGAGCCATGATCATCGTGAGCACCGACGGATCCTGTCTGCGAAACCCCGGTGGGGCTATCGGCTGGGCGTGGGTCAATCACGAGGGTCCGAGCATGTCCGGCGGAGAAGCGTCCGGTACCAATCAGATTGCCGAGTTGCGTGCGCTCTTCGAGGCCGTCGTCGCCCATCCCGGTACTGATCCTCTACTCATCGAATCCGACTCGCAGTACGCCATCAAGTGCGCGTCCGAATGGTTGCCCAGTTGGAAGCGCAAGGGCTGGAAGACCGCGAGCGGCGGGGCGGTCAAGAACCTCGAACTGGTGCAGAGTATCGATCGAGCCATCACCGATCGAGTCGGTCCGGTGCGCTTTCGCTGGGTGCGCGGGCACGTCGGCAACCACTACAACGAAATGGCAGACAAGCTGGCCGGCGAAGCCGCACGCGCCATCGTCTCGGGGGACATCGCATCGGTCCCGCTTGCTGCCCCGGTGAAGAAAGAACCGACCGCCGTGAACTCTCCTTACAAGGAGAAGTCCACGACGGTCGAAGAACCGGCAGATCTGTTCACACTTTTCTGAGCGGTTCAGAATCCGTCGGCAACCTGAACCAGCGCCCGGCCGGTGTACTTGCCTTCGCGGACCTGATCGATCACCGAGACGACGTCGCGGACGGCAACGAGGTTCGTGATCTCCTTCAGATGACGTGGGGCCAAGTCGGAGCCCAGACGGGCCCACAGCGCGCGACGGGGTTCGATCGGCATCAATACCGAGTCCATGCCCAGCAGTGAGACTCCGCGGAGAATGAACGGCAGCACGGTCGTAGGCAGCGCGGCGCCGCCGGTCAATCCGCTGGCGGCCACAACACCGCCGTAGTTGATCGTGCTCAGAACGTGAGCGAGGGTCTTTCCACCGACGCAGTCGACGGCCGCCGCCCACTGAGATTTTCCGAGCGGGCGAGGCTTGGCGTCGGGATCTTCGGGGAGCCGGCCGATCACCGAAGACGCACCGAGTGACGTCAGAAGGTCTGCCGCGCCTGGCTTACCGCTGGAGGCGACCACGTCGAAGCCCGCGCTTGCCAGAAGGTCGACGCTGACGGTGCCGACTCCGCCGCTCGCACCCGTCACCAGGACGGGACCGTCGGCGGGCTTCACTCCGCTGGCCAGAATGGCTTGGACACTCATGGCCGCGGTGAATCCTGCCGTGCCGATCGCGGCAGCGTCGGCGGTGGAAATGCCGTCGAGCTTCACGACCCACTCGGCAGGCAAACGGGCGATCTCGGCGTAGCCGCCGTTGCGGGCGGTCCCGATCTCGTAGCCATGTGCGACGACCTTGTCTCCCGGGGCGAATGCGTCGGACTCGGAGGCGATGACCTCGCCGGCGACGTCGATGCCGGGGACGATCGGGTACTCGCGAACTACCCCGCCTTTCGGCGTGACCGCGAGCGCGTCCTTGTAGTTGACGCTCGAATACTCGACGCGAATGGTGACCTCACCTGCCGGGAGGAAGGATTCGTCGACGGTTTCGGGGGCGAAGTCGATGGTGCCGTCGCTGTCGCGGGCGACCCAGGCGTTGAAAGTAGTCATGGGTCGAACATAAAGGCCTTCGGCCCTGTGCGCCTTTTTGGTAGTGCGAACTACCGGAAAGGCGCACAGGGGCGGAGCCCCTAGATCAAGCTGCCCTCATGCACCGCTCGATCGAACGCCGGTAGCGGGCCACCGGCGCGCAGGGTAGTTGCCAATGCCGGATCGGCGAGATGGAGACGGCCGATCGCGATCAGATCGAACTCTCCGCTGCCGATGCGCTCCTCGAGCTGTGGGATGTTGTCGACTACAGGTGCGACGCCTTCGATGCGGCTGTCCCGCAGCGACTTTCCGATACCGACGCTGCCGACGGCCATCGTGACGGCGCCGGTCAGCTTCTTCGCCCAACCCGCCAACGAGAGATCGCTGCCTTCGAAGGCCGGCACGTCGAAACGCCTGATGCTGGCGTCGAGAACGTCGACTCCGGCGTCGACCAGCGCGCCCAGGATGACGCCCAACTCTTCGGGGGTTTCGGCGATCTTCGCGGTGAAATCTTGCTGCTTGTGCTGTGAGAAACGGTAGATGATCGGCAGATCCGGTCCGATGGCCGCGCGGATCGCGGCGACGACGGCGGCCGGGAACCTGGTACGACGCTCCAGGTCGCCTCCCCACGCGTCGTCGCGCTGGTTGGTGCCCTCCCAGAAGAAGGAATCGAGGAGGTAGCCGTGACCGCCGTGGATCGCGATGCCGTCGAAGCCGAGTTCGACGGCGTGCTTCGCGCTACGGACGTACGCGTCGATGACGTCCTGGATGTCCTGCTCGGTCATCGCTTCGGTGCTGGCCTGTGCGCGTTCGACGTAGGCAGCGGAGTACGAGGTGACGCCGAGCGGGCCCCATTCGCCAGAGGGGCGCATCGGCTTGAGTGAGGGGTCCATCTGCGTCATCGCGCCCCACAGAGGTCCGACGTGCCAGAGTTGAGGCACGATCTTGCCGCCCGCAGCGTGCACGTCGTCGACTACCTTCCGCCATCCGGCCTGAGCAGCGGGAGTGTGGAGGTTGGGGACGTTGGCGTGGTCGACAGCAGTCTCGTGATCGATCGCGACGCCTTCGGTGACGATCAGTCCGGTGCCGCCCTCAGCTCGTCGGCGGTAGTAGTCGGCAACGTCGCGGCCGGGCACGCCCTCGATGGAGTACGTGCGCGTCATCGGCGACATGACTATGCGGTTGGACAGTTCGAGCGAACGGATGCGGAGCGGTTGGAACAGCGGGTTGGTCACTTCGTCACAGCGCTTTCATGAATCGGAAGAATCCGGGGTCCTGGTCGACACGGAGCCGGGTGAGGGTTCGGTAGCTGATCAGCCACTTGCCGTCTTCTTTGCGGTATTTCTCGTGGTAGTGGCCGTAGCCGTGTAGGTGCAGTTCTTTCTCGCCGTCGTTCCACCACAGCATGTCCTCCATCGCCCAGATGCCGGTTGCGGTGGTGGGCGAGGTCAGCACGATTTCGGGAGTGTGTGCGTGGTGCGCCGTGGTGAGGGGGATTTCGCCGTCGAGCATGTTCCGAATTGCCGCGGTGAGTTTGTCGATGCCCACTACCTGGTTCGAGGTGTCGCCGGTCTTGGGTTGCTTGTCTGTCGGGAGTCCGCCCCACGTCTCGCTGACGACGTCTGCGGTGTGCAGGGTTGGGTAGACGTGCCACTGCTTGGTGTCCATGCAGCGTAGGCGCGCGGCGAACACACGCTTGATTTCCTCGATTGCGAGCAGTTCCTCGACGGCACTGATCGACCCCACTTCGGACTCGGCCTGAGACATTCAACCTCCAACGGTGATCGGCAAGATGGGTTCACATTCGGGTGCTCCGGGCGGGCCGTCAACGACCTGTCCCGGTGAGCGCGACGGCACTCGGTATGGTCGAGCGAACGAAAGGGGTGTCAGACGTGTGTACCGAAGAGGTCCCATCGACCGGACCGGAGGAGATCGCCGAGGTTCGGGCTTTTTGGCGCGAGTTGGGTGTTCCTGGCGTGATCGACGTCCATACCCATTTCATGCCGAAGAGCGTCATGGACAAGGTGTGGGGCTACTTCGATTCGGCGGGACCGATGATCGGTCGACCATGGCCGATCGCGTACCGACTTGCCGAGGAGGAGCGGGTACACCGTCTCCGCGAGTTCGGTGTCCGGGCTTTCACGTCGATGATCTACCCGCACAAGCACGCGATGGCCGAGTGGCTCAATCAGTGGGCCGTCGAATTTGCCGCGCAAACGCCCGATTGCCTGCACACGGCCACGTTCTATCCCGAGGAGTCGGCGGCGTCGTACGTCGGCAAGGCATTGGAGTCGGGCGCGCGAATCTTCAAGTCCCACATCCAGGTCGGAAACTACGACCCGAACGACCCTCTGCTCGACAAGGTCTGGGGGCAACTCGAGGACTCCGAGACGCCCATCGTGATCCACTGTGGATCGGGACCGGCGCCGGGGGAGTACACGGGACCTGATCGCATTGCTTCGCTGCTCGCACGGTACCCGCGCCTGTCGTTGATCGTCGCCCACATGGGGATGCCCGAGTACAGCGAATTCCTCGATCTGGCAGAGGCTTACGGCAACGTCCGCCTGGATACGACCATGGCGTTCACCGACTTCACGGAAGAGCAGTGTGCCTTCCCGAAGGTAGACGTATCACGGCTCGTCGACATGCAGGACCGGATTCTGTTCGGTAGCGACTTCCCGAACATTCCGTACCCGTATCTCACAGCCTTGCAAGCGGTTACGCGCTTCGATCTCGGAGACGAATGGCTGCGAGCCGTCGTGCACGACAACGCCGCCAAGCTCTTCTCGGTGAGCTGAGCTCACCGAGAAGAACTTCGACTCAGCGCAGTTTGATGCTGCCGCCGTCGGCCATCAACGTCTGACCCGTCATGTACTTGGAATCGTCGCTCGCCAGGAACACCACGACGGGAGCGATGTCGGTTTCGGGATCACCGATGCGTCCGAGAGGCACCTTGGCAACCGATGCGGCTGCGCGCTCAGGGAAGGCTTCCTGCCACTTGACGACGCCTTCGGTGGCGGCGAACGGGCAGACCACGTTGACCCGAATGCCTTCCGGCGCCCACTCGTTGGCGACGACGCGCGTCAGGCCTCGCACAGCTTCCTTGGCCGCAGCGTAGGACGTCTGGGTCGGCATTCCGTCCAAACCTGAACCCGACGCGAAGTTGACGACGGAACCCTTGGTCTTCGCGAGTTCGTCGTGGCACGCCTGCATGAGGTGGACAACGGGGTAGAAACCGGTGTTGAAGGACAGGTCGAACATGTCCTGCGTGGTTTCGAGCAACGGAGCCTGACGGGACGCGTGAGCGTTGTTCACCAGGATGTCGAGCTTGCCGAAAGCCTCGAGCGCGGCGTCACGGATCTGCTCGGCCGAACCGGCGGCAGCAAGGTCGACGTTCAGGAACTTGCCGGAGCCGGCCAGTTCTTGTTCGAGGGCCTGGCCCTGCTCGTCGTTGATGTCGACGAACAGGACCTTCGCGCCTTCACGGGCGAAGACTCGGGTGATGGCACGACCGATTCCACCGGCGCCGCCGGTGACGATCGCTACCTTGCCGTTCAACCTCATGAAACGCTCCTCTTCGTAAGTGCTGCTCAAACTGTTGCGGTCTCGTCGACTGCAAGTGCAATCTTTTCGAGGCCGGCGATGCTGTAGGCGGCGTAGGTCTCGTACGGCCCACGGCCGGAGAAGTAAGACGAGAGCTGGCCACCGAGTTCTTCGACGGTGAACGCGGATCCGGCTGCGTCGAAACGGTTCTCGACCTTGGGTGCTTCCATCAACGCCACCATCTTGCCGTAGACGACGAAGACCTGTCCGTTGATCTCGTCGGAATCGGGGGATGCGAGGTAGCTGACCAGGGTCGCGACGCGCTCGGGTGCAAGCGGATCGAGGCCGACGACGCCGGTGTTGTTCTCGCCGAAGGCTTCTGCCGTCATGGCGGTGCGGGCACGGGGGCAGATCGCGTTGGTGCGGACGCCGTAGCGGGAGAGACCTGCTGCGCTCGAGAGCGTCAGAGCGGTGATGCCGGCCTTGGCTGCCGAGTAGTTGGGCTGTCCGGCGCTGCCGAAGAGGAAGGCCTCGGAAGAGGTGTTGATGATGCGGCCGTAGACCGGTGCGTCGGCTGCCTTGCTGGCTGCGCGCCAGTGGACTGCGGCTGCGTGCGAGGTGGCGGCGTGGCCCTTGAGGTGCACGCGGATGACGTCGTCCCAATCGGATTCGGTCAGGTTGAAGATCATCTTGTCGCGCAGGATGCCTGCATTGTTGACGAGGATGTCGAAGGATCCGAAGTTCTTGACAGCCTCTTCGATGATGCGCCCGCCGAGCGACCAGTCGGAGACGTCGCCGGTGATGGCGAGTGCCTGTCCACCTGCGGCCTTGATCTCGTCGACCACGTCGTTGGCCGCTGCACCCATGTCGTTGACGATGACGGCTGCACCGGCAGCCGCGAGTCCGAGTGCTTCGGCGCGACCCAGGCCGGCGCCGGCGCCGGTGACGGCGGCAACTTTGCCTTCCAAGCTCAGTGATTGCGTCATGTCGTGCTCCTTCGATCCGGGCGGTCGGGTACGTCTTGCAAAATTAGTATTCATTCTAATTTGAAGTCGAGAGTTCGGTAGTCGTTCCGAAAAAATCATTCGAGCGAAATCAGAATTAGTTCTAGTTTTGAACAGAAGTTTGGCCGACTGAGGAGGAGTCTCACTCAGCGGGAGCGGTGATCTGGGTCACGAGCGCTGCATGTCACCTTGGGTCGACGCGGCGATCCCACCGCGTACGCGTTTGCGTCACCACCGATCCGCTCAGTTCTCGGCCGCATTCGTCGGCTCCAGGGTCGGATAGTTCTCACCGAAAACGCAGTACGGTCGGCCCCGAATTCACCGGGCCGGACATCAAGGAAGGCACCAGCAGTGTCACTGAATTTGGCAGATCTGTACGAGGGCATCTCGGATCTGATTCCGGACCGCACGGCGCTCGTGTGCGATGGCCGTCGTCGCACCTACGTCGAGCTGGACGAGGGCTCGAATCGCATCGCCCGCCACCTGGCGAGTGTCGGTGTCGGGCCCGGCGATCACGTTGCTCTGCACATGCGCAACAGCATCGAGTTCGTCGAGAGTTTGCTCGGGTGCCTCAAGATTCGCGCGGTCCCGATCAACGTCAACTATCGCTACGTCGACGCCGAACTGACCTATCTGTACAACGATTCGCAGTCGGTGGCACTGATCGTGGACGAGGAGTTCGTTTCCGTCGTGGAGACGGTTCTCCCGGCCGCGCCCGGCATCAAACACGTCGTTGTCGTCGGCAAGTCCGTGGTCCGCGACATCGAAGGTGTCGACGTCGTTGGATACGCCGACGCCGCCGCGGAGCAGCCCGCTACTCGTGACTTCGCGCCCCGCAGCAACGACGACCTCTTCGTCATCTACACCGGCGGCACGACGGGGATGCCCAAGGGCGTCATGTGGCGTCATGAAGACTTCTACTTCGCGGCGCTCACCGGCGGAAATCCGTTCGGTCCGCCGTACACGACCGCCGAGGCTCTGTTCGCCGCGGTGCCGAACGTCCCCGCGATGAACATGCTCAGTACCGCGCCTCTGATGCACGGTGCGGCGTCGTACTCGCTGTTCACCGGATTCTTCATGGGCGCCAACGCAATTCTCATGGCGCGGTTCGACGCGAAGGCGACGCTGCAGCTCGCCGGAAGTGAGAAGGCCGTCTCCATCACCGTCGTCGGAGACGCGATGGCACGTCCGCTCGCAGACGAATTGGCAGCAAACGCAGTAGATTACGACCTCAGCACGGTCGGAATGGTCTCGTCCGGCGGAGCCTTGTTCTCGCTCTCACTGCGGGAGCAGCTCAAGTCGATGCTTCCGAACCTGGTGATCCGCGACGGATTCGGCTCCTCGGAGTCGGGCGTCGACGGCAATCTGGAGATCGGCGAAGACGGCCTGATGCGCATCGCCGCTCGCGACGAGACCCGCGTCGTGGACGAAAGGATGCGGCCGCTGGAGCCGGGATCGCCCGAGACCGGCTACATCGCTCGCAGCGGTCACGTGCCGGTCGGCTACTTCAATGATCCGGTCAAGACCGCGGCTACGTTCCCGGTGATCGACGGGGTGCGGATGTCGGTGCTCGGCGACGTCGGACGCGTGGAAGCCGACGGCTCGATCGTCTTGCTGGGACGTGGTTCTCAGTGCATCAACACCGGCGGGGAGAAGGTGTATCCGGAAGAGGTCGAGCAGGCGCTCAAGAGTCACCCGGCGGTGCTCGACGCTTTGGTCGCGGGAATTCCGGATGCGAAGTTCGGTGAGCGCGTCGCTGCGGTCATCACGACCCGCGAAGGCTTCGACGTCCCGGACGCTGCCGAGATCGGTGAGCATTGCGCGTCGCAGGTCGCTCGGTACAAAGTGCCGCGCACCGTCATGAATGTTCCGTCGATCAGGCGTTCTCCCAGCGGAAAGGCCGACTATCGCTGGGCCAAGGCCACTCTCGCCGAGCAAGTCTCCTAGTCCGGCCGGAGCCGTCCAGCGCGTTTGTGAGGGACGCGTTGGGCGGCTCCGGTGCTCTAGCCTGTCACCGTCAGAACCAGCAGAGCGACGTTGAGTGCAACGATCAAGCCCGCCGCAATCCACGCCGCGACGGTCGTGAGCGGGGCATTGCGCGCGTCGCCCATGAGTTCGGGGTCCGAGGTCATTCGCACCAGCGGGATGATCGCGAAGGGGATGCACAGGCTCAAGACCACTTGGCTGAGCACGAGCGCCAGCGTCGGGTCGACGCCGAGTCCGAGCACGATCAGTGCCGGGATGAGCGTGACGATCCGGCGTGTGATCACCGGAATCCGAATGGCCAGAAGACCATGCATGATCTCGGCGCCGGCCGCGCATCCCACGGAGGTCGACGCGAGTCCGGAGGCGAGGAGGCCGATCGCGAACACCACGGCTACACCCGGGCCGAGCGAATTCTCGATCGCGGCATGCGCGCCGTCGATGGTGTCGGTGCCGGGTACTCCGCGCAGCGCCGAAGCGGCCAGAAGCAGCATGCCGATGTTCACGCCACCGGCGATGATCAACGCGACGACGACATCCCAACGGGTGACTTTGAGTAGTCGCTGCAACCGTGGGCCGGGTTTGATGTGGCCGTGGCGATCACGTGCCAATGCGGAGTGAAGGTAGATCGCGTGCGGCATGACCGTTGCTCCGAGCATGCTGGCGGCGAGCAGTACGGTCTCGGTTCCTTCGAAGCGGGGGACCAGTCCGGCGACGGCCTCGCTGCCGGAGACGTCGGTGAAGGCGAGCCCGGTCAGGAAGCCGATGGTGATGATGGCCAGCAATCCCATGACCACGAACTCGAAAGTGCGCTGTCCGCGCCGACTTTGGATCGTCAGGATGACCATCGACACGCATCCGGTGATCAGTCCGCCGAGGAAGAGCGGGATGTTGAAGAGCAGGTTGAGTGCGATGGCGCCGCCGATGACTTCGGCGACGTCGGTCGCGATCGCCATCATCTCGGCCTGGAGCCAGAAGGCGCGGCGGTTGTTCTTACGCAGGCGCTGACCCAGCATTTCGGGCAGGGATCTGCCGGAGACGAGACCGAGTTTCGCGGACAGATACTGCACGAGGACGGCCATCGCGTTGGCGAGTACGAGTACCCAGATGAGGAGGTAGCCGTACTTGGCGCCGGCGGTGAGGTTGGCGGCGACGTTGCCCGGATCGACGTACGCGATTGCCGCGACGAACGCCGGACCGAGCAGGGCGATGGATCTCCCCGTGGATCTCCCCGTGGGTCGTCGGCGCGGAGTCGTCGGCTCTTGCGTACTGGTGCTCATCGGTCTCCTGGTCACACGTACTCGGACCTGTTGGTTCAAATAAGTGAACTATAGAGTTCGGGGAGCCGAACTTTCAACAGCTGTGCGCGGTCAGCGACCGCAGAGGGTCCCTAACCGCGCACAGGCCGGTTAGGCCGTCACGCCGGCAGCCAGGAGAGCGCGAGCCTCGGGTCGGCCGTCGAGGAGGGCGTTGGTACGCAGTTCGACCTTCCACTCGCCGTCTGTCTTGATCAGTTCCCAACGGTTTGCGGTGATGCGGAGGACCTTGAATCCCGTCGGGTTCTCGGGATCTTTGATGACCAACTGCGAATGGCAGGTCGCGACGGCCTTGTTGCCGTCGATGCGGATGTGGGCGGGTGTCATCATGTGGGCCGCGCCGTTCATGATCCAGTTCTGGTGTGAGGCGCTGTGAACCATCGCGCGCAGTTCGCCGCGGCCGTGCATCGCACCGGTATCGACGTCGTAGACGCCGTCCTCGAGCCACAGGTTCGCGACCTCGTCGGCTGATCCGCTGTCGACGGCAGGGCTGTATGTGGTCAGCAGTTCGGTGATCGCGAGCTTGTCCTCGAGCAATTCCACTCGGGCGAGCAGGGATTCGATCAGGGCGGTCGAGTCGGTCATCGGTACGTCCTTTGCATTGAATTGTCGGGGAATCAGGAAGTGGTGAAAGAAAAGCCCTCGGCGAGGGCGATTCGGTGAAGTTCTTCGAGTTGTTCGCAGTAGTGCTCGACGCTTCGAGCGCCGACCGAGCAGCTGGCGATGGTCGCCCCGGCGTCACGGACGCGAGTCAAGGCGCGAAGGGTGGATTCGCGATTGCCGAGAGGATCGAGCGGCGCACCGGCGGGAAGCACCACGTCGAATCCGTCGGGGAGCGTCGTGGCGTCGAGCATTTCCTTCAGTTCGGAGAATCGCAGCCCGAACGGCACCCACCCGTCGCCGTGTGTGGTGGCCCGGCGCAGCGATCTCTTGGTCCGGCCGCCGATCCACAGCGGCACCCGTTTCTGGACGGCGTGGGGTTCGACGACAAATCCGGAGTAGTCGTAGAACTCGCCGTGATACTCCGGAGTCGGCGTCGACAGTGATGCCCGAAGTGCGGCCAAGGCATCGTCAGCGCGCGCTCCTCGGTCGGGAAATGGAGCATTTATGAGATCGAATTCTTGTTTCAGAGTCCCCACCCCGAGGCCGAGTATCAGGCGTCCATTGCTGACGCGATCAAGCGTTCCGTAACGCTTGGCGATCTCGAGGGGGTGGTGGTAGCCCAACACCAGCACCTGGGTCGCCAGCAGGATTCGTGATGTACGCGCGGCGAGAAAACCAAGGGTGGCGAGCGGATCCCAGTAGGTTCCGCCGCGCTCGGTGGCAATCTCCTCGGGGACCGCCACGTGTTCACTGCAGGTCAGATGATGGAAACCGAGTCGATCCGCCGTGGCGGCCACTGTGGCGATCTCGCCGATGTCAGCACTTGCCTCCCACTCCGAGCGCGTGCTCGGGTGCTGAATCAGGACCGGCGTGACGATTCCCAGGTGCATCGGGCGTTTATAGCGTCCCCACTCGCCCAGCGGCAGGTGAATTACCGCTGATCGGGATCGAAAAGATCGATTCACTTTCCAGAAACTGTGACCTGGGTTATAGTCGGTAGAATCAATTCCAGTTTTCGGGAGGCGTCCATGACCATTGTTGACATGAACGACACACTGTCCACCGTCCAGACTGCCGGTGGGCAACCCAAGAAGGATCTGCCGCCGTCGATGGTCGAGCGGATGACACTGATTCTCGACGCATTCGACGGCCGCGCCGCGCGGCTGACGCTGGAAGAGGTCGCGTGCCGTACTCAGTTGCCGCGCTCCACGGTCCACCGCATTCTCGATCAGCTGGTCAAGCTGGACTGGGTCGATCACGCATCGTTCGGCTACTGCCTCGGGCGTCGCGCGCTCGGCCTCGGTGGTGGCGACGGCGGCCACAGCCAGATCCGCGAAGCCGCTGCACCGCTTCTGCACGAACTGCACCTGCAGACCGGCATGGTCGTTCACCTGTCGGTGCTCGACGGACGCGAGAGCGTCTATCTCGACAAGGTCGGCGGACGATTCGCCGCGGCGCTCCCGTCCCGCGTCGGCGGCAGAGTGCTCGCTCATTCGACGGCTGGTGGCAAGGCGATGCTGGCGTGGATCGACCCCGAGCGCGTCGACGCTCTGTTCGGGGCTTCTCTTCCCCGCTGCACCGAGAACACGATCACCGACGTCGCTGTGCTCCACCAGGAACTGAACCGCATCCGTCAGCGTCGGGGACTGGCCTTCGAACGCGGGGAGTCAGCGCGTGGAGTCGCTTGTGTGGCTTCGGCAATTCGCGGACACGAGGGTCCCGTCGGCAGCATCGCGTTGTGTGGTGACATGCGGACCGCTCAGCTCGAGCGAGTTGCTCCGCTGGTCGTCGACGCGGCTCGCGAGGTCTCACGGACGCTGTACCCCGAACTGGGTGCTCCTCGCCGCGGCCGCAAAACGCCTCCCGTTCCGACCAATACGTTCTCGGCGGAGACGATGGATCGCCTGCTGGCAGCGTCGTCCGACCACTGGATCTGACGTATTTTGATCGACTTGTCTCGCTGATCGGGACGAGTCATAGCAGCTCAGCGGTACTGATGGCACCGTTCGGACCATGACGACTGAACTGAGCTACGAGGGAACTCTGAAGGAACTGCAGACCGATCTCGGTGTGCTCCGGTACCACGAAGCCGGCGACGGCCCGCCGCTCCTGCTGCTGCACGGATCGGGCCCCGGCGTCACCGGTTGGCGTAACTACCGCGGCGTTCTCGCGGACTTCGCGAAGCACTTCCACTGCTACGTTCTCGAGTTCCCCGGATTCGGCGTCAGCGATCCCGGCCCCGACCATCCGATGATGATGGCGCAGGCGTCGGTCGGGATGTTCCTCGACGGCCTCGGCCTCGGCCCGGTCCACATGATCGGTAACTCCATGGGCGGCATCGTCGCCACCAAGGTCGCGATCGACGAGCCGCACCGGGTGAGCAAGCTCGTCACCATCGGCGGCATGGGAAAGAACACCTTCTCGCCGGGGCCCGGTGAAGGCATCAAACTCCTCATGGAGTTCACCGACAACCCCACCCGCGAAGCTCTGGTCCGCTGGTTGCATTCGATGGTCTTCGACCGTGCCGTCGTCACCGAGCAGCTCATCGAAGAGCGTTGGGCCCTGGCCACCGAGCCGACGACGCTCGAGATCGCCCGTCGTATGTACAGCAGCAAGGCCATGGCCGCCATGGGCGCGGCTGCCGCTGCGTCGACCGCCGTGCCGTACTGGGCGCAGCTGAACAAGATCAAGGCGCCGACGCTGTTGACCTGGGGACGCGACGACCGCGTCAGCCCCGTGGACATGGCGATTCTGCCGATGCGCGACATCCCCAACGGCGAAGTTCACATCTTCCCCAACTGCGGACACTGGACGATGATCGAAGCTCGCGACGCCTGGGTCGCGTCCGTTCTGGCATTTCTGACGCGTCCAGAAGGCAAGTAAGGCCCGTGCGCCTTTTTGGTAGCCCCCACTACCAAAAAGGCGCACAGGGGTGCTCCCACTCACCGGGAAGCGTTTCTGCACTTCGGTGGGCTACCTGCCACCGTTTCACCAACAGATTTTCATTCTGCCCAGGCACTCGCCGGGTAGCGAAACCAGAAAGCCGGAAAAATCATGGGTCAGGTTCTGGACAACATCTCACAGTTCGCCGACGAGATCCGCGCTGACGGAGTCGAGGGCGACAAGCTGATGCGCTTGACGGACGGCAGCGCGAAGCGCTTGCGCGACTCCGGCGTCATCCGGATGTTCCAGCCGAAGGAGTTCGGTGGCCTCGAGGCGCATCCGCGTGAATTCGCCGAGACGGCAATGGCTATCGGCGCGATGGACGGTGCCACGGGCTGGGTCAGCGGCATCGTCGGTGTGCATCCGTGGGAGCTTGCGTTCTTCGACCGCAAGGCTCAGGAAGAGGTGTGGGGAACCGATCCCGATACGTGGATGGCGTCGCCGTATGCGCCGATGGGTGTGGCGAGGCCGGTCGAGGGTGGGTACATCCTCAACGGTCGTTGGTCGTTCTCCTCGGGTACCGATCATTGTGACTGGATCATGATCGGTGCGATGGTCGGTGACGAGTCCGGTAAGCCGTTGATGCCGCCGAAGCACCTGCACGTGCTGTTGCCGCGTTCGGATTACGACATCGACCAGGACAGCTGGAATGTCGTGGGCCTGCGCGGAACCGGGTCGAAGGACCTGATCGTCAAGGACGCGTTCCTGCCGACTTACCGCACGATCGACGCCGGAAAGGTGTACGACGGGACGGCGTGGAAGGAAGCGGGTCGTACGGAGACGTTGTACAAGTTCCCGTTCTCGTGCATTTTCCCGTTGGGGATCACCTCGTCGTTGATCGGTATCGCTGAGGGTGCGTTGGCGTGCAACATGGCGGCGCAGCGTGAGCGTGTGACGGTCAGTGGTGTTCCGATCAAGGAAGATCCGTACGTGCTGTTCGCGATCGGTGAGGCGGCGGCCGAGATCGCTGCTTCTCGGGCTGCGATCTTGGAGACGGTGGATCGTTTCTGGGACATGACGGAGAAGGGGCAGGAAGTTTCGTTCGAGCTTCGTGCGATCGGTCGGCGTACGCAGACTGCTGCTGCGTGGCGGGCGGTGCGTGCGGTGGACGAGATCTTTGCTCGTTCCGGTGGTGGGGCTTTGCAGTTGAACACGCCGATGCAGCGGTTCTGGCGTGACGCTCATGCCGGTCTCGCGCATGCGATCCACGTACCCGGTTCCATTTTCCATGCGTCGACGCTCTCGCAGCTCGGTGGCGAACCGCAGGGTATCCACCGCTCGATGATCTAGTCCCACAAATACTTTCGAAGCAAGGACGGTTAGGCATGACTGAAATTCGGGGCCTGGGGTATCTCAGGATCCAAACGCAGGACGTGGCTCGCTGGCGCGAGCTCGTGGTCGACGGACTCGGCCTCGCGGTCGGTAGTGGCCCGGAAGCCGACGGCCTCTACTTGCGCCTGGACGAGCGTCGTGCGCGACTGATCGTCCTGCCCGGTGAGACGGACAAGGCTCTCGCAGTGGGCTGGGAAGTGCGAGATCAGTTCGCGCTCCAGCGTGTTCGTGAAGCAGTGGAGAAGGCCGGAGTCGAGGTCGAGGTTCTTTCCGAGGTCGACGCCAGCTACCGCGATGCCGAGCAGGTCATCGCATTCGACGATCCCAACGGCAACCGAGTCGAGGTCTTCTTCGGACCGGTACTCGACCACAGCCCGTTGGTCACCCCGCACGGCGGCCGTTTCGTCACCGGCGATCAGGGCCTCGGCCATGTGGTGCTTCCGGTTACGCGTTTCGACGAGGCATACACCTTCTACACCGAGGTGCTCGGATTCCTCCCGCGCGGTTCCATCCGTCTCGGCGGTATCGATGCGCCGCCGCCGGCTCGCCGCGTTCGCTTCATGGGTGTCAACCAGCGCCACCACAGCCTGGCGTTGTGCCCGGCGCCGCCGGTTGACGAGCCCGGTCTCGTGCACCTGATGATGGAAGCCGAGACTCTCGACGCCGTCGGTCAGGCTCTCGATCGTGTTGCCAAGCTCGGCTTCTCGATCTCCTCGACGTTGGGTCGCCACACGAACGACAAGATGGTGTCGTTCTACGTGCGCGCACCGGGTGGATGGGATCTGGAGTTCGGCTGCGAAGGCATGCTTGTCGACGAAGCCTTCTACACCGCTGAGGAAATCACGGCCGACAGCTACTGGGGCCATGACTGGTCCGAGAGTGAACCGCTGGCCGCGTTCACTCCCAAGAGCTAGCTCTTACGCAACGAAAAAGCTCGGTCCCAATGCATATCGGGGCCGAGCTTTTTCGTGCGATAGATCAGGAAGCTGCTGCGGCCAAACCGGTTTCGAGGTCGGCGAGAATGTCGTCGATCCCTTCGATGCCGACCGCAAGGCGGACGAGCCCCGGGGTGACGCCCGAAGCGAGCTGCTCCTCGGGGGTGAGCTGCGAGTGCGTCGTCGACGCGGGGTGGATGACGAGTGAGCGAACGTCGCCGATGTTGGCGACGTGGCTGTGCAACGTCAGTGCGTTGACGAACTTCTTGCCTGCGTCGACTCCACCGGCGAGCTCGAACGCGACGATGGCGCCGGTTCCCTTGGGAGCCAGCTGCTTTCCGCGCTCGTGCCAGGGCGAGGATTCCAGTCCGGCGTATGCGACCGACGTGACTTCGGCGCGGCCCTCGAGGAATTTCGCGACCTTCTGGGCGTTGGACACGTGGCGCTCGATGCGCAGGCTCAGTGTCTCGATACCCTGCGAGATGAGGAAGGCGTTGAACGGTGCGATGGCCGAGCCGAGGTCGCGCAGAAGCTGAACGCGTGCCTTGAGGGCGTAGGCGGGTGCGCCGAGATCGGCGAAGGTGACGCCGTGGTAGCTGGGGTCGGGGGTCGTGAAGTTGGTGTGGCGTCCCTGGGTCCAGTCGAAGGTGCCACCGTCGACGATGACGCCGGCGATCGCGGTGCCGTGTCCGCCAAGGTATTTGGTGGCGGAGTGGACGACGATGTCGGCGCCGTGCTTCAGCGGCTGAATGAGGTACGGAGTTGCGACCGTGTTGTCCACGATGAGCGGGATGCCGTGCTCATGGGCGACTGCGCTGATGCCGGGGATGTCGAACACGTCGTTCTTGGGGTTGGAGATGGTTTCGCCGTAGAACGCCTTGGTGTTCGGACGGATTGCCTCACGCCAGTGATCGAGGTTGTCCGGGTCCTCGACGAAGTCGACGGTGATACCGAGCTTGGGCAGCGTGTAGTGGAAGAGGTTGTACGTGCCGCCGTACAGGCGAGGGCTTGAGACGATGTGGTCCCCGGCCTCGGCGAGGTTGAGGATCGCGAAGGATTCGGCGGCCTGACCGGACGCAACCAGCAGAGCCGCGACTCCGCCTTCGAGGGCGGCGATGCGCTGCTCGACGGCGTCCTGCGTCGGGTTCATGATGCGGGTGTAGATGTTGCCCGGCTCGGCGAGGCCGAAGAGCGCCGCCGCATGGTCGGTGTTGTCGAAGACGTAGCTGGTGGTCTGGTAGATCGGAAGCGCCCGAGCGTTGGTAGCGCTGTCCGGGCCCTGTCCGGCGTGGACCTGCTTGGTTTCGAACGACCAATCGGCGGTCGGATCGGTATCGACGGGGGTGTTCTCGCTCATGAATTCATACTCCGTGGTGAAGGTGGGTTGGTGCGGGTCAGGCGGTTTCGACGACTGTATGCACTGGGACGGGATTGCGGGTGAGATCGAGTACGGGGCAGTGGGCGTCGACCGTTTCCTGCAGTTCCAGGTAGCGCTCGCGGGTTTCGGGGCCGGTCAGGGTGACGACCACGCGGACCTCGGAGAATCCCGGACGGACGGCGTCGTCGAAGCCGAAGAATCCACGAACGTCGAGGTCACCTTCGGCTCTGGCCGAGATGTCGTCGAGAGCGATACCGAGTTTGTCCGCCCAGACGCGGTAGGTGACCACCTGGCAGGAGAGCAGGGAAGCAAGGTAGTACTCGACAGGATTGGCTGCGGTGTTCTCGCCGCCGAGGGCCGGCGGCTCGTCGACCTCGACGCTGTACTTACCGAGAGAAATGGTGCTGGCAACGGCGTCGTGCGCCTGGGCGGAAGCCTTGAATACGACGTGCGCTTTGCTGGCGTCTTTGTCGATGGCGTCGGCGTTGGCTGCTACGACGGAACTCAGGTGTGAGATGGAGGCGGTGGTCATGACAGAAATGTCCCCTGATCTGGGTGTACATACGAGTATCGACGTGAGCGGCGCTCACGTCGTAGGTCCGATCAGTAGATCGGACACCCGGATGTACAGACATGCGCAAAGTCGACATGGCGCCGCCGCGTCAGCAGCGTGCCCGTCTCGTATGCGCCGATTCCCGTCACAGGAGAGACTGTAACCGGTTCATACCCTTTCCGACCAGACGTATAGGAAATCTGTCTCGGATTGTGGTCTGTCATGCGGGCGGCAGTCCGCTCCACCGGGGTGTCCGACGATTGGCGAAAGCGTCGAGTCCTTCGGCGATGTCCGGAGAGCGCAACACTGCGTCCTTGGCGTCGTCGGTGACCTTCCATCCGTCGGCGTCGGCGTCGGCGTAGAGAGCCTCGATGGCCTTCAGACTCAGACTCACGGAGGTGGGGGAGGACTCGCAGATCTCCGCTGCCATCACCAGTGCCTCGTCGAGTGCCTTACCAGGGGCAGTGACTGCATTGACGACGCCGAGGTCCTTTGCCCGTTCGGGATCGAGTGTGCGGCCGGTGATCAAGAGTTCACGGGCGACGTTGATCGGAAGCGCGCGAGGAGCCCGAAAGAGTGCGCCGGACGTCGCAACCAGACCGCGTTTGGTTTCGGGAAGGCCGAATTG
This sequence comes from Rhodococcus sp. YL-1, assembly GCF_001942025.1. Classification (NCBI taxonomy): domain Bacteria; kingdom Bacillati; phylum Actinomycetota; class Actinomycetes; order Mycobacteriales; family Nocardiaceae; genus Rhodococcus; species Rhodococcus sp. YL-1. The sequence goes on along the minus strand of NZ_CP017299.1, from coordinate 5,363,551 downwards.
CGCTGTGGCAGAGGCGACGATCAGATCGCAGGCCAGTGCAATTTCGAAACCGCCACCAAGCGCATAGCCCTCGACTGCAGCGATCAGGGGCTTGTTCCGCCGGCGCCGAATGACGCCGTACTCACCGCCGCGAGGCATGCGAAGGTCGGCCCGCTCTCGGATATCGGTTCCGGCGCAAAAGATGTTGGGGGTTCCGGTGATGATGCCGACCCACAGATCAGGGTCGTCGTCGAGAAGATTCAGCGCGGCTTCGATTCCCTCGGCAGTCTCACGGTTGATCGCGTTACGGCGTTCTTCGCGTTCGATCCTGACGATGAGAACGCGGTCATGGCGTTCGGTGGAAACAGTCGACATAATTGGACTGTAGTCCACCTATCGGAGGCGGAGGTGCGTCACCTGACGGGACGGACATTGGACACATTCCGGACTGTGGCGAAGACTGTGTTCTGAGGCGGAGAAGGGCAGGTCGACGTGATTTCCAAACGAGAACAGAACAAGCGCGACACCAACGACAGGTTGCTCTCGGCTGCTCGAATTCTGTTCTCGGCGCAGGGTTTCGCCAGCACGACCGTCGACGACATCGCCGAGCGAGCCGAGGTGTCGCGAGCCACCTTCTTCAATTACTTCCAGGGCAAGGACTCGGTTCTCGAGGCGTTGCACAGTGATCATCTCGATCAGCTTGCGGCACTGGTGGATCAGCTCATGGAATCGCCGATGCCGACTTCTGATCGGATCTCCCGGATTTTTCAGGACTTTGCGCAGCAAGCGATCATGCACCCGCGCTATCTGCGCATGGTGACTGCAGAACTCGAGCGCGACTTCGCCTCCTCCGGAGCGGGGGCGGCCCACGATCATCGGTTCCACGTGGAACTTCTGCGGATCGTCACTGCCGGTATCGAAGCCGGCGAAGTGAGATCGGACTACCCGCCGCTCTTTCTCGCACAGATGATCGGTGGTACGTACGGAGCGTTGGTCCGCTTCTGGCGGCAAGACGCCGATTACGACGTGGTCGGAGAATTCGATCGCGGAGCCAGGTACGTCGCGGAAGGCATCGCTGCTCGCTGATCAGGGAGTGGGCACTACCAGGGGCAGCATCTGCTGGACGCTCACCGAAAGATAGTTTGCGGCAGTCTGATCGCCGGACAGATGGCGCAGCAGGCTCTGCTGGAACAGGCCGTCGAAGATTGCGTACATCGCCGCCGAGGTGACCGATGCCTCTACGTCGAGAAGCTCGGCGTAGCGAGAAACAATGCGCCAGATCATGTTTTCGAGACTCTCGTCGATCGCGGCGACGTCGGCTCGGAACGACTCCTCGAACATCGACTGCGCGCGCAGGTCGTACCAGAGGCGGTGCATCGTGGGTTCTTCGATCATGGTCTCGGCGAGCAGTGCGCCGAAACCGGTTTTCAGTTCCTCCGGTGTCTTCGCGGTGGCGACGATGCCGTCGTAGCGGGTGACGCAGCGTGCCTTGTAGTGGCGCACGCAGTGGGTGATGAGATCGACCTTGTCGCTGAAGTAGTAGTGCAGGACGCCGTGGGAGAACTCCGAATTCTGGGCGATTTCGCGCAGGCTCGTGCGTGCGTAGCCCAATTCGGCCAGGGTTTGCAGTGCGGCCTCGGCGAGTTGATCACGTCGCTCGGAGAATTTGTCGACCTGGCGACGCGACACCTTGTCTGCGTTGGACCGCTTGGCGGAGTCGGACTGCTGGCCCGGTGAGCTAGGTGCAGCCTTTTTCCCTGCCTCACTAGGCTTCTCGACTGTCGTGGTCACGATGGCACGTCCTGTTCCCTGCGGTTTCCACAGCGGCACGATCACCGCGTCCGAATCAGTGTAACCCCTGGTCTTTGACGAGCGTGTAACAAAATCTTGACAGTCGTCAAGATTTATCTTGACACTCGTCCAAAGTTGAATACTCTGTGACTCACACCACTTGGCAGCGTCGCTGTGAACGGTGGCATCGCGAGAGTCGTTTCAGTCATGGAGGCAGTCGAAAATGAGCGTGTTTGATCTCGAGGGACGAAAAGCACTGGTCACAGGTGGTGCCAAGGGGCTCGGAGCCGGAATGGCTGAGGCGTTGGCGAAGGCGGGGGCGTCAGTGATGATCGGCGACGTTCTCGAAGACGAGGGTCGTGCCACCGCAGAGGCTGTTGGTTCGGGCGGAGTCAAAACCGGCTTCGTAAAGCTGGACGTCACCGACGACGCCAACTGGGAAGAGGCAGTCGCCGCCACCGCGGAGACTCTCGGCGGCTTCGACATCCTCGTCAACAACGCAGGCATCGAGATTTCCTCGCTGGTGGTCGACCTCGATCCGAACGACATCCGCCGTATGTGTGAGGTCAACATCCTCGGAACGGCGCTCGGAACCAAACACGGACTGCGCAGCATGCGTCCGGGTGGCGTAGCCGGAACCGGCGGTTCCGTCATCAACATCTCTTCAGTGGCCGCCACCATTCCGTTTCCCGGGATCAGTGGATACTCCGCGACCAAGTCCGCGGTCGATCGCTTCACCAGAGTTGCCGCCGCCGAGTCGGGCAAGCTCGGCTACGGAGTCCGCGTCAACTGCATCTACCCGGGTCTTGTCGCCACGGAGATGGGTCTCGGACTCGCGGCGGACATGGAGAAGCTCGGTCTCTGGCCCAGCGCCGAAGCAGCAGTCGGAGACGTCATCGGCCTCACCCCGCTCGGCCGCCTCGGTGAAGTGAACGACATGGCTGACGCCGTTGTGTTCTTGTCCTCCGACGCCGCGCGATTCATCACCGGTATCGGCCTCCCCGTCGACGGTGGCATGGGCATGTAGCTCGCCCTTCATTCGTACGTACACCCTTCTCACGTCTTCGAAAGGTTCCACGAACATGTCCGAAAAGAAGCCCGTCATCGTCTACGGCGTCTCCGGGTACACCGGCCGTCTGGTGTGTGAATACCTGCGCGAGTTCAACATCCCGTTCATCGCAGCCGGCCGCGACGCCGCTCGCATCCAAGAGGTCCTCGACAAGATCCCCGGTTTGGACACCGTCGATCACGAAGTCGTCGAGGTCGAGCACACGGTCGAGGCTCTCACCGAATTGTTCACCGGTGCACAGGTTGTCAGCAACATGGTCGGGCCGTTCATCAAGCTCGGCGGGACCGTCGTCGAGGCCGCGTTGAATGCCGGTTGCCACTACATGGACACAACCGGTGAGCAGGACTGGGTACTCGACGTCCAGGAGAAGTTCAGCGACAAGTACCAGGAGAAGGGCCTGCTCCTCTCGCCCGGTATCGCGCAGATGTACACCACCGGTGAGATCGCGGCCAATATCGCACTGGAAACACCGGGCCTCGATACGCTCGACATCCTCGTGCTGTGGAAGGGATTTCCCACCTACGCGTCCACTCAGACGATCTTCACCATCCTCAAGGCAAACTGGTACTACCTCGAGCAGAACAAGTACGTGCAGTGGGCGCCCGGCCAGACTTTCGACGTCGTCGTTCCGGGCCAGCACGAAACTGCGCTTGCATTGCCGTGGGGCGGAACATGCCACCCGGTGTGGTTCAAGAACGATCCGCGAGTTTCCAACGTCAAGGCTGCGGGCGGAGTGTTCGACCGCACCGTGATGGAAGGCGTTGTCGCGACGCAGAAGATCGTGGAGGAGCAGATCAAGACCCTGCCCGCCGACGAGCAGGAAGCCGCCTTGGCCGAGATCGCCGGATCGGTTCAGGCCGGTATGCCCCCTCGTGAAAATCCGCGCATCAACACCTCACTCGACTCCGTATACGCGTCGGGCCCGCTGGGTCGCTCGCACGTCGTGATCCACGGAAACTGTAACTACAAGCAGACGGGCCTCCTGCACGCCTATGCAGCGCATTCTCTGCTCCAGCAGGCGCCGAAGCGGACCGGGCTTGCCTCGGCTTGCCAGGCGTTCGGCCATCGCGAACTGCTCGGCGCGCTACGTAGTTTCGGGCTGGCTCTGGAGCCGGAAGTAACCATCAACGCCTAACTCGTCGTCCTCGTCATCATGTTCACGGCTCCCGGCGTGTAGCACGCCGGGAGCCCCGCCCTGGAGGCTCCCCATGCGTTTGACCGACTATCTCGACAAGGGAGCCTCTCTTGGTTCCACTGCACCGTGTTTGACGATGGGGGAGCGCACTCTCTCCTACGGCGAGGTGCAGCAGTTCAGCCGACGCTTCGCAGCTTCGCTCGCGGCTTCGGGCATCGCGGCGGGCGAAAAGGTCGCGATTTTGTCCGGCAACGACCCGATCTCGTTCTCCTGCGTATTCGGTATCAGTAGGGCTGGCGCAGTCTGGTGCCCGATCAACCCTCGCAACGAAGCTGCGGAAAACCGAGACCTGTTGGATCTGTTCGATTGTCGCGCTCTGTTCTTCCAGAAGTCCTATGCGCCGCTCGTCGACCAGATCAAGGATGCTCTTCCCCAGTTGGTGACGCTCGTCTGTATCGACGGCGAGTGGGATTCGGCACAGTCCCTCGAAAGCTGGCTCGGGGAAGAAGAACTCGACGCCGCGGCGCCCGACGACGTCACCATGCTGGTCGGCACCGGTGGTACAACTGGACGGCCAAAGGGAGTGATGTTGACCGGGCACAACATCGAGACGATGACCGCAATCACCTTGATGAGTTATCCGTTCGAGGGGCGCCCGGTGTATCTGGCGCTGGCACCGCTGACTCACGCCGCCGGTGTTCTGTGCTTCCCGATCATGGCCCTCGGCGGCGAAGTAGTGATCATGCCGAAGCCCGATCTCGGGTACTTCCTCGCGAACGTTCAGAAGCACAAGGTGACTCACACCTTCCTGCCGCCGACGCTCATCTACATGCTGCTCGAGCACGAGGCCCTGTCTGCCACGGATCTCAGCTCGCTGCAATGCTTCTGGTACGGAGCGGCGCCGATCTCCCCGACCAGACTCGCGGAGGCGATCGACAAGATCGGCCCGGTCATGGCTCAGCTGTTCGGGCAGAGTGAAGCCCCCATGATGATCTCGACGATGTCACCGAAGGAGCACTTCGGCTCGGACGGCACTGTCGCAACGTCACGACTTTCCTCGGCCGGTCGACCGTCGCCGCTGGTGACCGTCGGGATCATGGATGACAAAGGCGCGCTGCTCGGACATGGCGAGCGTGGTGAGGTGGTGATTCGCAGTTCGTTGGTGATGGCGGGTTATTACAAGAACCCCGACGCAACCGCGGAAGCGTCAGCCCACGGCTGGCATCACACCGGCGATATCGGGTACCTGGACGAGGACAATTTCCTGTTCATCGTCGACCGTGCGAAGGACATGATCATCACCGGCGGTTTCAACGTCTATTCGGTCGAGGTGGAGCAGGCACTCATGGCGTATCCGGGGATTCAGGACTGCGGAGTGATCGGGTTGCCGGACGACAAGTGGGGCGAACGCGTTGTGGCAGTGGTGCAACCGCACCTCGGCGCCGACATCGACGGCGCCGAGGTGATGGCTTTCGTGAAGGCTCGCATCGGAAGTGTGAAGACTCCGAAGCAAGTCATCGTCTGGGACGATCTACCTCGCTCCAAGGTCGGCAAAGTTCTCAAGAACGAGATCAAGAGCGAGCTGACGGGCTGAGGTCACGACTCGCACACCACGTCTTCTGCCGGCAGTGAGCCGTCGAGCAGGTACGAGTTGACGGCGGCGTTCGCGCAAGTATTCGCGTAGCCCGGGAACACCGCATGAGTGCGGCCTGGAACTGTCACGAGCCGTGAGCCTTTCATCGCTTCATGCATGCCGAGGCCTTCGTCGTACGTCGTGCGGGTGTCACCGGTTGCCTGGATCTGCAATGCCGGAACGTTGTTGTCGATGTCGATCCGCGTAGGGGCCTCACTGCGCCAGAACGCGCACGGCATGATCGTGTTGTGTGTGCCGGCAAAGATCGGCTGATCATCACGGTGCTCCTCCAACTTGTTGCGGTACCACTGGGGATCGCTCGGCATCGATACGTCTCCGCAGACGATGGCGATTGTCCCGGCATAGTCAGGACCGGTTCCCAGTTCGGTCTGGAACCATGCCTGCATCAATCTCGTCAGCTGGGGATGGATGTTCTCGACGGTCTTGCCTGCGGCGAGATCGCGCAACTGAACCAATACCTGTGCGAATGCCTCACTTTCCTTCTCGGTGTCGCCGGTTCCGTTGACGTACATCAGGAATGGAAGGACGTGATCATCGACGGCATGATCACCGATCTGTATCGGAGTGGTGGCCGCGTCCGAGATCAGCTTCTCGATGAGGGCGCGAACTTCGGCGGGCGTCGATCCGAGTGCATAGGTGGAGTTGTGTTCTGCTGCCCACTGCGAGAATCCGTCGATCGCTTTCTCGTTGGCCGGGCCCATGTCCTGGAACATCTCGTATCCGTATTTCTTCGGATCCGGTGCACTGTCGAGAACCACACGGTCGATCCTGTCCGGGAACATTTGAGCATAGGTTGCACCGAGGTATGTGCCGTACGACCACCCGAAGTACGACGCCTTCTCCTGGTCGAGGGCGCCACGAATCACGTCGAGGTCTCGGGCGATGTTTTGAGTATTGATGTGCGGCAGATAGTCCGGGTACTTGTCCCAGCATGTGTCAGCGGCCTCGCGTGCGAGCGCAACACTCTCGTTCCATCCCTCGTCCGTGGTGCCCGGCGACCGCATCCATGTCATCTGTTCGACGCCGCAGTCGATCGGTGTGCTCTTGCCGAGTCCTCGGGTGTCCATGCCGATGACGTCGTATGCCGCTGCGACTTCCGGTGTCATGCCCGCATTCAGAATCTCGGGCAATCCCAGTCCTCGGCCGCCCGGGCCGCCGGGGTTGGTGAGCAGGATCCCGCGTCGCTGTGCGGGGTCGGTGGATGCGACCCGCGAGATCGCCACTTCGATCGTCTTGCCGTCGGGGGCGGAATAGTCCAAAGGTACTGTGACCATGGCGCATTCACTTGCGGTCGACGTTCCGGTGTCTGTGGCGCATGGCCCCCACTCGAGATCCTGTTCGTAGAACGCGCTGAGATTCGATTGTGGATCTTCCTGCGGAGTAGCAGGATCCGAGCACGCCGCCAATGCAGGTACGGCGAGTGCGGCAGCGGCGATTGTGGTAGCCAGCCACCTTCGTGATCGAGGCATGCGTGATCTGGGCATGGTGAATCCAGTCATTGTCGTGTCCTTGCGTTGAGCCCATTTTCGGGCAGTGTTGGTCACCCCACTTCGAATGTGGGGGCTAATCAGGGTTTTTCAGAGGCGGGATTGACGGGCGGCGAACTCCGCGGCCACAGCCTTCGCGAATCTTTCCTGGGTGACGGTTCGTCGATCCGCTTGGTGTTCGCGCAGTACCGCTACCAGCCGGGTGGGGGAAGCGTCCTCCGGTGCAGCCTGTTCGGGTAGCACGCGCTCGGTGAAGTCGCAGAACTGAATGGCAAGGGCCGCAATCGTGTCCGCGTCAGCCGGTGCGTCGGCGAGGGCATACATACGAGTTATCAATTCGATGGCCTGCTCGCGGTTCGGCTCGGCCAATACCCGGCGATGGGCGGACAGGAGTGAATCGCAGACCTCGGGATCGCCCCCGGAGACCGTGAGTGCGAGGATCAGAAGTTCACGCTCGTTGTCGATCCACGCTGTCGGCGCACCGGCAACGACGTACTGTGCGAGCACTTCCGAAAACGCGTCGGGTAGTTCAGGATCGGCATTGCGGCGTAGCGACTCGATGTGCGCACGCTGAACAGCGATCTGTTCGGCCTTCGTCGCCAATTCCTTGTCGAGGGCATCGAGTGCGGACCGAGTGTCGTGAGCGTCGCCGTCGAGTAGTTCGGCGATCTTGGCAACAGGAATCCCCAGATCGCGCAGGCGGCGGATGCGACTCAGTCGTGCCAGGTCCACCGCCCGGTACATGCGGTAGCCGTTGGGTTGGCGTTGTGGTTCTTCGAGAAGGCCGTTCGAGTGGTAGTAGCGCACGGATCTGACGGTGGTGCCGGCCAATTTGGCCAGCTCGCCGATGGTCATCATCGCCCTGCCCTCCCGTGATCGAATCGGATTCCGTCTGTGAAAACCATTCTCCAACCTTGACGCGGCGTCAGGGTCAAGATTCGCGCCGGAGAACGTGACCGTTGACACTTTAAGGCGGTGAACTTAATCTGACTTTTGTCCTTTACGACATCGTCGATTTCGAGGAAGTGCCCTGATGGCTACCCTTTTTCCTGCGGCAACAATCTTTCCGATCCCCACCGACCCGCTTGCTGCGTACGGTCCACTCGTTGCTCACCGGAATCCCGAGTCGGTAGTTCCGGCACCGTACGAACACTTTGCGGTCAAGGCGGTCGCGCCGACGATCGGAGCGGAAATCTCCGGTATTCGACTCGGTGGGGGTCTGTCTGATGCCGTGATTGCGGAACTCCGCCGAGCTCTCCTCGAATGGAAAGTCCTCTTCTTCCGCGATCAGGACCTCGACCGAGCGGAACATCGAGCTTTTGCCGAGCGTTGGGGCGATCTCGAACAGCATCCGTTCTTCAAGTACACGCAGCCCGGGCAGACGGACGTCGATGTCACGACACTGGCGAAGGATGCGATGGTCGGCGGAGTCGAGAACAACTGGCACAACGACGTTACGTGGCACGAGTTTCCTTCGTTCGCAGCAGTTCTTCGTGCGGTCGAGGTGCCGGAGGTGGGTGGTGACACTTTGTGGGCCGATACTGCAGCTGGCTACGATCTGCTTCCTGAAGACATCAAGAAGCGTATCGACCCGCTTGTTGCAGAACACGATTGGATCAACTCGTTCGGCAGGTCGATGCCGGTGGATGCGGTCGAGATGTTGCGTCCGAAGTTCCCCGCTGTGCAGCATCCGGTGGTTCGGATCATTCCGGAAAGTGGCAGGCGGGTGTTGTTCGTCAACATGACCTTCACGCAACGGATCTTGGGTGTGTCAGAAGAAGAATCGAACGAACTTCTCACGATGCTGTATCGCCACGTCAATCGTCCGGAATTTCAGGTCCGTTTGAAGTGGGAGCCGAATACTGTTGCCTTCTGGGATAATCGGACCTGCCAGCACTACGCGGCCAGTGACTACTTCCCGGCTCGTCGTGTGATGGATCGAATCTCGATTGTCGGGGATCGACCGGTGGGCGTCGGGGGCTGATACGACGCTCAGCGCCTCGAGTGTCTACTACGGGAAGTAGTAACGCACCTCACATGGTTTTTCGACGCCTTGTCGATATGATTTCGACAAGGCGTCGATAAAAGTCGGCGTGACTCGTATCGACGACTTTGGAGCTTCCCGAATGTTCCTCGCCCTGCGTGAACTGTGGTTTGCGCGAAATCGATTCCTCTTGATGGGTGCCGTGGTTGCCCTCATCTCGATCCTGATGGTGATTCTGTCCGGCCTCTCGTCCGGACTGGTAAATGACGGTGTCTCCGCTTTGCAGCGGACGCCGATTCAGGCGTTTGCCTTCGCACCGGACACCAAAGCCGACTCAGCGTTTTCGCGCTCGGTCGTCACCGAGGAGCAGGCGCAGGCATGGCGTATGCAACCCGATGTCCAAGACGCCGAGCTCTTCGGCAACATGATCGTCAATGCAAAAACTCGCAGTGGCACGCCTGTCGATCTCACGCTCTTCGGCATCGAACCTGGCTCCTTCCTTGAGCCCGTCTCCGCCGACGGGAGGGGGCTGCAAGCCGACACGGAAATCATCGTCAGCTCTACCTTCCGTGACGACGGTGTTGCGATCGGTGACACCGTGATACTCGATCGACTCGGTACGGAGCTGACAGTTGTCGGATTCACCGAAGACAAGCGCACTTTCGGTCACGTCGACGTCGCCTACCTGCCCCTGCGTACTTGGCAGGAGGTTCACGCCGGTGCCAAGATCGGCGAAACCGCCAATGCCAGTGCCTATTCCGAAGCAAGTGTTGTTGCGATTCGGGGCATTGGTGGCGCGTTACCGGATCTCGTGTCGGGTGATGCGGCGGCGGGAACGTCCGCAAAGACGCTCGAGGAATCTTTCGACTCCTCACCAGGGTTCTCCGCGGAAATGATGACTATGTCGATGATCAAGGCGTTTCTGTACGCGATTTCGGCCCTGGTGGTCGGTGCATTCTTCAGTATCTGGACGGTTCAGCGCGGTCGTGAACTCGCAGTGCTGCGCGCGATGGGAGCCTCTACCGGCTTCCTGCTTCGTGACGGCATGGCGCAGGCACTGGTAGTGCTGCTTGGTTCCATCGGCCTCGGTGTGTTGCTGGGCTTGGGGCTCGGTTCGGGGCTCGAAGGCGGGGGGATGCCGTTCGCCCTCGAGTCCGGCCCAGTCGTCAACGGCGCAGTGCTCTTGGCGGTACTCGGGCTGGTCGGCGCAGCCGTTGCCATCGTCCGTGTTACCCGTGTCAACCCGCTCACCGCATTGGGAGAAAACCGATGACCACAGTCGAAAAGACCACAACCGGATTGGTATTGACCGCTGTCAGTCTTCGATTCGGTGACGGTGACTCCACCGTGCTCGCCCTCGACAACGTGAACCTGGAGGTCTCGTGCGGCGAACTTGTCGCGATCGTCGGACCGTCAGGCGCTGGAAAGTCGAGCTTGCTCGCTGTGGCCGGCGGACTCGGTCGGCCGTCGAGTGGAACGATTGTCATCGACGGCGTGGACGTGTCGGCGATGCCGGCCCGTGCTCTCGCCAAACTTCGACGAGACAAGGTCGGCTTCGTCTTTCAGTCCGGCAACCTGATTCCAGCGCTGACGGCGCGCGATCAGCTTCGGCTGATTCCCAAGCTCACGGGGCGGCCGGGTCGCGATCCCGAGGAGTTGCTCGACTCGGTCGGTATGAGTCACCGTGCAGATCGTCGACCCGGTCAACTCTCCGGCGGTGAACGCCAGCGCGTCGGTATCGCTCGGGCATTGATGAGCAATCCCTCGCTACTGCTCGTCGACGAGCCGACGGCTGCTCTCGACCGCAAACGCAGCCATGAGGTGGTCGAACTGCTCTCGCGCGAAACTCACGAGGCAGGCGTCGCTACGATCATGGTGACCCACGATCACGACGTGCTCGGGCACTGCGACCGCATCCTCGAAATGGTTGACGGTCGGTTGCGTCAGAGCGAGTAAGCCCGCGAGGGGACTGGAGGAGATTCGGTGCCGAGGATCGATGCGCCCACTGTGGTCGAGCATCGTGCTGCTCAGCGCCGTGCCCTCCTCGACGCTGCACACGCTCTTCTGTCCGAGGCCCCGGACCGGCCGCCGGGGCTCGGTGAGGTGGCAGCGAAGGCAGGGCTCGCCAGGTCGAGTGCCTACCACTACTTCCGGTCCCGGGAAGATCTCCTCAGTGCCGTCGTCGAAGACATGTTCCCGCGCTGGAACGACAAGATCGTCGAGGCGATGGCAGGCGCAGACGATCCGGTATGGGCGTACGTCGAGGCAAACCTCCAACTGGTTGCCGACGGGGAGCATGCGATAGTCGGAGCGCTGGCGACGCTGACCCCGCAAACGTTTCGAGATTCGCGGATCATGGAAATGCACGACAGTCTTGTGCTTCCTCTGGTCGAGGCCCTCCGTCTCCGTGGCGTGTCGGACCCGAAGCTCACCGCCAAGTTGATCAACTCGCTGGTGCATACGGGTACTGAACTGATCGAATCCGGTTGCAGCATGGACGAAGTCAGGTCCGCCGTGCGTGAGGTCCTCGCGTGACGGGCACCCTCAGGCCGTAATCAGATCCATCCGAAGGTACTCGGTGATGCGGAGCAGCCTCGGAGGCTCGGACACGTCTGAGGAAAGTGCTTGAAATGCTTCGCCTTTCGCGACGAGGCGCGGGGTGCCGAGGCTCACCTCCGTCTCGTCGACGGACAGTCGAGCGCTTCCCGCTCTCAAGACGTTCTGCACCCAGTCCGAGCCTGATCCGTACACCAGAATGAAGACGTAGCCACCCTCGACCGGATAGGCGTCGAGGGGCGTCCGGTAGGTCGTGCCGGATGTGCGTCCGACGTGAGTCAGTACCGGCCATTTACCGCTCGAAATTGCACGCGGGTTGAACACTCGCTTGTTGACATGTCCCCACCATCTCGGCATCGGCATTGCGATCTCCCTTCGCGAGCGCCTTACGAACGTAAGGCTGGCTTACACCTGCAAGGGTGACTTACGCATGTAAGGTTGTCAACGTATTCGTTCCGCCGAGGGGAGTCTGTGTGTCACGGCAACCGCGACAGTCGCTGAACAGGACTCGCGTAATCGAGGGTGCGATCCGCGTTGCCGACGCGGGTGGTGTCGAGGCCGTCACGATGCGACGGGTGGCCCAGGAGCTGGGCATCGAGGCGATGTCGCTCTACCACCACGTGCCCAACAAAGATGCGATTCTCGACGGCCTCGTCGATGCGGTCTTCGAGGCGATCGACCTGCCCGACAGTGAGTGTGTGGATTGGCGAGATGCAATCCGTGGACGCGCCTTTTCCGCTCGCACAGTCCTGTCGCAGCACCGTTGGGCTCTCGGTCTGCTGGATTCGCGACGCAGCCCTGGCTCGGCGACCCTGCGTCATCTCGACGCTGTGCTCGGAGTCCTCCGGAAGGCCGGGTTCACACTCCCGATGGCCGCGCACGGAGCCTCGCTGATCGACAGCTATATCGGCGGATATGTTCTCCAGGAGGCGAATCTACCGATGAGCGCACCCGGCGACGTCGAAGAAGTTGCGAGTGACATCCTCGAGCGCCTTCCGGCTGAAGAGTTGCCCTTCCTTCACGAGATGATCGTCGATCACGGTCTGAGTCCTGATTACGACCACACGAATGAGTTCGCCTACGGTCTCGATCTCATCCTCGATGCGCTCGAGGCGCGCCGAGGCTAGCGCTGAACCGGCACGTGCTTCGTGACTATCCGGTGGATCAGACGAGCAGCCGTTCGGGCAGTGCGATTGTCGACGTCGAGGCTCGGGTTCAGTTCGGCGACATCGAGAACCGCGAGCTTTCCGCTGGACGTGACTCGATCACATACGTATTGGATGGTTTCCAGGCTGACACCGTAGGCCGCAGGTGCGCTGACGCCCGGCGCCACAGCTGCAGGCAGGACATCGAGGTCGATGGTCAGGTAGACCAGATCGACGTCGTCGAGGAAGTCTGCGAGGAACTGATCCACGACGCCTCGGCCGATCGCTCCGCATTCTTCGTCGAGCAGATAGCGAACACCGAGGCGGTGAGCCGTGTCGAACAGTGCCGTGGTGTTGCTCGGTTGGCTGATTCCGATCACGCTGTACTGATGCGAGGTGCCTGCCGCGGCTTCGTCCTCGGCGATCTGACGAAAGGGTGTGCCGGAGCTGGGTATCGGATCGCCCCGCAGGTCGAAGTGCGCATCCAAGTTGAGGATTCCGAGTTTGGCTCCAGCGGTTCGCAACTCGGAGCCCGCGACGCCGAGATACGTGCCGTAGGCGATTTCGTGTCCTCCCCCGAGAACCACGGGGAAGTGTCCCGAATCAAGCGCAGCGCTGACGGCGTTCCCGAGTGCGGCTTGACCGGCCTCGAGTTCTTCACCCGACACGGCAACGGTTCCGGCGTCCTGAATCTGCAGTGGTTCGGCCAGCGCCATGGAAGCCAACCCGGCTCGCAAAGCGTCGGGGCCATCCGCGGCACCGCGGCGGCCCTTGTTGCGGCGGACTCCTTCGTCGCTGGAGAATCCGATCAGAACACAGTCGCCGGGAGCTGTTTCGGCTGAATACGGTTGCACGGCATGATGCCACCGCAGATGCTCGGCAGTGGTGCCGTCGGAGCGCCCGGTCCACGGCTTGGGTTCGATGTCGACTGCGATCTGATGTGCCACGACGGCCTCCCGGTGAGTGTATTTCAGTAGCTTGTGGCGAGTGCGCCGTTTTTCCAGACCTCGCGCACCAGAGGGACGCCCGGGCGGTAGGCGAGGTGGAGGTACGACGGTGCATCGAGCGCGATGGCGTCGGCACGTGTTCCGAGAGAAAGGGTTCCGACGTCGGTGCGCTGCAGCGCCCGGGCGCCTCCTGCAGTGGCTGCCCAGACTGCCTCGGCGGGTGTCATGTGCATGTCTCGCACCGCAATTGCTATGCAGAACGGGAGGCTGGTGGTGTAGCAGGTGCCGGGATTGCAGTCGGCGCCGAGAGCTACGGTGACGCCGGCGTCCAGCAGTGTGCGGGCGTCGGGGTACTTGTTGCGGGTGGAGAAGTCGGCACCTGGCAACAGTGTTGCGACGGTGGAACTCTGAGCCAGGGCGTCGATGTCCTCGGCGGTGACGTAGGTGACGTGATCGACGGACGCGGCTCCCATCTCGACGGCGAGCTGAACTCCTGGCCCTTCGCCGAGTTGATTGCCGTGGACGCGGGGGATCAGTCCAGCGGCGACGCCTGCGCTGAGGACTGCATGTGCCTGTTCGCGGTTGAACGCCCCTCGTTCGCAGAAGACGTCGATCCACTTCGCGTGTGGCGCACAGGCAGGGATCATCTCGTCGCACGCCATGGCGACGTAGTCATCGGCGCGGCCGGCATATTCGGGTGGTGGAACGTGGGCGGCCAGCAGTGTGACCTCGTCGGTGAACTGTCCGGCGATCAGTGCGCTGCGTAGTTCGCTCTCGGTGTTCTGCCCGTATCCGGTCTTGCATTCGACGGTTGTGCTGCCCGAGCGCAGGGATTCGTCGAGTAGGCGTCGGACATTGGCCTGCAATTGTTCGTCGGTGGCCGAGCGCGTCGCTTCGATGGTGTTGCGAATGCCGCCGGCGGCATACTTCTCGCCCGCCATGCGAGCTGCGAATTCCTCGGCCCGCTCGCCACCGAACACCAGGTGCGAGTGACTCTCCACGAATCCGGGGAGCAGGGCCCGACCGCCGATATCCTGACCGATATCGGCAGCCGGGGCGTTGGCGGAATCGCCGACCCAAGCCACAACGCCGTCGTCGAAAACGATTGCCGCGTCGTGCCGTACGCCGAGCTTGCCCTCACCCAGAGTCGGGTCATTGGTGACGAGGGTTCCGATGTTGGTCAGAACGGTGGTTCGAGAACCATTCGTGGTCAATGTAATTCCTAACTCAGGGTGAGGTGGTGAAGCTGTTTCAGTTCTCGGTCATCGGGATTCGGACGCCGCGGGTGGCTGCCGTGTCGATGGCGTGGTCGTATCCTGCATCCGCATGCCGGATGACACCCATCCCGGGATCGTTGGTGAGAACTGCTTCGAGCTTCTTGGCTGCGAGTTCGGTGCCGTCGGCGATGCACACCTGTCCCGCGTGGATGGAGCGTCCCATCCCGACGCCGCCGCCTTGGTGGAGTGAAACCCACGAAGCGCCGGACGCGGTGTTGACCAGGGCGTTGAGCAGCGGCCAGTCGGCGATCGCGTCGGACCCGTCGATCATCGATTCGGTTTCGCGGTACGGCGAGGCGACCGATCCGGAGTCGAGGTGATCGCGGCCGATGGCGATCGGTGCGGAGAGCTCGCCCGAGGCCACCATCTCGTTGAACTTGAGGCCGGCGAGGTGGCGCTCACCGTATCCGAGCCAGCAGATACGAGCCGGAAGGCCTTCGAAGGCAACCTTTTCGCCGGCCATGGTGATCCAGCGGCGCAGGTGCTCGTTCTCGGGGAAGAGTTCGAGGATGGCCTTGTCGGTGGCCTCGATGTCCTTGGGATCACCCGAGAGCGCTGCCCAGCGGAAGGGGCCGAGGCCTTCTTCGAAGAGCGGACGGATGTAGGCGGGAACGAATCCGGGGAAGTCGAATGCACGGTCGTAGCCGGCCTTGCGGGCCTCGTCGCGGATGGAGTTGCCGTAGTCGAATACCTCGGCGCCGGCGTCCATGAATCCGACCATGGCCTTGACGTGTGCGGCCATCGCGTTGCGGGAATCTTCGGTGAACTGCTGCGGATCCTTCTCCGACATGGTCTTCATGTCGCCGAAGTCGATGCCGATCGGCAGGTAGGCGAGGGGATCGTGCGCCGAGGTCTGGTCGGTCACGATGTCGATGGGGGCCTTCATCTCCAGCAGCGCCGGGAAGATCTCTGCCGCATTGCCTTCGAGGCCGATGGAGAGTGGCTTCTTGGCATCGCGTGCCGCGGTCGCCAGTTCGAGCGCGTGCTCGATGCTGTCTGCCTTGGTGTCGAGGTACTTGTGGGCGATACGACGGTCGATGCGGGTGATGTCGCAGTCGACGCAGATCGCGACGCCGTCGTTCATAGTGACGGCGAGAGGCTGAGCGCCGCCCATGCCGCCGAGACCCGCAGTGAGGGTGATCGTTCCGGCGAGTGAGCCGTTGTAGCGCTTCTTCGCGATGGCGCCGAAGGTCTCGTACGTACCCTGCAGGATTCCCTGGGTGCCGATGTAAATCCAGGAGCCTGCGGTCATCTGGCCGTACATGGTCAGGCCGATGTCTTCGAGACGGCGAAACTCTTCCCAGTTCGCCCAGTCACCGACCAGGTTGGAGTTGGCGATCAGCACTCGCGGTGCCCACTCGTTGGTGCGGAAGACACCGACCGGCTTGCCGGACTGCACCAGCATGGTCTCGTCGTTCTTCAGCGTCTTCAGCGTGGCGACCATGGCGTCGAAGGCAGCCCAACTACGCGCTGCGCGACCGGTTCCGCCGTAGACGACGAGGCTGTCCGGGTGCTCGGCAACATCGGGGTCGAGGTTGTTCATGAGCATGCGCAGGGCACCCTCCTGCTGCCAACCGAGCGTCGTGAGCTCGGGGCCGCGGGGAGCGCGGACGGGGCGCGGCTCGTGGCCGGGGGTGCTGATTTCCATTGTGTTCTCCTAGCTTGCTGAAGTTCGAAAGACGTTGGGGGATCAGACGCGAGAGTCGGTCATCGCGGTGTGATCGGGGTAGATCATCGACGAAGGGGGATTGCTCGTGCGCTTGGCGAGTGGGTAATAGATCAGCCCGGTGAACACGATGCCGACGAGCCACGAGATGTCGGCGCCGCCGAGCATGTCCGTGACGGGGCCGGTGTACATCTTCTGGGCGAGGAACGGGATCTGGGCGAGAACGCCGGCGGCGTAGCAAGCCAATGCGGTGAAGTTCCATGCTCCGTATCGACCGTTGACGTCGTACAGCGCCGGAATGTCGATGCGTTCCTTGGAGATCAGGTAGTAGTCGATCAGATTGATCGCACTCCACGGCGTGAACACCATCAGCAACACCAGGACGAAGTTCTTGAAGTTGTCCAGGAAGTCGGCGCTGGCGGCGATGGCGATCAAGACCGAGACCGCAGTGAAACCGAGGATGTAGAGGGTGCGCGCGGTGCTCGAGATTCGAGACTGTCCGTTGAAGGCGGTGACGGTGGTCAGGATCGACATGAATCCGCCGTAGGCGTTGAGCACGTTCACCGTCAGCTTGCCGACCAGGATGACGAAGTAGATCAGGAAGGCGATGGCAGCGGGTCCGGCCAGATCTCCCATGAAGCCGACCTGGTTACCCAGGAACGCGTCGCCGGCGCAGGCCGCGACGAGAGCGCCGAAGGTCATGGACCACTGCGATCCGATGACACTACCGAGGAACGTCGACCAGAACGTGGTGCTCTCGGAAGTGCTGCGCGGCAGGTAACGCGAGTAGTCGGCGACGTACGGGCCGAAGGTGAGCTGCCAACCGGCACCCAGCGAGATCGCGAGCAGGAAGGTGACTATGTCGAAGCCCTTGATGCCGACGTACGAGGCGACGTCGTACTCGAGGAACAGTCGAACGGCCAGGTAGGAGAATCCGACGATGCCCACGACGGTGGCGATCCTGCCGACGATGTGGATCAGCTTGTAGCCGGTGACCGCGACGAATGCGGTGAGGAGACCGAAGACGACGATGCCGACGGTGGGGCTGTCGATGTGCAGGATCTTGTTGACGGCCTGTCCGGCCAACACGGTGCCGGTGGCAGCGAAGCCGAGGTACATCAGGATGACGAGAACAAGCGGTACGACTGCTCCCTTGACGCCGAACTGGGCGCGACTCGAGATCATCTGGGGGAGACCCATACGCGGGCCCTGGGCGGAGTGAAGCGCCATGACAGCGCCACCGAAGATGTTGCCGATCAGAAGTCCGACGATCGCCCAGATGGCGTCCGCGCCGAATACGACGGCGAGAGCGCCGTCGACGATTGCAGTGATCTGCATGTTGGCGCCGAACCAGAGAGTGAACTGGCTGCGCGGGGTGCCGTGTCGTTCTGCATCCGGGACGACGTCGATAGTGCGTCGTTCCGGAGTGAGGATGACCTCGGCCGGTCCATCGTGAGTCATAGGCCTGTCTTTCTGCTGCGAGCCCGTCGAGCGACGGAATCGACGTCGGGGTATTGCCCACCTTCTTCGTGCTTGGTGCTTTGCACCTTGTGCTTTGTGCGCTGGGTCACTGTCACTGCGGATAAATGTATATGCCTGTATATACAGGCGTCAATACCCGGGACCCGTTTTCGCGTAAATGCTGTGTAACACCGCGCGAGAAATCAGAAACCCTTACCCGGGTTGAGGATTCCGAGCGGGTCGAAGGCCGCCTTGATCGATCGGTGCAGTTGCATGCTGTCCTCGCCGAGCTCGAGAGAGAGCCAGCGACGCTTCAGAACGCCGACGCCGTGCTCTCCGGTCAGAGTTCCGCCGAGTTCGAGAGCACGCCGGAAGACCTCGTCCGCGGCGGTCCACACGGCTTCGGGGACCGAGCCGTCGGCAGTGCGGTCGAAGACGAAGGTCGGATGGACGTTGCCGTCACCAGCATGCGCGACAGTCATGATCTTGACCATGTGCTCGGCGGCCGCTCGGTCGATACTCTCGAGCATGTCGGGCAGTTTCGACCGCGGGACCCCGACGTCTTCCACGAGACATTGCCCGAGTCGTTCGGAAGCCGGATAGGCGAGTCGGCGAATCTCGAGTAACTGTGCGGCTTCTGCCGCGTCCTGCGAGACGGCGACGAAATCGGCGCCCGCCCTCTCGAAGTGTTTCTGCATCGCTGCGGCTGCTGCGTCGGCATCGACCCCGTCGGCCTGTGCGATCAGCATCGCGGCGGTGTTGTCTTCCAACCCGATTCGTTTCCAGTCGTCGACTGCGCGCAGCGTTGCTCGATCGATCAGCTCCAGCAGGCTCGGTCCGATCCCGTCGCGAACGACCGCGGCAACCGCGTCCGCTGCGGAGCGGAGAGAATCGAAACTGCCGACGACGGTGACCGGTGCTCTCTTGGGCTTGGGCTGCAACTTCAGCGTGGCACTCGTGACGACTCCGAGTGTTCCCTCCGAACCGACGAGAAGACTGGTCAAGTCGTATCCCGCAACACCTTTGACGGTCCTTCGGCCTGTCCGCACGATCCGACCGTCGGCGAGCACAACCTCGAGACCCAGGACTGAATCGCGGGTGACGCCGTACTTCACGCAACGCAGTCCACCGGCGTTGGTGGCGATGTTTCCGCCGATCGTGGAGATCTCGAAACTGCTCGGATCAGGGGCGTACATCAGCCCGTACTCGTCTGCTGCTCGACTGATGTCGGCGTTGATCACCCCGGCTTCCACGACAGCGAGTTGATCGTCCGGATTGACCTCGAGAATCGAGCGCATGCGAGTGGTCGAGATGACCAGGCAGCCCTCGACGGCTACCCCGCCGCCCGCCAAACCGGTTCCCGCACCGCGGGTTACCACCGGGACACGGTGAGCAGTAGCCCATTTCAGAGCCTCGGAAATGTCGGCCGCAGTTTCGGCGAGCATGACGGCTACCGGATGGCCGGGTTCGGCGAGATGGGCCTCGTCACGGCGGTACGAGTCCATTACCGCAGGGTCGGTGATCAGGCGACTCGAACCGATCGACCGAGCAAGTTCGTGGACGGACATTCTTTTCTCCAGTCGGTCAAAGGTTGTGTGCGAGTGCATCCACAGCGGCGATCACGGCGTCTTCTGCTGCCCGCTCACCTACGGTCACCCGCACTCCCTCGCCGGGGAACATCCGGACCGAGACACCCTGCGCGACGCAGGCCGCTTCGAGTGCAGAAGCTCTCTTGCCGAGAGGAATCCACACGAAGTTGGCACCGCTCGGGACCGTCTCGACGCCGCGCAGAGCCAATTGCTCACGTAGGTGAGAACGACCCGCGGTCACCGTTTCGACTATCGAATCGGTGTGTGCCGGATCGGTCAGGGCCGCGCAGGCTGCGGCCTCGGCAACGGCGCTGAGCCCGAAGGGCGGTGCAGCGCTGCGAAGATCCGCTGCGATCGCCGAGTTGGTGACGGCATAGCCGGCACGAAGTCCGGCCAATCCGTAAGCCTTGGAGAAGGTTCGGAAGACGACGATGTTGGGAAAGGCTCGAAGCAGGTCGACGCCGTCGACATCGCTGGTCGCGAACTCCCGGTAAGCCTCGTCCAGAAGGATGAGGACGTCACCCGGGATTGCACGGGCGAACGAGACGAACTCGGCGGTCGAGAACTCGCTACCGGTCGGATTGTTGGGGTTGCAGACGAGTACCGCGCGGGTCTGCGGCGTCACCGCCGCCGCCATTGCACTCAGATCGTGCCGATGTTCGGAATCGAGTGCGACGGGTACACCGCTCGCCCCGGCGATTCCGATCAGTATCGGGTACGCCTCGTAGCTGCGCCACGGGTAGACGACCTCGGTGCCCGGACCCGTGTACGCAGTCAATACCTGCTGGAGCAGTGCCAACGACCCGGCGCCGACCAATACCTGGTCGTCGCCCACGCCCAGACGGTCGCTCAACCGAGCGATCAGCGTGTCGCCGAACAGCGACGGATACAAGTGCGAGTGTGAGGCCGCGAGATTGACGGCCTCGAGAATGGCCGCCGAGGGTGCAACCGTCGACTCGTTGCTCGACGCCCGCCACCGAACCTGCTCGAGGCCGGCGGCTTTGGAGTATCGAGGGAGTGCTTCGATTTCGGGTCGGGGGCGAGGCCTCAGCGCACCGGGCGCGCTCATGCCAGGGCGCCGATCGCGTTCTCCGCGGCCGCAACAAGTGCACCCGATGCCGCCAAGTCCACCGCGGCCTCGATCTCGGGGGACAGAAAGCGATCGGTACCCGGCCCCTGCACCTTCTCGCGCAGGGTCCGAAGGACGGCTCCGGTGGCGGGGGAGGGCTCGAGTGGGGAGCGCAAATCGATTCCTCGTGCTGCAGTCAGTATCTCGATCGCGAGAACTCGGGTGAGACCGTCGATGGACCGGCGGAGCTTGCGTGCACCCGACCATCCCATGGAGACGTGATCTTCCTGCATGGCCGAGGAGGGAATCGAATCGACACTGGCCGGGCTCGCGAGTCGCTTGAGTTCGGACACGATGGCAGCTTGTGTGTACTGCGCGATCATCAGTCCGCTGTCGACACCGGGGTCGTCGGCGAGGAAGGGGGTCAGACCGTGATTGCGTGCTACGTCGAGGAAGCGGTCGGTTCGGCGTTCGCTGATACCCGCGACATCCGCGGTCACGATGGCGAGAAAGTCCAAGACGTAGGCCACGGGAGCTCCGTGGAAGTTACCGTTCGACCGAACCCTTCCGTCGAGAGTGACGACGGGATTGTCGACAGCACTGGCCAATTCGCGCCCGGCAACCAGTCGGGCGTGATCGACGGTGTCGCGTGCGCCGCCGGCAACCTGCGGTGCGCACCGCAGTGAGTACGCGTCCTGAACTCTGGTGCAGTCAGGGCCCGCATGGCTGGCGACGATCGGGGAGTCGGCAAGCAAGCGCACCATGTTCGAGGCGGCCGCGCCCTGTCCGGGGTGGGGGCGAAGCGCCTGAAGATCGGCGGCGAACACTTGATCGGTGCCGAGCAAGCCCTCGACGCTCATAGCGGCAGCGATGTCGGCCAACTTGAGCAGATGATCGAGATCGGTGATCGCAAGGGCCAGTTGACCGAGCATCCCGTCGGTACCGTTGATCAGTGCGAGGCCTTCCTTCTCGGCCAGAACCACCGGTTCGAGACCATGGGCAGCCAATGCCGTTGCCGCATCGGTGAGTTCACCGTCGGCGGTGCGGACGAAACCTTCACCGATGATTGCCATCGCCACATGCGCCAGTGGTGCCAGATCTCCCGAGCATCCGAGGCTGCCGTATTCGTGCACCACCGGGGTGATGCCTGCGGTGAGTAGGTCGGCGTACGCCTGTGCGACTACAGGGCGCACTCCGGTCCGCCCGGTGGCGAGCGTCGACAGACGCAGAAGCATCAAGGCCCGGATCACTTCGCGTTCGACTTCCGGTCCCGAACCTGCCGCATGTGAGCGGATCAGGCTGCGCTGCAACTGTGTCCGCAGATGCGCCGGAATGTGCCGGGTGGCAAGTGCGCCGAATCCGGTGGAAACTCCGTAGACCGGTGTGGGGTCTGCGGCCAGGGCTTCGATGCGTGCACGACTTTCGGCGATCGCGGCCAGTGATTCCGCGGTCAATGCAACGCCGTATCCGTTGCGCGCGACGTCGACGACGTTGGCGATGGTGACAGCGCCGATTCCGACCTCGATGGTTCGGGTGGCTGTCTGGGTGGCAGGGGTGGCGTTCATGGGACTCCAATGATGATGCGTGGCTATCTAACAAAGTCTTGTATACGAGACTCTAGTCTTGAATATGAGACGAAAACAAGGCCCGCAAAGTACGGAACGGAGAAATTGGCTACATGTCTGCGGTCGGGGTCTCCACCATTCGATCTCCGAGATCGGCGGAGAACTCGGCGCTGACGGCGCGCACTCGGTCGGCGATCAGGGCACTCTCCTCGGCCGATTTGGAGCCGGAGAGGAAGGTGACGCCGAGAGCTGCGACCGGACGACCGTCCCGTGTGATCACGGGGCTGGCGATGCAGTTGATCCCGGATGTCGTCGCATTCTCTTCGACCGCATATCCGCTCTCACGTGCTGCGGCGAGCAGTTCTCGCAGTTCGGCGAGCGTCGACGGACCCGTTCCGGTCCGCGTCGGCCAGGTGTACCCCTCGTAGAGCGCGCTGATCTGTTCCGCATCCAGACGGCTCAGAATCGCCCGCCCGACTGCGGTGAGATGCGCCGGAAGGCGGGTCCCGATCTCGGTCACCAACCGAACGCCGGGCTTCAGAGGTTCACGTTTGTCGAGGTAGATGACGTCAGAACCCTGAAGTACCGCCAGATGGGAGGTCTCGTCGGTCGACTGAGTGAGTGCCAGCATGAATCGTTGGCCCTCACGGTGAAGTGGGCCGGACCGCATGTACGACGCACCGACTTCGAACGCCGAGACACCCAGGGTCCAGGCGCGTTGATCAGCCCAGTACGAGACGAACCGTCGATCCCGCATGACATTGAGGAGGTGATGCGTCGTACTCTTCGGCAGCTCGAGGGCGCTGGAGATTTCTGCCGTCGCCAGCGGCACACCCCGGCGGGCCAGGAGATCGAGCACGTCGAGCACGCGCTCAGCAGATTTCACGCGGCTCGTCGTCATATGGGGTGTGTCCTTACGGGTAGGGCTGAGGTGGGAGCGGAGAACCACATTGTCTCGGATACGAGACTGAATCGCCAAGTGCTCGGGGTGGTCAGGGTGTCTGGCTGCCGAGTTCCGCGGACAACCGGGCGCAGTGCTCCACCAAGACACGACCGTGGCTGGCGCAGACCTCGTCCGTCAGACGGAATGTCGGGCCGACGACGCTGAGCGCTCCGGCTATCTGACCGACCGCGTTGTAGATCGGCGCGGCAACTCCGGTCGAGTGATCCTCGATGGTGTCGTGCGCAATGGCGTACCCGCTCTCGCCTACCTTGCCGCTCAACGCTGCGCCGACGGCGGTGCCGTCCAGGGGAACGCTCTGGCCCACCCACCCCATGTGGCGGATCGCGTGCGTGCCCTCGATCTGATCGAGATACAGCGCAGTGTCTTTCGGTCCCTTCGTCGACAGGTAGGTCGACTCTCTCGTGGTTTCGGCGATGGCCTTCATCGCGGGCCGCGCTCTCGGCAACAGTTGATTGTCACCGAGAGCGCGAGCCCCGATCTGTAGTAGCCGCGGGCCGACGCGATAGACGTTGTCCTCGCCGCGGACGACGAACTCGGTTTGTTCGAGGCTTCTGATCAGGCGAAGCGCGGTACTGGTTGCCAGATCGGTTGCCTTGGCGGCGTCGCCGAGCGTCAACCCGCCGTGCTCGACGATCGCACCGAGAAGTTCGAACGTGCGATTCGCGCTGCGGGTCACGTCGCCGGGGGCCATGTCCTACTCCAAGTGCCGAGGGATGTCTGCGCTGAATCTATCGCGAGCCCGGCAGTACCTCACCGTGGTGCTCGTCCAGCAGGGGACTGCGGCGGACATCGGGGCGTCGGCTATCACCGAACACGACGGGTTGTCGTACGTAGGAGATTTTTCCTGCTACCGGGTGCTCGAACGATTCGACGACTCCGCGATACTCGGCCTGCGCGGAGGTGAGTGCCTGCTGGACGTCCCAGATTTCCGAGCCGGCGAGGCCCGCGTCGCCGAGAATACCGACCACGTCGGCGACGGTCTTTCCGGCAGCCCAGTTTTCGATCTCCTTGCGCAGTGCCGGTTCGTTCTCGGTCCGGGCGGTGTCGTCGGCAAATCGGGGATCTGCGATCAGGTCGACGCGATTCATCGTCTGCGCCAGCTTCTCGAAACCCGACTGGCTCGCAACTGCGAGGACGAAGAGTCCGTCGTCGGCCTTGTAGGTGTCGAACGGTGTTGACACCGGATGACGGTTGCCGACGCGTGGGGGAGTGAGCCCGGTGGATTGCAGTTGGCTGTGTGCTGTCGGCAGCATGGCGAGCATGCTGTCGAACATCGCGACGTCAAGGTGCTGCCCGAGTCCGCTCGCCCGTGCACTCAGCAGGGCGGTACTGATTCCCCAGGCGGCGAACAGCCCGGCGACCAGGTCTCCGAACGACTCACCCAACCGTGTCGGCCCGGATTCCTCCGAACCGGTGATGCTCATGATTCCCGAAAGAGCCTGGACTACAAGGTCGTAGGCGGCGGCTCCGGACATGGGCCCGTCCTGTCCGAAACCGGAGATGGACGCGTACACGATGCGCGGATTGCGAGCCCGCGCAGCCTCGTAGTCGATTCCCAGGCGCTTGGTGACGCCGGGGCGAAAGTTTTCGACGACGACGTCGGCGGTCTCGATGAGCGTCAGCAGCGCCTCACGGTCCTCGTCGTTCTTGAGGTTGAGTGCCACCGAACGCTTGCCACGATTGAGCACGTTGAAGTAGATGCTCTCGCCGTCGCGGAACGGGCCGAGGTGCCGAGAGTCTTCACCGTGTTCGGATTCGATCTTGACGACGTCCGCACCGGCGTCGGAAAGCAGTGCGGTGCAGTAGGGTCCGGCAAGGACGCGCGAGAGGTCGATGACCCGGATGCCGTCGAGTGGGGGAAGTGCAGTCATGTCCGCGCCTTTCAGAACTCGGTGGAACGCGGCGACGGAGCATTGCCGGCAATGGTGAGCAACTGGATCTGCGAGGTGCCCTCGAAGATGCGGAGAATGCGGCAATCGCGGTACAGGCGTTCGATTTCCGATTCGCGCATGAAACCTGCGCCACCGTGGATCTGTACGGTTTGATCGACGATCGAGAAGCAGGCTTCGGTGGCGACGTACTTCGAAATCGATGCGGCGCGGCGGATGTCCTGACCGGCGTCCTTGACGTCGGCGGCCCAGTCTGCGGTGACGCGTGATGCGACAAGTTGCGCGTCGCAGCCACCGAGGAGTAGCTGGATTGCCTGGAAGTCGAAGATCGGCGTGCCGAACTGCTTTCGCTCCGTTGCGTACTCGCGTCCCAGTTCCCAAGCGCGCAGAGCGATGCCGTTTGCCATTGCCGCTACGTCGATGCGTGCTCGGTTCAGGGCGGTCAAGGCAATGTTGCCGCCGCGACCTTCGGTGCCGATCACGGAGTCGAGCGGCAGAACGACGTCGTCGAGGTAGACGGTGTACGTCGGGGCCGAACGAATTCCCATCTTGTCCTGCGGCTCCGAGTAGCTGATTCCCGGAGTTCCCTTGGGGACGACGAAGGCGGTGATGCCTCGGAATCCTGCGCTCGGGTCCGTTTTGGCGAAGAGCACGACCAGGTCGGCTTCCTTGGCGTTGGAGATGTACGTCTTCGATCCGGAGAGATGCCAGCCGTCGTCCTCGCGTCGGGCGACGGTACGCATCGAGGCGATGTCGGAGCCGGCATCGGGTTCTGTGAGTGCAAAGCCGGCCAGTAGTTCGCCCGACGCGAGCTGGGGCAACCAGCGATGCTTCTGCTCTTCGGAGCCGCCGACGAGAATCGGCTCGAGGCCCAGGTAGTGGGCGGTGTAGATCGATGCCAGCGCGGCGTCGGTGCGTGCAACTTCTTCGATGGCGACCAGTTGGGTTCGTGTCGACAGACCCAGGCCGCCGAATTCCTCGGGCACGGAAATGCCCATGAGGTCCTGCTGCCCGAGGCGCTTGACCAGCTGCGCCGGGAACTCCTTGGACTCGTCGCGTGCGGCTGCTCCTGGGTGGATCTCGGCGTTGGCGAAGGCTCGGACAGTGCTGCGGAACTCTGCGAGATCGACGCTGTCGGTGTCGGGCGCGGTCTGGGTAGTCACGGGGGCTCCTTCGAGGCGGAATAGTTACGAATTTCATCTAATGAAATCTAATTGCCACTAGTTGGCATGGACTGACTATGGCCGAGGGTGGCGAATTTGTCCAGGGGTGAATTTGTTGTGTCGCGGCTCACGTTCTGCAATGATCAACTTGTCTAAGCCTGTATAGACAAGTTGATTGCGGATCGAACCCACTACAAGTCGGAAGCAGCGTGGCTTTCGACGGAAGGTGCTGACATGAGCCTCGTTTCAGTCGACACGACACCGGACTCCGAGAATGTGAGGAGGGTGTCCAGTACGTATTTCGAGGGCTTGTCGGCGGATCGATACGCTGCGCTCGCCGAAGACCGCAAGCTGGCGATTGTCGCCGCGCACATGGACCTTTCGCGTCGACGAGGACACAACTCGTCGATCTCGCGACTCGCGCCGGCCGGGGAGTTAGGGGATGGCCCCGCGATTCAATACGTCGGCGACGACATGCCGCAGCTCGTCGAAGCGGTCTTGGCGACACTTGCCCGTGCCCGCGTGGAACCTGAATTCGTGGTGCACCCCGTGCTTCGCACAGCCGTACAACCGGCGCACAGCACCGAAGACGCCCGGGCCGGGGAGCGCACCGAATCATGGATCCACATAGGACTACCCGCACACTGTTCGGACGCGCAGGCGCAGGTGATCGCGGACGACGTCGCCGGAATCCTCGACCGTATCGCGCGTGCCTTCCGCGATTCCGTGCCCCTGCGGGACCTCGTCGACGAGGCGCGCGAGCAACTGGACTCGAACGGCTACGCCGAAGAAGCTGACTTTCTCCGGTGGTGCAGCGCCGGAAACTTCAGTGTCATCGGTGGTGCGCGAACTGTCGACAGTGACGAGCCGTACGCCATCGGCGTGCTCCCCGATCCAACCGGCTCTTCGGATTCGAAAGCGGCGCCCCTCGCGATTGCAGTGGTGTACCTCCGGCAAGGGTTCGGTGGATCCGAATACGCCACCGAGATCGACGTGTCCGTCGGCGACCGTGCGTACCGATTCGTCGGGTTCTTCACCGCGACCGGTATCGTCGCCGACGTCAGGCTAACCCCGCTCGTGCGAGGACGCGTCGCAGACATCTTCGAGGCCTCAGGATCCACCGTCGATTCGTTTGTCGGACAATCGATGCTGGCAGTGATTCAGTCGATTCCGGTCACAGTGCTCCTGGCGGCCGAGCCGGCCCGAATCGCGGACGCGCTGGACGAACTCACTTCCGTGGACGGCCGCACATCGATCCATCTGTTCTTGCAACCGGTGGGAAGTTCCCCGGCGACAGGGCGAGATCAAGAGTTGTCGGCTTTGCTCTTCGTTCCGCGCGAGAAATTCAGTACGACGATCAGAACAACGGCCGAGTCGGTACTCGCCGACGCACTCGGTGCCCACAATATCGAGTTCTCCAGTCGAGTCTCGGAATCCCCCTTGGCCGTCGTACATTTCACGGCCACAGTCGGCGGCGGCGCGAACTTCGCGTCGGCGCGACAAGCACGGGAGATTCGGGACCTCGTCGTCGACGCGTGCCTGACGTGGGACGAACGATTCGTTCTGGATGCTTCGCACTACGACGAGCGGCGCAGGCGTGCTCGGTTCGCCGAGCGAGTTCCGGCGGCATACAAGCAGGATTTCGACGCTGTCCGAGCCGCCGAGGACATGGCGGTGTTCGAGGGCCTCGCGCCCGGAGAAGTAAGTCCACGGTTGGCCCGATCTGTCGACGGACCGGGTACTCACCGTCTCGGGCTGTACGTCTCGGGTGATCCGCTCTCGCTGGGCGAGGTGCTGCCCGTATTGCAGAGCCTGGGCGTCGAAGTGGTCGACGAACGTCCGTACGAGATCGCACCGGTGGGAACCGAACAGTCCAGGATCTACGAGTTCACGCTCGACTATCCGAGTGCTCCGGTCGAAGGCTTCGACAACTTTGCCGCGCGATTCGCGGCGACGTTTGCCGCGGTTCGAAACGGTGACGCCGAGCCGGACTCGTTCAACGAATTGGTCGCGATCGCGGGACTCGGCTGGAAACAGGTAGTGGTGCTGCGGGCATACGCGGAGTTCTTGCAGCAAGCGGGATTTCCTTACAGCACCGGTCGCGTCGCCGAGGTACTTGCCGATCATCCCGAGATCGCCGGCAGATTGTGCGAATTGTTCGAGAGCCGTTTCGATCCTGGCGTCGTCGACGGAGATCGAGGTGCACGTGCAGCAGCGGACGTGGAAACGGCCGTGGCGCAGGTGCAAGGACTCGACGCCGATCGGATCCTGCGCGCATTGTCCGAACTGGTCCGTAACACGTTGCGTACCAACTATTTCGTGTATCCCACTCAATCGCTCGGCGCGCTCTCGTTGAAGTTCGATTCGGAGAAGCTGTCCGTATTGCCTTTCCCTCGACCGAAGTTCGAGATATTCGTGTACTCACCCGATGTAGCAGGTGTGCACCTTCGTTTCGGTACGGTGGCTCGCGGCGGCTTGCGCTGGTCGGATCGGAAAGAGGACTTTCGCACCGAGGTACTGGGATTGGTGAAGGCGCAGGCAGTCAAGAACGCAGTCATCGTGCCTGTCGGAGCGAAGGGCGGATTTGTCGTCAAACGCCCACCGGTTCCAGGGCTGGGCGCAGACGCAGACCGAGAAGCCGCGTTGGCGGCCGGGATCGATTGCTACCGATCCTTCATTCGCGGACTACTCGATCTGACCGACAACGTCGACAAGCAGAGCGGGGCCGTTGTCGCGGCGCGGCGGGTCGTTCGCCACGACGGAGACGACACGTATCTTGTTGTCGCCGCGGACAAGGGAACTGCGAAGTTCTCCGACATCGCGAACGAGGTTGCCGCGGAGTACGGATTCTGGCTCGGCGACGCCTTCGCGTCCGGCGGGTCGGTCGGCTACGACCACAAAGCCATGGGTATCACGGCCAAGGGCGCCTGGGAAAGTGTCAAGCGGCACTTCCGTGAGCTCGGCGTCGATACCCAGCACGATGATTTCACCGCGGTGGGGATCGGAGACATGAGTGGCGACGTCTTCGGCAACGGTATGTTGTGCAGCAGACACATTCGCCTGATCGCGGCGTTCGATCATCGGCACGTGTTCGTCGATCCGAACCCGTCGCCTGAGCGCTCGTACGACGAGCGATCACGTCTCTTTGCGCTCCCCCGATCCTCGTGGGCCGACTACGACCCGACCTTGATCAGTGCCGGCGGCGGAGTGTGGGAACGCTCGGCGAAGCGCGTTCCGATCAGTGACGAGATACGAGAGGCACTGGGCCTCGAGGACGACGTCACCGAACTGACTCCACCGCAACTGGTTCGGGCGATTCTGCGGTCCCCGGCAGATCTGTTGTGGAACGGCGGCATCGGAACGTACGTCAAGTCCTCCGGTGAGTCCGACCTCGAAGTCGGCGACAAGAGCAACGACGCCGTTCGGGTGAACGGCAACGAAGTGCGTGCCCGAGTGATCGGTGAAGGAGGCAATCTCGGCCTCACCCAGGCCGGACGGATCGAATACGCACGCGGCGGTGGACGGATCAACACAGACGCCCTTGACAATTCGGCCGGAGTCGATTGTTCCGACCACGAGGTGAACATCAAGATCCTTCTCGACTCCCTGATCAGCTCAGGCGTCGTCACGGACTCACGTCGTGACGCACTACTCGAATCGCTGACCGACCAGGTCGCAGAACTCGTTCTCGCAGACAACCGTTCGCAGAACGAACTGATGGGTACCACGCGGGCGGATGCGGGGGCGATGATCGGTGTGCACGGCAGAGTGATTTCCAACCTCGAATCGCGTGGGATCGTCGACCGTGTCATCGAAGGGTTTCCGACCAAGAAGCAGTTCGCCGCGGCCGAGAAGTCGGGAACGGGGCTGACGTCGCCGGAACTCGCCACACTGATGGCCCACGTCAAGCTCGATCTGAAATCCACGCTGTTGGCGGGAAGCTCGATCGACAACCAGATCTACCGCCAGGTGCTGGCGAACTATTTTCCGGAGGGCGTTCGAGTTGCAGGGGGTGACGCCCTCGACCGGCACCCACTTCGTCGCGAGATCGTCGCGACAGTGCTGACGAACAACGTCATCGATCGAGGCGGCATCACCTATGCGTATCGGCTCGGTGAAGAAGTCGGCGCTGATCCGGAAGACGCAGTACGTGCCTTCACTGTGGTCTCCGAGGTGTTCGGACTGTGGGGGTTGTGGCACGACATCAGCGAAGCCTCGATCTCGACCGCAGTGTCCGACGAGTTGATCCTGCTCACCAGGCGACTGCTCGACCGGGCGTCACGGTGGATGCTGACACGTCGTCCGCAACCGCTGGCCGTCGGGGCCGAGATCAGCAGATTCGGTGATCGCATCGCGGAGGCGTCGGCAGAGCTCGATGGCTGGCTGGTAGGCGCAGATCAGCGGAACCTGGCTGCGCGAACGGTCCTCATCACGGACAAAGGCGCGCCGGAGAACCTGGTCAGACGAGTGGAGATATTGCTCGATCAGTTCGGACTGCTCGACGTGGTGGA
This sequence comes from Rhodococcus sp. YL-1, assembly GCF_001942025.1. Taxonomy (NCBI): domain Bacteria; kingdom Bacillati; phylum Actinomycetota; class Actinomycetes; order Mycobacteriales; family Nocardiaceae; genus Rhodococcus; species Rhodococcus sp. YL-1. The sequence continues at coordinate 5,332,650 of NZ_CP017299.1, read as the reverse complement.
GATCGCGGACCTCGCCGATCGGACGATCTCGGAGACCGGCGAACTCTATTTCCGGCTCGGTGAGCATGTTGGGCTCGTCCCGATGCTCAATCGAGTGTCGGCATTGAGCAAGGACGGAAAATGGAACGCGTTGGCGAGGTTGTCGTTGCGGGACGAGTTGTACTCGACGGTGCGGGCCCTGACCCTCGACGTCTTGGCCGACGCGGAAGCGGGTGACACGACAGCGGAAAAACTCTCGAGGTGGGAAGAAAGGAATGCGTCGAGAATCGAGAGGTCCACTCTCGCGCTCGCAGAGATCGAGGCGTCCGGGCAACACGATCTTGCTGCGCTTTCGGTTGCGACGAGCCAATTGCGGCGCATGGTGGGTTAGGTCCGGCGCGGACGCTCGCGGATGGATCGGAAAGGTGCACGAGGCGGATAGACTTCGGAGGCCGAACGGGAGAACCGACTCGGTGGTTTTCGACGAACGGGTGGTGGCGATGGCGATTGCCGAAGTGGACGCAGAACTCGCCGTGCTGTTCAACGAGGCAGGCGGCGAGTCCGCCCCTGCCTACGAACGGGTCAAGAACCTCGTGGTCTCGCAGATCAACTCGGGTCGGTGGACCGAAGGCGATCAGCTGCCTTCGGAGAATCAACTGGTCAGTGCGCTGGGGTTGTCACGAATGACGATCAATCGAGCGCTTCGCGAACTCACCAGCGACGGTCTGATCGTGCGGATGATGGGGGTCGGTACTTTTGTCGCCGCCACGAAGACCGCGTCCCCGCTGTTCGAAGTCAAGAACATCGCCGACGAGATTCAGCGCCGCGGCCACCGTCATCGAACCGAGGTCGTCTTCGTTCGTGAGGAAGAAACCGACCACGGGCAGACGTTCCTTCGTGAATCGGTGGGCAAACGGGTGTTCCATTCGCTGATGGTGCACTTCGAGGACGAAACTCCGATTCAGGTGGAAGACCGATTCGTGAATCCGAACGAGGCGCCCGACTATCTGCGCCAGGACTTCACCGCGATCACCCCCAACAACTACTTGAGTGACGTTGCGCCTCTGGTTCGCGGCGAGCATGTCGTGGAAGCGGTGTTGGGTAGCCCGGACGAATGCGAGCTGTTACGCATCGATCGCGGGGAACCGTGCCTGCTGATTCGCCGCCGCACCTGGTCGGCTAACGGATTGGTCAGCGCGGCGCGCTTGATCCATCCGGGTTCACGCAATCGCTTGGAAGGAACCTTCGAGCGCTGATCGTTTCGAATGGCGAATCCTGAACACTCGCTCGTCCGATTGCACCATTTTCGGGGCCGACTTCGGTGCAATCGACCAGGACGTGACTGCGAGCACACTGAGATCATGGGTGGACGGTTATTGCTTCCGCAACCTCACTTCCCGACGAGTGAGACCTGAGCGGATCCCAGCAACGCCGTCTACGCCGCTCGCTTCCATGATCGAAGGAGTTCGACCTGTGACCGACTTGCCCAAGGACCTACTTGTCGCCCCGAAGTGGCAGGAACGCCTCGACGAACTGGCAGCCAAGCATTCGGTACCGGGCGCGCAGGTCGGTGTGATCGCGCTGGGCGAAGATGGCGCGGCGGACATCCGTGTCATCACCACCGGAGTGACGAGCCTGAACACGCGCGTCGACGTCGACGCAGACACCCTGTTCCAGTACGGATCCGCGAGCAAGATCTGGACGACGACGCTGATCATGCAGCTCGTCGACGAGGGCAAGCTGACGCTGGACACCCTGGTGGTGGAGGTGCTTCCGGAGTTCACGATCGCGGATCCTTCCAACACGAAGGAAATCACGATCCGCCAGTTGCTCACGCACACAAGCGGTATCGACGGAGACCTGTTCAACGACACCGGTGACGGTGACGACTGCGTCGAGAAGTACGTCGACGAACTCGCGACCGCGATCAGCGTCACCGAGCCCGGCGGGCATCTGAGTTACAGCAACGCGGGTTTTGCCGTTGCCGGCCGCATCGTCGAGGTCCTTCGTGAGATGACGTGGGACGAGGCGTTGGTCGAATATCTCTGGAAGCCACTCGGATTGACGCACATCATCACCAAGGCCAAGGACGCGCCGCTGTTCCGCACGGCCGTCGGCCACGTGGCCAACCCGGATCGGACGTCGCCGGACAAGGTGATTCCGACCAAGCAGTGGCTGCTTCCGCGCGGTATCGGTCCGGCCGGAATCATCACCGGATCGGTCAGCTCGCTCCTGACCTTCGGTGCTGCACACATGCGTGACGGACTCGCATTGACGGGTGAACGCATTCTGTCCGAAGAATCCGCGCGCCTGATGCGCACTCCGCAATTCGACCTGACCGCGGTCTCGAGCGTCGATCAGGCCTGGGGTCTCGGCTGGATCCTGTCCGACTGGGGCGGCGTGACGTCCGCGCAGCACGGTGGTGCGACAATCGGCCAGATCACTCGTTTTCACACCTTCCCCGAGCTCGGTCTCGCCATGGCCGTGGTGACCAACTCGCGTGGCGGCGGCGCCCTGGCCCACGACATCGAGAAGGAGATCGCCCAGGAGCTCGATCTCGTTCTGCCGGAACCGAAGTCCGAGCCGAATGCGGAAGACATCGACCTGTCGCACATTCTCGGAACCTATGAATCGACAACCGTGCGAATCGAACTCACGCGCGGCGAGGACGGCGGATTCCAGGTGCAGAACTTCGCCAAGGTCGAGATCGACGGCGAGCCGCCGGCTCCGCCCACCAAGGTCGTACCTCTGTCCGCCTCCAGGTTCTTGATCAGTAACGAGAGCGCTTCGGGTGAGATGGCTCATCTCACGATCGATGGCGAGCAATATCTGTACATGACAAGGCTTTTCAAGAAGATTTCCGACTAGTCGCGGCGATTCTCTCCGCTGAATGAAATCTCGGGCAGGTCGAAGGCGATGAGGGCCCTCGACCTGCCCGCACTACTTTTCGAGGAAAACTCATGATGAAACCTCTCGCTCCTTTTCCGGACGTGAATCACCCCGCGGCACTCGATGCTTACGGCCTTGCGCCGGTAATCGACGGTCACAACGATCTGGCCTGGACGGCTCGCGAAACTGCCGCATACTCGGTGGAGAATCTCGAGAAGGATTCCATCTTCCAAACCGACATCGACAAACTCGGTCGCGGCGGCGTCGGTGCGCAGTTCTGGTCGGTCTACACCCCGTGTGACCGGACGGAGCCAGAGGCGGTTCAGTACACACTCGAACAGATCGACTACGTGTACCGGATGATCGAGCGATATCCGGATACTTTCGAATTCGCGCGTACAGGTGACGACGTGCGTCGCATCTGGAGCGAGGGCAAGGTCGCGTCCTTGTTGGGCGCGGAGGGCGGTCACAGCATCGGCAGCTCGCTCGGTGTCCTGAGAATGATGGCGCGCCTTGGTCTTCGGTACATGACGCTGACGCACAACGACAACACCGGGTGGGCGGACTCCGCGACGGACACTCGAGTACACGGCGGGCTGACCGACCTCGGTCGCGAGATCGTGCGCGAAATGAATCGGCTCGGCGTACTCGTCGACCTGTCGCACGTCTCGGTGGAAACGATGAGAGATGCCATCGAGACGTCGTCGGCGCCGGTGATTTTCAGCCATTCGTCGTGCTCTCAGCTATGCGGTCACCCCCGTAATGTTCCCGACGACGTCATGCGACTGCTCGCGGACAACGGCGGGGTCATCATGATCGCCTTTGTACCCATGTTCCTTTCTGCCGAGTACAACGAGTGGTTCAAAGGCGGGCGAGTCGGCCCACGACCGGCGATGACAGTGGACCATCTCGCCGACCACGTCGAGCATGCCCGAGACGTCGCGGGCATCGACCACATCGGTTTGGGCAGTGACTACGATGGGTTCGACGACTTTCCGGACGGTATGCAGGACGTATCCGGTTTCGCGGTGTTGATAGACCGTCTGGCGGAACGCGGTTGGTCCGCGGAGGACTTGGCAAAGCTGATGGGCAACAACATGTTGCGTGTGCTCGACGAGACCAGTGCGGCCTCGATGTCGAGCCTTTCCTAGCCGTATCGACGCCCGAGAATATGAGGATGAGAATGAAGAAGATTCGTACCGTTGCACTGAAGCTGGTTGCTTCGGTGTCCGTAGTTCTGGTTGTGCTGGTATCGATAGCGCTCGTATTCAATGTCGGCTCCAGCAAAGCGAGCGTTCCGGCTGGGGAGACGGGCAACCAGTTCGTGTCCGTCGACGGAAAGAACATGAGCTACTCGATCCGCGGCAACGGCGATCAGACCATAGTGCTGTTACCCGGGTTCGGAACGTCCGCACCGATTCTCGACTTCACACCGCTTGTCAATGAGCTCGCACCCGACTACCGCGTCGTCACGATCGAGCCCTTCGGTTACGGCTACAGTGATGGAACGGACAAGGACCGCACGACTGCGAACATCGTCGAAGAGATTCATACGGCAGTACAGTCGCTGGGAATTGACGAATACATCCTCATGGGGCACTCGATCACTGGTCTCTATGCGCTGGACTACACCGCGAAGTACCGTGACGAGGTCACCGCATTCGTGGGTATCGACAGCAGTGTTCCAGGGCAGCCGAACATGGATACCAAATTCCCGATCGACGCACTCCGAGTTGGAAGGCAATTGGGCTTGGCGGAATTGCTGTCCAAGGTCGTCGGTGGTGAAGCCTCGGACGAGTACCTCGATCCCGCCGCAAAGGACGAGATGCGACAGTTGACTGCGAAGAACAACTTCAGCGATACCTATCTCAACGAGATGGATCATCTTTCGAGTAACTTTGCTGAAGCAATCGGCAAGACGTTCCCAGCCGATCTTCCGATTCTGTTGTTCGCCGTGAACAATTCAGAAGTTCAGGGCTGGACAGAGCTGCACGAGGGGCAGGCAGCCTCCGTCGATCACGGAGAGGTGATCTTGCTGGACGGAGACCACTACCTGCACCACACCAGGTCGAAGGAAATCGCCGAGAACCTCGGAAGGTTCTTGGGTGAGCTGAACTGAATCCGGGAGGACGTTAAAGTTGGAGGCGGGGCCATCGAGTCGAGATGGTCCCGCTTCTTTCTTCTCCACTGATCGTTCGGAGGCATTGTGGCGCAGACCTGGTCACGCGAAGAACTGGTGAGCGAGCTGGACTCGGCGTATTCGAAACTCGAAGCGTTACTCGACGGCGTCGCCGAGGCCGATGCGTTCGACGCCGTTGCCGTCGATGCGTGGACGGTGCACGACGTACTCGCTGTGCGTGTCTGGTGGGCAGAGGCCGTCGCAGAGTGGATAGGTGCCGGGCTGCGAGACGAGGCTCCGCAGACGCCGGCGGCGGGTTACAAGTGGACGCAAACACCCGCACTGAACCAGTCGGTTGTCGACGCGAGCATCGACATTCCGGCTCAGGAGCTTCGTGACCGCTTGGGAGCCGCTGTTGCGATGTTGCGCAACTACATCGAGACCCTTGACGACGATCAACTGCTGTCGGTCGGGGTTTTCTCGTGGACCCGGACGTGGCCGGTCTCGAGGTGGATCGCCGTCAACACGATCACCCAATACGCGTCGTTGTCGAAAATGATTAGGCGAGTGCTGAAGTCGAACAATCAGCCCTGAAGTCGATGCATCCGCCATACGTCCGGTCCGTCGGGGAGCGAGGTCTGGCCGACGATCGTGAAACCGAACCGTTGGTACAGCGGTAGATTTCGTTCGGTCGACGTATCGAGCCAGCAATTCTGTTCGGTTCGATCCAGTTCCGCCAAAGCATGTTTCAGTAGCGCAGAACCCAATCCGGTTCCGCGTGAGCGCGGCGTCGTACCGATCGTTGCCAACGACCACGCGTTGTCGGGGACGGGAAGCGCAGACAGTTGTTCGTCAGCCTGAAGAACGCGCTCGAACCGATCTCCGTGCAGTTCGACGATCTTCTCGACGGTCGCTTCATCAGGCTCTGGAGTGTCCGGCGGCAGGACTGCGATGACGCCGTTGCCGGAATCGTCGATGTAGGAACGCCCGAACGGTAGTGCCAGGTGTTCGAGGTAGATCCGTTGCAGAGTCGCGACGCGTTCCACGTGGGAGTCTTCGGCGACGCACCAGTTCGTCCAGGGGTAGTCGGCAAACGCCTCGCCGAGAACCTCGGCGGCACGGTCGAGATCGTCGATGGACAGCGGTCGAACAGAATTCTGCATAGTGCCACTTCAGCACAGTGGAGTCTTCTGTCGCCACTCGATTTCGGCGGTGTAGCAGGTGCGCGGGCCGTGGTCACGTACTTGTGAGTTCATTCAAGAAAGTTGGACGCGGCTGTCGATCCTGCGTTCACTGGTAGTGATCGGGTAATCGCCGAGCTGTCAACTTCGGGCACATGAGATCCGGGTACGGCGATTCCCCGCGAAGGGAATGAATATGAACAGGCTCGAAGGCAAAAATGTAGTGATCACCGGCGCCGCCAGCGGAATCGGTCGTGCAGCAGCACAACTCATGGCGGCAGAGGGCGCCAAGGTGTTGGTCGCCGACCTCGATCCTGCGCGTGCAGAGGAAGCGGCGGTGGCGATTCGCGAGACCGGTGGCAATGCACTGGGTTTCGGCGTCGATGTCATGAACGAGGACTCTCTGGCAGCGATGATCGAAAAGGCGGTCGCCGAATTCGGCGGCATCAACGTCCTGTGTAATCACGTGGGCGGTAGTAACCCGCGCAAGGATCTCGACCTGCTCCGGATGGACTTGGACGAGTGGGATCGCGTGATGTCGCTCAACGTCCGCAGCACTGTCGTCGCTTCACGACTTGCCATTCCGCACATGAACAGTGCCGGTGGAGGATCGATCGTCAACACGGCCTCGGTAGGTGGATTGATCGGGGATTCCCTGCAGTCTGCCTACGGATCCGCCAAAGCAGCAGTCATTCGTCTGACGCAGTACATCGCAGTCCAGTACGGAGCAAACGGTGTTCGGTGCAATGCCGTAGCGCCGGGCGCGATCATGACACCCGCTCTCGTGGACAACATCCCCGCTGATGTCATCGACGGTATGAAGCAGGCAAACGCCCTGCCTTACCTCGGCGAACCCGAAGACATCGCGCATGCCATGGTCTACCTGGCTTCGGACGAATCTCGCTACATGACGGGGCAGACCCTGGTGGTCGACGGCGGACTCACCAGCAAGAGTCCGCTCGCGACCGGCCGTTCGTCGATGTTGAGCTGAATCAGCTCCGCCAACCGCTGGGGCCGGCGCCCAGAACCTCGATGGATCCCTGACTGGCGTGTGAATGCTTGGTGCGGTGCGTCATTCGCCACTTTCCGTCGATCCGCGCCCATGAGTCGTGGTAGTCGCCGAGGGTGAAGAAGTTCAGGTGAGCCTTGCTCCCGGTGCCCACATGCATGTCGCTGACATAGGAGCGGCTGGTGGCGAGATCGCCGACCACCTCGACCAGCACGTTACCGATCAGATGTTGGGTGGGACCGCACTCGTCGAGGAACGAGCGGATGGACGCCACTACCTCGGCGGGTCCGCGCAGAGTTCCGGTGCCCAATTCTGCCGTAGCGTCCGGCGTCATGATCCGGTGGAGTTCATCCCACGCTCGCGCATCCATGGCTCGGGCGAACTCGAAGATGGAGCGGGTGATCTCGCGTTCGTCGAGAAGAGTGGTGATGTCGATGCTCACGCTGTGCGCCTTTCTTAACGTCGGGGGGTTAATAAAGGCGCACAGCAGATGTCAGCGGTTGAGCAGCTTGCGCATCGCTTCGGCAGCACCCTTGACCATCTTGTCTCGGGGGAAGCCACTGCGCTTCTTGGCGCCTTCGTAGTTTCCTGCAGCCACCCAGATCGGGCCGTCGGCAAGGTGTTCGAGACCTTCACGTGCAACATCTTCGGGCTCTGCGACGTTCATGCCCGGGATGTCGAAGTTCAGTCCCGCGCGAATCATAGCGGGTGTGCGAGTGACACCGAGAATGAACTCGACGACGTGAACGCCGTACGGCTGGAGTTCGAGCCACAGGCTTTCGGCGAAGATGCGCCCGAATGCCTTGGACGCCGCGTAGATGCTCTGGTGCTCGGAGCCCATGAATCCGGCCAGCGAACCGAGCAGCATGATGCCGCCGCGTCCGCGATCCTTCATCAATCCGCCGAAGTGGTGCGAGAGTTCGAGCTGCTTGTTGATGTTCAGCTCGATGACTCCGGCAAATCCCGTCAGATCTCCGGTGACGAACTCGTGGCCGTAGCTGTTGGCGCCGGCGTTGAAAATGAGGAGACCAACCTCGACGTCGTCGGTGACAGCCTTGATCTGATCGAGCGCGTCCGGAACGAGCAGATCCAATGCGAGAGTGCGTACTTCGACGCCGTTGGCGCGTGCCTTGGCCGCGGTCTCCTCGAGCGGGCCCGGCTTGCGGGCGATGAGAACGAGGTTGATGCCGATCTTGCTGAGCTCGTCGGCGAACCCTGCGCCGACACCTTCTGAACCGCCGGCGATGACTGCCCACGGGCCGTAGTACTGAGGATCGATCATTACTACCTTCTTCGAAAGATGTTGGCTTGACTAGTGAAACGGAGTCGGTACGGGTTCGCTGTCGTCGACGATCGGCTGAGGCACCGGCTCGTCGTTGAGGATCTCGAGTTCGCCCGCTGTTGCAGCGTTCACGATGGACGCGATCAAGGCGCCGCACTGCTTGCGAGGGGCACCGGGTCGTCCCTCTCGCTGCCCGAATTCACGGTCGTCGGCGATTTCGAGGCACTGGGCGCGGGCCTGGTCACTCCACTGAACGGTGGTGTGTTCCCAACTGTTCTTCTGGACCAGGACCTGAGCCTTGCACTCAGCGCACTGAAGAGGCTGCATCTTCGTCTGCCTTCTTTGCAGCGAGGTTGTCTTCGACTTCCTTCTGCCAGGCTGCGACGGGTCGCGCGGTGTCGAGTTCGAATTCGAAGCGCTCGGTCATCTCGGGAGCGATGTCCGCGACATCGACGTAGAACTGTTCGTACCAGCGACGGAGCTGGTAGACCGGGCCGTCTTCTTCGCACAGGAGCGGGTTCTCGATGCGAGTCTTGTTCTTCCAGATCTCGACGTCCTGCTCGAAGCCCTTGGCGATGAACGTGCCGAAGTTCGCGGCCATCGCGTCGGCGGCTTCACCCTGGAAGCGATCCGACTTCTTGACGATGATGCCGTACTGGAGCACGAACTTGTCCGCACTGACCGGGTAGTGGCAGTTGATGAGCACAGAGTCGACGTTGTAGTCCTCGTACTCGTAGGTCAGGTCGTCGACCATGAAGGAGGGGCCGAAGTACGTCGCAACCGAGTTGCTGCCGACCATCTTCGGGGTGCCAGCTGCGTGGGGACGCATGTCCGAGCGAGCGACGCCGCGCATGTATTGCGTTGCGGCGTGGCCTTCGAAGACGTTCTTGAAGTACGTCGGGAAGGAGTAGTGCACGTAGAAGAAGTGCGCCATGTCGACGATGTTGTCGACGATTTCGCGGCAGTTGGTGTCGACGGTCGTGGTGTACCAGACCCAGTCGCTCCACTCGTCGCTGAGCGCGCCTTCGATGCGGGGGATAGCCACGTCGTCGGTCGGCGGGTTGCCCTCGGGGTCATGCCAGACGAAGAGCATGCCGTCCTGGTCGAGGGTCTGCCAGGCGCGCGTCTTGGCCAGCGGGGGGACGCGGCGTGCGTACGGAATCTTCTGGCACTTGCCGTTGCCGCCCCAGCGCCAATCGTGGAACGGACAGGCAATGGCGTCGCCCTTGATGGTGCCCTGGCTCAAGTCGCCACCCATGTGACGGCAGTACGCGTCGAGGATCTTGACGTTGCCTTCACTGTCGGCGAAGACGACCAGTTTGGTGCCGAACGCCTCGATGGAGTGCGGCTGGCCGTCCTTGAAGGACTCCGTGAGTCCAATGCAGTGCCATCCACGCGCAAAGCGTGTAGGCGCGGTTCCAGCTTGGATCTCGCGAACCTCGTCGTTGTCGGACTGAGTGATCGTCACGATGAGTCCCGTCCTTTCCAGGGGCAGTGTCGACGCCCGACGCTAGGGGAGCGTGAATTGCCTCTGGGGTCTCGTCTCACTGGCCGGGACCAGCGGCGAGCGCGAGGATCCGGCGGCTGATCCCGGCCTCCGGGACTTCCGATCACCGGAACGCGTGACCGACATATCGTGACGGGGCAGCCGTTATGTCTATCTGCCGATCCGCTCCCTCACGGTTCGGTGCGAGGAGTGTCTCCCATGGTCAACAAGGTTCTGAGTTCAGTCCGTGATCTGCTTCCGAAGATCGCGGCCCGCGCTCAGAAGGTCGACGATTCGCGCAAGATCTCCGAACGGACCATCCGGGAGCTGTCCGAAGCCGGCGTCTTCTCCATGCTGGCGCCGAAAAGATACGGAGGTGCCGAGAGCGACCCGGTTCAGTTCTACGAAGTGGTCAGGGCCATCTCGGCTGCCTGCGGCTCGACCGGTTGGGTCGCGTCGGTGGTGGGGGTGCACCCGTGGCATCTTGCACTTTTCGACGACCGAGCGCAGGCCGACGTGTGGGGAGAGGATCAGACGACGCTCATTTCGTCCGCCTATGCGCCGGTCGGTCGACTGACGGCGGTGGACGGTGGCTACGAGCTATCGGGCCAGTGGGGTTTCTCCTCCGGTTGCGACCACGCGAGTTGGGCGTTGCTGGGAGCGATGGTGGTCGGCATGGATGGTCGTCCCGTCGATTTCATGACGGTGTTGGTGCCGCGCACCGATTACGAAATCCGTGACGTGTGGGATGTCGTGGGTATGCGGGGCACCGCGAGCAACGAGATCGTGGTCGACAAGGCCTTCGTTCCCGAGCACCGATTGAAGCGCAACTACGAGACCGCACAACTGCGTGGTCCTGGCCAAGCGGTCAATCCTGGCCCGCTGTACAAACTTCCGTTCGGGAGCATCTTCACCTCGACGGTTGCCGCTCCGTGTGTGGGCATCGTCGCCGGTTGTTACGAGGGGTACCTGGACGTGATGCGTGAGCGCGTCCGTCTGAGTTTGGGTGGCGGACGGTTCAGTGAGGATCAGTTCGCTCAGGTCGCCGTCGCACGTGCGTCGTCGGAGATCGATGCTGCGATTCTGCAGATGGATCGCAATATCCGGGAGATGTACGAACTTGCTGTGGCCGGTCAGGAGCTCCCACTCTCGATGAGGCTGCGTGCGCGTCGTGATCAGGTTCGTGCGACGGAACGCTCGGTGGAAGCGATCGACATGCTTTTCAAGACGGCAGGCGGGAACTCCCTCTCTCGCGGAAACCCGATCGAGCGTGCGTGGCGTGACGTTCATGCGGGCAGCGTTCACGTTGCCAACGAACCCGAGCGCGCGTTGGCGCTCTACGGCCGGGCGGCGTTCGGACTGCCGGTGGAGGACAACCTGATCTGACGGGTTGGCGCGTCACCGGGTGGGGTATTTGCCTTTGGATGAGGGAAGTACCGGCTCTGACCATCGGCTCGATCGTCGACGTGGCGGGTGTCGCGCGCGCGAAGGTGATGCCGGCCGGCCGAACCGGTGTCTTCGAGAAAGCCGGTGCGGGAGTCTCACCGAGCTGGAACGTCTTCTGTAGCGACGATCGGATTGCCTTCACCGATTCCTTTTCCGTCGTGGGTGATCTCCGGTTGCGTATCGACCGCTCCGACCTCCGTGATCTCGGAGGGGGCGTGTCGTGGGCGCCGGCGACGTTGCACGAGCAAGACGGTGCGACGGCTGCCGTGTGTACTCGGTCCGCACTCACTGCCGTCGTGGCGCGGCTTGCCGCCGACGGACTGGAAGCTCGGGTGGGTCACGAGATCGAGTTCACTCTTTTCGGTGATGCGTGCAACGGAGCGTGGTCGGCGTACGGGTTAGGTGCAGTCCTGCGCCGCGAGGACTTCCTCAAGGACCTTCTGCGCAATGCCGAACGCGCACAACTTCATATCGAGCAAGTTCATGCAGAGTACGGACCGGAACAATTCGAGATCTCCATCGCTCCGGCAACTCCTGTTCAGGCTGCCGACCTGGTGATACTGGCCCGGATCTTGATCAGCCGCACTGCCAGAGCCCATGGATTGGCGGCCTCGTTTTCACCGATACCTACGATCGGAGGTGCAGGAAACGGTGCACACCAGCACTTTTCGTTGAACTCAGGTGGGCGGCCCGTCTTCTCCGGTGGCGGGCAGGAGTACGGGATGACCGACAAAGGATCATCAGCTTTGGGTGGAATCCTCTCTCACCTCACGGAATTCACGGCCGTCTTTGCGTCCTCACCGCTCTCCGGGGTCAGGCTGCGACCGGACAATTGGTCGGGGGCCTACGTCTGTTGGGGGCTCGAGAACCGGGAAGCGGCACTGAGGTTCTGCGCCGAGTCACCGTCGAATCCACACGGCGCCAACGCCGAAGTGAAAATCGTCGATCCATCGGCCAACCCGTATCTGGCGACCGCTGCGATACTTGGCCTTTCGCATATCGGTATCGGCAATGCCTCGCCATTGCCGCCGGAAATTGTGGTGAACCCGTCGACTCTCACGGAGGCGGAACGTGATGAGCGCGGGGTGACCCGAGTCCCCACCGATCTGCGCGAGATAGTGCAGAAGTTCAACTCCTCCTCGGTGGCGAAGGAAATCTTCGGGGACTCGATCATCGAAGCGATGGTGTCAGTGAAGGGAGTTGAGCGCGAGACTTTCTCCCAGATGGACGAGGCGACAACCGTCGAGCGGCTTCGATATACCTGGAGCTGAAAGGGTTGACGCGCAAGATGTCGAGTCCTATGTTTAAGCTATTCCTTAATTAAGGAGTTGCTTACATGGACGAGCGAAGTGGCCGACTCGATGCAGTGTTCAGCGCATTGGCCGACCCGACGAGGCGTGAAATGCTCTCTCGCCTCACTGATGGTTCGATGACCGTCGGTGAGTTGGCCGAGCCGTTCGAAATGAGTCGACCCGCCATCTCTCAGCATCTGAAGGTGCTCGAGCGAGCCGGTCTCATCGAACGAACCGCCACCGCGCAATGGCGCACGTGCACCCTTCGCGCAGAGGGTCTCGACGACGCCAGCGCCTGGGTCGACGAACACCGGCGAGGCTGGAACGAACGCTTCGACCTCCTCGACGAGCGTCTACGTGAGCTGAAGCAACCTCGACCGAAGAAGGAGAAGGACAATGAGTGACCAGAACGTCGATGCCACTGCAGAATTCACCATCACCCGGATCTTCGATGCGCCGCGCGACCTTGTCTGGCAGGCGTGGACCGACCCCGACGAGGCGGCGCGCTGGTGGCATCCGAAGGGTGTCAGCAGTCCTCGGGAGTACGTCACGATCGACCCCCGGGTTGGCGGAACGTACCGCTACCTGATGATCAACGACGAGAACGGAGCCGAGTACCCCACCGGCGGAACCTATCTCGAGGTCGACGAGCCGAAGAGGCTGGTCTTCACCTGGGGAAATCCGAGTGATCCGGTGGATGCCGCACCTCGGATAACGGTCACGCTCGCAGAACGGGGTGACAAAACCGAGATGACCTTCCACCTGGTAGGAATTCCGGGATTCAAGGGTGACGGGAATGTGTACGACGGATGGGAATCCGCTTTCGACGTGTTGGACGAAGTTCGCGCCGGCGACTAGTCGGGAATCGGACACCGCGACAGCGGTGCCGGTGATTGAATGGGGCTGATAGTCCATTCGTCACCGACGCAGGAGAGCCTGATGGCACCAGAAGTTGCGGTAGTTCTCGAGGGATACACCTACTTCGAATGCCCGCGCTGGCACGAGAACCGGATCTGGGTATCGGACTTCTACACCTACCAGGTGATTTCGGCCTGCGAGGACGGGACAGACATACGCGTCGAGGCGGAGGTTCCAGGGCAGCCGTCCGGGCTGGGGTGGCTTCCGGACGGCAGATTACTGGTCGTCTCCATGCGGGACCAGAAGATTCTGCGGCGAGAATCCGATGGCGAGTTGGTGGTGCACGCAGACTTGTCCGGGTACGTCAGTGCCAACGTCAACGACATGCTGGTCGACGCACAGGGACGAGCGTACGTGGGCAACTTCGGGTTCGATCTGATGAACCTGGCCCCCGTCGAGACGGCAGATCTACTCCGCGTCGACCCCGACGGATCGGTGCACGTCGTCGCGCGAGATCTCCACTTCCCCAACGGAATGGCTCTGACGTCGACCGGAGATCTGCTCGTGGACGAAACGCTGGGAAATCGAATCAGTGCGTTTGCCGTCCAGTCCGACGGCTCTCTGGGTGAACGCCGCGACTGGGCGTCGTTCGGGCCGGTGCCTGGTGGACCCGAGATGGAGACCACCCTCGCTCAGATCGTCGTTGCGGCGGACGGGTGTTGTATCGACGGAGACGATTCGATGTGGGTGGCCGATGCCCTCGGAAGCCGTGTTCTTCATGTGGGCGTCAGCGGGGAGATAGTCGACGAAATTGCCTTCGACAGCGGTGTCTTCGCTTGCGGACTCGGCGGTTCCGACGGTCGTACCCTGTTCGTTTGTGCCGCCCCGGATTTCAATGAACACGCTCGCAAGGTGGCTACCGAAGGAAAGCTGCTGTCGATTCGCCTGGAGCCTTTGAGCTGATATGGAATTGGTGACCTCGCTACCTGCCGACACTCCGCTGCGGCAGGTAGCTCAGCACGTCCGACGCATCGAGAACCTTGGTTTCGACACGGTGCACATCTCCGAAACCATTCGTGATCCGTTTGCGGTGGCGGCCCTGGCCGTCGAGCACAGCAGTACTCTCACTGTCCGGACGTCGATGGTTGTCGCGTTTGCGCGCAGTCCCATGGTGACGGCTTTGGCTGCCTGGGATCTTGCGGGTTTCTCGGGTGGACGATTTCAATTGGGGCTTGCGACGCAGGTGCGTGGGAACATCGTTGGGCGGTACTCGATGCCGTGGACGGATCCTGTTGCGCAACTGCGTGATTACGTCAGCGCTGTACGCGAGATCTTCCGAGTTTTTCAGGAGGGCGGTGAACTCGACCATGCCGGAACGCACTACACCTTCGACCGGCTGCAGCCCTACTTCAATCCGGGGCCGCTCGATGTTCCGGCTCCGGAGATCTGGACCGGGGGAGTGAACTCGCGTATGTGCTCACTGGCGGGAGCCGTCGCCGACGGTTTTGTTTCTCACCCCACCAGCTCCCATCCGAAGGTGCTCGCGGAGAGGATCATTCCATCGTTGACGGCGGGCGGAAGGAAGCCGCGACTGATTGCCGTTCCGAAGATGATCACCGGCAAAGATCCTGCCGCGATACTTGCTCAACGAGAAGCGGTGCGCAGTGAACTTGCCTTTCTCTACTCCACTCCGGCGTACCGAGTCGCGCTGGAGGTCCTCGGATTATCCGAGGTCGGGGAAGAACTGACAGCGATGGCGCGGGCAGGTGATTGGGCTCGACTACCTGCCGTCCTCACCGACGATGTTCTCGACAGGCTGGTCACGCAATGCACCTACGCCGAACTCCCCGAGGTGCTGAGTTCGAAATACGCGAGTCTCTGCGACGGCATTGCACTGGCGGTGCCGGCGAATCCCGCCGACGACCGCGTCTTCGCAGCGATGTGTGAGGAGATTCGAGCCGCCGCAGCGTCTGCCCCGTGACGTCCAGTCGGCGCGAACTACACTCTCAACATGGGGCGCGTCTACGAAAGCATCGATGAAAAGCTCACCACGTGGTTGCAGGCTCAACCGCTGTTCGTCGTTGCCACCGCACCGTTGTCTGCTGACGGGTTGGTCAATTGCTCACCCAAAGGGGGAGTCGGATCGTTTGTGGTGCTGACATCCAACCGGGTGGCGTACCTCGACCTCACCGGCAGCGGTGTGGAAACCATCGCGCACGTGCGCGAGAACTCCCGAATAACACTGATGTTCATGGCGTTTGACGGACCACCGAAGATCGTACGACTGCACGGTCACGGACACGTTCTGCTTGCAGGGTCGGAACCGTTCAACGAGCTTGTCGGTAGGTTCCCTGAGCACCCGGGGCTGCGGTCGATCGTCGTGGTCGATCTGACGCGCATTTCGGATTCGTGCGGATACGCAGTACCGCTGATGGACTACCAATCCGATCGTGACGTGCTCGACCGCGTAGCGGAGAAGAGGGGGCCGGAGCGGCTCATCGCCTATCGCGCCGAGAAGAACGCGAAGAGTGTGGACGGGTTGCCCGGTATCGACCTGGAGTGATACAAAATCGCGTCGCCGTGCGAAAGAGTGTGGGGCAGGTGATTCTGACATTGCCTGCCCCACGTCCTCGTTGTGCTGGTTACTTCGCCATGTCCTGGGCTGCTCGGTACGAGAAGACCATGGCCGTGCCGAGCGGAACGCCAGGACCGGGGTAGAAGCGGCCGCTCAGTGACGCGCTCGTGTTGCCGGCGGCGTACAGGCCGTCGATGGCGCTGCCGTCGGCACGCAGGACTCGACCGTTGACGTCGGTGACCAATCCGCCCTTGGTGCCGAGGTCACTGAGGACGATGCGGGCCGCGTAGAACGGACCGTTCTCGATCGCCGTCAGTGCCGCATTCGCGCCGCCGTTGGGTGGGCAGAAGAATGCGTCGTACGGGTCTTCGCCGCGATGGAACTCTTCGTCGACTCCCAGCTTTGCGGCGTCGTTGAACTTTTCGACAGTGCTGCGCAATGCGTCGGCCGGCAGTCCGGTCTTGGCGGCGAGTTCTTCGAGAGTGTCGGCGGCGACCCAGGTTCCGGCCTCGAGGTGCTTGGCGGGCGCCGTGTTCGGGATGCAGATGGCAGGCAGTCCGCCACCCTCGCGCGAGTCGAAGATCATGAACGACGGCACTGCAGAACCGTTGTCGTCGTGCGCATCCATGGCCCGGCCGAACTGGTCGTACGGGAGAGACTCGTTGAGGTAACGCTCGCCCGCGTTGTCGACGACGAGTCCGCCGCGAACGCCGACCATGAATGCGGCGCTGCCGTCCGGCTGCTCGACGCCGGGGCAGAACCACGCCTGATCGAGCAAAGCGGTTGCGCCACCGACAGCAATTCCGGCGGAGATCGCGTCACCGGTGTTGGCGCCGAAGGGACCCATACTCCAGATCGCTTTGCCGGGGGTGCCGGCCTGCTCACGCATCTCGGCGTTGCCTTCGATGCCGCCCGCTGCCATCAGCACACCGCGGTTCGCCTTGATTCGCTGGGTTTCGCCGCCGGATTCGACCTCGGCGCCGACAACCCGACCGTCTTCCACGATCAGGGAGGTGAGGATGGATTCGGTACGAAGTTCTGCGTTACCGGTGCTCTGGACTGCGGCCAGCAGTCGGCCGATCAGTGCGCGCCCACCGATCATCGGGCCGGGAGCATGATCCTGACCGGTGCGGTCTTGGTCGAGTTCCGGACGCACCTTGCCGGCGAGGTCACCGATGTCGGCGGGATCGAGATCGAGAGGGTTGATGGAGCGTCCCGTGTCCATCCGGCCTTCGGCCTTGTAGTAGTCGGGGAACGCACGGAACTCGAATTCGATGTGCGGGTTCTGCTCGAGTAGTGCGACGACATCGGGAGCGGTCTCGACATAGGCATCCTGGCGCTCGGACTCGGCGTCGCCGAGCAATGCGCGCAGATAGGTGCGTGCGTTCTCCGTCGAGTCGGGGAGTCCCGCACGTTCCTGTACTTGGGTTCCCGGCAGCCAGATGGATGCGCCCGAGTACGCGGAAGTTCCGCCGAAGCGATCGGTTTTCTCGAGGACGATCGTCGTCAATCCTCGAGCTGCCGCGGTGTATGCGCCGGTCAGCGCGCCGCCGCCGGAGCCGACTACCAACACGTCGCACTCGGTGGTCCAGTCCTGCATCATTGCGTCCTAACTCCAAGAGGGTGGGGTGTCCACGGAATACCGCACGGGGAGAGAAGGCCATGCCAGGTCCCACTGAGCGGGCAATATGCCGAGATGGGTGGTCGAGATGAGAGAATTGGCGAGGTCGTTCGCGACCGGGACACAGAATCGATGATGGGGGCGACGTTGCCGAGAATTGCCGAGGTCAGGGACGCTGCAGAGCCCAGTTCGGACGAGCAGCGGGCGCGCCATGTGCGGATGCTGGAAGCGGCAGCCGAATTGGGGACCGAGAAGGAACTCTCACGGGTACAGATGCACGAGGTCGCCAAGCGGGCGGGCGTGGCCATCGGCACTCTTTATCGCTATTTCCCCTCGAAGACGCACCTCTTCGTCGCTGTGATGGTCGAGCAGATCGACCAGATCGGTGCCAGCTTTGTCAGGCATCAGGTTCAGTCGGACAATCCGCAGGATGCGGTGTACGAGGTATTGGTTCGCGCGACTCGCGGGTTACTGCGTCGGCCGGCTCTCTCGACTGCGATGCTGCAGTCGTCCAGTACCGCCAACGTCGCGACGGTGCCGGACGTGGGAAAGATCGATCGCGGCTTCCGGCAGATCATTCTCGATGCGGCCGGGATCGAGAACCCCACCGAGGAAGACAACACCGGGTTGCGTCTGCTGATGCAGTTGTGGTTCGGGGTCATCCAATCGTGCCTCAACGGTCGAATCTCCATCCCCGATGCGGAGTACGACATCCGCAAGGGATGCGACCTGCTTCTGGTGAATCTCTCACGGCACTGACGTGACTTCGCCCCTCTCTGGGGTGGGTTCGTCATGTTCGCAAAATTGAAATCAATTCTATTTTTGAATCCGCATCAGTTGAGAGTTGATGTCAATCCGGACATTGCCCTGACATCATTAATAGAATAAATTACAGAAAATTAGACGGTGAGCCAGCTCACCGACCGAAAACTCCACGAAGGAGCGAACATCATGGGTCATGCAGTCATCGTCGAGGCCGCTCGGACACCGATCGGCCGTCGTCGCGGCGCCCTGGCGGGACTGCACCCCGCCGAGATTCTGGGAGCAGCGCAGCTCGGCGTTCTCGAACGGGCAGGCGTCGCACCGGAAGACATCGGACAGATCATCGGCGGCTGTGTCACCCAGGCAGGTGAGCAGTCCAACAACGTCACGCGGCAGGCGTGGCTGCACGCCGGATTGCCGTACAGCACCGCGGCAACCACTATCGACTGCGCCTGTGGATCCGCCCAGCAGGCAGTGCATTTGATTTCCGGCCTGATTTCGTCTGGTCAGATCTCGGCCGGTATCGGCTGCGGCGTCGAGGCTATGAGCCGTGTGTTCCTGGGTCAGGCAAACGCACCGGGAACGGGAAACCCGTACCCGGACGACTGGACCATCGACATGGGTGACCAGTTCACCTCCGCGCAGCGAATTGCCGAGAAGCGTGGGATCACGCGCGCCGACGTCGACGCGTTCGGTCTGGAATCGCAGCGCCGCGCAGCTAAGGCTTGGGCAGAAGGACGCTTCGACCGCGAGATCGTGCCCGTCAAGGCTCCCGTGGTGGACAAGGAAGGCGTGCCTACCGGTGAGATCGCCACTGTCACTCGCGACGGGGGACTGCGTGAGACGACGGCAGAAGCGCTGGCTGGGCTCAAGCCGGTCATCGAAGGCCATATCCACACCGCCGGCAACTCGTCGCAGATCAGTGATGGCGCGGCTGCGGTACTGCTGATGAGCGAAGAGCGCGCACAGGAACTGGGATTGAAGCCCCGCGCGCGGATCGTCGCGTCCGGCATGGTCGGATCCGATCCCTTCTATCACCTGGACGGGCCGATCGAGTCCACCCAGATGGTGCTCGACAAGGCCAAAATGACCTTGGACGACATCGATCTCGTCGAAATCAACGAAGCCTTTGCCTCGGTCGTGCTCTCCTGGGCGCAGGTTCACGGCGCAGACCTGTCCAAGGTCAACGTCAACGGTGGTGCGATCGCGCTCGGACATCCCGTCGGTTCCACGGGCGCTCGTCTGATCACCACTGCGCTGCACGAACTCGAGCGCTCGAACAAGTCGACGGCTCTGGTCACGATGTGCGCCGGTGGCGCTCTCTCGACCGCCACCATTATCGAACGCATCTGACCCGTACTGACACTGTCGAATTGACGAGGTAGACATGACTATTGGATTGAGTGAAGAAGATCGTGACCTCCGCGACTCCGTACGGGGCTGGGCGGCGCGTCACGCAACACCCACCGTCGTCCGTGAAGCCGTCGAGGCGAAGGTCGAAACTCGCCCCCAACTCTGGAACGGGCTTGCCGAGCAGGGGCTTCTCGGACTACACGTAGCCGAGGAATTCGGCGGCGCAGGATACGGATTGGTCGAACTCGCCATCGTCGTCGAGGAACTTGGACGCTCGATGGTTCCCGGACCGTTCCTGCCGACGGTAGTGGTCAGCGCTGTTCTCAGCGATGCCGGAGAAACGGACAGACTGCCGACGCTCGTGGATGGCAGCACGCTCGGAGCTGTTGCACTACAGCCGGGTTCGCTGAAGATCACCCGCGACGGCGACAACACCACCCTCAGCGGAACGTCCAGCCTTATTCTCGGCGGCCATGTCGCTGACCTGTTCCTCCTCGCGACGGACAGCGGATTCGTTCTGCTCGGACGTGACCGCCTCGAGGTCACGGACTTGGCCAGCTACGACGTCGTGCGTCGTAACTCCGAGGTCACCGTCGACGGTTTGGTGCTCACCGATTCCGAGATCCTCGCCATCGATACCCAGCGTGTACTGGACATTGCCGCAACACTGTTCGCGGCCGAGGCATCAGGCTTGGCCGACTGGGCAGTCACGACGTCGGCCGACTACGCGAAGGTGCGTCAGCAGTTCGGTCGCCCGATCGGCCAGTTCCAGGGTGTCAAGCACAAGGCTGCACGTATGCTCGCGCTTGCCGAACAGGCACGCGTCTGCGCTTGGGACGCTGCGCGTGCGCTGACTCCCGCCAACGGCGTCGGTGCCGAAGAGGCTTCTCTCGCAGCAGCCGTCGCCGGAGCCACGGCCCTCGAGGCTGGCTTCTCCGTCACGCGTGACTGCATCCAGGTGCTCGGCGGAATCGGCTACACGTGGGAGCACGACGCGCACCTGTACCTGCGCCGCGCGCAGTCCCTGCGAATTCTGCTGGGTTCCACGGCATCCTGGCGTCGTCGCGTTGCCGAGCTGACCATTGCCGGAACCCGTCGCGTGCTCAGCGTCGAGCTGCCGCCCGAGGCCGAGGCGATCCGAGCCGACGTCCGAGCCGAGCTCGCTCCTGCACTCGAACTCGAAGGCGCCGCCCAGAAAACGTATCTCGCGGAAAAGGGCTACACCGCACCGCACTTCACGGCTCCGTGGGGTAAATCCGCCGATGCCGTCAGCCAGCTGGTCATCGCCGAAGAGCTACGCGCTGCGATGATCAAGCCGCACGACATGATCATCGGCAACTGGGTCATCCCGACGCTCATCGCGCACGGCAACGAAGAGCAACTTGCCAAGTTCGTCCCGCCGTCACTGCGCGGCGACATCGTCTGGTGCCAGCTCTTCTCCGAGCCCGGCGCAGGTTCCGACCTCGCGGCGCTGAGCACCAAGGCCACCAAGGTTGATGGTGGCTGGAAGTTGCAGGGCCAGAAGGTGTGGACGTCGATGGCACGCGACGCGCACTGGGGAATCTGCCTCGCGCGCACCGACGCCGACGCACCCAAGCACAAGGGCCTGTCCTACTTCCTCATCGACATCAAGAACAGTGGCCTCGACATTCGTCCGCTGCGCGAGATCACCGGTGAAGCACTGTTCAACGAAGTCTTTTTCGACGACGTCTTCGTTCCCGACGAGTGCCTGGTCGGCGAGCCAGGCGACGGCTGGAAGCTCGCTCGCACCACGCTGGCCAACGAGCGTGTCTCGCTGTCCAACGACTCGTCGCTCGGATCGGGTGGCGAGGCTCTTCTGAGCCTGGTCGACGGACTGCCCGGTGGCATCGACGACGAGCAGCTGACCGTGCTCGGAAAGGTGCTGTGCGACGCGCAATCCGGTGGTCTGCTCGGTCTGCGCACCACGCTGCGCTCGCTCACCGGCGCGCAGCCGGGTGCCGAATCCTCGGTGGCGAAGCTGATCGGTGTCGAGCACATCCAGCAGGTCTGGGACGTGGCAATGGAGTGGGCCGGACCGAGTTCACTTCTGGGCGAACAGCATCGGATGTCTGCAACCCAGATGTTCTTGAACTCGCAGTGCATGTCCATCGCGGGTGGTACAACCAATGTTCAGCTCAACATCATCGGTGAGCGAATCCTGGGTCTGCCTCGCGACCCTGAACCGGGAAAGTGACCTGCACATGAGCAATCGCACCTTCGTCATCGGCGTCGGCATGACCAAGTTCGAGAAGATCGAGACCCGCGACTGGGAATACCCGGACATGGTGACCGAAGCCGTCTCGAATGCCCTGACCGATGCCGGGATCGGCTACGGCCAGATTCAGCGTGCTGCGGTCGGTTACGTGTTCAACGCGTCGACAGCAGGACAGCGAGCTCTCTACGAGACCGGTCTGACCGGCATTCCGATCTTCAACGTCAACAACAACTGCGCGACCGGCTCGACGGCGCTGATGATGGCGCGCGAGTGGGTCCAGGCCGGACAAGCCGAGTGCGCCTTGGCCGTCGGCTTCGAGAAGATGACCAAAACGGCGTTGACCGGTAACGGTGAGATGCCCAAGGTCACGACCTTGGACTCTCAGCTGAAGATCATGGTCGAGGATTACGGGTTCGCCCGATCGCCGATGACAGCTCAGCTGTTCGGTAACGCTGCCGTCGAGCACATGAAGACGTACGGCACCACGGTCGAGCAGATCGCAGCGGTGGCGGTCAAGAATCACAAGCATTCGGTGAACAATCCGTACGCACAGTTCCGTGACGAGTACACCCTCGAACAGGTACTCGGCGACAAGATGATTCACGAGCCGCTGACACGTTCGCAGTGCTCGCCGACCTCGGACGGCGCCGGAGCCGCGATCGTCGTGAGCGAGAAGTTCGTGCGTGAGCACGGCCTCGAAGACCGGGCGATCGAAATCGTCGCACAGGCGTTGACCACTGACACCGAGGCAGCGTTCGCCGAGAAGTCGATGATCGACGTGGTCGGCGCGCCGATGACGGCAGCTGCGGCAGAGCAGGTCTTTGCGCAGGCCGGGATCACCATCGATGACGTCGACGTCATCGAACTGCACGACTGCTTCGCGATCAACGAGATCATCACCTACGAGGGCCTGGGGATGTGCGCGGTCGGAGAAGGCGGAAAGCTCGTCGAATCCGGCGCGACCACGTACGGCGGCCAGTGGGTCGTCAACCCGTCGGGTGGTTTGATCTCGAAGGGACACCCGCTGGGCGCGACGGGCTTGGCGCAGTGCGCCGAACTCACGTGGCAGCTCCGCGGGACCGCGGATGCGCGGCAGGTCGACGGCGCTCGTATTGGCTTGCAACACAACCTCGGACTGGGCGGCGCGTGCGTCGTGACGGTCTACCGAGCCGGAACTTTGGAGAACTGATGGCTATCGATCTCGAGGTGGCGTTGGCCGCCGAACCGACTGTGCGCGAGGCGTCGTGGACCGATCGCGACGTCATGCTCTACCAATTGGGACTCGGGGCAGGGGCGAATGCTCTCGATCCCGCCGAACTGACCTGGGTGTACGAAAAGGGGCTGAAGGTACTCCCGACGTTTGCAATGGTTGCAGGCCAGGGAGTTTCGGCGGGTGTACTGCCCGCACCGTCGATGAGTATGCCGGGAATCGACATCGATCTGCGAAAGATCCTGCACGGTGGGCAGTCGCTGGCACTTCACGCGCCCATCCCGTCGACGGGTGCTGCCCGTATTTCCTCTCGGGTCGCCGATGTCTGGGACAAGGGTAAGGCAGCTGTGATCGTTCTCGAGACGGCGGCCGAGGACCTGGACGGGAATCCGTTATGGACCACCGGAATGCAGATCTGGGCGCGCGGCGAAGGTGGATTCGGCGGCAACGCCGGACCCGAAGTTGTTGCCGGGGTGCCTGATCGAGCGCCCGACAAGGTACTGACGTCGAGCACGAGTCCCTCACAGGCGCTGGTGTACCGACTCAGTGGAGACATGAACCCGCTGCACGCTGATCCCTCCTTCGCGAAGATGGCGGGCTTCGATGCACCGATTCTGCACGGCCTCGCGTCGTACGGCATCGTCTGCAAGGCCGTGGTAGACGGGATTCTCGACGGAGATCCGACGCGGGTGAAGAACTACTCGGTGCGGTTTGCAGGTTCGCTCTTCCCCGGCGAATCCATCACCACCTCGGTATGGCAGGACGGCAACACACTGACGTTGGCGGCGACGTGCCCCGAACGCGAGAACTCCCCGGTTCTCACGCACGCAACAATGGAGATCAACTGATGGACCTCGGTTCGCACCCCACAGCAGCGACACATCCGGGCGGCACGATTCTGACGTCGCCGCCGCAGGACGCCCCGGTCGACCGGGCCACAGCAGCAGCGCGTCGCGTTGTCGACGCGATGCTGCGCACCGACCGCGGAAACGCCAATCTGGACCGGGTTGCGGAGGAGCTCAACAGCATTGCCGAGCACCTCGAGCAGCACTCACCCGAGGTGGCCGAGCGCTTGATCGACATGTGGAACGGTGAGGGCGTGACTCGTCACGACCCCGTGACCGGCCCCGAGAACGCCATTGCGCCGCCGCTCGTACTGGAAGGGCTCGCTGACGGGTCGGTGCAGGGAGTGGTCACGTTGACGCTGCCGTACCAGGGCCCTCCCGGCCATGTGCACGGCGGTGTTTCGGCGCTGCTGCTCGATCACGTTCTCGGCGTCGCGAACGCCTGGGGTGGAACTTCCGGCATGACAGCACAATTGAGCACTCGGTACCATCGCCCGACTCCGCTGTTCGAGCCACTCACGATCAGCGGCAAATTCCTGTCCAAGGACGGCCGCAAGATTCACACCGTCGGTGAGATCAAAACTGCGGACGGCGAATTGTGTGTATCGGTAGAGGGACTGTTCATCGACAAGACCGTGCCGCGCCCCAGGTAGGGGCTTCGCCCCCGTGCGCCTTTTTGGTAGTGGGAACTACCAAAAAGGCGCACAGGGGTTCTGACGAAGGAGGGCCCAGTGGGCAAGCTCGACGGACGTGTAGCAGTGGTCACCGGTGCCGGTATGGGCATCGGGCGCGGAGTGGCGGGCGCGTTCGCGCGTGAAGGCGCGTCGGTGTTGGTTGCCGAGATCGACGAGGCAGCGGGCCTCGAAACCACCCAGTGGTTGCGGGACGAATGGGGCGCGGAGGCGGAATTCGTCCGGACCGACGTCACTGACAAAGCTCAGGTTGTTGCCATGGTCGACAAGTCCGTCGAGCGGTTCGGACGCCTCGACATCCTGGTCAACAATGCTTGGCGGACTTTCGGTTTCGCTCGGCTCGAGAAGATGACCGACGAGCAATTGCGCGGCGGTTTCGACATGGCAGTGATGGCGGCATTCTGGGCGATGCAGGCTGCCCTGCCGGAACTGGAGCGTCACGGCACGGGCCGCGTGATCAACATGTGCAGCCTCAACGGCGTGAATGCTCACATGTACTCGGTGCAGTACAACGCGGCGAAGGAAGCATTGCGAACCCTGACTCGCACTGCTGCCCGCGAGTGGGCTCCCAAGCAGGTGAACTGCAACGTCATCTGTCCCGGTGCGCAGAGTGCGGCGTACAAGCGAGTCGCCGAAGCCAATCCGGAGAACGTGGCAGTGATGGCCGCACAGAACCCGATGGGGCGGATCGGCGATCCCCTCGACGACATCGGCCCCGTTGCGGCCTTCCTGGCAAGTGACGACAGCCGTTACGTCACCGGCAACACCCTCTTCGTCGACGGTGGTGGGCACATCAACGGCGTGCAGTGGGCGCCGACCGTCGACTGATCGACGGCGACGCAGCCGGTGTATCCGGCGTCTATTTGGCCGTGAACCCGGCGTCGACCGGCAACGCGATACCTGTGACGTATCGAGCCTGATCCGAAACCAGCCAGGCTATCGCGTTGCTGACGTCGGCAGCTTCGATCAATTCGACGTTCAAGAGGTTGCCCACGTCGGCTCCGCTCGATGTCGGGGAGTCCGCAAACAGCTTCGCGACCGCGTCGTTGACGACCATCGGTGTATTCGCGCCAGTCGGGTGCACGGAGTTGACACGAATATTGTGGGGAGCAAGCCAGTGCGACCACGTGCGCCCAAGCCCCACGATGGCGTGTTTACTCGCGCAGTAGCCGTCGGATCCGCCGGTGCCGTCACCTCCACGACCGACAAGTCCCAGAGTTGATCCGGTAAGGACTATTGCGCCACCCGTACCTTGTTCGATCATCGCGGGCGCTGCGGCCTGGACGGTATTCCAGACGCCGAATAGATTGACCTCCATCTGGTCGCGGAAGGCGCGAGCATCGTCGATATCCGGGGACATCATGCCGATACCGGCGTTGGCCAGGACGATGTCGACGCTGCCCAGCTCCGCAATTCCTTCGGATACCGCAGTTCGCAGTGCGGACAGATCGCGAACATCCACTTCTCGCGCGACGATACTTCGTCCCAGGTTCTCGACCGCTGCTGTTGTCTGCCGCAAATCGTCGGCGGTTCCCATCGGGTAGGCCACCGATTCGATCTGACGGCAGATGTCGAGCGCAATGATGTTCGCGCCCTCCTGCGCCAATCGCACGGCGTGGCTCCTGCCCTGACCTCGGGCGGCCCCGGTGATCAGTGCGGTTTTGCCTTCCAACTGTCCGGGCATGCGTGCTCCGTCCGTCGTGAATCATGACTACTCGGTCATGAGTACTGACCCGAGGGGACGGCGACATTCGTCGCCGGCGACGTAGTCTGAATTCAGTTACAGCGGGAACTCGCTTCGGAAGAGAAGAGGCTCGGGATGTCCGATTGGGTGAAGAAGGTCGAAGCTGAAGCCAAAGGGCTCCTCGCCGAGGCGGAAGAAGAGCTGACCGTCCTCGAAGGTGTCGACACCATAGATCCGCTTGCCGACGACGATCCGGCACCAGAAGACGGCACCAAGCCGACGTCAGACTGACCCTGCGACCCGTCGGCGCGCCTCGACACCGCTCGGTATCTCAGAACGGTGGCGGGTCGTCCCCGTAGTCGTTGGGTTCTCGGCGGGCTCGCGGTGATTTCCGCCGCTTGTATTGAACGTGCTCCTCTGCTCGTTTCTGTATCCGTCGGCGCTGGCGATTGCGTTCACTCTGGATACGGGCAGCTTTGTTCTCCGCCTGGGTCCGCCGATTTCGACCGCCCTGGGGCGGTGTCGGTTCGTGCGATCCAGCCATCAATCCTGCGGGTCGCGTTCGGTAACAATGCCCGGTCGGCGACGTCAGCGACATGGTTCGATCCTCGTTCGACGTGAACCGCCACCGGTCGGAATGCTTGAGGCGATGATGGTTGCGGCAGAACGCACTCATATTCGACGCGACCGTTTTACCGCCGCATTCGGGGTCGCCGTGATGGAACGGTTCATTGTGGTCCAGATCGGAATTCCAGGCCGGGACATCACAATGCAGCCATTGGCAGCTGCCCGCGATGATCCGTAACCAGGTATCGAGAACGGCGCCCGGTCGGTAGACGCGCGCCGAAGCAGGCACCGGCTCTGCGACGTCATCAGCAGGTGCTCGGACGTTTCGAATTACGGCGCCACGGGCGATATCGCGAGCATGCTCAGCGCTGATCACCCCGTACCCGTCGAGGTGGGCGGGCTCGCCGCCACCGTGCAGAGTGGAATCAGTCATCACGACGTGAACCACGGGCCGACGAACGACAACACCACCGCTACGATCCTGCGGGCAATCAGCTCGGCCACAGTTGCACGGCAAGAATTGTGATCCGTTGGTCAACTCGAAGAGCGCGTCGGCTCGTCGCTGCTCGTACGTTCGAGAGTCGTTTCGGCATACCGACACTGCCAACTCGCGTAGTCGGCCGTCGAATGCCCGAGCCTGCTCTGCCGGAACGCTTCCCAAGATCTTTGCCATCCCGTCCTCGGCAGCGCTGACCCCGACGAAGCGATCGGTGAGAGCACGGCGTCGGCGTTCTCGCATACCTTCCGGGTCCACCATCGCCACGATCCGATCGATCGCCGCTGTCAGTCGTCTTCCCGTCAAGCCCGTTCCGCCTGCTACTGGTGGGGCGAGAACCTGCTCGAGCAGTAGTCGTTCCACCTCGTCGATCAATTCGTCTTTCACGTTCGCGGTCGCGGAATCGATCAAACCAACTCGGTACAGATCCAACTCGCCACGCGCCATCGCCGCTCGAGTGCGATGCAGACGAGTCCTTAACGAGAACCCCAACCCGATCAGCTTGCCGGCAGCCGCGCGACCCATCGTCAGTGACGCACCGACTTCCGACTCCGCCAACTCGTGTGCGGTCGACGACCACGCACCACTGGCGACATGCTCCGAGCTTCGCCGCGAAAAGAACTCGGCAATCACAGCGAGCTTGCGTTCGACCAGCATCGCCTCGCATGCGTGCAGATCGGTCATGAGATCAACCAGCGCACAATCAGTTTCGGTACCGGTCAGCTGTGCTGAGATACCGAAGAGCTCTGTCGTGGGGTTGACCATGCATCGATCTTATTCGAATATGCGTTCGAATGGCGTCGAATTCTTAAATCAGTCGGAATAGTCGGTTTCCTGAATTTCAGTGCATCTCAAGGGTTAGTCGTAATGCTGTCAGCGGATCCGAGGCATCTCGACGCCCACGCGGACCAGGCCCTTCGGGGTTGACGAAGCGGCCCTCGTCCGAGCGAGTCCACTCGCGTACGGCCCATCTCTCCTTGATCGCCCAACGGCCGTCGCGCCGCTCCATGTGGTCGATGAACCGCGCACCACTGGTGAAGTTGATCATTCCGATGTCTTCGGGCCCGCCCCAGTGTGTGGACATCGAATATGCCTCGCTGATCGCGTGGTCGCCGTGCAGTTCGACCAGGTGGTTGCCGATGTGGTGCATCGTGCCGCCGATCGCGGAGAGTTTTGTTGTGGCCCAGGCGATGTACTCGTCGATGGTGCCGTCGAATCCGGTGTGATGGTCGATCGCGTCCGGGTGGTAGGCGCTGCGGACGAGATCGAAGTCGAGGCGATCGATGCCGCGGCAGTACGTCAGAACCACCTCACGAATTGCCTGCTTGTCGATGAGATCCTGCAGTGCCTGGTCCATGTCACGCCTCCTTGATGCTGGTCATCCAGTCGAGTAATTCCGGTAGTTCTTCGGCAGCGCAATCGAATACGGCAGGCCGAAGCACCACGGCAGACGCGCCGCGGTCGGACCAGTCCAGGACCTTGTCAGCGGTTGCCGAGAGGTCGACGGACCGATTGTCGCGCCGAACCGGCGCCGCAGACACTTGCACACGTGCGGTATCCGGCTCGCGGTCGTGGGCTTCGAACGTGTTGCGCAGCAATGTGACACTGTCGGTGAACGTTCCCAGGTCGGTCGGGTTCACGGTCCAACCGTCGGCGACGCGTGCTATGCGGTCGAAGTTCCGCCGGCTTGGTCCGAAACCGAAGAGCACCGGTACGCGATTTTGGATCGGCAGCGGGAGGCTGTGGTAGTTCTCGAAGGCGAAGTCGCGTCCCTTGAAGGTGGCCGGAGCATTGGTCCACAGTTCGCGACACGCTGCGACAGCCTCCTCCATGCGCCCGAATCGCGCGTCGAAAGGCATGTTGGTAGCGGTGTATTCGGCTTCTTGCCAACCGACGCCGAAACCCATGACGGCTCGACCTTCGGACAATGAGTCGAGAGTTGCAACCTGTTTGGCAAGCAGGGCGGCTGGGCGAACAGTGGCGATCAGAACCGATACTCCGAGGCGAGCGCGTTCGGTCACTGCGGCGATCGAGGAAAGAAGTGAAATCGGTTCGTACCAAGGGTGATCCAACGGGAACAAGAAGTTGTGTTCGGCTACCCGCTGAGCGTGTGCTTCGGCATTGAACCCGAGATGATCGCCGGTGCAGATCAGATCGATCCCGGCACGGTCAGCACGCGCGGCGAAGTCCAGAACCGGGCGAATCTTGCCGTCGAACAGGGCCTCGAGGCCCAAGATGTTGACGCCGATTTCCACAGTCGTCGTTCCTCTACAGTGCCCGCTTGGCATGCGCGGACATCTCGCCCATGTTGTCCAGACAGAAGAGTCTCGAGCTGAACTGCCACGACCCGTCGACGCAGGTGAAGCGATCGAAGTAGCGCCCCGCCAGAATAGGTTGCAGGGCAAGATCTTCGGTACCTTGGATGACCGTGACGTACGAGAGTGCCGTCGCTGATTCACCGTCGACTGCGATTCGCGTGTTGGTCAGCAGATGTTTGGTTCGTGGAACCGGCGGATCACCGTACATTCGAATGAAGCCGCTGCAGGCTGCGAACACCGCGTCGGCGTCGGACGAAATGAGCGTGGTGGCAACCCCGTCCGGCCCGCACTGCCCGTAGTCGGACGAGGCGAACAATGCAGCGACTTCACGCAATCGGCCCTGATCGATCAGATGCGTGTACTCGCAGAGCAGGTCACGGATCGCCGACTCGGCGACGATCCGTGACAGCTCCGCGGTCATACGGTGATCTCGCGCCGAACCATCTTGCCGGTTGCATTGCGAGGCAGCAGATCGCTGGTGATGCGCCACTTCGACGGCACCTTGAAATAGGACAGTCGCTCGGCAGCGTAATCACGCAGCTCCGCCTCCGTTGTGGCGGCTCCGGGACGCAGGACAACCACGGCGGACACTTCCTGGCCGAGGTCGGGGTGCGGCATGCCGATGACAGCGCACTCGATCACGTCGGGGTGTTCGTCGAGCGTCTGCTCGATCTCGGTGGGGTAGACGTTCTCGCCGCCACGCAGGATCAGGTCGGAACGACGACCGGTGAGACGGAGACGCCCGTTCTCGATTACGCCGAAATCGCCGGTGCGGAGCCAGCGTCCGGGGGCAATTGCCGACTCGGTCGCCTCGTCGTTCTCCCAGTATCCGAGCATGACGAAGGGGCTGCGTACGCACACTTCACCTTCGATGCCGTCCGGCAGCCATTCGCCGAAGGGATCGCGAATCTCCATCGAGACGGTGATGATCGGACGCCCGAGAGTGCCTGGGAACTCTTCGAGTTCGGCGCCGACGGCGACCGCAATGGCGGTGCTGCATTCGGTGAGGCCGTAGCTGTCGACCAGAGCATTGCGTGCGAACGGCACCTGCTCCTTGAGGCGTTCTTTGAATGCGGGCGACGACGGCGCGGATGCCAGCGAGAATGCAGTCAGCGAAGAGACGTCGTACTTGGCGATGTTGCCGTGCTCGAGTAGCCGCGATGCCATCGTGGGGACAGCACCCCAGTTGGTGACACGCTCGCGTTCGACCAACCCGAGCACCTTGTCGACGTCGAAGCCGCCCTCGGTCAGGATGACGGCACTGCCCGTCGCGAGACGGGGAACCACCAGATTGTGAAGGCTGGCGATGTGGAAGAGCGGGGAGGTGAGTAGATAACGCAGTGGGCTCGGCTTGGAAGCGTCGTACTCACGGCCGGTGAATGCGGCGCCGATCGCGTCGCTGTACTTGTGGTAGTCGACGACGGCCATCACGTTGCGGTGCGAATGGAGTGCGCCCTTGGGGCGGCCGCTGGTACCACTGGTGAACAAGATGACGGCAGGGTCGTCCTCGTCGATGTCGGTGCTCGGCACGTCGGAGCCTGCATATTCCGCGATGAGCGCGGGCAGATCCTCTTCCATGGTGAGGACCGTGATGTCTGCCGGCAGTTCGGGGAGGGCGGCGCCGCGCTTGGCGTCCACGACCAGAACCTTCGGACGTGAGAGCTCGATCCCGTGGGTGACCTCGCGCGGAACCCACCAACCGTTGAGACCGACTGCGATCGCGCCGAGCGCCTGCGTCGCGAAGAACGTCATGACCCATTCGGGAGTGTTGGCAGCGAGGATGCCCACACGGTCGCCCTTGCGGACTCCGTACTTGTCCCGCAGAGCAGTTGCCAGCGCGGCAACGGAATCGGCATGCTCGGTGAACGAGATTCGACGATCGCTGGTGACGAGATAGTCGCCGTCGCCCCAGGCGCGAGATGCCGAGATCAGTTCACCGATGGCGTGACCGCGGTTCTTCATCACAGGCATGACGGTGCCGAGAACCTCTTCTTCGACGATCTCGAATGGCCCACCTGGACCGGTGAGGCGTGAGACCGCCTGGTCCAGAAGCAACTGCGGATCTGCGGGGGCAGTCATGGAATGGCCTTTCGTATTGTGGCGCTTTTCACGTCACAAAATCTCACGAGAAAATCATATCTGTGGCGGCGGTTACCACTGAGCGAGACTGGGACCGTTCCGGCTCTGAGGCGTCGATACGTTCGAGTCGTATCGCAGTTGGAGTAATCGACATTCCGATATCGACTAGGACACAGGACACGATGACGAACACCGCCACCGAAGCATCTTCGAATGCAGCTCTTGCAGCTCCTCAGCGCGAGGACGTCGCGCAGATGTTGATCGACCGTCTCGGTGATCAGCACCTGGGCCTGCGGACGCGGACGCAGGACTGGAGCTGGGACGAGGTGGTGCGCGAGAGCGCAGCGCGCGGCTCCCTGGCGAAGTCGCTTCGCGCGCCCGGACCGTTTCACATCGGAGTACTTCTCGAGAACGATCCGGAGTTCCTGTTCTGGCTCGGCGGCGCGGCCCTGACCGGGGCCACGATCGTCGGCATCAATCCGACCAGGCGTGGAGCTGAACTCGAGGCTGAGGTCCGGTACGTCGACTGCCAGCTGATCGTCACCGACAAAGCAGGCTACGAGAAGCTTGCCGGCCTGGACCTCGGGCTGACCGAAGATCGTTTCGTCCTCGTCGACGACGCGTCGTACCCGGACAAGATTGCAGCACATCACGTCGAGTCGCCTCAGATCGACCTCGGTGTCGACGCGTCGACGCTGTTCTTGCTTCTCTTCACCTCGGGCACCACCGGAATGTCCAAGGCAGTGCGGTGCAGCCAGGGGCGTCTGACGCGGTTGGCCTACGCGAACTGCGCCAAGTACGACATCGACCGCGACGACGTCTGCTACTGCTGCATGCCGCTCTTCCACGGCAACGCGTTGATGGCTCTGTGGGCGCCGGCCCTTTCGCAGGGAGCTACGGTCTGCCTCGTTCGTAAGTTCACGGCCTCGGGATTCATGCCGGACGTTCGGTTCTACGGCGCAACATATTTCACCTACGTCGGTAAGGCCTTGGGGTATCTCATGGCGACGCCGGAACTGCCCGACGACATCGAGAACACCCTCACCCACGGCTTCGGGACCGAGGCGTCGCCGGGGGACAAGGCAGAGTTCATCCGTCGTTTCGGTGCACAACTTTTCGAGGGATACGGTTCGAGTGAAGGTGCCGGTTCAGTAGTGCTCGATCCGAACCAACCTGCCGGAGCACTGGGCCGTCCCGCGAGCGAGAACATCGTCATCGTCGATCCCGATACGCGCGAAGAGCGACCCCGCGCAATTCTCGACGAGCACGGTCACGTGCTGAACCCCGACGAATCCATCGGCGAGATGGTCGACAAGGCCGGATCGAAGAAGTTCGAGGGGTACTACAAGAACGAAGACGCGATCGCCGAGAAGATTCGCCACGGTTGGTACTGGACAGGCGATCTCGGCTACGTCGACGAGGCCGGCTTCATCTATTTCGCGGGACGCAAGGGCGACTGGATCCGCGTCGACGGTGAGAACACCTCGGCTTTGATGATCGAGCACATCCTGCGTCGGCACCCCAAAGTGATTGCCACGGGTGTCTTCGCGGTACCGGATCCGCGTTCGGGTGATCAGGTCATGGCTGCGATCGAGGTCGCCGATCTCGCCGATTTCGATCCGGTCGAGTTCGCCGACTACCTTGCCGCGCAGGCGGATCTGGGTACCAAGGCAGCGCCACGATTTGTTCGCGTTTCGACCGACCTGCCCGTCACGGGCTCCAACAAGGTACTCAAACGTGAACTTCAAGCCGATCGCTGGCGGACCGACGAACCAGTGTTCCACTGGGTGGGCCGAGGCACTCCCGAATACACGTTGATGACCGAAGCTGACGTGGTGAACCTGGAGAAGGAGTTCGAGACGCACGGCCGCACGCGGTTCCTGTGAGTGAAGTTGCGCTGGTGACCGGCGCTTCCCGGGGGATCGGCCGAGAGTGCGCGCTGGCATTCGCGCGCGCCGGATTCGACGTTGCAATCACTGCTCGCACCGTTCGTGAAGGAGAGGGGCGGGCAGCCCCGCGAACGAGGCAAGGCGAGCAAGTGATTCCGGTGCCCGGCAGCCTGGAGACGACGGTTGCCGAGATCGAGTCCTTCGGTGTGCGCGCATTGGCCGTTCCGATGAACCTGCTCGATCTGGCATCCGTCCGCGGCGCCGGTGAACGGGTGCTGGCCGAGTGGGGACGTGTCGACGTGCTGGTGAACAACGCCTATGCGCAGACTGTCGGAAACATGGACCGGGTGCTCGACATCGAGATCGACGACGCTCAGGCGATGGCGATCGGGAATTATCTGCACCAACTCGCTCTGGTCCAGGTGATACTCCCGTCGATGATCAAGAGCGGCAACGGCGTAGTGGTCAATCTGGCATCGGGCTCGGCGACCATGGATCCGCCTGCGCCTCCCGGCGAGGGTGGTTGGGGTCTGTCGTACGCCGCGTCGAAGGCGTCGTTCGGACGTATTGCCGGAGCGATCAACTCCGAGTACCGAGACGCCGGAATCAAAGCGTTCAACCTGAGTCCGGGATTTGTCATCACGGAATCAGGGAAAGCCCGTGGTGGCGCGGACGCAATCGTGGACGCCGGATTTGCGGCCACACCGGCATCCGTACCCGCTGCAGCGGCGGTGTGGCTTGCAACAGATCCCGATGCGGACCGGTACCTCGGTCGCGTCGTGGATGGTCCGAAATTGATGGCGACACTGGAGGAAACGGTATGAAGCTCGGCGTGGTCGTTCCGGTCGAACTGGGTCGAAGCGGAGACCCTGATTGGATTCTGCAATTCGCCCGTGCGGCCGAGTCGCTGGGTTTCGACGAGATCTCGGCAGTGGAGCACTCGGTGGTCATCGCCGACACCGAGAGCGAGTACCCCTATTCTCCGACCGGAAAATCGCATCTTCCCGATGACTGCGACATCCCGGATCCGCTCGAACTGCTTTCGTTCGTGGCGGGTGCCACAACCACTTTGGGCTTGTCCACTGGAGTTCTGGTGCTGCCCAATCACAATCCGGTAGTGCTCGCCAAACGATTGGCGACGCTCGATCGCCTTTCCGGTGGGCGATTGCGCATCTGCCTCGGCCTGGGATGGATGAAGGAAGAGATCGAGGCGTGCGGCGGTGACTTCGAGCGCCGCGGCAAGGTAGCCGATGAGGCCATCGCGGTGATGCGTTCACTCTGGGCGGGCAAGGAAGCGGTCGATTTCGACGGCGATTACTTCTCGTTCAAGGGTGCGTACAGCTGGCCGAAGCCGCACCGCGAATCCGGAGTTCCGCTCTACATCGGTGGACACAGTCTCGCTGCTGCTCGGCGAGCAGGCCGGTTGGGTGACGGTTTCCAGCCGCTGGGACTGGCCGGTGAAGATCTCGACAAGGCTGTAGCGGCGATGAAAGCGGCTGCGGTGAAGGCAGATCGAGATCCTGCCGACGTATCGCTGGTACTCGGTGCGACACTGCCCAGGCTCGACGAAGCGAAACTCGACTGGGCACGCGGGTTGGGAGCCGATCGAATCGTGTTGTCCGCGAGTCGTCGTGGCACGTCGCTGGAACTGATCATCGACGAAATGGCCGAATGCTCGAAGCGGCTGGGGCTGAGTAACTAGGAGTGCGGGCGTGACCGGCAGCCATCGGAGCGGCTGCCGGTCATTGCTGTCGGAACGTCGATCAGTTATTGCTTGGTCAGCAATTTGCTCCGGAGCTTTGCGATCGTGTCGGCGTCAAGTTTCAGCACGTCCTGCGAAAACTTCTCCCACCCACCGAACTGGTCGCGAATCTTGTCGAGTACTGGCTGAATCTGGCTGGGACGCTGCTCCATCAACGGTTTCAGCAGATCGACATCGATTCCTTTCGAAGACAGAAACGTGTAGGTCTGTTCGTTCTTGGCTTTGTTGTAGGTGTTCGACAGGACGAAGTCGTCGACGATGGTCTTGTCAGGAACACCCAGAATGCCGAGAAGTAGAGCTGTCATCAGTCCAGTGCGGTCTTTGCCTGCCGTGCAGTGGTAAGCGACTGCGGACTCGGAATCGGCGATGGTCCGTAGGGCTTGGGAATACCCGGCCATTCCGTCAGGCTTGGACAGTTGGTCGACGGCGCCGGTGTCGCTGATCCGGACGGCTTCACCGCCCCCGAGCACCTGCTCCACGATTGCAGGGTCACCAGATTTCAGGGCACTCGTAATCGCTGTGGCAAGAGCCTGAGTGCCGGCATCCAGGACTGCCGTGTTGACCACTTTCACGTTCGCGGGAACCTTGTCTGCTCCGTCCTTTGCGATCTCGCTGTCACCTCGGAAATCGACAACGGTCCGGATGCCTGCGTTCTCGATCGTTTGTTGATCGTCAGCAGTCAGATCGCTCAAGCGGTCGCCACGAAAAACCAGGCCCCACTTGACTGATCGGCCGTCGGCTGTCTCGTATCCGCCGACATCACGCACGTTGGCTGCGCCCTGCAGCGTCACGTGGCGGGTTGACGCGATGGTGGAAGTGCCGTCCTCGTCTATGACCTCGAAGTACCAGCGTGACAGTGGGTCGAGGCCGTCGACCTCAGTGGAGAAGCCGTCGACCGTGCCAATTTCCTTTCCTTCTGCGGCTGGGTTTTTCGGGTCGGTGGCGGCGAATACACGCACCTTTTCCGAGCCGCCGTGTTCCCAGACCAGTGAGTAGTGTCCGGCGGACGCTGATGTCACGTCGAGGTCGGTCGGCGTTTTCGCCGACTCGGCCTTGCTGCATGCGCCGAGTACGAGCATGAGTCCTGCCGCCGACAGCGCAAGAACTCGAGTTTTGCAAGTAGCCATGGGTCCTCCGAATCCAATTGGAAATCGGAGGCTACGCACCAGTGATCACTGTGTCGTGACCGTGTTGTGCAGAGCGGGAAAACTGCAGGCTGGAGTGCTTGTCGCCGATGATGATCAGGGATGGGCCAGCCCGTTCAGGAGCATCGCGCCGACAAAGATGGCACTGCTTGCGCGGGCGCTGCAGGACGGGTTGATCGCAATCGACGAACTCTGATCGAAGCGCGAGCGATCGGGTGCGTCGATCCGGGAGTCAGTCGAGGGCGGTGGCGTCGGTTGTCGGCGTCTTGGTGCCGGGAGTCGCTTCGATGTCGAGAACGACCTGGCTGTCGGTGGCTTCTTCGGGGAAGACGTACCGACGCATGGCCCACCAGCGGAAGGCCGTCGCCAGCAGGGTCCCGATGATCGATCCGCTGATGAAGTCCGCGAAGTTTTCCATCAACACCGACACCTCGGGTTGACGCAGATGGAACACGTACCGGGAGGTCCAGAGTGGTACCTGGTTGATGGCCAAACCGATACCCGCGACGATGAAGAACAGAGCGGCCTCGTGATGGCGCTGTCGACCACCGCGCTGCGCAAACGACCATTCGCGGTTGAGGACGTAGGACAGAACCGTCGCGATCAGGACCGCAAGGATGTTGGCCGTCACCGGGTGCTGAGGCAGAACCGTCCACTTGATGCCGAAGAACAGCACCGTGGTGACGATGAAGGCGATGCCGCCGACCACCAGGAACTTGAGCATTTCTGCGTGCGGCAGGACGCGCACGAGAACCCGCTCAGGAAGCCTATTGACCATCTTTTCGACAAACGCCATTGTTCGAGGCTAACCCTGAATACGACCGAGGGCACAAATCGTCGATGCCCGTGTCGGCAAGATCATCAGAATCCGTACCCGAGAATTGCGGGCTTCTGCGCGTTGAAAGCGAAGTCGAAATTCAGGATCTCCTGCGGATCGGACGCGTGGAGTCGGTGCGCCGCCGCGAAGGTCTTGGCCTGGTGCTCGCCCAGGTACAAGCTGCTCAGGACATCAGAGGGCATCGTGATCGCAGGCACCGCGTCAGTGGCCGTACAGGTGGCCTTGCCGCCCTTGACCTGAAGTGCGAAGGTTCCGCCGGCCTTCAGGAACGGATCTTCGACCTTGACGACTGTGTCCAGGTCAGCAGCATATTCACGAGCCTCGAGAGCCGCGGGAACGTCCATGATGCGCAGCCACAGTCGATCGGAGCGCGTCGTCGTCCGGGCAAGACGGTAGTCCGTCAGCATCAGCCGGAGAGGATCGGCAGGATGCTGGCGTGTCTCGATCCGGGTGACGAGGTCGAGGCCGCAGATCGTGCGCCACAGCGCCGCGTGCGCATCTTCGGTGATCGTCACGAACTCGTCGATCCGGGCGATGCTGTCGCGGCCCTCGCTCGTGTGCCGGTAAGCGATGTATCCGTCCGCGTGTGTCAGAAAGAACAGTCCGGAGGCGCCGTCACGATCCTCCGACGGGTCGGCGAACATGTGGTCCCAGAGTGGTTGCGGACGGACCTGAGCGCCGGGTGTCTGCAGCCGCCAGCGGTCGTAGATCTCGGGAAGAAGCGTCGAGGCAGCTTTGATGTCGACGATGGACACGCCACCGTTGTCGGGCACCTCGGGGCGGAATCGCGCGAAGCGGCGATCGAGGGTGATGCCTTCGCTGAAGGTGGCCGGGCCGTATCCGAAGCGGTTGTAGATGCCGGCCTCGCTGGCCGTCAGGGCCGCAAGTGGTGCTCCGGTCGACTCGATGTGGGCGTGAAGTGCAGTGAACATCGAGCGTAGGACACCACGTCGACGGTGAGTCGGGGCGACGGATACCCAGGTGATTCCGCGCGTGGGGAGTTGGCGTCCGCCGGGCACGGTGAATTCCATGTCGATTTCGATGGCCACGCCGACGGGTAGGTCACCGTCGACGGCGAGGATGATGTCCTCGGGCTTGTAGAGCGCCTTCGTCAGTTCGCTGACCGCGGGAGACGGGTGAAAACCGAACCCCACCGAGTCGAGTAGTTGGAGAGCCGGCCAGTCGCTCTCGGTAGCGGTGCGGATGGTGATCTTGTTTTCGGGGCTCACGTATATCGACTTTGGCATAGATTGCGTGAAGACGCACATGAATATCGGGGCTGACGTTTCCGCACCGGCTCCCAGGGGTACCGCCCGACGGACCAGTCCTGCGGCACGGAGAAAACCGATACGGAGAAACACTGTGGCGATCACCGACATCAAGGAATATGCCCATCTGACCGAGGAAGACGTCGAGGCACTCGGGCGCGAGCTGGATGCCATTCGGCTCGACATCGAGGAGAAGCGCGGCGCGCACGACGCTCGATACATCCAGCGGACGATCGCGTTTCAGCGCTCTCTGATGGTGGCCGGCCGCATCGTCTTGTTCGCCAGCAAGAAGAAGCCTGCCTGGATTCTGGGGACTGCGCTCCTGGGGGTCGGCAAGATCATCGAGAACATGGAACTCGGCCACAACATCATCCACGGCCAGTGGGACTGGATGAACGATCCCGAGATTCACTCGAGCAACTGGGAGTGGGACAACACCTGCCCGTCCTCGGGATGGAAGCACTCGCACAACTTCACCCATCACAAGTTCACCAACATCGTCGGACTGGACAACGACGTGGGCTACGGAATCATGCGCGTCACGCGCGATCAAAAGTGGCACGCCGACTACCTCTTTCAACCGATCACGAATTTTGTGCTCGCGACCCTCTTCGAGTGGGGAGTGGCACTGCATCACCTCGAAACGGACAAACTCCGCAAGGGTGAGGTGAAGTGGTCCGAGAAATCGGAGATGGCCAAGGACGTCGGTAAGAAGATCGCGCGTCAGGTGGCGAAGGATTACATCCTGTTCCCCGCCCTGACCGGCCCCGCGTGGAAGACCACGTTGACGGCGAACGTCGTTGCGAACCTCATCCGAAACTACTGGAGTTACGCCGTCATCTTCTGCGGGCACTTTCCCGACGGTGCCGAGAAGTTCACGCTCGAGGAATTCGAGAACGAATCGCGCGCTCAGTGGTACCTACGACAGATGCTGGGCTCTGCCAACTTTCATGCCGGTCCCGTCATGGCCTTCATGAGCGGCAACCTCTGCTACCAGATCGAGCATCACTGCTTCCCGGATCTGCCGAGCAATCGGTACTCGGAAATCGCGGTGCCGTTGCGCGACCTGTGTGACAAGTACGACCTCCCGTACACGACCGGGCCGCTGTGGAAGCAGTACGGATTGACTCTGCGCACCATCTGGAAGTTGTCGCTGCCCAACAGGTTTCTCTCGGCTTCCCAGGACGACGCTCCGGAGACGCACTCGGAGTTGAAGTTCCGCATCCGAGGCGGAATCAAGGAAGTGTTCGGCGTCGATCCGCAGACGGGTAAGCGGCGCGGACTGCGAACAGCGATCGCGATGGTCTCGAGCTGATCAGTTACCGCTTGTGCGCCATTGAACGAACCACGAGATCGCCGGTCGACTGGATTGCCTGCACCAGCACGATCAAGATCACGACTGCGACGAACAGCACCGGTGTGTTGAATCGTTGGTAGCCGTACTTGATTGCGAAGTCGCCGAGTCCACCGGCGCCGATGGCACCTGCCATGGCCGAGAAGCCGATCAGCATCACCGCCGTCAGGGTTGCTCCTGCTACCAATCCCGGTACGGATTCGGGCAGTAGCACCTTGGTGATGATGTCTTTGTCGGTGGCGCCCATGGACCGCGCTGCCTCGACGCGTCCGGAATCGACTTCACGCAAGGCGTTCTCGACGACGCGCGCAAAGAAGGGCACCGAACCGATGGTCAGCGGGACGATCGCTGCCGTGGCGCCGAGCGCTGTTCCGACGATCGCCCTCGTTGCCGGGATGAGGAGCACCAACAAGATGACGAACGGCAGCGAACGGCCGATGTTCACCACGGTGCCCAGAACCGAATTGAGGACGCGGTTGGGACGGATTCCGTCGGGGGCGCTCGCGTGCAACAGAACACCGAGAGCGATACCGATGATCACGGTGAGCACGAACGAGACACCGACCATGTAGAGCGTGTCGAGTAGGGCTTCCCATGCTTCGCCCAGGGAATCCTGCCAGGACGTCTTGTTCATGAGAACGTCACCTTCACTCCGCGCTGCGAAAGATGTTCTTCGACAGACTTTCTTGTCTCTTCGTTGCTGACGAGTCCCGTGTGTGAAGCGAACTCCACGCGAAGGCGACCGACCTGATGGGATCCGATGTCCTCGATACCGCCGGAGATCACGGTGACGTCGACGTCGAGATCTCGTGAGAGTTGGGAAATCACGGGTGAGGTGGACAGTGAATCGACAAAGGTGAGGAGCGCCGGAATTCCGGTCGTGGACGTTCGTACCGTTCCGGTCGGCAGTAGCGCCTCTCCGAGGGGTGAGTCCGGGTCTGCGACCAGTTCGGTGAGCGTTCCCTCGTCGACGATGCGGCCCTGATCGATCAGCGCAGCGCGATGGCAGATCCGTCGAACCACGTTGAGTTCGTGGGTGATCAGAACAATGGTCACACCGAGTCGTCGATTGAGATCGGCGAGCAGGTCGAGGATCGAATCGGTTGTGTCCGAGTCGAGGGCGCTCGTGGCCTCGTCGCACAGGAGGACGTCGGGTGAAGCCGCCAAGGCTCTCGCGATGCCGACGCGTTGTTTCTGGCCGCCGGACAGTTGCGAGGGGAAGGCGTCACGTCGGTCTTCCAAGCCCACCAACTCGATCAGCTCGTCGACGCGGGCACGTCGATCTGCCCGCGAGTATCCCGCCACTTCGAGGGGGAAGGCGATGTTGGCGGCGACCGAACGGGAATGCAGCAGGTTGAAATGCTGGAACACGACCCCGATCCGCTTGCGTGTGTCGCGCAGTTGCGCTGGACTCAGCGCGGTCAGATCGGTGTCGCCCAACAGAATTCGGCCACTGGTCGGGCGTTCGAGCAGATTGAGGCAGCGCAGCAAAGTCGACTTGCCGGCGCCGCTCTTGCCGATGATGCCGAAGATTTCGCCGTCTTCGATTTTCAGGGATACGGAATCGAGTGCATGCAGAACTTGTGTGCCGCTGCGGTATTCCTTGGAGACCGATTCGATCGAGAAGACCATGACGGGTCTCGATCAGGTAGCGCTGGCCGGAATGACCGAGCCCTGATAGGTCTGCTCGATGAACGTCGCGACGTCGGCGGACGTCAATGCCTCGGCCAACTTCTGTACTCGCGCATCGTTTTCGAGCGAGGTGCGTACGGTCAGGACATTGGCGTACGGGTTGCCCTCGGCCTTCTCGAGCACCAGGGCGTCCTTGGCCGGGTTGAGGCCACCTTCGATTGCGTAGTTGCCGTTGATGATTGCGAGATCGACATTTCCGTCGTCGAGCGTGCGCGGCAGCTGCGGGGGATCGACCTGGGTGAACGTGAGTCCCTTGGGGTTGTCGATGATGTTCTTCTCGCTGATCTGCGTGATGTCGGTGCCGGGGGCGCCCAACTGCTGATCGAGCTTGATCAAACCGGCCTGCTGCAGCAGGTACAGCCCACGGGCGAAGTTCGTCACGTTGTTGGACAAAGCGACCGTTGCGCCCTGGCGCAGGTCGGCCACGTTGGTGACCTTCTTGGAATATGCACCGAGGGGCTCGACGTGGACCTTCGCCACGGCGACCAAGTCGTCGACACCCTTTTCCTTCGACCACGATTCCTGGTACGGCACGTGCTGGAAGAAGTTGGCGTCGGTGTCTCCGGCTTCGAGCACCTCGTTGGCGTCGAGATCGCCGGTGATCTCGCTGACCTCGATCTTGGTGTCACCGAGCAGGCCCTTTTCTTCGACGAACTTCAGGATCTCGGCGTGCGGAACCGAAGAAGCGACGATGCGAAGAGGTGCGTTCTCGTCGGAGGAGTTGTCGCTCGAGCACGCGGCTACGGTTCCGACTGCGACGGCGGCCACTGCGAAGGCAGCGAGGAATCTTCTGGTGCGCGAGCGTGACATGTGAATCTCCAAGACATAGCCGAACGCACGCCGAGATGGCGTGACAGTTGCTGAACGCTAGCCCGGTAAACCTCCCGTGAGGAGATACAGAATCACCGCGATTTTTTCATGTACCTATTGTCCGAGCAGGATGACCGGAACGTCCTCGGCAAAATCGACTACCAGTTCGCGACGCGAGAACAGCCAGGTGCCGTCGATCTTTTCGAAGCTGTCCTGGTAACGAATCTCGATCCGGTTGTCCCGGTGGCCCTCGCCCCGCGGATAGATGTGGTGAGCGGAGCAGTAAGCCTCACCGTGTGCGGTGGTGGGGCCGTCGAGGTCGAGGATCTGCTGCTCGACGATGTGCCGGGTCGAGTGCAGATGTGAGACGGCATCGACCACCGAACTGCTGACGACGGAGTTCCCACGTATCTCCGTCGGCGCACCCGTTCCGTTCAGTGCCGGCGGCAAGACGAATGCCACGTCGTCAGTGAAGAGAGCCGCAAGTGCAGTGGTGTTTCGGCGGTCGACGGCCTGTGCGTACCTGGCGGCCAAGTCGGTGAGAGCGACGCGATCCGAGGAGTCCATGCGCATATCTCACCCTATGTGACGCCGCTCATGTTTCGGCTTCCCGCTCATCGAGACACTCACAGCGCCCACCTGGGCATCTGGTTAGCGTCCAGGCCAAGAGTTGCCAGCCATGAATGCCATAGGAGAAACAGCGATGGATCTGAGGGAATCGCCCGAGCAGCAGGAGCTCCGCAAGGAGTTGCGCGCGTACTTCGCGGCGCTGCTGCCGGAAGAGAAGCGTCGCGCGGCCGGCGAGCAAGGTGTGGGTGGCGAGTACTTCCGCGAGATCGTGAAGTTGCTGGGCAAGGACGGTTGGCTCGGTATCGGCTGGCCCAAGGAATTCGGTGGACAGGGACGCTCCATCGAAGAGCAGTTCGTGTTCTTCG
The DNA here is from genome assembly GCF_001942025.1 of Rhodococcus sp. YL-1. Classification (NCBI taxonomy): domain Bacteria; kingdom Bacillati; phylum Actinomycetota; class Actinomycetes; order Mycobacteriales; family Nocardiaceae; genus Rhodococcus; species Rhodococcus sp. YL-1. The sequence continues at coordinate 5,288,978 of NZ_CP017299.1, read as the reverse complement.
ACGAGGTTCAGCGCGCAGGTCTGCCGTTTCCCTTCGTGACGGTCAATACCGTCGGACCGACGTTGATGAAGTACGGCACCGAAGAACAGAAGGAACGTTTCCTGCCCGGCATCCTGGCCGGCGACATCGTCTTCGCAATCGGGTACACCGAGCCCGAGGCCGGCACCGACCTTGCGTCACTCAAGACTCGTGCGGTTCTCGACGGTGACGAGTGGATCGTCGACGGCAACAAGATCTTCACCAGTGGCGCCAACACTGCCGACTACGTGTGGCTGGCCTGCCGCACCGACGCGGATGCCCCCAAGCACAAGGGAATCTCGATCCTGATCGTCCCCACCGAGGATGCAGGCTTCGAGTGGTCACCGATCAACACCGTCGGCGGTTTGATGGTGACGTCCACGTACTACTCCGGCATTCGAGTTCCGTCGAAGGACGTTGTGGGCGAGGTCAACGGCGGCTGGCAGCTCATCACGGCTCAGCTCAACCACGAGCGAATCGGCCTGGCGGCCATCGGTGGTCGCACGTACGGTCTGTGGAACCTGGTCCTGGACTGGGCCAAGGAAAACGGCGCCATCGACATCCCGTGGGTGCAACAGGACTTCGCTCGCACACACGCCAAGCTCGAGGCCATGCGACTGCTGAACTGGAAGATGACGGCAGCCGTCGCACAGGACACGCTCTCCGGAGCCGACGCCGGTGCCACCAAGACGTACGGGACCGAGACTCACGTCGACGTCTACCGCACCCTGCTCGGAATTCTCGGCTCCGCCGGTCGCATCCGCCCCGAGTCTCCGGGCGCTCTGCTTGCCGGTCAGATCGAGCAGATCTCGCGTCAGGGTGTCGTGAATACCTTCGGCGGCGGCGTCAACGAAGTTCTTCGGGACATGGTCGGCACCATCGGGCTCGGCTTGGTTCGCGAAAAGAGGGTCAAGTGAGCGACATTTCGGCGCAACTCGACGCTTTTGTCGGCCAGACGCTTGTTCCCACCACCTGGGGACCCGACGAGGTCAACATCCCCATGATCCGGCATTGGGCCGAGACCATGGGCGATACCAACCCCGTCTACCTCGACGACGACGCCGCCCGCGCCACCGGACGCGACGGCGTCGTCGCTCCCGCTCAGATGCTCCAGGTCTGGATCATGCGGACCTTTACCGACAAGATGGCGGGCAACGACCCGTCGCAGGTGTGGACCGATCTGATCGCCACCCTCGACGCAGCCGGCTACAGCTCTGTCGTGGCCACCGATTCCGATCAGGAGTTCTTCGCCGAACTTCGCCCAGGCGATCGCGTGAACTACACCGAGGTCATCGAGTCGATTTCGCCGGAGAAGAAGACCGGCCTCGGTGTCGGACACTTCGTCACGACGCTCAAGACCTACCGCAACGGTGACGATCAGGTTGTCGGCACCCAGCGGTGGCGGACGCTGCGGTTCAAACCTCAGGAATCTGCTGCGCCCGAAGCTCCTCGTGCACTGCGTCCGCGTCCGGCTCTCAACGCGGACAACGCTTTCTGGTTCGAAGCAGCCAAGGAGCGCCGTCTGGTGATCCAGCGCTGCACGTCCTGCAAGACGCTGCGTCATCCCACCGGCCCGATGTGCGGGGAGTGCCGGTCACTCGAGTGGGACACGATCGACGCGTCGGGTCGTGGCACGGTGTACAGCTTCGTGGTCAATCACCACCCCAAGATCGACGCGTTCGACTACCCGCTCATCGTTGCGGTAATCGAACTCGAAGAGGGAACCCGATTGATCGCCAACATGGTGGGTATCGCGCCCGAAGATGTCGTGGTCGACATGCCCGTGGAACTTGACTGGATCGACGCCGACCCGGATCTGACGCTTCCCGCGTTCCGGCCGGCCGTACGCGAGGAGCACTGATGGACTTCAATTTCAGCGAAGAGCAGGAAGCAATTCGCGCACTGGCCGACGAGGTCTTCACCAGCAAGGCAACGATCGAGCGCACCAAGGAGATCGAACTCTCCGCTGAGCGCGTCGACCGTGAACTGTGGCGCGAACTCGCGAGCACCGGCCTGCTCGGTATCGCCCTGCCGGAGGAGTTCGGCGGCGGTGGCCTCGGCTTGTCCGAGCTGTACGCACTGCTCGAACAGCAGGGACGTCACGTTGCGGCCGTGCCGATCTGGGAAACGACCCTTGCAGCATTGGCTGTCAACAAATTCGGCTCTGATTCCCTTCGCGCCGAACTCCTTCCGGGAGTTGCCGACGGCAGTCGATTCCTGACCGTCGGTCTCGAAGAGTTCGGTCCGTACACTGGCGGCGACCCACTGACCACGGCTGAGCAGGACGCCGACGGCAACTGGACTCTGACGGGTGAGAAGGCAGTAGTGCCGATGACTCACGTCGCGAACCTTGCTCTCGTTTCGGCAACCGCTTCCACCGGTACGGCACTGCTGCTGGTCGACCTGAGTGCCGAGGGAGTGACGCTCGAACAGACGCAGTCCACCAACTGGGAGATCTGTGCCAACGTCACCTTTGCCGGTGCCCCCGCGCAGCTGATCGGTGCGGCTGACGGCACCACGGTTCCGTGGCTGATCGACCGCGTTCAGCTGGCATTGGCCGCAATCCAATGGGGCGTCGGGTCGGGTGCAGTCGCGCAGGCCGTCACGTACCTGAACGGCCGCAAGCAGTTCGGCCGTCCGCTGGCGACCTTCCAGGCCGTCAATCATCAACTCGCTGACTGCTACATCGATCTCGAAGCGATGCGCGTGACACTGTGGCAGGCCGCCTGGCGCATCTCCGAGGGACTGGATCTCGGCACCTCGGTACTGGTCGCCAAGTGGTGGGCTACCGACGGCGGACAGCGCGTCGTGCATCGCACCACGCATGTTCACGGCGGCATGGGCGTCGACACCGACTACCCGGTTCACCGTCACCTGTTGTGGGGCAAGCAGATTGCTGCCACCCTCGGTGGTTCCAGCTCCGATCTAGCGCGTCTGGGTGCGCAGCTCGCATCCGGTGTGGAGGTGCTCGCATGACCGTACTTGCCGGTCGCAGTTACGCAGACGTCGTTGTCGGAGAGGCATTGCCCGAGTTGGCGATCCCGCTGACCCGCACGTTGATCGTCGCCACGGCAATCGCCACTCGCGATTTTCAGGACGTGCACCACGATCCGAGCCTGGCGCAGGAGCGTGGCTCGGAGGATGTCTTCATGAACATCCTCACGAGCAACGGTCTTGTCGGTCGATACGTCACGGACTGGGCCGGATCTGCATCGACCCTGAGCCGCATCGCCATTCGTCTCGGGGCGCCCAACTACCCGGGTGACACCATGACGATGACCGGTGAGGTCGTGTCCAAGGAAGACGGAGTGGTCGTGGTCAAGGTGCAGGGTGCAAACAGCCTCGGCAACCATGCATCCGGCACCGTCGCAGTCGCTTTCAAGGAAGAGGAGAGGCCCTGATGGCGATCAGCCCACTCTCGGGAGCCGCCGCCATCGTCGGCATCGGATCCACCGAGTTCTCCAAGAACTCCGGCCGCACCGAACTGCAGTTGGCGTGTGAGGCCATCGTCGCGGCACTCGCTGACGCCGGTATCGATCCGTCCGAGGTCGACGGTCTGTCCACCTACACGTCGGAGACGAACGGCGAAGCGATCGTGACTCGCAACTGTGGTCTCGGCGAGCTGAAGTTCTTCTCGCGCATTCACTACGGTGGCGGCGCTGCGTGTGCCACCGTGCAGCAGGCGGCCATGGCAGTTGCGACGGGTGTTGCCGACGTCGTGGTTTGTTACCGCGCCTTCAACGAGCGCTCCGGTGTGCGCTACGGCCTAGGGCAGCACGATCGCCCCATGGACAGCACCGCGGATCGCGCGGCATATGCGTGGATGACTCCGCAGGGATTGTCGACTCCCGCTCAGTGGGTCGCCATGTTCGCCCGCCGCTACATGCACCAGTACGGTGCGACGAGTGAGGACTTCGGACGAGTTGCAGTGGTGGCGCGCAAGCATGCCGCCAACAACCCGGCTGCTTGGTTCTACGAGCGTCCGATCACGCTCGAGGACCATCAGAACTCGCGCTGGATCGCCGAGCCGCTGCACCTGCTCGACTGCTGCCAGGAAACCGACGGTGGCCAGGCATTGGTCATCGTCTCTGCCGAGCGCGCAAAGGATCTGGCCAACAAGCCCGTCGTCATCAAGGGCGCCGCTCAGGGCAGTAGCAAGGATCAGCACATGATGACCAGCTACTACCGGCCCGACATCTCCGGTATCCCGGAGATGGGCCTGGTTGCTCGTCAGTTGTACGGCCAGAGCGGCCTGACCCCTGATGACATCAACGCCGCGATTCTGTACGACCACTTCACTCCGTTGGTGCTTCCCCAGCTCGAAGAACTGGGCTTCTGCAAGCCAGGCGAAGCAAAGGACTTCATCCGCGAAGGCAACCTCGAGATCGGTGGACGCCTGCCGTCCAACACTCACGGTGGTCAGGTCGGCGAGGCGTACCTGCACGGTGTCAACGGAATTGCCGAAGGTGTGCGACTGGTGCGAGGCACGTCGACCAACCAGCCCGAGGGCGTCGAAAACGTATTGGTCACAGCCGGAACAGCAGTACCCACCAGCGGTCTCGTTCTCGGCGCTGTTTGAGAGAGGAAAAGACAGTGACAACTTCGGAAGCTGCGAAGACCGCCGGCGATTGGCGTGGAGCCGATCTCGGGACCCGCACCGTGTCGTACACCGAGCGCGACGCGATCCTGTACGCACTTGCCGTGGGCGCCAAGGCGACCGAGCTGGACCTCGTCTTCGAGGATCAGCTTCGGGTACTGCCGACCTTTGCTCTGACGCTGGCGCAGTGGGCTCCCGACGCTCTGGGTTCGGCGGGCGCCTTCGACACCTCGACGGCACTGCACGGCTCGCAAGAGCTGAAAGTGCTTGCTCCGCTTCCGCGTAGCGGTGACGTGACCTTGAAGGCTTCGGTCGGCGAGGTGTGGGACAAGGGCGCAGCGGCCGTGTTCGAAGTGAAGGTGGAGTGCGAATACTTCGTCGCGACCTGGTCACTTTTTGCCCCCGGTGCCGGTGGATTCGGCGGAGAACGTGGACCCTCACGTCCGGCGGAACCGACCGGCGAGCCTTCGTTGACCGGTGTGTTGACCACAGCGGAGAACCAGACGGCGATGTACCGGCTCCTGGGCGACAAGCACCACATCCACATCGATCCCGAGGCTGCGGCGCGGATCAACCAGCCGCGTCCGATCATGCACGGCCTGTGCACGTTGGCCGCGAGCACGCTCGAGCTTGCCCGGGTCGCCGGAGTGCATCCGGCGCACCTCGTGAGCCTCGAGGGTCGATTCGCTGCGGCGATCCATCCGGGTGAAGCGCCGTCCATCGTTGCGTGGGGAACTCCCGACGACCTGGCCTTCCAGGTCACCAAGGGTGATCAGGTAGCGATTTCCGGTGCACGAGTGAGCTTCTCCGCTCGCTAGTCCCTCCAGACTCAACTGCGGGGTGCTTGACCCCTCGTCGCGCCCCGCAGTTGTTCACACGAAGAAGCAGCCCCCGAGCGAATCCACTCAGGGGCTGCTTCGTATTTGTTTCAATCCTGGTGGGTCGCCATGTAGCGAGCCGGGTACTCACCGCCGCCGTGAACGGCGATGTCGGCGCCGTTCACGTACGAGGAGAGCGGGCTCGCCAGGAACAGGCAGGAGTTGGCGATATCGGCCGGCACGGCCATGCGCTCCATCGGAATGGTCCTGGTGACCGCAGCGCCGCCGTCGGCGCCGTAGACCTCGGCGGCAGCCTCGGTACGGATCAGGCCGGTGGTGATGTGGTTGATCCGGACCTTCGGCGCCCATTCGAGGGCCAATGCCTTGGTCAGAACGAGGAGGCCTGCCTTGGCTGCGCTGTACGCCGCGGTTCCGGGCTGCGGGTCGATCGCCGAGACACTGCCGATGTTGATGATGGCACCGCCGTCGTCCTGAGTCTGCATCACTGCATTTGCGGCCTGGGCAACGTTGAAGGGTGCCAACAGGTTCAGGGCCACGATCTTCTCGACGAAGCGGGGTGACACCGTCGCAGCATCGGCATCGGGGGAGCCGCCGGCGTTGTTGACCAGGACGTCCAGACGGCCGAAGCGCTCGACGGCATCCTGGACGAGGGCTGCGGCGTCGGCGGGATCGCGGACGTCAGTGGCGCGAAAGGCTGCGCTACGGCCGTCGGCGGTGGGTAGGTTTTCGGGCTCGTTACGGCCACAGACCAGCACGTTCGCACCCGCGGCGAGGAAGGTTTCGGCGATGACGTAGCCGATGCCTTTGGTGCCGCCGGTGACGATCACCGAGCGTCCGCTGAAATCGACGGGGTTGGGCAGTGTCACGGTGGAGCCTTCCTGGTGCGGTGCCGAGCTGAATTGCCGCCCAATGTGATTGACGCGACGTGGTCGCACACCTTAGGGTCAAGCAAGTGCTTGGTTGTTTTGTAGGTCGAGTGTAGACGACAAACGGCGGCAGTCACCAGAATCGACCGGTCCCTCCCGCAAAGGGACCTCTGCGTCGACAGACATTGGAGTAGTCACATGGGCAAGCTCGAAGGCAAAGTTGCACTCATCACGGGTGCGGGTCAGGGAATCGGGCAGGGGATTGCCCTGGCCTTGGCCAAAGAGGGCGCCGTGATCGCCGTTGCCGGCCGCACCGAATCCAAGTTGCACACCACGTGCGGACTACTGGCTGACATCGGTGCGCGCGGTGAGGCGGTGGTCTGCGACGTCAGCAAGAAGGACGACATCACCGACGCCGTGGACCGTACCGTCGAACTGTTCGGCGGAATCGACATCCTGGTCAACAACGCCAACGACTGCAAGCCCGGCCCACTCTTGAGCGTGCTCGACGAAGACTTCGAGCGTTCCTTCGCGACGGGGCCGCTCGCCACCCTGCGCATGATGCAGGCGTCGTACCCCCACATGAACAGTCGTGGCGGTGGCGTCATCATCAACATGGTCACCTCGGCGGCGGTGCGCTGGGATGCCAGTAACTACGGCGCTTACGGTTCCATCAAAGAAGGCATGCGCTCGTTGACCCGCGCTGCGGCCTGTGAATGGGGCAAGGACAACATTCGCGTTCTCAATGTTGCCCCGCACGCCAAGACTCCCGCGTTGCAGTGGTGGATGGACAAGAATCCCGAAGAGGCAGCGGCATTTGTCGCAGGTATTCCGCTGGGACGCGTCGGAGACCCCGAGACCGACATCGGTCGTGCCGTCGTCTTCCTCGTCAGCGAAGACGCCGGGTACCTCACGGGTGCCACGATCCCGCTCGACGGCGGCCAGTCGCGCTGGGGCTGACCGCCATCGACCCGATCAGGTCATCACGGCGCCGCCGTCGACGGCAATCGTCTGGCCGGTGACGTTGCGAGCCTTGTCACTGAGCAAAAAGGCGACCATCTCGGCGATGTCTCCGGGCGTCTGAGCTCGACCCATCGGAACCATCTGTGCGACAAAAGAATCGAAGACGTCAGCATCGGAAACATCTGTGAGCGAGGGATCGCGTCGACGCAGTTCCTTGATGGTTCGAAGCCACATGTCGGTGAGGATCAGGCCGGGCATGACCGTATTCGAGCGAAGTCCTCGAGTCGCACCGATCCGGGCGACGCTGTGACTCATCTCGATCACGGCGGCCTTCGACGGTCCGTAGTGCGCGAGCATGTCACCGCCCAAGCGGGCACCGATCGACGCGATGTTGACGATCGCTGCCGGACCCTCGGTTCTGCTCACGAATTCGCGGCACATCAGGAAGCTGCCCTTGGTGTTCACCGCAAAGGTGTTGTCCCACTGGTCTTCGGTGATCTCGAGGAACGGAGTGAAGACGCCGATTCCGGCGCCGTTGACGAGTGCAGTCGGGCTTCCGGCCGATGCAGCCACGTCGAAGGCGTTCTTGACGTCACCTTCACGTCGAACATCGCATCGTGCCGTGTGGACTGCTACGCCAAGGCTTTCCAGGCGTGCTGCGGTGTCGGCGAGTGCGGCCTCTTCGATGTCGAGGAGAAGCAGGGTGCCGAAGTCCTCCGCAAGGCGCTCGGCAATAGCGGCGCCCAACCCGGCAGCTGCGCCGGTGACAATGGCTACGGGCGCGCTCACGGCAGGTGCGTTTCGAGCAGTGGGGCAAGCAGTTCGGCTGCGCGCGCCGCAGTGATGACCTCGCTCGGGTCCACCTTGGTCAGGACTTTCGAAGCAGAATCTTCGTAGACATGCTCACCGATGAGTCGCCCCTGCTCGTCGTACGGCCAGACAAATGCCAAGGTCCGACGCACGAGATACCAACCGTCGGGGTCGATGTCCGACGACTGTTCGGGGGCTGCGGGGGTGGATCCACCCGATTCGTGCACCGCGCCGAACACCCCGTCTCCCAGAATCGATCCTGGGACGAATTGACTGAAGAGAGTCTCACCCGAGAATCCGCTGTCGGAGACCGCGAAGTCGGACTGTCCGGTCCACATGACAAGGGTGTCCGTCTCGGCGAGTGACTGGTAGAAGTTGGTGACGGCGTCCATGCCGTCCAGAACAATCGACTGCCCGTCTTCGAACAACCGGTAGACGGGTTCTTCGACGGTCATGTCGGGCGAGAGGATTTCCTTGTAACGACCGGAGACCTCGAGCAATGCGTGGCGCCGGTAGTTTCGGAGGATCTTCTGGTGCCGCGGATTGTCGATGGTTTCCAATTGCTTTTCGACGCCATCCATCATGTGGACGAATTCGTGCTCGTACTTGCTCATCACATCTCCTGGTTTCGCGGATTCGGCGGGCTGTCCGGATCTGCGACAACTGTGACCTGACGTGGCATTCGCTGTACATGTAGAACTTCGTTCGACAATTGCCGGTTTGCTTAACTCCGCTGTTCAGATACCGTGATGGTCATCACTTTGCTGGCGAACAGCGGCCTGAGACAACCGAATGGACGGTAATGAAAAAGGCGAGAAGAGGTGAAGATCTGAATCTGCGGTTGGTGTCCTCGTTGCTCGTCGTCGTGGCGGAAGGGCACTTCGGTCGAGCGGCAGACCGGTTGTTCGTCACGGCGCCTGCTCTCAGTCAGCAGATTCGTCGACTCGAGGAACAGGTGGGTGTCGAGTTGGTTGATCGCAGTTCGCACCCGGTGGTGCTCACCGCCGCGGGTGAGGTGTTCGTCGCGGATGCGCGGCCCGCTCTCGAGTTCGCCGTTCGCGCGATGAACGGGCTCGACGCACTCGAGCGTCGGCGGGCCAGGCGGTTGCGGATCGGATTCATCAACGGGGCGGCCGGAAGTTTGGGACGTGCGGTGATCGATTCGTTGCATGCGGAGGTGGAGTTGGTCCAATTGGACTGGTCCCAACAGGTTTCCGCGGTGGCGAGCGCGACCGTCGACGCGGCCTTCGTGCGACCGCCACTGCCGGTGCTCGACGGTGTGGTGCTCGAACGGATAGGCGTCGAACCGCGGGTGGTGGCTCTGCCTCGAGGGCACCAACTGGCGGGCCGTACGAGCATCGAGATTTCTGAAATAGATGGGACTGTGCAGGTTTCGAGTGACGGCGCACCACCCGAATGGGTGAAATGGTGGTCGGTGGACCCGCGCCCGAGTGGTGTACCCGTCCGGTACGGTCCCTCTGTCCGCACGATGGACGAAGCGCTCGAGGTTGTCGCCAACGGTCGGGCGGTGGTGATAACGGCAGCAACCATTGCCGAGTACTACACCCGCTCGGATATCAGTTTCGTGCGCATTTCCGATATCGAGCAGTGTTCGATCGATCTGTGTACCCGTGAGGGCGACAGCAGTCCGGCGGTGATCGAGCTACGCAAAGCTGTTTCAGCCCTCGGTGCCGACAGGTGATTGCCGTGTCCTGATGTGATGCGCATGTACTCGGATGAAATACGCATTCTTGCCGTCTTCGTTTTAGTCAGTTAGACTAAAACCATGAAAACGATCAGCACGGCACTTGAAATCGTCGAGGCAGCACGAGTTTCGGCCGATGTGTTCGGGGGAGACTCCAGCGATCTCGACACCCGTCGCGCTGCAAAGCGTCGTTTTCATCGGCTCGCCTCAGCCATTCATCCGGACCGGGCGAAGCCCGAAGATCGGGTGCGATACTCGGCCGCAACATCTCGGTTGAACGAGCTATACCGCAGTTGGACAGCGGAGTTCGAGCCGGCAGATTCTCGGCCCGTTTATGTCGGCGAGCGGGGCGAGTACACGTTGGGTGGACTGGTAGCGCGCGGCTCGGTCGCTAACCTGTACCGGTCCGATGCCGGTGTCGTACTGAAGATTCCGCGAGACCCTCGGGCGAACTCGATGATCGAGGCCGAACGGAATGTGTTGACGGACATCGAGAATTCGTGCGAAGCCGGTTGGGCAGTCTCGTACTTCCCGCGATTGATCGATCAAATCACCCATGTGGGCAGCGGCACGAGACGTCAGATCGATGTGTTGGACGATCTGACCGAAGGTTTTGTGAGTCTCGCCGACGTCCGTGAGGCGTATCCAGGTGGCCTCGATCCACGGGACTGGGCGTGGATGCACCGACGGCTACTTCGGGCTCTGGCAGCAGCGCATGCGACTGGTTGGGTGCACACCGCGATTACCGCGGAGAACGTGCTGATCGAGCCTGATCGGCACGGGGTGGTGCTGGTCGGCTGGTCCTTTGGCACCCGTACGGGCAGCCGCCCGGTGGCGACGATCGGTTCCGATCGTGATTCGTACCCACCGGAACTCGGCGAAGGAGCGTCTCCGGCCTGGGACGTCTACATGGCTCATCATTTGATGCTCCAAATGCTGGGCGAGCAGACCCACGAACGGATGAAGGTGTTTGCCGACGGCTGCATGCAGGACAACCCGAGATTGCGTCCCGACGCGGTCGACCTACTGGGTGAGTTCGACGAACTCCTCGATCTTCTCTATGGCCAGCGGACATTTCGTCCGTTCGCCGTTCCATTCACGAAAGGACAGTGATTGTCATGGGCTACGGATACTGGGACGACAACACCTATTTGGCGGGCAAGACTTTTCGTGCCGCACGCGGTGTCGACGATTTCGGTTACACCGATTCGCTTCGGTCGCGTCCGCGAAGCAGTTGGAAAGCGGACCCGACCCTCGACCCCTTCGGCGTCGACAAGCGTGAATGCCGGGACTCGGCCGGGCACCCCGATTCTCTCCCGATAGCAGTGCTTTTCGATGTCACCGGCTCGATGGGCGCTGTTCCTCGAATCATGCAGGACAAGCTCGGAAAGCTGCACGGGCTGCTGCAACGCAAGGGATACGCGGATGATCCGCAGATTCTGTTCGGTGGTATCGGCGACGCCGATTCCGATCAGGTGCCACTACAAGTCGGCCAGTTCGAGTCGGGTAACGCGATGGACGAGCAGCTTCGGACCATCTTCCTCGAGGGCAACGGTGGTGGACAGAAGTCGGAAAGCTATGAATTGGCAGCATATTTCATGGTGCGCCACACCAGTACGGATGCCTGGGAGAAGCGCGGAAGGAAAGGCTACCTCTTCATCATCGGCGACGAGCTGAACAAGCCGCGGCTCTCGGCTCGTCACATCCGTTCGGTGATCGGCGACAAGGTACGTCAGGACGTATCGGTCTCGTCGATCTACCGTGAACTCGAAGAAAGATGGAATGTCTACTTCGTTCTGCCAGATCAGTCGTCGTACTTCAACGATCCGGAAATCGCGGATCACTGGAAGAAGTTTCTCGGTGAACGCTTCGTCAAACTCGACGACCCCGCTGCGGTGTGCGAACTGATCGCGCTGACGGTCGGAATCGGTGAGGACCGCATCGACCTGCGTGACGGACTGGCGGATCTCCGCGACATCGGTTCAAGAGCTGAAGCCGAGACCGTCGGCAAGGCTCTCGCTGTGATCCCAGGGCGCAGCACCGCGACGGTGGCCGGGTTGCCCCACGATCTCGGAACCGATACGGACGATGTTGATTTCGCATAGAAGGAGAGCATGATGGAGCCGTTCGAAGACCGCGATATCGTCGTCGTAGACCTCGGGTTCGGAGATGCGGGGAAGGGAGCAACCGTCGATTGGCTTTGCTCCGACCAAGCCGATTTGGGTGTGGCCGCAGTGGTCCGGTTCAACGGTGGGGCACAGGCAGCGCACAACGTGACGGTCGGCGAGTGCCACCACACGTTTTCGCAGTTCGGTTCGGGAACGCTGTCCGGCGTCCCGACGTTTCTCTCGAGATTCGTGTTGGTCGAGCCCATCGCCCTCGCCCGGGAGGCGCGTGCTCTGGAAGCGCTCGGAGTTCGAAATCCGTTCGATCTGATACGGATCGACGCGCGCGCATTGTTGACGACGCCGATTCACGTGGCCGCCAACAGGGCCCGTGAGGATGCTCGCGGCGGTAACCGACACGGCTCGTGTGGCAAGGGGATCGGTGAGACCGCGGCGTACGCGCTCGAAGTTGCGAATGCGCCTACGGTGGGAGACTGCCGGCGACCTGACTCCTTGCGTCGTAAGTTGTCGGCGTTGGTCACATTCTACGGACCGTTGATCGCGGAGAGTCGCCACGGTTTTCCGCCGATCGACGACATGGTCGACATGTACGCGGAATTCGGTGCCGCCGTGGACATCGCCGACCCGGATGCGCTGGGCGCGTTGGGCGCCGGTGGTCGTCTGGTATTCGAGGGGGCACAAGGTGTCCTTCTCGACGAGCGGCGGGGGTTTCACCCACACACCACATGGTCGACGGTCGAGCCGTCCAACGCGCGAGCGATGATCGACGAGTTGGGCCGGGACAGTTACGTACTCGGCGTCACTCGCACGTACATGACACGACACGGAGCTGGGCCCTTCCCGACGGAGGATCCGGAGCTGGCGAAGGTGTTGCCCGAGCTGCACAACGGGACGGGTGAGTATCAAGGCGGATTCCGGATGGGCCACCTCGACGAGTTGTTGTTGCACTACGCAATCGAGGTGAGCGGTGGCGTCGACGGTTTGGCGCTTACTCATCTCGACGCGATGGATCGCGCGCGGGCTGCAGGCGTCCCGATCCACGGGGTGCACGCGTACGAAGGATTGCCGTTCGTTCCGGTCGGAGAGTGGAAGGATCTCGATCACCAGCAGGCGCTGACAGATTCCCTGAAAGCCGTAGGGGTCGTGCCGAAGGAACTTCCGGCCGACCCGGAGGATTTCGCCCGGTATCTGAGCGAGGAAATGGGTGCGCCGGTAGTGCTGACCGCGAACGGTGCCGACCGGGTCGATCGTCAGATGCGATGCCCAGTGCCTGCATGATGGACGGTGTGGACCAGTCACTTGTCTCGATCGATGTCATCGCGCTCCGGTTCGGCAATCCGGAACCCGGGATGTTGCGATTTGCCGTCACTCCGCGGCAAGCGGAGCCGTACACCGGGCAGTTGGCGCTGCCCGGTGTACTGCTGGGCGCCGGTGAGCGGCTGCAGGACGCCGCCAGGCGAGCCGTGACCACCAAGCTCGGAATTCCCGACGAGAAGATCCTCGTCAGCGGTCAATTGACCGTGTTCGACGAACCCAATCGCGACCCCCGCGGTCCGACGCTCTCGGTGACCATGTGGGCAGTGATCTCGTCGGACGAGGTGCCGGGTTCGGCCGAATGGGTGAGCTGGGACAACCCGGGGGACCTTGCGTTCGACCACAATCGGATAGTCGCCGATACCCGCCCGATCCTTGCTGACACCCTGTTGTGGCGAGATCAGGCATTCACGCGGGCACTACTGGGTCCGTCGTTTCCGGCGTCGTACGCGCTGGCCGTGGCGGAGGAGCTTTCCGGTGTGCGTCCGGACCCGGGCAATTTGAACCGGACGCTCAAAGCGTTGCCAGGGCTGGAACGTACGGACGAACGAGTCCGGGTCAGTGCCACCGGGCGACCCGCGGTGGTCTGGGCGTGGACCGAAAACAGCTGACCTACCTCAGAAGTTGCCCCGCGCGGCCTGCTCACGCTCGATCGCTTCGAACAGGGCTTTGAAGTTTCCCAGTCCGAATCCCAGTGAGCCGTGGCGTTCGATGATCTCGAAGAACACGGTGGGACGATCTCCGATCGGCTTGGTGAAGATCTGAAGAAGATAGCCGTCCTCGTCGCGGTCGACGAGGATGCCTCGCTTCTGCAATTCCTCGATCGGAACTCGAACCTCTCCGATACGCGCGCGCAATTCGGGATCCTCGTAATACGAAGCCGGAGTAGAGAGAAACTCGATTCCTTCGTCGACCAGAGCATCGACTGCTCCGAGGATGTCGTTGGTCGCAAGCGCGAGATGCTGAGCGCCGGGACCTTGATAGAACTCGAGGTACTCGTCGATCTGTGACCGCTTCTTCGCGATGGCAGGTTCGTTGAGTGGGAACTTGACTCGGTGATTGCCGCTCGAGACGACCTTGCTCATCAGCGCGGAGTAGTCGGTGGCTATGTCGCCGCCCACGAACTCGGCCATGTTGGTGAATCCCATGACCCGGTTGTAGAAGTCGACCCACTGGTCCATCTTGCCGAGTTCGACGTTGCCGACGACGTGGTCGAGGGCCTGGAAGATGCGCTCGGGCGCGCCGTCACGCTTGCGGTACGACGACGTCCGTTCGACGTATCCGGGAAGGTAAGGGCCGGTGTAGCGGGAACGGTCGACGAGGGTGTGCCGAGTCTCGCCGTACGTCGCGATGCTGGCCAGGCGAACGGTGCCGTGCTCGTCGGTGACGTCGTGCGGTTCGCTCAACACCGTCGCACCTTGGGTGATGGCGTGCGCGATGCACTTGTCCACGTCAGGGACGCTGAGCGCGATGTCGCGGATGCCGTCGCCATGACGGCTGTGATGCGCGATCAACTCGCTTGTCGGATCCACAGCACCTTTGACGACAAAGCGCACGGCACCGCTCTTGAGTACGAACGCGTGGTGGTCGCGGTTTCCCGTCGACGGGCCTGAATAGGCCACCAATTCCATGCCGAATGCGGACTGGAAGAAATGTGAAGTCTGCGTGGCGTTTCCGACGATCCATTCGAGGCCGTCCCAACCACTCACCGGGAAGGGATCGTGATCGCTGTCGTACTCGACCAGTCCGACCAGCTGGCGTAATTGCTCCAGATCCAGGCCGGCCAACTGTTCGTCGTCGGTGAGAGTCTGTTCGACGGTCATGGTGAGTCCCCTCTGAGTGCGATGTACACAGCGCGGTGCTCGAGTTATGTTCGGCACTGCCGGTACAAACAGATAAGTCCTTCAGAGGTTGGGTAGTCAACGGAGGTAGTTGAAAGTAGACACAGCGCCGGAATGCGAAGATGGTGGCACTGTTTTGTAGGCAATTTGCATAGTTGAACGACGAGTGGAGCGGACGTGAATCTCGACGCAGTGGATCTGGCTCTGTTGGACGCGATGAACAAGCACCCGAGAGCCGGTGCGTTGGAGCTTTCGCGTCAGGTCAAGGTTGCGCGGGCGACAGTGCAGGCGAGATTGAAAAGGATGGAAGATGCGGGCGTCATCGCCGGATACGCGCCGCACGTCAATTTGGCTGCAGCGGGTTTCGGAGTACAGGCATTCGTGACTTTGCAGATCGCCCAGGGGGCGCTCGACACCGTCACCGCGGAACTCGAGGCGATCCCCGGTGTGCTCGAAGCCTTTGCCACCACCGGCTCCGGCGACGTGCTGTGCCGGATTGCCGCTGCGTCGCACGAGGATTTGCAAGCGACGCTGCTCGAACTGAATCGGTCGGGGATAGCCACCCGGTCGACCAGCGTCATGGTTCTCTCGGTTGTGGTGCCGCTCCGGTCGATGCCCCTCCTGCAGACTCTGCAGTCGGAGCAGACAACCAAGGCCCCGGCGTACCGACGAGGCGGTCAGTCTCGCTGACGACCCGGAGCCCAGAATCCCAGAACGATCGCGGATACCCACATGATCGCAGCGAGCGTGAGTGCTCCTTGATCCATGCCTTTGATGAAGGCTTCACGGGCGAATTCGGCCAACTGGGCACCCTGCGGCCCGGCTGCTTCGGCGACGTGGAGAGCGGCGGCCAGAGAACCGGATACCGGCTCCTTGGCCGGTTCGGGTAGCAAGTCGACCGCGGGCTGGACGTGATTTCCGTAGCCGGCGGCGAGGATACTTCCCGCCAGTGCAACGCCGATGGCGGAGCCGATCTCACGGGTTGCGTCGTTGACTGCTGATGCAACACCCTGTTTGGAGTCCGGTGCGTTGGAGACGATGGCAGCAGTGGCGGGGGTTGTCGACAAACCCAATCCAATAGCGGCCACTACCAAGGGAACACAGACTTCGGCATAGGTCGAACTGGCGTCCAAGCGCGTCAAGAGCGCAATTCCGGTTCCGAGGAAGGCAACCCCGGTGGCGGTGAGGGCGCGAAGGCCGATACGCGGAATCAGCAGGGGAGCAACCACGGACAGCGCCATCACCGGCACGGCGATCGGCATGAGGGCGAGCGCCGATTGCAGGGGGGAGTAGTCGAGCACCAGTTGGAGATACTGCACGATCAGGAAGAACAAGCCGAAAGTCGCCAGGAATTGCAGGGTCAGTGACGCTGCGCCGCTGCCGAATGCACGATTGGCAAACAGTCTGACGTCCAGAAGTGGGTGGCGAGTGCGTAATTCGACCCAGCTGAAGATTGCTGTCATGGCAATTCCGCCGACCAGCAACGCGAGAACTACCGGATCGAGCCAACCACGGGCCGGCGCCTCGATCATCCCCAGGACGAACAGTCCGATCGAGCCGGCGATCAGCGCTGTACCAGGTAGATCGAGTGGAGTTGCCTCCGTGTCCTTCGACGTCACGATCGTGAACGACACCACGAGGATGAGGACCGAGACGACGGCCAGGCTGACGAAAATCGAATGCCAGGACCATTTTTCGAGGAGTAGCCCGGAGACGACGAGTCCGGCGATTGCACCGGACCCTGCGACGCCGGACCAGACTCCGACGGCGCGGGCACGCTGCGCCGGCGGGAAACCTGCAGTGAGTAGAGACAGCGTCGCCGGCATGACAAATGCGGCGCCGACGCCGGATATCACGCGGGAGACGATGACCCACGACGGTTCGTCCGCGAAGACCGGAATCGACGAGCCGGCAGCAAAAACGAGTAGTCCGAACATGAGCAGTTCTCGTCGACCGTATCGATCGCCGAGTGCGCCCGCCGGCAACAAGAGACAAGCCAGCGTGAGCGTGTACCCGTCCACGATCCACGTGAGCTGGCTCTGTGTTGCACCGGTATCGCGGGCCAAGTCGGGAAGGGCCGTGTTGAGAGCGGCCATCGCTGCGACGACCAGCGCGACGGCGCAGCACGCGACCGTCAGCATCCAGATCTGTCGGATGGTCCACGTGGACTGTTCGAGCGTCGTATCGCTACTCACGAAACCTCCCGATAGAAACAAGACCATCAGTATCGTTACAAGAACAGCAGTTCCACAACCCCCAAGTGGGTATAACTGAAGTTGTGACGGTGGGAATCGACAAGCAGGGAATCGAACAGCAGGGAAACGACGAGGACCCGCGCAAACAGCGTTCCAGGTCCAGGTTGCTCGACGCAGCGACCACGCTGCTGGCAGAAGGCGGCGTCGACGCCGTGACGATCGATGCCGTCACCAAGTTGGCCAACGTCGCGCGTGCGACGCTGTACCGCCATTTCGACAGCGGCACGGAGTTACTCGCCGCGGCATTTGCACGTCTACTGCCGCCGGTGCCGGAGATGTCCGGTGAAGGCGATCTCCGCGCGCAGTTGCTCGAGTTGTTGACCAGTCAGGCCAAGGCCATCGAAAGCGCACCGATCCAGGTGACGGCGATGTGCTGGCTCGGCTTGGGGCCGGAACTGAAGGGTTATTCGAGCGTCGATGCCCTGTCCACGGACAAGCCCGAATTGCGATCGCTGCGCCAGACGGTTTTCGAGCAGTACCGACACGCGTTCGATCGGATCCTGCGCTCGCCGGACGCGATCGACGCGTTGGGGGAGTACGACTACGACGTCGCACTTGCTCAGTTGGTCGGACCTTTGGTGCTCACCAAGCTGGCCACGCTGACGCCTCTCGGGGAGGCTGCGTGTGAGCAGATCGTGGACGACTTTCTGGCTGCACGCGGAGTGTCGAGCTGAGAGCTCACGGCTCCAGATTGCGGCGTAGCACGTACTGCTCGAGCCTGTCGATGCCGCGCACTCGTCGCGGACGAAGGTGTCGCAGTTTGAAATTGGCGTCCGAGCCGAGCTGGGTGGCCAGCTCGGAGTCGATCAGCACAGTGCCGGGACGAGCAGAGCTGGTGAGACGCGCGGCCTTGTTGACCACCGAACCGTAGAGATCTCCGAAGCGAACCAACGTCGGCCCCATGGCCAGACCCACCCGAAGCTGCGGATCGTCGTGATCGGCGAGGACCGCCTGCTGGATCTGCAAAGCGATCTCGGCGGCGTGATGAGGACTCTCGGCGGCAAACATGACCTCGTCACCGACGGTCTTGACCACCCAGCCGTAGTTGCGACCGATGATTTCGGTGGACGCGGACTCGAACCGCTCGAGCAGATCGTTGAGTTCGGCGGAGTCGAGGCCGCGGGTCAGCGAGGTGTACCCGACGATGTCGGCGAAACCCACGACCAGAACACGACTCGCTACTTCTTCGCCCGGGTTTCCGACGTTGCGGCCCGTCGACGACGCGACGTGGCGCTTCCACACGTACGTCTGCAGAGATTCGACAGCGGGAATGATCTCGGCGCCGAGGCGCAGAACGATCTTCCGGATCGCTTCGGGCTCGTGATCTGCCGAGTCGGCGAGCTGGTCGATGATGTGTGTGCTGATCAGCGAGACCTGCCACTCAGCCAACCTCGACATCGACTGCCCCAGTGAACGGGCGGCAGCCACCTCACTGCTCTGCGAGATGACTCCTCGATTGACCATGTCGATGATCGTCTTGAGGGCGTTGGCGTCTTGCTGGGTGAACATGACGGCGTCGGGATCCTCGTCGACGGCAAAGCCCATCGCGACCCACAAACGATCGGCACGCTCGCGTGTCACACCGGCGAATTCCGCGATCTGCGATTGCGTGAAGCAGCGCGGTCCGCCGAGGAGGGACTCCTCGATGTCGGCTTGAATCCGGCTGAGCAGATGAGCATCGACGTCGACCGGATCAGCGGTGTGAGGTTCGGCAACGTGAGATTCAGCAGGGGCGGGTTCGGTGACCTCGTCGATCCACTCTGACTCCGAACTGCTCACCGTGCTCCTTATTGCCGCAACGAATTTCTGTCCACCATCTTCCACGCGGTGCCACGAGAACAGTACTGAATTGGCCGAACCGTCTACGGATCCTCGGGCTCAGGCGGGCGGTGAGAGTCAACACGTCGGTGGCTTGTGCAAGAGTTGCCCCGAGAAAAGCACTGTCGATACCGAAATGCACGAGATACTTCTGAAAGGACCTGCGCATGCCACCCCGTAGACGTTCCGGCGCTGCCGCATCAACGCCGGATCACCTCACTGCGGACAATCTGGCAGCGCTCGCCACGGCTGTCGCCGAAGGCAAGCGCGCCACCGTCTATCTGCGCGAGGCGACTCCCAGCTTGGGGATCGAAGCCGGTACCTCGGCGAAAGTCGTGTCGGTGGACGGCAACACCGTGATGATCCGCCCCAAAGGCGTCAACGACGAATTGCCTTTCGAGGCAGAGGAATTGCGCATAAACCGCGTCTCCGCGGCACCGGCCAAACCGGCGCCACGGCCCAAACCAGTTGTGGAGTCCGAGCCCCTGATGGAGCCACTCGTAGAGCCTGTTCGACCGAAGCCGCGTGCGCAGCCTGCACCCGCTCCGGTCCCGACTACCACTGCTGCCCCTGCCGCGACACCTCGTCCGGCCGTCAAGCGTGCGAAGAAACTGCCGGCCGGCATCAGCGTCACGATCCATGCGGGCGCGGACAACGACTGGAGCGTGACGGTCACACAGGGCGCCAAGCGTCCGGGCAAAGCAGTTCCGGTCGCACCCGATGCGGTCGAGCGAGCTGTCCGCGAGTTGGGTGAGCCCACCGCAATCGAGGCTGTCGAGTCCATCATCGTCGCTGCACGGGACATGGCTGCAGCGCGAGTCGACGAGTTGAGTCGTCAGCTCGAGGAGGCACGCAAGATGCTCGAAGCGCTCGGAGCTACCGACTAGAAACGCTGCGTAGGTCCGCACTTTCCGGGGTATGCGTTTTTTGCAGCGGGGAGATTACCGGCGGAGAGATTGTGATGTTGCAGCGAATTGTTTCGGCTCTGGCAGCGTTGGTCTTGGCACTCGGACTCGGGTTCATCGTCAGCAGCAACGCTGTTGCTGCACCCACGCCCATGGGTGGTGGTTCGGGCATCATCATCGACAATCAACTGGTCTGTACGTTGACCACTATCGGTCACGACAACGGCGGCAGACTCGTGGGTATCACCGCAGGTCACTGCGGTGGTCCTGGATCGTTCGTGATCCCGGAAAGCAACGAGGACGCAGGCGTGGTCGGCACGTTCGTCGAGTCGAACCCGGACCTGGACTACGGGGTCATCCAGTTCGATCCGGGCAAGGTCACACCAGTTCGAACGGTGGGCGCGGCAACCATCACCTCGATCGGCGCTCCGGCCAGCTTCCCGGCTACAGCCTGCAAGGAAGGCCGTACGACGGGCACGACCTGCGGCGTCGTCTGGGGAGACCTGAGCGCCGACGCATCCACCTGGACTCAGATCTGCGTCGACCACGGTGATTCGGGAGCCCCGGTCACGGTCGGGACGACGCTGGTCGCGATGGTCAACGCCTACCTCTGGGTGCCATGCCTGGGGCCGGAACTCGGCACCAACATGACCTCCATCGTGGACACGATCAATGCCCACGGAGGCGTCGGCGCCGGGTACCGGCCCATCTAGCAGCGGGCTGGGATCAGCCGCACACTGCTCCACCCGAGGCTGATCCCACGAGCTTGGAGTACTTGGCCAACACACCACGTGTGTAGCGAGGCGGCAACGGCTCCCAGCCCTTCTTGCGGGCTTCCAATTCGGAGTCGTCGACCAACAATTCGAGTTGTCCGGTACCCACGTCGAGTCGGATCTGATCGCCGTCGCGAACGAACGCGATGGGACCGCCGTCAACCGCCTCGGGCGCAACGTGTCCGACACACAGGCCGGTGGTGCCGCCCGAGAATCGTCCGTCCGTCAGCAGCAGGACGTCCTTGCCGAGACCCGCGCCCTTGATCGCGCCCGTGATGGCCAGCATCTCGCGCATGCCGGGACCACCCTTCGGGCCTTCGTAGCGGATGACGACAACGTCACCGCCGGTGATGGTGCCGTCCTCGAGAGCATCCATCGCGGCGCGCTCGCGTTCGAAAACCCGTGCAGTGCCGACGAATACATCAGACTCGAATCCTGCCGACTTGACCACCGCGCCGCCGGGCGCGAGTGACCCCTTCAAGATCGTGATGCCTCCGGTGGGGTGAATGGGCTTGTTCATCGCCCGCAGGACCTTGCCGTCCGGATCGGGCGGGGTGATGTGCGCGAGATTCTCCGCCACGGTCTTACCGGTGACGGTCAGGCAATCTCCGTGCATGAGTCCCGCGTCGAGCAATGCCTTCATGATCACGGGGACGCCGCCGATACGGTCGACGTCCGTCATGACGTGCTTTCCGAAAGGCTTGACGTCGGCGAGGTGCGGGACCTTCGCGCCGACGCGAGCGAAGTCGTCGAGCGTCAGGGGGACGTACGCTTCGTGCGCGATCGCGAGGAGATGGAGCACCGCATTGGTGGATCCGCCGAATGCCATGACTACTGCAATGGCGTTCTCGAACGCTTCCTTGGTGAGGATGTCCCTCGCGGTGATACCTCGACGCAGGAGTTCGACAACGGCTTTGCCGCTCTCGCGGGCGAAGCCGTCGCGGCGACGATCCGGTGCGGGCGGTGAAGCGCTGCCGGGCAGCGACATTCCCATGGCCTCGGCGGCGCTGGCCATCGTGTTTGCCGTGTACATGCCGCCGCACGCGCCTTCGCCCGGGCAGATCGCCCGTTCGATGGTGTCGACGTCGGCGCGGCTCATCAGCCCACGCGAGCAGGCGCCAACCGCCTCGAACGCGTCGATGACGGTGACTTCCCGCTCACTGCCGTCGGAAAGTTTGGCGACGCCGGGGAGGGTGGAGCCGGCGTAGAGGAACACGCTGGCGAGGTCGAGGCGGGCCGCCGCCATCATCATGCCGGGCAACGACTTGTCGCAGCCGGCGAGAAGGACCGATCCGTCGAGACGCTCGGCCTGCATGACGGTCTCGACGCTGTCCGCGATCACTTCACGGGAAACGAGGGAGAAGTGCATGCCCTCGTGCCCCATCGAAATGCCGTCGGAGACGGAGATAGTGCCGAATTCGAGAGGGAACCCGCCGGCTTCCCGTACGCCCTCCTTGACGGCCTTGGCCAGGCGATCGAGGGACAGGTTGCATGGCGTGATTTCGTTCCAGGACGAGGCGACGCCGATCTGCGACTTGACCCAGTCGTCGTCGCCCATTCCTACTGCACGCAACATGCCGCGCGCTGCGGTCTTTTCGAGTCCGTCGGTGACGTCACGACTTCTGGGCTTGATGTCGGGTTCGGTCATTTTCCAAGCATAGGCGTCAGCGGGGTGTGTTTCCGGCAGACGAGCGACTCGACTTGCCGACAAACGCCGTCCGTCGTGAATAGACTCGTCGCATCGGGTGTGGGTGACTTTCTTTGCCGCTCTGCTGATACTGCCCATCCTGTTCGGCGCGTTGATCGCAGGTTATTCCGCGTTCTCCGAGGTCGACGGGTCCGAGGCTCTGCTTCCGCCGGCGTTCTGGATCCTGATCGCGGCCGGGGGTGCACTCGGCGGTTACATCGGAGTCAAGGTCGGTGTGGTTCGAGGCTCGGCCCTCGATTACCGGTTGTAATCGGGATCGACTCGATCAAACTTCCAGAGAAGCGCAGGCGAAGCCTGGGTGAACATCCCGAAGCTCTCTTGAACGCCCGTTCAGGTGCGGGTTCACTCCTAGCGTGCACACGAATGCCTTCGATCGAATATCCAGACGTGGCCTGCTGCAGGGATCGGCGGCCCTCGCCGGCGCAGTAGGTCTTGGTGTCGCTTCGGCGAGCCACGCCGGTGCCGAGGTTCCGGGTGGCAGCCCGGGCTTCGCGCACGGCGTGGCATCCGGTGACCCGTTGCCGGATGCGGTGATCATCTGGACCCGCATCACCCCGACGGCAGACGCGACGCCCGGTTCCGGCGTCGGGCCGGCGGTGACTCTCAACTGGCAGGTCGCGACCGATGAGGGGTTCGCGAGCGTCGTTGCGTCCGGAAGTGTTGCTGCTTCGGCGGATTCCGATCACACCGCGAAGGTCGACGTCACCGGACTCGATTCGTCGACGGCGTACTGGTACCGATTCACTGCGGGTTCGGCTGTTTCTCCGGTGGGCCGCACCCGTACGGCTCCGTCGAACTCGGCAGATCTCGATCGTCTCCGCTTCGGCGTGGTGTCCTGCTCCAATTGGGAGGCGGGGTATTTCGGTGCCTATCGTCACCTCGCATTCCGCGAAGACCTCGACGCGATCATCCACCTCGGTGACTACATCTACGAGTACGGGCAGGGGGAGTACGGCGCGAGAAACGGATCCGTTCGCCTTCACGAGCCGGCCCACGAGATCATTTCGCTGGCCGACTACCGAATTCGGCACGCGCAGTACAAGACAGACCCGGATCTGGCAGCTCTGCACCTGAAGCTCCCGTTCATCACCACGTGGGACGATCACGAATCGGCCGACAACGCGTACCGGGACGGCGCCGAAAACCACACTCCCGGTGTCGAAGGTGACTGGGCAGATCGAAAGGCCAACTCGGCCAAGGCATATTTCGAGTGGATGCCCGTCCGCCCGTCGGGTAATGGTTCGAGCGTTCAGCTGTATCGTCGGTTCCGCTTCGGGAATCTGGCCGAGATCTCGATGCTCGATCTGCGTACCTACCGCGACGAGCAACCGACCATGAAGCAGGTCGACGATCCGTCGCGCACCATTACCGGACGCGCACAGATGGATTGGTTGACCAACGGAATCGTCACCTCCCCGACGCAGTGGAAGGTCGTCGGCAATCCGGTCATGATCACGCCCTGCGTGTTCCCGCCGCTGGAACCGGCGACCACCGCGGCGTTGACCGAACTGGTGGGTGTGCCGCAGGCCGGTGTCCCGTACAACACGGATCAGTGGGACGGGTACACCGCCGACCGCACCAGGCTTTTCGACGCGATCACCTCGAACGGTGTGGACAACACCGTCTTCATCACCGGTGACATCCACACGTCGTGGGCCTGCGACCTACCGACCAACGCCGCCAACTATCCGGGTGGGCCGACCGTCGGCGCCGAGTTCGTCGTCCCGTCGGTGACGTCGCCCAATATCGACGACATGCTGAAAGTGCCACCGCGCACGGTAACCGTTGCGGCAGAAGAAGCATTCAAGGCCGTGAACCGACACGTGCGGTACGTCGAACTGGATTCGCACGGCTACGGCGTATTCGAAATCGCCCGCGAAGGTACTCAGATGGACTGGTACTACGTCGACGATCTCACCAATCCGCAGAGCAATGCGCACTACGCCGTGAGCTACCGTCTTCCGGCAGGCGCGGGCAGTAGAGTCTCACCCACCTCGGCCGCCCTCGATCAGGCCTCGTACCGACCAGGAGTCGACCAGTGAGCATCGAAGTTTCGCGTCGTAGCGTTCTGATCGGCGGAAGTGTTGTCGCCGGAACGGCATTGCTCGGAACGCCCGCTCGCGCGAGTGTTCCCACCAGCGCCGGAATCCCAGACCTGGACGTGCATGTCATAGTCGTCGACGGCATGCGGCCGGACGAGCTGCGATCGGAGCTCACCCCGACGCTGACCGGGCTTGCGGCCGGCGGTATCCACTACCCGGACGCCAGTGCCATCACGATCGCAGAGACGCTGCCGAACCACACGGCGATGATGACGGGAGTGCTGCCGGCGCGTTCGGGTGTACCCGCCAACTCCGTCTACGATCCGGCCATCGACAAGAAGCGTGACCTCGATCGGCCTTCCGACCTGCAGGCATCGACGGTTCTGGATCGGGTGCGCACCGAACTCGGATTGACCACTGCGAGTGTGCTGTCGAAGCGCTACCTGCACGGGTTGTTCGGTGACCGCGCCTCATTGGTGTGGGATCCGCAGCCGCTCGTTCCCGGTACCGAGCATGCGCCGGACAACTTCACGATCGACGCCTTGATCCGTATCGTCGGCGGGAACTCGCCGCGGCTCTCGTTCACCAACCTCGGTGACGTCGATCGGGTCGGGCACCTGGATCTGTCCGGTCCGTCCATCCGGATCGCTCGCACGGCTGCACTTCAGAACACCGACAACCAGGTTCGCCGCTTCGTCGACTTCCTTCATGACACGGGTCGCTGGAATCGGAGCATTCTGATCGTGTTGGCCGACCACTCCATGGACTGGTCGGAGCCCGCGCGGCTCATCGGCTTGGATCGACCGCTGAACGCGGACCCGTTGCTGGCAGGCAAGATTCGAATCGCCCAGAACGGTGGCGCAGACCTGATCTACTTCATCGGACCCGATGGCGAACGGGCGGAAGCCGTCAGCCGGATTCAGCAGATCGTGGATGGTGTGGACGGCGTCGAATCCAGCCACCTCCCCGCCGAATTCGATCTCGGCACCAATGCCGGTGACGTCGTTGCGTTTTGCGCTCAGGGCTGGCGGTTCAGTGATCCGACTCCACTGTCCAACCCGATTCCCGGCAACCACGGCCATTTCGTGACACTGCCCATTCCGTTCTTCCTCAGCGGCGGGCATCCCGCTCTGGACGGTGGACGGAAGATCGACACGCAGGCTCGCACGATCGACGTCGCGCCGACGGTTGCGGCTCTGCTCGGCCTCGGTGCACCTGCCGGCGGCTGGGACGGCGTCGCCCGCACGACGGGTGTGTCGCTGAACGTCTAACGAGGATCGCGACCGGTCAGGGCAATCAGCTTGTCCTGCAACGACGCATCGTCCGGGAGGTCGACGGGATCGGAGAAGAGTCCGCTCTCGGCGAGCATGTCGCGCTGCCCGTCGAGGTCGGACCAGACGGCCTCGACGAGGTCTGGATCGAGTCGCTCGTCTGCTCCGACCGCTCGCGCGAGGTCCCAGGTGTGGATCGTGACGTCCGAGGTCTGCTGGCGCAGATAGGGTTCCACCTTCACCGTGCCGTACGAGAGGTGAACGTGGGCACTGAGGTCCGTCGATTTCCACGCTTTGATTGCGGCATCGGAGTACTTCTGCCATTCGGTCCACAGGTCGTCCCCGACGGGAACGATGTCCGGTGTCGCCTCGCCGACCGTCAGTCCGGCCAGGAGCGGCGGTACCCACTGCTGCTCCTCGATGACGTGGCGGACGAGGTGTTCAACGTGCCAGTCGGAGTCGGGCGTGGGTGCGTTCCAGTCCTCGACCGCAGCGAGTCGTGAACCGAATTCGCGGTGGGCGGTGAGTACGAGTTCGAGCCAATCGAATGCCATCACTCGAGGGTAACCCGATCAGCGTGACGTTAATCGGTGCGTGAGGCTTCGATTCGGTGAAGACTGTCGGGGTTGTCGCTCAGTCGAATCGAGGAGTTTTCATGACCGTCCCCACCGTCACTCTGGCCGAAGGTCTCACTGTCAGCGCCCAGGGATACGGCGCGATGTCCGTCGCCCCGGTCTACGGCCCGGTGGATCCGGCCGAGGCGCTCGCCACGCTGCACCATGCGGTGGACATCGGGATCACGTTCATCGACACCGCCAACGTGTACGGCGAGGGCTCGAGTGAGCGTGCGGTGGGAGAGCTTCTCAAAGACCGCCGGGACGAAGTGCAGTTGGCGACCAAGTTCGGTCTGGTCGGCAACATCGCCAACGGTCAGCGCGGGATCAACGGAGACCCGGCTTACGTGCCGCGGGCACTCGACGAGTCTCTGGGACGACTCGGCGTCGATCATGTCGACCTCTACTACTTGCACCGGGTCGACCCGAACGTGCCGATCGAAGACACCGTCGGCGCGATCGCGGAGCAGGTGAAGGCGGGCAAGGTCCGCAACATCGGACTGTCCGAGGCGACCGGCGATGAACTGCGTCGTGCGTACGGGGTACATCCGATCGCGGCGATCCAGTCGGAATGGAGCATCTGGAGCCGTGACGTCGAGAACAAGGTAGTACCCACCGCGGCGGAACTCGGAGTCGGGTTCGTGCCCTTTTCACCTGTGGGCCGAGGCTTCTTGGCGGGATCGTTCGATGCGGCGACGCTCAGTGACAACGACCTACGCCGACGCTTCCCCCGCTTCTCGGACTCCGCACTTCCCGCCAATCAGAAGGTTCTCGACGTGGTCCGCGCCGTCGGTGAGGAGCTCGGCGCGACGCCTGCACAGGTTTCCCTGGCATGGCTCGATGCCAAGGGCCGCCAGTACGGGTTGCCTTCCGTTTCGATTCCCGGCACTCGGTTCGCTGCACGAGTCACCGAAAACGCCGGAGCGTTGGACATCGTTTTGAGCGAAGACCAGATCGCTCGCCTCGACTCCCTCGCCGCGATCACCGAAGGCTTCCGTTCGGCCGATCTGAATTGGGTGTCTCAGGGCCGCGAATAATCATGTCCTGAGCCTTGCGAAAGACAGGAGTAACATACAGACCCGATGAAAAAAGTGTGGTTGGTCTGGGGTGTCGGTGTTTTTGCCTACGTGATCGCCGTGCTTCACCGCACTTCGTTCGGCGTCTCGGGTCTGTCTGCTGCTGATCGGTTCTCGATCTCGCCCAGCGTTCTGTCGAGCTTCGTCGTGCTGCAGATCGTCGTGTACGCCGGCATGCAGATTCCGGCGGGAGTCCTCCTCGACCGCTACGGTTCGCGGATCATGATCGCAGTCGGTGCGTTCATCATGATGTCCGCGCAGTTGGCTCTCGCCTTCACCGAATCGCTGCCCGTCGCGATCGGTGCACGTATTGCCGTCGGTGCCGGGGATGCACTCACCTTCATCTCGGTGTTGCGGTTGGTACCGCAGTGGTTCCCGCCCCGGCAGGTGCCGTTGGTCTCGCAGTTCACGGGCATCCTCGGTCAGCTGGGCCAGGTGATGTCTGCGCTTCCGTTCATGTTGCTGTTGTCCGGACCGGGCTGGACTTTTGCCTACGGCAGCGCTGCCGCTGTCGGACTGTTGGCGTTTGCGCTGGCGTTGAGTGTCATCCGCGACGCGCCTCCCGGTGCCGACGTGGTCGCCGTGCCGGCCGGCGCCAAGGAGATCGGGCGACAGATCAAGACGGTGTGGATGCGGCCCGGCACCCGACTCGGGTTCTTCAGCCACATGGGGACTCAGTTCTCGATCACGACGTTCGCGCTGCTGTGGGGTGTGCCGTACCTGAAATCGGCTCAAGGCCTCGACTCCACGACGGTCGGCTCGCTGCTGACGCTGTCAGTCATCTCGGCAATCGTGGCCGGCCCGATCCTCGGTATTCTCACCGGTCGCTATCCCATGCGTCGATCGTGGTTGGTTCTCACCATCATGGTGGCCAGCGCGCTCATGTGGACGATCGTGCTTTCACGAAGCGAACCGTCTCCGCTTTGGTTGTTGACGATCCTGGTGGTCGTCATCTCGGTGGGTGGGCCGGGTTCGGTGATCGGCTTCGACTACGCGCGCACATCCAATCCGAGTTCGGCGATGGGCACCGCCCAGGGCATGGTCAACATCGGGGGATTCCTCGCTTCCCTCATCGTGATTCAAGTGATGGGCGTCATCCTCGGGCACATGGGCGGGTACACGTTCGACGGATTCCGCGTCGCCTGGATGGTGCAATATCCGGTCTGGGTTCTCGGCATCGTCGGCGTGCTCGTCACCCGAGGCAAAGCCCGGCGCGCCCTCGCAGCAGAAGGCGTACACGTACGGCCGATTCGCGAAGTCATTCGTCGCAACAAATAACTCGATCGCATCGGGTAATTCATCCCCTGCGGGTGAGGTTCCCAAGCGTCCGAGCCACCAGGCTTGATGGATGAAAGACGCAATGAACATCGGACCGGTCGAGCTCGTGGTGCTGGCATTCCCAGGTTCAACTGTGGATCCTGAAGCTGTCGCCGCGCTGCAGAACGTGGTGGAACGAGGTTTTGTCACTCTGCTCGACCTCGTGTACATCGCCAAGGACGCGGACGGACAGGTGTCGCAGATCGACGTCGACGAAGATCTCACCGACATCGGACTGGCGATTCTGTCCATCGAAGCCAAGGCATTGATCAGTGACGAGGACCTGGACGTGGTCCGTGAGTCACTCGAACCAGGAACGTCAGCCGCAGTCATCGTCTACGAGCAGACGTGGGCGCGTGAGCTCGCGTCGACGGTTCGCGGTGGCGGCGGCGACGTAGTCCTTCACGTTCAGATACCGCGCGAGGTAGTCGTCGCAGCGGTCGAAGCAGCATTTCAGTAGCGACAATTACCCAAGGAGTTCGGCATGGTTTTTCGAGGTGGACGCAGAGGGCGGCCGGGGTTGCTCGGCACGGTGGCGCGCACGGCGGTAGTGGCTGGAACCGCAAAGGCGACGTCCAACGCCATGGATCGACGGAGTCAACGAAAGGCCAGCGAGCAGCAGCAGGAATATCAGCAGGAGTACCAGCAGCAACAGCCGCCGCCGCAGCAGCAGGTCGCCCCCGTGCAGTCCGTTCCCCCTTCAGGCGCGGACGATCTGGTCTCCAAGCTGCAGGAGTTGGGACAGCTTCATCAGTCCGGCGTGTTGACCGATGCCGAGTTCGCGGCGGCAAAGGCGCAGTTGCTGAGCTAGCCCTGCTGTTCTCTTCAATTGCGGCAATGCGCATTGCCGCAATTCGGCGTGAAAGGCTGACTTATGATCGACCCACGTGCGGCATCGGCCGCAATCGAAGCCGCGAACGCCCGAGTCGCCGAGACTCTACCGTTCTCCGACGACGCCGACTTCACCGAGGCGAAGCGGGGTTTCGTCGCCGCGCTCGATCCGGGGCTGGTTGCCGATTCGGACGGGAAAGTCCTGTGGAACAACGATTCCTACGCCTTCCTTGACGAGGACTGCCCGCCAACGGTCAATCCGAGCTTGTGGCGTCAGTCGAAGTTGGTCGCCAAGCAGGGACTCTTTGCGGTGACGGATTCGATCTATCAGATTCGCGGACTTGATCTGTCGAACATGACGTTGATCGAGGGAGATACCGGAATCATCGTCATCGATCCACTGATCTCCCGGGAAACCGCTGCTGCCGGGCTCGCGTTGTACCGGGAACACCGTGGTGATCGACCAGTAGTCGCGGTGATCTACACGCATTCGCACATCGACCACTTCGGCGGGGTCAAAGGTGTGACCACCGACGACGACGTCGCCGCCGGGCGATGCGTGATCGTCGCACCCACCGGGCTCGTGGAGCACGCGGTCGAGGAAAACGTCTATGCGGGAACGGCAATGGCTCGACGCGCGGCCTACATGTACGGGGCGGCCTTACCCCGAGGTCCCCGAGGTAGCGTCGGAGCCGGGTTGGGGCAGACCACCTCAACCGGCACACCGACGCTCATTTCGCCGACGGTGTCGATCTCGAAGACAGGTCACACGGAGACGATCGACGGCGTTCGGATCGAATTCCAGATGACGCCCGGAACCGAGGCCCCGTCCGAGATGAACTTCTACTTCCCGTATTTGCGCGCACTGTGTATGGCGGAGAACGCAACTCATACTCTCCACAACCTGCTCACGCTTCGCGGTGCCCTGGTACGAGATCCTCACGTCTGGTCTGCGTACCTGACGGAATCGATCAATCGTTACGCCTCACGATCCGACGTTCTGTTTGCGTCCCACCACTGGCCGACGTGGGGGACCGAACGGCTCACCGAGTTCCTGTCATTGCAGCGCGACCTCTACGGGTACCTTCACGATCAGACACTTCGTCGAATCAATCAGGGGTGGACCGGTCTCGAGATCGCCGAATCGATCGAGCTGCCAACTGCATTGGCGCAAGCGTGGCACACGCACGGGTACTACGGTTCCGTCAGTCACAACGTCAAAGCCATCTACCAGCGATACATGGGTTGGTTCGACGGTAACCCTGCGCATCTGTGGGAGCATCCACCCGTCGAATCGGCCAAGCGTCACGTGGAGTTCATGGGCGGATCAGCAGAAGTGTTACGGAAAGCTCGGGAATCGTACGAGCGCGGCGACTTTCGCTGGGTTGCGCAGGTGGTGAACTACGTGGTCTTCGCTGAACCGGACAACGTCGAGGCCAAGAATCTGCAGGCCGATACCTTCGAGCAACTCGGGTACGGCGCCGAGAACGGCACCTGGCGGAACTTCTACCTCACCGGTGCATACGAACTGCGCAACGGCTCAGTGGGGACGCCCACGGTTGCCGCGGCGCCCGACATCACCGCAGCGCTGTCGGTAAGTCAAGTCTTCGATGCAGTATCGCTGCGCGTGGATGGAGTGCGCGCAGCGGGCTCGCACATCGTCGTCGATTGGAACATCACTGACGAAAACATCGTTCACCGAACGGAACTCAGCAACGGAGTTCTGATCCATTTCGACGTGGAAGGTGGGTCTGCAGATGCTGGGTCTGTGGATGCGATGTTCAGTTTGAGTCGGCGCGACTTACTCGGTGTGCTGCTCGGTGGTGTGGACTTGGGTGCCGAGATTGCGAATGGAACCATCTCGGTTTCCGGCGACCCGGCGAAGCTCGCAGAACTTGCCGGATACCTCGACGAGCCGGATCCGAACTTTGCGATAGTCACTCCGACCTAGCGCTGTATCAGTCGTGAACGAGCCTGTACTTCAACAGGTCTCGAGTCGCGCACCTTTTTGAAGTTGTCCGTTTTGTCTCTGGTTCTCGAAAGTATGTTCGATTAAACTTTCGGCATGGATAGTCGGGGAGCGTGGCAGCTGGATGGTGAGGACCTCAAGAGTGAGGTTCTGGATCTGGTGCGTGTCCGGCACGAGTTGCAGTCGCGGTTGGTGTTGTTGATCGTGGAGATGTTTTCCCGTGAGGTTCTCGGTGGGAAGGGTTTTCGGGCGATCGCGCTGTGGTTGCATGGTTCGACGAATTTGGAGATCGGTGAGTGCAGTCTGCTGGTCGGGTTGGCGCGGTTGTTGATGCTCGAACCCGTGGTGGGCGATGCGTTTCATCGTGGTGACGTGGATGCGTTGAAGGCGCGGCAGGTGGCGTCGTTTTGTCAGCATCCACCGAAGAACATGACGCCGGCGGATGTGGACAAGGCTCGCGGGATTCTGTTGGGGTTGGCGTCGCAGAACATTGCCGATTGTGATGCGGTGCGGGCGGCGATTCGGCGGATCGAGAAGCAGTACGGCAAGCGCGAAGACGGGGTTCCGGTGGGTGAGGATTCGGAGCGTAACGAGTTCTACGCGTCGAAGGGCTTGTACGGGCGCGTGTCGGTGAAGGGTGATCTGGATGCGGTGAACGGGGCACGGTTGATCACGTTGTTGTCGAGTCTGTCGGCTCCGACGCCGGAGAAGGACGGTGTCAAAGACACCCGCACTCCGGCACTGCGGCGGGCGGACGGGTTCTGCGAATTGTTGCGCCGGTACGAGCGGGCGGGGTTGGGTCCGATCGAGGGCGGGGTCAAACCGCACATCACGGTGACTGCGTCTGCGAAAGACATGACGGACCTCAAAGCCTTGAAGGATCTACTGCCGTCGACTCAGGAACTGGGTTTCGCGTGGACGGATTGGGTAGGTCCGATCAGTATCGATACCGCGCGGATGTTGGCGTGCGACTGCACGGTAACGCGGATCCTCCTGGATGAGAACGGTGTTCCGCTCGACTGCGGCAAAGAAGCAAGGACCGCGACGGTACCCCAGCGGCGGGCGTTGGCGGTTCGTGATGGTGGGTGTGCGTTTCCGGGGTGCGGAACTCCGTCGGGGTGGTGCGATGCTCATCATATTGTTCACTGGAACGATGGTGGCCCAACAGATCTCGATAATCTGGTCTTGTTGTGCGGTCATCATCACCGGACGCTGCATCACACGGAGTGGCGGGTGGAGATCGGGCCCGATCGGAAATCGGTGTTCTATCCGCCGATGTCGATCGATCCGTATCAGCAGCCGATCGGCGGGAACAGCCCACCGACAGCGGCGTGAACCGCGACAACTGACGAATACGCCGGGGCACAACCATGCCCCGGTGCTTGCTCAATCCAGTATTTACTCAAGACAACGTGATGTCGGCAATCAGGCCGTGGTGATCGGATCCCTCGATCTCGATCCGTTCCAAGGATGTCGCCACGGCGCCTTTCGTGATGATGTGGTCGATACCGACCACCGCCGGATACCGCTTGTCGGTCGGATAGGTCGGGATCAGGCCGGAACCCAATTGGTCGGCGGCGCTGGTGTATCCGTTCGTGAGAAGATTCCGGAACTGTTTGTTCGAGTACGACGCGTTGAAGTCGCCGCTCACTATCACGTTGTCCCGTCCGGCGACTTTGTCCATGTAAGACCCAAGCCTTCGCTGCTCGTCCGCCCACACCGAAGGCGGTGAGATGTACGCCGGTGCCGGATGCACGGCGAACAATGTGACTGGCTGCGCCAAGCCGACATTCAGTTCTGCGGACAGCGTTTCGGGTGAGAATCCGTCGAGGCTACGCGGATTGGAGAGTGGAAAGCGACTGTAGATTCCTGCCCCGCCACCACCGTCGGTGTACGGGACGAGGAATTGGTGGCTCAGAACCTCGTCAAGCCCGGCGGCTTTGAGCGCGTCGGCTTCCTGGTACGTCAACTCCTGGACCGTCACCACGTCGACCTCGCGTTCGCGGACCATCGCCACAAGCGACTCCGGATCCGCTGCACCGACCATCAAGTTGGCCTGCATGATTCGAATCGATGGACCGTTCGCAGACGTCGACTCCCCAGTTCCGCCGATGTACAGCGGGCTCACAGACCATCCGAACAACCCAAGGACGAGGATCGAGGCGGCGCACACGATCCACTGACGCCCGATACCCGAGACGACGGCACCGATCAGCGGAGCAATCATCAACAAGGGCGCCACCGACGCCAGAACGATCACGATGTTGTGATCGACGTCCGACTGAGTTGCGATCAAGGCAACCAAACCAGTCACGATGCCGGCCACACCGGCCACGGCCGAAAGGCGGCGAAGAACCAGTCGACGAGGGGTCACGGCATCGGGTTGCATGACGTCCATGGAAGCAGAAGAGCGTCGTAGCTCCGGGAAACTGCAGGTGGAGTCGGTGCGCCCTATTGTTTGCGCCCTATTGTTGCGGATACGGAAGGTGGCTGCTGCTGTTCTCACTGACGGAGATCGAGCGGCCGAGTTGGGGGAAGGCGCGTTGAGAGCACGCTGGCCTGTCACAGACTTTGCACCCCGCGCCGATCGGCACGATGGTCACGGGGTCGTCCGTCTGAATTCCGTGTGAGTAGACCATGCGATCGGCGTAGCCGATGTCGCAACCGAGTCCGACGGCGAAGTTGCGCTCGGGTGCGAGGTACCCGAGTCCGCCGCTGTGGGTAGTGCGCGCCACCCAGAGGTATGTCCGGCCGTCGGGCATCTTCGCGACCTGAGTGAGGATGCGACCTGGGCTCGCGAATGCCTCGTGGATGACCCACAGCGGGCAGCTGCCTCCGACTCTGGAGAAGTGAAAGGCGGTAGCAGACTGACGCTTCGAGATGTTTCCGGCGCGATCGGTTCGGACGAAGAAGAAAGGGATGCCGCGTTGGCCGTGTCGTTGGAGAGTGGACAACCGGTGGCAGACTGTCTCGAAGCCGACCTCGAACTTGAGGCTGAGCAGGTCGATGTCGTACCGCAAGGCCTCAGCGGATTGCAGGAATTGGGTGTACGGGAGTAGCAGTGCGCCGGCAAAGTAGTGTGCGAGTCCGACGCGGGCCAGCGCTGCGGACTCGGCGCTCAATGATTCATCCTCGGCGACAAGGGAATCGATCACGTCGGCCTGCGTGAAGAAGGCCAACTGCATTGCGATCTGGAACGCGCGTTGTCCTGCCGACAGACGACGGGCGAGTGTGAGGACCGACTTGTTCGGATCGTAGTAACGCTTGGGGCCGAGCTTGTCGGGTTCGTCGGTACGGATCGTCACGGTGACGCCGTGCTGATCGCGAAGTAGTCGTGCCAGTTGCAAATCCACTGCGCCCACGGACAATCCGTTGTCCAGGAACATCTGCTCGGCAGCGTCGTCCAGAACGGCGATGTGATTCTTTCGGTCGTAGAAGAAGTCCCGAACTTCCTCGTAGGGCATCGGTACGAGTGACACATCGGACGCTGGTTCGCCGGACAACTGCGTCGAGAACTGGTCCAACTGCTCTGTCGCGGCGTGAAGGCGGCGGTGCAACATCACGAGGGTGCGTCCGACCGCCGGCATGCGGGCCACCAATTCGTCCACCTCGGCCAGAGATACGTCTCCAGATTCCGAAGTTTCGGCCAAGGCGTGATGAACGTCCGCAACCAGGCGTGCGTCGGAATCGGAGGCGAAGAATTGCACGTCGAGATCGAACTCGGCGTTGAGCTTGAGAAGGACGGGCACCGTCAGCGGTCGTTGATCGTTCTCCAGTTGATTGACATAGCTGGGGGAGAGTTCGAGTGCCTTCGCCAGTGCGGACTGTGACAGGTTTCGTTCCTCCCGCAGCCGTCGCAGCCGCGCTCCCGCGTACATCTTCTTCATCGAATCTCCTCGGTGCCGATCGCGTTCACCCTACCGAGAAGCTATTCGCAACATTCGCAACATTGCAGCATCGTCATTGCATAAATAGGCAATTGCGAGGGCCTATCCCGAGGTGAATGAGCTGCGTAGCGTGCAAATAGATACCGAAGAACGTGAGAAGAGGATCGATGAAGACGCATCTCGTACGCACCCACCGCTCTGCCGAAGAGTTCCCCAAGGAAGACCACCTCGCGTGGAAGATCGCGGAAGTTGCGACGGATCCCGTCGAGGTCACCGACGCCACGTCCGACATGATCGTCAACCGGATCATCGACAACGCGGCAGTTGCCGCAGCTTCCCTGGTGCGCCGTCCCGTGGTGAATGCGCGGGCGCAAGCACAGTCGCATCCGTATACGCCGGGCTCCACCGTGTTCGGTATCCCCGGTACGTTCTCTCCTGAATGGGCCGCCTGGGCCAACGGTGTCGCGGTTCGTGAACTCGATTTCCACGACACGTTCCTCGCCGCCGAGTACTCGCACCCCGGAGACAACATCCCGCCGATCCTCGCCGTCGCTCAGCACACCGGCCGTGACGGTCGAGACCTGATTCGTGGTCTGGCGACCGGCTACGAGATCCAGATCGACCTGGTTCGGGCTATCTGCCTGCACGAGCACAAGATCGACCACGTCGCACACCTCGGTCCCTCGGCTGCGGCAGGTATCGGAACTTTGCTGGGCCTGGGCACCGAGACGGTCTACCAGGCAATCGGCCAGGCGCTTCACCTCACGACGGCGACACGTCAGTCCCGCAAGGGCGAGATCTCCAGTTGGAAGGCGTACGCGCCTGCGCTGGCAGGCAAGGTTGCCGTAGAGGCGGTCGACCGTGCGATGCGCGGTGAGGGCGCACCGTCACCGATCTGGGAAGGCGAAGACGGCGTCATCGCCTGGCTACTCGGTGGCCCGGACAAGGAGTACCACGTTCCGCTGCCCGGTTCGGGTGAGGCGAAGCGCGCCATCCTCGACTCGTACACCAAAGAACACTCCGCGGAGTACCAGAGCCAGGCGCCGATCGACCTCGCTCGCCGAATGCGTTCTCGTGTCGGTGATCTCGATCAGATCGCGTCGATCGTCCTGCATACCAGTCACCACACCCACGTCGTCATCGGCACCGGTTCCGGCGATCCGCAGAAGTTCGACCCGACCGCCTCGCGTGAAACCCTCGACCACTCGGTGATGTATATCTTTGCCGTTGCGCTACAGGACGGTACGTGGCACCACGAACGTTCCTACGCGTCCGAGCGTGCACAGCGCGCGGACACGATCGAGCTGTGGAACAAGATCTCCACGCGCGAAGATCCCGAATGGACACGCCGTTACCACTCGACGGATCCGGACGAGAAGGCTTTCGGTGCTCGCGCCGAGATCACCTTGAAGAGCGGCGAAGTCATCGTCGACGAGCTTGCGGTGGCCGATGCGCACCCGCTCGGCGCACGTCCGTTCGCTCGCGATCAGTACGTCGCGAAATTCCGCACCCTCGCCGAGGGCGTCATCGAGCCGAGCGAACAGGACCGCTTCCTCGATGCGGCTCAGCGCACCGCCGAATTGAAGGCAGGCGAACTCGATCAGCTGACCTTCACCGTTTCCGAAGACGTTCTCGCTCGGGCTCCCAAGGTCGCCAAGGGACTTTTCTGATGTCGGGCCTCATCGCAGCAGCGACGTCTGCAGCCGACAAGCGGATTGCCTTCCGGGCGGGGCTGACGTCCGGAAAGATTCAGCGCTTGCCAGGTGCCATCAATCCGCTGACAGCCAAGCTCATTGAGGAAATCGGATTCGAAGGTGTCTACGTTTCAGGTGGTGCGTACTCCGCCGGATTGGCGCTTCCCGACATCGGACTGACCACCTTGACCGAGGTCGTCGGCCACAGCAAGCAGATCGCGCGCGTCACGGACCTCCCGACGCTCGTCGACGCCGACACCGGATTCGGTGAACCCATGAGCGCGGCCCGCACGGTCACGATCTTCGAGGACGACGGCATAGCCGGTCTGCATCTCGAGGACCAGATCAACCCGAAGCGCTGCGGGCACCTCGACGGCAAAGCGATTGTGCCCACCGAAGACATGGTTCGCCGTGTTCGTGCTGCAGTGTCGGCGCGCCGTGATCCGAACTTCGTCATCTGCGCGCGCACCGATGCTGCCGGAATCGACGGTATCGACGCGGCGATCGAGCGAGCAAAGGCCTACGCGGATGCCGGTGCTGATTTGATCTTCACCGAAGCTCTTGCCACCGAAGCAGACTTCGAGAAGTTCCGCGCAGCAGTCGACACTCCGCTCCTCGCCAACATGACCGAGTTCGGGAAGTCGAACCTCATTTCGGCGAAGACATTGGAAGAGATCGGTTTCAACGCCGTCATCTACCCCGTGACCACCCTTCGGCTGGCGATGTTCGCTATCGAAAAGGGTCTGCGCGAGATTTTCGCGGAGGGCACGCAAGAAGGACTGCTCGGCGAAATGCAGCATCGCAGCAGGTTGTACGAGATTCTCGAGTACGAGCGCTACAACGAATTCGACAGTGGCATTTTCAATTTCAGCTTGGAGGGGAGTAGGACATGACCGAACAGATTCCGACGATCTACAAGGGCTTGGCCGGAGTTGTCGTCGATACGACGGCTATCTCCAAGGTAGTGCCCGAGACGAATTCGTTGACGTATCGCGGTTACGCAGTGCAGGACCTTGCCGCGAACTGCAGCTTCGAAGAAGTTGCGCACCTGCTCTGGTACGGCGAACTGCCGACTCCCGAGCAGCTCGAATTACTCTGCCTGCGTGAGCGTGCGGCCCGTCGTGCCGACCGCTCACTGCTCTCACTCCTGACCAAGATGCCGGACAACTGCCACCCCATGGATGTTGTCCGCAC
Organism: Rhodococcus sp. YL-1; assembly: GCF_001942025.1. Lineage (NCBI taxonomy): Bacteria > Bacillati > Actinomycetota > Actinomycetes > Mycobacteriales > Nocardiaceae > Rhodococcus > Rhodococcus sp. YL-1. The sequence goes on along the minus strand of NZ_CP017299.1, from coordinate 5,250,545 downwards.
GGCGATCAGCTACCTCGGCGCCGAGGATCCGGCGGAGGACGACAACTCGGAGAAGGCCAATCTGGCCAAGGCGCTGCGGATGACGGCTGTGCTGCCGACCATCGTCGCAGCCGATTTCCGCCGCCGGCGCGGTCAGGATCCCATCGCGCCGCAGTCGGACCTGGGTTTCGCCGAAAACTTCTTGAACATGCGCTTCGGTGCTGTTCCGGAGTCGGCGATCGTGAAGGCCTTCGAGGTCTCGCTGATCCTGTACGCGGAGCACTCCTTCAACGCCTCGACGTTCGCCGCTCGTGTTGTGACGTCCACACTTTCGGACATCTACAGCGCAGTGACCGCTGCTATCGGCACGCTCAAGGGCCCGTTGCACGGCGGTGCAAACGAAGCTGTCATGCACGACATGCTCGAGATCGACGACCCCGACCGCGCCGAAGCCTGGATGTCGGAGAAGTTGGCTGCCAAGGAGAAGGTCATGGGCTTCGGGCACCGCGTCTACAAGAACGGTGATTCGCGTGTTCCGACCATGAAGCAGGCCCTCCTCGACGTCGCGGCAGCGACCGACGGCGAGAAGTGGGTGCAGATGTACGAGATCCTCGAGAAGACCATGGTCAGTGCCACCGGAATCAAGCCGAATCTCGATTTCCCCACGGGCCCTGCATATTTTCTCATGGGCTTCGACGTCGAGATGTTCACGCCGATCTTCGTGATGAGCCGCATCACCGGATGGACGGCGCACATCATCGAGCAAGGGCAGTCGAATGCACTGATCCGGCCGCTGAGCCAGTATTCGGGCGTGCCACAGCGCACAGTCGTGGCATGACGGTGGCATGACGCCCCTTTGATACTGCGTCGGCGAGGTTCGGTTCTGGCATCACCGTCTCCTGGCCTCGTCGACGCTTCTCCGTTCGCACTATCTGCAACTTTGCATCGAGAATTCGCAAAGATATTCAAGTGCAATGTGTTTCGACTTTTCTCTACCGGAAGTAACGTGAGTGTCATGACTGAAACGCACGAAGAAATCTTGATCATCCGTCGTGGCGAGACCCTCGACGTCGTGTTCAACCGGCCGGAAAAGCGCAACGCATTGACCCCGCAGATGTACGACGCCATTGCCGGAGCCTGCCGGCGCGCCGACTCCGACCGCGAGATTCGGTTACTCACTCTCCGAGGTGCTGGGGGAGGGGCGTTCTCGGCGGGCTCCGACATTGGCCACTTTCAAACCTTCTCGAGCTTTCACGACGGGCTCGACTACGAAAGCCGGTTCGTCGGCGTACTGACCGAACTCGAGAAAGTGAGGGTTCCCACCCTCGCGGTCATCGACGGTGTGTGCGCGGGAGCAGGGCTGTTGCTGTCGGCAGCGTGCGATGTGCGGATCGCGACGCAGGGGTCACGCTTCTGCCTACCGATCGCGCGCACACTCGGAAACTCGTTGTCGATCCATTCCGTGGCGTTGCTGGCGGACAGGATCGGCAGTTCGCGTCTGATGTCGTTGATCGCTCGGGCTGGGGTGATGTCGAGTGGCGAGGCTCTGCGGAGCGGCTTCCTCAGCGACTGTGCAACAGAGTCCGAGTTCGCGCCCCTGACTGCCCAGGTATCTCGCGATCTACTTGCCGCCGCCCCGATGACCGTCTGGACTATTCGGGAGTCCCTGCGACGCATCAGAACCCGAGTGATTGCCGACAACGATGATCTGATGAGCATGATCTACAGCAGTGACGACTTCAAAGCCGGCGTCGACGGTTTCCTTCGCGGGGAACGACCGGTGTGGGCCGGCGTGTAGTTCGGCGGTAGAACCACAGGCTTGCGTTGGAGCGCGCTCTAACCCCTAGCGTTGCCGACCATGACAACAAAGACCTGGATCATCACTGGAGTTTCTCAGGGTTTCGGCCGTGAACTCGCACTGTCTGCACTTCGATCGGGGGACGCGGTAGTCGCTGCAGTTCGTCGTCCCGAGTCCGTTGCAGATATTGCGTCGGCGAATCCGGATCGGTTCTCGGCGGTGACGTTCGACGTCAGAGATACCGCAGCGGCTCCGGGCGTCGTCGAATATGCGCTCGAGCGTTTTGGTCGCATCGACGTGCTGGTCAACAATGCCGGTCGTGGGATGGTCGGCGCGGCGGAGATGGTGGACGATTCGACCTTGCGGGATCTCATGGAACTGCACCTGATCGGACCCGCCGCGTTGGTGCGCGCCGTCCTCCCGTCGATGCGAGTGCAGGGCAGCGGGACGATCGTGCAGATGAGCAGTCAAGGCGGCCGTATGTCGTTTCCCGGCGTCGGGGCGTACTCGGCGTCGAAGTTCGCTCTCGAGGGTTGGTCGGAGGCTCTCGCCGGTGAGGTCGCGCAGTTCGGCGTTCGGGTGATGATCGTCGAGCCCAGCCGATTCCGTACAGCATTCAACACGCCTGGCGTTCTGAGCTTCGCCGAATCATCATCGGAATACCGTGATTTGCTGGATCCCGTTCTGCGGGACATGGCGGCCGCAGACGGTGTTCAGGAGGGTGATCCGGAGAAAGCAGCAGAGATCATCACCTCGCTTGTGCACAGCGAGAATGTGCCACTTCGTCTGCCACTCGGAAAGGAAGCCGTGGAGCGTGTCTCCGCGTCGTATCGGAAGAATCTCGCCGAGGTATGCGTCTGGGCCGACCTGGCTCGCAGCGCCGATTTCGCGGATGCTGCCGGACCCGTCCGTCCGTTCTAGGCTGAGAAGATGGCTACCGAAGACTTGATGCGTAAGGCACTCGAGGCACTTGGGGAAGTGAACGGGCCCATGTCGATCGAGGTGATTCACCGACTCGTCGATGCAGGAGACGTTCAGGAGCCGATGTCGATCGCCGAAGTCTCGGACCTGCTGGATGTCTCGGCACATACGCTGCGCTACTACGAGAAGATCGGTCTGGTCGAGGTCGATCGTGACTCGAGCGGACATCGTGTGTACGGTCCGGAATCTGTTCGCAGGCTGGTGTTTCTGACCCGCATGCGTATTTCAGGTATGGCGATTCGCGACCTGCAGCACTACGTCGAACTGGTCGACGCCGGTGAAGGGACAATTCCGGAGAGGCTCGACTTGCTGCTCGAGCACCGGGACACCGTTCGTCGGCAGATCAAGGAGCTCACGTTGTCTTTGGCTGCGACGGAGTACAAGATTGCGACGTACGGCGGGCGGACCGGAGAGCAGGATATTTAGCCGAGTGAAACCGGAAGCAACCCTCGCGGGGTCTCTTGAGCGATCTGGTTCAGCGCAGACTCCAACGTCGGAAATTGATACTGGAAGCCGCTGTCCGCGAGCACCCCTGGTGAAACCCAGCGACTCTTCGTTACCAGTTCAGCCTCGGTGCGGATGATTCGTGCGCCGAACTCGAGCATCCAGCCCGGCGTCGGAAACCCATATTGTCGGCCAAGTTTCGCTCGTACCATCCGCATCATGTCGGTGTTGGTTACCGGATACGGGGATGCGATATTGACCGGGCCTGAGATCTCCGGATTCTCGTAGACGTGGATGATCGCGCGAATGACGTCGGCGATGTGAATCCAGCTGAACATCTGTCGGCCGTCGCCCATTCGTCCGCCGAAGCCCATTCGGGCGAGGTTGACGAACGGATTGATCGCCCCACCGCCGGCTCCGAGGACGATCGACATCCGAAGTGCCACTTTGCGAACAGGCGTTGGGGCTGAGAACAATTCGTGTTCCCACGCTCGCGCGACCGCTACGGAGAATCCCTTACCCAGCTCTCCGTTCTTCTCGTCCATCGGTCGATCTCGTGCGTCTCGGTAGATCGTGCCGGTACTGGCATTCGCCCAGAGTGAGGGTGGCTGCGGCGTGCGGGTCAGCGCACGACCCAACAGTGCAGTCGTTTCCACTCGGGAGGAGAAGATGTCGTCGGCATTGCGCTTGTTGTAGCGGCAGCTCACGGAGCGGCCGGCGAGGTTGACGAGCAGATCCGTGCCGCTGAGTACATCGGCGACGCCGTGCTCGTCGGACCACGTGGCATCGCTCGTTCCTCCCCGGCCGATCGTCCGAACGTCGACCCCGTTGGATTCGAGCGTTCGAAGAAGGTGTTGGCCTACGTAACCCGACGCACCACAGACAACAACGGCCTTCATGGTTTTGTGTTCCCCTCTGCAGAAACGACTTTTGTCATCAGGGCGGCGACATCGCCGACCAGACCTCGTGCCACTGGCAGCCGGGCGAGGGTGAGCGCTTTCGCGATGATCGGTACCAGGCCGTCGACGAGGGATCGGGTACGAGTTTGCCCCGGAGACGCGTCGGTGACCCAGTGCAGCGTCACGCCCAGATAGCTGAGCCACAAGAGCGTGGGGAGCTGGGTCTCCAATGACGCCGGCGTCTTCTGCTTCGACGCCGCCAGTGCTTCACGCATCAGATCGACGGCCATCGATCTCGCATCGGTCGACTCGGCCGAGAACGGGCTGGACTGTGATGTGGTGGGCAGGGCAACGTGCAGAAACGTGCTGCCGAAGCCGTGATAGGGCCCCATGACATCGAGTCCGGTGTGCAGAACAATCCTGAGATTTTCTGTCAGTGACCCACCTTCGCGAAGGAGTGGAAGCGCCCGCGCGCGGTGATCGCGTTGGATGACGAGATACAGCTCGTGAACCAGTTCGTCTTTACTGGCGAAGTAGTAGTAGGCGTTCCCGAGCGAGACCTCTGCCTCATTTGCGATCTTGCGCATGGTCGTCGCTGCGAAGCCCTCGTCGCCGAAGAGCCGCAATGCTGTTTCCACCAGCTTTTCCCTGGTCTCGATCCCGCGACTACTCATCGACACTCCTTCTTTGAACATGTTCAAGTGCAGCGTACGCCCCAAAGTTGAACACGTTCAAGACTTGATCTGTTGCGAGCGAGATAATAAGCGCGCATATTAAATCCATGATTGAGATTGTGAGCGGTTCGCCAGGTGGTCGGCGATGAACGCATGGTTGGGAGTTGTGTCCGCCGAACATGTGCGTCGCGCAGTGGATCTCGGTATCGCACAGATCGGGCACGGAAAGAGAGCCGGATTGGCACGGATGAAAGCAGGTGACGTGCTGGTCTACTATTCGCCGGTCGAGTCCATTGGTGATCGAGATCCGTTGCGCGAGTTCACAGCTCTCGGTGTGATCGAAGAGGGTGAGATCTGGCAGGCGGACGAGGGGTGCTTCAAGCCGTTTCGGCGTCGAGTGCGATACGAGCAGTTCACGCCCGTTGCACTCGGCGATGTGCGGAGTCGATTGGCGCTGACCTCGGCACCGAATTGGGGGTATCAACTCCGCCGTGGCTTGATTCCGTTGGATGACAACGACGTCGAGGTTCTGCGTTCGACGACGAGCTGACACACTGGCGCTGTGGCGAAGAAACTGGAAACCGACTTCGAGGACGCGGACGAGAGTCCCGGTCTGATGTTGTGGCGTGTCACCAATGCTTGGCAAGCCTCGATTCGCGCGGCGCTGCGACCTTTCGACCTGACCCACGTGCAGTTCGTTCTGCTCGCAGCACTGACCTGGCTGGATGCAGAGACGCCGATAACTCAACGCGGTCTTGCCGAGTACGCGCGCACCGACGCGATGATGACGTCACAGGTGATTCGGACCCTCGAATCCAAGGGGTTTGTCGAACGACGTCCACATCCGACCGATGCTCGTGCTCGCTCGCTTGCCGTCACGCCGGTGGGTGCGGCCTTGGCCGGCAGGGCGAACCGCGCGGTGGAATCTTCGGACCGGGAATTCTTCGCCGCTCTGGGGGATCGTCAGGCGGCCTTCGTCGCGATGCTCGGCGCGCTTGATCGACGGTAACAACCCTCAGTTTCGAGGAGGTTGCTCTGTAGTTCTCTGCAGCAGTGCGTATTTGGCGTCCAGCCCGTCCAGCAGGGATTCCAGTGCGAGTTCGAAGCTGGCGCCGTCGATCTCGGTGGCACGCTCACGCAACAGGTGTGCTCGTGTGAGGTGCGGGTAACGCTCGGCGTAGATAGCGGGATCGTCCACGAATCCGCCGGAGAACGTCGCTGTCGCAGCGCCCATGACCACGTACTTGACGGAAGCGCCGATCAGCGTTGCCGTGCGCTGCGGCCATCCGGCGCGCACCAGTCCACCATGGATGGCGTTCGCGCGATCGAGGGCGATGGGCCTGACGCTCGGACCGTAGGCCAGATAGGGAACGATGTTGGGATGCTTGCCCAGGGCAGCGTGGTAGGACCGCGCCCACGTACGCAGCGCGCCGCGCCAATCGTCGGAGTCGAAGCCGCTCACGTCGACGGACTCCATGATGACGTTCGCGACGTCGTCGAGTAACTCGTCCTTGTTGGCGTAATGGCTGTACAGCGACGGTGCCTGCACGCCGAGGACGGTGGCGAGTTTGCGCATCGAGAAGTCGGTCAAACCGTTCTCGTCGACCAGTTTCAGGGCGGTGTCCCTGATGATCGGCTTGCTCAGTAGTGGAACCCGCGGTCGCGCCATCGCACAGAAACCTTTCGTCTGAGTACTGGACAACCTTACACTGTGAGTTTATTATCCAATTAACCTAACAGTGTTCGGGAACGTGGAGGATCAGATGACACGGGTGTTCGAGAACAAGTCCGATCTCCTGGGGGCGGTCGGTGAAACGCTGGGCTCGAGCGAGTGGGTCGAGGTCACCCGCGAGATGGTCCATCAATTTGCCGACGCGACCGGTGACCATCAGTGGATTCATGTCGACGACGAAAGAGCCAGGCGCGAATCACCTTTCGGTGGACCAATTGCGCACGGGTATCTGACGCTCTCGCTCCTGCCGCTTCTGTCGAAGTCCGTGTATCGCATCGACGGCGCGAAAATGGTCATCAACTACGGGTCCGACAAGGTTCGATTCCCGAGTCCGGTGCCAGTCGGGGCCAAGGTTCGAAACACTGCAGTGCTCTCCGCAATCGAAGAATTGCCGAACGGTTCACTACAGAGTCAGATCACCAACACCGTCGAGATCGAAGGCGTGGACAAACCCGCCGTTGTTGCGCAGACCGTCGCACGAATCTTGTTCTGAAACCCTGCCAGAAGAAAGCAGACTCCATATGAATCTCGAATTGACCGGTGAGGAAGTTGCGTTCCGCGAGGAGATGCGAAAGTTCTTCACCACCGAATTCTCGCCCGAACTTCGTGCGCGTGCAGCGGGATTCGGAAAGCTGACGCGTGAAGACATCGTTGCGGGCCAGCAGATTCTGAACGCACACGGACTGGCGGTTCCGCACTGGCCGATCGAATGGGGTGGCAAGAACTGGACTCCGGTACAGCGCCACATCTATTCCGAGGAAATGCAGTTGGCGTCGGTACCCAACCCGTTGCCGTTCAACGTGAGCATGGTTGGGCCCGTCATCGCGGCCTTCGGCTCGCAGGAGCAGAAGGAGCAGTTTCTCCCGGCGACGGCTAACGCCGATATCTGGTGGTGCCAAGGTTTTTCGGAACCAGAAGCCGGTTCGGATCTCGCTTCACTCAAGACGGCCGCTGTCCGTGACGGCGCGGATTACATCGTCAACGGTCAGAAGACGTGGACTACTCTCGCTCAGCACGCCGAGTGGATCTTCTGTCTGGTTCGCACAGATGCCAGTGCCCAGAAGCGGCAGGCCGGAATTTCGTTCTTGCTCATCGATCTGGCAACTCCCGGCATCACGGTTCGCCCCATCAAACTGATCGACGGCAGCGTCGAGGTCAACGAGGTGTTCTTCGACAACGTCCGCGTCCCTGCGGAGAATCTTGTCGGCGAAGAGAACAAAGGCTGGGACTACGCCAAGTTCCTGCTCGGCAACGAACGCACGGGCGTCACGCGGGTCGGGTTCTCCAAAACTCTTGTCGCCACGGCAAAAGAGAAGGCGCGGGAAGTTCGCGTTGGAACCGGCACCCTCCTCGATGATCCGTTGTTCGCGGCTCGGTTGGCTGAGCTGGAAAACGATTTGCTTGCGCTGGATCTGACTCAACTGCGAGTTGTGGCGAGTTCGGCAGACGGCAAGCCGAACCCGGCGTCCTCGCTGCTCAAGCTCCGCGGCTCCGAATTGCAGCAGGCAGCAACGGAATTGCTGATGGATGTTGCGGGTCCGGACTCGTTGCCGGTGAACACGGTCGAGATCGACTCGCCGGAGTGGGCGCAGCAAGCGGCGCCGCGCTACCTGAACTACCGGAAGGTTTCCATCTACAGCGGATCAAGTGAGGTGCAGCGCTCCATCATTGCCTCCTCGATTCTCGGATTGTGAGCATCTGACATGAATTTCGAACTCGACGACGAGCAGACGATGCTTCGCGACACGACGCGTGAATTGCTCAACCGCAGCTACGACGCGGAGAAGCGTAACGCCACCTCGGCCACTGACGAGGGATGGAATGCCTCGGTGTGGAAGCAGTTCGCGGAGCTCGGGCTGCTCGGCCTGCCATTCGCGGAGGCCGACGGCGGGATGGGCGCTGGGCCGGTCGAGACCATGGTCGTGATGACCGAACTGGGCCGCGCGCTTGCACCCGAGCCGTATCTGGGTAGTGTTCTGATCCCCGGCGGTTTGATCGCGGCTGTCGGTTCGGCAGATCAGCGGGCGCGGCTCCTGCCGGCGCTCAGCGACGGGACCACTCTGTCGGCCTTCGCGCATACGGAACCCGGCACGCGCTGGCCGGTCGCCACTGTCACGACCAATGCATCGCAGGAGGGATCGGGGTGGACGATCACCGGCGTCAAGAACCCGGTTCTGCAGGGCGACAGCGCGCACGTCGTGATCGTCAGCGCCACACTTCCAGGCGGCGGCACCGGGCTCTTCCTGGTGGATGCGGAGGGCTCAGGTGTCACACGGAGCACGTACGCCACCCACGACGGCCGTCGCGGTGCGCAGTTCACGTTCACCGATGCCGCGGCCGAACAGCTTGGTGAGGGCGGCGATGTCACGGAGGCGATCGTCGAAGCAGAGGTTCGGGCGCAGGCAGCTCTGTGCGCCGAGGCGATCGGGATCATGACCGAAGCTCTGCGACTGACGACGGAATACCTGAAGCAGCGCAAGCAGTTCGGTGTTCCGCTCGCGAAGTTCCAGACGCTGACTCATCGTGCGGCCGACATGTACGTGGCGCTCGAACTGGCGAGCAGCATGAGTCTGTACGCCACCATGGCCATCGCCGACGGAGTGATCGATCCGACCATCGCGTCGCGAGCGAAGCTGTCTGTCGGTCGCGCCGCGCATCAGATCGGTCAGGAAGCAATTCAGATGCACGGTGGTATCGGAATGACAGCCGAGTATCCGGTCGGGCACTACGTCTCGCGGCTGGTGGCCATCGAACACACTTTGGGCGCATCTGACGATCACCTCAGGGTGCTGGCCGCCGGCGTCTCGAACTATTCGATGGTGAACGTCACCGAGTAGATCGGTGGTGAAGATAACGGGAGGTCACGCGCAGGTCGCGTGGCCTCCCTTGTCTGTGCGGGGGGCGACCCGCGGTATTCGAGGTCAAGTAAAATTCCTGTGATCAGTCCGAGAAGAGAAAGGGATCGAAGTGACCGCGCATACCGAGCAGCTCGAGTTCCAAGCAGAAACACGTCAGCTGCTGGATCTGATGGTTCATTCAATCTATACGAACAAGGACAGCTTCCTTCGTGAGTTGATCTCCAACGCTTCGGACGCGCTGGACAAGCTCCGCCTCGAGTCTTACCAGGACAAAGACCTCAACGTCGACGTCTCCGATCTGCATATCGAGATCGACATCGACAAGGCAGCACGCACCCTGACCATCCGCGACAACGGCATCGGCATGTCGCGTGACGAGGTCGTCGACCTGATCGGCACGCTCGCCAAGTCCGGCACCGCCGAGGTACGTCGTAAGCTCAAGGAAGCCAAGGATGCAGCGGCATCCGAAGAACTGATCGGTCAGTTCGGCATCGGCTTCTACTCCACGTTCATGGTCGCGGACAAGGTCACGCTGCTGACCCGCCGCGCCGGTGAAGATCACGCGACGCGCTGGGAATCGACCGGCGAAGGCACGTACACGCTCGAGCATGTGAACGAGGCACCGCAGGGTAGCTCCGTGACCCTGCACCTGATGCCCGAGGATTCCGAGAACGGCCTGCACGACTACACGTCGGAATGGAAGATCAAGGAACTGGTCAAGAAGTACTCCGACTTCATCGCGTGGCCGATCCGCATGGATGTCGCTCGTACGTCGACGCCGGCCGAGGGCGAGGAGCCCGAGGTCACCATCGAGACCGAGACGATCAACTCGATGAAGGCGCTGTGGACTCGCGCCAAGGACGAGGTGTCCGAGGACGAGTACAAGGAGTTCTACAAGCACGTCAGCCACGCCTGGGACGAGCCTCTCGAGGTCATCCCGATGAAGGCCGAAGGTACTTTCGAATACCAAGCGCTGCTGTTCATTCCGTCGACGGCGCCGTTCGATCTGTTCATGCGTGAGCGCAAGGCCGGGATCCACCTCTATGTCAAGCGCGTCTTCATCATGGACGACTGCGAAGAGTTGGTGCCCGATTACCTGCGCTTCGTCAAGGGCGTCGTCGACGCACAAGACCTCTCGCTCAATGTCTCTCGTGAAATTCTGCAGCAGGACCGGCAGATCGCTGCCATCCGTCGTCGTCTGACCAAGAAGGTCCTCTCGACCATCAAGGACATGAAGGCGAACGAGCCCGAGAAGTACTCGACCTTCTGGACCGAGTTCGGACGCGCGCTCAAGGAAGGCCTGATGGCCGATGCCGACAACCGCAAGACGCTGCTCGACATCTCGTCCTTCGCCTCGACCAACAGCGAAGAGGGCGTGACCACTCTCGCCGAGTACGTGGAGCGCATGAAGGACGGTCAGGAACAGATCTACTTCATGACCGGCGAATCTCGTCACCTCATCGAAAGCTCGCCGCACATGGAGGCTTTCAAGGCCAAGGGCCTCGAGGTTCTGGTACTTACCGATCCCGTGGACGAGATGTGGGTCGACGCAGTCTCGGACTTCGACGGCAAGACCTTCCAGTCGATCGCCAAGGGCGAGGTCGACCTCGACACCGAGGACGAGAAGAAGGCGGCCGAAGCCGAGCGCGAAGAGAAGGAAAAGGAATTCGGCGCGCTGCTGACGTGGCTGACCGAAACCCTGTCCGACGACATCAAGGAAACGCGTCTCTCGACGCGCCTGACCACGTCGGCTGCCTGCATCGTCGGCGACGCGTTCAGCATGTCTCCGACGCTCGAGAAGATGTACAAGGCTTCGGGTCAGCCTGTTCCACACAGCAAGCGCATTCTCGAGCTCAACCCGGAGCATCCGCTTGTCTCGGGTCTGCGGGAGGCGCAGGCCGCCAATGACAATGCAGAGAACCTGACGGAGACGGCTCAGTTGCTCTACGGCATGGCGTTGCTTGCCGAGGGCGGCGAGCTGAGCGATCCGGCGCACTTCACGCGCCTGCTGGCCGATCGTTTGGCCCGCACAGTCTGATCTCGTCTAGCTCGCTCGAACTCCCGGCACTCACCTTCATCGGTGGGTGCCGGGAGTTTTTTCTTGATCGTTTTCTAATGAGGACCGTTTCTGTCCGCAATAACTTCTAACGTAGTTCTCACAGGGCACGAACCCACGAGCGAAGGAAAACATCATGAACGCACCGATCACCACCGTCACCGGCGAGCGCGCGGATCTCCTCCAGAGCCTGCGTCGGCATCGTGAATTCCTTCTCTTCACCGTCAAGGACCTCACCGACGAGCAGGCCGCTTCGAGGCCGACCGTGAGTGAACTGTGCCTCGGCGGATTGATCAAGCATGTGGGTCAGGCGGAAAAGGGATGGGTCGACTTCATTCTGGAAGGGCCGGCCGGACTTGGTGGGGACTTCGACCCGACCCAGTGGTCGGAAGAGATGCAACAGGAACGGGCGAACGAATTCGCGATGGTCGAGGATGAAACCTTGGCAGGCATCGTTTCCGAGTACGAGGGGATCGCGGCCAGGACCGACGAGTTGGTGGCCTCGCTGGACAGCCTCGACATCTCGCATCCACTGCCGTCGGCGCCGTGGTTCGAAGCGGGAGCTCGCTGGTCAGCGCGGCGCGCATTGCTGCACATCATCGCCGAGACGGCCCAGCATGCGGGCCACGCGGACATGCTTCGCGAAGCCATCGACGGTTCCAAGACGATGGGTTGATGGATGGATTGATCCACCGGGATGTTTACACATCACACAAATATGTAACACTAGTGTCTATGAGCACCGAAAAGTCTGCCTTGCAACCGCCGATGCAGTGGGACGCCTGGGGCGATCCGGCCAAGAAGCGTGAACTGTCGGACGCAGTCACATCATTGTTGACCGGATTTCTCGGTGTCTCCGCACCGACTCGATCGCGTCTCGCCATCGAAGACGTCCAGGTGGCTCCGTCCGCTATGGCCCAGTCGCATGTCGAAGCGCTGTCCGGGCTGGTCGGGGCCGAGTACGTCAGTACCAAGGATTCCGATCGAATCCTTCGGGCCGGTGGCAAGAGCACCCCGGATCTGCTTCGCCGTCGTAGCGTCGAGCCGCAGGACGCACCGGACGCAGTCGTCACTCCAGGGACAGACGCAGAGGTCGAGCAGGTTCTCCGATACTGCTCTGCCAACCGGATCGCAGTGGTCCCGTTCGGTGGTGGCACCAGCGTCGTCGGCGGGCTCGATCCCATTCGTGACGGGTTCGACGCAGTTCTTTCTCTCGATCTGCGCAGGTTCGATCAGCTTGTCGGGTTGGACGAGGAATCGGGCATTGCGACGTTCGGCGGCGGAACTACCGGCCCACGGGCCGAGGAGCTTCTGCGTGAGCACGGTTTCTCGGTCGGGCACTTCCCGCAGAGCTTCCTGTTCGCCACTCTGGGCGGGTTTGCCGCCACCCGGTCTTCGGGGCAGGCGTCGGCTGGATACGGGCGCTTCGAGGACATGGTTCAGGGCCTCACCGTTGTCACCCCGAGTGGAGTGATCGAGACCGGGCGTGCGCCGGCATCCGCTGCAGGCCCCGATCTGGGTGAGCTCTTTGTCGGCTCCGAGGGCACCTTCGGCGTCATCACGCACGTGCGTGTGCGGGTTCACCGTCTGCCCGAGACCACCGTGCGCGAAGGGTGGAGCTTCCCCGACTTCGCCACCGGCGCAGCTGCATTGCGTGAGCTTGTCCAGGAAGGATCGGCTCCGACCGTGCTGCGGTTGTCCGACGAGGCCGAGAGTGGCGTGAATCTGGCGACCACCGACAAGATCGGCGAGAACGCCTTCACCGGTGGTTGCCTCGGCATCACCACCTACGAGGGCACCGCTTCGCACACCGCTGAACGGATGGCGGAGGCCCGCGCAATTCTCACCGCTCACGGCGGCACGTCGCTCGGTGAGGAGCCCGGAAACAGCTGGGAACACGGGCGATTCGATGCGCCGTATCTGCGTGACGCTCTGCTCGACGTCGGCGCACTGTGCGAAACCCTCGAGACGGCAACCACCTGGGGTAACCTCGCGAACCTGCGCTCCTCGGTCACCGAGGCGCTGACCAAGGCTCTCATCGAGCAGGGGACTCAGCCGCTCGTGATGTGCCACATTTCGCACACCTACAAGACCGGTGCTTCGCTGTACTTCACCGTCGTCAGCGCGCAGACCGAGGATCCGATCGCTCAGTGGCACAAGGCGAAAACTGCCGCTGGCGATGCGATCATCGCCGCCGGTGGCACGATCACCCATCACCACGCTGTCGGCGCCGATCACCGCCCATGGATGAAGGACGAGATCGGTGAATTGGGCGCGAACATCCTTCGCGCAGTGAAGAATGCAGTGGACCCTGCCGGCATCCTCAATCCTGGAAAGCTGATTCCGTGACCGAAACCCGCAGTCAGATCGAGAAGGTTACCGTCCTGATCAATCCGATGGCGGGACATGGTCACGCGCCTGCGGCAGGACGCAAAGGTGTTGCGCGACTGCGCGCTCGGGGAGTTGCCGTCACCGAGATCATCGGAACCGACGCCGACGACGCCAAGAAATTGGCCCGTCGTGCGATCGAGGAGGGTACCGACGCGCTGGTGGTGGTCGGCGGTGACGGTGCCATCAGCATCGGATTGCAGGCTGCCGCGTTGACCGATACTCCTATCGGGCTCATCCCGGCGGGCACCGGTAACGATCACGCCCGTGAGTTCGGCATTCCCACAGGCGATCCCGAGGCAGCCGCCGATGTGATCGCCGACGGCGTCGTGCAGCAGTCCGACCTGGCGAAGATCACGCTGGCCGACGGTTCCGTCGTCTGGTCGGGAACGATCATCGCGAGCGGATTCGATTCGCTGGTCAGTGAACGGGCCAATCGGATGTCGTGGCCCAAGGGGCCGATGCGCTACAACCTGGCGATGCTCGCCGAGTTGGCGAAGATGAAGCCGTTGCCGTACCGGATCGAACTCGACGACGAGGTCATCACGGTGGACGCGACGCTGGTCGCTGTTGGCAACGGGCGCTCGTACGGTGGCGGCATGCTCATCACGCCAGGAGCGTCGAAGTCGGACGGGTTGCTGGATCTGACCGTCGTCGGGCACGGTTCGAGGTTGCGTCTGGTGCGCCTGTTTCCGCGGGTGTACAAGGGAACTCACGTCTCGCTCGACGCGGTGCAGACGTACCGATCCAAGAAGGTCCGGTTGGTCTCCGAGGGCATCATCGCTTACGCGGACGGTGATCGGGTGGGACCGTTGCCCATCACGATCGAGGCAGTTCCCACGGCGCTCAACATCTTGACGCACACTCGGATCTGAGTCGGTTCTGCCGGGCACTAGGTAGCGGTGGTGTCAGACTTCTCGGATGAACGAATCGACGAAGTCGGCGCACCGCCGCACTGCGTGGACGTCGGAGAAATGGCAGCTAGCCACCGACATCCCGTTGACCGCTGCGGCCTGCCTTTTCTTGGTGGCGTACGCGTACCAAGTGCTGGCGCAACCGACGGGCCTTCCACATCGTCTGACCGAATGGACGATGTGGGCTGCGTGGGTCGTTTTTGCCGTCGACTACGCAGTTCGCCTGTGGTTGGCACCTGCCCGCGGTCGCTGGTTCGTCAGGCATCTCTTGGACTTGGCGATGGTGGTGTTGCCCATGCTGCGTCCGCTGCGCCTACTTCGGTTGGTCACACTGCTTGCGATAGTTCACCGCTCGAGCGGGCAAAGCTTGCGTGGACGGGTGGTTATTTACGCCACTGGTGCCACGGCCTTGCTGATCGGTGTCGCGGCGCTGGCCATGCTCGATGCCGAGCGTCACGCGCAGGGCGCTGCCATCACGTCGTACGGAACGGCATTGTGGTGGGCGATGGAGACGGTCACGACCGTCGGTTACGGAGACATGGCGCCCGTTACCACGACCGGGCGCATGATCGCCGGAGCATTGATGATCGGCGGAATTGCGTTGCTGGGCATCGTGACTGCCACACTCGCTTCCTGGTTGGTCGAGCGCGTGGCGGAACAGGACGAGGCATCCCAGGCCGCGACGCGTAAGCAGGTGGCGGACCTGTCCGAGGAAGTCCGAGCCTTGGCCACCCGCACGCACCGAGTCGATCTCGCGTCCGTCGATACCGATTCGCTGCGTCGCGAACTGGCGTCGAGGGGAGTCGTGGCGCAGCATGCACCTTCGGACAATTGACCCGCAGTACAGCAAACAATAGAACGATGGTCTGATAATCTTGCGTGATGGTGGCGACCCACGGATTTCAGCGCGCGCGCAGGCCTGAGCAGATCGAAGCGCGTCGGTGCGCGATTCTCGATGCGGCCCGCGCGATGCTCGGGTCCAGGCCCGTCGCCGACATCAGCCTGCGTGAGCTCAGTGAGAGCGTCGGACTGGCGAAGTCCAACGTGCTTCGCTACTTCGACAGTCGCGAGGCCATCTTTCTCGAAGTGCTCGACGAGAACTGGGTAGCGTGGCTGGACGGGTTGTCCGAGTCGTTGACTCCGACCAGTGACGACTCACCGTTTGCCGCTGAAATTCATGTGGCATCCGCGGTTGCGGAATCGCTTGTCGCACAGCGTTTACTGTGTGAGTTGATGAGCGTCATGGCAGGTGTCCTCGAAAGAAACATCTCCGTCGACTTCGCCCGTGACTTCAAGAAGCGGGCAACGGTCAACTCGGGAAGGTTTGCGTCGCTGATTCATTCGCAATTGCCTCACCTCTCGGAGGGCGACGCGGCTCAATTCGCCAAGGTAACCCTGGTGATTGTTGCAGGCTTGTGGCCGACTGCCGAGCCTGCCGAATCCATGGTCGTCGTACTGAACGAGATGCAGGCGCCCCCTGCTGCCGACATGTTCGCAACCGGCCTACGTGAAGGTCTGACCAATCAGCTCGTCGGGCTGTCGGCGCGAGCGGCAACCCGAACGAGCTGAGCCCGTTCAGGCGCTGTGCAGCGTCAGGACGGTGATCTCGCTCGGTGCGAACACGCGGAATGGTGGACCCCAGAACCCGGTTCCGCGGCTTGTGTACAACTGCGTGCGGTCGCCGTGACGGGTGAGCCCGTGCACCGACGGTTGATCGAGTTTGACCAGAAGGTTGAACGGCCAGATCTGTCCGCCGTGGGTATGACCGGCGAGCTGCAGATCCACTCCCGCGGAAGCGGACTGAGTTACCTGCTTCGGTTGATGGGCGAGCATCAGGATCGGCAAATCGGGGTCGGTGCCGGCAAGGGCCATATCGAAGTTCGCGCCGTGACCGTCGAGCTTCGATCCCAGAGCGGTGGCGTCGTCGACTCCGGCGATGACCAGGTTGTCGCCGCCCTTGGTGACGACGAGGTGCCGGTTGTGCAGGGCATCCCAGCCGATCGAGGTCATGTAGTCGAGCCACTCCTGAGCCTCGTGGAAGTACTCGTGATTCCCGGTGACGTAGACACGAGCGAGTCTGGCTTCCACCGACGCGAGTGGGGTGGCTTGGCCGAGGCGCTGCTCCACTGTTCCGTCGGCAATGTCGCCGACGTGGGCCACGATGTCGGCGTCGAGTTCGTTGACTGCCGCGATCACGCGCTCGGACCACTTCTCGCGATTGATCGGGCCGAAATGGGTGTCGGTAATTGCGACTACCCGAAGCTTGTCCATTCCCGCTCCGAGGCGAGGGATGGTGACGTCGACGTGCTTGATCCGTGGCAGTCTCATGGCTTCCCGATAGCCCCAGATCAGCAGAACGGCCGAGGTGATCAGTGCCGCAACGGCGACGATTCTCGATCGAAGCGGGTCATCCACGCCGCCGACGAGCAATCCGAGCCCCAGGACTTCACCGAGCAGGGTCCACACGAACACGACCCAGATGATTCCGAGGAGGGCGTCGCCGACCAGGCGAACTGGATCGCGGTCAGTGTGTCCGTGGCTGAGCATCATGGTGGCAGGCAGGGTGATCAGGAGGGCGGCAAATAGAACGGTGCCGAAAACTGCCACCGCTGTCGGCCAGTCCGGCCGGACGAACAAGCTCCACCACGGGTACACGAACAACAGAGCCAAGATCGACGCGACAATCGCGGATATGGCAACGATCCGCAACGGTCTGCGGTGCGGAACTCGAGCGACGTCGGTCGCCTGGGGTGTAGTCACCCCGTCCAGAGTAAAGGTCCACTGGTCTATTAACAAGGGGACGGTGGTCCGCTATCGGAATGTCGGTGTTCTCGGATAGGTTTCCGAACGTTGAAACTCGGCCAGTGATCAGGTGGGTGGCGTATGGAGAAGTACGACGTCAAGAAGGCATACAAGGATCTCTATTCCCCCGGGCGCCGCGATTTTGCCCTCGTGACCGTCCCGCGCTTCGGCTACTTCGCCGTCGACGGTCACGGTGATCCCAACACTGCCACCGAGTACTCCGAGGCGCTCGAAGCGCTGTATTCGGTGTCCTACGCGACCAAATTCGCGAGCAAGAAGGAACTGGATCGCGACTTCGTCGTGGGCCCGCTGGAAGGGTTGTGGCGGGCAGATGACCCCGAGGTGTTCGTGACGCGGGACAAGTCGTCGTGGGATTGGACGATGATGATCTCGCAACCGGAGTGGATCACGGAGACCGAACTGTCTGCGTCGATTGACGCAGTCCGGCCCAAGGCAATGCGGGCCAAGAAGGACATTGCCGCTCTCGACAAGGTCAGGTTTCTCGAGTTGGAGGAAGGTCTGTCCGTCCAGATTCTTCACGTCGGCTCGTACGACGACGAAGCTCCTACCCTGGACCGGCTGCACAACACGTTCATCCCGTCGAACGGCCTGAGCTTCAACGGCGATCATCACGAGATCTATCTCAGCGACGCTCGCCGTACACCGCCCGAGAAACTGAAGACGGTTCTGCGTCAGCCTGTTTCGAGGTAGCAATCAGGGCTCGAGGCCGCGCAACTTCTCGAGGTCGCGTCGCTCGCGTTTGGTCGGTCTGCCGGCGCCACGATCACGTCGCGGAATGGACGCGATCAGTTCGGGCGGTGGTGGGGGCGGCGAATTGTCCTGCAGGCAATCGGCGGCCAGCACGGCGCTGACTCGCTTCGTGATCGGCTTGACCACGACGACGATGCGCTCGATGCCGGATACACGCACCCGCACCTCGTCGCCGGCTTTCACCTGCTGAGCCGCCTTTGCCGACGTTCCGTTGACCCGAACGTGTCCCGATCGGCAGGCGGTCGCCGCCTGCGAGCGTGTTTTGAACAGCCGAACCGCCCACGTCCAGCTGTCCACGCGGACACTGATCGCGTCGGAGGGGAGTTGGGCTGGCACGCACTCCAGCCTACCGACGAGTGCTCACAGACCCTGCGCGCGGATGCCCGAGTAGGCGCGCGGTGCATACCGCAGTCGTAACGGCAGCAGATGCCAGAACCGATCTGTCAATGTCAGGAAGCGGGCGAACCAGAAGTACATCCGTTCGTCGCGCGGCGTCCATTCCCATTCAAGGGTCTTGCGCGCCTTCTCCGGCATCAGTGCCTTGCCGATCCAGTTCGCCACGGCCATCGTGGGGCGAGAGCTAAGACGCCACAGCCACGTCGGAACCTTCGGAGCCGGTGCGATGTCGTGCTCGGCGATGCGCGTCGACCATTTTGTGGTGTGGGTGTTGATCAGGTGGTTGTCGAGCATGTCTTCCCAGTACGTGCGGAAGCTGGCGTAGTCGTCGAAAGCCGGTCGGTCGGTGAGTCCGTAACAGCGCCACCAGGTTACGGCCTCACGGACAAGCTGGTCCTTCTGCTCCGCCGTGAACTTCTTGTACGCGAATCGCTCGTTGAAATCGAGTATCACCTCGAAGAACGTGACGTGTGTCCACCAGAAAGTGTCAGGAGCGAGGGCGTGGTAACGCCCGCCGGTTTCGTCGATTCCTTTGAGATCGGTGTGGAAGTTGCGAACGAGCGTGCCTGTGCCCTCTTCGGTCCGGTCGTACACGACGCCGTAGATGGGCGGCAGTGAGCGGAACAGGCGGTCGAGCGGGTTGTCGAAAAAATTCGAATGATCCTGCAGCGCTCCACTTACCGCGGGATGCATGTTCTGCAGCGTGCCTGCGCGTCCGAGATACAGCAGACCGCGAACGTCGCCGAAGTGTGTCCACGTCAGGGAACCGGGGCCGATCGGATCGGCTCGTAGTTCCCGGGGCTCTGGTCGCGCCTGGGGCTTAGGTCGACGAGTATCGGTGTCCGGATCGCTGCTCATCTGGTTGACCCTCCGCCTGCGCTCAGTTGACAACGGTTGTTGTCAAATGATGACTTTTGCTGCGCCGCGCGAATTTGTCAATGGATTCGGCTAGATCTGCCCGAAAACAACTCCGGCCCCTCACCTGCAACAGGTGAGGGGCCGGAAGAGTGAAGCGGTCAGACTCAGGCGTATTCGTAGAAGCCGCGACCGGTCTTCTTGCCGAGGCGACCGGCGTCGACCATGCGGCGAAGCAGCGCCGGCGGAGCGTAGTGCGGTTCTGCGAATTCCGCGTACAGCGACTCCGCTGCTGCGAGAGCGATGTCGAGACCGACGGTGTCGAGCAGCGTCAGCGGGCCCATCGGGTAGCCGCAGCCGCCCTTCATGGCCTCGTCGATGTCTTCTGCTGTGGCGTAGCCGGATTCGAGCATCCGGACAGCCTGGCACAGGTACGGGATGAGCAGAGCGTTGACGATGAAGCCCGAACGGTCGCCCGCGCGAACCGTCTTCTTACGCAAGGTGTTCTTGGCGTAGTCGGTGACGGCGAGAACGGTCTCTTCGGACGTCGTCAGGCTGACCACGATCTCCACGAGCGGCATGACCGGCACGGGGTTGAAGAAGTGAACGCCGACAACCTGGCCGGGGCGCGAGGTGGCCTTGGCGATCTTGATGACGGGGATCGACGACGTGTTGGTCGCCAGAATGCCTGCAGGCTTGACGATCTTGTCGAGCTTGCCGAAGATCTCGTACTTGAGAGCTTCGATCTCGGGAGCAGCTTCGATCACCAGATCGCGATCGGCGAACTCTTCCATGTCCAAGGTGACGCGGACGCGTGCGATCGCGGCGTCGGCTTCTTCCTGGGTGATCTTGCCCTTGGCGACGCCGCGGTTGATCGACTTGGCGATCCGTTCGCGGGCAGCGGCGGCAAATTCTTCTTTGGTTTCGAGCACCAGTACCGAGCTACCGGCTTTTGCACAAACTTCGGCAATGCCGGCACCCATGGTGCCGCCGCCGATTACGCCTACGAGTTCCACAATTCTCCTCAAAAATTAGGGGCAAGCCCCTGTGCGCCGTTCCGGTAGTCAGAACTACCAGAAAGGCGCACAGGGGCGCGAAGTGCCTTACTTCAACAGCGCACGCGACATCACGACGCGCTGAATCTGGTTGGTGCCTTCGTAGATCTGCGTGATCTTGGCGTCGCGCATCATGCGCTCGACCGGGAAGTCGGTGGTGTAGCCGGCACCACCGAACAGCTGCACGGCGTCGGTGGTGACCTCCATGGCAACGTCCGAAGCGAAGCACTTCGCCGCAGCGGAGATGAAGCCGAGGTTCTTCTCGCCGCGCTCGGCGCGTGCTGCGGAGGTGTAAACCATCAGACGTGCGGCTTCGACCTTCATCGCCATGTCCGCGAGCATGAACTGAACAGCCTGGAAGTCGCTGATGGACTTGCCGAACTGCTTGCGATCCTTGGTGTATGCCAGAGCCGCGTCGAGTGCGCCCTGGGCCAGGCCGACAGCCTGAGCACCGATGGTGGGACGCGTGTGGTCGAGGGTCTCGAGTGCCGTCTTGAAGCCGGTGCCCGGTTCGCCGATGATGCGGTCGCCGGGGATGCGGCAGTTCTCGAAGTACAGCTCAGCGGTGGGGGAGCCCTTGATGCCGAGCTTCTTTTCCTTCGGTCCGACGACAAAGCCCTCGTCGTCCTTGTGGACCATGAAGGAGGAGATGCCGTTTGCGCCCTTGTCGGGATCGGTGACAGCCATGACGGTGTACCAGGTGGACTTGCCGCCGTTGGTGATCCAGCACTTGGAGCCGTTGAGGATCCAGTCGTCGCCGTCAGCCTTTGCGCGGGTACGCATCGAAGCGGCGTCGGATCCGGCTTCACGCTCGGACAGTGCGTACGACGCCATTCCGCCGTTGACGAGGTCCGGGAGCACCTTGGACTTGAGCTCTTCGGAACCCTTGAGGATCAGGCCCATGGTGCCGAGCTTGTTCACAGCGGGGATCAGCGAGGAGGAGCCACAGACGCGGGCGACTTCCTCGATGACGATGCAGGTGGCGACGGAATCGGCGCCCTGGCCGTCGTAAGCCTCGGGAACGTGGATGGCGTTGAAGCCGGACGCGTTGAGAGCGGTGAGCGCTTCCTCGGGGAAACGTGCGTTCTCGTCGACGTCCTTGGCGTACGGCGCGATTTCCTTCTCGGAGAGTCCGCGGATAGCAGCCCGCAGTTCGTCGTGCTCTTCGTTCAGTGCGAAGAGATTGAAATCCGGGTTTCCTGCCATGGGAACGCTCCTTGGTGAAGGTGGCTTGAAGGCGGTCGGTGCGGCTCCGGCGTTACCAGCGAGATTCGCGGACAGACCGGTGCCCATGACCCCAGTCAAACACGGCACTGAGTGCCAGGTCAAGGGATGGGTGTGTGAAGTTTCCGTGCACGAGCAGTGTCAGCCGAGTTGTTCGTGGATTTTTCTGCTGATCTCATCAGCGGACGTGCCCGGGGGAAAGGCTACTACCAGCACGGACTTCGATTCTGGCGTGCTGGTCTTGGACCCGGGTGCCACGCCGTACGTCCGCCGAACGTCGAGCAATGCCTGACTTAGTGCGTCAGCTGTGGCGTCCTCGTCGCCTTTGATCATGCTTCGCAAGAGGTAGTTGTGGCACGCGGTGACAGCTGCGGCAAAACCGACAACCTCGAGGACAGGTTCGCGAGGCACAGCGCTGCGCAGGTAGTCGACGAAGAGGCGCTCGTAGCGGAATCCGGTGACGAGTTCGCGGTCGCGAAGAGCCGGAACATGCTGTACGACGCGGTATCGCCGCATCGACAGGTCTCGGTTCCTGCGGAAGAAATCGAAGACCAGTCCCGCGGCCTCGCACACGGACGCCCAGGGGTCGGCGGAATCGGACTCGAGGAACTCTGCGACGTGTTCGAGGAGGGACTCGTGATCGGCGAAGATCACGTCTTCCTTGGAGCGGAACTGCCGGAAGAACGTCCGACGCGACACGCCGGCGGCAGCGGCGATCTGCTCGACGGTGGTGGCTTCGTACCCGTTCTCCGAGAACAACCGGATCGCTTGAGACGCGACGTGTACCCGAAACTGTGCGGGGTCAGTTCCGGGTACATCGGAGCGCTCGGTCATGGATGCAAGTATCCAGGTTTCGTCGGCGTCAGTTGTCGGCGCGTAGCTGGAACTTGAGAACCTTGCCGGTGGGGGTGCGAGGAAGGTCGAGCGGGAAGACGATGTCGCGGGGAACCTTGTACCCGGCCAGCAAAGTGCGGGTGTGCTCGACGATGTCTTCGGCGGATGCCTGTAATCCCTTGCCCAGCACCACGAATGCCTTCGGGCGCTCGCCCCACTTCTCGTCCGGAACGCCGACGACTGCCACGTCGATCACCGCGGGGTGACTCATGATCGCCTGCTCCACCTCGACGGTGGAGATGTTCTCGCCGCCGGAGATGATGATGTCCTTCGCGCGGTCCTTGAGCTGGATGTATCCGTCGGGATGCATGACGCCGAGGTCGCCGGAATGGAACCAACCACCGGCAAATGCTTCGGCTGTCGCGGCCTCGTCGCGGTAGTACCCGAGCATCACGTTGTTGCCGCGGAGCACGATCTCACCCATGGTCTGGCCGTCGGCGGGGACGTCGTTCATCTCGGCATCGACAACGCGAGCATTTTCGGCCTGCACCATGCCGACTCCCTGACGAGAGAGAAGTGCGGCGCGCTCGGACTGCGGCTTGTCGTCCCAGGCTTCCTGGTATTCGCAGATCGTGTAGGGGCCGTATACCTCGGTGAGGCCGTAGACGTGAACGACGGTGACACCGATGTCTTCGAGTTTTCCGATGATCGTCGGTGACGGGGGAGCTCCGGCGGTGGTGATGCGCAAGGCGTCGACCTTGTGGGCCTGGTCTGCGTCGGCGATGGTGGAGCAGACGGTAGGAGCGCCGCACAGATGTGTCACGCCCAGATTGTCGATGGCGTCCCAGATCGCATCGGCGCGGACCGCGCGCAGGCAGATGTGTGTGCCCGCGGCCTGAGTGACGGCCCACGGCGTGCACCACCCGTTGCAGTGGAACATCGGCAGTGTCCACAGATACTTCGTCGCTCCGTCGAAGCCGTTGTGGAATGTCTCGCCGAGCGAGTTCAGGTACGCCCCGCGGTGGGAGTACATGACGCCCTTGGGTTTTCCGGTGGTACCCGAGGTGTAGTTGATGGCGATGCACTGCTGCTCGTCGTCGACGCCCCAGTGCAGTGGCTGATCGGAGAGAGCTTCGCCTTCGGCAATCAGATCGGCGTACTGCCCGGTGACGATTCCGGTGGGAACGTCCGGATAGGGGACGGTGGAGTCCGGGATCTCGACGATCTCACGCAGGCTCTCCACGTTTGCCTTGGACGAGGTGACCGAACCGACGAATTCGGAGTCCACGAACAGGATCGTGGTTCCCGAGTGATCGAGAATGTATTCGAGTTCGGGACCGGCGAGGCGTGAGTTCAGGGCGATCAGGACCCCGCCGGCGAGGGGGACGGCAAAATGCGCGAACAGCATCTCGGGTACGTTCGGCGCCAGGTATGCAACGCGGTCACCGGGCTGAATGCGTTCACGCAGGACGCGGGCCAGAGCCGCGACCTCGTCACCGAACTCTCGGTACGAGTAGGTCCGGTCGCCGTGAACGACGGCGGTGCGCTCAGGGAACACCGCGGCGCTGCGCTCGAGAAAGCGCAGCGGACTGAGCGGGGTGTTGTTGGCTGCAACAGCTGTCGGGACAGACACGGTTCCTCCGAAGGCGACGTGGCACGGTTGGTGTCACGATAAGTGTGATCGGCACTACAAACGGCCTGGATGCACGCTATTGCCCAGCCAAAGGTGCCGCTACCCTCTGAATTGGGTACGTGGAGGTGAGAGTGAGCAGGGTACTGAGACCGAGCGACGACGACGCGTTGCGCGCCGAACTGCGTCGGCTGCACCCCAAAACCGAGTTGCCGGTTCTGTTCGGCGGCTGCGTCAGCGACCGGTCGCTGACCATCACCGGTCACGTCGGCACGCGCAGCAACATCCTGCGAAACCTGCGGATCGACGCCGAATGCGGACTCGGCGGTCGGGCGATCGCAGAACAACGACCGGGCGCGGTCCAGGACTACGCGAACTCGTCGCACATCACTCACGACTACGACTACGAAGTGGGCACCGAAGCGATCGAATCCTTGATGGCAGTCCCGATCGTCGTACGCGGGGTTACTCGCGGAGCGATCTACGGAGGACTGCGTGCCAACCTGCCGATCGGCGACGTGATCGCAGAGACGATGATGCGATCGTCGTACGCGTTGGCCCGCGAATTCGAGATTCGCGACGAAGTGGATCGTCGGGTGGCGATGCTCGATACCGCTGCGGTGGAACATGGTTCGAACCGCGATGCCCAGATATCCGAAGGGTTGACCGAGAGCGTCCTGGCGCTCGGTGAGATCGCGGCGAACCTCGAGGACATGGCTCTCAGCGCGCAGGTCCTCGCGGTCGAGGCAAAGTTGCGGGCGTTGGCGTCGCCGAAACCTTCCGCGAACACTCCAGTCGCGAACACCGTTGTCCTGTCGCCACGCGAGCGGGAGGTGATGGGGTACGTCGCTCTCGGACTGCGCAATGCCGAGATCGCCGAGAGGTTGTCCCTGAGCGTCGAAACGATCAAGACGTACATGAGGAATCTGATGGGAAAACTCGACGTCCGCAGTCGTCACGAAGCGGTCGTGGAAGCGCGGCGGCAGGGTTTGATTCTGTGAGGGCTTGATTCTCTGATCTGTCCCGCCAAGCGGAATTTCGGAACTGCGTCGCCACTCCGGTTGATATGACGGACCTCACTATCGGCAGAGTTCGACACGAGTGATGAGGGCATCGATGCAGGATTTGTTCGACAACAACGACATGACCGGCCTGGCCGAAGCGATCAAGAGCGGCGACGTCTCCGCCAAGGAAGTCCTCGAGTTCAGTCTGGACAGGCTCGACGAGCGCAACCCGGCAGTCAACGCGGTGATCAGTGAGCGCCGAGAGGAAGCGCGCAACGAGGTATCAGGCGGCCTGCCGGATGGCCCACTGCACGGCGTCCCGTTCGTGATCAAAGACCTCGGCATGGACGTCGCAGGATTGCCGAGCACCAATGGATCTCGATTGTTCGCCGACGCTGTGGCAGAAAAAGATTCGACGCTCGTCGAGCGCTACCGCCAGGCTGGTCTGGTTGTCATCGGCAAGACGAACACCCCGGAGTTCGGCAAGAACGCGAGTACCGAACCTGCGCTGTTCGGACCCACCCGTAACCCTTACGCCCTTGATCGTTCGCCCGGCGGATCTTCGGGTGGCACGGCTGTAGCTGTTGCCGTCGGGATCGTGCCAGGCGGGCATGCCAGCGACGGTGGTGGATCGATCCGTATTCCCGCATCGGCCTGCGGCCTGGTAGGCCTCAAGCCGAGCCGAGGACGTACTCCGACGGCACCGGCGCGCACGCTCTTCTCGTCGCCGATGAGTGTTCATCACGCGCTCACCCGAAGTGTCCGCGACACTGCGCTGCTTCTCGATCTGTCCGCCGGGCCGACAGTGGGCGATCCTTACGTGATCCTGGCGCCGAAGCGGCCGTACATCGAGGAAGTGGGTGCCGATCCCGGACGGTTGCGGATCGGTCTGAGTAACGCTCTTCCTGACGGCACACCGGTGGACCCGGGGTGCTCGGCCGTCGCGACCGGTGTTGCCGGCCTGCTCGAAGAACTCGGTCACGATGTCACCGAGAGTGCCCCGAACTTTCCGCTCGATGCGCTCACTGCCGGGCTTTCGGTGTTGATGGGCATTCCGATGACGATCGAGGTCGACGAACGACTCGACGCCCTGAACCGCGCGATCCGCGACGACGACCTCGAGCCGATGGCGCGGATGATCTACGACCGCGCGAAGTCCGAAAGTGCGACGAACGTTGTCAAGGCATTGCAGGAACTCGAGCGGGCCGCCCAGGTGATCGGTGCGTTCTTTGTCGATCACGACCTGTTGCTGACTCCGACGATGGCTCGGCCGGCAGCTCCGCTCGGTCTGCTCGATACGGCGAATCCTATGTCGATCTGGGAGCATTCGGCCGGGTACAGCGGCTTGACCAGTCCGTTCAACAGTTCAGGTCAGCCGGCGATTTCCTTGCCGATGGGTCATGACTCGGCCGGCGTTCCGATCGGCGTGCAGTTGGTCGGCGCGTTCGGCCGTGAAGATCTGCTGATTCAGGTTGCGTCGCAGCTCGAAACAGCCCGTCCGTGGTCCATTGCGCCGGTGTGGCCGCCGGTCCCGGCGTAGCGCGCGGTCGTCCGAGCCGGGGAGGACGTCAGGCGATGATGCGAATCGGCCACTGGCCGTTCACATCTGCCACGTCCCTCCCTTGGCTGAGAAGGTACTCGGCGAAATCGCGTTGCCGCTCTGCGTGCCAATCGGCTTGATCGACCATGAGATCGAGCCCCAGGATGTCGGGGAACCGCACGGCCAACTCGCGGGCCAACGCTGCCGCAGCTTTGGCATCGGCCTCGGCTTCGTGCGCCGACTCCAATGAAATTCCGTAGTGCTCGCACACGGCCGCAAGCGTTCGCTTGCCCTTGCGGAACGTATCCATCGCCCGATCGATCACGTACGGGTCGATCACCAACCCCGGAACGAATGCAGGCTTGCCGATGCGCAGACCCTCGGCATGCATGACCGTCAGATCATAGGAGGCATTGAACGCCACGACGGCGTGATCGCGCGCCCAGGAATTGTGCAGAGCCTCGCGAATCTCTTCGTAGCCCTCGGAATAATCCTGGCCGTGTTGCGCCGCGAACTCGGTGCTGATGCCGTGAACAGCCGAGGCGCCGGCGGGGATGTCGACGCCGGGATCGAGTAGCCACGTGCGTGTTTCGACACTCGAACCGTCGATCACCGCGACGCAGGCACTGACGATACGAGCGGTCGACGGATCCCGCCCCGTGGTCTCGAGGTCGAACGCGCAGATCGGGCGATCGGACCAGCTACTCATCGGGGGCCTTTCGGTGCAGAACGTCATGTCCGAATCACTATGCACCCCCCTACCGACACAAACGACGAACAGCCACCTCCGGGGTGACGGTGGAGGTGGCTGCTGCGTGACTGTGTGACGGACCTACAGAATCTCGGTTCCGACCGTGAAGCGATCCATGACGTCTTCGCGCGGAGTCACACCGAAGCCCGGTCCCTGCGGCACGGCGATGTGGCCGTCCTCGATGACAAAAGGTTCGGTGATGTCTTCCTTGTAGAAGCGATCGGACGCCGAGATGTCGCCGGGCAGCGTGAATCCGTCCAGCGCCGCGAGGGCTGCGTTGGCGGCGCGGCCGATTCCGGTCTCGAGCATTCCGCCGCACCACACCGCAATACCGTGCGCCGAGGCGAGATCGTGGATGCGCTTGGCTTCCAGATATCCACCTACGCGGCTTGGCTTGATGTTGATGACCGAAGCGGCGCCGAGCGTGATGGCATCCGCCGCATCCTTGGCCGACTCGACCGACTCGTCGAGGCAGATCGGAGTCGAGAGGGACTGGGCAAGCTTGGCGTGCTGCACCAAATCGTCCTCGGCCAGCGGCTGTTCGATGAGGAGCAGTGCGAATTCGTCCAGGCGGCGCAGCAACTGCGCGTCGACGAGGGTGTACGCGGCATTCGCGTCGACCTGCAGAGGAACGTCGTAGCCGAACTCCTTGCGCACCGCAGCCACGGGAGCGATGTCCCAGCCCGGCTTGATCTTCAGTTTGATTCGCACGTAACCCTGCGACAGATAATTACCGACGGTTTCGAGTAGCTGCGGAATGCTGTCCTGGATGCCGACGGACACTCCCGAGGGCACCCGAGTGCGAGTGGCACCGAGGTACCGAGCGAAAGACTGTCCACGAGCGCGCAATTCAGCATCGAGGATTGCCATTTCGATAGCCGACTTCGACATCTGGTGACCCACGACGTGGTGAAGTACGCTGCCGACCGTCTCGGCCGAGAGCGGCTGATCCGACTGCGACTTACGCAGCGTCGGAACGAGATACTCGCGAAGCATCGCCCGCGCACCAGCGGTGTATTCGGAGTTGTAGTACGGATCGCTGAGCGAGCCGCACTCGCCCCAGCCGACGGTCTCCACCGGACCGTTGGGGCCGTCGGTGGTGCCGCTCACTTTCAGGACGAGGGTGTTGCGCTCGAGCTGGGTGCTGAATGACGTGGTGAAGGGGGAGACGAGAGGGATGCGCAGTTCGCGCAATTCGACGGACTCAATGTGCATGGACTTGCTCTTCTCCGGTTGTCTCGCAGATTTTCGTGAACATGTAATAGCCGCTGGGGTCGAAGCCGGTCGATTGCCATTCCTTCGAGGCGATCAGTGGTTCGAGGTACTCGCGAAGCGCGTGTCGCCAGGCAAAGGCAGAGGCGCGGTCGACTGTTCTCAGATGCTCGATGTCTCTGGGTATTCCGACTGCGATATCGACGCAGTCGGGTGGGATCGGGAGCATTCGAGGCGTACCGTCTTCGGTGGGTTGAAGCACCTTGAATGTATCATTCACGGCCACAGTAGAACTCGGAGACCCATCGACGTCGAGGTCCCAACTGACGAGCATACGATCGCTGGCGTCGCCTGCGTTGATTCCGTCTGCCATCGACCCGTAGAAATCCGGGTTGTATTCGGCCGGTTCGGCTCCGAGACGCTGAATGTTGAAATAGGCATTTCGTGCGACCAGTGGATCGAAGGTCCACCGGATCGTCCTGACGCCGCGCTCGATGCACCAGTCTCGCTGATGATGCTTGAGGGCGCGGCCGATTCCCTTGCCTGCGTGTCCCGGTAGTACTCCGGCGATGTGTGAGTGCAGAACCTCGCCGAGAGGCTCGACGAAGAATCCGACGCAACCACCGATCATTTCGCCTTCGGAAAAGGCTCCCACCACGTAGTGACCACCGTGGTGAAGCGCAACCAACATCGCCGTGCCGAAATGAGCCGGTCCGGGACTGGTAGCCCAGATCTCGTCGAAAACGGCGGATAGATCGGCTATTTCGCGGGTATCGACCAGTTCTCGAAACTCAACCGCTTTGCTTTTCGACACGAGGGCCCCCTTCAGACGTGATCGAACGAATAAGGCCCGCAACCAACGCCGTTCTCGGAGCGATTGCGGACACGAGCGCATGCTCGGTCTCGGCGTGTGCACCGCCGCCGACGCCACCGAGGCCGTCGAGGGTGGGGATGCCGATGCCGGCAGTGAAGTTTCCGTCCGAGGCTCCGCCGACGGCGAGGCCGACGGGAGGAGTCAGATCATGCTCGAGCGCAACGCGTTCCGCCAACGCCAGCAACGGTGCGGACATCGTCGCTTCGAGAGGGGGACGGTTGACGCCACCCGAGACCGTGACTACGGCTGCGGGGTGGATTGCCTGCAGGGCTCGGATATTCGCATCGACGCGCTCCTGCTCGGCAGCGCTGGTCGCGCGCACGTCCACGTCGACGAAGGCTTCTGCCGGAACGGTGTTGGTTGTGGTTCCGGCTGAAATGACAGTCGGGGTGACGGTGGTTGCCTGCGCCGGCGAGGACAAGTCGTTGATCGCGATCACGAGACGAGCCAGTTCTACTGCAGCGTTGATGCCTTTTTCCGGCTCCAGCCCGGCGTGGGCGGCGCGACCGGCAACATGGATCCGATACAGCGACACTCCCTTGCGGATAGTCTTCAGTTCGCCACCGTCACCGCCGGCCTCGAGAACCAGTACCGCGCCTGCCGCAAGTTCCTCGATGAGGGACCGCGACGTGGGTGAACCGATTTCTTCGTCACCGGTCACGAGGAGTGTGATTCCGTCGAGTGCATCGTCGCCGTGCAGCTCCCGGACGATAGCGAGGGCGTGGATTGCCTGAACGACACCAAGTTTCATGTCGAGTCCGCCCGGACCTCGGAGCGCTCCGTCGGTGACGGCTGCGGGCAGGCGTGTCAGGGTGCCGATCGGCCACACGGTGTCATGATGACCGAGCAGCATCAGCCGCGTCGGTGAGCTGCCGAAACGGGTCACCAGATGGGTACGGCCTTCCGTCACTATCGACTCCGGTGTCACGCTGAGTCGTTCGTGGACAAGGTCTGACGTCCACTTCGCGCTGCGGGCAACAGCTTCGAGATCGTGTGACGGCGACTCGACTTCGATGAGCGCGATGGCGTCCTCGAGGATCTGAGGAAGTTGGCGCTCGGCCAGATCGCGGAGAATGGTCATCGGTTGTTCACTCGCGGATACGCGCGGCTTCCGACGTGTAGCAATTGTGTACTCCCGTTGTCGGAGAAAGTGATCCGGATCCAACCCGCTGATTGAGGTAGTTGGGTCGCGAATACTCCAGGGTGAACTTCGATCAGGCTGAGAGAGACGGACTCTGCGCTTTCGGCGGTGACCGAAGGGTCGATGTGATCGGTGCGGCGGGCGGTCAGGGAACCGCCGGTCCTTTCCAAGACGAAATCGGCTGCGGCATCGCGGTACAGGCCGCACAGCGCATCGAGTTCTTCAGGTGAGGACGTGACGCGGGTGTGGGGGTCACCAGGCGAGAATGCCGGTGTCACACTGACGCCGCCTATGGAACCGATTACTTCAGCCAGAAGATCGCCGGAGAGAGCGTCCATTGCTCCACCGTTGGCCATCAGGACCACGGCTAGACCGCACGACGGCACCACTCGCAAGAACGACTGCTGGCCGAGAGTTCCGCCATTGTGGCCATGAGCCAGTACCCCGCCCCAATTATGCAGCAGCCACGTGGTTCCCATGATGTCCGCTGACGACACGTCACCGATCTGGCGGCGCTCCTCGAGCATCGCCAGATGGGTGGACCGCTGAAGCAGAATCGGATCCTCGCGCATCGAATCCTGCGCGAACAGAAGAAGGTCCTCGGCGGTGCTGTTGATGAGACCGGCGGGGCCCATCGAGCGAGGGATGAGGAATTGTGGTGTCTGCTCGAGGTCGTCGGCAGCGCCGACGTGCCCGACTGCAGCGCGGTGCAGTGCCGTCTCCTCAGGCAGGGTCGTGGTTTTGGTCAGGCCGAGCGGTTCGATGATCCGCTCGCGCAGAACCGCGTCCCAACTCTTACCTCGGAGAACCTCGATGATTCGTCCGGCGATCACGAAGCCGGTGTTGCAGTACGACCAATCGGTGCCGGGGGCGAAGAGCTGCACCGTTGATTTCAGTGCTGCGACGTATCGCTCGACGCAGTCGTCGCCGCGTCCGCCGTCGATGAAAACGTCACCGTCGATGCCACTGGTGTGAGTCAACAGGTGGCGAGTCGTGACCGTTTCGGTGGCTACCGCGTCGGCAACTGCGAAGTCCGGCAGGATGTTCCGGACAGGTGAGTCGAGATCCAGCAATCCTTCTTCGACGAGCTGCATGATCAGGGTGGCCGTCCAGACCTTGCTGATCGAACCCATCTGGAACAACGTGTCGGGCGTAGCCGCGACGCCGGTGCGGGTACTGACGACACCGGACGTGACCACGGTGCGGGAGAATCCGCTGCGGGTTGTGGTCAGAATTCCCAGTGAGGCGCCGGGCACCCCGTACTTCGCACTCAGGGTGTCGAGTCGGTACTGCCAGTAGTCGGGATCGACCGTGGTCAGTGCGGGCTTGGGGGAGAGGTGCCGTTCGATCCAGTCGACGAGACGAGTGCTGTACTCCAGTCGGTGGGACGGCCGACCCGTCAACACGAAGGCATGTGACGCGTCCGGGAAAACCACCAACTCGGTCGGGGTGCCGGCCAAACGCAGTCCACCGAACCACTGTTCGGCCTGGTTGACCGGGCAACGGACGTCGCTGCCGCCGTGAAGGATCAGCGTCGGTGTCGTCACCTGGGAGACTCGCCCCAGCGGCGAAAGTTCCCGTACCCGAGATGACTGCGGGTCGAATTCGACCGTCTGCAGCAAGATGCCCTCGTCCGAGGGGCCGGCTGTGTTCGCGATGTCGCAAACGAGCCCACCGGCGACTGCGACGGCAAACCGATCGGTGACGGACGTCAGGGCGCACGTCATGAATCCGCCGTAGCTGTAGCCCGTGAGTACCAGTTGCTTCGGATCGGCCATCCCCTCGGCGACAAGGGTTTCGACCGGTTCGAGCAGGTCGGCACGATCCGCCTCACCCCAGCCGTCCCGCACACCGTCGAAGAAGTCGTTTCCGTAGCCGTCACTTCCGCGCGGATTGATCATCAAGACCGTGAATCCCAGCGCGACCAGTTCCGCGTGGTATGCGTGCATCACGGTGGGCGTTCCGGTCCAGGCATTGTGTGGTCCGCCGTGGACGTCCAGAACCAGCGGACCGGCGCCCGTGACGTTCGGGTCGCGCAGGATCCAACCCTGAACACGGGTGCCGTCGCTGATGTCGAACCAACGCTCGGAGGCGACTGGAAACGCGACGGAAGTTGTCAGTTCCGTGTTCAATTCGGTGACGGTTTCGACTGCACGAGTCTCGAGGTCGATGACGGCGACCTCGCCGAAGGATGTCGCCGTTGCCAGCGCGACGACGGCTCGCCCGGACGTCAGGGCAAGGCCTGAGACCACTGTCTGCTCGCCGGTGAGAAGTGGTGAGACGGAGCCTGATCCGAAATCGACCTTGTGCAGTTCGGTGGAGCCGTGGTTGCGGATGCAGAAGACGATGTCGCCGTCGGCGGTGAAACTCGGTGCGCCACCGGGATAACCGGTCCCGCCCGGCATGACGTTTCGGTCGAGTCCGGACGTCAGGCTGCGGTCTTCCACTCGCTGGTCGCGGTGCAGGACAAGAAGTTCGTTGTTGTGAATGATCGGTGTGTGCCAACCGACGGCTACGACCGCGTCGCCGGCAGGTGTCCATGCAAGTGGTCCTGCGATGCCGCGTGCGTGCCCCAACATCCGCGGAGCGGAGGCGAGATCAGTCAGCGATACGGTCCAGGCGGAACTCGCCCGCGTCAGATCGGCGTCGCCGTCCATCGCCGCGGTGAAAGCCAGTTCGGTGCCGTCGGGACTGTACGCGGGATGCGAAGCGTCCCAATCGCCGTCCGTCAGCTGCCGTAGTGAGCCGGCGGCCAGATCGAACTCGAACAGGTGCGCCCGAACGCTGCCCCGGACACCGGATCCGTCGACCTTGTAGTTGAGGCGCTTCGCCACCAAGAGGCATGACGATCCGGCGGCAGTGCGGTCGACGGGGGCGCTGAAGGCGATCCGAGCGCCGTCGGGAGAGAACACCGGTGCCCCCGCGCCGAGCGGGAGCTGCGCCGTGGTGGTCAGCTGTGTTGCCGGGCCCCCGGTGGCGTCGACCTTCCACAGTTGTGGTGTGCCCGAGGAATCCGGCCGAACGAAGACCAACAGCGTCGAAACGGGATGCCAAGCCGGCGAGGTGTCGGCAGGTCCCGCGGTGAGCTGTAGTTGCGGGGAAGCCAACCAGATCGAGTGCTCGTTGGTATCCGCAGCCGGATTCGCTTCGGTACGTACGTATGCAATGCGTCCCGACGCCGATACGGCGATGTTGGTCGGTGTAACCACGGACGCGTAATCCTGGATTCTCGCCGAACGACGTTCTTCGGCACGGGCTACGGCAGCGGGGGAGTCGAGAGTGGTCGGCGTTGTCATTGGAACATCGGCTCCCCGAATGTCGGGATCGCGGACAACAGCTTTGCCGTGTACGGCTCCTTGGGCGAATCGATCACGTCGAGACCCGGCCCGTGCTCGACGATCTCGCCGCCGAGCATGACTGCGACGTGGTCACAGACGTAGCGGATCACCGCCAGGTTGTGACTGACGAACAGAACCGTCAGACCAAGCTGCTTCTGCAGATCCACCAACAGATTCAGAACCGCGCCCTGCACGGACACGTCCAGAGCGGAGGTGATTTCGTCGGCAAGCAGAACTGCCGGTGCGGCTGCCAAAGCCCGCGCGAGGGCAACGCGTTGGCGCTGACCACCCGACAACGACGATGGGTATTCGTGCGCCTTCTCCACCGGCAGTTGGACGGTGGTGAGGAGTCGAGCGACCTCGGCGGCGCGGTCGCCGCGGCTGCGCCGAGCTTTGTCACGACGCTCGGTGGACCGCAGCGCCTCGGCGAGTGACTGGCCGATGGTCATTCGCGGGTCGAGGCACGAGTACGGATCTTGGAAGACCATCTGGATCCGGTGGCGCAGACGAGCCGTCGCGCCGCGGGCGTGAGCGACGTCCACACCGTCGAGAAGGATCTGGCCGGAACTGGGCTCGGCCAGGCCGACAGTTGCTCGCGCCAGTGTCGACTTTCCGGAACCCGATTCACCGACGAGACCGACCACCGATCCGGAGGGGATGTCGAGATTGATGTTCTTGACGGCGTGGAATTTTTTCGAACCGCTACCGAGGTGGACGTTGACGTCACGGAATTCGAGTCTGCTCATCGGATCTCCTCTGCAACAGCCAACAGTTCTTCCAACTCGATGTCGGCGGTGCTCTCCTCGGCGTCGAGGCTCTCCACCTGCCAGGCTTCGTCGACGGTGGCAAGCGGCTTGTCGCGATCGGTGCTCATGGTGGGGACCGCGGCGATCAGCGCGCGGGTGTACGGATGCTTTGCACGGCCGGCAATCAGATCGTCGACTGCGATGTCTTCGACGATTTCGCCGGCAAACATGACGAGGACACGGGTGCACATGCCGGTGATGACGGCCATGTCGTGCGAGATGAGAAGGATTGCGGCGCCGGTTTCTTCGCGAACCTCGTGGAGCAGCCCGAGGACCTCACGCTGAACGGTCACGTCGAGCGCAGTGGTGGGTTCGTCCGCGATAATCAGAGCGGGCTTACCCATCAGACCCATGGCGATCATCGCGCGCTGACGCATACCGCCGGAGAACTCGTGGGGGTACTGCTTCGCACGCCTGGGCGCGTCGGGGATCTTGACGGCGTTCAGTCGCTCGACTGCCGCCTTCTTCGCGTCGGCCTTGCTCATACCTTCGTGGAGCCAACCGATCTCGGCGACCTGGTATCCGACCTTGAGAGACGGATTCATGGACGACATCGGATCCTGGAACACCATCGCCATACGTGTGCCGAGTTGGCGGGCAACCTTGCGCGAAGCCGCGTCGTCCGGCCGCTTGCCGTCCTTCATCAGCACGGTGCCGTCGAACTCGATGAGCCCGGCGTCGACCACGGTGGGGTGGTCGGTCAGCTGCGCGATTGCCATGCAACTGAGTGACTTTCCGGATCCGGATTCACCGACGATGCCCACGGTTTCGCCGCGGTGAACTGTAAAACTGATGTTGTCGACGGGGCGACGCCAGTCGTCACCCGCGGGGACTGCGACGGACATGTTGCGGACGGTCAGTACCGCGTCTTCGTCGGTGGGCGCCGAATCGGCCTGGGCAGTTTTCCGGTTGATCGGCTTCCACTTCGGCAGGCGACTGCTGATCGGGCTGCGAACTCCCGCGCCGCGAGCAATGGCCTCGCCGAGCAGCGTGAAGGGCAAGCCAGCGAGCACGACGGCGATGCCGGGGGCGAGTGCGGTGGCCGGGTTGACGAAGATCTTCGACAGACCTTCGTTGAGCATCCGGCCCCAGTCGAATGCAGGCGGCTGAATGCCCAAGCCGAGGAACGAGAGTCCGGCGAAGACCACGAGGCCGCTGCCGACAGCGATGCTGGCATTGACGATGAGTGGTTCACGGATATTGGGGAGAATGTGGCGGAACAGCAGCCCCGGCTTGGTAACCCCGAGGATGCGTGCTGCGTCGATGAAGTCGCGTCCGTTGACCGACGAAGCCAGTGCGTACGTCAACCTCGCGAACGGCGAGGCCAGGGCGAGACCGATGGCGATCACCGCGCTGCCAGCACCCTGTCCGAGAACGACCAACAGGAAGATCGCGAGGAGCAGTCCGGGGAATGCGATGGCGAAGTTGAGGAATGCCACGACCATTCGTCCGACCCAGCGGGGAGCGAGCGTCGGGAGCGTACCGAGTATCAGGCCAATTGTGACACCGAGTGCGACGGCTCCGAGAGCCATGAGCACCGACAGTCTCGCGGCGGTCATCGTGCGGGCGAAGACGTCACGCCCGCCGGCGTCGGTGCCGAAGATGTGCTCGGAACTCGGTCCCTGAGACAGTGCCTTCGGGTTGGCTGCGACAGCGGCGTCACCCCAGATCATCGGTCCGAAGATGACGAGGGCGATCAGAGCGGTCAGGAAGGTGAGGGCCAGGATTCCCAATGGGGTGCGGAACGTTCCGACGATCCAGTGTCGTCGCGGGGGCGTCTTGGGGGCCGCAGTGGGGGCCGTAGGTGAGGTGCTCAACTCAGTTCTCCCGAATTGTGGATCGTGGGTCGATGAGAGCGAGCACCACGTCGACGATGAAATTGATGAGAAGGACGATGGCGCCGTAGATCACGACCAGTGTCTGGGCGAGCGGGTAGTCCTTCTCGGTGATGGACTTGACCAGCGCCATGCCCATGCCGGGCCAGGCGAAGATGCTCTCGATGAGCACGGTGCCGGCAATCAGACCACCCAGGAGGAGTCCGGCGAGCGTCAGCGTCGACGTCATGAGGTTGGGCATTGCATGACGGAAGTAGATTCGTGCCACGGGCATTCGCTTGGCGCGCGCCGTACGGATGTAGTCCATGTCCAACACGCCGAGTGCCTCTGCACGGACGATGCGCGACATCGAGGCGATGGCACCGATCGACATGGCCGCGACCGGGAGGATGTAGCTTTCCGGTCCACCTCGGCCGGCGACGGGCAGAACAGGGAACGTGACGGCAAAGAGGTAGACCAGCGCCGTACCGAACATGAACTCGGGGATCACGGCGATGGTGCCCGACGTTGCGGTGTAACCGATCTCGACTCCGCGTCGTCGACCGTTGCGGGTCAGTGCAGCGAAGATGAGGCCGATCGGAATGCCCACTAGCAGCACCGTGACGACTGTGAGTACAGCCAGTTCGAGTGTTGCCGGTAGGCGGGACGCGATCACCTCGAAGACCGGAGTCCTCAAGGTGATCGAGTCACCGGGATTCCCGCTCAGCAACCCGCCGACGAATCGGAAGTACTGCTGCCACAAGGGAAGGTCGTAACCGAGCTGAGACCTCGTTGTCTCGACCAGTTCGACCGGTGCGTTCATTCCCAGTGCCAACCGAACCGGGTCTCCCGGAATCAGTTGGAGCATCAGGAACGCCGCAGTCACCAGCGCCCAGAGTGAAATCACGAAGGTGCCGAAACGGCGCAGAAGATATGCGGGCCAGCTGTCGGACTCGAGCCACTTTGCTCGAGCCTGAGGCGCCGCTTCTGGTTTCGCGGCTTCAATAGTTTGACTCATGGGCTGTCTTTCCGGAGGGCGGGATGCTGGGGCGGGAAGATATTTCGGAGTGGGCGGACGGCCTACTGGTAGAGACGCAGCGCAGAACCGTTGAGCGACTTGCCGAATGAGAGTCCGGCCTTGTTGAAGTACACGTTCATGACGGAGTCTGCGAAGGGCACGGCCGCGATCGTCTTGGTGAGCTCCGACTCGGCGTCGGCCCAGGCGTCACAAGCGTCGCTACCGGTCAGACCGGAAGCCTTGGTGGCTGCTGCTTCGTAGGCGGGGTTGCTGACCGATCCGAAGTTCTTGCCTGCTGCGGGAACCGGCCCGGCAAAGTACGCAGTGAAGGTGCTGGGCAGCGAGGAGTTGACCTGGACCCAGGCGATGTCCCAGGCAGAGTTGTCCTTGCCGCTCAGAATGACGTCGATGATCTTGTTCGAGTCGCCCCCGGTCACCTCGACGTTTGCGCCGAGTTCGGACCACGCCGACTGAGCAAGTTCGGCCGCCGCGTTGCGCGGATCGTCGGTGCCGTCGTACACGAGGCGGAGATTGAGCGGCTTGCCATCCTTGCTTCGCTTGCCGTCAGCGCCGGCGGTCCAACCAGCGCCGTCCAGTGTTGCCTTGGCGGCAGTGAGGTCGAAGTCCGGAATGTTGCCTGCGACAGAGTCGTAAACGCAGGCGCGCGGTTCGACGGCGACGAGGCTGGTTGCCCGGACCCCGTGTCCGGCGGTGATGACCTGAGTGAGGTCGTCGAGATCGACCGCTTGGATCAGGGCCTTGCGCACTGCGGGATCGCTGGTGGGATTACTCGCGATCTGGTTGAAGTACATCTGGCCTGCCGGCAGAGGCCGACCGACGGAGTCCAGATTGGCTGCCGCGACGCGGTCCTTGTCCGGACCGGCGATCGGAGCTGCGTTGAGTTCACCCGAGAGCAGCTGATTTGCGGCGGTGCTCACGTTCGGCGACATGGCGGCGACGACCGTCTTGGGGACGCCCGGGGTGTCGGAGGTCGTGCCGTCGGGGCCCCAGTTGTAGCCCTCGCGACGCTGGAACGTGTAGTGGTCGTTGGCGGCAACTTCGGTGACTTCGAACATGCCGGTGCCGAGCGACTTCTTGTTCGACGCTGTCGGATCTTTCAATCCGGCCTCGCACAGGATCGGCAGGCGACCGACGTTGAGAAGAAGGAACGGGCTCGGCGCCGGAGTGGTCACCGTGACAGTGCGCGTTGCAGGATCGGCAGTCGCAGTGGCGCCGGTCGGTACGGAGGACCCGCGCAACTGTGAACCGTTGTCCGGGTTGGCCACGAAGTTGATGTTGTCCGCGACGGTCTGCGGTGTCAGCGTCGATCCGTCGGTACAGGTCACCCCGTCACGGATGGTGAAGGACGCCGAGGTCGGGGTCTCCTCCCACTTCTCCGCCAACCACGGTCCGACTTCACTGGTATCGGGATCCTGGTAGATCAGGTAGTCGTACGCCAAACGCGACAACTCGGCGGTCGCCGAGGCGGCCGACATGATCGGGTTGAGAGCACCCGGATCGGCCTGCAGGGCGAAACGGAAGGTCCCGTCGGTGGCCGGTTCACCGCCACTGGCGCCCGAGGACGTGCCTCCCGAGCCACAAGCAGACAACACAAGCGTGAGCCCTGCGGCTGCCGCAAGTGTTGGATAGAAGCGGTGTTTCATGGTGCCTCCGTGATGGAGCAGGGGCCCGAGCGAAAAACGTGAGGGCGCGGTTGAGTGTTGACTGCTAAATCTTGGCGCATGACGTGACGCGCATCTCTGTCGATCCTCACGAAAATCGGGTCGATTTTCGTCCGCTCCCACGAAAACCGTCAGGATCAGTGAATACCTGTCCGTATACCGACAGCGACCGGCGAAACACGACGATTTCCCCGGTCGCTACCGGCGGTCTACTGGTACAGGCGCAGGGCCGAACCGGTGAAATTACGGCCGAATGCGAGACCCGCATTGTTGAAGTAGAGAGTCGTGATCTTGTCGGCAAAAGGTACCGCGGAGTTTGCTTTGATGATCTCTGATTCGGCGTCTGCCCAAGCGGCACAAGCATCCTCGCCGGTCAGTCCCGAAGCCTTGGCGACGGCTGCGTCGTAGGCCGGGTTGGAGATCGACGAGAAATTGAGTCCCGCAGCTGGCACCGGACCGGAGAGGAAGGGTACGAGCATGCTGGGCAGCGCGACGTTGATCGGCTCCCACGCAACATCCCACGCGGTGTTGTCCTTGCCGCTGAGTGCTACATCGAGGATCTTGTTCGAGTCTCCGCTGGTGAGTTCGACAGTTGCGCCCAGATTGTTCCAAGCGTTGAGTGCGACGTCGGCGGCAGCATCGGTCGAGTCACCGAACGTTTCGTAGACCATCCGAAGTCGGAGCGGTGTGCCGTCCTTGCTGCGCTTACCGTCGGCACCGATTTTCCAGCCCGCTGATTCGAGAGTTTCTGCGGCTGCGCTGGGATCGAAGGCCGGCAGGTTTCCGGCGACAGAGTCGTAGATGCAGGCCCTCGGTTCGATGGACACCATCGTGGTAGACCGGGTTCCGCGGCCGGCGGTGAAGATCTCGGCGAGGTCGTCGAGATTGAGCGCCTGGACAAGGGCTTTGCGCACGGCCGGATCGCTGGTCGGATTACCCGGGCTGTGATTGAAGAACATCTCGCCTGCCGGAGCCGGCTGCTTGACCGTGTTCAGGTTCGCGGCATTCAATCGGTCCTGATCGGCGCCGGAGACGGCGGCGGCATTCAGATCACCGGACAACAGCTGATTCGCAGACGTACTCGTATTGGTCACGATGGACGCGACGACATTCTTGGGCACTCCGGCAGTGTCGGAGGTAGTGCCGTCCGGTCCCCAGTTGTATCCGTCGCGCCGAACGTAGGAGTAATGATCGTTGGCGACTGCCTCGGTCATCTGGAACATGCCCGATCCGAAGGTCGTCTTGTTTGCCGCCGTCGGATCCTTCAACCCTGCCTCGCACATGATCGGAATCCGCGCCAGATTGAGGAGCAGGAAGGGAGAGGGCTCCGGAGTCGTAACCGTCACTGTCCGTGTTGCGAGGTCGGCGTTGGCAGTTGCAGTTGCCGGTGCGTACACCCCGCGGAGAGCGGATTTGTTTGCGGCGTTCGTGATGAAGTTGACGGTGTCTGCGACAGTCTGAGCAGTCAGGGCGGATCCGTCGGTACAGGTGACGCCGTCGCGAATGGTGAACGACGCGGAAGTAGTTGTCTCTTCCCATTTTTCGGCGAGCCACGGCTTGGTGACGCCGGTATCGGGATCTGGGTTGAGTAGATAGTCGTAGCTCAGACGTGCCAGTGCGTGTGCCGGTGAAGCGGCAGTCATCAGCGGATTCAGTGCCCCGGGGTCGGCCACGAGTGCAAACTTGAAGGTGCCGTCGGTGAGAGGCTCACTCCCACCAGAACCTGATGAGCCACCCGACGAGCATGCGGTCAGGGCAAGAACGGTGCCCGTTGCCGCGGCCAGTAGTGCGTAGGACCGTTGTTTCATGGTGCCTCCGGAAGGTGTGGTCCCGCCCGAGTGACGCGAGGTCTGTCGGGTCAGGAGCAAAAGACGATTGCTTGAATCTTCACCCAACAAAAGAACGAGAACATCGTCCGGATTTACGAATGTTTCGTGAGACTTGGTAGATCGCTACAACATTGTCGGATGGAAGAGGCGAAGCTGGAGCATCAGGCTGAATCGAGTTTCCGGATCATCGAGATCGATGCCGGCAATCCCGGCAAGCTTCTTGAGGCGGTACCGGAACGTGTTGACGTGGATGTGAACCAAGGACGCAGCAGCCGGAATGTCGCCGAACGTGTCGAGCCAGGCGCGGAGAGTGTCGACAAGGTTGATGTCGTGACTGCGGTCGTACTCACGCAGTACCGCGAGCGGACCCGATGCGGTCTCGTTCTCGTCCGCCAGGGAGTCGGAGAGGCGCAGAAGTAGGGAATTGATCTGCACGTCGTCGGCGCGCGCGACGGTCCGGCCCGAGGAATTCCACGTCGACCTCAGAACGCGAAGCGCTCGGTCGGCTTCGTCGCGTGACTTCTCCAGCGTCATCACGTCGGCCACTGTCGCACCGATTCCGATGACCACCGACTTTTCCGAACGGGAACGGTCTGCAAACTCCGACGCGATCCGACGCACGTAGTCGTCGTCGGTCTGGTGCCGGGTGTGTGGGATGACGGCGTAGACGGTGCCGCCGATCGCTGCCGCCACCGACAGCGGAAATACTTGGTCGAGATAGGTATTGAGTGTCAGGGCCAGTTGATCGACATCGGCTTCGGCCTCCAACGATGCACCGGCGCCGCTACGGAAGCCGGCCGCAAGTACGTTTGCCTTCGAGCGGCCGTAGCCCAGTCGCTCGGCCGCTTCCTTGGCTGAAGTGCCGCCACTCAGTAACGTGATCACCTCGCCCAACCTCAGCCGTCGTGCCGAATCCGCGGCCAGCTTGGCGCGAAGCAAACTCATCGCGGCCACGCCCGCCGCCTCGACGAGCGTTTTGACCTGCAATTCGTTCGGCTCCTCGTCCAAGATCACCCAGATCGAACCGAGGATCTGCGATGCCGCATGTATTCGCATGCCGACGCGGGGCCTGATGCCCGGCCCGATACCCGGTAGAAATACCGGCAGGGTAGAGCCGTAGATCTTGTTGAAATACCCCATTGACCTGAGCCGATCGGAATAGTGCTGCGGCACTTGATGTCCGAGGACACTCTGCTTACGTGCCTCGTCGCCGAAGGCTTGATCCGCCGAGAACGCGAGGATCCGGCTCGACTGATTCTCGATGGTGA
Source organism: Rhodococcus sp. YL-1 (assembly GCF_001942025.1). NCBI lineage: Bacteria > Bacillati > Actinomycetota > Actinomycetes > Mycobacteriales > Nocardiaceae > Rhodococcus > Rhodococcus sp. YL-1. The sequence goes on along the minus strand of NZ_CP017299.1, from coordinate 5,207,978 downwards.
CCGGGCCGTTCAATACCTGAGCGATCGAGTTGGCAAGATCGAACAGGTCGGCGTCGGCGGCCGACGTGCGGTCCCCGTTGTTGCCGGATTCGAGGATCTCGTTGATCAACGACGCGCTTTGCAGCCAGCTTGCATCCTTGACCATTCCGAGGAGTGCGACGTCGGTGTCGGCCACCGCCTTCTCGACGAGGCCGTCGAAGTCCAGGGGCTCTTTGACGATCAGCGCTACCGCACCTGCCGAGCCGTATTCTCTTACCGCCGTTGCGATATCGGCCGAACCGGCGAGACCTGCGCCGAGTACGACGGCGCCCGCACTGTCCTGGGTAGCTTCGGACCCTTCGTGCAGGGTCACGCGGCTGACAGTGCGGGCGCCGTCGACGGTGTCGCCACCGCTGAGGAACGTCATTCCCAGTCTGTCGACGATGTCGACGATCGATACTCCCGTAGGTGTGGTCACCACCACACCTTAGGGGGAGCGGGGTCGATCAGTTGTCTGGTTGCCCTGCTCAATTGCTGGGCTGCTCCGCCACGGCCTTCTCGACGAACCGGCGGGTCTGATCGAACGCCGCGGGCACCTGGACGGAATCGGTCATGTCACTGATCTCGGACCACCGTTCGGCGACGACCTCGGGGGAGAGTGCGCCTTCGGGGATGTAGACGCCCTGCGACTCTTCCATGCGAGCGATCGCGAAGACGCCGGCGCCGGCGCTGAGGATGGTCTTCGTCGGTGCGTCATCGGAGACCATGAACAGTGCGCCGGGTGAAATCGATTCGGGTGCAAGCAGAGCGAGAGTCTTCTCGTCGAGGAGGTCTTCGGTCATGCGGGTCGCGGCGGTCGGGGCCAGCGAGTTGACGCGGATGCCCTTGCGTTCGCCCTCAATGGCGAGAACGTTCATCAGGCCGACGACGCCGGACTTCGCGGCGCCGTAGTTCGCCTGGCCGAAGTTGCCGTAAATTCCCGATGCCGACGTAGTCATGAGGATGCGTCCGTAGTTCTGTTCGACCATGTGCGGCCAGACTGCCTTGGAACAGATGACGGAACCCATCAGATGCACGTCGATGACTTTGCGGAAGTCGTCGAGCTCGGCCTTGATGAACGACTTGTCGCGCAGGATTCCGGCGTTGTTGATCAGGATGTCCACGCGGCCCCACTTGTCCACGGCCGTCGCGACCATGGCGGCAACGGCGTCGACGTCGGTGATGTCGCAGTGGTCCGCGATGGCCTCGCCGCCCAGCTCGACGATTTCCGCCACTACTTTGGCTGCTGCGGTATCAGCGCCGCCACTGCCGTTGACCGAGCCACCCATGTCGTTGACGACGACGCGTGCGCCGCGTGCGGCGAGGGCCAATGCGTGTGAACGGCCGAGTCCGCCGCCTGCGCCCGTGATGATCGCTACCTTGCCGGAAAAATCCAACGACATTGGAAAACCTCTCTGATCTGGGATACTACTCAGTATTACTATGCGATGGCGTGGAAACAGTCAAGGGCCGGCAGGCAGTGTGAATGGGAGTGGAAGTCGAATGAGTAGTGATCTTCCGGACGTGCGATCCGCGATCATCACCAGCGCCGCCGACGCCTTTGCCGAAGACGGTTACGCGGCCACGACTGTAGATTTACTGGCCGATCGAATCGGCGCCACCAAAGGTCTTGTCTACTACCACTTTCGTTCCAAGTTCGACATCTACCTGGCAATCTACGAGCGCGGGATGAGCCTGCTCCGCGCTGAGGTCGAGTCTCGGATGGGCGGGGCAGAAAGCGGCCTCGCGCGTCTCGAAGCGATGTCGCACGCCCACCTGGTCAATCTCATGACACATCTCGGGTACCACCACACGATCCACCAAGGTGTCCGGGGCCAGATGAACTCCGCGCTCAAGCCGAGGCAACAGCAAGTCCTCGTGGAACTGAATTCGCTGCGACTCGACTACGAGAATCTGTTCGTCGACGTGATGACCGAAGGTGTCGCGGATGGTTCCATTCGTGCGGGCTCACCTCGAATGGCGGCAAAAGTCCTCCTCAGCAGTCTCAACGGCATCGACCTCTGGTACCGAAGGCGTGAAGGGCAGACGTTGGCGGAGACGGAGTCGTTGGCGGACCAGATCGTCGAACTGTTGATCGGCGGATTGCGCGCTGCGAACTGACTGAAAGCTGCATTCGTCGAGCGGGTTTTCTCCGACCGGTTCGTGCTGTCCTGCGGCTTGTCGTTCGGTTTGTCGTGCTCTGACAGTCGGGGTAGCATGTTGGCGTCGTGCGCGGACTTGCGTAGGAATTCAGGGAAGAGGAGGTGTGGCTGTAATGCGTGGCCAACCTCCGAGTACCAACTGAAGCTGTAGCCGCCCGGGTTGATCCGGTATTTTGCTGCAGCTTCATCGTGTGTTCATCGGCTTCGGCTTTGCTGTGAAGCAAGCGTCGTCGTTCACTCTTCCCTCGAAAGCTGTTCAGCATGCGCGAATTTCGTCGTTCACGTTCGGTACTGCCGCGTCGTTCCGCGGGGCTCGGTGACTCACATCCCGGACACTCGCGTGCCGCACGCACCGTCGTCAAGGCTGCCCCGCCCGAGGCGGTGGCGCCCGTCGAATCGACCGTCGTCAACAGCGGCGTGTACCGCGACGGCGAGCGGATAGCGTCACCGTCCACGCTGGCGGAAGCACTGTCATGCCTTCCGGATTCGCAGTCGATGGCGTGGATCGGCATGTACCGGCCCGACGACGCCCAGTTGTATGCCGCTGCACAACATTTCGACCTCCACGAACTGGCGGTCGAGGATGCGATCGTCGCGCACCAGCGCCCCAAGCTCGAGCGCTACGGCAAGACACTGTTCGTGGTCCTGCGTGCTGCGCGGTACCGCGACGAGACCGAGCGGGTCGAATTCGGCGAGTTGCACATCTTCTGTGGTCCGAACTTCATTCTGACCGTCCGTCACAGTGAATCGCCGGATCTGTCGGCGGTGCGGACTCGCATGGAGAACGATCCTGACCTGTTGCGGTTGGGTACCGAGGCCGTTCTCTATGCCATTCTCGACGCAGTCGTCGACGGGTACGCCCCGGTGGTGGCCGGACTGCAGAACGACATCGACGAGATCGAAACCGAAGTATTCAGTGGCGATCCCGGAGTTTCGCGTCGCATCTACGAACTGACCCGTGAGGTGATCGAATTCCAGCGGGCGACGCGTCCGCTGCTGGGAATGCTGCGTGGGTTGTCGGCAGGGTTCGACAAGTACCACACGGACGAGGAACTCCAGCGTTACCTCCGCGACGTCACCGACCATGCGACGACTGTGGTGGAGCGGGCCGACGGCTTTCGTCAGTTGCTCGGAAACATCCTCACGGTGAACGCAACTCTGGTGTCGCAGAACCAGAACGAGGAGATGCGCAATCTGACGCAGGCAAGCTACGCGCAGAACGAGGAGATCAAGAAGGTCTCGGCGTGGGCGGCAATTCTCTTCGCGCCGACGCTCATCGGAACCGTGTACGGGATGAACTTCGACGACATGCCGGAACTGCACTGGCACTTGGGCTATCCGTTTGCGCTCTCGATGATGTTCCTGACCTGTGGAAGTCTCTACACGATCTTCAAGCGTCGGGGCTGGCTGTAGAAAGCGCCGGCTGTAGAAAGCGCTGTGCGCCTTGCCAACCGAGATCGGTTGGCAAGGCGCACAGGTGTTTTTCGGGAGGGCGCTCGAATCAGAGCGTTGCGACGCAGACCGTGAACTTACGTTCCGGGTGCTCGAATCCCGAGTCTGCCCCCGAACCGCATTCGTCGATCGACGTGGAGTTCTGCAGGATTTCGACGACCTCGACTACATTGGTGCCGCTGGTATCCGAGCATTCGATGCGGGCGGGCTCATCCATTCCGCTGCCGAGGTCCATGCATCCGCCGACTACCCAGTCGACGTCGAGACAGACAGCGCCCTGCTCGTCACCCGCGAGGGTCTCGTAGTAGTACGAGTCGACATCGGAGGCACACAGATCAGAGGTGGGAACCTTGGCGACCACCTTGTAGTTGGAATCCTTGCTACCGCAGTCCGCGTTGTCGATTTCTGCGGCCGTCGTGGTGCCTCCGAGCTTGACGCAATCACCGATCGACACGTCGATGTCGACGTCGCCGCCGTCGTCCGAGCCCTCCTGGCCGGTGATCTTCGAGGTGGTCGGGGCCGCGGAGGTAGTGGTCGAATCGGCAACCGAGGAAGATGATTCCGCAATGGCTTTCGGCTCGATGTCGGAACCGCAACCGACGGTGAAGGCGGCGATTGCAGAAGTTGCGATCACCGCAGTGCAAAGTCGCCGGACGATTCCGGACATAAGGACCCCTTTGTTGATTCTTGGATAATTCTGTTGGTTCGTGGATTGTTCGGGACCTATTCCAATACATCGGTAGTCGAATTGCCAACCGGACTGTCAGTATGGGTAGGTGGAGCTACCCCTGATGCCGCCGCTTGCCCCGATGCTCGCGAAGGCTGCGGCCACTGTGCCGCCTCAGCCCGAGTCCGGTGACCCGACGTGGTCGTACGAGCCGAAATGGGACGGATTTCGAGCAATCATCTTTCGTGACGGTGACGAAGTGGTGCTCGGATCGCGAGGAGGAAAGGACCTGGCGCGGTACTTTCCCGAAGCGGTGGAAGCTGTCAAGTCTGAATTGCCCGAAAAATGTGTCGTGGACGGAGAACTGGTGGTTCCCCGTGAGATCGACGGTGTGACGCGTCTGAGTTGGGAAGCGCTCTCCGAGCGGATTCATCCCGCCGCGAGCCGCGTCGCATTGTTGTCGGAACAGACGCCAGCGCAATTTGTCGGGTTCGATTTACTGGCGCTCGGCGATCGCGACGTCTCGATCGAGGACTTCGGGGTCCGACGTGCGCTGCTCCTCGATTGCATCGGTGGCGGGCCGAGTTGCCACGTCACGGCAGCGACGGCAGACAGCGCCGAAGCAATGGCCTGGTTCGAAACCTTCGAAGGCGCGGGTCTCGACGGGGTTGTCGCCAAGAAGCTGGCGGGACCGTACCTGCCGAACAAGCGCGAGATGATCAAGGTGAAACACGCCAGGACCGCGGATGTCGTACTGCTGGGCTACCGTCCCCACAAGAGTCAGCCAGGTATCGGGTCGATGCTTCTTGGTCTGTACGACGGTTCCGAATTGAAGATGGTCGGTGGCGCTTCTGCTTTCACCGCGGCGCGGCGGATCGAGTTGTTGGCCGAACTCGAACCTTTGCGCCTCGGGGACGACGTTGTAGCCGAGGGAGAGGCCAGCCGGTGGAGATCGGCCGCAGACCGCTCCTGGATTCCGCTTCGTCCTGAGCGGGTGCTCGAAGTGGCGTACGACCAGATGGAAGGGGAACGCTTTCGGCACGCTGCACGATTCCTGCGCTGGCGTCCGGACAGGGTGCCCGACGAATGCACATTCGATCAGTTGGAGGTTCCGGTGCGATACGACTTCGCGGATGTTCTTGCAGGCGGTAAGTGATGGCGAGCCCGGCAGAGGAACTGGACGTCGACGGGATCGCGGTCCGATTGTCGAGCCCGGACAAGATCTACTATCCGCAGTTGGGTGAGGACGGCGGAACCAAACGGCATCTTGTCGAGTACTACCGAACGGTGGCGCTGCAGGGTGCAGCGTTGCGGGCGCTCCAAGATCGGCCAACTCATCTTCAGCGATTCCCCGACGGCATCGAGGGCGAAGAGGTTTACCAGAAGCGGCTGCCGGCAAAGCGGCCCGAGCACGTCGAATCCTGCGAGGTCACGTTCCCGTCGGGTCGCAAGGCTGACGTCCTTCGAGTGCGAAGTGCTGCGAACATCGTGTGGGCCGCCAATCTCGGGACTGTCACGTTTCATCCCTGGGCCGTGCGGTGCCCGGACACCGACCACCCGGACGAACTGCGCATCGATCTCGATCCGCAACCGGGGACCGGGTTCGACGAGGCCGTTGCCATCGCGGACGAGGTCCTTCGCCCTCTGCTCGCCGAGTTGGGATTGGAAGGATTTCCCAAGACGTCCGGTGGCCGAGGCCTTCACGTCTACATCCCGCTCGAGGCGCGCTGGGATTTTGTCGAGGTCCGCCACGCGGGTATCGCCCTCGCCCGTGAAGTCGAACGTCGTAGTGCCGATCGCGCCACCACGGCGTGGTGGAAGGAAGAGCGGGGTGAACGGATCTTCATCGACTTCAATCAGAATGCCCGTGACCGGACGATCGCGGCGGCGTATTCCGCTCGTAAGACGCCGATCGCAACTGTGTCGACGCCGGTGACCTGGGACGAACTGCGCGACGTGCATCCAGACGACTGCACCATCGCCACGGTTCCCGGCTTGCTCGCCGATCGTGGTGATCCGATGGAAGCCATGCACGACAAGGCCTTTGCCCTCGATGTTCTGTTGGAGATGTGGGAGAAGGATCTGGCGGCAGGACTGGGCGATCTGCCGTACCCGCCGAACTATCCCAAAATGCCCGGTGAACCCAAACGTGTTCAACCGAGCAAGGACCGCGATCGGAAGAACAAAGACGGGTAGCGTCAGAGGCGGACATATCGGGTAATTCGATCAGACGTCGAATGTACGGTCACGTCGAATGCACTGTGGGGGTTGGATATGGATCGCCGGAAAATGCGAGCAGCAAGCTTAGCGGCGGGTGGCGTGATTCTTGCCGCCTTCGGATTGTCACTCGGTAGCGGAACAGCGTCGGCCGCGACGTTGGATTGTTCGGCGCGCGGCCAAGATCAGACGATCGTCGACGGGTCATCCGCATGCCGAGCGGTGGCAGATCCCTCCAGTTACGCGATTTCACACGTGGAGGGCGATGGCGTCGGCGTCGCCGATTCGCGAGACGGCGGCAGGTCGGCGGGCGTCGGACTCTTCGGCGGCGTTGCTGCAGCGGAGTCGCGCGGTGGGCTGCTTGCCGCCGTCGCGTACGGCCCGGGTTCGCTCGCACTCGGTCGCACCGACTCCTCACCATTTGCCGTCGTGCTCAGTGGGCCTGGTGGCAGAGCGGCAGTGGGTGACGCGGACGTCGGGGCGATCTGCTCAGGTGGTCCCACCCTTGTTTTCAATATCGCCACAGGTCAGGGATGTTTCAGCGACGGCACTTCGACGTGGGTCACCCCGTGAGGGCACCCCGGCCCTGAACCTCTTGCGTGACAGTGGTCACAATGGTGTCAAGCTCCTGCCACCGATCGGGTGACCGGGCAACTTGATCAGCGGGGATCGGAGGACGCGATGACTCCCAGTGCACGACGGGGTTCGCTCGCCCGGGTGGAGGTGCCTTCGCGCACCGAGCTGTACGTGGACCGGCGATTCCTTCCCTTGGCCGACCGCTTTTTCGCGATGTATCGCCAACCGCAACAAGGCGGCGGCGCGCTGGTCGTGTACCTGGGCGGTGAGAAAGTGCTCGACATCTGGGCCGGCAATGCCGATCGTGATCGGCGCTGGGACCACGACACGGTGTCGCTGTCGTTCTCGACCGGCAAAGGCGTCGCCAGCACCGTCGTTCACCGACTCGCCGAACGTGGGTTGATCGACTACGACGCCCCGGTTGCTCGGTACTGGCCTGAATTCGCGGCGGCCGGCAAGGACAAGATCTCCGTCCGCGAACTGATGTCACATCGCGCGGGCCTTCACCGAGTTCGCGGCTTGATGCCGCATCCTCTCGACCTGATGGACTACGACGCGGTCGTTGCCGCCCTGGCTGCCGAGAAACCGGATCCGCGTCGGCTTCGAGGCCCCGGCTATCACGCTGTGACCTACGGCTGGTTGGTAGCCGAACTTGTGGCCAGGGTGTCCGGTCAGCCGTTCATCGACGTCGTACAAGCGGAGATAGCGAAGCCCCTCGGAGTCGACGAATTCTGGTACCGCGTACCGGAAACCGGGCGTCCACGGATCGCGAAGCTGTTCCCACATATCAACCCTGCCGGCTTGAACTGGGCCTTCGCGTCGACCGTGCTCTCACACGTCGGTCCGACTCGCGGACTCGCGGAGGCCGCGATGCCGGACGGTTTCGACGTCATGGTGCGCAACCCGGCTGTCCACGACGCCGTCATGCCGGGCTGGAACGGAGTGTTCAGCGCGCGTGCTCTCGCGAAGATGTACGGCGCCATCGCGAACGGCGGCGTGATCGACGGGAAGCGGTTCCTGAAGGAATCGACCATCGACCAGATGTCGACCATCCAGACTCGCGATCGGGATTACGTGCTGGCGGTGCGGCCCAACTGGACTCTCGGTTACCACCCGCCGATCATTGCCGCGCGGCGGCAGCCGCGGAATGCGATAGGCCACTACGGAGTCGGCGGTTCAGGCGCGTATGCGGACCTGTCCAGCGGACTCTCGCTCGGTTTCACCACCAACAGGTTGGGTAGTGCTGTGACAGCTCTCGGTGATCTTCGCCTTGCGAGGCTCGGCGCCGAGGCGCAGGAGTTGGTTCGTCGAATCTGACACGAAGGGAATGCCATGAGCAGCAACGTGTACCGGGTGACCGAGATCGTCGGCTCGTCCACCGAGAGCAGTGACGCGGCAATTCGCACCGCCATCGCCCGGGCGAACGAGACGGTGCGCAACCTCGAATGGTTCGAGGTGGTGGAAACTCGCGGTCACATCGAGAACGGCGCCGTGGCGCATTTCCAGGTCACGTTGAAGGTCGGCTTCCGGCTTGACGGCGACGAATCTTGAGTCGTCGTTCATGAGTGTTGATCTCAGGGCGGCCGTCGGGTTCATGGCGGGACATGCCAGAACTCTCGATCGGCATCGACTGAATTTGATTCTCGGACAGGGTGACCGGACTGCGGCATTGGCGGCTGTGGACAGTTATCGCAACCCGGACGGTGGGTACGGCTGGGGACTCGAACCGGATCTTCGCTCGGCATCGAGCCAACCTGGCGGCGCGCTGCACGCCTTCGAAGCCTTTGCCGACATCGGAACGCCGACGCCCAGAGCCGTCGAACTGTGCGACTGGTTGCAGACCAATTCGCTGGCAGACGGCGGTTTGCCGTTCGCCTTCCCGATCGCCGACCCGGCCGGTTGTGCGCCCTTCTGGGTGGATGCGGATCCGTTGGCGCCGTCGTTGCAGATCACCAGCATCGTGTGTGCTGCAGCGGCTCGCGTCGCCGAATTCGACGAGGCCGTCGCCGAACATCCGTGGTTCGCCTCTGCCGTTCGATATTGCCTCGACGCGATCGACGGGGCGGATTCTCTGCATGCCCTCGAGCTGGCCTTTGCCTTGCAGTTTCTCGACGCGGTTCACCGGAACAGTCCCGAAGCGTCGTCGTTGGTGAGCACTCTTGGTTCGCGTATCCCGGCTGACGGCTTGGTTCACGTGGACGGGGGAGCCGAGGGCGAATTCATGCGGCCCCTCGATTTCTCACCGCTTCCCGGCGGCCCGACCCGCGCGTTGTTCGACGCATCAGTGATCGAGTCCGAACTGTCTGCGCTCGCTGCGCGACAACATGGCGACGGCGGTTGGGCGGTGGATTTCGACAGCTATTCGCCCGTCGCGGCGTTGGAATGGCGAGGTCACGCCACCGTGCAGGCGGTGTGGCTGCTGAAGCGCAATGGGGTGATCTGAAAACGATTCTCGCGCCAAATTGGAACACGTTATAGTCTGGGAACCAGTTCGAGCTTCGTGTTTCAGGGATAGGGGAATGTCATGGCGTATGTGATCACGCAGCCGTGCTGCAACGACGCCTCGTGTGTTGACGTGTGTCCGGTCAATTGCATTCACCCGACACCGGACGAAGCCCCGTTCGCGACCACCGAAATGCTCTACATCGATCCCGACACCTGCATCGATTGTGGTGCGTGTGTGGACGAATGCCCGGTCGAGGCGATCTTCCCGGACAACGAACTCGACGAGGACGACGCGCCGTACCTGCAGATGAACGCGTCGTACTTCGAGAAGCATCCGATGGGCCCGGATTGGCCCGAGCCGATCACGATGGCCAAGATCGATCCCGAACTGGGAACGCTGAAAGTAGCGATCGTCGGCTCCGGCCCGGCCGCCTGCTACGCGGCGATGGAACTGACCGGCAAGCCTCGCGTCGAGGTCGACATGTTCGATCGACTTCCCACTCCCTACGGTTTGGTGCGCGCCGGCGTGGCGCCAGACCATCCCGGAACCAAGGGGGTCACCGATCAGTTCCGCGCCGTCGTCGCGAAGAAGACTGTGCGCTGCCACTTCAACGTCGAGGTGGGCACCCACATCTCGCATTCGGAACTCTTGGACCATCACCACGCAGTGATCTACGCGGTGGGCGCTGCCGGGGATCGCAAGCTCGAGATCCCGGGCGAGGATCTGCCGGGAAGTCACGCCGCCACCGAGTTCGTCGCCTGGTACAACGGCCACCCGGGATATGCCGATCGGACTTTCGATCTGTCCGGCGAGCGAGCGGTGATCGTCGGAAACGGCAACGTCGCACTCGACGTCGCACGCATCCTGGTGACCGACCCTGACCAGCTTGCGAAGACGGACCTCGCCGAGCACGCATTGGAAGCGCTGCGGAACAGCAAGATTCGTGAGGTGGTCATTCTCGGGCGTCGTGGGCCGGCGCAGGCCGCGTACACCAATCCCGAACTGTTGGCGCTCGGACAGATGGCGAACGTGGACGTAGTCGTCGACCCGATCGAAGCCGAACTCGACGAGGCCAGTCAGGCGTTCGTGGAAAGCGATGCCGCCGAGCCGTCCGTCCTGCTCAAGGTCAAGCAGGCGCAGGAATTTGCTTCGCGTACCGCAGATCCTTCTCGCAAGCGGATCGTTCTCCGGTTCCTCACCTCTCCCGTCGAGGTCCTCGGCGACGGTGCAGTCTCACAGGTGAGGATCGTGAAAAACGAATTGGTGGCAACGCCGACCGGTCAGCTCTCCGCCCGGCCTACCGAGACCGAGGAGACGATCGACACTTCACTGGTGCTTCGGTCGGTCGGATACCGCGGCACACCGATGGCCGACTTGCCCTTCGACGACGCTCGCGGCGTGATCCCCAACGAGAACGGCAGAGTAATCGACACCGAGACCGGCACGCCGATCCCGGGTGTCTACGTCGCGGGTTGGATCAAGCGCGGACCGACTGGCGTGATCGGCACCAACAAGTACTGCTCCGCCGAGACCGTGTCGATGATCTTCGACGACTTCGCTGGTGGGCGCCTCGCCACCCCGACCGAGGATGCCGACAAGTTGCAGGTTTTGTTGGCAGACCGGTCGCCGGATCAGGTGGACTATCAAGGTTGGCAGCGTATCGACAAGGCAGAACGCGCATCCGGTGCCGCAACTGGACGACCGCGAACCAAACTCATCTCGATCGAATCCATGTTGGCCGCTGCCCGCAGCGACGGATAGCAACGTTTGGGCGAACATCCGAATTGCTCGATTGCCGCTTTTATGTGTTAATGACTATGGAAATGTGCGGTTTGCTCTCTTCGGCGTGCTCGGGTGTGTAAGTGTGCGCCCGGCGGACGCGTCCGAATGGTGCATCGGCATCGGTGCCAGGCGGGTATCGATGCCGGCCGCGCAAAATCCACGTGAGTACGTGGTCATTCGAGCGAAGGTAGTGACATGGGCAGCAAACAGGGTCGTCGGACGTCACGGGTTGCCGTGGCAATCGTCGGAGCGGTGGCTGCCGGCCTGGCTCTCGCCGGACCTTCCGCGGCCGTTCCTCTCTTCCCCGGTGGACCCGACATCCCGTTGCCCGTCATTCCCGGCGTTCCGTACCTCGATCCGGCGATTCCGGTTCCGGGCATCCCGGGTACACCGATTCAGGCTCCCATCGGCGTCCCCAACTTCTCCGCGCCGTCGCTCAATCCGTCCGCGGGTGAGACAGTCGGCATCGCGCAGCCGATCATCATTCGTTTCAACGAGGCCGTCGGCGACCGTGCTACGGCCGAGCGCGCGATTCGCGTGACCACCGATCCTCCGGTCGAGGGCAGCTTCTACTGGATCAACGACAGCCAGGTCCGTTGGAAGCCGGCACAGTTCTGGCCGGCGAACATCTCCGTGACCGTCGACGCCGGTGATTCGCACTCCACGTTCAACATCGGTGACGCACTCGTCACCGTCGCGGACGACAACACCAAGCAGGTCACCGTCACCCGCAACGGTGAGGTCGTGCGCACCATGCCGACGTCGTTCGGCAAGCCGGGTCACGAAACACCGAACGGCACGTACATCGTCGGCGAGCAGTTGCGCGACATGTACATGGATTCGTCCACGTACGGCGTCCCGATCGATTCTCCCGAGGGTTACCGCACCTACGTCGAGTACGCGACACGAATTTCCTACAGTGGCATCTTCGTCCATGCCGCTCCGTGGTCGGTTGCGCAACAAGGTTTCACCAACGTCAGCCACGGCTGCCTCAATGTCAGCACCGAGGACGCCAAGTGGTTATTCGAGAACGCAGGCAAGGGTGACCCGGTGATCGTGCAGAACACCGCAGGTGGAGTCCTCAGCGGCGCCGACGGATTGGGCGACTGGAACCGCTAGACATCGACGAGGAAGGCCCTGCGCGAGAAGTATTCGCGCAGGGCCTTTTTCGTGTCGCGTTCAGCTCGAGTGTCTTGTACGTTCACCATTCATTCGTTGCGGGCGGTCAGACTGCCTCAGTGAGATCGAGTCCGGAAAGAACGCTGCCCACTTCAGGCAAGCCAGGTCTGTGGGGCAGACCATGGCGTGATTACGCGCTCTTCGCGCTCTTGGTCGGCCCCAATCTCGCGTTGCTGATCTTGTTCACCTATCGCCCGCTGGTGGACAACATCCGACTTTCGTTCTTCGACTGGAACATTGCGGACCCGAAGGCGACGTTCATCGGGCTGAGCAACTACCGCGAGTGGTTCGGACGAAGCGACACCTGGCAGATCGTCACCAACACAGTGGTATTCACATTGGTCACAGTGGTGGGTTCGATGGTCATCGGTTTGGCGTTGGCCATGCTGCTCGATCGCAAGCTCGTCGGGCGAAACCTGGTCCGGTCGGCCATCTTCGCTCCGTTCGTCATCTCCGGTGCAGCGATCGGTGTCGCGTTTCAGTTCGTCTTCGACCCCAACTTCGGTCTGATCCAGGATCTCCTGCACCGCGTCGGACTCCAATCGCCCGACTTCTATCAGGATCCCCACTGGGCGCTGTTCATGGTGACGGTGACATACATGTGGAAGAACCTCGGCTACACGTTTGTCATCTATCTCGCTGCGCTGCAAGGAGTTCGGCAAGAGTTGAACGAAGCCGCCGAAATCGACGGTGCCAAGCCGTGGACCAAGTTCCGCCGGGTTCTCCTACCTCAGTTGCGCCCGACGACGTTCTTCCTCTCCATCACCGTCATGCTCAACTCGCTCCAGGTCTTCGACATCATCAACGTCATGACCCGTGGTGGCCCGCTGGGTACGGGGACGACGACGATGGTCTACCAGGTGTACAACGAGACGTTCCGAAACTTCCGGGCGGGCTACGGTGCGACGGTTGCCACCATCATGTTCCTGATCCTGCTGATCATCACCGTCTACCAGGTTCGTGCCATGGATCGGGGAGAAGAGAAATGACAGCGGTAGAGGAAAAGAAAAGCGCTGCTCCGACTTCCGTCGTTAGGCCGGGGCCGGACCGCAAGAACGTGGACCGGCGTGAGGTCGGTGTGAAGATCCTCGGCTATGCGGCAATGGTGATCGCGTTGGTCATCATCGTCCTGCCGCTCTACTGGATCGTGATGACCTCGTTCAAGGAGCGCCCGGAGATCTACACGCAGCCGGCAACGTGGTGGCCGTCGTCGCTGCATCCCGAAAACTATTCGGAAGCAACCACATCGGTCCCGTTCTGGATGTTCTTGCGGAACTCGATAGTGATCACGACGATTCTGTCGGCGGCGAAGTTCGTTCTGGGGACTCTCAGCGCCTATGGGCTTGTTTTCCTGCGCTTCCCGGGGAAGAACTTCGTCTTTCTCGGAATCATCGCCGCATTGATGGTTCCGAACCAGATCACCGTGATTTCGAATTACGCGCTCGTGGCAGAGTGGGGCTGGCGTAACACGTTCCAGGGCATCATAGTTCCGCTCGCGGGTGTAGCCTTCGGTACGTTCCTCATGCGCAACCACTTCCTCTCGATCCCTTCGGAGATCGCCGAGGCGGCGCGGATGGACGGAGCCGGCCACTGGCGGTTGCTCTGGCGCGTGGTGCTCCCCGTTTCCGGACCCACGATGGTGGCGTTCGGCATCATCACGGTGGTCAACGAATGGAACGAGTACCTGTGGCCGTTCCTCATGTCCGACGATTCCTCGGTAGCGCCGCTGCCGATCGGATTGACCCAACTGCAGAACAACGACGGACTTACCAACTGGGGTCCGGTCATGGCAGGAACGGTGCTGACGATGCTACCGATCCTGGTGATTTTCCTTCTGCTGCAACGACACATGATCAAGGGCCTCACCTCCGGTGCGGTCAAGGGCTGACAGCTTTCCCGTCACATTTCTTTCTCGAGGAGCAGTAATGGCAAACATGAACAGGCGCGGATTCTTGAGCCTCGGCGGTGCAATCGCCGCCGGTGCCGCACTGACCGCGTGCGCGGGATCCGGCGGGTCGAGCGCTGATGCTGCGGGAACATCCGGTGCGTCGGGTGATTCCAACACCATCACCTTCTGGTCGAACCACCCGGGTAAGTCCACCGACGTGGAGAAGGAACTGATCAACCGCTTCCAGACCAAGTACCCGGACCTGAAGGTCAACTTGGTGGACGGCGGCAAGAACTACGAAGAGGTGGCACAGAAGTTCAACGCTGCCCTCTCCGGTGGAGATGTGCCCGATGTGGTTGTGCTGTCCGATGTCTGGTGGTTCAACTATGCACTGGCCGGGGCAATCGAGCCGCTTGACGGACTCTTCTCCGAGGTGGGGGTCGACTCGGCCGACTACGTCGATTCACTGCTCGCCGACTACCTGTTCCAGGGCAAGCACTATGCGCTTCCCTACGCGCGGTCGACGCCGTTGTTCTACTACAACAAGGCGGTCTGGTCGCAGGCAGGTCTTCCCGACCGTGGGCCGGCGACATGGCAGGAGTTCGACGAGTGGGGACCCGAGCTGCAGAAGGTCGTGGGCAACGGCAAGTTGGCACACGGGTGGGGCAACGCGAAGGATTACCTCGGCTGGACCTACGAAGGCCCAATCTGGACGTTCGGCGGCTCGTACTCCGACCAGTGGAATCTGCAGCTCGACAACGAGAAGACCATTGCCGCAGGGCAGTTCCTCTCCAGCATGATTCACGACAAGAAGTACGCCGCGGTCTCCACTGACATCGCGAACGAATTCGGTACCGGCATTCTGGCGTCGACCATCGCGTCGACGGGCGATCTGTCCGGCATCAAGAAGACTGCCAACTTCGACTTCGGCACCGCTTTCCTCCCGGCAGTGGACGGAACTCCCGGTTGCCCCACCGGCGGTGCCGGGCTTGCCATCCCGTCCAAGATCTCCGATCAGCGTAAGAAGAACGCGCTCAAGTTCATCGACTTCATCACCAATGGTGAGAACACGGCGTACTTCTCGCAGAACGTCGGCTACATGCCGGTCCGCAAGTCGGCAACCTCGGAGCCGAGCATGAAGGCGTTCCTCGACGCGAACCCCAACTCCCGTACCGCTGTGGATCAGCTCTCGCGTACGCGCTCGCAGGACTACGCACGCGTGTTCGTCCCGGGTGGGGATCAGATCATCGGCACCGGACTCGAGCAGATCGCTCTCCAGAAGGCCGACGTCGCATCGACATTCGCCGGCGTTGCCACGCAGTTGCAGCAGATCATCGACCGGCAGATCACCCCCAAGCTGCCGAAGTAGTAGGAGAGAACACTCATGGCCAACGTGCAATTCGCGGGAGTCACGCACCGCTACGAAGGAACCGATCGACCGGCAGTCGACCGTCTCGACCTCGACATCGCCGACGGTGAGTTCCTGGTACTCGTAGGACCTTCCGGTTGCGGTAAGTCCACCAGCCTACGAATGCTCGCCGGTCTCGAGTCCGCGTCGGACGGCCGGATCGAGATCGGCGGCACGGACGTCACGCACCTCGCTCCGCGAGCACGTGACGTCGCCATGGTGTTTCAGAGTTACGCGCTGTACCCGAACATGACCGTCGAGCAGAACATGGGCTTCGCGCTGCAGAATGCCGGAGTAGGAAAGGCCGAGCGACGGGAGCGGGTACTCGAGGCAGCGCGGATGCTCGAGCTCGAACCGCTGCTCGGACGTAAACCGGCCAAGCTGTCCGGTGGGCAACGCCAGCGAGTCGCCATGGGTAGAGCCATCGTTCGCCATCCCAAGGTGTTCTGCATGGATGAGCCGCTCAGCAATCTGGATGCCAAACTACGCGTCAGCACACGGTCGCAGATCGCCGCCTTACAGCGTCGACTCGGCACCACGACGGTCTACGTCACCCACGATCAGGTCGAGGCGATGACGATGGGGGACCGAGTGGCGGTGATGCTGGACGGTCGCTTGCAGCAGGTGGCGAAGCCGCGCGAACTCTACGACAACCCCGTCAACACCTTTGTGGCCGCCTTCATCGGATCGCCCGGCATGAACCTGATCGAAGCGCCGGTCGAGGGAACCGTCGCAGTGCTCGGTGATCTGCGGATTCCGCTGCCCACCGGGGCGTCCGAGCGGGAGCGGGTCGTCGTGGGAGTGCGCCCGGAATCGTGGGATCTGGTGGGAGCGTGGCGAAAGGGCTCGCTGGCCGTGGATGCCGATCTGCTCGAAGAGTTGGGAGCCGAATCGTTCGTCTATGCAAAGGGTGCCCCGGATTCGCAGTGGCAGAGCCGATCCGGTCGAATCGTCATTCGCGTCGACCGGAAGATGTCGGTGGCACCGGGGGAGTCGCTTCATCTGCTGCCCAAGGCCGGCGAGGTGTACTTCTTTTCCGCGGAGACCGGAGTACGTCTGTAGCGATACTGTGTGCGGCATGACCGTCGCACGTTCGCTGTTGCTGTTCGTACTCGCCGCGCTGCTCGAAATCGGGGGCGCGTGGTTGGTGTGGCAGGGAATTCGCGAGCACAAGGGATGGATCTGGGTGGGGCTCGGCGTCATCTCGCTCGGCCTCTACGGTCTGGTCGCCACCATGCAACCCGATGCGAACTTCGGGCGCATCCTCGCCGCGTACGGCGGGATCTTCGTCGCAGGTTCACTGCTGTGGGCGGTGGTGATGGACGGATTCCGCCCGGATCGTTTCGACATCGCCGGTGCGCTGATCTGTCTGGTCGGCGTCGGGGTGATCATGTACGCCCGGTAGGCCTTCGGCCCCGTGCGCGCTCAGGGAGTCCAGGGGGTCCCTAAGCGCGCACAGGGGCTTGCCCCTGCTACCAGATCTTCACACGCTTCTCCGGCTCCAAATACAGTGCGTCACCGGGCTTGACGTCGAACTCCTCGTGGAACGTGTCGAGGTTGCGGACGACGCCGTTGCACCGGAACTCCGGCGGCGAGTGCGGGTCGACGGCCAGACGGCGAAGCGCTTCGGCCTCACGGGCCTTCGTGCGCCATACCTGCGCCCACCCGAAGAACACGCGCTGCAAGCCGGTGAGTCCGTCGATGACCGGAGGTTCGGTACCTTCGGTCGCGATCTTGTACGCCGCGATCGCGATCGACAGCCCGCCGAGGTCGCCGATGTTCTCGCCGATCGTGAACTCGCCGTTGACGTGGTGGCCCGGCAGTTCCTTGGGCTCGAACTCGTTGTACTGCTCGATGAGAGCCTTTGTGCGCTTGCCGAATTCGCTGCGGTCCTCGTCGGTCCACCAGTCGACCATGTTGCCGTCGCCGTCGTACTTGGCGCCCTGATCGTCGAATCCGTGACCGATCTCGTGGCCGATGACGGCGCCGATGCCGCCGTAGTTGGCAGCGTCGTCGGCTGCCGCGTCGAAGAACGGCGGCTGGAGAATGGCTGCGGGGAAGACGATTTCGTTCATGCCCGGGTTGTAGTAGGCGTTGACGGTCTGCGGTGTCATGAACCACTCGTCACGGTCGATGGGGCCGCCCAGCTTGGCCAGGTCACGGTCGTACTCGGCGGCGTATCCGCGACGGTAGTTGCCCACCAGGTCGGTTGCCGAGATCTCGAGTCCGGCGTAGTCGCGCCACTTGTCGGGGTAACCGATCTTCGGGGTGAACTTCTCGAGCTTGG
This sequence comes from Rhodococcus sp. YL-1, assembly GCF_001942025.1. Taxonomy (NCBI): domain Bacteria; kingdom Bacillati; phylum Actinomycetota; class Actinomycetes; order Mycobacteriales; family Nocardiaceae; genus Rhodococcus; species Rhodococcus sp. YL-1. The sequence goes on along the minus strand of NZ_CP017299.1, from coordinate 5,189,896 downwards.
CCAATGCAGCCTCACGAGTCTGCGGGCTCATCCACTCGAGGTCGGAGATGTTGCGGCGGTACGCCTCCTGCAGGTTTGCGACCAGTTCCAGCATGCGGGTCTTCGCCTCTGCGGGGAAGTGTCGATCGACGTAGAGCTTGCCGACTGCCTCGCCGAGCAGATCCTGGACCAGGCTTACCCCGCGCTTCCAGCGCTCACGGTTCTCTTCGGTCCCGGACAGTGTGGTGCCGTAGAAAGCGAAAGTCTCGTCGACCAGGGCCGAATGCAGGTAAGGGGAGCGGGCATGAAGCACCTTCCACGCCGCCCATGCCTTCCAGTCGTCCAGTGACTCCGACGCCCAGAGTGCGGTGAAGGTGTGCAGGAATTCGGGCTGGCGGACCACGATCTCGGCGAACTTCTCCGAATCGGCGCCGAGACCGGACAGCCATGCCGCCCAGTCCAAACCGGGGTTCTGCTCGGTCAGTTCCTCGAAGCCCACCAGGTTGTAACTCAAATCTGCGTCACGACGCTTGACGACGTCCCAATGCCCGGCCGCGATCTTCTTCTCGAGCTCGAACACACGCTGGGCGTCGTAGCCGACGCCGGCGAGGGTGAACATCTTGTCGATGTGCGCGACGTACTTCTCGCGGATCTCCGCGTAGTTGTCCTCGCGGTAGTACGACTCGTCGGGGAGGCTGATTCCCGACTGGCTGAAGTGGATCAGGTACCGCTCGGAGTTCTTGGCATCGGTGTCGACGTAATGCGAGATGGCACCGCCGACGCCGACGCGCTGGTGGCGTCCGATCACGGTGGCCAGCGACGACCGGTCCGGCGCATCGGCGACGGCGTCGAGCTCGTCGTCGATGGGGCCGAGGCCTGCGGCCTCCACGGCGTCGGCGTCCATGAAACTCGAGTACAGGTCGCCGATGCGCTGTGCATCGGTACCGGCGGCCGAGTTGGACTCCGCGGCTTCGGTGATGATGGTCTGTACGTCTTCTTCGGCCTTGTCGTAGAGCGTCCGGAAGGCCCCGTCGACTGCGCGGTCTGCCGGAATCTCGTATTCGGCGAGCCATTTTCCGTTGACGTGGACGAACAGATCGTCCTGCGCCCGTGTGTCGCCGTCGAGGTGGGTGAGGTCGATGCCTGAGCGATGAGCCGTGGTCATTTCTCCATCCTTACACGATCATGACGAACTGCTCGGTGTGTGCGCGATCGCTCCACGCCGAGTTCATCTCTTGTGCTGGGCAACGTCGGTATGGCATGGCACGATCGAATACGTGACCAGCAGACCTGCCGCAGATCCGCACCTGCAGGACCTCGCGCGACTACGACGTGTGCGAGACCGTATCGACCGGGAGTACGCGCGGCCTCTGGACGTGGAGGCGCTCGCGCGGGGAGTGAACATGTCTGCGGGGCATCTCAGTCGCCAATTCCGTCAGGCATACGGAGAACCGCCGTACGCCTACCTGATGACCAGGCGAATCGAGCGAGCGATGGCGTTACTGCGGCGCGGAGACCTCAGTGTCACGGACGTCTGCTTCGAGGTCGGTTGCAGCTCTCTCGGCACTTTCAGCAGCAAGTTCACCGAATTGGTGGGGGTTCCGCCCAGTGTCTATCGGCGCGAGGCCGAGCAGTCGACGGCAGGAATGCCGTCCTGCGTGTCCAAACAAGTCACCAGACCGATCAGGAATCGAGAAGCGCAGACCGCGCAGCCGCAATTAACGTGATCGCCATGGACATCACCATTCACTCGAGTTTCCTTCCGCAGGACGACCCTGAAGCCGCCCTGAACTTCTATCGCGACACGCTCGGCTTCGAGGTTCGCAACGACGTCGGCTACGACGGGATGCGTTGGATCACGGTGGGGCCGCCCGGCCAGCCCGGCACCTCCATCGTGCTGCATCCGCCGGCCGTCGATCCCGGAATCACCGACGAGGAGCGCCGCACCATCATCGAGATGATGGCCAAGGGCACCTACGGCGGACTTCTCCTGGCCACCAAAGATCTGGACGACACGTTCGAGCGGCTTCAGGCCGGCGACATCGACGTCGTCCAGGAACCGACCGAGCAGCCGTACGGCGTTCGCGATTGCGCCGTCCGGGACCCAGCGGGAAACCTGATCCGTATTCAAGAACTGCGCTGAGCCCGTCAACTGCGCTGAGACCGTCGGCGATCGACTGACAGATGGAGACACGATGACTGCCTTGCACACCGCAGACAGCCACGATTTGATCCGCGTGCAAGGCGCGCGGGTGAACAACCTCGAAGACATCAGTGTCGAGATCCCGAAGCGGAGGCTGACGGTATTCACCGGCGTCTCCGGTTCGGGGAAGAGTTCGCTGGTGTTCAGTACGATCGCCGCGGAATCGCAGCGGATGATCAACGAGACCTACAGCGCTTTCGTTCAAGGCTTCATGCCGACGCTCGCGCGGCCGGACGTCGATGTTCTCGACGGCCTGACCACCGCGATCATCGTCGATCAGCAGCGGATGGGAGTCGACCCGCGCTCGACCGTCGGAACCGCCACCGACGCCAACGCGATGCTCCGCATCCTGTTCAGCCGTCTCGGAAAGCCTCACATCGGTTCGCCTCAGGCGTTTTCGTTCAACGTGGCCTCGATCTCCGGAGCAGGCGCGGTCACGATGGAACGCGGCGGACGTCAGACGAAAGAGCGTCGCAGCTTCAAGATCACCGGCGGCATGTGTCCGCGGTGTGAGGGACGAGGGGCGGTCAACGATTTCGATCTGACCGCGTTGTACGACGACACCAAGTCGCTCAACGAGAGTGCGATCACGGTGCCCGGTTACAGCATGGAGGGTTGGTACGGCCGGATCTATCGCGGCTGCGGCTTCTTCGATCCCGACAAGCCGATCAAGAAGTACACCAAGAAGGAACTGAACGATCTGCTCTACAAAGAGCCGACCAAGATCAAGGTCGAAGGCATCAACCTGACGTACACGGGTCTGATTCCGCAGATTCAGAAGTCGTTCCTGGCCAAGGACGTCGACGCGATGCAGCCCCACATCCGGGCTTTCGTCGAGCGGGCGATCACGTTCACCACCTGCCCCGAATGCGACGGGACGCGACTGAGCGAGGGGGCGCGGTCGTCGAAGATCAAGGGCGTCAACATCGCCGACGCCTGCTCGATGCAGATCAGCGATCTCGCGGAATGGGTCAGCGGACTGAAGGAGCCTTCGGTCGCGCCGTTGCTCACGACGCTCGGTGAAACGCTCGACTCGTTCGTGGAGATCGGACTCGGCTACCTCAGTCTCGATCGGCCGTCGGGAACCCTCTCCGGCGGTGAAGCTCAGCGCACCAAGATGATTCGTCACCTGGGTTCCTCGCTCACCGACATCACGTATGTTTTCGACGAGCCCACCACCGGCCTGCATCCGCACGACATCGCGAGGATGAACGACCTACTGCTGCGCCTGCGCGACAAGGGCAACACCGTGCTCGTGGTCGAGCACAAGCCGGAGACGATCGTGATCGCCGACCACATCGTCGACCTCGGTCCGGGTGCGGGTAGCGCCGGCGGAAACGTCTGCTTCGAGGGCACCGTCGAGGGCCTTCGTGCCAGCGACACCGTCACCGGCCGTCACTTCGACGACCGGGCCGCAATCAAGGAGACCGTGCGCGAATCCACTGGCGCAATCGAGATTCGTGGAGCGAACTCACACAACCTCCAAGATGTAGACGTCGACGTACCGCTCGGCGTACTGGTCGTGGTGACCGGTGTGGCAGGGTCGGGCAAGAGTTCGCTGATCCACGGCTCGCTCGCGAAACGCGAAGACGTGGTGTCGGTCGATCAGAGTGCGATCCGCGGCTCGCGTCGGAGCAACCCGGCGACGTACACGGGGCTGCTCGACCCGATCCGCAAGGCATTCGCCAAGGCCAACGGCGTGAAGCCGGCGCTGTTCAGTGCCAACTCCGAGGGCGCCTGCCCGACGTGCAACGGCAACGGCGTCATCTACAGCGACCTGGCGATGATGGCCGGCGTTGCCACTCTCTGCGAGGAGTGCGAGGGCAAGCGCTTCCAAGCCGAGGTACTCGAATACAAATTCGGTGGCAAGGACATCAACGAGGTTCTCACGATGTCGGTGGCCGAGGCCGAGGAGTTCTTCGGCGACGGTGAGGCCAAGACCCTCGCTGCGCACAAGATCCTCGTCCGACTGGTCGACGTGGGGCTCGGATACCTCACGATCGGCCAGCCGTTGACGACGCTGTCGGGCGGTGAGCGTCAGCGCATCAAGCTGGCAACCCACCTGGGTGAGAAGGGCGGCGTGTACGTCCTCGACGAGCCGACCACCGGACTGCACCTGGCCGACGTCGAGCAGTTGCTCGGCCTGCTCGATCGACTGGTCGATTCCGGTAAGTCAGTCATCGTGATCGAGCACCACCAAGCGGTGATGGCACACGCAGACTGGATCATCGACCTCGGCCCTGGTGCCGGTCACGACGGCGGTCGGATCGTCTTCGAGGGCACTCCCGAGGAGCTCGTCGCAGACGGCTCCACACTCACCGGAAAGCACCTCGCGGCATACGTCGGCAGCTGACCGGGCTCCTACCTCAGGCGTCGATACCCAGGTTGATGACGGCGAGGTAGGACCCGTCCGACTGCTTTTCGACGGTCATGAGGCCGGTGTCGTCGTAGATGCCGTCACTGGCGTTGTTCGTGTTGTTCTCACGACCGGTGTGCTCGCTGTACGGGGACTGCGAGTACACCTCGTCGAGAAGGGTCTCGTCGAAGAAGGTCTGCGACGTGAGGACCGTCTTCTTGTCGATGTGAACCTTGACGTGGATGTGGGTGGTGCGGCCCATGTACCAGCCGGGGAAGATCGTGGTGAACTGTGCGATGCCGTTTGCATCGGTGGTCTGCGCCCCGCGCAGATAGGTGCCGTCGTCGGTGGTGGTGGCTTCGGTGTCGCCGACACTGTACGAACCGTCGGAGGTCTCACCGGACCCTCCCATGCCACCGCCCATTCCGCCTCCGGGTGCACCTGACGGAGGTTCACCCATCCCGCCGGCCGGGGGAGTTCCGCCACCGCCGCCGCCGTTGGCGCTCAGCGAACCGGATTCGAAGCCGGAGTACACGCCGCCGGCGTCGCAGTGCCAGATCTCGACGACGGCGTTACTGACCGCGCCGATGCTGCCGTCGACGTTGCACTGGCTGTTGTCCTGCACGCGCATCGCAACCTGCAGCGTGGTGCCCGGACGGTCCTCGCGGATGTCGCCGCGAATGGAGTCGACGTCGAACCAGTAGGGACCCTGCGTCTCTTCCTTGCTCATGACACACTGCGGTGCTTTGGCCAGAAGTGCGGTGACAGCGTCGCCGGACGTGGCCGCGGCGGAAGTGCCGGAAGTGGTTGTCGTCGACGCAGCCGCAGCCGCAGCCGAAGTCGTCGTGGCGGTGCCACTGTTGCCGGAGCACGCTGCGATGAGCCCGCCGAGACTGATGGTACCGCCGAGGGCGAGAGCCCGCCGACGGCTCACGCGCAGCCTGCTCGCTTCGATGTCTTTGTTCACGCCGCTGTACCTCCATTGTGTGGGCTGTTGTCTCAATGGTGGACGGGCGACCTGGTGCGGAACTGGTTATCCGCTGTGAACTTGCTGGGAGAGCATCTGAATGCTCGAAGTGGCCCGCACATAGACCTGTCCGCCGGCGTCGACGATGCGAGTTTCGATCAGCGCGAGCCTGCGCCCGGCACGAATCACGGAGGCCTCGGCGCGCAAGACCGGCCCGCCGATGTCGGGTGAGCGCAGGAAGTCGATCTTGTGGTCGAGGACGCGATAGTCCTGGTCGACGCTGGTCAGGGTCTGGGCAGACAGGCCAGTGATGGCGTCGACTGCCGAGATGAGGACACCGCCCTGAACGGCGCCCAACGGGTTGGCCATCCAGGCCACGGGTGCGAACTCACCGACGACGGAACCCGGGGTCACGTCGACGACAGCAAGATCGAGGAGTCCGGCGAGTGGACCGCGTTCGAGTTTGCCGTCGCGGATTCCTTCGACGACGTCGGACCCGGACAACCCGCTCAGGTTGCTTGTCTTCTCCGGCGTCGGGACGGGCAGCGGCTCGCCCTCTACGTAGTCGTCGATTCCCACGACGGGGGGACGCGAGACCACCATGGCGCGACCAGCCATCACTGCCAGAAGGGTGCCGTTCTCGTCGCGAAGTTGCCCGGATGCGAGTCCGACGCCGTCGTCGAGATGCACGAGTGTTCCGGTGGCACCGACGTCCGCGATGTCGGGGATGTCGGCGCCCGCACTGACCGTGACCTGCGCGAGCACGGACTGATGGCCCGAGGTCAGTCCCGAGTACACCGCGCCACCCATGGCACCGTCGATCATGACTCCGATGGAACCGAGCACGGTCTTGCCACGGTGATCGTGGAATCGCTCGCCGACGGCCTGCGCGAAGGCCAGGTCCCCGGGCTCGACCGAAACGGCGCGCACACCCATCAATGTGTTGAGTGGGTCAAGCTTCTTGACGGGCGCGGCGGAGTTGTCGATGCTCATCCGTCGAGTATCTCCAGCGCGCCGAGTCCTACCGAGACCGGGTCTCAACCACCGATACGTGAATGCATCTCCCAGACGAGGACTTCGGCCCCGGCGTCGGAGGTCAGCTGCTGGCCACCCGAATCGCTCAACCGGACAGCATCGCCCTCGTACAGTGTGCCGACGCCCTCCATCTCGGCAGTGCCCTGCGCGACGAAGACGTGCAGGAACCGTGCGCCCGGAAGATTCACGGAGGTGCCCGGCAGAATGCGTGCGACATGCATGGCGGCGTTCTTGTTGTTGATGCGAATCGCCGAATGATCCTTGTAGCGCTCCATCCCGGAGGCAACCGGGATCAGACCGCCGCGCAGCAGTTCGTCGTCGATCTCGAGCTGTTCGTAACCGGGGGTCAGTCCACCTTCGTCCGGTACCACCCACATCTGAATGAAATGCACGGGGTCGGAATGCTGTTCGCCGCCGATACGCCACGAATCGTTCTTCTCACTGTGCATGATTCCGGTACCGGCGCTCATGCGCTGGGCGAGTCCCGGATAGATGACGCCGGTGTGGCCGATGGAATCCTGGTGCACGAGCGAACCGCGAAGCACCCAGGTCACGATTTCCATGTCCTTGTGCGGATGGGTGTCGAAACCGGTTCCCGCCAGTACGGTGTCGTCGTTGTTGACGAGCAGCAATCCGTGATGAGTGTTGTCCGGATCGTAGTGCTGTCCGAACGAGAACGAATGTTTCGAATCCAGCCAGGAGACGCGGGATTTCAAGCGATCGCCGGAGCGGTGCACATCGATGTGCGGTGTCGTCCGTGGGGCCTGTGCTCGACCAGATGCCATGGCTCCTCCTTCTGTACCACCGGGATCCACCACAATCGGGATCCGCCACTACCGGCATCCACCCTACGACGAACCTGCTGTGTAGTCCGAACATTGGGCGTACTCGGTGGTGTCGTCAGTTCGTCGACGCGTGCATCTCCCATACGAGTATCTCCGCATCGCCGATTCCCTCGACTCGTTGACCGCCAGTATCCTTGAGTCGCAACGAATCTCCCGGACCGAGCAATCCGACTCCCTCGACGTCGACAGTGCCACCGGCGATGAAGCCGTGCACGTACGGCGCATCCGGGAGAGATACCGACCCACCGGTCTCGAGGCGAGCAACATGCAGTGCCGCATGTTTGTTGTGCAAGCTGATCGCGCTGTGGTCGCGATGCGCGGGCATCCCCGACGCCAGGGTGATCAGGCCACCGCCGTCGAGTTCGGAGTTGATGTCGAGTTCCTGATAGCTCGGAGTCACTCCGGATTCGTCCGGGGGTATCCACATCTGGACGAGGTGAACGGGCTCGGTGACACGCGAGCCGTCGGCCCGGAAGCGATCGTTGCGCTCGGAGTGCAGGATTCCGGTACCGGCGCTCATTCTCTGCGCGAGTCCGCGATGGATGACCCCGGAGTGCCCAGCGGAATCCTGGTGAACCAGAGATCCGCTGAGCACCCACGTCACGATCTCGGTGTCGCGGTGCTGATGAGTGTCGAAACCGTAGTCGGCTTCGATGATGTCGTCGTTGTTCACCAACAGAAGTCCATGCGCGTACGCGGCGTGATCGAAGTTTCCGGCGAAGGGGAAACTGTGACGCGCCGTGAGCCAGCCGTAGTTGAGATGCGCACGTTCGTCAGCTCGCTGGACGACTACCGACGACATGTCAGCTCAGCGTCTCGTGTGCCGCCGGGATGGATCCCAGGCGTCCGGCCTGGAAGTCCTCGAAGGCCTGCATGACCTCGGACTTGGTGTTCATGACGAACGGCCCGGCCATCGCGATGGGCTCACGAATCGGTTTGCCGCCGAGGATGAATACCTCGAGAGATTCGGTCCGTGAATCCTGGCGATCGGAGGCGGCGACGGTGATGGAGTCACCGCGTCCGAAGACAGCTGTCTGTCCGACACGAATGGGCCGACGCTCTGCCCCGACCGTGCCTTCGCCGGCGAGCACGTAGACGATCGCGTTGAACTCGGGGTTCCACGGAAGCGTCAGGCTCGCACCCGGGGCCACAGTCGTGTGGGAGAGCGCGATCGGTGTGTACGTCGAACCGGGTCCGGCGTGGCCGGCGATGTCTCCGGCGATGACGCGTACCATGGCTCCGCCGTCCGGCGAGGAAAGCAGGGCCACCTTGTTACCGGTGATGTCCTGGTACCGCGGAGATGCCATCTTGTTGTCGCGAGGCAGGTTGACCCACAGTTGGACGCCGTGGAAAAGGCCGCCGCTGAGGACGAGGTGCTCCGGCGGAGTTTCGATGTGGAGGATGCCGCCACCCGCGGTCATCCACTGGGTGTCGCCGCCGCCGATAATGCCACCGCCACCGTTGGAGTCCTGGTGCTCCATGATGCCGTCGATCATGTAGGTCACGGTTTCGAAGCCGCGGTGCGGGTGCCACGGTGTGCCCTTGGGTTCTCCGGGTGCGTAGTTGACTTCGCCCATCTGGTCCATGTGGATGAAGGGATCGAGGGCGGAGAGGTCGATGCCGGCGAAGGCGCGGTGAACGGGAAAGCCTTCACCTTCGTATCCGACCGGTGCGGTGGTGATGCTCTTGACAGGGCGGTCGACTGCTGACTCTGCCGGCTCGTCGAGACGGGGCAGGGCCAAGATGTTCTCGACTGTCACAGCAGGCATGTCGTACTCCTTGTATCGGTGAAGCTGATCTCAGGTAGTTGATTGTTCAACTATCTCATTCGGAGTCAACAAAGTCGAGCCCCGGGTATTCCCGGGGCTCGACTGGTGTTCGGATCAGCGCAACATGCTGCCAAGGGTCTTTGCAGCTGCCATGACCTCGGCGCCCAGCGCTGCTTGGTCCTCGGAGTCGAAGACGGAAATTCCGAGGCTGGAGATGGCGTCGCGGCGTCGGCCGGGGATCACCGCCGAGATTCCCAGGACGGACGGGATGACCTCGCCGACGGTCACTGCGTAGCCGCGTGCGCGTGCCGCCGTCACTTCCTCTCGTTCCCCGCTCGTCGGCGGGAGTGAGGCAAGGATGGAAAGCCCGGCGGAGCCGCGGTCGATCGGATCGACCTGCCCTGGATGAAACGCGACGTGAACCTTGGCGCTGCGTGGTTCGACCACCATCAGCGCGCGCACTTCGGTATCGCTCTCGCGGACCACCAGGTGCGCTGTCGCCTCGGTGGCCTCGGCAAGTTCTTGAAGTATCGGGCGAGCGAGAGTGCGCAAATCCTGTTCCACCGGTTCGGCGAGGGTGACCAGGCCGGCGCCGAGAGTGACGCGCTTGAAGGAGTCCTTGCGGCACAGGTGATGAGCCTCGAGCGTGCGGATCAACCGATGTGCGACGGTTCGGTGGACTCCCACTCCGTCGGCGATGTCGGTGACCGACAAGCCGTGCGGATAGGACGTCAGGAGTTCCAGGATCTCGAGTCCGTGGTGCAGCGTTTTCGACATGCTGGAGTCCACTTGAACTGCGCTTTTGCGCGGTCGGTGTTCCTCGCTCAGCTCTGACATCAAATCCCTTTCTTGACGTTTGTGAGGTATGCCACCTACGCTTTGAACATATCGCACAGTGTGTGCGATTATCGCACACTTTACGGAGCTGCACAACCTTCGGGTGGATGCAGCACAGCGTGTTCGGAGAGAACCTTCATGAGCAACTGCAGCGTCGTGGCAACGGAGGACGTTGCCGCAATCCACCAGCTGTACGGCCGCCAGAGTCATTGCATAGACTCTGGGCGCCAGCAGGATTGGGCGCAGACATTCACCGATGGTGGTGAGTTTCATTCCCCCAGTTATCCGGAACCCGTGGTCGGTTTCGACGCCCTTGCGGCTTTTGCTGCTCGCTTCTTCGCGGCGGCGGAAGCTACCGACGAAGTGCATCGCCACGTTCTGACCAATCTCGTCGTCGAGGCGGTGGACGAGAGTGCTCTCACAGTGCACGGGTACCTGCAGATCGTTGCCACCGCTCGCGGCGGAGACTCGCGACTGGTGCGGATGACAACTGTCACAGATCACGTGGTTCGGGTCGGTGAGGAGTGGAAGATCGCCCGCCGCACCGTTTCCCGCGACGACGCGCCCCGAGCGTCCGAACAAGCTTGAAGTACCGAAATGTTTCTTGCACAACAATATTCAGTAGGAGAAGTACATCATGACCGAAAGCTCTGACCAGACGAACCCGGGCCGTACCGTTGTGACGCAGATGTCGGCGGTGTACCCGGAGTTGGCAGGCAAGGTCGCAGTGGTGACCGGCGCGGCTCAGGGTATGGGTGCGACGTTCGCCGAAGGACTGGCAACGCGCGGCGTACATGTCGTCGGCGCCGACATCAACGAAGAGCAGATGCTCGCCACGGCCGCACGAATCAACACGGACCTCGAATCGAATGCACTGGCGGACAAGCCGGGTCGCGTCGTCGGAGCTCGGGTCGACGTCACCAAGCCCGACGAGCATGAATTGCTTGCGCAGTTGGCGTTGAAGGAGTTCGGCCGGGTTGATTTCTGGATCAACAATGCGGGTATCTTCCCGTTTGCGCTGGCCGAGGAGATCACCCCGGAGCAGATCGGCGCAACGCTGAGTGTCAATGTCGAGGGAGTGCTCTACGGTGCTCAGGCGGCGGCACGTCACCTCGGTCCCGGCGGCGCCATCGTCAACATGTCTTCGGTGTCTGCGCTGCGTGTGCGGAAGGGGAGAGGCGCATACTGCACGTCGAAAGCTGCCGTTGCGCACCTCACGGAGTCTCTCGCAGTGGAGTTCGGCGACAAGGGTATTCGGGTCAACTCCATTGCACCCGGCTACATCGACACGGCGATGACGAAGTGGGTCCAGGAAGATCCGATCGCGCTCGCGAAGGCGCTCGACGCGGTACCACTGCATCGTCTGGGCTCGCCCGAAGAGGTCTTCGGCCCGCTGCTGTTCCTGCTCTCGGACAGCGCGCGTTACGTCACCGGGCACAGCATTGCGGTGGACGGTGGTTCGCGGCATGTCTGAGTCCACGACATATCCCGGCGTCGTTCTCGTTACCGGCGGTGCTGCCGGGATGGGGGCGCATCACGCGCGCACTCTCGCCGCGCGCGGTTCGCATGTCTGCATTGCCGATGTTTCGGATTCATCCGGCGTGGTCGACGACATCGTCGCCGCAGGCGGATCGGCGTCCGCTCATATTCTCGACGTCACCGATGTCGATGCCTGGGACCGGGTTGTCGACGAAATTCGCACCACCCGTGGGGAACTCGGCGGACTGGTCAACAACGCCGGCATCTCGCGTCGGCTCGAATTCATGGACACCCCGAACGACATCTGGGAACTGACCATGAAGATCAACCTCTTCGGCCCGTTCTACGGTATGAAGGCGGTGGCGCCGCTGATGCGCGAGAGTGGTGGCGGATCGATCGTCAACATCTCGTCCATCGCCGGTCAGATCGGATACTTCTCTCCGGCTTACTCGTCGAGCAAGTGGGGTCTGACCGGTCTGTCGAAGTCGGCCGCAGGTAACTTCGCGCAGTGGGGGATTCGCGTCAACTCGGTGCACCCGGGACTGGTCGGTACGGCGCTGCTCGGCGGCGCGAACGACTTCGTCGCCGCGTCACTGAAGTCGGTTCCCTTCGGACGCATGGGAACTCTCGACGAGATCACCGAAGCAGTGCTGTTCCTGCTCTCGAACAGTTCGACCTACACCACCGGTACGGAACTCACTGTCGACGGCGGGTTGGTGTCGAACGGTCTTTACCACCGCATCATCGCGGAGACTGGAGAACTTTCATGACCGAGCACTGGGACGTCGTTGTCATCGGTGGCGGCGGAGCAGGTCTCGCCGCTGCGGTGTCGGCAGCTGAAGAAGGCGCATCCGTTCTGCTGTTCGAATCCGAAACCGAACTCGGTGGATCCACCGCGCTGTCGGCCGGCATCTTCACGGCCGCCGGAACGAGCGTGCAGGCCGGCCTCGGCGTCGACGACTCGGCAGAGAAGTTCTTCCAGCACTACATGGACCTCAACCAGTGGATGCTCTCACCCGGATTGATTCGTGCGTTCTGCGAAAACGCCGGTCCGACACTGGAATGGCTCATCGGACTCGGCGTCGAGATTCCCGCGGCGATCTCGGGTAACGCTCACCAGCCGGGACTCGCCCAAGCCGGCGTCGAGGACGTCTGGCGCGGCCACGTGCCCAAGGACCAGGGATACGGACTGATTCAGGTGCTGGACAAGGCTCGTCGTAAGCACGGGATCGAGGTCATCTTCGGAACACGGGTGCAGAAGCTGATCGAGGAAGACGGTCGGGTTGTCGGCGTTGTCGCCGACGACATCGAGGTGCCTGCGGGCGCCGTCGTTGTTGCCTCCGGTGGATTCGCGCAAGATCCGGGTTTGGTGGAACGCCACTTCCCGGACGCGAACAAGGCCGGAGAGGCCTTGTTCGTCGTCGCAGCCGAGGGGAGCCGCGGAGACCATCTTCGTTTTGCCGAAGACCTCGGTGCTTCCCTGGCGGGCGACGGCTGGGGTCTGATGCTGCCCACCGTCTACTTCCAGCGATTCCACCACTGGCAGGCCGGCTTTCCGCCGAAGTCGCGGATCTACGTCAACCAGGACGGCCGTCGTTTCATGGACGAGGACAGCTCGTACGCGGTCTCGACCGGCATCATCGACCATCAGGGTGGATACGGTTGGATGATCTTCGACGAGAACGCTCGCGTGAATCTGGCTCCAGGATATGCGGATTGGAATCCCGAACGCATCGAGGAAGAAGTTGCCGCCGGTGGCACGATTCGTGCGGACACGATCGAAGACCTCGCAGTGGCTACGGGTGTTCCGGTTGCGACGTTGGCGCAAACCCTGCGTCGATGGAACGACCAACTGCCCAGCGGTCACGACGACGACTTCCTCCGCCATCGCACGTTGCGGAACAAGGGTGCCGTCGGCAATCCGGATCCTATTGCGACAGCTCCGTTCTATGCCGCGAAAATCCTTCCGGCAGAGCTCGTCTGTACGCATGCGGGAATGGAGATCAACACCGATGCGGCCGTGCTCGGCAGCACCGGAGTACCTATCGAGGGTCTGTACGCCGCAGGTGAGGCCGGCGCCGGAATCCTCGGACTGAGATACGTGGGCGGCGGCAATGCGGTTGCCAACGCTTTGACCATGGGCCGCGTAGCGGGACGTAATGCGGCGAATTACACCAGGACCAGCGCTGAGAGCGCACCGGTCCATTCCATCGCGCACTCCTGACGTCCGACGTCTGCGCGGCACCGAATCCAGTCAGTATCCAATCCAGGCAGGGAACAACATGTCAGAGAATGAGACCATGGCGAGAGCCGAATCCACCGAGGGCAGCAGCGTGGCAACCGAACGACAGTCGACGACGAAGGTAATTCGCGCGGCCATCGTCGGTACCGTCGTCGAGTACTACGACTTCGGTATCTACGGATACATGGCCACGACGATCGCCGCGCTGTTCTTCGTTTCCCATGACCCGAACGCAGCACTGCTCGGTACCTTTGCAGCATTCGCCGTGGCCTTCTTCCTACGCGTGCCCGGCGGCATCTTCTTCGGCCACATCGGCGACAAGTACGGCCGCAAGAACGCGCTGTCCTGGACCATCCTCCTGATGGTTCTCGCGACAGCCGGAATGGGCCTGCTGCCGACTTACGCCACGTTGGGTGTGTGGGCGACGTCCATCCTGGTTCTGGCTCGTTGCCTGCAGGGCTTCGCGGCCGGCGGTGAACTCGGCGGCGCCAACGCGTTCGTCTCCGAGTCCGCTCCCAAACGGTGGCGTGCGACGCAGACCTCGATGGTCAATACCGGCACCTACCTGGGTTCGCTGGCAGCTTCGCTCATGGCCCTCGGCCTGACGTCGGTGTTCTCGCAAGAGCAGATCCTCGAATGGGCTTGGCGTATCCCGTTCCTGCTCAGCCTGCTGATCGGTGGCATCGGTATCTGGATCCGCAGCCAGATGGAAGACACTCCTCAGTTCGAAGAACTGCAGGACAAGGGTGAGACCAAGAAGCTTCCCATCCGTGAGTTGCTCAGCACCTCCGGTGGCAGCGTCGTCAAGATCATCCTGCTGGGCGCACTCATCACCGGCGGTTACTACATCGCCTCGGTGTATGCCGCGACGTACCTGCAGACCACCGGCGGTCATTCGTCGCGCGTTGCTTTCCTTTCCACTTCTCTTGCACTGGTTCTCGGCGTCATCACGTTGCCGATCTCGGGATACATGGCAGATAAGTACGGGCGTCGGCCGGTGCTGTTCGCCGGTAGTGCCGCCGCAGTGGTTCTCGGAATCCCGATGTTCATGATGATGGCCGGTTCTGGCATCTGGCAGGCGGTTGTCGGTCAGTCGGTGCTCTTCATCTGCGTTTCCGTTGTCAACGGTGCTTCGTACGTGACCTATGTCGAAATGCTGAAAGCATCTGTGCGGTACAGCGGTCTGGCATTGGGTAACAACGTCACCAACATGTTCCTCGGTGGCACCGCGCCTTTCATCGCCACCTATCTCATCAGCTTGACCGGCAACTCTCTCGCTCCGGCTGGATACTTCGTCTTCTGTGCGGTGATCACCCTCGTCACGGTCTTCTTCATCGAGGAGACCAAGGGTGTTGAACTGCAGGTTGATTGATCATCGGGTAGAACAGGAGCCTGACCGTGTCCCTCGCTGACAAGCAAGAAATCACCGAAGTTCTGTATCGCTACGCTCGGGCCGTCGATCGGAAGGATTTCGACAGCGTGGCCCTCTGCTACTTCGACGACGCGATAGACAACCACGGTGGTTACATCGGAACCGTCGATGGGCTGATCGAAGACATGAAGCTCAGACACAAGACGATCGACTCGTCGATTCACTGCATTTCCAACATACTGATCGACGTCAACGGCGATGTCGCTCATTGCGAGTCGTACTGTTTGTGCTTTCTGCGGCAAGAGCGTTCCGGTACGGATACGGTGCAGACGCTTGCGACGATCAAATGCCGTTACGTCGACAGGTTCGAAAGGCGCCATGGTGAATGGCGAATCGCCGATCGGATTGTCGTGTTCGACGAATCCCGTGAAGACGTGATCGAGAACATCCTGTCCACGGACTGGGTGACGCAACGTCGATCCTTCGACGATCCGGTGTACACCAGGACGCCTTGACCAGTAGTGCAGACGAAGGCCTTCACACACATCGTGTGTGAAGGCCTTTCGCCTGTTCACTTCTCGTGTCAGCCCAATGCGCCTGGTGCGGCGACCTCGGTCAAACGGCCGTCCGAGAGCCTGAGCCAGCGTTCGACCTTGACCTCGGCCAGGAATCTCTCGTCGTGGCTGACCACCACGAACGCCCCCTGATATGCATTCAGGGCACTTTCGAGTTGAGCAACGCTCACCAAGTCGAGGTTGTTGGTCGGCTCGTCGAGAAGAAGCAGCTGCGGGGCCGGATCGGCGAAGAGAACGCACGCCAATGTAGCCCGCAGTCGTTCACCGCCCGAGAGTGCAGCGACGGGAAGATGAGCACCCGCACCCCGAAAGAGGAAGCGCGCCAGGATGTTCATGCGTTCCGGTGCCGGTAGGCCTGGAGCAGACAAGGCAAAGTTCTCTGCGACGGTGCGTGCGGGGTCGAGTAGGTCGAGCCTCTGCGACAGGTATGCCACTCGACCGTCGGCTCGCGTGATCTCACCGGAAGTCGGCGCCACATCCCCGTTGACGATGCGTAGCAACGTCGACTTTCCGACGCCGTTCGGCCCGGTCAACGCGATACGCTCCGGTCCTCGAATGACCAGGTCGATTCCGGAGTCGGCGAAGATCGCATGATCACCGAACGCGAATTGCATTCGCTCACCGAGGAACACCGTCCGGCCGGCGGGTACATGTGTGCCAGGCAATTCGAGTGAAATCGTCTGGTCGTCTCGAAGAGCGCGGCCCGCTTTGTCGAGTCGGTCCTTCGCCGCGTCGACCCGGGCGAGGTGTGTCTCGTTGGCCTTGCCTGCCGACTCCTGAGCATTGCGCTTCATGGTCCCCGCAAAGATCTTGGGCAAGCCCGCGTTCCCGAGATTGCGGGCAGCGTTACTTGCGCGTCGCGAAGCACGTTCTCGGGCCTGCTGCAGTTCGCGCTTCTCGCGCTTGACCTCTTGCTCGGCGTTGCGGATGTTCTTCTCCGCCACTTCGCGAGCCGAGCGTGCCGCGGCTTCGTAGTCGGTGAAATTGCCACCGTAGAAGCTGATCTCGCCGCTGTGAAGTTCGGCGATGCGGTCCATGCGGTCGAGTAGTCCTCGATCGTGACTGACCACCAACAGACAACCACTCCAGTCGTCGAGAACGTCGTAAAGCCTGCGGCGCGCGTCCAGGTCGAGGTTGTTGGTGGGTTCGTCGAGGAGAAGGACATCGGGGCGTCGCAGGAGTTGCGCCGCCAGTCCGAGCGAGACGACCTGCCCGCCGCTCAGAGTGTCGAGGCGACGATCGAACGTCATGTCGGCCAAACCGAGTCGACCGAGTTGGGCTCGCGTTCGTTCCTCGATATCCCAGTCGGACCCGATTGTCGTGAAGTGTTCTTCTCGTGTGTCCCCGGATTCGACTGCGTCCAACGCAGCGAGCGTCGGGGCGATGCCCAAGACCTCGGCAATGGTCAGATCGCCCGTCAGTGGCAGGTCCTGCGGAAGGTATCCGAGAACGCCGTCGACGGACACACTGCCGGCGCGCGGCCGCAACTGGCCGGCGATCAATCTGAGCAGAGTGCTTTTCCCGACGCCGTTCTGGGCCACCAGCCCGGTTCGGCCGCCGGGCACGGTGAATGACAATTCGTCGAAGACCGGAGTGTCGTCCGGCCAGGCAAAAGACAGATTCGAGCAAACGATGTAGGTATCGGACATGAATAGACCTCAGGTGTTGTGCGGGCGCGGCAACGCTGCTCCGCAAGGAGTCGGGTAAGTGAACGACAACATGGCCACGACGGCAGCGCTCCGAGGCGTCTGCCGGTGGCCGTCATGCCCGGTTTTATCCGGAGATGTCGAGTTCACCAACCATGTCTGATCCTTTTTGGTCTGTGTCGTTTCATCCGACGATAACAGGAGCCGGTATCTACATACGAGCAATACCGGCGCAGAGAAGTTCGACCAGTCGTCGATACACCCGATCCGGGTCGGTGCCGGCCGGTTGTCCCTCTACCGATTCGAGGATGCAGAAGCCGTGCAGCGCACTGCGAAGAGACCACGCCGCCTGCTCCGAATCATCCGGGCTCAGACCGTATCCCGCGATCACCTTGTTGATGACGTCGACCACCTCGCCGACGGCGGAGACCAGATCGGGATGCGGAGCAGTGGGGTAGCGGTCGGTGATGGCGTAGAGCCCGGGGTGTACTCGGACGAACGCACGCCATGCGTCCGCGAGCGCCATGACGGCGTCGTCGCGCGAGAGACCGACCGCGGCGGCACGCAGTTGTTCGGCGAGAAGGCTGCGTGCGAGGAGGCTGAGTTGATGGTGGACGTCGTCGACCCCGTCGACGTGTTTGTACAGGGCTGACTGCCGGACGTCGAGGGTCTCGGCGAGTTGACTCAGTACCAGAGCGTCGGCGCCTTTGCTGTCGACGAGATCGGCTGCGGCAGCGATCACGCGTTCACGGGTAACCGGAGTTCTCATGCACGCATCTTCCCTGTATGACAGGCTTCGCGTCGGTGATACATTATCACCATGAGTGATGAAGTATCGCCGCGCGAGCCGTCCGGCGATCAACTACGCCGTCGTGACCTGCGCGTAGTCGTCACCGGTGCATGCATCCTCGGGTTGACCTCGGTGCTCTACGAACTCTCAGGAGTGTCTCCGTCGACGGGTGCATTCTTTCGGTGTCTCTATGCGCTCATCCCTCTCGGCATGCTCGTGCTCGTTCAGCGTCGTCGGTCACCCCGGCCTTCGGTCTCGGCGCCCTGGATCGTGAAGTCTCTACTTGCCGGCGCGTTCCTCGGAATCGATCTGGTGCTCTGGCACGAGTCGATTCATTCGATCGGGGCAGGTCTTTCGACTGTGATCCTGAATTTGCAGGTGCTGTTCGTCGCAATCCTCGGCTACGTTGTCCTGCGCCAACGGATCGGCCGGGAACTGGTCGCCAGCCTTCCGTTGCTCTTTGTCGGAGTTGCTCTGGTAGCCGGGACGAGCACAACGCTCACCGGGTCGAATCCTGCTGTCGGAGTGTCGTTTGCCGTGATCGCCGCAGGCGCGTACGCGGTCTACATCTTCCTCATGGGTCTGGCTACTCGGGCGGCGGGCAGAACGGCGTTGCCGATGTTCGTCTCGACGGGAGCCACTGCCCTCACGGCAGGTGCATACGGCCTCGTGAGTGGAACTTTGGATCTGACCCCTTCGCTCGTAGCTCAAGGCTGGCTTGTGCTGCTCGCGTTGGTATCTCAGGTGATCGGGTGGCTGCTGGTAGCCAGCGCCAGTCAGCGTCTGCCTGCAAGTGCAGTCGCCGCCAGCCTCGTGTTGCAATCGGCGTCAGCACTGTTGTTCGGCGCGGTGATGCTTGCGCAGACCCCAACTCTCGTCCAACTTGCGGGTGCCGGAATGATTTTGGCCGGAGTGGTTGTGGCGACGCGGATACCCGCGAAGAAATCCTCGACGACTGTTGTCGGAAAACGAATGGAGACAAGCGTATGACCACTGCGGCTGACCACATCTACATCAACGGCGACATCAGGGCCATGGACGGTGCGGTCGGCGACAACGCGACCGCTGTGGCAGTCAAGGACGGCAGATTTGTCGCCCTCGGAACTGACGCCGAGATCTCGGCGCTGACCGATTCCGAAACCTCCGTTGTCGATCTCGCCGGAGCGGTGGTTGTGCCGGGGTTCATCGAGACGCACCTTCATCCGATGATGTGGGGTTTGATGCTCAGTGGGGTCGACGCAACGACGAATACGTGCCCGACCATCGAGAAGTTGATCACGGCGTTGGCCGCGCGGGCCGCGATCACACCAGTTGGCGAGCCCATCGAAGCGTGGGGCTTCGACGACAGCCTCGTGGCGGAAGATCGAGGCCTGACCGCGGTTGATCTGGACAAGGCTTCCACCGATCATCCGATTCTGGTGCGGCACTTGTCTGCTCACGGAATCTATGTCAACTCGGTCGCACTGGAGAAGGCCGGGATCGATGCCACCACGGTCGATCCGGAAGGTGGTGTCATCGTTCGGGACAGCGACGGTGTACCCACCGGTGAACTGTGCGAGGTTCCGGCAATGTCTCTGGTGCACGGACTTGTTCCGGATATGAACCCGGATGCGTCCAAGATCGCGATGCTGCGGGCGCAGGAAGTCATGGCGTCGGTGGGCGTGACGAGTTTCCACGACATGTACGTCACGGCCGAGATGTACGAGGCGTACCGGCAACTCGACGCCGATGGTGACTTGAGGCTGCGTGCGCGCCTCTATCTCGGCCACGGGGTTCACGATCAGTTGGGTGAACTCGCCGATCCGACCGAGCGAGTTCGTGTGGGCGGCGTCAAACTCATTTCGGACGGGTCGATTCAGTTGCACACCGCTGCGCTGACCGCGCCGTACCACGATCTGGGCGGATGCCACTGCGGCGGAATGGCAATCCCGGCAGGTGCGCTCGGGGCACTCGTCGAGGAACATCACGCTGTCGGCCGACAGGTTGCGATTCATACCAACGGTGATCAGGCCATCGATTTTGCATTGGACGCAATTGCAGCGGCACGGACGGCGCACCCGGACATCGAAGTTTCGCATCGACTCGAGCACGTTCAGACGTTGCGGGAAGATCAGATCGCGCGGATGGTCGAACTCGGGGTGGTGGCGTCGATCTTCGTGAACCACGTCTACTACTGGGGTGACCGGCACCGCGATCGTTTTCTCGGACCGGGTCGCGGCGAGCGGATCAGCCCCGTGGCGTCGGTCGTGGCGGCGGGGCTTGCCTACGCGCTGCATTGCGACTGCCCTGTCACTCCAGTGAAACCGCTCTTCACGATGAACACCGCCGTACATCGTGTGACGCGAGAAGGTCATGTTCTGGGTGCGGAGCAACGGGTTTCCGCGTCCGAGGCGCTGGCCGGCTACACAAGCGCAGCCGCTCGTCTCACCGGTGAGTCATCGGACAAAGGTCGGATAGCGGTGGGACTTTTGGCGGATTTTGTTGTGCTCGACGGAGATCCGCTGCGCAGCGATTCGACAGACTTGAATGAACTGTCGGTCCTGCGCACGGTTGTCGGAGGTGAGACCGTCTTCGGGGCGTAGATGCTCGTCGTTTTACCTTGGGATTGGGTGCCGGTAGTCAACTCCTTACCGGCTTCGCAACTGTAGATGCACGTGGGCCGGGGAGCGAATTTGCTTCCCGGCCCACAGCTTTGGATGCAGAACGGGCAGTCGCGATTCGATGGTCGGACAAAGTTATTGGTGGAGTGCTGGTTTCGGAGCGCGCGAGAGTTTGTCCTGGCCGGCCGATCCGGCGGGGCGCAGCGATCGATGGCGCCCGTGTCCGTGGCGCTAGTGGACGAAATGCGGGGGTCTCGAAACGGCTCGATCCTTCTGTTTGCTCGAGGGTCGCTGTTCTCGGCGAGTTCGTTCGTGGATTCCCGGACATACCAAGAGTATCTAGAACTTGTTCTTGTTTGGATCGGAATGAATCGCCCGTTCGATCGCAGAACACTTTTTGGTAAATAGTTGCGATGCACAGCTAACTATTTCTAACGGTACTGGTCAGGGTGCAGAATTAGCCCTTGAGGGATGTCGAAATTCCTTCTGAACGTTTGACCAGTAAAACCGCCACAAAAGCTGATACGTGTGATAAAAATTGATCCGAAGCGGAGCGGTTGCTATGTATGAGCGAGGGCATGCACAGCGTCACGGTTCGGCTCGCAAGCTTTCTGCAACATGTTTGGCACCGATAGCGGATGTACCTCGTTCCGCCATCTCTTCACCCAATGCCCGGCAACGGGACAGACGAAATGAGTCTTCACATGCCTCGATTTTTCCCGGTCGGGGACGGACGAGAATCCCGTCTCCCCCGGCGCGCCGCTGCTGTGTTGGCGGCTCTGCCGGCTGCACTGCTCCTCGCGACCTCGGGTGCGCTGCTTGCACCTGGTAGCGCCGCGGCCGCCCCGGGCGACGACATCACTGACCAGTGCCTGGAGATGTCCCAGAACGGTGGACCCTGGGTGAAGCCGGCGGCCTTCGATCCCAGTGGAACCGACTACATCCCGATCCCCGGTGACGAGGGCACGCAGTTGACCTTCAACGTTCGTAATGTCTGCGACCTTCCTGCCACGCTCACTCTTTTCAGTGAGAGCTGGTCCGTCTCGGGCGGCGGCACTGCGACAGTGCGGGGCAAGCTCGACGGCCAGGTCGGCCAGCAGTTCGTGATTGGACCGAATGCGAATTCGTCGACGCGGATCGAGCTGGTGAAAACGCCTCTCGCGCAGAACGCCAACGTGATGGCTGGTTTCATGATCGGCATCCCTGCCGGCGAAGTTTTGCAGGGATACGAGATCAACCCCGGCTGGGGTCTGGTCCTGGTGGAGGGCGAGCCTGCCGTGGTCGCCCCGAGTGCTCCGACCGACTTGTCTCTGGGCGCCGCCGAAGTAGAGGCGGGTACACCCGTCAAGGTCTCCGGCAAGGCAGAGCCGAACAGCACCGTCACCGTCACCGGAGGCGGCGCCACCTGCACCGCCACCGCGGATACGAGTGGGAACTTCAGCTGCAACCTGACGATCACCACGCCCGGCAGTCATCCGATCACCGCCACTGCGACAAATGAGGGTGGGACCAGCCCGGCCTCTACCGCGGTGACGGTGAAGGTCACGGCGAAATCCACCGATCCAGGTGGCAGCAGCAGCGGTTCGCTCGGAAGTAGCACCGGTTCGCTCGGAAGTCTCGACCTGTTCGGCAGCCTCGGCGGATAACCACTCCGGCCCAACCGGCCACTTAGACCTCGCGATGCGCGGGGCGATCTCGACCATCTCCGCGCATCGCCAACCTTCTCGGTCACCGAATTCAATTCGGCGGCTTCATTTCCCATGCCCCTTCCTGGGGCTGTTTCACCGGAGTGCACATCCGCACGGCCCGGGCTCAACCAAGCGCGTCGGATGTCCCGCCGCGAACTGCACAGGAGGAATACCAGATGAACAAGACCACAAAGGGTGCCATCGCCGCTGGTGCGGCTGCCGTTCTGCTCGCCGGCGGTGCCGGAACCATGGCCGCGTGGAACTCGTCCACCAACGGTGGCGCTCCGCAGACGGTTGGCGCCGGTTCGCTGTCGGTCGAGCAGGTCGGCGCCGGCGTGTGGAAGTGGGCAAACGGCAGTACCTTCAATCCCGCGAGCGACCTGATTGTGCCCGGTGATGTCGTCACCTACACCGCGAACTACAGCATCGACCTCGTTGGGACGAACCTGAAGGCGAAGTTGACGCCTTCGCTCACGGGGGTCACCGGAGACCTCGTCACGCTGAATCAGCTGACCGTGGCCCCGGCTAGTGGCACCGTGACTACATACACCGCCGGCCTGGATCAGGCGGCAACGTTCACGACCACCATCACATTCAACGCGGGGGCCGCGGGCGACAACACCGGTCAGACGAAGACCGCCAGCCTCGCCGGCGGCGCGGTCACCCTCGAGCAGACGCTCAACTAAGCCAAAGAAGGTCACGTGAAGACCCAGTACAAATGGGCGATCGCAGCGTCGTCGGTTCTGCTCATCGGGTTCGTCTCGGTGCAGCAGACCGGCGCGCTGTGGCGCGATACCGCAGAATCGACCGGCGGCACTATCCAGGCAGGCATGCTCGATATCTCTGCCGGCGGTGAAGGGGTCAAGCAGTTCAACCTCGATGGGTTCAAGTTGGACAACAAGGGCCCGGGCGACAGCATTCAGATGCCTCTGCCGGTGATCAACTCCGGCAACGTGCAGATGAACTACGTGCTTTCCGATGTTGTACTCAACGGCGCGACCCCACCGCCGCTGAGCCTGCGCGTGGCCAAGGTAGCCAACGAGGCGGCCTGCACCGCCACTGGCGACGTGGGCACTGAGCTCTACAACGGTGCCATGGACGGCGCGGCCTTTTCCGAACAGCTGGTTCCGGCCGGGCAGATGCAGGTGTTGTGCCTGCGGGCCACGCTGGGCCAGGGCGCGGCAGCGAGCCAGCAGTCCAACGCGACGTTCACTTTCGACGCAAGCTCAGTGAGCCAGTCATGACCGTCACCGCGAGAAGCCGGCGTGCAGGCGAACGTGCCGAGTATCGACCCCGGCACAGCGCACACGTGGAAACATCTGAGCGGCAACATGATCCCGAACAAGGCGGAGACGACAAGACCACCCTATGGTGGTGGACTCGCACCATCGTCTCGTGGGTACTGCTGCTGCTGATGGTCGGCATTCTCGCGGTGATGGTCGTTATCCCTCGACTCACCGGCTCCACCGCGTACACGGTTCTCACCGGTTCGATGGAACCGACCATGCCCCCTGGCACGCTCATCGTGGTCAAGCCGACCCCCAACGAGGATCTGACCACCGGGGACGTGATCACGTTCCAGCCCGTCTCGGGCGATCCAGCGGTGGTCACCCACCGCATCGAAGGCATCTATTACACGGGGGAAGGGGAGCGTCGCATCCACACTCGCGGCGACAACAACCCCGTCGCCGACTCGTGGTCGCTGGTGCCCGAGCAGATCCGTGGTCGGGTCATCTACTCGGTGCCGTATCTGGGCCGGGTGAACTCGGTGATCAACGGGCAATCGCGTTCGATTCTCACCACAGGCGTAGCTGCGGGCCTGGCTGTATATGCCGTGTGGATGGTCGTCAGTGGCATCCGCGACAAGCGGGGCAAGGCCGGTGACGACGAAAGTGGCACAGACCCGACTCTTTCCGGCCCTGAACTCGGCGCGCCGGTATTGCCCGCCGATCCATCGGCACCAACCTCCGAATCGAAATAGGACAGCAGAATGTCTACAGAACAGAAATCGGGCGGCGACGCGCGTCTCGGGGCGCGGATGCGAAGCCGTCTGGGCGAGACCGGTTGGATACGGACCCGGGCCGTGCTCTCACTGGGCATGGTCCTGGGCCTCGGAGCGGTCGGCACGATGGCGGCGTGGTCCGATAGCGCTACTGCGACCACCGGCATGTTCAGCACTTCGTCGGTCCAGCTGAAAGTCGACAACCAGCGGCCCGCACACCAATTCACCGAACTCAAGCGCAACAGCATGCTGCCAGGCCAGAGTGAGGCCGGGGCATTGACGGTTCAGAACACCGGAACGGCCAACTTCCAGTGGGCGGTATCGGCAACGGCCACTGGCTCGTCCGCGCTGATCGGGAAGCTCAAGGTTTCGCTACATCAGACCGGCGCCAACGACGGCAGTACCTGTTCAGGACCGATCATCGGGACGCAGCAAGCGTTCTCCGGGAACCCGACACTCGTCTCTGGCCGATCACTCGCTGCCGGTGTTTCGGAGCAGGTGTGCATCAAGGTGACCGTCGATTCGACCGCGGGTCAGACGGAGCAGTTCAAGATCGCCGATCTGGGCTTCAACTTCACCGCAACGGGGCAGTGATCATCGCGATGGACAGCACCGATGAGGAGGTGAGCGTGGGACGCAGTCGTGGCAAGGAAATTGCCTTGAATGTGGCTGCGGTCGCCGGGCTCATCTGCATAATCGCCACTCTCGCGTCCCTGATATTCGGGATCAAACCGCTGGCGTTTCGCTCGGGTTCGATGGAACCTGCAATTTCCACCGGTGCGCTGGCGCTGGCGAAGACCGTGCCTGCAACTGAACTGGCTGTCGGCGACGTGATCAGCGTCGACAACGACCAAGGCGTGCGCATCACCCACCGTGTAGTCGAACTCGAATCGGCAGGAGCGGACACCGTGCTCGCCACGCTCAAGGGCGATGCCAACAATGTGGCTGATCGACTGCCCTACACCATCACCGAGGCCGACCGAGTGTTCATCAGCGTCGGTGCGCTCGGCTATGTCGTTGCTTGGCTTTCCAGCCCGCTCGCAACCTTCCTCGGCGGCGGATTGGTAGGCGCGGTGCTGGTCATCGCATTTGGACGAACTAAAGACCGGCGTCTGGAGAATGCCCGCGCCGCCACTACAAATGACGCCCGCGTCGATGCTGACGAAACCTGCGGGGAGCTTCAGGAGGCTCATAATGATTGAAATGCGTCGGGCTAGCACCCGCATGAAGTCGCTGCGGTCGTTGATCGCAATCGGTGGCGCTGCTGCAGTGGCTTTCGGCCTGGCTCAGGCCAGCGGGACGTTGGCCAATCCAACTGACGTGGTCAATTCGACTGGTGCACAGGTGGCGACGGGCAACTTCTATCCGACTCCGTTGACCTCGACTGTGAACTGCTCGACGTCGGGAGGAGCCGACCTATTGGGACGTAGAGCAAACCTGAGCTGGCCCGCGGTTCCAGGTGTCACGGGGTACAAGGTGGTTTTCGTGAGGAAATCCGATCCGAGCTACATCGTTCGAACGGATAATCTGTCGGCGAGCCAAACGTCCATCAGTGGAATTACCCATGGCAGTCGCAATGTGATGTGGGCGCGGGTCTACACCGTGAACGGGCCGGCAATCTCATCTGGTTTCATGTCGTCTGTCGAGATAACCCATAAGGACCTCGTAAGTAACAGGACCGAATGCGAGGGTAATCGTGGTCCGCAATTGGCTAACCAGGCCTGGGAAAATACCAACACCTGGAATCCGGCGACACCGGCACCCAACGGGGCGAACCCTCTGAGCAGGATGCAGGCCGAAGCGATGGTGCCGAACGAGCCTGATGCGTTGGAGACGACCACCACCCAAGCTCCGTCCACGAGCGAGACCGCCAATCCGACAACGTCTACCGAGCGGACCAGCACAACGGAGGCCACGACCACGACGGCACCGAGCACGACAACTCCGGCACCGACCACCCCGGAAACCACGTCGCCGGAGACCACCCCCTCGGCTGATCCGAAGCCGGTTCTGACGGACACAGTCGAGAGTGGCGGCCTCACCGGCGGCTGGACTGCAGGTGGTAACAAGGTTGCAGTGGTCGACGCCGACGGCAACGAACTCGCAAGTGGCCGTGTCGAATCGGGTTCCACTCTGCACTGGTACGACGGCCAGTTGTGGATTGTCGGGGCAACCGAGGTCTACCGCATCATGGAGTCACCGCAGGACGGCACGTGGAAGTTCTACAAGGACAGCGGGCAGAACATGCCTGACTTCGGGTAGCGGCCAATCACTCGACGTCTGGACTGTGCCCCCGAGTTTCCGGACCCGGGGGCACAGTCGTAGCGCCGCATGTTCCGACGGTGTCGGGCAATCAGGTAACCGGCTGGTCGCCCGCTGGAGAGGTTTCGGCCGCCCGTGAACTGGATAAACCAACTGCAGACGGCAACGACGTGTAGAGATGCCTGAAGCGTTCGCAGTGGATTGGCACTTATTCGGGGCTTGAGTTATCTTACTGCAAAGTAATTTTATGGTGTCGACGTCGATCGGGGCGATGCCGACCTGAGTACAGGGATAGACATGCGGATGAACCTGGGGGCAGGTGTTCGGCGACGTCGTTGGGCGCGCGACGTATTGGCAGCCGCGACGGCATGTGCGCTGGCGATGTCCGCGTTGCTCTCGGTACAGATTTCAGCGTCGGCGTCCGAGCTGGACGAGTACGTGAATTTGCCTTTGGTGAATCGGAATGCCGAACACGGTCCGGGCGGTGTCCATCCCGCGTTGCCGACTGATCTCGGCACCTTGCAGGCCCTTGTGGAAGAAGCCCGCGCCAGTGGTCGCAGTCCGGAATCCTATGCGGCCTTGCTGTTTCAGTATCGATTGGTCGCTGCCACGGAAGCCGCCGGAATCGATCTCTCATCGTGGAATCCGCGCGCCGGAGTGTCGGCTAATCGCACGAACCTGGTGAAGTCGTACCGCTACTACGAGGATCTGCAACTCGGTCACCCGGAATTGCAGTGGGCGGGCATGGGCGGACAGGTTGGTGCGGACTTCGGCGGGGGACTGATCGACTTCGAACTGATGGCGGACATGTACTCGTTTCCGAATCTGCAATATGTTGCCAATTCGATAGTTTCTCAGGTCACGGATCAGGTTGGCGTGCAAGCGCTGAACCAATTGCCGGCAGGGCTGCGCGCACTCGCCGCGGTGGGCAGGAACGTCACAGCGGACGACTTGGATTATGTGCTGGGGATGATCCTGGTGATGCAGAAGAACATCTTCTCGGATCTGATGCCGATGCATCAGGCATACGTGGATGAAGGACTTCCCGCGCTGGAAGAAATGCAGAGTGCCGGAATGTTCGGTCAGGATGTCATGGACGCCTGGCGTGATGTAGCTTCCGGCGATTCGAATCGGATTGCACGTGGGAACGTAGCACTGCTCCAACGTGAGCAAGGGGTGATCATCCGCGACCAGTGGGATACCGTGCGCGCATACAAAGGTGATGTGGGAGAAGCGATCACCTACGCATCGACCGTTGCCGGCTCGCCCTCGGTCGCCGGCGTGGTCCCGCCTCGCTCGTTCCGGCCCCTCGAGTTCACGACGACACTTGCCGACGGACGCACCGCGACAGTGACACTGCCCCTCCCGGATTGGAACTGGTCGGTGTACGAGGACCGGTGGGACTACATCACCTCACAGCTCTTGCCGAAGTACCGAGCGATGGTCGAAGAAGATTGGCCACGGCTCGTAGCCACATTGAGTGTTCCCTACGAAATTCAATTGGAGAGTCACCGCCCGATGGTGACCCTCCCACAAACGCTCGAATCGGCCCTCTCCAGTTTGAAAGTGACGGTTCAGTGATGTCGTCGGCGACATTCCGAAGGTTGGCGCCGCTGGTAGCGCTGACCGTTGCGCTGGTCCTGCCAGCAACGGCTGGAGCTGAGGTGCCGGACAGTGATGCCCCGAAAGACGTGCAAACTCCTGTATCCGAGGAGTTTCGAACCGACACCCCAACTCTGGGAGAGGTATTCAACGGGTTCACCGTCGGTGCTTTCAGTTCGGGGGAATTCGCATCCCAAGAGGAGATCTTCACTGCACTCACGCCCGATGATCCGTTTTACGACGAGCCGGTGTTGACCGGCGCCGAGCGTCCCGGTGATCTCCTGAAGTCGAAGAAGGTGGATGTACTGTTCACCGGATACAAACCGGGACAGCTCGACGCCTACAAGATCATGTATGTCACAACCGGAATCGACGGTTCGACGCCGGTAGTGAGCACTGGAATCATGATGATCCCGATCGACGGAACGCCGGCGTCGGAGAAGAAGATCATCAGCTATCAGGAGGCCAACGACAGCGTCGGCGGCTACTGTCATCCGAGTTCACACTGGACCGGCGGCGATCCGCTGGACGGCGCCTCCTGGTCGGCCTTGGGTCCGCTGGCGCTGATGTTCGGAAAAGGTTATGCCGTAGTAATTTCCGACGTCGGGAACAACGGAGACCGTGATCCCCACGGGGTCTTCGCGGGTAAGTTCGCGGGGCACGCGCAGTTGGATGCTGTGCGCGCAGCATTTCAGCTGCAGGATTCCGAGCTGAATCCGGATGCGGAGATTGCGTTGTTCGGAATCGCTGGTGGTGGAGTCGGTTCGGCATTCGCCGCCGAATCTGCGCAGTCCTACGCGCCGGAACTCGATATCGTCTCGACAGTCCTCGAGGGCATGGTGATCAAGCCCCGAACATTCATGGAGACAACAGATTCCTCGGTCGGCGCAGGCTTCGGATTTGCGACGCTCCTCGGTCTCGAACCGTGGTATCCCGAGATGAAGTTGAACGACAAGCTCAATCCCGTGGGCCGAGCGATTGCCGACGTGTACCGGGATGAGTGCCAGATGCCGGCGTACTTCACGCTTCCGTTCGTACCGCTGGCGAGCCTTTTCGAGCCGGGGATCGATCCGATCACAGAACCCAGTTTCCAGCGCGCGTACGACGACAACGTACTGGGCCACGGTGCTCCGGCGTCGAAGGTATTGATAACGTCGTGCGCAAAGGACGACTCCCCGATGTCACTTGTACCGGCAGCTGATGCGCGAGAACTGGCGGACACGTACAGGAGTGGAGGGACCGACGTGAGCTACCAGCCCACCGACTGCAGTATGGACCGCGCATTCACGGATCCATACGGTTGGGGAACTGATCTGTTCGGAATGCAGACGATCGACTGGATAGCCCACAATTTCGACAACTGAGTGAAACTATCCGGTGACAGCGAGACGCAAACTCTGATGGCGGCGTACGAACATGCTGGGGACCCAACGGGGTGGGGATTCGGAATCGATTGTGAAGTGCGCACTGTTTTCGAGAAGGACTGCGATCGCGATCTTTGCTTCCAGACGAGCCAGCGCGGCCCCGACACAGAAATGTGCTCCTTTACCGAAGGCGAAATGCGCTCGGGGATTGACCCTGTCGAGGTTCATCACCTGTGGTTCGGTGAATGACTCAGGATCGCGGTTCGCCGAGCCCCACAGCAGTATGAGGTGACTGCCGGCAGGTAGCGCCACGTCGCCGAGTGTTGTGTCCGCGTTGACATGTCGGTGATGTCCGCGAAAGGGTGACTCGAGCCTGAGCGTTTCTTCCAGGAACGCACCCACGAGTAGAGGGTCCTCGCGCAGCTGCGTCTGCATCTCAGGGCGCTCGGCGAGCAACCGTGCAGAGTTGGCGATCAGTCCGGCGGTCGATTCGCCACCCGCACCGACGAGTTGCACCAACATCAGCACGGCCACGTCTTCGCTGAGTTCGCCTGCGTCACAGCAACGGACGAGGTCTCCGAGTAGATCATCCACCGGGTGAGCCCGTGCCTCACGAAACTTGCTGTAGAGGTACCCGGTGAGTTCGGCCGCCGAGGTGACGACGCCTGTCAACCGTTCTGCGGTCACGATGCCGCTGAGAAGTTCGGTGCTGTCGTACGACCACGCCAGCAATTGGGGGACGTCGTGTGCCGGCAGGCCGATCAGCGTGGCAACCATCTGCAGCGGCAGCGTGTCCGCTACCGACGTGACCCATTCGATCCGTCGACCGTCGAAGCCGTTGTCCCACAACTGCTGCGTGTACTCGGTCATCACCGGCTCGAGTGCTCGTATACGTTTGGCGACCAGTGTCGGCAAGACAAGTTTGCGCTGGTGTTGATGGTCGGGCTCGTCGGCAGTCGCGAGAACGTGAACAGCTTGGCCGCCGCCGTTCATGTCGAAGGTCACGGCCGAACCGTCCGGTGTACGAACCAGCACGCCGGTGAGGTTGTTGGAGAAGTCGTCGGTACGGGAAACGG
This sequence comes from Rhodococcus sp. YL-1, assembly GCF_001942025.1. Taxonomy (NCBI): domain Bacteria; kingdom Bacillati; phylum Actinomycetota; class Actinomycetes; order Mycobacteriales; family Nocardiaceae; genus Rhodococcus; species Rhodococcus sp. YL-1. Next base: position 5,159,207 of record NZ_CP017299.1, on the reverse strand, counting down.
CTTCGGTGACCAATTCCCACGTGGACACCAGATAGAAGTCGGTATCAGGAATGCGGTACACGGGGTGCCGGCGCCGGAGTACGTCGTATAGCGGGTACGGGTCGTCGATGTTCGACGGCAGGAAAGGGTTGATGTCGAGCGTCGATAGTGTCACGAAGGGAAGATTTCACGGCCGTCGAGGAGAAGTCAACAGGTGGAAAATGCCTCTGAACTGGCATTTTGAGAAAATCTCACGCACTTCAACCCCCTCGTACTTCTCCCAGTTCAGAGGCTCGCGGCCTTCCGTAGCCTTGAGATTTCTGATTGAATCTGTCTCAGAGTGAGACGAGGTGACGGAGAGTGACCGGTGCAAACGAGCGCCGCGCCGCCGACTGGTTGGCCGGCGGTAACCGCCGTGAACTCGCAACCGAGCGCATCTTCGCGGCTGCGGCAGAGCTGATTCGAGAACAGGGATTCGATCGGTTCAACGCCGACGACGTCGCTGCCCGCGCAGGCTGTTCGAGGGCAACGCTCTACCGCTACGTAGGTGGCAAGTCCGCGATCCGCGAGGGGTTGTTGTCACGAGGCGCGGCATCCGTGGCGAGCAAGGTCGCGACTGCCGTCGAATCACTGCACGGCGACGAGCGCATCGTGGAGTCGATCCTCGTCGCCGTCGACGCGATCAGATCCGACGCTGCCATGAGCCACGGCCTTGCGGCAGCGCGGGCCAACGGAATCGACGAGTATCTCGTGTCCTCGCCGTTGCTCCCGCGTACTGCACTGGAACTTGCAGGATTGGATCCTGAAGGTCAAGAGTCGCAGTGGGTGGTTCGGATCGTGTTGATGCTGTTGGCGTGGCCTCTTGCAGACAGGGCCGCCGAACGAGGGATGGTCGAGTCGTTCATCTACTCCTGAGCGGGATTCCGTGTTCGTGAACGGTGCATCGGATCGTCGCTGCTGTAGACGGTTCGGTTCATTGCTTCATTCCTCGGCTCGGTACTCTGAGCTTGTCCGCTGCCGCGAAGGAGAGAGTCACGATGGTCGTACGCAGGCCCCGCGACCGTAAGCAGCAGATTCTTGCGGCTGCAGGTGAGCTTTTCCGTGAGCACGGTTATCACAACGTGTCTGTCGCTCAGGTGGCTGCTGCAGTTGGAATCACGGCACCTGCGCTCTATCGGCACTTCAAGAACAAGCCGGATCTCCTCTACGCCGCGGTCAACACAGGCATCGAATCGCTCTACGATCGGGTCGCAGGTGCCGAGGATCTGAAAACACTGATCACCGAACTTGCGGCATCGGTGTCCAAACGTCGGGGTCTGTCGCTCCTGTGGCAGCGAGAGGCACGCTATCTGCCTGACGAGCAACGAGAGGAAATGCGTTCGACCCTCAAGAGTGCAGCTTCGCGCGATGCAGTGCTGATCCGAATTGAGCGTCCCGACCTCGACGAGGAAGACAGCTATCTGCTCGCCTGGGCTGTCATCGCAGTCTTCAACAGTGTGTCTTCGCATCGAGTGTCCTTGCCGAGGCGTCAGATGGAACTGCTGCTTGTCGAGTTGGCAGACCGCGCTGCATACGCGGAACTTGGTCGCTCAGAAGTGAAAGTCGTGGCGGCAACGGGTCACCTGCCCGTTGTGATACCCAGACGTGAACTCTTGTTGACCGAAGCAATTCGGCTGTTCGACGAGCGTGGATATCAAGCAGTCAATACCGAGGACATCGGTGAGGCTGCAGGGACGACAGGCCCGAATGTGTACAACCACTTCGATGCCAAGATCGACCTGCTGATCTCCGCGGTCGCGAGGGGCGGCGAGCGTCGCCGGCTCGGCGTTGCACAGGCTCTCGGCGCCGCAACCGGCCCGGAGGACGCGCTGTCCGGATTGCTTGCCGCACATATCGATTTCGCGATCAACGAGCGTCATTTGATCGGGTTGTTGATCAGCGAACTCGACCAATTACCGGACAAGTTCCGCCGCACGTGTGAACAGAATCAACGTGAGTACGTCGCGCTATGGGTCAAGATGCTCGAAGAAGTCCGTCCGGGCCTCGAGTCCGCCACCGCCAGGATCACCGTCAATGCCACTTTGACAGTTGTGGAGAACGCCGTCCGAATCGGCCGGCTTCGCCGTCGCGACGACCTGTCGGACAGACTCTTCGAGATCGGCTGCGCCCTGCTGCTGGGCGCATGAAAAATTCGGGTAAGCGCCACGGGCGGCGGATCGACTCACGAAACTGATCGGAGACGTCATGCGTTTCGACGCAACAGAACTGACGATCGAGGAGCTTGCTCTTCAGGCTGACGTGCGGGAGTACCTCGACAAGCGACTCACCCCCGGTACCTACTCGCTCGGACTCGGGATGGCCGGGGCGGTGGATCCGGTGTTCTCGCGAGATCTGGGTCGACGTGGGTGGCTCGGCATGTCGCTGCCGAAGGAATACGGCGGGGGCGGACGGTCAGCAGTGGATCGATTGGTCGTCGTCGAAGAACTTCTCGCGCGGGGAGCGCCGGTCGGCTATCACTGGATCGGAGACAGACAGTCGGGTCCGAGCATCGCCGCCAACGGCACGGAAGAACAGAAGCGGTACTTCCTTCCCGGTATCGCGAGCGGTGAGTTCTCGTTCTCGATCGGGATGAGTGAGCCCGACTCGGGTTCGGACCTGGCATCGGTGCGCACTCGCGCCGAACGTGTCGATGGTGGCTGGAAAGTCAACGGCACCAAGATCTGGACCACCGGCGCCTTCCATGCCACACACATACTCGCCCTGCTTCGAACCTCGGCAGACAAGCACAACGGACTCACTCAGCTGATCGTCGATCGCGACAGCGAGGGTCTGACCGTCTCACCCATTCCGTTCATCGACGGTAGTGAGGACTTCTGCGAGGTGTCGTTCCAGGATGTTTTCGTGCCGGATTCGCGTCGCCTCGGAGACGTCGGAGCGGGCTGGGGACAAAACACCGGTGAACTCGCACTCGAGCGAGGTGGCGTCGACCGTTGGATGTCGCTGATGCCGGTCCTCGAGAACTTCGCGGCCAACCAAGCAGCGCAAGGCGGTCCAGCTGCCCTCGCCGATCTGGGCTCGATTACCGCACGCTGCTGGGCTTTTCGCGGGATGTCGCTGTCCATCGCACGGATGGTCGACGCCGGTCGCTCGCCGGTCACGGAGGCCGCGCTGATCAAGGAGATGGCAACACGCTTCGAACAGGACTGTGTTGCGACCGTCGCGCGGCACCTCGGCCGGGCTCCGGACCTTGCATCCGACGATCCGTACGAGTCGCTGCTCGCCCGGGCCGTGCTGGTGGCGCCGTCGTGGTCGATTCGCGGCGGTACAAACGAAATTCTCCGCACCGTAATCATGAAAGGGTTGGACCGATGAATTCGGGGTCACAGATCAACGCGTACACATTCGACGCCGACCTCGAATCGATGGTCGAGCAATTTTTCGCCGAGAAGTCCGGCACCGAGGTGGTAGCGCAGGCGGAGATCGGCGGTCTGCCCGCCGGATTATGGAGCGCGGCAGTCGAACTAGGGTTACCTCTGGTCGGTCTTCCCGAATCGGTTGGTGGTTCCGGTGGCTCGCTCCTCGACGCCGTGACTGTCCAGCGCGCGGCGGCGAGGCACGCTGCGCCGCTGCCGCTCGCCGAGACGTACCTCGCGGGCAGGCTGGCAACAGCGGGCGGGTTACCCGTGCCCTCCGGAATCGCAACGGTCGCCCCGGGTTCGCCGCGCGACGATGTGCGCCGGACCGACGACGGTTTCCTGTCGGGAACCTTTCACGACGTGCCGTGGGGTAGTGCCGCATCAGTGCTGGCAGCAGTTCTCGGTGATCGCGTCGTACTCCTTGACATCTCCGACGCCGAGATCGGTGGCGGGACGGATCTTGCGGGGCAACCGCGTGAGAGCCTGACGTTCTCCGAAGCGCGGACCATTGACGGCGACAACCCGGTCGATACCCGGATTCTCAACAAGCTCGGCGCGTTCTTGCGCTCGGTGCAGATGTCGGGAGCGATGGAGTCGGCGTCGACGTTGACCCGGCGCTATGTGTCCGACCGGGTGCAATTCGGTAGGCCCGTCGCGCAGTTTCAAGCAGTCCAGCAGCATATCGTGACGCTTGCTCAGATGGCTTCGATGTCCACGCTGGCCGTCGATCGCACTGCACATGCACTCATCAGAGGCGACGCCGACTTCGAAGTGAGCGCAACCAAATTGGTGGTTTCGCAGAATGCGCTCGTGAGCGTCCGCGCCGCCCACCAGGCACACGGTGCAATCGGCATGACCCGCGAATACCGATTGCAACAACTGACGCGTCGACTGCACGCCTGGCGATCGGAGTTCGGCGACGAAATCGCGAGTGCGACGCAACTAGGAGAGGCCGTAGCGGCGTCGCCGTCACTGCACCGCTTGATCACCGACCCAGAACCGACATTGAAGCTGTAATCCTGACCGTCGTAAAGGATTACGTTGCGTTGCAACGAAGATCGCGCTTCAGCACCTTGCCTGCTGCCGACAGCGGCAATGCATCGACGAATTGGAAAGTGCGCGGAGATTTGTATCCGGCTATCAGCGTTTTCACGTGAGCGCGCAGTTCGTCGGCGTCGGCGTCGAAACCATGCCGAAGGACGACCACGGCATGGACACGCTCGCCCCACTGGGCATCGGGCAGACCGATCACGGAACAGGCCGCGACGGATTCGTGTTGTGCCAGAGCATTTTCGACCTCGGTGGAGTAGACGTTCTCGCCACCGGTGACGATCATGTCCTTGATGCGATCGACGATGAACAGGTAACCGCGGGCGTCGAGGTATCCGGCGTCGCCGGTATGCATCCACCCGTCGCGGAGCACTTCTGCGGTCTCCTTCGGTTTGTTCCAGTATCCGAGCATGACGTGGCTGCCGAACGTGACGATTTCGCCCACCTTGCCGGGTGGGAGTTCCGAGCCGGCCGGATCGACGATTTTCACCTCGCAATGAGGGAGCGCGCGACCAGCGCTGCGGAGGAGATCACCACCTTCGAGGTGATCGGCTGGACTCAGCATGCTGATGTGCGCGGTTTCAGTCATCCCATAGCCCTGAGCGAAGGAACTGTTGGGGAACATTTGCATGACCTGCCCGAGAAGCGTCGGAGATATGGGCGAGGCGCCGTATCTCAGGATCCTGACGCTGGACAGATCGTAGGTGGTTGCGTCTTCGCCCGTTTCGTTTTTGTGGGCGACCAACATCTGGAGCATTGTCGGCACCAGACCCACGGTTGTCGGGCGATAGCGGTCCACGGCCTCGAGGAACGTCCGTGGGCTGAAGTTCGCTACGAAGACCTGGGTTCCACCCATCAGCGACTGAGCCAACCATCCGACGATCCCGGCAATGTGAAACAGAGGGTTCACCGCGAGGTTCGTTCCGTTGCTGATTGCCACGCCGCCTGCCGCGAGAGTGCCCAGCGCCGAGGCCATCAGCGCTTGATGGCTGATCATCACGCCCTTCGGCACTCCGGTGGTCCCGCCGGTGTAGAGGAGTAGTGCAAGCGTGTCGCCGCCGACGCGCAGATCGTCGACCGGAATCGCCTCCGCGATCACGTGTTCGTAGTCGAGCATTCCGTCCGGAACTCGGTCGTTGCCGCAGTAGACGACAGTGGTCAGGCCTGGACACGCCTCGCGAAGGGTAGATCCGACGGAAGCAAAATTCTCGTCCACGAGTAATACCGTCAACCCTGAATCTTCCAGGGCGTATGTGATTTCCGCCGTGCTCCAGCGAGAATTGACCGGACTGGCCACTGCTCCGAACCACCAGCAGGCCAGGAGCGCCTCGTGGTAGTAGTCGGAGTTCGATGCCAAGATCGCGACTCTGTCACCGGTGCGCAGGCCTAACGTCTGCAGCCCGCCCGCGAGCCTCTTGATCCGGTCGACCGATTCGCGAGACGTGCGCACTCGGCCATCGGAGATCGTCATCACCGCTTCGGGCGACGCTCGTAGGGATCGGTGAACGAATTGAGTCAGCTGCATGCGATTCCTCCTGCGAGTGTGCGGCGAGTGCTCTGACTCGGATCAGTTCCGGCACTGATGCTATTGGCCTGACAATTGCCCTCACCCACCGCCTGAAATCATGCCCCACTCCGGTGCAATCTAGACGATTGTCCAGTTAACTCTGACGATTCCATCCTGCCGTGGGGTGATTTCTGCGAGAGTGTCGAACATGCGAGCAATCCTGGTAGCCGGTATGAGTGCGTTCGTGGCGGTCGTCTCGGCGCCCTCTGCCGGCGCCGAAACGACTACGAACCAAGTGCGCTCGTTTTCCGAGACCACGTCAGTCGGGGTCCACAATTCCTACGAGAAGGCGACGTTTTCGTACTTCGCCGACGCTTTGGATTCCGGGGCGTCGTTGCTCGAGCTGGACCTGTGGACCAACGGAGGCGGTCCGGACTGGCGTGTGTCGCACATGAATCCGGTGGTGAGCGACAGCAACTGCGTCGGCGCTCAGGACGCATCCGGGTTGCGAAGCGGTCTACGAGATCAGGGATTCCGTGGATGCCTGGCAGATATGCGGGCGTGGCACGAGGCCAATCCCGAGCATCCGCCGGTGATGATCAAGTTGGAAATCAAGGACGGGTTCACTGCCGGGTACGGACGTGGGCCCGCGGATCTCGACGCCCTGATTCTCGGGACTCTCGGAGACGCGGTTTTCACGCCGGCCGATCTGATGGGGGACTTCTACTCCACCCCGGATGCCGCCGTCACCGAGCGTGGATGGCCGAGCAATTCCGAAATGACCGGGAAATTTCTGTTCGAGCTGATACCGGGAACGATCGAAGAGGGAAACCCTCTCGATACGGAGTGGACGGACCGGCAGTATGCGACGCACCTGCGAGATCTGTCCTCCGCCGGGCTCGTCGAACTCGGCGCCGCCTTTCCCGCTGTTCACCGTGCATCACCGGGAGACCCACGTCTCGACCGCTATACCGACCCGGGGATCCGTCCGTGGTTCGTGATTTTCGACGGCGACGCTCTCGACTACACCGCCGGAGTCGTGGATCCGAGTTGGTACCACGATCGCGGCTACCTGCTCGTCATGACCGACGCGCACAAGGTCGCTCCGCAGATCGACGGAACCCATGCCACCGAAACCGAGGCGAGCGAGCGTCTCGACCTGTTGGCCGGGCAGCACGCAAGTTACATCACCGCGGACTGGTCGAGGTTGCCGAACGTACTGTCCACCGTGGTGCCGCGTCGGTGATTTTCGAATGGCCGGATCGTGAAGAGCGAGATCTGACGGGCGGCAATTCTCAGGAACAGGGTGCAGGATGGGTTCATGCGCACTGTCACGTGGAATCCCGAAGTCTACGGCCGCTATTCGGGTGAGCGGTCACGCCCGTTCGTGGACCTGGTGTCACGGGTGGCCACCGAAGACCCGACGCGGGTAGCCGACCTCGGCTGCGGATCAGGCACCCTGACCGCGATGCTCGGGGAAAGATGGCCGGACGCCTCGGTATCCGGATTCGACTCGTCTCCCGAAATGGTCGCGCAGGCCCCTACAGACCTACCGGGAAACGTCACCGTCGAGTTGGGGGACATCATGTCCTTCGACGCCACCGGTTACGACGTGGTCGTCAGTAACGCTGCATTGCAGTGGGTTCCGAGCCATCGCGAGCTGATCGACCAGTGGGCGGACACCCTGGAATCCGGATCGTGGCTGGCGTGGCAGGTGCCGGGTAACTTCGATGCTCCGTCCCATGCGCTCATGCGAGATCTCGCGGAATCAGCGGAATGGAGTGAGCGACTGGGTGGCGTCCTACGCGGCCCGGAAGGCGTCGACAGTCCAGTTCAGTACGCGCAGCGTCTCCAAGAACACGGATTCGACGTCGACGCCTGGGAGACGACGTACGTACACGTGCTGGCAGGTGCCGACCCGGTGCTCGGATGGGTACGGGGGACGGGGTTACGACCCGTGCTCGACGTTCTCGGCGAAGCTGACGCTCCGGAGTTCGAGCGTCAGTATTCCGATCTGCTGAGGGAGGCCTACCCCGCAACAGCCGCCGGAACGCTCTTTCCGTTCCGGCGGGTGTTCTGCGTCGGACGCAAACGGTAACTACTCGGCTGGGTTGCGGTCAGCCGATCACTGCGCCGTGACAAAGCCTTCCGAGACCAGCCAGTCGCGGGCCACGTCCGCCGGCTCCTTGCCGTCGACGTCGACCTGCCGGTTGAGTTCGGTCATCACCTCGTTGGTCAGTCGCTCCGAGATCGGTGCCATGACTTCTGCTACCTGCGGATGTGCTTCCGCGAAGTCCTTTTTCATCACCAGTGCCGGATTGTATTTCGGGAAGAACTGGAGATCGTCGTCGAGCAGAACGAGATCAAGTGCGATGATGCGACCGTCGGTGGTGAACACCTCGCCGAACTTGCACTGATCGCCATCGGCTGTCGCCTGGTAGATGATGCCGGTCTGCAGGATCTGGCGTTGGGCACGAGAGGCGTCGAAACCGTATTTCGCTGCCAGGCCGGGATATCCGTCCTGGCGGACGTTGAACTCGGTCTCGACGCACGTCACCGCAGCTCCGGGATCGGATTCGACCAACTTCGCGTAGTCGGAAACGGTCTTGACACCGGTCTTCTCAGCGGTCTCCTTGCTCATCGCCAATGCATACGTATTGTTCATCGGCGCCGGATCGGTCCACACCATGTCGTTCGCAGCAAGGTCCGCATCGCGGACGGCCTCGAACTGCGCCTGCGAATCGGGAAGCGGTGTCTCGTTGCCGAGGTAGTTGATCCAGCCGGTTCCGGTGTATTCGTACGCAAGATCGATCTGGCCGTTCAACTGTGCGTCACGGGTGCTGTTCGAGCCCTGGATGTTCGTGAGATCTCGAACATCCGCGCCCGCAGCGGCCATCGCGAATTCGATGACGTACCCGAGCACGATCTGCTCGGTGAAGTCCTTGGAGCCGACGGTCATCTTCACACCCTCGAGCTCCGGAACCGGCTCGATGCTGCCGGGGCCGACGGCCAGGGGCAGTGCGCCACCGGACTCGAGACCACACGAAGCGACAAGTGTGAGGCCGATCGTGGCAACCGCGAGTTTCCAGCCCCACGTTCTGGTGATCGAAGTCTTGGTCATCGCAATCCCTTGGGCCCGAGATAAGTTTCGGCGAGCGCGCCGAGCCAGTCGATCAGCAAGGCCAGCGACACCGCCAGTACGGCACCGACAACGAGGGTGACGTTGTCGCGGAGCTTGTATCCGGTGTCGATCAGAATGCCGAGTCCGCCGGCACTGACCAGGAAGCACAGCGTCGCGGTACCGACGGCCAGAACGAGCGAAGTACGCAGTCCTGCAAGGATGTACGGGACAGCCATCGGGAACTCGAGTTGACGTAGGACCGTGAGCGAAGACATTCCCTGCCCGCGCCCCGCATCGATCAAGGTCTTGTCCACTTGCTGGTAGCCGAGGATGGTGTTGCGCAGCACCGGAAGCAACGAATAGAACGCAATGGGAAACACGCCGATCCAGAAGCCGGTCGTTCTTGTCGCGAGATAGAACAGCACGAGCAGGCCGATGGCAGGCGCTGCGGCTCCGATGTTGGCTATTCCCACGAAGAACGGTGCCAGGCGGGTGAATTTCGGCCTGGTCAGCAGGGTTCCGAGTGGAACCGCGATGGCGACGACGATGATGACCACGGCGGCGGTGATCAGTACGTGCTGCCAGGTCAGAGTGACGATGTTGTCGAGGTTGATGCTCGCCTTCTGCGTCGCGTTGAGATCTCGGCTGAATGCCCAGATCAACACGCCCGCAACCAGGATCAGGACGATGACCGGCTGGACATACAGTCGCATCCGTTCCGCACGGCGCGTGGCGGCGTTCTCAGCCGCACCCAGATCGGGGGCGTCCGGTTCCATCTCAGGCGCGGAGACGCGCTCCTCTGTCGTGGCAGTCATGTTCAACCCTCGACGTTCTCGGTGTCTGGCTCTTCGTCGTGGTCGTGCGCATGCTCCTCGCGCATTTCGGAAAGATGGCTGACCAGTGTGTCGATGGTGATGAGACCGACGTACTCGCCACGCCGTCCGGTGACCACGGTGGACGCATTGCTCTCTGCGAGAAGAGCTTCCAACGCATCCTGCAGGGTGGACTGGATGGACACGGCTTCGCCGATCTCGTTACCGACACCTCGAAGAGTCGACGCATGGGCGAGGTGGCCGGGCGAGACCCAGCGAAGCGGCCGTCCGCGCTGATCGAGAATCAGGGCCCACTTCCACTTACGCGCTGCGAGTGCGGTTCTCAAATCATCGACCGAATCGGTTTCGCGGGCGGTGAGGCACTGCTTGAGTTTGATCTGGCGCACGCGTGTCAGGGTCAGCTGCTTGAGCGAGGCGTCCGCCCCGACAAATCCGGCGACCATGTCGTTTGCGGGATTGGCGAGAATCGCTTCCGGAGTGTCGTACTGCATGATGCTGGACTGATTGCCCAGCACGGCAATACGGTCACCGAGTTTGACTGCCTCGTTGAAATCGTGGGTGACGAAGACGATGGTCTTACCCAACTCCGACTGCAGACGCATCAGTTCGTCCTGGAGCAGGCCGCGGGTGATCGGATCGACGGCACCGAAAGGTTCGTCCATCAACAGCACCGGAGGATCGGCAGCCAGCGCCCGTGCCACGCCCACACGCTGTTGCTGCCCGCCGGACAATTGGCGAGGGTAGCGGTCGCGATAGGTATCGGGATCGAGGCCTACGAGGTCGAGCATCTCGTCGGTGCGCGCTGCGATACGTTTCTTGTCCCAACCGATCAGACCCGGGACAGTCGCGACGTTCTTCGCAATCGTGAAGTGCGGGAACAAGCCTGCCTGCTGGATCGAGTACCCGATGCCACGGCGGAGCTTGTCCGGGTCGATCGACAGCGCGTCCTTGCCGTCGATGGTGATCTTGCCGGAGGTAGGTTCGATCAGGCGGTTGATCATGCGCATCGTCGTTGTTTTGCCGCAACCCGAAGGTCCGACGAAGACCACGATCTCACCGGCCGGAACAGTCAGCGAAACATTGTCCACCGCTGCAGCTTTCTGGCCCGGGTACCGCTTGGTGACGGACTCCAGGACGATCTCGACCCCGGATACCTTCTGATCTGTGGATACGTCAGACGGAATGGTTTCAGTCATTGCAGCCCCTTCGAAGTAGTGAGACGACCGATGACGACGTAGATTCCGTCGAGAATCAGAGCGAGAATGACGATCAGTACGGTGCCGACCAGCGCTTGCGGAACAGCATTCGGGCTACCGACACGCGAGAGTCCGGAGAAGATCAGGTTTCCCAGACCAGGACCTTTGGCGTACGCCGCGATGGCGAGGATGCCCATGAGCATCTGTGTACTGACCCGCATGCCGGTGAGGATCGACGGCCACGCGATCGGTAGCTCGATTCGACTCAGTACGTGCATGCGATTCATTCCGACACCGCGGGCTGCGTCCGTGATCGCCGGGTTGACTGCATCCAGACCGATGATCGTGTTCCGAATGATCGGGAGCAGGGCATACAAGATCAACGCGGTGATCGTGGGAGCGACGCCGAGACCGAGAATCGGAATGAGCAGTCCGAGGAGGGCGAATGAAGGAACCGTCAGGATCGTGCTGGCCAACGCCGTAGCGATGGAGGATCCCGCCGGGCTCCGGTAGACGAGAATGCCGATGATCACGGCGGCGATCGTCGCGATGATCACGGACTGGATAACTGCTGAAACATGAAGGTACGAGTCGGTCAACAACTGTTGTCGTCGTGCAACGACAAAATCCCATAGCGCGCCCATATTTCCGAACCCACTTTCTTCGGACTTCTGCTCGCTCGAACGTCTTCCCTCGACACCGACCGGCGCACAAGGGCTTTCCCCACAGCCTCCGTAGGCCGAGGGGTTTCCCTCGACTGTCGTCCAAAAACTGAGATACTGCAACTAATTCCGATTGCAGCGTGTCGGATGTTGTTCTGGACGTGAGATTTTGCGAGACGCGGGTATGTACCCACTGCGAGCAGAGTTGAAACGCGCTGGAGATGGCAAAGCGGGAGAGTTCCGCAGAACTCTCCCGCATTGCTTGATTTGTCCGAATTGGCCTCAGGCCCAGCTGAGCGCATCCTCATCGGCGAGGCGCGGCAGACGATCGAACCAGGGGTTCTCACCGGGATGGCCGATGTTCACCACGAGGATCGTCTTGAAACGTCCGTCTGCGAAGAATTCGCCGTCGATGCCGTCGGCGTCGAACCCGGCCATCGGGCCGGCGACCAGACCCTGTGCGCGAATCGCGAGGATCACATAGCCGGCCTGAAGTGCGGCATTGAACCGACTCGTCGAACTGGCGGCAGCCTCGTCGGATTCGAAGTAGTCCTTCATCTCCGGGCGAATGGGGAACAGGTTGGGGATGTGCTTGTAGAACTCGGTGTCCACCGCCAGTACGGCAACTGCAGGAGCGGCCTCGGTCTTGGCTTTGTTGCCGTCTGCCATGTGCTCGACGAGGCGTGCTTTGCCTTCCTCGGTACGGACGAACAGCACACGTAGCGGATTGGTGTTGGCCGCGGTCGGTGCCCACTTCGCGAGCTCCCAGATCGCAGTCAGTTCGTCGTCGGTCACAGGTTCGTTCGAGAAGGAGTTGGCGGTGCGAGCCGCAGTGAAGAGGAGCTCGCGGCCGGCTTCGTCGAGTTGCTGTGCGGTGAATGGGGTGGCTGCGTCGAGAGGCATCGGGGGTTTCCGTTCCGTGGTAGCTCGACCGAGCATCACCCGGTAAAGCTAGTTGCTAGTAAAAAAATAGTGCCTACGGATACGTTAGCACTGTGGCTAGGATGGTGGGGTGGCAAGCAAGAGCGAAGCGGGACACGAGCCCCGCGCATGTGACGGGGCTCTGGCCCGCGCGTTCGGCTTCCTGGGCAAACGGTGGAACGGCGTCATTCTCGGCACGCTGCTGAACGGGCCGGCGGGATTCTCCGAACTCAAGCGCGCGGTGGGCGGGATCAGTGATTCGGTGCTCTCGGAACGCCTGACGGAGTTGGCAGGGGCAGGCCTGGTGACGAGGAGCGTCGATGCAGGTCCGCCCATCGCCGTGGAGTACGAACTCACAGCGTCGGGGCAGGCGCTGCTCCCCGCTCTCAGTGAACTGACAACGTGGGCCGCCGAAAATCTGCCACCCGAGAGTTGCTCGAACTGAGCGCTAGCTCGAACGGCAGTTCAGCGACTGCGCGGGTCCTGTTTCTGCCAGTTGTTATTTCCTTACCGTTTTTCCCGGGCGATACTGGCCGAACATTTGTCGGTTCGGGGCTGCCTGGGGACGCCGGGTATGGCTCTTTTTGTGCTGCTGTTCGCATGGCTGAAGGAGAACGGCCGCCCGGTGTTCTCGACGACTCGACCTATCAATCGCCTGACGGACTTCGAAAATTCGGCCGGACGAAGTCGGAAGTGTGGTTCCGGAACAAGAAGGCATACAACGCCTCTCGGATTGACGACGCCGCGGTCGAGGCCGCAAACGGGTAGCTGGTGCGGGTGGCTGGGCAGATGTCGCCGCCACGGGTGGTGACGTGTCTGCGTTCGGAAGCGCAGACAGATTGGCCGGCATCTCAGGGTCTAGCGCCTGTGCCGCGAGATTCGGGCCGAGTCAGTGGAAATCTGCGCCGGCCGCGCAGGTACGACCGCAGGCTGTTGCGGGCCTTCTATCTGTCCGCGCAGCACAGTATCCGGCACAACGCTCAGTCGTAGGCTTTTTGTACCCGCAAACGGGCCGAGGGGCAGTGTCATACGCAGGCGGTTCTTGCGTTGGGAGGCGGAGACTGAACGTGTGGTGGGCGCTCCTCCGCGATAACGCGATCTATCAACTTGGACCGACTACCGCCGCGACTGCGTGAGCGCCCTAGCGACTAACGCAGTGCCGTAGATGTATGTGCGCCGGGGGGAGTGTGGCTCGTAGCGCTGAGAATCCACGGTGTTGAGACATGTCCGAGCCCGCTATGGTTTCCGGTGATGGACCGGCCGTCGATGCTGCCTGCACCCGAGGCCACCGCCGGCTGAAGGAGACAATACTGTGCTGCATCTGCGTGTCATCTCGCCGAGTGAGCGGACCGGAGATGTGCTGAACATGTTGGCCGCCGAACCTGGGGCTACTCATGTGACACTCGCACTCAGAGCCGCTGTCGATCCGCCGGGAGATGTGATCGAGGCCGATGTAGCCCGCGCATGCGCGAACGACGTGCTTGCCGCGTTGACTGCTCTGGACCTGGTGAGGGCTGGCGGTATTTCGTTCGAGCCGGCGGGAACCATGCTGTCCTTCTCCGCAGAACGGGCGGACACTGCGGCCCCGAGAAGACCCGACGAGACAGTGGTGTGGGAGCAGTTGCTCGGTCAGGTGCGCGAAGGTGCCCGACTGACTCCGGCGTTCCTGGCCTTCCTGGTGATCGCGTTTTTGCTCTCGGCAGTCGGTGTTGCCACGGCGTCGCCGCTGACCCTGGTCGGTGCAATGGTGGTGGGGCCGGAGTTCCGGCCGCTGGCAGCGCTTTCAGTGGGTCTGGTACGTCGAGACAAAGATCTCGTGCGAAATTCGATTCGTACCCTCGCGATCTCGTTTCCGGCCGCGATGGCCCTCACCGGCCTGGCTACCTTGCTGTGGATTCGTCTGGGCTGGGTCGGAATCGGCGATGTCGAGAACGCCCGCGCATTCGACTTCATCTACGAGGTGGGGCCGTTCTCACTGGTGGTAGCACTGCTGGCGGGAGCGGCTGGCATGCTGGCAACGGTCACCTCTACCTCTACGGTCCTGGTGGGGGTGTTCATCTCGGTGACGACGGTGCCAGCTGCGGGATTGGCGGTCGTTGCGGTCTTCGCAGGTAAGTGGAATGTCGTGCTGAGTTCGCTGGCTCAGCTCGGTGTCAATCTGATCGGTATCGTGCTCGCTGGAGTAGTTGTGCTGCTGCTGTTCTCGTTGCCCCGATCCGGTCGCCAATGGAAATCAGTCACGCGCCGGGACGCCAGGCCTGGCACATCGCCGTAGGCGCCTGACCCACTGCCGGAACTGGACTTTCGAGGCTTCAGGCTGACAGCTGTCTTGCGGATCGGTGGGAATGTCTGCGCCGACAAACGCCGCGACAAACAGATCCGGCATGCGAACTGTCGGATCTGGGTACCGCTGTCTGTACCGATCATGGCTTCCAGGCTGGTTGCAGCGACTGGAAAAGGGGATCAATCGAGCCGAAACCGATTGGCCGCGTGACTTCACTCAGACCCTTCGGACCTGCAGCGCCGACGGCTCTGCCGGAGGAAACGGCCTGCCGCAGTGCTTGACAAGACTTGTCGAGCTTCTCCTTGGTAGCGACGAAACATCTACGCAACGTAGATGCAACGTAACCAAAACTAGTGTTCTGGATCACACAGTGTTCGTATGGTCGAGAGGCCTTTGGTCACGAATCTGTGGGCAGAACGGGTCCTGGTTCGCTACCGGTGGTGGATGAGGACAAGGTTCCGCGGGTTGAGCACACAGCTCGCGGAACCGCCCCACCACACGCCCCGACGAGGGCACCGGCCGACAGGAGTTCAGGTGTCCGTAGTTGCGGAAGTCTCGGCGATCGATTTCGCGGAGACCGAATTCGATTGGGCGCAGCGATCGACGCTGATTCGTGAAGTCGACCCACTCGTTCCGGGGCCACCATCCTTGGCGATGTGTCTGAGCGAGCCGACGCGCGGACTGGTCGACATCGCTTCACTGCTTCTCGCGGCTCCGTGGTTGCTTCGATCGCCGCGTGGGGACGGGCATCCGGTCCTCGTTCTCCCCGGATTGCTGACTTCGGACGTTTCGACTCTCGCCTTGAGGACATACTTGAGCTTTCTCGGCTACCGGGTTCACGGTTGGAATCTGGGTCTGAACACCGGTCCGACGGCGACGGTGGTCGACGGACTGCCTGCCGCATTGGCCGAGGTAGCAGATCGATACGAGCAGAAGGTGTCGGTGATCGGCTGGAGTCTGGGCGGTATCTACGCTCGAAAGCTGGCGAGGGACCTGCCGGATTCGGTGCGTCAAGTAGTGACACTCGGAAGTCCTTTCGGTCTCACCAGTCTGGAGCAGACGAGAGTCGGATCTCTCTACGCTCGTTTGTCCGGCAATCACGCGATACTGCCTCCGGTAGACGGCATCGAATCCGAACAGGGATCGCCTATTTCTGTTCCCGCCACGTCGGTCTACTCCAGGCACGACGGTATCGTTCCATGGCAAGCGTGCTGTGAAACCTCGGCAGGCCTGTCGGAAAGCATTGCGGTGCAAGGCAGTCACATGGGGTTGACCCACAACCCGTCGGCGTTGTGGACCGTTGCCGATCGTCTGGCGCAGGACGTCGACAACTGGCAACCTTTTGCGGCTCCGAAACGGCTTCGACGCATGTTTCCCTGCTGAGGTGCGAAGCTGAGGTCCGAGGCCGGGGTGTGGGGGAGAACCCTGAGTCAGACGCGGGGACGGACTCGTACCTGAGGACACACCGCGTCGGAAAAGATGGGTCCATGGCCTGATGCGCACAGGTGGATCGGCAGCGGATAGTGGAGGTCGACGCGGATGAACCGCGAGTTCCGTTGAAAGGAAACAACACATGACCTCCCCGATGAATACCCGCAAGCTCACCCGCGCTCGCTCGGGAGCAATGTTCGGTGGGGTGTGCGCCGGAATCGCTCGGTACTTCGGTTGGAAGTCGTCGACTGTCCGCTTGCTGTTCGTACTCTCGTGCCTGCTGCCCGGCCCGCAGTTTCTGATCTACATCGTGATGTGGATTTTCATTCCTCGTGAGCAGATCTGACCGAACCGCTCAACGGCGGCGGTCTTTCAGGCATTGCTTGGCCTCGTGCAATTCCTCCGAACTCAGTGGAGGAAGGGGCAGTGCGTCACGGTGCAGGCCCTCCGTGCGTAGGCCGTCGAGCATTACCGAGAGGTATCGACGCCACACGGTCGGGTTGACGGGCTGAGCAAATTCGGTGACTGCGCCCACCATGAAGATGAGGCCGAACAGGTCCGTCGGTACGGCGTCGGTGCGCAGCATCCCGGCCTCCTGGGCCCGGTAGAAGATCCTCTCGACCGACGGTTCGATGATGGATCGTTGGCATGCGACTTGCTCGCATCCCTCGTCGGTTCCGTTCAGGACGTCTTTGAGTCCGCGGTTGACCGACATACGGCTGCAGGCGAATTCGGCAAAGGTGACAAGTCCGTCCCACGGATCCGGATTGGCAAGTGACGCGTCCGCGGCCGCTGCCATGTCGGCGAAGTTCTGCTGGAAGACTCCGTCGATCAATTCTTCTTTGCTGGCGAACCGCCGATAGACCGTTCCGACGCCGACCCCCGCGCGCCGGGCGACGTCGTCGAGTGTGACGTCGATCCCTTCTTCGGCGAACAATTCACGTGCGGCGTCGATGATCAACTGCCGATTACGTGCAGCATCGGCGCGAAGGGGGCGCTCCATTGCGGTACTCATGTCCCCACTCTACCCGCCAAGTGGAGACAGCCTCTCCGTTTTCGTGTAGCGTTTTTGCTAACCGGAGAAGCCATCTCCGCATAGGTTGGGCGAGGGACTATGTCAGACATTGCTGAACGGACTGAATTCGAGCAGTCCTCAGCGCCTTCAGGGGACAACCACGCAAAGCGGTGGCTGGTTCTCGCGGTTCTGGGAATTGCGCAGCTGATGGTGGTCTTGGATGCCACCATCGTCAACATCGCGCTGCCTGCTGCGCAGCGCTCACTGGAGTTCGGTGATTCGGACCGCCAGTGGATCATCACGGCATACGCATTGGCGTTCGGCAGTTTGCTGCTACTCGGCGGTCGATTGAGCGACTTGTTCGGGCGCAGGCGAACTTTCATCGTCGGCCTGATCGGCTTCGCAGTCGCTTCCGCCATCGGTGGCGCAGCCGTCAACTTCGAAATGCTTGTTGCCGCTCGTGCCGGCCAAGGCGTATTCGGTGCGCTCCTTGCCCCGGCAGCCCTGTCGCTGCTGTCCGTGACATTCACGGATCCAGGTGAGCGTGCCAAGGCGTTCGGTATCTTCGGTGCCGTTGCCGGCGGTGGTGGCGCCATCGGACTGCTGCTCGGCGGCGCACTCACCGAGTGGGTCGACTGGCGCTGGTGCCTCTTCGTGAATCTCTTCTTCGCGGCGATCGCCCTGGTCGGTGCAGTCCTGTTGCTCGCGCCGCACACCAGTGACTCGCGACCCAAACTCGACATCCCCGGAACGATCCTGGTGTCGATCAGCTTGTTCAGCATCGTCTTCGGATTCTCGAAGGCCGAGTCGGACGGGTGGAGTGCAACTCCCACTATCTCGTGGCTCGTTGCCGGCGTCGTGTTCATGGCGGCGTTCATCTACTGGCAGACCAAGTCCGAGCACCCACTTCTTCCGCTGCGGGTGGTCCTCGACCGAATCCGGGCTGGCTCGTACCTGGCGATCTTCCTTTCCGGCGCAGGCATGTTCGCAGTCTTCCTGTTCCTGACGTACTACATGCAGCTGATCCTCGGGTACAGCCCGATCATGACCGGCCTCGCATTCATGCCGATGGTGTTCGGAATCGTGACAGCGGCAACGCTTTCGACAGCGGTTTTGCTGCCGCGCGTCGGTCCGCGAGTGCTGATCGTGAGCGGAATGGTCATCGCGGCGATCGGAATGACGCTGCTGGCCCAGATTTCCGTGGACAGCACCTATGCAGTACACATTCTGCCGGGGCTCGTCGTCACCGGACTCGGCATGGGCAGCATTTTCGCCCCGTCGATGCAGGGAGCAACTTCAGGCGTGCATCACGAAGATGCCGGCGTCGCATCTGCCACGGTCAACACGATGCAGCAGGTGGGCGGCTCGATCGGAACTGCGCTGCTCAGCACGATTGCCGCCTCGGCTTCCACCAACTACCTGGTGGGCCGCGAGATGAATCCGCTGACTCAGGCGCAGGCCGCCGTCGAGAGTTACACCACGACGTTCTATTGGGCCGCAGGCATATTCGCGGTCGGTGCGGTCTTGACCGGACTGGTTCTTCGGAGTGGACTGCTTCCGGATGCGCCGGAAGGTGAACCGGTAATCGCCCACTGACAGCAAATTTCGGGGTCGACGCCGCAATGGCGTCGACCCCGAAATCGACTCAGCAGTTCTTCCCGGGCGTTGCCTGAAACCGATGAAGGACGTGATCGAGTTGCTCGGAGGACAGCGCCGGCACGGGCAGTTCCCGATGGTCGGTGCGGGACGCGCAGAGTCCGTCGATCATGAACCCGAGTGCGCGGCGGTAAGCCTGAGGGGCCTCGTCGCCACCGAACTTCTGGGCCATCTTGACGACCTGCATGAGAAGCGGAATGTCGTTGACTTCGAAGTCGCTGCGCAGGGTGCCCTGTTCCTTGGCTCGATTGACAAGTACCGCAGTGTGTCGAGCGATCCCGGCGCGCGCGCGAGCGAAGGTGTCGGACGTGAAGCGTCCGTCCATCAGGAGATCGCCGAATCCGCGGTTGTCTGCCATGCGCAGAGAGATCACGTCGAGAAAGTAGACAAGACCTTCCCAGGCGTCGGGCATCTCGCGGGCGGTGGCGGCGATCGTTTCGATCTCGGAACACCGCGTGTCGAACAGTGCCTGGATCAGTTCGTCCTTGCTGGCGAACCGGCGATAGACGGTGCCGACGCCGACGCCGGCGTGCTTCGCGACGTCCGCCAGCGTGGCGTCGAGTCCTTGGGCAGCGAACACCTCGCGAGCGGAGTTGAGGATGCGCTCGAGGTTGGCCTTGGCGTCGGACCGAAGGCGCGGCTGTGAGCAGTCGGCCGAGGTCCCCGCATGAGAAGCGTCGGGGTGTGTTGTCGGCATCCTCACAGTCTACGGCACTAAGCGGAATGATCGATTCCGTTAGTGCTATATTACTAAGCGGAACGTGTGGTTCCGATTGTCCGTATGAGAGAAGCCGATATGAGCACGTCTGACATCTGGGTCGGGAGCAATCCGATCTCGATGGTGGGTACGCGGAGTGCAGGTTTCGCGGCAACGAGGCTTCGCGCCCTTGCCGGCGACGGCGCCTTTGCTCAGCTCGTTCGTTTTGCCCTCGTCGGCGGAGCCAGCAACATCTTGTACTTTGCCGCTTTTCTGGCGCTGCGCGGTGACGGAGCGCTGGTCGCCAACGCAGTTGGTGCGGTCTTGAGCACCATTCTGGCCAATGAGCTGCATCGCCGGCTCACCTTCCACGCCGCGGATCGCGTCAACTGGTTCACCGCGCAGTGGGAAGGCGGTGGACTCGCACTGGTCGGGTTGATCGCCAGTTCTGCCGCCATCAGTGCGCTCGGCTTCCTTCTCCCAGGCGCCGACGGGCTTCTTCAAGCCGGGCTTGTGATCGCCGTGAGCGGAATTGTCGGTGGCCTGCGATTCGTCGCCCTTCGCGGTTGGGTGTTCTGAGCGGTTCTCGAATTCGGATCGGACTCGGCTCGTAGGGAACACTGAGACCCATGAGCCTTTCGATAGCCGACTCCGGCATCCGTCTGGCTGTGCTCTGCATCGTCATGGCACTTGTCGCCACGCTCGTCTACCGATTCACCTATCTCGGTAGCGTTCGGGTGGTCCCCGGTGCCCTCGCTCGTGGCGCTCTTCAGTTGGCTGCGATTTCGTTGATCCTTGCCGCCGCCTTGGCCCACATCTGGTCGGCGCTCCTCGTGCTCGTCGGCATGTTCGTTGCAGCGTCTTTCACCGCGGCACGACGCTCGAACGCGGGGACGTCCGGAGTGTGGCTGACCATCGCGTTGGCGTCGGGAATCGGTGTGGTTCTGCCACTGATGCTGCTGTCCGGAGTGGTTCCGCTGCAAGGCGTCGCTCTGGTGCCGATCGGCGGCATTGTTCTGGGTGGCGCGATGACTGCAACATCGATGGCAGCCAAACGCGGACTCGACGCCGTCGACGACCGGTACGGGGAAGTGGAAGCAGCACTGAGCCTTGGATTTTCCCAACGCGATGCGCGGTGGGAGGTAGCCCGCACCGCTGCCTCCGATGCTCTGCTGCCTGGAGTCGACCAGACGCGCACCGTCGGCCTCGTGACATTGCCCGGAGCCTTTGTCGGTGTGTTGCTCGCGACGGGATCGGCCGTTCAGGCCGGTGCTGTGCAAATTCTTGTATTGGCAGGGTTGTTGTTGGCACAAACCTGCTCGGTGGCCGTGGCGTTGGAACTCGTCGCCCGCGGTTTCGTCTTTCGAGGTCAAGCTGTCAGGCCTGCGCGAGTTCGTTGATCTTGTCGCTGCGAAGGACGCGGCCGGGAAGATCGGGGGTGTTTGCCGCGAGGGTGATCATTGCCCTGCCGATGTTTTCACTGGTGGTCACGCTGCTGGGCCACACCCTGCGTAAGAGTGGGTGGAGAGGCACGGAGATTTGATACGACCGTGTCGATTCGTGAATCGTCCATGTATTCGACCAGCACTCTGTTGCCGACCATCACAACGGAACGGACTGGAGATCATCCGGCCGGAATGGCCAACTGAACGCTTGACCTGCAATTATGAGTCCATTTTGATCCGACTCGCGACTAAAGTCCCTACAAACCGGCTGGACGGTTGGCTGAAAATAGTTTTATGGACGAAGGAGTTGATGAAATACACGTTCTCGGATCGGAGTCCGCCGGTCGAATAATAGAGGCGTCGGCGATCATCGTTCTCGGTGCGCTCTGTGCAGTAGTCGCAGGTTCGGGTGTGTTCTTTGTCGTCGGATCGATTGGTGGCTTCGCCCGATTGCTCTACCTGGTTGTTCGTGGTCCGCTCAACTCTTGCTCGGTTCCGGCGTCGACTGTCGAGCTGGCGCCTTCGAGAACGTCATGTGGTCGTTGATGCTCCCGAACGTGGAGTGAAGACGATCAAGGATGTAGTTCTGACGCATGTTCCACGGTGACTTCGATCCCTGCTTCGGGAACTGTTCCACAGCACGCATGACGTACCCCGACGCCAGGTCCAGGATCGGCCGCTGGTCCATCTCTTCGCTCGCGTGCGGCACGCACTTCGAATAGCCGCGCTTGTCCATCTCCGTCAGCAGTCGGCAGACGTACATCGACGTGAGATCTGCTCGCAGAGTCCACGAGGCGTTGGTGTAGCCGACGCACATCGCGAAGTTCGGTACGTCGCTGATCATCATGCCCTTGTAGACGTAACGATCACCGAGGGTGACGGGTTCGCCGTCCACTTCGATCGACATCCCGCCGCACGCTTCCATCTTCAATCCTGTTGCAGTGACGATGATGTCAGCTTCGAGTTCGCGACCTGACGCGAGACGAATTCCGGTCTCGGTGAAAGTGTCGATGCGATCGGTCTCGATCGAGGCCTTGCCGGATCGGAGGGCTTTGAACAAATCGCCGTCCGGTACGACGCACAAGCGTTGATCCCAGGGATCGTAGGTGGGTGTGAAGTGAGGATCGAGTGGGATCTCTTCCGGGAGTTGGCGACTGATCGCGAGGTTCAGCAACCGCTTTGCACGCGCAGGACTGCGCCGGCACAGTTGGTAGAAACTCAGGTTCACTACGATGCTCTTCCATCGAGCGATGCTGTGCGCGAGTTGATTCGGCAGTACTGCGCGAATGGTGTCCGATAATTTGTCGCTGGACGGCAGAGCCAGAATGTATGTCGGTGATCGCTGGAGCATCGTGACGTGGCTTGCGTCCCGTGACATCGTGGGGACCAAAGTGACTGCGGTGGCGCCGCTTCCGATCACAACGACCTTCTTGTCGGAGTAATCGAGTTCTTCGGGCCAGAACTGCGGGTGCACAACCTCGCCGGCAAACGATTCACGTCCGGGGAAGTCGGGGGTGTATCCGCCCTCGTAGCTGTAGTAACCGCTGCAGAGATAGAGGAAGTTGCAGGTCAGTGTTTCGTCTTCGTCGCCGGTCGTGACCGTGACTGACCACGTCGAGTCCGCTGACGACCATGATGCGGCCGTCACCTTCCGGTTGTACCGAATCTTCTTGTCGATCCCGTTCTCTCGCGCGGTGTCGCGCACGTACCGGAGGATCGAATCACCGTCGGCGATTGCTTTGGCATCTGTCCACGGCCGAAACGGGTAGCCGAGCGTGAACATGTCGGAATCCGATCGGATGCCAGGGTATTTGAAGAGGTCCCAGGTTCCGCCACTGTTCGCACGGGCCTCGAGGATTGCGTACGACTTGCCGGGAAGCTCGGTCTGGAGTCGATACGCAGCACCGATGCCGGACAAGCCGGCGCCGACGATCAGGACATCGAGGTGTTCGGTGCTCATCAGTTCGGACTCCGTATCGATCGTGTGGGGCCACCGGGCAGACTAAGTGTTCGATCTCCACACTACTGAACGATGCTCAGTAAGGCGAGGGTGACCATGTGATCGTCGGCGGTCGGATAGCCGCACACAGTGGTTTACCTGCGGCGTCGGTGAGGCCGAGGTCTCCGTGGAGCATGCCGGAAGCGTCGGCCTCCTCGGCGATGTGTTCGGGGATCGCGTCGAGCATCAGCTTTGCGCGCCGAAACATCTCGAACGTCTGGTCATCGGATACCGTCACCCAGGACAGGTAGATGAAGCGTCCGCGAGGTGGACCCTGGATGTATGGACCGAGAATGTCCCAGGCACCGGACTTTCGCTCCAGACTCGCTGTCAGTTCCCATCGCACTGTCTCGGTATCTCCCGGTACGAGGTCGAGGATTTCGTGTGGCTTGCCTCGGCGCTGAACGCCGACGTGGATGTTGCTGCGCTCTTCGAAGGTTGCGGTTTCGGAACAGTCACGCCCGGGCAGGCTGTGGCCGGTGATGATGATCTGCATATCGACATCATGCTCTGCATAGGTCGGGAGGGGTTGGCGTGGTGAGTCGTTCGGGTAGAACCTTTGTTGCGGCCGTGGTGGCGAGCATTCTGTTGTCAGGTCACGGGTGGGGATCAGGTGTTGCAGTGGCGACGGCGGACGAACCGGAAGTAGCGGGTGCGCTGGAGTCCTATGGCGAACTCTCGGCCGCAGTGTTTCCAGTCGGCGCCGGTGAGACGCAGCGGGTCGTGTATCGAACTCTGCGTACCGCTGACAGATGGGGAGAGTCGTCAGGGTCCGTGTTTCTGCCGGAAGGCGCCCCACCGGCGGGCGGTTGGCCCGTCATCTCCTATGCCCACGGAACTTTGGGCAGTGCGGATCAGTGTGCACCCTCGTCGACCGGATTCGGTCCGGGCGAGATCGAACCGATCGAACGCTGGTTGGAACAGGGATACGCGGTAGTAGCTACCGACTACTCGGGACTTGGTACCGACGGGGTGCTGGCCTATCTCGACGGACATGCCGCCGGCGCGAATGCGGTCGACATCGTGCGGGCCGCGCACGAGTTGTACGGCAATGTGCTGAGTCCGCGGTGGATGGTCGCGGGTTTGTCCGAAGGTGGTCATGCGGCGTACTTCGCGGGACACGATGCCACCACTCGTGCACCGGAATTGGATTTCCGTGGCTCGGTTGTCGTCGCAGGCCCCACACACATGGAAGGGCTGTTTCCGTTGGGCGGCCCGCTGTTTCCCGACATCGGTATCACCGGGCTGGTGGGATATGCGCTGTACGTCCTGGCTGGGATCGACGATCAACGACCCGAAGAGAACATTCGCGAGGTTCTCTCGCCGCAGGGGATCGAGTGGATGGAAAAGGCTCGGACAGTGTGCGCCGGAGATCTCGGCCGACACATTCGAGCCGAACGAATCCAGTTGAGCTCGTTGTTTTCTCGGTCGGTATGGACGCCGCGCATGTACGACCTGTTCCGCGAGATGATGCAGGTGCCGGTCGACGGCTACGACCGTCCACTGCGCGTGGTGCAGAGCGTGTCGGACACAACGGTTCCTGTCGCCCTTACCTGGGCGCAACTGGTCGACATGCGTTCGCGGGGAACGCAGTTCGAGTATCAAGAACTCGCCGGAATCAGCCACGGTCAAACGACGGTCGCTTCGATGGACCAGACCATGGCGTTCGTCGATCGATTGATGAGGTGATGTCCTGGTGGTGTGGTTGTCCAGGGTGGCTGTTCAGCGCATACGCCGCGGACCGTAATCGTGGCCACCGTTGGCGAACCACACGATTGCCGCAATCGCGTACAGGATGCAGACCAGGAGTAGTAGGCCGCCTGCGATCCACAGCGAGATCTGACCGAGCCGTTTCACTCGATCGGACGCATACCGCGACCCGGCCACATCGCCGTCAGCCCACAGCGGATACACGTTGAAGGCGTGCGTGAAAGCGGAGAAGGAAAGCGGCCAGAAGAACAGCAGCGAGACCACTGCCCAGCCCGCATTGACGGGTGGTCGAATCGGGTGCTGAGGAACGGATTGCTGGACAGTGGGTTGATCCGGGGTGGTCATGGGGGCTCCTGACATGAGGTGGCCCTTTCGACGCTACTGCGATGGAGCTGAAGAATCACTGAAAAACGGTGTTCGGTGATGCGATGTGGATCAGCGGCGTAAGTGTGCTGGATCAGCCGCATTGCCAGTCGTGACCGCTGGTGGTGGTTCCGGGTCATTGTTGTGCAGACGAGGGGCGTTCACGTCAGCGCAACTCGATGCCGCTCCGCGAGCATCCTCGCTACCGGCAGGACGTCCTTTGCTGCCATCTCGATACGTTCGAATACCTCGGGATTGAGGATGGTCGTTCCGTCGAAATCACCTGAGCTGAGATAGATTCCGACCGGAGCGGTCAGCGCTTGGAAGAAAGCGAACAGTGGCCGCAGGGCATGATCCAACACGAGAGCATGGCGGTCGCTACCACCTGTAGCGGCAAGAATCACCGGAGTGTTGGCAAGCGCGTACTGGTCGACGAGATCGAAAAAATGCTTGAACATTCCCGTGTACGAACCGCGGAACACCGGTGACGCCGCGATGACGATATCGGCGGACTCGACTGCTGCCAGCGCTTCGGCGGTCACTGAGTCGACGTGATCGCGATCCAGAGCAGATGCAAGACCTGGAATCAGATCCACGATCTCGAAAACTCGTGTGTCGATCTGCTCGAAGTCTCCCAAGGTTTCGACGATCAGGTCGACGAGGGCACGAGTCTTGGAGGGTTTTTGAAGGTTGCCGACAACGGCAACAATTTTGAGCGGTGTGCTCATCGAAACTCCTATTTTTGGGACGACTTCAGTGATTCGATTTCCTTACGCACAACGGGGGCTACTTCGGTGCCGAGGATCTCGATCGCACGCAGCATGTCCCTCTGTGGCACGTTGCCGAACCCCATCTGGATCATGATCCGGTCATGATGGAACAGTTCGTACTGCGCCATCGTCTTGTCGATGATTTCCTGCGGGCCGCCGAGGAAGAACGCACCCGCGGTGGTTGCCTGCGCTTCATATGCCCTGCGCGGCATGGGAACTCCGTTTCCGCGCTGATGATGATTCTGCATCCACCCGGCCTGGAAGTACGGGTACGACGTGTCGAGTGCTGTTTGCTTCGAGGTATCGACAAATCCTGGCGAAGCAATCGAGACAGCCAGTTTCTTCGGATCGTGTCCGAACTCCGCTGCAGCCCTGCGGTATAGATCGACGAACGGTTCGAACTGTTGGTAACTTCCACCGATGATGGCCAGTGAGAGGGGCAGGCCTAGTTTCGCGGCACGGACGACAGAGGCCGGAGTACCTCCGACTGCGATCCACACCGGAATCTGACGGTCCGGGCGGGGCGTCACGTCACCGTCGATCAGTGGTGGGCGAAGTTGTCCTTCCCAGTTGATCGGGTTCTCGTCGCGCAGTTTCAGTAGTAGATCAAGCTTTTCGGCGAAGAGTTCGTTGTACTGGGACAAGTCGTACCCGAAGAGCGGAAATGACTCCGTGTACGAACCTCGGCCGGCAATGATCTCGGCACGGCCTTCGGAAAGCAGGTCGACTGTCGCGAACTGTTGGAACACACGTACGGGATCGTCGGAACTGAGTACGGTTACGGCGCTGGACAGCTTGATGTTGTCGGTAGCCTGAGCCATTGCCGCGAGCACAACGGCAGGGGCTGAGACTGCGAAGTCGGTGCGATGGTGCTCGCCGACGCCGAAGACATCGAGTCCAACCTGATCGGCGACGGTTGCCTGCTCCACCAAATGGCGAAGGTGGACACCGGGATTCATCATCGCGCCGGTGGTGGGATCTGGGGTGAGTTCACCGAAATGGTAGACGCCCAATTCGAAAGCCATGTTGTTTCTCGCTATCTGTTCGTGGGGGTGATGGAAAGCTGTTCTACGTGCGCATCGCATGCGCCGCCTTGATTAGTGTGATGTGTGGCAAGTCGGGAGAAGAAGCGTTCGAGTACCGGAAGCTCCTCGGTTTCAATGAGATCGGAGAAGTATTCGGCGATCCCTCGCGTGTGTATGGCGGACGCTTTTCGAAGCGTCTTCTTGCCTGCAGGCGTCATCGATACCGTCACGACGCGTCGATCGTTGTCCGGTCTAACGCGCTCCACTAATCCGGCCTCGACCAATCGATCGACGACGCGCGTCACGCCACTGGTGGTGACCAGGACCAGTTCGGCCAGATCGCCCATTCGGATCGTGTTTCCCGGAGCTTCGTGCAGTCGGAGCAGAACGTCGTACTGGCCAAGGGTGAGTCCGGTGGTGGTTCGAAGGTCCGCCTCCATCTTGCCGAGGATGACGCTGTGGGAGACGACGAGGTCGCGCCACACACGACCACGTACGTGTTCATCAGTTGTCATCGGTGACGCCCTCCATTTATTTGCGACCGCAAGTATTGCTTACTCAAATAATACGCGTGCGACCGTCGAACTATTCCCTGCTCTTATTTGCGCTGGTAGCGAGGTATTGACTCGAACGGGTGTTCGAGTATGATTTGGGGAGGGGATCGGGGGATTCAATGAGTGTCTTGTTGTCGGATGTGGTGTCTGGTTCTGCGGTGGGGTTACGTGGACGGTTGTGGCGGTTGTCTGCTTCGGAGTTGCGCGCTGCTGCGGTGTCGGCGAGTGCGGAGATTCTTCGCCTGGAAGCCGTTCGTGTTGCGGTGGTGGACGAGCTCTCGATGCGTCCGGATGATCAGGTGATTGCCAGCCGCGGTGTGGGTGCGTGGTTGGCGGCGAACACGATGCTGCAGGTTCGGGACGGGAAGAAGATCGCCGCGTTGGGTGCGGCTTTGCGGCCGTTTCCGGCGGTGGCGGCTCGGTTCGATGGCGGGGATTGCTCGTTCGATCATGCCGTGTTGATCGTGGCGTTCTGTGAATCGCCACCTAAAGGGATGCCGGAGGAGGCGCTCCCTCGCTGTATCGATTTGTTGTTGGCTGCTGCGTCGGGTGTGGAGGCGACGACGACGAAGGTGCGGAACGTGATCGCGACGTTGGAGCGGTTGTTCGAGTCGGATGAGATTCCGCCCGCCGAGGATGTCGATCTCAATGAGTTGCGGATCGCGTCGACATTGAATGGTCGGGTGGTGGTGCGTGGGGATTTCGATGCTCTCACCGGTGAAATGTTGTTGTCGGCGTTGTCGAATCTGACGATGCCGACCCCGGCACCGGATGGGACGCCGGATTCTCGGTCGGCGGCGAAGCGGACTGCGGACGGGTTCACCGAACTGATCCGCCGCTATCTCGATTGCGCCAAGACCGGAACCGATGGTGGTCAGCGTCCGCATGTGAACGTGCACATCAATGCTCGGGATCTGGCTGAGCATCGGGATTGTGCCGCACAGTCTTCGGATTCGGGTGATGACGACTCTCTGGACCTGGCCGATCTTGATGTCGGGCACATGCCCTGGCTCGGACCACTGTCCGTGTCACAGACCAGACTCCTCGGCTGCGACTGTTTCCTGTCCACCGTCCTGCTCGACGATCACGGCGCACCGCTCGATGCGAAACCCGGAAAACGATTGGTCACCCCCGAACAGCGAGTGGCGTTGATCGCCCGAGACAAAGGCTGCGCCTTCCCGGGTTGCACATGCGTACCCGCCTGGACCGATGCGCACCACATTAAGCACTGGGCCAACGGCGGCCCGACGGTGATGAACAACCTGGTCCTGCTGTGCCGTTCACACCACCGACTGATGCACCGCAAATCCGGGTTCGTCGGCAAATGGGAAATCCGCATCGGTGTCGACAACAAGCCGTGGTTCATCCCACCACCCTCGATCGACCCGCAGCAGCACCCGCGACCGGCGAACACCACCTTCAAAACCTGAGGTAGTACTCCTCGGGCACAACAGAACACGGCCGAGCACCGCATCGAAGGAGACCTCGATGCGGTGCCAACAGGCCGTGGGGGAGGCTAATCAGCGCTTCGAGCGCTTGTGGCGGTACATCTCGGCGTCGGCCGTATCCCAAGTCTCGGACAGGCTTTGGGTCATGGAAAAGTCGGCCCGACCGATCGAACAACAGACGTCGGCATTCCGGAACGCCTTCTCCAAGCACTCGACTAGGTAGTCGACGACGCGCGGCTGTGTATCGGGCAGAGCGATTCCGAACTCGTCTCCGCCCAACCGTGAAACCACCGCACCAGGGTGCGCGCACGCTGCCAAGATCTTGCCGGCCTTTTGAACGTATTCGTCGCCCGCGGCGTGGCCAAGTTCGTCGTTGATGGTCTTCATGCCGTCCAGATCGACGATGATGATAGCTCCCGGATCGGCGAATTGGCGGTACCGAGTTTGCTCGGCCTCGAGGATGCGATTCCACCCGCGCCGATTGAGAAGACCTGTCAACGGGTCGGTCTCGGCATCGAGTTGCGCAGTTTCGGCCAGTCGGACTGACTGCGCGCGCTGATAGTCGACATCGAGAATGGTTCCGAGAAGTCGGCACAGGAGATTGAGGAGGGCTAGGTTGTCCTCGAGTGCGGAGTCGCCCGCACTCGGGTCGGCGCCACACAGAGTGCCGAAGAGACTGCCGTCGTTGTGGAGGATTGGGATGCTGACGTATGCGCCAATGCCTTCCCACCTGCCATCACGGGACAGTGCGCGCACGAGCGCGCGATTCGATGAGACTGGCGGCGCATTTCCGAGTACCACCTCGCTGCACATGGTGTTTGGCCAAGCCCGGGTCTCGCCGACTTCGATGTGAAGTGGGTTGGGTGAGACGGTGAGAAAGATTTGATTGGACCCGTCGAACCGCGTGATCGACCACAGTGCCAGCGGAAGATATTCGTCGAGGTAGGACACGACCGAGCGACTTGCGTCGTCGAAATTCGTCAGAGGTGGCAAGAGTGGCAACATCGGGATGGTGCGCGTCTGGCCGTGCGGCATTTTGACCTCCTGATCGACCCTAGGATTCTGTCGATGTTCAGGCTCTTGGTCCCGCGTGCGACAAATCTTCCACGAACAGTCTGCCTCGAGAATCCTCGCGATTGCTGAAAGTGTGCTGTGATTCTTCCGACCGCGGGGCCGTTGATTCTTTGGTGGCCAGCTAATCTTCCGGTATGGAGCTGGCGCGTGGAGCGAACACAGTCGTTGAGGGAACTTCGCTGAAGGTGGCGGTGAACGGTAGCGCCCCGGGCACGGTAGACCTGATGGTGTTCCAGCTCGACGAACGGAACAAAGTACGGGACGACGCAGATTTTGTCTTCTTCAATCAGCCGGTCTCACCCGAAGGCGCGGAGCGCTTGGAGCCCGGCGGCGTCATCGAAATCGACATTGCGAGGTTGCCCGCTGACATCCATCAGCTGAGTGTTGCCGTGGCACTTGATGCGGCGGCAAACGGAACCCTGTCTGCTGTCGGGGGCCTTGGGGTCGTGGTGGAGCAGGTTGGTTCCACCGCCATCGTGGCTCAGGCTTTGGGGTTGACGAGTGAGAGGGCAGCGGTTCTCGTCGAGATCTATCGCCGCGGCGCGGGCTGGAAGCTGCGAAACGTATCAGCTGGCTGGGACAGCGGATTGGCGGACCTGGTAACAGCATTCGGAGTGTCGGTCGACGAGGAACCGCAGGCTCGACCCGCCGGCTCTGCTGAAACGACAGACGGCATTCGGACCGTGCCCGACGAAGCCAAACTCTCCATGGTGAAGCGGGAGAAGCTGGACCTCCGAAAGCGCGAAGTGGCCAAGGTCCTGCTGACGAAGGGTGGCAACGGAATTCGGGCACGGGTGGTCCTGGTGATCGACAAGACCGGAAGTATGGCCAAGCAGTACCGCACCAGAGTGGTGCATCGTGTTGTCGAACGCATGATTCCCGTTGCGATCCAACTCGATGACGACGGCAAGCTGGAGCCGTACTTGTATGCAGTCAGCTTCGTCAAACTCCCCGAGATCTCTGTCCATGACGCGGAAGAGTGGTCGGATACCTACCTGCACTTGCGCGGCTCGCACGGCGGATTCAACTACGACAAGATCGGCGCCGCAAATCGTGAAGTGCCGATCATGACTGAGATTCTTTCCGGCCTGACACGTGGTTCGGCGCCGACGCTCGTCCTGTTCTTCACCGACGGTGGCTTCAGCGAGCGCAAGGAAATCACGACATTGATGCGCGAAGCGTCTGGGCTCCCGGCCTTTTGGCAGTTCGTCGGAATCGGCAAGGCCAACTACGGAGTGCTGGAGAAGCTCGACGATCTCGACGGCAGGGTGGTCGACAATGCCGGATTCTTCGCGCTGGACGACATCGACACCGTCGACGACGCCCAGTTGTACACCCGTTTGCTGAGTGAATTCCCGGATTGGCACAAGGCAGCTGTAGCCGCGGGCATCACAACGCCGTGATTTAGCTGGTCGAAACCAACTGCGGTGCATTCTCTTTCAAGAATTCGTCGATGTGCGCCCAGGTGGAGTCTCTCGCGGTGGGGCCGGCAACGAGCCCGAGGTGACTTCCCGGCGCCTTCTCGAACCGGACCGACGGCGCTCCGGTGAGGACCGACGTGATCGCTTCCACCGAAGCGATGGGTGCAATCACGTCAGTGGTGCCGCCGATCGCGAGAACGGGAACGCGCAGAGCTGACAGTTTGATCTCGCGTCCGGCAAGCGTGACGGCGTCGTTGTAGAGATTGTTGCCGAGCATGAGTTGTTCGCAGATCTGCTGAAAAGCCTTGCCAGGGTATCCAGGCATGGCTGCCATGAACTTGTCTATCGATTCCATGCGAGCCAGTGTCTCGGTGTTGTGGAGGTTGCGCATGATGAACCATGGCTTGAGAACTTCGCGCTGCAACGCCGTCACCTTGTAACTCGCCTGAACGAGTGGAGCAGGTAGTCCGCCGACAAGATTGGTCGCGGACGTGAGTGGGGTGTCGCCCGTGTATTTGCCGATCAGCCTCAAGGGGCTGATAGCGGGAATCTTCGTGTAATCGATTGGCGTTCCGATTGCCGTGATCGATGCGATCGGCAGGTCGGAGTGAGCGGAGCCCGTGAGCAGAGACATGGTCCCGCCGAGGCTCCACCCGATCAGCGAAACCGGTGCGCCGTCATGTAGGTCCGAGATCGTACGGATCGCTTCCGGGATGATGTCGTCGACCCAGGCCTCGAAACCCATCCCGCGGTCGGAGTACCGCATGGTCCCGTAGTCGAGGAGGTAGGGCGTGTTCGCCCCATCCAGTAGGTGCGCGGCGAGGCTTTGGCCCGCACGAAGGTCGTAACAGTCGGCTGAAACCGCGAGGGGCGGTACGAGGAGAACCGGATTACTTCTTGGCCTCCACAATGCGCCGAAGCGATACAGATCGCGGTGTGGACCTTCGCTGATCAGTACGGACGGGGTGCGTTCGGTCTTCTCGACACCGTCGCCGAACGAGAGTCCCCATGCATTGCGTGCTGCGGTGTCCAGCGTCGGACGCCACGTCGCGATCAAACCACTGATATCGAGCACTGGTTCCCCTCGGAGTCGAATCGGCGGACGGCCGAGTCAGCCGCGCTCGGTGTATGTTACCTGCCTTCACATACATCGATCTCGGGGGTGTAAAAACCCAGCTCGGCAACGGAGCCACCGTGCCGAGCTGGGCTGATCGGGGTGATATGGCAGTGATCGGGTGGGGACGATCAGGCGGGGACGATCAAGCCCGTCGCCGCTGTGGCCGTCGCGTATCGCTGTGCAACGTCTTCCCAGTTGATGACGTTCCAGTAGGCCTTCACGTAGTCGGCCTTGACGTTCTTGTACTGCAGGTAGAAAGCGTGCTCCCACATGTCGAGCATGAGCAACGGAACGATACCGATGCTGATGTTGCCTTGCTGGTCGGTGAGCTGCTCGATGACCAGGCGCTGCCCGACCGTGTCGTAGGCCAGTACCGCCCAGCCGGACCCCTGCAAAGTGGTTGCTACAGCGGAGAAGTGGTTGACGAATGCGTCGAAGGTGCCGAAGTGCTCGTCGATTGCGGCTGCCAACTCGCCCTCTGGCCGCTCACCGCCGTTGGGGGAGAGGTTCTTCCAGAAGATGGAGTGATTGGTGTGGCCGCCGAGGTGGAAGGCGAGGTTCTTGCTGAGCAGCGGCGCCTTCGCGGTGATCGTGCCGTCTTCGCGCGCAGCAGCCAACTGCTCGATTGCGCTGTTGGCGCCCGCCACGTACGTGGCGTGGTGCTTGCTGTGGTGCAGTTCCATGATCTCGCCGGAGATGTGCGGTTCGAGAGCGGCGTAGTCGTAATCCAGTTCGGGGAGAACGTATTCAGTCATGTGACATGCCTTCCTTTGAGGAAATGTTGTGAGTCGAGAGATTCCGATAGGTTCGATTGTGATAGACGAGCGGCGCTGACATGTGCTGCGGATCGATGACGTCGACGACGCGTGCAGTGACGATCACTGCGGCGCCACATGTAGTGGCATTCAAGGGAACCGCACGCAGGGCGTGGCCTGTCCCATGTAGGAACGGTTCACCCGTCGAGAGAAACGACCAGGGCATATCGTCTCCGAAGCGCACAGCGCCGCGGGTTGCGAACGTGGAAGCCAGTCGTTCGTTCGCCGAATTTGCCAGGTGAACAACAAAACTGCGGGCGGAAGCGATGACGCTCGCAGAGCCTCGCAACGACTGCAGTGAAAACGCCAGAACCGCAGGATCGGCGCTGATCGAGATCACCGACGATGACGTGATGCCGGCCGGGCCGTCATCGCCCGTTGCGGTGATGATCGAGACGCCGGCGGGATGGTTCCGGAACGCCTCGACGAAGGAGTTTCGGATGGACGGCTCCGCATCAACAGAGTCGTCCGAAACAGATTGGGTGCCAACCAGTTTTGTGGTCACTCCTCGCCCCTCTTCTGTCTCGGGTTTTGCTGCCGTTGCACTGTCTTGTGCAATACCGACGTTAAAACCTCGAGTGCAGTTGAGGTCAAGATGCTGTGGCGGACCTCACCGTCCGAGCTTGGCTGCCAGACGTTCCATGTATCCGACAACCTCGTCGGGGCTCTTGTCCGGAGTGCCGAACATTGCTTCGGTGACACCGATGTCTTCCCAGTGGGCGAGCTTCTCCGAATCGGGTTTGCCTGCCAGGACGGTTATTTCAGGCTCGCCGACTCTACCTGCTTCGGCCCAGATCTTTCGGAGCAGTTCCACGTTTCCGTCGATCTCCTGCTCGATGGGCGTGGTGATCCACCCGTCGGCAGACTTTGCGATCCACTTGAAAGTCTTCTCGTTGCCGCCGCCGCCCAAGAGGATGGGAGGACGGGGCTTCTGAACTGGTTTGGGCCACGCCCAGCTGGGTCCGTACTTCACGAATTGGCCGTCGTACGACGCTTCTTCCTTCGACCACAGTTCGCCCATGGCTTCGAGATACTCGCGGAGTGCGGTCCGGCGTTTGTTGGGCGGTACGCCGTGGTCGGCGAGTTCCTCTGCATTCCAGCCGAATCCGACGCCGAAGACCACGCGTCCGCCGGAAAGATGGTCCAGCGATGCGATGGTTTTCGCGAGAGTGATCGGATCGTGTTCGAGGGGGAGGGCCACCGAGGTGCCCAATCGGATGGTGTTCGTGACCGACGCGGCGGTGCCGAGGGCAACCCAGGGGTCGAGTGTGCGCATGTAACGGTCGTCGGGCAATTCTGCCGACTGGGTTCCGGGGTGATCGGAATCCCTAGATACGGGGATGTGAGTGTGCTCCGGAACGTAAAAGGCGTCGAATCCATTCGCCTCCGCCGCCTTTGCTGCATCGGCAGGGCGGATGCCGCGATCACTGGTGAACAGGCTGAGTCCGTAGCGCACTGGTTCTCCTTCGATGGTCCGTCGAAAAACTGTAACCTGTTGCATCTTCGTTCGGATAGGTTTCCAGCCCAGTAAATCGATTGCCGACGTGACCGGGGGACGTGGTGAACTCGGGCGGACTTGTTGTGGGTCGAGAAGTGGATGCAGTAGAGGTGGATGCAGTAGTGATGGATGCAGCGGAGATGAATCGGTTGTCGTGGAATGCGGCGACCGTCGCTCACAACAGTCACAAAGGAGACCAGGCACAGTTCTTTCGCAACGGCGGGTCGACCTTGTATCCGGAAGAACTGGCGCTGCTCGGCGAGATCGACGGCTCCTCGATTCTTCATCTGCAGTGCAATTCCGGTCAGGATTCGTTGAGTTTGGCCGCTCTCGGTGCCGCGGTGACCGGCGTCGACATCGCGGATTCCGCGATCGACTTCGCCCGAACCTTGTCCGCGGAATCCGATATTGCCGCCGATTTCGAGCGTGCCGATGTATCTGCGTGGCTCCGCGCTGCTGCCGCTGGCCAGAGAAAGTTCGACCGAGTCTTTTCTTCGTACGGAACGGTGATCTGGTTACCCGATCTCGACGAGTGGGCCGAGGGGATTGCCGGTGTTCTGGCGCCGAACGGTCGATTCGTTCTGGTGGAGTTTCATCCGTTTGCCATGTGTTTCGACGAGAAGTGGTCGCTGACATACCCGTACGGAGGCGGGACTCCCGTGACCGAACCCCGTGGCGTGGGCGACTACGTGGCAGATTCGGCCGATCTCATCTTGCCAGGCGCTGAGGGAAACGGAGTCGAGAACTTCGAAAATCCTTTCCCCTCATGTGAATTCAACTGGTCCATTTCCGAGGTGCTAGGAGCTTTGCGGCGCGCCGGATTGACGCTCGAGTCCTTCGACGAGTACCCGTACGCCAACGGTTGGCAAGGATTCGAGGAGATGGCTGAACTCGGCGGCAAGCGTTGGGGAGTCCCGGCCGGACGACCCGAGATCCCGCTCATGTATTCGCTGTCGGTTCGCTTGGCCGACTGACGCCTATTTCCCCCGCATTTGCGGGTAATTGCAGACACAGGTAGTAATTACCCCCATGCCCTCGACGCCACTGACACGACGCATCGCCGTCGACCTGTGCCGTCTTGGTGCCAATTGCTGTTGCTGTTGATTCCTTCCGACTCTCCTGAGTGAGAATGGCGCCGCTCTGTGCGCCTTCGCCCCTGCATATGCGCCCGTTGCTGCATGTGTGCCGGAATTTTCCGTACGTCGAGGAAGAACAGCGATGTCGACTCCTGTCGAAGCAATAGAACCAACATCAGTCACGGAACCGAACCGTGAGCCGCGTCGGCCGTGGACTTCGAGTGCGACCACTGTCGGACTGCCGGTGCTTTCCGTGATCGCATTCTTGGCCCTGTGGCAGGTCGCTGCCGCGAGCGGCACCTGGAGTGAGACCTTCGTGCCGTTCCCGAGCACGGTCTGGCATGCCTTCGTCAACACGATGACCACGCACGACGGAGTGCGCGGCTACCAGGGCTACCTGCTCTGGGAGCACCTCTACATGACGCTGCGACGGGTGCTGGTCGGTGTGATCATCGGCGTCGGATTGGGCGTGATCCTCGGTTTGGCCATGGGATCGGTGACATGGCTGCGGAGCCTGCTCGAACCGTGGTTGACGTTCCTGCGCGCACTGCCGCCCCTGGCATATTTCTTCCTGCTGGTGATCTGGCTGGGAATCGACGAGGCGCCGAAGATTACATTGCTGGCGCTCGCTGCTCTTCCGCCGGCAGCGGTGGCCACCACAGCTGCTGTGGTCGCGGCGCCGGTCGGACTAGTCGAAGCGGCCAGGGCCCTGGGAGCCTCACGGGCGCAAGTGATCCGGGACGTCGTCGTCCCGTCGGCCTTACCGGAAACTTTCACGGGCATTCGGCTGTCGGTAGGTATGGCGTACTCGTCGGTGGTCGCGGCCGAACTGTTCAACGGCATCCCCGGAATCGGCGGAATGGTCAAGGATGCAAGCAATTACAACAACACACCGGTCGTGCTGGTGGGGATCTTTGCCATCGGATTCTCCGGCCTGATCATCGACGGACTGCTGCGGGCTGCAGAGCGCCGCGCCGTTCCCTGGAGGGGAAAAGTATGACTGACAATCAGAAACACGCCAGCAGCAATCTGAAGCGCAGCAGTAATTCGACGCCCAATGAAGGAAGGGCTGCCCGGACGGCGTTCACGGTGCTGATCGGCGTCCTTGCCCTTGTTCTCGGTGCGTGCTCGGTTGATCATTCGGGCCAGGATTCGTCCAAGGAAACGATCCGTATCGCTTACCAGTCGTTCCCGAGCGGCGACTTGATAGTCAAGAACAATCGCTGGCTCGAAGACGCACTGCCCGAGTACAACGTGAAGTGGACGAAGTTCGATTCGGGAGCCGACATCAACACCGCCTTCATCGCCGGTGAAATCGATTTCGGCGCAATCGGTTCGAGTCCGGTTGCTCGTGGACTCTCGGCACCGCTGAACATTCCGTATCAGGTCGCGTTTGTTCTGGACGTGGCCGGCGACAACGAAGCCCTGGTGGCGCGCAACGCAACCGGAATCAAGACCGTCGCAGATCTGCGCGGCAAGAAAGTGGCCACGGCATTCGCCTCGACCGCGCACTACAGTCTGCTGGCAGCGCTGAACCAGGCCGGACTCAGTGCCGACGACGTCCAATTGGTGGATCTCCAGCCGCAAGCATCCCTCGCAGCCTGGCAGCGCGGTGACATCGATGCCGTCTACACCTGGCTGCCCACCCTCGACGAACTCCGTAAGGACGGAACACAGTTGATCGCCAGCCGTGAGCTCGCGACAGCAGGAAAGCCGACACTCGATCTTGGTGTGGTGTCGACTGCGTTTGCCAAGGATCACCCCGAGATCGTCGACACCTGGCGCCAGGTTCAGGCCCGCGCGCTCACGACGATCGCCACTGATCCGAACGCGGCAGCGGAAGCTGTTGCCGCACAATTAGGCGCCTCGAAGGAAGACGCGGCAGCGCAGTTGAAACAGGGTGTGTTCCTCACTCCGGAGCAGATCTCCTCGCCGGAATGGTTGGGCACCGAGGGCGCTCCCGGGAATCTGGCAGTGAACCTGCAGAGTGCAGCGCAATTCCTGGCCGAGCAGAAGCAGATCGACAGTGTGCCTGATCTGGCGGTCTTTCAGAATGCCCTCTATGTGAAGGGGCTTCCCGATGTCCTTGACCAGTAGCGTGACCGCGCAGCAGGCCTCGGGAGTATTCGCTGCCGACCGCCCGGGCGCGATCCGAATCGACACCGTCTCGCACAGGTACGGCCACGGTCGAGAGTCCGTCACGGCACTCGGGCCCGTATCGATCGACGTCACACCTGGTGAGTTTCTGGTTCTCGTCGGAGCGTCGGGTTGCGGCAAGAGCACATTGCTGCGGCTGATCGCGGGTTTCGAAAGTCCTTCCAGTGGAACGGTTCAGGTCTCCGGATCCGACCCGATTCCCGGGTCGAGTGCGGGAGTGGTGTTTCAGCAGCCACGGCTCTTTCCGTGGAAATCGGTGGGCGGCAACATCGATCTGGCACTCAAATACGCCGGCGTTGCGAAGAGCGAGCGCGGGCGAAGGCGCGACGAGCTTCTCGACCGCGTCGGTCTGGTCGGCACTGCGGACCGGCGTATCTGGGAAATCTCCGGCGGGCAGCAGCAGCGGGTGGCAATTGCTCGTGCCTTGGCGGCCGAAACGTCGTTGCTCCTGTTGGACGAACCCTTTGCCGCGCTGGACGCCCTCACTCGCGAGCGTCTGCAGGAGGACCTGCGCAGTGTCAGTGCCGAATCGGGGCGAACAAGTGTCTTCGTCACTCACAGTGCCGACGAGGCGGCCTTTCTCGGCTCCCGCGTCGTAGTTCTGACAAGCCGACCGGGCAAGGTCGCGCTCGACCTGAAAATCGATCTGCCACGAACCGGCGTCGATCCCGACGATCTCCGAGGCTCACCCGAATACGCGGCATTCCGAGCCGAAGTCGGCCATGCGGTCAAGGTTGCAGCTGCAGCGTAGGTACCCTGCGCGTCGACTACCAGGTGGCCGCGTCGATAATGGGAAGGAGAACGTGCAGGACACGACGAACAAGGAGTGGTCATGGCAACTGAGGTGGAGTCCGGTGACCTCGTGCAGGCAGCCGGCCATGCGGGTCCGTGGACGGTAGTCGAAGTTCGCCAGGGGATGGCGCTGCTCGAACACAGTGACGGGCACAGGTTGTCGCGTCGAACGACGACGTTGACCGTCGTCCGCAAGGGCTCGGGCAAGAAGGCAACGGCCGTCGAAGACGGGAAGGACGAAAACGGATCGCCAACTCTGTTCGACTGAAACCGCAGCTCGACTGAAACCGCAGCTCGACTGATCTTCCGTCAGTTCGAGACGGCGTCAGCTGGAGAAAATGTCGTCTACGCGTTTGTCGAAGTATTCGGCGATTCGGAACGCCAGTGACAGGCGTGGGTCGAAGTGGCCTTTCTCGATAGAGATCACGGTCTGGCGTGTGATGCCGAGCGCGTCGGCGCACGCTTGCTGTGACAATCCGGCTGCCGTACGAAGTTCTTGAAGGTTGTTGCGCATCAGATCTCGTCAGATCTCGAATGTGGGGTGCGGTCCCTCGACACTGCCCAGTACCGGATTCCGAAGTCGGCCAGCCCGAGGGCTGTAAACATTACGAGCGGCAGTTCGGGAGCGCCGAAGACATTGTGCGCGATCAGCGCGATCCCCATGGCAGTGATCAAGTCGGTGAACGCGCCGAAGCCGGCCTTGCGACTCCATTCTGTTTCGACGGTGTCCTCGGGGTAGGCGGGGGCCTTGTCGTTCTCCGATGGAAAAAGGGCCCACGCCGACCCGATACAAGCCGGTGCCATGACGATTGCGAAGACGATGAAGGCCAACGTCTTCCGATCATCGGCGGTTAATGCTGCAAAAAAGCTGAAGGCTAGCGTTGCAGCGACGCCGATACCGATGATCAGGCTCCACCGTGCCGTGGTGCTCATGAAGCCTCCCAGGCGTAAGAGTTCTTTGACATGCCTGAGCGTAGGTCTACGTGCGCTGGATGTCAAAGAACTCTTACATCGCGCTGAGGGTCAAGCGACCCCGAAAGGCGCTGCGTATGAAAACTTCCCCGTCTGATCGGGGCGGTGCGTGGTGAGGGTCCTGATCTGAAAGTGCTCGCCCCACTCGGCTTCCGGAGAATCGATCCCGGCGTCCGTGCTGGTGACGAACCCGAACTGCGGGTAGTACTCGGTGCTGCCCAGGAGGGCGAGCAGTGGCACGTCCAGAGCGTCGGACGCACCGATCACCGCGTGCATCAACGCCGAACCGACGCCGCTGCGTTGGTTGTCCGGTGTGACTGCCAACGGGCCGAGGCCAACCGCCTCAACGGGACCGACCCATCCGCGTGTTCCGATCACGAAACCAACGATCTCATCACCGGCGACGGCGACAAGGGACAACTTCGGTAAGTAGTCGTTCGAGGCGAAGAGCTGACGTGTCAGTTCGATCTCGTAGGGAGACTCGCCGGGCGGCGCTTGGTCGGCAAACGCCGCCCCGAGCAGTGAATAGATTGCGTCACGGTCGGAAGAAGTTTCGCGGCGGATGTACATGGCCACGAAACTACCCGCTTCATCTCCGATCGTGCTCCTCGTTTTCGGCCTGACGTGCCACTCGCTTT
This sequence comes from Rhodococcus sp. YL-1, assembly GCF_001942025.1. Taxonomy (NCBI): domain Bacteria; kingdom Bacillati; phylum Actinomycetota; class Actinomycetes; order Mycobacteriales; family Nocardiaceae; genus Rhodococcus; species Rhodococcus sp. YL-1. The sequence continues at coordinate 5,118,565 of NZ_CP017299.1, read as the reverse complement.
TCGTAATCCGCACGCCCGTTCGGATCTACCGATGTCAGCGCGCGGCGATCGTCGATCACCCGGCGTCCGATGTTGATCATCCATTCGGGTACTACAGCGTCGATGAGGTCCCAGCCCGCAAGGTAACGCGGAACAGTAGTTTCGGCTCGCCGGTGCGCGACCGTGTCGACGACAGCTTTGGCCACGACCTCGGGTTCAACCGTCGGCATGCCCTTTCCGAGTGGCACACCGGAGGAGAGCCCGGTGCGCACCGCGCTGGGCAGGATGGCGCTGACGCTGACGCCGGAATCTGCGAATTCCACACGAGCAGAGGCGGAAAGGCCCACCGCACCGAACTTGCTTGCGTTGTACACGGCCATTCCTGGCACCGGTAGCTTGCCTGCCATGGATGCGATGTTGACGACGTGGCCGCGTCGCCGATCCACCATGCCGGGCAGCACGGTGCGCATCCCGTGAATCGGGCCCCAGACATTGACGTCGAGGGTTACTCGACTGGTGGCGTCGGACTCGTCGAGGAAGCTGCCGAGCGGCATCACGCCCGCATTGTTGACCAGAATGTCGATGTGACCGAATTCGCCGATCACTGTGGAGACGAACACATCCCAGGATTCGCGTGAGGTGACGTCCAGAGCGTGCCCGCGGGCCCGTGCGCCGATGGATGTGGCGGTGTCGACGGCCGTCTCCTCGTCGAGGTCGCCGACGCAGACGAGTGCGCCGCGAGCTGCGAACAACTCCGCTGTGGCCCGGCCGATTCCGCGGCCACCTCCGGAGATGACGACGACTGCTCCGTCGAGATCGATCGGCGGGTAGGTGGTGCCGAAAAGGCTCATGTGGTGTACTCCGGTTCGGGGGTGGTGGTGGGCTCAGCGGGGGTGTCGTCTGACGCAGGGTTGTCGGACAGCGTGTGGTTGTAGGCGTATGGATCGAAGGCCCGTAGCCGTCGACGCATGGCTCCTGACGACCACGGCCAGTTGAAGCTGTTGCGGCCGTTGACGTCGAAGAAATAGCTTTCGCAACCACCGGCGTTGTAGACCGTGGTACCCAATGCCTCCTGAACTTGAGAGTTGAAGGCCGCCTGTACTTCCGGGCGCACGTCGATGGTTTTCCAGCCGTGCCGACGAGCGTGGCCGATCGCCTGTGCCACATAGTTCAGTTGGGCTTCCAGAATCATGAAGGCCGACGTGTGTCCGGTGCCGAGGCTCGGGCCCAGCAGAATGAACGCGTTGGGGAATCCGCTGACGGCGGAACCGAAGTACGCCCGCGGGCTTCCCTGCCAATGATCGTCGAGTGATCGACCTTCTCCGTCGAATACCTTTGATGCAATGGGCATGTCGAGGATGTGGAAGCCCGTTCCGAAGATGATCGCGTCCACTTCCGATTCCACTCCGTCGGCTCCGATCACGGTGTTGCCGTGGATCTCTTCGACTGCGTTGGCATGGACGGTCACGTTGGGTCTGCCGAGGGCCGGGTAGTACGAGTTCGACATGAGTAGTCGCTTGCAACCGAGGGTGTAGTCGGGAGTCAGCGCCTTGCGTAGCTTCGGATCGCGCACCTGCAAGCGCAATTGGGCCGACCCGAGTTTCTGCACGATACGCAGGATCCACGGATTGCGGAACCCCAATCCAAGCGCTTCCATGATTCCGTATTCGATGCTGCGTAGAGCCTTGTGCGCTCCCGGTACGAATCGCATGACGGACCTTTCGATCCGCGGTACGTAGTGATCGGGTTTGGGAAGGACCCATTGAGCGGTGCGTTGGTAAAGGTGAAGGGCGGACACGTCGGAGACGATGCGCGGCACGAATTGGACTGCGGAAGCGCCGGTACCTACGACGGCGACGCGCTTTCCGGTCAAGTCGTAGTCGTGATTCCACTGCGAGGAATGAAACACCTCGCCCTCGAACGTTTCCAGCCCGGGGATCGCCGGCGTCAAGGGTTCGTTCCACGGGCCGGCGGCGGCTATCACGAAACGAGCAGTGAGTTCACCGCTGGAAGTTGTTATCTTCCAAAGTGATTGCGATGCGTCCCACTGTGCGGAGAGCATTTCGACCCCGAAGCGAACGTGCTTGTCGACCCCGTGGCGGACGGCCGTGTCCTCGATGTACTCGCGGATCTCCGGCTGCTCCGCGAACAGTCGGGTCCAATCCGGATTGGCGGCAAAGGAATACGAGTACAGGCCGGACGGAACGTCGCAGGCACAACCGGGATAGGTGTTGGCGCGCCAGGTGCCGCCGAGGGAGTCCGCTTTCTCGAGCAGGACAAAATTGTCGATCCCGAGGCGCTGCAGGTGAATTGCGGCACCGATCCCGGAGATCCCGCCACCGATGATCACGACCTCGAAGTGGTCAGTTCTGTTGTTCACTGAGTCTGCGCTTTCACTGGTGGGACGGGGTGGAGTGGAACGGGCGCGCATCGAGTTCGCGTTTCACGCTCGCACGTGTTGTACGTAGGGATGATTCGAAGGTGGCGAGCCGCCGTCGGCCGTCCATGAAGTTGGCGCCCATGACGGCGAGATCGTCGTCGGTGGCGTCTATGCGCAAGACCCTGGTTCCCGCAGCGCGCACCAGTTCGATTTCCCGGTCGAGGCCCTTGGACATGGAGTTCCGCAGGGCGCCGCGTTCGATACGGGCGGCGCCGCGCGCCTGCTTCAGTGTTCGAGATGCCATGGGCGCCAGTACAACCAGCTCGTCGAGTTCGAGGGGGAGCAGGAGGTCTACCGATGCCGTGGACGCCGCGCCGCCGTCGATGTACCTGACGCCGTCGATGGTGACAGGTGGGAACCAGCCGGGAATCGCCCAAGACGCTCGAAGCGCTTCACCGACTGTCGCTTTCGGAGCCCCCTGTGCCCCGAACGCGACCCGTCGCCCGGTTCTGTAGTCCATGGATACCATGTACGCGCACGGATGTGGGAGCCACGAATCGCCAGGGGCAAGAGATTCGGCGAGCGTGGTGAGCCAGGACGGGTCGCCGCCACCACGCGGTGCGATACCGCTCATCCGGCTCAGAACGGGAAGATCTCGACGCGTCACCAGTCGTGGATTGCCGATCCCCAAACTCGGAAGTGGCGGGATTCTTCCGGGCGCCGATGCTGTGTGGGCGAGGAGTTCGGGACGTGCGGCGGGCTCTCCGAGTTGCATGGCTACCAACTCGTCGACGCCGACTCCGCTGCCGAGCATTGTCACGAACTCGGCTCCGGCGGACGTGCCGATGATGGCGGTGGCTTCGCGGGGATCCCAGTCGAGGGCGTCCCGAACCGAGGCGAGGGCAGCAACGGTCCAGGCGAAGCCGAGGGTGCCGCCGCATCCGATTGCCAATCCCCGTCTAGGCACGCTGTGTCGTCCGGACCCGGGCGCGGTGGTGCCGGTCACTTCTGAAGTCATATTTCGGAGACTATCAGTATCTGAATAACGTGGGTACCCCAAATTTGGGTTTCGGGAGTGCGCCTGCGGTGCGCTTCCGGTATTCGGCTACCGTTGGAATCTCGATACTCAGAACCGCGAGGAGGTTCCGATGGCGCGATTGACCAGGCAGGAAGCGCAGGCGATGACCCGCGAGACCTTGTTGGCGACGGCCGTCGAACATTTCCTCGATCGCGGGTACGCCGCCGCGTCGCTCGATCAGATCGCCGAGGATGCCGGTTATTCCAAAGGTGCGGTGTACTCGAACTTCAAGAACAAGGACGAGTTGTGCGCCGAGGTGCTCGGCCGAATCAGGTTGACCAAGGTCGGCGAGATCACCTCACAGCTCGGAGCCAATTCGACGCTCGACGACGCGGTGGCCGAGTTCACGCGATGGGCCGAGCGAACCATCGGGGACAAGAGATGGACGTTGCTCGAAGTCGAGTTCTCGGTGCGATCGCGGCACAGCGAAGAGATCCGCGAAAAGATCGCGACGGGTGCCGATCAGGTGCGCGGACTGATTGCCGGAGTGGTGCAACATCTTGCCGAGTCCAACGGCGTGACGCCGACACTGGACCCGAACGCCGCGGCACTGCGCATACTCAGCGTCGGAATCGGTTTGGGGCTACAGCGTGCGATCAGCCCTGAGCTGCCTGTTGATCCGCTGGTGGATACGTTGCGGGAGATTTTGCTGGGTGGGTGAGTAGAACGCGGAGCATTCCGCCGATCTCGGCGACGGCGGTGCGCGAACCGGCGCTCGGTCCCAGAACGTTGACGAAGCCGTGGATGAACCCGCGATAGCGTCGATCGGTCACGTGAACACCGTTGTCGCGCAATCGAGCTGCGTAGGCTTCGCCTTCGTCCCGGAGTGGATCGAATCCCGCCGTGATCACGATGGCCGGCGGCAGTCCGGTCGCGTCGGGGGCGCGTAGCGGCGACACCATCGGATCGAGTCGATCGGCATTGCTGCCGAGGAAGCTGGACTCGTAGAAGTTCATGTTGGCCTCGGTCAGGAAGAAACCTTCACCGAACGTCGTTCGCGAGGGGGCCTTCTCGTGAAAGTCGGTCGCGGGGTAGATCAACAGCTGCGCCGCCGGTGGGGTCTTGCCGTCGTCGCGGGCACGCAGCGCGACCGTTGCGGAAAGATGCCCGCCCGCGCTGTCGCCCCCGACAGCGATGCGCGTCGGGTCTGCGCAGAACTCGTCGGCGCGGTCGACGATATCGAGGTAGGCGGCGTAGGCATCGTGTACCGGTGTGGGGAAAGCGAATTCGGGTGAGAGCCGGTAGTCGACCGAGATGACCCGTGCGCCGGAGGTTTCGGCCAACAGGCGGCACGGGGCATCGTGGGATTCGATGCTGCCCTGTACCCACCCGCCGCCGTGGAAGTAGACGAGCAGAGCGCCGGTGTCGGCTGTCGGGACGTAGAGCCGGGCGCGAAGCGGGCCGTCGGCACCCGAAACGGAGATCTCCTCGGTGTGGACGGGCGTGGGCCTGCCGCCCATCATGATCGCGGTTCGGGTGAGATTGGCGCGAGCAGCGGCGAGTGACTGGGGATCGGTTGAATGCGAGGGGAGTGGCCGCGTCTTCGCGAGCGTGAGCAGAAGGTGTGCGTCGGCGTCGAGCGTGTTGCCCTCGATGACGACGGGTGGTCCGGTGATTCGACGTTTCACCGCGCTGGGCAGTGCGAATGCGGCTGTCACCAAGGATGCTTCGGCGCGATCTCGAATGCTGCGGCTGCTGGCCTGCTTCACGGATTCCGACACGTGGCGCAGACTACCAAGCATGACTACTGCGGCACTGTCGATCACGCAGATCGAGAACACACATCTGGTTCGGTGCGGTCACGCCAATTGGGTCCTGGTCGAAGAGGGGTCCGATCTGACCTTGATCGACGGCGGATATCCGGCCAACGGCACCGACGTCGAACGCTCGATCGAACAGATCGGTCACCAGCTCGGGGATGTTCGGGCAATTCTCGTCACTCACGCGCACATCGATCACATCGGTGGGATCGCGGACATCGTGACTCGGCTCGAAGTTCCGGTCCTGATGGATCCGTTGGAAGTGCCTCATGCGAAGAGGGAGTATCTGCAACAGTTGTCGCCGGCCGGAGTTCCGTTGCTGTTGTGGCGGCGAGGTGCTCCGAAATGGCTTCGCGACGTGATCGGAGTCGGCGCGTTGAAAGGTGCGGAACTGCCTCGGGCACAGTCCTTTGCGTCCGGTGGTGCGCTGGACGTTCCCGGTCGGATCGTGCCGATTCCCACTCATGGGCATACCGACGGCCACAGCGCTTACCTTGTTCCCGACGCAGGAGTGATCGCGTCGGGTGACGCTCTGGTGACCGGACACGCGACGTCGAGCGTCGCCGGACCACAGTTTCTGGTGTGCCCCTTCAATCATGACCGTGAAGCGACCGACCAGGCGTTGGACAATATCGCCGCTGCACCTGCCGGCGTGCTGTTTCCCGGACACGGTCCGGTTTACGAGGGCAGCATGACTGCCGCGGTCGAACAGGCCCGAGCGGGTCGGACAAGGATGCGTCCATGACTACTGTCGAAACGGTCGACGAAGGTGCGGTGCACGGTTTCCTTCATCGACCTGCTTCTGTGTCCTTCGCGTCGCCCGTCGCCACGCTTGCACTGACTCACGGCGCGGGAAGTAACTGCGACACCGTGCTGTTGCGTGCTGTTGCCGACGGCTTTGCTGCGGCAGGAGTGCAAGTTCTGCGCTTCGATCTCGCGTTTCGGGTGCGTCGAGCTTCGGGGCCTCCGCATCCGTCGCGTGCTGCAGAGGATCGCGCGGGCATTGCCGAGGTGATTGCTGCTCTTCGCAAGGACTACGCGGTGCCCGGACCCGTTCTGCTCGGCGGACATTCGTACGGCGGTCGGCAGGCGTCGATGCTTGCGGCGGAGAACCCGGGACTTGTCGACGGCCTGGTCCTTCTCTCCTATCCACTGCATCCACCGAAGAAGCCCGAGAAGCTCAGAACCGAACACCTGCCCGACCTGAACACACCGACCGTTGTCGTCCACGGTTCGAAGGACGAGTTCGCGACAACGGAGGAGATGCGGGCAGCACTCGCCTTGATTCCCGCCGCGACGCGTCTGGTGGAGTTCGAAGGAGCTCGACACGACTTGTCCGTGGTGAAATTTCCGGTGGTGGAGGAGACAGTCGCGGCCGCATCGGCGGTGTTTGCGTTCTGAACGCCCAGCGGGCGGTTGCCCGTGTCGGTGGTTCCTGGTGAGATCGAACCATGAGTGCTCAGCCGTATCAGCCCAGTGCCCTGTCCGACGTCACGGTGAGCGTCGACGGTGACGACACAGTCGTCAGCTTTCCTCGGGTTCTGCCGTATTCCGTCGAGAAGGTGTGGGAGGCGATCACCGACCCGGAGATGTTGGCGCAATGGACGCCGTACACCGCCGATCGGAACCTGAGCCGTACCGGTGATGCGGTGATCACCATGCTCACCGAGGACGGCGCCCCCGAAATGTCGCTGCCGGTCACCGTTCACGTCGTGGAGACCACTCGGCGGCTCGAACACGAGTGGGGCCCGGACGAATTGGTGTGGGACCTGACCCCGATCGAAGGCGGTACCCGCGTCGTGCTGACGCAGAGGTCGCGCGCCGAGGGGATGGCGTCGGCGCTCGCTGCGGGGTGGCATCTGTGCTTCGACGTACTCGATGCCCTTTTGGCAGGCGAGCCCTTCGGACCGATCGTGGGTGAACGGGCGCGCGAGTACGGCTGGGACGCACTCAACTCCGGTTACGCGCGACAGTTGGGCATCGACGAATCTCAGGTCTGGTAGCTGCTCAGAGTTTGCGACTGGCACGCTTTCTGGTGGAGGCTCGCGCGATCAGTTCGACGGGAAGCTTCACGGATTCGACGTTCTTGCCGGAGATCAGTGCGAGTAGGTGCTCGAGCCCGGTCGCTCCGATCTTTCGGGCGGGGGACCTGACCGTCGTCAGGGGCACCGGGAGTTGGGAGACAACCGGAATGTCGTTGTAGCCGACCAACGCAAGATCGTCGGGAATGCTCAACCCGAGATCACGGGCCACACCGAGTACGCCGATCGCGATGGTGTCGCTCACCGTGAAAACGGCGTCAGGGCGCGTGTTCCCGCTGAGCAGTGTGGCCGCCGCATCGACACCCCCTTGAACTTCGAACTCGGACGCCACTATTCGGTTCGGCGGCAGTTCCAGACCGGCTTCGGCCAGGGCATCGCGGAAACCCGCGACGCGTTCCCTCGACGTGCTGGCGTGATCCGGCCCCGCGATCACTCCGAGATCGCGATAGCCGCAGTCCAGTAGATGCTTCCCCGCGAGGTAGCCGCCGAGGCGGTCGTCGCCGCTGACAAAGGGAAGGCTTCGGTTGACGGATGACGTCGCCGAGTCGATGTGCCGGTTCAGCAGCAGGATCGGCAGTGAGCGCAGGGGGAGCGAGTCGACGAAATCGGTACCCGGCAGGTGAATGCTGCTCAGCATGAGACCGTCGACCTGTCGGCTCACCAGGAACTCGACCGCTTTGCGTTGCGCTTCCAGATCGTCGGGCGGGCTGGAGAGCAAGACGGAGTACCCGGCTGCGGTGGCGGCTTCCTCGATGCCTTGGAACATGGTGGCCACTACAACGTCTGTCAGTCTCGGCATCACGACGCCGATGGTGGTGGTCTTGCGGGTACGCAGGCTGGCTGCCCACAGGTTCGGTTGGTAACCGAGTTCCTCGGCAACCTGACGAACCCGGAGTGCGGAGTCGGACCAGCCGTCGGCGGGCTCGGGCTGACGGAGGACCCGCGACGCCGTCGAGATGTGGACCCCGGCCTGGTCGGCGATTTCGCGCAGCGTCGGCGGACGGCCGTTGCTGCGGTTCGACGGATCGGGCGTCATCTGCGTCGTGGCTCCTGGTGTGCGTCGGTTCTGAGTTGGTTCGGTGTCGGTCGGCTGTTCGGGGATTGACGGGTGCGCAACCGGGCTCTACTCTAGGCGATGCAAACGATTGCGCAATCGTTCTCGCAAAGGATTGCGCCCGAGAACACTGGAGGCCCCGTGACCACGCCGCAGTCCCTGTCCGAGCTTTTTGCCATCGACACCCTGCTGGACGCCGAGGAGATCGCGATCCGCGACACGGTCCGCAAGATGGTCGACGATCGCATTCGCCCGCACGTAGGTGAATGGTTCGAAGCGGCAGCACTGCCGGCTCGTGAGCTGGCCAAGGAACTGGGCGCGCTCGGCGTACTGGGCATGCACCTCGAGGGCTACGGCTGTGCCGGGATGAGCGCCACGGCGTACGGGTTGGCCTGCCAGGAACTCGAAGCTGTCGATTCGGGCATTCGCAGCCTCGTCTCGGTCCAGGGCTCGCTCGCCATGTTCGCGATCCACCACAACGGAAGTGAAGAGCAGAAGGAAGAATGGCTCCCGCGAATGGCGGCGGGTGAAGCCATCGGCTGCTTCGGTCTCACGGAACCCGATTTCGGATCCAACCCCGGCGGTATGCGAACCAACGCCAAGCGCGACGGCGACGACTGGATCCTCAACGGCACCAAGATGTGGATCACCAACGGCTCCATCGCGGACGTCGCCGTGGTCTGGGCTCGAACCGACGACGGCGTGCGCGGATTTGTCGTTCCCACCGACACTCCGGGATTCTCCGCCCCCGAGATCAAGAACAAGATGTCGCTCCGGGCGTCGGTCACCTCGGAACTGGTGCTCGAGGACGTGCGTCTGCCTGCCTCGGCGATGCTGCCCAAGGCTCGCGGACTGTCCGGCCCGCTCGGCTGCCTCAACGAGGCACGCTTCGGCATCATCTTCGGGGCAATGGGTGCAGCACGTGACTGCCTCGAGACTGCGATCTCATATGCACGTGATCGCAAGGTCTTCGACAAGTCGCTCGCCGCGTATCAGATCACCCAGGCCAAGATCGCCGACATGGCAGTCGAATTGGGCAAGGGGCAGTTGCTCGCCATCCACCTCGGGCGCCTCAAGGACGCCGGGACGGTTCGCCCCGAGCAGGTCAGCACCGGCAAGCTCAACAATGTCCGCGAGGCCATCAAGATCGCCCGTGAATGCCGAACCATTCTGGGCGCCAACGGCATCACGCTCGAGTACCCCGTGATCCGGCACGCCAACAACCTCGAATCCGTTCTCACCTACGAGGGCACGTCCGAGGTTCACCAGCTCGTGATCGGCCGCGCTCTCACCGGTGAAGAAGCTTTCCGGTGACGGCAGACGCTGTCGGAGCGCTCGACGGGTTGGTGATCGCTGATTTCGGCCGCGTCCTCGCCGGTCCGTACGCCACGATGATTCTCGCCGACCTGGGTGCCGAGGTCGTCAAGATCGAGCGGCCGGGTGTCGGTGACGACACTCGCAGCTGGGGCCCACCGTGGGTGGGGGACGAGTCGAGCTACTTTCTGTCGGTGAACCGCAACAAGAAGTCGGTCACTCTGGACCTGCGCGAGCGCGAGGATCTGGAGAGTGCACGCGAGCTGGTTCGCAATGCGGACGTCGTGGTACAGAACTTCCTGCCGGGAACGATGGACCGTCTGGGGCTGGGCTACGACGCTGTCCGAGAAATGAATCCGCGTGCGGTCTACTGCTCGATCAGCGGCTTCGGTGGCAACAACTCTCTGCCGGGATACGACCTGTTGATTCAGGCGGTCGGCGGATTGATGAGTATCACCGGACCCGATCCCAAGACTCCCACCAAGGTCGGTGTCGCGGTGGTCGACGTCATCACCGGCCTGCATGCCAGCGTGGGAATCCTTGCAGCGCTGCGCCATCGCGATCGCACAGGCGAAGGGCAGCACGTCGAGGTCAATCTGTTGTCCTCGTTGCTGTCCGCACTGGCCAACCAGTCGTCCGGCTACGTGGCCGCGGGCGTGGTGCCGCAGGCAATGGGCAACCGGCATCCGAGCATCGCACCATACGAGGTATTCGACACCGCGGACCGTCCGTTGGTCCTCGCGGTCGGCAATGATCGGCAATTCAGTTCGTTGACAGAGGTTCTCGGAGTTTCCGAACTTGCCGCTGATGCGCGTTTCGCGTCCAACAGCGACAGGGTTGCGCATCGAGAAGAACTGTTCGACGCCGTCACTGCTGCATTGGCCAAGGGCTCTGCGGACTCGTGGTTCGAGGCACTGACCGAGCGAGGTGTTCCGTGTGGGCCTCTCAACGACATCGCCGACGCGATAGCGCTGGCGGAACGGCTGAATCTCGATCCGGTGGTGTCCATCGACGACCCGCGTCGCGATGCACCGACTCGGCAGGTAGCCAATCCGATTCGGATGAGCGGCACGCCGGCAACCTATCGGTCGGCCCCGCCGCGGTTGGGGGAGGACAGCGTTCCCACTCCGTCCGGAGTCAGTTGACCCAAGCGAATCGGCCACCGGAATACCGGTGGCCGATCTGCGTGTGTGGCCGACTCAGCTGACCTTCAAGACCAGCTTTCCGGTGTTCGCTCCGGCGAAGAGAAGATTGAGGCTGTCGCCGAACGCGTCGATACCGCCGTCGACGACGTGCTCGCGAGCAGTCAATTCGCCACTCTTGATCCACTTTCCGATCTGCTCTTGTGCTTCTGCGTAGCGATCGAGGTAGTCGAAGACCACGAAGCCGGCCATCGTGGCGCGGTTGACGAGAAGTGACAGGTAGTGAGCAGGGCCTGGCTGAGGTTCGGTGGCGTTGTAGCCCGCGATGGCGCCGCAGATGACCACCCGAGCTCCGAGGCGCAGACGGGAGAGAGCGGCGTCGAGAATTTCTCCGCCGACGTTGTCGAAGTACACGTCGATACCGTCGGGAGCGTTGGACTTGAGCGCCTTGTATACGGATTCGTTCTTGTAGTCGATGGCGACATCGAAGCCGAGGTCCTCGGTGAGCCACGCGCACTTCTCCGGACCGCCGGCGATGCCGATGACCTTGCATCCGTGAAGCTTTGCGATCTGGCCGACCAGACTGCCGACCGCACCCGCGGCACCGGACACGACGACGGTGTCACCGTCTTTCAGCTTTCCGACGTCGAGCAATCCGAAATACGCAGTGACGCCGGGGAATCCGAGAGCGCCGAGCCAGGTCGGTAGGGGAGCGATCGATTCGTCGACCCGAGTGACGTCTGTACCGTCGGAAACGCCGTACTCGGAAGCGCCGAAGGATCCGGCCACGATGTCCCCGACCTGGTAATCGGGGTGCTGTGATTCGGTGATGCGTCCGACGCCGTGGGCGCGCATGACGGAACCGAGCTTGACCGGCGGAACGTACGACTTGACGTCGTTGAGCCAACCGCGCATCGCGGGGTCGAGAGAGAGGTATTCGACCTTGACGACAAACTCGCCCGGTCCGGCGGACGGGATCTCGGCATCGACGTATTCCCAGGTGGAAGCGTCGGGAAGTCCTGTCGGGCGGGCGGCGAGGCGTACTTGGCGGTTGGTCATCTCTCCCCTTCGGCGAAACGAATTGAACTTGAGGCCGGATTCAATATAGGTGATGGATCACGAACTGGGAAGAGTTGGATGAACCGATTGACGACTATGTATGTTCGATCGATGAGCAATGTGGTCGAAGACGCGCCTGGTTGGTTCACTCGGGCGTTGGCAGCGCCGGTCGAGACGGGGTCGGTGGAGGTCGAGGGTGCCTCGGTGCACTTTCGGGCTTGGGGGCCGGCGGGGCCGGGAATCGTGCTGATTCACGGCGGCGCCGCCCACAGTCGCTGGTGGGATCACATTGCGCCGCAGTTCGCCGAGGGGCGCCGCGTCGTCGCTCTCGACTTGACGGGCCACGGCGACAGTCACACTCGCGACGCCTACGCGATGTCCCAGTGGGCTCGCGAGGTGCTGGCGGCGGCCGAGGCAGGGGGAATCGACGGCAAGCCGATTCTGGTGGGGCACAGTATGGGTGGGATTGTTTCTTTCGTGGCCTCGCATCTGCATGGCGAACTGTTGGACGGGGTTGTCATCATCGATTCTCCGCTCAAGGCGCGTACGCCCGAAGAGGAGGCAGCTCGACGCCAGAATGCGTTCGGCCCCAAGAAGGTTTATCCCACCAGGGAAGACGCGATGGGCCGGTTCCGCTTCGTTCCGCCGCAGGATTCGGGTCTGCCTGCGGTGCGTGACCATGTGGCGGCCACGTCGATGGAGGAAGTCGAGGGCGGTTGGTCCTGGAAGTTCGATCCGAATTTCTTTCTCCGAGTAGGCGCCGAAGATGTTCTCGACAGTGAACCACGTTGCCGCGTAGCCTATTTCCGAGCTGAGAACGGTATCGTGTCCGATCGACTCATGGAGCACATGCGCGGATTGTTCGGGCCGGAGGCCATCGTGGCGGAGATTCCCGAAGCCGGACATCACGTCATGATCGATCAGCCGTTGCAACTCGTGACCGGGGTGCGAACTGTGTTGAGTGCGTGGTCCGTCGCAAGTCAAGTGCCGGTAGATCAAGCGGCAGGTAACGTCGAGGGAAGGGTAGAAGCATGAGCACGGAATTGACGCTCGAACCGAAAGTCGAAGCTGCACTGAAGTTGTGGCACACCATGATCGAAACCGGCGATCTGTCGGCGCTACCGACGATCGTCGCGCCCGACGCGCAGTTCCGATCGCCCACGGGATTCAAGCCGTACCAGTCCGCGGATGCCGTTGTGCTCATTCTCAATACGGTGATCCAGGTGTTCGAGAACTTCGAGTACCACCGTCAGTTCGCCGGAGCCAACGGTCGACAGGTCGTGCTCGAATTCAGTGCGAACATCGGCGACAAGAGTCTCAAGGGAATCGACATGGTCGAATTCGACGAGGACGGCAAGATCGTCGATTTCGAGGTCATGGTGCGTCCGGCCAGCGGGCTCGCGGCTTTGGCTGCCGAAATGGGTAAGAGGCTCGGGCAGACGCTACCGACCTACAAAGCCTGAACTGAGTCCGGCCAAGGCTCAGTTCGTACTGAATCCGCCGTTGGAGTGAAGGAGTTGTCCCGTAATCCAGCCTCCGGCGTCGGACATCAGAAACCGAACGAGGTTTGCAGTGTCGCCGGGAGTACCCAGCCGGCCGGCAGGAGTCTGGAGGGTTGTGGCCTGTCTGATCGCGGGTGTCATCCATCCTGTGTCGATAGGTCCTGGGTTGACGACGTTGGCTCGTATGCCGCGTGATCCAAGTTCGACTGCGGCGGCGATGACGATGCGGTCGAGAGCGCCCTTGCTGGCCCCGTACGGAAGATTGTGGGCCGCATGGTCGCTGGTGAGTGCGATGATCCGCCCGGCCACCTGACTGACGTCGCGCTGTTCCGGAAGCCGTTCAGCGAACGCTTTGATCAGCAGCCAGGAGGCGCGAGCGTTGACGGCGAAATGTCGTTCCCAGCTCTCGACGGTGGTATCGAGGATCGAGCTGTCGACGCTTTCGCAATGTGAGAGCACCAGCCCACGGAGGTCGTTCCGCGCTGCGGCAGCGTCAACGAGCTGATCGGCCACGTCGGGCGAGGCCAGATCTCCAGGAACGAGGTCGACACGGCTTCCGAGTGCGCGACACTTCTCGGCAATGTCTTGCGGATCGTGCGCTCCGCGCCCGAACCCGACGCGTTCGTCGTAAGGCTCCCAGTAGCCGATAGCCAGATCCCAACCATCCTCGGCAAGGCCCAATGCGAGGCTCGCTCCGATCGACTTGCTCCGACCGACACCGGTGATCAATACGGTCCCGCGCTTGTCAGACACTGCTCGCCTCCCGAGATGTCCTGCAATTCAAATGGGGTGAGGTCACTTCAGATGGAAGCATCACTGTAGCGGGCGAGCTGTCGCCTGTATCGAGCGAGCTGTCGCCGTGCCTCGACCTGACCAGTGTCTTGACACGGCGCTGGTCACAGCGTTTGACTGAGATGCAAGCTCGAGTTGATTCGCCGGACTGTGTCCCGGGAGGTTGACCTATGCGCGGCAATGGAATTGCAGGCAAGGCTTTCTCAAACGAGGGCTGTAGACGTGGAGCACGGTCTCATCGCGGGACCGTGTCGGTGCTGGCTTTGGTTGGGGTGTGCGTACTTTCGTGTGCCGCCACTCAGATGGCCGGCGCGCAACCCGTTGCAGACACAGTCGATACCGGGTTCGTGATCCCTTTTGCCGGGGCACCGGTCTACGAGAGCGTCGCGCCCACGCAGATGACTACTCCGGATCAACTCAACCAGCCACTCGGTCAGCAGACTGCGGAAGAGATTGCCGCGCAGATCGGACTCGAACCAGCCGACGCTTTGACCGAGGAGCAGTATCGCGATCTCATCTCCGGCGGAGGGGTCGGCGGAAATCGCGAGGACGCCGCGGTGATCGACGAATGCGCCCGGATTCTCACCAATACGAACGGGCGGCCCCTCTATTCCGGCACGACGCCGTCGGTTCTGGCCAGTTACGGGTTGTACGTGAATCCAGACGGATTGCTGGAGAGTCCGGCCAACGCGGATGCGCCGACGCGACAAGTGAATACGCTGATCGCCCCTGGCGGTTTCGTGGGCACCTGGTTGCGCAACAACGGTGCGACGCACACTCTGATTGCGCTCTATCAGTCGGCATACACAGTGCAGGCAGTCTACGGATTTGCAGCGCAACAGATTTCGGGAGCAGCGCAGCTGGTGACCAACACCAAAGGCAATGTGAGTTCGGAAGTCGGCATGTCGATGGCGCCGCCGCTCTGGATAGTGAACTTCGCACTGCTCTACATCTTGAAGCCGTCACTGGCGGCGGCCATGCCTGCGAACTGGGCTCCCATTCCGCCGGCCGTTGCCGACGCCGTGAAGGCGAGTCCCACCGGTCAAGTCGCTTTCAGTGACTACGCGTCCTATTTCGAGTGATCGGTCTGCCGGACAGCGCTGACGAACTTCTCGATCAACGTGTGGTCCTTGACGCCGCGGGAGGATTCGACGCCGCTGGAGACGTCGACGCCCCAGGCGCCGGTGGCATCGAGTGCGTCGCGAACGTTGTCCGGGGACAGTCCGCCCGCCAGGATCCACTGGCCTTGCGGGCGCGATTGCTGTTGGGCCCAGTTCCACGGCACCCCTGATCCGGCGTCTGCGCCGTCGATCAGGAGTTCGTCCTCGCCGAGGTCGAGATTGTAACCGTCGCGGACGTTGCTGGAGACGACCGCGCGGATGACGGTGAGGCCGGCATCGTGCAGCCGCTGCACTTGCTCGGCGTCGACAAGATCGTGAACCTGTACGGTGCGAAGCCCGGTGATCTTCGCGATCTCGAGGATCTGATCGATCGGGTTGCCGAGAAAGACTCCGATTGCACGGATGTGATCGGGAACTCGCGCGAGCAGAGCGACTGCGAGTGTGGGGTCGACTTTGCGGACGCTCTCGGCGAAGACGAAACCGATGGCGTCGACGCCCAGGCCCACCGTGAGGTCGACCGTGTCAACGTCGCGTAGGCCACAGACCTTGATGAATGTCACCTGATACAGAGTACTAGCGTCGTCGTCTAGCCTCGTGCGTGCGACATTTCTACGCGCGAGAGGCTTGACGTGGACTGGCTCTACCGAATCAGTTTGATCTCGGGACCGCTGCCGGTGATCCTGACTGTCCTTGGGGTCCTGGGTGGTGTGTGGCTGCTCGGTTCGAACGTGCGCTGGTATTACCGCAGAGCGGTGCCGATCGCGGGGCTGATCGCGCTGGTGATCATGATCGCCGTCTGGATCACCGTCGAAAAGGTGATCGTGCCGTTCCCCGATCCCATCGAGATGTCGATCTACGTGTGGATCGGAATCGGTATCTACGCGTTGCTACTTCTCGGGCCGCGAATCAAGGCGGGCGGAACCGTCGCGAAAGCGCTCCTGTCCGTGATCGCGACGGTTCTGGTCGTCATCACTGCCGCGACGCAGATCAATCTGGTTTTCGCCGCGTATCCGACTGTGGGAATTGCGTTCGGACACGACGATTTCGACCGCATCTCACTCAGTGAAGTTCCCGGTCCGACCGATCCTGTTGTCACCGGCGATCCCACCGACACTGTGTGGAAAGCGCCGGAGGGCATGCCGATTCGCGGACGGGTCACGACTTTGCCTGTCCCCGGGACGATTTCAGGGTTCTCCGCGCGCGACGCGCAGGTGTATCTGCCGCCGTCGTACTTCACCAATCCGCGTCCGCTTCTTCCCGTGCTCGTGCTCATGGCAGGTCAGCCTGGCAAGCCCGAGGACTGGCTCCAGGGCGGAAAGCTGACCGCGACAATGGACGCTTTTGCACGGGATCACGAGGGGTTGGCTCCAGTCGTCGTGATAGCCGATGGAACAGGGTCGCAGATGGCCAATCCGCTGTGCACCGACTCGTCACAGGGCAAGGTCGGCACGTATCTGGCAAAGGACTTGCCCGCTGCGGTGGCGAATGCGTTCCAGATCGACACGAATCCGAGAGCGTGGGCAATCGGCGGGCTCTCCTACGGTGGCACCTGCTCACTGCAGATGGCGACCAATTACCCCGAGGTGTACCCGACATTCCTCGATCTGTCCGGTCAGTTGGAGCCTTCGCTCGGTGACCGACAGCGAACCGTCGACGAGATATTCGGCGGCGACGAAGCGGCGTACGTGAAGGTGAATCCGATGGACCTGCTGGCGACTCGGAAGTTCCCGAACTCGGGCGGAGTGTTCGTCGTCGGAACAGATGACAACGAGTTCAAGCCGGGTCAGCAAAAGGTGTACGAAGCGGCCAAAGCGGCCGGAATGGACGCCAGGTATCTCGAGCTTCCCGGTGGTCACAGCTTTTCGGTGTGGTCGGCCGGCGTCGAGCAGGAGCTGACGTGGATCTCGCAGCGAATGGGACTGATCAGCTGAATCCTGTTCCGGTTTTGGAACGTGTTCTATATTCGGTGTGTGGCTGCCGTTCGGCAGTCTCTCGATCGTTCACCGACTGGAGTTCAGGCACATGTACGAGTGGTCCGACACCGACCTGATGTTCCGCGACGCCTTGCGGGGCTTTATCGACAAAGAGGTGCGACCTCACGTCGACGAGCTCGAAAGCGGTGCGCTGCCGCCGTTCGACATCATTCGCAAGCTGTACTCGACCTTCGGTCTGGCCGACATGGCACGCGAGGGCCTCGAGAAGTCGCTGGCACGCGAGCGCGGCGATGCGCCCTCCGGTGACGGTGAGAAGTCGAGCGCCTTCAGCGGCGCCGGCAGCATGGGCGTCGTGCTCAACAGCGAATTGGCCGGAGTCAGCCTCGGCCTGGTCGCATCGTTGGGTGTCAGCCTCGGATTGGCCGCCGGAACTATCCGCAGCCGCGGCACACTCGCGCAGAAGGAACGCTGGCTCCCCGGCCTGGTGACATTCGAGACCGTCGGCGCCTGGGCGATCACCGAACCGGACTCCGGCTCGGATGCCTTCGGCGGCATGAAGTCCTACGTACGCCGCGACGGCGACGACTACATTCTCAACGGCAACAAGACCTTCATCACCAACGGTCCGTACGCCGACGTGATGATCGTGTACGCAAAGCTCGACGAGGGCGATGCGTCGGTTGATCGTCGCGATCGCAAGGTGCTCGCCTTCATCCTCGACAAGGGCATGGAGGGTCTCACACAGAGCCCGCCGTTCAAGAAGATGGGCATGAACTCCTCACCCACAGGTGAGCTGTTCTTCGACAACGTCCGCATCACCAAGGACCGTCTGCTCGGCGAGACCGAGGACAGCGGAAAGTCGGACGGCAAATCCAGCGCCAAGGAGAGCTTTGCCGCCGAACGCATCGGCATCGCGTCCCTGTCTCTCGGCATCATCAACGAATGCCACCGTCTGAGTATCGAATACGCGAAGTCCCGCAAACTGTGGGGACGCGAGATCGGGCAGTTCCAGCTCATCCAGCTCAAGCTGGCCGAGATGGAGGTCGCTCGAATCAACGTGCAGAACATGGTCTTCAATGCGATCGAGCGCACCGCAGCCGGAGACAAGGTGAGCCTGGCGGAGGCGTCGGCGATGAAGCTGTACTCCTCGCGCGCAGCGACCGAGGTCGCGATGGAAGCCGTGCAGCTGTTCGGTGGAAACGGCTACATGGCCGAGTACCGAGTCGAGCAGTTGGCGCGTGATGCCAAGTCGCTCATGATCTATGCGGGCAGCAACGAAATTCAGGTCACCCATATCGCCAAGGGCCTCCTGGGCTGACACCGGTACGCTTTCGCTTGTCGGTCGATCGCAGCAGGAACCAGATAGTCTTGCTGCGGTCGGCGACACCGCGCCGACGGATCGGAGTAAGCAGTGAACGCGCCGGATCCCACAAATGTTCATCCGATGGCCGGGCAACCGCGAGTGGTGTTGCTGAGGCCGTTGATCGACAACCCGTTGATCGAGGTAGGGGAGTACACCTACTACGATGATCCGGAGTTCGCCGAAGAGTTCGAGACTCGAAACGTGTTGCATCACTACGGTCCCGACAAACTGGTGATCGGAAAGTTCTGCGCCCTGGCCACCGGTGTCACCTTCATCATGAACGGCGCGAACCATCGTATGAACGGTGTCTCCACCTACCCGTTTCCGATCATGGGCGGTGATTGGGCCAGGCACATGGATTTGGTGCAGGATCTGCCGTCACGCGGTGACACCGTCGTCGGGAACGACGTGTGGTTCGGCGGGAACGTGACAGTCATGCCCGGTGTCCGGATCGGTCACGGGGCGATCGTGTCCACTGGCGCCGTCGTAACGCGCGACGTCCCGGACTACGCAATTGTCGGCGGCAACCCGGCAACGGAGATCAAGCGCCGCTTCAGTGCCGAAGACATCGAGAAGTTGGTGCGAATTGCTTGGTGGGACTGGCCGATCGAGAAGATCACCCGCCACGTCCGGGTGATCTCGGACGGGAGTGTCGCGGAACTCGAAGCGGTCGAGTGATCTACCGATCTGCTAGTTCGATCGAATGAGCGAGTAGTTCCGGAGATAAAGCAGGGCGGCCGCGAGAAGGCCGACGGCAAGACCTGTTGCGGTGAAGGTGATCAGGTTCGGCTCGAGGTCGAAGTGGATGATGGCCGATTCGGGGTAGGGCTTCTGCGGGTCACGAGGTTCGGGAAGGACCACCGAATAGAAGGTGGGCGGCCAGATTCGTCCGACAACGGCGACCGCGAGTCCGTAGGCTGTGCCGAAAGCTGAAAGTGCAAGCGGAAGAGCAAATTTTCTACCGCGTGTGTCACGGGCCAGCCGCCATCCCGTCGCGTTCAGTATCGCCGAGACGGCAACGGCGACAGCGGTTCCGACTGTCAGAAACCACGCAGTTGCGGGGAACCAATGTGGCGCGTCAGAGTAGCTGTAGCCGTCGATCACCCACATGTATCCGGTCTTGCCGTCCTCCATCGGCGGCGGTGGTGGGGGTTGGATTCCGACATGTTCTGTTCGCGTGGATGGCGTGGCAAATCGCCAGGCGAGCACTCCGAGGTAGCTCAACAGCAATCCGGTCGCTATGAAAACGGCGAAGAGTGGTTCTGCAACACGGTCGCGCAGCGTTGTGAGTCGCATTCGACGATCGTCTCATCTCAGCCCGAGATCGAGAGTCTTTGTCGGTGGCTTCCATTAGCGTGTGCGCATGACTCTCACACTCGGCATGATCACCTTCGACAGTCTCGATCCCGGTCCGCTCGCAACGTGGTGGGCAGCGCAGTTGGGCGGAAACATCGTCGAGGAAAACGACGGTTGGTTCTACATCGTCGCGGTCCCTGACAGCGCCACCAACTTCGCATTCCAGAAGGTCCCGGACCCCACCGCCGGCAAGAATCGCATCCATCTCGATTTGGGGAGTCCGGATCTCGACGCCGAGGTGGCGCGGCTCGTCGAGGCCGGGGCAACTGAGCACCACCGCGAGAACATGGACGGTTTCCGCTGGGTGACGCTCCTCGATCCTGATGGGAACCAGTTCTGCGTGTCCGGTCCGCACGCCTGAGCTGACCAGTCCTGTGCCCGCTTGATTCGCGCCCACTGAATTCGCGCCCGCTGATATCGCGGACACCTGTTCGGGCATGATGAGGGGCATGACTTCTCAGACTTCTCGGACGTCTCAGGCCGGGGCGGCTTCTCTGACCGGGGCCGACGCAGACGGCTTGTGCAGCTTCGTCGATTCGTCACCGTCGCCGTTCCATGTGTGCGCGACGGTGGCGACCGAGCTGACGGCCGGCGGGTTCGTCGAAGTCCACGAAACGCAGTCGTGGCCAGCCGAGCCCGGACGGTACTTCCTCGTGCGAGGCGGTTCGCTGATCGCCTGGAGCACCGAGGGTGTGGGAAGTACCGCTCCGTTCCGGATTGTCGGAGGTCATACCGACAGCCCGAACCTGCGGGTCAAACAGCATCCCGACCTCACTTCGGCCGGGTGGCAGATGGTGGGCCTCGAACCGTATGGCGGTGCGTGGCTGAACTCCTGGCTCGACCGCGATCTCGGTATCTCCGGACGATTGAGTGTCCGGGTGGGAAACACTGTGGAGCAGAAGCTGGTTCGCATCGACGACCCGATTCTTCGTGTTCCGCAGCTGGCTATCCACCTGTCCGAAGATCGCAAGGGTGTGACGCTGGATCCGCAGAGGCACGTCAACGGAATCTGGGGCGTGGGTTCGAAGCCCAAGTCGTTCATCGGCTTTGTCGCCGAGCGTGCGGGTGTAGCCGCGTCGTCGGTTCTCGGCTGGGAATTGATGACACACGACCTTGCGCCCAGCGCAGTCGTGGGGGTGGACAAGGAATTGGTCAGCGCCCCCAGGCTCGACAATCAGGGCACGTGTTATGCAGGGACACAAGCACTTCTGGCCGCGGCTGAGTCGCCCGGTCAGCATGTCCCAGTGCTTGCTCTCTTCGATCATGAAGAGGTCGGCAGCATGTCCGATCGCGGAGCTTTCTCGGACCTGCTGAACACCGTGCTCGAGCGGATCGTGTTGGGACGCGGTGGTGGCCGCGAAGAATTCCTGCAGGCGATGGCCGGCTCGGTATGCGCGTCGGGCGACATGGCACACGCGACGCACCCCAATTACCCGGACCGCCACGAGCCCGCTCATCGGATCGAGATCAACGGTGGGCCGGTACTCAAGGTGAACCAGAACCTGCGCTACGCCACCGATGCGGCCGGTGCCGGCGAATTCGCGCTCGCGTGCGATCAGGCGGGAGTGCCGATGCAGCGCTACGTCCACCGCGCTGATCTGCCGTGCGGCTCCACCATCGGACCGATCACGGCATCACGCACCGGACTGTCCACCGTCGACGTCGGCGCGCCTCAGCTCGCCATGCACTCTGCCCGCGAGCTGATGGGCGCGGCAGATGTCCGCATGTATGCCGACGCGCTCGGTGCGTTCCTCACGCCGCGTAGTTAGAGGGCGCGTAGTCAAAGTGCAGGGAGCCCAGTGGGCGTAGAGGGCGCAGCCGGTAGATCCTCGAAGAAGTCGGCGCTCGGAGTGAAGAACATCGAGCCCGTCACGGCCGTCGAGAAATCGAGCAGACGGTCGTAATTGCCGCGAGGGTTGCCGAGAAACATGTTCTCGAGCATCCGTTCGGTGATCGCCGGCGTGCGGCAGTAGCCGATGAAAAAGGTGCCGATCTCGTCGTCACCGAGGCGCCCGTACGGCATGTTGGCACGCAGGATCTCGAGAGCCTTGCCGTTCTCGTCCTTGATTGCGTTGAGGGCTACGTGCGAGTTGGCCGGCTTCACTTCGGACGTCATCTCGATGTCCTCGAGCTTGCTGCGTCCGATCACACGTTCCTGCTCGTCGACGGTGATTGCTTCCCAGTCCCGCATCTTGTGGACGTAGCGCTGGATATGGACGTAGCTTCCTCCGGTGAACGCAGGATCTTCGTCTCCGACAGTCACGGCGGCGACGGCGTCGCGGCCCACCGGATTTTCGGTGCCGTCGACGAAGCCGATGAGGTCTCGGTTCTCGAAGTACTGGAAGCCGTGAACCTCGTCGACCACCGTGGCTGCGCCGTGCAGTCGCTTCGTGATCTGCCGAGCCACCTCGAAACACGCATCCATGCTCATCGCGCGGATGTGGAAGAGCAGATCGCCGGGAGTCGACGGCGCCGAGTGAACGTCACCCTGTAGAGCGGCGAACGGGTGCAGTAGCGCGGGGCGCGGACCGGCGAACAGTCGATCCCAAGCCGACGAACCGATGCTTGTCACCACATCCAAACCTGATCCGGGGACGCGCAGCCCCACGGCGCGCTGCAGGCCGGCGACGTCGGCGAGTAGTTCTCGTGTGGTGTTCTCACCACCCGGATTTACGGTCGCGACCAGGAAAATTGCAGCCGGAGTGAGGGGAGTGGTCACCGACTGGGACTGTGCCGTGAGGTCGGACTGACGAACATCCTGGGGCATGCGAGGCCTTTCGAGGGAGAGAGTGGGCCGGCCCTGACTTTAAGAAAACCGACCGGATCACCCAAACCGGGGCGGGTGTGACGGGCGATACTTCGCAGGCCCGGAGGTGTTGCGGGTGCTGCCGTCTGCGGAAGTCGTCGGCCCACACCGATAGACTGTCCCCCGGCACGTTCTTTCGTTGGGCACATTCGTGGTGTCCCGCTCCGCGCCGGCTTGCCTCTTGACTCCCGTAGGGAAGGGACCACTCTCCAGTGTCTGCTCACCAGGTCGATACCGTCACGCACGCATCGGCTGATCCCGATGCCGCTCAGCCGTTCAAGGAGCTCGGTCTCAAGGACGACGAATACGCACGCATCAAGGAGATCCTGGGCCGCCGTCCCACGGACGCCGAACTGGCGATGTACTCGGTGATGTGGAGCGAGCACTGCTCGTACAAGTCCTCCAAGGTCCACCTCGGATACTTCGGCAAGACCACCACCGACGAGATGCGCGCCAACATGCTGGCCGGTATCGGTGAGAACGCCGGCGTCGTCGACATCGGTGACGGCTGGGCAGTCACGTTCAAGGTCGAGAGCCACAACCACCCGTCGTACGTCGAGCCCTACCAGGGTGCGGCGACCGGTGTCGGCGGCATCGTCCGCGACATCATGGCCATGGGTGCTCGTCCGATCGCCGTCATGGATCAGCTTCGGTTCGGTGCTGCTGACGCCCCCGATACCCGTCGCGTCGTCGACGGTGTCGTGCGTGGTGTCGGTGGATACGGAAACTCCCTCGGCCTGCCGAACATCGGCGGCGAGACGGTCTTCGACGAGTCCTATGCAGGTAACCCGCTGGTCAACGCCCTCGCTGCCGGCGTCATGCGCGTCGAGGATCTGCATCTGGCCTTCGCTTCGGGTGCAGGCAACAAGATCATTCTGTTCGGTGCTCGCACCGGTCTCGACGGAATCGGCGGCGTCTCGGTCCTCGCGTCGGCGACGTTCGACGACGAGGGTGGAGACACCGGCGGACGTAAGAAGCTGCCCGCGGTTCAGGTCGGCGACCCGTTCACCGAGAAGGTGCTCATCGAGTGCTGTCTCGACCTTTACAAGGCCGGCCTCGTCGTCGGCATCCAGGACCTCGGCGGCGCCGGGCTGTCCTGCGCCACCTCCGAGCTGGCCGCGGCCGGCGACGGCGGCATGCACATCAACCTCGAGAAGGTTCCGATGCGCGCCACCGGCATGACCCCGGCCGAGGTGCTCTCTAGCGAATCGCAGGAGCGCATGTGCGCCGTGGTCACGCCCGAGAACGTCGATGCGTTCATGGAGGTCTGCAAGAAGTGGGACGTCCTGGCCACCGACATCGGCGAGGTCACCGACGGTGAGCACCTCACCATCTCCTGGCACGGCGAGACCGTCGTCGACGTTCCCCCGCGCACCGTCGCGCACGAGGGTCCGGTTTACCACCGCCCCGTCGAGCGTCCGGCAACGCAGGATGCCTTGATCGCGAATACGACTGCCGGACTGAAGCGTCCCGAAACCGACGCCGAGCTCGAAGCGACCCTGCTGAAGATGATCGCCTCGCCTGCCCTGTGCAGCCGCAAGTGGATCACCGAGCAGTACGACCGCTACGTCCGCGGAAACACCGTCCTGGCCGAGAACGCCGACGGCGGTGTCATCCGCATCGACGAGAAGACCGGACGCGGAATCGCACTGTCCACCGACGCTTCGGGCCGCTACACCGCGCTCGACCCGTACACCGGTGCGCAGCTCGCGTTGGCCGAGGCTTTCCGCAACGTGGCAGTCACGGGCGCAACGCCCAAGGCCGTCTCCAACTGCCTGAACTTCGGTTCTCCCGAGGACCCGGGTGTCATGTGGCAGTTCCAGCAGGCCGTTCGCGGCCTTGCCGACGGCTGCGCCACCCTCGGCATCCCCGTCACCGGCGGCAACGTCAGCTTCTACAACCAGACCGGATCCACGGCAATCCTGCCGACGCCGGTGGTTGCCGTCCTCGGTGTGATCGACGACGTTCACCGCCGCATCCCGACGGGCCTCGGACTCGAGCCCGGCGAGACGCTGATCCTGCTCGGCGACACCCACGACGAGTTCGACGGCTCCATCTGGTCGCAGGTCGAGCACGGTCACCTCGGTGGCGTGCCGCCGAAGGTCGACCTCGCCCGTGAGCAACTGCTCGCCGACATTCTGCTCGCCTCTTCGCGTGACGGTCTCGTCACCGCAGCCCACGACCTCTCCGAGGGTGGACTGGCCCAGGCAGTCGTCGAAGCCGCGCTGGCCGGCGAAACCGGTTGCCGCATCCTGATTCCCGAGGGCGCAGATCCGTTCGTGACCTTGTTCTCGGAATCGTCGGGACGTGTCCTCGTTGCAGTTCCGCGTACCGAGGAGACTCGCTTCACCGGTATGTGCACCGCCCGCGGCTTGCCGTGGACGCGTATCGGGGTCGTCGACGAGGGCAGCGACTCCGTCGAGGTCCAGGGACACTTCTCCGTCACGATGGCCAAGCTCCGTGAGGCCTTCGAGGGAACGCTGCCCGCACTGTTCGGGTGATAGATGGTCGATTCCGGAGAACTGACTTCTTCTGACAGCCAGCCGCAGGAACACCACCTGCGGCTGGCTGTTCCCGCACCCCTCGAGAAGCTCGACAACCGCTTCACCGAGTGGGCGTGGGGGCTCCTCAAACTCGACTTCACCGGCATCGCGTTTGCCGCGTTCTTCTTCTGCTGGTCGTTGACCCCTTCGCTGTTGCCGCGCGATTGGCTTTTCCAAGGTCTGATCGGCGGAATCAACTCGGCCATCGGCTACGGCGTCGGTACTGCGATCGGTTGGGCTGTCGAGCGATACCTGCTCAGCGGGCGACGGTGGTGGCCACTGCCCGAGCCGGTGCCTTCCGCGATCAAGGTCTTCGTTCCGGTCGCGTCCATCGTCGCGGCGATCATCATGCTGGTCTACGCGGCCGGGTGGCAACGTGAAATCGCGGCACTGACCGATGCCGAAGGCACGACCACTTCCGGCTACATCCGAACCCTCGGACTGAGCCTGCTCGTCGGTGGCCTGCTCATCTCGATCTGGCGGGTCCTCCACGATCTGGTGAAACTGATTGCCCGACAGCTGATGCGGCGGTTCCACTGGTCACGGTCGGTGGCCAATGGCGTCGGTGTCCTGGTTGTCACCGTCCTGTTCTTCATGCTGGTCGACGGCGTCCTGGTCCGCGGAATCTATGCAGCGACCAACTCGATCTTCAGTCTGCAGAACTCGACCACTCGCGACGGCGTCGTCGAACCGCAGGATCCGATGAAATCGGGTAGCCCCGAATCAGCCGCTCCCTGGGACACATTGGGGTTCGAGGGACGAAACTTCGTCTCGCGCGGACTCGACGCGCAGGAACTCGAAGCGGCAACCGGTAAGCCTGCGATGGATCCGATTCGCGTATATGCCGGACTTGAAAGCGCCGAAGATCCCGAAGAGCGTATGGATCTGGTCATCAAGGAGCTGGAGAGGACCGGCGCATTCCAGCGCAAGGTTCTCGTGGTCATTCCGACGACGGGTACGGGGTGGGTCAATCCCACTGCGGCGCAGGCAATCGAACTTGTGCACGACGGCGACACTGCTCTTGTCGCCAGCCAGTACTCGTACCTGCCGAGTTGGATCTCATTCCTCGCCGACCAGGAGAAGGCGCAAGCTGCCGGACGCCTGTTGATCGAGCGGGTACACGAAAGATGGCTCCAGGAACCGGAAGCCACCAGGCCGAAGTTCATGGTCTACGGCGAGAGCCTCGGCGTCATGGCCGGCGCCGGAGCCTTCGACACACTGCAAGCGGCGCGCGATACCGCCGACGGAATTCTGTGGGTTGGCCCACCGAACGCGACGCAGTTGTGGCGTTCGATCGAGAAGAGGCGCGATCCCGGCACTCCCGAAGTAGCTCCCGTCTACGCGGACGGCTTGGCCGGCGTGCGGTTCGCGGATCGCTCCGAAGACATTCCGACCGACGGGATGACGTGGCCGCAGCCGCGGGTTCTGTTTGTCCAGCACCCTTCCGATCCAGTGGTGTGGTGGTCACCCGACCTCATGTTCAATCGGCCCGAGTGGCTCAAGGAAGTGCCCGGTTTCGACCGCTCGCCGTCGATGAAATGGTTCCCGGTCGTGACGTTCTGGCAGGTGTCTGCAGACCTCGGTAACGCTGCGGGAGTTCCCGACGGTCACGGTCACAATTACGGAACCTCCGTTCTGGACGCCTGGATCAGCGTCGCCCAGCCCGAGGGGTGGACGGCCGCAGAAACCGAGCGAGTGCGGTCGGCATTGGTTGTCGCCGTGAAATCAGAGGGCCCCGAGAAGTGAGGGGAGTCGCCTCGATCGCGCTCTGCGCTACCGCGATCACCTGGAGCAACGTCGTGCTTCCGGCATTCGGTCTTTCGCCCCGAGCCCGCGCCGTGGTCAACACCGCGGCCGGTCTGTCGGCCATCGGAGTCCTACTCGCACGTGGTTACACCCGCGAGGAACTCGGCTTGGCGCACACCGGCATTCGTGGTGGCGCCCGGTTCGGCGGAGCCGCGGCCGGCGCAGTGCTTACGGGTTACAGCGTCGCTTTAGCCGTTCCCTCGTTGCGCGCGACTCTCGCTGCCGACGAGCGAGCAGACGGCCGCGAAGACTTCCTCGAATGGATCATCCTGCACATCCCGTTCGGCACAGTGCTCTCCGAGGAGCTGTTGTTCCGCAGCGCGATGTCCGCGGTCTGGAACCGTGAACTGAACAGGCCGACCGCGCAGGCCGTTCACGCACTGACCTTCGGATTGTGGCACGTCGCCCCCGCCCGCGGCGCCGGCGACAACATTCCCGCAGCAGTGGCATTCACCGGTGCTTCGGCATTGCTGTTCGAGTGGCTGCACCGCCGGGGCGGCAGCGTGCTTGCCCCCGCCCTGCTGCACCTGGCCACGAATGCCGGTGGCGCACTTGCCGTTCGTATCGCTACTCGCAGACAGGGAGTGAACTGATGCCGCCCCGCCGCGCCGTCGACCCCGCCGAATTTCGTGCCGCCGTCCTGGCCGTCGGCCCGTGGCTTCGAGATCCGGAACTGCCGAAGCCTTCGCGCAGTGAACTCGGTGCGGCAGTGAAGATGAGTGCGCGCACTCTCGAACAGATCGCCCCCGGATCGAGCGTCGAGGTGCGGGTCCCACCGTTTGTTGCGGTGCAATGCATCGAAGGTCCGCGTCACACGCGCGGAACCCCGCCCAACGTCGTCGAGACGGACGCTCGGACGTGGTTGCAGATGGTCACCGGATTGCTCGAGTTCTCCGAGGCCTCAGGTGACGGAAGAGTCGACGCCTCAGGTAGCCGCGCTCCCGAAATTGCGCACTGGCTCCCACTGCTGCGGTTGACCTAGCAACAGAGGGGTTGGCGCAGCAACAGTGAGAGACCATCCGGTTCGCTTCGGCGTGATCTGAGAGCCAAGGCAGCCCTCAGGGGAAGTGAGTCCCAAAATGGCCGTAGACTGTGGATGCCCCCCAACCCCTGCCCACAAAGGGAGCGCCCGGTGACTCGTGCCGATCTGTCGGTCAACAGTCCAAATCTCCTCGCTTCGAACCCGTCCGACGAGGACGAGAACGAGCCCCGCGAAGAATGCGGTGTATTCGGCGTCTGGGCGCCGGGAGAGGATGTGGCGAAGCTCACTTATTACGGCCTGTACGCACTTCAGCACCGTGGTCAAGAAGCTGCCGGCATTGCGGTAGCCGACGGCTCCCAGGTGTTGGTGTTCAAGGATCTCGGCCTGGTCAGCCAGGTATTCGACGAGCAGACTCTCGCAGCAATGCCAGGACATGTCGCCGTCGGACATTGCCGTTACTCCACCACCGGTTCCACGACGTGGGAGAACGCGCAGCCCATCTTCCGTACGACCACTGCCGGTACCGGCATCGCGCTCGGCCACAACGGCAACCTGGTCAACACCGCTGAACTCGCGAGCCGCACCCGTGCCGCCGGCCTGGTCAACGACAAGCGCCCCAATGCCGCGACTTCCGACTCCGACCTCATCGGTGGTCTCCTGGCACACGCTGCCGGCGACAGCACCATCGAACAGGCCGCAATGGAATTGCTTCCCACGTTGGAGGGCGCGTTCTGCCTCACCTTCATGGACGAGCACACGCTGTACGCAGCGCGCGATCCGCACGGCATCCGCCCGCTCTGCCTCGGTCGACTCGACCGCGGTTGGGTAGTCGCCAGCGAGACCGCAGCCCTCGACATCGTCGGTGCGTCGTTCGTTCGCGACATCGAACCCGGTGAGCTGCTTGCGATCGACGCCGACGGCGTTCGCTCCTCACGTTTCGCGAACCCGACTCCCAAGGGTTGTGTCTTCGAGTACGTCTACCTCGCGCGTCCCGACAGCGTCATCGGTGGCCGTTCGGTCCACTCGACCCGCGTCGAGATCGGCCGTCTGCTCGCCAGCGAGCATCCCGCCGAAGGTGACTTGGTCATCCCCGTTCCCGAGTCCGGCACCCCCGCAGCCGTCGGATACGCACAGGGCTCAGGCATCCCCTACGGCCAGGGTCTGATGAAGAACGCCTACGTGGGCCGTACCTTCATCCAGCCGTCGCAGACGATCCGTCAGCTCGGTATCAGGCTCAAGCTCAACCCGCTCAAGGAAGTCATCCGCGGCAAGCGCCTTGTGGTGGTGGACGATTCGATCGTCCGCGGTAACACTCAGCGTGCGCTCATCCGGATGCTCCGCGAAGCCGGCGCCCTTGAAATTCACGTCCGTATCGCCTCGCCGCCGGTCAAGTGGCCCTGCTTCTACGGCATCGACTTCGCCTCACCGGCCGAATTGATTGCCAACGGCGCGGGCGGACAGGATGCGACGTTCGAGGAGATGCTCGACGGTGTGCGTCGTTCCATCGGAGCGGACACCCTCGGATACATCTCCACCGAGGGCATGATCGCCGCCACCGAGCAGCCGGCCAGCCGTCTGTGCGCCGCGTGCTTCGACGGGACCTACCCGATCGCGCTTCCCAAGGAAACGTCGATCGGCAAGAACGTCCTCGAGGGGATGCTCGAGAGCACCGCAGGTTCGACGGCCACTCGCGACAACGACAATGCGAGCGCGCTCAGCCGCCCCTGAACATCAGAATCGTTGAAATTCGACAGCCGAGAATCTGCCGTCCACAGCATGTGGGCGGCAGATTTTCTGTTCACGACTTTCTGTTCCACGACACGGCATACGTCGTGAGCATCTGGCATAGTGCCCTCCGTGGCGCAACTGAGAATGGATGGGCACCGGGTCCTGGTCGCAGACCTGGTGGGGGACACCATCAAAGCGATCAACGGCTCGATGGTGGCGTACGAGGGTGCGATCACCTTCAAGAACGCCGGAATGGGCGGTGGTGGCGGGCTGCGTGCCGCGCTGAAACAGAAGGCGGCAGGTGAATCACTGTCCCTGATGGAAGTCAGTGGTCAAGGCACCGTCTATTTCGCGGTCGATGCCCAGGACATCACGATCATCGAGCTCAACAACGACGCTCTGCACGTGGAAGCGTCACAGTTGCTCGCATTGGTCGGACAACTGCGAACCGACGTGAAATTTGCCGGCCTCCGCGGCGCAGGTTCCGGACAGGGATTGTTCACGACTGTCGTCAGCGGCACCGGTCTGGTGGCCGTGCTGTCGAAGGGCGGACCGATCATCGCGCTCGAAGTCAGCCCGCAGTATCCGCTGGTTGCCGATCCCGACGCATTCGTCGCTCACCGTGGCCAGCTCAACCAGAGCTTCGTCACCGACGTCACCTGGCGCTCCGCGATCGGCGGTGGCAGCGGTGAAGCGTTCTCGCTGCGATTCGACGGATCCGGAGTCGTCTACATCCAGCCCGAGGAGCGCTGAACCATGCCGTTGGAATTGGTGAACAGCAAGGTCGTCAAGTCGACCCTCGCGCCGGGCCAGAACGTTCTTGCCCGCACCGGGTCGATGCTCTACTACACCGGTGACGTCCGCTTCATCCCGCACAGCATGGGCGGTGGGCCCGGCGCCATGCCGAACATGGGCGGTATCGCCGGGATGGCCGGCCGCATGATGTCCGGCGAACACGCACGCATGATGGCCGCCGAGGGAAACGGTGAGGTTTTCTACGGGCATGCCGGCTTGTATGTCGAGGTCATCCACCTCGACGGTTCGTCGATGCTCACGGTCGAAGCCGACCGACTCCTCGCACACGACGGTTACCTCCAGAGTTCGATAGTCGCTCTCACGTCGCAGGGCGGTGTGCGCGGAGCAGTACGCGGCGCCATGACCGGTCAAGGGCTGTTCACGACGCAGTTGCACGGACAGGGAAGCGTCGCGGTCCTCTCCCACGGGGGCGCGATTCCGTTGCAGGTCGGTCCGAACAATCCTCAGGTCGTCGTCGACCCGCAGGCATACGTGTGCCACATCGGTCAGATCAACGTCGACATCTCCGCGAACGTCGGCTGGCGCGAGGCCGTCGGCAAGGGCTCGGGGGAGTCCATCCAGCTGAAGATGACCGGCGCCGGCACCGTTTGGGTCCAGGCGTCCGAGCAGAAGTTCTGAGAGGGCACAGAGCATGGGTATCGAAATTCACAATCCGGCAATTCTGCCCGCCAACGACAACGTCCCGGGCAACGACTACGCCTTCTGCGTCGAGATGGCCGGGCAGCCGTGGTTCACGTCCAAGGGCGCGATGATCGCGTACTACGGAAACATCAACTTCGAGCCGCTCGGGCGCACGAGTATGACGGCGATCGTCGCGGCCAGGTTCTCTTCGCCGCTCTACGCGGACGACTGGGTGCTCGCTCAGGGACAGGGCAAGTTGATCCTCGGGGACCGCGGATTCAACATCAATTCCTATGACCTCGACGACGGCAACCTCACGATTCGCGCGGCCAATCTCCTCGCCTTCGAGACGAGCCTGGACCTCAAACAGTCCATCGTCCCAGGCTTTTTGACGCTACTGGGGACAGGCAAGTTCCTGGCGTCGTCCAATGGCCCGGTCATGTTCGCGGAGCCGCCGCTGCGCATCGACCCGCAGGCGTTGGTGGGTTGGGCCGACTGCCCGTCGCCGTCCCACCACTTCGATGCCGACTGGATGCAGAGCTTCCTGGGCGCGGTTCGCGGAAGCATGTTCGGCGCGAATACCGGCGAAGAACGCCAGTTCGATTTCACCGGAGCCGGGACGGTACTGATCCAGTCGAGCGAGAAGGTCGTCCACGACGGACACCTCCTCAAACACATCGAATCCGAGACGGTCGCACTCGGGCAGAACAGTCTGCGCGCACTGCACGCCTCGATCGGTGCGCGGCTGCAGAACTGACGTCTCGGGGTACGCGAGGTCTCACCGAGGGGGCCGGTCCGGTAGCGTATGGGCGTAATCGTCGGTATTTGTGTGCGCGCTCTGGGTCTCGAGTCGAACGATCCATCTCGCGTCACGAGGATTGCAAACACTTCACATTGCAAGACCACTTACCTGTGCACGAGCAATACGTGCTCGCGAGAAATACAAGGCTGGAGTAGTAACCCGATGACCGAGGACAGTCACCGCACCGCAGGCGCCTCCTACGCGGCAGCAGGAGTCGATATCGCCGCAGGCGACCGGGCGGTGGAACTCTTCGCCCCTCTGGCCAAGAAGGCCAGCCGCCCCGAGGTCATGGGTGGCCTCGGTGGTTTCGCCGGCTTGTTCTCCCTCAAGGGTGACTACAAGGAGCCGTTGCTCGCCGCATCGACCGACGGCGTCGGAACCAAGCTCGCTGTCGCGCAGGCGATGGACAAGCACGACACGGTCGGACTCGACCTCGTCGCCATGGTTGTCGACGACCTCGTCGTCTGTGGCGCCGAGCCGCTGTTCCTCCAGGACTACATCGCCGTCGGCCGGGTCATCCCCGAGCGCGTCGCGGAATTGGTCAGC
Source organism: Rhodococcus sp. YL-1 (assembly GCF_001942025.1). Lineage (NCBI taxonomy): Bacteria > Bacillati > Actinomycetota > Actinomycetes > Mycobacteriales > Nocardiaceae > Rhodococcus > Rhodococcus sp. YL-1. Next base: position 5,086,039 of record NZ_CP017299.1, on the reverse strand, counting down.
GGAATCGCCGAGGGCTGCATCCAGGCCGGCTGCGCTCTCCTCGGCGGCGAGACCGCCGAGCACCCCGGCATCATGGCCGACGGTGACTACGACCTTTCCGCCACCGGTGTCGGCGTCGTGGAGGCAGAGAAGCTGCTCGGACCGGATCGCGTTCGCCCCGGCGACGTCGTCATCGCGATGGGTTCTTCGGGACTGCACTCCAACGGTTACTCACTGGCCCGCAAGGTCCTGCTCGAGATCGACCGCATGAACCTGAGCGCACACGTCGACGAGTTCGGCCGCACGCTCGGTGAGGAGCTGCTCGAGCCCACCAAGATCTACGCCAAGGACTGCCTGGCACTCGCTGCCGAGACCGACGTGCGCACGTTCTGCCACGTCACCGGTGGCGGCCTCGCCAACAACCTCGCGCGCGTCATGCCCAAGGGCTTGGTCGCCGAACTCGATCGCGGAACCTGGAGCCCCGCTCCGGTCTTCGCCATGATCGCGCAGCGCGGACGCGTCGAGCGCGCCGAGATGGAGCAGACGTTCAACATGGGCGTCGGCATGGTCGCCGTCGTCGCACCCGAGGACGTCGACCGCGCACTTGCCGTCCTCACCGCACGCCACATCGACTGCTGGACGCTCGGTAGCGTCAAGAAGGCGTCGGACGCCGCTGCAGAGCGTGCGTTCCTGGCCGGAGACCACCCGCGCTTCTAGACCGCAACGTCAGCTGCCCCATCGGAGAGATCCGGTGGGGCAGTTTTGTGTGTCCGTGCAAGCAGACGCGAGGCGGAAAATGGAACGCAAAAATGAGGAAGAGCGATCAGCTCTTCCTCATTTCACAGTCTGCGCGGTGGCAGTGCGCGGTCAACGCCGCCAGTCGTCGTAGTCGTCCTCTCGCGCATGCCCTTCCCTATCGGAAGTCTGGTCCGATCGGACACTGCTCCGATGCGAGTTGGTCGATCCACCTGCGAGCTCTCTTTGCAGGCTGTCGAAATCCGTGGTCGGTACGCTGTATTTCAATTCGCGTGCAACCTTGGTCTGCTTTGCCTTAGCCCGGCCGCGGCCCATGGCTGACCCCCTCGCGCTTTCGCGGGGCGGCCTGGGGAATTTGGCGGCCCCGTTTGAGTGTGTAAGTTTCCTGACACACACTCTAGCGTGGAAAAGTCGCTTCCGCTTCCACGAAGGCCTCACCGCCGTGTCTGATTGCTCTCACTATGGCCGCGAGCTGCCAGGATGCTGAAAGAACTCGTCAGAACTTTGTGAGAACTGCTCAGAAGTTTCCGGGAATTGCGCGAATCGTCCCCACTCGGGCGTCGCCGCCGAAGACCGGAGCGGATGCGAGAGCCGCCAACTCCTCGGTCCACTCGGTGTTCATCCGCTTGAGCAGAGCTGCCGCCAAGGGCAGGAGCGCCCGCTCGTGACCGTCGTCGATCTTGAGGGCGAAAGCGGAACCGTCGGGAAGCGCTCCGGCGTAGATGCCGTCGTATCCGGTCTTGGAGAACAGACCCGGCACGGCGGACATCAGGCGCTGATCGTTGCGGCCGGTGCCCGAGACGAGGAAGGGGTTCTCGCGGACCGCGTCGGCCACAGCTCGTTCGGGTGAGTCGGGCTCAGCCGAGGGCAGGCGTCCGAATGCCCGAGCCAGGTTCGTGAGCGAGAGCGGCACGATCGGGAGACCACAACCGTCGATGCCGAGTTCCTGCTCTTCCTCGCCGCTGAGATCGAAGATCGTCTCCTGGATCGCGAGTTGGAGGGGATGAGTCGGCTCCATGTACGTCTCGAGCGGCCAGTCGTTCACGACGCACGTGGCGAGCATCGCGGAGTGCTTGCCCGAGCAGGTCATGTAGATCGGGCTGGGAAGCTCGCCCGCTGCGATCAGTTCGGCTCGGGCCAGTTCGTTGCCCGGCAGATCGGAGGGGCACTGCAACTGGTCGACACCGAGTTGGTAGCGAGCGAGAAGCGCTGCGACCAGTTCGATGTGATCGGCCTCGCCCGCATGTGAGGACGACGCGACGGCCAGCTCTTCCGGGCTGGTGGGTGCAAAGCCGTTACGAAGCGCAGCGACGGCTTGCAGCGGCTTGTTCGCCGAGCGCGGGTAGATGGGTGTGTGAATTTCCCCGAGTCCGACAACGACCTCGCCGTCGGCGCCGAGAATGACGGCCGATCCGCGATGCACGCATTCGCGGAATCCGGAGCGGACCACTTCCACCAATTCGATACTCACGAGTGCACCTGCGCTTCTGCTTGTTCGATGAACCTCTGGACGCGCGCGGTGACGTTCGGTGCAAGGTCGGTGTGTTCTGCGAGGAGCCGTCGAAGCCGCTCAGGATCCGTTCCGGCGAAGACCTCTCGAACAGTCACTCCGTGATCCGGTACGTGGACTCGGGTGACCGAATCGCCCGCGGCGATCGTGCCGGTCCGGTTGACGCGAAGGTAGGCGCCGACGTCGGTCCGCTCGGTGAATCTTTTGACCCAGCCCTTTTCCGCGGCCCAGATGCCGAAGGTGCCGCACGGGACGCGGGGCGCGGTCACCTCGAGTTCGAGAACGTCCGACGCCTCGGCTCCGGTGATGTGCCAACGCTCGCCGATCACGGCGTCCGTGACGAGCATCCCGCTGATGTGAAGATTCTCGCCGAACCATCCGGGGCCGAGAGGTCGGCCCAATTCGTCCGACCAACGCTGCGCTTCGTCGCGCTGATACGCGTAGACAGCTTGGAAGGCACCGCCGTGGAACTCGGTGTCGCAGACGTAGTCGCCACCCAGACCGAGTCGTCCTACCGCGACGCGGCCGTCGACGGGACGCTTGTCGATCGCGGTACGGGGGACTCGCCTGACGCCACTGTCACGTTCGGTGTGGACGACGCAGACCGCGTCGACCGTGCCCGTCACTTTCCGCGCAATCGGTTGACAGCCTCACGTCCGGCCTGGGGTGCGTCGTCCGCGACGATCGAATCCGGATCGATGGACGCAGCGCTGGGGCCGGCCATCAGTTCGGTGTCGACCGGGATGTTCCGCTTGATCAGAGCGAGTGCGATGGGGCCGAGCTCGTGATGATTGACGACGGTCCCGACGCGTCCGACGGCCCGTCCGCCCGCCGTGATCGGGTCACCCGGTTCCGGGACGGCTTCGGCGCTGCCGTCGAGGTGCAACATGACGAGATGGCGCGGGGGCTTGCCGAGATTGTGAACTCGGGCGACGGTTTCCTGACCGCGGTAGCACCCCTTGTCGAGGTGGACGGCGCCGTGCTCGGCCGGCCCACCGATCCAGTGGACCTCGTGCGGGATGGTCCGTTCGTCGGTGTCCAGTCCGAGGCGAGGCCTCGTCGCTTCGACGCGCAGTGCCTCGAAGGCCCAACTGCCGGCGGGCTTGGCGCCGGCATCGGTCAGCCTGGTCCACCACGCTGCCAGTTGCTCACGTGGGACGAGAAGATCGAAAGAGTTCTCGGTAGGCCACGGCATGCGGCGGACAAATCCGCCGTCGGCCAAGGCGTGAGCGTCGTAGGCCTCGGTGGGTGTCTGAACCTCGAGTGCGGCGAGGACAGTTGACGCTTCGGGTCCGATCAGGCTCAGGACCGCGAGTTCGTTGCCGTCTCGAGGTTCGGCCTTGGACCAGAACACCATCTTCTTCAAGAAGGAGAGAAGGTCGGGTCCGCGGTTCGCCTCGGTGTCGATCCAGGTGACACCTGCCAGGTCCGTCTGCACGAAGTGGTGCTCGACGCGCCCGTTGACGTCCAGGCTCAAGTTCTCGGCACTCTTGCCGTCGGGGAGCGCGGCGATGTGCTGGCTCGAAATCGTGTGCAGCCACGTGAGGCGTTCGTCGCCGGGAATGGCGATCACGAATCTGTGACTGCGGTCGACCACCACTGCTGCGCGCTGCGCGGTTCGCTGTTCGCCGAGGGGATCGCCGTAGTGCCACGCGACACCGATGTCGGCCGAACCGTCCGGTGCGGTGACCGCGCCGGGGGAAGTCAGAAGTGGGCTGTTGGGCACAAGAGCGTTGTCGACCACGAGACCAGTCTAGGAGTGTGGGCGGGATCGCGGTTACAGGGCGGCCCCGGCGGCTTGGCGGATCGTTAGGGTTGATGGCATGCCTGATCGCGTATTGGTGACTCTCGACCATGAGGTGCTCGATGCTGACGCACCGTTTCTGCACGCCGACGACCTGGCGGTGGTGCGCGGCGACGGAGTCTTCGAGACGCTGTTGGTACGCGACGGCCGCGCCCGGGTGGTCGAGGGACACCTGAGTCGACTGGTTCTGAGCGCACGGGCACTCGGCCTGCCCGCTCCGGTTCTCGATGATTGGCGTCTGGCGATCGAGATGGCTGCCGAGGAATGGGGGACCGAGAAGGAAGGCGCCCTTCGTCTCGTTCTGACCCGCGGCCGTGAGAGCGGCGACAAGCCGACAGCCTTCGTGATGGTCGGTCCGGTGGCCGATCGGGTCAGACAGGTCCGCGAATCGGGGTTATCGGTGATGACTCTCGAGCGAGGTTTCTCTGTCGATCTCTCTGCCCGGGCACCCTGGCAGCTACTGGGCGCGAAGACGTTGTCGTACGCAACCAACATGGCAGCGCTTCGATATGCGGCGAATTTGGGTGCTGACGATGTGATCTTCGTCAGTTCCGAGGGCAATGTGTTGGAGGGACCACGCTCGACGGTGGTGATCGTTCGGGACAGGACTTTGATCACACCGCCTCCCGCACAGGGCATTTTGATGGGCACTACGCAGCGCGCCCTGTTCGACGTTGCCGGCAGTGCTCGCTTCGATTGCCGATACGAAACCCTCCGACCTGCGGATTTGATTGCGGCCGACGGAGTGTGGATGGTTTCGAGCGTCACGCTGGCCGCACGCGTCCATACACTCGACGGGCTCACATTGCCAGAGCCGAAGGTCTCCGGGGAATTCGCGGAATTGGTTGAACGTGCAATTGATTCGGATTCAGCAGGGCGATAAGCGAATAGGAATCGCGACAGGTCTCTACTACATTTGGTAGTAGCAAAGTCCTGCGGTCCAAACCGGACAGCAGTACCGTGTCCGCAGGGGCCGAGCGACTGCCCGCGTCTCGAACCCCGAAGCCTGTCCCAGGGCCCTACTCTCGGAGTAGCCAATGGATACTTTGGACGTCTCCAGGTGGCAGTTCGGTATCACTACCGTCTACCACTTCATCCTTGTTCCGCTGACCATCGGACTTGCGCCGATGATCGCGATCATGCAGACGATGTGGGTGGTCACCAAAAAGGACCACTGGTATCGGCTCACCAAGTTCTTCGGCAAGCTTTTCCTCATCAACTTCGCACTCGGTGTAGCCACCGGCATCGTGCAGGAGTTCCAGTTCGGCATGAACTGGAGCGAGTACTCGCGATTCGTCGGTGACGTCTTCGGAGCTCCGCTCGCATTGGAAGGCCTTGTCGCCTTCTTCATGGAGTCCGTCTTCATCGGACTCTGGATCTTCGGTTGGGGCAGGCTGCCCAAACTTGTACACCTGGCGTGCATTTGGCTCGTGGCGATCGGCGTCAACGCGTCGGCGTTCTTCATCATCGCGGCCAACTCGTTCATGCAGCATCCGGTCGGTGCGACGTACAACCCTGAAACGGGTCGTGCCGAGCTCACCAGTATCTGGGAGCTGTTGACCAACAACACCGCACTTGCTGCCTTCCCGCACGCGGTTGCCGGCGCCTTCCTGACGGCGGCGACGTTCGTCGCCGGCATCAGTGGTTGGTGGATGGTGCGGAACATGCGCCGCGCCAAGCAGGCTGAGGCCGCCGAAGCCGAACGCCTCGAGTCCGACGCGCGCACGATGTACCGTCCGGCAACACGATTCGCGTTGCTCGTCATGATCGTGGCCGGAATCGGAATCATCTACACCGGTGACGTCCAAGGCAAGCTCATGTTCCAGCAGCAACCCATGAAGATGGCGTCGGCGGAATCGCTGTGCGACACCGAGATGGATCCGGACTTCTCGATCCTCACTATCGGCACTCACAACAACTGTGACAGCGTGACGCACGTTCTGAAGGTGCCGTTCGTTCTGCCATGGTTGGCCGAGGGCAAGTTCACCGGCGTCGAACTGCAAGGCGTCAATCAACTGCAGGAGCAGGCGGAGCAGGACTTCGGGCCGGGTAACTACCGACCGAATCTCTTTGTGACGTACTGGTCTTTCCGCGCCATGATCGGCCTCGCCGCCGGTTCGGCAGCACTGGCTCTCGCGGGGCTGTGGGTCACACGTAAGGGGCGGGTCCCGGACCAGAAGTGGTTCGGAATCCTCAGCCTCGTCGCGATTCCCACTCCGTTCATGGCGAACAGTGCCGGTTGGATTTTCACCGAGATGGGCCGTCAGCCCTGGGTGGTGCATCCCAATCCGACCGGCGTCGACATGATCAGACTCACTGTCGACCAAGGTGTTTCGGACCACGCGTCGGCTACCGTCTGGGCTTCGCTGATCACCTTCACCCTCCTGTACGGAGCGCTGGGTGTGGTCTGGTTCAAGCTGATCGTGCGGTACGCGAAGGAAGGCCCGTTGGAGCACGACATGCATCCACCAGGCGATGCAGATCATGACGAGCCGGAAGATCCGGACAAGCCCAAACAACTGTCGTTCGCGTACTAGGAGGCGATCATGGGACTTCAAGAAGTATGGTTCGTGCTCGTCGCAGTACTGTTCATCGGTTACTTCGTCCTCGAAGGGTTCGACTTCGGTGTCGGGATGCTCATGCCGATCGTCGGCAGAGGCAGTGACCTCCCGGCCGATACGCGTCGACGGGTGGCGCTCAACACGATCGGCCCGGTGTGGGACGGCAACGAAGTGTGGCTGATCACCGCCGGTGGCGCGATGTTCGCGGCATTCCCGGAGTGGTACGCGACGTTGTTCTCCGGGTTCTATCTACCGCTGCTGATCATCCTGGTGGCCTTGATCGTTCGTATCTGTGCCATCGAATGGCGAAGCAAGATCGACGACGACAAATGGCGTCAGCGTTGCGACTGGGGCATCATCTTCGGCTCCTGGGTCCCGGCAGTTCTCTGGGGCGTGGCTTTCGCGAACATCGTTCGGGGCGTGGCGATCAACGCCGACAAGCAGGTCGAGTCGGGATTCTTCGATCTGCTCAATCCGTACGCGCTGCTCGGCGGTCTGACCACCGCGCTGGTGTTCGCTCTCCACGGCGCAGTGTTCCTGGCACTCAAGAGTGCCGACGAGGTTCGTGAAGATGCCGTGAAGATTGCTGCACGACTGGCAATTCCGGCTATTCCGGTCGCCGGCGGATTCGTCCTGTGGACGCAACTCGCCTACGGCAAGGGATGGACGTGGATTCTGGTAGCTGCCGCTGCTGCGGCACTGATCGGCGTCGTCTTCCTGACGCGGGCCGAGCGCGAAGGCTGGGCTTTCGTTCTCACCTGTGTGGCCGTCATCGCCACCGTCGTGCTGCTGTTCGCCTCGCTGTTCCCGAACGTCATGCCGTCGACGCTGGATCCGGCGTACAGCCTGACCATCGAGAACGCGTCGTCGAGTCCGTACACGCTCAAGGTGATGACGTGGGCCGCGGCATTCATGACACCGGTGGTGATCATCTACCAGGGCTGGACGTACTGGGTGTTCCGACAGCGCATCTCCTCCAAGCAGATTCCGGCGTCGATCGGTCTCCGATTCAAGGAGAAGACTTGGTAGTCACGAACCCTGAATCACGACACATTCGAAACACGAAAGAACTGACGGTCGAATTCACGTGACAATCGAAGTAGGCGACGCTCCCACCACTCGGGAGCGTCGCCGGGGGCCGATCGACCCGCGGCTGTGGCGACATTCCGCTTCTGCGCGCGGCTACCTGATCCTGACTGTTGCTCTGTCGATGGTGAACGTCGTGATGGTCATCGTCGCGGCGCTCATGATCGGCCGGGTGCTGGCCGGAGTGATCACCACTCGAACTGTGGATGTTTCCTCGTGGACAACCGAATTGGTTGTTCTCGCCGCAGCTGTGGCGGTCCGAGTTCTGGGGACTTGGCTGCAGACCAGGTATGCGCACCGGGCGTCGACTCGCGTCGTTGCCGAGATCAAGAACGGCGTGCTGACGTCGGCGACGGCGATGAGTCCTCGCGATCTGGATCCGCGGCGTGACGAGATCGCGACCGTGGTCACCCGAGGTGTCGACGGCCTTGGTCCGTACCTGACGGGATACCTTCCGGCCCTGGTCTTGTCGGTGACGCTGACACCCATCACCCTGATAGTCATTGCGGTGCAGGACATGACGTCTGCGGTCATCATCTTCGTGACGCTGCCGCTGATCCCCATCTTCATGATTCTGATCGGCCTGCTGACAAAGGGTAAGTCGGAGAAGACGCTGGCAGCGATGACCACGTTGTCTTCGCAACTGCTCGATCTCCTTGCCGGTTTGCCGACGCTGCGGGCGCTCGGTCGTCAGCAGGGTCCTGCCGAGCGCGTCCGTGAACTCGGTGACGCTCATCGGCGAACGACGATGTCCGCCCTCCGCGTTGCGTTCCTGTCCTCGATGGTGCTTGAACTGCTCGCAACGCTCTGCGTCGCGTTGGTGGCCGTGAGTATCGGCTTGCGACTGGTGTACGGCGACATGTCACTCGAGCCGGGGATAGTCGCGTTGATCCTCGCCCCCGAGGTGTACCTGCCACTTCGGATGGTGGGAACCCAGTTCCACGCCGCCGAGGACGGAATGGCGGCAGCCAACAAGGCATTCGAGGTTATCGAGGCGGATTCTGCCGCACCGGAGGGTGGTAGCACGACGGTGGTCGCTCGCGGTGCCGACATCGTCTTCGACGGACTCGGCGTGACCTCTCGTGGGGGAGTCGCACCGTCTCGACTTTCCGCCGTGGCATCGCCAGGGGCGATCACCGTGCTCACCGGTCCCAACGGCTGCGGCAAGTCGACGGCAGTGCACGCGCTGCTCGGGTTGATCGAACCGAGCAGTGGGCGCGTGACGGTCGCCGGCGTCGATGTCCGAGACCTGGACGAGCACGCGTGGTGGAGTCAGTTGGCCTGGCTACCGCAACATCCGGTCCTCCTGCCCGGCACCGTTCGTGAAAATCTCGATCTCACCGGGGTCGTCGATGCGCAAGCATTGGCTCGCGCCGCTGCTGCGACGGGATTCGACGCGGTACTGGCCGAGCTGCCTGCGGGCGTCGAGACCGTGATCGGCGTCGGCGGTACAGGTCTGTCTTTGGGGCAGCGGCAACGGCTGGCACTGACACGCGTGCTTGCCTCGGACCGCGCAGTTCTTGTCCTGGACGAACCCACCGCTCACCTCGACTCGGATTCGGAAGGGACAGTGTTGGCTTCTCTGAGAGCACGGGCGGAGCGTGGCGACACCGTTGTCGTGATCGGCCACCGTCCGAGTGTGCTTGCCGCAGCTGACCGGATCGTCGAGGTGCGCGCTCATGAGAAGTGACGCTCACGATCCGCTTCTGCGTGCTCTGCGGCTACTGGAACTTCGGCCACGACGCGTACTGACGGCGGTAGCGGCGGGTGTGGCAACACTCGGTAGCGCACTCGCCTTGGCCGCGCTGTCCGCATGGTTGATCACGCGTGCTTGGGAGATGCCCCCCGTTCTCGATCTCAGTGTTGCGGTAGTTGCCGTACGCGCATTGGGAATCTCACGTGGTGTCTTCCGCTATCTCGAACGATTGACGACGCACGACGTCGCGTTGCGCGGAACCACCGCGGCGCGATCGAGGATCTACCAGCAGTTGGCCGCAGGAGATCCCGCGGCAGCAGCCGGACTACGACGCGGTGACCTGCTCTCACGTACGGGCGCCGACGTGGATGCACTGGGCGACGTCGTCGTCAAAGCACTGATCCCGATTGCGGTCTCGATTGTCCTCGCGTTTGCTGCGGTGGGAATCCTGTTGTTCATCTCGGTTCCGGCCGCGCTCATCCTGGCTGTTGCGCTGGCGGTGTCCGGGATCGCGGCACCCTGGCTTTCGGCTCGTGCTGCTCGTCTCGCCGAGGCCGACAGTTCTGCTGCCGCAGCGCGATTCAGTGAGTCCGCGGTGACCGCCCTCGACCATTCCGCCGAGCTCCGGGTATCGGGTCGCTTGGATCAGGCGGTGAGCGAGGCGGTCTCTGCCGAGAACGATGTGGTCGACGCAACCGATCGCGCGGCGGTACCGAGTGCCTTTGCCGCCGCGGCGACGCCCCTGGCAATCGGCGTGAGCGTCCTCGGTGCCCTGTTGATCGGAATTACGCTGTACGGAACCACCGACATGTCACCGATGTCCATGGGAATCCTTGTACTGCTTCCGCTGTCGGCTTTCGAGGGAACCGCGATACTGCCCAGCGCGGCAGTTGCGTTGACCAAGGCGCGGCTGGCGTCGGCACGCATCATGGCGGTACTCGATCGAGCCGACGCCGAACACGTTGAAGGAAATCGTGCGTGGCCGGAGGACGGGGTCCTGAGTGTGCACGCGTTGCGGGCGGGTTGGCCCGGGGGAAAGGTGACCGAACCGCTGTCGGTGGATCTTCCTCGCGGTGCTCGTGTTGCCGTCGTCGGCGAGAGCGGATCCGGAAAGACCACCGCGCTGATGACGATGGCGGGACTGCTGCCGCCCGTCGCGGGAACAGTTCGTGTTGACTCGGTGGACGTTTCGGATATCGATCCGGCCGAGCTGCGTCGGCACGTCGGGTACTTCGCCGAAGACGCACACCTCTTCGAGACGTCGGTACTCGAGAACCTGCGCGTCGCGCGGGGTGACCTCACCGCCGAGGACGCGGAGAAGGCACTTGCCGCAGTTGGTCTCGGCGAGTGGCTGGCGGAACTGCCGGACGGGCTCGACACCTACCTGGTCGGCGGTATGCGAGCGGTTTCGGGCGGTGAGCGTCGTCGGTTGCTGTTGGCACGCGCGATCGTCTCGCCCGCGGAGGTACTGCTGCTCGACGAGCCGACCGAGCACATGGACGCGGAGGCCGGCGCTCAGTTGCTGCGCGAGTTGCTCGATCGCGACGGAATGCTGGTCGATTCTTCGCGAACCGTAGTTGTCGTCACCCACCAACTTCCGGACGGCACAGCAGCTGACCAGGTGATATGCGTCGGAAAAGTTTCTGTGGAAAATACGTTGCCGTCATCGTGAAGTGCGCGTACTTTCTCCTGTACACAAGGAAGGAGGTGGTCTGAAATTGAAGTACAGACGGACGCGTGAGGTGGCTGCCAGCTAGCCGCAATCGCTGATGGAATTCACTTACCGCGTGAGCGGCCGGCGAATCCCAGGCAGCCACCCGACCCCCGAGCCCCCGATCAGTCCGACCGGGATCCGCGCGAAAGCGTGGGTGTGGCTCGGGGGTCGCTTCGTGCCGTGCGCCTTTATCAACCCCCGGCGGTTAATAAAGGCGCACAGCGTGGACAAGGATTAGGCCCCCACCATCCACCGCGCTCGAGGATCGCTCTGACCTCGGCTGCAGTTCGGCACGAGGCCCCCTCCACCTCCTCCCAACCGAAGACCAGTGTGGCGTTGCCTGACAGTTCGGATGCGTTTCCTCGCCGACGATCCCGCAGCGCAGTCGCCCGAGAAGAGTGGAAGGCAAATCCGTCGAGTCGAACGATCAGTGCGACACCGCAATTGCGGTAGTCGACGTCCTCGTAGAGAGTTCTCCCATCGACGAGGACCGGCGATTGCCGTCGTGCTTCCGGCAAACCGTGTGCGCGCTCGACCTCGATTGCGTAGCGATGTTCGAGTACCGACTGGACACCGCGATCCAACAGGTCCAATGTCGAGGACAGCGCTTTGACATATCGCCTCGGCCGGCGGCATTCCATTCGGGTGCGCAATTCCATTCGTGACACTTTGCACGCCGTGGCGGAGCGAACCAGAGAACGAGCGGCGTCGCGAGCCGACGGCTCTGCAACCGCCAGGTCAATTGCGGTGTCGGCCAGCGAAGTACGAGCAGGCTGAGTGGCAACGCCGATGTGGGCCTGAGCGCGTGAACGATGAACGATCACTCCGGGATGGGCAGTGGACCACCCCAACGGAACGGGGTGCGCCGGGGAGCGTTCGGGTCTGACCGTCGGACTCTGACAGCGCGAGGATCTGCCGTATCGGACCGTGATGTGGACCGGCAGTTCGGACTCGATGTGCGTGAGTCCCCACTCTTCAGCTGCCGTCCGGTGACTCAGGTAAGTCTCTCCGCCGCCGAACAGAAGGGCGGCCTCGAGAATCATTGCACGGTTGAGCGGGCCGTTGGTGCTGGATTGAACGCCGTGGAGGACGGTTGTCCATTGACCCGATTCGACCAGGTGTTGGATGCGCCGCGGTGAATAGCCGAAAGGGCGTAGTTGTTTATTGGTCGCGAGTCCGTGTTGGAAGTCGAAGAGTCTTCGGAGATCAGGATCGATGTAGTCGCAGCTCATGCGAATACCGTCAGATCGCGGACCGACAAGAATCGGTCGAAGATGCCGCTCCGAAGTCCGCCTGTGGAATTTGTCGGTGCCTGTGGATAAATCTGCTGTGCGTCTTTATTAACCGCCGGGGGTTAATAAAGGCGCACAGCAGAGCTAGCCGATGTAGCGCGTCAGGCGGGCCGAGAGACGCGGTTCCAGGCCACCGTCAGACATGATCCGCTCCTCGACGTACGCGAGGTCGCCGCCTTCGACGATGCCGTACAGACGCTTCGCGCCGCCGTACAGTGCACCGGACTGGCTGCGGATCACCACGTCGGTGGCAAGTTCCCACGACGCCTGGGTGAGTGCGCGCCCGTAGTACATTTCGACGACACCGGAGCTGTGGCTGAGCAGGAGTTCGACCACTTCCTGGTTGACGCTGCCCGGGATGCCGTCGCCGCCCATGCGCCAGTAACCGCTCTCGCGCAGATCGGGGCTCACGTACTTGCCCTCGGCGTCGAGGCGCCAGGACCGGGACTCCCAATTGAGGTACGGGCCGCCGTCGTGCGAGATGACGATCTGCTGACCGAAGGCGTAGTCGCCGTTCTCGTCGTGTCCTTCACCTTCGCCGCGCCAGACACCGACGAGGGGGAGAAGCGCGAGGAGTTCGGGATTGATATCAGGGCCGAGGCGCAGGTTTGCGGTGTCCTCCGGCAACGGAAGGTCCGGCAGGGTCGGAATGTTGAGCGACGCCGTCGACTTGGAGCGCTCGACGGCGATGGCGACAGCTTCGTCCCCGCTGCCGCGCCTCACGGCACCTGCCGCGGCGGAATCGTCAGCGGTCGCGTCGGACCCTGAATCCGGAGCCTGACTCACGACTCGTCGGTGACCAAGCGGTACACGACGTACACGGAGAACCAAGCGATCATGACGGATGCGAGTGCGAGGAGTACCTCGAAGAAAATGACCACGGGTACATCTTAGACCGCGGCGACCGACCGGAAAAATCGGGAGCCGGAATGCAGAAGACCCCGCACCGGAGGGGTGCGGGGCCGCCTGACAAAGCAGGAATTACTTGCTGACGGTCACGTCCACGTTGTGCACGCCCGAGCCCTCGGGAGCGACGGTGGAGGTGCCGTTGCCCGAGCTGGACAGTGCACGCACGGTCCACTCGCCCGGAGCGGCGAAGAAGCGGAAATCGCCGGTTCCCGATGCCACGACCTCGGCCGTGAACTCTCCGGAGCCGTCGAGCAGACGCACGAATGCGCCGCCGATGGGCTGGCCGTCAGCTGCGAGAACGCGGCCGGTGATGACCGTTTCCTTCTCGACGTCGACGCCGGCAGGCAGGGTCTGGCCCTGGGTAGGTGCTCCACACATGATCAGGCTCCCAATTCGATCGGTGCGCCGACGAGTGAGCCGTATTCGACCCAGCTGCCGTCGTAGTTCTTGACGTTGTTCTTGCCGAGGATCTCCTGCAGGACGAACCAGGTGTGGCTCGAACGCTCGCCGATGCGGCAGTAGGCGATCGTTTCCTTGGTGTCGTCGAAGCCCTTTTCCGCGTACAGCTTGGCGAGGTCGTCGTCCGACTTGAAGGTGCCGTCCTCGTTGGCGGTGGTGCTCCACGGGATGTTGATGGCTCCGGGGACGTGGCCACGCTGCTGCGCCTGCTCCTGCGGAAGGTGGGCGGGAGCGAGGATCTTGCCCGAGAACTCGTCAGGGCTACGAACGTCGACGAGGTTCTTGCTGCCGATGGCGTCGATGACCTCGTCGCGGAAAGCGCGGATCGAGAAGTCGGGGGTCTCGGCCTTGTACTGCGTGGCTTCGCGGTTGACTGCGTCCTTGGAGAGCGGGCGTCCGTCGAGTTCCCACTTCTTGCGGCCGCCGTCGATCAGCTTGATGTCCTGGTGGCCGTACAGCTTGAAGTACCAGTAAGCGTAAGCGGCGAACCAGTTGTTGTTGCCACCGTAGAGAACGACGGTGTCGTCGTTCGCAATGCCTTTGGCGGAGAGCAGATCCGAGAACTGCTCCTGGTTCAGGAAGTCGCGTCGGACGCCGTCCTGGAGGTCCTTGCGCCAGTCGAGCTTGACTGCACCCTCGATGTGGCCGCCGTCGTATGCGCTGGTGTCCTCGTCCACCTCGACAAAAACGGTCTTGGGGGTGTTGAGGTTCTGCTCAGCCCAGTCAGCGGAGACTAGGACGTCGGAGCGAGCCATGGTGTTCCTTTCGATGTGGTCTTGCATCGGTCGTTATCTAGCAGGGGTTCAGCAGGGTTGTGGGGCAAGCGTTTTCACGCGGTGGTAGCGCGGCCGGTATTTCGCAGCCTTGCGACGAGTGGATAGATCTGGCAGCCGAGGCAGATGCCGAACGCGGCGTTGAGCAGGGCCGCGAACAAGGCGAAGCCGGTGGCAACGGTGCCGACGATCGTCGACCCGGCCAGGAAACCGACCGTGCCGGCGAGTGCGAAGACGAAGCCGACGAACTGCGCGAAGCGCAGCGGTGCCACGGGTTCGCGTTCGCTGACCGGCGAGAGTCGCGGGGCGACGAGCTTGCCGAAGATCTGGCCGTACGGGCTGCGCTTGGGGCCGAGTACCGCTCCGACCGCGAAGACTATGGCCTGCAGTGCGAGAACGACGGTGGCGGCGGGCAGTGAGAAGGTCGAGAGGATGAGCGTGAGTACGAGAACGCCGGTGGTGACCCACGCGGCGAATCGAGGTCCGCGGACGTCGACCTGCTCGAGCTGGGGTGTGGTTGTGGACATCGGGAGTGCTCCTGCGCTGGATTGCATGATGCTGTGCCTGGACCGAGAAAACGGGACGTCAAAGTCCCACTCGGTGGATTGATCACGTGAGCGAAAGCTCGAAGGTCAGAGATATCTGACGGATGTGGTGATCAGCAACAGGTACAGCAACAGCCCCCGAGGCGGCACAGGTCTACTGCGCGGCGTCGGGTGAGCATCAGCTCGTGGCGGGTTTGCACGTCGGCGAGTTTACCCCGAATTCTCGGATTTTGGCTCGTGGGGTCCGGATAGTGGTACGAGTGCAGCTTTCAGATCGGCTGCGGATGGCACTCCGGACACCCGGAACTGTTCCTCCAGGCCACCGTCGAGGATGAAGGTGGTGGGCAGCGAGAGGACACTCATCTCGCGTGCCAGAGCCGGTTCCTTGTCGATGTCGAGCTCGATCTCCACCGGCGGACGGGGAGCGTCGGCCATCGAGATCACGACCTGACCGACGACGCGGCGTACTGCCGCGCACGGTCCGCACCAGTCGGCAGAGAAATGCAGTACGACGGGTCCGCCGTTCGGCGAAGAGACTCCAGCGGCGCGGAGCAGTTCGAGGCGACTGTCCGCCGCGCCGGTCGCGGCCGGCGTGGTGACTCGGACCTTTCCGTTGCGCGACTTGAGAAAGAGCCCGACCGCGACGACGGCGACCAGCGCGACCAGCAGAATTGTGATCCCGGTCATCGGTTCTGCAGCTCTGCGAGATCGATCGTCGTGTTTTCGGCGCTGCCTTCGATCACGATTCTTCCGCCTTCCGCGTAGACCAGGCTCGGCTGAATTCCGTAGGGGAGTGCCTGCGGATCGATCGTGTAGCTGAACAGTCCGAGGACGACGGGTTCGAGTGCTGCGGGGATCGAGAAATCGGCTTTGCCCTCCGGACCGAAATACAGATTGCTGGCGACGATCTTGACCTGCCCACCTTCCAGAACCAGGTTGGCCTGCACGCTCACTGCAGTCTCGACCGGGCCGACGGCAACCGTTCCCGTCAGCACGACGGCGCCCGCGGTGCTCGCTCCGGTTCCGCCGCTGCCCCCGGTGCCATCCGACTTGTTGGCAGGCGGCGAAGATACCTGCAGGTCAGGGATATTGAGCAGCTTTCCGAGGTCGGTGGCGTTGATTCCCATCCGGCCGTCGAGTTTGTCGACGGGGAGTTGGGTGACATTGCCGTTCACGATGTCGGAGAAGGGAACGGTGACCCCGCGCAGATCGGCCTCGACGGTCACTTCGCCCACCACGTCGCTCTGGACGCCGGTAGCTCTGACGTAGACGTCCTTGTATTTCCCGCCGAGTGCCTGGGTGAGGAAGGGGAACCCGTTGAAGGTGACCTCCGGATCCGACTCGAGTGATGCGCCGGTTCGGAGCTCGCGGGAAACCCGGTACTCGGCGTACGCGGCCGCGCCGAAATCGGCCACCAGTCCGAGGCCGAGGAGAAAGACGATGCCGATGATCAGTTTGCGCACCGCACCATTGTGACGGACTCCGGTCGGGGTTCGATGCGACGGCCCCGGTACCAGGCACGCTAATGTAGGGACCGACCAAAAGCGTCGAACTACTCGAGCGTTGCCCTCACGGGTTGCGCGGGCTACTAGATAGGAGGCCGTGTGGAACTGCTCCTCCTCACCTCCGACCCCAACCCGGAAGCTGTACTACCGGCGTTGGCGTTGCTGGCGCACTCGGTTCGGCCTGCCCCCACAGAGGTTTCCTCGCTACTCGAGGCAAGTTCCGCGGACGTGGCATTGGTGGATGCGCGCACCGATCTGGCTGCCGCACGCGGGTTGTGTCGATTGCTCGGAAGCACAGGATCCGCAGTACCTGTGGTCGCCGTCCTCACCGAAGGCGGACTCGTTGCCGTCAACGCCGACTGGGGGTTGGACGACATCCTGCTTCCCGGTACCGGTCCGGCTGAGGTGGACGCCCGATTGCGGTTGTTGGTCGCCCGCAGCGGCGGTGTGGCCAGTCCGGAAGCGTCGGGAAAGATCACGCTGGGCGAACTGGTTATCGACGAGGGGACGTACACGGCACGACTGCGTGGACGGCCCCTTGATTTGACTTACAAGGAATTCGAGCTGCTCAAGTACCTCGCGCAGCACGCCGGACGGGTATTCACCCGGGCGCAGCTGCTGCAGGAAGTGTGGGGCTACGACTTCTTCGGCGGCACCAGGACGGTCGACGTCCACGTGCGTCGTCTGCGGGCGAAACTCGGCACCGAATACGAGTCCTTGATCGGTACAGTCCGAAATGTCGGATATAAGGCAGTGCGTCCGACCAGGGCCAAGGGTGGCGCAGCTGCTCCCGTTCAGTTCGAGGACGACGAGGACGTCGACTACGACGCGGCCGACGGATCGGTGGTCTGACGTGGGTTGGACAGATTCACTGCCGGCTGGATTCGCCGAGCAGGTTTCCGCGCTTCTCGATCGCGCAACCGAGTTCGACGGCAAGGCGCCCGTGTCGGAACAGGGGCGCCATGCCGTTGCCGGGCGCGGCGGCGCGCGACACTTCCTCGAACTCGACGGCGATGCGGTCGTCGGTTATGCGCAGCTGCAAGCCGGTTCGGACGAGCATCCCGACATGGCGGAGTTGGTGGTCGACCCGCAGGCGCGGCGCCGCGGCATCGGAACCAGGCTTGCCGCAGCGGTATTCGACGAGGGCCGGCCGGGCACGCGTGTCTGGGCGCACGGAAACGTCGACGCCGCAGTCGAATTCGCCAAGAGCCTCGATCTGGTCAGCGTTCGTGAACTCCTGCAGCTGCGTCGACCACTCGATGCTCCGCAGCTTCCGGAAATCGTTGTGCCCGAAGGTGTGACGATTCGGACGTATGGTGGACCCGAAGACGATTCCGAGATCCTTCGCGTCAACAATGCGGCCTTCTCCTGGCATCCCGAGCAGGGTGGCTGGACCCAGGCGGAGATCGACGAGAGAACGGCCGAAGGTTGGTTCGACCCTGCTGGTCTGTTCATGGCGTTCGCGGACACCGATCCCGATACTCTTCTCGGCTTTCACTGGACCAAGGTGCACGCACCCGAAGGTGACGATCCGGAGCTGGGGGAGGTGTACGTCGTGGGGATCGATCCCGCGGCGCAGGGACGAGGTCTCGGCCGAGTGCTGACTCTCGCGGGCATGCATTACCTGCGTGATCGCGGCCTCGGAACCGTCCTTCTGTACGTCGAAGGCGACAACACGGCCGCCCTCCACACGTACGAACGACTCGGCTTCGATCGGTTCCACGTGGACATGGCTTACGCCCGCGCGCTCTGACGTCACAGTCGGACACGCAGAAATGTCCAGTCTGTTCATTCTCCGTTAACCATGTGTGGTCCAGCCGGACACCGCGCCCGCCTACTTTTCTCTGTGGGCAGCGCCGTGTTGCCTGATGCAGATTTCAATCATTCTGCGTCTCATGTCGCCGCCCGATCGTGGGCGTGGCGGTAGCGATTTCCGGAGGATCTTGGTGAATCTCAAGCGCAGTGGTGCCCTGCTTGGTGTAGTGGCCGTGGGCGCCATGACCTTGGCCGCATGTGGCAGCGACAACAACTCGTCGTCGACGGGTGTGGACGCGTCCGCATCGAACGCAACGTGCGAAGGCAAGAGCAACCTCTCTGCCGCTGGTTCCTCGGCACAGAAGAACGCCATGGACCAGTTCGTCGCCACTTACATCTCCGTGTGCCAGGAAAAGGGCAAGACGGTCAACGTCGCGTACAACCCCAGCGGTTCGGGCGACGGTCGTACACAGTTCATCGCCGGCCAGATCGACTTCGCCGGCTCCGACTCGGCCATCAAGGACGAGCAGGCCGACAAGGCCAAGGAGCGTTGCGTCGGCGGCGAAGCCTGGAACCTTCCCCTCGTCTTCGGCCCGATCGCAGTTGCATACAACCTCGACGGCGTCGACAAGCTCGTTCTCAACGCAGAGGTTCTCGCGAAGATCTTCAACGGCGGCATCACCAAGTGGAACGATCCGGCAATCGCCGCGCTCAACTCCGGTGCATCGCTTCCCGACGAGAAGATCACCACCGTGATCCGCTCCGATTCCTCGGGTACCACCGACAACTTCCAGAAGTACCTCGACGCGGCATCGAACGGTGCTTGGACGTCGGGCGCAGGGTCCGACTTCACCGGTGGCGTCGGTGAGGGCGCCAAGGGTTCGGCGGGCGTTGCACAGGCAGTTGCCACGGCACCGGGTTCGATCACCTACGTCGAGAAGTCGTTCGCCGATCAGAACAAGCTCTCGGTTGCCGAAATCAACACCGGCTCCGAGGCAGTCGCACTGACCAACGACACGGCCGCGAAGTCGATCGCAGGCGCGAAGTTCAAGTCCGACGCAACCGGCGACCTGACGCTCGACCTCGCGTCGATCTTCAAGACCAACGAAGCCGGCGCCTACCCGCTGGTTCTCGCCACGTACTCGATCGTCTGCTCCAAGGGCTACGACGCGGACACCTCCGCAGCAGTGAAGTCGTTCCTGACGAGCGCGGCCAACGAGGGTCAGGCCAACCTGGCCGAGCAGGGTTACGTCCCGCTGCCGTCCAACGTCCAGGATCGCCTCAACGCGTCCATCACGGCAATCAGCTGACCTAGAGACTCGTGCGGACAAGCTCATGGATCTACATTCAGACGTGAAGGAAGTGAGCGCGCATGAGTGACGCGCCCATCACCTCGACATCTCGTTCTCCCGGCCCCGCAACCAGCGGGGCCGGGGTGGGCGGTCCGAACGGCACCACGGAGGACACGATTACTTCCACCAAGGCTCCAGAAACCGAGCATCCTCCGAAGGGTGACGGTCCGGGTAGCGGCAACAGCAAGACGGTGACCCGTCCGGGTGACCGCATCTTCAGCTCGCTCGCCTCCGGTTCGGCAATCTTCATCACGGTTGTCATCGCGGCGATCGGCGCGTTCCTGATCTGGCGTGCTGTTCCTGCTTTGAGCCGGAACCAGGTCAACTTCCTGACCAGCCGTGAATGGGTCACGCAGAACATCAACGCGATGGCGTTCGGTGTCCTCGATCTTTTCCAGGTCACGGTGTTGGTCTCGCTGTTCGCACTGGTGCTCGCGATGCCGATCGCACTGGGCATTGCGATCTTCCTGACTTCGTACTCACCCAAGTGGCTCACGCGGCCACTGTCGTACACGATCGACCTTCTGGCAGCTGTGCCGTCCATCGTCTACGGCCTGTGGGGACTTCTCGTCTTCGCTCCGGCGATCACCCCGGTCGCGGTGTGGCTCAACGACACTCTCGGCTGGTTCCCGCTCTTCGCCGACGGCAGCGGATCGATCACCGGTGGCGGCACCATCTTCACCGCAGGCATCGTCCTCGCCGTGATGATCCTTCCGGTCATCACCGCAGTGACCCGCGAGGTGTTCATCCAGACCCCGCGATCACAGATCGAAGCCGCACTCGCCCTCGGCGCCACGCGCTGGGAAGTTGTGCGCACCACGGTCATCCCGTTCGGTAAGTCCGGCTACATCAGCGGCTCGATGCTCGGTCTCGGACGCGCACTCGGTGAGACGATGGCGCTCTACCTGATCCTGCGCACCACCTCTCAGGCCTTCGGCTGGTCGCTGTTCGACGGCGGCTCGACCATCGCCTCCAAGATCGCCCTCGGCTACGCGGAGTTCAACAACGACATCCAGGCAGGCGCGTACATCGCGGCCGGACTGGTGCTGTTCGTACTGACCTTCGTCGTCAACGCGGCTGCCCGCGCAGTGATCGCCGGAAAGAAGGACTGACCCATGACCTCCACTCTGGACCGGCCGGTCAAGGCCCCCACTTTCCAAGGCGTCGGCGCTCGTCGTCGTGCCAAGGACGTCATCGCGACCATCCTGGTGAGCCTGGCAGTCGTCATCGCGCTCATCCCGTTGGTCTGGGTGCTCTTCACGGTCATCGCCAAGGGCCTGCCCGCTCTGACGTCGCCTACCTGGTTCACCAACTCGCTGAGCGGATTGACGGCGTCGGCCGACGGCGGCGGTATCTATCACGCCTTGATCGGCACCCTGCTGCAAGGCATCGTGTGCGCGGTCTTCTCCATCCCGCTCGGTATCTTCGTCGCGATCTACCTGGTGGAGTACGCCGACCGGAAGTCGAAGCTGGGCAAGCTGACCACGTTCATGGTCGACATCCTCAGCGGTGTTCCGTCGATCGTGGCCGCGCTGTTCATCTACGCCCTGTGGATCGCGACCTTCGGCTTCCCCAAGTCCGCGTTTGCGGTGTCACTGGCTCTGGTCCTTCTGATGGTCCCGGTCGTCATCCGCTCCACCGAGGAAATGCTGCGCATCGTCCCGATGGATCTGCGAGAGGCGTCGTACGCGCTCGGTGTGCCGAAGTGGAAGACCATCTCGAAAATCGTTCTGCCGACGGCACTTCCCGGCATCATCACCGGCGTCATGCTGGCCCTGGCCCGCGTGCTCGGTGAGACCGCACCGCTGCTGATCCTCGTCGGCTACGCACCGTTCATCAACTTCGACCTGTTCAACGGCGAAATGGGCACACTGCCTTCCGTCATGGTCGCCGAGATGAACAACCCCACCGACGCCGGCACCAACCGCATCTGGGGCGCAGCACTGACCCTGATCCTGCTGATCGCGATCCTCAACATCGTCGCGAAGCTGATCGGTCACTTCTCCCAGGTCAGAAGTAAGTGATGCGGCCTCGGAACATGTTCGTACTCAACAGCGTCAACAACTCAGTAGGGAGCCGGTAATGGCCAAGCGTCTGGATCTCAAGGACGTCAACATCTACTACGGCAAGTTCCACGCCGTCGCCGATGTGGGCCTGTCCGTCCCGCCCCGGAGCGTCACCGCCTTCATCGGCCCGTCCGGTTGCGGCAAGTCCACCGTTCTCCGTTCACTCAATCGCATGCACGAAGTGATTCCCGGTGCGCGCGTCGAGGGTTCGGTGCTGCTCGACGGCGAGGACATCTACGGCTCGAACGTCGATCCGGTCGGTGTTCGCAAGACCATCGGCATGGTGTTCCAGCGACCCAACCCCTTCCCGACCATGTCCATCAAGGACAACGTCGTCGCGGGCTTGAAGTTGCAGGGCGAGCGCAGCAAGAAGAAGCTCGACGAGGTGGCCGAGCGTTCGCTGCGCGGTGCCAACCTGTGGAACGAGGTCAAGGATCGCCTCGACAAGCCCGGTGGCGGCCTCTCAGGCGGTCAGCAGCAGCGTCTGTGCATCGCGCGTGCCATCGCGGTCTCGCCCGACGTCCTGCTCATGGACGAGCCGTGCTCCGCGCTCGACCCGATCTCGACCCTCGCGATCGAAGACCTGATCACCGAGCTGAAGAAGGACTTCACGATCGTCATCGTCACGCACAACATGCAGCAGGCTGCGCGTGTGAGTGACCAGACGGCATTCTTCAACCTCGAGGCAACCGGCAAGCCCGGTCAGCTCGTCGAGATCGACGACACCGAGAAGATCTTCTCGAACCCGACGCAGAAGGCCACCGAGGACTACATCTCCGGCCGCTTCGGATAGGTCCCGGGATCAACCCTGCACGATCATGTTTCACCCCCGTTTCCAACAGGAGACGGGGGTGAAACTTTTTGGTTGTGGTGATAGTTCCCACTCCGGTGCGCAGAGCTGAGCGTCGTTGGGCGCCCGAATAATTCGATGAGCAGCGCAAGTGCGCCGAGTGGGCGCTGAAGTAGCCGACGACGTGAAACTCGTGGATACTGACGACGCTTCGGACAATGCTAATCTCGGCCCGACAGCACGCTGTCGATCGATGTCGTTTCACAACCGGAAGGGCTTGTCAGTGCACCTCACCCCTTCAGATACCGAAAAGCTGCTCCTGAGCGTCGCGGGCATGGTCGCCCGTGACCGCCGCGAGCGCGGGGTACTGCTGAACTACCCCGAAGCGATGGCACTGATCTCGTGCTGGATTCTCGAGCGCGCGCGTGACGGAATGACGGTTGCGGAACTGATGAACGCCGGTCGGCAAGTGCTCACCCGCGACGACGTGATGGAAGGGGTACCCGAGATGATTGCAAACGTCCAGGTGGAGGCCACTTTCCCGGACGGTCGCAAACTGGTCACCGTGACGGAGCCCATTCGATGATTCCCGGCGAAGTACGTGTGTCCACCGAACCGCTCGAGTTCGGCACGGACGCGGAGAAGATCACGATGGTCGTCGTCAACGACGGCGATCGCCCCATTCAGATCGGTTCACATCTCCACCTTCCCGCGGCCAACCCGGCGTTGACCTTCGATCGCGAAGCGGCAGACGGCTTCCGGCTCGACATCCCCTCGGGAACGTCGGTTCGGTTCGAACCCGGGGTCAGCAGAACGGTGACACTGATCGCGCTCGGCGGACTCAAAAGGGTTCCGGGCCTGCAGATCGTGCCGGACGAAGACCTACCGACACATGCGCGCGAGCCCAAGACCGTCATGCCGTTCGGCACGCCCGGCGTCGAGGTCGAAGAACCTTTGCGAGCGTCCTCGGTGAACGTGCGTGTGAGTGATGTTCCAGTCGAGGCGGATTCACCGGACGACGCCGCGACGACAGTTGAGAGGACAGCCGAATGAGCAGGATCGATCGACGCGGCTACGCCTCCCTGTACGGCCCGACCGCAGGCGACCAGATCCGTTTGGCCGACACAGATCTGTGGATCGAGATCGAGCACGACTACACCGCGACCGGCGACGAGATGGTCTTCGGCGGCGGTAAGAGCATCCGCGAGTCGATGGGCCAGGGCCTGACCACTCGCGACCAGGGCGCTCTCGACGTCGTCATCACCAACACGGTGATTCTCGATCACTGGGGAATCGTCCGGGCAGACGTCGGAATTCGCGACGGACGCATCGTTGCGATCGGCAAGTCCGGTAACCCCGACATCATGGATGGCGTGCACCCCAAGTTGCTCATCGGGCCGAGCACCGACGTGATCGCCGGCGAGGGGAAGATCCTCACCGCGGGTGCGATCGACACTCACGTGCACTTCCTCAGTGAAATCGAGATGATGGAGGCGCTCGCGACCGGTACGACGACGGTGGCGGGCGGCGGAACGGGCCCCACCGAGGGAAGCAAGGCAACCACCGTCACACCCGGCGCCTGGTCCTTGACGATGATGCACCGCGCCCTCGACCACATCCCGCTCAACGTTCTTCTCCTCGGCAAGGGCAGCACCGTCAGCCATGAGGCCATGCGTCAGGAAGCTCTCGCCGGCGCAGGCGGATTCAAGGTCCACGAGGACTGGGGTTCCACTCCGGCTGCGATCGACGCAGCGCTGCGCGCAGCCGACGAGTTCGGCCTCCAGGTAGCGCTGCACGCCGACAGCCTCAACGAAACCGGTTACGTACAGCACACTTTGGATGCGATTGCCGGACGTGGGATCCACGTGTTCCATGCGGAAGGCGCCGGCGGCGGGCACGCACCGGACATCATCGTGACGGCAGGTGAGCCGAACGTTCTTCCGGCATCGACCAATCCGACGTTGCCGCATACCGTCAACACGGTTGCCGAGCACCTCGACATGCTCATCGTGTGTCATGCGCTCAATCCCCGGGTTCCGGAGGATCTTGCCTTTGCCGAGTCCCGGATCCGGCCGACAACGATTGCAGCAGAAGACTTTCTGCACGACATCGGAGCCATCTCGATCACCTCGTCCGACGCCCAAGCGATGGGCCGTATCGGTGAGGTGACCCTGCGGACATGGCAGGTGGCTCACGTCATGAAGGCCCAGTACGGCAAGCTGGGCACCAGCATGCCGGCCGACAACGAGCGTGCGCGGCGTTACGTCGCCAAGTACACGATCTGCCCCGCGGTGGCGCACGGTATCGATCACGAGATCGGCTCGGTCGAGGCCGGGAAGATGGCGGACCTGGTGCTGTGGGATCCCGCGTTCTTCGGAGTCCGTCCTTCTGCCGTGATCAAGGGCGGGGCGATAGTTGCTGCGCCGCTTGGTGATCCGAATGCTGCTATCCCGACCCCGCAGCCGGTGTTCGTTCGCCCGGCCATCGCGGCGACTCCGGGATCGGCCCCACACCTGTCCACGACGTTCGTCTCTCCGATGGCCATCGAGGACGGTCTGGCCGACCGTCTCGGTCTCACGCGCACCCTTACCGGTGTTCGTCCGACGAGGCACCTCACCAAGGCGGATATGCCGAACAACACGGCGCTGCCGTCCATCGACGTCGATCCGGAGACGTTTGCCATCAAGGTCAACGGCGACCTGATCGCGCCCAACCCCGTTGACGTAGTGCCGATGGCTCAGCGCTACATGCTGTTCTGAAACCATGTCGATCGAGACGGCGTCTGCCGAGATAGCATCGATGCTCTTGGCAGACGGGCGTCTGCCTACCGGCGGTCACGCGCACTCGTCGGGGTTGGAACCGGCACTGGCGGGCGGACTCCTGCAGAGTCAGGTCCCTGACTTCATTCGCGGTCGACTCGAAACAGTCGGACTTGTCGAGGCCGCTTCAACGGTGGTCACGCGCCGCTGGGCCGTAAGTGAGGGTAGTGCAGGCGAACTCGAGGACATCTCGAGGGAACTGCTCGCTCGGACTCCCAGCGCACCGCTGCGTGAGGCGTCGATTCAGCTCGGCCGTGGGCTGGCGAGACTGGCGTCGCGATTGTGGCCGCAGCACCCCGCGGTGCAGATGCTCATGGCGCTGCCTGGGCATCCGATGCGTCCGCTCGCGTTGGGCGTCTTCACGGCGGTCTCCGGGATGGACGACCTACAGGCAGCCAGATCTTGTTTGTACGACGACGCCCAAACGGTGGCGTCGGCGGCATTGAAGCTACTGCCGGTGGATCCGGCAGAACCGGTCGAATGGTTGCTCCGAGCAGCCCCGACCATCGAAACCGTCGCCGCGGCTGCCGTAGCCGTCGAGGGCGTCGCAGATATACCCGCAACAACAGGGCCGTTGGTCGAACAATGGTCACTCGAACACCACGCTCGATCCAGGAGGATTTTCCGTGCTTGACAACCTGAACAACACCACCACTGCTGCAAGAGGTTTGAGGCTCGGCGTTGCCGGCCCCGTCGGCACCGGCAAAAGCACCCTCATCGCCACCATCTGCCGCGAACTCGCGGCGGAGTACGAGATCGCGGTGGTCACCAACGACATCTACACCGACGAGGACGCGCGACTGTTGCGCGCGGCCAACGTTCTGCCGATCGAGCGCATCGTCGCAGTCGAGACCGGTGCGTGCCCGCACACGGCTATTCGTGACGACGTCACGCCGAACCTCATTGCGGTCGAAGACCTCGAGCGTCAGTTCCATCCCCTCGACATGGTGATCGTGGAAAGCGGCGGTGACAACCTGACCGCCACGTTCAGTCCGGCACTGGTCGACGCCCAGATCTTCTGCATCGACGTCGCGGGCGGCGGAGACGTCGCCCGCAAGGGCGGTCCCGGAATCGAGCGGGCAGATCTGTTGGTGGTCAACAAGATCGACCTGGCCCCGTACGTCGACGTCGACGCGGTCCAGATGGTTGCCGATGCCACGGCCGCGCGTGACGGACTTCCAGTTCTCGCGCTCAGCCAGAAGGATCACTCAACGATCGACCAGCTCAGTGCGTGGCTCCGCCAGGTCATCGCATCTCATCGCGCGGGTAGTCACACCCCGCAGGATCCGGGGCCGATGGCGCCGCACTTCCATGCCGATGAAGAAGACCACGGTCACGGTCACGGTCACGGGCACAGCCACTCTCACGCTCACTGATGCGCACTGGAGCTACGCGGGTCGTCGTCGAGAGAGTGGGTGACACCGCTGTTGCGCGAGAGCTGATCTCGGGCGACTTCCTGGCCCCGCGGTTCGTCGACGCTCGCGGGCTCACCGTGCGAATTGCCCTGGTAGGGCACAGCGCAACGCTGTTGGCCGGCGACGACCTACGTATCGAGTTCGTGGTCGCACCCGGTACGTGTCTCGAGGTGATCGAGCCGTCCGGGACCGTCGCGTACAACGCACGCGGTGGCCGGGCGTCGTGGTCGGCTTCGGCGAGCGTCGGTGCCGGTGCGGCGCTGATCTGGCGTGCGGCACCGTTTGTCGTCGCGGGCGGCGCGGATGTGACCAGGCGCGTGGATATTTCACTGGAATCCGATGCGGTTGCGCTGCTCGACGAGATGATCGTGTTCGGCCGGACCGGCGAAACCGGCGGTGCGCTTCGCTCGGATCAGCGCATTACCGTCGGCGGGGAAGCGCTGCTCGTGGAAACTCTCGACCTGCGTAGCGTGCCGGGCCGTTCGCTGCCGGGAATTCTCGGTGGCCATCGCGTGCTCGGTACGACCATGCTGTTGGGGATGAAGACTACCGACGACGTCGAAGGGCACGTGACGCCGCTGGCGGGAGCAGGGATGCTGGCACGGGCCGTTGCCGACCACGCACATGAGGCGAGCGCAGCGTTGGATCCGATCTGGTCGCAGTGGCGTGGGCGAGTTTCGCAGAAGTACACCGACTGATTCGCCCGACCGTCACACTTCGGGAGGCTGCGTCGTCCAGTATGTGACCAGGCCGAAGAGAGCCGGGCGCACAGGTTTGACGGAGGCATCATGCGAATTGTTGTTCTGGGCGGAACCGGCCAGATGGGAAAGCTGGTCGTCGAGCAGGCGAAAATCGGGGGCCATGACGTCGTCGCCGCTGCTCGATCGACGGGAGTCGACATCTCCACGGGTGCGGGGTTGGACGAAGCATTTGTCGGTGCCGACGTGGTCGTCGACGTGAGTGATCACGTCACCAACAGTGCGAGGAAGGCAATCGAGTTCTTCGAGACGGCAGCGAAGAACATCGCCGCGGCCGAAGCCAGGGCCGGCGTGAAGCACCACGTGTTGCTCTCGATCGTGAACTGCGACGATCCGCAATTGAAGTCCTTCGGTTACTACCAGGGGAAGGCTGCGCAGGAACGCGCGGTGGAAGCGTCGAGTATTCCCTTCACGATCCTGCGATCCACTCAGTGGTTCGAGTTCGGCGAGAAGACGATCGCGCTGTTCGGACTGGGGCCGATCGCTATGGTTCCTCGGATGCGGTCACAACCGGTGGCAGCGAAGACCGTCGCCGAGGCTCTGGTGACGTGCGCTCAGAACGGTCCGACCGGGAGGGCTCCAGATCTCGCCGGGCCTGAGGTCCTCGAGATCCCGGCCATGACGCGCGAGATCTTGAAATACCGTGGCCGACGTAGGTGGCTGATCCCGATCTCGATGCCGGGAGCGGGTAAGGCGATGAAGGGTGGGGCGTTGCTGCCCGCGCCGGGATCCACAACTGCAGGACCCACGTTGGAAACCTGGTTGCACGAGAACTGAATAGGAAAGGCGGCCGCGCAAGTGCGCGGCCGCCTTTTACTCACGTGGACGGTTGGGTTCAGAGATCCGGGTACGAGGTGAGGTTGTCGACCTTCTCGGTGGTTTCGGGCTCTTCGGGCAGCTTGCCGGTCACCAGGAAGATGACACGTCGGCCGACCTCGACGGCGTGGTCGGCGAATCGCTCGTAGAAGCGGCCGAGCAGCGTGACGTCGACTGCGGCGGCAACGCCGTGCTTCCACTCACGGTCCATGAGGACGGTGAAGAGGTGGCGGTGGAGGTCGTCCATCGCTTCGTCTTCTTCGCGCAGACGGGCAGCGCGCTCGGGGTCGCGGGTCTCGAGGACGACCTTGGCGGCCGCACCGATGGAGACAGCGATGCGTCCCATCTCGGCGAAGTA
This sequence comes from Rhodococcus sp. YL-1, assembly GCF_001942025.1. Lineage (NCBI taxonomy): Bacteria > Bacillati > Actinomycetota > Actinomycetes > Mycobacteriales > Nocardiaceae > Rhodococcus > Rhodococcus sp. YL-1. The sequence continues at coordinate 5,057,321 of NZ_CP017299.1, read as the reverse complement.
GCCGTTGACCTCTTCGGGAAGCACGTGGTTGGGATGTCGGCGGCGCGCGATCTTGGCGACGTGCAGGGCGAGTGCGCCCATGCGGTCGATGTCGGCGACGATCTGGATTCCGCTGACCACCGAGCGCAGATCTCCGGCAACGGGAGCCTGCAGGGCGAGCAACGCAAACGCGCGCTCCTCGCAGATGGTGCTGAGTTCGGTGATCTTGTCGTGTTCGCCGATTACTTGTTCTGCCAGGGACAGGTCTGCCTGGAGCAGGGACTGGGTGGCGCGCTCCATAGCGGCACCTGCCAGTCCTGCCATCTCGCCGAGCGTGTCTGCAAGCTCGGTCATCTGTTCGTTGTAAGCCACGCGCATGAGGTCAGAGCCTACGTGCCGTGAAAGACCAAGTCACAAGCACCAGGTGAACGCAAGGTGAATGAACGCGTGTCAGTCGCAGGTGGTGTCGCCGGCGTTGACGCTGGCGATGTCGGCGGGCAGAGCCGTCGAGGTGCTGGTGTCGACCGACGTCGGATTTGCCGCCAGGATGGTTCCCGGGTCCGCGGGGGCGACGACGGTGCCGGCGAAATTGCTTCCGACGACGACCTCGATCATGTCTCCCATGCTCGGAGCGAGAACCAGAACCGCGCCGGGAATCGACGACGCGACCGTCACCGCTTCAGCCTCGTAACCTGCGGCGTAGCGCACGACGGTGGTCGACGCTTGAGCATTCGCCAGGCCGGTGGCTGCGCTGAAGTTACCGACCGTGGAGATCTGGAAACCGTAGGCCGCGAGGCTGTCGGCGATCGTCGCGGCCTGCCCGGCGATTCCCGAGGCGTTGGAGACGTCGACCGAGATGTTGTAGGCGCTCATTGCCTCGACGGAAGTGGCGGCCGGCGGCGTGCTGGACGTAGGAGCGGTTGTCGTGGAACTGGTCGACGACGGTGTGGTGTCCTCGCGCTCTTCGCCCGGAAGCGGATCGTCGTCGATGATCGCCTGGAAGAGGGACTTGATCTCGTCCGTGCGAGGAATCTCGTTGCCCCAGTCGTTGGTGCCGTCCGTGGGGACCGTCAAGAACGTGACCGCGCCTGCGTCGACGTTCTGGAGCGAGCGACCGAGGGTGACCAGTGACTTGGTGTCGATGTTTTCGACGAACGTGTCGCTGGTGAAGGCGTTGATGAATCCGTTGAGCTTGCTCGGATTCAGGAGGACCTGGTTGGACAGGGCCGAGCGGAGCAGCGCCGACAGGAACTTCTGCTGGCGGGTGATGCGCCCGTAGTCGCCGTTGCCCTCGGCTTCGACGTGGCGAGCACGCACGTAGTTGAGGGCGGTACGGCCGTCGAGCATCTGCGTGCCGCCGGAGGCGAGGACGGTTCCGAGGATGCCGTCTTCGATCGGTCCGGGGGAGCAGACGTTCACACCGCCGACGGTGTCGACCATGCGCTCGAAACCGGCGAAGTCCATTCCGACGAAGTGCCCGATTTTCAGGCCGGACATCTTCTGGATGACCTTGACCAGGCATTTGGGGCCACCGAGTGCGTACGTCGCATTGAGTTTGTCCCCGCTCGCTGCCGGGAAGGTTTCGCTGGTGTACTTGCCGGCGTCGTTGTCCCATCCCTGACAGATCGGACGTTCGACGTCGAGGTCACGCGGGAAGGAGACGGCGACGACGCGGCTTCGGTCGGCGGGAATGTTCACCAGCATGACCGTGTCGGCTCGGGCGCCTTCGGCGTCTTCGACGGTTCCGGCGCCGATCTCACCGCTCGCACCGGCGCGGGTATCGGTGCCGATGATCAGGTACGTCTCGTCGCCGAGTTGACCACCGGCGTCGATGATGTCGTCGGACTCGGTGTCGAGTGCCGCAATCTGATCGAATCCGCCTTCGACCGAGCGCAGATAGCCCCACACGACGCCGGTCAATGCGAGAGACATGACGGCCAGGAACGCTACTGCCGATCGGCCGATCACTTTTGCGCGATGGCGGCGGCGAATCTTGCTTTGCGCCAGACGAGTGGCGCCGGTGTCACCGACTACCCGCGGCACTGCGGAGGTGACGGGATGTTCTTCGGTGATCCAGTCCGCAGCGGCGGGCGGAACGGTCGGACGGGCGGGAATCGGCCGGGCGGGGGGCGGCGACGACGCTGCTGAAGATTGAGTCTTGGGTGGTACGGATTTGTTCGGCGCCGGCTTGGGCGGCGTAGCCGGGGCTGGTGGCGGCTTCTTGTCGCCTACCCGACGGACCAACTCGGCGACCGAAACAGAGTCGTCGGTCGGAGGCGAGTCCCGTCGCCCGGTACGTCCACTGCTGCGACGCTCCGGGGGACTGGGTGGTTGCGGTGTTGGTCGCTGGGGTGTGGCAGGGCGCTGGGGCGTTGCCGGTTGGTCCGGTCGGGCGTTGCGGAAGCGCTTGTCTGCGAGCGGACGTTCCCAGGGGGCGCGGCTCTCGGGCGGAGGTGGGCCCGAATCGTGATCATCACCCACCGATGCAACCTGTCCCGTCGTCGACTGTCAGTAACTCGTCATTCAGATGCCGGCGTCAACCGGTTGTCGACGAAGCTGGAGCCATATTACTGGTGAATCCTGAGTGCTTCACTCAGAAAGTGATGTGAGTAATCCGACGGCGTGTTTTCGCTAGCCACCAGAGTGCATCATGTCAGCTCCCACCGGCACAAGGTCGTCTTCGGGATCGTCGAGCCAACCTTCCGGGAGTGCTACCTGACCGGGTGAGCCTTGGCGTCCGCGCGGGCCTTCGGCGTCCTTGGGGAACGGGACGTCGTGGTCGAGCTGTCCGAGCAGATCGTCCAGTTCGGACAACGTGCTGACCAGAGCCATCGAGACCCGCAGATCCGATCCGACCGGGAACCCACGCATGTACCAGGAGACGTGCTTGCGAAGTTCGCGCAGACCCTTCATTTCACCGTGATGTGCGGCGAGCAGTTGGGCGTGACGGGCGATGATCTTGGTGACTTCGCCGAGCGTCGGCGGCGTGGCGATCTGTTGTCCGTTGAGAGCTGCGCTGAGTTCCGCGAACAGCCATGGCCGTCCGAGGCAGCCGCGTCCGACGACGACGCCGTCGCAGCCGGTCTCGTTCATCATGCGGGCAGCATCCGAGGCGTCGAAGATGTCGCCGTTGCCGAGGATCGGCACGTCGGTGACGTGTTCCTTGAGGCGCGTGATCTCGTTCCAGTCAGCAGTGCCGGAGTAGCGCTGCGACGCGGTACGTGCGTGAAGTGCGACGGCAGCGGCGCCTTCAGCTGCGGCGATCCGGCCGGCGTCGAGGTGCGTGTGATGTTCGGGGTCGATGCCGACGCGCATCTTGACGGTGACCGGAATGTCGGTGCCTTCGGTGGCGCGCACGGCTGCCGCGACGATCTGACCGAACAGTCGACGCTTGTACGGTAGCGCCGATCCACCGCCCTTGCGGGTCACCTTGGGTACCGGGCAGCCGAAGTTCATGTCGATGTGATCGGCCATGTTCTCGTCGACGATCATCTTGGCCGCGGCGTAAGTCGTATCCGGGTCGACGGTGTACAGCTGCAGCGACCTGGGCGTTTCGGTCGGACCGAACGTGGTCATGTGCATCGTGGCGGGTTGGCGTTCGACGAGCGCGCGGGCGGTGACCATCTCGCAGACGTAGAGCCCGGACGTGCTGCCTGCACGTTCGAGTTCGAGTTCACGGCACAGCGTGCGGAAGGCGACGTTGGTGACGCCCGCCATGGGTGCGAGGACCACGGGGCTGTGCAGCTCGAGTGAACCGATACGAAGGGATGACATGTCTACCTCTGAACAAATACTTGTGACAATTGGAAGTGCCCGGTACCGAATCCGGTACCGGGCACAGAATAGCTGGTGAAACTAAGAAGCCTGCTGTTCGCGCTTGGCGGCTTCGCGTGCGAGCATGCGATCGCGCTGTTCCTCGAACTTCGTCGCGTTGGCGGCGAGTGTCTCGAGGAAGGCCGCCAACTCTTCGCGCGTGTTCTCGCCTTCGGCGCTGAAATCGTTGCGCTCGAAGATGTTCCACTTGCGCAGGACAGGCCAGACGACCTCGTCGAGGTGCTGGCGAAGGTCGTAGATGCCGTGCTTGGCCATCAGAGCGCCGTTACGGCGGAAGTTCGGCATGCCGGCACCGGGCATCTGGAAGTTCTGGACGATGTTCGCCACAGCCTTGAGCGCCTGATCGGGAGCAAGATCGAGCGCGGCGGCGCAGATGTTGCGGTAGAAGATCATGTGCAGGTTCTCGTCGGCGGCGATGCGCTGAAGCATCTTGTCGGCAATCGGCTCGTCGCAGGCCTTGCCGGTGTTGCGGTGGCTGACGCGCGTCGCGAGTTCCTGGAAGGTCACGTAGGCGACCGAGTGCAGCAGGCCGGCGTCGCCCTCGTCGATGGGTGCGCTGTAACCGTTTGTCATGTGTTCCATGCGGAAGCGCTCGAGCTCGACGGGGTCGACTGCGCGCGTGACGACGAGGTAGTCACGCATCACGATGCCGTGGCGGTTCTCCTCGGCGGTCCACCGGCCGACCCACGTTCCCCAGGCACCGTCCTGCGAAAAGTTCTCGGCGATCTCACGGTGGTACGACGGCAGGTTGTCCTCGGTGAGCAGGTTGGTGATCATCGCGGCGCGAGCTACCTCGCCGAGTTGTGACTGTTCGAGACTCCAGTCTTCGCCGCCCATGGCTGCGAAATTACGGCCCTCGTCCCACGGAACGTAGTCGTGTGGATGCCATTCCTTGGCCATGGAGATGTGGCGGTTGACGTTCTCCTCGGCAACCGGCTGCAGCTCTTGTAGCAGCTCCAGCTGCGTCAGAATCCTCGTCATTTCTTGCCTCCATGTTGAGTGAATGCGCGACTTCGCCCCAGCCTACGGCACCGTAGGTTTGAAAAGAATGGCATGAAAATTGCTCCCCTCGAGGGATGTTACCGATCCGTAGTTATCCGGGGGCACTTTCACTACCAAGTCGTTCTTTCGACGTAGTCGCGGAACGTCCGGGCGGGATCGGACAGCTCGCGGCTCTTCGACCAGATCAGCCCTATTTTTCGCTGTGCTCCTTCGATCGGTACGTAGACGACTCCTTCGGCCCAGATCGGTGGATCCTGAACCGGCATGACCGAGACACCGAAGGACGCGGAGACCAGTCCGCCGACCGTTGCCAGCTCGCTGCTCTCGAAGACGAAATTCGGAGTGAATCCTGCGGCCGCGCACAGTTCATCGAGAATTCTTCGCATCCCGAAGTTCGGATGCATACCGATGAACGGTTCGTCGGCCGCGTCCGCAAGCTCGACCGAATGCAACTTCGCAAAGCGATGATCAGCCGGAACAGCCAATGCCAGTGACTGCTGGGCGATCTGCATCCACGCCACCTGCGGATCGCGCGGCTGAGGCGAGACGACGGCCAGGTCGGACGTGCCGGCGGCGATTCTGTCGACCAGGAACTGCGCGCTGTCCTGATGCAGTTCGAATCGCACTCCGGGATGCTCGACGCGGTATCCGCGCAGCATGTGCGGCACCAACCAGGTGCCGAACGAGTGGAGGAAGTCGAGCCGGACCGTGCCGCTCTCTGGGCTCGCCAGCGACTGGATTTCGGTCTGCGCGGCGTCGAGGGCACGCAGTGCGATGCGAGCATGTCGATAGAGGATCTCGCCGTACCGGTTCAGTTCGAGTCGGCGTCCCTGACGGTCGAAGAGTGTCACGCCGATCTGTCGTTCGAGGCGTGCGAGTTTGCGCGAAAGGGTCGGTTGCGACAGGTGAGTCAGATCCGCGGTAGCGGTCACCTGTTGGGTTTCGGCGAGCACGACAAACCATTCGAGGTCTTCGGTCAGCATCACGAACCCAATCTATATACCTCCAGAGCATATAGAACATCAAGTTTATGCATTTTCTTTTGCCGAGTCTGGGCGGGAGGATTCTTGCCGGAGGTAAGTGATGCCTGGAGGTACGTGGTGACTGTCGAGAATGTGATCGAATCCGAAGTGATGCCGCTTCGCCGCGGAACATCGGGATATCGAACCGTGACCGTTGCGTTGTTCGCGGCCGGGCTGTCGACGTTCATCTCGATGTACGCGGCACAGGCGTTGCTGCCTGCGTTCGCCGAAGACTTCCACGTCTCGCCTGCGGTGTCTGCGCTGTCCGTCTCGGCGACGACGGGCATGTTGGCGTTGGCAATCATTCCGGCCAGTGCGCTCTCCGAGCGGTTCGGTCGCACACGGGTGATGATCGCGTCGGCGTCGGCGTCCTGTGTGATCGGTTTGTTTCTGCCGCTGAGTCCGACGATCGAGGTTCTGCTGGTCGGACGCGCAGCACAAGGATTAGCTCTGGCCGGTGTCCCGGCGGTGGCGATGGCCTATCTGGCCGAGGAGGTCGATCGGAAGGACCTCGGTGCAGCGATGGGAAGGTACGTCGCCGGCACGACGATCGGTGGGCTGATCGGACGGCTCGTGCCGTCGGCCGTCGTCGATTTCAGTACGTGGCGTTGGGCGCTGTTGACTGCGTCCGCGCTGTCGGCATTGTTCGCGCTCAACATGATCCGGCGGCTTCCCGCGTCGAAGTTCTTTCGCCCGCAACCGATATCGGTGCGCACGATCGCGTCGAATCTACGACGCCACCTTGCGAACCCGTCGCTGCGAACACTCTTCGCTTTGGGATTCATCCTGATGGGCGGCTTCGTGTCGATTTACAACTTCCTCGGGTTTCGGCTCACGGCAGCACCTTTCGGCCTTCCTGAAGCGCTTGTGGGCCTGGTGTTCCTTTTCTACCTTGCCGGAACTTTCACCTCGGCGGTAGCCGGCGGGGCCTCTGACCGACTGGGTAGGCGCAGCGTGCTGCTCGGGTCGGTTGTCGTCATCGGTATCGGCCTGGCACTGACCGTTCCGGACAATCTGGCGTTGACGCTCGTGGGGATGCTGCTCTTCACCGGAGGATTCTTCGCCGCACATTCGGTGGCCAGCGGTTGGGTGGGGCTGATCGCTACCGATCACCGGGCCGAGGCGTCGGCGTTGTATCTGTTTGCCTACTACGCGGGTTCGTCCGTGGCGGGCGCCCTCGCGGGTCTTGCATACGCGGGTGGCGGTTGGGTCGGGGTCAGTGCTTTTGTGGGCGCGCTGCTGTTGGTTGCGTTTGCCTTGTCACTGAGGATGTTTCGATCTTCGACGGTTGACTGAACCGAGCACTGCGGCGATCCCGAACGGGATCGCCGCAGTGCGAATCTGTCGAGCGAATTACTTCTTGCCGCCGCCGAGGAGGCCGCCGAGCAGGTCTCCGAGGCCGCCGCCCCCGGATCCGCCCAAGATACCGCCGAGTGCTCCGCCGATGCCGCCGCCGGAATTGCCGCCGCCGCCGAGAATTCCGCCGAGGAGGTCCCCGAGTCCGCCGCCACCGGAGGCCTGAGTCTGCGCGCCGGCACCGCCACCGGTGAACTGCTTGGCGAGGTAGGCCAGGACGATGGGAGCGAGGATCGGCAGCAACTGCTTCACCAGATCGTTTCCACCGCCGCCACCGACACCGCCCAGTGCGCTGGCGACCTGATCGGTGTTGCCGCCGAAGATGTTCGAGACGATCTTCTGACCGTCAGCGGTGTCGACTTTGCTGATGTCGACGCCGTCGTCGAGAAGGCTGGTGTCGGCGTGAGACTGCAACGCGCTTTCCAGCGAGGCTGCGCCGGCGGGATCCTGCGCGTTGGCGCCGAGGCCACCGACGAGGGTCGGAAGTGCAGTCTTGACCGCCGATTCGGCAGTTGCCTGGTCGACGCCGAGTTGCTGCGCGATCTGGTCGATGGGGATCTGGGATAGAAGGTCGTCAAGCGATGCCATTGATGCCCTGCCTCTTCTGGGGTACTACTCGTCAGTACCCGGCTGTTGCAGACACTAGTGAATGTCGGCGTCGACGGTAACCCTCCGGTTGCCGAGCGGTCAGGCTCGGGTCTTCTCGCGGGGGACCAGGCACGCTAGGAGAGCGAGAATCAGTCCGCCGGCCGTCAGAATGAATCCTGTCTGATTTGTCAGGATCGTGGAGTAGTTTTCCCTGATGACATTGTCGAACTGATCGTTCACGCGGTAGTAGAACGTGCCAAGAGTCCCCAATCCCACGATAATTCCGATCCATGCTGCGATGCGAGAACCGAACAATGCGGCGATCAGAATCAATACGGCGGCGGCGAGCAGAAGTATCGCCATCGACCGGTAGAAGGTCACGGACTGATCGCCGAGTTGCTCGATTGCCCACCCGGCCGGAAAGCCGTCCCGCAGGTCCTCGAGGCGAACGTTGTCGGGTTTGACCCCGGCCAGTACGTACATGAACGAGCCGACGGCAACGGCGATTCCACAAATGAGCAGAACGAGATGAACTAACGTGCGCATGCCAGTCTCCCTGTGTTCGGAGTTCGGTGACGCGGTCGTCGCCGAGCCTAGCTGTGTCGCGGGTGTCAAGCTCGGTATCGAGCGTGCAGAATCGTCTCCATGCCCGACAACATGCGTCGACTCGAAGAGATCTCGCTGTCGCTGCCGGAAGCGGAGCGCGTCGACATCGAAGCGTGGGACGGCCACCCGACGTTCCGGGTCCGCGGCAAGAACTTCGTGTTCTGCAACGTCGAAGCCACCTCCTTGACCGTCAAGCTGAGCAAGGAGGAAGCCGAAGCGGTGGTGGCCACCGAACCAGGCGCAAGTGCTGCGGGCTATGGACTCGGTCGACACGGGTGGGTTGCACTCGACATCGGCACCGACGTTTCCGAGGAGAAATGGTCGCAACTGGAGGAGTGGATCTACACCTCGTTCACCCTCGTTGCGCCGAAGCGGCTTGCCCGGATCGTTCTCGATGCGGATGAGGAACGCCCGTAACGGATAGATTCGTCAGTACAGACGCCGACTAGACGAGGAATTGTCATGACGACACCGGAAACTTCACCGGCCACCGCAAAACCGGGCATGCCGCCGTGGGCGAAGAAGGCCATCGGGATCGCAGTGATGGCGGTGGTCCTGGTCATCGCTTACTTCATCCTTGCCGCCTTCCTTCCGCGTTGGTGGGCGCAGCGCATTGCGTCGTTGGCGAACGGCAGTTTCAGCGCCGGAATCGCGTGGGGGCTGCTGTTCGGTCTCGTGTGCACCCTGGTCCCGCTCATCTTCTTCCGGGCGGTCTGGCAGGTGCGCAAGCGCAAGCATGCTCGAATCATGCAGATCACGGCTCTCGCGTTGGGTGTGATCTTCGCGCTGCCGAATCTGCTCTCTCTGACAGTTGTTCTCGGCAACAACAACGCTGCGCATGCGGGCGAGCGGATCCTCGACGTCGACGGCCCCGGATTCCGCGGAGCATCCGTTGTCGGTGCCGTCCTGGGCGTTGCGTTGTTCCTTGGACTTGTCGCGCTCGGCTACATGTACAAAAAGCGTGGAAAGGATCTCGACAAGATGCGCGGTGAGCTCAAGCAGCACGAGCCGCAGAGCAAGGGCGAGGCTCCGGCTCCGGAAATCTGAGTCAGCTCTTCGACCGAGTACTCAGGCCGACACCGACTCCGACGGTTCCCGCCGCCACCAGTCCGGCGAGCGGGACAGCCCAGTGTCCGGCAAATGTGCAGGCGAGAACCAGGATTGCACTCACCGGTAGAACGGCCTGCTCGATCCTGTCGCGCTTGAAGTGGCGTGAATGCATGAGCCACACGAAGATCAGGAACATCGCGGCCGGAATCGTGACCGCGGCAGATGCTGCGAACGTCGAAATGTGCGCTTCGCCAACTGCTTCCTCGACGGCTACTTCGATGCCGGCGCCGATGGCCGCAGCGGATCCGAATACGAAGTAGTGCCCGTATCCCCACAACAGGACGGCGCGATTGCCTTGGTCTGCGAGGTACTCGTGGATCGGGACGGCGAAGTAGATCCACAACGCGGAGAACACGATCAGAACTCCGCCGACGGCAATCGGAATCAGTAGATCGGCGGCGTCGAAATCCCGGATGCCGGATTGGACCGCGATGGTCGCGGCAGCGATGGTTTCGCCGAGCATGATGATGGTGAAGAGGCCGTAGCGTTCGGCGATGTGATGCGGGTGCCACGGCGTCTGGTGGTTGCGTTCGGCGATCGCCGGCACCGCGAGTTCGGCGATCATGAGAACGAAGAAGCCCGGAATCCACGCCGACGCCGGCATCAGAAGCAGCACGATCCAGCCGGCCTGGACGATCACGAGCCCGGCGGCATATTGCAGAGCAGTCGTTCGCGCTGCACCGGATTCACCGCTGGCGGCTCGAAGCCATTGGCAGGTGAGCGCAATTCGCATGATGAGGTAGCCGACGATGGCCGTCGTACGGTCGGTTCCGTCGAATGCGTCGGGGATTCCGGCGGCGAAGACGAGCACGCCACAAATCTGTACGAAGGTCGCGACCCGGTAGGGGACGTCGTCCGTGTCGTAGGCAGACGCGAACCAGGTGAAGTTCACCCACGCCCACCACAGCGCGAAGAAGACGAACATATAGCCGGCGATGCCGTCGGCGTAGTGGCCCTCGGCGACAGCATGCACCAGTTGAACTCCGGCCTGTGCGGCTGCAACCACGAAACACAGGTCGAAGAACAGTTCGAGTGGCGTCGATGCTCGATGGTCCTCGTCGCGGCTGCGTGCGCGCATCCGGATGATCGGCATTACGGCCCGGCCGTGGCCCGCGCCTGTACTGGTGTGTTCTGTCATCGTCCCCACCTTGCTCCGACGTCTAGTGCAGGAGCGCAGTCTAGGGCGAATTCCGTCGGGTCGACGAATGAGACATTTCGCCCCTCACCACACGAGAACGGGTTTGATGACGCGCCCCGACGCTTGATCTTCGACGGCTTTGTTGATGTCGGAGAAGGCGTAGCGCGTCACCAAGCGGTCGATCGGAAACCGGCCACCAGTGAAGAGTTCGACGAGTTCGGGGATGAACGTCGAGACTTCCGACTCTCCTTCGATGCATCCTCGAATTGTCTTTCCGCTCAGCATGATGTCGGCCATGTTCATCTCGACCGTGGACGCTCCGAGTCCGACTACCGCCAGTGTTCCCCGTGCTCGAAGTGATGTGACGGCTTGATTGATCACGGAGCCGATTCCGGTGGTGTCGAGGGAATGTGTCGAACCTCCGTCGGTGGCGGCGCGTACTGCTTCGACCGCGTCCTCGGTGGTCGGATCGACAGTGACGGCGCCGAATTCCTCGGCGAGTGCGCGCCGCTGCGCAACGGGGTCCACGGCGACCAGGGTGGAAACGCCGGCAGCCCTCGCTGCCAGTAGCGCTGCGAGTCCGACGCTGCCGGCTCCGAAGACGACAAACGTCGAGTCGGGCTCGGGGCGAAGTAGATTCAGCACGGCACCCGCGCCGGTTTGAAATCCGCAGCCGAGGGGAGCCGCGACGGTCAGGTCCACTGCAGGATCGACGACGACGGTGTTGTCGGCAGTGGCGATGACGTATTCCGCGAAGCTGGACTGGCCGAAGAATGCGGACCGTATCGGAGTTCCGCTTCGCCGGACCGGCGTCGAGCCGTCGGTGCGTGCGCCAGAGCTGTTGAGCCCGTGTGAGCTTTCGCAGTACGCCCGATGGCCGCTGAGACACTGCCTGCACACACCGCAACTGCGGTAGCTCAGCAACACGTGATCACCGGGCGCAATGCTGTCGATCGACGAGCCGACGGCCTCGACCACCCCCGCCCCTTCGTGCCCGAACACGCAGGGGCCGAGCCTTTCCGGTAGCACCGACTTCGTGAACAGATCTGTGTGGCACAGGCCGGTAGCGACGATGCGAACCAGGATCTCGTCTGCGCGGGGTTCGTCGATTTCAACGGTGTCGAGTGTGAAGGGGGAGTGCGGGCCGTGTGAGAGCGCCGCTGTCATCTGCATGGAGGATCTCGAATTCTGTTCGGCGCGAATCACGCTCGCTCGAGCAGGAAGTAGTAGTGCTGCCCACCGTCGAGAACCAGCGCCGACTTTCCGTTCATGATGCCCATCAGTGTCGAGTCGTCGACCTTCTTGAAGTGGTCGAAGATCGGCGCACCGTCGTAGACCATCGTTGCCGTGACTTCGCCACGAAACTCGATGTTCCACAGGCTTGCTTCGCCATTGCCGCCCTTGACGTCGGAATAGAGGTTGCCGTCTTCGTCTCGGCAGATCAACGGCTTGGCGTCCTCGACCGAGTTGAAGGTCTTGCCGTACCAACGGCTCGCGAACAGCTTTTCGTGAAGCCGGTGACCGGTGGCGAAGTCGTCACCCTTCCACTCGCCGAGGATTTCTTCGGCGGCGACGGTTTCCAGCGCGGCCCACACTTCGTCGAGTTCTGCTGGTGATACACCACTTTCCGCAGCACGGAGCCGGGCGAAAGCAGTTCGGGCTTCGTCGAGATTCATGTCTCTCCTCGAGTCGACGGTAAGTGGCACGACTTGTTCGCGAACCAAATTGTTCGTCAACTCTGCACGCTACGCCGAACCGGATGGTTCGGCAACGGTCGATTCGTTCTAGGCTGTGAACATGCGCTCAGCAGGGGAAGCTACGAGGGACCGCATTCTGGCGGCCGCAAAGGACGAATTTGCCACGTACGGGCTGGCCGGCGCGCGGATCAATCGGATCGCCGCGCAAGCGCGTGCCAGCAAAGACCGTCTCTATGCGTACTTCGCAAGCAAGGAAGAGTTGTTCGCTGCCGTGACCGAACAGTGGACGTCCGAAACAACCACGGAGACAGCACTTCGAGGTGACGACTTGCCGGGCTATGCAGGTCGCCTCTTCGACAACTACGTTGCCCATCCCGAGAACGCCCGATTGCAGCAATGGGCGGATCTCGAAGCGCCGGACGTCATGAGCGAGGACGACATACGAAGCAAGACCTTCCGGCCTAAAGTTGCGGAAATCCGCAAGGGGCAGCTCGAGGGACACATCGACCCCGCGTGGAATCCCACGGAGTTGATCCTGCTGATCACGGATATCGCCCGGATGCTCGCGCTCAAGTCGTCTCGTTCCATCCCTCGACGTCGGGAGGCGGCAGTCGAGGCGGTTCGGCGTTTGATTGTGGCGTAGCGAGTCCAAACGCGAACGTCCACGCCCGTCGCTGTGTGGTTGCCCGGATTTACGGATTTCTCAGTAACGGTGCGTACGTTGGGCGTCGGCTCGTTGACGCCCTCGGGATGTTGACGTGCCGCCAAAACTTTTGTCGTCGACTGTTCAGATGCTGGTGAGCAAAAGGATCGCGGCCGGCCACCCTGACTGAATATCGTCGACGCCGAGCGTGTTCCTTCGGTGCGCGCACCTGTTCAGCATCTGGAGTGGACCCGTGTCGAAGTGGCCGTGCATATGAAGATCTCGAAGAAGGTAGCGCTGGTCGTTGTGGCTGCTTGCGCCCTGACGTTGGGATCGGCGCAAGTCGGAACCGCCCGCGCGGATGCGCCGGTCAAGGTCAGCGTGGCCGGTCATGTGGTGAGCGCCGGGCACTTCGAGCAGGTGCGGCGCCCCAACCGGTGTGTGAAGGCCGGGACGGGGAAGTCGAAACCGAGCGAGCAGAAGTCCACGAATCGCAGTGGGCGTCGAGGCAGCGGGGGATGCTTCTGACAGTGATTGCGAAGTTCCGCAATCAGCCGTCGCAAATCTGTAACACGTTCTAATCTTGCGGTATGGACGTGACTTACGAAGGGACCAAACGCGAAGTCGCTACCGACAGGGGGACTTTGCGCTATCACGAGGCGGGCGATGGTCCGCCGTTGATCCTGTTGCACGGCTCCGGGATCGGCGTGAGTGGATGGCGGAATTACCGGGGGAACCTCGAGGTGTTCGCAAAGCACTTCCACTGCTACCTCCTGGAGTTCCCGGGTTTCGGCGTGAGCGATGCCGTCGACGGTCATCCAGTTCTCACGGCAACCTCGGCGGTGGTTCGATTCATGGATGCGCTGGGAATCGAATCCGCTGCGATGATCGGCAATTCGATGGGCGGAGTTGTCGGGGTCAACGTCGCGATGAGGTTCCCTGACCGCGTCCGCAGATTGGTCACCATCGGAGGCGTGGGCCCGAACATCTTCAGTCAGAACCCGAGCGAAGGTACGCGTCTCCTCCAGGAATTCGCCGACGCTCCCAGCCGTGAGAAGTTGGTTCGCTGGCTCGAGTGCATGGTTTACGACAGATCCGTGATCACCGAGGAGCGGATCGAGGAACGATGGCAAACGGCCAACGATCCGGCCTCGCACCAGGCATTGACCGCGATGTACGGATCCAAAGCCTTTGCCGCTCAGCAGCAGATGATGTCCAACTCGGATGTGCCGCCGTACTGGTCGATGATGCACAAGGTGCAATGCCCGACCTTGCTGACATGGGGGCTCGATGATCGGCAGTGTCCACCGGACATGCCGATGATTCCGATGCGACTGATTCCGAATGCCGAACTGCATGTATTTCCGAACTGCGGGCACTGGGTGATGATCGAAGCCAAGGAGGCATTCGAGCGCGTGACCCTCGAGTTCCTGCTTCGATGACCTGCTGTTGCATTCATGTGGCACGAATCGATGTGGCACGAATGCACAAGACCCGGCGCCTCTGAATGAGGCGCCGGGTCTGTGTTTGTGCCCCCAGTAGGACTCGAACCTACGACCTGCGGATTAAAAGTCCGTAGCTCTACCAACTGAGCTATAGGGGCGCGGCGCAGAGTCTAACGGGACCGCAGAGTCCGTGAAAACACCACCCCCACCAGAAGGGCGATTCCGATGACGGCGATGGTCCCGCCCGTGCGATGCAGACCCGCGTCGTCGATGGTTCCGCGCATGGTCAGCTCGATGACGACGGCCGCAAGGTTGGCGCCGATGTACTGGATTGTTCGGTAAAGGCCGATCGCGGTCCCGACGTCGGCGGAGGTGGTCACCGAGTTGATCAGGTTCTGGTTTCCCATGTTGTTGAAGCCGTTGGGGATGCCCAGGATCGCCGCTATCAGCAGGAGTGCCACTAGGGGAGTCGAACTCGATTCGACAAAGGCAATCAGAATCCCGCCGACAGCCAACGCGGCGGTGCCGATCAGGAGGGTGATCCGTGCGCCGAATTTCCCGTACACCCTGGACGCGGACATGGTCGCGAAGATCCCGACCGCAGCGACGGGCAGCATGAAGAGCCCGGCGCTGATCGGTGACATTCCGCGGGCTACCTGTAGCCACTGGGGGAGTCCGAAGAAGATGCAGTAGAACGCTGTGTAAGTCAGCAGGGTCCGGCCGAGAGTCATGCTCAGTGCGCGGTTTCGGACGACGGCGCGGACGTCGATGAACGCCGAGGCCGTTCGACGTTCCCACCAGACGAACAGGAACGCGAAGAGGGCCGTCGACGGGACGAGGTACCACTTCGCGTGCTCGGCGAGAGAGAGGAGAAAGAGCATCGTCGATGTCGTCAGAGCCAGAAACAGGGTGATACCGAGTGGGTCGAGAGACTTGAACAACGCAGCGGCGCCGGCCCGGTCGGGCAGGGCGGAGTCGCTAGGGGCGGCGAAGAAGACCCATACGGCAGTGACGACGACAAGTGGGAGGTTCACCCACATGATCGATTGCCAACCGAGTGTGCCGACCAACAACCCGCCGAGAGTGGGCCCCAGCGCGACGACCGATTGAGCGCAAATGGTGAGTGTTGCTATAGCTGAACGGGTTTGAGTCCGGTGGCGGTCAGCGTATTCGCGGATGACGGTCATTGCGTTCGGATACTGTGTCGCCGTGCCGATTCCGAGCAGGATTCGTGCGGCGATCAGCCAGCCCAGCGACGGGGCGAGCGAGCCGAGGATCGATCCGGCAGCGATCAGGCCCAATCCGGCGAGGTAGACGCGTTTGGCGCCGAAGATCGATCCGAGTCGACCAGCCGCCGGCGCCGTGACCGCAGTCGCGATGTAGAGGGCCGAGATGACCCACGCTGTGCCTGAACTGGAACCGAAGTATGTGGCGATCGGGACGATTGCCACGGCAATCATCGACGAGTTCAGCGCTTGAAGAACGGTTCCGGAGCCGAGAGCAAGACTCAGTTTCAGTGGAACGGGAGTTTGGGGGGTCGGCGTTTCGACGACGGGGGTCACGAGTTCATCAGTGACTCCTCTGATATCGATGTCGATGCTGGGGACTCGCCCTGGCCTAGTCTGCGCAGGATTCGGCCGGCGATCAGAAGCAAGTCACGCTCGGCTTCGGTGCACTCGGCGTCGATGACCTCAGCCAGCCACTCTGTTCGTTTCGTTCGGTCTTCGTGAAGGGTCGATGTGCCGAGTTCGGTCATCGTGACCAAGACCGCGCGGCCGTCCGATGGATCCGCCCTTCGCGTCACCATGCCCTGTTCTTCGAGCGCGGCCACGGTCTTTGCGATTGATTGCGGTGTGACGCGCTCGAATTTTGCCAACTCTTTGGCGGTCGACGGACCTTGTCGGTCGAGGTGGCCGAGGGCCTGGATCTGGCTCGGCGTGAGCTTGTGGTCGTTGCGTTTGGTGCGTAGACGTCGGACGAAGGCACCCAGATCGTCCCAAAGTACGTCGATCTCGTCTCGAGCCTTGCTGCGACCCTCTCCAACGTTCATTTAGACAGTCTAACTGTGTTGTTTCGATGCTGCCAGCACGGTTTCGACGGAAAAGGGGGAATAAACAATTGCACTAGTTGTTTAAAACCTTGGGACTGCTGTCCATCGGTCGGCGAAGCAGTTCCGTCTGCGAGGTCGAATTATCAGAATCTCGGGCACGAAAAAGCTCGGATGCGCACCCCCTGCGGCGCACCCGAGCGGCCAAAACCATACCACTTGGTGTCTTTTGGGCATAAAGTCGGTTCTTGTCCCCTGAACAGCCGATTGCGTCTAGTACTTTTGGCGGGTATGGCTCTAGTCCTTACGTAGGGTGTGTTGGAGGGGATATTGTGAAGTTTCGGGGGATGACAGGCGCCGATCACGGCGGCTCTGCGTACCAACTCTGCGAGAGGCACAACACCGTAAATGGCACGTCAACAAGAGCGTGCGCGGCGTACCCGCGCCGCCCTGGTCGAAGCGGCTGCAGTCGAATTCGCCAAGCGCGGCTATGCAGCTGCGTCGGTGAACACGATCCTCGAGGGCTCCCGCGCCACCAAAGGCGCCATGTATTTCCATTTCCAGTCCAAGGAAGAGTTGGCGCGAGCGGTTCTGACCTCGGCTATCGAAACCTTCACTGGAATTACTGATCGTTGGGCCAAGAGAACAGACCTCGATCCATTCGTCGCTTTGCACGGTCTCGTGCTCGACATTGCCGAGGTCTTCCGTGCCGAGGTGATCGTGCAGGCGGAATTCCGGCTGATCATCGAGCCCGAGTTCTACAAGGATGTGCAGTCCGGTGGTGGGCAGGTCTGGGGAAAGACCGCCTATGAGTTGGCATTGCGTGCCAAGGACGACGGTTTGCTCCGAGAAGACGCCGACCCGGACAAATTCACGCGTGTACTGGCAGCGAGCCTTGCCGGCCAGCGGTACATGGCAGACCTGATTGCCTCCAGTGGAGATCTGGGCGAGTGGTTCGAGGAGTCTCTCGAAGTAGTCCTCGAAGCCATGGCTACGCCGCAGTGGTTGGAGACGTTCCATCGTGACGGGTGGCCCCAAGTCGAGTTCCCTGGCACTGAATAGTGCACTTTTCTGCCCGTGAACAGGCGATTTGTGATTTCCGAATGCCGTGCCATAAGCTATCCAAGCTCCCAACGGAACGCCGTTGGGGTACTAGTTCGGAGAGATCCGGCGGGCCCCCTTCGTCTAGCGGCCTAGGACGCCGCCCTTTCAAGGCGGTAGCGCGGGTTCGAATCCCGTAGGGGGTACGTTTTGCGAAAGCGAAACGATGCAGTATGGTTTGACCCGCACGACACGCTTTGAGATGCACAAATGCCAGGCCAGGACAGTGGTTTGGGAGCGGCTCGAAGATGTAGTACGGTTTCACAGCAAGGAAAAAGCAAGGCCCTGTGGCGCAGTTGGTTAGCGCGCCGCCCTGTCACGGCGGAGGTCGCGGGTTCGAGTCCCGTCAGGGTCGCAAAGCTTTGTTCTCAATCAATCGGTTGAGAACAAAGCAATGCGATAGGCATTCGGTTCGGGTGCCGTCCGGCCAGGTAGCTCAGTTGGTACGAGCGTCCGCCTGAAAAGCGGAAGGTCGCCGGTTCGATCCCGGCCCTGGCCACCATAATTCTTATCGACAAGCTCCAATCTCATGTTCTTCGAACATAAGGTTGGAGCTTTTTCGTATTCGGATGTCAGTCGCCGTCAACCACTCGGCCCGATCATCTCAGTTATGCGCATCCTTTGTCTCCGTGAATGTTTCCGGTCACCGGGAACGTGCTGGGCGTCACTCCACAGAGGACATCACTATTAGCCGATTGCGGCCGATCCGTGGCTGCGTCTACTGAAAGTGAGGTGGAATCTCCGTGTCGCACTCGAGATCTTGGCGCATCGGGAAAGTCAGCCGGGTCGCCGTCGCATTGTTCGGCACCGGGGTTCTGTTGGTGGGCTGCGCGAGCAGCAATGACGACAGCGGGACCGATACGACGACCGCGTCGGCGGACATCGTGACCGGCATGGTCAACGAGCAGCCCGATCCGGGAACTGCGGTGGCCGGCGGGACCATGACGTACGGCGTACAGGTGCTCGTTCCCTCACTCGACCCGACGAAGACGGCCGCGCGCGGCGGTTCCGGCGGTGAGGCCTTCGCTGCTGTGTACGACGTCCTGATGAGTTACAACACTGCGAGCGGCGAGTTCGCGCCCAAGTTGGCTGAATCGCTCGAGACAGCTGACGACGGAGCCACCTGGACGCTGGAACTTCGCGACGGTGTGAAGTTCAGTGACGGCACCACCCTCGACGCCAACGCCGTGATCGCGAGCATCGATCGGTACAACGCGGGCAAGGGCAATGGCGCCGAACTGTGGCTGGCTTCGGTGGAATCGGCGCAGGCAAGCAGTCCGACGACGGTGGAATTCAAGCTGAAGACGCCGTGGATGCGTTTTCCGTCGATGCTCGCTCTCGGGCACGGGATGATCGTCGCCCCGAGTTCGCAGCAGGGCGACAAGTTCACCGCCGTCGGAGCCGGACCCTTCACCGAAGATGTCTTCACACCGAGCGTCGAGCGAATCTTCAAGGCCAACCCGTCCTACTACGGCGGCGCTCCCAAGCTGGACAAGTTGCGGATGGTTGCGCTCAACGGCCCGCAGGCCAATTTCGAATCATTGAACAGCGGTCAGCTCGATGTCGCCTACATTCGCGGCCTCACGTCGGCGATCAATTCTGCCAAGTCCGCTGGTTACCCCGGCTACATCGACGTGCTCAATGCCGGCAGCGCCGAGATCGTCAACAACCGTGAGGGCCGACCGGGCTCGGATGTTCGCGTTCGCCAGGCCATCGGCTACGCGCTGGACACCACGTTGATCGATCAGCGAGTGGAAAACGGTGAGGGACTGCCGGGCTCGGAGTTGTTCGGTCCGACGTCTCAATGGCATGTAGACACACCGGGTATTGCCTACGACCCCGAAAAGGCGAAGGAACTTCTGAATCAGGCAAAGGCAGACGGGTACGACGGCAGCCTCGACTACGTCGTTCTCAGTGAGCCGAAGGACCACGCGATCGGCCTCGCCGTGCAGTCACTGTTGCAGGCCGTCGGGTTCGAGGTGAACTTGATCTTGGCCAACAACGCCGGCGACATCGTGCAGAACGTCTACGTCAAGCACGATTTCGACCTCGCGCACGCGGGCATCGGAATGTACGAGTCGATTCTCGATCTCGGATTGTTCTCCACGACCAACAGCACCTCGATGGCGAATACTGCTGGATATGCGAACCCGGCGATGGATCAGCTGATCGCAGATCTACAACAGGCCAAGGACAATTCGTCGACTCTTGCGATCATCGGCAAAATTCAGACGCTGTGGAACGAGACGGTTCCGTCGGCGCCGATCGGCGGGCTCACGTCGTTCTGGGCTTGGCAGAAGAACGTGCACGGTGTGGTTCCGACTGCAACCGGCATCATGCTGTTCGATCAGGCATGGATGGGCGCGACGTAGCGTACCAGCGCACACCGAGAGCTCCGTCCGACGCGAGTCGGGCGGGGCTCTTTCGTGTCTACGTCGGCTAGCGTTGCGCAACCCTTTCGATCAGGATGATTGTATTGAAATATGTTGTAGGTCAATATGATTCGACAAGCGTGATTTGACTTGCCCAGCGTGGCCCGCATAGATTGCATCCACCATCCAGAGTGGCTGAGAGACCTGGCTCGATGATGCCGCAGCAACCCGCTACCTAACCGCAGTGTGGGTGCTACCGCCAGGACCGATGGAGGACACATGACTGTATTTGCCGTGGGTATCGAACTGGACGGCGAGGGCACTCACCCCGCTGCCTGGCGCCGAAGCTCACACCGCCCGGACCAGCTGCTCACAGGCAAAGCCGTGCGCGATCGCGTCGCGGCTGCCGAGAATGCCGGCTTCACGTTCGCGACGTTCGACGATTCCATCCTCCCCCCGAGTGGTGACGTCGTCGGCCGCATCGATGCCGTCTCGAGGGCGTCGTACGTGGCGGCGACAACCAGCACGATCGGGCTGGTCCCCGTCGTCGGGACCACGTACGCCGAACCGTTTCATACGTCCTCGCAATTGGCGACGTTGGACTACTCCTCGCGTGGGCGTGGCGGCTGGCTTGCTGTTCCGGTCGAAGACGATGCCGCGGCGAGGGCGTGGGGGAGGGCTCCGGTAACAACGGAGTCGGCGCGTCAGCAAGAGCAGCGGGATTCGGTCACCGTTGTGACCGATCTCTGGGACTCGTGGGAGGACGACGCCGTCGTTCGTGACTATCTCAGTGGGCGTTTCCTCGAACGTGATCGTCTGCATTACGTCAATTTCGAGGGCGACACGTTCTCGGTGAAGGGGCCGGCAATCGTTCCGCGGCCGCCTCAAGGCCAGTTGGTGGTGTTCGGCCGCTACGGCGAAATCGATCCACGCCAGCCGGATGTTGTTCTCGTTTCCGGTGATTCGGTGGAGACCATTGCACAGTCGGCTGCCAAGGCGCGCGATGAGGGCGCGTCATTGGTGTTCGCCGAGGTCGATGTGGCATTCGATACGCCGAATCTGTCTGCGGCGCAGCGGAGGACCGAGCTGAACTCGTACGGGAATGCCGTCGTCACCGGCCGACTGCTCCTGGCTGCAGATCCGGGGGAAGCGGCCGTGGTTCTGAAGGAATTGGCCGGACACCTCGACGGTGTTCATTTTCACCCTCTCGTGATCGACGAGGACCTTCCGGTGCTGGCCAAATTCGTGCTTCCGGCGCTGTCCAAGGCCGGGTTGACGCGACGCCCGGTTCCGGGATCGACTCTGAGGGGCAACCTCGGCCTGCAGCGGCCCGCAAATCGATTCGTCCACTCCTCCTGACTTGACTTCGCGCTAAGGACATTTCGGCTATGACTGCATCACGCTCCGCCGTACCTCGACCCGACGCTCACGTTCACTTCGGCGTCTTCTTCCAGGGGGTCAACCACACCACCATCTGGTCCGATTCCTCGAGCGGATCCCAGATCGACTTCGAGACGTTTCGGCGCTTGGTACTCACCGCCGAGCGAGGTCTGTTCGACGCCTTCTTCCTCGGTGAGGGCCTTCGCCTTCGCGAGCAGAACGGCAAGATTCTCGATCTGGATATCGCCGGCCGCCCCGACGCCATTGCGCAGTTGGCCGCCCTCGCCGGTATCACCGACAAGATCGGGCTGGTCGCGACACAGAACACCACGTACAACGAACCGGCCGACCTCGCCCGTCGACTCTCCGGCCTCGATCTACTTTCCGACGGACGGGCCGGCTGGAACGCGGTCACCACCGACAACGCTTGGACGGGAGAGAATTTCCGTCGCGGTGGTTTCCTCGACCACGCCCTGCGTTACGAGCGTGCCGGGCAGTTCATCGAAACTGCACGGGCACTGTGGGATTCGTGGGCCGACGACGCGATCTCGGACTCTCGCACGTCCGAGAACTGGTCGACTCCGGGAGCCGTGAGCGACGTACGCCGCCAGACTTCGCAGTTCGACATCTCCGTGACGCCGACGCTTCCCCGCAGCAGACAGGGACATCCGGTCATCTTTCAAGCGGGCGATTCGCCGACTGGACGCGATTTCGCGGCGACGCACGCCGACGTCATCTTCTCGCGACACGGGACGCATTTCGACGGCGCACTCGACTTCGCCGACGACATTCGGGCTCGGTTGCGTAGCGTCGGGCGACCGGAGGACGACGTCAAGATCTTGCCCAGCACGCAGATCGTGTTGGCGGAGAACGAGTCCGAAGTCGAGGAGAAGGCACGGTGGGTCCTCGAAGGCCAGTTCACCGGTCAGACTGCCCTCTCTCTCGTCGGACTGGTGTGGGGTAAGGACCTTTCCGATCGAGACCCCGACGGTCCACTCCCCGAGGAAGATCCGGTTGCCCGCCCGGTTTCGGAGACGCGCGGTTCCGCGCGGGACGGCAACGACCCCATTGCGATCGCACGTGAATGGCGTGCTCTTGCCGAGGCAAAGAATCTGTCCCTACGTCAGGTCGCTATCGAGACCTCGCAGCGTTCGGGTTTTGCGGGCACTCCGGGGCAGGTCGCAGATCAGTTGGTCCATTGGGTGCGCAACGGAGCTTCGGACGGCTTCAACATCTCGCCGTACCTGGTGCCGACCGGGCTCGACGAGATCGTCGACTGGTTGATCCCGGAACTGCAGGAGCGTGGGGCGTACCGCACCGAGTACTCCACGTCGACGCTGCGAGAGCACTTGGGGTTGCGACCGCCGCTCACGCGTCGGGCCACGTCTGAAGCTGCGGGGTAACGGGTCCTGTCCCACACGGTCACAGCGGCGGCCGAATCCACCAAGCTCGATTCGGCCGTCCGCTGGGAGATCATCGTCTGCGTAGCCGCGGGCTTCACCACTCTTCTCGATTCGGCGGTGCTCGGAATCGGGGTTCCGTCGATCCGGGCGTCGCTGGGCGCGTCGACCTCGGAGGTGCAGTGGATCCTTGCGAGCTATTCGCTGACTTTCGGCTTGGCCCTGGTGCCGGCGGGCCGACTCGGTGACGTCGTCGGGCGTCGACGCTTGTTCTTGGCGGGCCTGAGCATTTTCGCGGTGATGGGAATCCTCGGAGCGTGTGCGTCGGATCCGTCGATGATCGTGTTGGCCCGGCTGGGGCAAGGGATCGGCGCAGGCACCATCAGTTCGCAGGTGCTCGGCATCATCACCGACCGGGTGTCCGGAAAGGCTCGGGCGAAGGCGTTGGGCGCGTACAGCACCGCGGGTGGTCTGGCCGGCGTTTCCGGACCGATCCTCGGTGGCGTTCTGCTGAAGTATTCCGACGCCGACTTCGGATGGCGGTTGCTTCTCGTTCTCAACGTGCCGTTTGCTCTGATCACACTGATTCTGGCGTTTCGCT
This sequence comes from Rhodococcus sp. YL-1, assembly GCF_001942025.1. Taxonomy (NCBI): domain Bacteria; kingdom Bacillati; phylum Actinomycetota; class Actinomycetes; order Mycobacteriales; family Nocardiaceae; genus Rhodococcus; species Rhodococcus sp. YL-1. The sequence continues at coordinate 5,034,000 of NZ_CP017299.1, read as the reverse complement.
TTCTGCGCCGTGATCGAACTACCCGATCGGGCGCATCGATCGATCCGGTTGGGCTGTGTCTGCTGGCGACTACGACCGGGCTCCTGTTGTGGCCCATCGTGACCCGGACCAGTGTCACTGTGGCTGCGGCTTTCCTGATCGGTGCGTTCGGCGCTGCCGTTGCCTTCTGGTTCTGGGAACGTCGGTACGCCGCACGCGGTGGGACGCCGGTACTGCTTCCGTCATTGATCGCCTCTCGGGGATTTCGGCTCGGTACAACGGTTGCACTCTTCTGGTTCGGATCCATCCTCGCCGTCAACGCGGTGCTCAGCCTCTATCTGATCGAAGGTTTGGGCTTCGTCCCGCTGAGTGCGGCGTTGATCATGACCGGTAGCTCACTCGCGATGGCCCTGACTTCGGCTTTCGGATGGCGGCTGGTTGCCAGGTTCGGCCGAAGTGCAGTGGTTTTTGCCATAGTCGGCGAGATCCTTGTCATCCTCGGGTACATCGCAGCGGTCAATCTGATTCCGCGGGAACATCTGATCCCGGTGCTGGTAGTCCTGGCGGTGTTGTCGGGAGTTGCCAGCGGCTTGGTCGACGCGCCCAATCGGGTGCTGACTCTCGAATATGCACCGGCGGGTGCGAACGGAGTTGCGGCGGGTTTCCTTCAGCTGTCGCAGCGACTGTCCGCGACCATCTCGCTGGCCGCGGTATCGGGGTTGTATCTCGGTGTGCTCGGATGCTCGCCCGACGGATATGGACGTGCGTTCGGGATCGCGCTTGCCGTCTGCGTGGTCATGTTGACGCTCTCGTTGGCGGGGGCGGTGGCAGACCGACGCCGGCGAAGGACGTGACCTGGTATTTCGTGGGTCTACATGGACCTCGGGAGGCCGAGCCCGTGTGACTCATGGGACTTGTGTTACCCATGGGTTAGGAGTCGTGGGACGATACTTGTGTGGTGACCGGTCGCAGTGAAGACAAGCCCAACGGTCGCGGGAGTGGAGAGCCAGTTAACTCACCCCGTGGAGCGTCGGACAAACGTGACCGCACATCGACACCCTTCCGCGCTCGAACGGCGATGTGGACGAATCGGCCACTGTTCGATTTCCATATGATCGTCGGTCTGGTCGTGCTGATCGTCGCGTTCGGACTGCTGATGGTGCTGTCGTCTTCGGGCGTCGAATCCTATGTTCTGTCCGGGACGTCCTATGCCAGATTCTGGCCCCAGTGCATGTTCGCGGCGATCGGCTTGGTGATGTTCGTGGCAGTCGTGCGGTTGCCGACCGAAACGATGCGTAGAGCGTCCCCGTGGCTGCTGATCCTGTGTCTTGTTCTGCTTGTCCTGGTGCTGATTCCAGGTATCGGCTCGGAACAAATGGGTGCTCGCAGCTGGTTTGTGATCGCGGGCATTTCCTTCCAGCCGTCGGAGCTGGCCAAACTTGCTCTGGCGATCTGGTCCGCAGCGACGGTTGCGTCGTTCATGAAGGCGCGGATGGACGTCAACCGCGCGCTGCCGGTGATCGGCGGTACGACGTTGCTGGTTCTGGTTCTGGTGGTGTTGGAGAAGGACCTCGGAACCACCATCACCATCGGCATCATCTTCATGTCGGTGCTGTGGTTCGGGCTGTTTCGGATGAAGACATTCATCAGCCTCACACTCGGTTCCGCAGTCGCATTTCTCGTGCTCGGGCTTACGGCTGGTTACCGCTCGGATCGCATCAAGGCTTTCCTCAATCCTGATCTCGACCCGCAGGGTTTGAACTTCCAGAGCACTCAGGCCAAGTACGCACTGGCGAACGGAGGCATCTTCGGTCGCGGTCTAGGACAGTCCGACGCCAAATGGAGCTATCTCCCGCAGGCGCACAACGACTTCATTTTTGCCGTGATCGGTGAAGAGTTGGGTCTGGTCGGCGCGCTGATCGTCGTCGCTCTCTTTGCCGCGGTTCTGATCGTCGGGCTGCGGATCGCGAAACGGTCCACTGATCCGTTCCTCAAAGTCATGACAGCGACGGCAACGACGTTGATCGTCGTGCAGGCGTTCATCAACATCGCCTACGTCGTCGGCCTGATTCCGGTGACCGGTCTGCAACTACCGCTCATCTCGGCGGGCGGAACGTCGATGATCACGACCTTGCTAATGTTCGGGCTCATCGCGCACGCAGCCTTCCGTGAGCCCGAGGCTGTCGCCTCTGCCGAGAGCAGCGGTCGCGGTTGGATACCGCTGGTCTTCGGCAAGCCTCGGTTCGGCATTGCCAAGAAGCCACAGACCGATCGACGGAGGCCGCCCGCTCGCCGCGCCCAGCCTGCTCCAACTGGGCAACGCAGACCGGAACGACGCGCGCCGCAACCCGACAGGCGCCGGGCTCCAGCTCCGGGCCGACGCGCACCCTCTCGCGACTGGTCGGAAGATCCACGTAGACGCGGCCGATCCGATCGGCCGCGGCGCGCTTCCTGATCTGGGCCAGTTCCACTGGCGGGCAGTTCGGAAGCGGGCAGTCATGCACCCGACAATTGCGTTGGGCGGCTACATTGGGAGTCGGCAAAACGACGTCTAATAAGGGTTGTGGACATGGCAGGTGGCGACAAGGCAGACCAGTCGGTGGTCGAACGTAGCTCGGTGACCGGACGTCGTACGACGCCGTCGCAGCGAGCGCGTTTTCGCCGGATTGTCGACGCCGCAATGGAATCCGCCTCCGAAGGCGGCTACGACGCGGTGCAGATGCGATCGGTGGCCGATCGCGCCGGCGTCGCGATCGGCACTGTTTACCGGTATTTCCCGTCCAAGAACCACATGCTCGTCGTCGCATTGTTGTGGATGTTCGAGGGTTTGCGTGACAGATTCCAGGACTTTGTAATCCCGGGCGAGACTCCGTCGGACCGGATTCTGTTTGTGCTGCGCAAGAATACGGAAGTCCTCGAGACCGATCACCTCCGTTACGAAGCGTTGGTTCGGGCGTACATGTTCGCGGACGCGTCGGCGACTCCGGAACTCAACGCGCTCGGTGGGGTCGTGACCGAGATGTTCGCGAAGGCGATCGGTGTCGAGGAAGTCTCGCAGCAGCAGTTGGACGCGGTGAAGGTGATCGACGACGTCTGGATGTCGAGTCTCGTCTCGTGGGTTGCGGGCCGGATGACGACGGACGAGGTGATGGCGCACCTGGAACTTGCCGTGCGACTGGTCTTTCGCAAGTTGGGCGGATAGCGCTCAGACGGTGTAGCCACCGTCGACGTTGAGCTTCTGGCCGCTGATGAATCCGGCCGCGTCGCTTGCGAGGAAACATACTGCTTCGGCGATGTCGGCAGCTGATCCGAAGCGCTTCAACGGGATTCGGCTCATCGTCACGTCGAGCGCGTCCTGGTCGAGTTCGGCGGAGCTGATCAGGCGCTCCGCCATTCCGTCCGTCAACATGCCTGGTCCTACAGCGTTGAACCGGACGCCGTAGCGTCCCTCCTCTGCGGCGAATCCGCGAACAAGTTGTTCGACAGCCCCTTTGGTGCCAGCGGAGAGTCCGTCGCGCACGGGAAAGCGATCCGTTGCCGCGGTTGTCACCGCCACCACCGAACCCGAGGATGCACGCAGCGCAGGCAGGGCGGTGTGGACGAGGGTGAAGAACGCCGCGGCCTCCTGGTTCAGTTGTTCGGTGAAGAACGCCGGCGTCACACGTGAGAGGTGCGTCATCGGGACGTGCGGTCCCGCAGCGTGGACCAGCGTCGTCAATGTGCCCAGATCATCGACCGCATCGTTGACGGCGGCGCTGATCGACAACTCGTCGGTCAAGTCGAGAGAGTACGAGTGGGCGCGCACGCCATGCGCTCGAATCTGCTCGCTCAGTTGCTCGGCAGCGCCCTTGTTGTTTCGGTAGGTGAAGGCGACGTCGTGTCCGCGTTCGGCAAGGGTCAGGGCGATCGCCGACCCGATTCCACCGGTTCCGCCGCTGACAAAAGCGGTGCGTACTGCGCTCACAATGCCTCCAGATGTCTGCCGATTCCAAACCTAACAAATGCTTGGTTGGGGTGCCAATCGGAATATATCAGTGCGCGAAGGACAGGCTCAGATTGCTATCGCAACCGGACTGATCGTCCTAATCTGTTGCCATGTCCGGAGACAGTGTGCAGTTGACCGACGGGGCGCCCGGTGGGGAATCGGAACCTCACGCACCGAGTTTGAACAATCGCCTGAACTGGCTGCGTGCAGGTGTTCTGGGTGCAAACGACGGAATCGTCTCGACCGCAGGCCTCGTGGTCGGTGTTGCGGCAGCCACAACCGAGCGCTCAGCAATCTTCACAGCCGGTTTTGCTGGACTGGTTGCCGGCGCTGTGTCCATGGCGTTGGGCGAGTACGTCTCGGTCAGCGCTCAGCGGGATACCGAACGCGCACTCCTGCAGAAGGAGAAGAAGGAACTCCTCGAGACCCCGGAGGCTGAACTTCAGGAACTGACCGAGATCTACGAGAACAAGGGATTGAGTCCGGAGACGGCCCGCCGCGTCGCCGAAGAATTAACCGAGCACGACGCCTTCGCGGCGCACGTAGAAGTCGAATTGGGTATCGATCCAGACGATCTCACCAATCCGTGGCATGCAGCGATTTCGTCGGCAATCTCGTTCACGATCGGCGCGGCGATCCCGTTGGTCGCAATTCTGGTGCCGCCGACAGGCATCCGCGTCCCCATCGCATTTTTCGCGGTGCTGATCGCACTTGCGCTGACCGGGACGATCAGCGCGACGCTCGGCGGAGCTCGCAAGACCAGAGCGGTGCTACGCGTGGTGATCGGCGGCGCGCTGGCCATGGCCGTGACGTACGGAGTAGGTCAGCTGGTGGGCACGGGTCTCGCCTGACCCCTGCTGTGCGCCTTTATTAACCGCGGGGGGTTAATAAAGGCGCACAGCAATTCAGGCGCGACAGATCATGACCGGCCCTGGCGCATGGTGCAGCAGATTCTGGCTGGTGGAGCCCATCACGGCGCCGGCCATCGCACTGCGTCCGTGACTTCCGACAACTATCAACTGTGCGTCGTCGGCGTATTTGAGCATGACGGGAGCAGCGGCACCGGGTTCACTGATGCGGGTGACCGGCACGTCCGGGTACTGGTCGGCCATACCGGCTAGATTTTCCGCCAGTAGCGCCGATTCCTCCTGCTCGACAGCCTCCCAGTCGATCAGGATTCCCGCTCCGCCTTCGCGGAAGGTGGACGAACCCTGCCAGGTGTGGACCGCGATGAGCGGCGCGTCGAACTGATCGGCATAACGAAACGCGTACTCGACGGCCTTCTTGCTCAACGCGCTTCCGTCCACTCCGACGATGACGGGACGCTGATCCGGACCGGGATTCTCCGCCGAACCACGCCACACGGTGACCGGACAGGTTGCATGATTGGCCACCTTCAGTGCGGTCGATCCGAGCAGCCGTGAGCGCAGTGCACCCGATCCGGTCGACCCCATCACGATCAGGCGTGCGGTACCCGAGGATTCGAGGATATGCGTCGACGCCGGCCCTGGCGCGATCTCGGATTCGATGGTCAGTCCGGGGAATTCGGCCGAAATCACCGTGGCGGCGGCATCGACGATCGCCTCGCCGTCTTCGCGGATCTGGCTGAGGAACTGTGACTGCAACATCACCGCAGCGGGACTGTAGATCGGGCCCTCTTGCGGCAGGGCGTGCGCCAGAATCAGTCGTGAGTTCACCGCGTTCGCGACGGAGGCCGCCCACCGGGCCGCCGCCGTCGAGGCCTCGGATCCGTCGATACCGGCGACGACATCCTGGTGTCCTGCAAGTGTGTTCATGTCTACTCCCTCTGAAATGATCGAGATCGGTCGACTGGTTACAGCGACGTCACCAGAGTGACGATGCTGACTTCACGGCTTCCTTCCACGTCTTGCGTAGCAGGGTCGATTGCCCGTCGGCTATTTCCAGTTCTCGTCGGTAGGCCATGCCCAATCCGAAACTGGTGAGCGAGGTATGCTCCTGCTCGGCTGCCATTGCAAGTAGATGATGTTGGGCGACAACGGAATCCTGGTGCTCGCCGAGAACATCCTGGAAGTGGCTGAAATGCTTCAGTGCACGCTTCGCTCGGCTCTTCGACACGGGTTCCATGACCTCGATCGCGTACTTCATCCGCTTGGCTCCCTTGCGGGCGCGGTGCATTCGCTCGTCACGCTCGGTGCGGCTATCGGCATCGAAGACGTGATCGACCCGCTTACCGACCTTGTGTGCCAGGTGCCGCAGGGTATGGGCCAACTCTCGTGCCGATGCCTTCTTTCCGACGCGGTGGGTGGCGGTGTCGAATTCGAGGTCGCCGACGTACTCGTCGAGGCGATCGAGCAGCGTGGTGTATCGCTCGGAATCGAGCGCCTCGAGGGCTGTTTCCTGGGCGGTTTCACCACGTGCAGAGAAGAACTCGTCGATTCGAGCTCGCACAGCTTCTCGCTCGGGCATCTCGTCGATTTCGCCGAGGCGTTCCACAAGACGCTCCCACTGGACCTCGACGTCGCGGGCGTCACCGAACTTTCCACCGATCCACCGCAGATCCGTGATGAGATCGTCGGTCTTGGGGGAGTGGCCGGCGTACGACTGCAGAGCGCTGCGGATGCGACGTGCCGCAACCCGGAAGTCGTGAACGGCTTCGTCGTCGGCCCGACGCGTGCCGAGATCCGCGGCGACCAGTGCGCGCAATTGTTCGATGAGGTAATTACGCAACAGAATCCGCGGATTCGACGCCTTGCCCGAGGTGACCTCGTGACCGGCGTACGGTGTGACCGACGTGCCCAGTGCTCGTTTGAGTTTGGACGGACTCGCAGAGCGCTCCAGCCCGGCACCCAGTAGAACCGACTCGATTGCATCGGCCAGCTCTTGCCCGCCTGCGCCTTGTTCGACCTCGACTTCCTGCCACGTCGACTCTCCGGAACCGTCTGCCTTGCAGGCGATGACGGTGTCGGAGACCACTTCGGCAAGCAGCACACCGTTTTCGCCATTGAGCCTGGTGCGCTCCCGATCGGTGATGATCAGGGCGACCGGCACCAGATCGTGACCGCGAATGATCGCCCGGATCAGACTCGACAGCGGCGAGGGCACATCGGTGCTCTCGTCCGGGGGAAGTTGGATTTCGGTTCGAGCGTCCTGGCCTGCGGGAAGTTTCATGTGCCACCCCGCGTCGTCGCCACCCTCACGCTTGCGCAGCGTGATCTTCTCGGCCAGCAACCGGTAGTCCGCGGTGTCGAAGTAGGTGGCAGAGAGCTGTATCGAGTCGTGGACCGGTTCGCCGACAACACCGGGAAGTCCGCCCAAGGCGGGAACTTCCTGCTCGGCCGGCGCCTCGTACTTGCGCTCGATCTCCCGTACGGCTTCGGGTACGACGGCGGTCTTGCTCATCTGGTCTCCTCTTGCGGTGCGGTCTGCGCTTCCATCCTCCCGGTATCGGAGGCGCAGTGGAAGGGTCCGGGGTCCCTACGGCGAGTCGCCACGGCCTGATTCGTCCGGCCAGGACAGGGTCCGCCGACTTTCGAACCGTTGCAGCCGGCCGGTCTTCGGATCCTCGAACTCGAGAACCTTCGACAGCAGGCGCAGCGGGTTCGAATAATCTTCTGCGGCAACGTCGTAGAAGTCGGGATAGAAGTTGTCGCCGTGGATCGGGAGCCCGAGCGAGTTCATGTGCAGCCGAAGTTGATGGGTCTTGCCGGTATGGGGAGTCAACCGGTACCGCGCGAAGCCGTCTCGCGTTTCGATCAGTTCGATCCGCGACTCGCTGTTGGGCTCGCCCTCGATCTCCGCGGCCTTGAGCACGCCGCGTTCTTTCACGATGCGACTACGCACGACCACGGGGGTGCTCACCTGAGCGTCGTGACGCGCGATGGCCTCGTACTCCTTGGCGACGCGGCGCTCGGCGAACATGGTCTGGTAGTCGCGCCGGGCCGCCTGATGCACGGTGAACAGCAGCAGTCCCGCCGTGACGCGGTCGAGGCGATGAGCTGGACTCAGCTCCGGTAGTTCGAGGTCCCGACGCAAGCGGACCAACGCCGATTCGGCGATGTATCGCCCGCGCGGGGTGCTCGCCAGGAAATGCGGTTTGTCCACGACCAAGATGTTCTCGTCCCGATAGAGGATGTCGATCTCGAACGGCACCCGCGTTTCGACGGGAGGGTCGCGGTACAGGTAGACGAACCGCCGGGGAGCAAAAGCGCTCGTCTCGGTGATTCCGACACCCTTCTCGTCGACGACCTCCCCGGCTGCGACCTTCTCCCGCAATCGGACGGCGTCCTGGGGGAACCGTTCGAGCAGGTAGTCGAGCGTCGTCGTCCACATGCCGTCGTCTGGCTGACGGATGCGACTCGGGTTCAGGCCGTCGCGGACGGGAAGCGGTGATCGTGACACATCTTCAAAGCTAGCCGTCCGGTCGGCATTCAGACCTATTGACGACATATGGGACGGAAGTTACTATCCGGTAAGTTCGTGACACCGGTCACTGTCGTGGGGGCAGGGCTGGGTCATCACAACAGAAAATTGGGGTTTTCGTGAGGACACGACTTCTACGTCGAAGGTCGACAACGATTGCGGTGGGGCTGTGCGTCGTGGGATTGGCGGTGCCGAGCGCCGTCGCTTCTGCGGATCCGACGGGAGGGTCGGACGGGCAGGCCTGGCTCGCGGCAACGGAGGCGACGCCGCAGTATCCGGGGGTCTCCATCGAGTGGGACGTGCCCATCACGATGAGTGACGGCACAGTTCTGCAAGCGAATGTGTACCGACCGGCGGATGCATCCGGGCGGGCCGTGGAATCGAAGACGCCATCGGTCCTCAACATCACGCCGTACACGAAACTGCTGGACACACTGGTGGATTCAGCTCTGTCGATCCCGCAGGTCGGTGAGACGCTGATGGACGTTGCGAACTCGCTCGACCTCGCGGCGCCGTTCGACGGCGTGTCGGAGTTGACGGGCGTCATCGCCGGCGGAGGCGCCAGGGTTCTCGGCGTCAACCGTGATCTGGTCCAGAACGGATACACGCAGGTAGTGGTCGATGCACGTGGAACCGGCTTCTCCCAAGGTAATTGGGACGTGCTCGGTAAGCGCGAGCAACAGGATTCGGTCGAGGTCATCGACTGGATGAGCAAGCAAGGATGGTCCGACGGGAAAGTAGGGATGGCGGGCATCTCGTACTCCGCGATCAACTCGGTGCAGGCGGCGAGCAACAATCCACCTGCACTGAAGGCGATCTTCCCGGTCGAACCTGGCAACGATCTGCTGCGCGACATCGTCGGAACCGGTGGCGGCCTCGGAGTCGGGTTCATGCCGTTGTGGTTGACCGCGGTCAACGGGCTCAAACTCATCCCGAACGTTCAGGACATCCTGCAAGGAAACTTCGATCCCCTGTGGTTGGCGAGCCGCCTCGAGGATCCGGGAACGCTGATTCCTGAACTGGTGCAAGCGATGACGGCTCAGAGAATCGAGGACGTGTCGCCGTCGACTCTGCAAGTCGCGCAAGACGGGCAGTTCTATCAGGACCGAGCCGCTGACGTCGGCAACATCGCCGTTCCGACGATGGTCTACGGCGGTTGGCACGACATCTTCGCCAACAGTGAGCCGCGGATCTACAACGGAATCGATCTGCCGCCCGGGCAGAAGCAGTTGATCATGGGGAACGGCTATCACGTCACTCCCGGTGGAGGATTCGGCAAGGACGGTGCGCCGCCGCGCCTCGACGTACTCGAACGTGCGTGGTTCGACAAGTGGCTCAAGGGCATCGACAACGGAATCGATCGTTACGGTCCGGTGACGATGTTCCAGCAAGGCGGCGGATGGATCACGGACGATCAGTTCCCGCGAGCCGGTGCGAGCTACGAACGTATGTATCTGAACTCTGCGCCCAGCGGTACTGCCGCCCACGCAGCGTACGACGGTTCGCTGACGAATGACCCGCCCAGTGCCGCAGCGCGATTGACAGTCGCACCAGGACTGCGAGGCTTCTGCTCCGGTGACGGAACTCAGGGAACTGCCGGGATCTCCGTGGTGCTCGGTGCGACGTGTTCCAAGGATTCCCGATTCCAGGAAGCGGAGGGCCTGACGTTCACCGGTGAGGCAGTGACGGAGCCGACCTCACTCTCGGGCCCGATCAACGTCCACCTCGAGACCGTCCTGGACGCGACGGACGGATTCTGGGCAGCGACGGTCAACGACGTAGCACCGGACGGAACATCGACACCGATCACGAACGGCGCTCTGACTGCGTCGCTGCGGGCAGTCGACGATTCGAAGAGCACTCGCTCGGCCAACGGTGACTACAGTGAACCGCACCACTATCTGACGATCGACACGCGTCAGCCGGTGGTTCCCGGTGAGGTCACCACCGTCGACATCAACATGCTCCCGACGGACGCAGTGCTGCAACCGGGGCACCGGCTCCGCGTCGACGTCTACGCTGCCAGCGTGCCGCGATACATGGCGCTCGGCCCGATGCTCGCCGACAGCCAACTCAAACCGCAGCACATCGAGTTGGCTGCAGACCGGCCGAGCTTCGTCAACGTTCCGTTCGTCGGGGGCCGCTGACTCGGATTGGATCGGCGGCGTGAGAACCTGCGGGCTCGCGGACGTTCTGAGAAGATCGTCCGATGACAGAATCCCGACTCTCCGCCGCCGTCCACGATCGTCTGGACGGACTTCTGGATCCGGTGGACGAGCGGCTCGCGGCGCAGTACCCGGGAAACCGTGACGAGATCCAACCCGTGCACACGATTTACGTCAGTGCCGCGGATGCAACCGTCGACACCCCTCGACTCTGGGGTGAGCAGGCGATCGCGCTTCTCGATTCCCATGCTCATGTGTTCGCCGATCTCGACACGGAGAATGCGCTCGCTGATGTGCGAGTTCAACTCGGCCGCAAGCCGGTCCAAGACTTTCGGATCGATTTCGAGGACGGGTACGGACGCCGCAGCGACGAAGAAGAAGACGATGCAGCGACGTCGGCCGGACAGACGCTTGCCGCGCTCAGCGCTGATCCTGCCGGGCCGAACTGGAGTGGAATCAGGTTCAAGGGGTTGCCGGCCGGTGAGCGTCGGCGCTCGATCAGGACGCTCGAGCTTGTGCTCGACGCGGCCGGCGGAGTGCCGGACGGATTTGTCTTCACCGTTCCCAAACTGCGCGCGGTGGAGCAGGTCACGGCGACGGTGTTGCTCTGCGAAGAGCTGGAGAAGGCGCACGGACTCGAGCTCGGTTCGCTTCGGTTCGAGTTGCAGATCGAGAGCCCGCAGGCGGTCATCGCGGCCGACGGAACGGTGGCAGTTGCTCAGGCGATCCATCGCGGTGCCGGTCGTCTGACCGGTTTGCATTACGGCACTTACGATTACAGTGCAGCTTGCGGAATTGCATCGCGTCATCAGTCGCTCGAACATCCGGTGGCAGACCACGCAAAGGCTGTCATGTTGGCTGCTGCCGCGCAGACCGGTGTCTGGGTGTGCGACGGGTCGACTCAGGTCGCGCCTGTCGGGAGCGCCACGGCGATCCGCGACGCGATCACTCGGCACCATCGCCTCGTCACGCGGTCCCTGGAACGCGGTTACTACCAGGGGTGGGACATGCACCCCGGGCATCTGGTCACCCGCTGGCTCGCCACGTTCGGCTTCTATCGCAACGCGCTCGGCGCCGCTGCCCCGCGCATCCAGTCGTACTTGGGGCGCCAAGGTGGCGACGTGATGGACGAACCTGCAACCGCCCAGGCGCTCGCAGCGGTGGTACTGCGCGGGCTCGACGCGGGGGCTTATCCGGAATCCGAAGTTCTCCGGCTCGCCCCGAGCGCCGACACCAACGCACTCCGTCACCTCGTAGGACGCACCACACCGATCACAGGAGAACACTGACCGATGAGCACCACCGAATTCACCTTGCTGCCCGATCTGGCACTGCGCACCCTCGGCGGAGCCGTCATCTGGGCGAACGACGAGGCGTTTGCCGAGCGTGAGGCCCTGATCCGCCCAGGAAAGGCCGGGTACCAGCCGGCGACGTTCGGTCACAAGGGGCAGGTGTACGACGGTTGGGAGACGCGTCGCCGCCGGGTGGCAGGCCATGACGAGGCGATCGTCCGACTCGGTGTTCCCGGAGTGGTGCGAGGCGTCGTGGTCGACACCGCGTGGTTCAAGGGCAATTACCCGCCCGAGATCTCGGTGGAAGCAATCTCGGTCGACGGGTATCCGGATCCCGCCGACCTGGCCGTATCCGGTGAGTGGACAACCATCGTCGAGCGCTCGACCGTGCATGGTGACTCGGAGAATCCGTTCTCGGTGACGTCGGAGGAGCGGTGGACGCACGTCAAGCTGACCATTTACCCGGACGGCGGCGTGGCGAGATTCCGTGTTCACGGCGAAGCGCGCCCGGACCCGCGTTTCCTCGATGCCGGGCCGTTGGACCTCGCAGCACTCGAAAACGGTGGCCGCGTGACCGATTGCTCCAACATGTTTTACAGCTCACCGCAGAACATCCTGTTTCCCGGACGCGCTGCTTCGATGGGTGACGGGTGGGAGACCGCCAGGCGCCGCGACAACGGAAACGACTGGGTGCAAGTACAACTCGCGGGTGAAGGCGTGCTGAGTTTCGTCGAGATCGACACCTCGTACTTCCTCGGAAACAGTCCAGGTGAGGGCGCTCTGACCGGGCGGACGTCGGAGGGGGAGTGGATCGAACTGTTGCCGCGCACGACGCTGCGTCCGGATACGCGCCATCGCTTTCCGATCGATTCCGAAGTCCAGGTCACCGATGTTCGCCTGGACATCTTCCCGGACGGTGGCCTGGCGCGGCTGAGAGTCTTCGGCGTACTCACCGACGCTGCTCGCGCTGTGATCTCCGGGCGCTGACGGTAAAGTTGTTGGCATGAGCGACTATCCGCGCGACGACTATCCCCGGGACATGGTGGGGTACGGCCCTCATCCGCCGCATCCGCACTGGCCCGGCGACGCGCGGATAGCGGTTCAGTTCGTGCTCAACTACGAAGAGGGAGCCGAGAACAACGTCCTGGACGGGGACGCGGCTTCGGAAACATTTCTGTCGGAAATGACTCCGGCAGAGGCATTTCCGCATCGACACATGAGCATGGAATCGCTGTACGAGTACGGCTCCCGGGCCGGGTTGTGGCGTGTACTGCGAACCTTCGAGCGGCGAAACCTGCCTCTCACAGTCTTTGCGGTGGCGCGGGCGATGCAGCGGAACCCCGAAGCAGTCAGTGCTTTTCAGGAGTTGGGCCACGAGATCGCGTGCCACGGATTACGTTGGAAGTCTTACCAATCCGTGGACATCGAGCGCGAACGCGCAGACATGGCCGAGGCAGTGCAGATTCTGCGAGATCTGACGGGTTCGGCGCCCCTCGGTTGGTACACCGGGCGCGATTCACCGAACACCCGCGAATTGGTGGTCGAGCACGGCGGCTTCGTCTACGACTCCGATTCGTACGCCGACGATCTGCCGTACTGGGTCGACGTTCCGCGTGGCGCAGAATCGGTGAAGCACCTGGTCGTTCCGTACACCCTTGACACTAACGACATGCGTTTCGCCTCTCCCGCAGGATTTCCCAGCGGTGATCAGTTCTTTGCGCACCTACGCGATGCCTTCGACGTGCTGTATGCGGAGGGGACGGCCGGATCGCCCAAGATGCTCTCGATCGGGTTGCACTGCCGCATAGTCGGCCGCCCTGCCCGTGCGGCCGCTCTCGAGCGATTTCTGGACCACGTGCAGTCACACGAGAAGGTCTGGATCGCGCGGCGCATCGACATCGCCGAGCATTGGAAGACCGCGCACCCCGTTTAGGTCACGGTCGGTCGACAAAAGACTTCATTCGAGCAGTCCGGGTACTGGTTCGACTGCCGCGTATTCCGCCATCGAATTCTAGGCCATTGACAACTGGCACGGTTGTGGATGACTCTTTGGAGATGGAGAAACACACAGCAGTCGAAGCGTCTTCAAGGTGAGCCGACCGGTGCCGACCAAGAAACCGACCAAGAACCGCGGATCGAAGTCGTCCCACAATGCCCGCGCAGTGGTGACCGGCGCCGGCAGCGGAATCGGCCGTGCCTTTTCGTTGGAGTTGGCGCGCAGAGGCGGTGAGGTGATCTGCGCGGATATCTCGCTGGAACGGGCCAAGGAAACAGTGGCACTCATCGATGAGATCGGTGGTACCGCGCACGCCGTCAAATGCGATGTGTCAATTCGTGAGCAGGTTCAGGACCTGGCGTTGTTCGCGGAACTCGAACTTGCGGGTCCGCTTTCGTTGGTGATCAACAATGCCGGGGTGGGTATCGGTGGAAAACCGGTGGGCCAGATCGGTTTCGACGATTGGGAGTGGGCACTCGGGATCAATCTGTGGGGTGTCGTGCACGGCTGTGAGATATTCGCTCCACAACTGCGTGCGAGCGGCGCCGGGGGATTCATCAACGTGGCCTCGGCTGCTGGGTTTGCGGCTGCGCCGCTGATGGCGCCCTACAACGTCGGTAAAGCCGCCGTGATGTCGCTCTCGGAGACCTTGTCCGCTGAACTTGCCGGTACGGGAGTGCGGGTGACGGTGCTGTGTCCGACCTTCGTCAAGACAAATGTTGCTCTCGACGGCCGAATCACCGCGGAAGCAACACAATTGGCGCAAGCGTTGATGCGGCGAACCGGCTTTTCGCCGGAGCGCATCGCCGTCACCACTCTCGACGCCTACGACAAGGGTCGACTCTACGTGGTGCCGCAGTTCGATGCGAAGGTGATCTGGCGACTCAAACGGTATCTGCCCGTTGCATACACGTGGGGCTGTGGAGTTCTCAATCGCTTTGCACCGAAACAGAAGTCGGGATCATCTGGAAATTCGGCGGCGCCGGAGACGAACTCGCCGAGCACGAAAGGAGCGTGACATGTCCTTCGATTTCGACGGCATGCTGCACAAGATCAAGGACCGCCAATGGGCTCTGGTGGACATCGACTGGGATGCTCCGGGCGCCGAGACGATCAGTCCAGAGCTTCATGCGAAGCTGAAACCGTTCATGTCGGACCTGATGTGGATCGAGAACGTCGGTGCCCGTGGCTTCGCTGCGATGGCTCTCAAGGCGCCGACTGAAACTCTCCGAGACATCTATCGGCATTTCCACGCCGAGGAACAGAAGCACGCCAACGCCGAACTCGCGCTGATGCGTCGGTGGGGAATGCTCGACGGCGACGAGATGCCCGAGCCCAACATCAACGTCAAGCTCGTCATCGACTGGCTGGACAAGCATTCCGACGGTTTGTCGCTCTCGATTCTCGGGACCGTCATACCGATGCTCGAGGTGGCGCTCGACGGAGCCCTGGTCAAGTTCATCATGGACGAGATCGAGGATCCGGTCTGTCAGGCTGTGTTCAAGAAGATCAATGCAGACGAGTCCAGGCATCTGGCGGTCGATTTTGCGGTGATCGAGATGCTCGGGCACTCGACGACGCGCAAGCTCGTTGTCGAAACCGTCGGCGCCTGGTTGAATCCGGCGTTGATCATCGGGACACTTCGCTACATCCCGCTGCTGAACAAGATGCGCGACAACATCGTCGACATGGGAGTGAACGAGGAACGGCTCTACACCGCGATGAAGCGATTCAGGAACGTAGGCGAACGGAGTCCGGCCGCGCTCCGCGTCCCGATGTATCGGGTGGTGAAGTGGCACGGCAACATGGTCATCAATCGCAACCATCCCTACCATCTGCTTGCCGATCGGATGGTCAAGGTCACTGGCCGACTTTCCGGCAGCAGGCTCAATTCCGAGCCGACCTGGGCCAAGGAACTTACGTACGAGCCACTCGCATGAGTACTGCCGAGCCACTGTCAGTGGCGATCATCGGTGGAGGTTTCGCAGGAATCGGAGCGGCGATTCGGTTGAAGCAGAACGGTATCGAGGACTTCGTCGTTCTCGAACGCGGCACGGAGGTCGGCGGGACGTGGCGCGACAACACGTATCCGGGAGCTGCGTGCGACATTCCGTCCCGTCTGTACTCGTACAGTTTCGCCCCGAACCCGGACTGGTCGCACACCTACTCGGCCAGCGCGGAGATCCTCGGCTACATCCGAACGATGGTGAAAGAGTTCGGCCTCGAGCCGAAGATTCGGTTTCGGTGCAACGTCACGGGCGTCGAGTGGGACGAGCAGACAGGTGTCTGGGCGATCGCGCTCGAGGGCCGTGAAGCGGTCATTGCCCGGACCGTCGTCATGGCGTCCGGTCCGCTGGCGAACGTCAGCTTTCCTGCTGTTCCGGGTTTGGAGAGCTACGAAGGACACAAGATTCACAGTGCTCGCTGGGACCATGACTACGACTTCACCGACAAGCGGGTCGCAGTGATCGGAACCGGGGCCAGTGGCGTCCAGATCGTCCCTGAACTCGTGAAAACTGCACGATCAGTGAAGGTTTTCCAACGAACACCGGGATGGGCATTGCCGCGAGCAAACCTACGCACCCGATCTCGCACGAAGGATCTGTACCGTCGTCATCCGGTCGTCCAGACTCTGGCGCGTCGGGCTTGGTACTGGGGACACGAATCGGTAGCTCTCGGGGTGGTGTGGGAATCCCCGTTGACGAGGGTGGTGGAAACAGTCGGGCGTCTTCATCTGCGCATGCAGGTGAAGGACCCGTGGTTGCGGCGACAACTCACTCCCGACTTTCGGGCAGGGTGCAAGCGGTTGCTGATGACCAGCGAGTATTACCCGGCTCTCCAGCAAGACAATTGCACACTCGTGACCTGGCCGATCGCGAGATTGGCGCCACATGGCATTCGCACGGTCGAAGGGATCGAGCATCAATTCGACTGCATCGTCTTCGCCACCGGCTTCGACGTTTGCAAGACCGGAACACCGGTCCCGATCATCGGCCGGGACGGACGTGTGCTCGCTCAGGAGTGGAAATCCGGGGCGCGTGCGTACAAGAGCATCGCGGTATCCGGTTATCCCAACCTGTATTTCACCTTCGGACCCAACTCGGGTCCGGGGCACAGCTCCGCCCTTGTGTACATGGAAGCGCAACTCGACTATCTCGCCCAAGCGATCAAGATCGTTCTCGAGCGCGACCTCAAGGCACTCGATGTTCGTCAAGATGTCGAAGATGCGTACAACGTCGAGTTGCAGCGTCGGCTGTCGAAGACCACGTGGAACTCGGGATGTTCGAGTTGGTATCTCACCGACGAAGGATTCAATGCCACTATGTTTCCCGGTTTCGCGACCCAGTACGTGAACCAATTGAAATCGGTGGATCTTCGGGACTACACGAGCACGGTGCGCGAGAAAGACACCGCGCAGACCTGATCCCGGGTTCTGATCGGCCTGGTGTTGCCACTAAGTTGGAATCGTGACGACCGACGCGGCAGAGGAGACGAGGCGGTGACCGAGTACCGCATCGACGATCTAGCGCGCGCTGCGGGCACCACCTCGCGGAATGTACGGGCATATCAGGAACGTGGATTGCTTCCTCCGCCGGAGAAGCGTGGGCGGGTAGGCATCTACGGCGACGCGCACCTCGAACGCCTCAAGCTGATCGACACGCTTCTTCAACGAGGTTTCACCACTGCGCATATCGACGACTTCATCACCGGGTGGGAAAGCGGGAAAGACCTGACAGAGGTGCTGGGTCTGCAGCACGCGGTCACCGAACCATGGTCCCGCAGCGACACCGTGAGTATCGAGATGGCCGTCGTACGCGAGTTTCTCGGGGGAGATGCAGATGGTCAACTGGATCGTCTCGTAGATCTCGGACTGGTACAGATCGAAGGAGAGAACTGCGTTTTCACCGATCCTGCTTTGCTCAGCGGATTTTCGAGTCTCCTCGACTACGGTTTCACTCTCGATCAACTGGTCGATGTGCACGAAAAGCTTCACAACGCTGTGGACGGGATCGCCAAAGACCTGATTCAGGCGGCAAAGGATCGCATCGTCGATCAGCACGGGGTCGGTTGGCTCCCGGAGGGCGACGAGGTTGCCGGAACAGCCGAGATGCTCCAGACGATGCGTGAACTCGGTGTGGCGTCGGTACATTCGGCACTGGCCCGGGCACTCGACGCGAACCTTCAGCGTGAACTCGGCGACTATCTTGCCGCTGCGATCGGCTCGCGGAGCGACGCCGACGAGTCCGACTAGCAGCATCGATCACGTTCGGGATGTGCGGCCCGTCGCGGTGCGCTCAGCTCTTGCGTGCCTCGATCAGGAATCGACTCGAGTGCGCGACAAAAGATCCGTCGCGACGGATCTGCTGATCGAGTTCGCGGAGCCGGTCCCGATACTGCGCGACGGTGAATCCCGGAACCATCCAGATCACCTTGCGTAAGAAGTAGACAACGGCGCCGATGTCGAAGAATTCCATGCGCAGACGCTCGAAACGAAGGTCGACGACGGTGAGCCCGGCCGCAATCGCGTCGGCAGTTTCGTCCTCGTGGTGCCGTCCGCGACGAGCCTGCGGCTGAGGACCGAGAAAGTACTCGACCAGTTCGAACACGCTGGCGTGACCCACATGTTGAGCGAAGTACGTTCCTCCCGGTTCGAGTACCCGCGCGATTTCGGTCCACCACACCGTCGCTGGGTGTCGGCTGGTCACCAGGTCGAAAGCCGAATCGGCGAACGGTAGCGGCGGCTCGTCCTGATCCGCGACCACCACCACACCTCGGGGACGCAGAAGGGCGGTGGCCTTGGCGATGTTCGGTGGCCAGGATTCGGTTGCAGCCATCACCGGCGGGAGTGACGGTGCAGCGGCGAGGACTTCGCCGCCGCCGGTCTGGATGTCCAATGCGGCGCCGGCGCGGCCGAGACGTTCACCCATCAGCCTCTGGTACCCCCACGACGGACGCTGCTCCGTGGCGCGTCCGTCGAGCCACGAGAAATCCCACCCGTCGACGGAGGCGGATTCCGCTTCGGCGACAAGTTCGTCGAAACCTCGTGACATGCTCTGTGACTCGCCTTCAGGCGTTCCTTCCGACATCACATCATCATCGTCGCGGAGGGTCGACGGTGCCAGTTGTTTACGGCTACTTCGGGGTGGCGCCGAGCATCGGTGCGAGTTGAGTGGCAATCGGGTTCAGGTTGAGCTTGTCCGGGTCCACCTTGGGCTTGCCGTCCCACGGTTGCGAGGTGTTCGGGTCGGCGAACGCGATGCGGTTGGCGCTACGAACCCCCGTTTCGCTGCCCTGAGGTGCCTGGCAGTTGGCGGCAGTGTTCAACGGGAAGTTCTGCGTCGTGTCGTCGAAGTTCGGGTCCTTGCGCTTCATCTCGTCGAGGATCGCCATGGTCCCTTCGTAACCGACGGTGCACGAGAGCGGGTTGTTGGTCTCGAGTACCAAGCCCAGATGTACTGTGCCGTCTCCCGGTGCAACGGTGGGCGCCGCCCCGGCGAGCGCAGGCAGGAAGAGCAGGAAGGGCTGCAGCGAGGGCAGTGTCGGTGCGGCTGCCGCTGCAACGGCGGAGAGGTTGGAGAGGTTGGTCGTGAGCGCGGGGCCGGCTTCGGTGACGAGAGAGCCGACTTGTTCGCTGGCCGGTATGCCGTTGTCGATCACGCGTCGGATGTCGCGGTCGCTGGTGCGCAATTGCGCCGTCAGTGCGTCGAGGTCGGTGCTGAACTGCTTGATCGCCGACGATTGATCGGACTGGGTCGTGAGCACCGTCTGGCTGTCGCGGATCAGTCCGAGGGTCTGGGGAAGGGCGTCGAGGCCCGACTGGGAGATCCCCGACAGCGAGTCGGCAAGTACCTGCAGATCTTCGCCCTTGCCGTTGAATGCCGCGCCGAGTTCTTTCGCGACGGTGTGGAGTGCGTCGACCGGAACGGAGTGCACCAGACCGTTGGCGCTGGTCAAGACATTCTCGATCGGGATCGGCGTGGTTGTGTCGCCCACGGCGATCACCGAGCCGTCTTCGAGGAACGGGCCCTGGTCGGTATCGGGCTGAAGGTCGACGTACTGCTCGCCGATGGCTGAGCGATTGGCCACCACGGCCCGCGCGGATGCGGGAATCTGCGGAGCACTGCTGTCGATCAACAGGTCGACTTCGATTCCGTCGGACGTGAGCGACATGTCACCGACGCGTCCGACGGGTACACCGCGATAGGTCACTTCGGCGTTGGTGAAGATGCCACCGGACGTCGCCAGTTCGGTTTTGACCGTGTATTGGCCGAATCCCAGAAGATTGTCCAGCCGTACGTATTTCGCTCCGACATAGATCAAGCCCAGGAGTGCAACCACGACGAGGGCGACCAGCTGCCATTTGGCGAGCTTCGACATCACCATGAGGTGACGACCCTGAACTGATGCGGTGTGTTCATGGTTCGACTCCCGAATGACAAGCCGGGTACGGCTGGTGTTGAGCGAATTGTGTTCACCCACGGACGTTCTGAGGTGAACCGGAAACTTCCGGCAATTCGTTGTTGGCGATAACTATAAACAAGTCGTCACAGATAGAAAGTCGGCGCTGAGATTTCCGCAGGTCGTCGAAACGTAAGTGTCGCAGCTCACTTCGAATGTGTCGATGTGATGCAGACGGCTTTCGGTCCGGATCGGGCTTGACTTCGCCAAACATATCCACAAAAGTAGATGCGTTCCGGTTGTCGTGCAGAGGGGTGTGGTCCATGGATGCTTTGGCGATCTTCAAGGCGCTGTCCAACCCGACTCGCCTGCAGATCATGGAGTGGCTCGCGCATCCGGCGAAGTATTTCGACGAGGACTCGTATACGCAGCAGGATCTCGGGTTTCACATCGGAGTCTGTGTCGGTGACATCCAGGCGCGATCGGGACTTGCCCAGTCGGTGATCTCGGGGTACCTGCAGGGCATGAAAGACGTGGGTCTGCTCGAGTCCGAGCGCATCGGGAAGTGGACGTATTACCGACGAAACGAATCCGTGATCGGCGAGTTCAGGGAATTCGTTCGCGACAAGCTGTAGCGGCCGAATTGCCCTCGTCGGCCGGTTTGTTCAACCAAATATATCTACATATCTAGATATGTAACTTTCTTGTGTGACGAAGTAGTGAGGAGTGTGTCGTGAAGTCGAAATTGTTGATACCGGTTCTGGCGTTGGGTGTATTCGGAATCATCACTACGGAGATGGGCATTATCGGGGTTCTGCCTCAGATCAGCGAAAAGTTCGGTATCACCGCGTCGACTGCCGGATGGTTGGTCGGTGTGTTTGCACTCGTCGTGGCGGTGACCGGTCCGTTCACAACGCTGATCACCTCGGGAATCAACAGGAGAACCGTTCTGTTGGTGGCGATTGCAGTCTTTGCGGTCTCCAATGTGGTGTATGCGACCACATCGAGTTTCGAGGTGATGTTTGCATTTCGGATCATCCCCGCCGTGGTTCATCCGGTCTTCTTCGCTGTCGCGCTTGCAAGTGCGGTTCGTCTGGTATCGCCGGAACAGGCGACCGCCGCGGTGACCAAGGTATTTGCAGGCGTCACAGTCGGATTCGCGTTCGGCGTGCCCTTGACGTCCTATTTGGCCGAGAACTTTTCGGTGTCGACAGCATTCGTGTTCGGCGCCGTGGTCAACGTTCTCGCGTTTCTCGGGATTGTCGTACTTCTGCCCTCGGCTCCTGTGACACAACGCCTGTCGTACGGTGCACAGGTCGGGATACTTCGCCGGCCGCGCGTGTGGTTGACCATTCTTTCCGTCACCTTCGTCTTCGCAGCCATGTTCTCGGTGTACGGATACTTTGCCGAATACCTCGGCGAAGTGACCGGCATGAGCGGATCGTGGATCAGCGCGATGCTCTTGGCTTTCGGTGTCGTGATGATCTTCGGCAACTTCGTCTTCGGGGCTCTGCTCGCCAAGGGGGTGGTGCGCACGGTTGTGGCATTTCCCTTGCTGTACATCGTCGTCTACGTGATGCTCTATCTGGCGGGCCCGTACTTCGGCGCGATGGTTGTAGCCGTGTTGGTTTGGGGTGTAGTGCATTCCGGTGGACTGGTGGTTTCGCAGAGCTGGATGGGGCGAGACGCAGTCGACGCGCCTGAATTCGGCAACAGCCTTTTCATCTCGTTCTCCAACCTGGGGATCACGCTCGGCACTGCGGTCGGTGGACTGTTTCTCGCGCATTTCGAAACCCGCCAATTAGTCTGGGCTGGAGTATTGTTCGCGATCCTGGCGCTGCTGGTGACAGGTGTTCGACTCTCGCTCAGGCACGCTCACAGCGAGAACGGTGTCAGTGTACCGGTGTAGTTCTTGGGAAGTGGCCGTGCGAACTCGCCGCGCGAACTGGTCGACAGTCCGAGGGTGACCAACGACTGAACCATCGTGACCCCAGCGGCAACGCCGTCGACTACCGGGACACCCAGTTCGTCGGACAAGTCCTGGCACAGGTCTGCCATGCCGGCGCAACCCAGCACGAGGACGTCCGAGTCGTCTTGCTCCAATGCGTCGAAACAGGCTTCCAAGATCACCTTTCGCGCGTCGGGATCACGATCGAGTTCCAGAACCGGAATCTCGCAGGAGTGGATACCCCGGCACCGAGCCTGCATGCCGTACCGGTCCACCAGATCGGCTGCGCGGCCGCGGGTTCGACCGAGAGTGGTCACGATGCTGAATCCGCGACCCAGGAAACTTGCGTAGTTCATGGCCGCTTCGGCAACAGCTACGACGGGGCCCTTGGCCAACTCTCGGGCTGCATCAAGACCTGGGTCACCGAAGCAAGCGATGACGTAGCCGTCGACTTCGTTCTTTTCTCCGGCGGCGATCTCGGTCAGGATTCCGGGGACGCTGAGAGCTTCGTCGTAGTGGCTTTCGATCGACGCGGGACCCATGGCAGGGCTGACAGCCTCGACGAATGTGCCCGAGCCTGCGACGGTCCGGGCACATTCCTCGATCTTGGCGGTCATCGCCCACGTGGTGTTGGGGTTGATCACCTTGATTCTCATGACGATCAGTCGACCGTCACAGTGTCGGGAGAGGAAGCATTCCGGACAGCTGAGGAAGAGCGCGCGGCGAGTAGGTAATAGACGGTGAATCCGAGCCCACAACCGATGAACCAGCTGTACTGCGCTGCGGTGTACATCCCGGTGAGGTCCTTGCCCAGGACCGGGACCATCGCGACGACGGCTCCCACCACGGTGGCGATCACTGCAGCAGGGTTGTATCCCTTGCTGTACCAGTAGGTTCCGGTCGGCGACATGCTGAACAGTTCGTCGACGATGACCTTCTGCTTGCGCACGAGGTAGTAGTCGGCAATCAGAATTCCGAACAGCGGACCGATGAAGGCTCCGAGGGTTTCGAGTGTGTAGTGAATGACGTCCGGATTGTTGTACAAGTTCCACGGCGTGATGAGGATCGAGCCGATCGCTGCGATCATTCCGCCGGCGCGCCAGCTGATCTTCTGCGGACTCACGTTGGAGAAGTCGAAGGCCGGGGAAATGAAGTTGGCCACGATGTTGATGCCGATCGTGGCGATGGTGAAGGTGAGTGCGCCGAGAACGATGGCGAAGGTGCTGTCGATTCGTGCAACGGTCGCAACGGGATCGGTGATCAGTTCGCCGTACACCGGCAGCGTCAACGATGCAGTGACGACGACCAACACCGAGAATACGAGGAAGTTCAACGGCAAACCGAGGAAGTTGCCCTTCTTGACGGCAGTGAACGACTTTCCGTAGCGGGAGAAGTCGCCGAAGTTGAGCATCGGTCCGGAGAAGTACGAGACAACCAGAGCGATCGCACCGAGCATGACCGGCACGGCGTCGAAACCCGAGTACTTGACGTCGCCGAGCGTGAGATCGATGGCGCTCCAGCCTGCCTTGTAGATCAGGTAGCCGCACAGCATGAACATCACGACATACACAGCCGGCCCGCAGAAGTCGATGAAGCGGCGGATCGATTCCATGCCTCGCCAGAAGACACAGGCCTGAAGTACCCACAGGAGCATGAAACTTCCCCAGCCCAGTGCGGAGAGTCCGGCGAATCCGTAGTCTTCGACGACGGCATAGGGCGCGAGTGACGGAAAGAGTTTGATCAGTACGACATCGAGGGCTGCTGAAGCGAGGAAGGTTTGAATTCCATACCAAGCCACGGCAATCAGGCCACGAATGATTGCCGGGATGTTCGCGCCGAGGACGCCGAACACGCTGCGGCAGATCACCGGATACGGCACGCCGGTAACTTGGCTGGGCTTGGCGACGAGATTGCAGAAGAAGTAGACGATCGTGATACCGACCAGCAGGGCGACGAGTACTTGCCAGCTGGCCAATCCCAGTGCGAAAAGACTACCGGCAGTGACATATCCGCCGACGCTGTGTACGTCGGACATCCAGAAGGCGAAGATGTTGTACGACGACCAGGTCTGCTTGCGAAGCGGCGCCAAGTCCTCGTTGGTCAAACGAGGGTCGTAGCCCGGCTTGATCAGGCCGCTTCCGACAGGGTGACCCGCGGCTTCGACAAGGTCACCCGATCCGGTTTCCTTTGGGGGAGTGGGGGTAGTGGTCGTTCGGGACGGAAGAATGTCGGTCATGACAGCTCCTGTGCATCAGTGCAGGAAATCAGCGGACGGTGCCACGAGCTCTCAGCGTCAGTGATGAAAACTGTGTTGAGAGAAAGGTATCGATGCTGTGTTGCACGACTATTGCGTGATCGGTATATCTTTTTCGGCCAATAGACCGGTGTCTGTCGGTAGCGTCGCGATCACGGTATCGAGTCGGCGATGATGGATTTCGGAAGCGCTCAGAAGTGCGGATGCGTCCCGACGCAGGAATGCGTCCAGCATCGCGGTGTGATCCGAGTGCAGAACCCGGCGATCGACGCCGGCAACATGGACCATCGGCTGTACTGGTTCGGTGATGTTCCAGGCAGCTTCGAACATGTGCAGCAGTCGAAGCATCTGAGACGGTCGGGTCAGTGCGAGATGAAAGTTTCGGCTCTCGCAGTGATAGGACTGAGAGTCGTCGTAGCGCAATGCGATCTCCAAACGGGAGTTCACCTCGACGGCGTGTTCGTGATCCTCTTCGGTTGCCTGCTCGACGGCGACGGCCAATGCAGCTGATTCGAGAGTTTCGCGGACGATGTACATCTCTCGCAGTTCTGCCGGCGTCAGCTGAGCAACGGTGTAGCCGAATTGATGTCGATGGTCGACCAAGGACTCTCCGACCAGTGTTTTCAGTGATTCCCGCACAGGTATTCGACTGACACCGAACACATCAGCCACGTCGCCGAGAGGAATCGGGGTACCCGGAGGCGCCGAACCCGACAGAATCACTCGCCGCAGTTCGTCGAGGATCGTTTGTTGTGGACTTCCGGGAGCATCGATTACCAGTTGCGTCAGCAGTACCGATCTACGGCGCGGCGGCATGTCGCTCTCCCTTCGTCTGTCTGCCAGAGTAGGAATACGTTGTTTCGTCTGCGTGACACCGGTGTGGCCGTCGTGCATCTCGCACTCGGGGGAGAACAAGTGGGCTCCGATCACATGCTCGCGTGAGTGCTGCTCGGGAGGCCGATCGTGGGGGTAGCGTTGTTGTGTAGTGGTATGGCAGAAAGCGAGTCGGTCGATGGCATCCGCTGTGCGCTCAGAAGCCGACCAGCGAGTTGTCGGCAACCTGCCCTTGGAGCTGACGAGTTTCGTCGGTCGTCGGCGTGAGTTGGCCGACGCCAGGAGATTGTTCGAGACGTCCCGTTTGTTGACACTCACCGGGATCGGTGGCGTGGGCAAGACACGGCTCGCGATCCGACTTGCGGGCGCGTTGCAACGGGTGTTTCGAGACGGTGCCTGGTTGGTGGAACTGGGGGAGCAGACAGATTCGGATCTCCTCGAAGATCATGTCGCCGTGACCCTTGGTGTCCGGTCGGTCTCGTCGGCGGACCCGCTGCAGGCATTGATCGACTACTGCGCCGATCGGAGTCTGCTGTTGGTGCTCGACAACTGTGAACATCTGGTCGATGCCGTCGCTGTGTTCGTAGGCGCGATCCTACGGCGATGTGCCGGCGTCAAGATCCTGGCGACGAGCCGCGAATCGCTGGGCCTGGGCGGTGAGGTGACGATGCGCGTTCCCTCACTCACCACACCGCAGCAACAGCCGCCCGAATTCGAGGGAATTGCCCAGTACGAATCGGTGTCGTTGTTCACCGAGCGTGCGGCTTCCGTCGTACCTGGTTTCACCCTCACCGAGGAGAACAAGCGCGCCGTTGCGCATATCTGTCACGACTTGGATGGACTCCCACTTCCGATCGAACTGGCGGCAGCTCGCCTGCGTGGTATGTCTGCTGAGCAGATCATGAACAGGCTCTCGGATCGATACCGACTTCTTACAACGGGTGGACGCGACGTTCCGAGTCGTCAACAGACGCTGCGATTGTCGATCGATTGGAGTTACGACCTCTGCTCGCCAACCGAACAGCAGTTGTGGGGGAGGTTGTCGGTGTTCTCGGGTGGGTTCGATCTCGATGCCGCTGAGGGCGTGTGTGGGCAGGACATGAATTCGACCGAAGTGCTCGATCTCGTCACCGCGTTGGTCGAGAAGTCCATCCTGATTCGTGAGGAAACCGACGGGGATGTTCGGTACCACCTCCTCGACCTACTCCGGGAGTACGGACATGAAAAGTTGGAGTCCGCCGGTGAGTATTCCGCTCTGCGTCGAAGCCATCGTGATTGGTTCGAGGCACTGGTCGTTCATGCGGAAGCCGAGTGGATCAGTGGCCGGCAAGCTGCCTGGATCGCAAGGCTCGGTCGTGAACAGCGCAACGTCAACGATGCGTTGGAGTACTCGATTTCCACTGCCGGAGAGGCGCGATCTGCAACGCGAATGGTCGGTGCGTTGTACAGATTCTGGCTTGCAGGTGGATTACTTGTGCAGGCGCGTTACTGGACGGATCGAGCCTTGAATGCAGAGGATCGAGAGCTGGATCCGTTCCGAGTGGATGTCTTGGCCATCGACGCCGTGAATCACGCGATGCAGGGGGAACTCGAACGGGCAGAAGAGTTGGTCGACGAGAGTTGGCGCCTGGCAAACGACTTGGCGGATGTGCGCTCGCGCGGCTTGGCGACGTGGGGAGACGGATATGTCGATACCTTCAGAGGTAACTTCGATACCGCTACAGCCAAGCTGGAATCCGCGTTGACGCTGTTTCGACTCGACAAGAATCTGCTGCATGTTGTGATCGGCCTGGACACCTTGGGAGTCGCGTACTTCCTGTCCGGCGCTCTTGATCGCTCTGTGGAGTGCAACGAAGAGATTCTCGCGATCACCGTGCCCGCCGACGAGATGATGTTCCAGGCATTTGCGCTGGGAACTCTCGGGCTCGTGAGCTGGCTCCGAGGTGAATTGGATGCCGCAAGTGACTATTTGACTCGAAGTCTGAGAATTCTCGATGCCCCGATGAACTCGGCGTGGTGTATCGAGCCGTTGGCGTGGATTGCTGCAGCGCAACGTGATTGGAAGCATGCAGCGGTTCTGCTCGGCGCGGCAGCCATGTATTGGCAGAAGGTCGGGGGACGGCTGGCGGGCCTGCCGGGTTTGTCAGCTCATCACGACACTGCTGCAGAGACTGCTCGCAAAGCCATGGGTGACGATGCTTTCGACAAGTCGTTTCGCAGCGGGTTTGCGATGTCCGAGGGTGAAGCTGTCGCATATGCGCTCGACAAGCGCTCCAGTGTCACGACTGCGTCGTCGGCTGAAGGGCCTCACCTCACT
Organism: Rhodococcus sp. YL-1; assembly: GCF_001942025.1. Lineage (NCBI taxonomy): Bacteria > Bacillati > Actinomycetota > Actinomycetes > Mycobacteriales > Nocardiaceae > Rhodococcus > Rhodococcus sp. YL-1. Next base: position 5,006,430 of record NZ_CP017299.1, on the reverse strand, counting down.
CCTCGTGAGCAGCAAGTTGCGGAACTGGTTGCCCAAGGGTTGACCAATCGCGCGATTGCGGAGCACTTGGTAATCTCGCTGCGCACCGCTCAGGGACACGTGGAACACGTACTGACAAAACTGGGATTCAGTTCCAGAGCGCAGATCGCAGCGTGGTACGTCTCGACCGCGCAGGAGCGTGACTCGCGTGAGGTCAATGGCTCAGCAGGCCGGAGTTGACGTCCGATAGCAGTTCACCACGGTCGTCGCCGCACAAGCAGAACACCGGGTAGCGCTTACCTTCTTCACGCCCCTGAAACGACACTCGTAGCGGTCCAGGCGCATCCGCGCGAGGGGATTCGGTGAGGAAAGTGTACAGCCACGGCCCCTCGTCCAATTCCACGATGGCGAGAACGGTCGAGGGGTCGCCGTGAACCGTTCGCCAGGACACGACAGTGCCGTCTCCGCAACACCGCGTCACGTCCAACCGCGCCCCACGGCACCTGGCGCAGACCGCGCTCGCGGGCGAGAGGATGACATCACATTCCGCGCAATGGGGGAGTGTCAATCGTTCGGCTCGCGACGAGCGATTCGAATATCGCCGCGATACACGCTGTTTCATCGAGCTTGCGGGATTCATGTCAGTAACGTCGGGCGAGGTAGTACGGCATCGAGTCCACGGGTGCGCGTTCGACCGACTCCCCGGACGTCGGGGCGTGAACGATCTCACCGCCTCCGGTGTAGATCCCCACATGCTCCCCGCCGTAGTACAGGACCACGTCACCCGGCTGTAGATCGTCCCGGGAAACTGGAGTGCCGCCAACCGCCTGGTCGTAGCTGGTTCGCGGAATCGAAACGCCCGCTTGTGCATAGGCCCATTGAACGAGACCGGAGCAGTCGAACGAGTCCGGCCCGGTCGCGCCCCAGACGTACGGAGCGCCGATCTTGGACTCTGCGGCTGCCAATACGCGGCCTGTATCCGAGGAAGCGAAAGCTGACACCTTCGCCGGATTCGTGTCGACGGAAACTGCGGCGATGTTCCAGTCCCGAAGCACGGGGGCCTGAGCGTTCGCGGTGTCGATACTCACGGCAAGGGTTGTCAGGGAAAGAACGCCGACGACAAGCGCTCTTCCGAGTGCATGCTTCCTCGTGCGGGGGTCGGTGAATCGGTGGTGCGACATTTCTCGTGTTGCCTTTGCGTCGATGCGTCCCGAAGCAGGTGTCCAGCTGGGTGTGATCGGGCTTCGGCTTGCGACACTCAGCCTGGTTGCGCCTCGACGTGTTCGCACCGGTCAGTTGGACGGGGTGCATACCTGTTTCGAGCGGCATTGTGGGTGCAAGGCCTGTTGATCGATCGCGAGAACTTCGACGGACTTTCGTGATCCGAATCAAGGAGGGCACGGCGGCCGGCGTCCCCCGGCTCCGGTCAGGCGATTCGCAGCGGGAGCGCCGAACGCTCAACAGTGGCACGGTCGGATGGACCACGATCCTGCGCACAAATGGCTGCGCGAACAAGTACGTGAGGCAAGCGTCTGGCTGGATTCGGCAGACGTTCTGTACTCTCGCAGTCATGCATCAGCGGAGCACAGGAACGGTGACACGGTCACTGTTGCTGCTTCTGCTGCCGTTCATCGCTCTTCTCGCAGTGCCTCCGCTTGGTTCCTCGGGTAGCGCCGCGGTGCTGGGAACTGCGATTGCCGTCTTCGTGGTCGCTGCGCTCGCAACTTCCTCGAAGTACGAACTTCTGCAACTGTGCGCGGTTTCGGCCACTGGCCCGTCTGATGACGAACGCTGCCTGCGTGGTGCTTTCCGCAGGCAGAGCAGCCCGGACGCGCCTGGTCGTCCGCAACCTCGAGCTCCGGGAATCGGTCTGTAGATCGGCAGTCGGCGGGTGTGAACTCGTCGTAGGTCGGTCAGACGTCTTGCGTCCACGACCATTCCCGCGCTCTCATCTCTCTGAGCGTGCCTTTCGGTGAGGTTCATTCGTCATGCTCGATTTTGTCTACTACCCCGTGTCCGGAATCCTCTGGTTCTGGCACAAGGTCTTCTCACTGGTCTCCGGATCACCCGACAACGGCGTCGTGTGGGCGTTGTCGGTCGTATTTCTCGTCTTCACGCTCAAAGCTTTGCTGTTCAAACCCTTCGTCAAGCAGGTCCGCACTCAACTGGTGATGCAGAAGCTGCAACCTCAGATCAAGGCGTTGCAGAAGAAGTATTCGGGTGACCGGCAGAAACTCACTGTAGAGATGGCCAAGCTGCAGAAAGAACATAATTACAGTCCGTTGCTCGGCTGTCTGCCGATGCTGGTTCAGGCACCGGTGTTCATTGGTCTCTATCACGTCCTGCGATCGTTCAATCGGACCGGAGCGGCATCGCACGTCCCGTTTCTGAGCCCGACCGAACCGATGTCGGTGGCGGACAACGCGAACACGGCCAACTACTTCTTCAGTGCCTCGGACGTGCAGTCTTTTCTCGACGCCAAACTGTTCGGCGCACCGTTGTCCGCCATGATTTCGAGCCCGGCAGCACAACTGGAAGCATTCGGCGACGTCAGCCGTATCTCCATCATTCTGGTAGCTGTACCGCTGATGATATTTGCCGCCGTCGCTACACATTTCACATCGCGGGCATCCATCGCGCGCCAAGTGGACACCGGAACCGTCAACCCTCAAACAGCGATCATGAACAAGCTCGCATTGTGGGTGTTTCCGGTGGGGGTGATCGCTTTCGGTGCGTTCGCGCCCGTGGCGATCCTGCTGTATTTCGTGAGTAACAACTGCTGGACGCTGGGACAACAGCATTTTGTGTACGGACGCATCGCTGCGGAGCAGAAGGAAGCCGAATCGTCGCCGACTCCCGGAATGACCGCGCCCCCGTCGCCCAGAGTGGCTGCACCGCCGCTGCCGGGCGCCAAGCCCATCCGCGCCAAGCGCAGGCGATGACGGAAAGCGACCCCTCCCTACCGGCGAGTAAGGCACGTACGCTGGAAAGCATGACCAAATGGACCGCAGAAGACGTAGTCGATCAGACCGGCCGCACATTTGTCGTCACGGGGGCGAACAGCGGACTGGGTGAGGTAGTCGCACGAGCGCTGGGCAAAGCCGGGGCCGACGTCGTCCTCGCCTGTCGTGACACCACGAAGGCCGACGCCGTAGCCGCCGAGATCGGGCCCAACGCGGTTGTCCGCAAATTGGACCTCTCGGATCTGTCGTCGGTACGAGCCTTCGCCGACGCAACGGAGAAGGTCGACGTCCTGGTGAACAACGCCGGCGTGATGGCGGTTCCGTTCCGCCGGACGGTCGACGGATTCGAAATGCAGATCGGCACAAACCATCTCGGACACTTCGCATTGACCGGATTGCTGAAGGACAAGCTCACCGATCGTGTCGTGACGATGTCCAGTGCCCTGCATCAGCTCGGAACTGTCGATCTGGACGATCTCAATTTCGAGCGTCGGAAGTACAACCGATGGTTGGCCTACGGGCAGTCCAAGCTTGCCAATCTGTTGTTCACGTACGAACTTCAACGCAGGTTCGCGGCGTCGGGATCTTCGCTCAAAGCGCTCGCTTCGCATCCGGGATACGCGTCGACGAACCTGCAGGGGCACACCGAGTCGATCCAGGACAAGCTGATGGGAATCGGCAATTCGATCTTCGCGCAGTCCGCGGAGATGGGCGCCCTTCCCGAACTGTGGGCGGCAACCGCGCCGGATGCCTTCGGCGGCAGTTACATCGGACCGGACGGTCCGTTCGAGCAGCGAGGGTATCCGAAGGTCGTGGGGTCGAACAAGAAGTCACACGATACGAAGACAGCCTCGGGTTTGTGGACACTGTCGGAGAAGTTGACCGGAGTCTCGTTCGGGATTTGATTCAGATATGAAGGTGGCCGCGAACTTCGAGAAGTTCGCGGCCACTTTCATATCCGTTCGAGCTAGATGTTGTTCGGGTTACAGCGTGACAACCATCTTGCCGGTGTTCGCGCCGCGCATCAGGTCGATGAACGCTTGCGGTGCATTCTCCAGGCCTTCGACGATGGTCTCGTCCCACTGAATCTTGTTGTCGGCGAGCCACCCTGCCATGTGGGTGCGGAATTCGCCACCGAGGTGACGGTAGCCGCCCACGAGGAATCCGCGCAGTGTGAGCTGCTTGCCGATCACCAGTGCCAGGTTGTGGGGAGCGGTGGGCTTCTCGGTGGTGTTGTACTGAGCGATGGCTCCGCACAGGGCAATCCGGCCACCCTGGTTCATGGCATCGATTGCGGCTTCGAGATGCTCGCCACCGACGTTGTCGAAGTACACGTCGATGCCGTCAGGGGCGGCAGCGGCGAGTAGTTCGGTGATCGGGCCGTCGTGATAGTCGAATGCCGCATCGAATCCGAGTTCGAGAAGTCGGGCAACCTTCGCCGGTGAACCGGCGCTACCGATTACTCGCTTCGCTCCGAGCAACTTGGCGATCTGACCGACGAGCGATCCGACGGCACCTGCTGCGCCGGAGACGAATACGGTATCGCCTTCCTTGAACTCCGCAACCGCGGTGAGGCCGGCATACGCGGTGAGGCCAGTCATGCCGAGGGCACCCAGGTAGGCCGTCGCCGGCGCGATGGACGTGTCGGCCGGAGTCACTGCGGATCCGTCGAGGATGGCGTATTCACGCCATCCGAGGCCGTGGACGACGACGTCGCCCACGGCGCGATCAGTCGACTTGGATTCGACGACCTCGCCGACAGCACCACCGTCGAGCGGCGCACCGACCTGGAACGGCGGAAGGTAGGACTTCACGTCGTTCATTCGGCCGCGCATGTACGGGTCGACGGAGATGGCGATGTTGCGGACCAGAATCTGGCCGTCTTCGAGTTCGGGGAGTTCTACTTCGGCGGTGGCGAAGTTCTCCGACGTGGGCCAACCGTTCGGGCGTGAAGCGAGACGGATTTCCCGGCTGACAGTGGTAGTGCTCATTCGTCGTCCTTACTTACTTCGAGGGTGACCTCGATGTTGCCGCGAGTTGCATTGGAGTACGGGCACACCTGGTGTGCCTTCTCCGTCAGCTCGACGGCCTGATCATGGGGTAGATGGGGGAGTGAAACCTCCAGCGTCACAGCGAGTCCGAAGCCTCCTGCACCGTTGGGGCCGATGCCGACCCGCGCGCCGACTGCGGAATCAGCCACGTTGGCCTTCTCGGCACGGGCGACCATCTGCAGAGCGGAGTGGAAGCATGCTGCGTATCCGGCGGCAAAGAGCTGCTCGGGGTTGGTGCCTTCGCCGCTGCCACCCATTTCCTTGGGAATGGCGAGGCCGAGATCGAGGCGTCCGTCCGAGGTGCGAGCGTGACCGTTGCGGCCTTCGCCGGTGGCAAGTGCTTCTGCGGTGTAGACGATGTTCATGACTTCTTCTTTCCGTCGGAGTGGGCATTGGATGCTTGGAGCGACTCGCCGAGACGAGTGAGAACGTCTCGAAGTTCGGTGAGTTCGTCGGTGCTCAGACCAGTGGCACCTGCGAGTTTGGCTGGGATGTCCTCGGCCTTGCTGCGCAGGGTGGAACCCGCCTCGGTCAGGTGAATCTCGACGCGACGCTCGTCGGTGGTGAGGCGTCGGCGCTCGATGAATCCCAGACCCTCGAGCCTCTTGAGCAGCGGCGAGAGAGTTCCGGTATCGAGATCGAGTGCCTCACAGATCTCACGCACCCCGCGGCCGTCTCGTTCCCAGAGTGTCAACAAGACGAGGTACTGGGGATACGTGATTCCCAGGTCGTCGAGCATCGCCCGGTACGCGGCCGTCGTGGCCCGCGACGCCGAATAGAGGGCGAAGCAGACCTGGCGTTCGAGGGCGAGTGGGTTGGTCACGAGAACAACTGTAGCGCACAGTTAAGTTGTGCACAACAAAGAAGTGTCAAATAGATCTACGGATAGGCGGCCGTTCGTCTACGGCGTCGACAGGATCTCGGAGACATGCGAGAGGAAGGTGTGCACTGTCCGGGCAGCGGGCGCAGGAAACCTGGTCCGCACTGCCAATCCGTCGTGAGTTCGTGAGAACCAGAACTGAACGTCGTCGGCGTTCGAGACGCGACTGAGTTGCTGCGGATTGATCGGCGCAGGCTGTGATTCGCTGGACTTTGATTTACGGGGGCGAGATCCACCGGGCATGGTTCGGTAGTCGGCGTAGGACACCGAGAAGATGTCTCTGCGAGTGGGCGAAACCTCGGGCCCCAAGCTCCGCAACACCTGCCTCGACGACACGGACGACAGTGAAAGTGACTCGTGGAAAGCGAGATTGACTGCCCGGGCAGTGCTGTGAAGATTGTCCATGCTCGTCACGGTGATGGGCGCATTGGCTACCAGCCATCCGAAGGTGTGGTTGTGTCGCGGTTCCCGACGCGTGTGAACAGGGAACAGTAGGTGCGTGTCCCTCTTGCCGGTCAATTGTGTTGTGGCCAAACCGATCGACGCAAGAATTGCACCGAACGACGAGTGCCGATGATCGGCGCAGTTCTGGTCGAACAACTCTGCTTCGTCGGCGTCGAGGAGCATTCGGGTGTCTGTGCCCTGGGGCGACATCGCCCCGGCGGGCAGTCCCAGATCTACGGGAAAATGGGGAGTGTCACCCCCGCATGCTCGGAGGAAGGACCGCCAACCCGCAATCCGGTGGTCGCCGGGCTCTGGATCCGCGGTTGCCGATTCCCGGAAGCAGTAGTTGAGGAAACTCCCGGGCTCCGGAAGGAGATCAGACGCGATCGGATCACGGTCCGCCCGCGTGTATTCGCGATACAGAGTGCTGATCTCGGTAATTGCGATGCTCATGGACCAGCCGTCGCAGATGGCATGGTCGAACCCGCAGACCACTGTCGACTGGTCCTCGCGGGTGATGGCACCGAGAAAGTACGCGGGAAACGCGAAAGGATTGCACCATCGATCCAAGCGCTCGCCCAAGAGTTCTCGCACCTGCTCCGGTGTTCGCGCGTCAGCCACTGTTTCCTCACGCAGGCGCAGATCGGCGACGTCGGCGACGTCGACGAACAGTGCCGAGGATTCACCCGATTCTTCGGCCTGGGAGAACGAGCACGACAGGGCGTCGTGACGGGACGTCCATTCCTCGAAGCTGGCCTTGAGTGCGTCCGTGTCGATGGGGCCGGGAACGTCGAAAGTGGCAGCGAGCCAAGTCGTATCGCCGCGGCTGCCGGCAAGATGCAGCTGCTGATTGGAGGTCGGAGGAACCGGATACGTCGTTCCGGTGGAGATTTCACTCGGCGTCCACTGCAGAATGCGGCCCGGCCGTGCCTCGAACCTGTCGAGAAACGTGATGTGCATCAGGCGGTCTCCACTTCCTGACGTGCATCCGCCTGACGCACGACACGGTAGTCGCCGGTATCAGCGACCGTTCTCAGGACGTTGCGAAGGTGTCGTAGGTACCGATTCACCGATGTGTGCGCCTGCTCGGTGTCCGGAAAACTGACCATCACGTACGTACGGTCTTCCTTCCGGTTGATCCACATCGACAGATCACCCGTCGTTCCTGGCCCACCCAGTGCCCGCGCCTCGAGTTCGTCATGGTGCTCGGCACCTGGAATCAGGCGCATGTCGATGTACGACACCATCGGCGGGACCGAGGTTCCACCGATGTCGGATCCGGTCAACTTCGACACCTGGGCGATCACCGAGTGAATGGACACGTCCGCGAGTCCCTTCACCGCAGCGCGAGCAGCGTGGGCAAGGGGGAGTGCATCGGTAAAGTTCGTGACACCGCTCAGCGTGAACGAGACCGGGACGAGATTGATGAACCAGCCTTGGGAATAGAGGTATCTCGGATCGGAGCGAGTGCCGACTGCGTTGAGCGCGAAGTAGTTCGCTCGATCCGCAACTTCGATCTCGGTGAGGGCGAGGGCTGCGAAGATCCCCGTGGAGAAGCCGACGCCATTGGACTTGCACAGCGCTGCGAACGCGGCTGACTCGTCGCTGTCGAGAACGTCGATGTGTGTGCGGGTCGACCGGGTCTGTTCGCCGCTCGCGACACCGAGGTCGAGGGGGAACGTCGGGAGTTGGCCGGCGTTGGCGGCGAGAATCGAAATCCACTGCTGCACAGGCGCTGCGGTCAGGTCGAGGTTCCCCGCAGATGTCCGTTCCTCGCCGCTGTGCTCCACGTAGCTGCCGGGAGAGGGAAGTTGAGCGTCGATGCCGGCGCTTTCGGCGATGTACAGCGCACGAAGTTCTTCGACGCCCAGCATCAACGACAGGCCGTCGGTGTGCGAGTGATCGACGCCGTAGTAGACGGTGAAGCCGGCGCCGTGCTCGACGACGCCACTGATGAACGAGGGCCATTGCAATGGGCTGGTATCGCCGGCGAAACTTCGGCTCACATGCTCGCGAACCGCATCTGTCGTGTTCAGAGAACCGACGCTGTGCGGCGTGAGTTCGATCGTCGACGCATCCACCACGTGACGGTCGATGACCCCGCTACCGTCGGGATCTTCGGATGACCTCACCTCGAACCAACTGTGCAGTGTGTTGTGCCGCAGGACAAACGCCTGGACCGCCCGACGCAGTGCCTCCCGATCGAGATCACCGGGCAGAGTGAACGTGAATCCGATCCACGGTGACCAGTCGACGCCTTGTGCGCGCTTGTGATCGGCGGTACGAATGTGTCCTTCCTGTAGGAACGAGAGCGGTTGGTCGCTCCGCGGAGCCCCGGATGCCGCCGCCAGGGATTGTTCAGTAGGCCTGAACTCGGTGAGCGTCCCGGCTTTCGGTGCCCAGAGATCGATGGGTGTCATTTCCATGAGAGTTCTCCTCGATCGGTACAGCGGTATTGATCGGTACGGCGGTGTTGGTCGGAGGTGCGAAAGTGTCGGTCGAGAAGGCAAAGTCCTCCATTTCGCGGCGTAGGAGTCCCGCGAACTGATGGATGTGGCGGCTCGTGCGCGCGTTGCCCGGGTGGCGTATGGCCAGATTGAGCCCTTCGGGAGTCCGCGTGAGCCAGATGTAGACGTCGGTTCCCGAATGATCTCGACTACGAAGGCCCCTGGTCTGCCAGCTCGTCCATTGCTCGGCACCAGGAACGTGACGAACGTCCATGTACGAGAGCACGAACGGCAGGTGCTGCGGGGAGTCGATCAGCTCGCACACTTTCGAATACGGCAGTGCCGCGGCGGGGCGGACGCGCCGTATCTCCGCGCCGGCAACCTTGGCCAGATCGCTCACGGTTGCGGCGGGGGCAATCGGAATCCTCACCGGCACAACACCGATGAACCATCCCAGCGACGCGGCCCATCGAAGCTCCGAACGGGTGTGTTGCGGCACGACGACGCGGAATTCGTCTGCACCGGTGAGATCGCCGGTCACCTTGGCCGCGCACGCGAGTATCGCGGCCAGGAATCCTTGGTTGCTGCGCTTGCTCGCTTCTGCCAGGCGTTCGGCTCCCCGGGCGCTCAGAAGCCAGGCAGACAGGCTCTGCTGAGGGACTCGGCGTCCGGTGACCGGTTCGGGTAGCGCTGGAAAGTACGGAGCCTCGCCCTGCGCGTAGAACTCGCGCCACGTCTGCACTGCCGGGTGAGAGCGGTCCGCGTGTCCCACGAGATCTCGTTCCTTGGTGCCGAAGTCGATGTAGCTTCCGGTCTCCGGCGGCGAGGGAGGGCTTCCCTCGCTCAACGATCGGTAGATCGTCTGCAGTTCGTGCGCGGTCAACGCCACCGAATATCCGTCCAGCAGAGCATGATCAGCGGCAAAAACCACGGTGAAGTGGTTGGGGCCTTCGATCGTCGCGAACTGATACGCAGGCCAGACAAGTGGATCGGTCGATCGGTCGAGCAGTTGCTGCAGATGCGTGAAGACAGACATCGAGGACGCAAGGTGTCCGACCTCGGTGCCCAGAATCCGGACGTCTCCAGACGCCGCGGTGCGTCGGACTATCGTTTCGCCCTCCACGGCGACGTGTGTTCGGAGCACTTCGTGGCGATCGATCCAGTGATCGAGAGCGGCCGCCCAGATCCTTCGGTCGAGTCGGTCGTGGATGCGAAACGAGGTACCCAGCCACGACGGAGTGCACACGTCGGTCTGATGGTGCACCTGCCGTTTCGCCTGCTGGGCATGTTTCAAGTGTGCCTCGTGTATGTAGCTGGCGGGACGCTGGTCGACAGGCCACAGCTCGGGCGGATTCACCGCGGCGGGAGTCCACTCGGTGACGGTCCCTGGAGGTAGGGGATAGTCGGCAAGTTCCGTGAATTCCATTGGGAAACCTGATCTCTCGAGATGGCGAAAGGTGGGGATCGTGAACGGGGCGGATGTTTGTAACCGAGAGTGACAGATGATTAGTCAAGGCAAGTAGAACGCGGCCCGAGGCTCCGCGCAACTGCTTCGGTGCGGGATGTGACGAGGAACATTCCGCTCGTTATTTCGGACAATTCGAATACTGGACATCCGGTTTACGGCCCTGGTCACCTGTCAGTTGATCGATCAATCACTCTGTGGTGAAACAAATTTCAACAGACCGTTGTGAATTCCGTCGGCGACGAAGCATGTGCGCATGCGAACGTCGGAATATGTTTATGTGTAGCAAGTTTCGTATTAATTCGGCTGTATCTCTTTTAATTGCAACAGGGTTCGTGTACTGCCGTCATGTCGTTTCGGCGCGCGGATTGTTCACCGAGTATTGACATGCTCGGCATCTGCCGGTCGTATGCAGACGGTATTTCTAAGCGATGACTGATCCGATGGAATACGACCTGGTTGTGATCGGCTCCGGCCCGGGTGGGCAGAAGGCTGCCATCGCGGCGGCCAAGCTGGGTAAACGGGTAGCGATGGTCGAGAAAGGCAACATGCTCGGGGGAGTGTGCGTCAACACCGGCACCATTCCGTCGAAGACGTTGCGTGAGGCGGTTCTCTACCTCACCGGGATGAACCAACGCGAACTGTACGGCGCGAGTTACCGCGTCAAGGAGAACATCACTCCGGCCGACCTGCTGGCGCGAACCCAGCATGTCATCACCAAAGAAATCGAAGTCGTTCGATCTCAGCTTCTGCGCAACCGCGTCGAATTGTTGGTAGGGGTCGGCTCGTTCGTCGACGAGCACACCATCCTCGTCGAGGACTCCTCGCGCGGAGACAAGATGACGATCACGGCGAGGTTCGTCGTGATCGCGACCGGAACGTTGCCTGCTCGCCCGGCGGGGGTGTCCTTCGACAGTCACCGGGTGCTCGACTCCGACGGGATCCTCGATCTGACCTCCATCCCGACCACCATGGTCGTCGTGGGCGCGGGAGTGATCGGTATCGAGTACGCATCGATGTTCGCGGCACTCGGCACCAAGGTCACCGTCGTCGAGAAGAGGACGTCGATGCTGGACTTCTGCGACCCCGAGGTCATCGAATCGCTTCGATTCCATCTACGCGATCTGGCGGTCACTTTCCGATTCGGTGAAGAAGTGACGGCCGTCGACGTCGGAGCGAACGGAACGCTTACGACGCTGCGCAGCGGCAAGCAGATTCCAGCCGAGACCGTGATGTACTCGGCTGGACGGCAAGGCCTCACGGCGCCACTCGCGCTGGAGAACGCCGGGCTCGAAGCCGACGAACGTGGCCGTATCTACGTCGACGACAATTTCCGCACCAAGGTCGAACACATCTACGCCGTCGGTGACGTCATCGGATTCCCGGCGTTGGCGGCGACGTCGATGGATCAAGGTCGACTCGCGGCCTATCATGCCTTCGACGAACCAGGCGCGAAGCTGATGGATCTGCAGCCGATCGGCATCTACTCGATTCCCGAGGTGTCGTACGTGGGCGCCACCGAGGTCGATTTGACCAAGGAATCGGTGCCGTACGAGGTCGGGGTTTCCCGATACCGCGAACTCGCACGCGGGCAGATCGCAGGCGACACCTACGGGATGCTCAAGATCCTGGTGTCGACGGATGACCTGAAACTGCTCGGTGTTCATATCTTCGGCTCGGGTGCAACGGATCTCGTGCATATCGGCCAAGCGGTGATGGGGTGCGGCGGGACCGTCGAATACCTTGTCGACGCCGTCTTCAACTATCCGACACTGTCCGAGGCGTACAAGGTGGCGGCGCTCGACGTCATGAACAAGATCAGGGCTCTCAAGCAATTCCACTAGGGGTCGGGGTGTCCCCAGGTACCGGTCAGGGGCGGTCGGTGTACTTCTCGGGTAGCACTTGTTCGAATACCTGAGGGTGATGTCAGGCCTGGGGAAATAAGGCAGGGTCTATCTCCATGACCATTGCCCAGGAACTTCGTGTGGAATTTCGATGCTGATCGGACTGATTGCCGCGATCGTGGCATGCGTCGGGTACGGCGTTGCATCCGTGCTGCAAGCCTACGGCGCGCGCAAGTCGGCAGCTGCCGCCGAGCAGCGTGGCGAGGCCGGACACGTGACGGCGTCGGGTGGCCCGACCTTGCGTTCGACGTTCGCGGCCGCGCTGACGGCGTCGTTCATCCTGGGCACCGTGCTCGATGCGGTCGGATTCGCCGGAAGTGCCATCTCCGCGCGGCTCATTCCACTGTTCTTGTCGCAGACAGTGGTCAGTGCCAATCTCGTCATCACGGCAGTGCTGGGGACCGTGGTCCTCGGCATCCAGTTGCATCGTCGCGACTGGTTCGCGATCGCTGCGGTGATCGGATCGCTCCTGCTGCTCGGATTGTCGTCAGGTCACGCGGGCGGTGGGAGTTCCAACGACGTCGTCCATTGGGGTGTCCTCGTGGGCTCGGCGTTGATCTTGCTGATCGGCATCGGTTTGATCCGATGGTTGGGCTCACGCGCAGCAGTTGTCGCCGGGTTGATCTCGGGTGTGCTGTTCGGCTGTCTGGCCATTGCCGTACGCGTGGTCTACGGAATCGATCCGTTCGAAATCGGTACGATGCTCCGCGATCCGGCAGGCTGGGCGATCCTCGTCTCGGGCCTGGGCGGCTTCTATCTGCATACGGTGGCGCTGCAACTGGGATCCGTCAACGGAGCGACAGCGGCTCTGGTTGTCGGCGAGACGGTGGTTCCGGGAATCGTTGGCGTCGTGGTGCTCGGCGACGCGTCGAGACCGGGCCTGGAATGGCTTGCCGTGGTCGGCTTCGTCGGGGCAATCGCGGGCGCCGTCGCCGTGGCCGTCTTCGGCGCGGCGAGCCACGAGGAGAAACCGGTCGAAGAAGTGACCGTCTGATGCGGTAGCGAAAAGCTGTGCTGTTCGATCGGTCAAGCGGTAACGGAAACTGCGTTCTCGCAGATAGTTCCAGTGCGCCCCAACGTCCCGCATACGTTGTGCGGTCACGGGCAGCGGGACGAAGAACGGAGGAAAGTGATGAGCAGCTTGGATATTCAACGCTGGTCGAACGACTTCACCGCGCTGACCAAGGTCATATCGGAAGGCATCGAGCAGTTTGTTCTCCGGTTCATTTCCAGCTGAAGTGATCTGAGCTCGCTGCCTGTCATGGAATTATTGATCTCCACCGCGGTTCGGAGGACGAATCGTGATGAAGCAGAGGTTCTTACGGGGTTTCGGAGGCCTGGGCGGGGGCGAGCAGGTAGGAGAACACGTACGTAACTGCGGCGATGACCGCCAGTACGATCAAGGAGGTCGGGAATCCTCCGGCATCTCGCACCGGGTCACCGGTAGCGACGACAGCCGACATGAACAGTCCTACCCAGGACCAGGCTCCATCGCCGACTATCGGGATCATCACGGCGACACCTGTGACCGCACCTGTGAGCGCAGCCAGACTCAGTTCCTTGTCGACCCAGCTCATGGATCAACTAGAACACAGGCACGCTCCCGAGGCTCTGGAGTATCTCGGATTCAGGGGCTGAAGAACTCGAGTCGGCGGTGCAGGCGTGCGATCGACGGGTCCCCGATCGTGCGTCTACCGTCGGTTCGGGCTTGGCTCGGGGTCATCCCGTAGAAGTCCTTGAACGCTCGCGCCAACTGGGATTTCGAGGTGAAGCCGCATCGCAGGGCCAACGCTTCGATCGTTTCGTTCGGCATCTCGGTTCTGGTCAATTCGCGGTAGACGAGTTCGAGACGCTTCCGCCGAATGACAAGAGCTATTCCGCCGTCGGATGCGAATGCGCGATAGAGCTGTGCCCGGGAGACGGACAATGCTGCGCACATGCTCGTCGGGCCGAGCCAGGTCTCCGAGAGATGCTCGGCGATGTAGGCGTACGCACGATCGCGGAGAGAGTGATCGGGCCGCGGCGACAGATCAGGTTCGGCGATACCCAAACTGACACGAAGGAGGGAAGCGACGACGTCCTCGTAGCCGGCCGCAGCATCGGGATCGAGATGCGGTAGCGCGAGTACGACCGATTGCATGCACTGAGCGAGCACGACGGCAGGAACTCCGCGCAGTACCGTCCCGTGTAGAGAACGACCCTTCGACTCGGCCTCGACGAGGGAACGCGGTGCGAGGAGCGTGATGGTGCGCCCTGTCGATTCCGCCTCCGCGTCGGCGGTCCAGGTACGCCCGAGGTCGAAGAATGTGACATCGCCTGGACGTGCGACGAAATCGACTCCGTCGGCGTTGCCGCTCAACTGCCCGTCGAGGACGACCTGGACCATGTATTCATCGTCGAGTCCGCTCTCGGCGATCAGCCGATTGTTTCGGGTGTACTTCTGTGCATTGAAGGTAGTTTGACCGATCAACGAGGTTCCGATGGAAAGCGCTGTGATCGAGCCTTCGAGAGATGTGTCAGGGTCAATTCGGTCGGTGACGAAGAACGGACGTGTGGCACTGCGCCAGAAGTCGTCGGCGTCCGCAGGATCGACCGATCGGGTCGACACGCGGATGCGGGCGGAATTCATCGACACGCGGGCATGATATGTCAGATCCCGCAGGTCGCAGTCACTCTCCCGCAAATAGACGTCAATAGTGACCGAGCCCACATAATGAGACAAATCGGGCGTATTTGTGAGAGGGCCAGTGCTCGCGTGTCGCGGCGAAGCTGTCTATGTTGTTCGTTATGGGTGGACAGGTTGGGAGTTCGATGCTCGAACGAAATCTCGAGTTCGGCGGGGATCGACTGCTCGTTTGTCGGCCATCATGACGTCCACTTCGAATCGATCGCAGCTATCTCGAGCAAAGCGAAATCCTCGAGGAAGGGGCACGCTGCAAAGGCGGCTTGCCGGGCGTGGAGCCACGGCGATTCGTCCCCGCCTCCTCGGATTGATGGAACGCTCGGCGGGATTGACTGTCATCGATTCGCCGCTTGGGTTCGGCAAGACGGAACTCGCCGCGTTGTGGCTCACGACTCTCGGGCAGGTGCCGAGCAGACCGGTAGTCTGGGTGCCGGCGCCATCGCATCGGATGACCCCCCTCGAGTACTGGAACACCGCGCTCGCAGTAATTCAGGATTCCCTGGAATCACTCGAGGCCCCGCCACGAATGCGCGAGGATCCAGTGGGCGCGATCGAATCACTCCTCGACTCGTCGCCCGCACCATTCGTGTTGGTGTTCAACCGCATCGACCTGGTTGAGGGTGACGAGGTGGGACGCCGAATCGTGGATCTGATCGTGCGGCTTCCCGGATTGAAAGTAATCGTCACGCTGCAGGATCGGTCTGCGACGGACTTGCTCGAAGACGTCCGCGTGGACGAGTACCTGTGCGCGAACGACCTCAGATACACGCTCGACGAGTCCACCGTTCTGTTCGCGGAGGCAGGGATTCACCTTCCCTCGGGCATCGTCCATTCGATCTGTGAACGCGTCGCCGGCGTTCCCGTGCTGATGAAGGTTGCTCTGAGTGCGGTTGCGGGGCTGAGTGAACCGAGCCGTGGACGCGAACGCGTTCAGCAGCGAGTGGACCAGGCGATCCACGCGTACGTCAGTCGGACCGCTCCTCGATCGGGCAAGTCGCTCGAGTTGTTCGACTTCGCGACTACGATCGCCGCTGCCCGCACGGTGACACCAGAGATCGCTCGTGTCTTGTCCGACGATCTTGACGTGGAGGGCAAACTGGACTTGCTCGAGTCTTTCGGTCTGATCTTCCGGAATGGTTTCGAGGGAGAACCGTCCTGGTACTTCGCGCCGTCAGTTCGACTGGCATTCATACAGATACGGGCCGAACAAGGGGATGGATTCGAAGATCCCTTCCAGGTACTCGTCGATCACGCTCTCGGGACTTCGGATATAGCCGGTGCCGTTCACTACGCCTTGGACGGACGCAAGTGGACCAGGGTGCTCGACATACTCGAGCGCCACTGGGCTGATCTTCTGGTCGATCACACCGGATTGGTCCGGACTGCGTTGCAATCCATACCCGGTGACGTACTCAGTTCGAACCCTTCGATTCTGGTGGGTCGTGACCTGCTCGAATCACGTCTGCGGCCGCAGTTGATCAACGGCGATTCATTACCGACGGAACCGGCGGAATTGCGTGCGATAGGTGGTAGTCCGCATGCGCACAGCTTGTTGAACGTCGGAACTGTCCAATCGGTGGTGCTGAGAACATCCGGTAAGTACCAACGCTCTACCGAGATCACGCGCAAATTGGCGCACGTCGTGTACGGACTCGGCGACGAGTCGTTGGGCGCGTTGGGGTCTCAACTGCCCGCCCTGCGGCTGATCTGGGGGGTCTCGCATCAATTGACCGGTGACCTCGGTGATGCCGCGGTGGAATTGCGACTCGCCTATCAAGGTGCGGTGCAACATGGTCCGGAGTTCGTCCTGCGTCACGCCGCAGGCAATGCCGCGCTCAACTCCGCGCTGATCGGGGACGTCGCGCACGCGACGGACTGGCTGCACCTGGAAAGCACACACCCGGACGTTTCGGGATGGTTGGGACCGCCCTCGCACATGGGGGGAGCGATCGCGCGGGCACTGGTGGCGTGCGACAGCGTGGACCTGCACGCCGGAGCTGCCGCGATGGACGCACTCGCCGAGGTCACACCGCCGGGCGACCTGTGGGCGTTCGCGGCCTACACTTACACCAGATTTGCACTGCTGCAATCGGACCCGTTCTGGGGGCTGATTTCCCTCCAGCGCGCAGTGGCAACGCACGGGCACGTGAATCCGTGTGAACGATCGCTCGGTGACGCGCTTCTCACCGCGGCACGTATCGATCTTCTGTTGGCGTCCGGGGAGGGTACCAAGGCGCTGGAAGAATCAGTCGCTGCGCCACATACGTTTGCAGTTGTCACGGTCTCCGTGGCGCGGGCGCATCTCCTGACCGGGTCGCCGTCCCAGGCATTGGAATTGTGCCGCGAAATCGACTGGAGCGGACAGTATCTCACGAGGTTTCGGCTCGAATCCCTGCTGATCGAATGCGCTGCTCTGTGTGAACTGGGCAGGATCCCCGCTGCCGCGAGTACATGGGAGGAAGTTCGCGGACTGCTCGAAACCTCCGGTGTCCTGTCGGCCCTGGCGACGATACCGCGTGATCTGATCAGGCAACTCGAAGATCGGGCCGAGGGCTCGAGCAGTGCCGTCGCGACCTTTCTCGAATCCGAAGCGGCGCAGATGTATCCGGCGGCCATCGTTCGGGTCCAATTGACGAAACGGGAGATGGACGTTCTCGTGGAACTGGGTCTCGGCATTCCGATCGGTGAGATCGCGCGGCGGTTGTTCGTATCCAACAACACGCTGAAGAGTCACCTCCGAGCCTTGTATCGCAAACTCGGTGCGCATTCCCGGGAAGAGGCTGTCGCGGCAGCGCACCGACACAACCTCCTCGGCAGTGGGCAGGACTGATCGGCGTCAGTGCAGATTGCGCTCGGCGTAGACCTTCATCGCGTCACGGACCAGCGAAGCGGTGCCTTCTCCGTACTTGTCGTAGTTTGCAGTGAAGCGGGGATCGTCGACGTACATCTGGCCGAGTCCGGTGAAGGCGTCGGCGCTGGGAGTCCTTCCCTGCCAACCGATCTTTATCCACTCGAACTGTCTTCGGGTAATCGTCTGGACGTCGTCGCTTTCCGCGGACAGCCCCGCTGTCAGTGCTTTTCCGAATGCCGCTGCGATGTCGGCTTGAGCTTGCAGATGAGCTTTACGGTCCTGCTCCGACATCGACCGCCACCAGTTGTCGCCGCTGGTGTAGGCGTCCTTGCCCCAACGCTCGATGACCTCGTCCTTGTATCGGGTGTGGTCGAACCCGTCGAAAACATCTTCCGGCATGAGTGATTCACCATTCTTCGTCTTGTTCAAGGTCCTGTTGACCGATTCGATCTGTCTCGAGATCCGCGTGCGCTCTTGCTCGAGGAGTTCGAGGTGCGTACGCAGTGCGGCGGCCGTATCGCGTTCGCCGGTGAGGACTTCGGCGATGGCCGGCAATCCGAGTCCGAGTTCCCGAAGTAGAAGGATGCGTTGCAGTCGCACCAGGGCGTCTTCGTCGTAGAAGCGGTAGCCGTTGGCGCCGATGCGACTCGGTTCCAGGAGTCCCAAATCGCCGTAGTGACGCAGCGTTCTGCTGGTGGTACCTGCGGCTTTGGCGAGTTCTTGGATGGACCATTCGCTCACGTGGAGTTCCTACTCTCGGATCGGTTGTGCTCATTCAGCATGCAAGTTGACGTTGCGTCAATGTCAAGAAAGTTCTCGGTGTGCATTGTCGGGAACGTTTTATGTCCGTTTCGCCGTATCGCCACGAACGGGTCTCCAACTGATTGATTCGATGACCTAGGTCACGTGATTTGGCTCACAAATTGTCAATTTGAATAGTTGAACAAGCCTCTGTTGACGCTTTCACATACCTCGACCACGATCATCTGAACAGATCGAGTTACGCGGTTGTTGAAAATGCACGGTAGTTGAAATGCACTGCAGACGGAACGGTGGTCCACGATGACTGAACTGGTGTCGGGCGTAGCCCAGGCCAAGCCCTATGACCTCGATGATCGGTACCGGTCGGGATCGGGACCGGTGTTGCTGACCGGTGTTCAGGCAATTGCACGCGGCTTCGTCGAGCAGCACGTTCGCGACATTCGGGCAGGTAAGCGTATTGCCACCTTCGTCTCCGGTTACCAGGGCAGCCCCCTCGGTGGCGTCGACAAGATGCTTCACGGCATGCCCAAGGTTCTCGCCGAGCACGACATCACCTTCATCCCTGGCTTCAACGAGGAGCTCGCCGCCACGGCGGTATGGGGAAGCCAGACGGATCTCCCCGCCGGAACCGCGACCCACGACGGCGTGACCGGCGTCTGGTACGGCAAGGGCCCCGGCGTCGACCGCGCTACCGACACCATTCGCCACGCCAACATGTACGGCGTGAACCCCAAGGGCGGCGTCGTCCTCCTGGTGGGCGACGACCCCGCGTCGAAGTCCTCCACGGTTCCGGCCGTCAGCGAGCGCTCGCTTGCCGCGATGGGCGTGCCGGTTCTCTTCCCACGCAATGCCGAAGAGATCATCACGATGGGTATGCACGCCGTTGCTCTCTCGCGTGTCTCCGGTTGCGTCGTAGCGCTGAAGATCGTCGCCGACGTCGCAGACGGTGCCTGGACGATCGACGGCAGCATCGCGGACTTCGACATCGTGGTTCCGGAAGTGCAGTTCGAGGGCAAGCCCTTCGTCTACAAGCAGCGTCAGATGGCCGCGCCGCCGGACAGTGTCATCGCCGAGGCCGATCTGTACGGCCCGCGATGGGATCTTGTGCACGCGTACGGAACTGCCAACAACCTCGATGTGATCGAGGTCAACCCCTCCGGTGCGAAGATCGGTATCGCCGCCACCGGTACAACTTTCGACTCCGTCCGACAAGCTCTGGCAGACCTCGGCGTCGATGATGCCGCGCTGCACCGCGCCGGGATCCGTCTCCTTCGCATCGGAATGTGCTACCCCGTCGTGGGCGAGAAGATCAAGGAGTTCGCCGAAGGTCTCGAGCAGATCGTCGTGGTCGAGGACAAGACCGCGTTCATCGAAGCTCAGATCCGGGAAGTCCTGTACGGCACCGACGATGCCCCTCGCATCATCGGCAAGCGTGACGGCCAGGGCCGTCTGCTCATGCCTGCCAGTGGTGAACTGACCGCAGGCCGGTTGCTCGCCCCGTTGCGCCGCGTACTGAAGCCGCACGTCGAGCTCAAGCGCACCCTCCCGGCCCCGCTGTCGCTGAACGTGCTCTCCGCCAAGCGAACCGCGTACTTCTGCAGCGGGTGCCCCCACAATCGTTCCACCGCTATCCCCGAGGGTTCCATCGGCGGCGGCGGAATCGGTTGCCACACACTCGTCACCATGTCCGGCCGTGAGGACAGCGCTGTCACCGGCCTGACGCAAATGGGCGGCGAGGGCAGCCAGTGGATCGGGCAGGCACCGTTCACCGACGTGCCTCACCTGTTCCAGAACATCGGCGACGGCACCTTCTTCCACTCCGGTCAGTTGGCTGTCCAGGCATGCATCGCCGCAGGCGTGAACATCACCTACAAGTTGCTCTACAACGAAGTAGTGGCGATGACCGGTGCACAGGACGCGGAAGGTGCCCTCTCCGTTGCTCAGCTCAGCCACAAGCTGACCACCGAGGGCGTCAAGCAGATCATCATCTGCGCCGACGAGCCTTCCCGTCACAACAAGCGCGCTCTGGCCAAGGGCACCAAGCTCTGGCACCGCGATCGCCTCGACGAGGCCCAGAAGGAGCTTCGCGAGATCAAGGGCGTGACAGTGTTGATCTACGACCAGCACTGTGCGGCCGACGCTCGTCGCCAGCGCAAGCGTGGCACGCTGCCCACTCGCAACACTCGCGTCGTCATCAACGAGGCAGTGTGCGAAGGCTGCGGTGACTGCGGTGTGAAGTCGAACTGCCTCTCGGTCCAGCCCGTGGACACCGAGTACGGCCGCAAGACGAAGATCGACCAGACGTCCTGCAACACCGATTACACCTGCATGGACGGCGATTGCCCGTCGTTCGTGACCGTCGAACTGGTACCGGGCAAGAAGGCTCCCAAGGCCGCACGTCCCGTCCCGCCCGTCGTCGCAGACCCCGATTTCGGACCGCTCACCAGCACGCAGAACGTTTTCCTCGCGGGCATCGGCGGCACCGGCATCGTGACCGTCAACCAGGTGCTCGCAACGGCTGCACTGCGCGCCGGCCTCGAGGTGGAGAGCCTTGACCAGATCGGACTGAGCCAGAAGGCCGGACCGGTTGTCTCGCACCTGCGTTTCAGCTCCAGCGCGCTCGAGCCGTCCAACCGCCTCACTCCGGGCAGCGCGGATTGCATCGTCGCCTTCGACCTGCTGACCGCGACGGACAACAAGAACCTCGACTACGGCAACGCCGAGAAGACGGTCTCCATCGCCTCGACGTCGCAGACGCCGACCGGAGACATGGTCTACGACAAGGCTGTTCGCTACCCCGAGGAGACGTCACTCCTCGCCCGTCTCGACAAGGTGTCGCGCACCCTGCGTTCGTTCGACGCACTCGCCGCGGCGCAGGAGTTGTTCGGTAACACCGCAGCAGCCAACTTCCTGCTGATCGGTGCGGCCTACCAGAGCGGCGGACTTCGTCTGCCGGCCGAGGCCATCGAAGAAGCGATCGGCATCAACGGCGTTGCCGTGGACGCGAACATCGCGGCATTCCGTTGGGGTCGTGCAGCAATTGCCGACACCGCAGCGTTCTCGGCCGTCACCACGCCGGCCAAGTCCGTCCGCGAACCCGTTGTCGCACCGGCTCACATGTTCGCCGGAACTACCTTCACCGGTGAAACCCTGCGACTGGTGGAACTGCGTGCGGCGCAGCTCATCGAGTTCCAGTCCGTCAAGATCGCCCAGCGCTACATCGATCAGGTTCAGGCAGTCTGGACCGCCGAACGTGCCGCAACCGAGCGGACCGATTTCAGCGAGGCTGTTGCCCGCGGCCTCTTCAAGTTCACCGCGTACAAGGACGAGTACGAAGTTGCTCGTATGCTGGTCGACCCCGCATTCATCGAGGACGTCAAGTCTCAGGTGCCGGCCGGGGAGAACCTGACCTACAAGCTCCACCCGCCGATCCTTCGAGTGATGGGCCGCAAGAAGAAGATCGGTCTCGGACCCAAGTCGCATGTTGCACTGAAGGTTCTGGCCAAGGGTAAGAAGCTTCGCGGTACCAAGCTCGACCCCTTCGGCTACATGCACGTCCGCAAGGTCGAGCGTGAACTGCTCGCCGAGTACGAGGCCATGATCGCTGACCTCTCTCGTACGCTCGCAACCGACGGATACGATCGCGCCGTCGAGATCGCGGCACTGCCGGACGTGGTTCGCGGTTACGAAGACATCAAGCTCGGCAACATCGAGCTGTACAAGACTCGCCTGCGCGAACTCGGTGTCGGTGAGTAGGAGCGCCGGCGAGTAGATCGAACAAGACTGTGCCCCAGCGACCGTCGTCGCTGGGGCACAGTTGCATTCAGGGCCTTCTCGGACCCAGGCAGGTTCAGGAGGGCGGGAACTGGCCGTCGGCAACCACGGCGCTGCCGTTCCACGTGAAGTTCACTATGTTCGGTCCGCCTTGGGGACAGCAGAATGCATCGTCGTCCAGCAGCCAACGGTATTGGACGGATACCGAATCCTTGTTGCTGTCGATGACGTGTGTGTACGAGTACGGCTCACTGGTAGCCGTGCCCAGGTATGTTCCGTCGTGGAAGAACAGGACGTGTGACTGGTAAGTCGCATCGCCGACGCCGTCGCCGTCCACCGAAACCCAGAGCAGGTCAGGACAATTCCCGATCTGTTCTTCGCTCGCGGATCTCGGTATCCAATTGCCCCCGTTGATGTCGGTGCCCAGCGTGCCGATGGCGTCGGTGACGAGCGAGGAGCCGACGTCGAGACAGGGACCCGAAGCGGGGATTGCTGTCGTAGTCGCCGTCGTGGATGCATTTGTGCGGGTGTTCGATTGTGGCGGGGGAGAGCTCGCTACCGTCGTCTCGGTTTCGTTTGCCGTCGATGTCGCCGACGCCGTTGAACTGGCTGCCGTGGAACTCGCCGCCGCTTCAGGTGTTCCTTCGGTCGACCCACAACCGGCGACCGTCAGGGCAGTGGCCGTCACCAGTGCAGCGGCTGCGACGGCGGCCGAAATCGGAGCTTTCCTGCGCATGCGTCCTCCAGAGTGTATGGGTTCACGTGTTCAAGTCCCTCCTTCGTTCTGTCGCCGGGCCGCATGCGTGCGTTATCGAACAACCGGTAACGATCAGCTATCGGACTCGGCGTTCCGTGCTTCGGTGCTCTTGGCCCCGGCCGCGTCGTATCGCACGGATCCAGCAACGACGGTCATCGCAATCTCTGTGGTCAGGAGAGAATCGACCCCTTCGGTGAACGGATCTTGTTTCAGTACGACAAAATCGGCTGCTTTACCCCGAACCAGCTGGCCGGTCACATCTTCCCACCGGCACGAGTAGGCAGCGTCGCGAGTTGCGTGAGCCAGCGCGTCCGCGAGGGGGAGTGCGTACTTCGGCAGGTTGGGTGCCAGTGACGGATCGATTGCGGATCGACGGGTGGTGGCGATGAACATGTTCGGCAGCGGCGGGTGGGGAGCGGTCGGAGCGTCCGAACCCAACGCCAGAACCGCTCCGGCCTCGGTGAATTCGGGCCAGGGGTACGCGCGATTGACCCGGTAGTCGCCGAGCATCGCCTGCCAGTTCTCCTGGATTGCAGGGTCAGCGTGAACCGGTTGCATCGAGGCGATGATTCCCAGGCGGGCAAGCCTTTCGACGTTGTCCCGGGTGATGGACTCCAAGTGTTCCATTCGGTGCCTGCGGGGAATGTCTCCGTTGGCGGCGATCGCGTACTCGAGTGCCGTCAATCCGATCTCCGACGCCTCGTCGCCGATCGCGTGCATCGCGATCTGCAGGCCTGCGGCGTCAGCGGCTGTCACGACGGGGATCAAGGACTCGAGATCCCAGATGGGCTCGGCGTTGGTGCCGTCCGAGTACGGCTCTTTCATTGCGGCAGTGCAGCTGCCGATCACACCGTCGATGATGATCTTGATTCCGGCGATACGGAGCCACGGACCTTGGACACGCTCGTGGAGTTCGATTGCGTCGTGAACTTGTCGGACGTTGTCGGCCTCATTGTCCTCGCGGGTCATCAGCCAATGAGCCGCGACGCGCAGCGGCAGTGTTCCGTCTCCTGCGTCCAATGCTCTTTCCAGCGAGGCTAATTCGTCCGCGCCGAGAGCCATGTCGACCGCACCGGTCACTCCGTCCTCGAGATAGTGGCGGAAGGTGAGAGCGAGGGCGGCGTCCCGGTCTTCGTCGGATGCGAGCTCCGCCAGTTTCGGCCAGACGTAGAGCATCATGGCGGTCTCGTACAGCATTCCGGTGGCTTCTCCGGTGTCCGGATCCCGGCCGATACGACCGCCGATCGGATCGGGAGTGTCCGCGTCGATGCCGAGTTCTCGCAGTGCTGCAGTGTTCACCCAGACTGAATGTACGTCGTTGGCGTCGAGGTACACCGGGCGATCGGGTACGACGGCGTCGATCATCTCTCGCGTCGGGTGCCCTCCATCCAGCGCGGAGAACAACCAACTGCGACCCAGCAGTCGTGGTGCGTCCGGGTTCGATTCCGCGAATTGCTTGATGCTGGACTGAATGTCGGCGAGATCGGCGGCATCACGCAGATCCAACTTCTGCAGCGCGAATCCCATCATCACCAAATGCGTATGGGCGTCGACGAAACCGGGTAGCACGACGGCACCTTCGAGATCGATCACCTCGGCGTCTGGAGCCAGGATATCGGCATAGACGGTTTCGCCCACGAATCTGAGCTTGTGGTCCTCGACGACTATCGACTCGGCCCATCCGTCGTCGGCAGCCGTGAAGATCTTTCCGTTGCGGTAGTGAGTGATGCTGTCATTCATGACTTCTACGTGATCCTTACGCGATGACGGTAGTAGTGATGGCGGCGCTGTGGTGACGATACGCACCTTCGGTACGTGCGGAGAGTCGGGAAACCAAGGCGAACGGGCCCAGTAGAACGAAGCTGATCCCCGAGATGATGACTCCGAAGGTCGGATACCCGAGGCCGGCCGTCACCGAAGTTCCGAACAGCGGCGCGAACGCGGAGCCGATGAGGTAGGTGCCCAGTAGTGGCGCCGACCATCGGCCGGCCGCGTCGAGCGCGGCCGAGATGGCAACCAGGACGATGAACGTGGCCGCGTAGATCGTGTTCCAAGCGATGACCACTACCAGGTAGATCGTGGGATCGGTGGTGAGGCCGGCAGACAGCTTCAGAATTGCCCCGAGTATCAGTAGCACGGAGATCGATACTGTCCGACTGACCCGAGAACCCAACGCGGTCAAGGTAACAGCCGCGAGCACACCACCCGCCGTTGATGCGCTCAGTGCGAGACTCATTTGTTGATCCGAGAGCCCGGCGTGCTCGGAACCCATGATGCCGAGTACTGCCCACAACGAGTCCTCGCTGATCGCCCAGACTGCAAGCATCGCGAGAAATGCGGTTCCGGCAAAAGTGAGTCGTTTCGCGCTGACCCCGGCGGGGAGAGCTGTGGTCGTATTGGCGGACTTCGCCGTCTCCGGCGACTCTTTCACCGGGGACGACGGCAACCAGGTGACCGTTGCTGCGGTAGCCAGTGCCAGGACTGCGACGATGCCGAATGCGTTGGTCATGTGTGTGCCGAGGATGGGTACGAGAGCGAGGACGGCTGTGACGACGACACGGTTCACGAGGCCGCTGATGCTTGACGCCCGGTCCGGGTTCGTGAGCGCGGCCAGTGCCGCTCCGCCAACGGATGCGGATCCACCAGCGCCGATACCGCCGACGATGATCGCGGCGCATGCGATCGTCGTGGACGGTGCGATGGCCGCAACGCCGAATGCGGCTGCCATCGCGATTAGGCTGACGCGGCCGAGGAGATGGCGATGCCGGCCCGAGGCGATTCGGGTGGTGGCGAGGCAGGTGACGGCGCAGACCAGCAGCGATGCGGTCAGAACGGCACCGGCAGCGGATTCGGTGACACCAAGGTCCTCGACCATTGCCACGATCATCAGGGGGATGAGGTTCGCGGTGATGAACCCCATGACGCCGATACTGAAGACGGCAATACCGCGGTTGGCGGTGAGTGGAACCCGGTCGGACTGCGTATTCGTCGAAGCGTTGATCGGCACTAGGGCAACCCCATGTCCTGAAGGGGGTGGCTGAACCGACCCCTGGTGGCGTGATGCGAGTCACTTAATGAATGTGATTCGTTAAGTATGGGGATGGGCTCCGTCACGGTCAAGAGATCTAACGAATTTGATTCGTTAATTGTATGTTTCCGGATACGTGCTTCCGTAAAGTGGCGTCGCCGGTCTGTTTCCTGTTGTGAGGCTTATGCTTCCGCAATGGCTGAGATTGCGGAACGCACCCGCTACTTCGAGCGCTACGTCACTTTCATCGACGCGATTGTCGCCATTGCGATCACGCTGCTCGTCCTGCCGCTGGTCGAACTCACCAGTGACCACCACGGCACCACGTCGGAACTCCTGCGCGATCACGCTGCGCAGTTCTATTCGTTCGCCCTGAGCTTTCTGGTGATCTTCCGGCTCTGGTGGTCGCAGCATCGGTTGCTTCGTTTTGTGGTCGACGGAGACAAGGTGGTCGTTCGTGGGCTGGGGTTGTGGGTGATGACCATCGTGTTCCTGCCCTTCCCGACAGCGCTCGTTGCGGCGCCGTCGCAGGATCTCGGGACCAGGGCTCTCTACATCGGGACAATGGCAGCCAGTGCTGCGTGCCTGGCGGTGGTCGCGTGGGGTCTGGTTCGCAACCCTTCGTTGAGTGAAGAGAATGCGAAGCCGCATTTCACCGCTGAAATCGTCACTTTCCTGATCATGGTGGTGGCGCTGCTCGTCA
Organism: Rhodococcus sp. YL-1; assembly: GCF_001942025.1. NCBI lineage: Bacteria > Bacillati > Actinomycetota > Actinomycetes > Mycobacteriales > Nocardiaceae > Rhodococcus > Rhodococcus sp. YL-1. The sequence goes on along the minus strand of NZ_CP017299.1, from coordinate 4,979,739 downwards.
GTGTGCTCGTTCCGGTGACGTCGTACTTCCCGCTGTTTCTTCTCCTGCTGTCGACGCCGATCGAGAAGCTGTGGAACCGAGTGGCGGCGAAATGGAGTCGCGGTGAAGGTGAGATGAGCTAGTCGGCGCGAGCGGTCATCGCGGATTTCTTGGCTTTGTTTCCGCAGATGTTCATCGAGCACCAGCGTCGGTTGTTGCCGCGACTGGTGTCGACGTAGAGGCCGGTGCACCCGTCGCCCTGGCAGGCCTTGACGCGGTCCCGGTCGGCTCCACCGAGCACCGCGATCGCGTCGGCAGCCACTATCGACAAAGCGTCGCGGATCGGATTGTCTCCGGCTGATTTCCAGAGGGCCCGGCCACTCTCGAGGACGAGGTGGGCATCACCGAGCTCGGATGCGGTGTTGACGATCCCGACATCGGTGCGTGAGGCGCGGCGGTTCTCGCACACGGCGGTTCCGATGCGATGAATGGCCTCACGTAAATCCTGCGCGCCGCGGAGGTCGTCTTCTGTCGCGGTTGCGGGGGCGTCCATCAGATCGTTGGCGCGTAACCATAATTCGAGTCGCTGCGGGCTCGTGAGTCGTTCGAACCTCGAGCCGTTCCGATTGGTGAGGGTGGCGGTGAAGCGGAAGGCGAGCGTGTCGTTGTCGAGTCGAAACACGTCCCGAGCGGATTGATCAGCTCCTGCTTCGTTCACTTTCGTCCTCCTTCGTGGCGAACCATCTCAACCGGTTCGACAGCAACTGTACCCGTGTGAGAGTCTGGAACCGTCTTAGATGGTTCAGCACTTTCGAGAGGGAAATCCATGACTTCTGTTTCCGTGGTCGGCTTGGGCGCGATGGGTCGTCCCATCGCTCGAAATCTACTGGGCGCAGGCTTCGACGTGACGGTGTGGAATCGCAGCCCTGAAGCGGTAGCCGAACTGGTCGAGGAAGGGGCGATCGGCGCGAAAACCGTTGCCGAGGCATTCCAGTCCGGTGTTGTGCTGTCGATGTTGGCAGATGATTCGGCCGTGTCTTCGGCCATTCTGGATCCCGCCGTCCTCGCATCCGTTCCGAGTGGAACCGTGCACGTCAACATGGCCACCGTCAGCGTCGACCTTGCCAAGCGCGCCGCCGCACTGCACGCCGAGTACGGCATCGGGTACATCGCGGCGCCGGTGTTCGGACGCGTTTCTGTTGCTCAGGCTGGCCAGTTGAACATCATCGCCGCCGGCGACAGTTCCCTCCTCGGGCGAGTGCAACCCTTCCTCGACGTCATCGGTGCTCGCACGTGGCCACAAGGTGAGCGTCCGGAGCAGGCCAACATCGTCAAGATCATCGGCAATTACCTCATCCTCGCCGCGATTCAATCCTTGGGCGAGGCAATCACATTGGGGGAGAGGTCCGGTGTGGACGGAAGCCAACTCGTAGAACTGCTGACCTCGACGATCTTCCCGGGGCCGGTCTACTCCAGCTACGGAAACCTCGTCGCGACGCGTCAGTACGAGCCTGCAGGATTCACCACAGCTCTGGGCCTCAAGGATTTGAGGCTTGCGCTCGACGCCGCCGGCAGCGTCGATCTGGATTTGCCGTTCGGTGGCGTACTTCGAGGCGTGCTCGCTCAGGCTCTGGCGAACGGTCAGGGCGAGATGGACTGGGCGTCTATTGCAGAACTGGTCCGTTCCGGCCAGTCGGGTGAAGGCAGTCCCGAAACACCGACAAGGTGAGCTCGAACTCGGACGGGACGGCGACTTCGGCACTGGCGGAGACCGATTCCGTCCGGACACTACCGCTGGCCGGGTTGTCGGCACTCGCAATGGCAGGCTTCATAGCGATCACAACCGAAACCATGCCGGCCGGACTACTGGTGCAGATCGGGTCAGGGTTGTCCGTATCAGTCTCCGGCGCAGGGCAATTGGTCACCGCATACGCATTGGGTTCCGTCGTCGGGGCGGTACCACTGATCGCATTGACCCGAGGATTGCGACGGCGTGCTGTCCTGGTGTCGGCGATTCTGGGGTTCGGTGTCTTCAATCTGGTGACAGCGCTTTCGTCGAATCTTGTTCTCACCTTGGGTGTTCGGTTTCTGGCCGGTATGGCGGCAGGTGTGGTGTGGGGGTTGCTTGCCGGGTACGCACGCAGGATGTCGCCCCCTCACCTGCAGGGGCGGGCCGTTGCGGTTGCCTCCGTCGGACAGCCGATCGCGTTGGCAATCGGCGTTCCGATGGGGGCGTGGCTCGGGACCCTGGCCGATTGGCGCGTCGTCTTCGCCGTGATGTCGGTTGCTGCGCTACTTCTGGTCGCGTGGATACTCACGGTGATGCCGGACTTTCCCGGGCAACAAGCGGATCGGCAGCTGCCGGTGCGGAAAGTCCTGGTCCTGCCTGGCGTACGACCGATTCTGTTTGTCGCGTTCTTGTGGATCCTCGCGCACAACATCGTGTACACGTATCTGGCGGCGTTTCTGGATCGCATCGGTTTCGGCGATCGGTTGGGAATCGTCTTGTTCGTGTTCGGACTTTTCGCCTTCGTGGGCATCGGTGTGGTCGGGGTGTTTGTCGACCGGGCCCTTCGAAGTCTCACCGTGCTGAGCTTGGTGGTCTTTGCCGCAGCTTTGACGGCGTTGGGCGTCGGCGGTGACAGCTTCGCTGTGATCGCACTCAGCGTTGCGGCGTGGGGTGTGGCATTCGGAGGCGCTCCCACTCTCCTTCAGACGGCGCTCGCGGATACGACGGGCGACGCTGTGGACACTGCGCAATCGGTTTTCGTGACGATCTTCAATTCGGCGATCGCAGCGGGCGGCGTCGTAGGCGGGCTGATCTTGGCGGACAGGGGTGCGGGAGCATTGCCGTTGGTTTCGCTGGTGCTGATCGTCGTCGGTGTTCTTGTGGCCAGTATCCGACAATTCGGACATAGCTTGTGATTCACTTCACGCATGCGAAAGTCATTGCTGGTGGTTGCGCTCGTTGCTACGTGGTTTGTCGCCGGAGCGATGCCCGCGGGGGCTGCGGATGCGAATTGGTCCGGTGATTACTCGCTCAAGCGTTTCGCCGCGACCAAGACGGGCACAAGTCTGGCCGCCAGCCAGTGGGAGCCGGATTTCTCCGATACCTACACGTTCGAGACGGATTGCTCGAGCGGAGTCTGTATCGCCACAGTGGTCGGCGGTCCGGCTCCCGCCAATCCGACGTTGCCGCAGCCTGCTCGATACACCTGGGACGGAACCAGTTGGGTGCACCCCTATGACTGGGAGTGGGATTGCTACCAGGGGGAGGGCGTGCCCAAGGTGTGGGCAGCGGCGCACTCCGAGGCGTATTACACGCCTCAGCCCGATGGCAGTCTGAAAGGTTCGTGGCGTACCGACATCAAGAGTGGTCCCTGCGCGGGATCGGTGATCATGCGCGTCGAGGCGTACCCGGTCGGTCGGTCTACCGGATCTTTCGGTAGTTGAGAACGATCGGCGACTGGATGGTGTTGAAACAAATCTGAGGCGGCGGGAATTGATCGAGCCCCATGCACGTTAATTGAGTCAGTAACGCTCAACTTTCTGCAAGGAGGCTTCGGAATGCCAGCATTCTTCGGGCCCGAGGGTCCCGGTCGCATCGATATTTCCCGGCTCATGAGCAGGGCCACCCAGCAACTCATGGCTGACGCTGCACGTGTAGCGGCTGCTCGCGGTGATTCGGATCTCGATGCACTGCACGTTCTCCGCGTCATGGCGGAGCAGGATCCGGTCCGCACGCTCATGCAGCGCGCCGGAGCCGACCCGAAATCCGTGGTCGACGCCGTCGACCTGCGGCTGCCACAAGGCCGTGAGCAGGGGGGCTACTCTGCTCCTGCGCTCAGCAGTGCCGTGAAAACCGCTCTACTCGAGGCTCATCAACTGGCCCGAGCCCTGGGATCGACGTACATCGACCCCGAACATCTCTTCATCGCCCTGGCCGGTGACCCCGATCATGTTCCGGGTCGTCTGCTCGCTTCGGCCGGCATCACGCCGGAGAAGCTGCAGGCAGCGGTTCAGAATCCCGCAGCCGGTCCAGTCGAAGACGAGTCCACCACACCGACGCTCGACAAGTACGGCATCGATCTCACCGATCGCGCCCGCAACGGCGGCGTCGATCCGGTGATCGGCCGCGCCGACGAGATCGAACAGACCATCGAGATCCTCTCCCGCCGCACCAAGAACAACCCGGTCCTGGTGGGTGAGGCCGGCGTCGGCAAGACTGCCATCGTCGAAGGACTGGCCCAGCGCATCGTCGACGGGGATGTCCCGGAATCGTTGGTGGGCAAGAAGATCGTCCAGCTCGAACTCTCGAGCATGGTCTCGGGTACCCGTTACCGCGGTGACTTCGAGGAACGGCTGACCAAGGTGATCGACGAGATCACCGCACACAAGGACGAGCTGATCGTCTTCATCGACGAGATGCACACCATCGCTGGTGCCGGAGGCGGCGCAGACGGTGCGATGGACGCCGGAAACATCCTCAAGCCCAAGCTCGCTCGCGGTGAACTGCACATCGTCGGCGCCACCACGCTCGACGAATACCGTAAGAACATCGAGAAGGATCCCGCGCTCGAGCGGCGCTTCCAGCCCGTACAGGTCGGAGAGCCGTCGATCGAGGACGCGATCGCCATCTTGAGCGGCCTGCGCAGTCGGTACGAGGATCACCACAAGGTCCATTACACCGACGAGGCGATCACCGCTGCGGTAGAGCTGTCGGCACGTTACATCGGCGACAGGTTCTTGCCGGACAAGGCAATCGACCTGATCGACCAGGCCGGCGCCAGGCTTCGCTTGAAGACGGCCACGGTAGACACCGCTGCGCTGCAGCAGCGTCTCGAGCAGCTCGAGAGCGACAAGGAAAAAGCCGTCGCCGACGAGTTGTACGAGAAGGCGTCGACCCTGCGTGACGAGATCAACGGCGTCGCAAAGCGTCTCGAGAAGGCAGGATCCTCGGTTCCTTCCGAGGAAACGCCGGACGTGACCGCTGAACAAATCGCCGAAGTTGTCGCTCGCGCAACGGGTATTCCGGCAAGCCAGATGACTCAGGCAGAGAAAGATCGCCTGCGCCGTCTGGAAGAGGAACTGCACGGTCGTGTCATCGGGCAAGATGACGCCGTTCGCGCAATCGCGCGTGCCGTGCGTCGTAGCCGGACCGGTATGAGCGATCCGGATCGTCCCGTCGGTAGCTTCCTGTTCCTCGGACCCACTGGCGTCGGCAAGACGGAGCTCGCAAAAGCTCTGGCTGCCACACTCTTCGGAGACGAGAACAAGATGCTGCGCTTCGACATGAGTGAGTTCGGTGAGAGGCACACGGTCAGCCGATTGGTCGGTGCTCCTCCCGGATACGTCGGCTACGGCGAGGCCGGACAGCTCACGGAACAGGTGCGTCGTAACCCGTACTCGGTGATCCTGCTCGACGAGATCGAGAAGGCACACCCGGACGTGTTCAACACCTTGCTCCAGGTGCTCGACGACGGGCGTCTGACCGACGGTCAGGGTCGGACGGTGGACTTCAAGAACACCGTCGTGATCATGACCAGCAACCTCGGCTCGGACATCATCTCGAGCAAGTCCGGTGGACTCGGCTTCACCACAGGCGATGCAGAGTCGGCGGAGAAGCCACTGCGCGACCGCGTGATGGCCAGGTTGCGCGAATCGATGCGGCCGGAGTTCCTCAACCGTATCGACGAGATCGTGATCTTCCGCAAGCTCGACACCGAGCAACTGCACCGGATTACTGATCTGCTGCTCGACGACAGCCGGAAGCGGCTGCAGTCCAAGGGCATCGAGATCGAGTTCACTGCCGACGCAGTGGACTGGATTGCCGAGCACGGGCATCAACCCGAGTTCGGGGCTCGCCCGTTGCGTCGTTCGATTCAGCGTGTGGTCGACGACAAGATCGCCGACATGCTGCTCGACGATCTCCTCGAAGAGGGCGGCAGTATCACCGTCGCGGTTGACGAGGGTGAGTTGGTGTTCAGCTAGGGGCACAGCCCCCTGTGAGCGGTTAGGGAGTCCCAGGACTCCCTAACCGCTCACAGGCGCGTAGCACCCAAAATCTCCGCCGCCAGGGCATCGTTATGCCGGAAGAACCCTGCATTGGTACGGGGACGAGGGAAAGCCGCCGACCAGTTATGGCCTGCAACCCACGGCCCTGCGGCGAAGCGGCGGGGATGAGCAGTGTTGTTCTGGTCGAGAATTCGTGAAGTACCGTCGACGGCGAGCTTCGCCGAACTGTCCACGGTCGCACGAAGTTCGACTGCCTCGCCCCGACGGTGAAGCGTCCGCAGGAGCAAGTCACCGCTCGCGCTGATGGAAGCAACCGGCAAGCGTGCTTCGACGAGGGTGTTCGCGGCCACGATGTCGGTGTGCGACGCACTGCGCGCGACAAAGATCCCAGCCCCCGTTGCCGGGTCGATCTCGGTGGAGAACACCGAATCCGGCCCGAGGAACTGGACGATGCCCGCCTCGTTGAGGGCGACCAACTGTTCCAAACGCTCGGGCGGCGGACCACTGGCGATGAAGCTGAAGAACGAATGAAGCCAACCCTCGACGTCCTTGGCGACGGATTCGGCCGGGATTCTGCCGCGCCGCAACAATTCTCCGACGGTCATGTACGTCGACAGCAGCGCTGAGAAGACAGCCGCGTCGGCGCTGAAATACGGGTCCGACCTCCGCGCGACATCTGCCGAGATGTATTCGGTGATCCGGGACTGGACCTCGGCAAGCCCGTCGTAGCGCTCACCGCCGAGTGGGCGGTTCAGCCGCTCGAGATCGATACGGTCTTCCGGCTTCGGGACTGCGTTCTCGACCAGTTCCTGCAATCGAGGCGATCCCCAAGCCAGCGAGGCGAATTCGGCGTCGAACTCCTCCCAGGTGCCCACTGTCCGATCCGGATGAGATGCGAACAGCTCGTAATAGTGGGCGCCTGCCAGTTCTTTCGACGCCAAGGGCCAGATGTCGTTTCGGAAATCCAACGGTCCGTCGCCGGGAACGAGATCAGCGGTGAAGAACCGCGGTAGCGGTGGCCGCGCGTCAGCGATCGAGTACGAAATCTTGGAATGATACGGCACTCCGCGACGAGATCCGGCATACAACAGGGGTTCCCGACCCGAGGGAGCGTAAGTGAGGACGCCGTCTTCACCGCGTTCGAAGATGCCGCCACGGCTCTCGGCGAGGAGAACCATCCAGTCGATGAAAGCCAGCCCGAGTCCGGCGATCAGAACCGGTTCGCCTTCGGGAATGACATCGGCGTCGAGATCGGCAGTGTAGCCCGGACCCACATACGTCAACCCGTGATCGGACGCGAAGCTGGTCAGCGCGGTTTCGCGTGGGGCAGGCAACGCATCGGGGTGCCCCTGTGCGAGAAGGACGGTCGTCGCGTCGATGACAGCTCCGTCGTCCAGATGAACTGTCTGTGTCTCGCCGACGTTCACGATGTCGACCACGGATCGTCGATGAACTCGAACGTCGACGTGCGCTGGCGCGGAGTCGACTGCAGTCTCGAACACCCAGTTCAGGTATCGGCTCTGCAGTGACCTCGATGCAAACGACGACGGGGTGAGCGTCGGAACTTCTGCTGCGATTTCTGGGAATTCGGCAAGCTCAGCCGAGCGCTCGGCGACCCATTCCGCGAGGGTCGGACCCGGCAGCACCGGGCCGATCACGGCGGTGGTCTCGTCGGTGAACATCGTGACGTCCGCGGTTGTCGAATTCATCCACAGAAGCGGCGCCTGGCTGCCTCGCCAAATACGGCCGGCGCCTGCCGGATACGGGTCGACAACGTGAATGTCGATCGGTGTGGGATCGGCGTTCACCGATTCGTGAGCGAGGATCCGCTCGAGTACGCCGGTCCCGCGGGGTCCACCACCCACGATCACGATGACAGCTGCTGTCCCCACTGAGGTACGGGGTCGATCGCCTGGCACGAGTCCTCCATCGGACCTGGCAGAAAGCACCCGCACCTCAGCAGAGGGGGTTGCTGCGACGTCACGGAGCCAGGACTCTCGATCGCTCTGGATGGTTAGTCCAGCTTATCTTCGGAGAATCGTGAGGCAAGGAATTCCGGACATCAGATCAGCGTGAATCAAACAGTTGTCAATCACTATCTTTCGGTTTGCGTTGCAGGCAGGATCCGAGCGTGAACATCCCCGAAGCCGATTCGTGATCCGCCGACGCCGGGAGCGGTGGCTGAGATGGCGATGGTGTCGCCGTCTTCGAGAAAGGTACGGGTCTCGGAGCCCACAGCTACGGGTTCCTTGCCGCCCCACGTCAACTCGATGAAGGCGCCGCGCTGATCTTTGTCCGGTCCGGAAATGGTTCCGGACGCGAAGAGATCGCCGGTGCTCGCTGCTGCGCCGTTGATGGTGGTGTGCGCGAGCATCTGCGCAGGCGACCAGTACATCTGGGCGTAGGGCGGCCGGGAGACGACGTGACCGTTCCACTCGACGGCCAGGTCGATGTCCAGCCCCCACTTCTCTTCACCACGCAGATAGGAAAGCGGTTCGGGATCCTGCACCGGAGTGTCGATTCGGGCTGCTTCGAGAGCGAGCAAGGGTACGACCCACGGTGAGATGGAGGTCGCGAAACTCTTCCCCAGGTTCGGACCGAGGGGCACGTACTCCCACGCCTGGATGTCTCGGGCAGACCAGTCGTTCACGACGACGGCGCCGAAGACGTGCTCGGCAAATTCGTCCGGGGTGATGGAATCGCCCATCTTCGAGGGAGTTCCGACGATGAATCCCATCTCGGCTTCGATGTCGAGGCGCCGGGACGGTCCGAAGTCCGGGCTTTCCTGATCGGGTGCCTTCCGCTGTCCGCAGGGACGAACGATGTCGGTGCCGGAGACGACGACGGTGCTCGAGCGCCCGTGGTATCCGACGGGAAGATGCTTCCAGTTCGGCATCAAGGGGGCTGCGTCCGGGCGGAACAACCGCCCGAGGTTGGTTGCGTGATTCTCCGAGGCGTAGAAGTCGACGTAATCGGCCACTGCGATCGGCAAATGCATTGTCACCGAATCAACGGAAAACACTGCATTCGAGTCTATTTCGCTAGTCACGAGCTCCGTGATCCGGTTTCGCACCGATACCCACTGATCTCGTCCCTGAGCCATGAACGCGTTCAAAGTCGGTTCGGAGAAGACGGAATCACCCAGTGTCGCTGCGAGATCGACCACCGATTCGGCGACGCGCACACCGACACGCGGTAACCCTCCCGCGGGGGAGAAGACCCCGTACGGCAGATTGTCGAGACCGAACAGTGAGTCGGCGGGAATGTCGATGGTCGTGACAGTCATACGAGAGTTCCTTCGGTTTTGTCGGAGCGGACGATCAACCCGAGGCCTTCCAGCTCGGTCAGAGGGTCCGAGATGCTGCAGGTACCGAACGAGAGGAATCGGCGACGCACCTCGCCGGCCTCGTCCTCGGTGAGGTCGGCCAGGGCTTGCGCGATCGATTTTCCATCGCGCTGAGACAGTGCAGCAACAATTTCCGAACGATCGGCGCCCCGCCTCGCCGCGTCGACGGCCACCATGATGTTGAGGAAGCCGTGTTGCTCGAAGCCTGTTTCCGGATCGGTGTTGCGCACGCCGTGGTGCAGTCCCGCAGTCGCCTTGAACGGGATATTGGCTCGGACAACGGATATCACCGCATCGGCGAGCTCTTCCTCGTTCGGGTACGCCTCGGCGACAATCCCGCCGGTGCGAAACTTTGCGGAATGCCCGGCAGTTTCGAGAGCTGCCAGATAGCCCGCGCGCCGATCACCTCGAGGCACCTCGACAAAAATGTCGACGTCGGGATGAGCGGCATGGACACGAGCGATTTCCTCGAAGGCCGCATCGGCGTCCAACCCGTCTGGAATTCCCACCTCGACGGCGGCGACGTGAACACCAGGGATGGCGAGCGCGTTCGAGAGTGCGGCCGCCGTATCGGATGGGCCGGCCGGCACGGTCAGGCTCAGCGTCACCGGGCTGTCCGCTGAAACGTACGCAGCCAGTTCGCCCAGTCGAGGTGCGGGAAAAACGAAAGGCCCGACCAGTGCGTCGTAATCCGCCTGCAGGTAGGCGGCGTGGGCCGGAATTGCTTCGGCGAGAGGAGCATTGCCGGGTGGGAAAAGTGCTGCGTCGTCGCACAGGCCGCGCAGGAGTGGGGAGATGATCGTCATTGCCGAGGCCCCCGCCCTGCCCAACTCCAGGCGTACGCTTCGTCCTCGCAGGCAAGGGCTCCCTCACCCAATTCGAGGGGCCGGAACGTATCGACCATCACGGCGAGCTCGTCGAAGAACTCGGCGCCGATGCTCCGCTCGTAGGCGCCGGGTTGTGGTCCGTGGGCGTGGCCGCCGGGATGAATCGATATCGAACCCTGACCGATGCCGGAACCCTTGCGCGCCTCGTAGTCACCGCCGCAGTAGAACATGATCTCGTCCGAGTCGACGTTCGAGTGGTAGTACGGCACCGGGATCGACAGGGGGTGGTAGTCGACCTTGCGCGGAACGAAGTTGCAGATCACGAAGTTGTTTCCCTCGAACGCCTGGTGGGCCGGCGGCGGTTGGTGAACACGGCCCGTGATCGGCTCGTAGTCGGAGATGTTGAAGGTGTACGGGTACAGGCAGCCGTCCCAGCCGACGACATCGAAAGGGTGCGTGGGATAAACCATTCGGGTGCCGACGATGCCCGCCGACGTTCGGTGCTTGACCAGTACCTCGACGTCGGTTCCTTCGGCGATCATGGGCGCGATCGGTCCGTGCAGGTCTCGTTCACAGAACGGTGCGTTCTCGAGCAGCTGGCCGAAGCGGGAAAGATAGCGCTTGGGCGGGACGATGTGACTGTTCGCCTCGATGGCGTAGGCACGAAGTGGCTTGTCACCCTTGGGGATCCATCGATGCGTTGTGGACATCGGGATCAGGACGTAGTCACCTTCACTGGCCTCGAGTGCACCGAAGACGGTCTCGACGGTCGCCTCGCCAGATTCGATGTAGACCATCTCGTCGCCGATTGCGTTGCGATACAGGGGAGATGGCGCTGCCGCAACGACGTAGGACAATCGCACGTCGGCATTTCCGAGGATGAGACGACGGCCGGTTACCACGTCGGTCTCGTTCCAGGTGCTTTCGGGAAACAGCGTGTGGAGTTTCAGATGGCGCGGTTTGAGGGGATGGTTGGGGGTTGTGCTCTGATCGCGCAGTTCCCAGACCGTTGCGTCGACGATGGCCGACGGGATCTCGCGGTGGTACAGCAACGAAGAATCCGAGGAGAAACCTTCCTCTCCCATCAGCTCTTCGTAGTAGAGGTTGCCGGACTCGTCACGGTGTTGGGTGTGACGCTTCGGTGGGATGTTGCCGAGTTGTCGATAGAACGCCATGACGGGGCTCCTTCTGTGCTGTTCTGCCTGGCTCACCTCCACCAGATAGTAAACACATTAACTAAAATGATGTGATGAGCGCAACCCTCCAAGGGGTTCGGGTCTATGTCAGTTACGTCCGCGTACGTCGAACTGGCTGCGGTTGGTGATCAGTTTGTCCAGGAGCATGACAAGAATTCGCTGTTCGGCCTCGCTCAGGACGCTTACCCAGGCGTGTTCGCGTTCGTTCTGCTCGCGAAAGGCTTCGACCATGGCTTCTCGGCCCTTGTCGGTCAGGTACAGCTGGACGGAACGGCCGTCGTTCTCGGTGGGCCGACGATCGATCAATCCGTCTGCCAGCAGCGACTTGGACAGATTGGAGACCGCTGCCCTACTCATGCCGGTGAGCTCGGCGGCAGCCTTCGGCTCGATCGGACCGGCCAGCCAGGTGACGAACAACAGCCTGAAGGAGGACCATGACCAGCCGCGAGGGCGGTGGATCGACGACTCGAGATCGTAGGTGACCACGTTGGAAGCCCGATTGAGTGTCAGTAGTACCTCGGTGGCCAGCTGGTCGCGAAAGCCGTGTTCGGTGGCCAGTCGCTTGTTGGCCAGTTCGATGAACGACCAGAAGTTCAGCACGCCGACGGTTGGCTGGTCATCGGTTGTCCGGTCAGTCATGGACTAACCCTAGCGCGATCTGCAGTTGATTAATCCGTGTATTAGATATCGGGGTTACGATGAAACTTCGCAACCCGGCACTGCGGTCAGGATTCTGAACTATCGTGACGCGCGTGACTGCGCGCAGCGACGAGTTTCCCTTGGACGTCGACCTCATGTCGGTGGGGCAACTCGAGCGGAGAGGACGACTGACCACGGCGGTGGTCGAGATGCTGGCCGAGATGCCGTCGGATCGAATCCAGATGAAAGACGTCTCGGAGCGTTCAGGCGTCGCACTCGGAACGCTGTATCGCTACTTTCCGACCAAACAGCAACTTCTGGCTGCGGCGATGACGGCGTGGAGCGGTCTCGAATCGGTCCGTCGTCCTGAGAAGTTGCGGGCAGACGGTGGCGAGAACAACGCGTACGAGCGGGTTCTGGCACTTCATCGCCGCGAGATGAAGGCATTCGAGCGTAGGCCCTACTTCGCTCGGTTGGAGATCGAACTCCATTCGTCCTCGGATCAGTTCGTGATCGAGTCGTTGGATCTGCGCGCAGCGGCACATCGGAGAATGCTGTTCGAGTTGATGGACGGCGTCCCGGCCGAGACGGCGAGGGTTGCGGCCGTGGCAATAGGCGGCACGATGTTGACGGCCCTTGCGCTGTGGACCAGTGGCCGGATCGGATTCGCAGAGGCCCAGCGGAACGTCGAAGACGTCATCGGACTGGTAATTCGCTGAACGGTTGCAACCTAGAATTCAGTTCTTGTTTCTGCTGTCATGAACGCGAATTATCGCTTCGGCTTCGTGAAAACGAAGACGCAGGACGAGACCTTACCTAGAATTCACTTACAAATATGTCGGGTGTCCGATCCAGGGATCGACGTATCCGTGAACTGTGAAAGTGAGTCGCAATGAAGCGCTCGTACCGAGTCCGCGCTCGAATCTGGATGGTTGTCCTGGCGTCGGCGACGCTGGTGGTGACGGGGTGCGCCGGTAGCAGCCAAGGTACGACCACGGATGCATCGGACGTGACGGTCGGAGTTGTCGGTGACCAGAACAACGGGGGAGAGCCGCGATCGGGTGGCACCGTGTCGTTTGCCACCTACAACGGGATCAGCAGTCTCGATCCGGCTGACCGTCAGGACGGCGGCGCTACCGGTGGTAGCGAAATGGCAGCCATCTACGACCTTCTCATGCGCTTCGATACGGCGGCGGGCGAATACGTCCCCCACTTGGCGCAGTCCTTGTCGGCCAACGGCGACAACACGGTGTGGACACTGAAATTGCGCGACGGCGTCACCTTCAGCGACGGCACTCCGATGGACAGTGCGGCAGTCCTGTGGAGCATCGATCACTATCTGCAGAAGAAGGGAACTCACGCGCTGGTATGGAAGACCGCTGTGCGCGAGACGAATTCACCGGATCCGAGTACGGTCGTCTTTGCATTGGCGCAGCCGTGGGACGAGTTCCCGATCATGTTCACCACCGGTCCCGGCATGATCGTCGCGCCCTCGTCGATGGCTACCGGCACGTTCACCCCGATCGGGGCAGGCCCGTTCACCGTCGAGAAGTTCGCCTCCCAGGACGAATTGGTGCTCGCTGCCCGTCCGACGTACTGGGACGGGGCGCCGTACCTCGAGAAGTTGCGCTTTCCCGCAATCGTCAACGAGAAGAGCAAACTGGAAGGATTGCACACCGACGGAATCCAGGTTGCCTATCTGAAGTCTCCCGACTTCATTCACGAGGCTTTCGAAGCCGGTGATCCCGGATTTGTGTACTCGGCCAGCATGGCCGGAGTTCTGGCAATCAATCAGCGCGACGATCGGGCAGCGAAGGACGAGCGCGTGCGTAAGGCGATTGTCGCTGCGGTGGACCCGAATACGTTCAACGAGCGAGTTCAGGGCGGCTTCGGCGAACCCGGCACCGACATGTTCGCGTCGTGGTCGCAGTGGCACGGATCGGTGGCCGGGAACGGCTTCGACCCCGAGGCGGCCAAGAAGTATCTCGCCGAGGCGAAGGCGGACGGTTACGACGGAAAACTGACGTACGTCGGGATGAACGATCCGGCGACGCAGCGCAGCGCACTGACGTTTCAGTCGCTCTTGCAGGCAGTGGGTTTCACGGTCGACATCACCTACGCAACCAGCATCAACGATCTGATTTCCATGCTGTACGCAAAGCATGACTACGACGTGTCCTACTTCGCGTTCAACGTGCTGGAAGAGTCACCGTTCGTGCGTATGTACGGCAACCTGTTCAGCGAATCGCCGTCGAACATCCTCGGTTACAAGAACGCTCGGATGGACGAGTTGCTCGGCAAGCTGCAAACAGCGTCGGGCGAGGATGAGCGGCGAGCCGTCATCGACGATATTCAGACCGTGGTCAACGAGACGGCGCCGATGGCCGTGGTCAACTCCGGCAAGGTCTTCATTCCGTGGCGCGAGAACGTGCACGGAGTGACCCCGAGTGCGGACGGGATTCTGCTCTTCGGCAATACGTGGTTGAGCTGACCCCCGTGCGCCTTTTTGGTAGTGCCCACTACCAAAAAGGCGCACCGGGGCTTTGCCCCTATAGCTCCGCTCGTACCAACTTCGCGGCTTCGACGAGGTTACGCAGTGACGCCTCGACCTCGACGGAACCGCGGGTCTTCAAACCGCAGTCCGGGTTGACCCACAACCGCTCGACAGGAACAGCTTTGAGTGCCTCACGCAGGGATTCGGCAATCTCGTCGACGCTCGGCACCCGCGGCGAGTGGATGTCGTAGACACCCGGGCCGACGCCGAGGTCGAACCCGACCGAACTGAGATCGTCGAGGACCTCCATGTGTGAGCGCGCCGCCTCGATGGACGTGACGTCCGCGTCGAGGCCGGCGATGGCGCCGATCACCGCTCCGAACTCGGAGTAGCACAGGTGCGTGTGGATCGCGGTGGAATCCGCGACGCCCGAGGTAGCCAACCGGAAGGCGCCGACCGACCAGTCCAGGTAGGCACGCTGATCCTCGGCACGCAGTGGGAGTAGTTCTCGTAGAGCCGGTTCGTCAACCTGGATGATTCCGATTCCGGCGGCCTGCAGGTCGACGGTCTCGTCTCGAATGGCCAGTGCGACTTGATTTGCCGAGTCGGCGAGGGGTTGGTCGTCGCGGACGAACGACCAGGCCAGAATGGTGACGGGTCCGGTGAGCATGCCCTTGACCGGCTTGTCGGTCAGGGACTGCGCGTACGTGATCCAGTCGACGGTCATCTGTTTCGGGCGGGAGACGTCGCCGTACAGAATCGGCGGACGCACGCAGCGGGTGCCGTACGACTGGACCCAACCGTTGGCGGTGGCGAAGAATCCGTCCAACTGCTCCGCGAAGTACTGGACCATGTCGTTGCGTTCCGGCTCACCGTGAACAAGAACGTCCAGGTCCAGCTCTTCCTGGAGCGCAACAACTTCGGCAATTTCGGCGCGCATACGGTTGACGTACTCGGCTTCGTCGATCTCGCCCTTGCGCAGTGCTGCGCGAGCGATGCGGATCTTCGAGGTTTGCGGGTACGAACCGATTGTCGTCGTGGGCAGCGGCGGCAGAGAAAGCAGTTCGTCCTGGGCAGCGCGACGTTCGGCGGCGGGCGCGCGACCGGTCGCCGAGTTCAGCACCGCGTCCAGACGGCCTCGAACACTCGCATCATTGAGTCTGCGATCGTCCTTGCGGGTCGACGCGGCCGCTCGTGCCAGAGCGAACTCGTCTTCCACCGACTCCCGGCCCTGTGTGAGAGCGGTTGCGAGAGTTACTACTTCCTTGACCTTCTCGGTACCGAACGCGAGCCACGAGCGCAGGGCCTTGTCGACATCGGCCTCTGCGTCGAGAGTGTACGGAACATGCAGCAGGGAGCACGATGTGGAGACGGCAAGAGTATCCACGCTGCCCAACAGAGCACCCAACGTGCTCAGTGCCGAATCCAGATCCGACCGCCAGATGTTTCGTCCGTCGACCACACCGGCGACGACCAGTTTGCGGGCGAGTTCGGGGACGGAGCCGATCGAATCCTGACCGGCCACCAGGTCGACGGCAAATCCTTCGACGTCGGTGGACGCAAGCGCGGGCAGCGCCTCACGCAGCGAACCGAAGTACGACGCCAACAGGATCGACGGCCGCTCGGACAGCGCTGAAAGCTGTTCGTACGCAGCGCGTGCCGCTTCGATTTCCTCGTCGGTGCGATCGCCCACGAGGGCCGGTTCGTCGAGCTGAACCCAGCTCGCACCGGCCTTCGCGAGCCGGCCGAGTAGATCCGCGTAGAGGGGGAGTAGTTCTTCGAGTCGCGAGAGCAGCGGCTCGTCAGTGCCGACAGCCTTCGAGAGCAGCAGGAAGGTGACCGGTCCGATGACGACCGGGCGGGCTGCAATGCCGTCGGAAAGTGCTTCTGCCAGTTCGGACAAGACCTTGGACGGGTCGAGTGCGAACGTGGTGGACGGCGAGATCTCCGGCACCAGGTAGTGGTAGTTGGTGTCGAACCACTTCGTCATTTCGAGCGGCGCGATGGTGTCCGTCCCACGGGCAGCGGCAAAGTAGCGGTCCAACGGATCGGCGACCGACGCGACGCGGTCGGGCAGCGCGCCGAGAAGAACTGCGGTGTCGAGCATCTGGTCGTAGAAGGAGAAGGTATTGACCGGGACGGAGTCGAGGCCCAGGTCACGGAGGTCGGCCAAGCCCTGCCGACGGAGGTCACGGGCGACAGCCTGCAGGGCGTCGGCGTCGATGCGCCCTGCCCAGTAGCTTTCGGTTGCCCGCTTGAGTTCTCGATGAGGACCGATGCGCGGTGAGCCCAGCACGGTCGAAGTGAATGTTGTTGTCACGGAGTTTCTCCAGATTGCCAATGCACTGATGGCCACTGCCGGCAGACGGGTATACCTCACGAGACCCCGAGTTTCAGCGGGCAGCACTGCCCGCACCGCACGCGAGGTCCGATGGAGATCTACACGCCCATTCCACGAGGCGGTGGACCGTCGGGCACGGCGTGCCCGACACAGTCGGCAGGTCTTCGGACTCGCGGGCACTCGATCGAGTTGGATCGAACCTACTGGCCGTCGCTTCCCAGGCGGATGCCCAGTGCACATGAACGGCGGTCGTTCCTGCTTACCGCTGCGGGACAGTCCCGGATTTTCACCGGGTTCCCTCTCACCCCGACAGCTTGCGCTGACGGAGCTTCGACGCCGGGACCGGTCTTCGGGGCTCCTCATGACCGTGCCGGGCGAACCAGCTGCATCGACCAGCATAAGGCCAACCCTCCCTGAGCAGTCAAGGAGAGTCGGCGAAGGGCGCTATGCGCGTGACATGTAGGAATTCGAGTCCGGTGGTACACGCGGAAGATTTTCGGAGGAACGTAGATTCTCCGCCATTTCGACAAGCAGATCCTGTGAAGACGGTGAGAGGTCGACGACACGGGAGGTGAGGTTCCGCAGGCGCACGTTGTGCAGCTGTTCGAGGAGGGAGAGGTCTGCCTCGCCACCTGAGATCGCGGGCGGAGTGTGATCGGACGGGGCGTAGAAGTAGTCCGGATGGACGTTGAAGAAGTGGGCGAGGGCGGCAACCACTTCGGGTGACGGATTGGTTCGGACGCCGGTGCGCAGTTGCGACAGGTACGGCGTGGAGATACGGCAGCCGAACTCGGTCATGCCGCGAACGACCATCGCGTTGGTGACGTGAAAGTCGGCAGTCTCGAACAGCGAGTTCAAGCGATCGTTGAACTGGTTCGACATGAGACGTCCCTTCCCCCGCTACGCACAGGCTCCGTCGATTCAATTAACTGCATCATAGCCAGGTATCGAACGATTAGCTGTTTCGGATTCTCGCGAAGCGGTCGTTTGCAGGGAAAATCCCTAGGGTAGAAGGTCCCTACTTTGAGTGATCTGGACAAATCGCCATCACGAATCGAACGGCGAACTATTTGCCGGGGAAGGCTATTCCAGACGCGCGGATCAGAGCCAGCCGTTCGACTCGGCGATTCTGACGGCTTCCGCGCGCGTCGACGCACCCGTCTTACCCATCGCGGATGACAGATGATTTCGAACTGTCCCGGCAGACAGGAAGAGCGCCCCTGCGATGGCTGCCACGGGTGCGCCGTCGTGAGCGGCGCGCAGTACTTGGGTCTCACGCTCCGTCAGGGGCGACTCGCCGCTGACGAGGCTGTCGGCCGCAAGGGTGGGATCGACGACGCGCAGTCCGGCGTGGACACGCCTGACCGCGTCGGCAAGCTGCCTGGCGGGGGTGTCCTTGACGACGAACCCGCCGGCCCCGGCGTGCAGGGCTTTACGAAGAAATCCGGGACGGCCGAACGTGGTGACGATCAGAACCCGGGTGTCGGGTGCTGCCTCGCGAAGGGCCGCCGTCGCGGCGATTCCGTCCATGCCGGGCATCTCGACGTCCAGAAGCGCGACGTCCGGGCGGTGTTCGAGAACGGCGGACACCACCTCGTCGCCGCGACCGACCTCGGCTACCACGGACAGGTCGGATTCCAGATCGAGCAGCGCGGCCAAAGCTCCTCGCACGAGCGCCTGATCGTCCGCCAAGAGCAGCCGTATGGTTGCTCGATCGCCCTGGCTGTTCACTCTGTCTCCTGTTCGACTACCTGAAGTGCAAACCCCTGCGGCAGGGGATGAGTGATGATCACTCGTGCGCCCGACGCTCCGGCGCGCTCGCGCAATCCGATCAGACCGTTTCCGGAAGACGTCGACTCGGCCCCTCGTCCGTCGTCGACGACCGACGCACTATTTTCGTCGACCGTGATCCGGCAGTGGGTCGCACCGCTGTGTCGAACGACGTTGGTGACGCCCTCACGGATCGTCCATGCAAAGAGTTCCCGAAGACGCGTGGGAACCATGTCGGTACTGCTCGGCACCTCGTCTTCGATACCAGCCGCACGCAATGCCTCTCGCGCTCGGGCTATCTCGACGGGAAGAGAAATCCCACGAAATCCTTCGACGGCCGAGCGCACGTCCGCCAGCGCGTCTCGAGAGAGCCTTTCGAGGTCGTCGAGTTCGCTGCGTGCACGTTCGATATCGACATCGAGTAGGCGATTGGCCAGTTCGGCTTTGATCGTGATGACGGTCAGCGAGTGCCCGAGGATGTCGTGCAGATCCCGCGCCATCCTCGTTCGCTCCTCCATGATTGCCCGCTGCTCCTGCTCTTCGCGTTCGTGGAGTATGGCGAAGTTGCGGCTGATCAGCGACATGATTCCCCAGGTCGCGAACGCGGCCGCGCAGACTCCGAGTGAGAGTCCGGAGTAGTTCCCCCATCCGGACGAGAGGCTGACTATCTCCACGGAGGCCGCGAACACCAAGGCGAGAATGCCGCCGGCGACGGTCGGCAACAGCGTCACCGCTGTCACCGCGAGGTACGGTGCTGCTGCCAAACCCGTCGGACCGACGCTCACGATCATCACAGCGGCCAACGCGGTCAAGGCGGACAGAGCCAGTGCAGCTTCGCGAATCGTCGGCCGAGTCATCGTCATTCGACGCCGCTGCTGCGTTGTGGCGAAGGTGTAGAGGTAGAGGGCACTGAAGGCGATCGTCGCGAGAATCCCTGTCCAGCCGCGCAGTTCGTCGCGTAGATTCCATCCCTCGATCAGCGGCCCGCCGAGAAATACCATCCAGACCGCCGCGAAGAGAACGCCGAAACGATTCCGCCGCGGGAGCGCGACGGAATCTTCTCGGTCAGTCGTTTGCGACAACTACACACGCTCCGTATCTCGTTGGAACCGCCAGATCGCTCCGCCGGCGAAGATGGCGAACCACACCAGGATATTGACGATCCAGGTCCAGTGAATGCTATTGCCCGTCAACGGTGCGTGGGCGAGGGCGTTGATGCCGAACATCGGGGTGAACTGTGCGATGGTCGCCCATACGGAACCGTCGGTGAGTGGTACGAAGAGTCCGCCGCCGAATGCGAGCAGAGCCAGTCCTGGTCCGAGCAACTGCATGACGTTCTCACTGGGGAGTAGGTACCCCATGAACAGGCCGAAGGCCGCGAAGATCGACGATCCCAGCCAGGCGATCAATGCCGTTGTGAACCAGAGTGATCCGTCCATCTGCGCCGAGGTGAACGCGCCGACGACGTAGACCACGAGAATCGAGACGAGACCGAGCAGCATCGCCATGATCAGTTTGACGGCGATGTAGGCGACCGGGGTCAGGGGAGTCAGCCGAAGTTGTCGGCTCCACCCGGACGCTCGTTCGATCGAGACCATCGCGCCGCCGCTGGTGGTGGCCAGCATCGCGCCGTACAGGGCCATGCTGATCATGATGTACGCGGCAACATTGCCGTGCCCGATCCCGTGGTCGTCGTCGCCTTGACCGAGACCGAAGACGAGGAAGAAGACAACCGGCATGACGAGCGTGAAGATCATCGTGCGCCGGTTGCGAGTCAGACGACGAAATTCCAGTCGCAGTAGCGTCGTGTTGAATCCGCCGAGAGGTACGACGGTTCGCTCGGCTCCGTAGGTGTTCGCTTCGGTTGCAGTGGTCATCACTTCTGTCCTTCGGAGTTGTTCGACGTGAGTGCGATGAATGCGTCTTCGAGGCCACGCGAGACGATTTCGAGATCGCGAGCCTGCGTATTGGTCAACAGGAACCGTGCAACGGCATCGGTGTCACCCGAGTGCACGAGCAGCGACTCACCGCGCACCTCGACGGCGTCGGAGTTCGGTATGGCTCGCAGGAGTTCGTCGGTGATGCCTGGAACAGTCGCGCGCAGGGTGCGTCCGGACGCCATCGCCTTGACCTCGGCGGTGGTCCCGTCTGCGACCACGGTGCCTTGCCTGACCAGGATGATGCGGTCGGCGTAGACATCGGCCTCTTCGAGGTAGTGCGTCGCAAAAAGCACAGTGCGACCGTGATCTGCGTCGGCGCGGATGGCGGACCAAAAGTCCCGACGCCCTTCGACGTCCATGCCGGTGGTGGGCTCGTCGAGAATGAGCAATTGCGGGTTCGACAGCAACGCCATCGCAAATCGCAACCGCTGTTGTTGTCCGCCTGAGCATTTGCTGACCAGGCGATCGGAGATGTCGAGGATTCCGGCTCTCCCCAGCACTTCGTCGACCGGACGGGATTGGGAGTACAGGCTGGCGGTCAGCTGCACAGTCTCGGCCACCGTCAGCTCTTTCAGTAGTCCGCCGGTCTGCATGACTGCCGAGACGAGTCCGCGGGCAATCGCCGAGCGAGGTGACATTCCGAAGACGCTCACCTCGCCTGACGTCGGCCGGGACAGGCCGAGGATCATGTCGATGGTTGTCGTCTTGCCTGCGCCGTTCGGGCCGAGGAACGCGACGATCTCGCCGGGGCGGATGCTCAGGTCGATACCTTTGACGGCGTAGACGGTTCCGAAACTCTTGCGAAGTCCGGTCAACCGGACGGCGTCGTGTGCCGATCCTTCAGTGCGTGTATGCAGTGCCTGTGGTGAATGCCGTGCCTGTGTTGAGGTCATACATAGAATCTGCTCGCTTCGAGGTCGTGATCCCTCGTCTGTCCGTCATTCTTCTGCCATGACATTTGTCATCGGGTCGGCCGGTATCTGTTTCGGTGCAACCTGACCGAGGCGCTCGAGGACCAACCCCGCGATGATTGCTGCGCCACCTACAGCTTGGAGTGCGGTGACGGATTCCCCGACCAGGATCCACGCGGCGACGACCGCGCACAGCACTTCGGTCAGCGCTACCAGAGACCCGATTGTCGGCCCCAGCAGCGTGATCGCGGCGATGCCGGTGAGATAGGCAATGACAGTGCTGACCAGGACCAGGACCACCACCGGCAGCCACACGTTCACCGAATGGTCTGCCACGACTGCGTTCGAGGCCGAGAACTGGAGGGGGAGGACGCCTACGAGTCCGAGCGCGCCGATGACCACTGCACTGACCGTGAGCCCCGATGCCGCGAGCACAACTGGATGGAGATCACCGTCCGCACGTTCGGAAATGACGAAATAGACTGCAAGGCATGCCGCGGCGGCCAGTCCCCAGGCGACTCCGACGGCACTGATCTCCGCCGATCCGAAGACGTCGATCACCACGGCGGCGCCGATCAAGGCCACCGCCGCACCGAGAAGCGTCTGCACGCTCGGACGCGCGCCCTTGGTTATCCACACCCACCCGATGACGATGATCGGTGCAAGGTACTCGAGAAGCAATGCGACGCCGACCGAAAGATGTTGCACGGCATTGAAGAAGCACAGTTGAACGCCCGAGATCGCGAAGACCCCGTACAGCAGTACCGTTCGCGTGTGGGTGCTCACCTGTCGTAGGCGAGGCCATTGGGTGGCTAAGGCGATCACCATCATCACCAGTGCGCCGCCGGCAACGCGCGCGAACACTGCGCCGCCGGGGGACCACCCTGATTCGATGAGAGATTTCGCGAACGGGCCCGATACGCCGAACGTTGCCGCGGACAGCAGAGCGAAGATCAAGCCGTTGCGAGAGTTCACGTCGTCACCCGTCAGGAGTAAAAGCGATTACGATGCTGACATTAGGTTGATACGGCTCAGGAGTCAAAGTGCATTTTGCTGGTGACACGGAATCGGCGCTCGTCTTCGCCGCGTCGTTGGTCAACACGGCCCGCGGCGGGGCCGAACTGCTTCCGGATCAAGAGGAGCTGACACGGTTTCTCGACGCGGATCGCTGGACCGGCAGGCGGGACGGCACACCGGAGGAATTGACGGCGGTTCGTGCGCTGCGTCCACGACTGCGAAAGTTCTGGGAAGCCGCGGGAGTGGACGACGCCGTCGAGGTGGTGAACACACTGCTACTCGAATCGGGCGCGAGGCCGCGGCTCACCAGGCACGACGACCTCGGCTGGCACCTGCACGTCACCGCTGACGATTCGCCACTGGTGGACCGGATGGCCGCAGAAGCGGCGATGGGTGTGCTCGATCTGATCCGAACCGACGAATTCTCGAGGTTGCGATGGTGCGAGGCCCCGGACTGCGAAGCGGTCTTCGTGGATTTGTCGCGCAATCGTTCGAAGCGATACTGCGACACCGGGAACTGTGGGAACAGGGCGCACGTCGCCGCCTATCGTGCCCGTAAATCCGGGGCGTGACCAAGCGGCGTTCGGAGGGATAGAACCAGGCTGAGTGAATACCTTGTCGGGAGCCAGGATCGGTCTAGCGTTGTGAATTCGGAACAGATTTCGCGAAGCCAGGAGGATGGTCGGCGGCCGATCGTAGGCGTCCACTCAAGACGGTGACCGGTGTCAGCGGGGCGGTGAGTATCTACGACGCCGCGATCGATCCGACGACTTCGACGGTCGCGTCCGCGATCGACGTCGCAAAGACGGCCGAGGCGAACAAGATCGACGGACTGTTTGCCGCCGACCTGCTGAGTTTCGGTGCGCAGGGCGCGATCGGTGCGCAGGAGCCGTTGATCTTCCTTGCCGCGCTGAGTGCGGTCACCACCCATGTGGGGCTCATCGCCACCGTCACGACGACGTTTCATCACCCATTCAACCTGGCACGGTTGTTCGGCACCCTGGACCACGTCAGCAATGGTCGAGCCGCATGGAATGCCGTCACTTCCTCACTCGGAGAAGAGAACTACAGCGACCTGGACCTGCCGAGTCCGGAGGAGCGGTACGCCCGAGCGGCCGAATCGCTCGAGGTGGTCAACGCGCTCTTCGACAGCTGGAAGCCCGGCGCCTTGATCCGGGGAGAGGGCTCTGCGGTGCTAGATCCGTCGAGGGTGGTCCCCATCGAGCACCGAGGCAAGTACTTCACCGTGCAGGGGCCGTTGAACATTCCATCCCTGCCGCAGCGTCGTCCGGTCCAATTCCAGGCAGGCCAATCTGCCGGAGGTATCGAACTGGGTGCTCGCTTCGCCGAGGTCGTATTCACTTCTCTCGCAACCTTCGAGGACGCGGTCACCTACACGAAGACGATCCGCGCCAGGGCGGCAGAGTTGGGGCGTGGGGACGAACTGCCACTGATTTTCAGCTCGTTCCACGCAACGTACGGCGCTACCGAAGCCGAAGTCGAACGATTGGTCAGAGAAGCCGAGGAATCGACGGACTTCGACGCCGGACGCACCAGGCTTGCCGACATGTTCGGCGGCGGCGTGGATTTCTCGGAATTGCCGCTGGATCGGCCGATCCCGGAGTCGTTGTTGCCGGACCCGTCGTCGGTGAATCGACGACGGGGCCGGGTCGAGATCTTCGGCAAGCTCGCATCACAAGGAAAGACTCTGCGTGAGTTGATCATCGCGTCCAAGGACACCGGCCACTGGGCAGCGGCGGGCACCCCGGAACAGCTCGCGGACGCGATCGAGGAACGATACGACGCGGGCGTACTCGACGTCATCACGCTCGGTGACCTTGCGGATCCGCGTACACGCGATTTCGTCACGAACGGGCTGCTGCCGGAGCTGCGCAAGCGCGGAATCGTGGGATCCGACTACGTCGGCGGTACCTTTCGCGAAAACCTCGAGTTGCCACCGCTGCCACCGGTTTCCGGTGTCTAGTTGTTGGAAGCGAGTGAGCGCATGAAGAACATGAGGTTGGCCGGTCTTTCCGCGAGGCGACGCATGAAGTAGCCGTACCACTGGCTGCCGTAGGGAACGTAGACCCGCAGGTGATTGCCTTCGGCTACCAATCTGCGTTGTTCGCCGTCGCGGATGCCGAAGAGCATCTGGAACTCGAAATCCGCGGCTGTCCGCTCGGTCAGTGTGGCGAGTCCGAGGGCGGCGTCGATCATGGTGGGATCGTGGGAGGCCACCATCGGGTATCCGTCACCTTCCATCAAGACCTTCAGGCAACGCACGTACGACGCGTCGACTTCGGCGGCCTTTTGGAACGCGACGCCGGCCGGTTCCTTGTATGCACCCTTGCACAGCCGAATTCGTGAACCTGATCCGGAGAAGTGCCGGCAGTCGGCCTCGGTGCGGTGTAGATACGCCTGCAGGACCGTGCCGAGCGTCGGGAAGTCGCGGCGCAACTCTTCGACGATGGACAGTGTCGAGTCGGTGGTGGTGTGATCCTCCGCATCGACGGTGACCCACGCGCCCACTTCGTCTGCCGCTGTGACGATTCGGTGAGCGTTCGCCAGGGCGATCTTCTCGCCGTCACCGGGAAGTGACTGCCCCAACGCGGAGAGCTTGAGCGAAACCTCCAGGGAGTGTTGCGTCCCGGCAATCTCGGAAAGCGTTGCGTACGAGCGGAGAAGGGAGAGATAGGCATCGACGGTAGCTGTTGCCTGAGCCGGATCGGTGGTGTCCTCGCCGAGGTAGTCGACCGTCACGAACCGGCCACTGGTGAGGATGTTGCGCACCGCTGACATCGCTGCGGGTTCCGCGTCCCCGGCGACGAACCTGTCTACAAGCTTGCGGGTCAAGGTCATCCCGGAGACTGTCTTCTCCAGTCGCGACGAGCGTGCCGCCGCGAGGAGCACCGGGCGCAGTGGGTTGCTCAGCGAGACGGCACTCATCAACGGTTCTCGCTCTCGGCTGGATCGACGTCCTGGTGGGGGTAACGATGATCGGTGGGAGGAACGAAGGTTTCCTTGACGGTGCGTGTCGACGCCCAACGGAGCAGATTCTGCGGCGAACCGGCCTTGTCGTTGGTACCCGAAGCCCGCGCACCTCCGAAGGGTTGTTGTCCGACAACCGCTCCCGTCGGCTTGTCGTTGACGTAGAAGTTTCCGGCGGCGAACCGCAGACCATGATGAGCTTGATCGACGGCCGCACGGTCGGTGGCGATCACGGCGCCGGTCAGGGCGTAAGCGGATCCGCTGTCGACGCGCGCGAGGATGTCGGCGTAGGCATTGGGTGCGGAGTCGTCGTAGACGTGAAGCGAAAGGATGGGACCGAAGTACTCGGTGCTGAAGGCTTCGTCGCTCGGGTCGTCACCGAGTAGGACCGTCGGTGAGATGAAGAATCCTTCACGGTCGTCGTAGTCGCCGCCTGCTGCGATGGTGAGGCTGCTGGTCGACTTGGCGCGGACGATCGCGGCGGCGTTTCGGTCGAACGAACGTTGGTCGATGACGGCGCCGCCGAAGTTCGTCAGGTCGGTGACGTCTCCGTACTTCAGCGTCGACACAGTGTCGATGAACGTGTCGCCCATCTTGGCCCACACCGACTTCGGGATGAACGCCCGTGATGCGGCCGAACATTTCTGGCCCTGGTAGTCGAAGGCCCCGCGAATCAATGCCGTCGTGAGTACGTCCGGGTCAGCGGAACTGTGTGCGAGTACAAAATCCTTGCCGCCGGTTTCGCCGACGAGACGCGGATACGTCCGGTAGTTCGAGATGTTGGCTCCGACCTCACGCCACAAACGCTGGAACGTTGCGGTGGATCCGGTGAAGTGGATACCCGCCAGTCGGGGGTCGGCAAGCGCGACCTCGGACACCAAGGGGCCGTCGCCGAGAACAAGATTGATCACCCCGGGCGGGAGGCCGGCAGCTTCGAGTAGTTGCATTGTCAGGTACGCCGCGACGGCCTGCGTGGGTGACGGCTTCCAGATCACGGTGTTGCCCATCAGGGCCGGTGCTGTGGGGAGATTTCCGGCGATGGCGGTGAAATTGAAGGGAGTGATCGCGTAGACAAAACCTTCGAGTGGACGGTATTCGACGCGATTCCACACTCCCGGAGCGGAAACGGGTTGGTCGGCGAGTATCTGACGTGCGAACGCGACGTTGAAACGCCAGAAGTCGATCAGTTCGCAGGGCGCGTCGATCTCGGCCTGGTATGCGGTCTTCGACTGGCCGAGCATTGTTGCGGCGGCGATGGTTTCGCGCCACGGGCCGGAAAGTAGATCGGCGGCGCGGAGGAAGACCGCAGCGCGGTCGTCGAACGAGAGGTCGCGCCAGGCCGGGGCGGCGAGTGTGGCGGCGTCGATGGCATCACGAACGTCCGAGTGGGTTGCGCCCGCATACGATCCGAGCACCGAACTGTGACGGTGTGGTTGAACAACGCTCTCTCGCTTACCTTCCGCAGTTCGGTGGATGCCGCCGATGACCTGCCTGATGTCGGTCGGCGATTCGGCCAGTTCGGTCAGTTTCGTACGAAGGCGCGATCGTTCCGGGCTTCCCGGCGCGTAATTGTTCACCGGTTCGTTGGCTGGGTGGGGGACATTGGTAACGGCGTCCATGACGATCCTTCGGCAGACTCAGGAGTGGGCAGTTGTCGTGTCGTGAACCAGTCAAGTCGAAAGACGTCGGCGAGTAATCCGCTGAGCGGCCAAACATCGGTGTCCGTGTTTGTCCGATCGGCTGAACCGTTTTCGCAGGAAAATGCACTATTCTCGAAGTTGAGGCGTTGCGACGGTCCGGAGAGTGGGTGGTACGTGTCTATCCGTGGGGTCAGGCTCGACGCGGTCCTTCGGGCGCTGGGCGGAGCTTTTGTCGAGCTCGTCCTCGCGCCGTCAGGTGATGACGTCTTCGTCGACTCCGTGGTGTTCGCAGAGGTCGGGGACCTCACGCGCCCCAGAACCGCGGCCGTCGAATCCTCTGAGGTCTGGCTCGCTGTCGGTATCGGCGCAGCCGAATTGGCGGCCTGGCTGAACCGCCTCGATCAGAAGGGATCAGCGCCTCGGGCCGTCATGTCGAAGGAGGCCTCGGACACGTCGGTGCGTGCGGCGGCACAGCGCGCCGGGATCGCCTTGATAGCGGTCCATCCGGATGCTCGTTGGGATCGATTGTTCACGACCATCCGGGGCGTGCTCGATCATTCGGTGTCCCGACAGGATTCGGACGACATCGTATTCGGTAGTGACACAGACTTGTTCGAGCTGGCGCAGAACGTCGCCGCAATCACGCGGGGGATGGTCAGCATCGAGGACGAGCATTCCCACGTCTTGGCCTATTCGGCATCGGGAGATGCTGCGGACGAGCTACGTCGGCAATCAATCCTCGGCCGCGAAGGACCTCGCGAATACCTCCGAAAGCTACAGGAGTGGGGCGTCTTCGAAAGCCTGCGGCGAAGCGACGACGTAGTGGAGGTGCCCGCTCACGACGACCTCGCGATCAGGCGACGGTTGGTGGTTCCGATTCGGAGAATATCCGACAATGTCAAGGGGGAGAGCGGTTTCAGCTCTGATCTTCTCGGCACGATCTGGGTGCAGGAAGGCCCGGTTCCCATTGCCGGCGATGCCGACAGCGTGCTCCGCGGTGCCGCGGCCGTTGCTGCTCGGCTGATTTCGCGCATCCGAGACGCGCCGAGTAACGAGGCGATACAGATTCAGCGGTTGCTCGGGGTTCGCGGCGGCGGTGTCGACGTTCCTTCGCTCGCGGCCTCGTTGACCATCCCGATGTCCGGACCGGCGATGGTGGTCGGAGTGGCGAGTATCGGAAACGGTGGGCTGCCGTCTTCGGGCGAACTCGTGTCGTCTTTGCGACTGCACGCCAGCGCCTTTCAGCGTGAATCGCTGGTGAGTGCCGTCGGCACCCGGATCTATGTGCTGTTTCCGCGAACCCAATCCGTGAAATCCACAGTCTCGTGGACCCGCGAAGTTGTCGCGCGTTTGGACAAGGTGTCGCCTTCGGGGCTACGGGCCGCGGTCTCGTCGCCGGTTTCGACGCTTGCGGAGGTGGCCCAGGCTCGGGCCGAAGTGGATCGGGTCTTGGACGGAACGTCGGGGGATGTTCGTGTGACCACCCTCGCGGACTCGCGCACACCGGTGCTGCTGGGCGAAATCATGGACACCATTGCGGCCGACGAGCAACTGCACGATCCGAGAGTCGACGCCCTGGACGTCTACGACAGACGCAACGGGTCGAACATGCGCGAAAGCATCTCCGTTTACCTCGCACATTCGGGCGATGTCCGACGTGCATCCGAGCAGCTTCGGATTCACCCGAACACCCTCAGGTATCGGATCAAGAGGGTCGAGGAGATCACGGATACCGACCTCTCCGAGCCGTCGGCCAGGCTGTTGATG
This sequence comes from Rhodococcus sp. YL-1, assembly GCF_001942025.1. Taxonomy (NCBI): domain Bacteria; kingdom Bacillati; phylum Actinomycetota; class Actinomycetes; order Mycobacteriales; family Nocardiaceae; genus Rhodococcus; species Rhodococcus sp. YL-1. The sequence continues at coordinate 4,950,869 of NZ_CP017299.1, read as the reverse complement.
GAGATTCAGTTGGCGGCGTCTGCTCGGGCAGTGAGTTCGCCGAACCTGTCGGACCCCAGCAGTACTCTTCGCGAATGATCGACTCAGCGAAGGTGCCAGGCGCAGCGCGCGCGTATTTCGACGGCGGCGACGTCCGCGGCGTTTTCACCGAAGACGCAGTGGTTCGTGACGACGGCCGGACGTATGTCGGGATCGAAGAAATCGTGGCGTGGAAGTCCGCCGTGTCGACGGCGTTCACCTTCACCCAGAAGATCGAGTCGGTCAACACCCCAGGCTCGGCCGTTGTCGTGTCGGTGAAGGTCGAGGGTGATTTTCCCGGAAGCCCCGTCCAGTTACATCACCATTTCACTCTCGACGGTGATCGGATTTCCGCTCTCACGGTGTGCCCCTGATGCCCACCGCTGACGAACTGCTCGGGAAATCCGTCGTCGCCGATCTGGCAGGCTGTCTAGAGCGAGCCTCCGGTCACACACGCCTCGCCCTCGTTCGGGGTAGTACATCCGAATTCGACGGTATGAGTCTCGGCGAGCGTACGCGCGTTGTGCGGGACGCGATGACTGCCGAACTGCCTCAGGATCTTCCGGCCTTCGCCGAGATCATCCGCCGTGCGCTTTCAGAAGAGACCTTCACCGGTTGGATGATCTGGCCGGTGACCGAAGCCGTCGCCGTCACGGCGACACGAAGTGGCTCCGAGTCGGATTTCGACGAGGGAATGGCTCTGCTTGCCGAGTTGACGTCGCGTCTGACGGCCGAATTCGCAATTCGCACATTTCTCGAAACGAACCTTGACCGTTCGCTGGCGATCGCACTCACCTGGACCGGCCATGAAGACGAACACGTCCGGCGCTTGGCGACCGAAGGCACTCGTACTCGTTTGCCCTGGGGAAGACGAGTGAAAGAATTGACGGCGCGTCCCGAGTCGACAATCGTCATTCTCGACGAGCTGTATCGGGATGATTCGGAATATGTACGACGTTCGGTCGCAAACCATCTCAACGATCTCAGTCGTGCTGACGCTGCGCTCGCAGTATCGACTGCGAAGCGTTGGCTGCAGACACCGGATGCCAACACACTGAAAATCGTCAAACATGCATTGCGGACGTTGATCAAGGCCGGCGATCCAGATGCTCTGTCCCTCTTGGGGTTCTCGCCGCCCACCGACGTCGTGGTCGAGGGATTCGTCATCGACCGCGAAACAGTTGATGCGGGTGGAGAACTCACCTTCGACTTCGCCGTCACGAACAATGGCAGCGAGTCCGTCACCGTCGTGATCGATTACATCGTCCACCACGTGAAGGCCAACGGGCAGACGACGCCCAAGGTCTTCAAACTGACAACACGAACGCTGGAACCCGGGGTGCCGGCCCGTATCGCGAAGAGGCATTCCTTCAAACCGATCAGCACCCGGAAGTACTACGCCGGCGAACATGCCGTCGAGGTGCAGATCAACGGCGTACGCCAGGTGCGACGTGTATTCCGTTTGGACGCGTGAGGAGATCCGGCCTAGACGCGGAGACCGGCAAATATCGGGATCGGGGCTATGCGGACCGTCGTCCAGATCAACACGAGTGTCAAGATCACAGCCGGTGACCAGCGCAACTGATGCCAGAGCACGACGGGTCTTCCACGGGTGCGGGCGGTCGTCCACGAGACGTACGTGAACGCCAGTGCAAGCAGCATCACGAGGCCAAAGGCATTGAAACGCATCGCTGCACCGAAATCGCCGTGGATGAGGCTGTACACCATCCGAGTGCTACCGCAACCGGGACAATTGACGTTGAACAGCGCTTTGGTCGGACAAACGGGAATGACCCCACCAGGTGTGGTGGGGTCACTCCAGGAGATGAAGGCGCACAGCGCAATTGCCGTGAACGCAACTGCCGCTGGCGCCTTCAGTGCGGCGAGTCGTGATATGTCATCGTTCTCGGTGTCACCACAATTCGGTGTCATTGCAGTTCGGTGTTTGGCCGTCGATCAGTGTCGCCGGTCGGCGTCGGCGGTCACAGGGAACTCGATCCGGCAAGGACGACGACAAAAAGGAAGTACAGAACAGCGACGGCAACACCTGCGCCGACTGACCACAAGGCGAACTTCTTGGCATCGTCAGCTGATTTTCGCGCAGCGTCGAACTGACCTTGCGCCCACAAAGTGTTGACCTGGCTTGATTTGACGATCGAGACGATGCCGAGCGGGAGGCAGCAGAACACTGTCACGAGAATCGCCCAGACCAGATTGTTGTCCGGCGGAGGGCCGACCGGTTGTTGCTGGCCGTAGTACGGGTTCTGCGTCATTGGTCACCTAGCGTTCGGAGAAACAGGGCGTTCGGAGAAACACCCTCTGACGTGCGAAGAGCACGGGCAGGTGACAACATAATCCGTTTCCGAGTGAGTCAGTATCGACTGTTCGTATGACAGAGAATCCGGTTGATTTCTGATTCGGAAGGCGATCCCGAAGACGTCAGCGCATGACCTGTACCTGCTCGGCGATATCAGCGGCCAGGGCCATCGCAGTCAGAGCGAGGCCGTTGTTGAGGTCATATCGCAGATGCCCGACATGGCCGTCCTGGACAGCGCGGACTCGTTTCCACGTGGGCGACTCGGCTTCCACAGCGTCGGGGTTCTGTAGCAAGACGAAGTCGGCCTGGTCGAAGATCGCAAGCTCCTCGAGGCTGTAGAAAGTCGAATCCTTCCGATCAGGTGCGGCATGGGCAGCGTCGGTCAAGACGTTCAAGCCGAGGTCCTGCGCAACCGAGACGGCGAACGTGTTGTTCTGCAGCCAGATCTGACCGCTGTCTGCGCCGGCGATCGCAATCGACTTGCCTTCGAGGAGACCACCGATCTTGGCCCGCGCTTGCGCAAGTTCGGCGTTGTATCGGGCGATGACGCGTTCGGCGACTTCGCGGCGATCGAGAGCCGTGAGCTGCGCGGTCATGGCCTGCTTCCACGACGAGCTCGTCGTGCCCTCGTCGACGACGAGCACCGGTGCGATGTCAGTGCCGAGCAGGCCCTTGTCCTGGTAGTAATCCCACCAGCCTTTCCCGACGACCAAAAGATCGGGGTCGTGGCTCAGTATCGATTCGGCATTCGGTTCGTTGTTCGTCCCACCGAGGCGAGCCGCGCCGGCGGGTACCTGGCGCATGAGTTGAGACTTCGGATCCCAATTGGTCGCGACGATCGGGTACTCGGCAAGTAGTGCAAAATCGAGGGCGCCTCGAGCTTCGAGCACCACGACGCGCTTGGGGTCCCGCGGGAGGCGGTAGGCCTGGTCCGCGACGACGATGTCGACCCACTCGTCGGAGGCTTCGGTGCCGCTGGATTCGCTCGAACATGCAGAGAGTGCGCCTAGTGCACCGAGCGCCGCCGCACCGGCCAGGAATCCGCGTCGTGTCAAGGAATCGATCAGACGGGTGAACTCGCCGTCCACATCTCTTGTCGACTGCAAGGGGGTATCGGTCGCAAAACGGGACACCGTCGGGTTGAAGGTTTCGGTCGATTCGATCACAGGCATGAGAAGGCGCAGCTCCATCTGATGTTCCGGGCATTGGCAGGTGCCTGACCAACGTATTCGAATTCCGTAGCCGCAGCCTTGCTCGAAAGCGCCAATCGCTCAGCGGATTTGGCCATTCGTCACGGGCTCGTGCCACGGGACTCTCCCCTCGGATTCGGCTCGTTGTGGAGGGGCGCGCCCATCTGATCCGAACTCGAGGTATCGTGGCCGACATGCAGCGCGTCTATTTCTGGTTTAGCAGGCCGGCCCCGGGTGGGCCTGCCGGCGTAACCACGCGCTGACAACCTCCACCCAAGAGCCGGACTACAGACCGGCTCGCTGGAGTTTCTCTTCATCTCTGGGGTCGGCCTGAGAACAGGAAACCGAAAACCCCATGACTGTCACCATCGACACCACCGCAGCTTCGGACAGCCTCGACGATCAGCGCACTGTGAGTATCAGTCCGCTCGTGTCACCGGCGACTGTTCGTGCTCAGCACGCTCCGGACGAGGTCGCGGCCGCCACTGTGCGCACCGGTCGGGCCGACACCATCAACATCCTCAACGGTGACGACGATCGTTTGATCGTCGTAGTCGGTCCGTGCTCTGTGCACGATCCGGAAGCGGCGATGGACTACGCCCGCCGGTTGGCCGCCAAGGCCGAAGAACTGCGGGACGATCTGCACATCGTCATGCGCGTCTACTTCGAAAAGCCGCGCACCACACTCGGGTGGAAGGGCCTGCTCAACGACCCCCACCTCGACGGCACGTTCGACATCAACACCGGGCTCGGTATCGGCCGCAAGTTGCTTCTCGACGTGTCGAGCCTGGGCCTGCCTGTCGGCTGCGAGTTCCTTGATCCGATCATGCCTCAGTACATTGCCGACCTGGTCAGCTACGGTGCGATCGGCGCCCGGACCGCCGCCAGTCAGGTTCACCGTCAGCTGTGCAGCGCGCTGTCCATGCCCGTCGGTATCAAGAACTCCACCGAAGGTGATGTGCAGGTAGCCGTCGACGGCACCCGCGCCGCGGCAGCGAGCCACGTGTTCCCCGGAACGGACCTCGACGGCCAGGCTGCCTTGATCCGTACCGCGGGCAACCCCGACTGCCATGTCATTCTTCGTGGTGGTAGCGACGGACCGAACTACGATGCCGAGACAGTCGCGGACACCCTTGCCCGCCTGCGTAAGTCGAACCTGCCCGAGCGCGTGGTCATCGACGCGAGCCACGGTAACAGCAGCAAGGACCATGAGCGTCAGGTCATCGTGCTCGACGACATTGCCCGACGTCTGACCGAGGGCGAGCAGGGAATCGCGGGCGTCATGTTGGAGAGTTTCATCGAGGCCGGCCGTCAGGACCTGACCTTGGGCAAGGCGGACGAGCTCACCTACGGTCAGTCGATCACCGACGCGTGCATCGACTGGTCCACCACCGCAGCGCAGTTGGACCGTCTGGCGCAGGCCGTTGCGGCTCGGAGGGGCTGACGCCCCCGTGCGCCTTTCTGGTAGCGCCAACTACCAAAAAGGCGCACAGGGCCGCTAGGCCAACACTTCTCGCGTGGCCTCGACCAGGCGTTCCAGCCAGGCATCCGTGCCGACGGCCTGACGCAGTGGCTCGTTGGGCAGTTCGATGCTGACCGGCAGTCCGGCAGGCAAAGTCGACCAGATGTCGGCCAGGGCTATGCCGCCGGTGCCGGGCACCAGACGCTCCTCGCGGGCCTGACGGATCAGCTCTGCGTCCCCAGTGGGAGCGGGGGTCGAACCGTCGCACATCTGGGCGTAGTGCAACCACTCGCGCGGGATGGACGCAAGATCCTCGAGCGTTGTCGCCGAGCGGTCGGTGTGCAATGCGTCGACGAGGACACTGCGAGCCGGACCGTCTGCCGCCGAGACGATCTCGATGGCCGCACGCGCATCGGGCACCGCAGTCCACGGCATGAATTCGAGCGAGGCGACGATGCCGTAGTTCGCGCACAGTTCAGCGAGGCGGGCATAGGAGTCCGTGAGCCGAGCGCGGTCGCGGTCGTCGCCGCCCACCAGAACGGCTTTGGCTCCGAGCTGTGCTCCGGCTTCGAGCAGCGGAACGTAGTCGGTGGGGTCGAAGTCGGCTGCAAGACGGATGATTTCGAGGTCGAATACCTCGACCGGTGAATCGCCCAGTCGACGCACCAGTTCGTCCAACGACTGCTTGTCCTCGTGCAGAGGGTAGGCCGTCGTACCTGGTGCCGCGGGCATCAGACGGATACCGATGGTGTCGAAGCCGTGCTTTTCAGCCAAGGCGACGTGCTGCATCGGTGCGGTGTCGAGCACTGTGAGGGCTGCCAGTCCGAGTGAGAGTGTCATGCGTGCGCTCCAACTGTCTTGGCTCCGGCCAGTTCCCGGCCGGCCAGGTAACCGAATGTCATGGCCGGTCCGAGGTTGATGCCCCCGGACGGGTAGTGCCCGCCCATCACGCTCGCCTGATCGACGCCGACGGCGAGCAACCCCTCGATGGGGCGGTCGTTGTCATCGAGAACCTGCGACGACGAGTCCGTGACCAGTCCGGCGAAGGTGCCGAAACTCCCTGGCACGACTTTCACCGCGTAGTACGGACCCTTCTGCAAGGGCGCGAGCGACGGGTTCGGCCACGGATTGGAAGCATCTCCGGAACCTCGGTTGAACGGTGTTGTACCGCGACCGAACTCGGGGTCTTCACCGGCCACGGCCCCGATATTGAAAGCTGCGACGGTTTTCTCCAACTGCACGGGGTCGACGCCGATCTTCTCGGCCAAGTCCCGAAGAGTGCGCCCACGCGTGAGGTACCCCGAGCGCAGGTACGGCTGGATCGGGATCGGCAAGGGCTTCGCCATGCCCAGCGGGAGGTATCGCACATACTGTTGATCGGCAATCAACCACGAGCACACCTCTTCACCCTCGGGAACCTGCTCGACCATCGCGAGTGTGTAGTCGTGATAGCCGAGTGCTTCGTTGACAAACCGCTTGCCGTTCGCGAGAACTCCGATGACACCGGGCTTTCCGCGATCGAGGATGTGCGGGAACACACCTTCCTTGCCGTTGCGGTAGCGAACGATGGAGACGGGGCAGTACGCGACGGGGGAGGCGAGTGTGCGGTCGAGGCGACCACCCACGGATTCGCCGAGGGTGATGCCGTCGCCGGTGGTTGTCTTCGGGGTGAGTGACCAGTGCTCGTTGCCGGTGGGGGTGCGCGGGAACAGTTCGCGTCGTCGGTCGATGTCCTGTGCGAAGCCGCCGGTGGCGAGTACGACACCACGTCGGGCAGTTACCGAGTACGCGCCGTCCGGACCTTCGAGGCGGACGCCGACAACGCGGCCGTCGTCATCGGTCTGCAACGCGGTCGCGGACGTCTTCACCCGAAACTCGACGCCGAGATCGAGCGCTGAGCGAAGCATCATGCCGACAAGCGCAGTGCCGTTGACGAGTTGCTGACCACGACGCTTGGTGGCGAGATCGAACATGTGCTTAGTCACCCGAACACCACAGTGCACAAAGGCTTTTGGTGAGCGGGTCGAGTGCAGGAAAGCCTGCAGGTCGGGCCCGGCCATGATGCCCATACCGAGGAACGACGTTTCGTACAGCTGCCGACGCAGTAGCGCCGCGACATCTGGTCCGAGCTTTCGCAGACTCACCGGTTTCGGTCCGACGGAACGGTGACCCGTGCCGGCGCCCGGTGTGTCACCGTGAATATCGGCGATCTTGGCTCCGGGCACGAACTTCAGAGCAGTCTTGCGTTCGAAGAACTCGACCATCTCCGGGGCGCCGTCGAGGAGTGCATCAACTTTGGCGGCGTCGAAGTTGTCGCCGAGTCGGTTTTCCAGATATGTCCGCGGTGCCGAGCGATCCTCGACAACCCCGTCGGCGATGGCAAACATGTTGCGTGGGGTCCACATCCACCCGCCCGACCAGGCCGTTGCGCCGCCGCAGGTGTCGGCCTTCTCGACGACGAGTACGGAAGCGCCGCCATGTGCTGCGGCAATTGCTGTGGAAAGCCCGCCTGCGCCGGAGCCCACGACAACTACGTCGTAGGTGAGGGGGGTACTGCTACTCATTTCTGCTCCTTGGCAGTTGTTGCGAGGGTCGGTGTCGATGTCAGCTCGACAACCTTGCCCGTTCGTGACGATTCGTAGATTGCGGCGATGATGGCAAGTGACGCGCGCGCGTCTCGACCGGTGACGGCGGGTTCGCGCCCGGTCAGGACCGCGTCGGCGAAGTCCTGAACCTGCAGGGTGTGGAAGTCGGTCAGTGCCGCATTGACCGCTCCCACATCGAGATTGGCGTCGATGTCGGCGGAGTACGGCGACCGGAACTCGACTTCGCCCGGCACGGTCCAGATTTCGTTGACACCCTCGTGCCCTTCAGGAAATTCGAGGACGCTGGCAATGGCGCCGGTGCGCCCGATCACCGTCACGCGGTTACCCAGATTGTGATTGGCACCGGTAGTCGCGGTGACGGTGGCGGTGCCGCCCGAGGCAAAGGAGATCACAGCTGACGCGCTGTCTTCGGTCTCGATGTGCTCACCGTGGGTGTGGGTGCGGATGAAGCCGCTGACCGAGACGGCCTCGCCCATGAACCAGGCCAGCATGTCGATCTGGTGCACGGCCTGTGTCATGAGCACGCCACCGCCGTCGGTGTCCCAGCGTCCGCGCCACGCATCGGCCGAGTAGTAACTAGACGGGCGGTGCAGGATCACCGACGCCTCACCGAGCATGGGTAGTCCGATCCGCCCGTCGTCGATGGCGTCGCGGATCCGACGTGCTGCCGGCCAGAATCGGCGTTGGAAGAGCACCCCGAACGTGATACCGGCGCGGTCGGCGGCCTCGATCATGCGGTCGGCGGCAGCAACATCGACTGCGATGGGCTTCTCGCACAAAACATGTACACCCGCTTCGGCAGCGGCCACGACTACCTCTTCATGTACCGGGTGCGGCGTGCAAACGGTGCAGGCGTCGAGTCCGAGGGCGAGAAGTTGCTCCACTGAACTCACGGCTGCGGGAATGCCGTGCGCTGCCGCGAACTCCTGGGCGCGTCCGAGATCGGGATCGCAGCAGCCGATCACCTCGACACCGGGGACTTGTTGCAGCGCGCGGGCATGGTTGCCGGCGATCTTGCCGCAGCCGACGATTCCGACTTTCAACGTCATCAGAAATGTTCCTCTGCTTCGACGTCCCGCGCGGCAGACTCGCCGCGGTCGAGACTGTTCAGTGCTTCGATGTCCTCGCTGGTGAGGGTGACGTCGAGTGCTGCCAGGTTCTCGGCCTGACGCGTCGGGTTTGCTGATCGCGCGACCGGAACCACACCCTGCGCGACGTGCCAAGCGAGGACCACTTGAGCTGGTGTGCAACCGATTCGACCGGCGATCTCGCTCACAACGGCGTTGTCGAGCACGTCACCCCGGCCGAGCGGACTCCACGACTGAGTGAAGATGCCAAGTTCGTCGTTTGCGCGGCGAACCGGGATCCGAGCGAGCGACGGGTCCATCTGAATCTGGTTGACTGCCGGTGCCTCGCCGGTTTCGGCGACGACGCGGCGCAGGTGGAGCTCCAGGAAGTTCGACACACCCACGTACCGAACCAGTCCGGCGTCGCGGCAGGCCAGCATCGACTCGAACGACGCGACATAGCGATCGATTCGCGGGAGTGGCCAGTGGATCAGGAACAGATCGAGTTGATCCAGTCCCAGTCGTTCCAGGCTCTGCTCGAGCGCTCCGCGGATGTCACCGGAAACCTGTTCGTTTCCACGAAGTTTGGTGGTGACGAACAGTTCTTCTCGCGGTAGAGCAGACTCCGCCAACGCTACGCCGACGGCGTCCTCGTTGCCGTAGATCGCGGCGGTGTCGATGAGGCGGTACCCGGCCTCGATTCCGGAGAGTACCGACTTCGTGGCGTCGGCACCGACCAGTGGCCAGGTTCCGAGTCCGATGGGTGGCAACGCAGGTGCCACCGGTGCGGCTGTGTGTGCGCTCATGCGTGAACCTCCTGACGGGCCGCAGCGGCGGCGGTGATGGTGACGGCAACGTCGGCTGCGGTCACGAGTGCGGCATGGATGGATCCGCCGTCTCCGCTCGCATCACCGACGGTATGGACCCCGAGTCGTGGTGCCAGTGAACGTAGTTCGGACAGAAGCTCCGAGCGCGGCTCGACGCCCTGTGAGATCAGCAGCTCGCCGGGGGCGTCGACTTCGCTCAGTACACCGCCTGTCGAGATCATGACCCGATCGGCGTCGACTTTGGTGACGATCGAGCTCAGGTAGGTCGTGAGGTTCTCACTTGCGGCCAGGCGCGGCAGCAGCACGATCTTGCCGCGTCGGCCGACGTCGTGCGCGATGGTTTCCTGCGGCCCGATCATGACGACCTGGGTGCCCTTCTGGAGCAGATCGTCTGCGACGGCAGCAGCCTCGCGGTCGGCGCCGAAAATGGTGATTGCCTCGGGGGCCGGATCTCCGGAAACAAGGAACTCGCGAACGTCACGGACGGTTCGGGTCTGCGCGCCGGGGAGGTCAGTCACGGGACCGTGCCCACCGGCAGCAAGAACGATCGCGTCGAAGTCGCTGTTTGCGAGCAATGCTGCGTCAGCTCTGGTCGAGGTGTGGCACTGCACCCCGAGTTCAGCCAGTTCCGCGGCGTACCAGTCCACGATCCGTCCATATTCGGGATACTCGTGAAGCTTCGATGCCAGAGCGAAGTCGCCACCGAGGCTGGGTCGCTCGTCGTACAGGTCGACGCGGTGACCGGCAAGTGCGAGGTCGCGGGCAGCGGCCATTCCCGACGGCCCGGCACCGATGACGGCGACCCGCACGGTGGCATCAGCCGGCTTTGTAGGCTGATCCAATTCGCGGCCGACCCACGGGTTGACGGAGCAGGGAATGGGGCCGGCGGCCAGGCTGTCGATGCAGTAGTTGCAGGCAATGCAAGGGCGGTACCGGCCACCGTCGATGGCGCGATTCGGGAAGTCCGGATCTGCGTGCAGCGTACGAGCCATGCTGACGAAGTTCGCCTGCCCGGATTCGATGATCCGCGCAGCGATCTCCGGCGACGTGATGCGTCCGGCCACTCCCACCGGGATGTCGAAGTCGCGCTGGTACTGCTCGGAGTACGGCGCGAGGAGACCGCGCGACCATTCACCGGGCTGGATGATCCACTGTCCCGCTTCGTAGTTGCCGGCCGAGACGTCGAGGAAATCGAGTCGGTCGGTGTCGATGGCGCCGATGCGAGCGCGAGTCATCTCGGCGTCGAGTCCGCCGTCGATGCCTTCGAAGGCTGAGAATCGGAGTCCCAGAGTGATTCCCGGTGCGTGCTCGTGGACGGAGGCGATGACCTTGTTGACGAACAAGGTGGGGTCGGCCCACTCGTCGTCGCGGTGATTGTAAGCAGGGGAGAGGAACTGGTGGATCAGATACCCGTGGCCACCGTGCAGGGAGATGACGTCGACGCCGGCCTGCTGGCAGCGCGCTGCGGCTTCACCGAAACACTCGATGATGTGCTCGATGTCGTCGCCGTCGAGTTGTTCTGGCATCTCGCCGCCGACAACCAAACACGGAATCGGTGTCGGGGCAACGGGAACAAACCCGCTGACAGAACCTTGCGCCGTGCGACCACCATGGTTGAGTTCGACTCCGACGAGCGCTCCATGCGCGTGAATAGCGTCGACCATCTTCTTGATGCCCGGAATCCGTTCGTCGACGTCGACGCCCATCTGCCGGATGCGACCCTTGCCGTCGGCACGCACGTAGCTCGCTTCGGTGAAGATCAGTGCAGCACCACCTTCGGCGCGGCGAGCGAGGTACGCGATGTACTCGTCCGTCATGGTGCCGTCGACTTCGCAGTAGTTGCGTTCCATCGGGGCCGACACGAACCGGTTCCGGAGGCGGACGCTGCCCATGTCGAGAGGTTCGGCGAAAGGCGCAGTCACATTCATCAGTGCTCCTGGTACTTCGCGAGAAAGTAGGTGTTCGGTTGTGCTCATGCGCATGCCGTCTCGGAGAGCAGCTCGCTCAGATGGCTGCGCATGCGATCCGTATCGGCTTCGACACCAGTCAGGAGTGTGAAGGTGTCAGAGGCTTGAGCCACCAGCATCTGCCCACCGTCGAGAACTGCGCATCCGAGAGCAGCTGCAGCGTCGAGCAATTCGGTGCGCATCGGTCGATAAACGATGTCAGCGACCCACAATCCGGAATGCAACGCCGCAGGGTCGAAGGGAGTTCCGGGGTGACCCACCATGCCGATCGGAGATGCGTTGACGACGCCGTCGCACGTCGTCAGGTTGACGGCGATCTCATCGATCGCCAAAGCCGTTGTGCGCGTGACAGGAAAGGCCGAGGCGACGCGAGAACACACATCGGCAGCGCGATCGGGATCAATATCTGCGATGCGAAGATCCGTCGTACCGGCGGCGGCGAGTGCGTACGCCACGGCGGAACCCGCCCCGCCAGCCCCGGCAAGCACCACTCGGTCCAAGGTGGCGTCGGGTAAACCGCGTCGCAGTGCGGTGAGGAATCCACTGTGATCGGTGTTGTGGCCGATCAGAAGGCCGTTGTGGACGACAATCGTGTTGACGGCACCGAGCAGTCGGGCATTGTCGGACAGTTCGTCGAGTGCGTCCACGACAACCTGCTTGCACGGATGGGTGATGTTCAGTCCGGTGAAGCCGGCTGCGACGGCGCTCCGCACCACCTCGCCGGTCTTTTCGACCGAGACCGTCAGGTTCTCGAGGTCTACCAGTTCGTAGCTGTAATCGTCGAGTCCGAGTGCTGATGCTTCGTGCGAATGCAGCGCCGGCGAGAGGGAAGTCGAGATCCCGGCTCCGACAAGGCCGATTCGGTGACGTGTGAATTCGGTAGTCATGACATTCTCCTGCATAAGTGGGGACGGCCCCTCACGGCAATTCAGCGCGAGGGGCCGGTCCGGTCAAGCGTTGTTGCTGGTGAGCTCCGAGTCCTGCTTGGTTGGCAGGCTCGGCTTCGGTTGGCCCAGTTCAGCTGTGGGCGTGCGGTACGTTTCCGGTCCGGTCATTGCCGCGATGGCGGAGACGACGGCGAAGCCCAGGCACATCCAGGCAACCGGTGTCCAGTTGCTCTTGTCTCCGGCTGAAATCGCCTGAGCGATAGCCGGTGTGAAGCCGGCAACAAGGAGTCCGAGCATGAGGCTGACGGCCATTCCGGTGTATCGGACCTTCGCGGGGAACTGCTCCGGGAAGTACGCCGGGTACGTGCCGTTGGGCATGGCGTAGAAGATGCCGATCATGACGATTCCCGAAGCGAAGACCATGGGGACGCTTTGGGTTCCGATCGAATGGAAGAAGACGAAGATCATCAGGCCGGCTCCGATCGCGCCGACGACGAAGATGGGCTTGCGTCCGTAGCGATCCGAGAGGATGCCGAACAGCGGCTGAGTCAGTACGGCAACAAAATTGGCGGTCGCGATTGCCCACAGCATCGTGGAGCGTTCGAAGCCGGATTCGACGGCGTACGCCAGAGCGAAGACGTTGACGATGGTGTTGATCATCGCGAAGGTCGAGCTCATGCTGATACGGATCACGGTGCGCCAGTGCGAGCGGAACATCTCGACGACGGGAATTCCGGCCGTCTCGTCCTGTTCCTTGAGTTCTTCGAATACCTCGGGTTCATCCAGGGCGCGACGTAGCCACAGCGCGACGACGGTCACGATGATGCTGAGCCAGAAGGGAACTCGCCAACCCCACGAGTAGAGGTCTTCGTCGGGCAGGCTCGCCACTGGGATGAAGACCAGGCTGGAGACGACGATGCCGAACATGATCCCGCTCATGGTGAACGAGGTGAAGAACGAACGACGGTGATCCGGCGCGTGTTCGAGCGTCAGTGCGGAAGATCCGGGTGATTCACCGCCGGCAGAGAGCCCTTGAAGTAGGCGAAGCAAGACGAGAATGATCGGCGCGGCGATGCCGATCTGGTCGTAGGTCGGCAGGCAACCGACGATGACCGTCGCAACACCCATGAGGAGCAGGCAGGCGAGAAGCGCGTTCTTGCGTCCGTACCGATCGCCGAGGTGTCCCCAAAGCACCGCGCCGAGCGGGCGGGCGACGTAAGCGACACCTAAGGTGCTGATCGAGAGCAGGGTTGCCGTTGATCCGCCGCCGGGGAAGAAGATCTTGGGGAACACCAGCGCGGCCGCGGAGCCGTAGATGAAGAAGTCGTAGTACTCGAGGGTGCTGCCGAGGAAGCCCGAAACGGCGGCGCGGCGCGCGTTCGCATTCGGATGTTCCTCGGTCGAGTTCGTGGATCCGGTGGAGGTGATCGGAGGTGCCATGTGAAGTCCTTTCGTCCCGATGGGCCGGCCGTGGCGGCACGTTTGGAGATGCACCACGCATCGGTGACGTCCCTCACCTTTCGGCGGCTGAGACGACAGTGCCACGAAGGACTATGGCGCGTCCAACACTAAATGAGTCTCAGATAATGACGTTTTTGGTCTCAATCTCCGGCGTCGGCAGAATTTCCTCGGATGTCTCCAATGCGACGGCGAGCGCATCGGTCATGTGCCGCGGTGACCAGGCGATTCCGTGATTCATGAACGTCGGCTCGCCGGTGAGTGGGACGAACACGCTGCCAGGTGGGGTGATAGCAGCCATACCGGACGTCATCAGCGCTACACCGACGCCGGCGGCAACGAGCATCAGGATCATGTACGGATCGGTGATCTCCTGAACCACGCGAGGCCTGAAGTCTGCGTTCATGCAGGCGCGCATCGCGGTTTCCTGGAGGGCCGAGCCGGCCGAGAGCGGGGTGGTCACGAATCCGTCGTCGGCCAATTCGCGGAGGTCGATCGCGTCTCTCTCTGCGAGGGGATGGTCGATCGGAAGCACAGCGCCGAATGCCTCCCGTCGGATGAGTCGGGTAGACAGTGATGCGGATTCCACGGGTAGTCCGACGAAGGCGAGATCGAGGGCGCCGCTCTCTAGTTGGATGACCGCGTCGCGCGTCATGATCCGGCCGAGGAGTGTCAGTTCGACTTCCGGATAACGCTGACGCAACGCGCGTGTCAGTGGCGGAAGTGCTTGATAGTTGAGCACTCCGGTGAACCCGATTGTGACTCGTCCGTAGACGCCTCCCGACGACGCACGCGTAGCGTGTCGTGCCGTCTCCATGTTCTCGATGACGCGATAGGCGTGGGGGAGAAAGGCATGTCCGCCGGATGTGAGTGCGACGCTGCGAGTGCTTCGTTCGAACAACTTGACGCCGATGTCCTTTTCGAGCTTTCGGATCATCTGGCTGAGCGGCGACTGGGCCATCTGGAGCCGTGATGCGGCCCGCCCGAAGTGAAGTTCTTCCGCAACCGCGATAAACGCGTGCAACCAGCGGGTTTCCATCGCCAAGGCCTCCAGGTATTTGACGTTGACAACAAACGCCATATATTCAGAATTTCTACACAGTGTGACGGCAATTATGCCTGTTTGCAACATAAATTGAGTGCATAGCGCACAGAAACTCAGGAGTGAATGCGATGCGGGGTTACCCAGAGGGTGTCACAGCGCTCGTTACCGGCGGTGCGAGCGGAATCGGCGCCGCCAGTGCAAAGCTGTTGACGGAGAGGGGAGTTCGGGTGGTAACGGCAGATCTTGCCGAAGGCGCGGACGAACAACTCGACGTGAGTGATCCGACAGCAGTCGATGCGCTTCGAACCAGGCTCGGCAGAGTCGACATCTTGATCAACAGTGCGGGAATCGTCGGACCATCAGCGCCACTCGTCGACGTCGACCTCGCGGCTTGGCAGCGTACGTTCCGCATCAACGTCGAAGGGACATTCCTGATGTGCCGGGCGTTCGTGCCGGGGATGGTTGCGTCGGGGTGGGGGAGGGTCGTCAACCTCGCAAGTATTGCGGCCAAGGACGGAAACCCGAATCAGAGTGCATATTCCGCGTCCAAAGCGGCCGTCGTCGCGCTGACGAAATCACTCGGCAAAGAGGTCGCCACCACCGGTGTGCTGGTCAACGCGATAGCTCCGGCGGCGGTGGAAAGTCCTATGAATGCCGGCACCGATCCGGCCATCCTCGCCCGTTCGCAGTCTTTGACGCCGATGGCACGGATGGGGAAGGCGGACGAAATCGCCGAACTGATCTCCTGGCTGTCGTCGTCGGCGGTAAGTTACTCGACCGGCGCCGTGTACGACGCCAGCGGCGGCCGCGCAACGTACTGAATTACCTTCTGGGAGAAATCGATCAGAACTCGAGCAGTGACTGCCACAGTTCGCGAGATGCGTCCTGGTACTCGAGCATGTGCGAGATCAGTTCACGCAGTGGCTGCGTCGGTTCGAGTTCTTCCGGAAGGAGCGGATTGCGCACGATGACCGCGATCACCGCGCTGCCCAGAGCAAGTGATTCGCGGGCCGCCTCCTCGCGACTGATTGTCGCCAGGCGTGTTTGCGCCTGTGTGAGTGCTTCACGGGCCTCCGCGATGTCGGCCAACAGTGCTTCCGAGTTCCAGAGTGTGCGGATTGTCGAATCATCCCCGGGGGCAAGGTGAGCGATTTCCATGACGGCCGATTCGGGGGCGGCGCCGAGTCGGTGGAGAGTGCGGCGGGCGCTGTCCGTGCCGCCGAGCAGATTGTTCGGGCGGACTGCGAGTGTGGGCTTCCACTCCTCGTAACCCGCCAGTCGCAGCGCTTGATCGTGCCGGCGGGCGGCAGTGCGGTCGCTTCGTTTGAGCCCCGAGTGCTCGACGGCGATCCAGGTGCCGTCCCAGGGGCGTATGCGATCGGTACGAGTTCGCCACCCCTCCACTTCGCTGTAGGTGGGGATACCGTCCGGGTTGAGGACGTACGTTCCACGAGCGGTACGACGCAGTTTGTTCTCTCGGCACAGGCGGCCCGCTGCCACGCGAATGCTCGATGCGCTGACGCCGACGATCTCGCCGGCCCGGGTCAGCACAGCGGTGCTGAACTCGGTGTCCGGGCTCGCTGTTGCGAGGTCCAGCACAACTCGGGTTGCGGACATTCCTCGATCAGTTTGTAACAACTTTTGAACAACTCCTGACAAATTCTGTTACAAGTGGCATGGTGGGTACCGGGAAACCTTATCCGCGAGCAGTGAGGAAATATCGTGACCGACTCCGATCGACCAGGTGGCGATGTCTATGTGGAGCGTGACGGTGGCGTCACTGTCATCGTGATGAATCGCCCTGATCGCAAGAATGCGGTGGACGGGCCGATGGCGGCGCAGTTGCGTGATGCCTTCCTGGAATTCGAGTCGGACGAGAGTCAGAAGGTGGCAATTCTGTGGGGTGCGGGCGGCACATTTTGTGCCGGTGCGGATTTGACCGCAGTCTCCGACCCCGCCCGCGTGCACGAGTTGCATCCGGAAGGCGGCGGCACCGGCCCGATGGGGCCGAGTCGGTTGGTGTTGTCCAAACCGTTGATCGCCGCCGTCAGTGGATACGCAGTGGCCGGAGGGCTCGAGCTTTCATTGCTCGCGGACCTGAGGATCTGCGAGGAGGATTCCGTGTTCGGAGTCTTCTGCCGGCGCTGGGGAGTTCCTCTCATCGACGGCGGGACCGTGCGACTGCCGCGAATCGTCGGGCAGGGGCGAGCGCTCGACATGATCTTGACCGGTCGCCCGGTCGACGCTTCGGAGGCGTTGGCCTTCGGACTGGCCAATCGTGTTGTTCCAGTGGGGCAGTCACTCCAGGTAGCCAAGGAGCTGGCGCACCAGTTGTCCGCTTTCCCACAACTCTGCATGCTCGCGGATCGCGCATCGGCCTACCGATCTTTTGATCTACCACTTGCCGAAGCACTGCGCGCCGAGGGTGTCGCAGGAAATCCCATTGTCATCGCCGAAGGTGTGCGCGGCGCTGCTGCGTTCGCCGCGGGCGCCGGCCGGCACGGCCGATTCGAGAACAACCCGAATTCGAACGAGGAAACTGAACCATGATGCCCGTAACCCGAGATCTGATCGCCCGTGGTGCGCGACAGCACGGACCGCGAACAGCCGTCGTCTTCGGCGATCGATCGATGACGTTCACGGAAGTGGACGAACTCAGCAGCCGATTGGCGCATACATTCATCGCGCTCGGTATCGGGCGTGGCGCACGGGTTGCGTTGCTGGTCAACAACTCTCTTGCCAGCGTGCCTGTCGATTTTGCGTGTGTCAAAGCCGGCATCAACAGGGTTCCGCTCAACTCGCGACTCTCGCTCGACGAGCACGCACGAATGCTCGAGGACACCGACACCTCGCACGTCGTTTTCGGTACTGACCTTGCCGGCCGAGCTGCTGAACTGTCCGCCAGGTTCCCGGATCGGACGTTCGTCGGGCTGGAAACAGGTGCGGAGGGGCAGCTTTCGCTGTTGGATCGAGCACAGGGCATGTCTTCGGCCACTCCGGACGTCGAGGTAGATCCCGACGACGTGATCCTGACGCTGTTCACTTCCGGGACCACGGGAACGCTGAAGGCCGCGCAGCACACTCAGCGCAGCTACGCCGGAATCTGCCGCAATGTTCTGCTCAATCTGCTTCCGGCGACTCAGGACGACACGATGTTGCACGCAGCATCACTGATTCACGCCAGCGGTGTCTTCGTGCTTCCGTTCTGGCTACGTGGCGGTAAGACCGTCATCCTCCCCGGTTTCGACCCGTCGACCTTCTTGGACTCGATAACCGAGCATCGGGCTACGGCAATCAATCTGGTGCCGACGATGATTCAGATGCTCCTCGAACGCCCTGATTTTGCGAGCGCAGACATCTCGAGTCTGAAATCCGTGATCTACGGTGCGTCGCCGATGCCGCTGGCCACCATCGAACGGGCGATGCAGGCGTGGGGGCAACACCGTTTTCTCCAGTACTACGGGCAGACCGAGGCACCGCTGTGTATTGCAGTCTTACGGCCCGAAGATCACACGGAAGATCGCCTGCTGTCCTGTGGTCAGCCGGCCATCGACGTCGAGATCAGGCTGCTCGACGGTGAGGGAAACGAAGTGCCCCAGGGAGAACCGGGTGAAATCGTGATCCGCTCGCCATCGGCGATCGCCGGATACTTCAATGCGCCGGAACTGAATGCGGAGACCTTCACCGAAGACGGCTGGGTTCACACCCGTGACATCGGTCAGTTCGACGCCGAAGGATTCTTGTTCTTGAAGGACCGAGCTTCGGACATGATCATCAGCGGCGGATACAACGTCTACCCCCGTGAAGTCGAGGATGCACTCCTGACGCATCCGTCTGTCCGTGAGGTCGCCGTGGTGGGTACCGCCGACGCCAAGTGGGTGGAGGCGGTCACGGCTGTGGTGGTACTCGAGGACGGGACCGTCGAAAACGACGTACTGCAAGCATCATTGGTCGCGCACGTCGGCGAGCGACTGGCGTCGTACAAGAAGCCGCGTCGGGTTGTTTTTGCAGAATCCATACCGAAGACGGCCGTCGGCAAGCTCAATCGGAAGGCGCTGCGAGACGAACTTCGCGACGCTATCTAACTCCGCGAGTGCGGAATTGAACGCTGATTCTCGGCCCGAGGGCCCGCGCACTCTTCGGGACACAGTGTTCCCACGTGCGTTGGCAGGATCCGCCCATGACGAGTAGATCTCCGTGTCCGAGATTGAAGCGGATGGATTCGCCGCCCCCACGAGGGCGCAATAGGAGCGGGCGAGCCGCACCGAGAGACAGGATGGCCACCATCGTGTCCTCGGTGCGACTTCGTCCCGTATCGTCCCCGTGCCAGGCAACGCTGTCGGAACCGTCGCGATAGAAACACAGACCCGACGTGGCGAATGGTTCACCGAGTTCGTCGAAGTAGTGACTGCTCAGCGCGTCTTTGGCTTCGGTGAGAAGTGCGTCCGGCAGTGGTTGATTCTCTGCGTAGAAACACACCAGACGAGGGACGTCGACAACGCGGTCGTACATCTGACGCCGTTCGGAACGCCACGGCACCGTGGCTTCCAGATTGTCGAACACGGCCTCCGATCCGGTGAGCCAGGCCGGGCGATGGTCGACCCATGCGCCGGCGGTGAGAATACGTCGCTGCACCGTGCCGTCGAGATCGGCCAAAGAAACGCCGAGGTCACCGTTGTCGAACAGAGACGGTTGCATCGTGGCGGTCATAGACTCCACCGTACACCGAAATCGAACATATGTTCCCATGAAATTTGATTGCAGTGCTGGACGGCTGTTCATCCTTGCTGGGTGATGTCCGGCGGCGTGAACGTTTGAATACTGTTCTCACGCTATTTCGCCGAAGAAGGGGATGTCATGACTGCTCCGCACCAATCTCATGCGAACCACCCTGTCCGACAAGGCTTTGCCATCGGGACCACGGTGGCGGCAGCATGCCTGCTCTTCGTCGCGGGAATCGTCGCGTTGCTGCAGGGCATCGCGGCTCTCGCGGACAACGATCTGCTGATCGTCGGAGTCAATTACACCTTCGAATTCGATGTCACGACATGGGGTTGGATCCACATCGTGCTCGGAATCATCGGCATCGCGGTGTCGCTGGGATTGTTCGTCGGCATGGCGTGGGCCCGCGGGATGGCATTCGTCATCGCGGCACTTTCGATCGTGGCGAATTTCCTGTGGATGCCGTACTACCCGCTGTGGTCGATCGTGATCATCGCCCTCGACGTCGCTGTGATCTGGGCCGTCGCGACCTGGCGACCTGACGAGGTGTGATCCTCTGACCGAAGTGAGTGGTTCACCTGCGGTAGGTGAACCACTCACTTCGCTGTGTCCGGGCCTCCACGGTTGGCCTCATCCCTACGCGGCGTCAGCGCCGTTTCGGTGACTCGCGATCCTGGTTCTCGCGCGGACGCATGTCCTTCGTCGATCGGTGTGGGAAGCCGTGGATCATCGAGCAAGAGATCCAGCAGATCACTACCGTTGCGATTCCGAGTCCGATCGACGCGAATGGTTCCTGCGTAGCCAGCCAGACGCTCAGTCCAATTGCCGTCCCGACGATCAGAATCAGGATGGTGTCGAGTCGTGTCGTTTGCATCGAAATCATCGCCTGGCACAGATAGTTTCTGGCGGCCCGCTGGTTTTGGCGGCCCGCCGCCCGGCGAGTGACAGCCGGGGGCAGACCTTGCGCGGCTGACCCCTCGCTCTGGAAATCGCCGCCGCAAGTGATCAATACCCGCGAAATTCGTCTGCGAAACTCTTGGCAGGCAGAACAGGACCTTTGGCCGGTCAGATCGATTCCGCGCGGTTGGCCGCCTCGATGAATCGGGACCAGAACGGTACGCGGACGCTAATGGGAGAGAGTGTCTTTCGGCCCTGTCCGAGGGGGAACTCATTGGCGAGATATTCGAGGAGGTTTGCCCCGTAGTAGACGATGTCGGTCTGCCACACGGAGATCACCGGCGATCCCGAGGGGGAGGGTGCGGCGGGCGTGAAGCGGTGAGCGAAGATCGGGACAAGGCGCGGCCACGCTCCGATCTGTTGACGCACGATTGTGGTGACGTCCTCGGGTGAGGCGGGCATTCTGCCCCACGATGCCGGCCAGAACGGTGGTTGTTGATGCAGTGCATCCCAAATGAAACCTTCGGTGACTTTATCTAGCCAAGTACCCAACTCGAGGTCGTCGGCGCTACGCCAGTTCGGCCAACGGTCGCCAAGTGGTAACGCAGTGGCAAGAAGGCTGCGGTGGTCTGGGTTGAAGTGAAATCCAAAGCGTTCGTGGACGGAATCGAACTCTGCGTCGGTCAGACCCTCGCTGAGTTCGATCCCGGCCCCGTTGAGCAGTGCCGCTGCCTCGCGCCCGACGTGCTTCATTTCAGGAGTCTTGCAGATGCCACGTCCAGAACGGCAACGATGCTCTGGTCGATCACCGCACAATCGCCCGGCCGGCCTGTTGGTCGAACCTACGTTGAGGTTGTACATACTAGTTGTTACAGTCGATTGGTGAACTCAAAGGACCAGCTGACGGGTGCGATGGCAGAGCTGTTGTGGGAGCGCGGCTATGCAGCGACGAGCCCACGCGACGTGATGACACGTGCCGGGGTTGGCCAGGGCAGCATGTATCACCATTTCAGTGGAAAGCACGAACTCGCGGTAGAGGCGCTGTCTGCAGTTACCCGAGAAATGACGGGCGAGTCATCTCCGTTGGGTGGAGAAGGCTCGCCCCTCGAACAGATGAAGCGCTACCTCTCATTGCCGCGGCCGGGTACTCGGGGGTGCCGGGTGGGTCGGATGACCCAGGACCCGGAAGTGGTCACGGATGCAGAACTGATCGCAGTTGTTGCGAATGCCTTCGACACCATGCTGAACCATTGGGAGCGGGCGATCACTGCCGCGATTGCTGCAGGAGAACTTCCGACGAGCATCGTCCCGGCGGATCTCGCGCGAACGCTGGCAGCCGTCCTGCAGGGCGGCTATGTACTTGCCCGCGCGCAGGGTGAACAGGGCCCGATGGACGCGGCGGTTCGTGGAGCCATTTCCCTGCTCGACGCCGCCCAGTCCGCTCTCTGCACCGATCACTGACCAACTCGAGAAAGAGAAATCAATGTCCGTTCGTATCGGAATCAACGGCTTCGGCCGTATCGGTCGCAGCTACCTGCGGGCTGCGCTAAGCAGCGATGCAGATGTCGAGATCGTCGCGATCAACGACATCGCCGACGCCGCAACCCTCGCTTCGCTCCTGGAGTGGGACTCGGTGTCCGGTCATCTGGACGGCGTCGAGGTCGACGGGAACGCGATTCTCGTTGCAGGAAAGCGCATTCGCGTCACCTCTGAGCGCGAGCCGTCCCTCATCCCCTGGAGAGCCGAACGCGTCGATGTCGTCATAGAGTCGACCGGCAGATTCACGGACTCGGTCAACGCTCGCCAACACCTGACAGCGGGAGCGCGAAAGGTGATCATTTCGGCTCCCGCCGACAGTGATGTCCCTGCAGTTGTACTCGGAGTAAACGACGACGTCCTCGACATGTCGGAGGACGTATTCTCGAACGGATCCTGCACGACCAACTGCCTCGCACCGATGGTTAAGGTGCTGCACGAGGCGTTCGGCATCGAGTCCGGACTGATGACGACGATCCACGCCTACACCAGCGACCAGCGCCTCCACGATGCTCCTCACAGCGATCTCCGGCGCGCTCGCGCCGCGGCATTGTCTACGATCCCGACTTCCTCCGGCGCCGCCGCCACCATCGGGCGGATCATCCCAGAGCTGGACGGAAAATTGACCGGACTCTCGCTGCGCGTCCCCGTGCCAGTCGGTTCGATCACCGACCTCACTGCCCATCTCTCACGACCGGCAACTGTCGTGGAGATCAACGAAGCGTTTCGCGTCGCATCGCAGACTCCCGAACTCTCGTCTTACCTTGCCTATTCGGAGGCGCCACTTGTCTCTGCCGACATAGTCGGCAATCCCCACTCGGCAATCTTCGATGCTCCCCTCACACAGGTCGTCGGCGAACAAGTCAAGGTCTTCGCCTGGTACGACAACGAGTGGGGTTTCTCGAATCGCCTCGTCGACCTCTCGCAGCGCGTCGGCTCATAGAGACCAGACGCAAGGGCGGGAGGCTTTGTCTGTAAGGCTGTGCGATGAGAACTGATGTGCGATGAGAACTGTTGTGCGATGAGAACTGCTGCCCCTTGGGAAACCCTCGCACGGACGATACCCAGGCGTGGTGCCCGCAATATCGATCCGCCATCGTCTCGACTGGCCAAGGGCGTGGGATTGAGATGCGTTTTCAGTGCCCGCTCACAACTGCCGAACCTGATTGGCATCGCCAGAACCCAGGAAAGGTTCAGGACAAGCTGATGTGCGCGTCCTGGTGGAGACACTCACCGAAGCGGATCGACAACCAGCCACTCCACCGTTCCACCGACATTCCATAGTGCATCGGGGTTGTCGAGCGAGGCCGCGTACGTTGCCGCAGCTTGGTCGCCGGCGATCTCACCGCTCTCGCCCGCCGGCGGGTTGGGCTCGAGGAATTCGGAGGGGTGCGGCCCTGGCCATGCAGGCACGTCGAACGGGGAAATGCTGGTGTCGATGAGGCCAGGTCGATGCACGGTCACCCGGTCGGGAACTTGCTTGGTTTCCGCCGCCACGGCGATGCCTGGTCCTTCGGCAGCTTCGCCGTCGCCGCCACCGCAGCCTGCCACTGCAAGAACAAGTCCCGTGATTGCCACACCCACTACCGCATGACGTATCCGCACCGTTTTCTCCTAGCCGGGGCTGACCCCGTTCGAACTCCACTATTGCATCTCGCCAACTCCGCGGGATGCGTCTTTCGATAAATGTGGGAAACGCACTGAATGTGCTCGACAGGAGAATTGGATTGTACTGTGAGCCATGCCGACCCTGCTTCGACGTGCATTCAAGATCGGCGCGGTAGCGCTGGCAACGATTGTGGTGGCGGCCTACCTGTATGCGGCCTTCACTTATCGCAGCGCTGATGTCTTTGCGCCGCCAGGGCGCATCGAGTCTCTCGGCCGGACCTACCTGATCAGCAATTTCCCGCCGCGCACTCGTGAAGATCTCGAACAGCGATTCGCGCAGGGCCATCGTGAGCAGTACACCTTGGAACAAGTGAGTTCCGTATTTCCGTGGCGCGCTGTCTACCAGTGGCAGAACGACCAGATCCGCGGCCAGGCGACGTCGAGCGCGTACCTGAAATGGGGCGAGACGTACATCAGCTATTCGCTTTCGGGTGGCCCATGATTCTGCGTAGACCGAGTCGAACTCACATCGCTTCGTCTGCTGTCGCTCGTCGTGCTACTGCTGCACCGGACTGAGCCTGCCACCGTTCTTCGATGCGGCCGTACCGCCACACGAGTAGAGCAATCAGCCAGGTGGCGACAAAGAGTCCGACGATGATGAAGCCCATCGCGCCGAGATCCAAGTTCCCGATGGCGCCGAGAAACCCGTCGTGAATGTCGAGTTTGTCGGTGAAAATCGAGATGATTTCCTGGGACCCGATCAGCAGTGCCACTGCCACCGAGAGTCCGGTGATCACCATGTTGTAGTAGATCTTTCGGACCGGCTGAGCAAATGCCCAACCGTAGGCGAAGTTCATGAACGATCCGTCGATCGAGTCGAAAAGCGACATCCCGGCGCAGAAGAGGATCGGCAGAACGAGGATCGAATACCACGGGAGCCCTGTCGCCGCCGCGCCGCCGGCGATCACCAACAGCCCGACTTCGGTGACGGTGTCGAATCCCAATCCGAACAGTAGGCCGACCGGGTACATGTGCCAGGGCTTGCGAACCATCTTCATCACCGGGCCCAGAATCTTGTTCAGGGCGCCACGGCTGTCGAGTTCCTTCTCGAGTTGTTCCTCGTCGAAGGTTCCGGCCTTGTACTTCGTGTACACCCGATGAATCCCGATGAGAGAGACAAGGTTCAAGATTCCGATCAAAATCAGGAACGTGCCGGAAATGGTGGTGCCGAACAAGCCGGTCCACTTCTCCAGATCGGAGTTGTCGTCGGAAAGGCTGGTGGCCAGTTGCCGCACACCCAAAGCCAAGAGGGCGACGAGTACGAAGACGATGGTCGAGTGTCCGAGCGAAAACCAGAACCCGACGGACATCGGTTTCTTGCCGTCCGCTACCAACTTCCGAGTGGTGTTGTCGATAGCGGCGATGTGATCGGCGTCGAAAGCATGGCGCATGCCGAGCGTGTACGCCGTTACGCCGAGTCCGACGCCGAAGACACTGCCTTCGATCGTGTAGTGGCCGGGGACAACCAGGCCGAGAAGAACTGCCCACCCGACGACGTTGAGCGCTACGACGGTGACGGTCATCCCGATGATGCTTCGACGCTGGCCTCGATCCAGACTGTGCCAAGCACCGGCGATTCGAGTGCCCGTCGTGGTCATTGTCGTGGACATCGAACCTCACCGATCCTTAATTCGCGGCCGGCGGCCACGCTACTGAAATCGTATAAGTGTTCAACTGTTCAGATAAGCGCCTGGAGGTTACAAATCACCCATCCGGGGGTAAAACTGCTTTGCTCCCGGATGGGAAATGCTCAGGCGAACACGGTATTGACCAGCGCGACGTAGATCGTCGTTCCGACGACGATGCTCAGGACGGCATTCTTTCGCCAGAGGTGCGCGGCGATCGTGGCGCACACTGCAATCAGTTCGGGTAGGCCATGAGAAGGGGCGGTGATCGACACCCCTTTGAGTGAATACATGACGAGAATCAACATGACGCCTGCCGGCATGTAGATGCCGAGGTAGCCGACCAGGGCGGAGGAGCGCAGCGGCATGAGCGCGGCGAAGGGGATTGCGCGCAGCGCGAAGGTGACCACGGCCATGACTGCGACCGCCGCAAAGATGTACGAGGTGTCAGGCATCGATCTTCGCCTTTCGTGAGTCGTAGACAAAGCGCCCGATCAGGAAGAGCACGAAGGCGCCCATCGCAATTGGCAGCATGTGGTCCGGCGCTGCGAGCCGGGCGACCAGAGCGCAGGTGACCGCGGCGACCGGCACCGCGAATCCGTTTTGTGCGCGAATCGCTTCGATCGAGAGGACGACGAACAACGCCGTCAGGGCGAAGTCGAGGCCGACGATCGAGTCCGGAATCCACTGTCCTGCCGTCGCGCCCAGGATCGCGCCACCGATCCAGTAGCCGTGCAGGTACAGCTGGGAGTAGACGATGACGCGTCCGGTGAGTGCCTTGGGATCGGCAGTTACCGACATCGCATAGGCCTCGTCGGTCAGCGCGAACATGCTGTAGAAGCGGGCGAAGGGGTTGCGAATCTTTTCCAGCGGAAAACTCAAGGCGTAGAACACATGTCGAAAGTTGACCAGCAGTGCGGTCAGAGCGACGTACGGCAGCGGTGTCATGGCCGCGACCATTCCGACCGCGAGAAACTCCAGCGATCCTGCGTAGATCAGCGAGGTGAAAGCGACTGCCCACCAAGGGCTGAGCCCTTGTTGGACCACAAGAACACCAAGTGCGATCCCGAGTGGGAGCAGGCCGAATCCAACCGGTAGCGACAGCTGGAAGGCGTGCCGCCACGCCGGGGTTCGCGGTGGGAGTTCGACGGCCGGTGCGGCCGTCGACGATGCTGGTTCGATCACGACGCAAATCTATAACAAAGATCGAGGTGATCGATTGCTCAGAATGCCCACATATTGAACAGTGCGCAATAATAGTGCGATGGATGCCATGGATGACGCAATTTTGTTTCACCTACGCCAGGACTCGAGTTTGACCAATACCGAGTTGGCGGATCTGGTGGGTCTGACACCGTCCCCTTGCCTGCGCCGCGTGAAAAAGCTCGAAGCCGACGGAATCATCACCGGGTACCGGGCGATCGTCAGTCAGGAAGCGCTCGGTCGAGGATTTCAGGTGATCGTCACCGCCGAGATCGGAGTCAACGACCAGGCCACCATCGAGGACTTCGAATCCCAGGTCGCCGCCTTCGACGAAGTGATCGAATGTCGGAGATTGTTCGGAATTCCCGACTACTTCATTCGCGTCGCGGTGAAAGATCTCGCGACGTACGAGAACTTCATGGTCACCAAGCTCAGCGGGCTTCCGGCTGTCTCGCGGGTGACATCGCTGATCACCATGAAGACCATCAAGAGTGTCGACTGATGCCCGGGCTCGGCTGAACCTTCACTAGGTGTCGGTGGTCGGCGTTAACGTCGGAACATGGGATACGAATTTCAAGTCACAGTAGATTCGGCACATCCGCACGAACAGGCGAAGTGGTGGGCCGCAGCACTCGGGTGGGCAGCGGAGCCCAGCGACGAAGACTTCATCAGGGGCCTCGTCGCCGCTGGTCACGCCAAGGAATCCGACACCACGACATTCGAGGGAGTCCTCGTCTGGCGCGAAGGTGCGGCCATCAGCGATCCGGAGCATCCCGAACGTCCCCGCGTTCTGTTCCAACTGGTTCCGGAATCGAAGACGGTGAAGAACCGGCTCCATTTCGACATACGAGTGGGCGACAAGCGCGAGGATGTCGCAGCGCACCTCGAGACGGTGGGGGCGACGATCCTGCACCGAGGAGCGCAGGGGCCGAGCGTGTGGATCACGATGACCGATCCCGAAGGAAACGAGTTCTGCGTCAGCTAGCGGTACGAACTCGGAGTGTCGCCGGTCCATCGTTTGAAGGCGCGACGGAAGGCGCTGGGCTCGGAGAACCCCAATCGCGCCGAGAGTACTTCGACGGATTCTCCGCGCCGCAAACCAGCGATGGCTACGTCGCGGAGCACTTCCTCGCGCAGTTGATTGAGTGATGTTCCGTCACGCCGCAGCAGTCGACGCAGATGGGGAACGCTGATCGAGAGCATCTCCGCGATCTCCTCGGCCGTGGAGGTTCGCCCCTTCACCCCGAGTTCCAGGACCCGTCGTACCTGCGCCGACGCAGTGCTGTCGTAATCACGTTCGGACATGAGCTGAATCGGAGATTCTCGGAGGTACTCCTCCAACGTCTCCTCGGTTTGGATGATCGGTGCACGCATGGCCGAGTTGTCGAACTCCAGTGCCGCGCGCTTCGCGCCGAAGGTGACCGGCGCTCCGAAGATGTAGTCGTAGTCCTGCGCCAACCGTGCATCCGGTGCCGAGTACGGAAACTCGACCGCCCGAAGTCGGACGCGCTTTCCGATCAACCATGCGGAAAATCGGTGCAGCAAGATCAGGACGAAATCGGTTGTGACACGTTCTGCGACATCAGGTTCGGCGACGCCTTCGCGAGCTCGGACAGCGAAACTCACCCGAGTGCTTTCCTCGCCCTTCTCGATCGACAGTGGGGCCAGAGCCGGTAGCGCACGGATCACGTCGGACATTCGAGCGAAGGCCGATCCGAGATCAGGGCAATGGATCAACGTCAGGCAGATCAATCGGAAAGTGCCACGGGGGACCGGGGCGGATCCGAGGCCGAACAATTCGTCGTCGGTGATCTGCCAGGTGGATTGGATGAACGTGGTGACCTGAGTCGGGGTCAGCCGGGCGCGCGGGTCGGACAGTGTCTCGAGGTCGATCCCGGCAGCGCGCAGTGCACCCGACAAGTCGACGTCGTTGTCCGGCGAGAACGCGAGATAGCGGTGGACGAATGCGGTCGGGATGGTCCGCGCTGTCATGGGTGCGCTGCTCCTTGGAGCAGGTGGAGACGGCGTGCAGCTTCGGACAGAATGTGGTCCTGCTTGCAGAAGGCGAAGCGCACCAGGTGCTTCCAATCGTCGCGGTTGTCCGCGAACACGTCGACCGGAACGGCCGCGACGCCGATCCGCTCGGGCAGTGCGCGGCAGAAATCTCCCGCATCGGTTTCGCCCAACGGTCTGATGTCGGCAAGGAGGAAGTACGTGCCGCCACCGGAATGCAGCGTGAAACCGGCCTCGGTCAGAGCTTTACCGAGCACGTCGCGTTTGCCTTGCAAGCTCTGTCGAAGTTCGACGACCCACGGCTGTTCGTTGGTGAGCGCGTAGGCAACGGCCGGTTGGAACGGTGCACCGGCAACAAATGACATGAACTGCTTGGCGGCACGGACTCCGTCGATGAGTTCGCGCGGGCCGATCGCCCAGCCGGTTTTCCAGCCGGTGACATTGAAAGTCTTTGCGGCACTGGACACCGTGACGGTGCGCTCACGCATGCCCGGGAGCGACGCCATCGGTGTGTGGGTGAGGCCGTCGAAGACCAAGTGCTCGTAGACCTCGTCGCTCAACACGATCAGGTCGCGTTCGCACGCGAGTTCGGCGATCGCTCGAAGTTCGTGATCGGTGAATACGGTGCCGGTGGGGTTGTGAGGACTGTTGACGATCAGCATCTTCGTCTTGGCGGTGATCGCGCCGCGCAATGCATCGAGATCGACCGCAAATCCGTCTCCCGCGGTTACCAACGGAACTGTGCGACGTACAGCGCCTGCCAACGCGACGGATGCAGCGTAGGAGTCGTAGTACGGCTCGATCAGCACTACTTCTTCGCCGGGTTCGACCAGTCCGAGAATCGCAGCACTGATCGCCTCGGTGGCGCCGACGGTGACCAGAACTTCGGAGTCGGGATCACTGTCGAGTCCGTAGCGGATGCGCCGATCCTCCGCGATGGCCTGACGCAAGACGGGCATGCCCGGACCGGGCGGGTATTGATTGACGCCCTCGGCGATGGCTCGGCGCGCTACCTCGAGCATGGCCGCAGGACCGTCGGTATCCGGAAAGCCCTGACCGAGGTTGACCGCGTCGTGAAGTGTGGCCAACGCTGTCATCTCGGCGAAGATCGTGGATGCGAACGGCTGCAGACGCGAGACGGTGCGGTTGCGGGGCGTCGAAGGCATCTTTGCAGCTTAGTCGGCTGACACCGCATCCTCACATCCGCTCGGACGCGGTGCTTGTCACGTTTGAATCGCCGCCATCGTCCAACTCTGTAGAGAGCATCGAATCCGGTGCCCCAGAACATACGGAGGCTTGCCATGACTCGCATTCCCGCAGTGACACCGTCAGAAGCCAGTCCGTTGATCAAAGTGGCATACAAATTCGCCGCCAGGCAGTACGACGAAGTCCCCGAGCCCTTTGCCGTCCTGGCCAACCATCGGAAATTGTTCGTAGCGGCTGCCCGCCACGAAATGGCTGTGCAGAAGGCGTCGAAGGTGCTGCCGTCGAACATTCGTGAACTGGCCGTCTATCGCGTCGCCTGGACTGTCGGCTGCTCGTGGTGTGTCGACTTCGGGACGATGCTCTCGCGCTTGGACGGTTTGGACATCGACAAGTTGAAAGAGATCGCGAACTACCGGGATTCATCGAAGTACAGCGAAGACGAGCGGGCCGCGATCGCCTACGCCGACGCCATGACCGGTGACCCCCATGGGGAGAACGGGGTGACGGACGAACAGGTCGCGGATCTCGAGCGCAGGTTCGGGCGAGCGGGCGTCGTGGAACTGACCTATCAGATCGGGCTCGAAAACATGCGCGCCCGGATGTATTCGGCGTTGGGGATTACCGAGCAGGGGTTCAGCACCGACTCCTGCCGTGTGCCCTGGGCAGAAGAATGATGCGCTGATTCGTCTACGGCAACTATCGACAATGCTCCGCAGATACGTGATCATGATTGACTAGTTCACGCATCTGCGGAGCATTTCGGCTTGTTAGGTCCGCACTTGCGACCTACGATCACCTGGTGCCCAACATTCGAATCCGCGAAGCTGCCGGCCTGCTCGGTGTCAGTGACGACACCGTCCGGCGGTGGGTCGACGGTGGGCTTCTCACCGCGACGACGGACGACTCCGGCCGCAAGGTCATCGACGGTGCCGAGTTGGCGGGCTTCGCCCGGTCCAACGCCGGACCCGCACCGGCCGATCCGCTCACGGGTGCGAGTTCGGCCCGCAACCGGTTCGCCGGCCTCGTCACCAAGGTCGTCACCGACAAGGTGATGGCTCAGGTCGAAATGCAGTGTGGGCCGTTCACTGTCGTCTCGTTGATGAGTACCGACGCGGTTCGGGAGCTCGGACTCGAGGTCGGGAGTATCGGAGTCGCAATCGTGAAGGCCACCACGGTCATCGTGGAAACGCCGTAGTTTTTGAACATACTGGAGGAAATTCGTGAAGCGTGTAGTCGGACTTGTTGCAGCAGGTGCCTTTTCGCTTGCCCTGGTGACCGGTTGTAGTTCCTCCGACAATTCTTCGTCGGAGACGTCGTCGGCCGCTCCGACCACAACCACTTCCAGTGATAGTGCCACGGGAAGCATCACCGTCTTCGCAGCGGCGTCACTCAAGAACAGCTTCACCGAACTCGGCAAGGAATTCGAGTCCGAGAACCCCGGTTCATCGGTCACATTCAGCTTTGCCGGGTCCTCGGACCTCGTCGCTCAGATCACTCAGGGCGCACCGGCTGACGTGTTCGCCTCGGCTGACGCCGCCAACATGACCAAGGCCACCGACGCCGGCGTCGTCGCGGGGTCGCCCTCGGACTTCGCGAGCAACACCTTGACGATTGTTGTGCCGCCGGGCAATCCGAAGGGCATCGCGTCGTTCGCCGATCTGGCAAAGGAGGGGACGCAACTGGTGATCTGCGCTCCGCAGGTCCCTTGTGGCGCGGCTACGAAGAAGGTCGAGACGGCCACAGGCGAGACCCTCTCGCCCGTCAGCGAAGAATCGTCGGTGACCGACGTTCTCAACAAGGTGACGTCCGGGCAGGCCGATGCCGGCATCGTTTACGTCACCGACGCGAAGTCCGCTGGTGACAAGGTTCAGACCGTCGCGTTCCCGGAAGCCACCACGGTGGTCAACCTGTACCAGATTGCGGTGCTGAAGGATTCGAAGAATTCGGAAACGGCAACGAAGTTCGTCGATCTCGTGAAGGGGCCCAAGGGCCTGGCAGTTCTGAGTGACGCGGGATTCGCTGCCCCGTGACACACCTAAGACCGGCGGTCCGGGCTCCGCTCGGGTTGCCGGTATGGATTTACCTTCCCGCGCTGATCGGCGGGGCGTTTGTCATCGCTCCCTTGGCCGCGATGCTGGCCACCGTGCAGTGGTCGCAGTTCTGGGAACTCGTGACTTCCGAATCGTCGGTTGCCGCGTTGAAACTGAGTTTGAAGACAGCAGCGATGAGCACGCTGCTGTGCATCCTGTTCGGCGTACCGATGGCCGCGGTGTTGGCGCGCAGTCATTTTCGGGGACTGTCCGTTCTTCGATCCTTGATTCTGCTCCCGCTGGTTCTGCCGCCCGTGGTGGGCGGTATCGCGTTGCTGTACACGTTCGGGCGCAAAGGGTTGATCGGTGAGCAGTTGGAAGTGCTCGGCATCCAGATAGCATTCTCGACAACCGCGGTGGTCCTGGCGCAGACGTTTGTCGCGCTACCGTTCCTCGTCGTCAGCCTCGAAGGTGCGCTACGCACTGCGGGCACACGATACGAGGCCGTAGCCTCGACGCTCGGAGCCCGCCCGACCACCGTGCTTCGCCGGGTGACTTTGCCGCTGGTGCTTCCCGGTCTGGTGTCAGGGGCAGTGCTGGCTTTCGCTCGCGCACTGGGGGAGTTCGGTGCAACGCTGACGTTCGCGGGAAGTCTGCAAGGGGTCACGCGTACCCTGCCGTTGGAAATCTATCTCCAGCGTGAGACCGATCCGGATGCAGCGGTAGCGCTTTCGCTGGTGTTGGTCGTAGTCGCGGTGGTCATCGTGGTTGCGGTGCGTGGACGAGGATCGGCGGGTTCGTTGTGAGTGGCCTCCACGTCGACATCGAGATTCCGGAGCGCGACGTCGTTGCGACGTTCGACGTCGCGGCCGGTGAGGTGACCGCTGTCCTCGGACCGAACGGCGCAGGCAAGTCGACGGTACTGGCGGCGGTTGCCGGACTACATCACCCGCGGCGTGGGTTGATCGAACTGAATTCCCGCGTTCTCACCGATACCGGTAGGGGAGTCGCGTTGGCGCCGCATCGGCGCGGCACTGCTCTACTCGCGCAAGAGGCACTTCTCTTTCCCCACCTCAGTGCGGCCGCGAACGTGGCGTTCGCGCCGCGCAGTGCAGGGCGGTCGCGTCGCGATTCCGCCGATTCCGCGCGCCACTGGCTCGACGCAGTCGACGCCGCCGAATTGGCTGACCGCAAGCCGTCACAGCTCTCCGGCGGTCAAGCGCAACGAGTCGCAGTGGCGAGGGCATTGGCTGCCGAACCCGAACTACTCCTGCTCGACGAACCGATGTCTGCGCTCGACGTCGCCTCCGCCCCGGCATTGCGGTCGTTGCTGCGTAGAGTGCTCCGAACAGGAGATCGCACGGCCGTGCTCGTCACGCACGACGCTCTGGATGCGCTGGCCCTTGCCGACACCGTTGTCGTGCTGGACGGCGGCCGGGTCGTCGAACGTGGTGACGTACGAACAGTTCTGACTCGCCCGCGTAGTGCATTTGCAGCACGCATCGCAGGGATCAACTTGCGCAGCGGCACGATGGCCGGAGACGGAATGCTCAGAAGTCCGGTCGGGGTGGATATCGCGGGCCAGACGGAGACCGACCTACCGGCCGGCAGTGCCGCCGTGGCAGTCTTCGAGCCGCGAGCAGTGTCGGTCTACCTGGATCCGCCTCACGGGAGCCCACGAAACGCGTTTGCGGTCACGATCGCGGAGATCGAAAACCGAGGCGATGTCGTCCGAGTCCGAGCCGAGGACGAAGCCGGCCAGCCGGGCTTGTCTGCCGACATCACGGCGAGCGCAGCGGCCGAGCTCGATCTGGTTCCGGGATCGGCCGCTACGTTTGTGGTCAAGGCCACCGAGACGCTGATCTATGCGCAGGGCGCAGGCTCGTAGACGTCCTCTACGACCGAATCCGCATAGAGGGCTGCAATTTCGGACGCGTACTTCTCGGCTATCGGCTTGCGCCTGAGCTTCATCGTCGGTGTCAGCTCGTCGCCGCCTGGCTCCCAGAACGTGGTGAGTACGTGAAACCGCTTGATCTGCTCGGCCCTCGACAGACGCGAGTTTCCCTCGGCGACAGCAGTTGCAACGATGTCGACGATCCGAGCGTCCTTGGCGAGTACCGCGGCCTCGGCCGCAAGTCCCAGTGAGCGTGCCGCTCCGACCGCGGCGTCGGCGCTGAGAGTGATCAACGCTGTGTTGAACTTTCGGCCGTCTCCGACTGCCACGACCTCACCGATCAACGACGACGACGTCTTCACTGCGGTCTCGATGGCAGCGGGGGACATGTTCTTTCCCGACGCATTGATGATCAGCTCCTTCTTGCGATCGATCACCGTGAGGTATCCGTCTGCGTCGGCCGTGACGATGTCTCCGGTCGAAAGCCAACCGTCTGCACTGATCGCTTCGGCCGTTTTTGCCGGTTCGCCGCGGTACCCCTTCATGACCAACGGTCCTCGAACCAGTAGCTCACCGTCCGCCTCGATGCGCATTTCCATGCCTGGAAGCAACTTTCCGACCGTTCCCAGCTTGGTCGGCTCGGCCGGTGCGGTGCTCGCAATGCATGTCAGCTCGGACATTCCCCAGATCTCCGAGATCGGAACTCCCAGGGCTGCAAAGAATGCCAAGGTGTCCGGCGGAATCGGTGCGGCGCCAGAGATGGCCCACTTCAGTTCGGCAAAACCGAGTTTCGCACGCAGAGCGGAGAGGACCATTGCATCGGCTCGGGCGTAGTCCGCTTCCAGTTCGGCGGGGACTGTTTCACCGGCTCGCAAGTGTGCGAGCCGAGTGCGACCGACGTCGAGTGCCCACTGCAATGCCGCTCGCCGCGCGTCGTCCGGTTCGTTGGCGACGGCCGATTCGACTGCAACCTTCAGCTTTCCCACACACGGGGGACGCTGCCCCAGATCGTGGGGCGACAGTCCGGAAGCGCAGCCGCTACCTGGCTCGGATCCGGCACGACAGTGATCTGGGTGCCGAACACCATTTGCATGTACAGGCAGGTGAGCCGATCGGCGATGTGCGCCGACGGCATGTACGAGGTGATGCGGTCACCGAACTCGACGGGGAGTACAGCACTGACGGCGGTGGTTTCGAACAACAGACAGGCATGAGTCGTCTCGACGCCCTTGGGGTTGCCGGTCGTGCCTGAGGTGTAGATCAACGTGGCGACGTCGTTCGGTTTCACCGCACGCCAGGTGCTCTCGAAATCGAAATCGGCGGCAGCAGAGGACTTCATCTGCTCCAGCGTCAGGGTGCCGGACTGCTGGGCAGACGGTTGCGCGTCGACGACCACGATCGTGTCGAGTGTGGCACCGGATCGGCGAACGGTATCCACGTACTGGGCCTCGCAGACGAGCACTCGCGCACCGGAATTGGCGAGGATGTACTGGATGGCTTCGGGTGCCGACGTGTTGTAGATGGAGAAGGATGTCGCGCCGAGGTGTTGGGCGCCGACGTCGATCGGGTAGAACTCGATGCGGTTACTCATCATCAATGCAACCGTATCGCCATGTCCCACGCCGATTCCGGCCAATCCCGCGGCAACATCGCGAACCTGTTCGCCGTACGCGCGCCACGTCAGTGTTCGCGCATCGCCGATGTCTCGCAAAGCCACCGCGTCGGGCGCCACCGCCGACACTCGCTGGAAGGCTGCACACAACGTAGTCATGATGTTCTCCTGGATGCCTTTGGCAGGGCTGATGCATTCGTCGGGGCCGCAGCGGTGGTTCTGACTTCGAGTTCGCGGATCAGGTCGTGTGCCTGTTTGTCTTTTGCCAGGTAACCGTCGGCAAGGACATTGATGAATCCGCGTCCCCACGCCCAGGGTTCCCAGGCAGCGGGGGCAAGGGTCCGGGCGGCGCGGCGCGCGATCGCGTCGGCGATCACGGTGGCGGCACGGTCCGGGGAGATTCGATGACGGAGGGCACCAGGTAGTCGAGCGTCGAGTTTGCGCCCGATCTCGTCGTCGTCGAGTGTTGCGCGTGCAAGTTGTGTATCCACCATCCCGAAGTACGCGATGCCGGCAGTAGCGCCGTAGCCGGCAACCTCGAGACGCAGCGCCCGGCCGAGCGCTTCGACCCCAGCCTTGCTGATCATGTACGAAGCGCCGCCCAAACCGGGGGCGAACGACGCCGCCGATGACACGACGACGATGTGCCCACTGTTGCGGATCACCTCGTCGATGGTCGGATGCACGGTGTTGAAGACGCCGGTGAGATTGACGTCGAGCACACGATCGAAGGCGTCGGGATCGATCTGGCGCAATGTTGCCGGGGGAGGGGTGATTCCGGCGTTGGCCACCACGACGTCCATTCTGCCCAGCTGCTCGATGATCGTTTGCACGGCTGCGGTCATGCCGTCCCGATCTCGGACATCGGCCGTCACCGTCACGACTCGCTGTGACTCGAATGAGCGCTCGGCCGTTGCCAATGAACTCTCGTTGACGTCGACCAGTGCCACGGTGGCCCCACGCCGGTGGAGAGTGCGCGCCAGCGCTGCACCGATACCGTCGCCTCCACCGGTGATCAGTACGACCTTCCCGGCGACGTCGTAGTCGAGTCGGCGTCCGGGCAGTGGAATGCCCAGATCGCGGACTGTTCCCGCAATTGCGGACAAGCGTCCCGTCATTGCTTCAGTGCCTTCCGTGTAGTGCGCGGATGAGAACCTTGACCAGCCAGTCGATTCGGGCGGTCCTTCGAAACGTCGTCAGTGGTAGGGGCGAACGGAATCGTTGCCGAGTCGTCGAACGAGCGTAGGTGAACTCCTTCAGACCATCTGGGCCGTGAACGCGTCCGAAACCAGATGCTCCGACCCCACCCAGTGGCAGGTTGGGAACCGCGGCATACATCACGTAAGAGTTCACCGACGCTCCTCCGGATCGGAGCCGATCGGCAACAGCCGCTCCGTCCTTGCCGAACACGCTTGCTCCCAATGCGTATGGCGACGCATTGACCAACTCCACCGCCTCGTCCATCGAGGCGACCTTGGTGATCGTCATCGTCGGGCCGAAAGTTTCCTCCGTGACGGCGAGGCTGTCTTCGGGGACGTCGACCATGATGGTCGGTTGCACGTACTGGCCGGAGATCGAGCCGAGCCCTCCGAGAACGACACGTCCACCCCGCGACATCGCGTCGTCGATGTGGCGCCGGATTACAGCCACTTGCGAGGGCATGGTGATCGGACCGATCTTGTCTTCGGCACCCGGACCCGCATGAACTCGGGCAGCCAAAGTGATTGTCTTGTCGATAAACTCGCCGTAGACATGTTCGTGCACGTATACACGCTCGACGCCCAGACAGGTTTGACCGGAGTTGGACAATGCTCCCCACACCGCAGCATCCGCGGCGGCACCGACATTTCCGTCGGCATCAAGGATGAGCGCGTCCTTACCACCACATTCCATCAACACCGGTGTGAGGGTCTCGGCGCACGCTGCCATGACTTTCTTGCCCGTCGCGGTCGATCCGGTGAACCCGATCTTGTCGACACCGGCCAGGCACAGTGCCGCGCCGACCGAACCATCGCCCGTGACGACCTGCAGCACAGGATGTTCAGGGACGACCTCGGCGAAGGCGCGGCCCAACCATTGCCCGACTGCCGGTGCGAACTCACTCGGCTTGTAGACCACGGCGTTGCCTGCAGCCAGCGAGAACGAGAGCGAACCGAGTGGGGTGAAGACCGGATAGTTCCACGGACCGATCACACCGATCACCCAGAGAGGTCGATACTCCACCGAGGCGGCCTGATTGACCGTCAACAAACTGGAGCGGACGCTGCGCCTGCCCAATACCTTTCGGGCATTCTTCGACGCCCACGCGAGATGTTCTAGTGCCATGGCGATTTCGAGCATCGCATCAGGGTGCGGCTTGCCCATGTCCCGGTGCACGACGTCGGCGAGTTCGGATGCGCGACGAGCGATGATTCCTCGCCACCGATCCAGTCGACGAGCACGTTGCTCGAATGTCAGTTCTGCCCACCACTCGGAAGCAGTACGGGCGTCGCGCACTGCCTGTGTCACCGTGTCGTCGGACGCCTGTGTGGTCGTGTCGATCTCGGTCGCCGTCATCGTGGAGTTCCTTGAAGTGTGTGGTGGACGGCGCCGTCGGCCCAGCCGCGGGTGACGCGTTGGAGGATCGGTCGGGACAGAGTCAGAATGGGGGCGAACCACGGCTGCGCTTGCACAGCGAACGTCCAGGTGAGGCGGCTGCCAGTCGAAGTCGGTTCCAACACCAGATCTTCAGCGAAGCGTTTGAACCCCGGAAGTGACGCCGACTCCACGTAGAACGACATCCGGCGCCCCTCGTCCCAGCGGAAGAATCGCTCGTTCAGTGCAGCAAAAGCGCCGGCTCGCACGGTTCGCGTAGTCCCGACGCCGAATGGTCTGTCCGAGGTCCAGTCGGCTCCGGTGATCCCGTGCGCCCACGACGTGAGCGCTCCGTCCGAGGTCAACGTCTGCCACAAGCTTTCACATGTCGCTTCGGATTCGATCCGGTGAGTGATCACCAGCGGAGCGGAGCGGATGAAGGCTGCGTCGGCCGCAGAAAGAGAGAATTTTCCCTTCACAGGTCCACCACCAAAGACCCACCGGTGGAACGTGATCGACAGGTCAACATCGAACCAGTACGTTCGGATTCGGTGAGGAGGGTGTCTCGATGCTCGACGGTCCCGGAGAGCACCCGGACCTTGCATGTACCGCAGAAGCCCTGTTGGCATGAATACGCTACTCCGGGAAGTACGCGTCGTATTGCAGCCAAGGCGCTTTCGGACTCGCCCACATCGACGGTGAGACCGGTGCGCGCCAGATGCACCGTGAACTCCTTGCCGTCGACTACCGGGAGTGGGGAGAACCTCTCGCTGTGCACCGATCCGGTCGGGTTGGCGGCGAAAGTTGCCGCACGCACCGTGTTCATCAGCGGAACCGGTCCGCACGTGTACACCGCGGCACCTGGATCCGCAGCAGCGACGAGTGTTCCGATATCCGTCGGACCCAGCTCGTCGTCGGGTCGGATGGTTACCCGGCCGCTGGAATACTCCTCGATCTCGTTCAGGAATGGCATAGCTGCCCGAGTTCGTCCGAGATAGTCCAATCGCCACGGGACTCCGCGGCGGTGACAGCGTTGCACCATGGGAAGTATCGGAGTGATCCCGATTCCGCCCGCAACAAAGAGGTACGACGGAGCAGTGACAAAAGGAAATGCATTCCGCGGCCCTCGTACGTCGACAACCATTCCGGGTTTCAGCGACTCGTGTATCTCGCGGGAGCCGCCCCCGCCTTCGTCGATCCGCCGGACGGCGATCCGATACGAGGTCAAGTCGTCGGGGTCTCCGCACAACGAATACTGTCGTTGCCTTCCCGAGGGGAGAATGACGTCTAGGTGAGCGCCGGGAATCCACGACGGCAGGGTGATTCCTTCCCTCGGGGTCAAGGTGACACTCAGGACGTCTGCGCACTCGAACCGGACGGACTTCACGTCCAGCGTCATGTCGAATCCGCTGTAGCGGACCGGGTTGGGACGCGAAAGTATCTGCGCTGCAGGACTTGACGCAAAGATTCGACGGTATGCGCTCGTCGCCTGTGCGGCAATCCTCAACGACCGGGTCGGTGTGAAGTCTTGTGCGTCGTGAGGACGGTCGGCAGTCGTCTTGTTCATCCTTCACTCTTTTCGGAAGAACGATTGGCGGGCAGGTGAGCGAGCGAGGTAGCGCATGGCTACGTCCATGTCCCCGATCTGGGACGGATGGAAGCTCGGCCGCAGATACGGAGGAATCTCGGTGATCAGGAATTTCATGTTCGGGACCAGGCCGCGGCGAGTGGCGCTGATCAGTTGCAGAGGCCACAGGCGGCCCTTCGCCTTCGACGGGTCCTGCCGGAAGAGGTAGTTCATCGAGGCGATGAACAACACGAACAACGTGAAGCTGGCGAGCAGCGCCGTGCGAACGCGGCGGGCGTAGCTACCGTCCACGTACATGTAGGCGTCGAAGGCCACGTTGCGGTGCTCGACTTCCTCGGCGCCGTGCCACTTGACCATGTCGAGCATCGTCGGGTGCATGCCGGCATCTTCGAGGGCGGGATCGGTGAGCAGCCATTCCCCGACCACCGCCGTGTAGTGCTCCATCGCGGCAAACAAGCCGAGACGTTCACAGAGCCAGGCGTGCTTGGCTTTTCCGGTCAATCCTTTGTCGCCCAATATCTTGTCCACGAGCCAGTCCATCCGGCGTGACATCGGTTTCATGTCCATGCCGAGGTCCGCAAGATGCTCGCGTGCACCTTTGTGCGACGACGCGTGTGTTGCTTCCTGGCCGACGAATCCCACCACCTCTTCGTGCAGGCGGGGGTCCTCGATGAGCGGGAGCGCTTCGGCGAGCGTTGCGGACATGGCCCGCTCTCCCTCGGGCAACACGAGATGCATGAAGTTGATGACGTGGGTGACCATCGGTTCGTTCGGCACGTAATGCAGTGGTACGCCGTCCCAGTCGAATTCGACGTCACGGGCGGCGATCGCATGTGCTTCGTCGGTGTAGCGGCGCGCGCCGGACGGTGCGACGACGGGTGTGCCTCGGAAGGCGTTGATGCCGAGCATTATCGGCTCCTCACGGTTTCTCGGGCAGTGGTGAGTGATTCGGACGAGACGGGTTGTACTTGCGCGTAGTGAGCGAGGTCGGCTCGTTTGGTCCTGGTGCGGAAGGATCGGTTGAATCCGGGATAGAAGGTGTAATTGCGGCCGCCGTCGACGAGGTAGTAACTACTGCACCCGCCGGCGTTCCATACGCTGGTGGCGAGTCGGCGGTCGGTCGCGCGCACGAACTCTCTCTGCACGTCTGCCCGGACGTCGATACTGCCGATGCCGCCCTCGTCCATTTGAAGAATGCAGCTCACGATGTACTCGACCTGCGCTTCGATCGTGACGACCTGCGAGGTGTAGACCACGGAATTGGGGCCGAGGATCATGAAGAAGTTCGGAAACCCGCTGATGGTGGTGCCGAGGAAGGCCTCGGCACTGCCGTTCCACGTCTGCGCGAGGCTGCGGCCGTCCTTGCCCCGGATGATGTCGAACGACGGGTTGTCTCCCATACGAAAGCCGGTTCCCATGACTATGGTGTCGACTTCCCGGAAGGCGCCGTCCGCGGTGAGGACTCCGCGCTCCTGCACCTCGACGATTCCGTCCGTCACCACCTCCACATTGGGTGACGCCAGCGCGGGATAGTAGGTGTTCGAGAACGTCGGACGCTTGCATCCGAATGCGTAGTGGGGGAGCAGCTTTGCGCGAAGCTCCGGGTCCCGCACCTGCCGGCGAAGGTGTGCTCGGCCGAGTGCGGCCAGCCCTTTGAGCAGTGACGGCTTGTACACGAATCCGGGTACCAGGGCTTCTTGGAGCAGGTCAAGTCCCTTGCGTGCCAGTCGTTGGGTGAGCGGCACCCGCTCGAAGAGAGCGCTCGGCCAGCCGGTCATCGGCTGATCCGGGTGCGGCAGGATCCACGTCGGTGTCCGCTGGAACACGGTCAACGTGTCCGCGAGCGGTTGCAGTCTGGGGATGATCTGCACCGCAGAGGCGCCGGTGCCGACCACGGCTATCCGCTCACCGCGAAGGTCGTGGTCGTGGTTCCAGTCCGCGGTGTGGAACATCTGACCACGAAACGATTCGAGCCCGGGAAGGTCGGGTGTGGCGGGGGCACTGAACGGGCCGGTGGCCGCGACCAGGAACTGTGCCTCCCACACGGTTTCCGCAGTGTGTACCCGCCAGATCTGGGCTTGCTCGTCCCACGAAGCTTCTGTCACGTCCTGGTTGCAGTGGAAATGACCGGCCAGTCCGAAGCGATGGACGCAATCCCGGAGATAGTCGTAGATCTCGGGCTGTAGCGGATACAGCCGCGTCCAGTTCGGATTTGGCGCAAACGAGAACGAGTACAGAATCGACGGGATGTCGCACTGTGCACCGGGGTAGGTATTGACCTGCCAGGTTCCCCCGGGCTCCGCGGCACGTTCCAGAACGACGAAGTCGTCGATCCCGGACTGCTTCAAGCGGACAGCCGTTCCGATGCCGCCGAAACCGGCTCCGATGACGACGACTCGTGTTCGGCGAGTTCGAGTTTCCTCGTCACCGGCCGATGGCCCCGAGGTTGGGTCGATGTCGACCATGTGTGACGCCTCCTGATTGGTGCGTGAACAACTGAACGAAGAGTAAGTCTGACATCAAGTGATGTCAACAGCGGTTGATGTCAGAATTCAACTGATTGACATCGGGCGATGTCAGTTCGCTTGCGGAGGTCGCCGCGATAACCTGAGGTCGAGAGCGCTGCCGGTCAGTGAGAACATGGGGACATGACGGATACCGAGGCTCGGCGCACCGGCCCGCGCAGGTGGCGTGGGCAGGAACCGGAAGATCGCCGCGCCGCGCGCCGGACACAGCTGATCGAAGCCGGGTTGCAGATCATGGGTACCGAGGGAGCGGCCGCCGCGACCATGCGTGCGACCTGCCGCGAGGCCGCGCTGACCGAACGGTACTTCTACGAGAGCTTCGCCAACCGTGACGAACTGCTGGTCGCCGTGCTCGACGAGGTCGTTCTCGGTGCGCGTGACACTATTCTGGACGCTCTCGAGGCGGCGCCTTCCGAACCGTCGGCCCTGATCCGCCACGTGGTGAAGGCCTTCACCAACTACGTATTCAAAGATCCTCGACGTGGACGCATCATGTTCGTCGAATCCCAGGCGGAACCTGCGCTGTGGGATCGAGGGCGAGAATTGATGGCGGAGTTCACGAATCCGATTTCCGCGTCGCTCGAGCTGATGTACGGCGGCGAGGCAACCGACTCCGCGAACTCCGAACTCAATTCGGTGGGGCTGTTCGGTGCCCTCGCGTTCATCTATCAGGCGCACACCCCGTCCTCCAAGATCTCTCGAAAGCGTTTGGTGGAGCACATTTCGCTCATGGTCGAGGCGCAGGCGACGGTCAACAGCACGCCCGCGAGAAAAGAATGACGTCCGCGTCGGCCACAGGCGGAAGGCGTCTCGGTCCCGAAGACCGGCGTGAGCAGATCATTGTCAGCGCGGCAAAGGTTTTCGAGGAGAAGTCTTTTGCCGACGTCTCGATGACCGAGTTGGCCAAGGCGGCTGGGGTCGGACGTCCGCTGCTCAATCATTACTTCGGCTCCAAGCGGGAGTTGTATCTCGACGTCGTGCGGCGGTTCGTCTTCATTCCCGAAGTGGCGGTGGACCGCATTCCGCGATCGGCGAGCCAGGAGAAGCGGATCGGCGCCGTGATCGATCGGTGGCTCGACGTCGCCTGGCGTCATCGCGACATGTGGATCTCGACAGTCATGTCCGACGACCTCCGCCGTGATCCCGAGATGGATCGGATCCTGCAGGATGCTGACGACGTTGCTGCGCGACGCATGATGGATGCGCTCGAGATTCGACCGAGTGAAGGCAGCGAGGCTGCTGTTCATTCGATGATCGTGGCGTACGG
Source organism: Rhodococcus sp. YL-1 (assembly GCF_001942025.1). Classification (NCBI taxonomy): domain Bacteria; kingdom Bacillati; phylum Actinomycetota; class Actinomycetes; order Mycobacteriales; family Nocardiaceae; genus Rhodococcus; species Rhodococcus sp. YL-1. The sequence continues at coordinate 4,907,665 of NZ_CP017299.1, read as the reverse complement.
AGGCTTGGCGAAGGCTGCCAGTAAGCAGTGGTTGGTGACGGGAGCGCTCGACCGCGAACAGGTGCACCTTCTGCTGGTACGCAGTTTGCTCGTCATCGTGCGTGACGTTCTGCCGGCGTGCGAGGCGGATTCCTGATTGCTCAGAGTGATCTCGCCACGAGGTCCTTCATGACTTCGTTCGATCCGGCGTAGATTCGCTGAATACGAGCGTCGGCATACATCTGAGCGATGGGATATTCGAGTATGTAGCCGTACCCGCCGTGTAGTTGCACGCAGCGGTCGATCACGGCGCACTGCTGATCGGTGAGCCAGTACTTGGCCATCGCGGCGGTAGTCGCATCGAGCTGCCCGGCAAGGTATTTGACGATGCAGTCGTCGATGAACGTTCGTGAGATACGAGCGATGGACGCGCACTCGGCAAGTTCGAAGCGCGTGTTCTGCAGATCGAAGAGCTTTTGCCCGAACATGTTTCGGGATTTGGTGTACTCGACGGTGAGGGCGACTGCACGCTCCATTGCCGCAGTGGCTGCAACTCCGCAGATCAATCGTTCGGGCAGTAGCTGCTGCATCAGCTGGGCAAACCCTGTGCCTTCGCGGTCCCCGAGCAGGTTTGTTGCAGGCACCCGCAAGCGGTCGAAGAACAGCTCGGTGGTGTCCTGGCCCTTCTGTCCGACCTTCTCGAGTATTCGCCCGCGCTCGAAACCCGGTGTGTTGTCATCGACCTCGGCCACGATGAGCGACACTCCACGCGCTCCGAGGCTGGGATCGGTCTTGGCGGCAATGATCACCAGATCACAATTGCGACCGTTGGAGATGAAGGTCTTTGCGCCGCTGATCAGATAGTCGTCACCGTCGCGGACGGCTCGGGTGGTGATGTTCTGCAAGTCGGATCCGGTGCCGGGCTCGGTCATGGCGATTGCGCCCACCCACTCGCCACTCACCAGCTTCGGTAGCCAGCGCAGTTTGTGCTCGTGATCGGCGTAGGCATTGAGGTAGTGCGGCACGATTCCCGAGTGCACGCCGAGTTGGAGTGAATGATCACCCGCCATGACCTGCTCGTGGAACAGCACGGCGTCGTGCGCGAAAGTTCCTCCTCCGCCGCCGTACTCGGTGGGGATCGACATGCCGGCGAGCCCGAGCGCCCCGAGTTCTCGATATGCGGATTTGTCGGGAAAACCTTGGGACGCGAAGCGTTTCTGATGCGGTGTGACGTGTTTGGCGAAGAAGTTCCTTGCCAGGTCGGCCACGGCCTCCAATTCGTCGTCCATCCACGGGGACCGTCGTTCTGCGGTCCGGGTTGCGGTAGATCCTTGCGTCATCGTGATTCTCCCGATCGATGAAGTGCGACCCGCGAGCGGATCCGACTCCACCTATCATCCACACTGTTGACATAGTGTCAATAAAGGGGTGGTCGAATCGACCTCCGGACCCGCCTCGAATTCCACGTCGGCCGCCCGCAAGAATGGGAGGACACAGACACGAACAGGCCGGCGCGAAGGATGGGCAGTGGACCCCGAAGAAACATCAGCGGGTCACGAGTCCAACCTCCCGGCTCCGCGGCCGGCGCGCAGCGTCCTGTTCGGATTGCCGCCGGTGGGAAACAGGTACCCCGGAGCGGTTCGCGTCGCCCTAGCCCTGGCGATTCCGGCGGCCATCGCCACACTGCTCGGATTCGGGTCTGCTTCGCTCCTGGTCGGCCTCGGTGCATTTGCATCGATCTACGGTGAGGGTCGTCCGTACCGGAGCAGGTGGAAGGCAGTCGGTATCGCTGCGACGGCGCTGACGATCCTGTCCTTCGTCGGGGCATCGGTGGGTGAGCCCGTCCACCGAGCCATCGCTGAGGGAGCGCCGACGGTGCTGCTGGTCTTTGTCGTGCTGATCATGGCCGTCGTGGTGTCGACCTGCGCCTTCACCGTCGACGCGCTTCGATTGGGTCCACCGGGCGCGTTCTTTCTGTTGCTCACCACCGAGATCAGTTCCGTGATCGCCACTCCCGGTCAGCCGCCGGTCGAGGTCGCGATGTGGACGGCAATCGGTGGGATCAGCGCGGTGGTCGTCTCGATGACGGGAATCCTGTGGGCACCGAGAGCTGTCGAACGCAGTGCTGTACAGGCAGCCGTCTCGGCCGTTGCGGAGTACACGGACGCTCAGGCGACGTACGCCCCACCCGAACTCACGCGAGACAAACGCCACGCTGCAGCACTTCGGCTGCACGACGCGTGGCAGTGCCTTTACCGCGGCGCAATCGTCGGGAAAGACCACCCGTTGACCCGTGAACTCGAACGAGCGCAGATCTCGATGGCCAGAGCGATCTCCGACGACCACGATCCGGAGCTCATGGCGGACCCCGCGTTCGACGTCGACGAGGTCGGGGCCCACCCGCCTCTGCCCGACCCGACGATCCGATATCGGTTCCTCCGCGCCTGCAATCCGTCCAGCCGAGCGTCGGTGACGGCACTTCGGCTGTCCATTGCCTGTATGGCGGCGGGAACCCTCACCGTCCTGCTCGGCATCGATCGCCCGGACTGGGCGGTGATCGCCGCGGCGATGGTCCTTCATCAAGGACCGGATCGAATACTGGGCACCTATCGCGGAATCCACCGCATCGGCGGAACCGTCCTCGGGTTGATTCTGTTGGGTGCCATCTACGCCTGGAGTCCGACCGGTCTGTGGTTGGTGGCGGTACTTGCAGTCCTGATGGCGGGGATCGAGCTGTTCCTGGTGCGGAATTACGGGATAGCCGTCATCTTCATCACCGCCCTCGCGATTCTCCTCGGCGCGGCCGGTGGTGCGCACGGGACCGTCCGACATCTGATCCTCAGCCGCATGCTCGAGACGGCAATCGGCGTCGTCGTGGCGTTGGTGGTCCTGTGGACGGTGGGGCGCGGTGCGCATCGACGCACTCTGATCTGGGTCGACGAACGGGCGGGTAGCGTCCTGTTCAAGCTGCTGACCGAAATTCGCGCGAGGCACTATGCACCACAGGCGAATTGGTCGGAGCTTTCGGAGCTTCGTCGGGACCTGGACTTCGAACTGCGAGGTAGCGCGATGGCCGGGATCGACGCCGCCCACAACGAACCCGAGTGGGCGTCGCAGCAGTGGAGGACGCACACCGAATTGCATCATCTGGGATCGGATGTACTGCACCGACTGTGGTTCGGCACGCAGGTGTCCAGATCACACCTCGAGGAATGGGAGTCTCGCTACTTGCGTTCGGGTTCGGTGTGATCGAGCATCGGCACAGCGCTGAACTTGGCTGGATTCGCAATGTCGTAGGCTGCGCACACAACTCCGTCGCGGACAGTGAAGCCGGCAACGCGAGCGGCGAACTGCGGGTACTGGTCGTCCCCCGGTGAGCCGGCGAATACACCGCCGAGCTGTCCGTTGACGAGAACCGGTGACATCGAGAACACCGCTGCCGGTCCGTACTTGCGGGCCAATCCCAGATAGAACCGCGCGACACGATCGCTGCCGCGCACAATGTTGACAGCCGTGCGGGTAGTTCCGCCTGCGTCACCGATCAGGACGGCATCGGGATCGAGTGCACCTATCACGGCGTTCAGATCTCCACTCGCGATAGCCGTCACCAATCGCTCGACGGCAGCAGCATGCTCCTCGCTACTGACCGGGACCGGCGCCGACGCTGCGGCTTTACGGGCCCGCGAGGCCAACTGACGGGCAGTGGCTACTTCGATGTCGAGGATGCGCGCAACCTCGGCGAAGGGCACGTCGAAGCCGTCATGCAGGACGAAGGCAACGCGTTGAGCGGGAGTAAGGGTGTCCAGGACGACGAGGGCAGCAAAACGATTCTGTTCCTGCGTCACGACGTACTCCAGCGGATCGGGTGTCGCTGAGGGTGTGCCCGCCGTGGCGTCGACGGGCGTGACGATCGGCTCCGGAAGCCACTGTCCGACATAGCTTTCTCTTCTGACCGCGGCCGATTTGAGATGATCGAGGCAGATCCGACCGACAACAGTGGTGAGCCATCCGCGCAGCTCGCGGATCTCGAGGTCGCTTCCTTGTCTCGATTGTGCGACTTGCAAGCGTATCCATGCCTCCTGCACCGCATCCTGAGCGTCGCTGAAACTTCCGGTGAGACGGTAGGCCACCGACGTCAGGTGGCCACGGTGTTGCTCGAAGTCCTGCGCAGTCGTCGGCGAAAGCATGCCCTCATGATACGGACCTCACACATTAAATCCGGCATGAATGTAACCGTTGACCCAGGTAGTGGGTGCCGACGTATGGTTTCGGCACTGCTCACGGCTCGATCCTGTCTGCACATTCATTGGAGTCTCACGTGTTTCGGTCTTTCCCGCTCATGTCGCTCAACTGTTGTCGTTGAACTGACATTCCCCACACCTGCCTGTGCCGAGCGCCGCACACGGCGCTCCGGACAGGTGTAGCCGAGAACTGAACCAATCATCTTCTACAGGAAGCAACTTCATGATTCGCCCTCGTTTCGCGCGCTCGGTAGCCGCGGTCGTCGCTCTTGTCACTCTGTCCAGTTTTGCCGTTGCCTGCTCGGGCTCCTCTGACGAAGTGGTCAAGACCGCCGATGGCAAGACCGTCCTGCGGTACGAGGGCAGCACCGGACAGGTCATCTACCCCGAACTGGCCGCTGACCTCGGCTACTTCAACGACGTGGAGCTCAACTGGATCGGCGATACGACCAGCGGCCCTCAGAGCATTCAGAACGCAGCGACCGGTCAAACCGAGTTCGGCGGAGCGTTCAACGGGGCGGTGGTGAAGTTGGCTTCCGCGGGTTCACCGATCACCTCGGTCATCGGGTACTACGGCTCCGACAAGGAGAGCTTCAACGGGTACTACGTTCTCGACGACAGTCCGATCAAATCGGCGAAGGACCTGATCGGCAAGAAGGTCGGGATGAACACCCTCGGTGCGCACCACGAGTTCGTCGTGCGTGAATGGCTTGCGCGGGAGGGGCTTACACCGGACGAGATCAAGCAGGTGGAACTGATCGTGGTTCCGCCGGTCAACACGGAACAAGCTTTGCGGCAGGGACAGATCGACGTCGCCACCCTCGGCTCGGTCTTCCGTGACTCCGCGCTCGAACGTGGTGGCCTTCGCGAGCTGTTCACGGACGAATCGTTGTTCGGCTCGTTCACCTACGGCACGTTGGTGTTCCGTGACGACTACATCGCGCAGAACAAGGAGGCGGTCGCCGATTTCGTGCAGGGAACAGCGAGGGCCATCCGCTGGACGCAGACACACCCACGAGAAGAAGTGGTCGCGAAGCTGACGTCGATCATCAACAGCCGCGGACGCAACGAGGACACCAAGCTCATCAGCTACTGGAAGAGCCCAGGAGTCGCCGGCCCCGGCGGAACGATCACCGATACCGAGATCAGCACGTGGATCGACTGGCTCACCCGTAACGGCGAACTCGAAGAAGGAAAGTTGAAGCCGTCGGACATCTACACCAACGAATTCAACCCGTACGCCAACGGAACGTATTCACCCGACAGCGGCGCTGACGGACAGGCACTGGAGGCAGCAAAATGAGCACAGAACCGAAACTACGGCTCGAGCACGTCACCAAACAGTTCGACATTCGTGGGACCGACGAAGTTTTCACCGCGGTCGAGGACATCAACATCGACGTGGCGCCGGGGGAGTTCCTGGTCCTCGTCGGGCCGAGTGGTTGCGGCAAGTCGACTCTGCTGGACCTCCTCGGAGGACTCAGTTCGCCCACTTCCGGTCGAATCCTTCTGGACGGCAAGCAGATCACGGGCCCAGGCTTGGATCGGGGAATCGTCTTCCAGCAATACGCGCTACTTCCATGGCGAACTGCACGTCACAACATCGAGTTCGGACTCGAAGCGAAGGGCGTGAAGAAGAGCGAGCGACGCGAGCTCGCCGAGCATTACCTCGAACTGGTCGGTCTGCAAGGTTTCGCGGATCGCTATCCGCACGAGTTGTCCGGTGGAATGAAGCAGCGAGTCGCGATCGCCCGCAGCCTGGCATTCGACCCCGAAGTGTTGCTGATGGACGAACCATTTGCTGCGCTGGACGCACAGACGCGAGAGTCGCTGCAGGACGAGCTTCTGCGCATCTGGAAGGCCACCGGCAAGACCATCTTGTTCATCACCCACGGAATCGACGAGGCCATCTACCTCGGGCAACGTGTTGCAGTACTGACTTCGCGGCCGGGGCGCGTCAAGACGATCGTCGACATCGACATCGACCGGTCCGCCGACGACGTGCGATCAGGTGAGGAGTTCCGAGTGTTCCGGCACCGGATCTGGACGCTGCTGCACGGTGAAGTCGAGCGCGCTCGGGCCGGCGAACTCGATCCTGCCAAGGAGGTTGCACATGTCTAGCGCATTGGCGACGCCGGAGGTGGTCGCCACCCCGAAACCGTTGGCCGACATAACACCTGACATTGCGCAGCGGAGCCAGGCCGGCGGCAAGGCGGCGCGCTACATTCGTTCCACCGCCTGGCGGATTGCCAAGCCGTCGATTGCGATCGCGATCTTCCTCGGGATCTGGGAAGCGGCACCTCGGCTCGGGCTGGTGGACAAGGTCTTCCTCCCGCCCTTCACCGAAGTTGTGTCCGCATTCTTCACTCTCGCCGAGAACGGACAATTGCAAGAGCATGTTTCGGCCAGTCTGACGCGTGCGCTGACCGGATTCTTCGTGGCCATCGCGATCGCGATTCCGTTGGGAATCGCGATCGCCTGGTACCGCCCGGTCTCCGACTTCCTCAACCCGATTCTCGAATTGTTCCGCAACACAGCAGCCTTGGCTCTGCTTCCCGTCTTCGTGCTGATTCTCGGAATCGGTGAGGAATCGAAGATCGCCCTGGTGATCTACGCCTGCACCTTCCCGATTCTGCTCAACACGATCTCCGGTGTGCGAACAGTGGACCCCCTGCTGATCAAGTCCGCTGCCTCGCTGGGGTTCTCCTCGATTCGGCTGTTCCAGAAGGTGGTTCTGCCCGCCGCTGTTCCCACGATCTTCACGGGTATCCGCATGGCAGCCGCGTCGTCGATTCTCGTGCTGATCGCCGCCGAAATGGTCGGGGCCAAAGCCGGTCTCGGGTATCTGATCACCGCTTCACAACTCAACTTCCAGATCCCGAACATGTACGCGGGCATCGTCGCGATCTCGTTGTTGGGTCTGACAATCAACGCGATTCTGGTCCTGATCGAACTTCGGCTCTCGCGCTGGCGCGTCACCACCTGACCACACATTCACGGAAAGATTCTGCGAACTCATGTCCGAACGACAATTTCATCTGAACGCCTTCCTGATGGGCGTCGGCCATCATGAGGCGGCGTGGCGCCACCCACGCACAAACGCGGCCAACCTCCTGGACGTCAAGCACTTCCAGGAATTGGGGAGAATCGCCGAGCGTGGAAAGCTGGACTCGGTGTTCTTCGCCGACGGTCTAGCAGTCGGCCCGCGGGTCAAGTACAACACCCAGGCGATCTTCGAACCCGTCACCTTGCTGTCGGCGATCGCTGCGGCCACCGACAAGGTGGGACTGATTGCAACCGCGTCGACCGGTTACAGCGATCCGTACACTCTCGCAAGGAAGTTCGCTTCCCTCGATCACATCAGTGGTGGACGAGGCGGGTGGAACATCGTGACGTCGGCCGGCGCCGACGAGGCCGCGAACTTCGGCCTCGATGCGGTACCGACGCACAGCGGTCGTTACGAGCGCGCCGAGGAGTTTCTCGACGTGACGCTCGGACTCTGGGACAGCTGGGAAGAGGGGCAGTTGTCCTGGACGAAGAGACCGGAATCTTCGCCGATCCTGATCGTGTCCATCGCATCGACCATGACGGTCAACGATTCACGGTGGCTGGCCCGCTCAATTCGCCGAGGTCTCCACAGGGACGTCCGTTGCTCGTGCAAGCCGGTTCCTCCGAGAGCGGTAAGGACTTCGCGGCGAAGTATGCCGAGGCCGTGTTCACCGCTCAACGAACACTCGAGCAGGGGCAGGATTTCTACACCGACCTCAAAGCGCGGCTGATCAAGTACGGGCGTAGTCCCGACGAGATCAAGGTGCTGCCAGGCATCGTTCCCTTCATCGCGGATACGGAAGAAGAAGCCAAGGCACTGGAGCAGTCGTTCACGGATCTCATCTCACCTGAGTACTCACTGCGCCAACTCTCGAACATGGTGGGCGTCGACCTCACAGAGCATTCGCTGGATGCCCCGTTGCCCCCGTTGCCGGACATCGATCGCATCCAAGGAAACAAGAGTCGATACCAGCTCGTCAAAGACCTTGCGGAGAGCGAAAACCTCACCGTCCGTGAACTGATCGGCAAACTCGGGGGTGGCCGTGGGCATCGGACATTTGCCGGGACACCGGAGCAGGTCGCGGACGAGTTGACCGAATGGTTCGACAAGGGCGCCGCGGACGGCTTCAACATCATGCCGCCCTATCTGCCCGGAGGGCTCGAGGTGTTCGTCGACCGGGTCGTGCCGATTCTGCAGGCGCGTGGGCTCTTCCGGACCGAATACACGGAATCCACCCTGCGGGGTCACTACGGCCTCGATCGTCCGGCGAATCGGTTCTCGCGGGCCGCTGACGCGGCAGAAGTGAGCGCGTGACGGAAACACTGCCCAAGGAACAGCCGGCGATTGCCGGTCTCAAGCCACTGGTCACAACGGTTTTCGTACCGGCGGCGATCTTCGGGATCGGTCAGGGTGCGGCTGCCCCCATCATGGCCGTCACCGCGCGCGACCTGGGTGCCTCGGTTGCCGTCGCCGGCCTGATCGTTGCACTCGGTGGTTTGGGCGCCGTACTCGGTGACCTCCCCGCCGGCAGGATCGTGTCGCGTTTCGGTGAGCGCAGGTCGATCATCGGCGGAAGTTCCTTGGGTGCAACAGGAGTGGTGATCTGTCTCCTTGCACAGACTCCGTGGATGCTCGGTATCGGCGCACTGTTGACCGGATTGGCGAATGCGGTGTGGGGCCTTGCGCGGCAGAGCTACCTCGCCGAGACCGTGCCACTCGGTCTACGGGCCCGAGCAATGTCGTCGTTCGCTGCGATGTGGCGGTTGGGTTTCTTCCTGGGACCGCTCATCGGGGCCGGCGTGATTCTCCTGGTGGGAGCGCGCGGAGGATTCCTTGTCCAGTTGGTGGGCGTCGTGCTCGCCGGGGCGCTGATGGCCCGCGTTCCCGACCCGCCACGAAAGGTGCAGGCAGGCAACAGCGATCACGGACACGTTACGCTCCCGGAGATCCTTCGCCGTCATCGTGCCGCTCTGTCGACGCTCGGGACAGGCTCCCTTCTGATGGGCGCCGCCCGCGCTTCGCGTGAGGCCGTTCTTCCATTGTGGGCATTGCACCTCGGATTGGATGCAGCCCAGGTGAGTGTGATCTTCGGTATCGGTGCGGCCGTGGACCTGCTGTGCTCGTACCCGGCCGGACACATCATGGACCGATACGGCCGCAGGCTGGTCGCGGTGCCTTCGCTGACGGTGATCGGTGTGTCGTACCTACTGTTGCCGTTCTCGACGGGTGCAGTGGGATTGACCGTGGTCGCTGTCGTGATGGGGATCGGCAACGGACTGGGCAACGGCGTGATCATGACCCTCGGTGCCGATATCGCCCCGCCCGAAGAACGCGCCGAGTTCCTCGCTGCATGGCGATTGACGCACGACACCGGCATGTTCGGTGGGCCGCTCGCGATCGGTCTACTCGCCGCGGTGCTCCCACTCGGGTGGGCATTCGCCGCTCTGGGCGCGACGTCGTTCGCCGGCGCGGCGATGATGTTCCGCTTCATTCCGGTCTACTCTCCGCGGGTGTCACCCCGGTCGCGCGTCGGGAAACTGTAGGTAGGCTCGCTACATGCGATTCGGACTGTTCGTACCTCAAGGCTGGCGTCTGGACCTGGTCGGCATCGACCCCGCGAAGCAGTGGGAGGTGATGCGGGACTTCACGCTGCGCGCGGAGGCAGGGCCGTGGGAGTCGGTGTGGGTCTACGACCACTTCCACACCGTTCCCCAGCCGACGGAAGAAGCGACTCACGAGGCGTGGACATTGATGGCCGCACTCGGTGCGTCGACCTCGCGTATCCGACTGGGCCAGATGTGTACCGCCATGAGTTACCGAAACCCGGCGTACCTCGCCAAGGTCGCCGCGACCACCGACCTGATCACGGGTGGACGCGTCGAGATGGGCATCGGCGGCGGCTGGTACGAGCAGGAGTGGCGCGCATACGGCTACGGCTTCCCCTCTGCCGGTGAGCGTCTGGGCCGCCTCGACGAAGGAATCCAGATCATGCAGCAGGCGTGGTCGACCGGCAGCGCGACGCTCGACGGCAAGTACTACCAGGTCGACGGAGCGCTGTGCCGTCCACTTCCGTTGCAAGAGGGCGGAATTCCCATCTGGGTTGCCGGTGGCGGCGAGAAGGTCACACTCAAGATCGCGGCCAAGTACGCGCAGTACACGAACTTCGACGGCACCCCGGCCGGCTTCGCGCACAAGTCCGAGATCCTGAAGAAGCACTGCGACACCGTCGGCACCGATTTCGACGCCATCGTCCGTTCGGCCAACTACAACGTGGCCATCGGCGCGACGGAATCCGAGGTGGCTCAGCGGTTGGAGACACTGAAGGACAGACTGACGCCGTTGGTCGGCGAAGCTGCCGCCGATGCGTCGCTCGATGCGTTCCGCGGAATGCCCGCCGTCGGTACACCCGAGCAGATCATCGAGAACCTGTCGGCGCTCAAGGCACAGGGACTCGAGTACGGAATCTTCTACTTCCCCGAGGCCGCGTACGACACGTCGGGAATCGAGATGTTCGAGAAGGAAGTGCTGCCCGCGCTCGCGTAACCGTTGGGGCTAGCGCAGCGAGTCAGGAAGATCGGCCGGGTTGATCAGAACCCGGCGATCGGGGTGGGTGCGAACTTCTTCGGAATCGGGAATCCGGCTCTGCAGGAAGTTCCACTCGCTCGCACTGACAGCAGCGATCGCGCGTGCCAGCACTGCCGAGTCCTTGGTCCCCCACTCGATCGGCATGGGACTGACCATCTGCCACGTGTCAGCCTTGCTGCGGGTGGAACGATCCGAACGCAGTGCGACCGACGGAATGCGGTCGCCGACTCGCCACTTCGGATTGAGTCGAACGTTGCGGCTGACGAGCGCGTACTGCGGTGCTCCGGCCGCAGGCTTCGCGATGTCGATCAATGCCGTCAAGGTCGCCGCTCGAGGGTGAACCTCGGTGACGATCGCGGGAACCAGTGGGTTGTCCGCATACAGAGATTCGACGCTTCCCACCTTGCGAGGTGCCCACACGGCAACCCACAGGGAACTGGCCGCACCGATGGCGAGGACTGCGCCGATGATGATGGACCACACCTCGCCCATGCTGATCAACCAGGCCCCGACCGCGGCGAGGACGATCGCGAAGATCACCGCAGAAATCTGCAGGCGGCGTACATCGGCCAGTGTGTCGTTGACCGACTTGGCGTGAGCCTTGTCGACGGTGAACTGGAAGTCAGCCACGAAAAATTCCTTCGGGTGGTGCCGGACGATCTAGGACCGGCCCCCGATCTCCCGGGGACCGTCCACCAGCGTAGCTAGTTTCGCGCGCGCTCCCACATCTGCAGGTAAGCCTCGGCGCCACGGCTCATGTCCTCGATGATCGTGTCGCCGTCGGCGCCCGCAGCAATACGCATGTCCGCGATCCAGTCGGGAATCATCCCGTACTGGGCAACGCCGTCGGTGTTCACGTCGAAAACCCGGGTGCCGGCGCGCTGCTGGTCCATGACCGTGCCGTCGAAGGCGGTGTACGGATATTGCAGCGGATTTTCTGCGGCGTCGCCGCGCGGTGCGGCCTGCGGCCCGAAGCCGTTGGTGTCGGCGCCGTAGCCGAAACCGAAGTAGTAGTTCTCGCTTCGCATCGCCCGTGCGTCCCGCCACTGGTCGATGAACCCACGCTCTTCGGGCTTTTCGTCCGATGCGTCGAGTTGTCCGGCGTACAGGGCGACAAATCCGCCGAGTGCGTAGATCCGCTTGTACAGGCTCGGGTCGCTCCAGCTGTGACTGGAAACGACGCCGGAGTAATTCGCAGCTTCGAGAATATCGAGAGCCGCTTCGGCGGTCTTGACGCTCATGTGATCGATGTCCACGATCATCCCTCGGTCCATCAAACCTCGGATCGTGTACGCGCCGAGGTCGGTCAGGCCGTGCGAATTGCATTGCGGACCAGAGGGGTACACCGGAAGCGTCACTCCGGGTGGGAGTACCGCGAGAAGATTCTGTGCGCCGTCGACCTTGGTGGGCAGCACATTGTCCTCGGCAACGCCGGTGCATGGTTCCGACTGCCAGAACTCCCCGGTGCCCAGGTAGTTGCCGATGTTGACGGCCACTCCGGTGACGCCGCCGTCGAAACGGGCACCGCCGAGGGCGTTGTCGAACTTGTGCGTGACGATCATCTGCCGGACACCGAGGTCGTACAACTCGTCCAGGCCGCGGTCGATGTCGTCCTCGGTGCACTGCGGAATACCGTTGCGCACAGAGCAACCGAAGGGTTCGGACACCTCCACCCCGAGGGTGACGGCCAGCTTTCCGTCGGCGGCCACCTGCCTGGCCTGTTCAGGGGAGCTCACGATGCGGAACCAACCCCGGCCGGGACCGCCATACTGGGCGTCGATGTAGTCCTGGAGTTCGCGTGTCTGCTGCGCCTGGATCCGGACGGTCTCCATCTCGTCACAGGGATTTCGTTTACTCGGATACAGCTCGCACAGGACACGGTTGGCGACAAAGAGGTTGGTGAAGATTCGCAGACCGCCACGCCAGGCCCGCTCGACCCACTTGTAGTACGTCTGCTCGTGTGTCAGTGAATCGTGCGCCGGCCAGTCGGTGAAACTCGGCCAGCCGGTGGTGTCGTGAGTTTCGAAGGGATTGCCGTACGACAGAACGTTTTCGAGGAGCGCCGGTATCCCGTCGGGTTGATGGTCCGGGCAGTCGACGAGCGCTGCGGTGACGCCCTGAGGATCGAAAGGTCGGCCGCAGTGCAGGTTTCCGCCCATGAACTCGGAAGCATTCATGTGCACGTGTGTGTCGATGAATCCGGTGACTTCACCGTTCGGTCCGATTTCTCCCGGAACGCCGTTTGCGCCCACCTCCGCTTCGGGGAAGTCGGCGCAGCCGTCGCGCGGGATCAGCGTGAACGCAGATTCGGGAACGTCACCGGGATCGGACATCGTGAGCATCAAATCTCGCGAGATCAGTTGTCGGCCGTTCGAGGTCGCTGTCAGAACGAAGGACTCGCCAGTGGACATCACGGTCCAGTCGGTGGACGGAGTTGCTTCGGAAGTGGCGAGCACCGAGTCTGCGCCGTCGTGCGAGAGCATCGACCCGTCCGGGCCGTACAGCATGAATCGACCCAACTGGGCCGCATGTAGCCGGAACGGTTCGGCGTCTGCGGCTTTCGTTACGTCGGTGAGGTACGCCGACCCGTCACGACGGACGAAATCACCAGACTCGGTGCGCAGCGCGAAGCAACCGTTCGCAAGTGCGTACACCGAGTTCTGCGCAGTAGGAGCAGGACTCGGTGCCGCGGCGCTGACGCCGGTCGTGGCGACGACGACGGCGGCAGTCAGCAGCGAGATGGTTCCGGCGAGCCGACCCCGTAGACGTGGAACTGAGCGCATGGTGCTGGTGACCCCCGGCCGATGGACACGACTGTGACAGGGGACACTCTACAGATAACTGGACGTATGTCCATTTGTTTCTGAAACGTGTTGCAGAAATGCTCAGCCGATCGCAGGTCCGAGCAGGTCATCGGCGTCGGTGATCCGGTAGGCGTAGCCCTGTTCGGCGAGGAATCGCTGACGATGTGCCGCATACTCCGCATCGAGAGTGTCGCGCGAGACCACCGAATAGAAGTGAGCCTGACCGCCGTCGTGCTTGGGTCGCAGTAGGCGTCCGAGTCGCTGCGCTTCTTCCTGTCTCGACCCGAAGGTTCCCGAAACCTGCACGGCGACAGACGCCTCCGGAAGGTCGATCGAGAAGTTCGCGACCTTACTCACCACCAGCGTCTGGATCTCACCGTTACGGAACTGATCGAAGAGGATCTCGCGTTCCTTGTTCTTGGTGGATCCCTTGATCACCGGGGCGTTCAGGGCTTCGCCGAGTTCGTCGAGCTGATCGAGATACGCACCGATCACCAAAGTCGGAGAATCGGGGTGCTTGGCCAGGATCGACTTCACGACCGCAATTTTCGTGTGAGCCGTCGAGCACAGTTTGTAGCGCTCCTCCGGTTCGGCGACGGCATAGGACATGCGCTCGGCGTCCGTCATCGTCACTCGCACCTCGACGCAGTCGGCCGGCGCGATCCAGCCCTGCGCTTCGATGTCCTTCCACGGAGCGTCGTAGCGCTTGGGGCCGATGAGCGAGAAGACGTCGCCTTCGCGGCCGTCCTCACGAACCAGCGTTGCGGTCAGGCCGAGACGGCGGCGCGACTGCAGATCTGCCGTCATCCGGAAGACGGGCGCGGGCAGCAAGTGGACCTCGTCGTAGATCACCAGTCCCCAGTCGCGGGAGTCGAAAAGTTCGAGGTGCTTGTACTCGCCCTTCGTGCGACGTGTGATCACCTGGTAGGTCGCGATCGTGACCGGCCGAATCTCCTTGCGCTCGCCGGAGTATTCGCCGATTTCTTCCTCGGTCAACGATGTACGCGCGATCAACTCACGCTTCCACTGACGACCGGCAACGGTATTGGTGACGAGGATGAGGGTGGTGGCCTTGGCCTTTGCCATCGCTGCGGCGCCCACCATCGTCTTGCCGGCGCCACACGGCAGCACGACGACGCCCGAGCCGCCGGCCCAGAACGAATCCGCTGCCATCTGCTGGTAGTCGCGCAGTTCCCAGTGGCCCTCTTCGAAAGCGAGATCGATCGGGTGCGCTTCGCCGTCCACGTAGCCGGCGAGGTCCTCGGCCGGCCAGCCCACCTTGAGCAGCATCTGCTTGAGGCGGCCGCGTTCGCTCGGGTGGACGATCACGGTGTCGTCGTCGACCTTCTCACCGAGCATCGGCGAGATCTTCTTGTGTCGCATCACCTCGGTGAGGACTGCGCGGTCGAGGCTGACCAGGATGAGGCCGTGCACCGGGCTCTTGACCAGCTGTAAGCGTCCGTACCTGGCCATCGTGTCGACGATGTCGACCAGCAGCGGTTGTGGAACCGCGAATCGTGAGTACGACACGAGCGCGTCGACAACCTGCTCGGCGTCGTGTCCGGCGGCGCGGGCATTCCACAAGGCCAGGGGAGTGATGCGATACGTGTGGACGTGTTCGGGGGCCCGTTCGAGTTCCGCGAAGGGGGCGATTGCCTGCCTGGCATCGCCGGCGCGCTCGTGGTCGACCTCCAACAGCAGCGTCTTGTCGGATTGGACGATCAACGGTCCGTCGGTCACGGAATCCTCCTAGTGAAGCAAACGCGGCAGCCACAGAGCGTTGCGCCGCGTTGTCGGCTGACGCCAACCCTGCCATTGTCCTGGTATCGGGGCGCAGACGCCAACAGGCGACGCTCGCACAGCCCGAAGTAGAGGTGCCCGAGTGCGAGCACCCCTACGTCAACAGGGCAGGATCGACCGCTATTCCGGGAGGCCCGCGGGTAGTACGAGGATCTTCACGTGTTCGTCGGGTGCGCGCAGAGCTGCGAAAGCGTCCGAGACTCCATCCAGACCGACCCTGCCGGTGATGATCGCTTCGGCGTCGATCTCGCCGTCGGCGAGCCTCTGCAGGGTGATGTCGTAGGCATTCTCGTAAGGACCGTGACCGAAGTTGATCGAGATCCTCCGGAACTGCCCGACGACGGGAATGATCGTCTCGTCGCCGAACGGCGCAGCCAGAACCTGAATCCGCGAGTTGAACGGCAGAGTGTGCATCAGTTCTCCGATGACTCCCGCCCGCCCGCTGCATTCGTAGGCGATCAGAACTCCGTTCGCGGCCTGGCCGACAAGCTGGTTGCCTTCGGCGATCATTCGATTCCACAGTTCGATCGGATCCTGCTCGGCCGGATCGACGACGATGTCCGCGCCCATCTTCGCGGCGAGCTCGCGTCGTTTGGGGGAGGGCTCCGACGCGATGACGATCTGCGCTCCGCGCGCTTTCGCGGCGACGATGGCGCCCAGTCCGATCGTTCCGCAACCGATGACGAGCGCCGAATCGGCCGAGGTGAGGCCGGACTGTTGGAGATGCATCTCGCCGACGTGGAGAGGTTCGGCAAGTGTGGCGTGCTTGAGTGACAGGTGGTCGGGAACTTTGCGGACCCAGAACGCGTCGACGACTATGTGATCGCCGAACGCGCCGTGGTACTCGTTCGAGTAGCCGATGATCGTCGGGATCCCGGTAGCGGTGTCGGTGGCCAAGCCGATGCCGGCCACCCGATCGCCGATCGCGAAATCGTCTACTGCAGAACCGGTCTCGGAGACGATACCCGCGTATTCGTGCCCCAGTACCACTGGCGCGTCCGGATCGAAGGTGGCGAGCGGGTAGCCCCCGTCGTGCGCGACCTGAACGAAGCGGCACGGGTCCTTCGACATGCTCAGGTCACTGCCGCAGATCCCGCAGGCGACGACGTCGATGCGGATCTGATGGGGTGCCAACGGCGGCGGGTCGGCGATCTCGGTGACCGCGAATTCTCCCTGCTGGAAACGGACGGCCCTCATGCGCGCACGGCTCCCGTCTCGGCCGGCCGGCCGTAGTAGTCGGTATGGGCTTTGGTGATCGCTCCGACCAGCCCGCCGATCAGGTATTCGCGGTTGTCCTCGGCGAACTGCATGCTCGCCTGACGCCCGACATTTCGCTTCCGGAAGTGCGGGACCACCTCGGAGGCGAACAATTCGTAGCTGCGTTTGGTGTCCTCCCAGCTCGCCATGTCGACGTGAAGGATCAAGAACGTGCCGAACCCTCCCGTCTTCTCGATCAGACGCTCGATCTGTGCGATCGCATCTTCGGGGGTACCGATGATCGCCTGACCGAACTCGCCGAGCGTGTCGTTGCGCCACTGATCGATGACTCCGGCCGGTGTATCTGCCCAGGCCGGGTTCTGGCCGGTCTGTCGATTCACGTAGGAAGCCATCGATCCGATCCGTCGGCTCACGGCGCGCTCGGCCTCCGCTCGGGTCTCGGCGATGAACATTGGAGTGACCACACGCCACGTCGCTCGGTTGGCGTGGTGGCCGTGCTCGGCCGAGACCTTCTCGTACACATCCCAGTTGCGATCCAGTGCGTCGAAGCCGCTGGGTGAACTCGCCGCGAGTGAGAGCAGGGAGAGGCCGTTCTTGCCTGCGAGCACCGAACCGTTGGGGGAAATCGTCGACGCTGTCACGGTCTCGATGCCGTCCGCACGGTAGGTGGGCAGTTGCGCACGTGCGTCACGCAACGTGAACCAGTCGGTTTCCATGTTGACGACCTCGCCGCGAAGCAACGCGAGAATGGCCTCGAGCGCTTCGCCCTGGCGACGACGCTGGTCCGACGGGTTGATGCCCATCATGTGCGCATCGAGGGGGATCTTGCCCGGGCCGGTGCCGAAGATGAGTCGTCCGCGCGTCTGCAGATCGAGCTGAGTGATGCGGTCGGCCGTGATCAACGGGTGGTGATAGGGCAGAGACGTCACGCCTGTGCCGAACTGGATGCGCTCGGTTCGCTCTGCGGCGGCCGCGATGAACATGTCCGGGGCAGGCACGATCTCGGCGCCGGTCGAATGATGCTCACCCATCCACGCTTCTTCGAATCCGAGGTGGTCCAGGTGTGTCATGAGGTCGATATCGCGTCTGAGTTGCAGGGCGGGATCGGCGTCGAGCGGATGGTACGGGGCGAGGAAGGCTCCGAAGCGGATGGACGATGCGGACCACACGATGACAACTCCTGTCGACAGGGGAGTGATTTGGATCACTCGCTCTGATCGAGATGTCTAACATGGATCAACTGATCCAATAAGTTGAGCCTCCCGCACAGTGGGAGATTTTTAATCACCTGTAGTTCAACGTTATCTGGTGCAATGACGTCGGATATCGTGGTTGCAAGTCGATCGACTGAACCAAGTACTTTCCGAAGGAGTATTGAAGAGGTATGCAACTGGACGTCACAATCACCCCCGACTCCTCGACCGTCGAACTGAACAGTGTCGACGACTTCACCAGTCTCTCGGTCGTCGTTGGCGGCGACGATCGATCCGAGACTCTGAGTCGGGTACTGGAACCGTGGGGGGAACTCGAGGGGGATCACGTCTGGCTCGACATCGGCCACTTGGAGCAAGCCGTCGCTGCCCGGATCGGAAACACCGAGTGGAGACAGAAGTTCTCCGCGATGGTGGTCTACGCACGCGCCCACGGCTGGGTGGATCGCGACAACAGGGTGCGAGCACACCGTGAATCACTCTGACTCCGCGTTCGCCACGGTTGAGACGTTTGTCGAGCCCGTGCGAAGCTCGTTCGTATGACCGACTCCCGGCAGAACCGTCAAGGCGACGCGACGCGTCTGCGTTTGCTCAAAACTGCTGAACGGCTTTTCGCGACAGAGGGATTGGATGCAGTTTCGCTGCGCTCGGTCAACGCCGCGGCCGGTCTCGGGCCGTCATCGGTCCACTACCATTTCGGAACCAAGGACGATCTGGTCGCAGCGGTGCTGTTGGACATGGGAACGTCGGTGCGAGATCAGATCAGCGCGAACGTCGACGCCCTCTCCGCCGACAAGACGCCGCCGACGGTCGAGGCGCTGGTACGGGCCGTCACTGCGCCCTACAAGGCATTGCTCCTTCGCCATCGCACGCGGGGAATGCGATGGATCAGAATCGTCACGCAGATCTCGCAGCCGCAGATGTCACGACCGGGCCATCCAGCCCTCGAGGCGACCGAGCTGCACTTGCGTGAACATCTTCTCGACCAGGTCCGTCGTACTTTTCCTGCTACCGATCCCGAACGGCTCGAGACTCGCTGGGCGATTGCCTTGATGGGCTTCCTCCAGGCGTTGAGCCGGGCGGACGATTGGAGCGGAAGTGGCAAGCCGCTCGCGCCGGAGCGGCTTGCCGACTTCTACGAGGACCAGGTCGTCTTTCTTATGGGTGGTGTGCGGCAGTTATTGGGGTGAGCGCCTAATCGATGCGTCTCCTATTTCTGCGCGACCACTGACTTCCGCATTTCCATTACATGAGTAATAGCTTCGGAAATTCCGGACCGGTAACCGATATTCTTTTCGGAATCACCCGGAGTGGAATCAAGCTCCGATTCGAGTCTTGTTTGAATGCGGTCCAGGGTATGGATTGTTCTTTTCACGATGGTTGATTCTCTTTCTGCGGTAAATCCGATAGAAGTATTCCGGATTGCCGAGCGTGTTCGTCGAGGACGCAGAGTGAAGCGAGGGTCATGCCCGCTGCGTACCCGCGCGAGCGTGCGTCAGTTCCTCGATTACGTGACTTGAACAGGTTGAACGTTTCGTGCAGGTGCACAAGGGTGTCGGTGGGGGCAGGCATTGGTCAGCTTCGCAATCAGCTCGTCTTCTCTGGACTTTGCTGTCAGCTCCGCTTCCGCTTACGGATGAACTCGGAAGACTCCGCAGATTTCGCCCGCTTCTCCGCGCGGCGTTCCTTGATCGACTGGGCGGGTTTCTTCATGTTCTTACCCGGCGCCTTGTCAGCCATTGTCGCTCCTCATTTTTCGAAGTGGCAATCACAAACTGACCTCGACCATACTTCATTTACAGAAAAAAGCCAGTTGCTTCTTTTTTGCTACTTTTTTCCGGAGTCGACGGGGCTGACGGAAGTAATTCGGTGCAACGTGAAACGGCGAACCGCGCCGCTCGCGGGGTCGAAGGCGTCCAGCTGTCCGCCGCCCACGCTGACGGGGTCGACGATGCGATGCGTCGCGACCCCCTGGGCGTCGACGTAGCCGATGTTGACGCTCGAATTGTCTCGGGCCGCCGTGGCCAGCAAGGCGATGGTGGCGGCGTTGTTCTCCCGTGAACCGTCCGTTCGCACTCCGCCGCGGCCGGGGGCGGAAGCACGGTCTCCGGCCCGCATCGTGCGGACCAACGACGCCAGCTGATCCGCCGACGGGCTCGCCGGCATCCTCGACGCCGGTCGGCTGCGACGGTTGGGTACACGTGCCCCGCGTGGGCGGAGATCGACCAACGTGCCCGAGGAGTCCTCACCTGCCGGCGCGAATCCGGCGGCTCGCAGCTCGGTCAGGACTTCGCGGAGAGGGGCCTGCGAAATCGCGACGGTGGGAGCCAAGGCGCGCAGTGCCAACGGCTCGGCCACTGCGGATGCGAGGACCTCCGCCAGCAGTGACGCGTCCTCACATCGAATGAACGACGCCGCCACTCCGGCACGCAGTCGTCCGTGTCGACGGGCGACATCGTCGACCAGATACGAAAGTGATTGGGGGACAGGAGTCTTCGATTTCGAAGCGAACATCGTATGCAGTTCGGTGGCCGTCAGACCGGCGTCGAGCGCACGACGCACGCTGTCCTCGCTGATGCGGTACATGGACGCCGATCCGGCCGACTCGATGTCTGCGACCAGGCTCACCTGCTCGAGCAGGTCCGGTACCAGCGGGCCGGGCGCAACCAGAGTCAGATCCGCCTGGACCAGGATGTAGTCGATGGGCTCGGGTAGCGCGGACTGCATTTCGGCTTCGGCGTCCCCGCCGTGCAGCAAGGCTCGTCCAGGTGACGACAACGCGCCGCGGGCCACCAGCCCGAGAGCGGCGGCCTCGTCCAGAGTCCGCTCGATCGCGAACGTCCGCAGGCGCCCGCTCCATCGCGGGCGTCGCCACGCCAGCAGCCGACTTACCTCGACGGCCGACGCGGTCTGGCCGCTGTCGAGTTCGGAGAGCAGCCCGAGAATGGCCTGACGATCTCGCGGAGCCGCCGGAGCGCGGCCCTCCTCGGACAACGCCGCGATCGGCTTGTCGGTGGAATCGCGCAGCCCGATCATCCACGGGACTCGAGGTACGTCGACCCAGGCGGACGCCAGGACCTCCCACCGTCGCGCTGTGGACGCGTTCAGCCAGCCGTCGACCGCGAGCGTGGGCGTCCAGTATTCGTCCGCGTTGTCCGAGACCGGCGCCGGATCTGGTGTTCCACTGGCGATGAGTCCGGCTGCCGAGAGCAACTCGACAAGTAGGCTCACGCGCGCTTCGTCGAGATCGGCCGTCTTGGCCACGCGTCGTAGTTCTCGAACACCGAGCCCACCGGCTCGCAGTGCGGGGGCCGGCGCTGCGCCCAGAACAGCGATCACGTTCTCGCATTGGCGTACCAACTCGAGCGCCTCGCCGGCTGCTGCGGCGTTCACGTCCGCCGGCTTGAGTTTGTCGCCCCCGATGACAGGTGCGGTCAGCGTCGTCGGATCGAAAACCGGCTCGCCGCGGATGACCTGACGAACCGTCGCCGGAAGCTCGACGGTCTGCTCGTCGAGCCACCGCAGCAGGCCGGCCGCCAGCAGTCGTTGAACCGGGCGCTCAGGCGGCGTTCCGGGGGCAGCGTCGCGGGTGCGACCGATCGGGCTGGAGTTGGCGAGTGTCTCGAGGAGATCCCGCTCGCGGGTGTCCAGAGCGTTGAGCGCAGCCGAGATCTCGGTCTCGGTCATTGCCTCGGCAGGTTCGAGGGCGCGCCCCACACGCCACGGAATCATCCCGATGACTGCCGGGACGACGCTGATGGGATCGACACCCCAGATGAGGGCGGACGCGCGCATCTTCGACAGAGACTTGTCGACGGCCTTCTTGGTGACCTTGCCCTTGCCGGTCAGGGCGCGTTCGGCGATCGCACTGTTGAGCTCCGCCCGCGTCATCGGAGTTTCCTCGGCGCCGGCCAGTGCCAACAATTCGAGAAGACCGAAATCGAGGGTGTCGAGTTCGTCCGCGGCTCGGCTGACCGACGCGCGTTGCTGTGCCCGACCGCTGAGAACCACCATCGTGCTCGGCGGCGGTACGGCCAGATCGGGGCGCAGACGCAGCAACTCCGTCAACTCGGCGTCACTGCGCGCCGAGAGCCAATCGGTCAGACTTTCGGCTGCGGAACTGCCCGCCGGGGTGCCACGTGTTTCGGTCATCAGGTATCAGATTAGAGACCTGGTCTGTACGGCGTAACGGCGTCCTGTCAAAATGACTTCGTGGCCAACAATTCGAAGCAACACTATGTAGATCCAGGATGGCCGGAAACTGCAGACGGAGATCACGCAGTGACCGAATTGTCATCGACCCGCGCAGGTGGACTTTCACCCTTCGGCGAGGACACCACCTTTCCGGTTCCGGTGGAGTCACTTCCTTACGTACACCCGCACACCGTCATCAACCGATAACAACTCGACACGAAGAAGGCCCGCACCGAATCGGTGCGGGCCTTCTTGATGTTCGAGCGTCCGAGCGGACAGTCTTGCCGGTGTTACTTGAGGAACGACTTCGCGGTGTCGGCGACTGCGAGGATCTGCGGGTCGACCGGGATGCCGTTGGCCTCGGCGAATGCGATTGCCTGATCGATGGCGTCGGCGACCGGGTGAGCAACGGTCTGTGCGACCTGCTGCGCCGGAGCCGGAGCTGCCTGAGGAGCCGTCGTGGCCGGAGCGGAACGCTCGGTGGCGCCGCTGCTCAGCCCGAGGCTGGAGGAGCAGGACGGCCATGCGCCCCAACCCTGGTTTGCGAGAACACGCTCGGCAACAACGATCTGCTGCTCGCGAGTGGCCTGGTTTGCGGTGGCTGCGTACTGTCCGCCGCCGTGTGCGTTCCACGTGCTGGGGGAGAACTGCAGTCCGCCCTGGTAACCGTTGCCTGTGTTGATGGCCCAGTTTCCGCCGGCCTCACACTGGGCGAGACGATCCCAGTCGGAGTCGGGGGCAGCGTTTGCGGTTCCGGTGGCTGCAATTCCTGCTACGCCCATGATGGCGCCGGTGACGGCGACCTTGGCGACAGTGCGGCCGGTGGTGGTGGGCTTGCGATGGCGTCCGCTCATGATGGTCGAAATCCTCTCCACACGCGCCTGCGAGGTCAGCTGTCGGGTTCGGGCTGAGAGGTCGCCCGGCCTCGCCTTTCCTGGCTGGAAAGGGTCTGGCTTCACCCCAAGATTCGGTCTTGCGATCGAACCGGTGTCCACTGGAGAACTTTTCTGTTCTCACAGAGGACTTTGGGTCCCCCGTCCTCGTCCCTGGAATGCTCTGTCGGAAGTCCGGTACCCGCGGGACAAGGCTTGGCGCGGCGGGCCGGAGGTGGCCGAGTTTCCCGGCCGAAAACGACGGTAACGGCTCGAGTCGCTCGTGTCACCATTTGATAACGCGGCGTGGCGAAAGACGTACAACGCGTCACACAAAGCGCAGGAGACTCTTCCCAGGTAGGTGGGGGTGCCCGAGTGAATGTCCGGTTGTGTCCGTTCCGTTATTCACCCGTAATGTGAGCAAGGTCACACGTTATGCGGAAATAGAATTTCGGGCGATTGAGAGGTGCGTCGATCTGGACCCAAGGTTGTGGCCCGTGTCTCAACATCGACTGTGAAACTTAGGTTAGGTTTGCCTGACTTGCCTCGCTTGGGCAGGTTTCGCAGAGTCTTCCAAAGAAGTAGGGCACCCCTCATGAAACTGCAATACCGTCGGCGTGCGGTCACCGCGTCACTCGCCGTTGCCGCTGCTGCTGTCGGCCTGGCCGTCACTGCTCCCGCTGCACACGCCTCACCCGAGGATCCGACACACGGTGTTGTCGGAAGCTATTCCGCAACCCAGCCCGGCGACATCGTCGTCGACTCGGCAACCCACCGCGGATACATCACGCAGTACGGCGGACCGACCAGCTCGTTGTCCGTCGTCGACACGAACACCGGCAAGTCCGTCGGCACCATCGACGGCGTCGTCGGTTACCCGTCGGCACTTGCCGTCGACTCAAGCCTCGGACGCGCATACGTGTCCTCCTCCTACGGCGGCGCGATCTCGATTGTCGACACGAAGACCGGGAAGGTCGAAAAGACGGTCACGCTGAGCGAGAAGAACCCCGACGGCTCGCGTCCGCAGATCAACGATGTTGTCGTCGATCCCACAACACACCGCGCGTACTTCTCGGACTACAAGTCCGGCAACATCCGAGTCGTCGACCCCAACGCCGCCGACGCCGTGTCGAGCATTCTGGTCCACAAGTCGGCAACGCCGACCAAGCTCGCCTTCGACAGTGTCCGCGGCTTCCTCTACATCGCGGACACCAACTTCTTCGACGAGAATTACGGCCGCACGCTGTGGCAGGCGGACGTACGCAAGGGCGGAGCACTCAAGTCGATCGTGCGTGCCGACAACCTCTACCCGGTCGACGTCGATGTCGACACGAACACCGGCAACATCTACATGACCGACACCCGGGCAACCAACCTGTGGGCGATCACCCCGGCCGGCGCGATTCTGTCGAAGACCACGCTGTCTCCGACCGCGATTCCCAACGGCGTGGTCGTCGACGCTGCGGCAGGCATTGCATATGTCGCGGACGTCATGAACGGACACCTGTGGTCGGTCGATCTGACGACCCGCGCCACCACCGCTCTGACCGATACCAAGGTTCCGGCACTGGAGAAGGTCAAAAACCTCGCGCTCGACACCTCGACCGGCGCCATCGCGTCGACGACCAACGGGGGCAAGGTGACAGTCGTTGCCGCGTACCCGCTACCCGCGACCGTCGAATTGCCTGCCGCTCAGGTAGGTAAGGCATATTCGCAGAAGCTCACTGCCGCCGATGCGCGCGCAACCTTTGCACTCACCAGTGGCACTCTGCCCGGCGGACTGTCCCTCGCACAGGACGGCACCATCTCGGGTACCCCCACCGCTGTCGGCAGCGTCACCGTCGAGGTCACTGCGAAGAGCGTGCTTTCGCGTGCTTCGAGCGTGACCATCGTGGTCTCCGAGGGGCCGGTCGGCCCCGTCGATCCGGGCAACCCGGGAACGGGTACCGGTTCGCTCGGTAACCTCCCCGGACTCGGTAGCCTCGGCCGCTGATACGACCTGATACCAGAGAACCCGACCACAGCAACTGCTGTGGTCGGGTTCTTCGGTCCGCGGGCCCGCTATGCGTAATCGACGCGGTCCACGACTATGCGTAATTCACCCGGTCCACGTCGACGATCTCCTTGCCGAGCGGCATCAGCGAGATCGGAATCATCTTCAGGTTCGCGACCGCGAGCGGAATTCCGATGATCGTGATCGCCATCGCGACGGCGGTGACGATGTGTCCGATCGCCAACCAGATACCGGCGATGATCACCCAGATGACATTGCCGATCATCGAACCGACACCAGCGGTCGGCTTGTCGACGACGGTCTTACCGAACGGCCACAGTGTGTAGATGCCGATGCGGAATGCCGCGATTCCGAAGGGAATCGTGATGATGAGGATGCAGCAGATGATGCCTGCGGCGAAGTAACCCAACGCCAGCCAGAAGCCGCCGAAGACCAGCCAGATCACGTTCAGGAGGATTCTCATGGTCAGTGACCTTTCGGTTGGAGGCGGGAGTGATCAGCGCACGCGTCGACCGGATCTGAGCGTGTAGACGATGGCCAGGAGGAAGCCGATCGGGCACGCGAGTGCTACCAGGTACAACGCCAGGCCGGGTGGGGTGTCGCTGAAGATATGGACTGCGAAGATGGCCACGATCGCCAGGAATCCGACGATGAACAGTGCCATCGCCGTACGGAACAGACCGTTTCCGGTGCCGGAAGTGCGCGGGTTCGGTTGAGGGTCCACACCTACGAGGATAGTGCCTGTAAACCTGGGTGCCGACCCGGGTTCGTCACAGGTAGACTGTTAACAGACTGCGCGCCCCGCTGAAGCAAGTGTGGGGCGCGTTCTTTTGCATTCTTCCACCGGAAGCGATGCGAGCAAGGCCATGAGGCTCTTCCGAGAGCCTCCCGAGCACATTGGGGCAGACGCCCCAGTCGAGTGATGAGCAGGTGAACGCGGTGCCGACCGGCAAGGTGAAGTGGTACGACGTCGAAAAGGGTTTCGGCTTTCTGTCGCAGGAAGAGGGCGAGGACGTCTACGTCCGTGCTTCCGCTCTCCCCGAGGGCGTCGAAGGCTTGAAGGCCGGCCAGCGCGTCGAGTTCGGAATGGCTGCGGGCCGCCGCGGTCCGCAGGCACTGAGCCTGAAGGTACTCGAGCCGGCGCCGTCGTTGCGCGGCGCGACGGCGACGCGTCGTGAGCCCGTCGAGCGTAAGCACACCCCTGATCAGTTGCACGGCATGGTCGAGGACATGATCACGTTGCTCGAGGCGAAGGTCCAGCCGGATCTGCGCAACGGCAAGTACCCGGACCGCAAGACCGCTCAGCGGATCTCCGAGGTCGTCCGGGCCGTCGCTCGCGAGCTCGACACCTGATCGCTCGATACGAGCTGCCATACACGGCTTCGAAACAAAATGCCCTGCACACCAATCGGTGTGCAGGGCATTTTCGACGTTCCGGGGATCAGGCGGTCTTGATCGACCAGATCAGCAGTCCCTGTTCGCTTCCCTCACCGACGGCGAGGTGGATTTCGACGCCGACGAGTTGCTTGACGGGATCGCTCGAAGACTCGACCGTCACTGCCAGGGCCTCGCCGGGCTCGAAGACTCGGGGCTCACCGGTCTGGTTGCCGTCGGCATCCTCGTAGACGGCGAGCAGTGCCCACTGCGCATCCGAGACGTCCGTCGACAACGACAGCTGCAGCGGGTAGCCCGCTGGAACGTCGAGTGCGTAGATGTCGCCCACCTGGGCGCACTGGGACAGGTCGATGGTGCAGAAACCGGCAGGGTTCGTTTCGATCGTCTTGCCGTGTGCGTATGCAGTGATGACCGGCAGCTTGTCGGGGTCGTCGTTGATGTTCTTGATGATCACGAAAAGAACGGAGACGTAAGCAACCAGTGCCACCACCATCAGGACACTGATCGCTGCCACGATCTTCTTTGTTCTCGAGCGCATCATCACTGCGGAGTACTTCCTTGTCCTCGGTTGGATTTACCGGTGTAAATCACTTCGGTCACTTCTTGTTCGGCCAGATCGGGTCGCTTCCCGCCGAGGCCGGGCAGGAGGCTGCTTCCTCGGTAGCTCAGGAAGGTCTGCAGAAGCCCGATCGTCAGGAACACCGATACAACAGTGAACCCGATCCAGTATTCGGTCGGAAGCAGAACCCCCAATGCGCCGCCGAGTACCCAGCTCAGCTGCAGAACCGTCTCGGATCTACCGAATCCGGACGCGATCGATTCCTCGGGCAGGTCGTGCTGGAGTGACGCGTCGAGTGAGACCTTGGCGAGCGCGCTGGCGGCCGATGCGATGAGCGTGGCAAGCGCGGCCGTCATGAGGTTGTCCGTCAGAGCTGCGATCACCGCGATGATCCACACCGACGCAGTACACCGGAGCACGATCAAGGCAGGCCGGCCGAGCTTGAGGCGCGCACCCGTGGCATTTCCGGCGAAGTTACCCAGACCGGCTGCTGCGCCGACCAGGCCGAGCATCATGGCCTGCTGGAGCGGCTCGTGATCGGTGCGTGATTTGGCGACGAACGCGATGTAGAGCGTCAGGAAGCCGGTGAGCACGCGAATGGTGCCGTTGCCCCAGAGTCCGATGATCACGGCGCGTCCGAGAGGCTGACGGACCTTGGCAGGTTTGGCGTCCGGCTGCGGTGGGGCGCTGCCGGCGTGATGCGCTTCGTCCGGGTGGTAGGTGATGGTCGCGGGTACCTCACCCTCGGTGACCTCGACCCACGACGGGATTCGCATGCTCAGATATGCGCCGAACACGGTGACGGCGACCGCGAACCACAAGGCGCCGGTGGAACCGAAAGCCAGCGCGAGCGCACCTGCGACAGCGCCGGCCCCGATCGTTCCACCGATCAGCCCGAAGACCGTCAGACGCGAATTCACGCGCACCAGGTCTATTTCCGGTGGTAGGACGCGTGGTGTCACTGCGCTCTTGAGCACCGAGAACGATTTACTGAGCACCATCATGCCGAGCGCGGCCGGATAGAGGATCCAACTGTCGAAGTTGAAGACCAGGATCACCGCGAGGAGCGTCCGGATTCCGAACGACGACGCGAGTGCGATGCGGCGTCCGCGCTGCAACCGGTCGAGCATGGGGCCGATGAGCGGTGCGATGACCGCGAACGGTGCGATCGTGATCAGGAGATAGAGCGCGACCTTGGTCTTGTCCTCGCCCGTCGCGGCCGAGAAGAACAGCGTGTTGGCCAGAGCGACGGAGATCGCCGCGTCGGTCGCGTTGTTCGTCATCACCGCGTAGGTGAGAGCGGTCAGACCGGACTTGTCCGCGCCGTCGGCCTTCGCCGCGCGCTGGAAGGTCGCGATGCCCTTGTTCGTCAGTTCGCGGCTGCGCATCGCTGCGACGCGAGTGACGGTGAGCTTGCGAGGCATCGGTGGAGCCTTGGGAGCGTCCGCCCCCGGCGTCTTCGAACCGGCCGCGGATTCGGAGTCTCCCCGCGATTCGGGAATCGGATGCAGCGGTGGCAAAGGCGTGCGACGGGCAGCGGGACGGGCCGAAGGTGGGTAATTGTCCGGGCGGGCCGCGGGTGGGTAATTGTCGTAACCGGGGTGCACCTGTTGCCCCTCCGGCTCGTCGTGGATTCGCCGAGTTTCGGGGTCGTAGGGTTCGCGCGGTCCGGTCACCACTCAATTCTGTCCTAGTGTCGGCGCGGCTACCACGCACACCCCTGCGAGTCCTGTGTCATGTCGGACTCAGTTAACAAAACGGACTTCGAACATCTGCGGCCAATACTTGCCGGTGAGCAGGAATCGATCGGTACCGGGAATCTGCGCGATGCCGTTGAGAACGTCGACGGTGCTGGTCGATCCGTCCGCGACGAGTTCTTCGCGTAGCGGCGAAGCGTCGTACACGTTCGTGACGCTGCCGTCCGACGGGTCGATTCGGACGACGGTGTCCGTGGTCCAGACATTGGCGTAGACGGAGCCGTCTTCGGCGCATTCCAATTCGTTCAGCTTGCCGACGGACTCCGAAGATCTGGTGACGTCGACGGTCGAGATCGACGCGAAGGTTTCGGGATCGCGAAAGGTCAACGTGGCCGAACCGTCGCTCGAGACCAGCCGATCCCCGAGCGAACAGATTCCCCATCCCTCGGTGTCGAGTGGGAACCGCCCTCGTTCGGTCAAGGTGTCCTTGTCACGGGCGATGGCAACGCCGTCTTTCCAGGTGAGTTGCCACAGTGTGTCTCCGGCAACCGTGATGCCCTCACCGAACAACGGCGGGTCGAGATCGGCACGCGCAACTTCCGGTCCCGAAGCGGGGGACTGCTCGTCGGAGATCTCGCTCGAGCGCACCCAGGACTGCCCGACGCGTCCGGTGCTTTCGTACAACCGGTTTCCGTCGATCTCGAGGCCCTGCGTGAACGCGTCGGGATCGTGCGCGGACACTCGAACGATCTCGACGGAGCCGGTTTCGGACGTGAGGTTGTCGGGAGCGCCGGGGGAATCGGAGCACCCCGCCAAGGCCGAGGCGATCACGGCGACCACTGCAAAAGTGCGCACGGAATTGGCGTGTGACCTACTCATCTGCCCAGCATGGCAGCCCAGTGCGTTGCGGACTTGCGGTGGTGCGGCAAACTGGAGGAGTGAGTGTTGCTACTTCTCCAGAGCGTGCAGTGCCGCGCCCAGTACTGGCCGATGCGGTCGAGCTTGCCCGAAAGGCAGTCGTCGACCTGCATGAAGGCGGTGTGGGGGCATACCTCGGCGTGACGTCGGAGGACGAATTTGCCGCCACCCATCGATTTGCAGCAGACATTCCGGGATACCGCGGTTGGCAGTGGGCGGTTGTCGTCGCTGCCGGACCGGAGGACACCCACGCCACGATCAGTGAGTTGGCGCTGTTGCCGGGTCCCGACGCGTTGGTTGCGCCGGAATGGCTGCCATGGGATCAGCGGATTCGTCCCGGCGATCTGTCCGTCGGTGACCTACTCGCCCCGCCGGCCGAGGATCCTCGCCTCGTTCCCGGCTACGTCGCCACCGGTGACCCGGAAGTCGACGAGGTAGCTCTCGAAATCGGGCTCGGCCGCAAACAGGTCATGAGCCGCGAGGGCCGACTCGATGCCGCGCAGCGTTGGTTCGACGGTGACTTCGGCCCGGAGTCGGAGATGGCGAAGGCCGCGCCGTCGACGTGTGGACTGTGTGGATTCTTCCTTCCACTCGCCGGTTCGCTGCACGCAGCGTTCGGTGTGTGCGGAAACGAACTCTCCGCAGACGGCCGTGTGGTCAGCGTGTCCTACGGTTGTGGCGCGCACTCGGACACCAGCTTGCCGCTCGGTGCGGGCTCGCCGCAGTTCGACGCATTCGACGACGGGGCCGTCGAGCTGATTGCGGTGCCCGCTCGCCCGTCGAGCGCTGTTGCAGTTGAGGATTCGGTATCCACCGAGTAGAAGATCCGTTCGGTACGGACGCACTCCGCGAGGCGACGCTGCGCGCGTGGTCGGAATCTCCGACGCGATTGCGTGAAGACGCGGCTGCGGAATCCGACCTCGCAAAGGCCGGGTACCGCGACCGTCTGCTCACCGAACTGGCGCAGAACGCTGCCGATGCAGCTGCACGCGAGGGCGTCCAGGGCTCTTTGTGGGTGGATGTGGACGGTCGGACGCTGACGGTGGCGAACACGGGCCGTCCACTGGACGAATCCGGTGTACATGCGCTGACCGCGCTGCGCGCGTCGAACAAGGTCGACGCCGACGAAGGTGTGACGGGACGGTTCGGCGTCGGATTCTCGGCAGTTCTCTCGGTCAGTGACGAGGTGGAACTGCGCTCGTCGACGGGATCGATTCGATTCTCTGCCTCGCACACTCTGCGCGAGATCGAGTCTCGCGAACTCCCGGTACCGGAAACCAGTGTCCCCGTACTTCGTTTGGTGTGGCCGTCTGGCGAATTGCCGAGCGATGGTGCTGATTCGGAAGTGGTGCTGACGCTTCGGCCGGACGTCGATGCCGCGGCGCTGCTTTCGCAGATGACACGTGAGGCAGTCGACCTGCTGCTCGAACTCCCGGCTCTCGGATCAATTCGTCTGGGTGAGAGAACTTTTCGGCGATCGGAACGGGTGCTGGATTCCGGCCTCGTCGAGATCGCGATCGGTGATCGCACGTGGTGGCAGTACACCGCGCCGAACGCGCGATGGTTGGTGCCGGTCCGCGACGGGGTCGTCGAGCCGGTCGCAGACGACGTCCTGCGGGCGCCGACGCGATCCGACGAGGAGCTGTCGATCCCCGCGATCATCATTGCCGACATTGCAATGCAACCCGATCGGCGACGCATCATGCCCGCTGCACCGATCGCTCCGCTTGCCGAGGGGTACGCGAAGTTCCTTGCTGCACTACCTCCTCGGCAGCGAACGGCACTCGTCCCGATCCCTGCCTTTGCCCGCAGCGAAACCGATTCGCTTCTGCGCGAAGCGCTTCTGAAGGAGCTGCAGGAAAACGAGTGGCTTCCGGTGGTCGGTGAACCCGACCGCGCGCCGCAGCGAGCATCCGTGGTGCCCGGGCTCGGTGATGACCTTGCCGAGTTGCTCACCGACATCATCGGCGGCCTGGTTGTCCCCGAGCTCTCCGGCCCCAAGCACGAGCGAGCACTCGCGGCAGTGTCGACGCACCGCATCGGGCTCGCGCGCATCGCGGAACTGCTCAGCGGTTCGGAACGTGAACCGAAGTGGTGGAATCGACTCTATTCGGCTCTCGAGCCCTTGGTGATCGACACTCTTGCGGTGGAAGAGCTTGGAACACTGCCGGTTCCGCTCTCCGACGGACGGACGGTGACCGGGCCGCGGACCGTCGTCGTCGGCGTCGAACTGGGTGAAGACGCGCCGTCGGTGCAGTGGACGAGGTTGGTTCATCCCGTCGCGGTTCACCCGTTGCTCTCTCGATTGGGAGCGCAGACCGCGAGTGCCACCGACCTGCTGTCCGATCCGGCGCTGCGCGCATTGATCGAAGATGCTGCGGACCAAGATGATTCGGTAGCGACGGAGTTGGCGCAGGTTGTACTCGGATTGGCGGCCCACGTGGCGCCAGGAGCGCTGCCGTCGTGGATCGGTGAAGTGCTGCTTCCTGATTCGGAAGGCGAATTGCGGTCCGCCGACCAACTTCTGCTTCCGGGAGCTCCCCTTGCAAGCGTCCTGGTCGAGGATTCTCCCTTCGGCATCGTCGACGCTGATTTTGTTCAGCGGGTGGGGGAGCAGGCGCTACGGGTAGTCGGTGTCGGGTGGGGTTTCACGGTGGTCCGTGAGGAATTGCCGTCCGGCCCCGATCACGATCTCGACGCCGAAGACGCATGGTGGGACACCCTCGACGAGGACCCCGAATACATCGAAGCCGTGCGCGATCTCGACCTCGTGGACGAAGACCGCTGGCCGCAGGCGTTGTCGCTGCTGGTCGAGTCGCCGGCGACGCGGGCGCTGCTCACCGACCGTCGTGGATACACGGCGTGGTGGTTGCGTTCGAATGCCGAACTCGGCGGTGAGGTGCTGGGCTTGCTGCGCGCTCCGGGCGATCGCACCTTCGAGGGCTTGCTCGATGCTGCCGAACACCCCGACGCCGGATTCTTCTCCGGATTGCTGGCATCGGATACCGTCGACGATCCGGAACTGGCTCAGCTGCTGCTCGATCGGCTTGCGGACCCACTACGGATGCCGGCCTCCGCCGTCGTCGCGCGGACGCACCGGCTACTGGGTGAGGCAGCGCAGCGACGGGTTCTCGACCTGGAGGAACTGCACCTGCCTCCGTTCGTGCGAGGCCTTTCCGGCGATCTGGTCGATCCCGGCGACGCCCTTGTTCTCGACCGACCGTGGCTGGGAGCGGCACTACCTGCACAACGAGTGGTGCTCGGCAGCTTCGAGACGGCCGACGCACTGGCAGATCTACTCGACGTCGCGACGGCGTCTGCATCCGTTCACGGACGAGTGAGCAGCACCGGCGTCGTCACGACGTGGGCGAACGAACCGCAGGCAGTTCTCGGCTTCGCAGCCCTCGGCCGTGAGGTACCCAGCGGCGAGGTAGTGATCCATCACGAACTGACGGTGGAACTGACGGGGGCGGTCGAGACGACGGTGATCGTGCCGTGGTGGGTGGACTCGGACGGCGTTCATCACGTGATGCGTACGTGGACTCTGCCGCAAGGAATGTGAGGGCAGATGTCTTTTGATCAGTGGGTACTCGACAGCGCAGTGAGTCAGCGGACGGCGTGGCTCGTGGACGTCGTCGACGTCATCACCGACAGCGGCGGAACCCTCGCGTCGTGGCTGATCGCGACGCTGCTCACGATCGTGCTTCTGGTTCGGAGACTGCGTACCGAAGCTCTGCTGATCGCCGGATCGATGTTGACCGGTCTGCTCGTGATGAGCGGATTGAAGCGCATCTTCACGCGAACCCGCCCACCCGTTCCGGAGAGATTGATCGAAATCGATTCGTATTCGTTCCCGTCGGGCCACGCGATGATGAGCGCGATACTCGCGACTTCGGTTGCCGCCGTGATCCTTCGTCTTGCCTTGCCGAGGCTCGCGAAGATGGCAATGCTCGCGAGCCTCGGCCTGTACACGATCGCCGTCGGATTCTCCCGCGTCTACCTGGCTGCCCATTGGATGACCGATGTACTGGCAGGTTGGGCGTTCGGGATGATGTGGGCCGGGGTGTGGATCTGGGGAACCGCGCAGATCAGAAAGCGCCGGGCGCTGGTTACTTCGTGAGCTCGGCGAGTAGTTGGCTCGTGGCCCACGGCAAGCTCAGTGCCGAGCTTGCGGTCAAGGCCGCACCGACCTGCGGAGCCTGATCGTCGTTGACGTAGACGACGCGATTGTCCTTGACCACGTCGAGTTGCTGGAAGCCAGGGTTGTTTCGGACCGCCTGTGCGGCATCGGGATTGCCGATGACAACGAGACGGTCCACGTCGAGAAGATCCAGTCGTTCGGTGGAGATCGGCGCGTAGAACTCACCGTTCATCAAGGCCTCGACCGCGGGAGCAGGTTTGAATCCGAGACTGCCGAGAACCCGTCCGCGGGCGTCCTCGGAGGAGAAGGCGTAGAACTCCGGGGTCGCGTCGACGCTGATGATCACCGCGGTCTGGTCTGCAAATTCCGGGTGAGCGCTTCTGGCGTCGGCGAACTGCTTGTCGATATCGGCGACCAACTTCTCGCCGTCGGCTTCGCGACCCACTGCCTTCGCTGCGGTCTTCGTCGTGATCTGCCACGGAGTTGCGTAGTCGCCGTAGGCCGGATCCTTCGCGACGGTCGGGGCGATCGCGGAAAGTGTGCTGTACAGGTCTTTGTCGATGCTCGAGTAGAGCGCGAGGATCAGGTCGGGCTCGAGCGCAGCGATCTTTTCGACGCTGATCGTGGTTTCGGGATTGCTGCCGACGACGGTCGGTTCGGTTCCGCCCCAAGGGCCGGTGACCCATGGCCACGTGCGGTTGACGTCCGGTTCGCCCGGGTACTGGTTGACCATTCCGACGGGCTTGATGCCCAGAGCCAACAGAGCCTGCTCGTCGTTGTAACCGACGGTGACGATCCGTTGTGGTTCGGAATCGATCGTGGTGCTGCCGAAAGCGTGATCGATCGTGACGGGGAAGGCGCCACCACCGGAACTCGACGGACTACTTGCTGCGTCGTCGTTCGAACTGCAGGAGACGAGTGCTGTGCCGACCAACGCGACCACAGCAACGGATGTCAGTCTCGTCCAACGTCCTCGGCTTTTCCAACGATTTCGGTGGGAGATCTTCACGGCTACGTGGTTCCTTTCAGCATTGACAAGCTAAGACCGACACTGGAGTGCAGGGTAGGCTTACCATACTGAAAGGGTGAATCGACCTGCTCAGTCGACCAGACCGGCGCCCTGTTGTGCGCCCTTGTCACCGCGCACAGCTGCGCGTCGTTGAATGGAGAACAGAGCGAAGCCGAGGAAGCCGACTCCGATACCCGCGTAACAGATCGGGAGTGCATCCGACCAACGATCGCCGCTCACCGCGACCACGATCGTGGCGATCACCCACAACGCGGTGCCGATGATCAGTGCCGGCGCGGGTGCGGACAATTTGCCGATCAGGCCTGTTGTGTTGCGAGTCTCCGTCACAAAATTAACGCTACCCGTACCCCGGTGGCCTACTCTCCCTAGTGCGACCGGCTTCATGTGCGCCGGCACACGGCGACCTACAGCGATGGGGAAAGAACAAACATGGCGGCACCCGGCAAGATCCTCGACACCTATTTCAAGATCAGCGAACGAGGGTCGACGATCTCGACCGAGATTCGCGGCGGTGTCGTCACCTTCGTGGCGATGGCCTACATCGTGGTCCTCAACCCCCTGATCCTCGGCAGTTTCTCGGCTGACGACGCTGCAGCGAAGACCGACGTTCTCGGCAACATCCTTCCGGTCAACCAGGTGGCTGCGGTCACCGCTCTGGTTGCGGGCCTGATGAGCATCGTCTTCGGTGTCGTTGCCAACTATCCGTTTGCCATCGCCGCGGGTCTCGGCATCAACAGCCTGCTCGCCGTCACAATCGCACCTCAGGTCACCTGGCCCGAGGCGATGGGCCTGGTGGTCATCGACGGTGTGATCATCGTTCTGTTGGCACTCACCGGTTTCCGAACTGCGGTGTTCAATGCGATTCCCTCGGCATTGAAGTCCGCGATCGCGGCCGGTATCGGCATGTTCATCGCCTTCATCGGACTGGTCGACGCCGGATTCGTCCGCCGTATCCCCGATGCCGCCGGTACGACGGTTCCCGTCGGACTCGGAATCAACGGCTCCATCGCTTCGTGGCCGACCGTGGTGTTCATCTTCGGTGTGCTGCTCATGGGTGTTCTGGTCGTGCGCAAGGTTCGTGGTGGACTGCTGATCGGCATCGTCGTCACGACGATCCTCGCCGCGATCATCGAGGCAGTTGCCGACGTCGGACCCTCGCTCGGAACCAACCCCAAGGGCTGGAACCTCAGCATCCCCGCGATCCCGGAGATGCTCGGTGGTATGCCTGATCTGAGCCTGGTCGGCGACGTCAGCATCTTCGGCGCATTCACCCGCATCGGTGTTCTGGCCGCCAGCCTGCTTGTCTTCACCCTCGTGCTCGCGAATTTCTTCGACGCCATGGGCACGATGACGGGTCTCGGTAAGGAAGCCGGCCTGACCGACAAGGACGGAAACCTCCCCAACGTCGGTCGCGCGCTTGTCGTCGAAGGCGCGGGCGCGATCGTGGGCGGTGGCGCTTCGGCGTCGTCGAACACCGTGTTCGTGGAATCCGCGTCGGGTATCGCCGAAGGCGCCCGCACGGGCCTGGCAAACGTCGTGACCGGACTGCTCTTCCTCGTCGCGATGTTCCTGACGCCGCTCTACTCCGTCGTGCCGATCGAGGCAGCTGCGCCTGCCCTCGTCGTCGTCGGTGCGCTGATGATCGGGCAGGTCCGAGACATCGATTTCACCAAGTTCTCGGTTGCTCTCCCGGCGTTCCTGACCATGATCGTCATGCCGTTCACCTACTCGATCGCCAACGGCATCGGCGTCGGCTTCATTTCATGGGTGGTCCTGCACGCTGCCAGCGGTGGTATCAAGAAGATCCACCCGTTGCTCTGGATCGTGGCGGCACTTTTTGTGGCCTACTTCACTGTCGGACCCATTACCGACGCCCTTACGTGAAATCAGGGTTGACCGGTATTCGATTACGTGAGCTACCGGCCAGCTCTTGACGTATTGTCTGACGCGTGACCACCGAAACTCGTGCGCTGGCCAGCGATCTTTCCCTGGCTGTAGTGCGTCTCACCAGGCATCTGCGCGGCCGCAGAGTCGACGCTCAGGTATCGCTGACGCAACTGTCCGCCTTGGCGAGCCTGGATCAGTACGGCCCGATGACTCCTGGCGTACTCGCAGCACGTGAGAAAGTGCAGCCGCCGTCGATGACGCGCGTTGTTGCTTCTCTCGCCGAGCTCGGTCTGGTCGAGCGCTCGCCGCATCCCACGGACGGTCGTCAGATCATCGTGAATCTGTCCGACGCCGGGCAGGCGTTGCTCGCGGACGAAACCCATGCGCGCGAGGCGTGGATGAACGAGCAGCTGGCCGGGCTGGGTGGCGAAGAACTCGCGACGCTGCGCGGTGCCGTCGAGATCATCACCGAGATGGTCAACAAGACGGAGTAGCTCCGTGAGTTAGAGGTCGCGTAGCTCCGCTACCCAGAGGTCGTTGCCCAAACGAATTACTCGAGGGGCAAGATAGTGGGGTGCCCCGAGACCCCGATTCCGGCATGTTTGCCGCGCTCCACAACCGCAACTACCGCCTTTGGGCTTCCGGACAGATCGTTTCTCTGGTCGGCACGTGGATGCAACGCATCGCCCAGGACTGGCTGGTACTGACGCTCTCGGACGGCAACGCGCTGGCGGTGGGCATCGTCATGGCCTTGCAGTTCGGCCCGACGCTGTTCTTGTCGGTGTGGGGTGGGGTGCTTGCCGATCGGTACGACAAGCGTCGGATCCTGATCTTCACGCAGTGGGCGAGTGCGGTATGCGCGCTGGTGTTGGGTCTGCTGGACGTCGGTGGGCTCGTCGCGTTGTGGCATGTCTTCCTGATTGCCTTTGCCCTCGGCTGTGTCTCGGCGCTCGACGCACCCGTGCGTCAATCGTTCACCATCGAAATGGTGGGCAAGGAGCACCTGTCCAACGCCATCGCGCTCAACTCCATGACGTTCAACACGGCCCGCATCGTCGGTCCGGCCATCTCGGGTGTGCTGATCAACCTGATCGGAACAGGGTGGGTGTTCCTGCTCAACGTCGCGACATTCGGTGGGGTGCTCATCGCGCTCTACCTGATGAACAAGAAGGAGTTGATCCCGTCGGAACCGGCCCCGCGCACCAAGGGGCAGGTGCGCGACGGGTTCCGATATGTATGGGGCCGCAAGGACCTTCGCGTGATCATGGTGTCGGTCTTCATGGTCTCGACCTTCGGCCTGAACTTCGCGATCAGCCTGGCGGTGATGGCGCGCAACACGTTCGGCCTCGAGGCCGACGGTTACGGATTGCTGTCCACGACGCTCGCCGTGGGCACCCTTGCCGGCGCTGCGTACGCCGCAAGACGGAAGGAAGCGCCGCGGTTGCGGACGTTCCTCGGTGCCGCCGTGGCTTTCGGTGTGTTCGAGGTCGCGGTGGGATTGATGCCCACCTACGCGTTGGTGGCGCTGATGTTGATCCCCACGGGCGCACTGACGTTGACGTTCACGACGTCCGCGATGAACATCCTGCAGATGTCGGTGCCTTCCGAGATGCGCGGGCGGGTGATGGGTATCTACATGCTCAGTTTCCTCGGTGGCACACCGCTGGGAAGCCCGTTGCTGGGTTGGCTCGCCGACTCCGTGGACCCACGTGCGCCCTTGATCGTGGGCGGAGTGATCTCGCTCGTCTCGGGCACTGTGGCCGGGGTGTACCTGCTACGCAGCGAAGGGCTGAAACTTCGTCTTGCGCGACCCGAAGACGGGGGCAGGCTGCCGGTTTTCGTCCTGCGTCCGGTGATCGTATGCGACGCGACCGAACAGGCAGTCGAGGCTAGCCGCGCGCCGTGACCTTCTCACGCTTGGGAAACACCGTGTAGCTCAGAGCGATTGCTCCCCAGATTGCGAGTACCACTGTCAGCTTGCTGATCCATCCGTCGAGGGCTCCAGTACGGGTGGGGTCGTCGACGAGGAAGATGGCCGCGCCGAGAAGTCCGCACGCGACGGCCCAGGCGATCGCGGCTTTGCCGA
The DNA here is from genome assembly GCF_001942025.1 of Rhodococcus sp. YL-1. Lineage (NCBI taxonomy): Bacteria > Bacillati > Actinomycetota > Actinomycetes > Mycobacteriales > Nocardiaceae > Rhodococcus > Rhodococcus sp. YL-1. Next base: position 4,868,985 of record NZ_CP017299.1, on the reverse strand, counting down.
ACTCGCGCCATTCGCGCAGTGCTCGCGCACTCCCGTACTTGGGTGGTGCGACGGGAGCCGGGCCGCCGGCGAATCGGTAGGCGAACCTGGCGTCGGCCCAGGAGATGAGGCTGTGTCCGAACGCGACGGAGAATCCGATGTAGGCCGCGGCAAGCCCATGGGTGAAGTTCGCCTCGCCACCGCCACGAAGATCGAGGGCTGTGGCGACGAGCAGTACGACATCCACCAGGGGCGCGCAGATGAGCAGTGCGGCGCCCAGCGTTTTGCGGCGCAGTAGATAGCGGGCCGCGAGACCTGCGGCGATGAACACCCAGAACATGATTTCGCACGCGATGATCAAGTGGACGATCATGACATCAGCTCATTTCTAGTACGACTGTGTTAGTGATTGAAAACTAGCACAGCTGTGTTAGTTTTGTGAAGTGGTGAAACGTAGCAGTCCGGATGAGCGGCGTGAAGAGATCGCCGAGGCCGTGTGGCGTGTGATCCGTCGAGACGGTGTGGCGAGCGCCAGCGTCCGGGCGGTCGCGGACGAGGCGAAGATGTCGACGGGGTCGCTACGGCACTTCTTCGCGACGCAGTCCGAACTCTTGCTGTTCGCGATGACGCTCGTGACCGTCCGGGTGGAGGAAAGGATTGCCGGCATCGACTTCGATCCCGACATCCGCCGCGCGATCCGTCAGTTCACCGATCAGTTCGTTCCCCTCGACCAAGATCGGCGTGAAGAAATGCAGGTTTGGGAGGCCTTTGCTGCTGCCGCCCAGACCGATTCGGCGTTGACGGCCGTGCGTGACGAGACAGACCGGACCTTGTTCGAGCACTTTCGTTCGTTCGTGGAAGCGGCGCATCGAGCGGGTTTTCTACGGCCGGGTGCCTCGGTCGACATCGAGGCGATGAGATTGCATGCGCTCGCCGACGGGCTCGCGTCGCACGGCGTCGACAATCCCGAGCGAACCAATCCAGAGGTGATCAGTCAGGTGCTCGACGCGCATTTTGTCACGCTGTTGCGTTAGGTCGGGAGTAGTGGTGGGGGCTCGCGGTGCGTACGGCACGATAGACCCGTGGTTCACGTCATCGACATCTCAGATCCCGCCGACCCCCGGCTGGATGACTTTCGCGATCTCAACTCTTCGGATCGGCGCCCCGACCTCCCGGAGGGCAAGGGACTGGTCATCGCCGAGGGAGTGTTCGTCACTCAGCGACTGCTGACTTCGCGGTTCGAGCCGATCAGTCTCCTCGGCGTCGAACGACGGCTCCTGGAGCTCGCTGACGATCTCGACGGAGTGGACGTGCCGTTCTACCGTACGAGCGCCGAAGTGATGGCCGAGGTCGTCGGATTTCACCTCAACCGCGGCGTCCTCGCTGCAGCAGCACGCCCGGCACCGCTCGCGGTCTCGGACGTGTTGAAGGACGCGAAGACCGTCGTGGTTCTCGAAGGCGTCAACGATCACGAGAATCTCGGCTCGATGTTCCGCAACGCGGCGGGGCTCGGCGTCGACGCCGTTCTGTTCGGGAAGGGTTGTGCCGACCCGCTGTACCGGCGGTCGGTCCGTGTGTCGATGGGGCACGTGTTGCGAGTGCCCTTCGCGCATGTGGCAAAGTGGCCACACGACTTGGATGAGCTGCGTGGCAACGGTTTTCAGCTCATTTCCTTGACTCCGAATCCGGAAGCGGTCACTTTGGCCGAAGCGATGACCGGGGAGAAGGTAGCGCTACTGCTGGGCGCCGAGGGGCCAGGTTTGACCGAACATGCGATGCGGGCCACCGACATTCGTGCCAAGATACCGATGGCGCCCGGCACCGACTCGCTCAACGTCGCGACCGCAGCGGCGATGGCCTTCTACGAACGTGTCAGGACCGGCCGGTGACTCAGGACCACACGCCCTGGTTCACCGGAATCGCGGTGTCGGTGTTCGCCGCCGTGCTCTCGACCAGTGCCGTCGCGGCGTTCTGCGTCGCGCTGGGCAACGTGAACGTGCTCCTGGCGGTTGTCGTCAATCTCATTGCGGTAGGCGGACTTGCGCCGACCGTGTGGCGCTGGCGAGCCGTCCCCGTGTGGCGATGGGTGGTCTACGGCGCGGTAGTCGGCGTACCGCTCGGGTGGATCGCAGCGATAGCCGCGTGAACGTGTGAGGCTGCTCGGCGCTACTTGAAGCCGAAGTACCGAGCGAGGCGGCCGCGCGGCTTGGCCACCGGTGCGTCGTGGATCGGCGGCATGTTTTCGGGCATGGGTACCTCTGTCGGCGCCTGCTCGGGCATCGGCGCGGGGGGTGGGGGTGCAGGTTTGGGGGCCTCGCCGGGTCGGTGAATCTTGAAGCCCCACAGGAGAATCTGCGTTGTGTCGAGTTCGTGTTCTCGCGGCGCGCCGGTGTATCGAAATCCCAGCCACTCGAGGTTGGCGGACTCCGCGAACTGTTGCGGGTGGAACGGAAGTGACTGCGGATCAGGCAGGATCCCGGGCGGGTAACGCAGGGGATGGTTGCCGGCCCAGAATTCCAGTTCCCAGGTCTGTGGGATCCCCAGATTTTCGACGATGTCGATCGGGATGGCACTGAACGAGCGTCGTAGCTCGCCGTCCTCCCACAGTGCAAACGAACCCTGCGCGGTTTCGGGGACGGAGCTGATCAACAGCGTCGAGCCACCCTCTGCCGAAAGGTGCCAGGAATCAGGCAGTTTCGAGGGGACGAAGGTGCTGAGTTCGGAGCTGCAGACGACGCTCACTCGACCGTACGCGCCGACGAAGACGTAGCCGGGGCTCACCGTCGCGGCCATCGACAGCGGCTGAGGCCCGAGCGACTCGAACTCCTTGTCCGGGTACAGCGACATGGCGATTTTCAGGGCCTCGGTCTGATCCGGCTGTGGGTACCTGCTCAATTCGGTGCGAGCGTCTGCGCCGCCCAGAAACCAGATCGTCGATACCCGTGCAGCCACCGGCAGCCCTCTCTCCTCAGCCTCGCTCGAAAGAAGAATACTTTCCTTCGGGTCAGCGACCGCTGCTGCGGACCCCGAGGAGTACGTCGTCCCACGAGGGAAGAGCAGGCCGTCCGCGCTTGTCCTTGGTCTGCGTCTGCTGCGGAGCGGTTTTCGGGGTCACATCCGGTGAGGGTTCGGGAACCTCTTCGGTGACGACGGTTTCCGGCTCGACAGCAATCGGTTCGGGCGCCACGATCCGTTCCGCCACCACCGTCCGCTCGGAAACTGCTGTCCGCTCGGAAACTGCTGCGGGCTCCGGCTCGATCTCCGCCACCGGTTCGGCGTCGAATCGGGACAGTTCAAGCTGCTGCGGCTCGTTCGAGACCACCGGTACCAGGCCGCGGAGCGGGCGACCGAAGTCGGGATCGATCAAGTCGAATGCCGCGTCGTCGAGTGCGACTATCGTTCCGCCGTGCGCGTCGGGCTGGTAGCGCCAGTGCGCGGCGTTGGTGGTGCGGCCGGCCTGCCACTGCAACTGCGCGACCCACTGATTGTCCTCGTCGCGCCAGGCATCCCAGGTGGCCTCGTCGATACTGTGGCCGCGGGCGCGGAATGCGTGGGTCACGATTTCGGAGAGGGTGGGAACTGTCGGACCGTTGTCGCGCACCGGGTGTCCGCCCTGCGCCATTTCCGCGGCGCGGGAGCGCTCGAGCAGAACGGGGTACGCAAAGCGCTCGACCTTGCTGATGGGGATCTTCGCTTCTTCGGCGACCTGCTCTACGGAAGCACCGGAACGAATGCGCGCCTGAATTTCGCGGGGACGGAGTTGGCTTTCCATTTCGATCTCAATCTGGCCGAGTCGAGCCACGTCTCCGCGGGAAGCTGCACGAAGTTTGTCATCGGCGGGAAGCCGGAATTTCTGGCCGGTTTCAGCATCTGCGCACACCACATGCGATCCATCGGGTTCAAGTCCGATCACTCGAAGCTCTCGCACATTGACCTCCTTATCGCGCCGGCTCGCGACTTTGCGCCGCGCTCAACTGTAATTCATTCGTGACCATGGACTCGGCAGGACACGCAGGGCGAGATGACCTCGGATCCGCCCACCGGTGTGGTAGCTCACAAGGCCTGGCGCAAACGACGCTCGGCCCCCGACGTCATGCCGGGGGCCGAGCGGTGAAGCAAATGTGAAAATCAGCCGAGCTGAGAAACGACCCAGTCGATGCTCTTGGTGAGAGCGGTGACGTCATCGGGGTCGATGGCCGGGAACATGCCGACGCGCAGCTGGTTGCGGCCGAGCTTGCGGTACGGCTCGGTATCGACGATTCCGTTGGCGCGCAGGATCTTTGCCACCTCGGCAGCGTCGACGTCGTCGTTGAAGTCGATGGTGCCGACAACCTGCGAGCGGTGTGCCGGATCAGCGACGAACGGCGTTGCGAACTCACTGGCCTCGGCCCAGTTGTACAGGCGCGAGGACGAATCCGCGGTGCGAGCGGTAGTCCAGTCGAGGCCGCCGTTGCTGTTCATCCACTCGATCTGGTTGGCGAAGAGCAAGAGGGTGGCCAGGGCCGGGGTGTTGTACGTCTGATCCTTGGAGCTGTTGTCCACGGCGATGGGCAGCGAGAGGAAGTCAGGCGTCCAGCGTCCCGAATCCTTGATCTCCGCGACGCGTTCGAGGGCGGCCGGGCTCATCAGCGCGATCCACAGTCCGCCGTCTGCAGCGAAGCACTTCTGCGGAGCGAAGTAGTAGACGTCGGAATCGGCGACATTGACCGGAAGTCCGCCGGCGCCCGAGGTGGCGTCGATGGCGATCAGTGCGTTCTCCGAACCCGCGGGACGCGAGACGGGGATCGACACACCGGTGGAGGTCTCGTTGTGCGCCCAGCCGATGAGATCGACGGACGGGTCGGAGACCGGCACCGGTGCGCTGCCCGGATCGGCGGAAACGACGATCGGGTCACCGATGAACGGGTTGGCCTTGGCGACCGAAGCGAACTTGGAGCTGAATTCGCCGTTGGTCAGGTGCAGCGACTTCTCGCGGATGAGGCCGAATGCGGCCGCATCCCAGAACGCAGTGGTTCCGCCGTTGCCGAGGACGACCTCGTAGCCCTCGGGCAGTGAGAACAGATCGGCGAGGCCGGAACGAATGCTGGCCACAACGTTCTTGACCGGCTTCTGGCGATGGCTGGTGCCGAACACCGAAGCGCCCACCTCGACCAGGGACTGCAGCTGCTCGGGGCGAACCTTGGAAGGACCGCAGCCGAAGCGTCCGTCGGCGGGCTTGAGGTCGGCGGGGATGATCGGTGTGGAGGTCATCGCTTCTTTCTGTTCCTTCACTTGTGTTCTGTACTACCGTGATTGGCGAATTCGAGCGGGGTACTACGCGTGGCTGATCTGGTCCCAGCCCTCGACCGACTCCGGAGTACGGGGCGCCGGGCCGGTGTAGATGGCGGCCGGGCGTACCAGTTTACCGAGACGCTTCTGCTCGAGGATGTGTGCACACCAGCCGGCGGTGCGGCCACAGGTGAACATGGCAGGCATCATGTGCGCGGGAACCTCGGCGAAGTCGAGGATGACAGCGGCCCAGAACTCGACGTTGGTCTCGATCGCGCGATCGGGACGACGCTCACGCAGTTCTGCCAGTGCAGCCTGCTCGAGAGCTGCGGCAGCCTCGTAGCGGGGAGCGTTGAGGCGCTTGGCCGTGGCGCGGAGCACGCGTGCACGGGGATCTTCGGCGCGGTAGACGCGGTGTCCGAAGCCCATGAGCTTTTCCTTGCGGTCGAGGATTCCCTTGACCAGAGCGCGGGCGTCGCCGGTCTTCTCGGTCTCTTCGATCATCGGAAGAACTCGGGCCGGTGCGCCGCCGTGCAGCGGGCCGGACATCGCGCCGATGGCGCCGGAAAGCGAAGCCGCGACGTCGGCGCCCGTGGAGGCGATGACGCGGGCCGTGAAGGTGGAGGCGTTCATGCCGTGCTCGGCTGCCGAGACCCAGTACGCGTCGATTGCCTCGACGTGTGCCGGATCGGGCTCACCCTTCCAGCGAACCATGAAGCGTTCGGTGACGGTCTTGGCCTCGTCGATGCGGCTCTGCGGGACTGCCGGCTGGTAGATGCCGCGAGCGGACTGCGCGACGTACGACAGCGCCATGACGGATGCGCGGGCGAGCTGGTCGCGGGCGGTCTCGTCATCGATGTCGAGGAGCGGCTGGTAGCCCCAGATGGGAGCCAGCATCGCCAGTCCGGCCTGAACGTCGACACGGACGTCGCCGGTGTGAATGGGGAGGGGGAACGGCTCGGCCGGCGGGAGGCCGGGGCCGAAGCGGCCGTCGACGAGAAGGGCCCATACGTTGCCGAAGGTGACCCTCTGGCCGACCAGGTCTTCGATGTCGACTCCGCGGTAGCGCAGTGCGCCGCCGTCCTTGTCGGGTTCTGCGATATCGCTGGTGAAGGCGACGACGCCTTCGAGTCCGCTCACAAAATCGTCCGGTATTGCTGCGCTCGCTGCCATTCTCGTGGACTCTCCTCGTTCGAGTGCGCCAGGTCTACAGTCGCACTGCCTCAGCTTCAGTGACTGCGCCTCGGTGCTCGCAGGGATGAGCACGCACCGTGTTTTGTACTGCGCAATCGTCTCGTCCCGATTCGGCGCTGTCGCTGGTGCGGCTCGCGGTCCGGGTCGGGTCTAGCCACGGCAAACTTTAGCGCGTGCCGCGTAGCCGTTGGCCAGTGAGTACCCGGGAGTAGCGTTCTCGGCTGTGTCGAATGAACGTCAGGACCCGCAGGCGGTGGACAACGAACTCGCGGCCATGCGTGTGGGCTATCCGCAAGCAGGCAGCGAATCGGAGTCCGTCGAGGACCGCATGAGTGCGGAATTGGATACTTCGGTTGTCGAAACCGGTTGGCTGCCACTCATGCGCCAATGGCTCGTGGACGCCGTCGAAGCTGACGCGCCGGAGCCCAACGCCATGACTCTGTCGACGGTGGACGACGGTGGCCGTCCGGCGTCGCGCACCGTGCTCTGCAAAGGGCTCAGCGAGGACGGAGTCCTCTTCTTCACCAACTACGGATCCGACAAGGCTCGTCACCTCGACGCCCACCCGTACGCGTCGGCGAACTTCACGTGGCTGACTCTTGCCAGGCAGGTGATCGTCCGCGGCACCACCGAGCGGGTGAGTGCTCAACTGACGCAGGAGTATTGGCGAACCAGGCCTCGAGGTTCACAGCTCGGCGCGTGGGCGTCGTCGCAGTCTCGTCCGATCGACTCGCGTGCCGATCTCGACGAGCAACTGCGTGAGGTCGCTGCTCGATTCGGCGTGGACGGTGAGATTCCGGTGCCACCGAACTGGGGCGGGATTCTGATTCGGCCCGAGTCTGTCGAGTTCTGGCAAGGACGCGCGAACCGCATGCACAATCGAGTTCGCACGAGCCTGGTCGACGGACAGTGGTCCGCCGTCCGTCTCCAGCCGTGAGCCGGCTACTCGCGGACACGACTCCGCTCGAGAATCGCGACTATCGACGGCTGTGGACGGCCGGCATCGTCACCGTCATCGGCGCTCAGCTCAGCGTGGTCGCCGTACCGCAACAGGTGTACGAGATCACCCGAAGCTCGGCCTACGTCGGTCTGACGGGAATCTTCGGTCTGGTCCCGCTGGTCGTTTTCGGTCTGTGGGGCGGCGCACTGGCCGACGTCATGGATCGACGACGGCTGTTGATGATCACCTCGATCGGACTCGGCGTCACGTCGGTACTGTTCTGGATCCAGGCTGCCCTGAACGTGAACAACGTGTGGTTGGTGCTCGGATTGTTCTCGGTTCAACAGGCGTTCTTCGCGGTGAACCAGCCGACGCGAGCGGCGATCATCCCTCGGTTGATTCCGGGCAGGCAGTTACCGGCCGCGAACTCGCTGAACATGACTGTCGTGCAGTTCGGTGCGATAGCCGGCCCGCTACTGGCGGGTGTCCTCATACCGTCGGCCGGTCTGCAACTGCTGTACCTGCTCGACTCGATCTTTCTTCTCGCCACACTGTGGGCGGTATGGAAGCTCCCGGCGATTCCGCCGACCGGAACGTCTCGGCGAGCCGGATTGAGCGAGGTCCTCGGCGGTTTCACGTATCTCGCGACGCAGAAGGTTCTGCTCGCGTCGTTCGTGGTGGACATCATCGCGATGGTGTTCGGGATGTCGCGAGCACTGTTCCCGGAGATCGCTCACGAATCCTTCGGTGACCCCGCCAGCGGCGGTTTTGCGCTGGGACTGCTGTTCGCGGCGATGTCGGTGGGAGCCGTTCTGGGCGGAGTCTTCTCGGGTTGGTTGCCACGGGTTCAGTACCAGGGGCGAGCCGTTCTGGTCTGCATCGCGCTGTGGGGGCTGTCCATGGTCGGCTTCGGCGTTGCCGTGTACTTCGCGGGTCCCGGTTCCAGTGTGATTCTGCTCTGGGTGGCGGTCGCATTCCTGGCATTCGGCGGAGCCGTCGACATGGTCTCGGCGGCTTTCCGCAGCACGATGCTCCAGCAAGTGGCAACCGACGACATGCGCGGACGACTGCAGGGCGTATTCATCGTGGTCGTGGCAGGTGGTCCGCGTATCGGTGACGTGCTGCACGGCGGTGCAGCCTTCCTGTTGGGGACCGGTGTCGCGGCAGCGGGCGGCGGCTTCCTGGTGATTGTCGGTGTTGTCCTTTCTGCCCTCGCATTTCCGGCATTCGTTCGCTACAAGGTGGGACGCGCCGTCTGACGTCCTGGTTAACCGGTCGCTCGTGGTGGAAACTGGTACGTATGACTGCGCCGCACAGCACGGGTAGGGGAGGGTTCGAGATCCGTGGTGGAGGCTATCGAGCCGAGATCGCCGCGGCCGGTGCCGGGTTGCGGCTACTCGATCACGAAGGACCGAACGGTCAGCGCGCGCTGACCGAGACCTGGGCACTCGGATCGAAGCCACCGCTGTCGGCCGGATTGGTTCTCGCGCCGTGGCCCAACCGAATTCGCGACGGGCGCTTCATGTTCGACGGGATCGAGCATCAACTCGAGATCACCGAACCTGCGCTGGGGAACGCGAGCCACGGGTTCGTCCGGCGTCGCAATTGGAGCCTCGTGGACCACACGTACGAGCGCGTCGAACTGTCGGTCGACGTGGGACTTCACAAGGGTTGGCCCTATCCGTTGCAGCTGACGGTCGCCTACGAGGTCGGTGCCGACGGACTGACCGTCACGCACACGGCCACGAACAAGGGTGCGACCTCGTCGCCGTTCGGGCTCGGAATGCACACCTTCATTCGCGCCGGCGACTTTCCGCTCGACGAATGTGCTCTGCATCTGGCAGCAGGCACGCGGTTGCCGATCGATCCGGCGAGGATGCTGCCGAACGCGTATTCGCAGGCAGTCGCCGGTACGGACTACGACTTCCGGACACCGAGACTGCTTGCCGGGGTGCAGTTGGACACTCCGTACAGCGCATTGGACGTCGTCGACGGCAGTGGTCGCACGCAACACGAGCTGCTGGCTCCGGATGGAACGGGCACTGCCCTGTGGACCAACCGCGAGTTCCCGTGGATTCAGGCCTTCATCGCAGATCCCGCCAACGACAAGGGGTATCCCGACCGTGGGCGCGCATTGGCTTTGGAGCCGATGACCTGCCCGCCTGACGCCTTCAACTCGGGCATCGATCTCCTGGTGCTTCATCCGGGTCAGACGTGGACGGGTAGCTGGGGCATCAAGGCGCTGTGATCCGGCTCTCATACCGTGGGATCGTGTAACACCAAGTAGGCATCAGCCGATAACGATCGGTTTTCGGTACCCCGTGTCAGTGGTCCGGAAGGTCCGACGTTGCTCCCATTTGCGAATTGCAGCCGAGATTTGCAGATCAGTGTGGGTAAATGCGCGATTCCGTAGACTGGAGTACCGGTCACGCGAGTGGGAAAGCCCAGACTGGAACATGTTTCAGTTTCGGTGGGTATGTCGGGTTCGTGAGTACCCGAAAAATAGCCGTGGAGCGACCCTCCTTCGGCACGATCTCTCCCGTGCGACTAGTTTCTAGTTGATCGCATGTAGTTACTCGTTGGTTCGAGCTTGAGAGGGATCCTTCGTGCCCGCTGACAATGACACAAAGCCCACGCTTACTTACCCCGGTGGTGAGTACACGATGTCCATTGCCAGGGCAACAGAGGGCAATGACGGCATCGAGCTGGGAAAGCTGCTGGCCACAACGGGGTACACCACCCTTGACCCCGGTTTTGTGAACACTGCATCCACCAGTTCTGCAATCACCTACATCGACGGTGAGAAGGGAATCCTGCGTTACCGCGGATATCCCATCGAGCAGTTGGCAGGTAAGTCGACGTTCATCGAGGTCAGCTACCTGCTGATCTACGGCGAACTGCCGACCGACGCCCAGCTCGAGTCCTTCACGGACCGCATCCGTCGACACACCCTGCTTCACGAGGACCTCAAGCGGTTCTTCGACGGATTCCCGCGCAACGCTCACCCGATGCCGGTTCTCTCGTCCGCAGTGAACGCATTGTCGGCGTACTACCAGGATTCGCTCGATCCCGAGGATCCGGAGCAGGTGGAACTGTCCACCATCCGTCTTCTCGCGAAGCTGCCGACCATCGCTGCGTACGCGTACAAGAAGTCCGTCGGACAGCCGTTCCTGTACCCGGACAACTCGTTGAACCTGGTTGAGAACTTCATGCGTATGACGTTCGGCTTCCCCGCCGAGCCGTACCAGGGTGATCCCGAGGTCGCCAAGGCACTCGACATGCTGCTGATCCTGCACGCAGACCACGAGCAGAACTGCTCCACGTCGACCGTGCGCATGGTCGGCTCGTCGGACGCCAACCTGTTCACCTCCGTCTCGGCCGGCATCAACGCACTGTGGGGCCCGCTGCACGGCGGCGCCAACCAGGCAGTGCTCGAGATGCTCGACGAGATCAAGGCCAGCGGCAGCACCGCAGCCGAGTTCGTCCGCAAGGTCAAGAACAAGGAAGACGGCGTGAAGCTCATGGGCTTCGGGCACCGCGTCTACCGCAACTACGATCCGCGCGCTGCGCTGGTCCGCGAAACCGCGCACACCATCCTCGCCAAGCTCGGCGGCGACGACGAACTGCTCAACATCGCAATGCAACTCGAAGAGGCCGCCCTCACGGACGACTACTTCATCGAGCGCAAGCTCTACCCGAACGTCGACTTCTACACCGGCCTCATCTACCGCGCGATGGGCTTCCCGCCGCGCATGTTCACGGTGCTGTTCGCCATGGGCCGTCTGCCCGGCTGGATTGCGCACTGGCGTGAAATGCACGAGGATCCGGCTACGAAGATCGGCCGCCCGCGCCAGATCTACACCGGCTACACCGAGCGTGACTATCGGGACATCACCACCCGCTAGCCCCTGCCCCCCAATTTTCGCCTCAACGAGGAGGACCCATGAGTAGCAAGCCCGTAATCGAGTTCCAGGAAGGCCCCGCGCCGACCGATCTGGTCATCAAGGATCTGGTTGTCGGAGAAGGCGCCGAAGCCGTTCCCGGTGGCACCGTCGACGTTCACTACGTCGGTGTCGAGTTCGAGTCCGGCGAAGAGTTCGACTCTTCCTGGAGCCGTGGCGAGTCCATTCAGTTCCCGCTTCGTGGCCTGATCAAGGGCTGGCAGGACGGCATCCCGGGCATGAAGGTCGGCGGACGCCGTCAGCTCACCATTCCGCCGGAGCTGGCATACGGCCCCGCCGGTGCAGGGCACCAGCTTTCCGGCAAGACCTTGGTCTTCGTGATCGATCTGCTGGACGCCAAGTAATCCACTGTGCGCCTTTATTAACCCCCCGCGGTTAATAAAGGCGCACAGCACAAGCAGCCCCGCACCGTCAGGTGTGGGGCTTTCTTGTGTGGTCAGCTCGCGGTCTTTCGTCGGTAGAGCCAGTTCGACCACACGAATCCCACGGCGGCGATGCCCAGGCACCACGCGAGGGCGATGGCCGCGCTGTTCCCGATCGGCGTGCCCATCAGGAGTCCGCGCACAGTCTCGATGATCGGAGTCACCGGTTGGTGCCGGGCAAACCCCTGCAGCCAGGACGGCATGGTCTCAGCCGGTACGAAAGCAGTGCTGACGTAGGGCAGGAACATGATGGCGAAGGTGAATCCGCTTGCAGCCTCCGGGTTCTTGGCCAAGAGTCCCAAAGCTGTCGAGAGGTACGACATGGCAAAGACGAAGGCGACGATCACAGCGGCGACGCCGAGCCAGCGCAACGGATCGCTGGTCGGGCGAAATCCCATGATCAGCGCAATCACGACCACGATCGCCGTAGTCAGGACGTTGCGGACGACGCTGGCCAGTACATGACCGGTCAGGACCGACGGCGGAGATATCGCCAAGGTCCGGAAACGGTCGATGATCCCGTCCTTCATGTCGCTCGAGACGCTGACCGCGGTGGTCGAGGCGCCGAAACCGGCGCACAGAAGGATGATTCCGGGCACTACGTAGTCGATGTACTCGCTACCGGTGTTGATGGCGCCGCCGAAGACGTAGACGAACAGCAGCATGAGCATGACCGGAAGGGCTATCGCGGTGATCATCGAATCCGGACTGCGCAGAACGTGTTTGAGATTCCGGCGGAGCATCACCGCGGAATCGATTGCAATGGTGGAGGTCATCGAACGCTCGCAATCTCGGGTTGGCCTGATCCGGTGAGCGCGAAGAACACGTCGTCCAGATCCGGAGTGTGAACGGAGAACTTCTCGACGGTGATCGACGGATCGTCGATCGAGTCGAGGATCGCTTTGATCGACGGAACTGCCCCGTCGGTAGGGATGTGCAGGGTCAAGGTCTCGGCATTCGAATGCGCCTGCGGCAGTGACGCCGCGGCGAGTTCGAGTTGGGCCAGGTTCTCGAATTGCAGTGCGACGTGGCCGCCGGGAACAAGGCGTTTGAGTTCGTCCGGTGTTCCCTCGGCGACGATGCGGCCGCCGCTCAGCACGCCGACCGTATCGGCCAATTCGTCTGCCTCGTCGAGGTATTGGGTGGTGAGGAAGATGGTGACGCCTGACGCTGTGAGTCCTCGAACGATCGACCACATGTCGTGGCGGCTTCGCGGGTCCAGGCCGGTGGTGGGTTCGTCGAGAAAGACGACGTCCGGTCGGGCGACGAGGCTCATTGCGATGTCGAGTCGTCTGAGCATGCCGCCCGAGTAGTTGCCGGCGCGTTTGTCGCCGAAGTCCGTCAAAACGAACTGGTCGAGCAATTCCTCGGCACGGCGACGGGAGTTCTTCCGGCCCAGGTGATTCAGTTCGCCCAGTAGGGTGAGGTTCTCGAATCCGGTCAGCAAGGTGTCGACGGCTGCGTACTGCCCGGTCACGCTGATGCGCCGCCGAACGTTCTGTGGATCTCCGGGCAGTGAATGCCCCGCGACCATGACCTCGCCTCCGTCGAAGGGGATGAGGGTGGTGAGAATTCTTACGGCCGTGGTCTTTCCGGCGCCGTTCGCGCCGAGGAGGGCGTACACCGATCCGGCCGGGACCGCCAGGTCGAGTCCAGCCAGTACCTGTTGATCGCCGTAGCGCTTACGGAGTCCGCGGACCGAGATTGCGGGGATCGTTCCTGACATCGAGACCTCCAAGTAAGAACTGTGTATGTCATAAACTCGTGTTTATAGCGTACACAGTTCTAGGATGATGGCAAGAGTGAAGAGTGGGAGCTTATGGATCGCGGAGCGCTACCGAGAGCAGTTGAACTGGCCTGGGGACTGGACCAGCCGGGAACGCGGGGTCCGAAGAAGGGGCTCAGTCTCGAGCAAATTCTCGACACCGCGATCGAATTGGCCGACGCAGAAGGCGTCACCGCTCTGTCGATGGGCCGCGTGGCCAAAGCGCTCGGGTTCACGACCATGTCGCTCTACCGCTACGTGGCAAGCAAAGACGAACTGATCGAACTGATTTCGGATCGGGTGATCGGGCCGCCGCCGGTGATTCCCGACGGCGTGACCTGGCGCGTCAAGCTCGAGGCGTGGGCGAATCAGGAGTACGCCACGATGCTGAGTCGACCGTGGTGGCTCAAGCTGCCCATCACGGCTCCACCGACCGGGCCCAACAACATGGCGTGGCTCGACGCGGGTCTGAGCGCCCTCGACGGGGTCGCCCTGAGCGCCGCGTCGAAGTTCCAGGTGGTGACCAACGTGTCGTTGTTCGTCATCGGCCGCGCTCGATTCTCGGCTGACCTGGCGTCTCATTCAGCGCAGTCGGCAGACGACGACGTCGCATACGGCGCTCTCATTGCTCGTGTCATCAATCGGGAGGGATTCCCCTACCTGAGTGCCGCAATCGAGGAAGGCGGCTTCGAGGACGGCAGCCCGGAGGGTGAGGCCGCCGGCGACGATGCCTTCGATTTCAGTTTCTCGCTTGGCTTACTTCTCGACGGAATCGAGAAGCTGGTGCAGCGGTCAGGACACCAGCGCGGTGGCGCTGACGTCGTCGATGATCAGATCGGTGATCAGCCCGCCCCGTAGTGCTCCCTCCAGGGCCGGCAGTTTTGCTGTTCCGGCGACGATGCACACGCGCCTGGCGACCTTCTCGAAAAGGTCCAGTCGCGGGCCGCTCGCGCGCTCGTTGAGTTCGATTCCGCGGTAGCTCCCGTCCGACCGGAAGAAGACGGTTGCGATGTCGCCGACCACTCCGTCGCGTCGAAGTGCTTCTGCTTCATCGGGTTCGAGGTATCCGGCGGTGTAGACGTGACTCGGTACGTTGCCGCCTGGTACGCCGATGCTGAAGACTGCCAGGTCCATTCGCTTCTGCATGTCCAAGACGCGTTTGATGCTTCGTTCGCGCCACAGTTGCTCCCGAGTTTCCGGGTAGTCGAAGAAGGCAGGCACCGGAAATCCTTGTGGCAGAGCACCGTAGGCGTCGGCGATGGTTCTGATGATGTCGCTGGCGTAAGAGATTCCGGTGGTGCGAGTATTCGCGGCGCCGTTGAGTTGCACGACGTACGAGTTGTACGTGCGTTTGGGGGCAAGGTGCTTGCTGACTTCACTGAGTGTGGTTCCCCAGGCGATCCCCATCACCATGTCGCTGTCGAAGAACGACGCCAGCAGGCGTCCGGCAAAGGTTGCGACCTTTTCGAGTCGCTCGAGATCTCCCACCAGTTCCGGCACGGTCACCACGTGGGCGCGCACTCCGTACCGTTCCGAGAACTCGCGTTCGATGCGAGGAGCCTGGCCGTGCGGGGTGCTGATCTTGATCTCGACGAGACCCGAGGTGCGCGCGTAGGTGATCAATCGGGAGACGGTGGATCGGGACACCCCCATGTCGCGGCCGATGGCAGCCATGGTCTGGTCCTGGAAGTAGTAGAGGCGTGCGGCCTGAACTGCGTCGGCGATGCGCGGGTCCGCCGGATCGGAGGTAGCGGAGTCCGAAGTGGGAGTTTCCATGGGTTCGTCCTGTCTGCACGTACGTGCAAGAGCATTGAACCGAATCTTATCCGAGTAGGCCCAGGCTGAGGCGCTCGATCACGCAAAGTCCCAGAAGTGTGTCTGTTACCCGCGTTACGGTGCGCAAATGGGGCATTTGCACATATGTGCACGAGCTATGCGTGAATGTGCAAACGGCCTTACGCTACGGGTGCAGCAATCCAAACTATGACATGCATCACAACGAAGTGAGGGTGGGGATGGACAAAGCCAAGCGATTAGGGCTTCCAGGCGAGTTGGCAGCCGAGTTCGCCGGAACGATGATCTTGATCTTGTTCGGCGTCGGAGTTGTGGCGCAGGTTGTGTCCGGCGGGAGCGGTGGGGGTCTCGGCGGACACGACAGTATCGCGTGGGCCTGGGGACTCGGCGTCATGTTCGGCATCTATGTCGCAGGCCGGGTGACGGGTGCTCATCTGAACCCCGCAGTGACCTTCGCCTTTGCGATCTTCCGGGGATTCTCCTGGCGCAAGGTCCTGCCCTACACGCTGGCGCAGACCGCTGGAGCCTTTGTCGCGGCCCTGATCGTCCGGTGGAATTACAACGACATGCTCAATGCCATCGATCCCGGACACACAACGGCGACTCAGACGATCTTCTCGACGATGCCCGGAAACGGAACGCTCCCGGTCAGTCTGGGATCAGCGCTGATAGATCAGATCATCGGCACGGCGATCCTGTTGTTCCTCATCGTTGCGGTGACCGATACTCGGGGAACTCCGCCGCTCGCGAATCTTGCGCCCTTCGTCGTCGGTTTGATCGTGGTGGCAATCGGATTCGCATGGGCGACCAACGCGGGTTACGCCATCAATCCGGCCCGTGACTTCGGTCCGCGGCTGGCGTCGTATCTCACCGGTTACGGCAGCGCCTGGCGAGATCAGTACGGGAGCCTGTATTTCTGGGTGCCCATCGTGGGGCCGCTGATCGGCGCACCGATCGGGGTGTTCCTCTACGACAAGCTGATTGGTCGATTCCTGCCTGACGAGTCGGTGGAGAAGGCAGCCGAGGAGCCGGCCACGATACCGGCCTGATGGCGAATCATCATCTCTGACAGTAAATCTTTCGCACTTTCTTCGACACCAAAGGGGTAGCACGATGGCGCAGTTCGTAGCCGCGATAGACCAGGGAACCACCTCCACGCGATGCATGATCTTCGATCACAGTGGGCACGTAGTCGCTGTCGAACAGCACGAGCACACACAGATCTTTCCGCAGGCAGGCTGGGTCGAACACGATCCGATCGAAATTTGGGACAACGTCCGCAACGTCACCGCGGGCGCCTTGGCCAACGCAGATCTGACCGCGGCCGACATCGCATCCGTCGGCATCACCAATCAGCGTGAGACGGCAGTGGTCTGGGAACGAGCAACCGGAAAGCCCGTTTACAACGCCATCGTCTGGCAGGACACACGCACCGATCGAATCTGTACTGCACTCGCCGGCGAAGACGGCCCCAGGAAGTACACCGAAGTCACCGGATTGCCGTTGGCCACGTACTTTTCGGGCCCCAAGGTCAAGTGGATTCTCGACAACGTCGAGGGCGCGCGTGAGAAGGCCGAAGCAGGCGAGTTGTGCTTCGGCACGATGGACACCTGGGTGCTGTGGAACATGACCGGCGGCGTCGACGGCGGAGTGCACGCTACCGACCCCACCAACGCGTCGCGCACTCTGTTGATGGATCTCGACACTCTCGCTTGGGATTCGGCGATCTGCGCCGACATGGGCATCCCCGAATCGATGCTCCCCGAGATTCGCAGCTCGTCCGAAACTTTCGGATTCGTGCGCGAACGCGGAACATTGTCCGGCGTGCCGATCGCCGGAATCCTCGGCGATCAGCAAGCAGCGACTTTCGGTCAGGCCTGCCTCTCGCCCGGAGAAGCGAAGAACACCTACGGAACCGGCAACTTCGTGCTCCTCAACACCGGCACCGAAAAGGTGATGAGCAAGAACGGCTTGTTGACGACGGTCTGTTACAAGATCGGTGAGCAGCCAACGGTTTACGCACTGGAAGGATCGATCGCCGTGACCGGTTCGCTGGTCCAGTGGCTTCGGGACAACCTCGGCATGATCGACAACGCGGCCGACATCGAGGTGAACGCGCGCTCTGTGGACGACAACGGTGGCGCGTACTTCGTGCCCGCGTTCTCGGGCCTGTTTGCACCGCATTGGCGCGCGGATGCACGCGGTGCGATCGTCGGTCTGACAAGGTTCGTGAACAAGGGGCACCTTGCCCGGGCGGTGCTCGAAGCGACTGCGTACCAGAGTCGTGAGGTGATCGAGGCGATGAACCTCGACTCGGGTGTCGACTTGAAGGTTCTCAAGGTCGACGGCGGAATGGTCGCGAACGAACTCCTCATGCAATTCCAGGCCGATCTGCTCGACGTCGAGGTGATCCGCCCTGTCGTTGCGGAGACCACGGCATTGGGCGCTGCGTACGCCGCTGGTCTCGCGGTCGGGTACTGGGAGAGCGAGGACGACATTCGCAGCAACTGGGCGAAGGACAAGAGCTGGACGCCGTCGATGGATTCGGCCGAGCGTGAGCGCCTGTATGCAGGCTGGCAGAAAGCCGTCACTCGGACACTCGACTGGGTCGACGCAGACTGATCGCGGCGCCCCCATTTCTACCTATTTTCAAGTGAAGGAACAGTTTTCATGAGCACAGCACAAGCATTGAGTCCGTCCTCGCGGGCGGAGTCGCTGAAGAAGTTGGAAGAAACCGAACTCGACGTCCTCGTTATCGGCGGTGGCGTGGTCGGAGCGGGTAGCGCGCTCGACGCCGCAACTCGCGGTCTGAAGGTGGGCTTGGTGGAGGCTCGTGACTTCGCGTCCGGAACCTCGAGCAGGTCGAGCAAGCTGTTCCACGGCGGACTGCGTTACCTCGAGCAGTTCAATTTTGCGCTCGTGTTCGAGGCACTGCGTGAGCGGTCACTGGTTCTGAATTCGCTGTGCCCGCATCTCGCGAAGCCGGTGCCGTTCATCTACCCACTCGAGAAGTTGATCGACCGGCCGTACGTCGGTCTGGGCATCGGCGTCTACGACGTGATGGGCGCAGGCCGCGGGGTTCCCTCACACCACAAGCATGTGGGCAAGAAGAAGACTCTCGAATCGTTCCCTTCCGGAAAGCGCTCTGCTATCCGGGGTTCGGTCAAGTTCTACGAGGGTCAGGTAGATGACGCCCGCCACACGATGATGCTGGCGCGCACGGCGGCCGAGTACGGCGCGCTGTGCGTCAACAGCACCCGCGTAATCGGCTTTCTCCGTGAGGAGGACCGCGTAGTCGGGGTGAAGGCCGTGGATCTGGAAACAGGTCGCGCGTTCGAGATCCGTGCTCGTCAGGTCATCAACGCTGCCGGTGTGTGGACTGACGAGATTCAGGAAATGGTAGGTGGTCGAGGACAATTCCAGGTTCGCGCTTCGAAAGGTGTGCATTTGGTCGTCCCGCGAAACCGCATCAACTCTGCGACCGGAATCATCACGCGGACCGAGAAGAGTCTGCTGTTCGTGATTCCGTGGGGAAGCCACTGGATCATCGGTACGACGGACACCGACTGGAACCTCGACCTCGCCCATCCGGCAGCGAGCCGAAGCGATATCGACTACATCCTCGGACATGTCAACAAGCTCCTTCAGGACGAGTTGACGCACGAGGACGTCGTCGGTGTGTACGCGGGGTTGCGTCCGTTGCTGTTCGGCGAATCGGATTCGACCAGCACTCTCTCGCGTGAGCATGCGGTGTCGAGTCCGGTCCGAGGTTTGACGGTGGTCGCCGGTGGCAAGTACACCACTTACCGCGTGATGGCCAAGGACGCTGTCGATTCCGCGGTGCACGGATTGGAACAGAAGGTGCCGAAGTCCTGCACCGAGCGTATCCAACTTGTGGGTGCCGACGGCTACTTTGCCGCGCACAACAATCGGCATCTCACCGCTGAGCGCACGGGACTGCACGTTTCGACCATCGAGCACCTACTGGGTCGGTACGGCACTCTGGCTGACGAGTTGTTCGAACTCGTCGAGGCGCGACCGGAACTGGGGCAGCCGTTGGACTCCGCCCCCGAGTACCTCAAGGCGGAGGTCCACTACGCTGCGAGCCATGAGGGTGCACAGCATCTCGACGACATCCTTACCCGTCGTACCCGCATCTCCATCGAGGTTACCGATCGCGGCGACGCGGCAGCAGCGGAAGTAGCCGAACTGGTTGCGCCGGTGCTGGGTTGGACTCCCGAGCACATTGCCGAGGAGATCGAACACTACCGGTTGCGTGTCGCAGCCGAGCGGGAATCTCAGGAGCAGCCCGATGACCTGACCGCTGATGCGGCGCGCCTCGGTGCACCGGACGTTCGCACCGGAGTCGCTGTCGGACAGGTTTGAGTCCGAGACACCACCAATGATCGGCCGGGACCCTGTGTCCCGGCCGATCGACCGAACTGCCTCGGTGTCAATCGAACTCGTCTGCCGAACATTCGGGGAGGTCGATCGTCACCACCGCGCCCCCGTTCGGATGGTTCGCGAAGTCGATACGAGCGCCGATGACCGCCGCTTGTCCCACTACGATCGTCAAGCCGAGGCCCAGGCCCGAGTTCGGGCCGCGTTCGACGGAGTTGGTCTGAAATCTCTTCGGCCCCTGGCGAAGCCACTCTTCAGTGAACCCGACGCCCCGATCCCGGACCGTGATGCGGGAGTGGTCGACGTGGACATTGATCGGCGACTTTCCGTGATTGCGAGCATTCAAGATCAGGTTGGCGATGATCCGCTCCAGTCTGCGCGCGTCGGTGTACGACACGGGGGTGCCGTGAACACTCACTTCACACTCGACTCCTGTGGTGGAAATCGCGTGACGCACCACCGGCGCCAGTTCCACCGATTGGATGTCTGCCTGCTCGGAGGTGGTGTCGAGGCGTGCCACTTCGATGACGTCCTCGGCGAGCCTCCTGAGTTTGTGGACGCCGTCGCGCACCAATTCGGTTGGCCTACCGGGTGGCAGGAGCTCTGCGGCGCCGACCAGTCCGGAGATGGGTGTTCTGAGATCATGCGCGATGTTGGCTGTCACGCGCTTCTCGGCGTCCAATTGTCCCCGTAGAGCATCGGACATCGCGTCGACCGCATCCGCCAGCTCGGTGATCTCGTCGTCGAAAAGCGACCAGGTGACCGAGCGGACGCGGATGTCCGCTCCGGTAGACACTTTGCGAGCCGCACGGGCGGCCGAGCGCAATCGATACGACATCGCGAGTCCAAGCAGCACACCCAGGACGGCACCCGCTGCGATCACTGCGATGGTGGCGTTGCGAAGTGTCCGATCGACGCTGGCGATCGATTCCCGCTGCGCGGTGTACGGGACGCGAATCGCCACCACCTGAGTGTTGACGTCGGCAGCGGCCCAGACAAATGGCTGGTCCCCGCTGTCGACAAGGTAGGTGGCACGTTTGCCGCCCGCCACGGCCTGACGCAACTCTTCCGGAACGTCGAGACCATCTGTGGTGGCGCGGAACAGCGCACGCATGCTGCCCGTTTCGTCCTGCAGCACCAGTTGGAGATTGCGATCAGCTGCCGCCCGCGCTGCATCCTCTTGGTTGTGTGAAAAGGTTTGATGCATCACGGTACTGAGCGTGATCGAGGCGACGGCGATCACGAACGTGATGGCCGCCGCGATCTTCCACTGAAACGACAACCGCCTCCCGGTGGACGGGAGCTTGGCGGCGAGATCCCGCGATCTCACCGATGGTTGTCCATCGTGTAGCCGAACCCCCGGACGGTCCGGATCTGTTCGGAGCCGATCTTCGTGCGCAATCGCTGAACGTGAACGTCGACGATGCGCGTATCGCCGCCCCAGTCGTAATCCCAGACGTCCGAGAGCAGTTCGGAGCGAGACCAGACTTTGCGCGGCACACTCACCATGACCAGGAGCAGCTTCATTTCGGTGGGCGTGAGAGCCACTTCGGCGCCCGAACGCGTGACGGTCACCAACTCGCGATCGATCTCCAGATCGCCGAGAGTCACGATGTCTTTCTCCGTACCGGAATGGGATTCGACCCGCCGGAGCACACTTCGGATACGGGCCACCAGGACACCGCTGTCGAAGGGCTTGGTGACGTAGTCGTCGGCACCGGCTTCCAATCCGAGAACGATGTCGACCGGGTCGTCGCGCGCGGACAGCATGATGACCGGCACCGACAGTTCCTCACGAATGCGTCGGCACAGGCTGATTCCGTTCAGGTCGGGAAGCATCACGTCGAGGACGGCGATATCCGGCTTGGCGTCGACCGCCATATCCATTCCGGTCAACCCACCCGATGCGGTGATCACCCGAAACCCGTTGCGTTCGAGATTCAATTGCGTTGCTTCGCGTATGACAGCGTCGTCTTCGACCAGCAAAATCAACGGATCGGTCATCGGCCTTCGCTTTCATGGGAACGGAACACTCTCAAACCCTTCACCGGTCCACTTGTATGCAGTCGACGATTGACAGAACTCCGGAATGCCGGGGTCTTTGCACAGGTCGACCATGACCGATAATCCTCCGGTTGAGCCGACGACGTAGCGTCCTGGGTCTTGCACTCCGAAGACTTTGTGAGCGCCCGATTCGTCGATCTGGTAGACGAATCCGGCGACCATGAAGCTGACCGGTGGGGCCGGTCGTCCCCAGATGCCGACAGACTCGCAGGTGAAGACATTGACGACGGCATCTTGCCAAACGGCGCCTGTCACGGGGGAATACCGGATTTCGAAGGGGAAGTTCGCATCACCGCACAGTCGGAGACTGTCCTTGACCGCATCGGACACTTCCGGGTCTGCTCTGAGGAGGGCAACAGGATCGATGCTCAAGCCCTGTGAGAGATCCGAGGGGTCGAGTGATGCTGCGATATTCGGAGTGGGTTCTGATTCAGGCTCGGTGGAACAGGAGGCGAGAGCAAACGCGACCGGCAGGCAAACACCGGCGAGCATTGCGCGGCGACGGCGATCAATCACGGATGAACTCCATTCCATCCCAGTGGAACTCGGTCCGAAGCGGTGGACGGGGGCAACATTCGAACTCCGGTGGCCGCGGATCCGTTTCCAGGACAGACAAACTCGCGGCGCGTTGACCGCTGACGATGAACTTTCCGCGCTCTTCGACGGAGAACAGGCGCTCACCCAGTTCGGGATCGTCTTCACTCGAACCGGCCTTGCCGCTGCGGTAGACGTAGCCGGCAAGGTTGACCGAAATCGACACTCCGGTCCCGGGTTGGTGGGCCGGTTGGCACGGATACACATTCATGACGACGAGTTCGGTCTCCGGCACGATACGCGGTGCGCCTGGATCGAGAAGGATGGACCCGACCGAGATCGGATACCAGTCAGGGCACGACCGAAGTTCTGTCTTCACTCCCTCGGACACCCCAGGATCGTCGAGGAGCGCCCGGCCCAACCTCGAGTTTTCGGCAACCCGTCTGGCCAGGTCTGCAGGTTGTGTGACGGGCAACCCGGTGGAAGCGACATCGCCTTCGATCACAACGCCCTGGGTGGACGCGCAGCCGGTGATCACGGACGCTCCGAGGGTTGCTGCCGCGAGCGCTGTACCGAACAGGCTGCGAGTACGGTCTGATCGACCGCCGCAGATGTCACTCCGATACAACACGTTCCCCTCCCCGGCCGCTGCGAACCCTCTCATCGGCATGTGCGTTTTCATACGATCACAGGTGATCTCGATATCGGAGTTTTGCCACCCACCGTTACGTAATCGTATGAATGTCAGGAACGTCGAGAGTTGGTACGCGACCGACGGAATTCTGTTACGAAACCGATGGAATCAGGCTCCTAGAGTGAGTCACGTCGGTGTTCACCGCTTGGGCGGAACGAGCTGATCCGCGTATCGAGGAGTGTGAGAGCAAATGCCTGAAGTATTGCTGACCAACAAGACTCGGCGTCTGCGAGTGCTGCTCGCCGTACTGACGATCGGGGTGGTGTGCGCGATGACAGGGTGTTCGAGTGATGACAACAGCGCTCCAGGAGACGAACCGACGACTACATCGGTGGTTGCGGCGTCTACGACCCCACCGCCGCTGACCGCAGCGACCACTTCGGAGACAGTCGAAGGCTCGAACTCGGTGGGCGGCGGTACGGACGCATCCACCCCCGGAGTCCCGGCGGGCGGAGCTGCGCCGGCCTGGACCCCGGTCTCGACCAGCGCGGCTGCCCCTGCGGCCCCTGGTCCGGCTACCGAGTCGACCAAGTGCACCGATCAGATCAACTATGTGGGTGACCCTCGTTCGAATGCGGAGATCAACAGCATCGGAGAGCGGATGGGTTCGTGCCCGGCGCCCCTCCCGCCCGATGCCGTCGAGCCCCCCGAGAAGTGCACCGACCAGATCAACTACGGCGCTGACCCTCGTTCCAACGCCGAGATCAACATCATCGGGGAACAAACCGGGATCTGCCCCGAGCCGATACGCCCCTAGCGACTTCAAAACCTGAGCATTAGTCGGGAATTCGACCAAGAGCCGAACCAGGGGGAGATCGGAATGACAAGCAGGGCAGGTGGACGTTCGATCGACAGTGTTGCCGACGATGCGTCCCGAGGGGATCGGGACGCGATTGCAGAACTCCTTCAACGCATCGTGCCTCTGGTGACGCGGCGCTGCCGTGCCGAACTGCGACCGCTCGACGCTGATCGTATTGCCGTCGGTATCTGCCGATCCGTCCTGTCCGACATTCGGCGACGTAGACGTGCCGGAGAAGCGTTCCTCGCGCATCTGTACGACGCGATCAGTCGCGAAATCGATTCGCTACCTGCCTCCAGTCGACTCACTCTGCCCTTCGGTGATCTGTCGGCCGCAGAACGCAACGTCTTGGTAGCTCGCATCGTTGTCGGCTTCGACGTGCGCGAGACGGCGCTGTCACTGAGAACGACAACGAGCGCCGTCGAACTCGCCCAACACCGCGCGCTGGCCAAGATCAGACGCGACAGCCTGAGCGGCGCCTGAATCAACGCTCGAAAGTCAACAGCTGCAACCCTTCGCAACTCCCGGCAACCTCACGCAACTCTTTCCCTTCGCCCGTGACCTACACGACACTGCATGGCGACGAGTGATCGAGAACGAGGAGTGTGACTGTGGTTCAACGGACGGCGCAGAAGCCGACAACCCCAGGATCGAAAAGGACCGGCGCCAAGCCTCATTCAGGGCTGGACCGGGATGCATTGCTGAAGGCGTACGAGAAGATGTCGCGCATCCGTGCGTTCGAGGATCGACTGCACGAAGAGAATGCAACCGGTGACATCCCCGGCTTCATTCACCTCTACTCGGGCCAGGAAGCCATCGCGGTGGGAGTGTGCGAGAACCTGAGCGACGCCGACTACATCGGATCCACTCACCGCGGTCACGGGCACTGCATCGCCAAGGGCTGCGATCTGAACGGCATGATGGCCGAGATCTTCGGCAAGGACGACGGCCTGTGTCGCGGTAAGGGCGGCTCGATGCACATCGCCGACCTGTCCGTGGGAATGCTCGGCGCCAACGCGATTGTCGGCGGAGCCCCGTCGTTGGCGATCGGCGCTGCACTGAGTGGCAAGACGCTTCGAAACGGTGTCATCGCAGCGTCGTTCACGGGAGACGGTGGATCCAACCAGGGAACCGTCTTCGAGGCGATGAACA
Source organism: Rhodococcus sp. YL-1 (assembly GCF_001942025.1). Lineage (NCBI taxonomy): Bacteria > Bacillati > Actinomycetota > Actinomycetes > Mycobacteriales > Nocardiaceae > Rhodococcus > Rhodococcus sp. YL-1. The sequence goes on along the minus strand of NZ_CP017299.1, from coordinate 4,844,017 downwards.
TGGCTGTGGTGCTGGATCTTCCGATCGTCTTCGTGATCGAGAACAACGGATTCGGTGAAGCAACAGGAACCGACTACGCGGTGGGCGCACCCGACATCGCCGCCCGCGCTGCATCCTTCGGAATGCCTGCCGTCAAGGTGGACGGCACCGACTTCTTCGCGGTCTACGACGCGATGGCGGAAGCATCGGAGCGCGCCAGGACCGGCGGTGGCCCCACCACGATCGAGGCGGCGGCATTCCGTTGGCACGGCCACTTCGAGGGTGACGCGCAGCTGTACCGCACGGCGGAACAGGTTGCGCAACTAAGGGAAACCAAGGATCCGCTCAAGAATTTCCGTAGCAGCGTGGATGTGAAGAAGGTCAGCACCGCTGATCTGGACGCGGTGGACGAGCAGTCGCGAGTGCTGGTGGACGAGGCGGTAGCGAAGGCGCGTGCCGCGGCGTATCCACCCGTCGAGAATCTGCTGACCGATGTCTACGTGTCGTACTGAGGAGCCCGAGATGACAAGCGTGGAAGCCGAGAACGTGTCGAAGAAGACCTACCGCGAGGCCGTCAAAGAGGCCATCGCCCAAGAAATGCAACGCGACCCGAGCGTCGTTCTCATCGGTGAGGACGTACGGGGTGGGCATGCCGGTACCAATCCCGATCTGGAGACGAAGAAGATCGAGGCATTTGGCGGTGTCCTGGGTGTCACCAAGGGATTGTGGACGGAGTTCGGATCGGAGCGTGTAATCGATACCCCGATCACCGAATCCGCGATCATCGGAATGGCTGCCGGAGCCGCACTGACCGGACTGAGGCCGGTCGCCGAGCTGATGTTCATGGACTTCTTCGGAGTCTCCTACGACGCGCTCTACAACCAGGCTGCCAAGTTCCGCTACATGTTCGGTGGCAAGGCCAGAACCCCGCTGGTGGTGCGAGGCATGATCGGCGCAGGCTTCTCCGCCGCTGCGCAGCACTCTCAGTCTCCGTACAACGTGTTCGCGGCGGTGCCTGGTCTGAAGGTAGTCGCTCCGTCCAATGCCTACGACGCCAAAGGCCTTCTCATCCAAGCCATCCGGGACGACGATCCCGTCGTCTTCTGTGAGCACAAGGTTCTCTACGACCTCAAGGACGAAGTGCCGGACGAGCCGTACGCGATTCCGTTCGGCGTCGCCAACTACACCAGGCAGGGCGACGACGTCACGATCATCGCGTTGTCCGCAATGGTGAACCGCGCCAACGACGTAGCAGACAAGCTGGCCGCCGAGGGTATTTCGGTCGAGGTTGTCGATCCTCGTACCGTCTCACCATTGGACGAGGACGGCATCCTCGAATCCGTCGCATCGACTGGAAGGGTCGTGATCGTCGACGAATCCGCCGCCCGCTGCGGTTTCGGGCACGACGTAGCCGCGCTGATCGCCACCAAGGGATTCAACTACCTGAAAGCGCCGATCGAACTGATCACGCCGCCGCACACGCCGGTTCCGTTCTCCCCAACCCTCGAAACTGCCTGGCTGCCTGACGCGGCGCGCATCGAAGAGTCGGTTCGCAAGCTGGTGAGAGCCTGATCATGGCTGACATCAAAGCTATCGACATCCCCAAATGGGGGCTCTCCATGGAGGAGGGGTTGGTCAACGCCTGGCTCATCGGGGAAGGTGACTCGTTCACCAAGGGCCAGTTGATCTGTGAGATCGAGACCAGCAAGATCACCAACGAGCTCGAGGCGCCGTTCGACGGTGTTCTCCGCAAGATCGTCGGCACGCCTGGGCAGACTCTGCCCGTCGGCGCCGTGATCGGTGTATCCGCCGATGCGTCCGCGACGGATGCGGAGATCGAGCAATTCCTCGCCGCCCGCGGCGCAACCGCGCCGGCGGAAGAGCCGGCACCGTCACCAGCTGCTGCGCCGGCGGCTCCCGTGACACCTGCGGCTACACCGGCTGCGAAGGTGGTTGTTGCAGCGAAACCTGTACCAACCGGTTCCACCGTCGTACCGAGCGTTCTGCAAGGCACGACGCAGGACGATGTGTTTGCGAGTCCTCGCGCACTCCGACGTGCGGAATCGCTCGGAATCGATCTCGCCGCCGTAGTGGGTACCGGTCCCCTCGGGCGGATCAGTGTCCGCGACATCGACGACGCGATTCGTGACGCCGGTGGCACTGTTGCGCCGGTAGTGCCGGCCGCGAGATCCGGCCTCCCGCTGCGATCGACCGCCGACGACAGTGCCGTGCCTGCCACCCCGGTCGCACGCAGAACTGCCCGATCACTGGGGGTCAACCTGCATGACTGTCGTCCGACGGGTTCGCGGGGGCGCGTCTGCGTCGCCGACGTGCACGACGCCGCTCGTTCCGCGCAGCTCCTGCCCGAGGCGGCGGCTGAGACCGAATCTGTTGCGGCCGAACCCGAGTACGACACAATTCCTTTCACCCCCATGCGATCGGCAATCGCCGGTAGGTTGCAGGCGTCCAAGCAGCAGGCACCCCATTTCCGGCTCACCGCAGACCTCGAGCTCGATGCGCTTCTCGCTCTGCGCAAGGAGATCAATTCGACCGTCCCGGCGGTCAAGCTGTCGGTCAACGACTTCATCGTGAAGGCTTGCGCCGCTGCACTGATGAAGGTGCCGGACGTGAACGTCCAGTTCGATGCCGCGAACGAATCGGTTCTTCGATTCGCGTCGGCGGATGTCTCGGTGGCAGTTGCACTTCCGACCGGGCTGATCACGCCCATCGTGCGTAGCGCGAATACCAAGTCGTTGGCGGACATCTCGGGTGAGGTGCTCTCGTTGGCCACCAAGGCGAAGACCGGCAAACTTCGTCCCGAAGAATTCCAGGGCGGAACCTTCACGGTGTCCAACCTCGGCATGTTCGGGATCAAGGCATTCGACGCGATCATCAATCCGCCCCAGGGAGCGATCCTTGCCGTAGGTGCGGGGGAGAAGCGCGCGGTGGTGGTCGGTGACAGTGTTTCTGCCCGGACCGTGATGACCGTGACCCTCTCGTGCGATCACCGGGTTATCGACGGAGCCCTGGGTGCGACCTTCCTTCGGGAGCTCCAGCGCTTTGTCGCTTCTCCCGCGCTGATGTTGGTGTAAGGGGCTGTGGTGGAAAACAATACGTCGCATAAGTACGACGTTCTTGTCATCGGTGGCGGCCCCGGTGGTTACGTGGCGGCGATCCGGGCTGCCCAGTTGGGGTTGAGCGTCGCGCTGGTAGAACGTGATCGCCTCGGAGGTATCTGCCTCAACTGGGGTTGTATCCCCACCAAGGCGATGCTGCACGGCGCGGACGTCGCGCATACCTTGAGTGAACTCGACACATACGGATTCAGTTCGGCGTCTGTCCAGTTCGACATCTCGAAGTTGGTGTCGTTCAGCCGAGGGGTTTCGGAGAGGTTGTCCGGCGGTGTTGCCTATCTGATGAAGAAGAACGGCGTCGACGTCATCTCAGGCGCCGCGAAGTTGGTGGACAAAGGCGTCGTATCCGTGGGAGGACAGACGTATCGAGCCGACCACGTGGTCATTGCAACCGGTGCCCGGCCGCGTTCGATTCCCGGCGTTGCCCCCGACGGTGATCGGGTGTGGACCTACTTCGACGCGCTCGTCCCGAAGGAACTGCCGAAGTCGCTGCTCGTGATCGGGTCCGGCGCGATCGGAGTCGAATTCGCCAGCCTGTACCGCGATCTCGGAACCGAGGTGACCATCGTCGAGATGGCACCACACATCATGCCGGTCGAGGACGAAGAGATCTCGGCCTTCGTTCGCAAGCAGTTCGAGAAGCGTGGCATCACGATTCACACCGGAGCCTCGGTGTCGGCGGTGACCGTCGGCGACGACGCCGTCCAGGTGAATGTGCAGACGAGCGACGGTGTCGAGTCGTTGACCGTGGACCGGGTGTTGGTGGCGGCCGGAATCACCGGCAACGTCGAGGATCTGGGGTTGGAGGCTCTGGGCGTCGAGATCGAGCGCGGTGCGATCGTCACCGACCAGTGGTGCCGTACCAGCGCTTTCGGGATCTATGCGATCGGTGACGTCGCGGGCGCTCCATGTCTGGCGCACAAGGCAAGTCACGAAGCTGTCCTGTGCGTCGAAAAGTTGGCAGGCGTGCCCGACGTTCATCCGCTCGATCGCGCCTACGTTCCGGGATGCACGTATGCCCGCCCCCAGGTGGCGAGCCTGGGTCTGACGGAGAAGCAGTGCGCCGGTACTGGTCGCGCGCTGCGGGTCGGACACTTCGACCTGCAGGCGAACGGCAAGGCACTGGCGATCGGCGAGGCCGAAGGCTTCGTCAAGACGATCTTCGACGCCGATACCGGGGAACTTCTCGGCGCGCACATGGTCGGTCCGGATGTGACCGAGCAGATTCAGGGTTTCGGGATCGCTCGATCCCTCGAAGCCACCGGCGAGGATCTCGCCGAGGTCGTGTTTGCTCATCCGACGCTCTCGGAGGCAATGCACGAGTCTGTGCTCTCGGCGCTGGGGAGACCCCTCAACGCGTGAGTACCGTTCGCGTGCGTGAACGCCGTCCTTTCGTTCACGCACGCGAACAACTCTGCAACCGGGTGCAACGCTCGCTTTCGAAGACCCCGTCACATAGGACTGGAGTGTGATCGGCGAAACGAATCGACTCGAACCGGCCCTGGCCAGTGGTGAAGACCCGGCGCAGTACGCACGTGTTCTCGAATCCGTGTACGAAGCAACGATGTCGGGACGCAAGCCGCCTGCGCGTCCGCGCTCCGTCATCGCGAATTCGTGGTCGCGTTTGCGTGCGCTCGGACTCGATCCGGACCGGTGCTCGATCACCGAGACGGGCCGCGAATCCGAGATCGAAGAAGGCAGACGCGCAGCCGGCATGGCGGAGATCTTCGGCGAGGCGGTGCACGGTCTGGCACCACTCGTCGGCCCGGACGACGCGAATCTGATCGTGGTGGCGGACCGCTACGGACGTATCCTCTGGCGACACGGGTCCAGTCGAATGCTGGATCGGGCCGAACGGCTCGGGATGATCGAGGGTGCGTCGTGGACCGAGGAAGCTGTTGGTACCAACGGGATCGGCACTTCCTTGGCATCAGGTTCGGCAGTGCAGGTGTTCTCGGCCGAGCACTACTCGCGCTCGCAGCATCCGTGGACCTGCTCCGGGGCGACGGTTCGAGATCCGCGTAGTCGCCGGGCCATCGCCGTCGTGAACGTCGCCGGCACAGCAGACACGGTCCACCCGTCGACTCTCGCTCTGGTGGACAGTGTGGCCAGGCTGGCGGAATCCGCACTGCGGGAGAAGCATCGAATCGGATTGGATCAGCTCCGGATGATCTCGGCATCGACGCTGGCTCGTGCGAGTCAGCCGACAGTGGTCGTGGACCGCAGTGGCTGGGTCGCGGCGGTGGACTCGATGGCGCCGATCTACAGAATCGCACTGCCGAAAGTGATGAGCAGCGGCGAGCATTGGCTCCCGTCGCTCGGACTATGTATGTGCGAGCCGCTTCCGGGTGGTTGGCTCGTCCACCCTCAAATGGATCCGGCGTCCGGAACGGTTTGTGCCGAAGTCGAATTGGATGTGCAAGATCCGAATGCGATGGAATTGCGGTACTCCTCGGCAATGGGGAGCTGGAGCATCGACCTCAGCCCGCGCCATTCGCAGATCCTCGTGGCTCTGACACAGGCGCCCGAGGGGCTCACGGCCGCGCAGCTCGCCTCACAGTTGTTCGGCGATCCGCGCAAGACGGTGACGGTCCGGGCCGAGATGTCGAGGTTGCGTAAGCGATTGGCCGGAATCCTGTTGGCTCAGCCCTATCGCTTCGACCCGGCGGTGAGGGTAAAAACCGCCCCTGCTGTGCGCCTTTATTAACCGCGGGGGGTTAATAAAGGCGCACAGCAGAGCGGCGCGAACGCCGCACCTGCGCGTACTCGTAGCCGTTCTGCCAGGTCACGGTGGCCACCAGCACCCAGATGATCCACGTGGCGCTCATGTGCGTGCCGACAATGCCCATGACGATGGGGACGGCGGTGCAGGGGAGCGCCCAGCCGAGCAGCCACCGTCGGTCCGATCGCGCGAACAGCCCTGCCACCAGGCTGATTCCGAAATAGACTGCGATGCTTCCGCACAACAACCACCGCAGGTTCGCGGGCGTGTGCTCCGCACCGTGTTCGGTTGCCGCTCCGAGCCCCGCGACCAGAACCGCGATAGCGCCGGTGGTGAAACAGTGCAGCGCCATGTCGATGCGAGCGGGAAACTTCTCGGCCTGCAGGTGCGGAACACCGGCGTGGCCGTAGAGAAGCGAGAGAGCCCACATGCCCGAGAGCAGGACAAACGATCCGACTGCGAGGCTGACCACCGTCGAGTCCCAGGTGAGCTTCGAGGCCGCAGAAATCACGAGGATCACACCCTCGCCCAGCACGATGATGACGTACAGGCCCAAGCGCTCGGCAAGGTGAGCCCGATCGGAGTGCAGGGCTTCGAGTTCGGGCATCCGGTCGTCCTTGAACCCGCGAACCTTGATGATGCGGTCGAGCTTTTCCTGCGCGTCTTCCATGATCGCGCTGCCGGAGACGACGAACATGATCAGCAGGTCGATGGTCACACCGGCGGTCCAGAGCCAGAACCGAGTTTCGCCCTCGAACCAGAACGAGACGATCCACGGGATCACACCGAGAGACATCTGGGCGATCGGCCAGTCCACGACTATCTGGCCGTTGTGCCACACCCGACTCGCCAGCAGACGTACGGCCACGTATGCGACAGCGAAGGCCAGCGCATGGTTGTCGTGGATGCCGGCCACGGCCGCCATCATGACGGCCAGTCCGAACATGGCGATCAGCATGCTCGGGATCCGGACACGGTCACCGGCAACGTTGCCGTACATCGTGAACGTCGCCCACGCGGTCCAGAACGCGAGATAGAGCAACGCGTAGAGCGCGACATCCGACCACGACGGCGAACCGTGGAGCAGGTGAGCCAGCTGACCGATACCGGCAACCACGACGAGGTCGAAGAACAATTCGATCCATGACGCGTGTCGCTCGAGCACCGCCTTCTGCTTCGAGTCTGGTTCATTTCCGAGTTCCGACATACAGCTCAGTATCGGCTATCGGCATCAACAGTGCTGGTAGGCGGCGAAGTTGTCCGTTTTCTCGAAGTAATGCATATGCTGTCCGATGAGTGATCTGGATCATAGTTCGGGTGAGGTGGTCGACGTGCACGGTAGCGGTGACGTCGCTCTGTCCGCTGCGGACTACGACCGTGTCTTCGCTGTCTTCGACTACTGCTCGGCCGCGAGAACGCTCGATCAGCTCAAGGATCTCCTCATGGTCGCGCTCCATGATCACTACCGCTGTCCCAACACCACCTTCCTTGCCGGCCCGACCTTCACGACGGCTTTCGCCGATCCGGATCCGGTGACGACCGGGCGGATCACGCCGATCCTCGACGAGTACCAAGCGCACTGGTACCTCGACGACGTTTTTGCGACGGCGCAATCGCGGGCAACGCTGTTGGCATCTCCCGCCATCACGCACACTCAGTTGGCCGACGTCCCTTCACAGTCGGCGACGTACCTGCGAGATTTCCTCTATCGCAAACGCCTTCACAGCGCGTCGGTGATGCATCTCCAGTTGGCCCACGGCGGTCACGGTCTGGTGGGGATTTTCGATTCAGAAGGCAAGGATCTGTCGGGGCGCGACATCGTGGGCTTGGGCATTCTGGGCAAGCAATTGTCGCTGTTGTGTCAGACGCTGCCCGGGCAACGCGAGCCGGGATGGCGAGAGAAGCTGACGCCCCGGCAGATCGATCTCGCGGAGTTGTTGGCGGACGGCCATACCAACGACGAGATCGCGGTGATCCTGTCGCTGAGTCCGGACACGGTGAAGAAGTATGTAAGCCGCATCCTTGCTCTTCTGCGCGTTCGCAACCGTGCCGAGTTCGTGAAGTTGGTCTACGCGCAGAAACTTGCCGATCAACGCGCTTGAGATTGTCCACTTTCGTGCACTGTGACCGCAGTCACGGCACGGATAGCGTTTTCGGTGCACGGCCAGGAGTTGGCCCACAGCACTAGGAGAACTCATGAGTAGGCTTCGTTTCGGGTATTTCATGGCACCGTTCCACGTCCCCGGACGCAATCCCACCGCCGCACTGCAGCGTGATCTCGAACTGGTCGAGTACCTCGACCGGTTGGGCTACGACGAGGCGTGGTTCGGTGAGCATCACTCTGCCGGAAGCGAGATCATCGCGTCGCCGGAAATCATGATCGCTGCAGCCTCGCAGCGCGCACCTCGGATTCGTTTCGGCACGGGTGTCACGTCGTTGTCGTATCACAACCCGCTGTGGGCAGCGGATCGAATCATGCAGTTGGATCACCTGACTCAGGGGCGCACCATCTTCGGAGTCGGGCCCGGTTCGTTGCCCACCGACTCGGCGATGATCGGTCTGAACCCGACGGACACCCGAGAGTTGTTGCAGGAGAACCTCGACATCGTCGTGCGCCTTCTTCGTGGCGAGACGGTTTCCGCGAAGACACGAACCCACGAGCTGTACGACGCCAAGCTGCAGCTCGCTCCGTACTCGGAGAACGGCATCGAAATCACCGTGGCCGCAGTGGCCTCCCCGACAGGACCTCGCCTGGCCGGTACGCACGGTCTCGGTCTGCTCTCCATCGGAGCAACCTTGTCCGCCGACGGTTTCGACGCCTTGGCGCACCACTGGAATGTGATGGAGGAACGCGCTGAGGTCAACGGGACGACGGTGGATCGTCGGCAGTGGTCTCTTGCCGGACCTTTCCACATCGCCGAAACCGAGGCGGAAGCACGCAAGCAGGTCGAGTACGGCATCGAGGAGTGGTTCGACTATTTCCAGCACGTCGCGGCCTTCCCTCAGATGGCGGTCTCCGGTGCGCGTCTGAGCGAGATGATCGACTTCATCAACGAGGCCGGGATCGGTGTCATCGGCACACCGGAGCAGGCCAGACGTCAGGTACAACGGCTGTGGGACCAGTCCGGTGGTTTCGGCTGCATGCTGCAGATGGGTCACGATTGGGCGAACCCGCAGGACACCCGACGTTCGGCAGAGTTGTTCGCGCAGGAGGTCTTTCCGCACTTCCAAGGGCAGGCGCAGGCGACGCTCGACGCGGCAGCTCACGCGCGCGCTGTCAGGGAAGGGCATGCAAAGGCGCAACTCGACGCCGTCGACCACATGACGAAGAAGTACGCACAAGAGTTGGCAGACAAGGGCTGACATCGTGAATGTCCCACAGGGCAACCGGGCGTTGCGTTTTCGAGAAGCCATGGCGCACGTGTGCTCACCGGTCGCCGTCGTCACGGCAATGGACGGCGACCGGCCGCACGGCACGACGGTCAGCGCATTCATGTCGTTGTCGATGGACCCGCCGATGACCGCGGTGGCTCTGGATCGACAGTCGGAAGTTCTCGGCCTCATCGAAGGAACGCGGAGGTTCGCGATCAATGTCCTCGGGACCGCGCAAAGCTCACTGGCGGTTGCCTTTGCGAGGAAGGGCCGTGCGAAGTTCGACGGTGTCGAGTGGGCGGAGCATCTCGGTGTTCCGAGACTGCCGGACGTATCCATCTGGATCGCGTGCACCGTTGATGCCGTCGTGGACGGTGGTGATCACAAGATCGTGACAGGATCGGTGGACGACGCCTGGCACTGCGAGGCGAATCCACTGACCTACCACCGGCGTGTATTCGGTACGCACGCACCGACGTCAGTGCTCTAGGAAGGAGAGCCATGTATGTACTGGTGGACGACGGCCGCGTCAGCATCCACGATGTGGACAACCTGAAGGACTTTCACGTCGAGGTGAGTGCCGACATCTCCGAAGCCGAACTGGACGAACTCTTGCGCCTTCAGGATTACGGATACGTCAGCGGTGGTAGTGCATTCATCTCGGTAGCCCGCGTTCGCGAGAGCACCACGGACGTCGAAGGTGTTGCCGCGATGGTCGACTACGCCCAGAGCAAAGGCTGGGTGGACGAGGACGGCGAAGCACTGCAGGCTCACGTCGTTCGCCAGAAGTAGCGGAACGGCTCAGACCATGTCGTTCTTCTGCAGCCATCGCAGCGTCGGCCAACCGCAGAACACCGGGAGCCAGCAGGTCAGCACTCGGTAGAGCAGGACCGACGGGACCGCGATGCTTGCCGGCAGTCCGAATGCGGACAGACCACCGATGAGGGCGGCCTCGACGGCTCCGACGCCACCCGGTGTCGGAGCCGCCGAGGCGAGCGTCCCACCGATCATCGTCACGATGGTGACGGTGATGAACGTCGTTCCGCCGCCGAATGCTTCGACGCTCGCCCACAGAGCCAGGGCGGCACCGAGAGTTGTTGCGGCGCTGCCGCCCACGATGATGAGGAAGCGCGTGGGATTTCGCGCGAGTTGGCTCAGTTCACCCAACACCTCGGTGATCTGAGGACGCAGATCGTCGCGCAGCCACCCACGGAGTTTCGGGATGAACATGAATGCACCGAGAACTCCGAGCGCTACGCCGCCCGCCAGGTACAGAACAGTGGATCCCGGGATGAAGTGCGAGAGGTTCGTATCACGTCCGGCGACGATCGAGAAGAAGATCAGCAAGCCGACATGGGTGACCACCTGAACCGTCTGTTGCAGCGCGACTGCGGCCGTTGCACGGACGGTACCGAGCCCGCCCTTCTGCAGGAACCGCACGCTCAGCGCTAGCCCGCCGACTCCGGCCGGAGTTGTCGTCGCCGCAAAGGTGTTGGCCACCTGCATGATCAAGAGGTTGCGGTAACTGACCATCGACGACGCACAGGCCCACAGGGCCGCAGCCGCGCCGACGTACGTCAGTGCGGAGACGCCGAGGCCGAGCAGTGCCCACCACCAGTTGGCCGTCTTCAGCTCGGTGATGAACGCGGGGACCTGGCTGATGAAGGGGTAGGCGACGTAGACCAGACCGATGAGCAGAACGAGCTGGATCAGCTGGTTGCGACTGAATCGGGTGACCTGTGCGGGAGCGACCTTTTCGATCCCGTTCTTGGCCCCGACCTCGTCTCGGATCTCGGTCATCAGTTTCGCGGAATCCGTGACCGTCCGCCGAATTCGGTTGGGCAATGCAGCGGTGGTCAATCGGCCGGAGGCGGCGAGAATCGTGTCTGCGCCTTGCGCTCGAATCGCGGCGTCCACCGCTGCATCGACCCCGAACAATGATGCGGTGGCGAAGAGAAGTTGTGCGTTGTCGGACTGCATCTGAACTTCGGTGGCGCCGAATTCGGAGTACGCGTACCCGCCGAAGAGGATGGTTCCGCCTTCGACACGAATCTCGGAAGCGCGCAGGTCGCCGTGCGCCATCTGGTGCACGTGAGCGGTATGCAGTGTTTGCCACAGCGCGTCGATCAGTTTGGTGGATTCTTCCTCGCCCGCCTGGTTCTCGACGGCGACGGCAAGGGGGATGCCACGAGGACTCGGGCGCGCGTACATCTCCCACCCGCGATCGAGTACCGAGATTGCGACGGCCTTGGAACTGGCCAGACCGATGTCGGCGAAAGCGATACCCATGAGCGCTCGGTGTTCGACGGCGCGACGAAGTGATCCGTAGGGCGGCGGAGTTTCACGGTTCCGGAACGAGATCCAACGGAACGTCTGTCGAATTGCTCCGCTGCTTCGCTGGTTCTGTCCGTACAACTCGACGACGAGTTCGTCGAAAGGTTCGTCGTCCGGTGCTTGGTCGATGGCTGCGGACATGACAAGAGGCCCGATTCCCGAGGGACTCACGACGCGGAATGCGGTGACGCGGTAACCGCGCCGCGCGAGTACGCGTACTGCCGAGTCCAACGGCACTTCGAGGGCAGGGGTGCCGACGGCGAGAACGATCACCGCGCCGATCAGGTAACCGACGGCGAGACCCAGCATCGATCGTGCGGGAACGATCGAGCTGACGATCAGATGGATGGGAGCGAAGAGCAGAAGCAGCGTCCACCAGGCTCGTCGCCACTTCTTCGGAAGCCACGGGCCCGAGACGGTGAGCACCGCCGCGAGCATCGCGATCCATCGCGGATCGTCGAGGAATTGCGACAGGAAGGTGGCGTCGAGTCGGTCCGGCACGTCGAGGTGCCATTTCGGTGCCGCCAGGCCTGTTCCGGTGAAGGACAGCGCGACACCGGCGCACAGGCCGGCGGCGGCGTATCCGGCCAGCAACTTCCACCGGCGCCCGACGATCAGGCCGATCAGGATGGCGAACGGTAGCGCCAGAATTGCGATGCCGTAGAGCAGGTACACAGTGTCTGACAGGCTCGGCGACAGAACACCGACGATGTTGGACACCGACGTTTCGAGGGCGTCCCACTGACTTCGAGTGATCAGAGATCCCGCGATCACGCCGCCGAGCAGCACAGCAGCGATCGCAACCCGCATGATGTCGCTCGTACGGCGGTGCAGTGGTGGCAGGAGGCTTCCCGTTACCGGGATCTCCCGTCCGTCTACTCGCATCTCGCCAGAACTCTCTTCTCTCGGGGTTACCGACCGTCTCAGTTACCTCGATCAAGGTACCGCGTGAGGGTTCGGCGACTGGGAAGCCGGACCTGTCGTTACCTCCTCGATGCCAAGCAACATTCTCTTCGGACCCGCGGGAGCGGGCTTCGGCGCGTAAAATTCACTTTCCGGACGTTCGTTCATTTCGACGACAGGTATTGCGTATTCATGAGCCCCGACGCCAGCGGTGTGGACGGTCGGGTTCCTGACCTGCCGACCCCGTCGACCAGAATTTCCGTCACCGAGGATTACGCGGCCGAGATCGACGAGCTGTCGAGTCTCAAGCACAAGCTCGGCGTGCTGGAGCCTTCGGAGTTCGCGGATGCCTGGAAGCAGGGTTACCCCTACGAGAAGAAGATGTCGCGCCGCGAGTACGAGCGGAAGAAGCGGCGTCTGCAGATCGAGCTGCTCAAGCTGCAGTTGTGGGTCAAGGAAACCGGTCAGAAGGTGCTCATCATCTTCGAAGGTCGCGATGCTGCCGGTAAGGGCGGGTCGATCAAGAGATTCACCGAGCATCTCAATCCCCGTGGAGCCCGCGTGGTCGCGCTCGAGAAGCCCACCGACATCGAGCGGACGCAGTGGTATTTCCAACGCTATGTCGCACACCTACCCAGCGGCGGCGAGATAGTGATGATGGACCGGTCCTGGTACAACCGCGCCGGCGTCGAACGAGTGATGGGTTACTGCACGCCGACGCAGTATCTCGAGTTCATGAGAGAGACCCCGGACTTCGAGCGGATGCTCGTCAACTCCGGGATTCATCTGCACAAGCTGTGGTTCTCGGTCAGCCGCGAAGAGCAGTTGGCGCGGTTCGCGGCCCGCCGAACGGACCCGGTGCGTCAGTGGAAGCTCTCACCGACCGATCTGGCTTCGCTCGACAAGTGGGACGACTACACCCAGGCCAAGGAAGCCATGTTCTTCTACACCGATACCGGGGATGCGCCCTGGACGGTGATCAAGAGCAACGACAAGAAGCGCGCTCGCCTCGAGGCGATGCGTCACGTGCTCGCCAGCTTCGACTATCCCAACAAGGATCACCGGGCTGTCGGTACTCCGGATCCCTTGATCGTCGGGCCGGCGTCGGCCGTATTCGAAGAGGGCGAGCACGTGAACGTGGAGTTGCCTCAGCTCTAGCGCAGGTGATCGCTCAGATCGAACTGGCCTCTGCCCACAGATTGATGCCGCTGTCCTTGGCGTGCTGATCTATGGAGGCCAGTTCGGCTGCGCTGAATTCGAGATTGTCGAGCGCGCCGACGTTGGCTTCGAGTTGGGCGACACTGGACGCACCGATCAGTACCGAGGTGACCCGCGAATCGCGGAGTGCCCAGCTCAGTGCCAGCTGAGCCAGTGACTGGCCGCGGTCTGCCGCGATGTCGTTGAGCGCGCGGATGTGGGTGAGTGCGTCGTCGGTCAACCACGACGGATCCAGTGACTTACCTTGAGCTGCACGGGAATCCTCGGGGACGCCGTTCAGATAGCGATCGGTGAGCATGCCTTGAGCGAGTGGTGAGAACGCGATGACGCCGACGCCGAGATCGTCGACAGCCGACAGCAGGTCCTGCTCTATCCAGCGGTTCAGCATCGAATAGCTCGGCTGGTGGATCAAGAGCGGAACCCCCGCAGCGGCGAGCAGTGCGGCGATTTCACGGGTGCGCTCCGGCGAGTACGAACTGATACCCGCGTACAGGGCCTTGCCCTGCTGGACAGCGCTGATCAGGGCGCCTGCGGTCTCGTCGATCGGAGTTTCGGCGTCAGGGCGATGGCTGTAGAAGATGTCGACATAGTCGACGCCGAGTCGTCCGAGCGACTGATCGAGGGAAGACAGCAAATACTTGCGGGAACCACCGAATCCGTAGGGGCCGGGCCACATGTCCCAGCCGGCTTTGGACGAGATGACCAATTCCTCGCGGTACGAAGAGAAATCCTCACGCAGGATCCTGCCGAAGTTCGTCTCGGCGCTTCCGTACGGGGGACCGTAGTTGTTCGCAAGATCGAAGTGGGTGATTCCGAGATCGAATGCCCGCCGCAGAACTGCGCGCTGGTTCTCGATCGGTACGTCGTCGCCGAAGTTGTGCCAGAGGCCCAGCGAGATGGCAGGGAGTTTGAGACCGCTCCGACCGGTTCGGCGGTACGGCATGGCTTCGTAGCGGTCCTGCGCGGCGACGTACTGATCGGACATGGTGCCTGCCTTCACATCGTTGTGTTTGCGGTTGAGCGTTCACTCCCGACCATTATCGCCGACGGCGCTCAGGTGTGCCGGCCGCTGGAGGTGTGTCAGTCAAAATGCTTGCGGTTTAAAGCAATTCGATCGATCTTTTGGACCGATGTTCAGGTTCGAGTCACAGTGCCGGGCGGCGGTGACGTCGACCACGTCTGGGCTCGCATCTAAGGGAACGGTAAGGAATCGCGGTTACCATGGTCACAGTCGATCGGCGATACCGATCGCCGATTCGCTTCGAACATGTTGCCCAGCAGCCGGATCCGGGGTCCGGCGAGGAGATCTATGTCGACGCAGTCCGTAGTGCACGCACAATCATCCGCAGACGAGAGCGTCGTGGGGGATTCGTCTCCGCCGGGTGGTGGAAGCCGGCGATATCTCGAGCAACTGATCAGATACGACGTGCCGGCGTCGCTGGTCGTATTCCTGGTGGCGCTTCCCCTGTCATTGGGAATTGCGATCGCCTCCGGGGCGCCGATCATGGCAGGTCTGATCGCCGCAATCGTCGGCGGAGTGGTGGCCGGAGCTGTGGGAGGTTCACCGCTGCAAGTCAGTGGTCCCGCAGCCGGCCTGACCGTGGTGGTCGCCGAACTGATCGGCAAGTTCGGGTGGAAAGTCACCTGCCTGATCACCGTCGGCGCCGGAATTCTGCAGATCGTGTTCGGGCTCAGCCGAATTGCCCGTGCGGCGCTGGCTATTGCTCCAGTGGTGGTGCATGCGATGCTTGCCGGTATCGGCATCACCATTGCGCTACAACAGGTTCACGTGTTGTTGGGTGGAAGCTCGGCCAGTTCGGCGCTGGACAATCTACGGCAGTTGCCCGCACAGATCGGTGCCTTGCATGTCGAGGACCTGATGATCGGACTCGTCGTCATCGCCACCCTTCTCGGGTGGCGCTATCTCCCTGCCGGTGTCCGCAAGGTTCCGGCGGCGTTGGTGGGCATCGTATTGGCAACTCTCGCTTCGCTGGCGCTGCCGATCGACGTCGAGCGTATTGCTCTCGACGGATCTTTGCTGGACTCGATCGGACTCCCCGCTCTGCCCGACGGCCAGTGGCTCGGCGTCGCAACCGGCATCCTGACCATCGCCCTGATCGCCAGTGTGGAGAGTCTGCTCTCGGCCGTGGCCGTGGACAAGATGCACTCGGGCCCGCGGTCGAACTTCGATCGCGAGATGCTCGGCCAGGGCACCGCGAACATGGTGTCCGGGGCCATCGGCGGCCTTCCGGTCACCGGGGTGATCGTGCGCAGTGCGACCAATGTCGAGGCCGGGGCGAAGTCCCGCGCGTCGTCGATCATGCACGGCCTGTGGATTCTGCTGTTCTCGGCTGCGGTCGCCGGGTTGGTCCAGCAGATTCCGAAGTCTGCACTGGCCGGACTGTTGATTGTCATCGGTATTCAACTGGTCAAGCTGGCGCACATTCGGTTGGCGCGACGGACCGGTGATCTGTGGGTGTACGGCATCACGGTGGTCGGCGTCGTGTTCTTGAATCTGCTCGAGGGCGTCCTGATCGGGTTGGCGCTGGCCATCGCCCTCCTGGTGTGGCGTGTCATCCGCGCAACTGTCACCGCAGAAGAGTTGGGCGACAACGATTCCGGGAAGTGGCGCGTCCTGGTCGAAGGCTCGTGCACCTTCCTGGTGCTGCCCAAGCTGACGTCGGTGCTCGCCGGAATCCCACCGCGGTCGGACGTCACCGTCGAGCTGTCAGTCGACTTCCTCGACCATGCCGTCTTCGACGTCATCGAAGAGTGGGCGAGGCAGTACGAGTTGGCAGGTGGTTCGGTGATCATCGACGAAGTCGGCTCGGTGAGTATGGAGAGCGCGACCACCGGTCCGCCGAAGCGCGGCGCCGCAGTCACCGACCTGCGCGGCTTGCTCGCGCCGTGGGGCAGTTGGCAACCACAGGCTTCGGGGAGGAATCTGAGCAGCCCGCCGGCCTTGCGGCCCATTCTCGACGGGGTGTCCAACTATCATCGCCATCGCGCCGAAGCGATACGGCCGCACATGGATCAGTTGCGCGACGGGCAGAACCCCGACTCCCTTTTCCTCACCTGCGCAGATTCGCGAGTGGTGCCGAACATCATCACGAGCAGTGGCCCCGGTGACCTGTTCACCGTGCGCAATGTCGGAAACCTGGTTCCTGCCGGCGGCCGCGATACGTCGGTGGAAGCGGCACTGGCCTTCGGGATCGACGAGTTGGGTGTCAGCTCGGTGGTCGTGTGCGGACATTCGGGCTGCGGCGCGATGCAAGCACTCCTGACCAACGGTCCGTCGGAATCGGGAGTCGTCGGTGAATGGCTGCGGCACGCGGAGACGAGCTTGCAGGCCTATACGAGTGGCCATCCGGTCGCGCGTGCTGCGGCCGAGGCAGGTTTCTCGGAGGTCGATCAGCTCGGAATGGTCAATGTCGCAGTCCAATTGCAGACTCTCGAACGCCATCCTCTCGTCGGTCAGGCCCGTGTGGATGGTCGCCTGCGTATCGCCGGACTGTTCTTCGACATCGGCTCGGCTCGGGTCATCGAAGTGACAGCGTCGGGGATCGGCCAGTTGATCGAGACCTGAAGGGCTATTCGGGTCCGGGCTGATCCCTGAGTTCGACCAGCAGGCGAGCCCCGCCGAGTGGACTGTCGTGAAATGTCGTCCGACCGCCGTGCAGGGCCGCCTGCTGCGCCACCAGCGCCAGGCCCAAACCGGAGCCTGTCTTGCCTGCCGTCGATCCGCGAGTGAAGCGCTCGAACACGCTCGAGCGTTCCTCGGCCGGTATTCCGCAACCGTTGTCGTCGATCGTGATCGTGACGGTGTCCGGTGAATCTGCCGGGCGAGCGAGGGTGATGCGCACCGCGCTCGCGCCGCCGTGGCGGACTGCATTGGTGATCGCGTTGTCGAGGATCAACCGGATTCCGCCGGGAAGGGCCCGGATGCAATAGGGGAGTGGGGAATCCACCGTGACGACGCCGACGTCGAGCCCAGGATGATGTCGGCGTGCGTCGTCGGCGGCGATGTCGCAGACCTCGGTCAAATCGGTGTCCTTGAAATCCTCGGCCGTCGAGAGTTCACCCTTCGCCAGGCGCTCGAGGTCTCTCAGAGTTGACTCGACGCGGCCCTGCGCGCGGGCCAGATCTGTGAGGATCTCGCGTCTTTGTTCGTGATCGAGGTCGTGAATGGACAACACTTCGATGTCGGTTCGCATTGCTGTCAACGGAGTTCGGAGTTCGTGAGCCGAGGCGGACGCAAAATCTCGGGCGGCGGCAAGGGCGGAGTTGGTTGCGGCTTGCGCTCGAGCGACGTCGCTGAGCATCGATTCTGCTGCTGCGGCAAGCTCGTCCGCTTCACGGATTCCGGAAACCTCGGTGGCGAGATCGGGATCGCGCCTGGCGATCCGGCGGGTCAACTCCACGAGGGGGCGCACCGCCGGGCCACCGAACAACCATCCCAACGCAGCTGCGGCCGCTACGGCCCCGACGCCGAAGAACGCAACCTGTCGCTGTTGGTCGACTGTGATGTCTCGCGCTTCGGCATAGGGAACCGCCAGCGATACAAGGGCATTGATCCCGTCGGCCTCGGCGGTATATGCCCGGTACTTCGTACCGTCCACGTCGACGGTCGCCGAGCCGACCGGTAGTTCGGGCAGTCGCGTCGGGGTACTGGATTTGACGGTTCCGTCGGTGTCGGAGCGGATGGTCACGGAAAAGGCGCCGCCGTCTCCGAACGCGCCGAGAAAAGGTCCCGCTGTAGCCGCATTGGCCACGATGACCGTCGATGCCGTCTCCAATCGACGGTCCAACTGCGCCAAATTGTTTCGTGCGATAGCCAGTGCAACGACCACACCGAGTGCGATGACGATGAACGTCGCCCCCAGTGCCGCGGCCGCGGCAACGCGAGTTCGTAGTGAGAAGCGGCGACGCTTCACGGGTTCTCCCGAAGCACGAACCCGACGCCGCGAACGGTATGCAGCAGACGAGGTGAACCGCCGGATTCGAACTTTCGACGCAGATAGCCGATGAAGACGTCCACGACGTTCGTGTCGGCGACGAAGTCGTAGCCCCACACCAGTTCGAGGAGACGTTCGCGAGTGAGCACGATGCCGGAATTGTGTGCGAGCACTTCGAGTAGCTCGAATTCGCGTTTGGTGAGCGGTACTTCCTTGCCGTCGACACGAACCCGGCGACCGGAGAGATCGATGTCGAGGTTTCCGACCCGCAGGGTATTCGTACCCTCGGAGTGATCGCCGGCCGGAGTGTTGCTGCGACGGAGCATTGCGCGGATCCGGGCAACCAGTTCGGCAAGAACAAACGGTTTGACCATGTAGTCGTCTGCACCGGATTCGAGCCCGGCGATGCGATCGTCGACCGAGTTGCGCGCACTGAGCACGCAGATCGGGATTTCGTTGCCGGCGGCACGAAGCGCCGTCACCACACCGGTGCCGTCGAGCACCGGCATGTTGATGTCGAGGACTACCGCGTCCGGTCGCTTGTCGGAGATCACTCGGAGCGCGTCGGCGCCGTCCACCGCCGTCAGTACGGTGAATCCCGAGAGCCGCAATCCGCGTTCGAGTGAGGTCAGGACGTCTGCGTCGTCGTCGACTACGAGGATTTTCGGTATCTCGGTCACAGCCCCATTGTGCCTTGCCTGGTACGTCGGGTTTCGCCGATCAGACCGGCAAGTCGGTACCGTCCGGACGCAGACCGGCCATGAACACCGCGACCAACCGCGGGACCAGGTTCGGCATGGCCTCGTCGGACAACTCGATTTGCGGGCGCGTCAGTTTGGCCAGAGCCATGACGAATTCGAGCGGTTGCAGATCGGCGCGAACCAGTCCGGCGCTCTGAGCGGCGCCGATCGTCGCGGTCATCTTCGTTTTCGTCACCTCACGCACCGCCAGAACTTCGGGCGCCAGCTCGGTGAAACTGCGTTCCACCAGTGCAGGAATGAGCGCACCCAGGCGCAGTTCCACGAGGCGGTCCACCAGCGTGTGCCACGCGTTTATCGGATCGGTGGACATTGCCGTGAGTGCGATGTCGGCAGCCTCGCGGACATCGGTCAGTGTTGCGACGGCAACGGCGGTCACGAGGTCCTCGCGCGTCGGAAAGTTTCGATACAGCGTGGCGATGCCCACTTTCGCGAGTTCTGCGACTGCATCGAGCGGCGCGTCGTGCCCGCGCTCGGTGAACACCGCTCGTGCGGCGTCGACTATTGCGTTTCTGCGTTCACGTGCATCGGCTCGCACATCCACCTCCGGTATTGACAGTTCATCATAACCGGAGGAATATCTTCCACAAATAGTGGAGGAAAAACTTCCACTTAGGGAGGGTAGTTATGAACGCCGAAGTTGAAGCACAGGACCGCAAGAAGTTGGTGGCTGTGGTGTTGGGCTTGTCCGCCGTGATCGGGCTGATGCTGCTTGCCTTCGTACTGCCCTCGGTCAACAGTGGCCCGCACGAACTGAAGTTGGGCATCACCGGTCCAGCTGCGGCAACCGAACAGATCAGCACCTCGCTCGAGGCGAGTAAGCAAGGCGCCTTCGATACTCGAGAATTCGCTGACGCCGACGTCCTGCGTGACGCGATTCGGAATCGCGACGTGGTCGGCGGAATCGCCGTTGATGCCAACGGTCCTCACGTGTTGATCGCGACCGCAGGCGGAACCCCGATCGCCCAAACCTTGACCGGTCTGGCCAGTGGGCTCGCGGAGAGTTCGGGGGTGAAGGTTCCCGTCGAAGACGTTGTGCCGTTGACGGCGGACGACCCGACCGGTGCTGGGCTCACGGCATTGGCCTTGCCCTTGGTGTTCGGTGGAATCATGCCTGCTGTTGTTCTCGTGCAGCTGTTTCCGCGCAGCATTGTCAAGCGAGTGTTGGGCGCTGCCGGCGTCGCGGTTGTCGCGGGTTTTGCCCTGACTGCCATTCTGCAGTTCGGTACCAGCAGCCTTGACGGAAACTACCTGCTCACCGCGCTCACACTCGCCGTTGGTATTTCGGCCATCTCGCTTCCCATTTTGGGGCTCGAATCCCTGCTCGGGATGAAGGGGTTCGCGTTGGGCGCCGTCACGATGATGTTCATCGGAAACCCACTCTCGGGGATGGCGACAACTGCCGCGTGGTTGCCCGCAGGCTGGGGCGCATTGGGGCAGCTGCTCCCACCCGGCGCCGCAGGAGCATCCGTCCGTTCGATGGCGTTCTTCGACGGCCATGGCGCCACCACGCCACTTCTGGTGCTGGTGTGCTGGATTGCCGTCGGGATCGCGCTGTGCGTGGCTGCCGGCCGGAAGAAGGCGTCTGCGCCGGTTATCGAACCGGAGGCTGCGCTGGTCTAGCCGGCGTAGCTTGCGTACGGGGTCAGGTCGGGAATCGGCCAGACCCCGTCAACGCGTTCCACGGCCAGTTCGGCGACCACGGTGTCCTCGTCCATCGGTAGAGGTCGGAGGATTCGGGGCTTTTCCACCTCCCATTCGACGTCGATGCCCGCGGAGGTCAGGGCGTCCTGATCGATGACGGCGACGACCAGCGGCAATGTGAGGTCGCCGAACACCAGATCGAGCACCGAAGCGAGTGCGTCCGGGGTCGTTGCGCGAATGAATCCTGCCTCGTCGTAACTGATTCCGCGCGTCGAGACCTCGTACTCACCGAAACGCTTGCATGCTTCCCAGTCGTCGGCGATAGCGACGTGGACGAGTCGTTGTCCGGTCATGCAGTGCTCCTGTAGTATTCGAATTAATGAAACGTCAACGTAGCATTAATTTACCGGCACGGTAACAGGGGACTTGATGGAGCAACCGCGCAGACGTGGGAGAACCAGTGACGCCGAGCGCGCCGAACGACGCAACGAGATTCTCGACGTCGCTGTCGACTCGTTTCGAGATGTCGGGTTCGCCCGAACTACCATCGAGGGCATTGGCACGGTGGCCGGCGTCGCCAAGCGCACCGTGTACAGCTACTTCGGCGACAAGTCTGCGGTCTTTGCAGCTGCGGTTGCGCGTCAGCACGCGTACGTCGACAATGCCGGCGAGGGCCAGTCCGACCTGCTCGCCGCTGCAGTGGACATCGTCATCGCCCTGCACAGCGACAACTCGATTGCGCTGCACCGCATGATGATCGGCGAGGCAGTGCAGTTCCCTGAATTGGCCGCAGCGTTCTACGAATCCGGCCCGGCCAAGTCGATTGCCTTTCTGGAGAAGATATTGATCGATCAGCACGGCCAGAAGGCTGCGCTGTGCGCGGATCAGTTGTACACCTTGCTGCTCGGGGAGGAGCACCGGCGGCGACTGCTCGGGCTCACCTCCGAACCGACAGTCGAAAGAGCGGCGCAACTGGCGGCCCGCGCGGTGGGATGCGTTCTGAGATCTGATCGGTAGGCTCGACTGGGTGAGTAACTCTGTGATCTGGTTTCGACGCGATCTGAGGGTCGGTGATCTTCCGACTCTGACTGCAGCGGCGGATGCCGGCGGACAGACGTTGGGTTTGTTCGTCCTCGACGAGAAGTTGCTCGGACCGGCAGGCTCACCCCGCCAGAATCAACTGTTCGCCAACTTGTCGGCACTCGACAACCAGCTCGACGGACGATTGATGGTTGTTCGAGGTGATCCGGCAGACGTGGTGCCCCGCGTGGCGGAATCCGTTGGCGCCGAAGAAGTTCACATCAGTGGCGACTACGGGCCCTACGGCCGACGGCGCGACGCGGCCGTGGCCGAGAAGGTGGAGTTGATCGCCACCGGGTCACCATATGCCGTGGCGCCCGGACGCGTCACCAAGGCGGACGGTGATCCGTACAAGGTGTTCACGCCGTACTTCCGTCAGTGGATGGAACATGGTTGGCGGGGCCCCGCGTCGACCGATGCGGGGACGGTCCGTTGGTTCGATCCGAGCGAGAAGGACGGTGGCCCGCGCCGGGTGAGTATCCCCGCGTCGTCCGGCACCGTCAGCGATGTCGTCGGTGAGGCCGGTGCGCTCGAACAGTGGAAAGAATACTGCGAGAACGATCTTGACCGGTACGACGACGAACGAAATCGACCCGACCTCGACACCACGAGTCGGATGTCGATCCCGCTCAAGTACGGCACGATTCATCCGAGAACTATGTTGGCAGATCTCTCCAAGCGACTCGGAGACGGCGCTCAGGCGTACCGTCGCCAGCTTGCTTGGCGAGACTTCTACGCAGACATCCTATTTCAGCGCCCCGACAGCGCGCGGAAGAACTACGACGACAAGTTCGACCGTTTACGTCACGACGGGGGAGTCGACGCAGACGCCGCCTTCACGGCCTGGTGTGAAGGCAAGACCGGCTTCCCGATCGTGGATGCCGGCATGCGGCAACTCGCCGCCGAGAACTGGATGCACAATCGGGTCCGAATGATCGTCGCGTCATTCCTGGTGAAGGACCTGCACATTCCGTGGTGGCGCGGCGCACGGTACTTCATGTCGCAACTGGTGGACGGTGACTTGGCCTCCAATCAGCACGGGTGGCAGTGGACTGCCGGGTCGGGTACGGATGCTTCGCCCTTCTTCCGCGTCTTCAACCCGATCACGCAAGGGGAGAAGTTCGATCCCGACGGCACATACGTCCGTCGGTGGGTCCCCGAACTTCGCGATGTTCCCGGGAAGGCCGTCCACTCGTTGAAGGCGATGCGCCCAGTCGACTACCCGGACCCGATAGTCGATCACGCGCACGAGCGTGAGGAGGCCTTGCGCCGGTACGGCGAGATCAAAGGCTGAGTGCTCAGTGATCTGCGGGCGCTACGCGGACGCGGTTTCCGTCCAGATCTGAAATGACAAACGTCAGACCGAAGACATCTTCGTTGGGTTCTTCGACGACCGAGACTCCCTTGGCCACCCACTCGTCGTGGATCGCCCGAATTTCGTTGCTCCCGCCGTCGACCAAGATGCCGACTTCGAAATTGCGCGGTGTCGCGGGATCGAGGTCGCGGGACTTGCCGCTCCACAGTGCAAGGACCACACCGCCGCCGAGGTCGAAGGTCATGTACCGAGGGCTGAGGACCTCAGGCTTCGCGTCGAACAATTCGCCGTAGAACGCTGCTGCGGAGGCGGCATCGCTGACGTAGATCAGAAACTGGTTGGGTAGTCGCACTGTGGTTTTCCCTCTCCCGTTGATTTTCGGGCCACCGGCAGCGGGGCGTGTGCCTGGTCGTGCGGGGCTGCGTTCAACAATCCCCGCGCGCCGGACGAATGTCCAAGAACAAGTGCGTCTGAGAGGCAGATGGATTACTTATGACGACTGCCGCAGTCACACCGCACTGAGGTGGTACCCGACGCTCAGGTTCGGGTAGTAGCCGTCGATGTAGCTCGAGATGAAGTAGTGATCAGGGTCGGTGGTGCGAGTTCCGTCGGTGTCGAACTGCGGATAGTCGTTGGCCGTGAAGACGGCTTGTCCGCCGTCGGGAGTGGAATAGACGACGTCGACCGTCAGGCCGCGCGGGTCCTGGTTGTATGCCGTGACGATCTCGGTCTCGTGAGGCGCGAGCGACTGGCGTGGGCTCTGCATCCACTGTCCGTAGGGGTTGTCGGCGCCTTCGAGATGAATTGTCTGTTCGGTGTCGTTGCTGATCGTCATCGTGATGCTGTTGCCGGTTGTGGGAAGGGTTCCGGCACTGGCGATTCCGCTCAATCCCAAAGTGAGGGCGCCGGCGGCCAGAGCTGTGATTGCGGCAACTACGTAGCGTGGGTTCGTCATCGTCGGTGTCCTTTGTCCGGGTGAGCGTTCGGTTGGCTCTCTCGAAGACAACTATGTCGGAGCAGATCGATGTCGTATGTCCACTCCCCGGACCCTGTGCAGGCGGAACGGTGTGTCCACCGATCGGGGGACACCTACTCCGACACCGAGACGGCTTCGACCTTTCGCTCGCCGGTGACCAGCAGTCCGATCAGTGCGGCCGCCGCGAGCACCATGACGAGTGCTCCGTAGCCACGCGTCGTATCCACCAATCCGACCTTGCCGACCAGGTAGCCGGCCAGCAAGGCGGGAAGACTGTTGGCCAGATATGCGATGACGTAGACGGTGGACAACAAACCCGCGCGTTCGTGGTTCTCGGCCAGCGGCATGACGGTGAGGATAGTTCCTTGGAATCCTGCTCCGAAGCCGATACCTGCAACAGCCGTACCGACCAGAATCAATACGGCAGAGGATGTTTCAGCACCGATGAGTGTGACGGCCACCCCGAGCACCAAGGCGGTGGTTCCGATCAGCATCACGGTCCGGCCGCCGAGTTTGCGGAAGGTGAGCACTGCTGCCGCTCCGAATCCTGTCAGTGTTGCGACCATGATGGCACCGATGAGGGAGCTGTGAACGTCAAGTGCGTTGCGCGCCAATGCAGGTCCGAGTGAGAGGTAGAAACCTCCCAGTGCCCAGACCGCGATCAGGCACGGTGCGGTCAGGGCAATCATCGTGCGCGCCTGACGAGGAACGGCCAGTGTGGGGCGCAGGGACTGCCAGGCTCCGGGGCGTCCGCCCGAAGTCTCGGGAGCGGCCCATACTCCGAAGATCTCGAGAATGACAAGCACGAGAAGGACCAGGTAGACAGTGCTGGTGGGACGGGGCAGGTGCTCGCTGATGAGGCTCGAACCCACTGCTCCGACTGCAAGCCCCATCGTCGGAGCGACGCTGTTGATGATCGATCCTCGGCCCGGAGTGCGTTCGAGGTCGATCAATGCCGAACCCAGAGCACTGATTGCAGCGCCGGTGGCAACACCCTGTACGACCCGGGCGATGAGGCAGGATGGTCAAACCGTCGGCCGAGGCGAACAGCGCGAGCGAGACTGCCTCGAGCGCGAGTGCTCCGAGCAGGACCGGGCGCCTGCCGATGTGATCGGACAGGGATCCGGCGGTCAGGAGCGTGGCGAGCAATGCGAGAGCGTAGATGCCGAACACGAGCGTCGACGCGAGCGAGGAGAATCCCCACAACTGTTGATAGTGCTCGTACAACGGTGTCGGGGTCGCGGATGCGCCCAGGAACGTGGCGATGATGACGGCGATGAGTGTGAAAGCGACGCCTCGCCCAAGGCGTGGGCGTGAAGTGCTCTCGGTCTGTGGTGAAACGGTCGTTGTCATTGTCGTAGCGCTTCCCGTGCGGGTGGTGAAGACTTCAAACGCAAATACTTTGCGTTTGGGACGCTACGCCTGGCCGTAGCCTAATGCAACATCTTTGCGTTAGTATTGGATTTATGAGTCCGTCCGCAGGTCCGCGCCCCGGTGGCCGTAGTGCGCGCATCCAACAGGCCGTGCATGCGTCGGCGCGCAAGTTGTTGGAACAGCGTGATCGAGCCGAGATCACGGTGCCGATGATCGCGACCGATGCGGGAGTGACCCCGTCGACCATCTATCGGCGGTGGGGTGACATCAACGAAGTCTTTGCCGACGTCTCGATCGAGAGATTGCGCCCGGACGCCGACCCGCGTGAAACGGGCTCGCTCCGAGGGGATCTGACGATTTGGGCGCAGGAGTACCTCGAGGAGATGTCTGCGCCTGTCGGTCGTGCTTCGTTGCGTGACGTGTTGATGAGCGACGATCAGACGCATGCACCGGACGGTACGAAGAAGTTCAAGTGTGCCTTCTTCTGTCGGACGCAGATCGACGTGATCCTCGCGCGTTGGCCGGAAGCTGCCGGCGTGGATGGTGATTCGGTGGTCGACCATGTAGTGGCGCCGATCATCTACCGAATTCTGTTCGACCTCGAACCGGTCGTGCCGCAGCGAGTTGCGGAATTGGTGGATCAGACGCTTGCCCTCGCGGCGCGGGTCGTTGCCGAAGGCTGATCGCTACGTAGTCGGGCGTGGACGTGCATGTCGTGCCAGCCGTCGGCGTGCCTGGCGGAGCTTCGTCGAACACCTTCTTCGCTGAACCCTGCTTTGGTGGCGACTCGGCACGATCGTGGGTTGTGGATCGAGTGCTCGAGTTCCAGTCGATGAAACCCTACTTCGCGGAATGCCCATTCGGACAGTGCGGTTACAGCCTGGGTGCACAGTCCGCGGCCGCGCGCCGCTGGGGTCACCCAATACGCGAGCTCGGCAGTGCCGTCCCACAAATTCACCCCCTTTGCTGCGATTCGACCGAGGAGTTCATTTGTCTCGGGAGCGGCGATCGCCCAATGGCATTCGGATTCGCTTGCCCACCCGTCTCTCCACTGGGTGAGCCAACCCCGTGCTTCGTCGATCGAGTCGGCGCGGCGGATGTGCCAACGCTGAATCGACGGATCGCGAAAGGCTTCCATGACGGCCGGTGCGTCGTCGCGGGTCCAGGGTCGGAGAATCGCGGAAGTCCCGACGTGGATCGAGGGTTGGTCCATTCCCCGGAGATATCCAGCGGCGATAGCGGGCGTGGTCAACTTGGGCACGTGAAGCATCATCGCCTACCCGCCTGATGGCGGGCAATGGCGTGAGCTTTCCGGTCATTATCCCTGCCACTCTGCGTTCAGTCGGCGCGCAGATTCAAGAGTTGCGATGGCCTCTTCGGTGTCAACTCGTGCGAGTACCAATGCACTTACCGTGCAGGAGAGAAGGATTCGAGTGCGATCTGAGAGCGTGGCGTCTGTCTCGGTTGGAAACGCGGCGTGTAATCCACTGTTGATCGCGTCGGCGAGCTCTCGGCGGTAAGCGCGGATCACTGCGGCCACCGCATCGTCGTGCGCGCCGAGTCCGGCAGCCGTATTGAGAAGTAGGCAACCGCGCCGAGGTGAGTCGGCGGTCATGGTGCCGATCGCGTGCGCAAGCGAGGAAAGGTAGTCGTCGACGGCGTCTGCCCCGGGATTTGTCGTGAGGCTGCGCAGACGTGGCCGGATGACATGTTCGAGGTACAGCTGCACGGCGGCGTCGAACAATCCGCGCTTGTTGGTGAACGAGTTGTAGAGACTTGACCGACTCAGCCCCGTCGCGGATTCGAGGTCGCCGAGTGAGGCGCCTTCGTATCCGCGTGCCCAGAAAACGTCCAAAGCGGCAGCGACCACGGCTGTTGTGTCGAATTCTTGTGATCTGCCCATCAAAGCCTCGCTCTTTCTGTATCGTTCGGTCCAGTATATATTGGACCGAACGATACAGAATTCACTCGAAGCAACAGGAGCTCACCGATGAACGTCGCCGGCTACATCTTCGCGGGACTGGCCGCAGCAGTGCACGTGTACATTTTTGTCCTCGAATCGATTCTCTGGACGGCCCCGAAGACCCGCGCCACGTTCGGCGTGAAGTCCGAGGAAGAGGCGATCACCACGCAGCCGCTCGCCTTCAACCAGGGCTTTTACAACCTTTTCTTGGCGATCGTGTCGGCGGTCGGCATCGTGATTGCGGCGACCGGCTCCGCGTCGGTCGGAATTGCCCTCGTACTGGCAGGCACAGGATCGATGGTTGCCGCGGGGTTGGTGCTGATTCTCTCGTCTCCCGACAAAGCCCGCGCAGCCGTCGTGCAGATGCTTTTCCCAGCTATTGCCGTTGTTCTGCTGGTAATCCACCTGCTTTGAGTGGTCTCTATCCGCCGCCGAGCACCAGTGATTCGATCAACGCAAAAGCCCCGTTGAGTGCTCCGCAATCGAAGGCTTCGGCCAGGGCGTAACCGATGACAAGTTCGTCGGTGCTCGGCGTGCTCGACCAGACTGCGTCGGTCTGTCTGGGATCGGATTCCTCGTTCTTGGAGAAGTGCCCGATCCGCAATCCGTCGCGGGTGAATGCACTGTTCGCGTCGTCGACTGGGGCGAAGTTCAAACTCACGCCGTCGACGAGTGCCGAGACAGAGTACGAGCGACGGGACAGAAACCCTTTGCCGACAGTGAGTTCGACTTCGTCGCCACCGACAGTGAAGAACAAGTCGGCGGCGGCGCGCGTTCCGATGGGTGTGCCTTCACGGCGCGGGGCATCGACTCGACGCGTCAACAGAGCGTGTGAGTTGCCGTTTCGGACGTCGACGACCCCCGTGTCGACATCGAACGAGATCTCGACTTTTCCGTGAATCGGGTCCATTACGGCGTATTTGACCGTCACTGTGCCTACCCCCTGTAAGTGTGAACTCGGGTCCATAATACGTGGTGGGAGCGTTGTCCGGTATGCCCGAATCCAAAAAATAGTGCCGAATGACGCGCGTTTGCGGCCAAATGCTTCTACGCTGGGTCTTGGGTTTGTTGCGCATCCCACAACGGTTTTTCCCACACCAGACGAGGAGCGCCTATGAGGTTGTCGACTACTTGTTCTGTTGCTACGAAGGCTTGATCAAGCCGGAATTGCCTCTGCCGGATGGTGCTCGAGACCCATCCGGCAGAGGCAATTCTGCATCAGTTCGGGCCTTCAGCCGCCGGCGAATTTTTCCGAGGTGCCGAGATCGATCGGCAACGCGATGCCGGTGATCCCGCGCCCGGCTGGCCCCACCAGATAGAACACCGCATCCGCAATCACTTCGGGGTCGACCCACGGGTGGGGCAGCAGATTCAGCTTCGACATGATCGGAGCGGTATCGGCGAGGACAGGATTCTCCAAGTCTGGACGGAACGCACGAACCATCGGTTCGTTGTCGATCATCGTCGTTCGCACATTGCCCGGGTGTACGGAGTTGACTCGGATGTCTGCCCAGCCGAGTTCGTTGGCCAGAGACTTCGCCAGCCCCCGAACGGCGTGCTTGGACGCGGAGTAATGTGCAATCCCCGGCACGCCTCGAAGCCCGGCCATCGAGCTGATCAACACAATGGATCCACCTCGATTGCCGTTCATGATGTGCGGAATCGACACCTTGGTCGTCAACCAGACGCCGGTGACGTTGATGTCCATCAGCTCGCGGAACTCTTCGTCGCTCAGGTCCCAGGACAATTTCGCCGACGCCGCGATTCCCGCGTTGGCGATCACGATGTCCAGTCGGCCGAGTTTCTCGACTCCGGCGTCGACCGCTGATTTCAGGGCATCGAGGTCGCGAGTGTCCGCGACGGATGCGACGATACGCCGGCCCTGAGCTTCGACCAGGGCGACGGTCTGGGCGAGGTCGGCTTCGGTGGCCATGTCGTACCCCGCCGTTGCGACCGGCGCGCAGAGATCCACCGCGATGATGTCCGCGCCCTCGGACGCGAGCTTGACGGCATGCGCGCGCCCTTGACCACGCGCCGCTCCGGTGATGAATGCGACCTGACCGTCCAAATTGCCCATCGAACTTCCCCTGCCCGTGTGAATCGCCGAAACTGGAACGTGTTCATACTGCTACGTCCGGAGGCAGACGGACAGGGGAATTCGCTGAATCCTTATCCGCGAAGGAGTTTGGACAACTCGTCCAATACGCTCGCGTCCTCGATGGTCGACGGGACCGTGTACTCCTCGTTGTCGGCGATCTGCCGCATGGTCTTGCGGAGGATCTTGCCGGAACGAGTCTTCGGTAGTGCGGCGACGACGGTGACGTCCCGGAAAGTGGCGACGGCACCGATCTGGTCTCGCACCCGCGCGACCAGTTCTTGTCGGAGTGTTTCGGGATCGATGTCGACGCCGGACTTGAGCACGACATAACCGCTCGGCCGTTGCCCCTTGAGTTCGTCGTGAATGCCGATGACCGCGCATTCGGCGACAGCCGGGTGGCCGGCGACGACGGCCTCCATGCTTCCGGTCGAAAGGCGATGTCCGGCAACGTTGATCACGTCGTCACTTCGTCCGAGCACGAAGACGTAGTTGTCCTCGTCGATGTACCCGGAGTCGCCGGTGAGGTAATAGCCTTCGAAAGTCGACAGGTAGGACTTCACGTACCGGTCCTCGTCACGCCACAGTCCGGCGAGTGTTCCGGGAGGAAGCGGCAGGCCGATCACGATGTTGCCCTCGGTGCCCGGACCCACGAGTTCGCCCTTGCCGTCGACGATTTCGACGCGGTATCCGGGGCAGGCGACGGTGGGTGAGCCCGCTTTGATCTCCATGGGTTCGAGGCCGCGCAGATTCGCGCAGATGGCCCAACCGGTTTCTGTCTGCCACCAGTGATCGACCACCGGGCGATCGAGAATCCGAGTAGCCCACTCGTAGGTGTCGGGATCCAAGCGCTCGCCGGCCGCGAACAGTGTGTCGAGCGACGAGATGTCGTACTTGGCAAGCTCTTTTGCGTCCGGGTCGGCCTTGCGGACCGCGCGGATCGCTGTCGGAGCGGTGAAGAGTGCCGACACGTTGTATTCGGAAATGATGCGCCAGAACGCACCGGCGTCGGGGGTGCCGACGGGCTTGCCTTCGTACATGACCGTCGTGGCTCCGGCGAGCAACGGTCCGTAGACGATGTAGGAGTGGCCGACCACCCAGCCGACGTCGGAGGCGGTCCACCACACCTGTCCTGGGCTGATGTCGTACAGATTCTTCATGGTCCACGTCAGCGCAACGGCATGGCCACCGTTGTCCCGGACGACGCCCTTGGGCTTACCGGTCGTTCCCGAGGTGTAGAGGATGTAGAGCGGATCCGTCGCGGCGACCGACACCGGGTCGGCCGGGGTGGCGTCGGCGATCAGCTCGTCCCAGTCGAACCAGGCTGCGGCACTTGACTTGTAGTCGGAAGCTGCACCGGGAATCTGCTCGCGATTCTTCACGATCACGGTGTGCGCGGGAGTGGCGGACAGTTGCAGAGCCTTCTCGACCATCGGCAGGTACTCGATTGTTCGTCCGGGTTCGAGGCCGCCGGACGCCGTCACGAGCACCACTGGACCGGCGTCGTCGATTCGCGTTGCGAGCTCCTTGGCCGCAAAGCCGCCGAACACCACCGAATGCACAGCGCCGATTCGCGCACACGCGAGCATCGCGATCGCAGCCTCGGGGATCATCGGCATGTAGATGATCACGCGGTCGCCCGCCACCACACCCTGATCTTTCAAGACGCCGGCGAAGAGTGAGACCTGCTCGAGCAATTCGGCGTAGGTGTACGTGGCCTTGGTGGGTACCATCGCGGAGTCGAAGATCAACGCGGTCTGATCGCCGCGGCCGTCGCGGACGTGCCGATCGAGGGCATTGAAGCTGGTGTTGAGCGAAGCATCCGGGAACCAGCGATAGATCGGCGCGGCAGAGTCGTCGAGAGCCTTGGTGGGGGCGACATCCCAGTCGACGGCCCGCGCAGCGTCGAGCCAGAACTTCTCCGGCTGATCCATGCTCTCGCGATATGCGTCGGCATACGTGGTGTGGGACGCCTGCTCGGAAGAGCTCATCGACGTGTGTCCTCTCGTGAACTTCGCTTACCGGTGACCTGAAACACCTTAGGTCACCGTCAGTGCGGTGCGCCTCAGTAGCGGTGCGGGTACCGTCCCTTTGCGCCGGGCGGGCCTGTCCCGTCGGCCAGTGGCGCGCAGGGGTGGGATAGGGCAGGGACTGAAAGGGGGGATCGATGTGACAGGTGCAGCGCAACGCGCAGGCTTCTGGGGAGTCCTCGCTCTGCGTGACTTCCGACTTCTGTGGACCGGCGACGCAGTCAGCGGTATCGGAAACGGTGTCACGACCGTCGTACTGCCGCTGATCGCGCTTCGCGAACTGGACGCGAGTAGCTTCCGGATCGGTGTGCTGGCATCGGCAGTGTGGTTGCCGTGGTTGATCGTCGGACTACCAGCCGGTGCCTGGATCGACCGGCTGCCTCGGCGTCCGATCATGATGATCGCGAACGCTGCGTGCGCGCTGTTCTTCGCGAGCCTCGCGATCGCCGGCTTCCTGGAGGCGATGACATACGGCCACCTGCTCCTGGTCGCGCTGCTCACCGGTACAGCCACCGTCTTCTTCCAGGCGGCCTATCACTCGTATCTCCCCACGGTGCTCGCCGAAGCGGATCTTGTCGAAGGGAACTCGAAGATTCAGGGCGCCGAGGCCGCAACTCGGGTGATCGGCCCAAGCGTCGGTGGGCTGGTGGTTGCAACTGTCGGGCTCGCGGCCGGTCTGGTTGTCGACGCGTTCACGTTCGCCTTCTGCTTTGTATGCATTTGGCTGATTCGTGTGCAGGAGACCGTCCATCGCGGACAGAATCAGCGAGAACCGTTGCGACGCCAGATTGCGCTCGGACTGCGATTCGTCGCCGGTGATCCGTATCTGCGGTCGATCGTCGTCTACGGCACTCTGCTCAATTTCGGTCTCACCGGGTACTCCACGATCCAGATCGTGTTCCTGGAAAAGACGGTTGGCGTGGGGGAGTTCGGACTCGGGCTTCTCCTGGCGATTGCCGGGGTGGGCGGAATTGTCGGATCGATGATCGCGCGCCCGCTCGGCCGCAGATTCGGCACTGCCCGAAGCGTTCTCACCTGTCAGTTGGTGACGGGACCGTTCATCCTGTTAGCACCTCTGACGACGTACGGTGCCGGCCTGTTCTGGTTCTGCATCGGCGGCATGGTGATGGTTGCGGGCGTCGTGTCGTGCAACGTGGTGCTCGGCAGTTTCCGTCAAAGTTACTGTCCGCCGGACCGCCTCGGACGAGTGGTGGCAACGAGTATGTTCCTGCTGCACAGCAGCATTCCGCTCGGTGCTCTGACGGCAGGCTATCTCGGCGACGCAGTGGGACCGCGCGGGACGATGTGGATCATGGCCTGCCTGATCGCGCCGTGCGGATTGGTCTTGCTCTTCAGCCCCCTCCGCGGAATCCGCGATCTACCGAGTCGGCCTGCGATCTCACTGCGGTAGAGCCGCGGCGGCCTCTTCGCTTCGAATCGCGATGCGGAGAGTCGCGAGCATGAACAGTGACACCGCGAATCCGAAAAGCGCGCCGAACTGGTCCTGTGTGAACAGATAAACCTGCGTCACCAGAAGGCTCACGATGAGGGATGCACGCAGGAGCCTCAAGGCTCGCAGGTACGGACCTCGGAAGAGGAACCACACTCCCAGAACCACAAGAACTCCGGTTGCGACGGTGGAGATCTGGACCACCAGGTCGGAGACGTCGTCGGCCTCGACGACGTTCTCGGAAACCAACGCGTAGATCACCTGGACAATCGCCAGAAGAGCCTGCAGTACGAACAGGGTCAGTACCAGTCGGCGGACGACCCGGTGCCGGAGCAGTTCCTCGGCACGGTGGAAGAACGCGTTGCGGCCACGAGTGATCTTCGATTCGATACCGCCGGTCGGCGGAGTCTGTGAATGCAGGCCGGCTTTGATCGAATCGACGAGGTCGGTGAGGCTGCGGTCTTCGACGCCGTCGAGTACGCGGAGGGCGTGGTTGTACTGGATCTCGTCGAGCTGACCGAGAGCGAGGTCCGAGAGCGCTCGCGCCCCGATGGCGAGCCGATGACGATCATTCATTCCGCGCCGAATCACCACCTCGCGCGCGGCAAGATAGAAGAGAACGAAGACGACGTACATGATCGCGATGGCAGGCTGGTAGAAGTAATCGACGTCGGCGGTGACGAATTTTCCGACCTCGTCAATGAAGAGACCGAACCCGATTCCGCCGACGAGCGTGGCCAGGTCACGCGTGCGAGAGCCTTCGGTGATGGCGGTCGCCACGATGGCTACGGCCATCAGCAATCCGCCCCAGAGAACGTGTGCGATGTGGAGGGCGCCGCCCCCGATCTGGGGATAGCCCGTTGCCGCCAGATAAGCGCGGGTGATCAGCACGGTGGCGATGCCCGCGAACAGGAACAATTCGAAACGAGCGAGTGCCGCGCGGTCGTAACTGTGCGGCAGCGTCAGCGCATTCCGGTCCTTCGTCGTCATTGCGGAACTCCCAGGTTTCGATAGCGCGCGATACGGGAGGACTGGCGATCGGTGTCCGACTCTTCGGCAAGCACGAAGAGTTCGTGCGCTATCGCAGCCCCTACCCTCTTGGAGAATTCCACGGGTTCGTCGGCCGCGTCAGGCGTTTCGGGAATGATCGCGTCGATCACGCCGTCTCGAAGCAGATCCAACGAACGAATGCCCTGCGCTGCCGCCATCTCCGGTGCGTGACTGATGTCGCGATGGACGATCGCGCTTGCGCCTTCCGGCGGCAGGGGAGCGAGCCACCCGTTCTGTGCCGCGAGTACCCGATCGGCGGGCAGCAGCGCGAGCGCCCCGCCGCCTGTTCCCTGGCCGAGCAACACCGACACTGTCGGGGTCTTCAGCGTCACGAGGTCGGCGATGCAACGGGCGATCTCAGGGGCCAGTCCACGTTCTTCAGCTTCTTTGGACAGCGACGCGCCCAAAGTGTCGATCACGAGGACAAGCGGGAGTTGTAGTTCTTCGGCAAGTTTCATGCCCCGTCGCGCTTCCCTGAGCGCGGCCGGTCCCATCGTGGTGAGCGCGGATTGGCCACTGCGGTCTTGGCCGAGCAGGATGCACGGAAAGCCTCGGAAGCGGGCGAGCGAGAGCAAGATCGTCTTGTCGGTTTCACCCTGCCCGGTGCCGCTGAGCGGTACCTGTTCAGTTGCGGCATGGCGGAGCAACTGCCGGATGCCGGGTCGATCGGCCCGGCGCGAGAGCATCACCGACTGCCAGGCGGGAACATCGGGAATCTCGGGTGAGGGAATCGGGTCCGTGGCCGCCGGGGCCGGGGGATCGGTGAGCACGCACAACGCTCGGTTGACCAGCAGACGGAGGCGGTCGACGGGGACGACGCCGTCGATCACGCCGTTGCGATACAAGTTTTCGGACGTCTGGATACCGTCGGGAAACTTTTCGCCGTACAGCGATTCGTAGACACGGGGTCCGAGGAATCCCACCAGAGCACCGGGTTCCGCGACGGTGATGTGGCCGAGGGATCCCCACGAGGCAAAGACCCCGCCGGTGGTGGGATTGCGCAGGTAAACCAGGTAGGGCAGGTGTGCCGCTTTGTGAACAGCCACTGCCGCAGCGATCTTCACCATCTGAACGAAGGCGACGGTGCCCTCCTGCATCCGCGTTCCGCCGGAGGTGGGCGAGGCGAGCAGCGGGAGTTGTTCTGCCGTAGCACGTTCGACGGCGGTCACGATCCGCTCGGCCGCGGCGACTCCGATGGAACCGGCGAGAAAGCTGAATTCACAGGCAATTACCGCGACCCGACGGCCCCGAACCGTACCCACACCGGTGACGACGGACTCGTCAATTCCGCTCTTCTCGCGGGCCTTCGCCAGGTCTTCCGCGTATTTCGCGCCAGGTCCGACGTCGACGGGCGGGGAGTCCCAAGAGACGAAGCTCTCGGGATCGAGTACCGCAGTGAGTAGTTCTTCGGCCGAGATTCGCACAACGTCCTCCAAGTAAGCAGCACCCCGTCCAGGATGAACCTACCTGGACGGGGTGCTGCCGGGATCGTGTGGCGTCAGTTGTGTGCCGGATAAATCAGCGTCCGAACGCCTCTTTCCACGAAACGACCTTGCCGATGCGAAGGATGGAGCGCTGGTAGATCTTTGCCGCGATCATCGACAGCGCAGCGGTCACCACCAGCATCAGCAGAATCGTTCCCACGATCTGGAACGGAGAAGCAACACCGGCGGAAATGCGCAGGGGCATGAGGATTGCCGAGAACGGCGGAATCCAACTCAACACGTTGCTCAGGGTTCCTTCTGGATTGCTCACCGAAACGAAAGCCACGCTGACCATTGCCATGACGAGCAGCGCGAGAGGCATCGCGGTGGCGTTGACGTCCTCCTGTCGCGAGACCATGGACCCGGCGGCGGCGTACAGCACGGCGAAGAAGAGGAAGCCGAGAATGAACCACCCGAGAGTGCCGAACAGAACGCCGATTGCGGTGCCCGTCACGGTCAGGACGCCCGTCGCCAGTCCGGTGGCGACGCCCGCGACGGCATAGGCAGCCATCTGCATCAGGCCGACAGCACCGATTCCGAGAACCTTGCCCCACAACAACTGCAGTGGACGGAGAGTGGAGAGCAGCAACTCGACGACACGGCTGGACTTCTCCTCGACGACGCCCATCGCCACGTACGTTCCGAACAACAGGATCTGCATGTACAGGAGCACCACAGCAGCGATCGACATCGCTATACGTTGGCCCTGTTCGGGATCCGGGGGATCGATGGCATCGATGGTGACCACTGCGGTGGACGTGGCTTCGGCGAGCTGAGCCGGGTCGATCCCCGCAGCGGAAAGCGCATTCGATTGTGCCTGCTGTGCAACGGAACTCTCGATGACGGCCCGCAGATTCGTGGCTACTTCCTTCTTGGTCACGACAGTGACGCCGCCGCCCGATCCAGCGATCACGGCCACGTCGAGGTCGCCGTCCTTGACTTGATCACGCGCGGTGCCGTCGTCGGAAACCTCCGTTACCGTCACCGGATTTCCGAGGGTGTCGCCGATGGACACCATCGTGGCACTGAGTGATTGGTTGCCGACCAAGCCGATCTTCGACTTGTCCTCGTCGCCGCCGGAGAAGAGCGAGAAGGCGATGATGCCGCCGATGATCGCGACCAGAATGATGACGTTGCTGATCACAAAACTCTTCTTCGAGATCTGCGTCATGAATTCGCGTCGGGCGACCAACCCGATGGCTCGACCTCCGCTCAACTGGTTGCTCATGCGGCTACTACCTCTCGGAACAGATCGGTCAGTGACGGACGTCGTAGCGTGAACTCGTGCACCGGTCCGGTTTTCAATGCTGCGTGCAGGATCTGCTGATCGTCGGCCGTGCCGTCGACGCTCAGGAGCGTTCGGCCGTCGAGGTGGCTCAGTGTGGTGACACCGATCAGATGGTGTGCCCAACCGACCGGCGCGTCAGGGGCGAAGACTTCGATTCGGCCGTCGCCCTTGCCTCGTAGCTCGTCGACGGTTCCGATCTCTCGCATGCTGCCGCGGCTGATGATGCCCACGCGATCGCACAGGCGCTCCACCAGATCCAGCTGATGGCTGGAGAAGATTACGGGAACGCCGGTGCGAGCCTTCTCGACCAGCACGTCACTCATGACATCGACTGCTACGGGGTCGAGGCCCGAAAACGGTTCGTCCAGAACGAGTACCGATGGGTCGTGAACCAGCGCCGCCGCGAGCTGCACACGTTGCTGATTACCGAGGGACAGGGAATCGACGGTGTCCTTGACGCGTTCGGCGATGCCCAGACGTTCGGTCCACCGCTCAGTGGCCGCGTGCGCGTCGGCCTTCGAGAGTCCGTGTAGCTCGGCCAGATAGGAAAGTTGCGCTCCCACCTTCATCTTGGGGTAGAGGCCGCGTTCCTCCGGCATGTATCCGATAGTGCGACGCACGTCGAGGTCGACGGGTTTGCCGCCGAGGCGAACTTCTCCCGAATCTGCTCCGAGCACACCCAGCGCAATGCGCATCGTGGTCGTCTTGCCGGCGCCGTTGCTGCCGACGAATCCGAAGATCTCGCCTGGGCGCACTTCGAAACTCAGGTTGTCGAGTGCGACGACGTCGCCGTAGCGTTTCGAGATGCCGTCGATCGTGAGGGTGGCTGACATGGGTCCTTCCCATCGGTCGAGTGGTGCGCTTCGGTAATACGGGTCAGAGATCGAACTCTTCCGAATCAATCGGATCCGGGTCTGGATTGGTCCACGAGAGAATCATCGCGGGCGTGCACGCGCCGATCAGCATTGCAGTCAGTGCCAATAAACCTCCCGTGTAAGGCAGCCTCTCTATATTCCACTGCACCGACGAGGTGAAAATGAGGAAAATGGCGACAATGAAGACCAACGTTTGGGTCACGCTGAGCCCGACGGAGCGAGCGTCGTTGCGTTGCTGGATCTCCCATTCGTCCAACGCCTGCCGCGGAGCATCCCCTTGCCGGCCCGACACGATTTGAAGTGAGGACCACGTCGGCAGGAACAGCAGGGTGAGGACCGGCCATGCCACGGCGAAGAGCGGATTGAACAGGCATGCTGTGCTGACGGCAACCATCGTGGTGAACAGGACCGCCAGGGCGACGACGAGTACGCGCCGACGTCGACGGGTTCGCCAATTCGGGAGCCAATGTCGGAACGTCTCCTCGTTCTGCAGGAACCGCCGAGTGCGGTGGGCCTGGTAGCGGTCGATCAGATTTGATTCAGGCACTTGGCTTTTCACTCCCCTCGGTAGTGCGGTCAGATCGGTAGACCTCCGTCGACGGTGCATTCCGGTAGACCTCCGTCGACGGTGCATTCCGGTAGACCTCCGTCGACAGCGGCCCGAACTCTGTCCGGGAGAACACCGCCTCCACCGGGAGGTCGAACACCCAGCAGATTCGGAATGCAAGATCCAGGCTGGGGTAGTGGTCACCGCGTTCGAGTGCCCCCACCGTCTGCGGATTCACGTCGACGAGTTGCGCAAGCTGTGCCCGGCTCATCTTCCGCTCGGCGCGAAGCACTCCGATGCGATTGAAGATGGGGAGCGCGTCTCCCCGCCGGACTGGGCTCATGCATCAAAGTGTTGTAAAAACCCAACAATTTGTCAACACGAACCGCGATTGTTCCGCTTCTGGGGCGTGGCGGCGGATAAGGTTCGGGCAACGGAAGGGGCTTGGCATAGTGGTCGAACAGTTGGTGCTCGAAGAGTCCGGCCTGGTCGTGCAGGTGCGCGAGGATGGTAGCTACTGCGTGGGACCGCAAGGGCGCGAAGCGGTCTGGCGCGATCCGATGGAGAAGGGTGCAGTCATCGGTATCGGGCAGCACACTCCGGGGGATGTGGAAGGCGAATCGTGGTGGGTCGTGTACGGCCAGTCGGACATCGGGGCGGACGTCACCGTTCGACTCGAGGACGGGTCGCACGTGCCGGTTTCGCGCCTCGGTGAGATCTTCGCCAGTGAATGGGTGAGTACCCCGCAGCAGGCGTTGCTGTACCGGTCCGATCGCCCGGTGGAGTCGCAGCCCACTAAACTGTCTGTGCTGTTCGCCAGGCCGAAGTTCATGCCCAAGGCGGCGTTTCCGGAGAATGATCGCTTGTAGTTGAAGCGAGCTGCCGTCGGGAGGCTGGCAGCCATTTTCTCGAAACATTACGGTACGTACTGTACTGTTTTGGAATGACAACTTGGCCGAACGACCTCGCAGTAGTGCAAGTGCGCGTAGCGCGACCCACCGACAGGCTCGACGACGTGATTGCGTTCTATCGCGACTGTCTGGGATTGCCAGAGCTCTACCGGTTCTCCGGTCATGCCGGGTACGACGGAATCATGCTGGGTCTGCCGGATTCGAACTATCACCTCGAATTCACGACCCACGAAGACGGAAGCCCGTGCCCGGCGCCGACGCAGGACAACCTGTTGGTGCTCTACTTCGCCGGCGAGTCGGCGATGTACGAGGTAGTTCAGAGGTTGGGGGAAGCAGGGCACGAACCCGTTGGCGCCGAGAATCCGTACTGGGAGGAGAATGCGGGGATGACTTTCGAAGATCCCGACGGCTGGCGTCTGGTGCTCATGCCGCGGCCGGTGCTGTAGATGGTGCGCGCCCGCGACGAGCGGATCGACGACGCCGTTCTGGCGGCAACCCTGGAGTTGTTGGGGGAGAACGGATATGCGGAGCTGTCGATCGGTTCGGTGGCGACGAGAGCGGGCGTGCATCGACCCGCCATCTACCGGAGATGGCCGTCGAAGCGGCATCTGGTGGTGGACGTCGTCGTGGCGCACATCGGCACTGATCCAACGCCGGACACCGGCGATCTCAGGGCAGACCTGGTCGCCGGCATCACGACATTGGTTGTGGGGCTGAGCGAAACGGTAGTCGGTCGGATCCTGCCCGCGTTGGTCGCGGATCTGG
Organism: Rhodococcus sp. YL-1; assembly: GCF_001942025.1. Lineage (NCBI taxonomy): Bacteria > Bacillati > Actinomycetota > Actinomycetes > Mycobacteriales > Nocardiaceae > Rhodococcus > Rhodococcus sp. YL-1. The sequence continues at coordinate 4,803,795 of NZ_CP017299.1, read as the reverse complement.
CGGCGGACGCGGAATTGGCGCGGGATTTCCAGTCGGCATTCTTTCAGCCTCGACGCGATTCCACTGCGGCGGTGCTGGAATCGGCGCGCCTACGCGGCGACATACGGAGCGACTTCGACATGGACTTCGTCCTGGACGCGCTGGCGTCGCCGATCTATTACCGAGCGTTGTTCCGTCACTTACCGCTGGACGCGCTCCTGGCCGAGCAGTCCGTCGATTCTGTGCTGCTGACGTTGACTCCCCACGAAAATTCTTGAAGCCGTTTCGATTCAGTTCAATTCGACTGGATCAGGCCCGACACGGCTGTCGGTGTTCAGCGCTGCGATGGCCGCTGACTCGTCGGCATCGAGTGCGAAGTCGAAGATTGCGGCGTTGTCGCGCATGCGGGCAGGCGTGACCGACTTCGACAGAACGGTGTGACCCTGTTCGAGATGCCAGCGCAGAATGATCTGTGCCGGGCTCTTGCCGTGTGCTGCAGCAATTTTCCCGATGGCCGGGTCGTCGAGGATGGTTCCCTGTCCCAATGGGCTCCAAGCCTCGATTTCGATGCCGCGACTTCGCGCGTACTCCCGTGACGCGTGCTGTTGCAGTCTGGGGTGCAATTCGATCTGGTTGACGGCCGGGGTGATCGAGCTGTGCTTGGCCAGCAGTTCGAGGTGCTCGGGCAGGAAGTTGGACACGCCGATCGCACGGGCACGGCCGGAGGCGAGGATCTCCTCGAAAGCGGCCCACGTTTCCACGAACAGGCCCTTTGCCGGCGCGGGCCAGTGGATCAGATACAGGTCGACGTAGTCGAGTCCGAGCTTGTCGAGGCTCGTGTCGAAAGCGGCGAGTGTTCGGTCGTGGCCCTGATCGTCATTCCACAGCTTGGTGGTGACGAACAGCTCTGACCTAGGGATATCCGAACCTGCGATGGCGCGGCCGACCCCGGCTTCATTTCCGTAGATCGCGGCCGTGTCGATGTGGCGGTAGCCGATCTCGAGAGCTGCGGCAGTGACCTCTTCGGTCTGTGCGTCCGGTACCTGGAAAACGCCGTACCCGAGTTGCGGGATGGTGATCGGCTCGCCGGTGGTTCCGTGAGTCAGTGTGCGGTCGGGGATCGACAACATTGAAGAGTGCCTTTCGGGACTGGGATGTGGCAGCTCGACGGGGGATCATGTCATCCGCGGGCCACCTATGCCGCGCATGCAACTATTGCGTGCGCCAGATAAATAGTTGCACACGCGGGTTGTCTGCGCAAGCAGAGTCGATCGGCTACTCCTCGAAGAGCTGTCCGTTCTCCATTCTCCACCGGCGCGTGCTTCGGGTGGACTGCAGCATGCGTCGATCGTGAGTGACCAGAAGGAGGGTTCCCTCGAACGACTCCATTGCCTGCTCGAGCTGTTCGATCGCCGGAAGGTCGAGATGGTTCGTCGGCTCGTCCAGTACCAGTAGGTTCACGCCGCGAGCCTGGAGCAAAGCAAGTGCAGCCCTTGTTCTCTCGCCGGGGGACAGGGAAGCGGCAGATCTGAGTACGTGGTGTCCGCGCAGGCCGAACTTGGCGAGGAGAGTGCGGACATCGGCATCGGGCCAGTCCGGAACCTGCGCACCGAAGGCCTCCACGACTGGTTGATCACCTTCGAACAATCCACGCGCCTGATCGATCTCACCGATCGCGACACCGGAACCCAGCGACGCGATGCCCTCGTCCGGGACGAGTTTGCCGAGCAGGACGTTGAGGAGGGTGGTCTTGCCTGCCCCGTTCGCGCCCGTGACGAGAATTCGATCGCCCCAGTCGATCTGCGTCGTGACCGGACCGAACGTGAACTGACCGCGAGTTACCTTGGCGCCGTTCGTGGTTGCGACAACGGAACCGGACCGCGGCGCCGCCGCGATCTCCATACGAAGTTCCCACTCCTTGCGCGGTTCCTCGACGACTTCGAGTCGCTCGATGCGGCGTTGAGTCTGGCGGGCCTTCGCGGCTTGCTTCTCCGTCGACTCGGTCCGCAATCCGCGTCCGATCTTGTCGTTGTCCTTGGCTTTACGACGCGCGTTGCGGACGCCGTGTTCCATCCAGTTGCGCTGCATCTGTGCGCGATCTTCGAGATCGGAGCGGGTGCCTGCGTATTCCTCGAACGCCTCGCGTGCGTGCTGGCGGGCGATCTCGCGTTCGGCGAGGTACGACTCGTAGCCGCCGTCGTACACGGCGATGTCCTGTTGTGCCAGATCGAGTTCCACGATTCCGGTGACGGTGCGCGAGAGGAACTCGCGATCATGGCTCACGACAACCAGTGCTGCGCGCGTCTCGGCGACAAATCGCTCCAACTGCTCGAGACCGCGTAGGTCGAGATCGTTGGTGGGCTCGTCCAACAAGAGAATGTCGTAGCGCGAAAGCAACAGTGACGCGAGGCCGGCGCGCGCGGCCTGACCGCCGGACAATGCCGTCATATGTGCATCGAGTGGAACTCCGAGACCGAGTTCTTCGACCACCTTCTCGGCGCGCTCGAGCAGGTCGGCGCCGCCGAGAGCGAGCCAGCGTTCCAGTGCCGGGGAGTACAGATCCTCTTCGGCTTCGGCCAGGGTTTCGGCTGCGGCGTTCATGACTTCCTCGGCGTGGGCGACGCCGGTGCGGCGGCCGAGGAACTCGAGGACGGTCTCACCCTCGATGCGATCGGGTTCCTGCGCGAGGTAACCGACCGCAGCATCCGGTGGGCTGAGGATGATCGAACCCTCGACGTCGGCGGTTCCGATTCCGGCCAGTGCGGTGAGAAGCGTCGACTTGCCGGCGCCGTTCGCGCCGACGAGGCCGATGACGTCGCCGGGGGCAACGGTGAGATCGAGGTCGGAGAACAGGGTGCGTTCTCCCCGGGAAGCAGAGAGGCCGCTGATGCGCAGTGTTGCAGTCACCTGAGAAGTATCCCCGGTGCTGTGCGCCTTTATTAACCGCGGGCGGTTAATAAAGGCGCACAGCAGTCAGCCACGGACCAGGTGATACCAGCACGGATGTGCCGCACGGACCGGAAGTGGCGATTCACTCACGTCCGCGGCCATGCTCGAGGCCATCGACCAACCGTCGAATGCTCGCATGACGTCCTCCTCCGAGACGCCGTGTGGCATCGGCCAACGGTGCCCCGGTCCGAATGCGAACATCACCATGGACGCCCCGGGTGCGGTGATCGCGTTTACGGATCTCCCGTAGTCCCGTCGTTGATGATCGGTGAGCCCGTGAAAACAGCCGATGTCGAGCACCAGCATGTGCCCGCCGTCGACAGCAATGTGCAGGTCTGCCGCGTCCTCGTGGAGGAACCGGACGTCGACGTGGGCTTCGCGTGCATGTATGCGCGCTTTGTCCAGCGGTTCCTGTTCGGCGTCGACGCCGGTGACGTGCCAACCGCGTTGCGCCAGCTCGATGGAATGGCGTCCGGTGCCGCAACCGATATCGAGTGCACGGCCACCTTCCGGGAGGGGAATCGCATCCAGAAGGCCGGACAGTTGAGCGTCGAAGCCGTGACCGGTGTGCTCCCATGGAGTGACGCCGACCTTGTAGGCGAGACGATATCCGAGATTCATCGCTCTCTCTTTTCTCGAGGCGATTCGATTACTTGTATTCCAAGGTAGACCGGCATTTCGGGTGCGACAAGGGTGCGAAGAGGAGGTTCGGTGGGGAATGCCTCCTGGCACCCGTGCGTTGGATCCACATATGACCGAGACCAACGATGTGACCTCTGTACCGACCATTGTTCTGAACGACGGTAAGACGATCCCCGCACTCGGATTCGGTGTGTTCCAGGTTCCGGACGACGAGACGCAGGAAGCCGTCTCCACCGCCCTGAAGACCGGTTACCGCAGTATCGACACCGCCAAGATCTACGGCAACGAGGTGGGCGTCGGCCGCGCGATCGCCGAATCCGGCATCGCCCGCGAAGACCTCTACATCACGACAAAACTGTGGAACGACGACCAAGGCTACGACTCGACGCTTGCGGCATTCGACGCGAGCCTCGACAAGTTGGGTCTCGAGTACCTCGACCTGTACCTGATCCACTGGCCGGTTCCGTCCAATGACCTGTACGTCGAGACGTTCAAGGCATTCCAGAAGCTCAAGGCCGACGGACGGGTTCGATCCATCGGCGTCTCCAATTTCACCATCGAGAACCTCGAGCGTGTCATCGGCGAAACCGGTGAGGTGCCGGTTCTCAATCAGATCGAGCTCCATCCCAAATTCAACCAGGCAGAATTGCGCGCCTTCCACACCGGCAAGGGAATCGCGACGGAAGCGTGGAGCCCGCTCGGACAGGGAACCGTTCTCGGCGACCCCGTGATCACCGCTATCGCCGACGCTCATGGCGTCACCGCGGCTCAGGTGATCATTCGCTGGCACCTGCAGATCGGAAACGTGGTGATTCCGAAGTCGGTGACCCCCGAACGTATCGCCGCCAACTTCGATGTCTTCGGATTCGAACTGACACCGGAACAGATCAACGCGATCGGTGCTCTCGACGACCCGGCCGGCCGCATCGGCCCCGACCCGGTCACGCTCGGCAGCTAGTACTTCCGGCAGACCCACAAACGGCACTCCCACAATTGCGGGAGTGCCGTTTTGTCGTGCGAGGTCAGTTCAGGTGTGTGCGATGTTCTGCGGTGAATGCGATGTGCTCGTCCGCGCGTCCGGTGCGGAGCTTCTCGACCCACTCGGGATCGGCGAGCAGCGCGCGCCCGATGGCAACCATGTCGAATTCACCCCTCTCGTACTGAGCTTCGAGACGCTCCAGTCCGGTGACAGCAGATGCAGCTTCGCCGGTGAATGCCGTCGTGAACACGGAATCGAGTCCGACCGAACCGACGGTGATGGTCGGCAACCCGGTCAGCTTCTTCGTCCAACCGGCGAGGCCGAGTGTGCCGTCTTCACCGTCGAGTTCAGCGAATGCCGGTTCCCAATGACGCCTCGTGGACGGATGCAGAACGTCGACGCCGGCGTCGACCAGGGGAGTGAGGATGCGGCCGAGTTCTGCCGGGCTCTGGGCGATACGAGCGTCGTAATGGCCGGACTTCCACTGCGAGAATCGGTAGACGATCGCGAACTCGGCCCCGACGGCCTCTCGGATTGCGGCGACGACCTCGGCCGGGAAACGGGTGCGGGCCTCGAGTGATCCGCCGTATCCGTCGGTTCGGACATTGGTTCCCGCCCAGAGAAATTCGTCGAGCAGGTAGCCATGTGCTCCGTGCAACTCGAGACCGTCGAAGCCGGTGTTCTTCGCGTTGAGTGCGGCGTCGACCCACGACTGCTTCAAGTCGTCGAGGTCAGAGGTGGTGAATTCTCGTCCCAGGCGGGTGCCGTCCAGTGCCAGGCCGGAGGGGCTGACGGTTTCGACCTCGGGGTTCAGGCGCGAGTTCTCGCCGCGTTCGACTCCGAGGTGCCACAGCTGAGGAATGATCGATCCGCCTTCGGCGTGGACGGCGTCGACAACCGACTTCCAGCCACCCAGGCTCGAATCGCCGTAGATGCGCGGTACGCGGGTGTGCGGGCCGGCTGCCGGGTCCGGGATGTACGTGCCTTCGGTGATGATCAAGCCGACACCACCTGCTGCGCGACGACGGTAGTACTCGGCTACGTCGGCGCCGGGGATTCCGTCCGGCGAGAAGGCGCGCGTCATCGGGGCCATGGCGAAACGGTTACGCAACGAGAGTGATTTGACCTCGAAAGGCTCGAAGAGGCCGCGCAACGCGGAGGCCTCGGGTGCTGTCGATGTGTCGGGAAGAGTCACGGGTTTGTTCAACGCGGCGGACCCTCGACCTATTCCGCCGCCTGACTTTATCTCACCGAAATCTGCAAAAGGTTGCGTACGTTCGGTTTTCGATAGATGCTCACGTCGGCCACACTTAGTTTGTGCATTAACTATTAACATGCGATATGGTCGTGCGGAAAGTTCTTGAGGCGGTATCGAGCACGAAAGAGGACGCGCGAGCATGACGACAACGGTGCCGGACGAGCGGACCGGAGAGTTGGAGCCGATTCCGGAGCGGCCGTACCCGAAGCGCCGTGATCCCAAGGGGTCGTGGATGTTCGACATGATCAAGACCACCGATCACAAGAAGATCGGGATCATGTACATGATCACGGCTTTCGTGTTCTTCCTGATCGGCGGCCTGATGGCCCTGTTCATGCGTGCGGAACTGGCTGTCCCCGGGATGCAGTTCCTCTCGAACGAGCAGTTCAACCAGTTGTTCACCATGCACGGCACGATCATGTTGCTGCTGTATGCGACGCCCGTCGTTTTCGGCTTCGCGAACTACATACTTCCGCTGCAGATCGGTGCCCCGGACGTGGCGTTCCCGCGTCTGAACGCATTCGGGTTCTGGCTCTTCACTTTTGGTGGTCTCATCGTTCTCGGCGGATTCCTCACGCCGGGCGGCGCTGCCGACTTCGGTTGGACCGCGTACACCCCGTTGTCGGGCGCGGTGCACAGTCCCGGCGTCGGCGCCGACCTGTGGGTCTTCGGTCTGACGGTCGGTGGCCTCGGCACCATCCTCGGTGCGGTCAACATGATCACCACCGTGATCTGCCTGCGCGCACCAGGTATGACCATGTTTCGGATGTCCATCTTCACGTGGAACATCTTCATCACCAGCATTCTGATCTTGATGGCGTTCCCGCTCTTGACCGCTGCGTTCATGGGTCTGTTCGTCGACCGTCATCTCGGTGGGCACATCTTCGACCCGGCGTCGGGTGGAGTTCTGTTGTGGCAGCACCTGTTCTGGTTCTTCGGTCACCCCGAGGTGTACATCATCGCGCTGCCGTTCTTCGGCATCGTCTCGGAGATCTTCCCGGTCTTCAGCCGTAAGCCGATCTTCGGGTACACCGGATTGGTCTATGCGACACTGGCGATTTCAGCTCTGTCGATCGCGGTGTGGGCTCACCACATGTACGCGACGGGTGCTGTTCTCCTGCCGTACTTCTCGTTCATGACGTTCCTGATCGCCGTGCCGACAGGTGTGAAGATCTTCAACTGGATCGGCACGATGTGGAAGGGGCAGTTGACCTTCGAGTCGCCGATGCTGTTCTCGGTCGGCTTCTTGATCACCTTCCTGTTCGGTGGTCTGTCGGGTGTCATCCTCGCGAGCCCGCCGATCGACTTCCATGTCACCGACACGTATTTTGTCGTCGCCCACTTCCATTACGTGGTCTTCGGTACGGTCGTGTTCGCCACGTACGCCGGTATCTACTTCTGGTTCCCGAAGATGACCGGTCGCATGATGGACGAGCGTCTCGGCAAGTGGCACTTCTGGACCACGTTCGTCGGTTTCCACGGCACGTTCCTCGTTCAGCACTGGCTCGGCGGCGAGGGGATGCCGCGTCGCTATGCCGACTACCTGCCCTCGGACGGGTTCACGGTGCTGAACTCGGTGTCCACGATCTTTGCCTTCGTGCTCGGTGCCTCGACGCTTCCGTTCATCTGGAACGTTTTCAAGAGCTACCGCTACGGCGAAGTTGTCACCGTCGACGATCCGTGGGGTTACGGAAACTCGCTGGAGTGGGCAACCACCTGCCCGCCGCCGCGTCACAACTTCACCGAGTTACCGCGCATCCGCAGTGAGCGTCCGGCGTTCGAGCTGCACTACCCGCACATGGTGGAGCGAATGAGGGCGGAAGCGCACGTGGGTCTCACCGGGCAACCCACGTCGACGTTGGAGAAGAGTGACGATCGTCGCCAGATTGATTAGTGCAATAATAGTTGCTGCACTAATTAATCTGATAACATCGGATTCATGACGACGAAGGCTCCGCAGACGCAGATGGATGATCCGCTGGCTCTCGACCGGCAGGTGTGCTTTGCACTTGCGGTCGCGAACCGGGCGGTGCTGTCCGTCTACCGGCCACTGCTCGAGCCGATGGGCCTCACGCATCCCCAGTACCTGGTGATGCTGGCACTGTGGGGAAAGTCGCCGATGGCGGTCAAGGAAATCGGGCAGGCACTGCAACTCGATTCGCCGACGCTGTCGCCGCTCCTCAAGCGACTCGAGGCGTCCGGACTGATCACGCGAACCCGTAGCCGCGCCGACGAACGGCAACTGGACGTGGACCTCACCGAAGCCGGTGTGGCACTGCGCGCGGAGGCGGAGAAGATCCCGCCGGCGGTTGTCGCGAAGCTCGGCGTCAGCCTCGCCGAACTCGAAGAACTCCACAATGTTCTGACGCGGGTCAACGAGGCCGCGCTCCGCGCCGGAGCCTTGGACCAATGAGAGAAATGTGATGACTGCATCCGAAAGAAACGTGATGACTGCGTCAGTACCGTCGATGCGTACCGAACAGGTGACTTCCGTGACTTCCAAAAAGCAACGTACGAGCCCGAATCCTCTTCAGTGGTTGGGTTATTCAGTGGGGCGCAAACTGCCCGATTCGATGCAGGACTGGGTACGAAACGACCTGATCGGTGACTGGGCCGTGCCGCGTCACCTGATCCGAAGCATGGTGCCGTTCATTCCAGTGTTCGCGGCCTTCATGCTCTTCCCCGGACCGTGGGCCCTGCGGGCATCGATGGTGCTGCTCGGAGTGCTTCTGGCACTGTTCTATTCGGTCTCCTACATGGCTCAGAACAGGTCGCGCCGCCTCGAGCGTCACGGTTTGCCTTCCGACCTCGAGAACCCGAAGAAGATCTCGCGCCACGACGCCGAGAAGGCCGCCTACGAGAAGTTGCACGGCGGCCCCGCGACGTAGACACCTCGGTCACATGCCGTGGAGGGCGCTGCCGCCGTTCAACTCGCAGACGCGTTGCTCCACGGTCGCCGAGAAGCCCCCTTCCGGCTCGGTCGAACGAAGAGCCGATTCGACATCTTGCTCGACCAGATATCCGTTGATCGCGATTGCCGCGGTCGAACCTGCCGCCGCAGCATTGATTACCTGGGCGCGAGGGTCGACGACGTTGCCGGCGCCCCAGATACCAGGAACACTGGTGGCGCCGGAACGATCGACAGCCACGAATCCCGTGGGGCTGGTTTTGCAGCCGAGTCGCGTCAGATGTGCGTCGTTCGGAACGAAACGCGGCGCAACGAACAGTGCTGAGCGCGCAACAAGTTGGCCGTTGTCGAGTTCGACGGCTTTCAGTTTGCTTTTCTCGCAGACCAATCCAGATACCGATCCGTCGGCAACCGTCACTCCTCGGGCAGCCAGTCGCGCGCGTTCGTCGGGGGTGAGCGAGATCTTGTCGGGGAAGAACGTCACATCCGACGACCACTGTCGGAGTAGAAACGCCTGGTGAAGTGACATCTCGCGAGCGTCTGCGCCGAGAATGCCGATCGGTTGGTCGCTGATCTCGTACGCATGGCAGTACGGGCAATGGAGCACGCTTTGTCCCCAAAGCTCCTGGATGCCTGGTATTTCCGGGAGTGAATCCCGTAGACCGGTGGCAACCAGCACAGTACGAGTTTCGAGCGTCGTGCCTCCTGAAAGTTCGACGACAAAGCCGGGTTCGATACCGCGCCAGGAGATGTCGACTACGTCATCTTGTGTCAATTCCACTCCGTACGTCTGCAATTCGCTGCGTCCGACGGCGAGCAACTCACGTGGCGCCATGCCGTCGCGCGAGAGGAAGCCGTGCATGTGTGCTGCCGGTGCGTTGCGCGGTTTGCCGGAATCGATGACGGCGACCGAGCGCCGAGCACGACCCAACACCAGGGCTGCGCTGAGTCCGGCGGCGCCACCGCCGACGATCACGGCGTCGAGGATCTCAGTTTCAGTGTGTGTTCGCATGAGCACAGATTGCTCGCGGAGGGGGTTCTTCAGCAACTAATGTTGCCATTTCTGGGAATCGCCGTCACACTCGGCACCATGAATGTCAACGGTCCGCACATCGATGCCGCCATCTCGCAGATCGGCGCGCGCCTCAAACGCATTCGTACACAGAGGAACGTCACACTCACAGCGCTGTCCGAGTCCACCGGTATTTCGAAGAGCACCCTGTCGAGGCTCGAAGCGGGGGAGCGTCGCCCGAGCTTGGAGTTGCTGCTTCCGATCGCGCTTGCCCACCAAGTGCCGTTGGACCAACTGGTGGCGGCACCGCAGGTCGCCGATCCACGCATCCAGAGTGCGCCTCGAAGCGTCAGTGGGCGAACGGTATTGCCGCTGACTCGGCAACCGGGTGGGTTGCAGGCATTCAAGATGACCATCCCGGCAAGCCAGACGGAACCGGATCCCCAAGTGCACGACGGCTACGAATGGCTGTACGTGTTGTCGGGGAGGTTGCGGTTGGTGTTGGCCGATCACGACATCGTGATGGGTACGGGTGAAGCTGCTGAATTCGACACCCGAAACCCGCATTGGTTCGGCAGTGACGGGCGCGGCCCGGTCGAGGTACTGAGTCTGTTCGGCCCCCAAGGAGAACGCATCCACGTTCGGGCCAAGCCTTCGGCGAAGTGAAGGACAGTCATACTTTCATTCGGTACTGCCGGAAGCGAAGAGGACAGTGAGGATCTGTGCGAATCGAAATTGACGACCTGAGTCGGGATGCGGTCCGTGCTCTACTCACCGAACATCTCGCCGACATGCACGCGACCTCGCCCGCGGACAGCGTTCACGCGCTGGACGTCACGGGGCTGATGGATAGCTCTGTGACCATGTGGACGCTGTGGAGCGAAGGTGACGAGTTACTCGGTTGCGTCGCACTCAAGGAACGGTCGTCGGCGGGCGGCGAGATCAAGTCGATGCGAACGTCATCGGCAGCAAGGGGGCGTGGCGTGGGAACGCGACTTCTTCAACACGTCGTGGACGAGTCGAGACAACGAGGTTACCGGCAACTCGAATTGGAGACCGGTACGCAAGAGTTCTTCGATCCAGCTCGCCGGTTGTACGCGAAATTCGGGTTCGTGCCTTGTCCACCGTTCGGGAACTACCGCGAAGACCCGAACAGCGCATTCTTCGTTCTCACCTTGTGAGCAGCTCGCACGCTACAGCATCTTGGCTGTGATGCGTCGTACTGCACTGTCGGAGTCCATGATTGCGGTGTCGAGCACCAGCCGTTCCGTAGTCCACGGCTCGTAGTCTCGATCCAGAATTTCCTGCCACGTCGGTAGTACGAGATCCGGGATGTCGACGACTCGCCGTTCAGCGCGTCTGCGATGCTCGTCGGGATCCGAACAGATGACCTCGACACCGAGCAGGCGCGCCGAATTATGTTGTGCGGTAGCGGACCAGGCGTTACGTGTCGCCTCGACGGGGTTGACGCATTCGACCACGACCGAAAGTCCCAGTCGCAATTGTTCGGCGGCGAGCGCGTACCCGGTGATGTATCCGGCGGTCCCGGACCCGTCAGCGATACCGCTGCGTATCAGCGCCTGTTCGATGGTATCGATCCGCATGAAGGGGATTTGGTGACGCTGCGCAAGCGCCCGCGCGATCGTCGACTTGCCGGTGGCCGGCAAACCACCGATCACGACCAGCGTTGCGCGAGTCGATGGCTGGGGGTTGTGTCCGGCATCCACCATCCCCGAAATGTACGGGGCGTTGTCGATTTACGTGAACTCGCCCCGTACTCTGCTCAGTTCAAGATCGCGAACTCTCGTGCTTCGAACGCCAGATCGTCGGCGGCGGATTCCATTCGTGCCGTCGCACGGTTGGGTGCTGTCAGCACTGCGACAATCGGAACTGCCAACGCCAGCAGGCCGAGAACGAAGACAGGGAAGAGGAATGAGAACACTTCGAGTCCCTGCGGCGCCGGGGCTGCCGCGTCGTGAACAACCTCGACAGCGGCCATTCCGGTGTAGTGCATACCGACGACGGCGATGCCCATGATGATTCCGGCGACGAAACGCAGAATCGTGGACTCGAGCACCATGGTGAACCACAGTGCAGCGGTTCCGGCGACGACTGCGATGAGAACCGACAGTGCAACGAAGAGCAGGTCGTAGTGGATCTCGCCCTGAAAGCGCAAGGCGCGCATACCCGTGTAATGCATGATGTTCACGGCGAGACCGGTTACCACGCCCCCGATCAGAAGCCGCGTCCAGCGAAATTCGGTCCCGATGATCAGCAGGCCGACAAACACGGCACCTACTGAGATGATCGCGGAGATCACGGTCCATCCGAGGTTGTATCGAATGGGACTGCCGGGGACCGCGAAGCCGAGCATGGCGATGAAATGCATGAGCCAGATGGCGACGCCACCGATCGACAAGGCAGCCATGGCGAGCCATCGCATGCGTGTGGCGGTTGTCGTCGCCGACGCTGAATGCCTGGTGCACGCCAGGCCGACTACCGACCCGACCACGGACACGACGTAGGCGAGTCCGAGCAGCCAGATTCCCATCGAGAAATGGTGCATTTCATCCGACATGCCAGTTCCTTTCGGCGACGATTCGCATCTGGTGATTCATCTAGACGACTGCTTCAGCTGCAAGTCGTTCGAGGGAGTATTCGGTGACGGCGATCAGCGCGCGTTTGGCTGATTCGCGGTTTCGGGCGTCGATCTCGATCATGGGAACCCGGTTGGGTAGAGCCAACGCCTGGCGGAGATCGCTCGCCGAATGGATTGGCGCGCCGTCGAAACGGTTGACCGCCACGATGAACGGGAGGCCTCGCGCCTCGAAGAAGTCGACTGCGGCGAAGCTGTCTTCCAGGCGACGCGTGTCGACCAGAATGACCGCACCGATCGCACCGGTGATCAGGTCGTCCCACATGAACCAGAAGCGGCGCTGTCCCGGGGTTCCGAACAGATAGAGGACCAGGTCGTCGGCGAGAGTGATGCGCCCGAAGTCCATCGCGACCGTCGTGGTGCTCTTGTCGGGAGTGGATCCGAGATTGTCGATACCGTCGCTGGCGTCGGTGACCATGGCCTCCGTGCGAAGGGGGACGATTTCGGAGACGGTCCCCACAAGTGTTGTCTTGCCAACACCGAAACCCCCGGCGATCACGATTTTTGTCGATTTCACGCGAGACGATGAGTCAGAGTGCCCGAAGTCCACTGAGGGTCCTTTCGATCAGTTCGCGTCGCTCGACTCGAGATGCGTCGCTTCGCAGAGTGGCATGTATTTCCAGTGATCCGGCTACTACGAGGTCGGCGACCAGTACCCGCACGACTCCGATCGGAACACCCAGGTGGGCAGCGATCTCGGCAACCGAGATCCGCTGCTCGCAGAGTGCGACGATCGATGCACGAATATCCTGCGGTGCAAGATTGTTCGAGACCGCGTCTTCGATCGTCGCGATGATCGCTTCGAGTGGGAGGTCGATGGACGGCAGGGTCCGACCTTCGGTGAGCGCGTACGGCCGGACCAAGCTCGGTTCGGCGTCGTCGTACTCGGATTGATGGTGAGGCATCGAACTCAAATACCCTGCGATGTTCTCGGGGCAATGTCCATGGTGGTGCCGACGCGATCGACGAGAGTCGCCATTTCGTAACCGATCTGGCCGATGTCGCATCCGGCGACAGCGAGAGCGGCAAGGTAAGCGCCACTACCGACGCCCATGAGAAGCAGGTAGCCGTTCTCCATCTCGACGACGGACTGCATGACGGCTCCACCGTCGAAGAGGCGTGACGCCCCCGCGGACAGGCTGGCGAGTCCGGAAGTGACAGCGGCTAATTGATCGGCCCGATCGAGCGGAAGATGTGTGCTCGAGGCCGTCAACAACCCGTCGGCTGAGACGATGATCGCGTGACTCACACCCGGCACGTCTCGGGCAAAAGCCGATACCAGCCAGTCGAGTGCGCGGGGAGTCTCTTGGGCTCCGACAGTGTTCACTGTTCTCCTTCATCGTTGTGCAACATCGTGGACGATTCGAAAGACTGTCCGCCATCGGGCTGATGGTCGGCAGCGCGCCGACGCCCTCGTTGTACTCCGGATTGGTAACTGCTCCAACCACGTTGGACGTCCGCCGGATTGGATGCATGGCGCTGTGTCGTTCCACCTCTCCCGACGGCGCCGGGAACCAGGCGGGCTCCGCGGTCTCGAATGGGAAGTCCGGAATCGGCGATCTTGGTGACCGGCATCTCGAACGAGGTCCGAGCGGCCAGCCAGCCTTGATCCGCGTCGGTGGTCCACGCACTGCCGGTGGAAGCGGCTGAAGTCTCCGCCGTCGGGTCCACGAGCCACTCGGACACCATCCGGGCGAAAATCGGCATCGTGGTCGGGGCAGCGAGTACGCCGTTCGAGTTGCCCTCTCCCGCGCCGTCAGCGCGCGCCGATGCGCGAGCAGAGAGCCCGTCACGGGTGCGCGAGGAGAAGAACGCCGCAGTATTTGTCGGCGTCGGGGCTGAGAGCCGGTGCCGTGGCGGCGGGGTTGTCGACGGGTGTGGACCCACCGGGATCTCGGGACCCTGTGCCGGCGAGGTGAATTCCGGCGAAGGAGTACGCACGGGAAGGGACGTCGATGCGCTTGTGCCTTCGGGATCGGGCAGAGGAGCGAAGGACGACACCGAGGTGGCGGGTGCAGCAGTGGTCGGAGTCGAGGTACTGACCGCCGGTACTCCACTTGTGCCCGGAGTGCGACGTGGCAACCCCGAAGGCGCTGTTGTCGTGGGAATGGATTGCGGTGTGATCGGGGCGAACGTCTCAGTCCGGTCGGTGCTGTTGCTGGGCGTTCGACGCGGGAGATCTGCGAAACTTCTGGTCGCAGGCTGCGGGGGTGCCAATTCGGTCGGGACGGGCTTTGACCAGGACGGTTCAGACGGTGCGGGCGGCGGAGTCCGATCGAGCGTGGGCACGGGTCCGGTTCGCGGCGTGCGGATCTCGGGTCTCCGAGAAGAATCGAGTATCGACGTCGGTAGGAGCACCGTTGCGGTGATGCCGCTGTGCGTCGACGACGTTGCCGTCGGGCGCAGGCGCACAGAGATGTTGTAGCGACGACTGATTCGGCTCACGACGAACAAACCCATGCGACGCGCTGTATCCGCGCTCATCTCGCCGCCGGCGGCGAGGCGCTCGTTGGCATCGAGGATATCGGCAGGCGACATGCCGATACCGAGATCTGCGATCTCGACGATCATGGAGCCGTCGATGGTGCGGGCAGCGTTGATGGAGACGGTGGTCTCCGGTGGGGAGTACCGCAGAGAATTGTCGAGCAGTTCAGCGATGAGGTGAACGACGTCCGGGGCAGCATGACCGGTGACGACTCCGGGCGGTATCTGCCCGAGTTCGACGCGTCGATATTCCTCGACGCCTGATACCGCCGCACGAAGGATATCGCCGAGAGCGACGGGGGCGGTTCTGGCGCGGCGTACATCGGTTCCGGCGAGAACCAACAAGTTGTCGCCGTTTCTACGCATTCTCGCGGCGATGTGGTCGAGCCGGAACAGATTCTCGAGGCGACGAGGGTCGTCTTCGTCCTGCTCCAACTGTTCGATCAAACCGAGTTGCTGGTCGACGAGGGACTTGTTACGCCTCGACAGCGTTTCGAACATGTCGTTGACCTGGCGCCGCAGGGTGGCCTGCTCGCCGGCCAGCGTGATGGCCTGACCGTGCATGTCGTCCACCGCGCGTGCAAGCTCGCCGATTTCCTCGTGGGTGCGGATCGGGACACGGGCGAAGTCGACGTCGTCGATACTGGCACCTGCGCGAATTCGTTCGATCGCGTCGGGGAGTCCGCGTCGTGCTGCTTGCAATGCGGCAAATCGCAGCCGACGGATCGGATCGATGAGCGATCGGCTGATGACGAGGGCGATGGCCAGTGCCAGCAGGACCGCGCCGAGCACGATTGCAGTGTCACGAAGTGCTGCGGTTCGTGCTGCATTGGATTCAGCGGTGACGGTATCGCCGAACTCGGTGACGGTGGTGTCGGTCAGGCTGTTGTACTGGTCGTTTCCGGATTTCAGATCGGTACCGACGCGGCTCCCCAGAGGAGAGGTCGACGGGGTTGATCCGAGTGCGTTGATCCGGTTCTGAGCAGAGTTGCTGAGGGTCCGGACGGTGTCGTTGCTCCCGTCGATGGCGAGAAGGTTGTTCAGAGCGACCAGTTCGGCACCGGCGGCACTGACCATCGAGGTACGAGCCTGCTGGTCCGGATCACCTGACCCGAAGAGGATTCGTTGTTCGGCCAGTGCTCGTCGCGCATCCCAGAGTGCTGAGAGTCGGCCACCCTCTTCGCGCAGCGCCGGACGCTGAGAATGCTCGACGACGCTGGTGAAGGTGCTCGAGAGTGCGCGAGAGACTTCGCCGACCCGCGAAACCAAGCGTGCGGGAGCCACCGCGCCGGCGGCGACCTCCTCCGTGATGGAACGGCTCTCTGCGAGCGCCGAAGTCACTTGGTCGTTGAGGTCGTCGTCGGACTGGAACGCGCGCGCGGCGTCGACCAGTTGATCCATTGCGTCCGAAACCGCTTGTGTGGCGGGGCCGGTGTCAGTGCGTGCCGATGCGGCTTCGGCGAGCTCGTACAGCGCGGATTCGAGATTGATCGCGGCGGGCACAGCGAGGGCGCGCTCGGACGAGGAACTCAGCTGTGCGGCTTCTTCGAGTTCCGTCTGAACGCGAAGGGCTCCGAGGACGACGGCGACGATCATCGGCAATGCGAGAACGGCGATGACCTTCCATCCCAGGCGCCATTCGCCGATCGACCACCAAGAGGTTGTCGTGTGTGAATCGTGTTTCATGCGGAACATGGCCCCTTCACGTCAACCCCCCGTGGGTCATTGCCCGAACCCCTTCGATCCGGTTTGACCAGAAGGGGTAGTTAGCTGAACGGTAACAGACTGTTCGCTGGCTCGCTACATCCCAGTTGGCTTCTTGGATCGCCGATGACTATATCCGGATTGTAAGGCCAGGTGAAAGGGTAAACGGACAAGTGCGGCGAATGGGATAGCCGGGAAGTCCAATTTGGTAGCTCGGTGAGCGGTGCTGCCCGGGAATTCGTGGAACTCACGGCAAGCATCTGGCTCGTGTCCCGACATCGAGGACACGTCCGAACGAGGCGCACACGCATGTCAGAATGTGGAAACCGCACCGATGACCGAATTGAACTTGGAGCCATAGTGAGTGGAACTGCTCGCGACGCGTTGCGCGCGATCGCCGAACTGCTCGCCCCTGACAGCGCTGTTGTCATCGATCGTGTGACTCTCGCGATCGACCAACCGGAACGGTATGTCGAAGTGCAGAACGAGTTGTACTCACAGACGCTCGAGAAGCCACACCCGGAAATGGCGTGGTTTGCTCTCGTCGACGCATTGCACGAACAAGAACGCCTGGTCTGGGTGGACTGGAACGAGGATGCTGCCGAGGTTCTGGGTCAGCTGCGAGTGCTCACGTCGGCGCCGGCGGGATCGTGGGAGTGGGCGGACAGTCTTGTCGTGGCCTTCGATCGAGCTGCTGGACTCGAATCGCTTCTCGCCCGTATCGGCGACAACATCACCGATACGGGCGTTTCACTTGCCTGGCTCGACAGCGACAGCGATACGTTTCTCCTCGCGCTCGTCCCGAGTGTTCACGGTGCAACGCTCGTCGAACTCGCGCTGGCAACCGGGCACTGCGTGCGCGTGTTCTAGAGTCTCAGCGTTTGCCGAGCAGGCGGCGCAATCCTTCGATTCGATCGCTCAGTCTGGGCGGCGTGCGCTCGGGATCCATCAGTGCATTTTCAGCGAGCACGTGGTCTTCGCCGTCGACTCTGTTCCGGTCGAATTCGCGCAGACTGCGAGCGTCGGAGGTCGAGAGAGCGCGAACCGTCGACAACAGTGACTGCTCACCCGACGCGTCGTCGACTTCTTCCTCGGTGACGTCGAGGTGCTCGCTGAGTAGCCGGCGCCTCAATCCGATGATCGAGGCGCGCAACTCGACATCTGCGTCGTCGTCGGATTCGACGGCGATGTCGCACTCGGTGTCGAAGCCCATCGAACGGTTGTTGAGATTCGACGACCCGATTCGCAGGAGGCGATCGTCCATCACGAGAACCTTGGCATGTACGTAAATGGGTGCGCCAGAAGAGGTCACGGGATAAAACGCACCGAAACGGTCGTGGATGTCAGCGGACCACAGCAGATGTAGCAGGTCGTGGCGCGCCCCGTCCATCGCCTTTTGTTCCAGCCAACCGTCGGCGTTGCGCGGAATGACCAGAACGATCTCCGGTCCGTCGTCCTCACGCAGGCGCGCGGCAATCGCCTCGGCCAGCGTGCGTGAGGCGAGGTACTGGCTTTCGATGTACAGCGTGTGTTCGGCGCCGGCGATGGCGGCGAGATACAGCGCCTCGATCTCACGAACCTCCGCGCGCTCGCCGAGTTCCGGCAATGTTCTGGCGACGGCTACGTCGACCACCCGCAAGGTGGGAGCCAAATTGACGGGCCACGGAGTCGCAGTGCTCTTGACCGGTGTCAGATCCTCGCCGGTTGCGGATTTCCAGCGTGCCCGCGCCAATTCGCCGATGGCCGCAGCCGCATTGCCGTCGACCGCCGTGGTTGCGTCATGCCAAGGGCCGTAACGCCTTCCGCTCGGCGTGATTCGATAATCGTTTCGGTCGACGTGATCCGAGGTGTCCCAGCGGTCCACAGTCATGTCGATGCCGCCGCAGAACGCCAGAGCGTCGTCGATGACGATGATTTTCTGATGGTGCGCCGCACCAACCGGGTGGGCGCCGTCGATCTCGAACCGTAGGCGCTCGTCGGTCAGCCAGTTGGACACGAAGACGGGAGTCATGCCGCGGCCGATTGCGGTGAACGCGCCGATGTTCCATTTGAGTACGAGGATTTCGAGGTCGGGTTTCTCGCGGACGAGCCAGCGGAGGAACATTCCCAACCGGTTGGGGCCGTCGAGAGTCTGCTTGCCTGGTTCGAGTTTGATGCGCGTGTCGAAGTCCCAGCCGATCAACATGATTCGCTTTTCAGCTTGCAGCATTGCGGACTTCGCATGATGAAAGTAGTCAGCGGCGTCGACGATGCAGGCAAGATTGTCCGCCGGTTCGATGCGCCAGCAGGTTTCGCCCGGAACAAGGATTCTGTTCATTCGCCGATTCCCAGGTACGCGGTCAGTTCGCGCGCTGCCGCTTGGCCGGCGCGGTTGGCTCCGATCGTCGACGACGACGGTCCGTATCCCACCAGGTGCACGCGAGGGTCGGCTTCGACCTGCGTGGCGAGGCGCCCGGTCATCGGGATTCCGCCACCCGGTCCGCGCAGGTGCAACGGCGCCAGGTGATCGAGTGAGCTACGAAAACCGGTGCACCACAAGATGACATCGGCGTCGACGACGGTACCGTCGGCCCACTTCACGCCGTTCGGAAGAATTTCGGAGAACATCGGCAGTCGATTCATCACACCACGCTCTCGCGCTGCCTGGATGGCAGGCGTTACCGGGAGGCCGGTCACCGAGACAACGGATCCCGGTGGCAGGCCGCGTCGTACACGATCTTCGACCATGGCAACCGCAGCGCGGCCGATGTCCGGCGTGAACGGCTCGTCGCGGAACTCGGGTTCGCGCCGCGTCACCCAGGTAGTGGTCGTGACGCGTGAGATCTCGTCGAGCAGTTGGACGGCCGAGATCCCGCCGCCGACCACGACGACATGTTTGCCTTCGAACTCGGCAGCGGTTCGATAGTCCTTCGTGTGCAGTTGTCGGCCACGGAACGACTCGGCCCCGCGATAGTGGGGGATGAAGGGCCGCTCCCAGGTCCCCGTCGCGTTGATCAAGCCTCGCGCCGCGAATACTCCCTGGTCGGTCTCGATCCGCAGGCGCTCTTCCCTCGGACACACCACTCGCGTGTGTACCGGGCGGTGGACGGGAAGTTCGAATTGCTTTTCGTACAGTTCGAAGTAGTGGGGGACCGCCACCGATGCAGGCACCTGTTCGGCGTCTGTACCGGTGGTTTCCGCGAAGGACATTCCCGGGAGGTCATGGACGCCGTTGACGGTGCTCAGTGTCAGGCTCGGCCAACGGAACTGCCACGCCCCGCCCGGCCCCGACGCATGATCGAGCACCACGAACCCCGATTCGGGCTCGATTCCGAACTTGCGCAGGTAGTAGGCGGCGGAGAGTCCGGCCTGTCCGGCGCCGATCACCACCACGTCAACCGGGTGTGGTTGCTGTGCGGCAAGGTCGTCTGTACTCATCGGTAATCTAACCTCCTGATGTACAGAACTTAGCTGCAGAGAAGTATGCGGACGGTATCGGCGCCTCGGAACATCCCTGTGTCGAGCCTTCCAGAAACGAAAGTGAGCGGACATGATCGGGTTCTCCCGTGACGGCAACGTCGTGACCATCGAGTTGCAGCGTCACGAGCGTCGTAATGCGCTCAGCGCGGAACTCTGCATCGCAATACGGGACGCGATGAACGCGGCGGTAGCCGAGCACGCGCACGTCGTCGTCATCACCGGTGAGGGATCGGCGTTCTGTGCAGGCGCGGACCTCTCCGGCGACGTCTACATGGAGGGCTTCACCGATCGCCTGTTCGAGATGCTTCGCTCTATCGACACGGCGCCCATCCCCGTCATCGCTGCCGTCAACGGTCCGGCTATAGGCGCGGGCACGCAACTGGCCATCGCGTCGGATCTTCGCGTCGTGGCGCCGAGCGCTCGCTTCGGAATCCCGGCCGCCACCCTCGGTGTCTCGGTGGACAAGTGGACGATGCGTCGGCTCGCGTCGCTGGTCGGCGGCGGTCCCGCGCGCACCATTTTGCTCGGCATCGAACAGATCGGCGCCGAAGAAGCCTTCACTCGCGGCCTCGCCAACAAAATCGGAACCCTCGACGACGCTCAGGAATGGGCACACCGCATCGCGAATCTCGCACCGCTGTCGTTGCGGCACATGAAGATGGTTCTCAACGACGACGGCACCATGGAGGAGCAGTCTCCCGAGCAGCTCGACGCGCTTCACGCCGCCTGGCTCAGCGAGGACGTCCAGGAAGCCCGCGCTGCCCGCATCGAGAACCGCCCTCCCGTATTCAAGGGTAAGTAAAGCTGGTTGCAGGGAAAACAGGCGCCGGGCACGCAGGGCAGATAGTGGCTACGCTCGTCTGAATGAAGAAGACGACGGTTCTCGGAGTTGCTGCTGTTGCCGCGGCGACGGGGTGGGTGGCGCGAGCCGCATGGGGCATCCCGACGCAGATCGGGGCCTCGCGAAACACGGTGCAACCGTATGCGGCGATGTCCCCGCGATACCGGGACCGCCAGTTCCACAACTCGGAGCCCAGCAGCACACTGGTTCCGGGCACCGATGTCGGAATGTTCAAGTCGATGGCCACGCGAGGGTCGACGGGTCGGCCGCGTCGGCCGATTCCGTTGGCCACTCCGCTGGCACCGGCGGCAGCCGGCGACGCGGCGGTGACGTGGTACGGCCATTCGAGCGTTCTCGTCGAGGTCGACGGCTACCGCGTTCTCGCCGATCCGGTGTGGAGTGAACGCGTATCACCCTCGGCCACAGTAGGTCCCGCGCGCATGCACCCCACTCCGGTGGCTTTGACCGAACTGCCTGCAGTGGATGCGATAGTCATCTCTCACGATCACTACGACCATCTCGACATGGCTACGGTCAAGACCCTGACTCGTACACAGACCGCTCCGTTCGTCGTGCCGATCGGTATCGGGGCTCACCTGCGGCACTGGAAGGTGCCCGAGAACCGGATCGTGGAATTGGACTGGGACGAGTCGACAAAAATCGACGACCTGGTCCTCACGTGCACGGAGGCTCGTCACTTCTCCGGTCGTGGCCTCGTCCGGAACACGACGCAGTGGGCGTCGTGGGTATTCGCCGGGCCGAAGCACCGGGTCTTCTTCGGTGGTGACAGCGGATACACATCGCGTTTCGAACAGCTGGGTGAAACCTATGGGCCTTTCGATCTGACGCTTCTCCCCGTCGGTGCGTACGACGTGCGCTGGCCGGACATCCACATGAATCCGGAAGAGGCAGTGCAGACGCACATCGACCTCAACAAGGGCGACGGGTCGCGCGGTGTCTTCGTCCCGATTCACTGGGCGACGTTCAACCTCGCGTTTCACTCGTGGTCGGAGCCGATCATTCGCCTCGACGAGTCGGCTGCAGATGCGGGCACAACAGTGTCGGTCCCGATGCCGGGCGGCAGGATCGACGCGTTGTCACCGACACCGCCGTCGAAGTGGTGGATACCGCTGGGCTGAGCGGCGAAGTGTCGCGGACGTGGTTGCCTGTCGAGTCGCACCCTGATTAGTTGCTCCGGGTGCGTAATCTTTGACCATGGCTCACGAGCACACCAGTTCAGAAGAGACAGCAGTGGCGGTAGCGCCTGAGCGATTGCCGGACGACGTCGACGTCGCCCGCGGTCTGACCGCCGATCAGGTTGCGGCCCGGATCGCGTCGGGACAAACCAACGATGTACCGGACCGGGCGTCCCGCTCGGTCAAGGACATCATTCGCGGCAACGTCTTCACTCGCATCAACGCGATCCTGACCGTGTTGTTGGTGATCGTGCTCGCGACGGGTTCGATCATCGACGGTATGTTCGGACTGCTGATCATCGCGAACAGCGGTATCGGCATCATCCAGGAGATCCGCGCCAAGCGCACGCTCGACGCTCTGGCCATCGTGAGTCAGGCCAAGCCCATGGTCAGGCGTGACGGCGTCGCCGTGGCGATGGCGCCCAAAGATGTTGTGCTCGACGACATTATCGAACTCGGATCCGGTGACCAGATAGTCGTCGACGGTGAGGTGGTCAGTTCGGCTGCACTCGAGGTCGACGAATCGCTGCTCACCGGTGAGGCCGATCCGGTTCACAAGGCGAGTGGCCAGCAAGTGTTGTCGGGCAGTTTTGTTGCCGCGGGCAGCGGTGCATACCGCGCCACCAAGGTCGGCGGCGATGCATACGCGGCCAAGCTGGCCGAAGAGGCGAGCAAGTTCACCCTCGTGCATTCCGAACTGCGTAGCGGCATCGACAAGATCCTGAAGTTCATCACCTACCTGATGATTCCGGCGGGTGCGCTGATCATCTTCAATCAGCTCTTCACGATCGGCCTGCCGATCCGACCGGCACTCAACGGCATGGTGGCAGCTCTGGTTCCGATGGTTCCCGAAGGCCTTGTGCTCATGACGTCCATTGCATTTGCGGTCGGTGTGATCCGGTTGGGCAAGCGCCAGTGCCTCGTTCAGGAGTTGCCGGCGATCGAGGGTCTGGCTCGTGTCGACGTGGTGTGCGCGGACAAGACCGGAACGCTGACCGAGAACGGTATGCGGCTGTCCGAGGTCGACGTCGCACCGGGTGGATCGGGGGAGACTGCGGTCAAGTCCGCGTTGAGCGCGATGGCCGCGTCCGACCCTCGCCCCAACGCGAGTGTCCTGGCGATTCGCGAGTCTCTCTCCGACGACTCCGGGTGGGGCGAAGCGACAGCGGTGGCGCCGTTCTCCTCGGCGAAGAAGTGGAGCGGCCAGTCGTACGGCAGTCACGGCAACTGGGTACTCGGTGCCCCGGACGTGCTGCTCGATCCCGACTCGGAAATGGCCCGCAAGGCCGAGGAAGTGGGTTCGAGCGGACTTCGTGTCCTCATGCTCGGCAGCAGCGACCTCCCCGTCGACGACGCCGACGCACCGGGCACCGTCACCCCCGAAGCTCTGGTCGTGCTCGAGCAGAAAGTGCGCCCGGACGCCCAGGAGACGTTGGAGTACTTCGCCAGCCAGAAGGTCGCGGTCAAGGTCATTTCCGGCGACAACGCGGTTTCCGTCGGCGCCGTTGCCGGATCCCTCGGACTCGAAGGCGGCGACCGTCCCATCGACGCGCGAGAGCTGCCCAGCGATCAGGAAAAGCTGGCGGACACTCTCGACGGAGCAACGACGTTCGGTCGAGTGCGACCGGATCAGAAGCGGGAAATGGTCGCGGCCTTGCAGTCTCGCGGACATACCGTCGCGATGACCGGTGACGGCGTCAACGACGTGCTCGCACTCAAGGACGCCGACATCGGAGTCTCGATGGGGTCGGGCAGCCCGGCTACCCGAGCCGTGGCCCAGATCGTGCTGCTGGACAACAAGTTCGCGACGCTCCCGTACGTCGTCGCGGAAGGCCGCCGAGTGATCGGCAACATCGAGCGTGTGTCGAATCTGTTCCTGACCAAGACCGTCTACTCGGTGGTGCTTGCGTTCCTGATCGGCATCACCGGCGTCCTGTCCCAGGTCTTCGACTTCGAACCGCTGCCGTACCCGTTCCTGCCCCGCCACGTCACGATCGCAGCGTGGTTCACGATCGGTATCCCGGCCTTCATCTTGTCTCTGGCACCCAACAACGAGCGCGCGCGAACCGGTTTCGTCTCGCGCGTGATGCGTCTGGCGTTGCCGTCGGGCCTGATCATCGGCATCACCACGTTCATCTCCTACGTATTGGCTTACCAAGGCCCGGACCAGACGGAAACCCAGAAGATCCAGGCCGGAACCAGTGCGCTCATCACGTTGATCATGATCGCCGTGTGGGTTCTGGCCGTCGTGGCTCGGCCGTACGTCTGGTGGAAGCTCGTTCTGATCGGCGGGTCGGTGGCCGGATACCTCATCCTGTTCGCGCTGCCGTTCACCCGTGAGTTCTTCAAACTGGATCCGAGCAACGTCGCTGCGACGACGCTCGCGATCACCCTCGGCGCGATCGGCGTTGTACTCGTGGAACTCTCGTGGTGGATCAGCGCACGCCTGCACGGGGAGAAACGAAAGATGT
Organism: Rhodococcus sp. YL-1; assembly: GCF_001942025.1. Classification (NCBI taxonomy): domain Bacteria; kingdom Bacillati; phylum Actinomycetota; class Actinomycetes; order Mycobacteriales; family Nocardiaceae; genus Rhodococcus; species Rhodococcus sp. YL-1. The sequence continues at coordinate 4,779,257 of NZ_CP017299.1, read as the reverse complement.
TCGCGACACCCGACGACCTGCCCGGCGAGCATCACCATGCCCACAGTGAGTGAGTAGTTTCAGCGCCTGAACATCTGCACCCAGGCAATGCGATCGCCGCCGCGCTTCTTGGCTCGGTACATCGCATTGTCTGCGTGCTCGATCAGTTCGTTGACAGCTCGATCCGGTAAGTCCGTCTCGGGACTCAGATAGACGCTGACGCCGGTACTGGCGGACACAGGATAGGGATCGGAGTCGGACGAGACCGCCGAATGTATCTCGGTGGCGACCTGCTCGATGTCTCCTCGATCGACTCCGCGCAGGACGACGAACTCGTCTCCACCGATTCGAGCCACCACCGCATCGGGGCCGGCGGCAGCGATGAGGCGGTCGGCGACAGCGGTCAACGCGTCGTCGCCCGCGACGTGCCCGTGCGTGTCGTTGAGGTTTTTGAACGAGTCGACGTCGATGAGTAGTGCGATCAGAGCCTGCGTTCGATCACTGCGCAGCAGATGCTGTGCCTCGTCCTGGAGTCCGCGGCGATTGAGTGTCGCGGTGAGGTAGTCCCGGTGGGCGTTGCGTGCGTCGTCGGTCAGGCGCAGCCAGACGATCTGCAGAATCCATGCGGTGGAGAAAACCACACCGGCAACCATCAGATAGAGATTCACGACCACCCAGGCGTCGTTGACCGGCTCGGACATCGCCATGGCAGCGAGCGTCGTGCAGACAGCAAGAGCCCAACCGATGTGGCTGATGGCAACGCGAGGGCTGTGAACTATCGCCGCATAGAAGCCGATCATGATGAACAGGATGCAGCCGATGGTTCCGACGAAAGCGGTGCGTACGGCGAAGAAGAGAGTGACGGCGAGCCACAGGTCGGCCCAGACGACAAAGGCCACGGATTGTCGCCAAGTTGGCCACGATTCGTTACGCGCCCAGCGGTAGCCCGCATAGGCGCCACTGATAGTTCCGAGGGCGAAGATCGACCGCGCCAGGGCGGTGTCGGAACCGAAGCGGCTCAACTGCATGGTCGCCGCGATCAGGGCGAAGAGAAAACACCACACCGCGACTAATTTGCGTCCGGGAACGGTCAGCCCGCGAGTGTCGAGGAATCGGGGGAGCCAGGTGTAATCGGTGCGATCCGACCACCACCGGGACAGCAGTTCACGCGTGGGGTAGGGGTCGCTCCCCGTCCCGCGCAGTCCTGCATTCAAACCGGGCACCTGTCGATGTCGATGGGTGGTCAATCAGCTATTGGTGGGTTAACGCTACCTCGAGTTGCGCACGGCTCGAACGCACGGACCTGCTTTCTGGCGCAGAGGCCGTCGACCTGTGAGAATCGAAGGGCGCGGAGGAACGATTCCGCCGAAGGATGTGCGTCAGCACCGGGAGAGGACACGGACATGGGTTTCTTGGACAACGTCAAGGGATTGGTCGAAAAGGGCCAGGAGCTCGCAGCGGAGAACTCCGACAAGGTTCACGACGCTATCGACAAGGTCGCCGACATCGCCGACGACAAAACCGGCAACAAGTACGGCGATCAGATCGACAAGGCAGCTGAGGCCGCCAAGAAGGCTGTTCCCGAAAAGCAGTAATACCGGATTCGGCATACCGTTTTTCGGTAGCACCGTTGCTCAGGGGCCCGTCACCGAAAAGGTTGCGGGCTTCTGTGCGTCCGCTAGGTGAACTCCCAGGGTCGGCGGGCAGAATGAACGCGTGAACTTCACCTGGATTCTGCTGGTCGTCATTGCCGCCATCGCAGTCACCGGGCTGTCCAATCGACGAAACCTGCAGGCTCCGCTGGTTTTGGTGACGGTAGGTTCGGTCGCATCCTTCATACCCGGTATGCCGCGGCCGGAACTCGATCCCCACGTCATTCTCGGTGTGGTCCTGCCGCCGCTTCTCTACTCGGCCGCTCTGAAATTCTCGGTGGCGACCTTCAAACGCAACTTGGCCCCGATCTTGCGCCTCGGCGTCGGAATGGTGTTGGTGACGGCGTTCGTGGTTGCCTTCTTCGCCGAATGGATGGTGCCCGAGTTCACGATCGGCGCCGCCCTGGTGCTCGGGGCCGTGATCGCGCCGACCGACGCCGTCAGCGCGGTGGCGGTCGGTCAGAAGCTCGGGCTCCCGAAACGGGTGATCGCCATCCTGACGGGCGAGGGGCTCGTCAACGACGCCACCGCGCTCACGCTCTTCACCGTCGCCGTCGCAGCAGTGACCGGAACGCGAATTGCCACCGATTCGCCCCTGTTGTTCTTCGCGTACGAAGTGATCGGCGGCGTTGTCGTCGGCTTGGTGCTCGCGTTTGTCGTCAAGTTCGTTCGTGCCCGCATGTACGACTCTCCACTGGAAACCGGCTTGGGGTTGGTGCTTCCGTTCGCTGCCTACCTGGCCGCCGAAGAACTACACGCGTCCGGTGTTCTGGCCGTTGTGGTCGCTGGTCTGGTGATCGGGCACTATTCGACGGACGCGTCGATCATGACGCGATTGCAGGAGCGCTCGGTGTGGTCGAGCCTGGACACCCTTCTCGAGATGTTCGTCTTCGCGTACATGGGGCTCCAGCTGAGCTTCGTGATCGACGATGTTGTCGCCGACGGACTTCCGGTGCTTCACGTGTTCGCGTACGGTCTCGCAGTCCTGGCCGTTGTCATCGTGATTCGGCCGGTGTGGCTGTTCCTGAGCTACTCGCGTGTGCGATTCGGTGTAACCCTGCGCCGTGATCGCGAGAATCAACTGACGTGGAAACAGAATCTGGTGGTCTCGTGGGCGGGAATGCGCGGCGTCGTCACTCTTGCTGCGGCCGGCGGTATCCCGTTTGCACTCTCGTCCGGCGAGCCGTTCCCCGGACGCGGCGTCATCCAGGCGATCGCGTTCATCGTCGCGGTCGGGACATTGCTCATCCAGGGATCTACCTTGCCGTTCATGATCCGTCGCCTCGACGTCGCGGATCCTTACGAGCAGTTGCGCACGCAGGAACAGATGGAGTTGGCCCGCAACATTTCTCGCAAGGCGGGAGAGAAGGCGTTGGCAGACGCGGCCGCGCACCCTCCGCCGGGGATCGACGGGAAGGAACTGCAGGCGATCGTCGAACGCGTACGACGCTCGATGCAGGCGAGGCTTCAACTCCAGGAGGTCGACGAGGACGCCGATCGCGAGGCCGCCTTGTGGAATGCGGGAGCTCTGTTCGACAAGTTCAGGCATCAGTCACTGCGCTCGCAACGAGTTGCGCTGATCGCCGCACGTGACGACGGAGATCTCGACGACGAGGTATTGCGTACCGTATTGGAAGGACTCGACATCGAAGAGGCCGCAGCAGAGGAACGTGTCAGGCGTCGCCGAGCAGGTAGCGGTGCAGGCAAATAGAGGGGAACACTGCGTATGACTGTTCGGAGTTCGCGGGTTCGCGCAGTCTGGGGAGTCGTGGTGGCGAGCGCACTTCTCGTGAGCGTCGGCTGCGGATCGGATGCCTCGCCGGATGTCTCCGTCACCGACACCTCGACCACGACAACCCCGTCGGTCGAGAGCAGTGCGCAACGTGGCGTCGTGTTCGACAGTGAACCCTTCACCAGCACAGCCGAAGTGGCGGCGTCCGGAGCAAGCGCGGTGAAAATCCTGTACGGCTCCACCTCCGGTATCGACGGCCGAGAGACTCAGGTGTCGGGAACGGTGTTCACGCCGCCTGGAACTCCGCCGGAGGGCGGTTGGCCGATCGTCTCCATCGGCCATGGCACGACGGGTATTTCGGACGACTGCGCGCCGTCGGCCTCGCCGACCCTGTTCGGCACGATCGGCCTGGTCGCGCCGTTCCTCGACTCGGGATACGTGGTCGCTGTCTCCGACTTCGAGGGCCTCGGCACTCCGGACCCGCATCCTTACCTGCAACCGGACACCGCGGCGTTCAACGTCATCGACGCGGTTCGAGCGGCGCGCAACGTCGTTCCGGACACCGCGACTCGTTGGGCAACTCTGGGGCTGTCCCAAGGCGGGCAGGCATCCTGGGCAGCAGCCGAGGAAGCCGACACCTACGGCGACGGACTCGAATTCGTCGGTGCAGCAAACCTGTCCCCGGCAGCGGACATCTCGCCGATCATCTCGAGTGATTCCGAGGTGAATCTGTCACTGCCTCAGCAACTGCTGCTGCCCTATGTACTCGAAGGGCTGTCCCTCACCCATCCGGACCTCGAACGAACCGACTACGTGCGCGGAGCATTCGAGCAGAACTACGACCTGCTCACCTCGTGCCTGACCTCTCGGGCGACGGAGAAGTTGGGTCTGGTCGGAAAGGTGACGCCCGCCGACACGCGGCCGGCTACCGCCGAGGATGCGGACCGAATTCACGCGTGGCTCAGCGACGTTGCTCTTCCCAGTCAACGCGCGAGCGGTCCGATTTACGTAGTCGTCGGTACCAATGACAACCTGATCCGTCCGGAATGGACCGAGGCGGCAGTCGAACGCGCCTGCGCCGACGGTGACGTCATCGAATTCCAGGCGCGACCGGGTGAAGGTCATGCGGACGGCGCCGCTGTGCCGGGAGCTGTCGCGTGGGTGAAGGATCGATTTGCAGGTGTTCCGGCACCGAATACCTGCGGGTCGTGAATCGATGACGCCGTTGGAGCGAATCCGCGCTCTTGCACTGGCATTGCCGGAGGCGACCGAGCGGGTCAGCCACGGTGAAGCGTCGTGGTTCGTGCGCAAGGCGCCGCAGTTCGTCACCATGGCAGATCACCACCACGACGATCGCGTCGCGATCTGGGCCGCGGCCCCACCTGGGGCGCAGGCAGATTGGGTCAGTCGTGACCCGTCGAGGTTCTTCGTCCCTCCGTACGTGGGTGGCCGGGGATGGATCGGCGTGTACCTCGACGTTCCGAGTGCCGACGAGACCGAGGACGAGAAATTCTGGAACGACGTAGCCGACGTCGTCGAAGATGCGTACCGCACGGTGGCTCCGAAAACACTGATACGGACACTGGACGAGGACTCGCCTTGAGTCCGGCCGTGGTCGCGCTTCTCAGCGTGCTGATTCTCGCAGTGGCCGGGGCGCTGACGGCTGTGTGGATGCGCACCAGACGTGAGGTGACCACCCCCACCGAACGTGCAGTCCATGCCGCTCTCCACACGGCTTCGCTTGCCGCGCGGCCACTTCGGCGTGGACTCGACGAGAATTCGGCCGCCGAGGCGGCGCCTCACCTACGCGAGCTGACCGGCGGCTCCGGTCTGGGCCTGGCAGACGCGTCGGGAAACCTGTTGGCGTGGGACGGCCGTCACGAAGCGTTGTCCGAACAATTCCATGACGCCGCCATTCGTGCGATCGAAGGCGAACGCCGGGTACTCGTCACGCACTCGGACCTGGTGCGCGGACCGAGCGATCACCATGTGCGAGCGCTGATCGCTCAGCCCCTGCTGATCGAGGACATCGGCGTGGTCGGCGTACTGGGAATCGTCACCAGCGAGGACCCGTGGCCGGGAATGCTCGGAGCGGTCACCGAGGTGGCACGATATGCCTGCAGTCAGATCGAACTCGCCGACCTCGACGCGTCCAGAGCCCTGTTGGATCGAGCCGAAGTGCGTGCCCTGCGCGCACAGATCAGTCCTCATTTCATCTACAACGCGCTCAACACGGTCGCATCGTTTGTTCGAACCGATCCGGCGCGGGCCAGAGAACTGATCCTCGAGTTCGCGGACTTCACGCGGTACTCGTTCCGATCTGCGGGTGAGTTCACCCTGCTTGCCGACGAGCTGCGCAACATCGATCGTTACCTGACCCTCGAACGCGCGCGATTCGGGGAGGCTCTGAACGTCCGCCTTCAGATAGCACCCGAAGTGCTCAACGTGGTTCTTCCTTTCCTGGCCCTCCAGCCGCTGGTCGAGAACGCGGTTCGTCACGGCATTTCGAGTAAGCCGGAGGGCGGGACCGTGAGCATCGTGGCTGCGGACGAGGGACCGGACTGCATCATCAGCGTCGAGGACGACGGTGTGGGGATGGACCCCGAACTACTGCGCTCCGGTTCGCTCGACGCCATCGAGTCGGGATCGGGGCGACCCAGCGCACGAGAAGCTGCTCACGTCGGTTTGGCCAACGTCGACGACAGACTTCGTGCCGCGTTCGGCAACGACTACGGACTCGTGGTGGAGACAGCGCCGGGTGCCGGTACGAAGGTCAGCATGCGTGTTCCCAAGTTCAAGCAGGGTATTCACGTCTGATTCTCGCCTTCGATGATCAGGCTGAAACCGTCGTGGGAACATGGACCTGTTGTGAACGAGACTGACACTGATGCCCAGCTGACCGTCCTTGCCGTCGACGACGAGAAACCAGCCCTCGACGAGCTGGCCTTCTTGCTGCGCGCCGAGGACTCGGTGGCGCACGTTCACACGGCATCGGATGCGACGACAGCGTTGCGGATACTGCGCGGTGGAAGCATCGACGCGGTGTTTCTCGACATCAACATGCCCGGACTCGACGGTCTCGAACTGGCCGGCATCCTCTCCAATTTCGCGACGCCACCGCCCGTGGTGTTCGTGACAGCGCACGACGATCGAGCGGTTGACGCATTCGATCTCGGCGCCGTCGACTACCTACTCAAACCGCTCCGGGAGGAGCGTCTCGCTCAGGCCGTTCAGCGGATCGTGGGGCTGGCCGGGCGCACCAAGAGTGAGAGCAAACCCGAAGCTGCGCCCACGGACGAGGTGATCCCGGTGGAACTGGGCGGTGTCACGACGCTCGTTCAGCGTTCCTCGGTGGAGTGGGTGGAAGCCGACGGGGACTACGCGCGTTTGCACACCGCTGGAAAGTCGCACCTGGTGCGCATCCCGATCTCGACGCTCGAATCACGCTGGGCCGACGCGGGCTTCTTGCGTGTGCACCGCTCCTACCTGGTGTCGCTGGCGCTGGTCACCGGCATCCGAACAGTAGGCAGTGGATTGGTGGTCTGTCTGCGCCCGCACGGCGACAAGCCTCCCGTCGAGCTTCCGGTCAGTCGCAGACACACCCGTGAACTCAAGGATCGACTGGTTCGTGCGCCCAAGCAGAGTTGGTTGTCGCGGTGACGTCGCAGTCCGATCCTCCGCAGCGTGAGCGCGTTGTGTTGGCGCAACGTAGTGGCGCACGGATCGTGCGAACACGGGTGGAGGTGCAGGAACAGACCGAAGTCGGTGACGCCATGATCCGCGGTCTCGTTCGCGCGCAGTTGGGACTGGCGATTCGCCTTGCCGTCGTCGCAGCCGGGCTCCTGTGTGCGGTGCCGCTGCTGACGCATCTCTTCCCGACGCTGTCGGAGGTCGCGGTCCTTGGCATCCGGTTGCCGTGGCTCGTAATGGGCGGCGCCGTGTATCCCTTGCTGTTGACGACCGGTTGGGTGTTCGTGCGTCGTGCGGAGCGAAACGAGCAGGACTTCAACGACATCGTGGACGACTGAGCGCGGCACTGTGGGAGGACAACCTATCCCGGTGTTGACGGTGCTCGGCATCGTGGCAGCAGCTGTCGCGACGGTGGCTATCGGAATCTACGGCGTTCGGCTCGCTCGTACCACCTCGGACTTTCTCGTCGCGTCCAGAACCGTCAGTGCGCGGTGGAATGCGACGGCCATCTCCGGCGAGTACCTCTCTGCTGCTTCGTTTCTCGGTGTTGCGGGGCTGGTCGCCAAGTACGGCGCCGACGCACTCTGGTATCCCATCGGCTTCACCGCCGGATACCTCGCCCTGCTGCTGTTCGTCGCAGCGCCGCTTCGGCGTTCCGGTGCGTATACCGTCCCCGATTTCGCCGAGTTCCGTCTCGGCTCACCGCGATTGCGCAAGCTCGCGATGCTCGTGGTCGCGATGGTGTGCATCCTGTACCTGATCCCGCAGTTCCAAGGCGCGGGACTGACGCTCAATATCTTGCTCGGGGTTCCCAGTTGGATCGGCGGCGTAGCGGTCGGGGTCATCGTCATCGCCAACGTCGTCGGCGGCGGGATGCGCTCGATCACCTTCGTTCAGGCCTTCCAGTACTGGCTGAAACTGACTGCCGTCGCGATTCCCGCTGTGGCACTGACCTTCTACTTCTTCGGCGATCACCACGACGTCGGCGCGTCGATGCCGCCGACGGTCACCACTGCGACGACCGTCGACATCACCACCGACGTCGTCGTCCAGGTGTCCGAGCCGGTGACGGTCAGCGGCGGCACAGTCGACGGGCGAGCGGTCGAAGGCACGATGACCCTGGGGCCGGGGGAGCACACTCTCGGTGAAGGCATGTCCATGGTCCTCGACGCGGGAGCCGCTGTCCCTGTCGTCGCCGGAGCGCCCGCGCAGAACTCTGACTGGATCACCCCGGGTTGGGGTTTCGGTGGGCCGCACCCGATGTACCAGGTGTACTCGCTGATGCTCGCGACCTTCCTCGGAACGCTCGGCCTTCCTCATGTTCTCGTCCGGTTCTACACCAACCCCGACGGCCGGGCAGCCCGTCTGACGTCGCTCGCCGTTGTCGGTCTGGTCAGCGTGTTCTACCTGTTTCCGACACTCCTCGGTGTTTTCGCTCGACTGTACGTCCCGCAACTTCTGATCACCGGCACCTCTGACGCGGCGGTGCTGCTGTTGCCGGGCTCGGTGTTCTCGGGGTGGGGCGGACAACTGCTGGCAGCCCTCGTGGCGTCCGGTGCCATCGCCGCTTTCCTGTCGACGTCGTCCGGATTGCTCGTCAGCATCGCCGGCGTCGTCAGTACCGATGTTCTCCGTGGTCGAGTTCGAGACTTCCGTATTGCAGCGCTACTGGCCGGGGTCGTTCCTCTCGTGCTGTCGCTGGCGGTGGTGTCGGTCGACCTCTCGAGAACCGTCGGTTTGGTGTTCGCAGTCGCTGCGTCGACGCTCTGCCCACTGCTCGTATTGGGTATCTGGTGGCGCGGTCTGACCGCCGTCGGCGCGGGGGCGGGGATGGTTGTCGGTGGATGTGTTGCGGGCACTGCCGCTACTGTCGCCGTCCTGGGTGGTTTGTCGGAGGACGTCCTCGGTGGCTGGCCGGCAGCCATTTTCGCGTTCCCGGCCGCGGTGAGCGTGCCGCTGGCGTTCCTCACGATGATCGTCGTGAGCAAGGTGTCGTCGAAGCAGATACCGGCAGATATTGCGCGAATCTTCACGCGGATGCACGCCCCGGAACGTCTCGGAATGGGCTCCGATCGCGAAGACGATCTCCGCCAACCCTGACTTTCACCGCCCGAACCCTCTGCCGTTGGTCGCGCCTGCCTGACCGTTCGGCGCAGCGCGCGACTGCTCACCGTGTGACTGGCGCCACAGCGTCTTCATGTGACTCCGATCTCACTAACGTCTGTGCGTAGTTCACTTCACACGCGAGGCGAGGAGCCGGCAGTGTCCACAGCAGAAATCAGTGAGGGGTCGCCGCAAGAGCGACGCACCCCGGATGCCCAGGCATTCATAGACATGCAAGCGAGTCCCGAATTCCAGGAACTCCGAACGCGTCTGCGCAAGTTCGTTTTCCCCATCACTGCATTCTTCCTGCTCTGGTATGCGGTGTACGTCGTCCTGGCTACCTATGCCCACGACTTCATGGCCACCAAGGTCCTCGGCAACATCAATCTCGGCATCATCCTCGGCCTCGGGCAATTCGTCACGACCTTCGCCATCACCGCGTGGTACGTGAAGTTCGCCGGTCGTGAGCTCGATCCCCGCTCCGCCGCCATCCGTGAAGAACTGGAAGGTCCCGCACAGTGATCACCACACTCGCCGCGTCCGGAACGGACGTAGGAAACCCAGCCTTCAACATCGCGATCTTCCTCGCGTTCGTCGTCGTGACCATGACGCTGGTGATCCGCGCCAGCCGGACCACCAAGAAGGCGTCCGACTTCTACACCGGTGGTGGGCAGTTCACCGGCCCGCAGAACGGGTTCGCCATCGCCGGTGACTACCTCTCGGCGGCATCGTTCCTCGGTATCGCAGGTGCGATCGCCGTGTACGGCTACGACGGCTTCCTGTACTCCATCGGCTTCCTTGTCGCCTGGTTGGTTGCACTGCTCCTGGTCGCCGAATTGCTCAGGAACACGGGCAGATTCACGATGGCCGACGTGCTGAGCTTCCGACTCAAGCAGCGTCCGGTGCGCATGGCGGCAGCCCTGTCCACTCTGGCCGTTTCCCTCTTCTATCTTCTTGCCCAGATGGCCGGCGCCGGTGGACTTGTCGCGCTGCTGCTCAACATCGACGGCAAGGTGGGACAGTCGATCGTCGTCGCGATCGTGGGTGTGCTGATGATCGTGTACGTCTTGGTCGGCGGCATGAAGGGCACCACCTACGTACAGATGGTCAAGGCAGTTCTGCTGGTTGCCGGAGCCGGAATCATGTTCGTACTCGTTCTGTGGGCAGTGCGCGGCAACTTCTCTCAGTTGCTCGCCAATGCGCAGGACATGGTCAACAGTTCCACCACCAAGGGTGTGCAGGGACGCGACATCCTCGGGCCCGGTGCCAAGTACGGTCTTTCCGGAATGACGAAGCTCGACTTCATCTCTCTCGGAATCGCTTTGGTGCTCGGCACCGCGGGCCTGCCGCACGTGCTGATGCGCTTCTACACGGTGCCCACTGCCAAGGAAGCTCGCCGCTCGGTGACCTGGGCGATCGCGCTCATCGGTGCCTTCTACCTGTTCACACTGGTTCTCGGCTACGGCGCGGCCAGCATGGTCGGACCGGACAAGATCTTGGCAGCGCCTGGTAAGGAGAACGCGGCCGCTCCGCTACTCGCCTTCGAGCTCGGTGGCACCATCTTCCTCGGCATCATCTCCGCGGTGGCGTTCGCGACCATCCTCGCCGTCGTTGCCGGTCTCGCGATCACTGCTTCGGCGTCGTTCGCTCACGACATCTACGCCAGTGTCATCAAGCGCGGCAACGCAACCGAGGAGCAGCAGGTTCGAGTTTCTCGAATCACCGTCGTGGTCATCGGACTCGTCTCCATCGTTCTCGGCATCATGGCGATGGGGCAGAACATCGCCTTCCTGGTGGCTCTCGCCTTCGCAGTGGCGGCCTCGGCGAACCTGCCCACCCTGCTCTACTCGTTGTTCTGGAAGAAGTTCAACACCACCGGTGCGCTCTTCAGCATCTACGGCGGTTTGATCAGCTGCTTGACGCTGATCGTGTTCTCCCCGGCGGTGTCGGGTAAGCCGTCGTCGATGTTCCCGAACTCCGACTTCGCCTGGTTCCCGCTCTCGAACCCCGGCATCGTCTCGATTCCGCTGGCATTCGTCCTCGGCATCGTCGGTACGTACATCGGACGTAACAAGATCGAAGATCCGGCAAAGCAGGCGGAGATGGAAGTTCGCTCCCTCACCGGCGTCGGCGTCGAAAAGGCTGTCAGCCACTAAGAGGGGCAAAGCCCCGTGCGTCTTTCTGGTACCTCTGGTTACGGAAAAGGCGCACGGGGCTTATTGTTCTGCCATGGCAAAGCTCACAGTGAAAATCGACGTTCCGCTTCCTCCTCAGGAAGTGTGGGACAAGGCGTCCGATCTCAGTGGATACGAAAACTGGCTCGTGGTTCACGACGGATGGCGCAGTGAACTTCCCGAACAACTGGGTGTCGGCACCGAGATCAGCTCGGTCGTGACTGTGAAGGGCCTGCGCAACCGCGTTCGGTGGACCATCAAGAAGTACGACGTCCCGAAGGCGATCTCGCTCAAGGGAGACGGCAAGGGCGGGGTCAAGCTCGGTCTCGAACTCGACGTCAAGGCAAAGGGCGACGGGTCGGAACTCGCGCTGACAGTCGAGTTGGGCGGCGCGCCGTTGTTCGGCCCGATCGGTTCGAGTGTGGCGCGGGCGCTCAAAGGCGATGTGGAGAAGTCGCTGGCCCAGTTTGTCCAGATCTACACCTAAGTTGTGGAGATTTCCACATCGAGCTACTTCACCGCTAACGTGAGTTAGGATTCTTTTCGGCGGGATAAACCGGGCATCGGTTGGTTATTGATGCGGGTCCCGCCGGAAAGGATTCGATCAATGTCGTCTCGTCATGGGTACGGCGCACCACCTGCGTCCATGCCTCGATCCGTGCAGGTTCTGATCGGACTCTTGGCAGTAGTCGCAGTCGGTGGAACCGCAGCATTCGCCGTGACGTTCAAAAGCGTCAGCGACAAGGGAGAACTCGGTGCGAGTGCTGTCACAGCTGCGACGGCAACCAGCTGTGAGAACCCGGAAACCGTGACCGTGGCCGCCGATCCGTCGATCGCCTCGGGACTCGAAGCTGTCGCCGCTGCCATCCCCGCTACGGAACTCGGGTGCAGCTCGCTCAGCGTGACGCCGCAAGATCCCGTGCTCACCGTCGCGGCGATCGCCGACGGTTCGGCACCCGCACTGTGGATCCCTGATTCGAGCGAATGGTTGGACAAGGTTTCGGCTAGCGGGCAGGAGATTCGCCGGATCAGCAACTCGGTCGCGTCCACCCCTGTTGTCACTGTCTCGGCGCCGGGTAGCGAGGCACCCGCCGCTTGGACGGATGTCCTCGGCGCTCCAGCACTGCACATCGGCGATCCCCTCACCAGTGCCGTCTCCAGCGCACCGATCGTGGCAGCCTTTGCCGAGGCCCAGTCGCGGGGCGGTGACCTCACGTCCATTTCGGCAGCCCTGGTCCCGGTGGCGCAAGCGCAGTACGGAAATCTGAAGGAAACCGGTTCGACCGGACGCATCCAAACCGTGGACGCGGACGGCGGGACCGCGGTGACGACCGAGCAGACCTTCGAGGCTTATCTCGCCGCACATGCGGACAGTCGACTCACCGCGTCGGTACCGTCGTCCGGTTCGGTCTTCATGGACTACCCGATGGCAAGTGTGGGTGCAGACTCGTCGGCGGTCGACGCCGGCAAACTGCTGGTGGCAGCGCTGACATCGGACACCGGGCGCTCCGTACTTGCCGGCCTCGGGTTCCGCGGCGCGGATCAGGCCCCACCGGTCGCCGGTGGAGTGGGAAGTGTTGGCTCGCTGGTGCCGTCCGATCCGTCTGTGGTCACCAAAGCGCTTGCGCGGTACGAGATTCTGTCCAGGCCTTCCCGCGCGCTGGCAGTTGTCGACGTCTCGGGGTCCATGGACTACATGCAGGACGGGGTCACTCGAATGGCCGCGACGGCGCAGGCCGGTGACATCGCGATCCGAATGTTTCCCGCCAACGCACAATTGGGTCTCTGGGCGTTCTCCGTAGACCTCGGTGACGGGACGGACTACCGCGAACTCGAACCTGTCGCCCGTATGGATGCAACTGAAGGCGACACGGATCATCGGAGCAAACTGCTGTCTCGGATCGACGACCTCTCTTCGATCGTCGGCGGCGGAACAGGTTTGTACGACAGCGTTCTCGCCGCGTATCGGTCCATGCAACAGACCTACGATCCGGCCTCGATCAATTCGGTGATTCTGCTGACCGACGGTGCGAACGATGATCCGTCGAGTATCTCGCTGCAGGAACTTCTCGACACCCTGACTCGCGAGCAGGACCCGACGCGGCCGGTACCGATCATCACCATCGGTGTCACCGATGACGCCGATACCGATGTGCTCGAGCAGATTTCGGCTCTCACCGGCGGCAACAGCCACTTCGCTCCGACACCGGCAGACATCCCGAAGGTCTTCGTCGGCGCGATCAGTGGGCGCGCCGGCTGAACTACTCGAGGACTGGCGCGTCGGCGCTGTCCGTGATCCATTCGGTTGCGAGTCTCTCGAGGGTGCCGTCGGCGTAGAGCGCATCCACGGCGGCAGAGACGCACGCCGTCAGAGGACTGTTCTTCTCGAGCACGAACCCGAAGAATTCGGTGACCGCGTTGGGTCGCGGAAACTGACCCACGATGACCGACCCGGGCAGTTCGTTCTCGGTGATGTGAAATCCGGTCGGGATGTCGACGACCAGTGCGTCGATCTCGCCCGCGGCCAGCGCAGCTTTCGCATCGTCCGTGGTCGCGAACTCGCGTGGCGCAGTGGTCGGAACAATCGTGTCCGTGATCGCCGCGAGGCTGGTGGAACCGGTCTGAGCGCCCAAACGGTAGCCGGCAAGATCCGCAAGATTCTTTGCCTCAGCGGCTTTGCTCCCGCGCGAGGCGATCACCGACTGCGCCACTGCGTAATACGGCGAGCTGAAGTCGACGTTCTCACGGCGATCCCCGGAAACCGTGAACTGATTGACGTCGAAGTCGAAATCCTTGGGGCCTGGTTTCAGTGCGTCGTTGAAGGCGACCGTGGTGAAGCGAACCTGACCGGCGTTGTACCCGAGCTTGTCGACGACGGCCCGGGCCACCGCCCCCTCGAAGCCCTTGCCGTTGGACGGAGTGTTGTCGACGAACCACGGCGCGTACGCCGGCGAATCGGTGGCGATGGTCAAGACACCGTCTTCGAGGGTGGTCCCGCTCTGGGGTCCGCACTTGTCCACGGCGGTAGTCGAGGGCAGTTTGGTGAATGCCTCGGGAACCGTGGTCGTGGTGTCCGCTGCCGCAGGTGCCTCCGGCTGCGACGAACACGAGCCCAACAAGATCGAGGAAGCGAAGATCGCGGTCACGGCAACAGCGCGTCGTGTCATAGGCACAAGGCCATCTTGCCTGTTTGTCCGGTACGAACGTGACGGGGGTCTCGTGTGAGCGGAGTTCACGCAGCTGAGCGTCGTAGTGCAAGGCGCTCCGACGGTGTCGTCCCACCCCATACTCCGTGTGGTTCAGCCGTGTCGAGTGCAAACGTCAGACAGTCCCGAATGACCGGGCAGCGGAAGCACACCTGCTTGGCGGAATTTTCCCGTGCAGCCCGATTGCGTCCGCGTTCTTCACCCGGCGAATAGAACACCGCGGGGTCCACCGTCTTACAGGTGGCGAACATCCGCCAGTTGTTGTCCACCAACGGCTCCACGGAACTGCGAACTGTCATCGTGGTCTCCTCTCCCATCGAGAATCCAGTCTTGCCCGTGGACTGGCGCAGCGGCAGGTTTCCGATCCACCAGATTTCTACTGCCAGATGCAGCACTATCCAGCACAATGAGGAAATGGCAACGACGGATCGGGGTCAGATCACGCTCGACGGCACAACGGTGTCCGTGACCAATCTGGGCAAGATCCTCTACCCCGAGAGCGGCACCACGAAGGCCGAAGTCATCGACTACTACACCCGTATCGCCGCAGTCATGCTTCCGCATGTCGTCGGTAGACCGGGCACTCGTAAGCGTTGGCCCAATGGCGTGGACGGTCAGTCCTTCTTCGAGAAGAACCTTGCGTCGTCTGCCCCGCAGTGGCTCACGCGTGCGTCGCTGCAACATTCTGATCGTGTCGTCACTTACCCGGTCTTCGATTCCGTTGCATCCCTGGCGTGGCTGGGGCAGCAGGCCGCACTCGAATTGCACGTTCCCCAATGGCGATTCGACGGTTCCGAGCGTGGTCCGGCGACACGACTGGTATTCGATCTCGACCCGGGCGAAGGCGTCGGATTGACCGAGTGCGCCGAGGTGGCGAGGTCGATTCGAGATCTGGTCGCAACTCTGGGGTGGACTGCCTATCCGGTAACCAGTGGTAGCAAGGGAATTCACCTCTACGTTCCACTGGATCGAGCCTTGGACGGCAGCGGTGCGTCGACTGTCGCCAAGCAGATCGCCACCGGACTCGAGAAGCTTCACCCGGATCTCGTCACCGCGACGATGGCTCGAAATGTGCGGGCAGGCAAGATTTTCGTGGACTGGAGTCAGAACAACGCAGCCAAGACAACCATTGCGCCGTACTCGATGCGTGGTCGCGATCAACCCTATGTTGCCGCGCCGCGCAGTTGGGACGAACTCGACGATCCGAAACTACGGCATCTGTTGTTCGACGAGGTTCTGGAGCGCGTCGAATCCGATGGTGATCTGCTGGGCGATCTGGATCCGCCGGTCTCGGCGGCTGTAGCCGACACGTTGACGCACTATCGCAACAAGCGGTCGGCCGACCGGACGCCGGAGCCGATCCCTGCTGCGGTGACCAAGGAGACAGCGGGCAATACCTTTGTGATTCAGGAACATCACGCCAGACGATTGCATTACGACGTTCGGCTGGAGCGGGATGGTGTGCTCGTGTCCTGGGCTGTTCCGAAGGGCGTACCGACCAGTGCCGGAGAGAATCGGTTGGCCGTGCACACCGAGGATCACCCGCTCGAGTACGCCACGTTCTCGGGCACGATTCCGAAGGGGGAGTACGGCGGCGGTTCGATGACGATCTGGGATTCCGGGACGTACGAGACCGAGAAGTGGCGTGAAGACGAGGTGATCGTGCGCCTCAGTGGGAAACGGGTGCAGGGACGCTTCGCGCTGATCCGGACGAAGGGTGACCAGTGGTTGATGCATCTGATGAAGGATCAGAACGCGAGTTTCGGAACGGAGTTTCCCAAGAATCTCGAGCCGATGCTTGCCACCGCTGGAACGCTCGAAGGTCTCGACTCGCAGGAGTGGGCTTTCGAAGGTAAGTGGGACGGGATTCGAGTGATTCTCGAATATCATTCGGGCACAATGTCACTTCGCAGTCGCGCGGGTAACGACAAGACCGGGGACTATCCCGCCCTTGCCGGGTTGGCCGAGGTGCTGGACGGTCATGACGTGGTTCTCGACGGGGAAGTGGTGGCGTACAACGACGCGGGGGTCACCGATTTCGGTCTTCTCCAGCGAGGTGGGGAGCCGGTGTTCCTGGCCTTCGATCTTCTGTACCTCGACGGAGTGTCTTTGCTGCGGAAATCCTACTCGGACCGGCGCACCGTGTTGAATGCGTTGGCGGGCAAGGTCGGTGAGCTCGAGGTACCTCCACAGATCGAGGGCACGGCGGAGAACGCGTTGGAGGTGAGTACCGATGCCGGATGGGAAGGGATTGTCGCCAAACGTCGTGCATCGGTCTACCTTCCGGGGCGGCGTGGGTCGAGTTGGATCAAGGTGAAGAACTGGCGCACTCAAGAGGTGGTGATCGGAGGGTGGCGCACTGGGCAGGGCAATCGAGCACAGGGGATCGGGGCGCTGCTCATGGGAATTCCGGGTGAGGATGGATTGACCTACGTGGGGCGCGTCGGTACAGGCTTCAGTGATCGCGACTTGGAGTCTTTACTTGCGACACTGGAACCGCTGCGTCAGAAGGAAAGTCCGTTCGGGGAGGAACTGCCCGCCGACGACCGCAAGGGAGCAGTGTGGGTGAAACCGGAACTCGTCGGTGAGGTGCGGTTCATGGATTGGACGGCGACCGGACGCCTTCGTCATCCGAGTTGGCGGGGTCTGCGGGAGGACAAGAAACCGGGCGACGTGGTGCGGGAAACAGTGCAATGACGGCCAACGCACCGACGAACGCGACTGCGGCACAGATTTGGATTCCGGTACTCATCGCCGAGGTGTAAGCCTGGTTCGCTGCGTCGGTCAAGGCACTCGCGGGGGGAGCGCCGGCATGGATCTGCGCCGGATCGGCTGTGGAAGTGTCGACTCCGGGTTCGAAGCGGGACCGGAAATCGGTGGCTACGACCGTCCCGATGACGGCGACGCCCAGAACTCCACCCAACTCTCGCACGACGCTGTTGATCGAACTGGCCATCGAAGCCTGCTGGGGCGCAACCGAAGCCATCGACGTGGTTGTGGCCGGAGCCATGACCAACCCCATCCCCGCGCCGACCAGTGCCATGATCGCAGCCAGGATTCCGAACGGTGCGTACCTATCTGCTGCGATCGACAGGACCAACAGTCCCGCGGACATGACTGCGAGACCGCTCGCGATCGAACTGCGCACGCCGAATCGGCCGACCATACGATCGCTGCTGGAGGCGACAGCCGCCATCACTATCGCAAACGGAACTGCACCGACGCCGGCGACCAATGGACCGTAACCACGAACTAATTGGAGGTATTGCGTGTACGTGAAGAGAACTCCGAAAAGGGCGAAGAACGTTGCGGCCAAGATGGCATTGGAGATGCTGAACACTCGACTGGTGAAGATGCGCACGTCGGTCATCGGCGCCGAGGCCCGCAGCTCCCACCAGACGAATCCGGCGAGAAGTGCTGTTGCGCTGACGATCTCCAGCACCGTGACGGGCGACGACCATCCGCGAAGGCTTGCCTGGGTGAGGGCATCCACGATCAAAGCCAGTCCGCCGGCGGACAGCAGGAGTCCGGGGATGTCGAACGAACCCTTCGTGATCCCTCTTGCCGGGGGTACAAGAAAAACCGTCGCGGCGATCACACCGGCGACCAGTGGGACGTTTATCCAGAAGGCGCTTCCCCAACTGAAATGTTCGAGAAGTACGCCACCGGCCACGGGGCCGATCGCGATTCCCAGTCCGGCGGTTGCAGACCAGATTCCTATCGCCCGGCCTCTCTCGTGCGGGGCGAACATCGAGACGACAAGTGACAGCGTCGCCGGCATGACCAGTGCGGCGGCTGCCCCCATCACTGTTCTCCATCCGATCAGCTGCAACGACGTGTGAGAGAGGGCAGCGAAGGCTGACCCGAGGGCGAACAAGGTGAGGCCGGTCAGAAGTATCCGACGGTGACCGAATCTCGCGCCGAGTCCACCTGCCGTGATGAGCAAGGCGGCGAACGCCAATGTGTATGCGTTGGTGATCCATTGCAGGTCGACGGTGGTCGCCCGCAGTTCGCGGGCAAGGGTCGGGATAGCGGTGTTGAGGATGGTGTTGTCGGTCGTGACTACGACGAGGGATGTGCAGAGGGCGCCCAGTGCTGCCCATCGTCGCCGGTCAGTGGGTTCGAGGGAATTCATCATGTCCTTACGAATGTAACCTTACGAATGTTTAGTGATGAGAACGTACCCCCTCGCCTTACATGTGTAAAGTTTGTCGGGTGAGTGATGTTTCCGAAGATGCCGATGAAACTGGGACGAGTGGTTCTCGGAGTACTCGCGCCCGAAATCCGAGAGGAAGCGGCGCACGACTCCGCGGAGAGATCGTCGCCGCAGCGGCGACGCTCATCGCCCGCACCGGATCGGATCAGGCGGTGACGCTCCGATCGGTCGCTCGCGAAGTCGGGATATCCGCACCATCTATCTACGGACACTTTTCCGATCGCGATGCCATTGTCGAAGCGGTGGTCTCCGAATCGCTGGAGCAGTTGCATCTCGCCGTGGCCGACGCCGTTTCCGCACACCCCGACCCGGTCGAGGGTCTGTATGCCGGGTGCTCGGCATACGTCGAGTTCGGCATTTCCGAGCCCGCTCGGTATCGGGTCTTGTTCGGGTGGTCCAGGCCGAAAGGTCAGTCACCACAATCGGATACGCGAGGACTGGCCGCCTTCAACACACTGGTGACCAACCTCGACGCGTGCGTCGCCGCTGGGAGGTCGGCCAGCACAGACACTTTTGTCGATGCGGTATCGATCTGGACTTCGCTGCACGGACAGGTGATGTTGCGGGCCGATCTCCCGGAATTCCCGTGGCCGTCGACCGACACCGTCGGTGAGATGGTGAGGAGCCTTGCGCGGCTTGTGAACTGACGCCTCAACCGTTTGCTGATCGGCAACCAGGCGAGGTCTGATCCAGCATCGTGAGATAGGCATCGAGCTGAGCTGCGCCGGCGAGAAGGTTGCGACTGCGTGTGGTCAGCCGGTCTTGCCAGGATTCGAGGAACGCTGACAATGCGTCTGCTCCGCCGGCCTCGCGCAGCGAATCGAGAAACTGAGCGACTTGCGACAGCCGATAGCCACCGCGCCGCAGCTGCCGTGCGATCTCGGCGTCGCGCACACACTCCGGACCGTATTCGCGATAACCCGTTGCTCGTTCGCGCTCGGGGCGCAGGATGCCGTGCTCTTCCCATGTGCGCAGTGTCGCCGGGTGAACGCCGAGACGGCGCGCCAGCTCACCCACCGTCAGCGCTGGACCGTGCACCAGTGCCGGTGCCATGGTGGACAGAGTCCCCAGCGCTGTGGCTACCTCGGTGCGAGTTCCTCGCTCGGCGAGCAGCGTCATGTGCGCACTGTCGATCAGGCGATAGGCGGACTCGGTGTCGCCCTGGTTGGTCGCCCGCATGATTTCCGTGGCCCGCTGGTGCCCGTGACCGCCGCGCAATGCGAGGAAAGTGCGCAGGGCTTGCGCGTGCACTGGGGTGTATCGCCGGTAGCCGTAAGTGCTGCGCTCGGTCGGAGGGAGGATGCCGGCATCGTCGTAGTTGCGGATCGCCTGTGCGGACAACCCGTGTTCACGGGCAAGGTCTATGGGCCGCACTGATCACCTCCGATTGAGGCTTTTCACGGTATACCCCAGGTAATTGCCGGTGAAAGTTTCACTCGAATCTTCAACGATACTGTCGAAGGCAGTCCACCTTCGAAAGGGATGATCATGTCCACTGCCCCAGCGCTGAGTGAGTTCGGCCGCCAACTCGAAGACGCGGCAAGTCTTGGTCGTGCCGTCGACGAACTGCTCGCAGCGCGAACCGAGGTGCCGGCTCTGCTCGCTCTCGGCGAGCCGACTCATGGGATCAAGGCTTTTCCGTTGCTGCGCAACGAACTTCTCGGCCAACTGGTCGAACGAGGATATCGGTCGATCGTGCTCGAAACAGATGTCTTTGCGGCTTTGCTTGTCGACGACTACGTGAACGGGGGAGAGGCGGACATCGAGAAGGTGCTCGCCACAGGCTTCAGCCACGGATTCGGTGCGGTACCGGGTAACCGCGAACTCGTCGAATGGCTACGCGAGTACAACCACGGCCGCGCTCCGGCCGACCGAGTTCGCTTCTACGGCTTCGACGCTCCGGTGGAGTATTCCGGCGCACCGAGCCCACGTGGCGCGCTGTCTGCAGCAGGTGACTTCCTGCCCGCTGCGATGCGGCCGCACTCGTTCGACGACATCGACCTTCTGTTCGGGCAGGACACCGACTGGACCAACCCGGCGGCGATGTTCGAACCGGCTGCGTCCGTCGGCAACTCCGATCAGGCTCGTGCCCTGCGCATCATTGCGGACGACCTCGCCAGCGTCCTGCGGCGCGCCGCACCTGTGCTGCGGCCCGCCGACCCGGCCGGGTACGACCTGGCCCTTGCACATTCACGCACCGCTCTGGGGCTCTTGCGCTATCACTCCGCGATGGCGAGTTCCGCTCCTGATCGCATCGGCACTCTGCTCAGTCTGCGTGCCGAGATGATGGCCGAGAACCTGTCGGCGGTCGTCGTCCAGGAGCAGCGACGCGGGCCGATCCTGCTCTTCGCACACAATGCCCATCTCCTGCGAGTGCCGTCCGACATGCCCGTCAACGGCGACGTGGTCAGCTGGGGGAGCGCCGGCTCACTTGTCGGACTTGTCCTCGGGGAGCGCTACGTATTCGTGGCAACCGACGCCAACCCCGACAGTGATCCGGGCACTCTGCAGGGAGCGTTGGCCGATGCGACCAGTCGGCGTGCTCTGTTTCCGGCGCCCGCACTTCGCGCAGCACTTGACCCGTCCGTCACCGCGGGAGAGGCGATCCTGCCCGGCCACCTGCCGCTGAAACCTTCGGAGTTGGACGGCGCCGACGCGGTCATTTTCGTCGCGGACACTGATGGAAAACGTTATCAATACTGGTAACAGCGTCAGGGGCAGAGTGCGTGCGAGAGTATCGCGACGGTGTCCGGCTGGTCCTTCGGCGTCGACGTCAGCGTCACAGTGAACGCGCGGTCCGGCGTCGCGCCGGACAGTGTGTAGTACCCGTAGATCCCGCCACTGTGGCCGGTATAGGTGACGCCGCAGGGAAGTTCGGTGGCGCCGACGCCCATCCCGTACCCGAGTCCCTCGGCTTCGGTGGCGGCGACCTGAGGGGTGGTCATCTCGGCAAGCTGCTCGGCCGGCACCACCTGCCCGTCGAGTAGTGCACGCCAGAAGGTGTTCAGGTCTGTGCCCGTCGAGACCATCGCTCCGGCAGCCCAGGGGATCGACGGTTCCGTGCGGGAAACGTCGGTCAGGCCACCGTCGAGATCCTGATAGCCCGTCAGGTGATCGCCCCTGATGTCGAGCTCACCGGCCGGCGGGAGGTACGTGTCTTCCAAGTCCAGCGGATCGAGTATCCGAGACCGGAGTTTATCGGCGTAGCTGCGGCCGCTCACGGATTCGACGAGCATTCCGAGAACGATGTAGTTGGTGTTGGTGTAGACGAACGACGTTCCGGGGACGAATTGCGCCGGTTTGCCGAGGGCGATGGCGACCGCGGCGGACGGCGTCAGCGTTCGGTTCTCGTTAGCTGCAATCCATTCGTCGGCGCCGGGTTCTCCGGCGAACTCGGGAAGGCCGCTGCGATGTTGCAGCAGTTGCCGCACGGTGATCGCGCTACCGTCGATGCCACTGCCGTCCATGTCACTGCTGTGCAGTAGCCCCGGGAGATACCGCTCGATCGGTGCGTCGAGGTCGACCTTGCCCTCGGCGACCAACTGCAGAACGAGTGAAGCTGTGAATGTCTTTGTCACACTTCCGATCCGGACGCGATCATTCTTGCCGATCGAATCGCCGTTGGTCCGGTTGGGCACGCCGCTGGTCATGACAGCCGTCGTGGTGCCGTCGTCGAGTGTTGCGATCGACCCGACGACACCCGACCTGGTGAGTCCGTCGAGATCCGATTGAATCTCCACTGCGCGCTGGAGCGTCGAGCAACCGACGAGTGCCGTGATGGCTCCGATGATGACCGCGGCGACGAGCAGGTATGGGCGCATGAGTCGAATCTATGGACCTTGTCGTGCCGCGGGATCCAGGAAATCCCCCATCATTCCCTGATCTTCTGCCAGCCCGGGACGTAAGGCCCGTTTGTTCAAAACCGACAAATCGGATCAATCATTCCTGTCCGAACACCACGTCCACGCCGTTAACATCCGAACGAAGTGTTTGTTTTCACGTGTCTTACCAGTTCACGGCTATCGAGGTGCGCTGCCGCGCGCCGAAACGACTCCCACGAAGGACGGATGCATGAAGAAGTCGACACTCCGAACGGGAACGGTCGCGGCTTTGCTGACCGGAAGTGTCCTGTTGCTCTCCGCTGCCCCTGCCTCAGCCGACCCGGGAAGCCTCGGTAGCGGTGGCAGTAGCGGGAGTTCCGGAAGCTTGGGAAGCACGGGCAGCATCAGCAGCGGATCAGCCGCCCTTCCGATTCCGAGTCCGGCAGGGCTGATCGCGCTGGCAGCGGCGAGCACTCAGACCGGAAAGCCCTACCAGTGGGGCGGCGTCGGGCCGAACTCGTGGGACTGCTCCGGGCTGGTGCAATGGGCGTTTCGGCAGGCCGGCGTGAATCTGCCACGGACCAGCCAACAGCAGGCCAACGTCGGACAGCCGGTTCCCCGGTGGGCCCTCGCCCCCGGCGACGTCATCACCTTCTACCCCGGTGCGACGCACGTCGGCATCTACGCTGGGTTCGGAATGGTGTTCAACGCCTACGGAGTTGGTGTTCCGACCGGACTGACGCCCCTGGCGGATCTGCCGATCAACAACATCCGCAGGTTCTAGAACCTGCACAGAACCTTCACAAGTCCTCCCAGGTTCATCCACGAGGGCCGAATACAGTCAGTTCCATGAGTCAGCGAAGAGTGCTCGTGGTCGACGACGAGGTCAGCATCTGCGAGTCCATCGCGGCGAGGCTGCGTGCCGAGGGCTACGACGTCGAGTTGGCATTCGACGGCCCCAGCGCTGTGACCCGCTGCGAGCAGATGGATGCCGACCTAGTGGTGCTCGACGTGATGATGCCGGGATTCGACGGCCTCGAAGTTTGCCGCCGCATCCAGGCCGTGCGCCCGGTGCCCGTGCTGATGCTGACCGCTCGCGCCGATGAAACGGACATGCTGATCGGTCTCGGCGTCGGGGCCGACGACTATCTGAGCAAGCCGTTCAGCATGCGTGTGCTCGTCGCCCGGGTGCAGGCTCTGCTTCGGCGTGCGGATCGCGCGGAGCACGCTGCTCGCCCGGTGGCCGACCTCCTCGAGTTCGGTGACGTCGTGATCGACCTGACCGAACGTCGAGTGCGCCGTGATGCGCAAGAAGTTCACCTGACTCGCACCGAATTCGATCTCATCGCCTATCTGGCGGAGCGGCCGCGAGCCGCGATCCCGCGGGAGTCGCTGCTCGAGGAGATCTGGGGCTGGGGTGAGGGAGCGGGCAGTCGGACCGTCGACAGCCACGTCAAGGCACTGCGACGCAAGCTCGGACCTTCCGTGATCCGGACCGTTCACGGCGTCGGGTACGCCTGGGACGTGCCGCGATGAGCGGCGTCGACCGACTCTTTGCACGGTGGCCGCGGCCGCTGGACCCGATGCGGTCCTTCAAGGTGAAGGTCGGCCTCCTGGTTGTCGCAGCACTGGTGTTCGCCGCGGGTGGTTTCTGGCTGACGTCGCAACAACCGTTTCGTTTTGCTCTACTGACGGCGTTGGTTGTCGCTCTAGGCGTTACGCAGGTGCTCGCACACGGGATGACGTCACCGCTTCGCGAGATGACGGCCGCGGCGAAGGCGATGGCGCGCGGCGACTATTCGCGGCGAGTACGAGCGACTTCCAGAGACGAAGTAGGCGAACTCGCCCATGCGTTCAATCGGATGGCCGAGGACCTCGGGGCCGACGACCGGTACCGCCGCGAGTTGATCGGCAACGTCTCCCATGAACTGCGCACGCCCATCACCGCTTTGCAAGCCATGCTCGAGAACGTCGTCGACGGTGTCGAAGAACCGGATCCGGCGATGATGAAATCGGCGCTGCGGCAAACGGAACGGCTGGGCGCGCTGGTAGCCGACCTTCTCGATCTCTCGAAACTCGAGGGTGGCGCAATGCCGTTGAAACGCCGCCGTTTCGAGGTCGAGCCGTTCTTACGCGAGCTGTCGAGTGTGAGTGCGGGCGACATCGAGATAGACGTCAAGCCTCCAAAATTGTCCGTGGTCGCCGATCCGGATCGCCTCCACCAGGTGGTGACCAACCTGGTGGACAATGCGGTTCAGCACGGGAACGTCGACACCAAAGTTGTCATCCGAGTACGTACCGGCAGCGCGGGGGAGTTGGTGCTCGACGTCCACGACGACGGCCCCGGCATCGAACCACAGGCCCGTGAGCGAGTGTTCGACCGCTTCATCCGCGGCGGCTCGACCGACGGGGGTACCGGGCTCGGCCTCGCGATCGCGAAGTGGGCGGTCGAATTACATGACGGCAGGATTGCCGTCGTCGATGCCCCGTCGGGTTGTTGCATTCGAGTAGTGCTGCCGCAGAACTGAATCAAAGTCCCTGACGAGATCGAGAGATCTCGCGATGGCGCATGTCTTCATCGGCATTCGTCTGTACTTCCGACCCTGAAAAATTGAACCAGACACATAGGAGATCACATGAGCGCTCCGATAGTAATTCCACCGAAAACGCCGATGCCGGCCGTAAAACCCAAGCGTTCCAGCCGGTTCTGGCGTCCCGATCGCACTTCGATGGCCACCCGCTCGATCCTCCTCGGCGCGGCCGCAGTAGGGGTGCTTGCGGCCCTGATCCTCGACCCAGGGTTCGCGAGTATCGCGTACGTGATCGTGGGTGCCGGTGTGGTGATCGTCTTCGGGATTCTGACGCCGCCGCGGATGACCGTGACGCAGTGGGTCGCCGCCATCGGGATGCTCGCACTGCTGGGTGTTGCCGCCGTTCGCGGTGCGGAGTGGTTGGTGTTCCTCTGCGTCGTAGCTGCGTGGGTTCTGTTCACGTGGACTCTGATCGGCGGGCGGACGTGGACCGGGATACTTCTGGGAACGTTCGCTCCCTGGCGGGCACCGCACCGGACGGTCAACTTCGTTCGTCGTCGAAAGCTCGCTACCCGCTCTGCTCCGCGGGTGCCGGCGGCGCGAGTTGTCGTCGTGAGCGCAGTATCGATTCTTCTCCTGTTGATTTTCGGATCTTTGTTCGTGAGTGCGGATCCGGAGTTCGCGAAGATCTTCGGCGGCTTCGCTCCGGCCATCTCGGTGTCGAACCCGGGGGCACGGATCTTTGCCGGCGTCGTGATGGCGTTCGGCACGCTGGTTGCGGTGTATCTGCGCCGCAGAACGCCGACGGTGGACGCGTTTGCACCTGCGCAGGCGACGCCGTTGCCGATGTGGGAGTGGGCGGTCCCGCTCGGAGTACTCAACGTGCTGTTCCTCGGTTTTGTTGCAGTACAGACGAAGACGCTGTTCGGGGGAGACGAGCACGTACAGGTGACCGACGGACTGACCTATGCGGACTACGCGCGTGAGGGTTTCTGGCAGCTCATGGCGGTTACCGTGCTGACGCTGCTCGTCATCGCCGTCGCCGTGCGGTACATCGACCGCCGCGACGCTGGATCGAGGCGTCTTGCCCGTGGACTGCTGGGTGCACTGTGTGTCTTCAGCCTGGTGATCGTGGCGTCCGCTGTGCACCGGATGTGGTTGTACGAGAATCAGTACGGTTTCACGGTGCTCCGGGTCAGCGTCTTCGCGACAGAGCTGCTTCTGGGATTCGTGTTCGTGTTGTTGCTCGTCGCAGGTATTCGGATGTCCGGGAAGTGGCTGCCCACAGCTGTTCTCGCCACTTCGGCCGTCGCGCTGCTTGCCTTCGCGGTGTTCAACCCCGATGCGTACATCGCGCAAAAGAACGTGGAGCGGTTCGAGGGCGGCAAGAGCATCGACGTTTCCTACTTACGCGGGCTCTCCGTCGACGCGGTACCTGCCTTGGATCGTCTACCGGAACCGCAGCGTTCATGTGCCTTGAGCAGATATCGATTCGGAGTGCCGGGCACCACTGCGCCCTGGGAGTTCAACACAGCGCGTGAGAAGGCCCGCGACATCCTGGAAGCTCGCCCGGTGGGGCCGTGCCTGCAGATGTACACGGTCGGATAGACGCAGGGCGATTGTGCAGCCGCGCGGCAGATGGCCTGCGCGGCTGCATAATCGGCGAGCGCCGCCTGGTCGATCAGTGCACGGCGAGTGAGATTTTCTCCCGTTCCTCTGCGGACACCACGTCTCGGGTGGATCGTAAGTCGACGGTCACGCTGTGGAGTTTGCCGCCGTAACGGAACGTGCCCTTGTCCGCGAACTCTTCCGCGACCGGGCTTCCCCGGTTGATGCCGACGTCGAGCTGTTCGTTCATGCTGAAGATCGCCCGAGTGGTCTTCTCGATCCGGCCTTCGGAGACCACCTCGTCGTCGACGCTCAGGGTTGCGGTTCCACCCTTGCCGATTCCGCCGCCGTCGTACTCGAAGTGGACGGACACCTCGCGTGCATTGGGTGCCAGCGGGTTGCGCCCACGCACGAAGGTCCGACCACCGCCGCTGAAGTTGTAGCAGTAGACGGGGACGGAATCGAGTATGTACAAAGCGAATCCGCCGAACCGGCCACCGAGGCTGACCAGCATGCCGTCGGCGACGCTACCCAGACTTGCGGTCAGCGTGTACGAGCGGTTGAAGAACGTCGGCGCGGCTTTCTCGACCAGACCGTTCATGTGTGGGTACAGCGTGAGGGTCTTGCGGCCCATCATCGGATGCGGGGGTCGTGATTCCGCGGTGGCGTGGCGACCGACCGTTCTGTCGTCCAGCGGCAGCACCTGATATTTGGCCGCCTCGACGAGGAACTTTTCCTTGAGCCGGGCGAGGATCTCGGGATGCTCGTCCGCGAGATCGCGGGCCTGCGACCAGTCGACCGAGGTGTCGTACAGCTCCCAACGGTCCTCGCTCATCGGTGTGAGCTCGAGGCCGTGAGTGGCCATCAGCCAGGGTGCGCGGTGGGCCGTGACTGCGGTCCAACCGTGATCGTAGATTCCGCGGTTGCCGAAGATCTCGAAATACTGTGTGGTGTGGCGCTCTTCGGCGTCGGGCTCGGCGAAGGTGTAGTTCATCGCCACGCCTTCCATCGGTTTCTGGGTGACCCCGTCGACGCTGGTCGGTGCCGGAATGCCGGCAGCTTCCAGGATTGTCGGCGTGATGTCGACGCAGTGATGCCACTGCTCCCTGATTCCTGGCTTGTCGATCCCCTTGGGCCAGTGGGCGATCAGACCGTTTCGGGTACCGCCGTAGTGGGACGCAACCTGCTTGGCCCACTGGTAAGGGGTGTCGAGAGCCAGAGCCCACGACGCCGGATAGTGCGGGTAGCTGGTTTCGGTCCCCAATTCGTCGTAGCGCGCCAGTACGTCGGATGTCGCACTCTTGTAACCGTTGAGGCCGGCGAGGTAGTTGAACGAACCCTCCATTCCGCCTTCCGCGGAAGCGCCGTTGTCACCCATCATGTAGAGCACCAGAGTGTTGTCGAGTACACCCATGTCCTGCAACCGGTCGACGAGCCTGCCTACCTCGTCGTCGGTGTGCTCGAGAAACGCCGCGTACAATTCCATCAAACGGGCCGAGACCCTCTTCTGGTCGTCGTCGAGTTCGTCCCAGTGTGGGAGCCCTGGAGCCCACGGGGCCAATTCGGTATCAGGAGCGACGACGCCCAGTTCCTTCTGCTTTTGGAGGGTGATCTCGCGTTGGCGATCCCACCCGTGATCGAATTCGCCGACGTACTTGTTCAGGTATCGGTCCGGAACCTGGAGTGGAGCGTGGCACGCGCCGAAGGGGAGATAGCAGAACCACGGCTTGTCGGGGTCCATCGTGTTGACGCCCTCGATCCATTCGATCGCGTGGTCGACGAGATCCTCTGACAGGTGGTAACCCTCCTGTGGTGTCTTGGGTAAGTCGACCATCGTGAAGTCCTCGTAGAGAACCGGGGTGAACTGGTCGGACTCGGCACCGAGGAAACCGTAGAACTTGTCGAAACCCTCACGGACCGGCCACCGATCGAACGGCCCGGCAGCGGTGGTCTCCCACGTCGGGGTCTGGTGCATCTTGCCGAAAGCACCTGTCGCATAGCCGTTTCCCTGTAGGACGCGTGCGACCGTGGCGGCAGAGGCGGGGCGGGTCCCGTTGTATCCCGGTGCCGCGTTGGCCATTTCGGAGATGACACCCATACCGACACTGTGGTGGTTGCGCCCGGTCAGTGTGGCGGCACGCGTCGGCGAGCACAGAGCCGTGGTGTGGAATCGGCTGTATTTCACGCCGGTTTCGGCCAAACGCTCGGCGGTGGGGGTGCGGCACGGGCCACCGAACGCGGAGGGTGCGCCGAATCCGACGTCGTCGATCATGATCAGCAGCACGTTCGGGGCCCCGGCCGGCGGGCGAAGCGGTTCCGGGCGGGTGTACGGGGGATTCTGATCGGGGTAGTACACGGCGGCCGCGACGTTCGGCGTCTCGGGAATGATCGGAATGGAATGGCGATTCACCAGCAGGCTCCTTGGCGTGTGCAAAACCGGGCGGATTAAGCAGTCGTCTTAATCTGGAGCGTATCGATCGGAATTCAGTTGGCGGCGTATGTCTCGTTGACTGGGACAACTACCCCCGTGAGTGGTTAAGGAGTCCCTGCACTCCCTAACCGCGCACAGGGGATGGGGCTTGCGGAATTAAGACAGTGACTTATATGGTCGGTGTATGCCTGCCTCGTTGGATGCCAAGAACGCCATGATCGCCGTCGCCGAGCGGATGTTCGCCGAGCAAGGTATTCACGAAGTGTCCATGCGGGACGTGGCGACTGCGGCCGGGCAGCGCAACAACTCTGCAGTTCAGTATCACTTCGGTGGGCGAGACGGTCTGGTGCTGGCCGTATTCCGGCATCGGATGGATCAGATCAACGCAGCGCGACTGACGTATCTCGACGACATCGACGCCAGTGGGCGGACCGACTTGGTCCGTGCTTTGGTCGAAGCCTTTCTGTACCCGCTGGCCGATTTCATGGCGACGGTCGACGGGTCCAACTATGCGCGGTTCATCGCGAGAATTTCACCGTCAGTGGATACACAGAGTGCTGAGTTTCGCGAGGTCAGTGAAGGAATCAACGAGGTAGTCGGCAGGTTGACGCGGGCGTTGCCGCATCTGCCCCGCCGCGTCGCGGTGGAACGGATCGATCTGACGTTCAACATGAGCGTCTCTGCTCTGGCCATCTTCGAGCAGCGCCGCGAAGACGAAAACCCGGTTGTGCAGGCAGATTTCGATACGACGGTGGATCATCTGGTCGATCTCGCGGTGGGAGCACTGACCGCGCCCCAAAGCACACGCAAACGCACACGAGCAGAGCGGGTGCACGCGTCGACTGACGTGTGACCCCACGACACGACAGGACGGAGTCATTCGATGGCTACCCTTACATCCTCACGAACAGTTCAAATCGGCAATCACACAATCGAATTCGGACCACGCGGAATGAGGCGAAACCCGGAAGGCGTTGAATCGAGGCCGTACGAGCGGTTCACTCTGACACCCGTCACACCGTTCATCGGTGCCGAGATCAGCGATATCGACTTGCGTGACCCGTCGGAGGAGCAGATCGAGGACGTGCGTCGGGCCCTCCTCGAATGGAAGGTCGTGTTCTTCCGTGACCAGCCGATTTCGAGCGTGAATCATCGTGACTTCGCTGCCCATTGGGGCGAACTCGAGGTCCATCCACTTCTCCCACAGGGAGAGGTTCCGGCAGTCGTCAGATTCGAACGCGGAGAGGACAGTCCAGGAACCGAGAACATCTGGCACGTCGACGTCACCTGGACGAAGACGCCGCCGCTCGGTTCAGTACTTCGGGCGATCGACGTACCGCCTGCCGGTGGTGACACGCTCTGGGCTGATATGGGTAACGCCTTCGACTGCCTCCCCGACGAGATCAAGGAATTGATCGACGGCAAGGACGCCATCCACGATTTCGTGCCGTCCTTCGGACGCGGCATGAGCCCGGAGAAGTTGGAACAGATGAAGGAGCAGTACCCGCCGGTCCTGCACCCGATGGTGCGTAAGCATCCGGAGACCGGGCGTAAGACTCTGTTCGTCAACAGCCTTTTCACCACCCACATTCCGGACATGGATCCTGTCGAAGGCAACGATCTGCTCAACCTGCTGTTCGCGCAGGTCAAGGTCCCGGACTTCCAGTGCCGCTTCAAGTGGGCGCCGAATTCCATTGCCTTCTGGGACAACCGGGCTACCCAGCATTACGCAGCGAGTGATTACTTCCCTCATCGCCGCGTCATGGAGCGGGTGGCCATCCTGGGGGACGTGCCCTTCTGATCTACTCCTGCGGAATGCGGATGATGCACCGGAAGCCGACGTGGCAGGTTGAGGACTCCTCGGATTCGCCCTGCCGCGCGGCGGGGCGGTAGCGCAAGCAGTAGTTCGGTGCACACAGATGTGAGCCGCCTTTGATCACCCGTCGTGCGTAGGGTTCGCCCACCAACGCCTCCGTGGCGAACTCCGCTCGGGGATTACGAGGAATGCAGCACGACGAGGCCGGCGCGACGTTCTTGGAACTGTGGGCGTGGTCCGATGTGTAGTGATCGGCCGTCCATTCCCACACGTTCCCGGCCATGTCGAACAGTCCGTAGCCGTTGGGCCGGAACTTTCCGACCGGAGCGGTGCGCTCGTAACCGTCCTCGAGCAGATTCTCCCAGGGGAACTGGCCCTGCCACACGTTGCCACCGGGCCGCCCGCCCGGAGAGTCGTGATCGCCCCACACGTACGCCTGGCGATCGAGTCCACCGCGGGCGGCAAACTCCCACTCGGCCTCGGTCGGGAGTTCCTTGCCGGCCCACGCGGCGTAGGCCTGGGCGTCGAAGTACGACACGTGGGTGACGGGGTGCCGTTCACGTCCCCCGATGTTGCTGTCGGCGCCCTCGGGATGGCGCCAATCGGCGCCGGGAGTGAACGACCACCACTGGGTGTAGTCGTCAAGTGAAACCGGGCCGGGTGGCGAATTGAAGACCAACGATCCCGGGACGAGGAGGGCTGGATCGGCGTCGGGATAGTCGGCGGCGTCCGGGGCGATTTCAGCAGTGGTGACGTGGCCGGTTGCCTTCACGAAGCGTCGGAACTCGGCGACCGTCACCGCCGTCGTGTCCATCCAGAATCCGTCGACTGTGACCTGGTGAACTGGGCGTTCTTCCGGATAGAAGTCTTCGGAGCCCATCCAGTACGTCCCACCCGGGATCAAAGACATGTTCTTCGGGGGAGTAGCCGTGGAGTGAGGCGTCGTCATGCATTCAAGAATGGCACGTTGGTCGCGCCGATGTGGGGAGAGTCCCACCTGGTGCCCTCGGCAGGATTCGAACCTGCGACCCTTCCTTTAGGAGAGGAATGCTCTATCCCCTGAGCTACGAGGGCGGGGAGCGTACCGACAAGCGCTGAAAACCCTGTGCTGCCGGGGTTTTCGCTTCTCGATACTGCTGTTGCGTCCGCTCGACCTGTCGGCACGAAGCCTCGGGCGTCACAGCTGCGCTAGTCAGTGTAGCGGCCCGCCGACGAGGTCGCGAAGTCGACGGTATCGCCGGGTGCAAGCAGGAGCCGTACCGATCGCACTGATCGCAATGGTGTTCACCGCGGAGCAGGCACGGCATCGTGCGGGAATGACCCGCAGAATCCGCTTCAACGCCTTTGCCATGAACTGCGTCGCCCACCAATCGCCAGGTCTGTGGCGCCACCCGGAGGATCAGTCGTCCAGGTACACGGATCTGAGGTACTGGACGGAATTGGCGAAGCTCCTCGAGCGCGGACGATTCGACGGGCTGTTCCTGGCCGACGTGTTGGGAACGTACGACGTGTACGGCGGCAATCACGACGCAGCGCTGCGGCAGGGCGCGCAGGTACCGGTCTCGGACCCGCTACTGCTGGCGTCGGCGATGGCTGCCGTGACCGAGCACTTGGGCTTCGGGATCACCGCGGGTACAGCTTTCGAGCATCCCTACCCGTTCGCTCGGCGATTGAGCACCCTCGACCACCTGACGAACGGGCGAATCGGGTGGAACGTGGTCACCGGATACCTCCCCTCGGCCGCACGGAACATGGGCGAGGACGACCAACTCCAGCACGACGATCGCTACGACCACGCGGACGAGTACCTCGAAGTTCTCTACAAGTTGTGGGAAACGTCGTGGGAAGACGACGCGGTGGTGCGTGACAGAACCACCGGGGTCTACACAGACCCCGCCAAGGTTCATCCGATCGAGCACGAAGGCAAGCACTTCACCGTTCCGGGCATCCACATCTCCGAACCTTCTCCGCAGCGGACGCCGGTCATCTTCCAGGCCGGCGCGTCGCCTCGCGGGGTTCGGTTCGCCGCCGAGAATGCTGACGAAGGTCGGGCGCGATCCGTACTCGGCCCGCATCTACACACTGTTGACGATCATCACCGACCGAACCCCCGAGTTGGCCCAGGCGAAGCTCGAGGACTACCGCAGTTACGCGAGTAGTGAAGGCGCGCTCGTTTTCACCTCGGGGTGGATGGGAATCGACCTCTCCGGATACCGAGCGGACGAGCCGATCGGGAACGTCGAGAGCAATGCCATTCAATCCGCGGTCGCATCGTTTCGTCAGGCCGACGAGAAAGGCGGCGAATGGACGGTGGGGGACATCGCGGAGTGGGCGGGCATCGGCGGGCTCGGCCCGATCGTTGTCGGTTCCGGCGCGGAGGTCGCCGACGAGTTGCAGGAGTGGGTGTCCGAGACCGACGTCGACGGTTTCAATCTCGCGTACGCGGTGACTCCTGGAACCTTCGAAGACATTGTGGAGCATGTGATTCCGGAGCTGACCAAACGAGGTGCCTACCAGGGCGACTACGACGAGGGAACGCTGCGCAACAAACTGTTCGGGCGAGGGGACAGGCTGCCGCTCGAACACCGAGGCCGGAGCTTCGACCGGATCCGCACTGCCGGCTGAGCGGGGACCTCAGGACCAGCCGGACCCGGGTACGTGAACCGAGGTGGTGAGGTCGACGGCCTCGATGTCCGAAGACCTCAACTCTTCACCACACACACTGCAACCCAAGCGTGCTTCGAACCGTTTACCGCAGGCCTTGTGATGGAGAACGATGTCCGGGCCGTCCGCGGATCTGAACCAACGCTGACCCCAGGAGATCATGCACATCACCACGGGGAAATACGCCGTGCCCTTGGCGGTGAGTCGATACTCCGACCACTGTGGGCGATCCGGAAGCGGACGCGTTTCCATCACACCGATCTCGGTGAGGTGCTTCAAGCGATCCGCGACTATCGCCGGTGGTGCACCGGTGATCTCGGCGAACTCTCCGTAGCGGCGAGCGCCTCGGAAAGCTGCACCGATGATCGCCGCTGACCAGCGATTGCCGACAAGTTCCATCGTGTGAGCCAGAATCTCCGGACGGCGTTCGGACTTGGTGGAGCGTCGCCGCGATGTTGCTTCCGGGACACTGCGTGAGAAGTCCCCACTCGGACCCATTTGGGAGTCCAGGGATCGTACGTCCACGTCCTCGCCGCACTCCTTGCAGCGCAGGATCGGGGTGAAGTCGTTTCCGCAGGTGCTGTGCCGCAGTGGTGGAAGCGGCTGGGTTTCGTTGGGCGCCCACTGCTTCTCCCACGACCACATGGTGATGAGGACGGGCCAGATCGACTGCCCTTTGCGGGTGACCGAGTATTCGTGCCTGGGCGGGTTCTGCTGATACTCACGACGCTCGAGCATTCCGCCGGCCGTCAGGACCGCCAACCGTGAGGACAATACGGAGTTGGAGATTCCCCCGAGGGCGAGCCAGTCGTTGTATCGCCGCGACCCCAACAGGGCGAATCGCAGAATCCAGAGGTTCCACTCGTCCCCCAACAACCCGAGCGTGACGGCCAGTGCGTTCGGACCGCCGGCAGGCAACTCGGTGACGCCCGCCGACGCGGTGGGTGTCGAAGATCCGGCTGCATTCACTCGTACCACCCCGAAATCATAGGCCGCGCACCCTGCGGCACCGCGAGACCGTACCGAATGGTCTGCAGAAAGAGTCGGGAATCACTCGGTGCGGGCAATGAGTAACGCTTCCTGAGTGATCTGGCAGATCTGGAGTCCGGATCGATCGAAGACCGCCGCATTCACTACTGCTCTGCCGGTGTGAGCTGTGGGGGTCGAGTGCTCGAAGAGCAGCCACTCGTCCGCCCGCACAGGGCGTTGAAACCACATCGTGTGATCGAGGGACACACCAGTCCAGTCCGTGTCGAGCGAGTGCTCCTGCCCGATGTCGTAGCCGTGCGGAGTCAGCGCGGTTGCCATCAGCATCAGATCACTGGCATAGGCGAGAGCAGCCACGTGAATCAGCGGATCGTCGCTCAGCCGCTGAGCCGAACGCATCCAGATGTTGCGCGGAGGCGCCGCCGAATGCGTCGTGGGGGCCTGCGAATCGATGGGGGACACACGAATCTCGATGGCGGAGAACTCCTCCCACACCTCTCCCAGCCCGCCGTCTGCCTCGGCCAACTCTTGCAACGTCACGCACTCAGTGGGCGGGAGTGCGGTAGGTACTGCGCGACTGTGAGTGATGCCCTCGTCGATCGAGGAGGCAGAGACCGTCGAACGGCAGACGAGTCGTCCGTCCTGGTGGACGTCGACGCCTCTGGTGGACAGGCGTTTTCCGTCCCGAAGGCGATCTACCGAGAACTCGGTCGCGCGATTCGTCGACCCCGGGCGAAGGAAGTGGGTGTGGACGGAACTGATCGCTTTGCCGTCGGTAACCGTGTGCCCGGCTGCGAGAATCGACTGGGCTACCAGTTGGCCGCCGAACAATTGAGGCAGCCGAACACCGTCGTTCGACCCTTGCCACCGGTCCGGGCCGGTCGATTCCAGATCGAAGACGTCGGCGAGACCACTCGTGGGGGCGCTCACGACGCGTGGTTTCGTGCCGGACGGGGTGGACGAGGTAAGAATCCGCTGGTCCGGGCGACGTAGTCGTCGTAGGCCTGCCCCTTGCTCTTGCGCATGCCGCGTTCGAGAAGGGCCTTACCGCTGTAGCTCACCAGCAGTTTGATCATGACGATCGGAGAGACGATCGTGATCAGCGCCAATGGATCACCAAGCGCGAGGATGAACAGTCCGACCCAGACGCATGCATCACCGAAGTAGTTGGGATGGCGGGTCCAGGCCCAGAGTCCACGATCCATCACCATTCCCGAATTGGCCGGATCTGCCTTGAATCGGGAAAGTTGGTAGTCACCAACCGATTCGAATACGAAGCCGACGGTCCAGACTGCGATACCGATCGCGCTGAGGACTCCGAGGGCGCGATACTCGTACATCGCGAACTGGACGGGCAGCGACACCACGAGAATGAGAACGCCCTGGAGGCCGTAGATTTTGCGAATCAGGAACGGAACCAGCGGTCCCTGTTGATGTTTGAGTAGGGCAGTGTAGCGCTTGTCCTGCCCGTGCCCACGGTTTCGGAAGCCGATGTAGAGGCCGAGTCGCATTCCCCACACCACGGTCAGAGCCAGCACGACGAGGCGACGCAGATCGTTGCCGTCCGACC
Organism: Rhodococcus sp. YL-1; assembly: GCF_001942025.1. Classification (NCBI taxonomy): domain Bacteria; kingdom Bacillati; phylum Actinomycetota; class Actinomycetes; order Mycobacteriales; family Nocardiaceae; genus Rhodococcus; species Rhodococcus sp. YL-1. Next base: position 4,743,077 of record NZ_CP017299.1, on the reverse strand, counting down.
CGATGGACGTCAGGTACGAGACGACGGCGACGACGGCAAAGCCAGGCCCCCAGCAGATGTCGATGATCGAGTGATTGTTCATCCGGATGGCTACGGCCATCACGACTGCGATGAAGACGAGGACGGCGAGTGCGCTCACACCGAAGTTCAGTGCAAGATCGCCCAGTGGGATGTCGGTCATGCGCGCGCTTTCTGATTGTGGTGGTCGAGCAGTTCGGAAGCGAAGTCCGCGAAGGCTTCCTGTGCGCTCGGATAGGTGTGAGGAGCGCCGAGTCGGCTGGTCACGAGTAGCGCGTCGAGCGCTTTGGTATCGAGTTCTGTGGTGGTGGGCAAGAATTCGGTCGAGCCCTCGACGGCGTCGGCCGAACGCACTCCGTTACCTGCCGTGACGATCACCTGCCCGTTGGTCGTGGACTCGGGATCGACGAGGGCGGTGACCACCGGGGCTACCAGGTCGGCACCCATGATGTCGATGAATCGTGGATCCATTCCGGACTCGGTCATCTGCGTAGTGGCATAGGGCAGTACGACATTGGTGAAGACGTTGCGACTCGCACCTTCGCCGGCTGCGGTGCGTCCCAATGCGATGACTGCTCCCTTGCTGGCGGCGTAGGCGGACACGGTGGGTTCCCCGTGCAGTCCTGCGGTCGAGGCAATCATCACGATGCGCCCGAATCCGGCTTCGCGCATCACTCGGGAGGCTTCGGCGGCGACCAGTGCGGTTCCGACGACGTTAGTCGTGATGACGGTGCTGAGGTTCTCGGCGGTAGTGCGATGAAGCATCTGCGGTCCGCTGACCGCGGCGCTGGTGATGCAGAAATCGAGTCGTCCGAACCGAGTGAGAGCGTCGTCCACCAACTTTCGGCCGACGTCGGGGTCGGTGACGTCGTCGTGGTTGGCGACGGCCTGTCCACCGGTTTCGAGGATTTCGTCGACGACCTGATCTGCAGGGCCTCGGCCGCTCGAATCGAGTGTGCGATTCCGATTGTTGACGATCACCGTGACCCCTCGGCTCGCGAGATGCAGTGCGACGGCACGGCCGAGGCCCTTACCCCCTCCCGTGACGACGGCAACGCGGCCGGAGAGTGAACTGACGGTCATGAGGCGATCCGTTCGACGAGCACCGCGACTCCGACACCGGCGGCGCCGCTGACCGCGGCCACACCGTAGCGTCCGTCGCTCCGTACCAGTTCGTCGACACATGCGCCGACGAGAATTGCTCCGGTGGCGCCGAATGCATGGCCCATCGCCATCGTGCCTCCGTTGGGGTTCATGCGGTCCGGCCCGGCGTCAAGATCGCGGCGGAACCGTAGGCAGAGTGCGGAGAACGCCTCTGCGAACTCGAACACGTCGATGTCCTGTGGACGAAGCCCGGCTCGCGCGATGACTGCCTCCACGGCGCTCTGGCCCGCAGTGAGCATGAGGACCGGATTCACCGAAGTCGAGGCGGATCCGATGATCCGTGCGCGAGGGGTCAAGCCGGCTCTCGCCGCGGCTTTCTCGGATCCGAGGAGTAGGAGCGCTGCCCCGTCGGCCATGGCGGGAGAGGATCCGACGGTGTGCAGGTGTTCGATCTTGCCGACCTCAGGGTAGGCGGCGAGCGCGAGTGCATCCTGACCGGCGGCGCCGAGCCCTTCGAAGGCCGGAGGCAGCGCGGCGAGTCCCTCTGCCGTCGTCTCTGCCCTGACCAGTTCGTCGTGCGCGATTCCGGCTTCACCATTTCTGCCGGGGACAGGCACAACGGACCGCTCGAATGCGCCGTTGCGCCAGGCCTCGGCAGCCTTGTGCTGGGTTTCGACGCCGTACGCATCCAACTCGTCGCGGGAGTACCCCTCGATCGTGGCATTCAAGTCGGCGGCAACACCCATATGGATGGAACCGATCTGCGCGATAGTTGCCGGGTCGGTCCACAGCGGTCCTCGATCACTGAACATCGGAGTCCGGGAAACACTTTCGACGCCACCGGCCACGACGAGGGACACGTCGTCGCCGCGAATGCGGGCCGCGCTCTGGCCGACTGCGTCGACGCCGGATGCGCAGAAACGATTGAGGGTCGCGCCGGGAACGGAATCGCCCCAACCGGCAAGGAGTGCGGCAGTTCTCGCGATGTTCGCGCCCTGCTCGTCCACCTGCGATGCGCAACCGAGAACGACGTCGTCGATCTGTTCTGCGGCGAGGTTCGTTCGACCCTGCAAAGCCTTGGCCAGGTGGACGACAAGATCGACTGGGCTGTGTTCGTGGAGGGCGCCTTGCGCCGATGCTCGACCGCGCGGCGTTCGCACGTAGTCGAGGACAAAAGCATCAGTCATTTTCAACCCTTCAATTAGTAGAGTTACTCTGCTAGTTGTAGTACGGTTGCGGTGAAATTACAACCGCCGTTGCGCGGGTATCTCGGTGACGTCACCGAGGCCGGATCGGCAAGGGGAGAGGTCATGACTGTTTCGAACATTTGGATTCTCGGCGGGTACCAATCCGACTTCGCACGGAACTTCACCCGTGAGGAACTCGATTTCGCGAACCTTGCCGAAGAGGTGGTGAACCACACCCTGGACGCGGCGAAGGTTCCTGCCACCGACATAGAGGTGATCCACGTCGGTAATGCCTTCGGGCAATTGTTTGCCGGCCAAGGTCAGCTGGGCGCGATGCCCGCCACCGTGCATCCAGACCTGTGGGGTGTGCCCTCGTCTCGGCACGAGGCGGCGTGCGCATCGGGCAGTATCGCTGTACTTGCAGCGATGGCAGACCTGCGCGCCGGCAACTACGACGTGGCTCTGGTGATGGGTATCGAACTGGAGAAGACGGTTCCGGGTGATGACGCGGCCGGCCATCTGGGCGCTGCAGCCTGGGTCGGACACGAAGGTCAGGAAGCAAAATTCATGTGGCCGTACATGTTCGACCGTGTGTCGAAGGAGTACGGGCGGCGTTACGGGATCGACGAATCTCACCTTCGCGCGATCTCGCAGATCAACTTCGCAAACGCGAAGAACAACCCCAACGCGCAGACACGCGGTTGGGCGGTGCCCGATCTACTCGGAAATGCGGGTGGTGACGACACCACCAATCCCGTTGTGGAAGGTGGTGTTCGACGATTCGATTGCAGTCAGGTGACCGACGGTGGCGCAGGGGTTGTGCTGGTGACGGACAAGTACCTCCGAGAGCATCCTGATGCCGCGGCGACTCCGCTGGCCCAGATCGCGGGCTGGGGTCACCGGACAGTTGGTTTAGGTCTCGAGCAGAAGCTGGCCCGCGACGCCGATAATCCCTACGTGATGCCACACGTTCGGGATGCGGTGATGGGTGCCTTCTCCCGGGCCGGAGTCGACCTGGCCGGGATAGACGGGATCGAAACACATGATTGTTTCACGGCGAGTGAGTATCTCGCGATCGACCACATCGGTCTGACCGCGCCCGGCGAGTCGTGGAAAGCCATCGAGAGTGGTGACATCGCCATGGGCGGCAAGCTACCGATCAACCCCAGCGGCGGTCTGATCGGCGGTGGTCATCCGGTGGGTGCCAGTGGTGTCCGAATGCTTCTCGACGCGGCCCATCAGGTGACGGGAACGGCCGGCGGTTTCCAAGTCGAGGGTGCGAGCCGCTTTGCGACGCTCAACTTCGGTGGAAGTACGGCCACCACCGTCAGTTTTGTCGTCGACGCAGTTTCCTGAAAGTGCAGCCCAGCCTTTCCCCATCAGTCGAAAAGAGAATTCCATGGACGTCGAAATCGTGGGCAAGTTGTTGTCCACCCTTCCCGCCGATGACGATCACCCGTATCGCACCGGCCCGTGGCAACCCCAGACCACCGAGTTCAAAGCGGACAACCTCGAAGTCGTATTCGGTGAGGTTCCGAAAGACCTCGACGGTGTCTACCTGCGTAACACCGAGAATCCGCTCCATCCCTCGATGAAGGCGTATCACCCCTTCGACGGTGACGGCATGATTCACATCGTGGGCTTTCGCGACGGAGAGTCGTTCTACCGCAACCGATTCGTACGTACCGACGGCTTGGCGGCCGAGCAGGATGCCGGCGCTGCGTTGTGGGCCGGGCTTGCCGAGTCTCCCAAACTCAGTCGCCCCGAGGGCGGCAAGGGTGCGCGCACCCGGATGAAGGACGCGTCCAGCACCGACGTCGTCGTTCACCGGGGGACTGCTCTCACCAGCTTCTACCAGTGCGGAGATCTGTATCGTCTCGATCCGATGTCGGCGGAGACACTCGGCAAGGAAAGCTGGAACGGCAAGTTCCCCTTCGAATGGGGTGTGTCCGCGCATCCGAAGGTGGACGACAAGACCGGAGAAATGCTGTTCTTCAACTACAGCAAGGAAGCGCCGTACATGCACTACGGCGTGGTGGACTCGGCCAACGAGTTGGTCCACTACGTCGACGTCCCACTTCCCGGTCCGCGCTTGCCGCACGACATGGCCTTCACGGAGAACTACGCGATCCTCAACGACTGCCCCTTGTTCTGGGATCCGGTTCTGCTGGAGAAGGGCGCGCACGTCGCGAATTTCCATCCCGAAATCCCGCTGCGTCTCGGAGTCATCCCACGCCGCGGAAATACCTCTGACATCAAGTGGTTCGAAGCCGATTCGACCTATGTCCTGCACTTCGTGAACGCCTACGAAGAGGGGGACGAGATTGTTCTGGACGGTTTCTACCAGGGTGATCCGGAGCCGTCGGACAACGGTATGGGCAATCAGTGGGAGCGCGCCTTCCGTTTCCTCGCTCTCGATCGCATGCAGACCCGGCTTCACCGCTGGCGTTTGAACCTGGTCACCGGAGCCACGCGTGAAGAGCAAGTCAGTGACTCGATCACCGAATTCGGCATGATGAACGGCAATTTCGCGGGTGAGAAGTACCGATACGCCTATGCGGCTTCTGGTAAGCCGTCGTGGTTCCTGTTCGACGGCTTGGTCAAACACGACCTGCTTACGGGGAACGAGGAACGATTCTCCTTCGGTGACGGCGTGTATGGAAGCGAGACCTCGATGGCACCACGCGTGGGTGGTACCGCCGAAGACGACGGCTATCTCATCACGTTGACCACCGACATGAACGAGGACGCGTCCTTCTGCCTGATCTTCGACGCTGCCCGCGTCGGAGACGGACCATTGTGCAAACTTCGCCTTCCCGAACGGATTTCGAGTGGCACCCACTCGACGTGGGCGCCGGGTGCCGAGCTCCGACGCTGGCAGAGTGCCGACACCGCAGCCGAAGCGGTCGGACTGTGACGGGCACGCACGACGCGGGCACGTGGGAGATCCTGCGGCAGGTGGTGATCGGTGCACGAGACCTGGACAAGACCGGTCAACAACTACGTGAAGCGTTGAATCTGGCACCAGGATTCACAGATCCACTGCTCGAAGACATCGGTTTGGCCGACGAGACCTTGGCCGTCGGGCCGCAGGCATTTCTCGAGATCGTCGCACCGCTCGACGAGACGGTCTCGCTGGCGAGATGGATCCGCAAGGGCGGAGGGGAGGGCGGCTATGCACTCTCGATCCAGGTTTCGAACATCGAGCCCTATCTGGAACGTGCAGCTGCGGCCGATGTTCGGACGGTGGCAGATCTCGAGGCCTACGGTCACCGGATCGTCCAACTTCATCCCGGTGATCTCGGACTGCTCGTAGAACTCGACGAGATTCCCGACGCCGACGAGTGGTTCTGGGATGAGACGGAGAAGGAGGTTTCCCTCGATCCCTGGGTCGACGACATCCTCGGCGTCGACGTGTCCTCGCCCGATCCGGCCAGGACGGCGACGCTGTGGGCCGAAGTGTTCGGAAAGAAACCGGTCTCGGCGCAACCACTCTCGATCAGGCTGGGATCACGCGTCGTGTCGTTCGTTCCGGGGGAGCGGTCGATGCTCACTGCAATCGATCTGGCGGCGTCGAGCGGCGCGTCTGCCGTCGAGCCCGGGCTGAGCGTCGGCGGCGTGGAATTCCGGATTCACCCACGCTGAGCGTGCTTCACATCGAACGACAGAAATCGGGGCCGATCGCTCGAAGCGACCGGCCCCGAATTCGTGTCATGGACTCAAGCGAAGTCCTGTCGCAAACGAGTCTTGAGCAGCTTCCCGCTAGCGTTGCGTGGCAGCTCCTCGATGAACCGAACCGCACTGGGGCACTTGAAGTGAGCCAGTCGCTCGCGTGACCACTCGATGATCTCCGCTTCGGTTGCATCCGAATCAGCAGCTCGAACGACCACGGCAAGGGGAGTCTCACCCCACCGATCGGAGTGAACGCCGACTACCGCGACCTCGCGGATGCCGGGGTGCCCGGAGAGAACACTCTCCACCTCGGCCGGATAGACGTTCTCACCGCCGGAGACGATCATGTCCTTGAGGCGGTCGTGGAGGTAGAGATAGCCGTCCTCGTCGAACGATCCGCCGTCTCCGGTGCGAAGCCAGTCGCCGTCCAACATGGTGGCCGCAGTTGCTGCTTCGTTACGCCAGTAACGCTTCATGACGTGAGCGCCGCCGATGACGACCTCGCCGCGGGTACCGACCGGGACGTCTTCGAGCGTCACGGGATCGACGATGCGGATGGGCACTCCGAACATCGGCTGCCCGACGGACTTCAACCGATGCGCGGTCGACTCGTCGGTCGCCCGATGATCTTCCGGGGTCAGCATGGTGACGCCGCCGGTCGACTCGGTGAGTCCGTATGCCTGCAGGAAACTACACCCGAAGACCTCGGTCGCGTCTTGCAACAGGGGCAGTGGCATCGGCGCGGCTCCGTAGACCAGGAACTGCAGGGCACTCCAATCTGCCTCGCGCACAGCCGGAAGGGAGGTCAGGACGCTGATCACCGCGGGAACGGCGACCGCATGCGTGACTTTGTACTCCTGCATCAGCGCGACGAGTTCGAGAGGTCCGGCGATGGTCTCGAGCAGTAGAGCGCCACCGCCGAGCGTCGTGACCAGGGCGAGACCCAGTCCGGCCACATGGAAGAACGGAACCGGGCACATAGCCACGGAGTCGGTGTCGAGATCGAGCAGGTGATACATGGTGGCGAGGGCGCGGCCGAGGTTGGCGCCGGTGAGTTCGATTCCCTTGGGGTGACCGGTGGTTCCCGACGAGTAGAAGATCAGCGCTGTCTCGTCGGGGCGGCGCGACGACCCCGGATCGTCGTCGCCGACACCGGAAAGCCAGTCGTTCCACGAGATCGAGTTTCCGGAACCGTCCACCGTGACGACGGTACGGACGCTACCGACCGCCGCGGCGACGTCGGAGAGGCCCTCATCGCCTGCTCCGAGTACGACGACGGTCGGCTCGCTGTTGCTCAGGATGTAGTCGACCTCGCCCGGTGCCAGCCGATTGTTGACGGCCGTCAGAATCGAGCCCATCTTCGAAGATCCGTACAGGACGGAGAGGAACGACGGTGCATTGGCCCCGATGTACGCCACCCGGTCGCCGGGTCGAACACCATCGCGCAGAAGTGCATTCGCGACACGATTTGTTTCGATGTCGAGTTCGCGGAAACTGGTACGCCCGTCATCGGAGATGACGGCGGTGCTCTCCGGACTGGCAATCGCCCGGCTGCGTAGCAAGTCTTCCAGATTCTGCACGGGGCGACCGTCGGGCAGGAGCGCGTTCACGGAAGGTTCACGGACGGCAGGTTCACGGACGGCAGGTTCACGGGTGGCAGGTTCACGGGTGGCAGTCGAACCTACGGCCGTCGGCTGAGTTGTCATGCTGAATGCTCCAATCTGAAGGGGGCAAAGACAGGGGGTTCGAAAATGCCGGCGGGAGCAGCGAGTACATGCTCGACGGCGCGTAGTGCCGGGCCTGCAGTGATGAACTGACCGGCTGTCGTGCGACTGTTCGGATCTTGTGGTTCGACCAGGTTGACGGTCATCACGATCTCGGGTTTGCCGAAGAGGTGGACTTCCCATTGGTCCCGTCCCGCGTATTCGTCGCGATCAGGTTCCATGGTCCAGATGATGGCGAGGGTGAGGAACTGCTTTCCGTCGACCATTGCGTGCCAGCGCCATTCGGTGGTTCCGACGGTTCCCGCGGCGATGCGTCCGGCGGCGACGTCGAGATCCGTACGTGCCGGAACGACCCTGTGATCGGACACGACCTCGTCGTAGGTGACGCCCAGGCGCTCGCACATGAACGCGATGGTCTCGAGGTACAGCGACGCGTACAGCGAGGGCAACGGCCCGGTTCCGTCCAGTTCCTCCGGGGGCGAACCCATTCCCATGACGGTGAACGCGAAGTCGGGGTCAGGCATGCCGCGAGCGTCGAGCACCTCGTCGATCGTAATTCGGTCGAGTTCGATCGATGTTCCCGTCAGCGCCAACGCCAATCGCTCGCCGATGACACCTGGGCTCACGCCGACCCCGAAGAGCGTCGAATCGCCTTCCTTGCATGCTTGGGCGAACATGTGCTCGCGTTCGGTGCCGTGTGCGCGGGGGAAGTGCTGCCCGGCCGTCGTGATCACGTTGATCCCGGCGCGAAGCAGACGGCACAGATCGTCGTCGTGGCGTTCGTACGGAATCTGCAACCGCGGACTGTGGATGAGAACCTGTGGGCGCGAGCGGATGATCTCGTCCACGTCGCGTGTAGCGATCACCCCCGTCGGTGCTCGTCTGGCGATGTCACCGGCGTCTCGACCCGCCTTGGCGTCGCTGTACACGTAGAGGCCGACCAACTCGAGGTCGGGACGATCGATGATTCCGCGTAGCGCCGTCTTGCCGATGGCGCCGGTCGCCCACTGGGCAACACGAATCGGATCGCTCATGATCGGGTGGTCAGTTCGCCGGCGAAGAGGAGCTTGCCCAGTCCGCGTTCGTACCGAATCGGGTCGCGGGCCAGGCGCGCACGCGCGTCGATTGCCATGAAATCGGTGTCGCACGTCCACTCGCCGCGTTGCATGGCGGCGAGTCCGGTTGCCGCGATGTCGAGAGGGTTTTCCTTGTGGCCCTGCACATGTGACGCCATGCGGGTGTCGACGCTGCCGACGATCAACGACGTGACGGTGATGCCGTGCGGTTCGAGTTCGGCGCGAGCGATGCCGCCGAGCGACAGAGCAGCCGCCTTGGCCGGTGAATAGCCACCCATGAAGGCGGTCGGAGCGATTGCGGCCACCGACAGGACGTTGACTATCGATCCTCCGCCGCGGGCGGCGAGTACCGGCGCGAAGGCGCGGATCATCGTCAGAGGCCCGAAGTAGTTGACCTCCATCTCGGCTCGCGCAGCCGCTTGGTCGTAGGCCTCGATCAACCGATTCCCGGTGAACAGTCCGGCATTGTTGACGACCACTGTGGTGTCACCGCACTCCCTGGCCGCTGCATCGACGAGTCCTGGATCGGTCACGTCGAGTTCGACGATGTGTGCTCCGGTGGATCGCAGCTCGGCGGGCGCCTCGTCGGGATTTCTCACCCCTGCATAAATTTTGGCGGCACCCATCGACTTCGCCTGTTGGACGAAGGCCAAGCCGAGCCCTCGATTGGCGCCGGTGACGAGGACAGTCGCGCCCTCTATCGGCGTTCCGCGAAACCTTGTCATGAGTGCTCCTGTGTCTGCCGGGTGTAGATGAGGTCGTCGGGAAATTTCTTGCTCTTCTTCAAGGACGTTTCAGGCGCGAGCATCCCGAAGATCCAGCCTTCGGCTGTGGCCATGTCGTGGTTCCAGTCCCACCGCAGGGCGCGGTGGCGGATTCCCCACCTGCCGTCCTCGTAGCCGAAGCGGTCGATCAGGCGCGCCGAGGTGAGTGTGTCGGCTATGCCGTCCGAGTGCTTGATTCGTGCGAAGGCAAGCACGTAGGACTCGACGTGTGCTGTGTCCCCGTCGAGTTCGATCAGGACGTTGGTCATTGCGTGGGTGGTCAGTGACCGTGGGTGAGTGATGGCCCCGGCGATGTGGTCGATGTAGTCGTCGGCGGTGCCGGTGAAGACACCCCCGTGGTCTTCGGTTGCGCCGGGTAGATAACACCGCCTGGCGTCCTCGACGTCTCCGCGATCGGCAGCTCGGAGGAAACGAGCCAGAACCTCGTAGATTTCCTGCTTGGCGACGAGAGCGTCGACCGGGCTGTAGTCCCTGACGTCTGGGCCCCCGCCGCTGTCGACTGCGTGAATGTTGTTGGACCTCACGATGATGTCCCTTCTCGGCTCCGGATCGGGGGCCGCACGTTGACGGAGTGCCTCTGTTTACTGTAGTAATCTCTATCACACTGTTAATTGAAGTGTCACGAGGAGGTGAAACCAATGCTTGGAAACACACCACCCGCACAACCTGCGAATGACCCGGTCGTACTCACGCTCTCCGATGTATCGATCGAATTCGGCGGAGTCACGGCTCTCGACGACGTCGGCTTCGACGTCCACGCCGGCCAGATCTGCGGACTCATCGGGCCGAACGGCGCTGGTAAGACCACGCTGTTCAACTGCATCACAAGGATTTACGAACCGAGTCGCGGTGTCATCACCTGGCAAGGAACCGACCTCTTGGGATTGCGGCCCTATGCATTGGCATCTGCAGGGATCGCTCGGACCTTCCAGAATCTCGCACTGTTCAGCGGCATGAGCGTCTTCGACAACACCATGGTCGGCGGATCGTCTCGGGGCCGCTTCGGACTGGCGAGCGGGCTTCTCGGCTGGCCTCCAGCGCGCGCCCGAGTCCGAGAACTGCGAGAGAAGGCCTGGTACCTGCTCGAACGCCTCGAACTCGTCGACGTCGCGAACGCGCCGGCAGCAGGCCTTCCGTTCGGAACACTCAAGCGCGTCGAACTGGCACGAGCATTGATGTCCGAGCCTTCGCTGCTTCTGCTCGACGAGCCCGCCGGCGGGCTCACACACAGCGAAGTCAAGGAGTTGGGAGAACTGATCGTCTCGCTCCGCGACGACTTCGGCTTCGGAGCGCTTCTGGTCGAACACCACATGGGATTGGTGCTGGGTATCTCCGATCACGTTGTCGCACTGAACTTCGGCCACAAGATCGCTGAAGGTACTCCGGCGGAGATCCAGCAGAACGACGCCGTGATCAATGCTTATCTGGGGCGAGCGGCATGAGCCTGCTGAGCGTCGATGATCTGCATGCCGGTTACGGGCGAGGCAATGTACTGCACGGGGTGTCGCTCGACGTGGAACCCGGCGGGGTCGCTGTTGTTCTCGGCGCGAACGGTGCCGGCAAGACCACCATGATGCGCGCGCTTGCCGGATTGATTCCGCACCAGGGAACGATCACCTTCAACGGTTCGCCGCTCGGATCCAAACCTGAACGCGCCGTGGCCGCCGGCGTCAGCCTTGTCCCACAGGGCCGTGGAACTCTCGGTCAACTGTCGGTACGTGACAACCTGCTCGTCGGCGCTGCGCTTCGCAACGACAAGGCGGAGATCGAGGCCGACATCGAGCGGTGGTGTGAGACATTTCCGGTGCTCGCGAGGAGGTCCACACAGTTGGCAGGTTCGCTGTCAGGCGGTGAACAGCAGATGCTCGCGGTCGCGCGGGCATTGATGAGCCGTCCCACCCTTCTTTTGTGCGACGAACCGAGCCTGGGTCTGGCGCCCATCGTCATCGCCGAATTGTTCGACACGCTCGGTGCGATCAACCGGAGCGACGGAACTGCACTGCTGATCGTGGAACAGAATGCCGATCTCGCGATGAAACTCGCGTCGAAGGTCTTCCTGCTCGACGTAGGCACCATCGTCGCTGCCGGCACGCCCGAGGAATTTCGTTCGGACGACGTCGTGCGCAGCGCCTATCTCGGGTACCAGGAGTAAACGGTGACACTCTTTCTCGAACGACTCATCTCCGGATTGACCAACGGCTCGATCTACGCAATTCTCGCGCTGGCACTCGTGGTGGTGTTCCGTGCCACCGGCACGATCAACTTCGCTCAGGGCGAGTTGGCCCTGTTCACAACCTTCGTGGCGTGGTGGCTCACAACGATGTCCTGGCCGATCTGGGCCGCGATCGGAGCGGCTCTCGCTCTCGGCTTCCTGCTCGGGGCGTTGATGGAGCGTCTGCTCATCCGGCCGGTTCAACGTAGAAGTGACATGGCAGTGCTGATAGTGGCACTGGGATTGTTCACCGGGCTCAACTCGTTGGCCGGAATGCTGTGGGGGAGCGAAACGAAGATCATGCCGAGCCCGTTTCCCAACGGTCCCACCGACTACATCTCGGTGGGCGGCGCGCGCGTGTACGGCGACGCACTGGGCGTACTGGTTGCGCTCGTTGTCCTACTTGTGTTGATGTCCTTGCTCTTTCGCAAGACGAGAGTCGGTCTGCACATGCGTGCCGTCGCGGACAATGCCGAATCTGCCACTCTCGCCGGAGTTCCGACCAGCCGGATACTCGCAATCGGCTGGGGTGTTGCGGCAGCGATCGGCGCACTGGCCGGTGTCCTGGTCACTCCGCTCTCGCCGCAACAACTCGGCCTCACGACCATGTTCCCGATCTTCATCGCAGCATCTGCGGCAGCGCTGTTCGGCGGTCTGGACAGTCTTGTCGGCGCAGTTGTGGGTGGGTTGACGATCGGTGTTCTGGAATCAATGCTCAGCGGCTACATTTCGGTCATCGGCGGTTCGCTGCAGCAGACATCCGCGCTACTGATCATCGTGGTGATCCTCTTCGTCAGACCCAATGGACTGTTCGGTACCAAGAAACTGGAGCGGGTATGACGACGCTTGCCGAGAGAAATGAACCCGCGGTCGCCGAAAAGGCAGTCAGGCAGCCGCGTGTGGTGGTTGCCGGATCGACGTCGTACCGGATACTCCAACTGGTTCTGCTGGTGGCTGCCGTCTGTGCCCTGCTCCTCGTGTCGCAGAGCGCGCCGTTTCGCGTAGGGCAGTTCACGAGTGTCTTCATCATCGCGATTGCCATCGCCGGACTGAATATCGTCAGCGGGTACACCGGACTTCTGTCGATCGGCCATTCTGCCTTCTTCGGCCTCGGCGCGTACACGACCGGCGTTCTGATCGTCGATCGCGGATACTCGCCGTTGACCACAATCCCGATGGCAGTCGTATTGTGTTTCGTACTAGGACTTCTCGTCGGGCTTCCCTCCTTGCGGATCAAAGGGCTGTATCTGGCTCTCGTTACCCTCGCCGTCGCTGTGGCGTTTCCCGAAGTGATCCGCAAGACCGGGGATCTCACCGGTGGCGCGGCCGGCATGGTCGTTCGTGCGAATCTTCTGGTCCCGCCGAAATGGACGGGTTTGACCCGCGCGGACACCTATCTCTGGATCTTCTGGGTTTCGGTAGTGACGCTGGCAGTGGTCATGCTCCTGATCCGCAATCTCGTCAAGAGTCGATTCGGTCTGGCAATGGTTGCGGTGCGCGACAACGAGATTGCGGCGAGTGCGAACGGCATCAACGTCGCGCGGGTCAAGATTCTCGCTTTCGGACTTTCCGGCGCGATCACCGGTCTGGCAGGTTCGCTGTTCACGATGTACATCGGCGCGCTCTCACCCGAGTCCTTTTCGTTGATGAAGTCGATCGAGTTCATCACCGGACTGGTGTTGGGCGGAATCGCAACGCAATTCGGCCCGATCGTCGGGGCGACGGCAGTGGTGTTCCTGCCGTACTACACCGGAAGCGTCACCGACGGCCCCGTGTCGGGAGTGGTGTTCGGCGCGGTGCTGATCGCGATCGTGTTCTTGATGCCGGACGGAATCGTCGGCCGGATCAACAGCGTTCTCCGACGGTTTGTCCTCGTGGTTCCCGCAGATCATCCCAAGTATCGCGAAGGTGAACCCCGCACCTGAGCGCCGTCTCCCTCGCCCACTCTCGTTTCTCTCAACTCACAGCAAGGAACTGGACGATATGAAAAGGCAGACCACGATTCCCGCAGTCATCGCCGCTGCGGCACTACTCCTTTCGGCCTGCGGAGGTAACTCCGACGCAGAGAGCAACACGTCGACCTCGGCCGGAGCAGTATCGGTCGACGACTGCAGCGATCCCAGTGGTGCCGCGGCGCCGATCACCGACAAACTCACGGTGGGGTGGAGTGGGCCGACGTCCGGCCCGCTCGCCGACGCGGTCGGCAACGTGATCGAAGGAATGCGAGCACGGTTCGAGGTCGAGAACGCGGCCGGCGGCGTCGGCGGCGTCAAGCTCGACGTCGTGGTCAAGGACGATGCCTTCTCCCCGGAGCGCGCCAAAGCCAATGTCGGAGAGTTCATTCAGAAGGACAAGGTCGACGTTCTGGGCACGTTCGGAGCAGGCCAGTTGAACGCCATCGCGGACGACCAGACCACTGCCTGTGTTCCACTGCTCTTCGCGCAGGCAGGCATGCCCGAGTTCCGGGTGATCGAAGACTTTCCGTGGACCACGGAGTATCTACCGGATCCGGGCGTCGAGATGGAGGTAGTGGTCGAAAGCCTGAAGAAGAAGTATCCGAGCGGCGCCAAGGTTGCCTTGGCCACGAACCAGACCGAGTCCGGACAAGGGATCGCCAACGGCTTCAAGTCCGCGATCGAAGGAACGAACTTCGAGATCGCAGCCGAAGAGGCGCTGACCGACCCCAAGACGGCGGCATCGACCCTCAAAGCCAGTGGCGCCGAGGTATTGGTGGTGGCCGGTGTCACCACCGATTGCCTCGCGATCACCCAGGCGATCGGACGTGTCGGATGGAAGCCCGACACCGTGATTCAACCGTCGAACTGCGTCGACGGTGCGACGCTGTATGCGCCCGCCGGTGATGCTGCCGACGGGCAGCAGGTGATGGTGTGGCTCAAGGATCCCAACAACGCCCTCTACAAGGACGACGCGGCGGTACGTGACTACCTGGCCGGTGCGGCTGCTCACGGTGCCGATTCCCCGACCAACAGCTACACCGTGAACGGCTGGGCCATCGGTGACCTGTTGGTGGACAACTTCACTCGGGCCTCTGAGTCATCCGACGGACTCTCACGCGCCAGCATCATGAGTGCCGCACGAACGCAGGACTACCACCCGCCGATGTTCATCGACGGAATCAAATTCACGATGACCGCGGACCATGCATTGGGAATCCTGGCATTCCAGCCGTTCGAGTGGAACGCCGCTACCCAGGCGTTCGAGAAGCAAGGCGACGTGATCGACATTTCCGGCCGTTACGAGAACTGAAACGAGTACGCGAATGAACAAGGCACACAGGGGATTGCATCCTCGCGTCAAGGTGGACGAATACACCTCGAAAGGGTGGTGGTCCGACGAGACGATCGATCAGGTGTTCCGGGCGCAGGTGCGGGTACGCGGTGACGAACTTGCCGTGGTTGATCCGGCGAACCGGAGCGAGTTGTCCGGCGGAGATCCGCGACGCCTCAGTTGGAACCAACTGGAGAGCGAAGTCATCGCGCTCGCTGCCGGCTTCTCCGAGGTGGGTTTGGGCCGGGGAGATGTTCTGGGCGTGCAGATGCCCAATACCGTCGAATTGGTCGAGGTCTACCTTGCAGCGTGGTCTCTGGGGATCGTGGTCTCGCCATTGCCCATGCAGTACCGCGAACGTGAAGTGGAAGGAATGGCAAACCAGGCGGCGTTTGCAGCATTTGTCACCGTACCCAGTTTTGGTGACAGACTCCCTGCTACGGAGATCGCTGCAATCAGATCCCGGATTCCCTCTCTGAGATCGGTGTTCGCCTACGCTCCCGCATCCGAGCTTCCGGCCCAGTTGCCCGCCGGTGTCGTGGGGCTGTGTCCTCGGGCGGCCACCGAAACACAGCGCAGTGAATTGGATGTACGAATCACCGAAGATCCCAACGACCCCAACGATGCGATGACGATCTGTTGGACCTCCGGGACCGAAAGCGAACCGAAGGGGGTCCCACGTTCGCACTACGAGTGGCTGGCCATCTGCTGGGCCACGATCGACGCTCCCGACATCGGAGTCGGCGACGTCTTGTTGAACCCGTTCCCGATGGTCAACATGGCCGGAATCAACGGAATGTTCCTGCCGTGGCTCCGCACGGGATGTGTACTGGTACAGCACCACCCGTTCGACCTTCGAGTATTCCTCGGGCAGATCGAGGCCGAGCGCGTGACGTACACGGTAGCGCCGCCTGCGCTGTTGTGGATGCTGCTCGCCGACGAGTCGATGCTCGCGGCGGTCGACCTGTCGAGCTTGACTCGGATCGGTTCGGGTTCGGTGCCACTGCAACCTCCGATGGTCCGGGGATGGCAGGAGCGATACGGAATCGGAGTCATCAACTTCTTCGGATCCAACGAAGGCATCAGTCTGCTCTCCTCGCCTGCGGACATGCCGGATCCGGACGACCGCGCACGGTACTTCCCCCGCTTCGGTGTCGAGAACTTTCGCTGGAGCACCAGAATCTCGGACTGGATGGACGTTCGCTTGGTCGACGTGGTCACCGGCGAGGACATCACGGAAGTCGGGCACCCGGGTGAGTTGCGAATCAGCGGACCGACGGTCTTTGCCGGCTATCTCGGCGATCGGCCGTCTCCGTTCGACGAGCGCGGATTCCTCTGCACCGGAGACATCTTCGAGATTGCCGGTGATCACGGGCAGTTTCTCCGCTACCTGGACCGGGGGAAGGACCTCGTGATCCGCGGCGGAATGAACATCGCCCCAGCCGAACTGGAGGGATTGATCGCCGAGCATCCGGCCGTTGCGGACGTGGCCGTCATCGGCGACCCCGACGAAGTACTCGGTGAGCGCGTCGCAGCAGTGGTGACACTTCGACCCGAGACGGAACTCGAACTCGATGCTCTGGTTGCGTTCCTGAAGGACAAGCGCATCGCGTCGTACAAACTTCCCGAGCGGCTGGAGATTCGGAAAGAACTGCCGCGCAATTCGACCGGAAAGATCCTCAAGCGTGAGCTTCGACAGAAGAGTGTGGCATGAGTGTGATGAACGACAGTGACAAGCTTGCGTTGGCGCGTGAGATGTTCCAGGCGTGGGACGTCATGGACTGGACACGCGTCGTCGACTTGTTCGCCGAGGACGGTGTGCTCCACAGCGTCATGCAGGAACCTCTTGTCGGCAAGGAGGCCGTTGCGGGCCGAATTGCGTTACTGGCAAGCAAGTGTGAACGGATCACACTGAAGATCGAGTCTCTCGGCGTGATCGACGGAAGGGTATTTGTGCAGCGAGTGGACGACTTCCACTTCGACGGTACCCATGGCGTCGTTCCTGTTGTCGGAATCCTCAGCATGGCAGACGGACGGATCACCGAGTGGCTCGAGTACTACGACCGTCCGACACTGTTGGAGGGAATGGGTCTTGTCTCCGACTTCGAGTAGAGGTTTGCCGACCATCGACATCTCCCTGGGGTTGTGGCAGGACCGTCCGCCGCGGGAGGTGACCACTACCGCGCGCCTCGCCGACAAACTGGGGTTCGGCCGAGTGTGGGTGGGGGAGATGGCGACGTACGACGCCTTTGCGCTGGCGACGTCGGTCGGCGTCGGCTTCGAGTACTCCGAACTGGTGGTCGGCCCACTCGCGGTGACGGTTCGTGATCCGGCGATGATCGCGATCGGGGCGGCGTCGGTGGCCGATCTCACCGGGCGCCACGTGTCGATCGCCTTGGGTACGTCCAGCACTGTCGTGGTCGAAAAATGGCATGGACGAAGCAGGTCCGGGGCAGCTCGGGCGCTCGCGGAGTCCGCCCGCGGTGTACGAGCGCTGATGGACGGTGAACGGGGCGAAGTCGCCGGAACGGTGATGCGGACCAGCGGATATCGGCTGCGACTTCAGCCGCCAAGTGGGCGGCTGATCGTTGCGGCATTCGGGGACAAGGCGCTTCGGGCCGCGGTGGAGTTGGGCGACGAACTGGTGCTCAATCTGGTCAGCCCGGAGCAAGCGGGGCGCCTGATCACACGGTGCAAGGAAATCGCCGCCGAGTTGGAAACCGGCATGCCTTTCGTGTCGGTGTGGGCACCGGCTGCCGTCGCCGAGAATGGACCGTCACAGGTGTCGATCGATCAACTTCGACGCGGGCTCGTACCGTATCTGGCTGCTCCGGGGTACTCGGACATGTTCGTCCGCGCGGGCTTCGCTGATGTGATCGAGGCAGCCAGGGCCGGGGCCGCGCCGCGCGAGCTCTTGAGCCAGGTCTCGGACGCGATGGTGGCAACGGTGGGAATCGTCGGGACTCCGGCCGATGCCCGCGAGCAACTCGAGGCGTACCGAGCGGCGGGAGTGGACTCCGTCGTGGCCGTGCCGTCATCCACTGATTCGGACCCGGCCGGGCAAGAGACCATGGAACTTCTTGCCGAGATGGCATGACGAATCCCCGGGGAACTTACTCTCAGGTAAGTTCGTCGGGGATATGTCGAATCGGAGGAGTTGCCGTGAGTGATCGTGTTCGTGTCGAGGTAGTGCAGTCGGTGGCGTACGTGACGCTCAGCCGACCGGAGAAACTCAACGGTCTCGATCTGGACATGCTCGACGCGCTGGTGAATGCCGCTCGAACGATCGAAACCGATCGTTCGATTCGGGGCGTGGTTCTGCAAGGCGCGGGTGACGCATTCTCTGCCGGGTTGGACTTCGCTTCTGCGGGCAAGCAGCCGAGGCGGATGGCAAAGGCCTTCGCGAAGTTTCCCGGTCAGAAGACCAACCTCTTCCAACGCGCGTGCTGGGTGTGGCGCGAATTGCCCGTGCCGGTCATCGCGGTCGTTCACGGGCACTGCTTCGGCGGGGGACTGCAATTGGCGCTCGCCGCAGACTTTCGATTCACCACCCCCGATTGCACGTTCTCGGTGATGGAGGCGAAGTGGGGATTGATCCCCGACATGACCGGAACGGTCACGATGCGCGAACTCGCGGCAATGGACGTCGTGAAACGCCTCGCCATGACTGCTGAACTGTTCGACGGAAATCAGGCTCTCGAGTGGGGGTTCGTGAGCGGAGTCAGCGACAATCCGATCAAGCCGGCACAGGAACTGCTGTCGCAGATCGCGGTTCGCTCGCCGGACGCCGTCGCAGCGACGAAGACGTTGCTGCACAAGACCTGGAACCGCTCGCCTCGCGGCGCGTTCTGGATCGAATCGCGGATCCAACTGGCGCTGATGCGAGGCAAGAACCACAAGATCGTGCGTACAGCGAATGCTGCGAAGAAGTTGCCGGAGTTCGCCATTCGAAAGTTCGGCTGACGAACTCCGGCATCGCGACGCCGTTGGGCGTCCACATTCAGGTCGATTACACCATCAGGTCTCGTCCTGATCGATCCTTGATGAGCATCGTGGCGACGAACGAGACCGCGGCCAGCAGGGCGAGGTATATCGAGATGGCAAGGGTGCCAACGGTCTTGCCGAGGAGCCACTGTGCGACGGTGGGAGCAAAGGCGCCGCCGAAGATGGTGCCTACCGCGTAGGAGATCGACGCACCGCTGTAACGGATCGAAGCCGGGAACAGTTCGGCGAACAACGCGGGTTGAGGTCCGTACGACAGCCCGAGTCCGACCGAGAACAGGATCATCGCCACGTAGATCCAGCCGAGATTCCCGGTGTCGATGAGGAGGAAGAACGGCACCGCGAAGAGGACCATTGCGAGGTTGCCCACGTTCATCACCGTGGTGCGGCCGCGTCGATCCGACCAGTAGGCGCCGATCATGGTGAAAACGCCCCACGTGACGGCACTTGCGAGCGTGGCAATCAGTAGTTCGGTCTTACCCAGGCCATAGGTCTTGGTTGCGTACGCGACGATGAATCCGCCGATCACCATGTAGCCGTTGCCGTTTGTGCCGATGAAGGACAGCGCCGCGAGTACGACCTGCTTCGGGTGTTTCTTGAACAGAGTTCGGATAGGCGTGTTGCTCTCGGTGCGGCGTTCCTTGAGTTCGGCGAATACGGGTGACTCGCTGACCTTGCTTCGAATGTAGAAGCCGACGCCGATCAACACGACGCTGAGCAGGAACGGCACTCGCCATCCCCAGGTGGTGAACTGTTCGTCCGTGAGGGTGAACGTGCACAGTGCCAAAACGCCGGTGGCGAGCAACATTCCGAGCGGTACTCCCATCTGTACGAACGCTCCGAAGAATCCTCGACGCTTGGTGGGTGCGTGTTCGACGGCAAGAAGAGCGGCCCCGCCCCATTCGCCGCCCGTCGAGAATCCTTGGACGACGCGAAGCAGGATCAACAGGATCGGTGCCCAGATTCCGATCGATGCATACGTCGGCAGCACGCCGATGAGAACCGTCGCGGCACCCATCATCGCCAACGTCGCGACCAGGACACGTTTGCGGCCGAGCCTGTCGCCGAGATAGCCGGCCACGATGGCACCGAGAGGACGGAAGACAAAGCTGATGCCGACCGTGACGTAGGAGACGATCTGGCCTGCCGAGCCCATCGGCTTGAAGAACAGGTCGGCAAAGATCAGGGCTGCAGCTTGGGCGTAGATGAAGAAGTCGTACCACTCGACGGTGGTGCCGACCATCGACGCCATCGCGGCGCGGTCGTATTCCTTCGCGGCGGGCTTGGTGCCAGTTCTGGTTGTGGTCATCGAGCTACTTTCTGCCAGTCACGTGGTTCACCGACACGGTGAAACTGCGAAGTCGGAACAGGGGAGAAACGCTGTTCGATCTGCGACGTTGCCGGTGTGCTCGGTGCATGCTTTTGGCTGACTCGGAGCGTTCCTGCGCGATCTCATCGTCGATATCGACAACCGAATGATCGGTAGGTAATGAATTATGCAGAAGTGTGAGCGTCAACACAAGCGATGCCGGAAAAGTCTGATTTTTTGATGCGGAGCGTGCGAGAAGTCAGCGACTCACGTGTGGAGTGACGCCGCGATCCGCAGATCGATTTCCCTGGCGCTGAGCAGATGGTCGAGGACGAGAACCGCACAACCGAGGATGCCGGATTGTGCGCCGTGGCTGACCGAAGCGATCTGAAGCTTTCGGGTGGCAAGCGCCGTTGCGTTGCCGTAGACGGACTCCCGAAGCCCGGCGAGGAAGAGTTCGTCCGCCTCGGCCATGTCGCCGCCGATGATCAGGACCTCGGGATTGAGGAGATTGACCGCGCCGGAAATGACGTCGCCGATCAGTCGGCCGCTGCTTCTGATGAGCCGGCGGGCTTCGCTGTCGCCGTCCAGGGCGAGGCGAACGACATCACGCACGTGACCGACGCTTCGGCCCTGATCTCGGAGGGCGTGCACGAGAGCCCAACCGCTGGCGACAGTTTCGACGCAGCCGACGTCGCCGCAGCGACACTTCATGCCCCGCGCTGCAGCGGTTTTGGTATGCCCGATCTCGCCGGACGCTCCGAGTGAACCGCGTTGGAGGACTCCGCCCATGACGATTCCTGCGCCGAGGCCGGTTGACGCCTTGATCATCAGGAGGTTGGGCGCACTCTCGCGTCGCTCGCTCAATTCGGCCAGAGCCATCACGTTGGCATCGTTGTCCGCGAACAGCGGAGCCGTGGTCACCGATGCCAGATAGGGGGCAAGCGCGACTCCGTCCCACCCCGCCATCATCGGAGAGTCGAGGCTTGCTCCCGCGGCGACGTCGACCGTTCCGGGAATGCTCAGTCCGATTCCGATGACCTCGGTAGACGCGCGGTGGACCTGGGCCAGTAGTGACGAAAGATGCTCGGCAATTTCGGGCATCAGTTCGTCGGGGCCGACCCCGACCGACTTGTCGATGTCTTCTGCCGCGAGGATCGTGCCCGCCAGGTCGGTGACGGCAAGTTGTGCCCGCGATCGACCGATTGCCACGACGAGAACCACGCCGGACGAGTTCGCGAACGTGAGAGTGGACGGCGGCCGACCGCCTGTCGACGGGCCCTCGTCGTCATCGGCGATCAAACCAAGCGATTGAAGTGCTGCAACCCTGGCCGATACCGCCGTCCTGGACAGGCCGGTGAGCTTCCCGATCTCGCTGCGCGTGGTCGCGGAACCGCTGCGTATCAGCGTGAATACCTCTCCCGCGGTAGCCGGAGTCGTGGACGGTCGGGTCATTGTCCTATTCAAGCATTCCTCGTCGGTAACTTCAGCGTGCGAAAGTTCGCATACTTTGTCCACAAAAAGACGTAAGTAGGTCTTGTGAAAAAGCAGAAGTAGGCATAGTCTGTGTCTTGACTCACTGCCACGGGCGTCCGAGGAGACGAGTCGCAGTTTCTGTGAAGCAGGGCGCACAAACAGGGGAGAACCTGATGAGCCGCACCGATACACAAGAGATCGTCGAGTTCGCACGTAAGTGGCAGCAGTTCGACGGTGGACCTGACGAAGAGATCTTCGTAACCTTCGGCCTCGCCCCGGACGAGTATTTCCGCAGGCTGCAGGCAATTCTCGACGACGGCGTCGTAGCGCTGACTCCGCCGGTCACCGGCGAACTCGCAACGGTCTGTGCACATCGACTCGGCCAATCGGCCAGGCGTCGATAAGTCCGACCCGGCGTCAGCCCAGAGTCACCCGAATCCGTGTCACCCGAGTAAGGAATTGAGGTCGCCATCATGCACAAGCACCTTCCGATGCCGTACCCGACCGCCGAAGTGTGGGACTGGCAGCTGCAGGGAGCGTGCCGCGGGCACGATTCCGCGGTGTACTTCCATCCGGACGGCGAGCGTGGACACGCCCGCGAGAACCGTGAACGCAACGCCAAGAAGGTCTGCGCGACGTGCCCTGTACTCCAGCAGTGCCGCGAACACGCACTCTCCGTCCACGAGCCGTACGGCATCTGGGGTGGAATGACGGAGACCGAGCGCGCAGAATATGTGCGATCGCTGCGTAAGCGCAGCAACCGGATGCCCGCGGTCGCCAACGCGAGCTGACGGTCCTTCGGAAAGGACGCCAGTGTGGCCCTCGTAGCCGGTATCGATTCGTCTACCCAGTCGTGCAAAGTCATTGTCCGTGATGCCGATTCGGGAGAGCTGGTACGAGAAGGGCGGGCGGCGCATCCCGTCGGTACCGAGATAGATCCGGCATGCTGGCTCGAGGCGATGGACAGTGCAATCGCCGCGGCGGGTGGGCTCGGCGACGTCGCAGCCGTATCGGTCGGAGCTCAACAGCACGGCATGGTGTGTCTGGACAGTGGCGGCGAGGTTGTCAGACCGGCGTTGCTGTGGAACGACACTCGGTCGGCGAAGGCTGCGACCGATCTGGTCGAAGAGCTCGGCGGACCCAAGGCGTGGGCCGACGCAGTTGGTGTAGTTCCGGTCGCCGCGGTCACGGCAAGCAAGCTTCGATGGCTGGCAGATCACGAACCCGGCAACGCCGATCGCACTGCCGCGGTGTGTCTTCCGCATGACTGGTTGTCCTGGAAGTTGGGTGGGTCCGGCTCGATCGAGGAGCTTGCCACCGACGCGGGCGACGCCAGTGGAACCGGCTATTATGCTGCCTCGACGCGCGAATATCGTAAAGATCTGCTGGCGTTGGCATTTCGCGGTCGAACCCCGCATGTTCCCCGAGTTGCATCGCCGAACGAAAAGATCGGAAGTACACGTTCCGGAGGTATTGTCGGGCCTGGCACCGGTGACAATGCCGCAGCCGCACTGGGTTTGGGGGCAGTTCCCGGTGACGTGATCCTCTCGATCGGAACATCCGGCGTCGTCTCGGCTGTATCGGCCACCCCCACGCACGATCCCGGCGGGAACGTGGCAGGATTCGCGGACGCAACCGGCCTGCACTTGCCGCTGGTGTGCACTCTCAACGGCGCGCGCATTCTTGATGCGACGGCGTCCATTCTCGGTGTCGATCACGCCGAACGGTCGCGGTTGGCGTCGACGGCGCCCCTCGGAAACGACGGGCTGGTCATGATTCCGTACTTCGAGGGTGAACGGACGCCCAACCGCCCTGACGCCACGGGGGCCATGCACGGATTCCGGCTGCAGAACTCGACGCCTGCGCACTTTGCACGAGCCGCAATCGAAGGACTCCTGTGCGGCTTGGCCGACGGCGTCGACGATCTGGTTCGTCAAGGCGTCGAGGTGAAGCGAGTTCTGCTCGTGGGAGGCGGAGCGAAGTCGCGCGCTCTCTGTGAGATCGCGCCGGCAATTCTCGGAGTGCCGGTCGTGATTCCTGCTCCGGGTGAGTACGTCGCCGAAGGGGCGTGCAGGCAAGCAGCATGGGCACTGTCCGGGGACACGCAGCCGCCGGTGTGGCCGAAACCGGAAGAGCGACGATTCGACGCCGAACCAGCTCCCCACGTGCGCGAGCGCTACGCGTCGTTGCGCGAACTCACCGAAGGTGTCTGAGCGCTCCCTACAGAAGCCCGAACTTCCGCACTGCGTCGAGTAGCGCGTGCGGGCGTTCGGTCGTCGGCAGGGGATCGACGAGTGCGAACTGGCAACCGACGTCTCGGGCAGCGCCGTCGGCGATGTCGCTGTCACCGACCATCAGAGCCTGCGCCGCATCCACATCGAGTTGTGCGAGGGCGTACTCGAAGATCGCCGGTTCGGGCTTGACTGCACCCACCTCGAACGAGAGAACGAACTCGTCGACCCAGACGTCCCAGCCGCGGTCGGCGAACGCCGGACGGATGTCGAAGGCGATGTTGCTCAAGACGGCAGTGCGTATGCCCTTCTCCGACAGTGACTTCAGGACCTCGCCGGTATCCGGGTACGGCGACCACTGATCCGGATCGACCAGCAGGGCGTAGAAAGCTTCGGCCCGAACCGGATCGGGCACCCCGGACTTACTCAACACGTCGAGGTAAGCCTGACGATGCAACTTCGGATCCCGGTCGCGGTTCTCCCACGCGTAGATCCCCGCTTCGTCCATCTCCACGGTTCTGCCCACCGGCGCGGTCATCCGACGCATCAGCTCGGCTTGAGCGTGCACGTCGAGCGGATCGCCTTGGTGATCGACGAGGTGCTCGGTCCAATCGTCGCTCTCCTCCAAACGGAAGAGGGTTCCGGAGAAATCGAACAGCGTCGCGGCGATATGTCCGTCTTGATGGGCCGTGCTGTCAGTGTTCACCTCGACAGGTTATCGGCGTCCGCTTTCCGATGCGTGATGTGAGCCAGTGCACGCGTACTTTGAGAGAGCACATTTTCCGAGGTTCCCCCGACGGGCACGATTTCGATGCCCCGGATGAACCGTATGACGAGGGGGATCCTCCGTGTCCGACCACGCGAATACACCAGACCTGACGAAGCCGTCCGGCGAAGACCCCCACCTCTCACGTCAGCTGTCCAACCGGCATATCCAGCTGATCGCCATCGGTGGTGCCATCGGCACCGGACTGTTCATGGGATCGGGCAAGACGATCTCGCTCGCCGGGCCCTCCGTGATCTTCGTGTACATGATCATCGGATTCATGCTCTTCTTCGTCATGCGGGCGATGGGGGAGCTGCTGCTCTCGAACATGGCGTACAAGTCGTTCTCCGACTTCGCCGCGGATCTGCTGGGCCCCTGGGCGGGATTCTTCACCGGCTGGACCTACTGGTTCTGCTGGATCGTCACCGGCATCGCGGACGTCATCGCGATTTCCGGGTACTTCAAGTACTGGTGGCCAGGGCTCGCGGCGTGGATTCCTGCTTTGCTGACGATCGCGGCGCTGCTGCTCCTCAATCTCCCGACCGTTCGCGCCTTCGGTGAAACCGAGTTCTGGTTCGCGCTGATCAAGATCATCGCCATCGTCAGCCTGATCGTCGTCGGCATCGTCATGGTCGTCTCCGGGTTCACGGCGCCGAACGGTGCCACCTCCGGTATCGACAACCTCTGGAACGACGGCGGGATGTTCCCGACCGGATTCATGGGCTTCGTCGCCGGCTTCCAGATCGCCGTGTTCGCCTTCGTGGGTATCGAGCTCGTCGGTACGACGGCAGCCGAGGCGAAGGACCCGGAGAAGAACCTGCCGAAGGCCATCAACTCCATCCCCATTCGTGTCCTGCTGTTCTACGTCGTTGCACTGACCGTGATCATCGCGGTGACTCCGTGGCGTGAAATCAGCGCAGACAAGAGTCCGTTCGTCGCCATGTTCACACTCGCCGGCCTCGGCATCGCTGCATCTGTCATCAACTTCGTCGTGCTGACCTCCGCTGCATCTTCGGCCAACTCGGGTATCTACTCCACCTCGCGCATGGTGTTCGGCCTTGCGCAGGAAGGCGACGCACCGAGGGCCCTCGGCAAGCTGAACTCACGCAAGGTCCCCGCGAACGCCCTGATGTTCTCGTGCATCTTCCTGCTGGCGTCGTTGATCCTGCTGTTCTCGGGCGATTCCGTGATCGAGGCCTTCACCGTCGTCACGACCATTTCGGCGCTGCTGTTCATGTTCGTGTGGACGATCATCCTGGCGAGCTACATGGTGTACCGGAAGCGTCGTCCGCACCTGCACGAGGCGTCGAAGTTCAAGATGCCCGGCGGCATCGTGATGTGCTGGGTCGTGCTCGCGTTCTTCGTCTTCATTCTCTGGGCACTGACAACCAAGGACGACACCCTGCAGGCACTTCTCGTCACGCCGATCTGGTTCGTGGTTCTGGGCATCGCGTGGGCGATCATCCGGCGTCGACCCGCTCACCGGGCACGATACGACGCATTCAAGTCAGAACTGGACGCCAGCCGACAGAACGGCGAGAAATAGTTTTGGTCAAGATCGGGTAACGGTGGCGGCCGCCTTGATCAAACTGTTACATTCTTCGGCAGACAGAGGAGCGGGCTTCATCAGAAGGACGCTGCACGCCGACGACTGACGGAGTACACACTGTGGGAAACCACCACCGCACGGGCAATGACGATGTTGTCTTCGAGATCGATCCCGAGGCAGCAAGCGGCCGCCACCGCACCCCGTCGGCTGGCCCTGGTGCCGGTGTCAAGGCAGGTGTCGTAGCTGCGGCTACCGGTGCACTCCTCGTCGGTGCAGGCCAGATGGGCGCAGGAACCGCTGCTGCGGCGCCGGCAACACAGACCATCGCCGGCATCGAAATCCCGCAGGGTCTGCTCCCCGAGGGCGTTGTCGTTCCGGCTGAATTGGCGGCACTTCCGGCTCTCGACATCCCCGAGCTTCCCGATTTTGCTGCCGACCTCAATACGCAGGCACAGCAGTTCCTCGCTGGGATCAACCCCGGCACCTCAGCTCGTACCGTGCAGCCGGTGTCCGGAACGCTGACCTCCACCTTCGGTTCGCGCTGGGGAGCACACCACGGTGGCCTCGACATCGCGGCTCCGATCGGTACGCCGATTCTGGCTGCAGCCGACGGCCAGGTCATCGACGCCGGCCCGGCGTCAGGTTTCGGCCTCTGGGTCCGCGTCCAGCACGACGACGGCACGGTCACCACGTACGGCCACGTCAACGACTACCAGGTCAACGTCGGCCAGCGTGTCAACGCCGGCCAGCAGATCGCCACCGTGGGTAACCGTGGCCAGTCCACCGGCCCGCACCTGCACTTCGAGGTTGCCGAGAACGGCGCAAAGGTCGATCCCGCAGCGTGGCTGCAGGCTCGCGGCGTAGCTGTCACCTGGGTCGACAACTCGTAGAAGAAACTTTCGGAGAACTGCGGTGGCGTCGGGAAATTCTTCCCGGTGCCACCGCAGTTCTCGTTTGTCGGTGACACCGGACGGATAGCCTTCAGTGACGTTGATCGTCGAAGGGGGAATGCGCAATGGGTGCAGAGGTCACGGCGCGAGAATTCACCAGAGCCGACCGTAGGCTCTTTCGTAAGAAGGTGCGCTCGTGCGTCGACGCCATGAAGCAGATGCTCGACGGTGGTGACTTCCGAGACGCCGTCGACAAGCCCGCTCCGCTGTTGGGCATGGAGATCGAGTTCAACCTCGTGACCGGCGACATGACGCCCGCGATGTCCAACCGTGAAGTACTCGAATCCATCGACGACTCTGCGGTTTTCCAAACCGAGCTCGGACAGTTCAACGTCGAGATGAACGTCGAGCCCGGCCCACTCACCGGTGATGCGACTTTCGAATTGGAGAAGAAACTGCGGGCGTCCCTCGACGTCGCAGACGCGCGAATCCACGCGCACGACGCCGAGATGGTGATGATCGGGATGCTGCCGACACTGCAGCTCGAGCATCTCGATCGAGAGTGGATCACCGCCAACCCGCGCTACGAATTGCTCAACGAGCAAATTTTTGCCGCGCGAGGAGAGGACATCGAACTCGACGTCGAAGGTGTCGCGCTACCCGGCGGCGACGTGGAAACCCTTCGGGCCGACACCAATTCGGTGGTGCCGGAGGCGGCATGTACGTCCATGCAGTTGCACCTGCGCGTCGCGCCGGAAGAATTCGCAGCGCACTGGAATGCCGCGCAGTGTCTGGCCGGAGTACAGGTGGCGCTTGCGGCCAACTCTCCTTTCCTGGCAGGCAAGGCGCTTTGGCACGAATCACGCATTCCGATCTTCGAACAGGCAACGGACACCCGAACTTTCGAGCTCAAGAACCAAGGTGTGCGACCGCGAGTGTGGTTCGGTGAGCGGTGGATCCATTCGGTTCTCGACCTGTTCGAGGAGAATTCACGGTACTTCCCGGCGCTGCTCCCTGATGTCTCGGACACCGATCCGCTGGAAGTGCTCGCGGCGGGCGGGGTTCCGGAGTTGAGCGAGCTTCAGATGCACAACGGCACGGTCTATCGCTGGAATCGGCCCGTCTACGACTGCTCGGATGGCAAGCCGCACTTGCGTATCGAGAATCGGGTGCTGCCGGCCGGGCCGACCGTCGTCGACATCATGGCCAATGCGGCCTTCTACTACGGAACCGTTCGCGCATTGGTGAACGCGGAGCGGCCACTGTGGTCGCACATGTCGTTCCATGCGGCAGAAGAGAACCTGCACATCGGCGCCAAGTACGGACTCGACGCCACCCTGTACTGGCCGGAGATCGGTTGGGTCGGTGCCGACGAGTTGGTCCTGCGAAGGCTGCTGCCGTTGGCGGACGAGGGTTTGGCCGACTTCGGATTGTCCGCCGCGGCCCGCGATCGGTACCTCGGCGTGATCGAAGGGCGGTGCATGAATCGGCAGACCGGTGCCGCCTGGCAACGCGAGCAAGTGGCGCACGCGGAGGCCTCGGGCGCGGACCGCTCGACTGCGCTCACCGGAATGCTCCGCGGTTACGTGGAGAACATGCGGACGGGAGATCCTGTTCACACCTGGTCCTGATTGCACTGCTAATTCTCCTATCCGTCAACAGTTTCGGGGACCTAAGTCCCCGAAATGAAGAGGGGGCGACCCCAAAAAAGCCGGACAAGTGGGATGGTTAGAGTGAAAGTGGCTCGGTTACTTCTTCAGGAAGGTGGGCACATGAGTTCACGCGAACATAACAGTGTTGTTGTCGGAGTCGAGGGTTCGGACACTGCGTCCACAGCGCTCCGCGAGGCCGCGAAAATCGCCGCCCAGCGCGAATTGCGACTCGACATCATCCACGCTCTCGACTTCGCGCCTTACGGTTTCGGCGGACCGTACGTCGACGCGGGTGGGGTGTACGAATGGGTCGAAGAGGCCGGAAAAGCGATCTTGGCGGAGGCGGAACAGTTCGCCCGTGAGATCGATCCGAAACTCGAAGTTCACACCGAAATCGCCATCGGCAGCGCAACTCAGTGGCTGATCGAGAGTTCGGCACAAGCCAGGCGGGTAGTCGTCGGAGCGTCGGCGTCAGGCAAGGCGGCGACAGCAGTCCTCGGCAATACCGCGGTCGGTGTGGCCAGTCACGGCAAGTGTCCGGTCATCGTCGTCCGAGACCGCGATGGTGCGGTGCCCTCGGAAGGACCCGTAGTGGTCGGCGTCGACGGCAGCGCATTGAGCGCCCAGGCCGTCGGTGCGGCTTTCGAGGAAGCGTCGTTCCGCGGAGTCGAGCTGGTGGCGTTGCACGTGTGGAGTGACCTCGGCAGTGCGGCATTCGAAGACCCGAGGGCCGCTGCGCTTGCCCCGCAGTCTCTCGAAGAGGAAGAGCACGCGGTACTCAGCGAGAGCTTGGCCGGATGGTCCGAGCAATACCCGGACGTGAAGGTCCGGCGCGAGGTATACCTCGACAACCCACGCGGACGGCTGCTGGACTGGTCGGCAAAAGCGCAGCTCGTCGTAGTCGGAAGCCGTGGTCGCGGTGGATTCCGCGGCATGTTGCTCGGCTCGACCAGCAACACCCTGATCGCTTCGGCCAAGTGCCCCGTCATGGTGGTTCGCCCCGAAGAATCCTGACCCTCGACAGGCTCTCCCACTGCCCCGTTCATTTCGGTCATCGAATATGAACGGGGTAGTCACATGAATGCGGACTCAGGTTCCGTAGTGTTCGATGTGAGTAAGTGTTCGATGGGAGTACCACTGCTCGTGTGCGCATCGCACACGGCAGCAATCGTCAGGATTGGGGTTACAACGTGCGTATCGGTATGGGTTTGAACTACAGCGGCGGGTTCGCCGAAACCGTCGAAGAGGTCGGTGACCTGGAGAAGGCGGGCCTCGACATCGCCTTCGTCCCGGAGGCGTATTCCTTCGACGCCGTCAGCCAGCTCGGTTACCTGGCGGCCAAGACGTCGACCATCGAACTCGCTTCCGGAATCTTTCAGATCTACACCCGTACCCCTTCGTTGACCGCCATGACGGCGGCGGGCCTGGACTTCGTCTCCAACGGTCGCTTCGTGATGGGACTGGGCGCTTCCGGACCGCAGGTGATCGAGGGGTTCCACGGCGTCAAGTACGACGCTCCGCTGGGACGCACACGTGAGGTCGTCGAGATCTGCCGTCAGGTATGGCGCCGCGAGAAGGTCGAGTACCAGGGCAAGTACTACCAGGTTCCCCTCCCCGCCGAGAAGGGCACCGGACTCGGAAAGCCGCTCAAGCTGATCAATCATCCTGTGCGTGAGCGCATCCCGATCCTGATCGCTTCGCTCGGACCCAAGAACGTCGAGCTGACGGCGGAAATCGCCGAAGGCTGGGAACCTATTTTCTTCCATCCGGAGAAGGCAGCAAGCGTGTGGGGTGAGCCGATCGCCAAGGGCAAGGCCAAGCGCGATCCGAGCCTCGGTGAGCTTCAGGTGTACGCGTCGCCGGCACTGGCCATCGGTGACGACGTCGACCACATGCTCGACTGGGTACGCCCGAGCCTTGCGCTCTACATCGGTGGCATGGGCGCCAAGGGCAAGAACTTCTACAACGATCTCGCGGTGCGCTACGGCTACGAAGAGGCCGCCGAGAAGATCCAGGATCTCTACCTCGCGGGCAAGAAGGACGAAGCCGCCGCAGCAGTGCCGGACGAACTGGTTCGCGCCGTGTCGTTGATCGGTCCCGAGAGCTACGTCAAGGAACGCGTCGCAGCCTTCGCCGAAGCCGGTGTCACGACGCTCAACGTCACGCCGTTGGCGGCCGACCGCAACGGCCGAGTGCAGCTGATCGAGAAGTTCCGCAAGATTTGTGACTGACCCTGCTGTGCGCCTTTATTAACCGCCGGCGGTTAACAAAGGCGCACAGCAGAGCGGGTGGTTCGGGATCTCCTGCGTACGAAACCCGATTTTGGGCGCTTGTTGACAGGACTTTTTTCACTTCTGACCGGTCGGGTTCTTCACCTAACGTGGATCGAGTAGCCAGGGTTTGCGTGCGAATCCGGCACCGGTGGCCTCGTTGACGCCCGAAAGGGATGTTGGCGGGGCCGTTGCCGCAGTCCACCCGAACACCCAATGTCCGATTCGGGACTCGCGTCGGCTGATGAATCCTTTTTGCCGTCATTGGGCAATAGTGTGAGGGCGAAGAGATTCTGTGGTCGATTGTGGAGGGACGAACATGAGTGCAACCAAACCCGTCGTCGTAGCGGTAGACGGTTCGGAATCGGCGTCGTCGGCTGTCGTCTGGGCGGCGAGGACCGCGGTGGCGCTCGGTCGACCGCTCCACATCGCGACGGTGGTGCACATCCCAGCCTTCTACTACTCCGAGCCTTACCTCGCCGAGAGCTTCAAGGACGAACTGCGGCGCACTGCCACCGCTCGTCTGGACAGCGCACAGATTCTCGCGCGGCAAAGCATCGACGACGACCTCGAGATCGTCACCGAACTACTCGACGGCAGCGTCTCCGATCGCCTGATCGAATTGTCCAAGGGCGCGTACATCATTGCGCTCGGCCCTCGCGGGCACGGCGAATTCACCGGATTGGTCGTCGGTTCTGCGACGGTCTCGGTTGTCTCGCACGGCGAATCTCCGGTTGCAGTTGTCCGAGGACGGACGCTCGACGGTCGGCCGCCGACCGAGGGCCCCGTCGTCGTCGGTGTCGATGGATCCGAAAGCAGCATCGAGGCAGTCGAGCACGCTTTCGAGCAGGCCTCCGCGCGGGGCGCCACCTTGATTGCCGTCAACGTGTGGAGCGACGTGAGTGTGCAGCCCTCGTTGGGCGCCACCCCCGACGACCCACTGTGGAGCAGCATCCAGACGGGTGAGGAAGTTGTCCTCGCGGAGCAATTGGCCGGATTCACCGAGCGTTACCCGGACGTCGTCGTCGAAAGAGTCGTCGCGCGTGACCGTCCCGTCCGAGTCCTGAGCGAATACGCGGAGACGGCGCAGTTGATAGTCGTCGGCAGTCGCGGGCGCGGCGGATTCGCAGGAATGCTCCTCGGATCGACCAGTCGGGCGCTCCTGCACACCGCGGATTGCCCGGTTCTCATCGTCCGGCACGTCAACAAGTGAAGAGAATGCATTCCATGAGTTCTGAGTCCACCGTCTCCGGTACCGTTCGACGTGAGATGTCTTTTGGAGGGGTTCGATGACAACGCGGATATTCCTGGTCGACGATCACGAGATCGTCAGACGCGGATTGTTCGACCTACTCGGTGGGGTCGAGGACTTCGTGGTGGTGGGCGAGGCGGCGTCCGTGGGGGAAGCGCTGGCTGCGGTACCGCAGAGCAACGCCGACGTCGCTGTTCTGGACGTACGCCTGCCTGACGGCAACGGCGTCGAACTGTGCCGAGAACTCCGCTCGATGCTTCCCGACCTCCGCTGCCTGATGCTCACGTCGTACGCCGACGACGAGGCGTTGCTCGACGCGATCATGGCGGGCGCCTCGGGATTCGTCCTCAAGCAGATTCTCGGAACCGATCTGGTCGCTGCAGTCCGCACAGTCGGGCGCGGCGGTTCACTGCTCGACAGTCGTGCAACCGAGGCGCTGATGCAGCGGATCCGCAGCGACCGTACAGCTGATCCGTTGGCCGAACTTTCCGATCAGGAGCGAGCAGTCTTCGACCTCATCGGAGAGGGGCTCACCAACCGGGAGATCGGCGCGCGATTATTCCTCGCGGAGAAGACGGTCAAGAACTACGTGACGCGTCTGCTCTCGAAGCTGGGCATGCAGCGTCGTACTCAGGCTGCGGTGCTGGCGACCGAAATCCGTAGCGGCAGTCGCTAGGATCTAACGACCGGATTTCGGTCGATTCGAGTTGGTGCGACCGAGCGGTACTCGCCAGAGCAGGCGTGCACCGCTCGGATCGTGATTGACGATCGTGCACGTACCGCCGCAATGTTCGGCGCGGCGCTCCAGATTGTGCAGTCCACTCTTGTGGAAGTCGGAGGGGAGTCCGACGCCGTCGTCCTCGATCGTGATCGCAAATTCGACGTCCGCGGTGACAGCGATGGTGATGTGGCGTGCGTGTGCATGCCGAAGGACGTTGCTCAACCCCTCACGCAGCACGGCTTCGGCGTGCTGGTGGATCCCGGGATTCACCAGAGTGTCGATGGCGCCGGAGAATTGGACGCTCGGGGTAACAGCGGACTGTGCGGTGGCGTCGCCGATGACATCGAGGAGGCGCCGGCGCAGGCTCGACGAATCGGTGGCTGTGGGAGTCTGCAGATCGAAGATGGTTGTCCGGATCTCGCGGACTGTCTTGTCGAGCTGTTCGAGGGATCGTTTGACAATCGCGCGCGCCGACTCCGGGAGGGTCTCGTCCGGAAGCGTGCTCTGCAGGCTCATTCCGCTCGCGAACAGTCGCTGGATGACGTTGTCGTGCAGGTCTCGTGCGATGCGGTCGCGGTCGGCGAGAACGGACAACAGGCGTTGCGCCTTTTGTTTCTCGTCGAACTCGATTGCAACGGAGCCGAGTTCGGCCATCGACTCGATCCGGGTCAGTTCGTCGTGATCCCAGTGCGTGTTGGTGGAATTCGACGCCACGATGACCGCGCCGACTACACCCGAGGCGACGCACATCGGTGCCACGACCGCACTCCCAGCCGACGGCACCAGTTCGGTGAGTGCGCCTAAAGTGGTGAGTACCTGTAGCTTTCGAGTGCTCCGCACCACGTCGAACGGATAAGTGGTCGCCGGGATTCTGACTCCACGTGACGTGGTCCGGGCGCTGGCCGCGGCGTGAACCTGTGCGTAGCCGTTCTCGCAGATCACCACGATCACGTCGTCGACGCCGGTCAGGTCCCGAACGCGACTGGCAAGAAGTTGCAGGCCGTCCTCGAGCGAGTCACCGGCCAGCAACCGCGAGCGGATGGCAGATGTTGCGGTGAGCCATCTTTCACGAGTTCGTGACTGCTCGAACAGTCGGGCGTTTTCCACAGCGATACCGGCTGCGATGGCGAGGGCTTCGAGAATGACCTCGTCTTCCTGGGTGAACTCGGCCTGTCCCCGTTTCTCGGTCAGGTAGATGCTTCCGAACACCTTTCCCCGCATCATGATCGGCGCCCCGAGGAAGCTCTCCATCGGTGGATGATTTGCGGGGAATCCCACCGATTCGGGATGGTCGCCGAGATGGGCCACACGCAAAGTCTGCGGGTGATTCATCAGAACACCCAGCACGCCATGACCTTCGGGGAAATGTCCCATGGTCGCGCGTTGGGACCCGGAGATTCCCTCGTACACGAATTCCGAGAGCCCGCCCCCCGGCGCCGCGACCCCCAGGGCGCCGTAGCGGCAATCCAGAACCGTTGTCGCAGAGGTGATGATCCGTTGAAGCGTCAGGTCGAGGTCCAGGCCGGAGCCGACCACCAGGACCGCCTCGAGCAGGCGGTGGAGTGTCGGTATGTCGGCATTGGAATCGCCCAGGCGGTCGAGCAACTCGCCGAACGTACGTGCCGGACTGTGACCCGAAGCTTCGACCATGGTCGAAGCATATCGCCTCACCGAACGTCAGCTCTCCCGGCGGCGACCTTCCCACCACGACGACCAGTGATGCTTGATCTCGTCGAACTCGTCATCGCTCAGGTCGTAGGTGGTCAGCAGGATGGACATGCCTCCGTCGGGCCGCTGCGCCGTCACCGACTGGGTGGCGACAGACAGCAGGCCAGGGCCGAGATCCTCGACTGTCAACCCGAATTGGTGGTCAGTTACGTAGTCGACGACGCCTTCGAAATAGTCGCCGGGAGCGATTGTCACCGCGTACCGACTTCCCGCTTCCAATTCGATTTTGGTGAGCCCGAGGACGCTTGCCACGTTCTCACCGGGGAGCAGAAGGCCGTCGAGATAAATGGTTTTACGCTCGGCCAGTCCGTGGTGCTCCACTGCGAATCTGAGCAACTGTAGGAATGTCGTCCAGCCCTCGGTGATGTCGTCGTACCAGTCGTCGTCGGCAGATTTGGCCGGCCGATCGATGCGGACGACCGTCTTGCCGTCCTGTTCGCGAAGTGAGAGACGGTCACCGTTTCCGAGTTTCAGCGTCAACGCTTCGGGGTCGGCCTCAGCGGTGGAGTAGATCTGGTTGATTTCGTCGTCGAGTCCGTCGTACTCCCAGCCGAACCAACGTCGAATCAGCGACGGGTCGCGCAGCGCGGGCCAGAGTACGGACGGGGCTGCGACGATGGACACTTCGATCACGGTTTCGCTCACGCGGAAGACGCTACCGATTTCAGCCCTTCATGGCGACGGTCAGTAGAAATGCAACGTCTTCGAGCGCTTCGACGCTGTGCCGGTCGGCCGGGACGGTCAGGAAATCACCCGTGGATCCTTTCCACTGGTCGCTCCCACATACAAGATTCAGCTTCCCGCTCAGGACCAACAATGTGGCTTCGCCCGGACTGTCGTGTTCGGCGAGGCTCTTGCCGGCGCTCAGCGCGATCACCGTTTGTCGCAGGCTGCGCTGGTGGCCACCGTAGACGGTTTGTGAACTGCGACCGCTGGTCGCCGAGCCCGCCAGTTTCAACTGTTGGCGAGCGAGAGCGGTCAGTGACTTCTTGTCCATCGAAGACCTCTCGGAAGCGGTGAATGTCCTTCTTGGAGTATGACCGACTCACTCGCGAGGTGCCTCGTTATCGGCGGAAGTCGGTCAGCGCGTGTACTCCAACCAGCGGAAGCGCAGGCCGCTCTTCTCCGAGGTCTGCCAGGGCTCGTCGGATTTCAGGTTCCATTCGGGGCCGATCTCGGGAGCAAAAGCATCACCGGCGATGTCGAGGTCGATCTCGGTCACCAGTAGATGCGTTGCGAATGGCAGTGCAGCCGAATAAATTTGCCCGCCGCCGACGACGAAGACGTCACCGTCCGGCAACGCCAGGGCGTCGTCCAGCCTGTGGACTACCTCGGCGCCTTCGGCGTGCCATTGCGGATCGCGTGTGACGACGATGTTCCGACGCCCGCTGAACGGACGGAACTTCGATGGAATGGAGTCCCAGGTGCGCCGCCCCATGATTACCGGATGGCCCATGGTGACGCGTTTGAAGTAAGCCATGTCCTCGGACACGCGCCACGGGATCGAGTTGTCGGCGCCGATGACGCCGCCGTGGGCCTGCGCCCAGATGAGGGTGACTGTGCGATCGGTCATCGTCAGACCGCTACCGGGGCTTTGATCGCGGGGTGGTGCTGGTAGTCGACGATCTCCACGTCCTCGAAGGTGTAGTCGAAGATGGAGTCGCGCTTGTTCAGCTTCAGGGTCGGCAACGGCAGCGGTTCGCGGCCGAGCTGCTCGGTCACCTGGTCGACGTGATTGTCGTAGATGTGGCAGTCGCCGCCGGTCCAGACGAACTCGCCGACGTCGAGTCCGGCCTGCTGGGCCATCATGTGGGTGAGCAGCGCGTAGCTGGCGATGTTGAACGGAACGCCGAGGAACATGTCGGCGCTGCGCTGGTACAGCTGGCAGGAGAGCTTGCCGTCGGCGACGTAGAACTGGAAGAAAGCGTGGCACGGCGCCAGGGCCATCTGCGGAATGTCGGCGACGTTCCACGCCGAAACGATGATCCGCCGCGAATCGGGGTTGGAGCGCAGAGTCTCGACGGTCTGCGCGATCTGGTCGATGTGCTCGCCCGAAGGGGTGGGCCAGCTACGCCACTGGACGCCGTAGACGGGGCCGAGTTCACCGTTCTCGTCGGCCCACTCGTCCCAGATGGAGACGCCGTGCTCGTGCAGCCACGCCACGTTGGAGTCGCCGCGCAGGAACCACAGGAGTTCGTTGACTATCGACTTGAGGTGGACCTTCTTGGTGGTGACGAGCGGAAAGCCGTCGGCAAGATCGAAACGCATCTGGTGACCGAAGATGCTGCGGGTGCCGGTTCCGGTTCGATCGGATTTGGCGGTACCCGTCTCCATGACGAGCCGGAGGAGGTCTTCGTAAGCAGTGGAGACAGTCACGGGAATCAGTCTAGGGCCTGCCCTGCTGTGCGCCTTTATTAACCTCCGGCGGTTAATAAAGGCGCACGGCAATATAGCCTCGGCACATGCGCGAACTCTTGGTGATCGGTATCGGTGCTGGTGATCCCGACCAGGTGACGGTTCAGGCGATCAAGGCTATGAACAGGGCCGATACCTTCTTCATCATCGGAAAGGGTGACGAGAAGCAGGCCCTGGTCGACTTGCGCACCGGCATTCTCGACGAGCACGTTCACCTCGACTACAAGGTGGTCGAGATCACGGACCCGCCGCGGGACCGAACCCCGACCGACTACGAGGGCGTCGTCGAGGACTGGCACGAGCGTCGGGCCGCGAAATTCGAAGCGGAATTCGCGGCCGAACCTGGCGTCGGCGCGATTCTCGTCTGGGGTGACCCTTCCCTCTACGACAGCACTCTGCGGATCGTCGAGCGCGTGCTCGCTCGCGGGAGAGTTTCGTTCGACTACTCCGTCATCCCGGGAATCACCAGCGTGCAGTCGCTGGCTGCACAACACCGGATCGTCCTGAACCGAATCGGCGAACCCATCCACATCACGACCGGCCGCAAACTGGCCGAGGGATTGCCCGACGGCGTGGACAATGCCGTCGTGATGCTCGACGCGCATTGCACCTTCACTCAGGTAAGCGAAAACGACGCCGAGATCTGGTGGGGCGCGTACCTC
Organism: Rhodococcus sp. YL-1; assembly: GCF_001942025.1. NCBI lineage: Bacteria > Bacillati > Actinomycetota > Actinomycetes > Mycobacteriales > Nocardiaceae > Rhodococcus > Rhodococcus sp. YL-1. The sequence goes on along the minus strand of NZ_CP017299.1, from coordinate 4,705,088 downwards.
GGGACCCCGGACGAGGAGTTGATTTCCGGCAAACTGCGTGACGTCGAAGATCGGATCGTCGCTCGCCGGGCGGAGTTGCGTGAGAAGCACGGTTGGATCATGGACACGTACCTCGTTCGGCGCTGACAACCGACCCTGAATTTGCCGCCTCGATCCTGCACTCTTGATCCCGAACGACGGTCTGCGCACCTATGATCTGCGCATGACATCGTTCGGGCAGGACCGACTGCAGTCGATTCTGCCCGCGCCGCGTGGCCGTGAAAAATCAGCTGTGAAGTCGGCTTTCGACCTTCTGGTTCAGTGGTATCGGCGTCCTGATCAATTCGACAGTTTCAATCGATACCTCGCCACGAAGGGCCTGGAGCTAGCTGTCCGATTGCTGGTCATCGGCTCGCTGACGACGGTCATCATTGCGATGACTCTGCTGCGCTTCAGCGACGCGGGCGTGCACAACCACGTCACCAGCGTCGTCAACGCCGTTATCATCGCCGTCACGATTGCGGTGATCGTGCTCTTCTGCCTTCTGCCCGAAATCACGCGTCGGTGGTCGTACTTCTTTGTCGCCTACTGCGAGGTCGGCGTATTCGTCGGTGTGTTCTTGAACAACGACCCTTTCATCGGGTTGATCCAGTGTGTGCTCTTCGTACTGATCGGTGGTTACATCGCGTACTTTCACAACGCGAGACTCCAGGCGGTTCACATCGCGCTGTCCATCGTGGTTCTGGCAGTGGTCGGCCGAAAGGTTGCGGTCTACGCGGATCCTGCGTTGGCCACCGCACTGTGTCTGATCATCGCCACCGGGATCGTGGTCATCCCGTTCGCCTGTCAGTTCGTCCTCTCACTTCTCGGCTCCGACGCGGACAGTTCGGATGTGGATCCGTTGACAGGGCTTCTGAATCGGCGCGGGCTGCAGCGAGCTGTTGTCGAAATGGGGGCGACGGGGCATGCGTCGAGCAAGTCGTCGTATGTCGTCGCGATTGTCGATGTCGATTCGTTCAAGAGCGTCAATGACTCACAGGGGCACGAGGAAGGCGATCTCGTACTTCGCCAGATTGCTGATCGACTGCGGTGGTGCGGCGGCGAGAAGGCGCTCTTCGCCAGATTCGGTGGGGACGAGTTCGTGTTGGTAGACACGATAGACGTCGGCGCAGCGCCTGCGTTCGAAGACAATCTGCGAAGGCACTTGCGAATCGACGATCGTGATCCGGTAGTGACCACCAGCGTCGGAGTCGCGATCACCTCTGCCGAATGGTCGTCGATTATTTCCGACGAGGAGTTGACGGAACTGTTTCGAGTAGCCGATGCCTCGATGTACCGCGCGAAGGCCGCCGGCGGCGATCAGGTTGTGATGTGGGACGGCAAACAGTGAAAATTGTCTGATTGCGGGGAGTTGACTGGATTACCCTGACACTATGGAATCTGCCGAGAGTGTTGAGCGTTCGGACGCCGTGGCGTCTCGACGACCGCTCTCGGGTCCCGCGTTCCGGCTGATCTCTTCTCAACTTGTCGATTGGTATCGGCGTCCGGACCAATTCGACACCTTCAATCGCTATCTCGCGGACAAAGGGTTGACCGTCGCCTCGCGGTTTCTCGTCGTCTGCTCGTTGGTACTGGTCACCGTGATCATGTTCCTCACTCGCTTCAGTCCACAGGGACCGACCACTGCGCACGCGCGCTCCGCGAACGCAGTCATCATGGTCATAACCGTGATGATGGCCGTCGCCCTCTCGACGAGGCGAAATCTCTCCCGTTCCTGGTCTTACGCCTTTGTGCTCTACTCGGAAGTGGGAATAGCGGCCGCAATGCTGCTGTACTCCAATCCACTTGCAGCACTGGCACACGCCGTGATGTTCTCGGTGATCGGCGGATACATCGCGTTCTTCCACAATGCTCGAATACAGAGCCTTCACATGTTGTGGGTATTCGTCGTGGTCATCGGCATCGTGACACGTACGGCAGTGGTCGAAAACGATGTGGATGTTCCGGTTCTGGTCGCGTTGGTAGTACTGGTCGGCGCGGCAATCTACGTGATTCCCTTTGCCTGTCAGTTCATTTTCTCCATCCTCGGCACCGACGCGTTGAACTCGCAATTGGACCCACTGACGGGACTGCTCAACAGGAGGGGACTGGCCGACGAAGTACGACTGTTGCTGGAGCGGTCGTACACGCACTCGGCGCTCTTGGTAGTCGCCGCCGTCGACATCAATCGATTCAAGGCCATCAACGACGAGTACGGACATACCGTCGGTGACGCTGTGATCGAAAAAGTCGGATCGAGGCTGGTCGAATGCGCCGGCCCGGCGGCCTTGATCGCACGGATAGGCGGCGACGAGTTCGTCATCGTCGATTCGGTCGATCAACGCTCGTTCCATCGACTCGAACATGAGCTACTCCGTTCGACGATCACCTCGCCCGATCATCCCGAGGTGGCGATGAGCGTCGGAATCGCGAAGATCGCAGGGCCTTTCGAATCAGCGGATGATGCGCTGGTCGCCTACCCGACTCTGCTGCGGCGAGCGGATCGGGCGATGTACTCCGCGAAGGCACGCGGTGGGCATTCGGTGGTGCTGCAGACGGAAACGGACTGAGCGCGCTGTGAGTGTCCGTGGTCGGCGTTAGTCTGTTGCCATGCCTGAACTACCCGAGGTGGAAGCGCTGGCAGGGTTCCTTCGTCAGCACGCGGTCGGCGCAGTGGTGGGACGCGTCGACATCGCTGCATTGAGTGTGCTCAAGACCTTCGATCCGCCGATCACTGCTCTGCAGGGGCGTGACGTCACGGGCGCCGCCCGCTTCGGGAAGCATCTGGCTCTGGATTGCGACGGGTTGTGGTTGGTCACGCATCTCTCCCGTGCCGGCTGGATGCGCTGGCTGGACAATCCATCGGCGACGCCGCCGAAGCCGGGGAAGGGGCCGTTGGCGCTGCGCGTTCATTTCTTCACACCCGAAGGGTTGACGCCGGCATTCGATCTCACCGAAGCCGGCACCAAGAAACGCCTCGCCGTCTGGGTCGTGAACGATCCGCAGGAGGTTCCGGGCATCGCCCGGTTGGGGCCGGACGCGATGGCCGTGACCGAAGCCGAGTTCGCACAGATTCTGGGCGGAACGTCGGCGCGGATCAAGAACTCGATAGTCGAGCAGTCGTTGATCGCCGGTATCGGGAACGCGTACTCGGACGAGATCCTCCACACCGCGAAACTCTCGCCTTTCGCGACCTCGTCGCGGCTGACGCCGGATCAGATTTCGACGCTGTATGCCGTGATGCGATCCACGCTGGCCGACGCGATCGAGCGTTCGGAAGGTCAGGACGCGGCCCGGCTCAAAGGTGAGAAACGCTCGGGGATGCGAGTGCATGCTCGTACCGGACTTCCGTGCCCGGTGTGCGGTGACGTCGTACGCGAAGTGTCGTTCGCGGAGCGTTCTTTTCAATACTGCGCGACGTGCCAGACCGGCGGTAAGCCGTTGGCGGACAGGCGAATGTCGAAACTGCTCAAGTAGCGAACTGTGCTGCGAGTAGTTCGACGAACTCGCGGGCGAGTGCCGACGAATGGGTGGGTTCGGTGATTGCGTGGACGATCCGATGCGGCGCATCGGTGATCGGAATACAGACCAATTCGGGGTGCAGGGCGCTCATGGACTGGGGGAGCAAACCTACGCCCAGGCCGTTGGCGGTCAGTGAACAGATCAGGTCTACCGAGTTGGCTTCAAGTGTTTTTCCCCGAGGGACCTGTGATTCGGCGAAGGCTTGGTCGGTTTGGACACGGGCCTCGCTGCCGGAGGCGAAGTCCACGAGAGTGTGATCGCGTAGGTCTTCGAGCCTGATCGACGAAGCCTGGGCAAAGGGATGGTCAGGAGCAACGAACGCTGCGGTGGGTTCACTCCACAGCGGTGCGGCGGCAAAGCTCTTGGGTAGGCGACCTGCGGCCAATCCGACAATGCCGACGTCGATTGCACCGGACCGGACTCCCTCGATAACTACTTCACTGCCGTACGGTCGCGCGGTGATGTTGATTGCAGGGTGGCGCCGTGTCAGATCTGCCAGGGCGCGTCCGACGTCGACGCGCCCCGCCGAGGTGATGGTGCCGACCGTCAACCGCACTTGCTCGTTGCTCCGTGCCGAGACATCACTGACGAGTCTCGACACGGCGCCGAGTACCTCGCGGGAGCGGGCGACAAAAACCTCGCCTGCAGCAGTCAGGCCGACGTTTCGGCTGTTCCGGTTGAACAATTCGACTCCCAGTTCCTTTTCGAGGTCTCTGATCTGGGCACTCAAGGCGGACTGGGAAACGTGCAACCGCGACGCTGCTCGGCTGAAGTGTCTGTCTTCCGCGACTGCCAGGGCGTAGCGGATGTGACGTAGTTCCATTACACCAATCTATCGTTTCTGGAGATAGATCATGCATATCTATCTATTGGACGCGCGTCGGTGTAGGCGGTCATGCTTGACGACATGATTTCAAGCGACGCGCGTCCGAGGCTCGGACTACCGATAGTGCTGCTGATGGCTGCGGCGACGGGCCTGTGCGCGGGCGGTAACTATTTCAACCAGCCACTCCTCGATTCCATCGCAGATCACCTGAATGTGTCGGCCTCCGCAGCGGCCGCGACGGTGACCATCGCGCAGGTCGCGTATGCACTCGGATTGATACTTCTGGTTCCGGTGGGCGACATGGTGGACCGACGCAAGCTGACGGTAGGGCTCATGCTGCTGGCGGCGACCGGTCAAGCGGTCAGCGGATTTGCGCCCAACTTTGCCACGCTGGCAGTGGGAATCGCTGTCGCTGGCGTCTTTTCGGTCGCCGCCCAGGTGCTCATTCCGTTTGCCGCCTCACTGGCCGAACCTGAGAGGTCCGGTCAGGTGGTCGGCACGATCATGAGCGGACTGCTGATCGGAATCCTGCTGGCGCGCAGCGTTGCCGGCGTCCTCTCCGGACTGGGAGGTTGGTCGACGGTATACAAGGTTGCGGCGGTGCTGATGGTGGTGATGGCCGTGGCATTGTGGCGATCTCTGCCTTCCGATTCCGCAGATCGCCCGAAGGCAAGCTACCGCGCAACGCTCGCTTCGGTAGGGAAGTTGGCTGCGACCTTGCCGCGCCTGAGAACCCGATCGGCCATGGGCGGACTGGCTTTTGCTGCTGTCAGCACCGTCTTCACGACGATGGCCTTTCTTCTGTCCGGCGAATTCGGCTACAGCGACACTCAAATCGGCTTGGTCGGACTACTCGGTGTGGCGGGAGCTTTGATGGCGACGGTGGCGGGCAGACTGGCCGATCGGGGATTGGGTCAGCTGGCGACCGGCGGCGCCATCGCGATTCTCTTGGTGTCGTGGCTTCCCTTTGTCGCCGGTGCCACCCACGTGGTGTGGTTTCTCGTTGCCATCGTCCTTGCCGACCTCGCGCTGCAGGGAGTGCACGTCAGCAACCAGAACGTGATCTACGCCCTTGTCCCCGAAGCGCGTTCGCGTGTGAATTCCGTGTACATGACCACCTACTTCGTCGGTGCTGCCGTGGGCTCGGCGGTGGGGTCAGTGGTGTGGAAGTCGTACGGCTGGAACGGAGTATGCATCGCTGGGTTGGTCTTCTCCGTTGCAACGGCGATGGTGTGGGTGCATGATCGCCGACTGGAGACGGCTGAACTGCGAATCCCGCAATCCCCTGTTGCAGTGGGGTAGGCACCCACACCTTCTCGGCTCCAGCACCTTTCAGATTTCGGCACCGTCCACCAGGATCTTGCCGACGCGTTCGGGATAGAACGACACGTGGTCGTCGATCCCGGACGCTTCGGCGGTAGTGAACGGATAGAACCACGCCAGATCCTCGATCGGAGCGAGTTCGGTTGTGCCGGTGAACGACAGATACGACGCAGTGCCCTTGTAGGGGCAGGCCGTGGTGGTCGGGGACGGCGCAAAGTACTCGCTGTGAACGTCGATTCTCGGAATGTAGTACCGCGTGGGCAGTCCGGTTTCGAAGAGCAGTCTGGGTCGTCTCGTCTCGGCGACCAGTACGTCGCCGACAAAAACCTGGACGTGGCGGGACGAGGGGAGTGCGTCGATACGTACGTATGGATCGCGGGCGTGGACAAAGACCTGTTGATCCTCCTCGTACCAGGCGTCCATGCGATCCCAATAGAATGCGACGTACTCACTCAGATCCAGGGAACCGTCGAACTGTTCAGGGTAGGTCCAGACGGCGTCCTCGGCCCGGCGATCCCCGATCTCGATCGTCCAGTAGGTGGCGTCACCTTTCCATGGGCAATGGGTGGTCGTCGACGTCGGGACGAGGAATTCGGTACGAACGTCCGCGAGGGGGATGTAGTACATCGGCAGGCGGCCGCGTTCGAAAAGGTATACCGAACGAGTGGTGTCTGCGACGGCGTGACCAGCGAAGAAGGCTCGAATTCGGCGGGGGTTCGGCTCCAGTGCGATCCGCCCGTTGGAAGCTGTGATCTGTGTGTCTTCTGCGTGAGTCAGTGCTGTGGACATTCGCGAATGCTCCTGAGATCGGCAGGGTGGTCCTTCCCATCCTGCGCCCGGCAGCAGTTATTTGACAGGTTGGAGTCGAAATACGCGGATCTGGCGCCCGAATGCTCGATCGGCGTAGGTTTCGTACGGCGGCCACGTGGTGGTCGCGAGCTCCCACAGTTTCTTACGCGTGGCGCCCTCCGCCAGACTCGCACCGACCGGTATTTCGACGCCCTTCACTGTCACGATCGCGGTGGGGTTTGCCATCAAATTGAGTGTCCATGCTGGATGCGTATCCTGCCCCCAGTTCGAACCGACGACGACAAACGCATCGCCGTCGGGTGCGTACAGGAGTGGCGTGGTTCGAGAACGGCCGGTCTTACGGCCCGTCGTGGTGAGCAGTAGCTGAGTCACGGTGTTCTCTCCGACCAGCGAGAGCTTGCCTCCCGACACTCTCTGCACTGCTCGATCGAGCGGAACCAGATCCTTGCCGAGATCCGAGAACCATTGTGTATGGCCGACATTGCGCATCAATGACCGGTAGATATTGCGCATCGGACCCCTCGCATTCTCGGCACTGTTTCGAGGCTGGTGCACCTCGACTCGGAAGAGTCTGCCACGTCAGGTCACAGATACCTGAGTCCCAAGGTCCCGAAAGGAATGAAGCGGTCAGCCGAATTCGGTTTTGGTGGAGTGGAATTGGGGCATACCGCCGAAACCGTTCGTTTGTGCGCGTTGGACGGTCGTTGGAAGATCAACCCTCCGAGGTCAAGACATCAGGCTCTAGCCACTCGACGCCGAGCAGTTCGGACAGCGACCGCAGACCGGATCGATCACCACCTTTCAGACCTGTGACCGAATTGAGATTGCGCAACATGACCGTGGCGACGTCCTCTTCCTTGGTGCCCACGCCGAAGGGTATGACCCACGGGCACGTCTGGTAGTCGCGATGCGACCGACCGAACGTCTGTTCTGCCGCGATCCCTGAGTAGCGCGGTTGATGAAAGATTCCCGTCCGTGGCAACGGGGACGCGTGAGTGCCGTCCGGGAGTGCTTCGTTGGCATGGAGCGAGATCGAGGTCGTGACATTGAAGACGATGACCGGTGCGTCCCCGCGTTGAAACCGCAGACGTTGACCCTCCTTGTCCGGCACCGCGCCGAACAGTTTTGCCACCGAGATCCCGGCGTCTTCGATCATCTCGACCAGTGGATCACCTGCCGTGGAGACGAATTCGACGGCCACCAACACCTGCTTGCCTGCCTTGACCTGCGCCTGCGCCCACTGGGCCGTCGACTCGGCGCGGATCATGCCCGCTTTCTGTCGGTAGCGCAGAACCAGCGCACGGCCGCGCGCGATGTTGCGACTCTTGCGGGCCAATCCCATTTCGTAGGCGTACTCGGCCCACTCCGTCTCGTACTCGGCGCGCTGGGCATGGGTGAGGTCGATCGGCATACCGTCGAGCGGAACAGGTCCCCACGGAGTCGGTCGATGAATCATCAAGGGCGGTTTGCTGTTCGACATCCACCCACGCACGGTCTCGAGCGCGCGAGATTGCAGCGTAGGTGATTCCTTCGCCTCTGCGCTCCACGTCCACTTCCCGTAGGACTTGTCCAGCGGAAGGCCGGACTCGACCAGCCTGGCGCCCAGGTCGGACCAGTACTCCGAAGGTTCTGAATGCAGCTGCGCGAAAAGCGGTGCCAGGTAACGCTGGTCGGCCGGCGTGTGTCCCGGTGTTGCCGTCACGGACAGGACGAACGGCGCTTGCTCGTGAGCATTCGAAAAGCGCGCGACCTTCTCGAATGCCGCCGTGCGCTGTGTGTCGTTGCTGTACAGCTGGGCCTCGTCGGCAATCACCACACCGAACGTGTACTTGGGGCGGCCGTTTCGCGTGATCAGCTTCTTCAATTGGTCAGGCGACATGATCAACCAGCGGAATCCACCGTCGCCCACCGAGGCGATGGAATAGCGCCAATGCGGAATGGTGATCTGTGCGGGTCGATCGACGAGGACGAGGATGTTGGTTTCGCCACGCTCCTCGGCAATCGTCTTGGCAGACATCACTGCGATCAGCGTCTTACCCAGGCCTGCATTGTCTGCCAACAGAAATCCGCGTTTGCCGGCGCGAGCGGCATCGACGACGGCTGCAGCCCCCGAAACCTGCTCGGGCCGAGGAATTTTGGGTGCAGCAACGGGACGTTCACCGGTGCTGTCATTGATGTCGTCCTCTACCCACTGCTGATAAGAGAAGGGGAGTGCCTTGAATGGAGCGAGTTCTACGGGCAACTCCGTACCGACCCACGCGTAGCTCTTCCATTTCTTGACGAACTGCGCACCAGGCGCCGGCGTCCGAAAGGGAACGTCGAGGAGCCAGACTCTCTCACCAGGGCCGGCAGTCGGCACATCCGGCATCGTCGCGCGTGAGCTCTTCTTTGCGACAGTCTTCTTCGGGGCGGTCTTTCTGGTCGTGTTCCTCTTGGGTGCAGCCTTCTGCGGTGCAGCCTTCTGCGGTGCAGCCTTCTTTGCGGCAGCCTTGCGTGCCGTGGTTGCTTTGCGTGGTGGCATCAGGCGGTTTCTGCTGTGAGGAATTCACGCAGCGTGAGCGCAGGCCGGCCGACAAGGTCCTCCACGGTGCCCGTGATCAGCGCCAATTCACCCTGCGCGATTGCGGTGTACGTCGACACCCATGCGTCGAGTTCCCAAGCGGGTGCGTTGTACGACGCCCGCGATTCGTAAGCTTCCTCGAGCGTTTCCTCGACGTACGTGGTTCGCTTGCCGGTGACTTCGGTGATGATGCTCGCGGCCTCGGAGAGCGTCAGTGCCTCCCGTCCGGTCAGGCTGTACGTCTGTCCGACATGAGAATCCAGATCCTGCAGAACCGACACAGCGACGGCAGCAATGTCGGAGCGCGCTACCGCGCCGACGAGACCGTCCCCTGCGGGTCCGCGGATCACACCGTCTTCACCGGCGAGAGCGGGTAGGAAATCGAGGTAGAAGCTGTCGCGCAGGAAGGTGAATGCGAGCCCGGAAGCGCGGATATGTTCTTCGGTGACCCAGTGATCGCGAGCGAGCGTGAACGTCGCGTCCGGAGCAGCGCCGAGGAAAGACGTGTACACGATGTGCCTGACCCCGGCCTCCGCTGCGGCGTCGATGAAGGTGCGGTGCTGATCCAGACGATCTGCGCTTTCGGCCGCCGAGACCATGAAGAGGGTGTCGATTCCGGCCAGAGCCGCGAGAGCGCGCTTCTGATCCCCGTACGTGGTCTCGGCCGAATCGGCACCGGGGAGCTGCGGTAATCGGTTGACCGACCGTGCGATCAGCCGCTGCGGGACACCGGCGTCGCCCAACGACCGGGCCACCAGTCCGCCGATATGACCGGTCGCGCCGGTGACGGCGATCCTCGCAGACCGTGAATCTACGGACATGGTGCCCCTCCTTCGGTCGGTGTGCATCCCATCTTGCCGGAACCCACTCCCACGTCAGGTCACGACGCGACGATTACACCGCGAGCCACCGACAGAGCGTCGGACAAAGCTGTCCTGGTGTTGTCGTCGAGGGACAGCAGGGGCCGGCGGGGAAGGCCGGCGTCGATGCCGAGAGATTCCAACCCGGCTTTGACCGTCGACGGCAGTCCGCGACTGACGAGGACCTTCAGTAGCGGCTCGATCTGTTCGAACACAGCGGCGGCACCCGACCGATCACCGGATTCGAGTAGACGCCAGAAGTGCACCACCTGTTCGGGGGCCAGACACGGGGCTGCCGTGCACCATCCGCTTGCACCGGCAGAGAAAGATTGCAGTGCAAGAGGATTGCTGCCGTTGAAGAAGGGGATCGTGCCACCGCTCAGTTCGTTGATGCGGTTCATCCGGGTGATGTCGCCGGTGGATTCCTTGATCATCGTGACGCCGTCGACGGTGGAGACGAGATCGACGAGAAATTCCGGCGACATGTCGATCCCGGTGGTGGCCGGATTGTTGTAGATCATCGTGGGAATGTCGACGGAATCGGCCACCGCGGTGACGTGTTCACGAATCTCCTGCTCACCCAGATGCCAGTACGACGTGGGGAGGATCATCATTGCGTCGGCTCCGGCGTCTGCCGCGATCGATGCTCGGCGGAGTGCTCCCGCCGTCGTCAGATCCGACACTCCGACGACGGTGGGGACTCGGCGGTCGACGTAGTCGACAGTCTCCCGAGCGACCGTCTCCCACTCTGCATCGTCGAGATAGGCGCTCTCGCCGGTACTGCCGAGTGGGGCTATCGCGTCGACACCACTGCTGATCATGCTGTCGAGGAGCGTGTGTAGCGGCTTGGGGTCGAATGCTCCGGTGTCCCGGTCGAACGGGGTGATGGGATAGGCGACGATTCCCTTGATGGTGCTGCTCATGAGGCTCTCAGTTCTGTTGGTGGGAAACAAAAGTCAGTTGGTCAGTGTGTCGGGATGATTGCGGAGAGCGCGACGGGCGTAGTAGGCGAAGTTCGCCTCGCTGCGCCGAGGAGTCAGTGTCCAATCGTGTGCCTCCTTCGCCAGGCGAGGCGGTAGCGGCTTGATGTCTCCGGCAGCCATCGCCAGCAACTGCAGTCTGGCCGCTCGCTCGATCAGATGCCCGAGAGAGCATGCCTCTTCGACCGTGTTGCCGACGACGAGTTGGCCGTGGTGGGCGAGCAGAATTGCCCGCTTGTCGCCGAGTGCAGCCGAAATGATCTCGCCCTCCTCGTTTCCCACGGGAACCCCGGGCCAGTCGGCGAGAAATGCGCAGTCGTCGTAGAGCGGCGCGATGTCCATTTGGGAGACGACGAGGGGAATCTCGAGCATCGACAGCGCCGTCGCATGTAGCGGGTGTGTGTGGACGATGCAGTTGACGTCGGGTCGTGCGCGGTAGATCCAACTGTGGAACCTGTTGGCGGGGTTCGGCATGCCCTCCCCGTCGAGGACTTCGAGATCCTCGTTGACGAGCAGGAGGTTGTCCTCGGTGATCTCGTCGAACCCGAGGCCGAGTCGCTGTGTGACAAACGTTCCTGGCTGCCCACCGCGGGCGGAGATCTGTCCGGCAAGGCCGGAGTCGTGGCCGGCGTCCGACAGTGCCCGGCAGGTCAGTGCGATCTTCTGTCGAAGAGTCCAACTACCTGTCGTTACTTCGGTGAGCATCTTCGTCTCGGCGGTGGCCATGAGTTCCTGCTTGCTCGCATGCATCGTGTCGGTCATGGGGTGTGCCTTTCTCGGGACCCGGAAATCAATGACATTCAGTCACCTATAAGACACAAAGTGTCATATAGGACGGAAATGCGCAACCCTCGATTCCTGCATCGCTGATCGCCGCAGGTCAATGTATTGGTAGGGTGATGACACAAAGTCTCGTGAGGGGAACCGAATGGCAGCGTTTTTGCGAACACATCGGCGTCGCGCCGGTCTGACGCTCGAGGGCCTGGCCGAGCAGACCGGTCTGACGAAGAGCTATCTCTCCAAGGTCGAGCGGGGTATCAGTACCCCGTCGATCGCGGTGGCACTCAAGATTGCGCGTGTGCTCGACGCCGATGTGGGGCAACTGTTCTCGGACAGTATGGAGGGAAATGCCATGACGATCGTGCGCGCGAAGGACCGCGTGATCGACCCGGCCAACTCCGTGCAGTCTTCCGTCTACGATCCGATCGCGCCCTCACTGGTCGGAAAGGCCATGCAGCCGTTCGTGGTTCATCCGGCCTCGGTGATGGGTCCCAAGTTCATGGACCACACGGGAGAGGAGTTCGTGTTCGTGCATTCCGGATCCGTAGAATTCGAAATCCCCGGGCAGACGATGCACCTCGACGCCGGCGACAGCTTGTACTTCGACGCGAATACGCCGCACCGGATGCGGTCGGTGTCGGCGGATCGTGCGGTGGTGCTGGTTGTCGTCTACGACAAGCCTTCGGCTGGATCACCCAGCGGTGACTCGCTGGAAACGCACTGCGGGGTGGGCAGATGACGCTGGGGATCGACACGACACTGACGCTTCTCGCGGCCGGTCTGATCTTCCTTCTCTCCCTGTGCCTGGGAATCTGGAAATACCGACAGATGGCCACTTCGGACAATCACCTCGCCCATCCGTATGTCGACATCGCACACCGCGCTGCCCTGATGTACTCGTTTGCGACGCTGCTGATCGCGGTGTTCGTCGAACTCAGTGCGTGGCCGACGTGGATCAACCTGACCAGTGCCGCAGTGGTCGTGTTCTTCTTTCTCGCAGCGATATTCAGCTACATCGCTCACGGTGCGATGAAGGACACCGACAATCAGTTCGAGTCCGCCGGTCCGCCCCTGCACCTCGGGATGTTTCTGCTGATCCTCGGTGAGGTGGGCGGATTTGCCGTCCTACTCGCAGGTTTCGTGAAAGGTCAGTTCTTCTGATCGGGCTTCAGCGCCTGTGCTCGTAGCCGATCCAAGCCCGTCGACGCTCACCCATCGGGTCGTTCTCCACTCGGGACGTCTCGTCGAAGATCATTGTTTGCCGCTCCGGTACGGAGTAGGCGGGCCAATCCCGGTCCGGCACTCCGTGGCGGGCGAAATGGATCCAGTGGCGCTGCATGGTGGAGGTCACCGCAGTCAGTCCGCGGCGCCCACCGACCGCGGTCAAGGCCGCGGTGAGTGCATCCGAACGCCCGAAGACCGCAAGCAATTCGGTGGCGTGGGTAGCGCCCATGCCGACGAGTCTGAGCAGGCGAGGCGCAAAATCGTAGCGGTAACTGTAGGTAGGAGCTACCTGGCAATGACCCTGTGCGCAGAGTATCGCGGGCTCCCAGAACGTGATGTCGCCGCCGAGATCTGCGGCAGCAAACCGGTGCGGATACGTGGGATACGCCGCGAGCGCACGTGCTTTCACTTCAGGGGTGGTGTGGGAGAACATCTTCTCGATCCGAACCGGGTCGGTAGGCAAGATGTCGAGAACGCGCGGGAAGATTCTTCCCTCGTGGAGATTCGAACCGACGAGCAGCGGAACGGGGTGGGCGCGTCCGGCGGCGAACACGTCGAGCGGGTGTTCGGGAAGGACGTCGTCACCCACCACGGGGGCAAATGGCCGCGTTCCGGGTTCTTCGTCCGCGCCGCGGCGCGCAAGTTCTTCGCCGGCAGCGACCAGGTCCTTCACCGAAGCGGAGCGCAGCCACGATGCCGGATCGGCATCCGGAGCCTGTGCGATCTCGAGGAACTCGCGTGCCCAACGGTGCGCTCGCTCTTTTCCGTATGCCGAAGCAGCCGGCGGACTTTGAGCGATGGCCCGGGCGAACAGCCCTCGTGCCGCCGGCGTTGCCATCAGAGTGGTGACCGCGTTGGCGCCGGACGATTCACCGAAGACGGTGACGGCGTTCGGGTCGCCGCCGAAAGCGGCGATGTTGCGTTGGACCCACGTCATCGCGGCGATCTGATCGCGCAATCCGAGGTTCGTCTCGAATGATCTTTCCGCAGTGGAATATTCACTGAAATCGAGGTAGCCCAACGCGCCGAGACGATATTGGATCGAGACGTAGACGATGTCGCCACGTTCGACCAGGCTCGTTCCGCGGTACATGGGCGTCGACGGATTCCCGCCGTTGTACGCGCCGCCGTGAATGAAAACCATGACCGGTCGCAACGAATCCGACGGTACCTGCGGGGCCACGACATTGACGAAGAGTGAGTTCTCGTCGAAATTGCTCTTGCGCTGCGGAGACGGAGAGCCGAATGCTTCCGCCGGGCGGACACCATTCCAAGCCTCGACCGGCTGCGGTGCGCGAAATCTCCGAGGACCGGTCGGGGCCGCCGCGTAGGGGATTGCTCGCCAGGTGCGCAGTCCTCGATCGAGGCGCCCGCGTACGACCCCGGAATCGAGAGTGATCTCGAGGGGGCTCGTCACGGTAGGGAGATGTCGGTGCCGTGGCTACGGTAACCGCTGTATCCCGCCCAGGCCAAGCGTTGTTCACGTCTGGGATCGTTCTCGACGCGGACGATCTCGTCGAAGATCATGGTCCGACGCTCCTGCCCCTCGTAGCGCGGCCACGATCCGCGCGGCGAGCCGTGCTCGGCGAAGTGAAGCCAGTGTCCCTGAACAGATTCGGTGACTGCGCGCAGTCCGCGTCGACCGCCGGGAAGGGTGAGGCCGCGCCCGACAAGGGTGTCACCGATGCCGAAGACTGCAAACATCTCGAATCCGTGTGTGGCGTCGAGGCCGAGCCAGCGCATCATCGTCGGCGCGAAGTCGAATCGGTAGGCGTACGTCGGCGCCGATTGTGCGTGCGCTTGCATCAACTCCACGGACGGGTGCCAGAACGTGACGTCTCCGCCGACGTCGATCGCGGACTGCTCGTCCGGGTAGCCGGGATAGGTCGCGAGGATGCGCTTCCCGGCCTCGGGATCGGTGAGGGCAAACATGGTGTCGATGCGCGACGGGTTGGTCGGAAGTGCGTCGAGCACCTTCGGGAACAGCGTCCCCTCCCGTCTGTTGGTGCCGATGATCATCGGCACCTGGTGTGCCGATCCTTCTTTGAATGCGTCCAAGGGGGAGCGGGGGAGGAAGTCGCCGTCGACGACCGGTCCGAAGGGATGTAGTCCAGGTGTGTTCGCGAGTACCTCGGCGCCCAGTCTGCTTCCGGCTCTGCCCAATTCGACGGCTGTCGCCGAGGTCAGGGCCTTCGCGGGTGGTAGGCCGGAATTGAGGATCTCGACGAAACGCGCGCCCCAGGCATGCGATCGCTGCGTGCTCGCGACCAGATCCGGAGCCGAACTCTCGGCGATAGCGCCGGCGAAGAGTCCCTTGGCGGCCGGAGTCGCCATCAGGGTAGTGACGGCGGTGGCTCCGGCGGATTCACCGAAAATCGTGACTTTTTCAGGATCCCCACCGAAGGCGGCGATGTTGCGTTGCACCCACTGCAGGGCCGCGACCTGATCGCGCAGTCCGAGGTTTGAGTCGAATACGCGCTCGGATGTTGAGAACGGGGTGAAATCGAGGTAGCCCAGAGCGCCGAGCCGGTAGTTGATCGAGACGTAGACGACGTCGCCGCGTTCGACGAGGGACACGCCCGAGTACAAGCCGGTGGCCGAGGTCCCGATGGTGTTTGCCCCACCGTGGATGAAAACCATGACGGGACGCGGAGTATTGCCGGTGTTCGCAGGGGCGAGCACGTTGAGCGTCAGGCAGTCCTCGCTGCTCGGCTGGTACTTCCCGGGCGCGAGCAACAGCCCCTTCTTGTGTTGGACAGACGCGTCGCCGAACCTGATCGCGTCGCGTTCTCCGGTCCACGGCGTGACCGGCTGTGGTCGCGTCAGACGCAGTGTTCCGACCGGCGGCCGGGCGTAGGGAATTCCGCGCCAGGCACGAAGTTTTCCCACCCGGCGGCCGCGCAGGGTGCCGTCGGCCGTGGTCACAAGTATGTCGGACGCCATGTCGCGACTATACGTACTTCGGGAGCGCGTCAGCGGCGAGCCTCCAGCAATCGAAGCCAGACTTCACTGACCGTCGGATACGAGGGCACCGCATGCCAGAGAGTTTCCAGTGGTACGGCGCCGACGACCGCGATTGTCGCCGCATGCACCAGCTCGGATACTTCGGGCCCGGCGAAGGTAGCGCCGAGGATCACGTCGGTGGCCTTGTCGATCACCAACTTCGCGCGCCCCGAGTAGTCGTCGCGCAGCAGCGAAGATCCCGCGACTGCGAGTTCGATCTCCACGACTTCGACGTCGTAGCCGTCGTCGCGAGCTTTCTTCTCGGTGCGTCCCACCCAGGCGATTTCGGGTGAGGTGAACACCACCTGGGGGACCTGTCCATTGTCCGCCGACGCCGTGTACCGAGGTCCCCTGAGTCCGCGGCTCTCGGCCCGCGCGGCGATGACGTCTCCGCAGACTCTCGCCTGATACTTGCCCATGTGGGTGAGGGGAGAACGACCGTTGATGTCGCCGACGGCGTAGAGCCACTCACCTTGGGCACAGAGGTGATCGTCAGTGGTGACGTACTTGCCGTCCTCGAGGCCGATGACGGACAAGCCGAGATCGGCAGATGTCGGCCCGCGGCCCGCCGCGACGATGACCTCGTCGACTTCGATCACGCCGGACGATGTCTCGATGCTGACGGGTCCACCGTGGATGTGACCTTCGCCGGTGTCCTTGGCATCGGGGCGTGAGACCGAGTTGACGGCAGTGCTCAGTCGAACGTCCACACCGCGGGCACCGAGTGCTTCGGCCACCATCGTTCCGGCAAACGGTTCTGCTGATTTCAACAGAGCATCGCCCCTCACGAGCAACGTCACGTGAGCGCCGAACGACGACAACCACGTTGCGCACTCAGTTGCGACCACTCCGCCGCCGATGACCGCCACTCGCGACGGAACCTCGTGCAGGTTGGTGGCGTCGCGCGAGGTCCACGGGAGTGCCTCGCGCAATCCCGGTGTCTTCGGGACGGTGGCGGTCGTTCCCGTGGCGAGTACGACGGCACGGCGGGCACGGAGCTTACGGGTCCCGTCGACGGTCACTGCTCGCTCGCCGTCGATGACCCCGTGGCCTTTGATCACGGTGATGCCCGCGGAGGTTGCCCAGTCGACCTGGGACGAGTCGTCGTGGTTGTGGGTGAACGAGTCGCGCCGTTTCAGAACGGCATCGACGTCCAGCGGTCCGGCCGGGATCCCGGGCAAGGCGTCGGCCGCCTCGAGGACCTGCCCCGGGCGCAGTAGTGCCTTGCTGGGCATACAGGCCCAATACGAGCATTCACCGCCGACCAGTTCGTGTTCCACGATTGCGGCGGTGCGATTACTTCCGGCGATGGCGTATGCGGCGGCGTTCTCGCCGGCGGGTCCACCGCCGATCACGATGACATCGAATTCGTCGGTCATTGCTCCACGGTATGTCGGATCGGTCCGAGTTCGCTCGGTTACCGCCGGGTACGAGAACTCGATGATGGTTACAGTTGCACCCATGACGCGGCAGAAGATTTTGATCACCGGTGCCAGTTCGGGTCTGGGTGAGGAGATGGCCAGGAGATTCGCCGCGGCCGGTCGCGACCTCGCGTTGTGTGCCCGGCGGACGGATCGTCTCGACACGCTGCGTGGGGAGCTGGTGGCGCAGTACCCGTCGATCAGCGTCGCAGTGCGCGAACTCGATGTGACCGAACACGATTCCGTCGTCCGGGTTTTCGGTGAGCTGCGCGACGAGTTGGGTGGCCTGGACCGGGTGATCGTGAACGCCGGGCTCGGCAAGGGCGCCAAGATCGGAACCGGAAAAGCGCACGCGAATCTTGCAACAGCGCAGACGAATTTTGTCGGCGCGCTGTCGCAGTGTGAAGCTGCGCTCGAGATCTTCCGCGCGCAGGACTCCGGACACCTGGTTCTCGTGTCCTCGATAAGCGCGGATCGGGGGCTACCCGGGCCAAAAGCGGCCTATTCGGCGAGCAAGGCGGGAGTAGCGGCGCTGGGTGAGGCGCTCAGTATCGAGTTGGCGCGCACACCTATTCGGGTCACCACGCTGCTGCCGGGCTTCATCAAGACCGACATGTCCGCCGGCGCCGGCGACGACGCTGCGCTCATGGCCAGTCTGGACGAAGGCGTCAGTGCCATGGTCGACGCTATCGAGAAGGAAACCACCCGAGCGGCGCTACCCGGCCTCAAGTGGCAAGGGATAGATGCGGCCCTACGATTCCTGCCCAACTCCGTGACAGCGAGGTTTGTCTGATGAGCATCCACATCTCGAACGGTAAGCCCCGGGTAGTGATCGTCGGTGGCGGCTTCGGTGGACTGTATGCAGCGAGACGACTCAAGAAGGCTGACGTCGAGGTGGTTCTGATCGACCGAGGGACCAGCCACGTCTTCCAGCCCCTGCTCTACC
Organism: Rhodococcus sp. YL-1; assembly: GCF_001942025.1. Classification (NCBI taxonomy): domain Bacteria; kingdom Bacillati; phylum Actinomycetota; class Actinomycetes; order Mycobacteriales; family Nocardiaceae; genus Rhodococcus; species Rhodococcus sp. YL-1. The sequence continues at coordinate 4,686,815 of NZ_CP017299.1, read as the reverse complement.
AGTGCGCCACGGGTCTGCTCTCCGAAGGGCAGATCGCAAGTCCGCTGCGACATCTGCTCGAGGACAACAAGAACACGAACGTCGTTCTGGGCGAGGCCAAGTCGGTGGACGCCGACGCCGGGATACTGACTGCCAGTCGCTTCGACGGGTCGACCTTCGAATTGCCGTACGACTACCTGATCGTGGCGGCTGGAATGCGCCAGTCCTACCACGGCCAGGACGAGTTCATCAAATGGGCGCCCGGCATGAAAACCCTCGACGACGCTTTGGCGATCAGGCGCAGTCTCATTGCTGCGTTCGAGATGGCCGAATCGCTCCCGACTGCGGAAGAACGTCGACCGTGGCTGACATTCGCCGTGGCGGGCGGCGGACCCACCGGCGTCGAATTAGCCGGACAGATCCGCGAATTGGCGATGCACGCGCTCACCAACGAGTTCCGGTCCATCGACCCTGACGAGGCAAGGGTACTGCTCTTCCACGGCGACGATCGGGTGCTCCCTTCGTTCAGTCGCAAGCTCTCGGCCGCCGCCAAACGTACTCTCGACGGGATCGGCGTCGAGACTCACCTCGGCGTGCACGTCACCGACGTGTGCGAGACCAGCATCGAGACGACGGACAAGAAGACAAAAGAGAAGCGGCAGTACGAGACCCGCACGATTCTGTGGACCGCGGGCGTCGAAGCAGTGCCGTTCGCCGAGGCACTGGCCACGGCGCTGGGTGTGAAGCAGGTCGGCGGTGGCCGCATCGAGGTGGAAGCCGATCTGACCGTTCCCGGCCACCCGAACGTCTACGTGGTGGGCGACCTCATGTCGCGGGACAAACTTGCCGGGGTGGCCGAGGTCGCGATGCAGGGTGGTCGGCACGCCGGTGCCCGGATCGCTGCAACCGTAGAAAACGGAGTGCCCAGCCGAAAACCGTTCAAGTACCGCGATCTTGGAACCGCGGCCTACATTTCGCGACGCCACGCGTTGCTTCAGGCAGGGCCGGTCCAGTTGTCCGGGTTCATCGGATGGGTGTCATGGGGAATCATCCACATCGCGTTCCTCGCGGGGTTCCGCAATCGCGCCAGCACGGTGCTGAACTGGGGCGCAACCCTGGCGTCGAAGACGCGTCGGGAACGGGCAATCACGTACGGCGACCCCGAAACCGCTCGGCAGCCGTACAACTGAGGGTTACTCGGTCTTGAACACGGGGTTTCCGGCGGTGTCGATCATCCACCACAGGCTGCCGACGCTCTGTCCGAGCATGTCGCCGGGAACCTTGTCGTCGAGGTACCGATAGACGGGCTTGCCGTTGACGGTGATCTGGAAAGATCCTTCCGGCCCGTCGATGGTACCGATGACAGCGTCGATTCCTTCGACGATCGGCGAATCCGTGACCGAGGTGACCGCCGGCCAGTAACGCAGGCACGCTTCGTCGCACGACCCGGCTTGTGAGTTCTCCTCGTCCGGGTTGTAGACGTAGACGGTCATGCCTTCGCCGTCGACGGCGATCGTCCCGAGTGGGGAGTCGGCGGTCTTCAGCAGGGGTGCATCAGCGGCGGCGGGTGGCGACAGCGACGTCGAAATGGCAGTGACGTTGTCTGCGCTGTCCCCGGAATCGAGGGCGTCGGGCGAGCAACCGGTGAGGATCAGGACGGTACTCGCAACTGTCGCGAACAACCACTGTCTGCGCATGACGTCTCCGTTCTGGGCGGGAGTGCTCGGGACAAGCAATCGGGGATACCCGTTGCGGACGAGCTGAAAACGCCGGGCGTCCGGATTCCTCGACAATAGCTCTGTTACAGAGCTATTGTGAGGTTGTGGATGGAAGCGGAGCAAACCTTGCGGATGACGTCCTGGAGACGCTCGGACAATTGCGCCGGGGCACGAGGAAGGCGTCGGGGCGGCCGTTTGCGGAACGACCGCTCGCCGGCGCCCAGATCGAACTCGTCAGGCTGCTACGACGCAACCCGGGTCTGTCGGTGGCCGAGGCTGCCGGGCGATTGGGTGTCGCGGCAAACACGGTGTCCACCTTGGTGCGGCAGCTCGTCGACGAGGGAGTGATCGAACGCGTTGCCGACGAGGCCGACCGCCGCGTCGCGCGATTGGTGCTCGCGGACGAGGCGCGCGCCCGCGTCGAGGTGTGGCGTGATCGCCGGAGTGTGATTGTCGGTCAGGCATTGTCGACTCTGACCGCAGAGGACAGGGCGAGGATCGAGGCTGCTCTACCGGCCCTGTCTCGATTGGCGAGCGCTCTGGCAGCAGCCGGATCGGAAGGCGGGGGGCAGTGAGATGCTGACGCAGTGGTGGAGGAGCCGAGCAGTGCACATGCCTGACCCTGACGCACCCGCGGTCGAGATCGACTCGGTCACATACAAGTTCGGCGGTCATCGGGCGGTGGACAACCTGAGTCTGGTCGTCAACGCGGGGGAATGCTTCGGCCTGCTCGGTCCCAACGGTGCAGGAAAGACGACGACGATCAGATTGCTCAACACGTTACTTCCTCTGCAAGAGGGTGACATTCGAATTCTCGGTCGCTCCGTTCGCAGCGAAGCGATGACCATTCGGCGCTACCTCGGGTACGTGCCACAACAGCTCTCGATCGAAAGCGCATTGACCGCACGCGAGAACGTGACCTGGTTCGCGCGCCTGTACGACGTTCCGCGGTCCGAACGACGCGAGCGGGTCGACCAAGCGCTCGAGATGGTGGATCTGCTCGATTCAGGTGAGCGTCTCGCGTCGAGCTTCTCCGGCGGTATGGTGCGACGGCTCGAACTTGCGCAGGCACTGGTGAACCGACCGTCGCTGCTGGTACTCGACGAACCGACGGTGGGGTTGGATCCCATTGCCCGCGAATCCGTCTGGAAGCGAGTGGCGGAGATGCAGAAGCAGTACGGCATGACTGTGCTGCTCACGACGCACTACATGGAAGAAGCCGAGGAGTTGTGTGATCGTGTTGCATTGATGCATCACGGTGAACTTCGTGCAGTGGGCGAGCCGAGCGCGTTGGCCGCCGAACTGGGGCCGGAGGCCACTCTCGAAGACGTGTTCCGTCACTACACCGGCGACGACCTCACCGGCGGCAAGTCAGGAGGTCTCCACGATGTCCGCAGTGCCCGTCGCGCAGCGCGCCGCTTGGGCTGATCCCACTACCAACAGTCTTGCTCGATTGCTCTCGAGAATTTACACATTCTGCCTCGTGGAAGTTCAGAAGTTGCGGCACGACCGATCTGAATTGGTCACGCGCGCAATCCAGCCGATCCTCTGGTTGGTGATCTTCGGTCAGACGTTCAGTCATATCCGAGCGATCCCGACTGGCGACGTACCGTATCTCGACTTTCTCGCGCCGGGCATCATTGCGCAGTCCGCGCTTTTTGTTGCGATCTTCTACGGAATCCAGATCATCTGGGAGCGTGACGCGGGAGTCCTCACCAAACTCATGGTGACGCCGACGCCACGAGCCGCGCTGGTCACCGGAAAGGCATTTGCAGCCGGTATCCGTGCGGTCGCCCAGGCCGTGGTCGTAGTCGTTGTAGCGGCGCTGCTGGGCGTGAGCATGACGTGGAACCCGATCAAGCTGCTCGGCGTCGTGGCTGTCGTTGTCCTCGGCTCGGCGTTCTTCGCCTGTCTGTCGGTTGCGATCGCGGGGATCGTGCTCAAACGAGATCGATTGATGGGCATCGGCCAGGCGATCACCATGCCGTTGTTCTTCGCGTCCAACGCTCTGTACCCGGTCGAACTCATGCCGACGTGGGTTCAGTGGCTCAGTCGCATCAATCCGCTGAGTTACGAGGTGTCAGCGCTGCGCGGTCTGCTGATCGGAATGCCGACCGACTACCTCGTCGACTTCGGCGTGCTGATCGGGGCCGCGCTGCTCGGAATCATCACAGCTTCGGCACTATTGGGCCGCTTGACTCGCTGATCTGACTCGCTGAACTTCGCTCCGGACTAGTCGCGAGTGAACGGTGGGGTGTAGGTGCTGCAATCCGGAGGGACGGCCGGGAGTCCTTCGGACGAGCGAAGTTTCTCCGCAATCGATGAGAGCAAGTCCTGCGATTCAGGGGAGAGATCGACCGCTTTTATGGCCAGAGAACGTAATTCGCTGTCGTGGAACTCCTCGACAACCGAACGGTCTTCTTCCGGAATCAGTTCGGGATCTTGGCGAGGTGTCGGGCCGAAGAAGTACTCTGCTGCCACGCCGAAGTAATCGGCCAATGCCAAAACGACTTGCTCCGATGGATTCGTGCGCACACCGCTCCGGAGTTGCGAGAGGTACGGTGTCGAAATCTTGCATCCACGTTGCGAAAGGGCTTCCACAACTTGTGCGTTGGTGAGTCTCGGTGCTGTGGCCGGGTACAAGGCGTTCAAACGGTCCTTGAATGAATCGGTCACAATTCCTCCCTCGAGCGTGACCCAGCGTCACAGCTACTTCGCAGTTTTCACATAGTAGACGACACGGTTATTCTGAACTCTGGTCGAAAGTCCTTTCACCTGCGGATATTTGGCGCAGAAAAATTCCAAAGACTTTGTAAAGTATGTGATTTTCGCCGCGTACTGACCGTTCGTTTTGCCAAGGTGTACGGCGGTAGCGTATAAGCCGAACGGTGGTGGTTACGCCATTGTGCTGCAGGTTCTTTCAGCCGGTCCTATCCATTTTGTGTCGATGCATTCCTGCTCGGTCTGTAACGTGCGAAGCGCTGCCGCCGGGCACCGGGCGTCGTCGTGCCGGCGGTTGGCGCGCCGCGTGTTCGGGACTTCTTCTCGGTGCTCTGCTCGACGCTCGCGCGCAGTGGTGGGCCCGTATTTTGCTGCACTCGAGAGTGAGCGCTCAGGTGTGTCCACCCGCGAAAGTGACGCGCATTGAAAGCGGCCGATTGGTATGTCATCGACGTTGGAACACAGTGCTTCTCGTCGGTCCCCATTTTTCATGCGGTGACATAAGGTTCATGCGGTGACATCAGCGCCGCCCGGGCGTGTTGCTGCGGCGGACCGGGCTCGAAGCGCAGCCGGCCGGCCGGACATGTCGAGCGTCGACTCTGCGTCTTTCGGATCGGAATTGCCCGCTGCGCCAGTAGTAGTCGACGTCGTCGCAGTCAGGTGCATGTCAGAACCATGGGGAGGATTACACGTCTTGCACACGGAGGGCGACAGTCCAGGCGGCAATTCTGTCGCACAGATCTACCATCCAGTCCCCGCCGTGCGCTGCTCAACCTGCGGCATGTGTGCCTCGGCCTCGGAAGCGCTTTATGGCACGGGGGTTGCTGACCGGCGCATACTGGTTACAACACAGTGTGTTCGAAGGGCAGGACTGACATGGTCAGTGTCGAGAAGTGGGCGATGTGGGATTCCGCCGTGGAGGTGGACGTCACCGAGGGCGCTGCGCTGCCTACTGCGCACGCGTTGATCGCAGCTGCCATCGACGAAACCGAAGCGGTCTGCGACCTTCGCCGGGGAGACGCCGAGATTCACGCCGTCAACCTCGCTCAGGGAACTCCGGTCAAAGTGACACGACGTATGTCGGCTCTGCTGCGGTCGGCGCTGTGGGCTGCCCGTATGACCGGCGGTGCAGTCAATCCGCTTGCCGACAACTACTCCGAGGACGAATCCATCCCTCCGGTGCACCCGACCCCGACGTTCGAGGACGTACAGCTCGACGGAGACGTGGTGTACGCGCCCTGGGGTGCGTCGTTCGACATCACCGGAGTTGCCAAGGCCGACACCGTCGATCGCGCCGCGCAGATCGTCGCCGCCGAATTACAATGCGGCGTTGCTGTGCGGATCGGCGACGTGATCGCCACGGCCGGCCATGCACCGGCTGGTGGCTGGCAGATTCCGGTGCCGGACAGCGAAGAAGTCGAACTGATCAACGGAACCGCGATGGCGACGGCGCGGGCGCTGGAGCTGCCCTCCTGGGAGCCGAACCAGGAGCGGCCCTCCACGGAATGGGCACAGGTCTCGGTGATTGCTGACGACGCGGTGTGGGCGTACGCCGCAAGCGAGGCTGCGTTGATCCGGGGGATAAGCGCCATCAAATGGGTTGAACAGCAAGAGCTTCGCGCTCGGCTCGTCGACCGATCCGGACGCGTGTACACAACGGAAAGTTGGTTCGGCCCGGCCGCCGCGTGAGTCAGGCCCGTCCGCGCTCTCTGCGGTACCACTGCACCAGAGCATCTGTGGATGTGTCGCCGAGGTCGCCGGGTGCTGCTTCGGAAGAGAGCGCAGGCCCCAGTTCCATGGCTTGTGTCTTGCCGAGTTCGACGCCCCACTGATCGAACGGATTGACACCCCACACCGCACCTTCGACAAATACCTGGTGCTCGTAAAGTGCGATCAGCTGACCTACGACCGAGGGGGTCAGCTCCTTCGCCAAGATAGTGCTCGACGGTCGGTTGCCTGGCATCACCTTGTGTGGCACCAGCTCCGGAGCAGTGCCCTCTGACGCGATTTCTTCGGCAGTCTTCCCGAATGCGAGAACCTTTGTCTGAGCGAAGAAGTTACTCATGAGCAGATCGTGCATTGATCCCGTGCCGTCCGCAGTAGGCAGATCGTCGGTGGATTCCGCGAACCCGATGAAATCGGCAGGCACCAGCCAGGTGCCCTGATGCAGGAGTTGGTAGAAGGCGTGTTGGCCGTTGGTCCCCGGCTCGCCCCAGAAGATCTCACCGGTGGACGTGGTCACCGGTGAGCCGTCGGCGCGAACCGATTTGCCGTTGGACTCCATGGTCAGCTGCTGCAGGTACGCGGGAAAGCGCAGCAAGTCGTTGGAGTAGGGCAGCACTGCGCGGGACTGAGCGCCGAAGAAGTTGGAGTACCAGAGCCCGATGAGGCCGAGGAGGACCGGCGCGTTCTGCTCGAGCGGTTGGTTTCGGAAGTGCGTGTCGATCTGGTGGAAACCGTCGAGAAACTCCGCAAAACGAACGGGTCCGACGGCACACATGACCGACAAGCCGATCGCCGAGTCGACGGAGTAGCGCCCGCCGACCCAATCCCAGAACCCGAACATGTTCGCGGTGTCGATGCCGAACTCCGCCACGCGGTCACCGTGGGTGGAGACTGCGACGAAATGCTTGGCTACGGCCGAGACGTCTTCGCTGCCCAGACCGGCGAACAGCCAACGCTTTGCCGCTGTCGCGTTGGTGAGGGTCTCGAGGGTGGAGAACGTCTTGGATGCGACGATGAAGAGCGTCGTCTCCGGATCGAGGTCGTCGAGCTGTCCGACCAGATCGACAGGGTCGATGTTGGAGACGAACCGGACGCTGATTCCGGCGTCGGCGTAATGCCGTAGTGCGCGGTAGACCATCACCGGCCCGAGGTCGGAACCGCCGATGCCGATGTTGACGATGGTGCGGATGCGCTTGCCGGTAGCTCCGGTCCACTCGCCGCTGCGCACACGATCGGCAAAAGCGCCCATCGCGTCCAGAACTTCGTGAACGTCCGCGACGACGTCTTGACCGTCGACGGTCAGAGCAGAATCCTTGGGCAGACGCAGTGCTGTGTGCAGTACGGCGCGGTCTTCGGAAGTGTTGATGTGATCGCCCGCGAACATCGCGTCGCGTCGTGCCTCGACGCCGGCCTCGCGGGCCAGTTCGACGAGTAGCGCGAGAGTTTCGCGGCTGACGCGATGCTTGCTGTAGTCGATGTGAAGATCACCGGCGTCGATCGTCAGCTCTCGCCCGCGGGCTGGATCGTCCTGGAAGAGTTCTCGCAGGTGAACGCCTTCGATGTCGGCGTAATGAGCGCGCAGTTTCTGCCAGGCTGAGGTTCCGGTGATGTCAGTGCTCACGATCATCGACTTTAGTGGCACAAGCTGGAAACTTCCGCGTGAGTCTCGCTCGCGGGCAGACGGACGCGGCTCCGACGAGCATCATGGAACCCATGGACACATTCGAATTCATTCGATCAGTTCCCACCCAGTTGTTCGTCGGCGGTCGGTTCGTGCCCGCGGAGAACAACGCGACCTTCGCGGTGGCGGATCCGGCGACCGGGAAATCGTTGACCGATGTCGCCGATGCGAGCCCCGCGGACGCGCTGCGCGCTCTCGACGAAGCCGTCGCCGTCTCGTCGAAGTGGGCGAGCACACCTGCGCGCGAGCGTGGTGAAATCCTGCGAGCCGTCTTCGAGAAGATCACCGAGCGAGCCGAGGACGTGGCGCTGCTGATGACCCTCGAAATGGGCAAGGCACTCGCCGAAAGTCGCGCCGAGGTGAAGTACGGGGCGGAGTTCTTCCGGTGGTTCAGCGAGGAGGCCGTTCGCATCGGCGGGCGCTACACGCCGGCCCCGGCGGGCAACGGCCGGATCCTTGTCACCAAGGCGCCGGTCGGACCGTGTCTGGCCATCACTCCCTGGAATTTCCCGTTGGCGATGGGTACCCGCAAGATCGGCCCGGCATTGGCCGCCGGCTGCACGATCATCGTCAAGCCCGCCTCGGAGACCCCGTTGACGATGTTGTTGCTTGCTCAGCTCATGGCCGAAGCCGGGTTGCCCGACGGAGTCCTCTCGGTGTTGCCGACATCGAAATCCGGTGAAGTGACCGGCCCTCTCATCGACGACCCTCGACTGCGCAAGCTCACCTTCACCGGGTCCACCGGCGTCGGCAAGATGCTGGTGGAGAAGTCCGCGAAGCGATTGCTCCGCACGTCGATGGAATTGGGTGGCAACGCACCCTTCGTGGTGTTCGACGACGCGGACGTCGACAAGGCAGTCGAGGGCGCGGTACTGGCGAAGCTTCGCAACGGAGGCGAAGCATGCACCGCCGCCAACCGGTTCCACGTCGCCAACGCCGTGCGTGAAGAGTTCACGACCAAGCTGACCGAGAAGATGGCGACTTTCACGATGGGACCCGGTACCGACCCGGAGACGAAGCTCGGCCCGCTGATCAACCAGAACCAACTCGACACGGTCGCGGAGTTGGTTGCAGATGCGGTGGATGCCGGGGCGAAGGTGCGACTGGGCGGCGAAGCGCCGGGTGGTGAAGGGTACTTCTATCCAGCCACGGTGTTGGCAGACGTTCCGGCCAGCGCGCGGATTCTGAAAGAAGAGGTGTTCGGACCCGTCGCCGCGATCACCGGCTTCGACACCGAAGCCGAGGGAATCGCAGCCGCCAACGACACCGAGTTCGGACTGGCCGCGTACATCTTCACGAGGGATCTCGACCGTGCGCTTCGGGTTTCCGACGCACTGGAATCAGGAATGATCGGCGTCAACCGCGGAGTGATCTCGGACGCGGCAGCGCCGTTCGGTGGCGTGAAGGAATCCGGATTCGGCCGCGAGGGCGGGACCGAGGGGATCGAGGAATACCTGAACACGAAGTACATCGCGCTCGAGAGCTGATACACACGCGAACGGCCACATCGGGACTGCCAGAGGCATCCGATGTGGCCGTTCGCAAGTGATCTGGGTGTGCGCTAGTGGCCCAGGCGTCCGCGGCCCAGGCGCAGGAGCAGCATCGCGAGAGTGTGGCCTTCCTGGCCCAGCTCGTTGAATCGTTCTAGGACCTTCATCTCGCGGCTGTGCACCAGACGCGGACCACCCGATGCCATCCGGGTACGGCCGATGATCTGGGAGACCTCGGAGCGGCGTTTGATGGCCGCGAGGATCTCGGCGTCGAGACGGTCGATTTCTTTCCGTAGTTCGTCGATCTCCGCCTCACTCTGGGGGATCTCGACGTCTGTCGGAGCAGTTTTTACAGTATCGACAGTATTTCCATGGGGGGCTGCAGCCTGGGTGCTCATTGCTATTCGTCTCCTCTTCCTACTGCGTGGATCGTGGTCTCGGCTCGGGTCGTTACCGATCCAGGCACACTGACGAAAATGCCCCGGATCCGATTCGGACCAGGGGCGGGTGAGCTGTTCAGATCACGTGCACCGAGGTCCGGGGCACGTAAAGTAACGCCACAGCGGGCCGACGGGGTCGGCCGTGTTGTCGCGAACGGAAATGCTGAACATAGCGTCCAGTTTGCCATGCTCGACACAGGTAATCCAAGTGCCTCTACCAGCAGGTGGACGCACTGACGACCGTGTCGGTGGACGCCGGTAGCGTGGACAGGCGATGAACACGTACCCAGCACTCGGTGAGCACGACGGACATTCCCAGCACGACGGGGGCGGCGCGCGGGGACACGACGCGGGTTCGGACGCCCTCCTCGAGGGTCTCAACCCGCAACAGCGCGAGGCCGTGGTCCATGCCGGTTCGCCGTTGCTGATAGTCGCGGGCGCCGGCTCGGGCAAGACTGCAGTGCTGACGCGTCGCATCGCCTATCTGTTGGCCGAACGGGGTGTCACCCCCGGTCAGATCCTGGCCATCACGTTCACCAACAAGGCTGCGGCCGAGATGCGCGAGCGTGTGGCAGCTCTTGTCGGACCGCGTGCCAACGCCATGTGGGTCTCGACGTTCCACTCCAGTTGCGTGCGGATCCTGCGAGCACAGGCGGCGCTCCTGCCCGGTTTGAACTCGAATTTCTCGATCTACGATTCCGACGATTCGCGTCGACTGCTGACGATGATCTCGAAGGACCTCGAGCTCGACACCAAACGATTCTCCGCGCGGCTTCTCGCTACGCATATCTCCAATCTGAAGAACGAACTCGTCGGACCGGAAGAGGCGGTTGTCGCAGCCGATCAGGATCCGGCCGAACTTCCGCGACTGATCGCCAAGGTCTACGGCCACTACCAACAGCGGTTGCGTGCGGCGAACGCACTCGACTTCGACGATCTCATCGGTGAGACCGTCGCGCTTCTCCAGGCGTTTCCCCAGATCGCCGAGTACTACCGCCGCCGCTTCCGTCACGTGCTCGTCGACGAGTACCAGGACACCAACCACGCGCAGTACATGCTTGTGCGTGAACTGGTCGGCGGAGCCGGAGAGTCCGACCACGCCGTTGCCCCGGCCGAACTGTGCGTCGTCGGTGACGCCGATCAGTCGATCTACGCATTCCGCGGAGCCACTATCCGCAACATCGAAGAGTTCGAACGCGACTACCCGGATGCTCGGACCATCCTTCTCGAACAGAACTACCGTTCGACGCAGAACATTCTGTCTGCGGCCAACTCCGTGATTTCCAAGAACACCGGCCGACGAGAAAAGCGTCTGTGGACCGATTCGGGTGAAGGCGAACTGATCGTCGGCTACGTTGCAGACAACGAGCACGACGAAGCATCGTTTGTCGCCTCGGAGATCGATCGGCTGGTGGACCAGGGCGAGACCAAGTTCGCCGACATCGCGGTGTTCTACCGGACCAACAACTCCTCACGCGCGCTCGAGGAGATCTTCATTCGACTCGGAGTGCCGTACAAGGTGGTCGGCGGCGTTCGCTTCTACGAGCGCAAGGAAGTTCGGGACATCGTCGCGTATCTGCGCGTCCTCGCCAACGAGGACGACACCGTGAGCCTGCGACGCATTCTCAACACGCCCCGACGCGGTATCGGTGATCGAGCCGAAGCCTGCGTCGCCGTGCACTCCGAGCACCGCAACATCAGCTTCGCCGCCGCTCTCCGTGACGGCGCGGAAGGCAAAGTGGCGCTGCTCAATACGCGGTCACAGAAGGCCATCGCGTCGTTCCTCGAGATGATGGACGGGCTGCGGGCCCTGCTACCGACAGCAGCCGCCGACGAGGACGAACCGTTCGAGCTCGGTGACATCGGTGAGGTTGCCGAGGCGGTGCTCGAGCGCACCGGCTACCGCGCCGAGCTTGCGGCGAGCAGCGATCCGCAGGACGGCGCGCGACTCGACAACTTGAACGAACTCGTCAGCGTGGCAAGGGAATTCAGTTCCGACGCGCGAAACGCGGCCGGGCTGATCGATCCGGACGACGAGGAAACCGCAGCAATGCGTGAAGGCGAACCCGATCCGGGTTCGCTTGCCGCCTTCCTCGAACGGGTATCGCTTGTCGCCGACGCCGATCAACTGCCGGACTCCGACGACGGCGTCGTGACCATGATGACGCTTCACACCGCCAAGGGCCTCGAGTTCCCGGTCGTCTTCGTCACCGGTTGGGAGGACGGGCAGTTCCCGCACATGCGCGCCCTCGGTGATCCGGCGGAGTTGTCCGAAGAGCGTCGACTTGCTTACGTCGGCATCACCCGTGCCAGGCAGCGCCTGTACCTGACGCGCGCGATCATGCGTTCGGCGTGGGGGCAACCGATCCAGAACCCGGCGTCGCGGTTCATCCAGGAGATCCCGGAGGACCTGATCAACTGGCGCCGTGAGGATCCGGGCACCGGTGGCGGATTCGGAAGCGGCAGGCCGGGTTACGGCAGCGGAAGCCGCTACGGCAGCCAGGGCGGCCAGGGATACGGCGGCGGGCAGAACTACGGGGGAGGGTCCGGCAAGGCCGCGTCGACTCCCAGTTTCGGTGCCGCGCGTGGCCGCAACAACGTTCTGGTCCTCGCCACGGGTGACCGCGTCAGTCACGACAAGTACGGTCTGGGCACCGTGTTGGAAACCAAGGGCACTGGCCCCACCGCGACGGTCACCATCGACTTCGGTAGCGCGGGCAAGGTGCGGTTGATGCTCATCGGCGGTGTGCCGATGGTGAAGCTGTAGAAGACAGGCAAAAACTTCCGGCCCGTACCTGGAAAGGTGCGGGCCGGAAGTTTTTCATCAGAAGCGTTGGGCTTGCGATCAGTCCTGCTCGACGCCGAGGCTGATGCCGCGTGAGGCGAGCCAGGGGAGGGGATCGATCTTGTTCTCGCCGGCGAGATGAACCTCGAAGTGAAGGTGCGGGCCGGTGGAGAAGCCGCGGTTGCCGACAGTGGCGATCTGGTCGCCGGCCATGACCTGCTGACCGACCGTGACGGTGGACGTGTCGATGTGGCCGTAGACGGTGATCGTTCCGTCTGCGTGCTGTAGGCGTACCCACATGCCGAACCCGGAAGCCGGACCTGAATCGATGACCTTGCCGTCGGCGACGGCGACGATGGGCGTCCCGATCGGGGCGGCGATGTCGACGCCGGCGTGCAGAGTGCCCCAGCGGGTGCCGAAGTTGGACGTGAACGTGCCCACTGCCGGCAGGACGAACAGCGGGCGACGGGCAGCGGCTTCGCGTGCTGCGCGCTCGTCACTGAAACGCTGGCCCTTGGCAAGCAGGTTGCTGAACTGGGAGAGGTCGGTCGGCGCTGCGACGTTGAGGACCTGCGGAGCGTCGGCCTCGGTGGTGGCTGCCGTGGAGGTGGCCGGAGCGAACTGAGCGGCCTGCGGTTCTGCGGTGGTACCGATCGCGGAGGACTCGTTGGCGAGTGCAACTTCCGAGTGGTCGGCGGCAGAAGAGGAACCGTCGTTGACAACTGCCTGGCCCGCGGCGACAACCGCGCCGGCTGCAACTGCCAGAACGGCGGCGCGGCCCTTGAGAGCGGAGGGAGGGGTGGGGAGTCGGTGAGCACCGCTGCGGCGAACCGGAGATTCGACATCGACTGTCGGTGCGGAGGAGGCGTAAGTGGGGGTGCTGATCACGTCGGACTCGACGAACTCGTGAGAGTCGGAATCTGACGACGTGGAGGATGAATTTCGAGTGAACATATCGGTAGAGATCTCAGAACTTTTGGTCTCGGTGTAACGCCTGGCCGAGTGCGTTGGATAAGTGGTCGTGACCTCGTCTGGAGCTGAGTTCGAGAACCTACTAGCGGTGAACTGGCTGCGGTGATGCATATGCCGGTTCTCTCCTCGAGTTCGTGATCAGCCCGTGACTTAGACCGACTGACGGTAACGAAATGATTGCGATGGGCGCAAGCCGTAGCGGAAACCTGTCCGATTATGTGACGTGCCTCACAGCTTGACCTGGGAATATGTCGATCCGGGCAAAACGGACGAATCATCTCGTTTCGTGATCACGCGTGTCACAACCGGATCACCGGTCCATTCAGGCACTACCGTCGATCGAGTGTCCACAACACCTGGAACTACGTCGCAGGCGCGTTTCGACGACCCCGGAGTGAAGTCCGGGGCGCCACTCGCGGCGGTAATCGGACTGCTCGGTGCCGTCGGAGTGGCAGCCAGTCCCGTCGTCGGAGTCGGGAGTGGCCGCGGGGTCGACACGACGGGGGCTCTTGCTTCCGCCGCTCTCTTCGCTGCCGTCTGCACGATCGTCGTGCCGCTGGTTGCGGTGCTCACCTCGGGGCGCAGGCCCGCCTTCGCAGGTGGACTCCTGGCAGGTATCGGCGCGGTGTCCCTCGGCGCGGCGATCCTCGACGTTCAGTTGTTCGTCGACGCAATCGATGCAAACCGCTTGGACCTTTTCCGTCCGATTTCGGCGGGTTCGATCGATGCGGGTCCGGGCGCTTATCTCGCGCTCGCGGGCCACGGACTTCTTGTGGTGTCCGGTGTCCTCGGCTTCATGGTCGTCCATCGTGAATCGGAGCGGGACGGATACGGCAGCGCTCGCGCCGCGGAATTCGACGGGCGATCGGTTGGCGGGCGGATCGGTGGGTGGCCGACAGCGCTGCTGATTCTGGCCGCGGTGGTGTTCGTGCTCTCCCTGTTCGGTCCTTCCTTCAGTTCGCAGGATCCGATCTTTCTGGTCAAACCGCTCGTCGACTCGGCGGCGGCCACCGCCGTCGGTACGGGATTGGTCGGCGTCGCGGTACTCGTTGCGGTCGCGGCGGCATTGACGTCCATCTCGCTACCGGTGGGCTGCGGCGCCCTGATCGGTGTCGGTCTCGGCGCACTCGCAGTCAGTGGAACCAGGGTGATGGCTGGGTTCGCGGCCGGCGATCGGATCGGCGCCGGTTCGGGATCGGTGGTCGGGGCACTGGCCGCCGTGGTCATCGCCGTGATCGGCGTTTCAGCTCCCTACCTCGCTTCCAGGCGTGAAAAAGATGCGATTCCCGCTGAAAGTGTGGTTCGCGCACCCGCGAAGACGACAAAGGGTGCGCTGAAAGCGGCGATGGTGGCTCAGTCCCGCGCGGCGCAAGCGCGGGTGAACAGACTTCACCGCGTTGCCGGTATCGGCGCAGTTGTCACCGCAGCAGTGGCAGCCCTGGGCGTGGCACTTCCGGTCCTGTCGTTGCCGGAGAACATCCCCGAACCGTCCATGCTCTCGTCTCGAGTTGTCCTGCTCGCGGCTGCTGTACAGCTGGTCGCCGGTCTGGGCTTGTTCGCCCCGGGCCGCGCCGCGGTGGTGCGGCCGGCCGTCGGCGTGTTGTGGACCACGGTCGTGATGGGAGTCGCCGCTGTCATGCAGTCGGCTGTCATCGCCACGGACGTACCGGGCGTCGGGTTGGGGGCCGGTGCCTTCGTGCTCTGCGGCGCGGCTTTCCTCGCTGCGGCGACGGGACTGCTCGTCTGGCTGGCGGGAAGCGCCGAGCGTGAGGATGTCGACACGTCGGTAGGTGGCGGTTCGCGAGGGCTGGTGCTTATCGTCGGTGGGATCGGCGCCGTCGCTGTCCTGATCGGAACCGCGCTTCCCCTCTATCAGGGCGACGCCTATACGGCGGCCTCAGTTCTGGAGTGGCCGTGGGGAATTGACGTCTGGGGTCAACTGCTCGTCGGCGTCACCGTCGTGATCGCCGCTGTGATCGCAGCGTCCGCGCGGCCGTCGCGGGGCGCGGCATTGCTGATCGGATCTGCCGTGGCAGCTCTGGTGTACGTCGGTGAGTGGCCGCTCACGTCATCGCGCATATCGGACGCAACCGTGGGGGTGGGTGCGATCACAGCGGCCACGGGCATAGTGTTGCTTCTCGTTGCAGCGTTCTCGAGCGCAAGAATCAGTGAGACTGATGCTTGACAAATTCGGTGTGGCCACCTTGCCGAATCGGTGAGGCGTGCCTCATCGGGCAATTGCGCGTGACTTGGGCCACATAGCATCAATGCGGGCGCAAACCGAACGCGGCAACTGGTTAAAGTCCAGAACAGACCCGCTCCTACCCCTCGAGCGGGTGACAACGCAGACGAGACGGTGAGCAGATGGATCTCTTCGAATACCAGGCGAAGGAACTCTTCGCCAAGCACGGAGTGCCGACTTCGGCTGGACGTGTTACAGACACAGTCGCCGGCGCACGCGAGATTGCCGAAGAAATCGGTAAGCCCGTGATGGTGAAGGCACAGGTCAAGGTAGGCGGCCGCGGCAAGGCCGGTGGCGTCAAGTACTCGCCCGACGTGGATGCCGCAGTGGCAAACGCCGAGGCAATCCTGGGCCTGGACATCAAGGGCCATGTCGTCAAGAAGCTGCTGGTCGCAGAGGCAAGTGACATTGCCGAGGAGTACTACATCTCCTTCCTGCTCGACCGCACCAACCGCACCTACCTGGCCATGTGCTCGGTAGAGGGTGGCGTCGAGATCGAGGTCACCGCCGAGGAGAACCCCGACGCTCTCGCCAAGATCCCCGTCGACGCAGTCAAGGGCGTCGACCTCGCGTTCGCGCGCAGCATCGCCGAGGCAGGAAAGCTGCCCGCAGAGGTGCTCGACGCAGCGGCCGTGACGATCCAGAAGCTGTGGGAGGTCTTCATCGGCGAAGACGCACTCCTCGTCGAGGTCAACCCCCTCGTTCGTACGCCTGACGATCAGATCCTCGCCCTCGACGGCAAGGTCACCCTCGACGAGAACGCAGCGTTCCGTCAGCCCGGCCACGAGGCATTCGAGGATCGCGACGCTACCGATCCCCTCGAGCTCAAGGCCAAGGAAAACGACCTCAACTACGTCAAGCTCGACGGTGAGGTCGGAATCATCGGCAACGGCGCAGGCCTGGTCATGTCCACGCTGGACGTCGTCGCATACGCCGGCGAGAACCACGGTGGCGTCAAGCCCGCCAACTTCCTCGACATCGGCGGCGGAGCTTCCGCTGCAGTCATGGCTGCCGGCCTGGATGTCATCCTCAACGATGCACAGGTCAAGAGCGTGTTCGTCAACGTCTTCGGCGGCATCACCGCGTGTGACGCAGTTGCCAACGGCATCGTCGGCGCACTGAAGACCCTGGGTGACGAGGCCAACAAGCCGCTCGTCGTTCGCCTGGACGGAAACAACGTCGAAGAGGGTCGTCGCATCCTCGCCGAGGCCAACCACCCGCTGGTCACGGTCGTCGCAACCATGGACGAGGCCGCCGACAAGGCCGCCGAACTCGCTCACGCAGCGAAGTAAGGGACTCACAGAACAATGGCAATCTTCCTCACCAAGGATTCAAAGGTCATCGTCCAGGGCATCACCGGCGGCGAGGGCACCAAGCACACCGCTCTGATGCTCAAGGCCGGCACCCAGGTCGTCGGCGGCGTCAACGCTCGCAAGGCCGGCACCACGGTCTCGCACGTTGCAGCTGACGGTTCCCCTGTCGAGCTCCCCGTCTTCGCGACGGTCGAAGAGGCGATCAAGGAGACCGGCGCAGACGTCTCCATCGCATTCGTTCCCCCGGCCTTCTCGAAGGACGCCATCGTCGAGGCCATCGACGCGGAGATCCCGCTCCTCGTGGTCATCACCGAGGGCATCCCGGTTCAGGACTCCGCTTACGCTTGGGCGTACAACGAGTCCAAGGGCAAGAAGACCCGCATCATCGGACCGAACTGCCCCGGCATCATCACCCCGGGTGAGGCCCTCGTCGGCATCACGCCCGCCAACATTGCAGGCACCGGCCCCATCGGCCTGGTCTCCAAGTCGGGCACCCTGACCTACCAGATGATGTACGAACTCCGTGACTTCGGCTTCTCCACCGCCATCGGCATCGGCGGCGACCCGGTCATCGGAACCACCCACATCGACGCCATCGAGGCGTTCGAGAAGGATCCCGAGACCAAGGTCATCGTGATGATCGGTGAAATCGGTGGCGACGCCGAAGAGCGTGCAGCCGATTACATCAAGGCCAACGTCACCAAGCCGGTCGTCGGCTACGTGGCAGGCTTCACCGCTCCCGAAGGCAAGACCATGGGCCACGCCGGCGCCATCGTCTCCGGTTCCTCGGGAACGGCTCAGGCCAAGCAGGAAGCTCTCGAAGCTGCAGGCGTGAAGGTCGGCAAGACGCCGTCCGCCACCGCTGCTCTCGCTCGCGAGATTCTTCAGTCCCTGTAAGGGGCTTCGCCCCCGTGCGTGGTTAGGGAGTCTCCGGACTCCTTAACCACGCACAGTGGTATCGACCCACATCGACCCGGCAGGTTCCAACTGCCCCGCACCGGATGTGATGGATGCGACGATCGAGTCGAGATCGTCGGCGTCACCGGCGGCGAGCGTCATCACCGCCTTCGATCCATACGTAGTTCCGAGCACCGAGACGCCCCGCGCTCTCAGCTCCGCTTCCACCCGACCGGCCTCTGAGTGCCGGATCGCCAAAGTGCGCAGGACCTTTCTCTCCCTGGCCACAAGCTCGGCCGAATCGAGAGCCACCGAGACCGCTCCCGAATACGCGCGGACCAATCCACCGGCGCCGAGCTTGATTCCGCCGAAATAGCGCGTGACGACAACAATCACATCGACCAGATCTCGAGACTTGAGAACTTGAAGCATCGGCACCCCGGCAGTGCCGCCCGGTTCACCGTCGTCGTGTGCACGCTCGACGCGTGAGTTCGCCTCGTATCCGATCACGAAAGCCGAACAATGATGGCGCGCATCGGGATACAGCGATTTCTGCTCCGCGACGAACTCCGTGGCGGCTTCGGCGTCGTCTACCCGGTGAAGCGCGGCGATGAATCGTGAGTGCTTCACCTCGGTTTCGACGACGTGGTCGGCGCCGGGCGCGAGGGTGAAGGGCATCTGCCCATTGTCTCCTGTCGGTGTTAGCGTGCGAAGTCGAGACACATACGCTGGTAACCATCGAAGACCGTCTACGAGGAGAAGTCATGACGTTCACGCCGCAAGGGCCCAGCTTCGGGCCACCGAATCAGCCGGCAGCGGGCGGTGGAACCAAGAATCTCGGATTCATCCTGCTCATCGCCGTCGCGGCACTCGGCCTGATCAATTTCCTGCTCGGTTTTGCGCCCTTCACGTCGATCAGTGGAAGCAGCAGCGGCATCGGTAGCGGCCTGGATACCAGTTCGAGTTTCTTCGAATCGAGCATCTACGGCCTCGGATTCGTTTTCGCCGGCGGTGTGGTCGCAGGCGTCTCGCTGCTCCCGAAGCAGTCGTATGCAGGCATTGCCGCAGCGCTCACCCTCACGGGTTTCTTCGCTTTGGTGTTCGCCGCGTTCTCCGTCGGTACCAGCGACTACGTCGACATCAGCCTCGGTTGGGGCCTGATCATCGTGCTGATCCTCTCGTTCGTGCAGACCGTCGTCGCAGTCGCCGCGTTGTTGTTCGAGATCGGAATCCTGAAGGCGCCCGCGCCCCGACCGGTAGCTCAGCAGTACGGTCAGCAGCAGCCTTACGGCCAGGCGCCGGGGCAGGCGCCAGGTCAGCCACAGGGATACGGACAGGCTCAGTACGGCCAGCCTCAGCAGGCTCAGCAGCCGGGCCAGTACCAGCAGAATCCGCAGTACGGGCAGGCGCAGCAGCAGGGATACGGGGGAGCGCACGCCGCCCCCACAGACCCGACCGCTTCGCAGCCTTACGGCCAGACTGCGCCTCCATACGGTCAGAACCCTGTGCAGAATCCCGGACAGACCGACTCGTCGGCCGCGACGACGTCGTCTTACTATCCGCTGACCTCTCAGCCCGGTGGCCAGCCGAACCCGAGTTACTCGTCGGATCAGTTCACCGCTCCACGCGGTTACGGCCAGCCGTACAACCAGCAGCAGACTGGCTCGACCGAGCAGCCGACGGGCTTCGAGCCGCCCACTTTCGAAGCGCCGACGCCGTCTGCGGAACCTGACCAGGGCAGCAGCGATTCCGCGGCCGAGACCAAGGTCTTCGGCTCGCAGAACCCCGACGAGCGTCAGCAGTAGTACTTCTTCGTTTCACGAACATGAATGTGGCCTCCGACCCGCTGCGGGTGGAGGCCACATTCCGTGAGCCCGACGGCGCGCCTGAGTGCGCGGCGCACTGTCGAGTGAAACCCTCGAGGGGATGAGTTCTTTGATTGATGGCACCCGGTCCCGTCCCACGTCCTCACGACCCGGACGTGGTCGTACTGGCAGCGGCCGCGTCGGCGGCGGTCGCCCGGGACCGAACCCGGACCTGGCGCGCAAGCTGCTGACCGTCGCCTTCCGACCGTCGGGCCTGACGATGCTGCTGATCGCGGCTGTCGTCGTGGTCACTTTGGTATCGGCGAGCAGCGATCTGACCGGAACCTTCGGCGCCATTGCCACCACCTGGTTGGTCATCCACCAGGTGCCGGCGACTATCAGCGGCGTCCAACTCGGTGTACTGCCACTGCTTCCAACGGCGGTCATGATGTGGGTGGTCGCACGCCGATGCGCGTCGACTGCGGTGCACACCGACTCCCGTGACGACACCCTCCGCCTGGTGGGGGCGGCAGTAGCCGGGCCGTTGACTATCACGGCAATCGCTCTCGCCGTTGTCGCCGACGCCTCCGCGGCAATTCCGCTGTCGAGCCCCAACACGTTGGCCGCTTTCGGCTGGGTCGCCGGGATTCACCTGATCGCCGCGTCCGTCGGTGTTGCTGCTGCGCACTGGGATCGCGTCGTCGCCGAGATTCCGCCGTGGGCATCTGCCGCTGTTCGTCCGGCCGCGGCCGCGTCGGCAGCGCTGCTGGCTGCGGGCGCCGTGGCCGTCGTGGTGTCACTACTCGTGTCGTGGTCGACGGTCGGTGACCTACTCGCACGCGGCAACGGGTTTGTCGGCGTACTGGGATTGACGGTGTTGTCGCTGCTCTATCTGCCGAACCTCGTGGTCGGTGCAGCCGCGGTGATGACGGGATCGACGGCCGATTTCGGAAACGTCTCCATCAGCGTGTTCGGCAACATCGGTGGAGATCTGCCACCCTTGCCCCTTCTCGGAGCGGTTCCGGAAGGCGTCGCCGGCGGAATCTGGCCGGTGCTGTTGATCGTTCCGGCTGCGGTGGGTGTGATGCTCGGCCGTGATTGCGCTCGACGCATCGCCGGGCAGGACAGTGTGCTCGCAGTGCTGACGGCAGCTGCCGGTGCCGGCGTCGTCATGGCTCTGCTTGCCCTTGCTGCGGGGGGAGACCTCGGGCAGTTCGGCACCGTCGAGGTCCTGTGGTGGGGCTTCGGTCTTCTGACTTTTGCGTGGCTGGGATTGTTCGGAACCGTCTCGGCGCTGTTCGCGATGTGGTTCTCACACCGCGGACACATGAAGGACGAGGTTGCGCCGCCGACGGCTGAACCGGCTCGAGCATCCGAGCCCGAACTTGCGATCACGGCCGCGGCCACAACGGATGGCGAGGACGACGAAAACGCCGACGAAGTGCTCGCCCAGGAATCTGCGGTGGTAGTGACCAAGGTCGTCGAAGCCGAAATTGTCGAAGAATCAGGCGAACCCGTGCAGGTAGTGACAGAGGAAACCGTCGAGATCGAAGTAGTCGACGCGGAGGTTGTCGCGGCACCCGAGGCGGACCCCACAGCCGGGGCGGAGCCGGAGACCGACCTGCCCTCGAAGCCGCAGGAGTCCAGCGACTAGGCTGTCATGCGGCCGATACTCCGGCCGCATCATCTTCCAGTTCTCAGGAGTAGTGCGCTGACTGCCTCGGCCGACAATCCGCAGCCGACAATGCCCGACAGGGTCCAATTTCGCGACTCGGTCGCGCGGGTAGTCGTACTCGCTTCCGGCGCGGGAACCCTGCTGACTTCGCTGATCGACGCTTCGCATGCCGAGGGATACCCCGCCGAGATCGTTGCCGTCGGTGTAGATCGTGACTGCCTCGCCGCCGAGCACGCTGCGGATTCGAAGATCCCGTCCTTCAAGGTCTCGATCAAGACCTACGAAAATCGTGCCGCCTGGGACGAGGCGCTGACAGCAGCAGTGGCCGAGTACGAACCCGATCTCGTGGTCAGTGCAGGCTTCATGAAAATCCTCGGCCCCAGCTTTCTCGCGCGTTTCGGCGGCCGAATCATCAACACTCATCCCGCGTTGCTGCCTGCCTTTCCCGGCGCGCACGCGGTTCCCGACGCTCTGGCGTACGGCGTGAAGGTCACCGGTTCCACGGTGCATCTCGTCGACGGCGGAGTTGATACCGGGCCGATCTTGGCGCAGGAAGCTGTGCCGGTGCATGACGACGACACCGAGTCTTCGTTGCATGAACGCATCAAAATTGTGGAGCGACGGTTGTTGGCGGACGTCATCGCCGCTGTTGCTACGCGCGGAGTGGTTTCCGATGGACGAAAGGCCGTGATCCCCAGTGAGTGAACGCAAGGCTGTGCGCCGTGCACTTGTCAGCGTCTACGACAAGAGTGGTCTGATCGAGCTGGCCACGGGCCTGCACGAGGCCGGTGTCGAGTTGGTCTCGACCGGTTCGACCGCGTCGAAGATCGCCGACGCCGGAATCCCCGTGACGCCGGTCGAGGCTCTGACCGGATTCCCGGAATGCCTCGAAGGCCGTGTGAAGACGCTGCATCCGCGCGTCCACGCCGGCGTTCTCGCCGATACCCGCAAGCCGGATCACCTCGCTCAGCTCGAGGAACTCGGCATCGCGACCTTCGAATTGGTGGTCGTGAACCTGTACCCCTTCACCGAGACGGTTGCCTCGGGCGCTAGCCCGGACGAGTGTGTCGAGCAGATCGACATCGGCGGCCCGTCGATGGTGCGTGCTGCAGCCAAGAACCATCCGTCGGTTGCCGTCGTGGTCGATCCGGCTCGTTACGCCGACGTCCTGACTGCCGTTGCCGGTGGCGGATTCACCTTGCGTGAGCGCACTGTGCTTGCAGCGCAGGCTTTCCAGCACACTGCGTCGTACGACGTCGCTGTTGCGAGCTGGATGACGAGCACGATCGCCGCTGACGAGGACGGCTCGCTGTTCCCGGCCTGGGTCGGTGCTACCTGGAACCGCAGCGCTGTTCTTCGCTACGGCGAGAACCCGCACCAGGACGCTGCGCTGTACGAAAACCCGGCTGCGCCTGCAGGTTTGGCTCAGGCGGAGCAGTTGCACGGCAAGGAGATGTCGTACAACAACTACACGGACTCCGACGCAGCGTGGCGCGCAGCGTACGACTTCACTGATCCGGCCGTCGCAATCATCAAGCACGCCAACCCGTGTGGCATCGCCATCGGCACCGACATCGCCGACGCCCACCGCAAGGCGCATGCATGCGATCCGGTCAGTGCTTTCGGTGGTGTGATCGCTGCCAACCGCGAGGTCACCGTCGAACTGGCCGAGCAGATCGCCGACATCTTCACCGAGGTCGTCATCGCGCCCTCGTACGAAGACGGAGCTGTCGAGGTTCTGCAGCGTAAGAAGAACATTCGTGTTCTGAAGGCAGCCGCTCCGACCGCTACCGGAATCGAACTGCGTCCGATCTCCGGCGGTACCTTGCTCCAGCAGCGCGACGTCCTGGACGCCGACGGCGACAACCCGGCCAATTGGACCCTCGCCAACGGTGAGGCTGCCGATGCCGAGACTCTCGCTGACCTCGAATTTGCTTGGCGCGCCAGCCGTTCGGTGAAGTCCAACGCGATCCTGCTGGCCTCCGGCGGTGCCTCTGTCGGCGTCGGCATGGGCCAGGTCAACCGCGTCGACGCAGCGCATCTGGCTGTTCAGCGAGCCGGTGACCGCGTCGTAGGTTCGGTTGCAGCTTCGGACGCGTTCTTCCCGTTCCCTGACGGTCTGCAGGTGCTGCTCAACGCCGGCGTCAAGGCTGTTGTGCAGCCGGGTGGTTCGGTTCGCGACAACGAAGTGATTGCCGCAGCCAAGGAAGCCGGTGTCACTCTCTATCTGACCGGTGCTCGCCACTTCGCGCACTGACTCCCGCGTCGGTAGCGGGCCTCGACTCCTCAACGGGAGTTCGGGGCCCGTTCTGCATTCAGGCCGCCCGGGTCTTTCAGGCGGCGCTGCTGTGGGTGCCCTGGAGTTCGCGGGGTGAGCCGGTGATGACGACGCGTGAGGCTCCGCGACTGCGGATCTCGCTGATCAATGCGCCGAGGGTAGCTTCGTGGGCCGCATCGGAGTGTGAAAGATCCAGGGTGACGGCGTATCCGGTGAGGTCACCGGGCAGATCAACATACGGCGGCGCGATGGACACTTGGTTGACTCGAAGTTTCATGTGGTGCTCCTGCGTGTGAAAGGTAAAAGAAAAGGCACCCGAGGCGTTTGCCCTGGGTGCCCGAGAACGAATCCGGTGAAACTGGGGATCATTCTCGGGGTACACCGCGCTTGTTGCCCATGTGCTTGGCCGACATTGCGGCCGAAAAAATGTGCTTGTCTGCGGTGCAGCTGCGCCACGAAGGTACGGATACGACGTGCGGGTGTAGCGACATGATGTCCGGTCCTTTCTGTGTGGCGTTGCTGGTTAATGGATGACCGTACAGCACGGATCGAGGGTTCGCACCAATTAAAAGCGCCGCGAACGTAAACTCCGGGTGACTTCTGTCCCCAGGTTCGCTGGATTGAAAGAGTCTTCATTGCAGGTCAGGCGTAGAAAGCAGAATTCCCTCCGCGATGGTTCGCGGAGGGAACTTTCTACCTGAAAAAGAGGACGTTCGGTCTGTACGTGATCAGGAGAACGAGCGGACCCACGCTGTGAAGGGCTCCGAGAACTCTGCCGAGTACGGAAGCGGCGCGACGTAGTCGGCCCCGGTGGACTGTTCGTCGCCGATGTCCTTGAGTACGAAGTTGGCGTTGCGCATCCGCACGGAAGTCAGCGCTGTATGGGAGAGCGCGGCGTCGAGTGCCGCGACATCGGCGGGAATGACTTGGATGTCCTTGTCCGAGCAGCTCGTGAGAACGGGCATGCCCGCCGGTAGCGCCGCCACGAGCGCAACCGGGTCCAATGCGTCTTCCTCGGCGAGTGCCTTGGCATTGGCGTGTACGAGTCCCGCATTCTGCAGCGGCTCGGGCAGGTCATCCGGAACAGTGCCCTCGGATCGCAGCGACTCGACGGCATCGGCGAGCGCGACGCGCAGTTCGTCAGCCAGTTCGACCGGCAACTGACCGGCGCCGACGACGGCGTCGAGCTGGCGGTGAATCTGCGTCGTGAGTAGATCGAGAAGTCTGACGCTCAGTGGCTCGAGCAGTGCGAGGGCGCTGACTCTCGTGCCCTCTTTCGCGGTGGCGAGAGCCAGTGCGACTACGGCGCCGTCGCTGTGTCCCACCACGAACAAGCGCTCGGGATCGACGCCGGGTTGCCCGGCGAGGTAGTCCAGTCCGTCGGAGGCGGCGTCGACAAAAGTGTTGAAGCCGAGATCGGCGATGTCCTCGATGTCGTAGTCACCGAGGGCGGTTTCGCCACTGCCGAGCTTGTCGTAACGCAGGCTTGAAATCCCTTGTTTTTCAAGAAGATCCGCGATGAACCGCAGAGTTCCGATGTCGCCTTCGAGGAGGGCGCTGTCGCCGTTGCGATCGGTGGGGCCGCTGCCGGCCAGAATCAGCGCGGCCGGGGCAGGGGCGTCGGGTGAGGCGGCCAGGCGAAGACTCCCGTACAGGGTGACGTCGCCGGATTGGAACGAGATCTCGGTGTCGGACATGACGACTTGTCTACCAGGTCGGTGCGGTCAGGCGGTGCGCAGACTCCGGACACGACGCCAGCCACGCCAGCTGAACCACAAGAGCGCGGCGAGCAGGGGAATGATCAGGAGCGGCAAGATCATCGCGATCAAGGAAGTGAAGAAAGTCAGCACATCCTCGATGACGGAAACGACGGGATTTGCCAGCCCACCGGTAGTGGCCGTACTGACCGCGCGAGTGCCGGTCTGCGCGGCGCTGAACGTCAACGCCGTCGGCGCTCCGACGATGATGCCCGCCAACGCGGCCATCGCAGGGTCGAGATGACTGAATGCCGCCCAGGCGGCGATCACTCCGGCAATCGGTCCGGTGACGTTCCCGATCACCGAGAGTGCGTTGTCCACGAACGGAATGAGGTCGGCACCCAGTTCGACCACCGCGGCGATTGCCAATGCGACCAGCGCGCCGGTCGATCCGATCCACCGCATCGACTCGCCGACGGTGATCCCGAACAGTTCGAAGTGGACGGCAGCGCTGAGCATCAGCAGCGGCAGGAAGGTTCGCATTCCGGACGCTGCGGCGAGTCCGAGACCGAGCATGGCGGGCAACACCCAGGTATCCATGGGTGGAGTTTAGGTCTACTGTGCGCCTTTATTAACCGCCGGCGGTTAATAAAGGCGCACAGCAAAGTCTCGGAAAGGACCTTTCATGGCGACAAACCCGCAGCCGATGTTCTTCCTCAACCTGCCCGTCAAGGACCTCGGCAAGGCCACCACCTTCTACGAGGGCCTCGGATACTCCAAGAACACGCAGTTCTCCGACGAGAATGCGTCGTCGATGGTCATCAGTGACACCATCGTCGTGATGCTGTTGGCCGAGCCCTTCTTCAAGACCTTCACCACCAAGGGCATCGCCGACACCTCGACGTCGACGGAAGCGCTGCTCGGTCTCTCGGCCGAGACCCGTGAGGCCGTCGACGCCCTCGTCGACAAGGCGCTCGCGACCGGCGGTTCCGAAGGAAACGCGACGCAGGATCACGGCTTCATGTACAGCCGCAGCTTCCAGGATCCCGACGGCCACATCTGGGAAATCATCTGGATGAATCCCGAGAACATCGAGGGCTGAGCGACCGAACTTCCTCGGCGAGAGGCGAAACCCCGAAAACACTCGTAGCGTGGAGTGGTGACTGTCGCAAAAACCCTCGGAGAGCTACGCGCCTCCGGACACGTACAGCGAAGTGTCAAGGAAGAACTACGAGAGAATCTTCTCGCCGCGTTGCGGGACGGCCGTGACCCCTGGCCCGGGATAGTCGGGTTCGAGGACACGGTCGCCCCGCAACTCGAGCGGGCGCTGATCGCCGGCCACGACGTGGTTCTGCTCGGCGAACGAGGTCAGGGAAAGACGAGGTTGCTTCGCACTCTCGGGCTCCTGCTCGACGAGTGGACGCCCGTCATCGAAGGCTCGGAACTGGGGGAGCACCCGTACGAGCCGATCACACCGGCTTCGATACGTCGAGCCAAGGAACTGGGTAACGACCTCCCGATCGCCTGGCGACACCGCAGCGAGCGGTACTCCGAGAAACTGGCAACGCCGGACACCTCGGTCGCCGACCTGATCGGAGATGTCGACCCGGTCAAGGTGGCCGAAGGTAGGAGCCTCGGTGATCCGGAGACCATTCACTTCGGTCTCGTGCCCCGCGCGCATCGCGGAATCGTGGCCATCAACGAGCTTCCCGACCTCGCCGAGCGCATCCAGGTCTCCTTGCTCAACGTGATGGAAGAGCGGGACATCCAGGTCCGCGGGTACACGCTTCGGCTTCCGTTGGACGTTCTTCTGGTCGCGAGCGCCAACCCCGAGGACTACACCAACCGCGGGCGCATCATCACACCGCTCAAGGACCGCTTCGGCGCAGAAATCCGCACTCACTACCCCGTCGAGTTGGCGGGCGAGATCGCGGTGATCGAGCAGGAGGCGCACCTGGCCGCGGAGGTGCCTGACTACCTTCTCGAAATTCTTGCCAGGTTCACGCGCTTGCTACGCGAATCCACCTCGGTGGACCAGCGATCGGGTGTGTCGGCACGCTTTGCCGTCGCCGGCGCGGAAACCGTCAGTGCCGCCGCGGTACGACGGGCAGCGGTGCTCGGCGAAGCCGATCCTGTTGCACGGCCCGTCGATCTCGAGTCCGTGGTCGAGGTTCTTCGCGGCAAGGTCGAGTTCGAATCCGGTGAAGAGGGACGAGAACTGGAGGTGCTCGAGCACCTGCTGCGTCGCGCGACGGCCGATACGGTTCGGGTACGTCTCGGCGGGATCGACCTGGGGATGCTGGTTGCTGCGGTGGAGATGGGCAACACGATCGTCACCGGTGAATCTGTCACGGCCAAGGCATTTCTCGACGAGCTTCCGGACCTCGAGGTCCTGGACGAAGTAGCCGAACGCCTCGGCGCGCAATCCGACGGCGAGCGTGCCGCCGGTGCCGAACTTGCCCTCGAAGGGCTTTACCTCGCGCGCCGGATCTCCAAAGATCAAGGCCCGGGCGGCCGCTCGGTGTATTCGTAAGGGGCAGTGATGATCCACAATCCGCGGTACGGGCCTTACGACGGTGGTCCCGATCCGCTGGCGCCTCCCGTGGATCTGCGCGAGGCCCTGGCAGCAATCGGCGACGACGTGTTGTCGGGCACGTCGCCGCGCCATGCCCTCCGAGAGCTCCTGCGCCGAGGCAACCGGGACATGCGCGGGCTCGACGACCTTGCCGCCCAGGCGAACCGGCGTCGACGCGAGTTGCTGCGCCGCAACAATCTCGACGGAACTCTCGACGAGGTTCGTAAGCTTCTCGACAAGGCGGTGCTCGAAGAGCGCAAAGAATTGGCACGTGCTCTCGACGACGACGCACGATTCAACGAAATGCGGATCGAGGAGTTACCGCCGTCGACAGCTCAGGCCGTGCAAGATCTGGCCGACTACAACTGGCGCAGCGAACAGGCGCGCGCGGATTACGAGAAGATTCGTGATCTGCTCGGACGTGAGGTCCTCGATCAACGCTTCTCGGGAATGAAGCAGGCACTCGAGGGCGCTACCGACGAGGATCGTGAGCAGATTCGCCAGATGCTGGCAGATCTGAATCAACTGCTCGATGCGCACTCTCGGGGTGTCGACACTCCGGAGCAGTTTGCGGAATTCATGGACAAGCACGGGCAGTATTTCCCGGACAACCCGCGCAACGTCGACGAACTTCTGGATTCGTTGGCGCAGCGCGCGGCGGCCGCACAACGATTGCGTAACTCGCTCTCGCAGGAGCAGCGTGACGAGTTGGATGCGTTGGCGCAGCAGGCGTTCGGCGATCCGAGCCTGATGAGTGAGCTGAGTCAACTCGACCAGTTTCTTCAGGCGGCTCGGCCAGGTGAGGACTGGGAAGGTTCGCAACAGTTCCGCGGCGACAACGGAATGGGGTTGGGTGAGGGAACCGGTGCCCTGCAGGACATCGCCGAGCTGGAATCGCTGGCAGATCAACTGTCGCAGCAGTATGCAGGCGCAGCGCTCGACGACATCGACCCCGAGCTACTCGCGCGGCAACTCGGCGACGAAGCCGCCGCTGATGCTCGCACCCTGGCCGATCTCGAAAAGGCTTTACAGGAACAGGGTTTCTTCGATCGCGCACCAGACGGTCAATGGCGCTTGTCGCCCAAAGCCATGCGACAGCTCGGACAGACCGCTCTGCGTGACGTCGCCGGGCAACTGTCGTCGCGAACCGGTCAACGCGATACGCGTCGGGCAGGTGCGATGGGCGAACCGACCGGAGCTTCCCGCGAATGGGAGTTCGGGGACACCGAACCGTGGGACGTCACGAGAACCATCACCAACGCCGTCCTACGTGACCCGGGCCGAATGCCGGTGCGGCTGAGCGTCGTCGATGTCGAGGTGGCCGAAACCGAGCAGCGTAGTCAGGCTGCTGTGGCTCTGTTGGTGGACACGTCGTTCTCGATGGTGATGGAGGATCGCTGGGTGCCGATGAAGCGCACCGCTCTGGCACTCAATCATCTGGTGAGCACGCGGTTTCGCAGCGACGAGCTGCAGTTGATCGCCTTCGGACGCCACGCGCACGTACTGAGCCCGTCGGAGCTCGCTGGTTTGGACGGCGCGTGGGACCAGGGAACCAACCTGCACCACGCACTGTTGTTGGCGGCCAGGCATCTTCGACGCCACTCTAACGCACAGCCGGTGGTACTGATCGTCACCGACGGTGAGCCGACGGCTCATCTCGAAGCGGACGGAGAAGCCAGGTTCGACTACCCGCCGAGTGCGCGAACCCTCGGTTTGACGGTTCGAGCACTCGACGCGGTGGCCAGGCTGGGCGCCAAGGTCACGTTCTTCCGCCTCGGTGAGGATCCAGGTCTGGCCAGGGTGGTCGACCGGATGGCGCACCGTGTGGGTGGACGCGTCATCGCGCCGGACCTGGACGGCCTCGGCGCCGCGGTCGTGAGTGACTACATGCGAGGTCGCCGCTAATTCTGCCGCCGTCAGTCTTGTTCAGCGGGCTGGTGCTGGGTGATGCAGTGGATGCCGCCGCCACGTTCGAACAGCGGTCTGGCGTCGACGGTGACGACGGTGCGCCCGGGGTAGGCGGCCGCAAGGATCCGGGCCGCTTCGGCGTCGGCCGGATCGTCGAAGCTGCAGGCGATCACTCCGCGATTGACCACGAGATGGTTGATGTAGCTGTAGTCGACGAATCCCTCGTCGTCGCGCAGGATTTCGGGAGCGGGTACCCGAATGACCTTCCACGGCCGGCCGCCGACGTCCGTCGAGCTTTCGAACAACTCGATGATCGTCTTGCTGACGGCGTAGTCGGGGTGCACCGGATTGCGTTGGTCATGGACGAGTACCACTCCGGGGGAAGAGATGGCAGCGACGATGTCGACGTGTCCGCGCGTTCCGTAGGTCTCCTGATCGCGAGTCAATCCGCGGGGAAGCCAGATCACGTGCTTGGCGCCGATGGTGCGGGCGAGTTCGGCCTCGATGTCGGCCTTCGTCAGGTCGGGGTTTCGTCCCGGATCGAGTTGGACGGTTTCGGTGACCAAGACGGTGCCGAGACCGTCGACCGCAATACCGCCGCCCTCGTTGACGATTGGTGAGTCGATCAACTGGGCACCGGATTGTTCGACGACAAATGCGCCGATCTTCGAGTCCTTGTCCCACTGCGCCCAATCCTGTGCACCCCAGCCGTTGAACACCCAGTCGACTCCGCCGAGACGGCCTTCGTCGGACAGGACGAACGTCGGCCCGATGTCGCGCATCCACGCGTCGTTGAGAGGTGCCTCGACGATGTCGACCTTCTCGGACAGGTACTTTCGTGCTTCTTCGACTTCGGCGGGATCGACGACGACGGTGACCGGCTCGAATTCGGCGACGGCGTGGGCGACGGCCGCCCACGTCGAGCGCGCTTCGTGCTGCTCTTCCGCAGTGTCCCCGAGAGAGTATCCGGCGCTCGGGTACGCCATCCAGGTACGTTCGTGCGGCTCACTTTCCGCGGGCATGCGCCAGGTCATCGGTTGGCTCCTGCAGTGTTCACCGGTGCGGTCAGGGCCGAGTAGGTGTCGGGTCGGCGAGTGGCCAGGAACGGGAACAGCGCAAGCCAGTCTTCACGGTGCTGCAGGTCGAGATCTGCGACCAGGACGGCTGATTCGTCGCGCGGAGCCTGAACGAGGATGCGTCCGTACGGGTCCGAGATGAACGACGAACCGTAGAAGGTGATGAGACCTTCACTGCCGTGGCGATTGGGGACAACCATGAAAGTGCCGTTGGCGACACCGTTTCCGACGATCACTTGCTGCCACAGCGGTTGGGTGTCGAAGTTCGGGTGATCGGGTTCCGAGCCGATCGCCGTCGGGTACACCAGGACCTGGGCACCGGCGAGGGAGTATGCACGTGCGACCTCGGGGAACCACTCGTCCCAGCATGTCGGGAGTCCGAACTTGGCGCCGAGTGCCTCGTGAACGGGGTATGCGTCCTCGGACGGACCGCCGCGAAAGTACGTGTCCTCGTAGTACCCGGCCGTCACCGGAATGTGGAGCTTGCGGGTACGACCGAGAAGTTCACCCCCGGGCGAGACCAGGATCGCGGTGTTGAAGCCCAGGCCGTCCTCGGCGTCGCTGCGCTCGTACAACGACGCGTGAACGAGAACCTGGTTCTCCGCGGCGGCCTTGGTGGCGAAGGCGAAAGTGGGTCCGGTGAGCAGGTCTTCCGCCGCGCGTCCGGGATTGTCGCCGGCCGGGGTGGAGGCGGGGTAGCGGCTGAGCGTCAGCTCCGGAAGAAAGACCACGGAAGCGCCCAGCTTCGCTGCGGACGCAATGCCTTCGCTCAATTCAGCGTGGAGGTCGTCTTGGTCCTCGTGCCAGCGATGTTGGACGAGACCTACACGCAGAGGGGTGGACGTGGACGGCGAAGTCGCGGCCGGTGACTCGGGTGGGGTGAGGGCGGTGATCGTCAGCATGGGGTTTCCTCGGTGCTCGGGTATTCGACGTTCAACGTAAAACGAATGTGATTCGTTAAGTATGGTGGGTGAGCGCTGATTGATCAAGGACTTTCGAGGAATTGTTTTTTGCAGCGCCCCGAACGGTGTGGATCACTACAGGAGGACATATGCCGCGGCCATCGCAACGACTGCTCTCACCGGCGATCATCACCGAGGCAGCGATCGAGTCGGTGGACGAATCCGGCGACTTCACCATGCCGGGACTCGCCGCAAGACTGAAGGTTCGACCGTCCTCGCTCTACAACCACGTTTCCGGACGAGCCGAGATCGTCGAACTGATGAGGGCTAAGCTGATGGCAGGAATCGACGTCGAGTCGGCCTCGGGGACCTGGAGTGAGACCGTCGCGGCGCTGGCAGCCGAGTACCGGCGAAGCTACGCCGCGCATCCTCGTCTGATTCCGCTCTTCACGGCCCAGACGGTGCAGGCCGGTGTGGCGTTCACTCTGTACAACGCATTGGCGCAGGCATTTGACGATGGTGGCTTCGACCCGACCGAAACACTGCACGCGATCACGACCGTCGACAGTTTTGTTCTCGGTTCGGCCTTGGACCTGGCGGCGCCGGACGTCCAGTGGGCGTCGGGACCCGAAGCCAACGACGCGATGAAGGCGGCGTTGGCAACGTCCGGGAAAAATCCCGAACGTGCCGACGCCGCCTTCGAATTCGGCTTGCGCGTGTTGATGGCGGGCCTGATCGCGCAGGCCCCCGAATCTACTGTCTCCTAGGACACGCTGAGGTCGTTCTCGTCGCGCAGAGCCTCCGTGTCGCGGTTGAGGGTCTTGCCCTCGAAGAACTCGGGATTGCGCACTCGCATGACCATCATCAGGACCGCGCCGAGGATGAGGATTCCGAAGCCGAGGAAGAAGACCAGGCCGATTCCGCCGATGGATGCTCCGCTGGCATTGTCCGGATTCATACTCTCCTGGACCGAAATGACGAACACCGCAAGCAGCATGAGGCCACCGATGAGTGGGAACGCGAGCCGGAAGACGAAGTTTCGTACGCTCTCGAAAAGCGTCTTGCGGAAGTACCACACGCACGCGAATGCGGTGATGCCGTAATACCAGCAGATCATGATGCCGAGTGCGGCGATCGTGTCGAGCAGAGCACTTTCGGACAGGAACGTGACGACGCTGTAGAACACTGCGGTTACCGCGCCGGCCACGACGGTCGCGTACGACGGCACCAGGAACCGAGGCGACACCTCGGCGAGCTTCTTGGGGAAAGCTCCGTATGCACCCATGGCGAGCATGGTTCGTGCCGCGGGCAGGAACGTGGTCTGCAGGCTGGCGACTGAAGAGACGAAGACCGCGAGGAACAGAAGCATTCCGCCCCAGTTGCCCAGGACCGGGTCGGCCAGAGCGCCGAAGACGTTCTCGGAGTTGTCGGGATTGCCGAGGCCGAGGCCTTCCTCGCCGACGCCGGCGTACATCATCGCGGCAACGGCGACCAGCAGGTAGGTCAGGAGAATGGTTGCGACACAGAGCAAACCGGCGCGGCCGGGGGTCTTCTTGGGGTTCTTCGACTCCTCGCCCAGCGTGAGACAGGTATCCCAGCCCCAGAACGCGAAGATCGATCCGGTGAGTCCGATGACAAACGCACCGATGGCGAGTCCGCTGAACGGGTTGAACCAACTCAGGTCGAAGGACAATCCGGCCGGGGCGTCGCCGGCGCCGACGTGAACCAGTGCAACGACGGCGAAGACGACCAGCAGCACCATCTGGAAGCCGACGAGCGCGAACTGTACGCGCTCGCTGGTCGTGATTCCCCGACTGGCAATCCAGGTGGCCAACGCGATGAATACCAGCGTGGTGCCGACGTTGACGAATTTATTGCCCGGCAGATCGGCGATCGACGGATTGTCGACCACCCGCGCGATGAACAGATAGAAGAAGTCGACGGCAATCGCAGCGAGGTTCGAGAGCACGATGATCGTGGCGATCACCATGCCCCAGCCGCACATCCAGCCGACGTACGGTCCGAATGCCTTGGTGGACCACGTGAATGACGCGCCGCAGTCAGGTGTGTCGGAGTTCAGTTCGCGGTACGCGTACGCGGTGAGGAACATCGGGATGAAGCCGGCGATGAAGATGGCGGGCATCTTGAGACCGACCGCAGCGACGATCAATCCGATGCTGGCCGTCAGGGTGTAACCCGGTGCCACGGAGGAGATTCCGAGCACCGCGCCGGAGATCATGCCGATCTTGCCGGTGGCGAGGCCTTTGGAACTCAGTTCGGTGCTGGTCATGACAGTGCCTCCGGCTGGGTGAATTCGTGCTTGGGCACTACGACCATGGGTACGGGCAGTACGCGCAGCATCTTGGCGGCGGTCGAGCCCAGGAACAGTTTGCGGGGCTGTGCGAGTCGACTTGAACCGACCATCACGAGGTCGCCGTCCTGCCAGTCCAGTTGACGCACTGCCGATTCCACGGTAGATCCGTCGGCAATGATGACCTCGATGGGGAACTCCGCGGGGAGCGCGGCTCTTGCGACGTCGAGTGTGTCCTGAGCGTGATTTCGTGCACGCTCCCTGGCCGACTCGGCGGTGTCGCGATGATCGCGCAGATCGTTCTGGGGGTCGAGCGCTACCAGTGAGACCAGTCGCAACGGAACCTGCATCAGTTCGCTGGCGCGCACGGCGGTGTTCAAGACGATGTCGGCACCGACACGGGTGCCGAGTGCACAGGTGACCTCTCGTATCGCAGTGGCCGCCGAGTGCCGCGTTCCGCGAGGCGCCAGTGCTACCGGGACGTGGGCGGAGTGAAGCAGTTCGGTCGAGACCGAACCTATCGCGTGACGGCCGAGCAGACCGTCGCCGGAAGCTCCCACCACGATCGCGAGCGCATTCAGTCGGTCCACTTCGTCGAGCAGGCCCTGAGCGAACGACTCGTGGAAGCTCAGGTGTACTTCCACCTGGATGTCCTCGGGCACCGACGCTTTCGCCTCGGCGAGCCAGTCGTGTGCACGCGCGGCGAGGATGTCGTCGTAGCCGGCTTCCGAGGGAACCTTGGCCGGCAGTGTCCGATCCGGTGGGAGGACCATGCAGATGTCGAGTTGCGCGCCGAGACTGCGCGCGAGCTGGGCCCCGAGGACCAGCCCGTCTTTACCGCTGGGTGTGGCGAGGTATCCGACGATAAGGCGCATGGTGGCTCTTTTCCGGATTGGAGGAATCTGCTGTGCGCCTTTATTAACCGCGGGGGGTTGATAAAGGCGCACAGCAGGAGGGGCGGCGACTCAGTCGTGCGAACTCATGACGTGCTTGAGACGGGTGTAGTCCTCGACTCCGTAGGCCGAGAGATCCTTGCCGTAACCGGAATACTTGAAGCCGCCGTGCGGCATTTCGGCGACGAGCGGGATGTGGCAGTTGATCCACACCGCACCGAAGTCGAGAGCAGCGGAGACGCGTTGCGTGACACCGTGATCCTTGGTCCAGATGCTCGAGGCCAGGCCGAACCGAACGTCGTTGGCAAGCGTGATCGCCTCCTTCTCGTCGGAGAAGCTCTGGACTGTGAGGATAGGACCGAAAGTCTCTTCCTGCACGATGTCGTCCGATTGCGCGACGCCGGTGATGACGGTCGGCTCGAAGAAGAATCCGGTTTCGCCCGAACGCTTTCCGCCGGTAACGATCTTGGCCGACGCCGGCAGGTTCGCGATCTTGTCGCTCACGGCGTTGAAGTGATTGATGTTGTTGAGCGGGCCGTAGAAGGCATCAGGATCGGAAGGCGCTCCGGGGCGCAGCTTCTCGGCGTTCCGGACGAGGGCTTCGACGAGCTGATCGTGGATGGACTCGTGAACGATCACGCGAGTGGCCGCGGTGCAATCCTGGCCGCCGTTGAAGAACGCTGCCTCGGCGATGCCGGTGGCGGTCTTCTCGATGTCGACGTCGCCGAAGACGATCGCCGGCGCTTTGCCGCCCAGTTCGAGGTGCGCGCGCTTGAGCTGCTGTGCTGCGGACACGGCGACAGCGATGCCTGCCCGCACCGAACCGGTGATCGAGACGAGACCGAGGGCCGGGTTCTCCACCAACGTCGCGCCGGTTCCGCCGTTGCCGAGCACGACGTTGAACACACCGTCCGGCAGGATGCCCTTCGAGAGCTTCGCCAGGACCAGCGTGCTGCCCGGTGTGGTGTCGCTGGGCTTGAGGACGATCGTGTTGCCGGCCGCGAGGGCGGGCCCGATCTTCCACAGCGCCATCATGAACGGGTAGTTCCAGGGAGTGACCTGGCCGACGACGCCGATCGGTTCACGACGGACGTAGGAGGTGAAACCCTCCATGTACTCTCCGGCCGCCTTGCCCTCGAGAAGTCGTGCGGCTCCGGCGAAGAACCGCATCTGATCGGCTCCGACCTTGACCTCTTCGTCGGCGATCATCTGGTGGGCCTGGCCGGTGTTGGCACTTTCGGCTGCGACGATTTCGTCGCTGTGCGCTTCGATGGCGTCGGCGAGCTTGAGGAGTGCAGCCTGCCGCACGCTCGGCGTCGTCTTGCCCCAGGTCTCGAATGCTCTCTGTGCGGCTTCGACGGCGGCGTCGACGTCTTCCTTCGTGGAGACCGGCGTACGCCCGACCACACTCTCGTCCACGGGGTTGATCAGGTCGAGTGTTTCCGTCGCGGCTGAGGCGACGAATTCACCGTTGATGTAGTTCTCGAGTACGACGATCGACATCGGTACCGGTTCCTCTCGAGGTCGAACGAGTTCCGGCCGAGGTGATCAGCACGGAACTCGCACTTTGTGGGGCGTGTGTGAGCAAGTGTGCGCTGACTCACAAGTAAAGGCAGCTGCCAAAAAGGTGAAATCTTTGATCGCCGACGCGCCGAGTTGTACAGTCCAGCCCATGACGATCGCTGTGCGGTGGATGTTGGCGCAGCCGGACCTCGCGCTGGAACTCAAAGGCGGCGCCCAGGGCGTCGGTCGCGAAATCACATTTGCGCACGCCACGGAGTTGCTCGACCCTTTCCGGTGGTTGACCGGCGGCGAATTCATCCTCACCACCGGCATCCGATTGCCGTCCACTCAGCAAAAGCGCGGCCGCTATCTCCGAATGCTCGACGCGGCAGGTGTGGCGGCGGTGGGATTCGGAACCGGGCTCTCGTACCCCGAGGTCCCGGCCGATCTGGTGGCCGTCGCCGACGAGATCGGACTCCCGCTGATCGAGGTGCCGCTGCCGACGCCTTTTGCTGCCGTCGTCAAGCGTGTGATGAGCCGGTTGGCAGAGCAGGAATATGAAGCTGTCCTCCGGGCGTCGCGGGCGCAACCGCGAATGACGCGTGCCGTCATTTCCGGCGGAACGGCTGCGACCGTGCGTGAACTGGCGATCGCGACTTCGGCGACGGTGCTTCTTCTCGACGTCGCCGGAAGAGTTCTCGAGAGCTCACCTCAACTGCCGACGGACGACGTGATCGACGAACTGCGAGCAACTCTCGGGGGCGGTGCCTCCAGTAGCGTGACGCTCGCAAGGTCTGGAGCGTCGATCGCGGTGCAGCAGATCAGCGTCGGGCGAACGCCGTACGGATACCTGGCGGTGATCAGTGCTTCGGCGCTCAGCTACGTCGATCAGATACTGCTCGGTCACGCGAACTCGTTGTTGGCGTTGGACTTCGAGAAACCTGCGCGCCTGCGTGCTACTCAGGATCAGTTGAATTCGCACGCCCTCGGGCTGCTGCTCACCGAGGATCGCGACCCGGCGCCGGCGTGGCAACAGATCAGGCAGGCCGCCGACGGCGAGGGAATGATCCGAGGATTGACAGTTCTTGCCGACACGTCCGACGTAGCGGGACGCGTCGGAGCCGAGATTGCCGAGTTCATGAACAAGGCAGGGCGGCAGTTGTTCTCGCGGATCAACGACACTCGCGTCACGGTGCTGCTGCGTGGAACCGACGACGTCGAGTTCGCCCGAGAGCTGCTCGGCGGGGTATCGAGGTCGGATCTTCGCGCGCTTCGTGTCGGCTTGAGCGCGCGACGGGTGGTCGCTGCGCTGGCGGTCGCCGTCGAACAGTCCCAGCTGTGTGCGTCGGCGGCGGAAATCGGTGGCGAGCCTTTGGAATTCGCAGCTCTGACCGGAAGTGTGCTGCTGTCTTTCGATTCGACGCGTGAAGTGCTCAACACGCTGGCGGAAACGATGATCACACCGATCGAGGACTACGACCGTGACAACGGCACCGAACTGCTGGCGTCGCTGCGGGCATTTCTCGAGGCCAACGGACACTGGGAAGCGGCCGCCATCACGATGGGCGTTCACCGGCACACACTGCGGAGCCGAATGGCGAAGGTGGAGAGCCTGATCGACTGTCGGCTGGAAGTGGCCAGGGTTCGGGCCGAACTACTGCTCTCGATCATTGCCCGGCAATCGTGACTGCCGGGCAATGATCGAGACTTGGCAAAGCGGCCGTCAGGCCTTGCTGCGAGCGATGATGTCGGCTGCGGTTCGCTGACCCATCCGAACGGCACCGTCGACGTGCTGGTACCCCTCGGCCGCAATGTCGGAGCACGAGAAGTGAATCGGGCCGACGGGCGTGCGGGAATCCGCGCCGTAGCGGTGCAGGCCTCCGAGGTCGAAGCTCGCTGCGTACGCACCGCGGGTCCACTCCTCCGAGCCCCAGTCGGATTCGTAGTACACAACCGGCTCTTCGGCCTTCGGGCCGAGATAGCGGGCAAGTGAGGCCAGAATCGTGGCCTTACGCTCCTCGACGGAAAGCTCGAACATCGCGTCGGCCTTCTCGTCGGAGACGAAAGCGACCAGGGTGCCGCGATCGTCCTCGTGGTTGGTGTTGTCGTACA
Organism: Rhodococcus sp. YL-1; assembly: GCF_001942025.1. Classification (NCBI taxonomy): domain Bacteria; kingdom Bacillati; phylum Actinomycetota; class Actinomycetes; order Mycobacteriales; family Nocardiaceae; genus Rhodococcus; species Rhodococcus sp. YL-1. The sequence goes on along the minus strand of NZ_CP017299.1, from coordinate 4,648,117 downwards.
CCTCCTGCACTACTTCGGACGCGCCGAAGCCGGTGCCGGAGAGGCCGGCTTCGCGCCAGAAAGGCGTCTCGTACACCGCGTGCACCTTGATGACGAGGCCGAGGGACTGGTGCTGGTGCATCTGGTGCTGACGACGCGGCAGCGGGGGATCGTACGAGATCCGGGAGTAGAGGTTGGGCGGTACGGCCAGGATCACTCGGCTTGCCTCGACGCGAACATCGCCGTCCGCCAACACCGTTGCACCGGATTCGTTCCACTTCACCGTTCGCACGGGTGCGTTGAGGAAGAGGTCGTCGCCGAGGGCCTCTGCCATGCGGATCGATACCTGCTGCATTCCGCCGATCACTCGCTTGTCGAGGATGAAGTCCTCGTCGACGAGGTGGGAGAACGAGCCTGCGGAAGCGGCCATGAGTACGGCCTGCAGGGCAGAGAACGAGTGGGCGGGCTTGGTGAGCATGCCACCGGCAATGAAAAGACCGATGTTGTCACGTGCCTCGGCGTCGTCGGACTGATTGATCAGCCACTGCTTGAAGGAGACTGTGTCGAGATCGCGGGCGAGGGGATGTGCCCACGGTTCCTCGGCGCCGATCTGTGCTGCGAGATCGTCCATCTCGTCGATGAGACGGTCCATCTCCTTCTTCGTGGTGTCGTTCGTGGGGAAGGAATCGCCCGTGTACTGCGTCCGCTCACCTGCCGACGAGATGTAGACGGACTCGCCCTCGCGGTAGCGCTCGAAAGTTTTCAGGCCGAGTTCGTCGAGCAAGGAGATCAGCGCGGTCTGGTCGGGGGAGACCCACTGGCCGCCGATTTCCAGAACTGCTCCGTCGATGGTGTCGGTCCACGTGCGGCCGCCGACGCGGTCGCGCGCTTCGATTACAGCGACGGTCAAACCGGCCTTGCGCAGCGCGGTTGCAGCTGCCAGGCCAGAGGGGCCGGCGCCGACGATTGCAACGTCTCTCTGGAGAGTAGGCACTTGCGAGCTCCTTCATGTTGAGCACCGCTCGAGTCGAAAGCTGCCGACGAGCGAGTGAACGGGTGTCGGTTTTCAGTCTGTCCCGAGGAGACGCACACCACACCTGACGAAACGGCGTGTTCGATCGTCGAACTTGTGCCGTTTAGGCGCGCAGCTAGCCGTTGATGACGTGACGATCGCCGAGCGGTCGGCTCAGCGGAACGTCCAGGCTGCCGAACACGGCAACCAAGATGCACATCTTGTCCGCGGCCTCCGGCAATGCTCCGGTTCGGAGCGTGACGATCACCGTCGTATCGGTCTCTTCGACGGTTGCGTACGCGCCGTAGCACTCCGGAGTGCCGGTCACGAAGTGGACGGCCACCGTGTGATCGTCGACCTCGGACCACGATTCGAACATCGTGGCCGTCGCACCCACGATGTCGGTGCGGCTGTCGAACTCCGTGCCCATCTCGCTGTCGTCGACCTCGTCGGGAACGGGGGTTCCGAGCGACCAGTCGGCGGGACTTGCTTCGTTGGCCGCCATCGGATTCGGTGCGGCAACCGGCCCCGTGGTCTGGGCCCCGACGGAGCATCCGGCCACAGCAAGGCAGGCCAGAACGGCGAGGGTTAGTACACGCATGAATCCACCGTAACCCTGCTCAAGCGAGTAGCGCTGTGACCAGCGCAATTGCGGGAATTGACGCCAAAGTGGTGACAAAGGCACTGTCTCGGGCGAGGACCATTCCGCGCCGATAGCGGCTTGCGTAGATGAAGACGTTCTGCGCCGTCGGCAACGTCGAGACGACCACGATGGCGAACAACTGATGACCGTCGATGCCGAGGAGGAAATGCGCCATCAGATAGGCCAGCACAGGTTGGACCACGATCTTGAGCGTCGACGCCAGCGCGACGTCGCGGCGTGGACTCGAGCCTTTCTCCAGCACCCGCACGCCGTAGAGCGAGAGCCCGAATGCCAACAGCGCACCGGGTACCGACGTCGCGCCGATCAATTCGAAAGGCTGCATCAGCGGCCGGGGCGGTACCCAACCGATCAACGCGACGATCAACCCCGCAGCGCCCGCGAGCACGATCGGATTCTTGAACGGGGCGGTGACGGTGTCGATCAACGAGAGCTTCTCGGCATCCGTGCCGCGAAGGGCCGTCAGATCGAGGATCGTCAAGGCGATCGGGGAGTACACGACGATCTGGAAGAGCAGGAGCGGCGCGACGAACGTGGCATCGCCGAGCACGAACACCGCGATCGGGATTCCGAGGTTGGCTGAATTCACGTACGAAGCCGACAGCGCGCCGATGGTCAGTTCGGGTAGCGGCCGGTTGAGCCAGATCTTTGCGACGACGACGTACAGAGCGCCGACGGCAAAGGCAGTAGCCGACGCAACGGCGAGCGTCGGCGAGAAGATCACCGAAAGATCGGACGACGCGAGGGTGGTGAACAGCAGGGCAGGCGTCGCGACGAAGAAGACGAGTCGACCGAGAACGAACTGTCCTTGGCTACCGAGGGTGCCGAGACGGCCGAGGAGATACCCGACCGCGATGACAACAAAAATTACGGTGAAACCCGCAACAACTCCCGACACGCTGCGGGCACCTCTCGACTGGAATGAACGACTTCGGGAAAATCTTAGTCAGGGCAACAAAAAGGCCGCGCAGTCGAGTGACTGCGCGACCTCTTCGGTACTTCTACGTGTGACTACCGAGCACGTATGACTACCGTGCGGCGGTGAAGGGGAGCAACGCCATTTCGCGTGCGTTCTTCACTGCAACGGCGACCTGACGCTGCTGCTGCGGGGTCAGGCCCGTGACGCGACGGCTGCGGATCTTGCCGCGGTCCGAGATGAACGTGCGAAGCAAGTTGATGTCCTTGTAATCGACATGCGTGATCTTCGCTGCGAACAACGGGTTCTTCTTGGGCTTACGACCCTCTACGGGGCGTGGCTTCTTCGACGGTGAACGCTTGACTGCCATCCGACTTCCTTACCAGCTCGACTTGTGTACGCCAGGCAGTTCCCCACGGTGCGCCATTTCTCGCACGCGAATCCGGGAGAGCCCGAACTTCCGCAGGTGGCCGCGCGGACGTCCATCCGCAGCGTCTCGATTGCGCAATCGTACCGGACTGGCGTCGCGTGGTAGACGTTGCAGGGTCGCTTGGGCCTTCGCGCGCTCCTCTGCCGAGCTTTTCGGGGAGCGGATCGTCTCCTTGAGAGCGGACCGCTGCTCCGCGTACCGCTCGACGACGACCCGTCGCTGGTTGTTCTTCGCGATCTTCGACTTCTTGGCCATGCCTACTTCTCTTCTCGGAAATCGACGTGCTTTCGCAGCACCGGGTCGTACTTCTTCAGTACGAGTCGATCGGGGTCGTTACGACGGTTCTTGCGGGTCACGTACGTGTACCCGGTGCCCGCGGTGGACTTGAGTTTCACGATCGGGCGGATCTCGTTGCGTGCCATCTGCTCAGACCTTCTCGCCGCGCGCGCGGATCCGGGCGACGACGGATTCGATGCCGTCGCGGTCGATCGTCTTGATGCCCTTGGTCGAGAGCGTGAGTGTGATGCGACGCCCCTCGCTGGGCAGGAGGTAGGTCTTGCGCTGGATGTTCGGGTTCCAGCGACGGTTCGAACGCTTGTGAGAGTGCGAGACGGATTTTCCGAACCCCGGCACACGTCCGGTCACTTGGCAGTGAGCCGACATGGGTGTTCCTTTCAACTTGCAGATGACAATCATTTTCGACAATGCGGTGAGATCAATGTACCGTTCAACCTCGGTAATGACAATCATTCCCAGAAAGGCCCGCTGTGAACACGATCTTGGACGGCAGGACTCCGCTGGTCCTGGTCGCCGGCATGAGCGAATCCACCCCACACACCGCACGAGCGTTGCTGCGAACCGGAACTGTTCTGGTCCACCACGACCTGAGCCACGTCCGTGAAGGGGTGGTCCGGCGGACGGTCACCTCGATGACCGGGAGTGCCGGGTCTGCCGGCACTGTGTCCGAGCGCGAGACGATCCTCGAGCTCGCGCACGGCTGCGTCTCCTGCACCCTGCGCGAAGACTTGCTGCCGCTCCTGCGCCGGCTTCACTCGCACAGTTCGGTGCAGCGGATCGTGTTGCTGTTGGACCGGCAACTCGAGCCCGAGGCGCTGTGCTGGGCGATCGAGCACGTCGTCGTGACCGGCGTCGTCGGCCAACTGGACGGACCGGCGCAGCGGGACGTCCGCGTCGACGCCGTCGTGACGTGCATCGACGCGGCGACCTGGCTGGCAGACGCCACCGGCGACGAAGCTCTCGACGACGACCGCACCCTGGCTCAGGTCGTCGTCGGGCAGGTCGACTTCGCCGACGCGCTCGTCCTACGCGGGTCCGATGCGCTCGACGGCTGGCAGCGGTCCCGCTTGAATGCGGTTCTCGCGCGCATCGCTCCACGGGTACCCGTCTTCGATGAGGGAGACGACATCGAGGCACTGCTCCTCGAGGTGCCTGCGGATGCGCGACGCGGTGAACTGGCCGACGCTCACTCACCGCTGTTGCGTCGCCAGCCGCCGCTCGACGACGACGGCGGAGTGATGCTCGTCGAGTTCACCGCGAACCGGCCGTTCCACCCCGGTCGTCTGCACGAGGCGATCGACGTCCTGCTCGAAGGCGTCGTGTACTCCCGCGGACGAGTCTGGGTGGCAACGCAACCGGGTGAAGCGCTCTGGCTCGAATCGGCGGGCGGTGGCCTGCGAGTTGCCAGCGCGGACACCTGGCTTGCCGCGATGACGCCGGAGGAACGAGACCGCGTTCCAGCTGAACGCCGTGCACTCGCGGCCCTGAAATGGGACGAGCGTTTCGGTGATCGCGACACCTCGATGGTCGTTCTGACGTGCGGTGCGAACCCGCTCGAGATCGACCGAACACTGCAGCACGCCTTGGTCACCGACGACGAATTGGCGGATGAAGCGTCGTGGGCAACGTGGGAAGACCCGTTCGGCGAGTTTCACGAAGACCCGTGTGACGAATCCGAATCACCTTATGCCGAAACCGAATCAACGCGAGAGGGAAACGAATGAAGAAGCAGATGCACCCCGACTACCACCCGGTGGTCTTCCAGGACGCCAGCACCGGCAAGAGCTTCCTGACCCGATCGACCGTGACGAGTGAGCGCACCGTCGAATGGGAAGATGGTGGCACGTACCCGCTGCTGGTCGTCGACGTCACGAGCGACTCTCACCCGTTCTGGACCGGAGCGCAACGTGTGATGGACACCGCCGGACGCGTCGAGAAGTTCGAGCGGCGCTACGGAAAGCGCAAGGCACTCTGATGGCCGTTCCCAAGCGGAAGATGTCCCGTTCCAACACTCGCAGCCGTCGTGCCCAGTGGAAGGCGACGGCGCCCGATCTGGTCGAGGTCACGGCCTTCGGCCAGACCCACCGAGTCCCTCGGCGACTGGTCAAAGCAGTTCGGCTCGGGGTGATCGACCCGAGCCGCATCTGACCGTGCGATCCTTGGCCGGTGCTGCTGAGGATCCTCGAACTGGTGGGCATCGTGGCGTTCGCGGCCTCGGGTGCCCTGGTGGGCGTCACCAAGCGACTCGACATCTTCGGGGTGTGCTCGGTGGGTGTGTTCACCGGCATCGGCGGCGGTATCGTCCGCGACGTTCTCCTCGGCGTCCATCCGCCCAGCTCTCTGAGCAGTTGGCCGTACTTCGGAACGGCCGCCGCCACCTCACTCGCCGTGTTCTACCTCCACGAGCCGCTCAATCGACTGCGTCGTGAAATCCTGGCGCTCGACGCACTGGGGATGGGCTTGTTCGCGAGCACCGGCGCCGTCATCGCGCTGGACAACAACGCCAGTTCGCTGGCGGCGACGTTGATCGGTGCGACCGCGGCGATCGGCGGCGGCGTGATCCGCGACGTTCTCGTCAACGAGGTGCCACTGCTCCTGCACAAGGACCTGTACGCGGTTCCCGCACTGCTCGGCGCTGCGTTGGTGGTCACAGTCTCGCAAGCCGGACTGTCCACCAACGCCGCGCTGGTGTGCGGCACAGCGTTCGCCGCGGTGTTCAGACTGCTTGCGTTATGGCGTCATTGGAGCCTGCCCGGGCCGAGGCGAACCCGGGACTGACCGCGACACGCCGGAGGCCGGAATCGGACCCTCTCAGCCGCATCTCAGCACTTCAGTCCAAACTGTCGGTATGCGTATTTTGGTGGTCGACGACGACCGGGCGGTTCGCGAGTCGCTTCGGCGGTCGCTCAGCTTCAACGGCTACACGGTCGAGCTCGCGGTCGACGGACTCGACGCACTCGAGAAGATCCTCGCCAACCGGCCCGACGCCGTCGTGCTCGACGTCATGATGCCGCGACTCGACGGACTCGAAGTGTGCCGTCGTCTTCGCAGTGCCGGCGACGACCTGCCCATCCTCGTGCTCACCGCCCGCGATTCGGTCAGCGAGCGAGTGGCCGGTCTCGATGCCGGAGCGGACGACTACCTGCCCAAGCCCTTCGCTTTGGAAGAGTTGCTTGCCAGGTTGCGTGCACTACTTCGCCGCACCGCGCCCGATCTGGACGCCGATTCCGAAATGATGGCGTTCGAGGACCTCACCCTCGACCCGGTCACCCGTGAGGTCAAGCGCGGAGAGCGATCGATCAGCCTGACGCGCACCGAGTTCTCCCTCCTCGAAATGCTCATGGCCAACCCACGCCGCGTGCTGACCCGTGGACGCATTCTCGAAGAAGTGTGGGGATACGACTTCCCGACGTCCGGCAATGCCCTCGAGGTGTATGTCGGCTACCTGCGTCGCAAGACGGAAGCCGACGGCGAACCGAGGTTGATCCACACCGTCCGCGGAGTCGGATACGTCCTGCGGGAGACGCCTCCGTGATCACCGCTCCGTTCGGCAAGAACGCCGAACCGAAGAAATCCTCCACCACCCAAGCGTCCGTCGAAATGCGCCCGCCGATGCCACTGACCCGTTCGGTGTCATTGCGTTGGCGTGTGACGCTGCTCGCCGCGTCGGTGGTGGCCATTGCCGTCGCAGTCATGGCGATCGCTGCCTACGCGGTGGTTTCGCGTGCGCTCTACGCGGACGTCGATCACCAGTTGCGTACCAGGGCAGCGGTGCTGATCGACAGCAATGTCGTGCGATTCGATCCTCGCTACATCTCCGGTGCGACGCTGTACACCACCGACATCAGTGTGGCCCTGATCTTCTCGGACCTGAGCACGTACCAGCCGCCCGGTTCCGACGTGCCGATCGGTGAAGCCGAAGACGCCGTAGCGCGTGGCGAATCGGATTCCTCGCTGCGAACCGTCGACGGTCAGCGAGTGCTGGCTCAACGAACCCATGACGGAAGCACTTTGGTGATCGGTCAGCGGCTCGCGCCGACCGTTGCGGTACTGGACCGTCTGGCCTGGGTGCTCTTCGTGGTCGGCGGGTGTGGCGTCATACTTGCGGCGGTGGCGGGTACTACCGTGGGCCGCACCGGTTTACGACCTATTGCCAGGCTGACTGCTGCCACCGAACGAGTCGCTCGGACCGACGATCTGACGCAGATCCCCGTTACCGGCAGCGACGAATTGGCGCGCCTGACAGAGAGTTTCAACACGATGCTGCGGGCGCTCGCCGAGTCCCGTGAGCGTCAGTCGCGCCTCGTCGCGGACGCCGGACACGAGTTGCGGACGCCGTTGACTTCGTTGCGCACCAACATGGAATTGCTGATCGCGTCCAGTCGCCCCGGTGCGCCGCAGATTCCCGACGAGGACATGGCAGAACTTCGTGCCGACGTCGTCGCGCAGATCGAGGAACTCTCGACTCTGGTCGGCGACCTCGTCGACCTGGCCCGTGAAGACGCACCCGAAACCGTGTACGAGCGCGTCGACGTCAGCGACGTCGTCGAGCGTGCGCTCGAACGAGCGCGGCGCAGGCGCAACGAAATCGAGTTCGAGGCGGTCACCACTCCGTGGTACGTCTACGGAGATCAAGCGGGCCTGTCGCGTGCCGTGCTGAACGTCCTCGACAACGCTGCGAAGTGGAGTCCGAAGGGCGAACAGGTACGCGTCGAAATGCGACCGGTGGGTCAAGGATTGTTGGAATTGACCGTAAGTGATGCGGGACCTGGCATTCCGGAGGAGGATCGGGAGTTGGTGTTCGATCGTTTCTACCGGTCGACTGCGGCACGTTCGATGCCGGGATCGGGTCTGGGACTTGCGATTGTGCGTCAGGTCGTCGTCAAGCACGGCGGCACCATCGCGATCGACGAATCCGATCGTGGGGGAGCGCTTGTTCGTATCGTGCTTCCCGGTGAACCGGGGCCGAGTGCCGAGTAGCGTGTTCTGTAGACCCGTTTGGTCCCGCGCTTCGGTGACTGACGTCACGGCTTAATGCGTTCGGCCCGAAAGTCTTTCGGGCCGAACCGACAACACCGGTTTTTCACGTCGAACTCTGGGTAAAGTGACAGGCACGTCTCAGCGCCTTCTCAGCAGCGCAAGGCAGCATTGTCGGCAGAACAGTTGTGACTGCCCGTCCGGTGGTCACCGTAGACGAAAGCGAGCCGATGACCGAGGACCGTAACGTCGGGCCGACCCGGCCCGAGCAGCCCAACAGCGAGCCCACCACCCAGGCGCAGCCGACAGCACCTCAGGCACAGCCGACGGCACCTCAGGCCCAGCCTCCCGTGCCGCCGCAGCAGCCTCAGGGGCAGGCGCCTCAGCAGCCGTACCAGCCGACCGAGTCGTTCGCCCGACCCGCCGAAGCCTTCGGGCAGGCACAGCAGCAGCCCACGCAGGCTTTCGGCCACCCGCACGGTGCCCATGAGGCCGCGTACCAGCAGAGCGCCCCGTACGGCGCACCCAACCCTGGTGGCCCCGGCGGTCCGAACGGCCCGGGCGTCGGCCACAACCAGATCCCCGCACCGCTGCAGGGGCCGAACTCCGGTTCGACCACCACCAAGCCGAAGTCGGGACGCATGGCGCTGGTTGCCGGCGCTCTCGCCCTGGTCCTGGTCAGTGGTGGTGTCGGTGGCGTGGTCGGCGCCGTCGTCGCGGACCGCAACGGTGGAACCGCGACGGTCACCAACTCTCTGAACGCTCCGAAGCCCACTGCGACCAACACGTCCAACGCTCCCGCCGGCTCGGTTCAGGCCGTTGCCTCGAAGGTCGTGCCGAGCGTCGTGCAGATCGAGGTAGCCACCGCGCAGGGACAGGGCGGTGAGGGCTCCGGTGTCATCCTGTCCTCCGACGGTCTGATCCTGACCAACAACCACGTTGCCGGCGCACAGGGAGCGCAACTTCGCGTTGCGTTCTCCGACGGAACCAAGGCCTCGGCCACCCTTGTCGGTGCCGACCCCGTCTCCGACATCGCCGTCATCAAGGTCGACGGTCGAAACGACCTCACCCCCATCGATCTCGGCAACTCCGGCGACGTCCAGGTCGGACAGCAGGTGGTTGCCGTCGGGTCCCCACTCGGCCTGGCCGGCACGGTCACCGAAGGCATCATCTCCGCACTCGATCGCCCGGTGTCCACGAGCGGCGAGTCCGGCAACCAGAACACCGTCATCGACGCTCTGCAGACCGACGCAGCGATCAACCCCGGCAACTCCGGTGGCGCCCTCGTCAACATGGACGGCCAGCTGATCGGCATCAACACGGCGATCGCCTCGCTCGGAGCGTCGTCGGGTACCCAAGGCGGTTCGATCGGCCTCGGTTTCGCCATCCCGATCGATCAGGCACGCCGCGTCGCCGACGAACTGATCAAGACCGGCAAGGCGACTCAGGCCATGATCGGCGTGACCGTGCCGTCGCAGGACAACGCCGACGGCGCAACCGTCATGGATGTCACTGCTGACGGGCCGGCCGCCAAGGCCGGTATCCCGAAGGGTGCAGTCATCACCAAGGTCGACGATCGTGTTGTCGCAGATGGTGATTCGCTGATCGCGGCAGTGCGTTCACATGCTCCCGGCGACAAGGTCTCGATCACGTACAGCGACGGCGGGCAGACCAAGACCGTCGACGTCACGTTGGGAACCGCGGCAGCGCAGGGCGGTCGATGATGTTCGGCGATCAGCAGACGATCGACCCGATCTTCGGCCAGATCGCAACGGCGTCGGGATCGGACACTACGGTAGGAGTCATGGAACTCGAAGCCACATCGGCCGGCCGCGCTCTGGTCGTCATCGTCGACGATCGCACAGCCCACGGCGACAACACCGACTCCATCGGTCCACTGGTCACGGAACTGCTGAACGAAGCGGGTTTTCTCGTCGATGCGACGGTCGCCGTCGCCGCCGACGAAGTGGAGATCCGCAACGCTCTCAACACCGCAGTCATCGGTGGCGTCGACCTCGTCATCTCGGTCGGCGGTACCGGGGTATCCCCGCGTGACGTCACTCCTGACGTGACCGCTGAGGTTCTCGATCGCGAGATCCCGGGAATTGCCGAAGCACTTCGTGCTTCCGGTCTTTCGGCCGGATCGCTCGAAGCAGGCTTGTCCCGCGGCCTCGTCGGAGTTTCGGGAAGTACCGTGGTCGCCAATCTGGCGTCGACCAGGCCGGCAATTCGCGACGGCATGGCAACCCTGACGGCTTTGGCGAGTCACGTGATCGCCGAGCTCTCCAGCCTCGAGGGCTGAGACAGCTTGTCGGAGCAACGAGATACCCCGAAGAAGCCGTCAGTCGACAAGAAGCGCCTGGCGCGCATCTTCGGGGACGTCTTTCCCGAGACGACGTCGGACGAGCGGGGTCCCGAGGGATCCTCGCGGTCCTCGGACGACGACTGGCTGCGCAGTCAGCGGCCCCCGCACCACGGGGGTTGAGAAGTAAATCAGGCCCCCGGACAATTGTCCGAGGGCCTGATTTGATCTGTGGGCACTGCCTATTCGAGAGTCTTGGCGTGCGCTCCCGTGTCGGCGCCACCGGCATTGGCCGAGAGGATGTCGCGGATCTGGATGAGCAGATCGGTTTCGCTGGCTTCCTTGTCCTCTGGCTCGGAGACGAACTTCTTCTTCGCCGCATTCGCAGGGACGATCAGCACGAAGTAGACGACCGCTGCGATGATGATGAAGTTGATGATCGCGGTGACGACCGCACCGAAGTTCAGGAACGTCTCAGCGGAGTCACCCGTCAGCTGAATGCCCCACCCGTATTCGTTGGCTCCGCCAATCGAAGCGACAAGTGGGTTGATGATATTGCTGGTGAAGGCAGTCACGATGGCGGTGAAGGCCGCGCCGATGACCACTGCGACGGCCAGGTCGAGCACGTTTCCGCGAAGCAGGAAGTCCTTGAATCCCTTGAGCATGTCGGTGTCCCCTCGAGTCTCCGATGGCAAGTGCCAGATGGTCCGTTGATACCGAACCGACTGGAAAAATCCTAGAGGAGCTTCGGACGCTTTGTGCGGTCAGCGGAATGTCACGGTGATCGCATTGGACAGAGATGCCGCGGCTACGACGTTGGCTGCTGGTGTCGGCAGGGCCAGCAAAATCACCTGTTCCTGCTGGTTACGTGTACTTTCCGATGTGGTGACCAACGCGACTACCGCTCCTGCCGCAAGAATTTGTGGGGCCTTGTCTGCAACTGATTCGTTGGGTGTGTCGGGGTGGGGCGTGTCTGGGCGGGATGTGTCAGGGCCGACGGTCAGGACGTCGACGACGTCCCCGCTGCGCAACATGTCCGCGACGGCCGCATCGGCCAATCGGACGGGGACGATGCGGGCGTCGTCGGTTCCTACCGACAACCCGGCCAGCCGTGGGCTGAGAACGCGCACGTCGGTGACGGTTTCTCCGGAGCGAATCGGGCCGGCAACGGTTCTTCCGACCACCAGGTCGGTGTCGGAGACAACTCCTTCGGGAAGTTGTTTCGAGTCGATCTCTCGCATCTCGACATCCGAATCCGCAATCACCTGCCCCGGAGTGAGATCGCGGCTCGAGACAACTACGGCGACCGTATCGGTCGCGGGATCGCCTCGAAAGAAGAGAACAACGCCGAGTGTGGCGAGGACAACGGCTGCGATCTTACGGACTGTCGCCGTGCGGAATCGTGTGCCCCGTGTCAGTTCGACGACGCGATCGAAGGTGCTCGGGCTGAGATCGAGTTGGGCGCGCAGTGGATCGGAGCGCCTCGGCGAGCGAGAACGTGCTGACGGCATTCATGCACGTTAGGGCCGGAAGCGGTGCTTCCGGCCCTGACAATGTGAACCTGTGGACAACCCGGAGGTTGTGGAAATCAGCTCGCGGCAGCCTTTGCGGGCGCCGGCGTGCTGGTCGACGAACTCGATGTCGAAGAGGAGTCCGACTTGGACTCGGACTTCGCAGCGGGTGCCGAATCGCTCTTGGCCGGCTCGCTCGCAGTCCCGGAGCCGCCGCGGCTGTCGGTGCGGTAGAAGCCGCTGCCCTTGAACACGATGCCAACAGAGTTGAACAGCTTGCGGAGCTTGCCTGAGCAAGCTGGGCAGACCGTCAGCGAATCTTCGCTGAAGGACTGGACGATGTCGAAACGGTTGTCACATTCCGTACATGCGTATGAGTAGGTGGGCACCGGGCTTCCTCCGCACTGTGATGTTCGAGCAGCCGCGTATTTACACCGCAGCCTTTAGCACTCTACAAGTGACAGTGCCAACAGCGCTAATCAGGGATCTATTCCCGCAGATCAATCGCCTTTGAGTTGCGTGAGGCCGCCGCGCGGCGTCAATGCCCAGCCCATGGGAATGTCGTGGTCGTCGGCAGGCAAGGCCTCGACGAGTTCGGAGTCTCTGACAATTGCCACGAGCCGAGTCTGTGGTCCGACCGACCCGAGCGTCCGGTCGTAGAAGCCTGCGCCACGGCCGAGGCGTGTTCCACGAAGATCCACCGCGAGAGCAGGGATCAGCATGCATTCCACGTCGGACAGGGTTTCCGGTGGTAGGACGGGTCCGACAGGCTCCCGAATGCCGTACTTCGCGGAGCGCAAACCGTCCGCGCCGCTGTACTCGACCCAGGACAACGGTCCCGGCTCCCCGGTGATCGGAAGTAGTACACGCTGAGCGATCTCGGCAACGGCGTCGAGCAAATCGGTGGATCCTGGTTCGGTGCGGGTGGGGACGTACGCACAGACGACCGAGCCGTCGACAATCACTGAACGTATGTGCGTGATCAACGCCGCAGTTTCCGTGTTTCGAGTGTGCTCGGAGACTTCATCACGTGCTGCGAGTGTGATTTGTCGCCATTGTGCTTTTGTCTGAGGTGTCACCCCGCAACGATATTCGTCGTGCTGACCGAGCGGTAACAAGCGGCGGCTAAGGTGTTGGCATGACAGACGTTGTCGCTAGCAGCACGAGGGCCTTCCGTACGGCCGTGGTTCCCGCAGCCGGACTTGGTACGCGTTTCCTGCCTGCCACCAAGACGGTTCCGAAAGAATTGCTGCCGGTCGTGGACACACCGGGTATCGAACTGGTGGCAGGTGAAGCTGCGGACTCGGGAGCCGAGCGGCTCGTCATCGTGACGTCCCCGGGCAAAGACGGCGTGGTTGCCCACTTCGTCGAGGATCTCGTGCTCGAAAGCAAGCTGGAAGCAAGCGGAAAACTCGCTGCCCTGGCGAAGGTGCGCAAAGCGCCGGGTTTGCTCGAAGTCGACTCCGTGATTCAGGAGCAGCCCCTCGGCCTCGGGCATGCAGTCGGTTGCGTCGAGTCGGTTCTCGACGACGACGAAGATGCCATCGCGGTCCTTCTGCCCGATGATCTCGTACTACCGCGTGGCGTCCTGGAGATCATGGCGCGAGTTCGGGCCAAGCGCGGCGGATCCGTTCTCTGTGCAATCGACGTCCCGAAAGACGCAGTCAGCGCTTACGGCGTCTTCGACGTCGAGATCGTTCCCGACGCGGTCAATCCCGACGTCCTCAAGGTCGTCGGCATGGTCGAGAAGCCGGCTGTGGAAGACGCGCCGTCGACCTTTGCCGCTGCAGGTCGCTATCTGCTCGATCGTGCGATCTTCGACGCACTTCGTCGCATCGAGCCGGGAGCCGGCGGTGAGTTGCAACTCACCGACGCCATCGCTCTCCTGATTTCCGAGGGCCATCCGGTTCACGTGGTGGTGCACCGCGGAACGCGTCATGACCTGGGCAACCCCGGCGGGTACCTCCGCGCTTCGGTGGACCTGGCACTCGACAGTGACGATTACGGCCCGTCCTTGCGTAAGTGGCTCGCGGATCGGCTCGACCGCTGAGCGTGTCGCCACGGTGGTTGATCGCCCGATAACGCAGTATCAATGTGCTTGTCCCTTTTCGGCGGCAAGGCATCATGAGCTGACGGATATCACCGAATTTCCAGACACAGGAGGACGCGGACCAGATGCGGTCGGTTGAGGAGCAGCAGACCAGGGTTACCGCTGCTGCAGTGGCACCCCGTCCGGTTCGGGTCGCCATCTCGGAGGCGCAGGGACTGCTGTGTGCCGAGGAAGTGGTGACCGAACGCCCATTGCCGGGATTCGATCAAGCTGCCATCGACGGTTACGCGGTTCGCAGTGTCGATGTCGCCGGCGCCGGAGCCGACCTCCGAGGCGAGGACGGCGAGCCTACCGACCTCAGCTTGCCGGTGGTCGGTGAGGTGACGGCGGGCTCACGCCAACCGATCCGCTTGCAACCTCGCCAGGCCGTCCGAGTCGACACCGGCGCGCCGTTGCCCACGCTGGCCGACGCAGTTCTTCCGCTCGAGAACACCGACGGTGGTCGCGCTCGCGTTCGGATCTTCGAGCCGGTGCGTTCGGGCGATTACGTTCGCCGTGCAGGCGACGACGTCCAGCCGGGCGACGTGGCCGTTCGGGCAGGCACCATCATCGGAGCCGCACAGGTCGGGTTGCTTGCCGCGGTCGGCCGCGACAAAGTACTCGTCCATCCGCGTCCGCGCCTCTCCGTCATCAGCGTCGGTGGAGAACTCGTCGACGTGGATCGCACGCCGGGGCCTGGCCAGGTTTACGACGTCAATTCGTATGCCCTCGCCGCCGCAGCGCGCGATGCCGGCGCCGACGTCAACCGTGTGGGAATCGCAGGCAACGACTCGCGTCGTCTTCGCGAAGTAGTCGAGGGACAGCTGATTCGCTCGGAAATCGTTGTCATCGCCGGTGCCGTGGGCGGCGGAGCGTCCGACGAGGTTCGTGAGGCGCTTGCCGACCTGGGGACACTCGAGGTGGAGCGCGTTGCCATGCATCCGGGATCGGTGCAAGGCTTCGGAAAGCTGGGAAGGGACGAGGTTCCGACCTTTCTCCTACCGTCCAACCCGGTCAGCGCACTGGTGGTATTCGAAGTCATGGTTCGCCCGCTGATCAGAATCGCGCTCGGACGCCGCCAGCCGATGCGGCGAGTAGTGAAAGCGCGGACAGTGGGAACGATCACGTCGATTGCCGATCGCAAGGGTTTTCTGCGTGGTCAGCTGATGCGTGACGAAGCGACAGGGGAGTACCTGGTGCAGGCCCTCGGGGGTGCGCCCGGTGCGTCCTCACATCTCCTCGCGACCTTGGCGGAAGCCAATTGCTTGGTTCTGGTCGATCGAGACGTCACCGAAGTGCACATCGGTGAAGAAGTCGACGTAGCTTTTCTCGCCCAACGTGGGTAACGCCGACCCGAGTGGGGTGTGATGTCAGTCCATCCAGGATGGCCGGAAGATCTCGGCCCGCTGCGAGTGCCCGCGGGAGTGGTGACCGTCCGCCCCGTGAAGCTCCGTGACGCTGCTGTGTGGAGTCGTCTCCGCATTCGCGATCGCGAGCACCTCGAGCCGTGGGAGCCCACCGGAGAATCGCCCTGGGATGCTCGCCACCACATCACCGTCTGGCCGTCCCTGTGCGGGAACCTTCGCTCCGAAGCGCGCAAGGGCAGGATCCTTCCCCTGGTGATCGAACTCGACGGGAAGTACTGCGGGCAGGTCACCATCGGAAATGTGGTGCGCGGCGCTCTGCGGTCCGCCTGGGTGGGCTATTGGGTCGCCTCGCACGTGACCGGTGGGGGCGTAGCCACAGCTGCCGTTGCACTCACACTCGATCACGCATTCTCGAAGGTCGGTCTGCATCGAGTGGAGGCCACTGTTCGGCCGGAGAACGCGTCGAGTCGCGCAGTCCTACGAAACGTTGGGTTCCGGGAGGAAGGTCTTCTCAAGCGCTACCTCGATGTCGACGGCCAATGGCGTGATCATCTTCTGGTCGGAATGACCATCGAGGAAGTACCCACCACCGTCGTCGACAGATTGGTCCGGTCCGGACGCGCTTCGTGGGTGTGACGAAGACGGCGCCAGAAGCGTGAGAAACGCGAGCTAAACAGCAGTTACCGCTGAGTAGTCCTACTTTCGGTCGGGAAAATGTGGTTTTTGATTCAACCAGAACTTGAGACTTTTGGGACTGAACCGGAAGTTCAGTTCGGTACGCGTGTGACACATGAGTATGGTGGGGTTCGGCGCGTCGGCAACGATGCGAGGGCGTCGGCCGTTAACCTTGACTCGTCAACGGCTGGCATAGGTGCTGGTAGGTGATCGGGAGGAGGCCGCGGCATGCCTAGCTCATTCGTGTGGATCGGGCTGGTGGCCGTGTGGCTGTTCGTCCTGGTGCCGATGCTTGTCAACAAGCGCCCCAGGATCCGGCAGACGAGTGACGCGGCACTCGCGACTCGAGTACTTCACCGCGGCGACAGCAACCCTGTTCAGCGCGGGCCGGCAGCAGGACATCGAAGCGATCCGAACTGGCAACCAGAACCAGTGCGCAGCAGCTACGACGCGGAGGACCAGATGGACACTCACGCAGAAGACGACTACGCCGGCGGTCGTGCACCGGTCGGAGAATTTGTTCCGGTTCGGCGCGGCCGAGGCGGATTCGACCCCGAAGCGGATGCCATCGCCCGGGAGGCGCGGTATGCATTCCGTCAGCGGACATTGCTGGGACTTGCGTTCGTCGCGATTCTCTCGGGCGCTCTCGCATTGATCATCTCGCCGATGGTGTGGTGGTTGTTTGCGCTGACCGTGTGCGGCCTCGGCGGGTACATGGCGTACTTGCGTCGGCAGGTTCGGATCGAGCAAGAGATTCGCCGCCGTCGTACCGAACGCCTCAACCGATCGCGACTCGGAGTCGAATCGCACACCGACGAAGAGCTTCGCCTGATTCCGGCGCGACTGCGTCGGCCAGGAGCGGTTGTCCTCGAGGTCGACGACGAAGATCCGGTGTTCGATCACCTGGATCACTACGAAGAAGAGATCAGGCACACCGAGATGCGTCGCGCGTCCGGTCAGTGATCTTCTGGGCCGATCTCGTCGGGCCGAAAGTTCGTGTCGGGTGATTCCAACGGGAGTATTCGTTCCTGTTAGAGTTGCCGAGCACCGCTGAGGCGGTGGCACGGGGCTGTGGCGCAGTTGGTAGCGCGCTTCGTTCGCATCGAAGAGGTCAGGGGTTCGATTCCCCTCAGCTCCACCAAGAAGTACCAGCGAAAAGGGTCTTTCAACGAAAGTTGAACGACCCTTTCCTGCATTTTCAGGGCCTGCCCGAATTGCGAAGATTCGATCTGAGTGTGCGCCGTTTCATACGATTGCGACCGCTGATCCGGACCGTTGAGCTTCCAAGTGAGGGATGATCCTTGGGCGGATACATGTTTGCCGGAAATGTAACGAGGGTGTGTCCGGTGCGATAGGCACGGTGAGTCTGCCGCAGTTTTCCGCAGGTCGGACGTATGTGTCGGGGAGGAATGTCGATGAGCCAGCCACGACGGCTAGCGATGATGCTTGTTGCTGTGATGTGCCTGATGGGTATCGGCGTCCTTGCCGTATCGGTCTTCCCCGCCATCGTCGCCGCCCAACCTGGCGGCAACAGCGGTGGTGGCAACAACGGCAATGGAAACGGCAATTACGGCAACAACGGCGGCAATAACAACGGCAACGGTGGCGGTCACAACGGCAACGGCGGCAATAACAACGGCAACGGCAACTATGGCTGGCATTGTCACCGTCACAACTGCGGCACGACCGTAATTCCGACACCGACCACGACGACTGAGCCGACCACGACGACTGAGCCGACCACGACGACTGAGCCGACCACGACGACTGAGCCGACGACCACGACTGAGCCGACGACCACGACTGAGCCGACGACGACTGAGCGACGACGACTGAAGCCGACGACCACGACTGAGCCGACGACCACGAACGACTGAGCCGACCACGACGACTGAGCCGACCACGGACGACTGAGCCGACCACGACGACTGAGCCGACCACGACGACTGAGCCGACGACCACAACTGAGCCGACGACCACGACTGAGCCGACCACGACGACTGAGCCCACGACCACGACTGAGCCCACGACGACTGAGCCCACGACCACGACTGAGCCCACGACCAACCCTTCGGCGTCGCAACGTCCGAGCAGCAGCGCTTCTCCCGCGACCAACGCAACTTCTGCGACCAACGCAACTTCTGCGACCAACGCAACTTCGCAGACCGAGAGTCCTTCGAGCCAAGCACCCTCCGAGACACAGTCTCCTTCCGAATCGCAGCCGAGTTCCGAGCAGTCGTCCGCGGTAGCGGCTCCGCCGGCTGGACCGTCTGATCCGCAGGGACCGTCAGCGGGCGGCGGAGCGCCTGCACCCTCTGCCGGTGGACCGGCAAACGCTGCGCCGGGCGCAGTCGCAGCCCCTTCCGCACCCGAGGTTCTGGCCGCACCCGCACCCGTAGCTCCGCAGGTACCGTCGAACGTTCCGAACGTCGCGGCTCCGACTGACAACCCGCAGGCATTTCCGACGGCGTTCACTCAAGGGCTTCCGCCGATTCTCAACGCCGCCGCCGTCGCCGGCGGTGTAGGCGGAATGGCAGTGGTAGCGGCCGGTGCGGGAGCACTGACTTTCCGCGGAGCATCGCTGCAGAAGGCACGATTGGCTGCCGCGCGTGCCGAATTCCTGGCACCCGGATCACAGGGAGGTGCGTGAGTCGTGCCGGACAGACGTTCACATCGCCGCGTTCTGGCCGCGGTGGATGCCGTATGCGACGCAGCAGCGTCGTCGGAGGCAGTGTCACTGCTGACGGTGGTGCAGACAGTCGCCCGCGAGCGTGGGCGCCCGATCGAGATCGATCTGGAAACCCCTCTCGCCACCGGAGTGTGCGGTCAGCGCCGGGCCTACGACGACCACGACGTCATCGTTTTGGCTCCCGGACTACCCAATGTCGAGCGGACTCTGGCACATGAGTTGGGGCACATAGTGTTTCGCCACGAGGGTGCCGAGATCGCCGAGGCGACGCTCGAGGTCAGTGACGATTTGATCGCCTACATGTTGAGTCAACGTTCTCTGCGGCGCAACGAACCCGTGCCGATGGACGACATCGCGGAGTGGGAAGCCGAGACGTTCGCGTCGATGTTGATCATGCGTCTGCGAACGATGAGTGGCCGTGGGACACCGCTGTCGGTGTTGCGGTACGACGAGGCGATCGGATGATCTTTTGGGCTGTGGCCCTTCTCGTCTGGGTTGCAGCCGGCGCGAGACTGGGTCGAGTTGTCGCGCGCACCGCGACGCCGTTGCGAATGTCGATGGTCTTTGCAGGCTTCTCGGTCGCATTGTCGTCGACGGTCATGGTGCCGGCGGTATGGGACATCGTCGATCGCATTGCGCCGGAGCAGCATGCCGCCGCGATGATCGTCATCGTCTTGTGGACAGCGTTGTCTGCGGCCAGTGCAGTCGGCGCCGTGTCTGCGTGGCCGGTGATGTCACGTCCGGCTATGCGCGGCCTCGCCACCGTGCTGTACTCGGTGGGGCTCCTGGTGGCGATCGCGGTTCTCTTCGGCTACCCGGCGCCGGCTCTGATCTTTATCATCGTCGCTCTGTCCCTTGTCATTTCGACGGGGCTACGGCACGTTGCGTGGGCGCCGTTGGGGCGCGGAATCGCGTTGATCGTGACCGGTTCGTCGATCCTGCTCGTCGTGGTCGTCGTGATGCTTGTCGAATCGATCGGTGGCACCGGCGCACTCGAATCGGATATCTGGACGGGCGCAGGGGTGTGGTTCATCGCTGCCTCGAGTGTTCTGATTGCGCTGGGCATCACGTGGGTGCTTCTCGAGACCTGGTTACGTGCGCGACGAGATCTGTACCGGCTGCGGCGGATGCACGCGCTTCTCGTCAAGCGATTCCCCGAGGTAGTCGACGCGGACAGCGCCGGGAGTACGTCTGTGCTGCGGGCATCGGACATGATCGCGCAGATCATGGATGCGATGTACATCCAGTCCGGCGCCGGGATGTTCGACGTCGGTGGTCAGGAACCGCCGCGGGCCGTCACTGCACACGCGGGGATTTTGGCGGGGTGGATCGCCGATCCCTTGGCCTCGGATGTGTTGGACACCAGGTGGATTGCGCCTCCTGAGAAGATGTCGGCGCGCCGCTGGGTGTTGTTGTTGGCGAAAGAACTCGATGAAACGACAAAAGTAGGTCGACGTTCGTAGTCGACCTACTCCATGTCATTGCAGTGCTCGAGATCGAGTCAGTGCTTCAGCACGGTCACATCAGCGTGACGCGTCAGGCGGAACCTCTGGCAAACCTTCACTCGCGCGGAGCTTTTCAGCCATCGTGGTGAGTAGATTCTGCGATTCTTCCGAGAGGTCGAATGCACGGCTCGAGAGGCGGCGAAGCCCGTAGCCTTGGAGCTGTGAGAGCAGTTCGAGATCGTGATCGATCTTGGCTGCGTAGATGTCGTTGAAGAAGTAGTCGGGCTTCACCTTGAAGAACCGGGCGAAGGCTGCGACTGTCTCGTCTGAGGGGTTGGTGCGCTGTCCCGAGCGGAGCTGCGAGATGTACGGCTTGGAGATCTGATGGCCGTCTTCGATGAGCGCTGCCGCAACCTCGGCGTTGGTATGGGGTTTGCGCCCCGGAGGATGAACACTGTCGAACAGTTTGTTCAATCGTTCTGCAAAGTCAGCCATTGTGAACCGCCCCGTAATCCTCTCTAGCTAGCAATTGTCCGTTCAGTGAATCCTACGGTATCACGCGGATAACCGATCGGTAGCTCACCGTAGTCTGTTTAGTGGACTAGTTGTCAAATGTGTCCGAGATTCGATTCGTCCGCCCAATGAGTGCTCAGCTATGTCTCAGCGCACATTGAGTTTCCGCCACACGGAAATGTGCAGCTACGACTGCGCTATTCGAACCTTCCAGTACTTGGCCAATCTGCCCAATATCAAACCTTTTACCCGTTTTGGCGATATTAGCTATGCGTTAGCCTGGTTTTTCACAACTATTTCGATTGAAAAACTGCAGTTCAAGCGATGTTTGAAGGTTTGGGGTCGCGATCAGGGTGGCTGGTTGCGATGTCATGCGGATCACCTCCGGGTTGAACCTTGAACGGTTTGCCGGATTGCGATCTGTGCTAGCTAAACCCTCCGAGTGGGTGCAGAATTGTGACATGAAACACATGATGAGCGATGATGAATTGCGCCGCGCAATCCGTGAAATTCAGGATCGAGCCCACGACGCACGCAAGCGTGGGGACGATGTAGCGGCGGAAGAACTCGACCGTACGGTCAAGGGCTATCAAGAGCAGATGATGCAGCGTCTCTAGTGCTCGCTGCGGTCGTCTCTGTGCGGTGTTTGCGCGGAGTGCGGCCGTGCCCCCCAGGTCGTCTTGCGTGTTTCAGGGCGGCCGCATCGTGCGTGCGTAGACTTTCCCGCATGTCCACAGTACGAGTGCGGGGGAGTGTTCATCCATGTCTGTAAGGTCGCTCGACGGCAAGAAATGCCTGATCACCGGCGCCGGTAGTGGAATTGGACGTGCAACTGCGCTGCGTGCATCAGAGGTCGGCGCCGAATTGTTTCTCACCGATATCAACAGCGTCGGATTGGAAGAGACGGTCGCGATGGTCGGCGCCGGCGGCGGCACGGTCAGCATGGCGAAGGCACTCGATATCTCGGACTACGACGAGGTCGTGAAATTCGGTACCGAGATTCACACTCAATTTTCTTCGATGGATGTCGTCATGAATATCGCCGGCATTTCAGCGTGGGGAACTATCGAGAACCTCGAACATCGGCATTGGAAGTCCATGGTGGACGTCAACCTGATGGGGCCGATCCATGTCATGGAGACGTTTGTTCCACCCATGATTCGTGCCGGCAAGGGTGGACACCTGGTCAACGTGTCTTCGGCTGCCGGACTTTTGGCCCTGCCGTGGCACGCCGCCTACAGTGCGAGCAAGTTCGGCCTTCGCGGGGTGTCCGAGGTGCTGCGATTCGATCTGAAGCGGCACGGAATCGGGGTCAGTCTGGTTGTGCCGGGTGGGGTGAAGACGCCATTGGTGGGAACCGTGGAAATAGCGGGTATCGACAGGAACGACCCGCGGGTCGAAAAACTCACGCACCGGTTCGAGGCGCGTGCTGTCTCCCCGGAGAAGGTGGCGTCGTGCATTCTGCGGGGAATCGAGAAGAATACGTACCTCGTATATACGTCCAATGACATCCGATTCGGATACTGGTGGGCGCGCAAATTTGCCCTGCCTTACGAGTTCGTGATGCAAAAAGCGAACGACCAGTTCAGTAAATTGCTCAAGCGATGAGCGTTAACTCCGCCGGGACTTTTATCTAGTCGAATAGGGACCAAAGTCATGCCGAAGAGTTTTCACTTCGATATCGAATTCAAATATCCGATCGACGACGTGCATCGAACTTTGACCGACCCGAATTATTGGAAAGGCAGACTCGGAGACCTTTATGCCACCTCGGACATCGAAGTTCGAGACGGATCGATCGAAGTATCCGTGTCCGAGGAAATCGACTCCGCCTCTCTCCCGAGCCTGGTCGCCAAGGTTGCGCCGAGACGGCTCGGTCTGAAACGGGTCGATCGGTGGGGACCTCTGTCGGACGGGCGTGCAGCAGGGTCGGTCACCGGAATCGCGCGGGGACTGCCGATCCGAATCGAGACGACGCTCGATCTCACCGCCGCCGAGTCCTGCACGCGGTTGGTCGTCGACGGAACGGCTGAGGTGAAGATGCCGATCATCGGCGGCCAGATCGAGAAGTTGCTGAAGAAGACCGTCGAGGACTTGCTGGGGCGCGATCGGGACGCCGTCGAGTCATTTCTCGCCTGAGCCTGCACCGAAATCTACTTCCAGAACGCGCGCACCCGGGCCGGCGGATGCGAGTTGATCGTGCGGGTTGGCGAGGGCGCACCCCTCCAACGAGAGGCACCCGCAACCGATGCAACCGGTGAGGTTGTCCCGTAGACGTTCCAGTTGCTCGATGCGTAGATCGAGGTGGCGCCGCCACCCGGTCGACAATCTTTCCCAATCTGCGCGGTTCGGGGTACGGCCTTCAGGAAGTGTGCCGAGGGCCTCTCTGATTTCCGACAGCGGAATGCCGACGCGTTGCGAGATTCTGATGAAGGCGACGCGTCGAAGCGTGTCTCGTTGGTATCGGCGCTGGTTTCCGCTGGTCCGGCGACTGACGATGAGGCCTTCTCGTTCGTAGAAATGCAGGGCCGAGACGGCGACACCGCTGCGCTCGGAGAGCTGGCCGGGCGTGAGTTCCTTTGCCTTCCACGACGGCATCTCCATGGCGACTACCGGTCCGTCGCGCGGTGGAGGGTGGCGTGGAGATGATGCGTCAGCGGGGTGTCGCCGTGCGCCATCCACAGGTCGTATGTCAGCGTGTCGCCCTGAACGCACATGACTCGCCGAACGTCGTGAACCGGTTTTGCGTCGGGTGATGCTGCGAGCGTGAGACGGGTCAAGGCGAGAGTGCCTTCGGAGTCGAGGGTGCCGCGATGGATCTCGACGAATCCGGTGGGCTGGCTGACCAGCAATTCGAGCTCACCACCCGGTGTTGGGCGCAGGTATCCCGATTCCATGTGAAGCGGTCGTCCGTCGGGGAGCCCACGAGTGCGCGACGAGTAGGTGAGAAACGGTTTCGGGGTGGGCGCGAACTCGATCTCCTCGGAGTACTCGAAGTCGTCGATGGTGGGGAAATGTCCGGCTCCAGCGCCGACCCAGCGCCCGGTGAACCTCTCGATTCCGGCGCCGTTCAGCGCTGCCTGATCCGTACTACTCATTGCCTGGTCCTCTCGCCTGCGTCGGATCAGACGTTACGCGGGCCGGTACGACAGCTGCTTATCCCTGCTGGGTGGGGCCTACGGGATTAGTGTTCACTCATGAACGCTTCTGGCTCCGTCCCCCTCGGTGTCGATTCCGAGGTGGGCCGATTGCGATCGGTCATTCTTCATCGTCCTGGCGACGAGTTGAAACGATTGACTCCGCGCAACAACGACGAGCTGCTGTTCGACGCGTTGCCGTGGGTGGACCGCGCGCAGGAAGAACACGATCAGTTTGCGACCGTCCTTCGTGAGCGCGGCGTCGAGGTACTGCTTTTGTCCGATCTCCTCACCGAGGCGCTCGAGGTCAGTGGCGCAGCGAGGATCCAGGGAATCGCGGCCGCCGTCGACGCACGCAAGATCGGCCACGCGCTCGGGCAACACCTGGCCGCCTACCTGCGAAAGGTGGAGCCGAAGGAGCTTTCGTCGATCCTTACTGCAGGAATGACGTTCGACGAATTGCCGATCGATGCCGACTCGACCTCGTTGGTGCGCAGGATGCATCACGGCGGTGACTTCGTGATCGACCCGTTGCCCAACTTGCTCTTCACCCGTGATTCGTCGTTCTGGGTCGGGCCACGGGTCATCATCACGTCCTTGGCGTTGTCAGCGCGAGCTCGCGAATCCTCGATAACGGATCTCGTCTACGCGCATCACCCTCGATTCAAAGGCGTGCGCCGCGCGTACGAGTCGCACACGGCTCCTGTCGAGGGAGGTGACGTGCTGCTTCTCGCGCCGGGGGTGATCGCAATCGGTGTCGGTGAACGTACGTCACCCGCCGGAGCAGAAGCATTGGCGCGTAGCGTGTTCGACGACGGCCTCGCCCACACGGTGTTGGTTGTTCCGATCGAGCAACGCCGAGCGTCGATGCATCTCGACACGGTCTGCACCATGGTCGAGGCCGACGCGGTCGTCATGTATCCGGCCATTCAGGACACCCTGGCGGCGTTCACTCTGCGCAAGGAGGACGACGGGGTGAGTATTCGCGGTGCGACGCCGTTCCTCGAAGCGGCGGCCGACGCCATGGGAATCGGAAAACTGCGTGTGATCGACACCGGACTCGACACGGTGACTGCCGAGCGTGAGCAGTGGGACGACGGAAACAACACCCTCGCCGTCGAGCCTGGCGTCGTCGTCGCTTACGAGCGCAACGTCGAAACGAACGCCAGGCTGGAGGCCTCGGGTATCGAGGTTTTGCGAATCGCGGGTTCGGAACTGGGGTCCGGCCGAGGTGGTCCTCGGTGCATGTCCTGCCCGATCGCCCGCGATCCGCTGTGAGCCGTCGACGCTGTCAGAGAATTTCTTCCACCTTGGCTGCAGGCCGCGCGAGGACGGTGCCTTTGTCGGTGACCACGAACGGGCGTTCGATCAGAATTGGGTGCTCGATCATCGCGTCGAGGATCTCGGATTCGGATGCATCGGCGAGCCCGAGTTCCTTGTACTGCGTTTCGCGCTTGCGAACGGCTTGGCTGGGCTCGAGGCCGGCGTCGGCGAGGAGTTTTTCCAGCTCGGATCGGGTAGGCGGAGTATCGAGGTACTTCACAATGGTCGGTTCGATGCCGGCGTCGCGGATAAGTCCGAGAACAGTCCGCGACGTGTTGCACCGTTGATTGTGGAAGATGGTTGCAGATGCCATGTCCGTCATTCTGCCTCTGTGTCCGAACTCGTGGGACAAACAGGGGAACAACGGACACCTCCGGCGCGCTGCACTTGAAGTACCGACTTGTGAGGAGAAAACGATGACGGAACATCGAAGTGTGGACGAACGGCGCGTGGTCATTGCCGGTGGGCACGGCAAGATCGCGCAGCACCTGACATACCTGCTGGCAGGACATGGTGATCGGCCGGTAGCGCTGATCCGCAACTCCGCGCACGAGGGTGCGGTCCGCACACTCGGCGCGTTCCCCGTGGTGATCGATCTGGAATCCTCCACGGTCGAGGAAGTTGCGAAGGTACTCGACGGTGCCGACGTCGCGGTCTTCGCCGCGGGCGCCGGACCTGGTAGCTCGATCGAGCGGAAGGACTCCGTAGACCGAGCTGCGGCGGTGCTGTTGGCCGATGCCGCCGAGAAAGCGGGAGTGCGTCGGTTCATACAGATCAGCGCCATGGGTGCTGGTGACGAAATACCGGAGAACACCGACGAGGTTTTTGCCGCCTACCTGCGGGCGAAGACTGCAGCAGAGGAAGACCTGAAGACAAGGACTTCGCTGGATTGGACGATTCTTCGGCCAGGCCTTCTGACAGACGACGACCCCACCGGTGAAGTCCTTCTTGCAGAGCCGCCCGTCGATCGAGGCTCTGTGCCTCGTGCAGATGTCGCCGCAGTGATCGAAGCGCTCATCGACGCGCCGTCCAGTGTCGGCAAGATATTGGTTCTGACCTCCGGCCCGCATACGATCCGCGAAGCGATCGAGGGTTTGTGAGAGAGAAGATGCTGTGACCGAGAAGATACGACGAGGGTGACGATGAAGATCGCGATCGAACACGATTCCTCCACAGCTCCGTACGACCAACTGCGGCAACAGATTATCGAGCAGGTTCACGGCGGCGGATTGATTGCGGGAACCAAGATCCCGACGGTGCGTGCATTGGCTTCGGAGCTGGGATTGGCGGCCAACACCGTCGCGAAGGCTTATCGCGCGCTCAGCGATCAGGGCGTGATCGAGACGAGGGGAAAGCAAGGGACGTTCATCGCTTCGGGGACCGATCCGGTGCAGGCGCAGGCGGAGCAGGCGGCGACCGCGTTTGCGCATAAGGTCCGCTCGCTCGGGTACTCCGACACTGAGATCGTCGCCATGGTGGAGTCGGCATTGAGAGGTGCGTGACACATTGATTAAGTTGACGCTTCAACTTAAAGCTGTCAGTCTTGGCTCATGAATTCGTCGATTGCTCGTGACCTCGGACTCCTCATCGCCCGTGTCGGCCTCGGGATCATCTTCATCGCCCACGGTTGGCAGAAGTTCTTCACCTACAAGATCGCCGGAACGCAGGCCGCATTCGAAGGGATGGGCGCCCCGCTCCCCAAGATTTCTGCAGTTCTGGCAGCATCCATCGAACTCGGTGGCGGCATCCTGCTCATCGCGGGTCTGCTGACCCCGCTCGTCGGCGCACTGCTGTTCCTCGACATGGTCGGCGCGTTCTTCATCGTGCACGCCGACAAGGGCGTCTTCATAGACAACGGCGGCTATGAACTCGTCGTCGCACTCGGTGTCGGTTCGCTCTTGATCGCTGTTATCGGCGCAGGACGCATCAGCATCGACGGATTGATCGGCAAGGGCAACGGTTGGGTTAAAACCCCAGCTTGATCGGGGTGAGAAGGCGGGTTCAACGGCTGTTGAGCCCGCCTTCCAGCTTGCTTTTGGCCCACAAAGTGACGAACGTAGTCATCTATGGTGACGAAATCTGATCGATCCGAACAAGATTCCGGGGCCAACGAAGAGCGCCCGGAGACGGGCTTTACTCGGGTAGGCGTTCGGACCGACTACGTGGTGTTTTCCGTGGCGGCCGCAGCGGTGCTGGCTATTGTCGTGTGGGGTCTCGTAGCTCCCGACAACCTGAACTCGGTAACCGGAAGTGTTCTCGGCTGGTTGGTGACGAACATCGGCTGGCTCTTCGTACTCGCAGCTTCGGCTTTCGTGCTGTTTTCCATCTACCTCGCTGTCAGTCGATTCGGCGACATTCCGCTGGGCAAAGACGGTGAGAAGCCCGAGTTCCGAACCGTCAGCTGGATCGCCATGATGTTCAGCGCCGGCATGGGCATCGGCCTGATGTTCTTCGGTGTCGCGGAACCGCTTGCGCACTACGTGACTCCGCCTCCCGGCACCGACGGTGGCGTCGGAACTGCCATGGCTACCACCATGTTTCACTGGGGTCTTCATCCTTGGGCGATGTATGCCGTTGTGGGCCTTGCCATTGCGTACGGGTCGTATCGCCGAGGACGCAAGCAACTGTTCAGTTCGGCCTTCATCCCGTTGCTCGGTCGCAAAGCCGAAGGGCCGATCGGCAAGGTCATCGACATCCTGGCAATCTTTGCGACACTTTTCGGCACCGCAGCATCTTTGGGGCTCGGCGCACTTCAGATCGGCTCCGGTTTCGAGGTAGTCGGCTGGATGGAAGAAGCCGGCGTATTCCTGCTCGTGGCCATCGTTGCGGTACTGACCCTGGCGTTCGTCGCTTCGGCAGTTTCCGGTGTGGCCAAAGGAATTCAGTGGCTCTCCAACATCAACATGGTGCTCGCGTTGATCTTGGCCCTGTTCGTGTTCGTTCTCGGGCCGACCGTGCTGATTCTCAATCTGCTCCCGACGACCATTGGTGCATACGTTTCCGACCTCGCCCAGATGTCGGCCCGCACGGGTGCATCGTCGAATCCTGAAACCGGCGCGTGGCTTTCGTCGTGGACGATCTTCTACTGGGCATGGTGGGTGTCCTGGACGCCGTTCGTCGGCATGT
The DNA here is from genome assembly GCF_001942025.1 of Rhodococcus sp. YL-1. Taxonomy (NCBI): domain Bacteria; kingdom Bacillati; phylum Actinomycetota; class Actinomycetes; order Mycobacteriales; family Nocardiaceae; genus Rhodococcus; species Rhodococcus sp. YL-1. Next base: position 4,619,668 of record NZ_CP017299.1, on the reverse strand, counting down.
TCCTGGCCCGCATCAGCCGCGGCCGCACGATCCGCCAGTTCATCGTCGGCGTCATCGCCGTTCCCACGACTGTCAGCTTGCTCTGGTTCGCGATCTTCGGCGGCGCAGGCATCGGCGAGGAACGCGACGGAATCGGCTTGTCCGGCCGAGGCTCGGAAGAGGCTCAACTGTTCGGCATGCTCGACAATCTGCCGTTGGCCGGAGTGACGACTGTCCTGGTCATGCTGCTCGTCGCAGTGTTCTTCGTCTCCGGCGCCGACGCTGCGTCGATGGTGATGGGGACGCTCTCGCAGCGCGGAACGCTCGAACCGAGTCGCTGGGTCGTGGTGTTCTGGGGCATGTTGACCGGTGGCGTCGCGGCGCTTCTGCTGTGGACCGGTGGTTCCGAAGCGCTCGACGGCTTGCAGACCATGACGATCATCGCTGCGGCGCCGTTCGTGCTGGTCATGATCGGATTGTGCTTCTCGCTGTACAAGGATCTTTCGCACGACCCGATCATCATTGCGGCGAAGGAGCAGAAACGTGCTCTCCTACGCCCGCGCCGAGGACGCCGTGTGGGTAAGTCAGTGGAGTAGGACTTGAGCGGAGTAGGACTTGAACCGTGAAGGGGCACCGAACTGCGGTTCGGTGCCCCTTTTGTCGTCCGGTTATTTCCAGCTGGGCAACCACAGATGGTTCTGCCACGATTCCGGCGTGATCGGCATGGCGGTGAGTATCGGCCAGAGGTAGACGAAGTTGGCCACGACCAGACCGATGTACAGACTGACTGCCAGAAGTCCGGTGGTACGACGCTCGACGGACGCGCTCGCCTTGCCCAGTACATCGCCGAGGACCAGCGCAAATCCCATGACCATGAACGGGGCGAGTGCAACTGCGTAGAAGTAGTACATCTGGCGGTCGAGCGTCGCGAACCACGGGAGGTAAGCGGCACCGTAGCCGGTCAGGACCACGGCGTATCGCCAGTCCCTGCGCACGAACGTCTGCCAGATCGCCCACGCCAACATCGGTAGGGCCAGCCACCACATCGCCGGTGTGCCGATCAGCATCACGGCCTTGACGCAGCTGGCGGCCCCGCAACCGGTGACCTGCTCGCCGTCGGCGTAGTAGTAGAGCATCGGTCGTAGCCCCATCGGCCACGTCCACGGTTTCGACTCCCACGGGTGGTGGTTTCCGGCGGAGTTGGTCAGACCGGCGTGGAACTGGAGAACGTTTCCGCTGTAGTACCAGAGTGAGCGCAGCGCGGAGGGAATGAAGCTCCATGTGCCGCCCTCACCGATCTCGTTACCGACGGCGTGACGGTCGACGCCGGTCTCGCTGGTGAACCAGGCCCAGTAGCTCGCGAGGTACACACCGAGCGGAATGATCACCAACGCATACAGAGCAGGCCCGATGTCGCGAACTGCAGTGCCGACCCATGGGCGCTGCACGCGGTAGGCGCGGCGCGCTGACAGGTCGAAGGCAACACTGAGCAATCCGAAGAACAGAATGAAGTACATGCCGGACCACTTGGTGCCGCAGGCCAGGCCGAGCAGGATGCCGGCGCCGAACCTCCACCACCGGAAACCCAGCCGCGGACCCCAGGCAGAGTCGCCGATTCGGCCCTCTTCGTATACCTTCGCCATCCGTTCGCGGACTTGGTCGCGATCGACCACCAGGCATCCGAGAGCAGCGAGGACGAAGAAAGCCAGGAAGATGTCGAGCATCCCCAGGCGTGAGGAGACGAAGGTGACGCCGTCCACGATGAGCAGGATTCCGGCAATCGCGCCGATCAGCGTGGAGCGCGTCATGCGGCGCACGATCCGGATGATCAGCAGGACCATCAGGGTTCCGACCAGGGCCGACGAGAATCGCCACCCCCAACCGTTGTAACCGAAGAGTGCTTCGCCGATCGCGATCATCTGCTTACCGATCGGCGGGTGTACCACCAATCCGTAACCGGGATTGTCCTCGATGCCGCCACCGGTCAGAACTTGCCAGCCCTGCGGAACGTAGTGCTTCTCGTCGAAGACAGGTGTGCCGGCGTCGGTCGGGTAGGCGAGCATCGTGAAGCGTGTGATCGCCGCGATAGCGGTGACGAAAGCGGTGACGATCCAGCCGCGCAATCTGTCGGTCGGGCCGAAATCAGGATCCGGTACCAGCGGGCCGGGACTACGCATTACCCGATCGCTCGTGGCGGGCGTTGGCCGCTCGTCCGTCTGCACAGTCACCTGGCAATCGTAGGCTGTCAGGTATGACTGGTCGCTTGGTACTCGCCGCAACACCCATGGGAGATGTCGGTGACGCGTCTCCGCGTCTTCGGTCTGCTCTCGCAACCGCCGACGTCGTTGCTGCGGAGGACACACGACGCACCAAGTCTCTGGCTTCCGCGCTCGAGGTAACCATCACCGGGAAGATCGTCAGTTTCTACGATCAGGTCGAGATTTCCCGGCTGCCCGCGCTGGTCGCCGACGTCGCCGAAGGCAAGACCGTCCTGCTGGTCACGGACGCGGGCATGCCGTCGGTCAGCGATCCCGGATATCGCCTTGTCGCCGCCTGCGTAGCCGAGAACCTCGCCGTCACGTGCTTGCCCGGTCCGTCGGCGGTGACGACGGCGCTGGCACTCTCCGGATTGCCGGTGGAGCGGTTCTGCTTCGACGGGTTCCCGCCCCGTAAGCAGGGGCAGCGCAAGACGTGGCTCTCTGCCTTGGCAACCGAGCAGCGAGCGTGTGTGTTCTTCGAAGCGCCTCATCGCCTTGCCGACTGCCTCGCAGATGCGGTGGAAGTGCTCGGGCCGAATCGCCGCGCGGCCGTGTGCCGGGAATTGACCAAGACCTACGAGGAAGTGAAGCGCGGCACTCTCGGGGAGTTAGCTGCTTGGGCCGCCGAGGGCGTTCGCGGTGAGATCACGGTGGTGCTCGAAGGCGCAGTGCTGGTGGCATCTGATCCTGCCGATCTGGTCGACGAGGTGGAAAGGCTGGTCGAGGGGGGAGCACGATTGAAGGACGCGTGTGCTCTGGTCGCAACGGCCGGAGTCTCCAAGCGTGAGTTGTACGAGACGGTCCTGGCCGCTCGAAAGGACTAGCGGGAGCGGTTCACGGCGGGTGCGCCGGGACGCAGGTTGGCGTCGTCGGCTGCAGCCTGGCCGGCGTGCCAGCCTTCGGCGTCCACGGACCGTCCGCGAGTCTTGCGGGTTGTCGGGAACAATCGATCGAATTCGGCGTCGACGGCCTCGGATGTGGTGGCGAGGATCGGCAGAAGATCCGCGACGTCCATCGATGCCGCGTCGGCCGCTTCGGCGGTGGCTTTGGTGCCGGCGTCACGCAGGCGGTGTCCGATGCGGCTGGCGAACCCGGCCAGGAACCCCTTGCGGAACGAGGTGGTGCGGGAGCCGCCGCGATTGCTCGAATCGGCGAATTGCATTGCACGGGTTGCCTGTACAAGTAGTGAAGTGAACAGCATGTCGACTTGCTGAAGGTCGACCGGAGTGCCGACGACGGTCGCGAGTGCAATGTCGCTGAACCAGACAGTCCTGACTCGATTCGATTCGCCGATCTCGGTCAGGAGGTGAACCTTTTCCTTCACGTACGGGTTCTCGATGTGAATGCGTCGGGCATTGACGGATGTGTCGGTGACCCCGGCGCGACTGTGAAGCAGTGCTGAGTCGATGGCGTACCGGGTCATCAACTCCTGGGCCTTCGCGGTGAAAATCTCGGCTTCTTCCGCGAAGTTGGTTGCTTCCGCTTTGGCGAGTAGTCCACGAATTCGCTTGAGTACCTTGGCGTCGACCTCGGTGTCACCGACGCCGGCATAGCTGGTGTGGGTGCGTTGCGACGGCCAGGTGGATGGTGGCGCGAGCAACACCGTCCACTGAGGTAGGCGCATCCACGATCGTGCGACGTCGACGATCTGCGAAACAAGGAAGTAGGGGTCCTGGAACAGTAGGCCGGCCGCGAGGGACCGGAAAGCGTCGTCGTCCACGGTGATTCGAGAGGCGACGCGCCGAGACTTCGGGTACTGCTCGCCGATCGTCTGCAACTGCCCCACCCACTCGAGTGGTGCGCGATCCGACGCGCGGGATGCGTTCGCGTCGAACAGGATGGTGGTGGCGGCGAGATCGGCGTCGGACGCTTCTTTGCTTCGACGCGCCAGATGAATCAGATCCGCCGGCTGCCATCCGCGGTCGTACGCCGCGGACAGTTCGGAAACGAGATCTCGCACCGCGGAAACGGATTGAGGGCTGACCTCCTGAGTGGACACCCGCGCTCCGTTCCATGGCAGTGTCTGCGCCGAAGCGCTGGTTCGAATGTATGTTCTATTCGTCGTCATGGCTGGAGTGTGCACGTGGGGTCCGACACATCCGCCTGTAACCGGATATCTCGGACCCCACGTGCGGCACTCTCGCTTAGCTCATTCCTCGACGAAGCGGGGGAAAACTGGCGCCGGAGCAGGCAGTTTCCGGTTCGCGTCGATGCGAACCGCAATGTCGGCGAACTGCCGGTTCTCTTCGCTCTGGCCAAGCAGATCGAGGATGCGTGACGCCGCGTCGGGCATCACCGGCTGAACGAGAAGCCCGACGATACGGACCACTTCGAGCGTCACGTACAGAACCGTCGCCATGCGTGCCGGATCCGTCTTGCGCAGAACCCACGGTTCCTGCTTGGAGAAGTACCGGTTGGTCTCGCCGAGAACGCCCCAGATGGCTTCCAGTGCGAGATGCAGCGCCTGCACGTCGAACTCGCTGCGGCACTTGGCAAGCAGGGCATCCGCCGACGCCAGCATCGCCAGATCGTCCTCGGTGAACTCGCCGGGGGTCGGTACCTGGGCATCGCAGTTCTTCGCGACCATCGTCAGTGAACGCTGCGCGAGGTTGCCCAGTTCATTGGACAGGTCTGCATTCATACGCGTCACGATTGCTTCGTGGCTGTAGCTGCCGTCCTGGCCGTACGAGATCTCGCGGAGCAGGAAGAAACGGACCGCGTCGAGGCCGTACTGATCGACCATCGCGATGGGGTCGACGACGTTGCCGACCGACTTCGACATCTTCTCGCCCTTGTTGTACAAGAACCCGTGGACGAAGACCCGCTCCGGCAGTTCGATGCCGGCAGACATGAGGAACGCCGGCCAGTACACGGTATGGAAACGCGTGATGTCCTTGCCGATGATGTGCAGGCTCGCGGGCCAGAACTTCTCGAACTCCGCCGAGTCGACGTTCGGGTAACCCACGCCGGTCAGGTAGTTGGTGAGGGCGTCGACCCAGACGTACATGACGTGGTCGGGGTCTCCGGGAACCTCGACGCCCCAGTCGAACGTGGTGCGCGAGATCGACAGGTCCTTGAGGCCGCCCTTGACGAAGCTGACGATCTCGTTGCGACGAGTCGCGGGGGCAATGAACTCGGGATGCTCTTCGTACAGAGCAAGCAAACGGTCCTCGTAGGCCGAGAGACGGAAGGTGTAGTTGGACTCCTCGGTCCACTCCACCGGGGTGCCGGTCTCCGTCGACTGACGGGTGCCGTCGTCCAGAAGCGTGGTCTCGGCTTCGGTGTAGAAGGCCTCGTCACGAACCGAATACCAACCCGAGTAGGTGTCGAGGTAGATGTCGCCCGATGCGGCCATCTTTTCCCAGATCGCCTTGCTGGCGACCTGATGGTCGGCGTCGGTGGTACGGATGAACCGGTCGTACGAGATGTTCAGGACCTTGTCGAGGTTCTGGAACACGTCGGAGTTCCGAGCCGCGAGTTCGCGGACGTCGATGCCCTCTTTGGTTGCTGTCTGCTGCATCTTCAGACCGTGCTCGTCGGTGCCGGTCATGAAGAACACTTCATGACCGTCCAACCGCTTGAAGCGGGCGAGCGCGTCCGAGGAGATGTACTCGTACGCGTGGCCGATGTGCGGAGCGCCGTTGGGATACGCGATCGCTGTCGTGATGTAGAACGGCGATCGTTCCGCGCCTTCCGGGGCAGCGGAGTCCGGGCGCGGGGTCTGGGAGGGTGAGGCAGGCACAGTCATGGTGGGCTTACTCTATCGGGCGTGAGCAAAGACCGTCCCGCCCCCGATGCCCCTGAGCCCTTGTCGCCTCTGATCGACGCACATACGCACCTCGACGCCTGTGGTGCGCACGACGCTGCGACCGTGGCCGAAATTGTCGATCGGGCCGAAGCCGTCGGCGTCGGACGGGTCGTCACGGTGGCCGACGACCTTGATGCCGCACGCTTTGCCGTCGACGCTGCGAACTGGGATTCGAGGGTTTACGCAGCCGTCGCAATCCATCCGACCAGGGCGAACGTCCTCGATGTCGACACCAGAGCCGAGATAGAACGGTTGGCGTCCGATCCGCGGGTCGTCGCGGTGGGGGAGACCGGGCTGGATCTCTACTGGCCAGGCAAGCTCGAAGGGTGCGCCACCATCGAGGAGCAGGTCGACGGTTTCCGGTGGCACATCGACCTCGCGAAGCGTCTCGGCAAGACGCTGATGATTCACAATCGCGAAGCCGATGAGGACCTGCTGCGGGTGCTGCACGAGGAAGGCGCGCCGGAGACCGTGGTGTTCCATTGCTTCTCCTCGGATTCGGAGATGGCCCGTGCGTGCATCGACGCGGGCTACGTGTTGAGTTTCTCGGGAACCGTGAGTTTCAAGAATGCGAAGGCGCTGCGTGAGGCCGCGCTGTTGGTGCCGTCGGATCAACTGATCGTCGAGACGGATGCGCCGTTCTTGACGCCGCACCCGTTCCGCGGTGCGCCCAACGAGTCGTACTGCCTGCCGTACACAGTGCGCGCGCTCGCAGACATCCGCGGTGAGGATCCGCAGGCGCTGGCAGCAGCGTCCACGGCGACAGCGGAGCGCGTCTACAAGCTCTGACGCTATGGTGGTCTGACAGGTAACTCCGCGCCCGGGATCGTCGTGTCCTGGTACGTCTACTGCGCGGAGTATTTCAGATGAATGACTACAACGTGGTCACAGTCCGCATCGAAACATGGGAATTCGAGTGCTGTGCACCGTTGCCGGTGGTCGGCGAAAAATCTGCGTGGGCTTTGCACCCCATACGTGAGTCGCTGTGGTTCGACGGGACGGTTCATGGAGGAATCTATCCCGACGACGTGGAACCTACGGCCGGGATCGTTCTCTCGATCCGACTCGAGCGCGGCGAGTTTGTCGAACAAGAACCCAGGCACTGGGTATTGGTACCTGGGAGCACCGATCACGTTCGAGTCGAGAAGGTCCCACGGTCTTTTCGCGGCATGTCGTCGCTGGTTGCCGGTCGTCGTGGCTGGATGGAGACGGCCGTTGTCGTCGAATTGGCCACCACCCGTGCGCCTTTCCGGTAGTCCCCACTACCAAAAAGGCGCACAGGGGGCTTGCCCCTAGAGAACCTTCGCCAGGAAGTCCTGGGTGCGCTGCTGCTGGGGGTTGCCGAACAGACTCTCCGGCTTACCTTCTTCGACGATGTATCCGTCGGCCATGAAGATGACTCGGTCGGAAACCTCACGGGCGAAGCCCATCTCGTGGGTCACGACGACCATGGTCATGCCCTGCTTGGCGAGGTCGCGCAGCACCTGCAGAACCTCACCCACCATTTCGGGGTCGAGGGCGCTGGTGGCCTCGTCGAAGAGCATGATGTCCGGACTCATCGCGAGTGCGCGGGCGATGGCAACGCGCTGCTTCTGCCCACCGGACAGGCTGGCGGGCTTGGCATCTGCCTTCTCCGCGAGACCGACCTGGCCGAGCAGTTTGACGGCGATCTCGCGAGCCTGCTCCTTGGTCGATCGCCCGGTCTGCACCGGAGCGAGCATCACGTTTTCGACGACGCTCATGTGGGGGAACAGGTTGAAGTGCTGGAACACCATCCCGATGTGCTGGCGCACCTTGTCGATGTCGACATCCTTGTTCGTGAGGTCGAACTGGTCGACGCGCACGGATCCGGCGGTGATGTCTTCGAGGCGGTTGAGGCAACGCAGGAAGGTCGACTTGCCGGAACCTGAAGGCCCGATGACGCAGACCACTTCACCGCTCTTGATGTCGACGTCCAGGCCCTTGAGGACCTCGTTGTCGCCGAACGACTTCTTCAGTCCCTTGACCGAAATCTTGACCTCGGTGGCGGACTTGCCCATGTTGACGGCTGTTTCGGTCACTTGTTGATCCTCTTCTCGAGGCGGTTCGACAGCTTGGTGAGCGCCATGATGATGATGAAGTACATGACGCCGATGATCAGCCACATGTTGAACGACTGGAAGTTGCGCGCGATGATGATGCGCCCTGTCTGAGTGAGCTCGGCGAGTCCGATGACCGACAGGATCGACGTGTCCTTGAGGGTGATCACGAACTGGTTGATGTACGACGGGATCATCGTGCGAATTGCCTGCGGCATGATGACTTTTCGCATCGACTTCATGTAGCTGATGCCCAGGCTTCGTGACGCCTCCATCTGTCCCTTGTCGACGGACAGGATGCCGCCGCGGACGATTTCAGCCATGTACGCGCCGGCGTTGAGCGAGAGCGTGATGATGCCTGCGGTGAAGGCGGACATCTGGAAATGCAGGGCTGCCGGGATGCCGAAGTAGATGAAGAATGCCTGCACCAACAGCGGTGTGCCGCGGAAGATGTCGACGTAGGTTGTGCCTATACCTCGGACGAACATGTTGGTGGACACGCGGCAGAGACCGAAGATCGCGCCTAGGACCAGAGCGATCGCGATCGAGACGACGGAGAGAACGATCGTCAACCACAGGCCCTTGAGAAGCTGCGGGTAGGTGCTCTTGATCAAGCCGATGATGGAGTTGTCCGACGTCGACGCGCCCTGACCGAGGTAGGTCGAGACGATTTCGTCGTACTGGCCGTCGTCGCGCAGGTTCTGCAGTCCGGCGTTGAACATCTGGAGCAGTTCGGCGTTCTGGCCCTTGTTGACTGCGAAGCCGTAGCTCGCGCCCACCTCTTTTTCGGTGACCGTCTTGAGGCCGTTGCCCTGTGTGATGCCGTAGGCGAGGACGGGGTAGTCGTCGAAGACTGCGACGGAGTTCCCGGTGCGGACCTCGTCGTACATGCTGGCGGAGTCGGCGAAATAGACTGTGGTGAAGCCGTATTGGTCCTTGATGGACTCGGCGAAGCTGGCGCCCTCGGTGCCGTTCTTGACGGCGACGCGCTTGCCCCTCAGATCCTCGTACGACTTCACGTCGTTGTCGGTCTCGAGGACCGCCATCTGCACGCCCGACTCGAAGTACGGGTCGGAGAAGTCGAACACCTGCTTGCGGGCGTCGGTGATGGACATACCCGCGATGACGCCGTCCGCCTGCCCGGCCTGCACGGCCTGAAGGGCCGCGTCGAAGCCGAGCTGCTTGATGTCGACCTTGAAGCCTTGGTCCTCGGCGATCGCATTGAGCAGGTCGATGTCGATGCCGACGAGTTTGCCGTCTTCGTTCTCGAATTCGAACGGGGCGAATGTCAGATCGGTGGCGATCGTGTAGGTGCGGCCGGGTTGCGCGCTCGCGATTCCGGGGGCGAACAGCGCTGCGATCAGCGCCAGCAGGATGGCCAGGATCGGCCACCTGGCATTACGTGGTCTGTCGAATCTTCTTCGCACTATCGCCCAGCTTTCTTCTGTCGCGCCCGGGATCGCCGGACTGCTTTGAACCAGACGAGAACATACTGCGCCCAGAGCTGAATCGATACACGGGTATCGGAGCCGGAAAGTGCAGAACACACGACACGCCGTTGCCGTTCCGTGACAAAAGTCGCATTTCGTTGTGATTTGGTTGCCGATACAACGCTCGGTCGTTACCGTATTGTGATCGAACGTCGTCTGCCTTGGGATTTCCTGTGTCGCCTTTTGCCAAGATCAACTCCACGAAGTCACCACTTCTCTATTCAGTGGTGGGTGCGTTGCTTCTGACGCTCATCGTCGGGGGTGCGCTCGCCGTGGTTCGGCACAAGACGATCACCCTCGATGTCGACGGTGACATGATTTCGCTGTCCACGATGTCGAGCAGCGTCGGTACCGCTCTCGAGGACGCCGGATACCCGGTCGATCCCAAGGACGCGCTCGCACCCAGTGCCGATTCCTCCCTGTCCGATGGCGATACCGTCGTACTGCGCCGTGCCCGTGAGTTGGCTCTGACCGTCGACGGTCAGCCGACCACCATCTGGACCACCGCATTGACGGTCGACGAGGCATTGAAGCAGGTAGATGTTTCCGACGACTTCGCAGTCTCGGCTTCGCGCTCGCATCGTCTGCCGCTCGAACGGACCGAGCTCGACGTCGTCAGCCCGAAGACCGTCAGCGTCAGCGACGGTGGCGCTCCCGCGGCGGAGGTCAAGCTCGCCGCCGTGACCGTCGGCGATCTTCTCGCGGCCAAGAATGCGCCGCTCGAGCAGGCCGACTCGGTGGTTCCCACCGCCGAGACACCCGTTACCAACGGCCTGACCATCCAGGTCACGCGCGACCGCACGGACACTCGCGTCGAGACGCAGCCGATCGCGCCGCCGGAGAACAAGGTCGAAGATCCCGAGCTCGAGAAGGACAAGACCGTCGTCGAGAACCCGGGTGTTCCGGGTGAGCGCACGGCCACTGTCGAGGTCAAGACCGTCAACGGTGTCGAGGCCGGACGCACGGAACTGTCCGCGACCGTGATCAAGGAACCGGTCGCAGCAGTGGTGAAGGTCGGTACCAAGCAGGCTTCCGCTCCCGCTGTGTCCAACGCGTCGACGTGGGATGCCATTGCTCAGTGCGAGGCGACCGGAAACTGGGCCATCAACACCGGCAACGGTTTCTACGGAGGACTTCAGTTCACCCAGAGCACCTGGGAAGCATTCGGCGGCGGTCAGTACGCAGCTCGCGCCGACCTCGCATCACGTGAACAGCAGATCGCGATCGGCGAGAAGGTCCGCGCCGGTCAGGGCTGGGGTGCTTGGCCGTCCTGCACCAGCAAATTGGGCCTGCGCTGACGCGCTCACACCTCACAGAACACAGGAACCGATGTCACCGTTCGCCAAGATCAACTCGACCAGGTCGCCGTTGTTGTACTCGGCGATCGCCGCTCTTCTCCTGACGGTTCTCGTGGGTGGTGTTCTGGCCGTCGTCCGGCACAAGACCATCACTCTCGATGTCGACGGTGAGCAGGTTCGCCTGAGCACCATGTCGACCAACGTCGACGGCGCTCTCGAGGACGCGGGTTACCCGATCGGTGACAAGGATGCAGTTGCTCCCGCGGCCGACGCTTCGCTGTCCGACGGCGACACCGTGGTGCTCCGTCGTGCCCGTGAGATCACGCTGACGGTCGACGGTCAGCCGCAGAAGCTCTGGACCACTGCCTTGACCGTCGACGACGCGTTGAAGCAGTTGGACGTCGCGGCGGATGTGCACGTGTCGGCTTCGCGCTCGCAGCGTCTTCCGCTGGACGGCGCCGCGCTCGACGTGCTGACACCGGTCGTCGCAAAACTGGTCGACGGCGCAAACGCGGCAGCAGACGTGCGTATCGCGGCGCCGACGGTCGGGGAGTTCCTTACCGCCAACGGCACTCCGCTCGAGCAGTCGGACACGGTGGTTCCCGCCGCCGACGCTCCACTGACCGAGGGCCTGGAGGTCACGGTGACGCGCAACCGCACCGAGAACAAGGTCGAGACCTTGCCGCTCGATCCGCCGGATCAGCGCATCGAGGATCCGACGATGAACCAGAGTCGCACGATCGTCGAGAACCCGGGCGTGCCCGGCGTGCGTGACGTGACGTTCGCCGTGAATCTCGTCAACGGTGTCGAAGCCGGACGTACCCAGGTCTCGGAGACGATCACCACACCGGCGCAGCCGAAGGTCGTGCGTGTCGGAACGAAGCCGGGCACCGAGGTGCCGCCCGTGGAGAACGGTTCGACGTGGGATGCGCTCGCACAGTGCGAGGCCACCGGTAACTGGGCCATCAACACCGGCAACGGTTTCTACGGCGGCGTGCAGTTCGATCAGAACACCTGGGAACGACAGGGCGGGTTGAAGTATGCGCCCCGCGCCGACCTCGCCACCCGTGAAGAACAGATCGCGATTGCGACACAGACCCAGCGCACTCAGGGCTGGGGCGCATGGCCGTCGTGCTCGGGTCGCCTCGGACTGGGATAAGTTCTACTGGTGTCAGACGCCGAACAATCGAACGAACCCATCGCTACTCCGCGCGGGCAGGCAGCCCTGCTCGGTCCGGTCGAGGTGCGCGCTCTTGCCGAGGAATTCGGTGTCCGGCCCACGAAACAGTTGGGGCAGAACTTCGTTCACGACGCCAATACCGTGAGGCGCATCGTCACCACGGCAGGCGTGACACGTGACGACGTCGTTCTCGAGGTAGGGCCTGGTCTCGGTTCGCTGACGATGGCGCTGATGGACGTCGTCGATCGTGTGATCGCGGTCGAGATCGATCCCAACCTCGCGGCTCGCCTGCCGAAGACGGTGGCCGAGCGAGCGCCGGAACTGGCCGATCGCCTGACCGTCGTCGAAGCCGACGCGATGCGTGTGTTGCCTTCGCAGATTCCCGGCGAGCCGACCGCGCTTGTCGCGAACCTGCCGTACAACGTCGCGGTGCCGGTGCTGTTGCACCTGTTCGCGTCGCTTCCGAGTCTGCGGACCGCACTCGTGATGGTGCAAGCCGAGGTTGCCGACCGCCTGGCGGCTGATCCGGGAAGTAAGATCTACGGCGTTCCCAGCGTCAAGGCCAACTTCTTTGGCGAGGTTCGCCGCGCCGGTGCCGTCGGACGCAACGTGTTCTGGCCGGTGCCGAAGGTCGAATCCGGACTGGTTCGTATCGATCGGTACGCGGAGCCGCCGTGGCCGATGGACGAGAAGCACCGCAAGCAGGTTTTTGCGGCGATCGACGCCGCATTCGCGCAGCGCCGCAAGACTTTGCGTGCCGCGCTCAGCGGTTGGGCAGGTTCGCCTGCCGAGGCCGAACGACGGCTCCTCGCTGCCGGTATCGAGCCTCAGACGCGTGGCGAGATGCTCGACGCAGCAGCCTTCGTTCGGCTGGCTGGAGGCGAATAGCCCCGTGCGCGGTTAAGGAGTGCAGGGACTCCCTAACCGCGCACAGGGGGCTTGCCCCCTTATTTGAACCGGCGCAACCTCAGGCTGTTGCTCACCACGAACACACTGCTGAATGCCATTGCGGCACCGGCGAGCATCGGGTTGAGCAGGCCGGCCGCAGCCAGCGGGATCGCAGCCGTGTTGTAGGCGAATGCCCAGAACAGGTTGCCCTTGATGGTCTTGAGCGTCTTGCGGGACAGTCGAATTGCATCGGCTGCCGACCGCAGGTCACCTCGCACCAGAGTGATGTCGCTGGCCTCGATCGCAACGTCGGTACCCGTGCCCATCGCCAGGCCGAGATCGGCCTGAGCCAGGGCTGCCGCGTCGTTCACGCCGTCGCCGACCATGGCCACGACGCGTCCTTCCGCTTGCAGTTTCTTGACGGCGTCGACCTTGTCCGCAGGCATGACCTCGGCGAAGACGGTGCTGATCCCGACCTGATCCGCGACAGTGCGAGCAACGGTGGCGTTGTCACCGGTCAGCAGAACCGGTTCGAGGCCGAGTGCTTTCAACTGCGCGATTGCTTCGGCGCTCGTGTCCTTGACCGCGTCGGCGATCACGAGGATGCCGTGCGCCTTGCCGTCCCAGCCCACCGCGATTGCGGTGCGCCCGGCCTTCTCTGCTGCAGCCTTCGCCTCGCGGAGATTTTCCGGCAACGGCATCGACCAGTCGGCGAGCAGCGCGTCTCGGCCCGCGACGACGGCGTGACCGTCGACCATTCCCTGCACGCCGCGCCCGGCGACGTTCACGAAATCCTCGACCGTAGGCAATTCGCCCACAGCTTCGGTCGCACCCTTCGCGATCGCTGCGGCGATGGGGTGCTCGGAGCGATGTTCGAGTGCGCCGGCCAGCCGAAGGACCTCGTCGACGGTTGTTCCTTCGCCCACCACGGTGTCCAGCAATGTCATCTGACCGGTGGTGACGGTTCCCGTCTTGTCGAGCACGACGGTGTCGACTGCGCGCGTCGATTCGAGCACCTCGGGTCCCTTGATGAGGATTCCCATCTGAGCTCCGCGACCCGTGCCCACCAACAGGGCTGTGGGCGTTGCCAATCCGAGGGCACAGGGGCACGCGATGATCAGCACGGCGACCGCAGCGGTGAAGGCCATCTCGATGGGGTTACCGGTACCGAGCCAGTAGCCCAGTGTCGCAACGGCAATCGCGATGACGACCGGCACGAAGATACCGGCGATCCGATCGGCGAGGCGCTGAACTTCGGCCTTGCCGTTCTGGGCGTCTTCGACCAGTGCCGCCATCTGGGCGAGTTGGGTGTCGCTCCCGACCCGGGTTGCCTCGACGGTCAAGGTTCCACCGACATTGACGGTGGCGCCGACGACAGTGTCCCCGACACCGACTTCCTCCGGCACGGATTCGCCGGTCAACATGCTCATGTCGACGGCTGAGCGGCCCTCGGTGATGATGCCGTCGGTGGCGATCTTCTCGCCGGGCCGGACGATGAAGGAGTCGCCCGCTGCCAGTTCTTCGGCGGGGATTCGTACTTCGACGCCGTTGCGCAATACCGCGACGTCTTTCGCACCGAGTTCCATGAGTGCGCGTAGTGCGGCGCCGGACGTGCGCTTGGACTTGTGCTCGAAGTAGCGTCCGGCCAGCACGAACGTGATGACGCCCGCGGCAACTTCGAGGTAGATGTTGGCGCTGCCGTCCATCCGGTCGACCGTCAGCCGGAAGGCGTGCTTCATACCGGCTTCGCCCGCAGTGCCGAAGAACAGTGCGTAGAGCGACCAGACGAAGGCCGAGATGGTGCCCAGCGAGATGAGCGTGTCCATCGTGGCCGCGCCGTGACGCAGGTTCACCCAGGCAGCCCGGTGGAAGGGGAGGGCCGCCCACACGATGACCGGTGCGGCCAGTGTGAGGGAGAGCCATTGCCAGTTGTCGAACTGCAGCGCAGGAATCATTGCCATAGCGATGACCGGCACGGAGAGAAGAGTCGAGATGATCAGGCGGGTACGGAGCTCGCGCAGATCACGATCCTGCGGGGTTTCCGCATCCGGGTCGACGGTGTCCGGTGCGCTGGGCGGCTTGGGGAGCGCGGCGGAATAACCGGCGTTCTCGACGGCAGTGACCAGATCTTCGACGGGTACCCCGTCCGGGAAGGTGACCTTGGCCTTCTCCGTCGCGTAGTTGACGGTGGCTGTGACGCCGTCGATCTTGTTGAGCTTCTTCTCGATTCGTGACGCGCAGGAGGCGCAGGTCATCCCGGTGATCGCGAGTTCGACGCTGCTCGAGTTGGCAGCATTGTCGACCGCAGTCGGTGACGTCATCAGTGCCCTCCCTCGTGATTGTCTGGAACTGAAGCCGTGGAAGTGCCTGCATCAACAGTGAATTCGGCGGTCCGAACCACGCCTTCGTGCTGGAAGTCGAGGAACAGTCGGTATGTGCCTTCGCTCGGTGCCTGTGCGTGGAAGGAAATGTCCGGACCAGGAGCTGTGACGCCGTCGCCTGGCTCGCCTTCGGGGTGCACGTGCAGGTAGGCGAGGTCGCCGGTGCGCAGGGCAACGAGGTGACCGAAGGCACCGAGGTACGGATCGAGATCGGTGACCGGGGCTCCGTCGCGAGCAACGCTCAGCGTGATCGGGCCGCCGGCAGTGGTCAGATCACCGTCGAGAGTCACGGTGTATCCGTCGACGGTTGCGGTCGCGCTCTTCTCAGGTAGCGGCGCAGGAGTGAATTCGCCTGCCACGTCGAAGTTTCGGCCGAGTGTCAGTTGGGTGCCGTCGGTGGGATCGAAGTCCGCGAAGACTCGGTAGGTGCCGGCGGCGGGCCAGGCCCAGTCGATCGACCAGGTGCCGTCTGCAGCGAGGGACGGATGTACGTGGCGGAATTCGCTGGTGTCGTTTCGGACGACAATGAGGTGGAGTTTCTTCTCGTGCAGGAGGTCGAAATCGACGACGGGCGTGTTGGTGTCGTCGAGAATCCGGAAGGTCAAGGTTCCCGGCTCCCCAGCTCGACCGGGTGCGGTCACATCGGTGAGTGTGTATCCGCCGGAGGAGACTTCGAGTCCTGCAGGTGTTGCCGAATCCATGCCTGGCATCGATTCTGTGGTTGATTCGTGGGTGCTGTGCTGGGCGGTGGACATGTCTATCGGGCTTCCGATTGCGGCCCCCACGCCGAGGGCGGCGCCGAAGACGGCGACCAGCCCTACGGCGTAGGCGGCAAGTGTTGTCGAGGTGCGCACGGCTGACTCAGCTTGGTACGACTGCGTAGCCGGCTTCGTCGACTGCTGCGACGACGTCGGCTGCGGAGACGGGAGCATCGCTGGTGACAACGACGCGTCCGCTCGCCAGTTCGACATCCACCGCGGTTACTCCCGCGATGTTGCCGATCTCTTCCTTGACGGATCCGACGCAGTGTCCGCAGGTCATTCCGGAAACGGTGTATTCGGCGGTGGTCATCGCAGGTCCCTTCGGTTGTGGAAAGCTTATTTTACGGATACCCGGTGTAGGTATCGCTCTGCAATCGAAGGTACCCCCAGGGGGTATGCCTGTCAACGGGCTGGGCAGTGATGAAGGCCTCAGGGAAGACAACACGGCGGATGTGTGGTCTACTTGTGGTGGTCGTAAGTGTTTGTGTTTGTGTTTCCACGCTCGCAAATGGTTAGGTTGCGAGCGTTTGGACATCCTCCACGGATTTGTCTCAGAACGGTCGTAGTAAGTGACCCGGGCGGTCGAAGCGACTGCCTGTTGACACTGTGTTAGAGGAGATTTACATGGCAGAGGGCATCGTGAAGTGGTTCAACTCCGAGAAGGGGTTCGGCTTCATCGCTCCCGAAGACGGCAGTGCTGACGTCTTCGTTCACTACTCCGAGATCCAGAGTGGCGGCTTCCGCACTCTCGAGGAGAACCAGCGCGTGGCGTTCGAGATCGGTCAGGGCAACAAGGGCCCGCAGGCCACCGGCGTTACCATCGTCTAAGACGTCCATGTGAGTCGGGCAACCGACGCATGACGTACTGACAAGACCCCAACTCTTCGGAGTTGGGGTCTTGTTGTATTTGGGTGAAAAACGCTGTCATGCATCGAGATACCGCTGAGTGGCGACTGCCGTCTCCGCCGCGATCGTGCGGCATTCCTCGCGGAGTTCAGGTGGATTCACAACGGTGAAATCGACGTCGAAAGCTCTGAGCCAGTGTGCGATCGATCGCAGAGAAGTGCCCGAAAGCACTATGACGCAACGCCCTTCGTCGGTGGACTCCACCGATCCCCACTGTTCGCTGACCATGGGTGCTATCTGCTCGATGGGTGCATGCAGTAGAACTGTTGCGCGCGTGGAGGAATAGGCCCGAGCGACACCGCGGGAAACGAAGTCTGCTGCACCACCGGCGGGTAGTTCCCGCGGCACGAATCGTGGGCCGGTGGGGATCTTGGGTTCCATTCTGTCTACGCGAAATGATCGCCAGTCTTCGCGAGCGAGATCCCATGCCACCAGATACCACCGGACACCCGACCGTACGAGCCGGTACGGTTCCACCTCGCGCCGGCTCTGGGTGCCGTCGTGAGTGCTGTAGTCGAATCGCAGGCGTTCGTGGTTGTGGCACACCGACGCGATGGCGGACAAGACCGACGCATCGACTGCGCTCGCGGCGGGCTCGCGTGGCACGACGTCGATCGACAGCGACTCCAGACGGTGTCGCAGCCTCGACGGCATGATCTGCCGCAGCTTCGCCAGCGCGCGCATCGAGGCCTCGCCGATGCCGACCACCGAGCCGGTCGCTCCGGACTGCAGTGAAAGTGCCACCGCGAGCACTTCTTCGTCATCGAGCTGTAGCGGGGGCATCTCCGCGCCCGCTCCCAGGCGATATCCACCGCCGACGCCGACCGTCGCGTCGACCGGGTAGCCGAGATCGCGGAGGCGGTCCACGTCACGTCGAACCGTGCGCGGGGTGATCGCGAGTTTATCTGCGAGTTCGGCACCGGACCAGTCTCGACGCGTCTGGAGCAGTGACAGCAACCGCAGTAGGCGAGCCGATGTCTCCTTCATGGCCAGAAGTCTGCCAAATATTTAGGACCGTATGAGTCCTCAATTGAATTTAGGTTGGTCCGCATCCGACCAATCGAGAAGAAATTGGGGCCACGCCATGAGGCGCATCAACGACGGCAGACCGATGATCGAGACGAAGGCGCTCACCAAGCACTTCGCTCAGGGCAAGAAACTCGTGGAAGCAGTCAAGGGAGTCACGCTCGACGTAGCGGAGGGTGAGTTGGTTGCCTTGCTGGGGCCGAACGGCGCCGGGAAATCGACGACGTTGCGCATGCTGACCACCTTGCTCGAGCCCACGTCCGGCAGCGCGCGAATCGCAGGATTTGACATCGCTGCGGCACGAAACGAGGTGCGATCGAGCCTCGGATACGTCGGGCAGGGGAACGGCGCCGGCCACAACCAGCGAGTTCGCGACGAGTTGGTGACGCAGGGGTTGTGCTACGGAATGCCCAAGGGTGACTCGCAGGTCCGGGCCGACGAGCTGCTGCGTGATCTCGAACTCACCGAGTTGGGCACTCGAAAGGTCAGTACGTTGTCCGGCGGGCAGCGACGGCGGCTCGATATCGCTCTGGGCCTGGTCCATCGCCCACCGCTCCTGTTCCTCGACGAGCCGACCACGGGCATGGACCCGCAGAGTCGGGCCAACCTCTGGGACCACATCCTCCGGCTGCGGCGCGAGATGGGCACCACGATCGTGCTGACCACGCACTACCTCGAAGAAGCGGATTCGATGGCAGAGCGGGTCATCGTCATCGACGAAGGCACTGTCATCGCGGACAACACCGCTGCCGCACTCAAGGCTGATCTTGCCGGAGATCATTTGTTGCTCACCTTCGACAGCGTCGAGGCGGCCGCCGTCGCAGCGTCGGTGGCCGAGCGACTTGTCACTGTGCGTGACGTCACCGTCCAGGCGAGTTCGGTGAGTATCCGTGCCGGCGAGGGTGATTCGACGCTACCGGTGTTGCTGCGTGAAGCCGATGCCCGTGGTGCCCGCGCACTCACTGCCGACATCACCAGGCCGACTCTCGACGACGTCTTCCTCACTCTCACCGGCCGCAGCCTGCGCGAGAGCGCCGCAGCGGTCGCTTCCTGAAACACGACAAAGAACTTCGACGAACAGGAATCCGCCATGACAATCACACTCGATATCCCACGTACCGTGCACGGCAACATCGTTCGAGACAGCGTAATCGTGATGGGCCGTGAGCTACGACCGATGTTGCGCGACCCGGTCAGCGTCATCTTCAGCCTCATCCAGCCGCTGATCCTGTTGGCGTTGTTCGGGCCTCTGCTCAAAGGGGTTCCGGGTACCGGTGACGGCGTATGGAATTGGTTCATTCCCGGTGTGTTGGTGATGATCGCGATCTTCGGAACGACGATGACCGGGTCCAACCTCCTGATGGAGATGCAGCAGGGATCGCACGAGCGAATGTTGGTGACTCCGCTCCGACGCTCGTCCTTGTTGATCGGGCGAGCGTGCAAGGAGATGGTTCCGCTTGCCGCGCAGGCGATTCTGATCATTCTGGTCGCACTTCCGCTCGGATTGGACGTCAATGCAGCGGGAGCCGCGCTCGGGATAGTCCTGCTGGGAGTGTTCGGCGTCGGACTCGGTGCGCTCTCGTACGCTCTCGCTCTGGCTGTGCGGGAGCAGGATTGGATGTTCTGGGTCGTTCAGCAGACGCTGATGTTCCCGCTCCTGATCCTGTCGGGAACCATGCTTCCACTCGAGGACGCACCAGGTTGGATGAAGGTCCTCGTGAACATCAATCCGCTCGGCTACGTCGTAGACGCCGAGCGGGCACTCTTTGCCGGAGACTTCGCGTCGAGCAGCGTTCTGGCAGGAATCGTCGCCGCCTTGGGCGTGGCGGTGGTCGGTCTGGGCGTAGGTGTGCGCGCGGTGAAATAGCGTGGGTGTGCTGGCTGTCGGACGGGCTGCTGCGGTCGCAGGTTTTCGCCCAGGTGTTCGCAGCGCCTATTGTTGTTCCTTGTGCTCTCCGTCGTTCCACGCCCCGTAGTCGTCCGGGCCCCGTCCAAGGTGAATCTCCACCTTGCCGTCGGGGACCTGCGAGACGACGGCTATCACGAGCTGACGACGGTTTTTCAGGCATTGTCGCTGGCAGACACCCTCACGGTGGCGCCTGCGGACACCTTGACCGTGCGGGTGATCGGCGACGACGCCGCGGCCGTGCCGACCGATCGCACCAACCTCGTGTGGCGTGCCGCCGAGATGCTCGCCGTCGAGGGTGGCGTGGCCCCGAACGTCGAGATAGTCATCGAGAAAGGCATCCCCGTCGCAGGCGGAATGGCCGGCGGGAGTGCCGACGCAGCCGCCGCTTTGGTTGCGCTCAACGCTTTGTGGAAGCTCGACTTCTCGCGGCCTGATCTCGACGCTTTTGCGGCACGCCTCGGGAGTGACGTTCCGTTCTCGCTGCACGGTGGCACTGCCCTCGGAACCGGCCGCGGCGAACAACTTGTCCCCGTCTTGACCCGCCACACTTTTCACTGGGTGTTGGCGCTGGCCAAGGGCGGCTTGAGCACACCAGTCGTGTTCCGCGAGCTGGACAAGCTGCGGGCAGAAGGCTCCCCGAAACGGGTGGGGAGCGCCGATGCGTTGATCCAGGCACTGACCACGGGTGACGCTCATCTGCTTGCGTCGCTGCTCGGCAACGATCTGCAGGCTGCGGCACTCTCACTCAACCCGGATCTACGACGGACGCTTCGAGCGGGCGTCGAAGCCGGAGCTTTGGCCGGCATCGTCTCCGGCTCCGGACCGACATGCGCCTTTCTCTGCGCCGACGCACAGTCCGCGGTGGAAGTGAGCGCAGAACTTGCGGGAGCGGGGGTGTGCCGCACCGTTCGCGTGGCGAGCGGACCCGTTCCCGGAGCACGAATACTCGACAATGCGGCAAAGGGACAGCACTGATGGCGAATCTGATCAATCTGGAAAACGTGTCGAAGTCTTTCGGCGTCAAGCCGTTGCTCGACGGGGTCTCCCTGGGCGTGGAGGAAGGCGAGCGCATCGGCGTCGTCGGCCTCAACGGTGGCGGTAAGACGACCATGCTCGAAGTCCTCGCGGGTGTGGAGCAGCCGGATTCGGGACGCGTCAGCCGCGTCGGCGGATTGCGTATGGCCGTCGTGACGCAGCGCGGTGTGCTGCCTCCCGGCTCCACTGTCGGTGAAGTGGTCCTGGGGCCGCTCGGAGTGGCGCAACACGAATGGGCCGGCGACGCGCGCATCCGTTCGGTGCTCTCGGGTATCGGCATCGACAACTTGGGCGCCGGTGGCGAGCGGTCCGCATTGGACGCCAAGGTCGACGGCCTGTCCGGCGGTGAGCGTCGCCGCGTGGCTCTCGCTGCGGCTCTGGTTCAGGACCTCGACCTGCTGGTGCTCGACGAGCCCACCAACCACCTCGACGTCGAAGGTGTTCAGTGGTTGGCCGAGCACCTCGTCTCGCGTCGCAGTGCGCTTGTCGTCGTGACCCACGATCGCTGGTTCCTCGACACCGTCGCCACCCGCACCTGGGAGGTTGTCGGCGGCGGCGTCGAAAGCTACGAGGGTGGCTACAACGACTGGGTGTTCGCTCGCGCCGAGCGCTCGCGTCAGGCTGACGCTTCCGAAGAGCGTCGACGCAACCTTGCGCGCAAGGAACTCGCATGGCTGCGCCGCGGTGCGCCGGCCCGTACATCGAAGCCGAAGTACCGCATCGAGGCCGCGGAGGCCTTGATCGCCGACGTTCCGGCACCTCGTGACGCGGTGGCACTTGCGTCCTTCGCCCAGCGTCGACTCGGCAAGGTTGTCATCGAACTCGAAGACGCGCGTCTGGAGACTCCGGACGGCCGTGTACTCGTCGAGGATCTGACCTGGCGTCTCGCTCCAGGTGAGCGTGTCGGCCTGGTCGGTGTCAACGGCTCGGGCAAGACGACTCTGCTGCGGACTCTGGCCGGCGAACTCGAGCCTGCCGCCGGAAAGCGCATTCAGGGGCAGACCGTCCACATCGGTTGGCTCAAGCAGGAACTCGACGATCTACCGACCGACATGCGCGTACTCGACGCGGTCAAGGATGTAGCCGAGCGAATCACGCTGGGAGACAAGGAAGTATCGGCGGGTCAGCTGGCTGAGCGGTTGGGCTTCACGCCGGCGCGTCAGCGCACCCCCGTCGGCGATTTGTCCGGTGGTGAGCGCCGACGTCTGCAGTTGACGCGTGTCCTCATGGCCGAGCCCAACGTCCTGCTTCTCGACGAGCCGACCAACGATCTCGACATCGACACGCTTCAGCAACTCGAAGATCTGCTCGACGGCTGGGCGGGCACCATGGTGGTCATCTCGCACGACCGGTACCTGATCGAGCGCATCTGTGACACCACTTGGGCGCTCTTCGGTGACCGCAAGCTCACCAACCTGCCCGGCGGTATCGAGGACTACCTGCGTCGGCGCGCAGCAATGGGGGATGGCGACAACCCGTCGGTGGCTTCGACGGCGAGTGGTGCGTCGAAGAGCAAGCAGGTCCGCGACGGTGCCGCGGATCGCGCTGCACGCAAGGAACTTTCGAAGCTCGAGCGGTCCATTGCGAAGTTCGACGACCGAGAGAAGAAGCTGCACGCTTCCCTCGCCGACGCGGCCACCGACCCGGACAAGCTGCAGAAACTCGGCGCAGAACTCAAGCAGGTCATCGCCGACAAGGAAGCCGCCGAAGAGCAGTGGATGGAGCTCTTCGCCGAGCTGGACGGCTAGGGGAACTTCGCTGCGAACCTCTTGAAGATTCGCTCGGGATCCAGGGTTTCCGGAGCATGCCTGCGCAGCAGTGCGTCCAGAACGAGCCCGTCCAGTGCTGCGACCAACTCCGTTGCATCGGACGAGGTCATGCCGCGTTCGACCAGGATGTCGACAAACCGATCCCGACCACGCACCAGTTCCACTGCGAGGTCGGGATCGTGGAATGACGCGATGATCAGTTCGTAACGCGCCCGAGTGCGGCCGGATTCAGGCCCCAGCCACCGGGCCACCTGTTGCTTCGGCGTCTCGCCCGGGCGAGGAAGATCACCGTCCAGAAGGTGTCGCACCACCTCGACTATCAGTCCACGCTGGTTTGCGAAGTAGTGCCGTGCGCTGCCGTGTGGCACGCCCGCCTCGTCTTCGACGCCTCTCATCGACCAGGCTCGAAACCCAACCCGGCCCGTCTTTTTCGACATCCTGCTCGTGCTGTGCGTTGTTGCGATTGCGTGTTTTGTGGGGTATGTCTTCTATCGCGTGATATTGGACGACTAGGCGAATGTTTATGTACTTCAACAGGTCTCAAGTCTTCATGTTCCCGAAGTTGTCCGGTTTGTCTCTGGTTATCGAAAGTATGTTCGATTAAACTTTGAGCATGGACAGTCGGGAAGCGTGGCAGCTGGATGGCGAGGACCTCAAGAGTGAGGTTCTGGATCTGGTGCGCGCCCGACACGAATTGCAGTCGCGGATGGTGTTGCTGATCGTGGAGATGTTTTCCCGTGAGGTTCTCGGCGGGAAGGGTTTTCGGGCGATCGCGCAGTGGTTGCATGGTTCGACGAATCTGGAGATCGGTGAGTGCAGCCTGCTGGTCGGGTTGGCGCGGTTGTTGATGCTCGAACCTGTTGTCGCGGATGCATTCCATCGCGGTGACGTGGATGCGTTGAAGGCGCGGCAGGTGGCGTCGTTTTGTCAGCATCCGCCGAAGAACATGACCCTGGCGGATGTGGACAAGGCCCGCGGGATTCTGTTGGGGTTGGCGTCGAAGAACATCGCCGATTGTGATGCGGTGCGGGCAGCGATCCGGCGGATCGAGAAGCAGTACGGCAAACGCGAAGACGGCGTTCCGGTTGGTGAGGATTCGGAGCGTAACGAGTTCTACGCGTCGAAAGGCTTGTACGGGCGCGTGTCGGTGAAGGGTGACCTGGATGCTGTGAACGGGGCGCGTCTGATCACGTTGCTGTCGAGCCTGTCTGCGCCGACGCCGGAGAAGGACGGCGTCAAGGACGCCCGCACGCCGGCGCTACGGCGCGCGGACGGGTTCTGCGAATTGTTGCGGCGGTACGAGCGGGCGGGGTTGGGTCCGATCGAAGGCGGAGTGAAACCGCACATCACCGTTACCGCCAGCGCAAAAGACATGACAGACCTCAAGGCGTTGAAAGACCTCTTGCCGTCCACCGAGGAACTGGGTTTCGCGTGGGCGGATTGGGTGGGCCCGATCAGTATCGATACTGCCCGGATGCTGGCGTGCGACTGCACCGTCACCCGGATCCTCCTGGACGAGAACGGTGTTCCGCTCGACTGCGGCAAAGAAGCAAGGACCGCGACGGTACCCCAGCGGCGGGCGTTGGCGGTTCGTGATGGTGGGTGCGCGTTTCCGGGATGCGGGACACCATCGGGGTGGTGCGATGCCCACCATATTGTTCACTGGAACGATGGCGGCCCAACAGATCTCGACAACCTGATCTTGTTGTGCGGTCATCACCACCGGACGATGCACCACACCGAATGGCGGGTGGAGATCGGGCCGGATCGCAAATCGGTGTTCTATCCACCGATGTCGATCGATCCGTATCAACAGCCGATCGGCGGGAACAGCCCACCCACCGCGGCGTGAATCGCGACAACTGAAGACGTGAGCACCGGGGCACAACCATGCCCCGGTGCTGACGGCTGTCTACTGTCAGAACGCTACTGTCAGAACGTGAGCGTGAGTCGCCCGTTCTCGTCGCTGATGTGAACAGTTCGCCCGATCGACGGAGGGTTGTCACCGCGAAGCTGGGTCAGTTCGGCGGCATTCTCGGGACCGGTGTGACCGGCGACGCGGCCGCCGTCCGGCGTTGCCGCGATCACGAACCCGATCTCAGGCTCCCCGGTGCGGCCGTATTCGACAGAGGCCGTAACTATTTCCGCGGTGCCCGTGTAATCAGTGATCAGTTCCGGAACCTCCGCAGTTAGCGCGCGTGCGTCGGGATCACCGACGTACCCGCCAGCGTGAGCGGCGGACGACAGCAGTACGCAGTGCTGGTAGGTGAGGAATCCACCGTTGCCGTGGACGAGGGCAAGGTTCGCGCCGTCGCGAATTCGCCTGGTGACTTCAGCGACGGAATGCAGGGTGTAGCTGTTGAGCGGTCCGCCGAAGAACGAGTGTCCTCCGGTGACGCTTGGGATCGCGGTATCGGGAAGTCCGAGTTCGCGGATCAACAGCTTGGGCACGATCGGGAAGCAGCTGTAGGCATCGACGATGTCGAGTGCGTCGGCGTCGACTCCGGCACCGTCGAGTGTGCGATGTACGGCGTCATGCATCGCGGCCGAGCTGTCGAAGCTGTTGCGGCTGAGGATGTCCAACGGATCACTCGCACCAGCGCCGCCCCAGAGGTACACCAGCTTGTTTTCATCGATCCCGAACTCGCGGGCCGTCGACAACGAGCAGACGACAACGGCCGCAGCCTGATTGACGAAAGGCATGGCGTTGAGCATCAGCGGGTACGGCTCGGAGACCATCCGATTGCCGGGGCCGACGGTGCCGATCTCGTCTGCCGATCGGATCTCCGACGTCCAGGAGGCGGGATTCTTCGAAGCCAGTTCCGAGAACGCGGCGTACATCCGCGCGGACCAGTCGAGCGATTCACGGGCGTCGTGGCCCTCGGCAGCACTGAAACAGTTCTCGAAGAGCGGGTAGACACGAGTCGGCACGATGAAACCGGCGCGCTGCATTTCGGGGCTTCCCAGGTCGGTCGGATCGAATCCGGGAGGCCCACCGGGCGCGGCTGTCCACCCGATCGAGTCGGGGGCGACTCCGGACTTTCGCAGCGCGGTGCTGCTGGCGTGCGATTCGCCGCCCACGAGCAGAGCAGCCGAGGATTCACCGCGAGCGATGGCCGCGCCGATCCGATCGAGGAGCGCCGCGGGCCAGTGGCCACCGATCGGCGAGGTAGAGGTGACCGTGGGGGTCGCGCCTAATCGTGAGGCAAGCAGCCCGGGGAGATCGTCGTACGACCAGCTGACTGTCTTGATCGCGAACACGGAATCGATCTGTGTTCCCAGTTCAGCGTGTCCACTGTCGTTCAACGCGCCGACGGTGGCGTCGTGAATCAGATCGAGGGGTTCGCGGTGCCCGTCGGCAGGATTCCAGCGCAGATCGCCGACGCCGACGATGACCGGGATTCGTGATGCGTCAACCATCATGTACCTCTCGTTGCCGACCCGTAGCCGGGAGTTGCAGTCACGATATCGGGGACCCTGGTATGTGTAACTCTGGGGTCACAGTCAACAATTTTCGGGTTCCTATTTAGGTATGCCTAACGAAAGTCCTATACTCGTCTTCATGACAGCTGTGGCAGAGAGAATTTCGGTGCCCGTGGGGCCGCGTTCCATCGATCACCCCTACTCGATGACAACGGTGACTCTGAAGCTCTCTCATCAGCGGCAGTGGGCCCCGCATCGTCATCCTGAACATGAGCTGATCTGGGGAAACTCCGGTGGAATGCTCACGGTTGTCGCTGACGGCATCACCTGGGAGGTGCCGCCTTCGGCCGGACTGTGGCTGCCTGCCGGGGCGTTGCATGCCGTGAAGGCAGGTCCGGGTACGGAGTTCTTCTGCACCTACTTCCGGCCCGAGGCTCACGCCGCGCCGTCGGGTGTTCCGGGCTTGTTCGGTGTCAGCGCTCTCCTGCGTGAGGTACTCCTGCACATGCATCGGCGGAACATGCCCGACGAGGCGCGCAGTCGCGCCGAGCGGGTGGCCTTCGACATGTTGCAGCCGCTCGAAGTTGCTGCGGTGGAGGTTCCGATGCCGACCGATCCGCGAGCGTTGTTCGTCGCCGAAGCATTGGTCGCCAATCCGGCAGACCAGCGGTCGCTGTCCGAATGGGCGCTGACGGCTGGCGGTAGCGTCCGTACGCTGACGCGTGTGTTCGCGCAGGGCACGGGAATGACTTTTGCGCAGTGGCGAATTCAGGTACGTGTCCGCGCAGCATTGACGTATTTAGCTGCTGGAGTGCCGGTTTCGGTTGTCAGTAGGCGGGTCGGATACGAAACTCCGAGTGCCTTTGTCGCAGTGTTCCGCCGGGTCACCGGCCGCACACCCGGCAGCATGATGAACAAGGGGAGTGTGGCGCCCGAATCGGTGCCGTACCTTCTGCACGCTTGAGTTGGGTTGCACCGGGCGGAAGTGCTCGGTGCAACCGTCGCGGTCAACTCCGCGGCGCGGACCACGCTTCCCACAGCTCCGCGTACCGACCCCCGAGGTTGACCAACTCGTCGTGAGAGCCGTGCTCGACGACGCGGCCGTCGTCCATCACCAGGATCTGATCGGCGTCGACGGCCTGTGAGAGTCGGTGTGCCACTGTGACAGCAGTGCGACCTCGGGTCAGAGCGAGAGCGGCATCGTCGAGGACCCTGGCTCCGGCGCTGCCCGCTTCGGCGGTCGCCTCGTCGAGAATCAGCAGCGGCGGATCCA
Organism: Rhodococcus sp. YL-1; assembly: GCF_001942025.1. Classification (NCBI taxonomy): domain Bacteria; kingdom Bacillati; phylum Actinomycetota; class Actinomycetes; order Mycobacteriales; family Nocardiaceae; genus Rhodococcus; species Rhodococcus sp. YL-1. Next base: position 4,592,206 of record NZ_CP017299.1, on the reverse strand, counting down.
GTAATTCGATTCTTGCCAACGCGAGTTGTTGTGCCTGTGTTGCGGTCAGCCGGTGTCCACCGTCTCCGACCACGGTTTCGAGTCCGTCCGGGAGAGCCCGCAGCCAATCCGACGCGCCGACGGTATCGAGCGCCGCGGTGATGTCGTTGTCGGTTGCCGACGGGTCGGCCAGCCGCAGATCCTCGGCCAACGTGCCGGCGAAGACGTGGACCTCCTGAGTCACGAGGGCCACCGCGCTCCGAGATGTCGACGGTGGCAGTTCGTTCCGGGGCACCGTCCCGATCTTCACGACGCCTTCGGTCGGTTCGTAGGTTCCCGCGATCAGCTTTGCGACTGTAGATTTTCCGGCTCCGGTAGCGCCCACCAGTGCGGTGACGGTTCCTGCCGGAATGGTGATGTCGATGTCTCGCAGAACAGGAGCGTCGCCGCTTCGGTACGAGAATGTGACGCGTTCCAAAGAAGCTGAGCTGTCGACAGGTTCCTGCGGATCGGTCGGTGCAGATGGCACGGGCGCAAGCGTGACTCCGACCAGGCGAGCCATCGCGATTGTGCCTTCCTGCAATTCGTCGAACACGCTGAGAACCGCGCCCACCGGATCGAAGAGGCGGTGGAAGAACAGGGCTGCGGCGGTGGCGGCACCGATGCTGATCTGACCGTCTTTCACCAGCCAGAAGCCGGTGATCAGCACAGCGGACAGGCCGATGAACTCCGCGATGTTGAGCCGGCCGAAGAACCTGGTGCGTAGACGCGTGGTCAACAAGCTCAGCCGGACGGCCGTCATCGATCGAGATTCGATCTGTTCGAGATGCGGCTGGGCCAGGCGAAGCGATCCGACGGTGTCGGAGTTGCTCAGCGAGTCCAGGAGCTGTTGCGCACGTGCACCTTCTGCCTCCCGCTCCTCGCGGTAGACCGGTGCCGACCTCGAGAGGTACCAGCGCAGCGCCTGGATCTGGATGGGTGCCGCGATCACCGCGGCGACGGCGAATCTCCAATCGAGGCTACCCAATCCGATCAGGGTCAACACGATGGTCAGTGCCGCGGTGGCAAAAACCGGAAGTGCTTCGGATACGGCCCGGGTCACCAACCGCACGTCGCCGGTGATGCGGGAGACGAGATCTCCGCGCCCGGCCCGTTCGACGTCGCTCTGCGGAAGGTCGAGAACCCGGACGACAACTTCTTCGCGAAGGTCGGCGACAACGCGCTCGCCGACGCCGGCGAGCAGGTAGTTGCTCACTCCGACGAGAAAGGATGAGGCAACCGCGATACCGACCAACGCGAGAGTCAGTGTGCCGATGCGAGAGACGGCGTCGCCGTCTGCGTCGGTCACGGCGTCGACCATGGCGCCGAGGACCAGCGGTGTGAGCAGACCGATCGCGGTCGCGGCGGTCAGGGTGACGACTGCTGCGATCGCGGAAATTCGGTGGGGTCCCATCAACCGAAGTGCCGCGCGGCGCGCTTGTTTCGGTGTTGCGGTGGGGAGTAGTTCGTTCACAGCTCGATCACCCGATCGCAGATATCGAGCAGCACTGGGCTGCTGGTCAGAAGTATTGTGGCGTGCGCCCCGCGTACCTCGGCGATCCCGCGAGCAATGCGCGCTTCGGTGACGGAGTCGACGGCAGTGGTGGGATCGTGCAGGACCAGGACGGGAGCTTCGCTCGCCAGTGCCCTCGCCAGCGCGATGCGCTGACGCTGACCGCCGGACAAAGAATTCCCTTGCTCGGTGACTCGGGTTGCGAGGCCGAGCGGCAGTGCCGAGATCACTTGATCTGCCGCAGCAGCGGCGATGGCCTCGTCGTTGCGGCTGCCGATCGGTGCGAGGGCGTCGATGTTGTCGCCGACTGTGCCGATGAACAGTGCCGCGTCGTGCGGTGCTGCCAGAACGTGAGTGCGAAGTTCGTCGATGTGCAGCTCGTGAATGGCGTTGTCGCCGAGATGAATTGTTCCGCTCGAAGGCTCGATTCGACGCGCCAGTGCGTCGACCAACGCATCCGCCCAGACGGCATTCTCGGTGACGATGCCGATGATCTCGCCGCGTTTGACGTCGAGATCGACTGGTGACGCTCCGGCCAACACGACGTCGCGCAGCGTCAGGAACTCGGAGTGATTCAGGGACACAGGTTCACCCGCGGGAGTGACAGCCTCGGTGGTCCCGAGAAGTGCTGCGACGCGGTTGGCGGAAGCACGCGCCCGTGCCAGACCGGCGCCGAAGTAGATGATGTCGATCAACGGACCCCGAAGGAACTGTGCCAGACCAACCACGGCAACGAATTCACCGACTGAGATGCTCCCGGACGCTGCCATCCGTCCGCCCACGTACGCGATGACGGCGAGGAAAGCGCCGGCGATCGCAACATTGGCGGCGGAGTACATCGCTTGGTATCTCTGTGCGCGAAGGGTTGCTTCCAACGAAGTCCGGCTGGCTCCCCGATACCGCTGCGCTGCAGCATCTCCGGCGCCGATTCCGGAAAGGATTCGGAGTCCGGAGAGTAGATCTGCGGCTAGCGCGCCGGCCTTGGCGCCCTGCCATTGATCGGTTTCGGCTCGGCGTTCGAGCGGCCGACTGACCACCTGCATGAGAGCCAGCACCGGGGGAGTGCCGAGGATGACGAGCAGGCCGAGTGGCACCGAGATCACCAGTAGCGAAATCGCGGCGGTCAGCACTCCGCAGGCGGCCGCAAGTTTGGTGCTCAGCGTGTGCGTGAATCCGGCCACCGAACCCGCGTCGGATGTTGCAATCGAGTAGACCTCGCCCGGCATACGCCGCGGCGACATCCCGTGCGGATCGAGGCCTCGGCGCGCGATGTCCATCCGCAAGCGATGTGCTCCGTGCTCGGTGACGGAATCGGAGATGCGCGCCGCGAAGCGCCAACTGAGCAACAAGCCGGTGAAGAGAATTCCGAGAACGAGGATCCACTTTCCGAGCGCTGCGGCATCGCTGGTCGCCACAGCACGGTCGATCACTGCACCGATCACCACCGGCACCAACGCTTCCGCGACCTGGTGGCCGGTGAAGCCGACGGACGCGGCCGCCAGCTTGGCTCCGCGACCTTCGGAAGCGATCGCGCGTGTGATTACCTGACGCGGCGTGATCGCCGGGCTGGTTGGGGGACCGTTTGTCTCGGCCGAAAGAAGTGGTGTCGAAGGCACTGGGTCCACGCTAGGGATCGTGGGCGGTAGTCAGAAGTCACACCGGTGCCAATACTTGTCGTGAACAGGCCATACGTATTGCGTTGGCCGAATTGCGATAGTAGTTGGCCCCGTTGCAGCGGAGAAGGCATCGACTCATCGACGACACTGCAATAAATTAAGGTCTACCTTACTTAGCACGGGTTAACTATGTCCGGAAGTCGGATGGATCCTCGTGTTCGGGTCCGGTTCATGTTCCATCGATGTTGGAGATTGTTGTGAGTCTTGTGTTCGGCGAGGTACTTCACAAGGAGTACGTGACCCCGGGAATGGTTCGTATCGTGTTCGGTGGGGAGGAGCTGACCGCCTTCGAAACCACCGGTACCGGTGACGAATACCTGCGCCTCCACTTCCCGGTCCCGGCTACAGGCAAGTTCGTTCTTCCGGCGGAAGATCCGGATGCACCGCGCGGTTGGCGATACCCGGAGGGAGAGGAACCGTCCCCGTGCCAGCCGTACACCGTGCGACGGTTCGATTCCGAAACCAGCCGCATGACGATCGACTTCGTCGTTCACGAGGGTGGTATCGCCAGCGACTGGGCACAGAAGGCCGAGATCGGTGACAAGTTGGCGATCGGCGAGTCTCGTGGCCTCTACGAGCCCCCGGCCGACGCACGCTGGCAGGTGTTCGTCGCCGACGCGACTGGACTCCCCGCACTCGGGCGCTTGATCGAACAGTTGCCCGCCGGGATGTCGGCCAAGGCGATCGTCGAGGTGGTGGACGAGTCTCACAAGCAGCAGATCACCTCGGACGCCGACGTCGAGTTCATCTGGCTGGTCGGGAGTGGCAACGGTGTTGCACCGTCGAAGTTGCCGGACGCGGTTCGCGCGATGAACCTGCCCACTGAACTCGGATACGTGTGGGTTGCAGGCGAGAGCACGATGCTCCGTGACATCCGCAAGTACCTTCGCCACGAACTGAAGTTGCCGGGTGAGCAGTACAAGGTCATCGGCTACTGGACGTACAAAGCCGAGGTGTGGAACGCGAAGTACGAGGCCCTCGACGAAAGTGTCCGCGCGGCACTCGATGCGGCTTGGGAATCGGACCGCGACGAGGAAGAGATCCGCGACGAGGTCGAGAAGACTCTAGAGAGCGCCGGCTTGTGACCGTTGGATTCGACAAGAGTGCTGTCGACAGCGGTGCGGCGGACAAGAGTGCAGTCGACAAACACACCGAAGAACTGATCGACGAGTCGCTGCAAGAGAAGCAGAAGCAACCGGACGGCCTGGTATCGACCAACTCTCGTCGTATGGCGGGTCTTCTGGTGTGCCTGGTGGTGCTCGCCGCCGTGCTCCTTCTGAGTATCGCGGTGGGATCGAAGACCATTCCGTTCGGGACCGTGATCGACGCGCTGGTGAACTACGACGACTCGAACGATCACGTGATCATCCGTGACCTGCGACTACCGCGTACTCTGCTCGGTCTGATAGTCGGTATGGCACTGGGTGTGGCCGGTGGCCTCATCCAGGCGATGACACGAAATCCCTTGGCTGATCCAGGAATTCTCGGTGTCAATGCCGGCGCGGGCTTCGCGATGGTCGTTGCCGTCGCGGTCTTCGGCTTGACCAGCATCTGGTCGTACATATGGTTCGCTTTCCTCGGAGCGGTGATAGCCACGGCGATCGTCTACACGCTGGGCTCGATCGGTCGAGGTGGTGCGACGCCCATTCGGCTGACGCTTGCCGGTGTTGCCATCGGCTCCGTGCTCGGCGGCATCTCGTCCGGGATCACCTTGCTCAACCCGACCGCCTTCGACCAGATGCGCCAGTGGAATGCCGGCTCACTCAGCGGGCGTTCGTTGGAAATCGTTCTGGCCGTTGCCCCATTCATTCTCATCGGGCTCTTCCTGGCGCTCGCGTTGGCGCGCCAACTCAACGCGGTGGCCCTGGGTGACGATCTGGCACGTTCGCTCGGGGCCAACATCACTCGTACTCGCATCCTCGGTGTCATCGCGGTGACATTGCTGTGCGGCGCGGCGACAGCTGCGGCCGGGCCGATCGGATTCGTCGGTTTGATGGTTCCGCACGTCGCGAGATGGTTCGTCGGACCGGATCAGCGGTGGATTCTCCCGTACACGTTGGTGTGCTCGCCGATTCTTCTTCTCTTCTCCGACGTCGTCGGCCGAATCGTGCTGCGCCCGGGTGAACTTCAGGTCGGCATCGTCACGGCCTTCATCGGCGCTCCGGTGCTGATCATGCTGGTGCGTCGAAGCAAGGTGAGCGGTCTGTGAGCATCGATTTCGGGCGCGCCACCACGGTGGTGCGCTCACCCAAAGAAGGCTGGTCCGCGCGGATCGACGTCCGCACGGTCACAGTCTGCCTCGTCCTCGTTGCGCTTGCATTGGCCATCGGTGTCATCGCGCTCGGTAGTGGTGACTACCAAGTGCCGATCGGGGACGTCCTCGGTGCACTGTTCGGCGAAGCCCCCGCGCGTATCCACATGGTCGTCGTGGAATGGCGTCTGCCCCGAGTTCTGTTGGCGCTGATGCTCGGTGCGGCGCTCGGTATGAGCGGTGCGATCTTCCAATCGCTGACCAGGAACCCGTTGGGTAGCCCGGACATCATCGGCTTCAACTCCGGTGCGTACACGGGCGCTCTGGTGGTCATCCTCCTCATCGGTGGTACTTACTACGAGATCGCAGTCGGTGCTCTGGCGGGCGGAATCGCCACCGCAGCAGTTGTTTATCTCCTTGCGTACAAGCGAGGTGTGCAGGGATTCCGGTTGATCATCGTCGGTATCGCCATCAGCGCGATGTTGGGCTCGGTCAACACCTGGATGATCCTCAAGGCGAAACTTGACGACGCCATGGCTGCCGCAGTGTGGGGTGCCGGTTCGTTGAACGGCCTCGGCTGGACTCAAGTGTGGCCGGTGGTCGTCGTGCTGGCCATCCTCGTTCCGCTGATCCTGGTGTTGGGCAGGCGGATGCAGATGCTCGAGATGGGCGACGACGCCGCCAAGGCGCTCGGCGTCCGGGCCGAACCCACGCGGCTTTCCCTGGTTGTTCTCGGCGTCGCCCTGACGGCCATGGTGACAGCAGCGGCCGGTCCCATCGGGTTCGTCTCTCTTGCGGCTCCGCAGTTGGTGAGGCGATTGACCGGTAGTGCCGGAGTGACCCTGCTGCCGTCGGCAGCAATGGGTGGCGCGTTGCTGATGGTCAGCGACTGGGTGGCGCAGCGAGCTTTCGCGCCGACACAGTTGCCGGTCGGCGTCGTCACCGTCTCCATCGGTGGCATCTATTTCGTATGGCTTCTCGCGCGAGAGGCACGTAAGCAGTGATCGGTGAAGGAACGAGGAACAGCGTGAACGAGACAAGTACGGCCGCCGTCGTGGTCGAAAGGACGAATCGGCTTCGCGCCGAGGACGTCACGATCGGTTACGACAAGCGCGTCATCTCGGAACACCTCGACGTCGAAATCCCCGACGGTGGCTTCACCGTCATCGTCGGTCCCAATGCCTGCGGCAAGTCGACGCTTCTGCGTGCGCTGTCCCGGTTGCTCAAGCCGACCACCGGCAAGGTCCTTCTCGACGGTAAGGCGATCACGTCGTACCCGGCAAAGGAAGTTGCGAGGCGACTCGGGCTTCTGCCGCAGACGTCGATCGCGCCGGACGGAATCAAAGTTGCCGATCTGGTTGCGCGAGGGCGTTATCCGCACCAGAAGCTGATCCGCCAGTGGTCCCGAGAGGACGAGGCCGCCGTCATCAAGGCGATGGAAGCAACCAAGGTCACGGATCTGTCGGCCAGGCCGGTCGACGAACTGTCCGGTGGTCAGCGCCAACGTGTCTGGGTAGCTATGGTTCTCGCGCAGCAGACTCCGTTGGTGCTACTGGACGAGCCGACGACGTTCCTCGACATCGCGCACCAGATCGAGCTGCTGGAACTCTGCCGCGATCTGAACGAGAACGACGGACACACGCTGGTGGCGGTGCTTCACGATCTCAATCACGCGTGCCGCTACGGAACTCACATCATCGCGATGAAGGACGGCGCGGTGGTCGCCGAGGGCCCGCCCGCGGAGATCATCACCGAAGAACTGGTGCAGGAGGTGTTCGGCATGGCGTGCCGCATCATCGACGATCCGGTTTCCCACACACCGCTGGTCATTCCGCTGGGACGCGAGCGTCAGCGAAACATCGAAGGAGCAAAGGTATGACACTCGTCCTGGATGCGCAGGTTACCGACACGGAGTGGGCTCAGATCGTCGACCGCATTTCGCGACGCCGATTCTTCGGTGGCGCAGCTGGTGTGGCTGCAGCATTGGCGCTGAGCGCCTGCGGAAGCTCCGATGGCGAATCCGACTCTGCCAGTGACACTCTCCCGTACACGTGGGCCGAGTTCAGCGGCGACGTTCCGCGCGACCCGAAGCGTGTGGTGGTGCTCGACGGCCGCGTCGACCTCGAATTCGCGATGATGATGGACTACCCGATCGTCGGGTCGGGCAACTTCTGGTTCCCCGACGCCAAGGCAGGATTCCAGTTTCCCGGCCGCACCATCGAGGACGCGAGCTTCGTCAACGTCGCCGGCGACTTCTCCACCAACTTCGAGGCTCTGCTCGCTCTCGAGCCCGATCTGATCGTCATCACTGCGATCGGATACACCAGTGACTGGTACGGCACCGAGCGCTTGTCTTCCATCGCGCCGCTGTTGGTCGTCGGCGACGACGTCGAACCGATTGCCGGGCACCCGGTCGACTGGCGAGGTGCTCTGATGGCGCAGGCGAGCCAGCTCGACCGGGTGACGATCGCCGAGGCTTCCATTGCGGAGTACGACGACAAGCTCGCGAGACTGCGACCGATGTTGCAGGAGAAGCTGGACGGAAAGAAGATCGTGTTCGGCGTTCAGACGCCGACGGGCTTCCTTGTGCATCAGCGGAATCTGCGAATCAGTGTTGCACTCGATGCCGGCCTGGACGTGCTTTTCCGTGACGACGACAATGCAGAGAACTCGTTCGAGTTGTCGTTCGAGCAACTCGACACCTTGGCTCCGGCGGATGTGATCATCGCCCAAGCACGCGATCAGGAAGCGCTCGACGCGATCAAGTCGCAGCCGACGTGGCAGCGGTTGCCTGCAGTTCAAGCGGGCAACGTGTTGACCAGCGACGCGCGATACAACCAAGGATTTGCGCTCACCGCGGCCATCTTCCTCGACGTTCTCGAGGAAGCGGCCGGACGAATCACTACTGGGCAGTAATTCAGGCGACGTTGCGGGCCTGGTCGAGTAGTTGTGCAACCTGCTCGAACCAGGCGCCGTAATTGGCGTAGGTGTTGGGACGCTTGTCGTCGAAGTCGATCACCTGGTTCGCGGTCACCGCGGGCAGCTTGACGAACACGGGTGATGCCGCGAATGCCTCTGCCGACTTCGCGAACTGGAACACGATGTCCGCCGGATAGTCCGGTACCTGTTCCCAGCTGAGATCGGCCCAGCCCTTGTCACCTCCCGGACCGGTGAACTTCACGCCCAGTTCCTTCAGGTAACCGAACTGAGCGAGCGCCGTTGTGCCTGCGTACAACTCGGAGCTGTCACCGTTCAGGGCGAGGACTTCGATGTCGTCGACCTTGGCCGCAGCAGTTCGGATGCGCTCTGCGCCGGATTCGAATGCTTCCTTGCCCTCGCGTGCTGCGGCTGTGTCGGTGTTCCCGCCGAGTGCTTCGGCGAGTGAGGCGTACTCGTTCAACACGTCCGGTGTCGAGGCTCCGGAGAACTTGACGCCGACAAACGGTGCAACATTGTTGACGGTCTTGCCCATCGGCTCGTCCCATCAAGTCCATCGTGTCGGGTCGTCGCTGTTGCCGTACCCGATGACCAGGTCTGGGTCCAGCGCCGCAAGAGCTTCCGCGCTGAGTTCACCTTCACGGCCGACGACGGTCATCGTCGACTCGTCAGCGCGATCGGTGACGTCTGGATTGCCGACGCCGTAACCGAAGATGCCGACCGGCCGAATGCCGTAGTCCCACAGAGCCGCAGCGGAGTACGCGTCGACGACGATCCGCTCCGGGGCGTGGTCGAGGGTGATCGTGTTTCCGTATCCCGTTGTGTAACTCCAGGACTGGTCGGCAGACCTGGTCTCGGTAGAGGGCGCTGCGTCACTACTTCCGCAACCGGCGAGTAGGAGTGTGGCGACGACGGGCAGTGCGGCGAAGCCGGCGAGCCGGCGATTGATTTTCATGAGAACCTTCCGAACATGGCTAACTAAGCTAGGTAAGCCTAACCTGACATGTCATTCGGTTGTTCTCGGGGTCAGTTGCCCTGCCACATCTGAAGCCATTCGCTCCAGGACGGGGGAGTGATCGTTGGTCGGGGTGTTCCGCCACGAAGTCCGTCGAGCATGAAGTCGAGATAGCGCGTGTGTATTTCGGTGGCTCGATCACCCTCGATCGGCAGAGTCGGCCGCAGATGCACTGTCATGAGCATGACGTCTGCAGCAGTGAAGTCGGGCGGGACTTCGCGAGCGTCGATGCAGACGTCGACCATCGATTGCAGTGCGGCCTCCAATTCTTCGGCGGCACGAGTGACTTCGGCGTGTTCAGGTAACTTGCCGCCGAGGACCGGAATGAGCGGTCCCATCGATTCGGTGAGATATCGCGAGAAGAACGTCTTCAATACGGCTTCATCGGTTTTCGCGGTGCTCATGCACTCTCGGGCGAGGGTGGCGAGGTGGTCGATCGCCCAGACGCGCAGGGATTGCGCCAGTTCCTCCTTGCCTCGGTATCGGCGATAGATGCTGCCTACTCCCACTCCGGCCCGGGTGGCAATTGCCGATACCGGTGCATTCCAACCCTGTTCGGCAAAAATCTCGCGCGCTGCTCGCAGTACGGTGACGTCGTTGTCTGCGGCTTCTCGGGCGCGTCCGGGGAGGCTCGCATTCTCTTTCGCCATTCCCACAGGCTAGCAATGCATGGTTTACTCAATCGGAGCGGAGTGTTCCGTTCCGATTCGATTCATGATTGGAGGAAGGTGTCGATGACAACCTTGGCGGAGGCGCCCACGCGATCCGGGAGCCGGGTGATCGCCGCGCTTGTGGGGGCGGTACTCGTCTACTCGCTCATGCAGACCATGCTGGTACCGGCGTTGCCGGTGTTGGGTGAGCATTTCGACACGTCCGTGGCGGTGACCGGCTGGATCCTGACGGCGTACCTGTTGGCGGCCGCGGTGATGGCTCCGATAGTCGGCGCGATGGGTGACCGATTCGGCGACAAGCGAGTCCTGGTGATCGTCCTGATCATCTTCGCTCTCGCGACATTTGCCGCGGCAGCCGCCCCGAATATCGGGGTGCTGCTTGTCGTTCGAGCTGTCCAGGGAGTGAGCATGGCGAGCTTCCCGCTTGCGATGGCAGTACTGCGGAGAACGGTAGTAGGTCCCGAGTTGTCTTCAGGAATAGGTTGGCTCGCTGGGACTTTGGGAATCGGTGCCGGAAGTGCACTGGTGATCGGCGGTGTCATCCTCGAGTATCTCAGTTGGCAGTGGTTGTTCGTGATCACCGGGATCTTGATCGTGCTCGCATTGGTCGCAGTGGTGGCCGTGGTTCCGGGCTCGCATCGCCGCCCGGGTATGCCGACGGACTGGGCCGGTGCCGGCGCTCTGGCGTTCGGATTGGTGAGCCTGCTCTTGGCGATCACGAAAGCCTCCGACTGGGGAGTTTTGTCGCTCGGATTCTGGGGTCTGGTGGTAGTCGCGTTCGTTTCGTTCGCGACACTGATTGCCGTCGATTCCCGCCACGACGCGCCGATCGTCGACATGCGAGTTTTTCGGGACAAGCCGATGATGATCACCAGCGCACTCACCCTGGTGTTCGGGTTCGTGCCGTACATTTTCTATCTCTGTCTGCCGCGGATCCTCCAGGCGCCGGAAACGTCCACGTATGGAAGCGGATTCACCGTTGTGCAGACCGGCTTGGCGCTCTTGCCCGCCGCTGTCCTCGTCTTTCTCGGTGGCCGCTTGACGCCGGCTCTCGCGCGGCGATTCGGGCCGCGGGTGCCCGCTGTCATAGCGCTGGCCCTCATGGCGGCGGGCGCAGTCGGACTCGCGATCTGGCCGAGTTCGGTGGTTGCGATCGTGGCGTTCTTTTCCCTCGTCGGATTGGGGAACGGCGTGGGGTTCGCGGTCTGTGCTCTGTTGGTTGCCTCGATCGTCCCGCCATCGGAAATGGCAGCAGCCAGTGGAGTCAACAGTGTGATCAGAACCGTCGGTTCGGCGGTGGGCGCCCCGGTGACCACAGCGGTCCTGGCGATCGGCATTTCCGGCGACTCGTTCGCGCTGGCGTTCGTGATGGGTGCCGTCATCAGTGTTGTCGCCTGTCTGCCGGCGATTGCACTTCCAGCGACGAGGACTGCACAAAAGGCGTGACTTATTGTAGGCTCCCCTAATCGAGACAGCGTGTAACTAAAGCGGGGAGAGAAGGATGCGGCAGCAGTGGGGCCTGCGAGCAACGGCACTCGCAGCGACAGCAACGGCGCTTGTCGGTTGCTCCGTGGGCGGCGATGACGCAGACGCATCGGAAACAGGCGAGTCGTCGGCCGTACCTGCACCTCAGAAACTGCTCGCACTGGACGAGTTCGCAGCGCTCAACGCACTCACGCTCGGGGTCAAGCCCGATACGGTCTTCGCCACGCTGCAGTCGCAGGCGGCGAAGGAGATATTGCAGAGTGAGGGGATCGAGGTCGTCGACAAACCGACGTTCTTCCAATCGCCAGATGTGGAGCAGATCGCGGCCGTTCATCCTGACCGAATCCTGCTCAGTGATGTCGGCTCGTTGACGTCGATCACCTTGCAGGCCAACGAGATTGCCCCGACGACGGTGCTCGCCTATGCGGCGCCGTGGCGCGAATTTCTGAATACCGCGGCGACGGCACTGGGTCGAGAGTCCGAAGCTCGCGAAATCGTGTCGAGGCTCGAGACCAAATTTGCCGAAGTATCCGGAACGGTCGAGGCGCAACCGCAGACGCTGTCAGTGCTGGTGGGATTCTCCGGCGGCATTTACACCGTCATCCCACAGTCGCCGATGTCCTCGATCATCGAGGAAGCCGGTTTCGGGCGCCCGCAAGCCGAACTCGACGCGAAGATCGGCCCCAACACAGGTGTTGCCACGTCTTCGGTGTCAGGCGAGGAGGTCGGACAGCACGCGGCGGACGCGATGGTCGTGACCTCGGGCAACATCTACGACGGCGCTCTAGTTCACGCAAATCCACTGTTCAACGAGATCTCCGCAGTGAAGGCCGGACGCACAGTGGACGTGAGCGGTGAACTTTGGTTCGGCAGTTATCCTTTCGCGGTCTACTGGATCCTCGAAGACCTCGAGGCTCTTGCCGATCGCACTCTCACCGGCGCGGAACTCCAAGGCCGCATCGCATCCGACGCCGACGCAGTAACCCGATGGAAGGCGTTCTCGAAATGACGACGACACAGGCCACGAAAGCAGACATTTCATCTGAAGAGGCCGACGCATCACAAGGAGCGACGGCCGAAGCCTCGCAAGCCAAAGCTGAAGCGGCGGCGCACAAGAGCGCGCTTCGCGAACTCCTTGCGCCAGTTCGTACACGGACCACCATCGCGATGGTGATGCAGGTGATCGCCGCGGTCGCGGCCATCGTGCCGTACGTGGCCATCGCCGAGTTGGGTAAGACGCTGATCGTGGGCGGCGACATCGACTCGTCTCGCGTCTGGACGATCGTGTGGGTGGTCGTCTTCGGTCTGGGTATGCGTGCGTTCTTCGGAGGCGGTGCATTGATCGTGACGCACTTCGCCGATGTCAATCTTCAAGCTGTGCTTCGGCGTCGAATCGCAGCGACACTCGGTCGACTTCCACTGGGCTGGTTCACCTCCCACTCGTCCGGAACCGTACGCAAAGCCGCGCAGAACGACATCTCCGATCTCCACTACCTGGTTGCGCACAGCGCCGTCGAGACCACCGGCGCCATCGCGGTGCCGCTCGTCGGGCTCGGCTACGTGATCTCGATCGACTGGCGTCTGGGACTGGTCGCGATTGCCACCCTCCCGATCTACATGATCGCCTACGCGATGATGACCAAGGACATGGCCGTCAAGATGAGCCGGATGAATGAGGGCATCGCGGCCATCAGCAACACCATCGTCGAGTTCGTCACCGGCATCGCAGTGGTCAAGACCTTCGGTCAGGACAAGCAGTCACATTCTCGATACCGCGACGCTGCCAAGGCGTTTGCCGTCTCGTACGAGGGCTGGGTTCGCCCGATGCTCCGGACCGAGGCGCTGGCCTCGATTGCGTTGAGCGCACCGGTTGTGCTGGTGGTCAACCTTGGCCTCGGCTCGTGGTTCGTTCACTCCGGATGGGTGTCACCCGTCGATGTGCTGACCAGTTCTCTTGTCGCGATGGTGATTCCGGTGTCGGTGACGACCATCGGTTTCGGTATGCAGGCTCGCCGTGAGGCAGCCGCCGCTGCGGCGCGACTGATCGCGCTGTTCGCAACCGACGCTCTGCCGGAAACCGATCATCCGAAAAAGCCTGTGGGGAACGAAGTTCGATTCTCCGGAGTTTCCTTTGCATACGACGACGGCGCCGACGTTCTGACCGACATTGATCTGACGCTGCCGGAGGGCACGGTGACGGCGCTGGTCGGACCGTCGGGTTCGGGTAAGTCGACGCTGGCGACGTTGGTTCCGAGGTTCCACGATGTGCGTGCCGGATCCGTGGCCATCGGTGGTGTCGACGTCAGGGAAGTCGCTACCGACGAGCTGTACCGCCACGTCGGATTCGTTCTGCAGGACGTGCAGCTGGTCGAAGCGACTGTGCTCGACAACATTCGGCTTGCCCGACCGCAGGCGACTTCGGCCGAGGTGAAGGCCGCTGCCGCAGCCGCGCAGATCGACACCCGAATCGAAGCGCTCCCGAGGGGGTACGACTCGGTGGTCGGGGTCGACGCCAGATTCTCGGGTGGTGAAGCCCAAAGAGTCTCCATCGCGCGTGCGATTCTCGCGGACACTCCTGTTCTCGTGCTCGACGAGGCAACCGCGTTCGCCGACCCGGAGTCCGAAGCCGATATCCAAGAAGCGCTGTCGCGTTTGACGGTGGGCCGCACGGTGCTGGTGATCGCGCACCGGTTGGCTTCGATTGTGAGTGCCGATCAGATCGTGGTCCTCGACGCCGGACGGATCGTGGAGAAGGGCACGCACGATCAGCTCGTGGCGAGTGGTTCAACCTATGCCCGGATGTGGGCGAGTCACAGTCGGGCCGACTCGATTGAGCACAGTCGGGCCGACTCGATTGAACGCAACATCGCAGGTAAGTCTGACGCAGCAGGAAAGGCCAACTCATGATTCGCGACCTCTTCCGGATACTCGGCCCGCAGAATCAGGGCCGTTATCGCGAGTTCCTGGTGTGGGCAGTGTTGTACGGCGTGATGCAGGGTTTGGCAGTGGCGCTTCTGGTCCCTGCGGTGCAGGCACTGTTCGATCAGAACTGGGGCAGTTTCGTTCGGTGGCTCGCCGCCATGGCCGTATGCGCTGTGATCAGTTCGATTGCGCACTACCTGCAGGCGATGAAGGGTTTCGAGTCGGCCCTCACTCTGCTGCGGACGATGCATCTGCGTCTGGGAGATCATCTCGTCACTCTGCCGCTCGGCTGGTTCGGCGCCGGGCGACTCGGGCAGGTATCGCAGGTTGCCAGCAAGGGCACCATCTCGGTGATGGGGGCGGCTGCGCACCTGATGACACCGATCATCTCCGGAATTGCCAGCCCGGCAACCATTGTCGTGTGCATGTTGTTCTTCGACTGGCGGCTCGGGTTGGCGCTGGTGGTCAGCGTTCCGATTCTGTTCGCGGCAGCCAGATTTGCCTCGACGATGACTGCCAAGGCCGACGATCGGGCACATGCCGCAGCCGTCGAATCGAACAATCGAGTGCTCGAATACGCGCGTTGCCAACCGGTCCTGCGTGCTTTCGGACGCACCCACGGGGTGTACGAACCGCTCGACGACGCGATCGAAGCGCAACACACTGCGGGTCGTTCACAACTGTGGTTCGTGGTGATCGGGTCCGTGGTCAACGGGATCGCCCTGCAATTCGTGTTCTCTGCCGTGATCATCTTGGGCGCGTTCCTCGCGCTCGGCGGCGACATCGATCCGGTCACGTTGATCGCGCTACTCGGGCTGACCGCACGGTTCATCCAGCCGCTGGGTGAGATCGGCGAGTTCGGCGGTGCAATCAGAATGGCACGCAATGAAATCCGGCGAATGTCCGAGATCCTCGAAGTTGAACCAATGGTTGAACCCGATACCAGCGGGACGGCGACGGGGGAGACGGCAGTGCAGTTCGACGCCGTCGACTTCGGATACGCGGACGGTGGGCAGGTTCTGCGAAACATCTCCTTCGACGTGCCACGGAAGTCGTTGACGGCGTTGGTCGGTCCGTCAGGGTCCGGCAAAACCACCGTCACCCGGTTGATCTCGCGCTTCTACGACGTCGACTCCGGTGTGGTGCGTGTCGGCGGCGTCGACGTGCGGGACCTCACGAGTGCCGACCTGATGTCGCAGCTGTCTCTGGTCTTCCAGGACGTGTACCTCTTCGACGACACGTTGATCGCGAACATCCGCCTCGGCCGCCCCGAAGCCACGGACGAGGAAGTCTTCGACGTGGCTCGGATCGCGGGCGTCGCGGAAATCGTCGAGCGGCTTCCGCGGGGTTGGGACACCCGTGTCGGTGAGGGCGGGACGGCACTGTCCGGTGGAGAGCGGCAGCGGGTCTCCATTGCGCGCGCACTCCTCAAACGCGCACCTGTCGTTCTGCTCGACGAGGCGACGGCCGCGCTCGATCCCGAGAACGAGGCACACGTGCAGCGTGCGATGCAAGAACTCGCCAGGGAAAGCACACTGCTCGTGATCGCTCACAAACTGTCGACCGTCGTGGCCGCAGATCAGATCATCGTGCTCGGTGACGACGGATCGATCGTCGAAGTGGGAACCCACGAAGTTCTGCTCGCAGCCGGTGGGAACTACGCCGCGTTCTGGAACCAGCGCCACCGTGCGTCGGGATGGCGGTTGGTGGCAAGCTGAGCAGAATGCAGACCGGAAAGAAGACGGGGCGGCCGCCGACGTTGTCGACAACGGACATCGTCGAGGCCGCCCTGGCCGGTGATCTGAGTGAACTGACGATGCCGAGCGTGGCAAAGCGGCTGGGCGTCAGTCATTCTGCACTTTATCGCTACTTCGCAGACCGCGAAGCGCTGCTGCGTGCCTGCTCGGATCATGTTGTGCGTCAGACTGTATGGCCCGATACGAATCGTCCGTGGCGCGAATTCCTGAGGGATTTCTGCGACGTTCTGTGGTCCTCGTTCGAGCGCTATCCAGGTCTGGCCCAGGTCGGTCTCGCAGTTCCGGGCACGCCGCCGGCGATAATCGACATCGTGGAGAAACTGGTCGGTTCGTTGACTGCGCAAGGCTTCACACCCCACGATGCGATATTGGCGGTGGACTTCATCTCCGAGGTGACGATGACGCAGTTCGCAATGATGGCGGCGATGGACAAGACCGTCAGCTCCGCCGATTCACGTTCCGCGCGACAGGCGTATCAGGAAAGTTGGAATGCATCGGAGTCGTTGATCGAGGGTATCGGCGACGAATCGACGTGGCACGGGCGAGGTTGGTTGGACGAGAAGATCACGATCATGCTCGACGGCCTGGAAAAGCGTGTTATCGGATGACATTTCTACTAGCTTTGAGAGTAATGCCCGTTTCGGCGTGATACAGGCTAATGTGCACACATAGGACGGGTGGTTGCTGCACCGGGAGGCGGGGATCATGGATCTCGAAGCGATTGTTCTCATCCAAAGACTCAAGTACCGATACGCACGCGCCTTGGACACCAAATCGTGGGTCGAATTCGCCGACACTCTGACCGTCGACGCCACCGCGATCTACGGAGAACAACTCAGTTTCGATTCCCGAGATTCGTTCGTTTCCTTCCTCGAGAACACTCTCGGATCACACATCATCACCGAACATCAGTGCGGGCAACCCGAGATCGACGTCGACGGAGACACCGCAACCGGGATCTGGTGCCTCGCGGACACAGTGGTCATCCCCGAAGATGGCATGCTGCTTCGCGGATCGGCCTTCTATCACGACAGATACACCCGCTGCAGCGACGGTGAATGGCGAATCTCCCACACGAGCTACGAGCGGACCTGGGAATCGGTGGTGGCGCTCGCCGACATGCCGAGTTTCCGATTGACGTCCAACAAGTGGGCGCTGCTGCAGCAACCGTCGTTCGGCGACTCGGTAGTTCGCAACGTCTCCTGAGGTCGCCCGCGATTAGAGTCGGCTCATGGTTGATGCAGATTTTTCGCTGCCTGACGTACGGACGTGGATTCGCGGTATCCCCGCGCTGACCGGAACTCCGCCGCCCGCGCCCGAGTGTTTTCCGGAAAAGCCGGGGGAGTTGTTCCTCGACTGGCTCCGTGCGGCCGTGGCCTTCGGCGTCGTCGAGCCACACGTGTGTGCGCTCTCGACCGTGGGCGGCGACGGTATGCCTGATTCTCGCTTCCTCATCCTCAAGGACGTGACCGAGGGAGGGTTCTGGTTCTCTGGTTCAGCTGCTTCGCCGAAAGGTGTTGAGTTGAAAGAAAATCCGCGAGCATCGCTCGCCTTCTACTGGCGCGAAACAGGCCAACAGGTCCGGATTCGCGGAACGGTTCGCGAGGGCGACGACGCACTTCGACGCCGAGACTTCGTCGAACGCTCCGTCACCGCGCGAGCGGTGGCGACGGCAAGTAAGCAGAGCGAGGTGCTCGAAGACTTAGGGGCGTACGACGCGTCGGTGGCCGCTGCGGAAGCAAGAATCAGCGACGACCCAGGGTTCGTGTCGAAGGACTGGCGTGCGTGGTGCCTCGAGCCGGAGTCTGTCGAGTTCTGGCAGGCAGACTCCGGGCGTCGACATCAGCGGTGGTTGTACCGGCGCGGCTCGGACCGAGCATGGACACGAGCAGTGCTGTGGCCCTAAGGGGCAGCTGGGCCCAGATCAGCTCGCGCTGATCTCCGGCGATACGAGGTTGACGACGATCGACTGTCCGCCCAGCTTGGCGTGGATTTCGGGATGTTCGAACCCCGAGGACAACAGGTAGCTGCCGAGCATCGTGAGCAACTCGTCCAGATCCGTCGTGGGATCGGAGGAATGTGCGCTCGAGGGTGAGGCCTGATTTGCGATGAGTTCGGTGTGGGTGAGTCGACCGGCCACTCGAACGGCGGCTACGCCCATCGCGTCGCGACGTACGACGGTACGACTCCGAGTTTCGAGCGTCCTCGATGATTCGCGTGTTGAAGCTGGCACTGAAAGGTCCTCTCCGCTGCTGTGTGCGGCCGTGGTTCGGGCAGGAAGCGGAAACGTGAATGCATCGGATTGCTTGGGTGCGGTCGACAGAAAATCCGCTGTGGCGGTGGCACTGCTGGAACCGTTACCCGTGGAAAGGTTGCTCCCAGAACCATTGCTTGCAGAACCATTACTTGCGGAACTATTGGCTCTCGATCCGTTGCCGGAACCGTTGGGGCCCGCTATTCCGTGAGAATTCTTGTCTTCCATTGTTTCGCTCCTGATGCCCGTAAACAGACCGCCGGTTTGCTTAATCGACGCAAACATACCAGGAGTTGGTTTACGGTCACACCCCTTGTGGAGTTCGGCGTTGAATGCGCAGCCACATTGCGAAGCCCCACAGGACGAAGAATGCATAGACCAGATAGAGGATCGCCGAAGGGTAATAGCCGGCTCGGAAAAGAAGGGGAACACCAACGGCGTCGACGCCGATCCAGATGAGCCAGAATTCGGTCCAGCCGCGCGCCATGCCGTATGTCGCGAGGATGGAGCCGGTGAAGATCCAGGCCTCCGCCCACGCTCCGTACGAGCCGAGGAGGTCGAAGATCCAGGCGAAAGCGATTGTGCCGCTGGTCATGACGGCGATCATGGCGACGCGCTCGCGAGTTGTCGCCCAATGGGGCAGGACTGCGCGACCGGAGTCGCGTGCCCCGCGTCGCCACTGAGTCCACCCGTAGACGCTGACGGTGATGAACAACAACTGACGGCCGGCCTGGCCGTAGAGATTGAGCTCTTGCGGCGTGTGGAAAAGTGCGCCCATGAACACCGTGAACAACAAGGCATTTCCGGCTATACCGACGGGCCACGCCCATACCGAGCGTCGCGCGCCCGCGATCGCGGAGCCGATTCCGAACGCGTTTCCGATGATCTCTCGCCAGAGAATCGTGGCGCTGCCGATGTGCAGTTCGGCGTCGAACAGCGCCTCGATCAGGCTCATCAGTCCGCAGCAGCGACGAGGGGTTCGAGCGTCAGATCCGGGAGTTCCTTCTGGATGTACTGCAGGCGCCACTTGTCACTGACCAGGGCGAGCAGAACACCGTCGGAACGGGTGAAGACCTCCACACCTCGTTGACGGTTCAGTTCGACCTCGGACGCGGCGTCGGTACGGCGAGCCAATGCGTAGCCGAGCGGTTCCATCTTGGCCTCGACGTTGAACTCGGCCTTCATGCGTGCTGCGACGACCTCGAACTGCATCGGGCCGACGGCCGCCATGACGGGGGAGGCGTCGCCGCGGATGTCGTTGCGGAGAATCTGGACGACGCCCTCGGAATCGAGTTGGTCGACAGCACGGCGGAACTGCTTGTACTTGCCGGCGCTTTCGGCGCGCAGGATCGAGAAGTGTTCCGGCGCGAACGACGGGATCGGCGGGAACTCCACCTTCTTCTCGGTGTACAGCGTGTGGCCGGGTGCGAGTGCGGTGGCGTTGACGAGGCCGACGACGTCGCCGGGGAACGCGGATTCGACGGTGGAACGTTCACGTCCGAATACCGTCTGGGCGTACTTGGTCGTGAAGGGCTTGCCGGTTTGGGCGTGTGTGACAACCATGCCGCGCTCGAACACGCCGGAGACGATGCGCATGAACGCCAGACGGTCGCGGTGCGCGGTGTCCATACCGGCCTGGACCTTGAAGACGACCGCACTGAACGGATCGGTGACCTCGCGCGGCTTGCCGCTGAGGTCTTCGCGCCCACGCGGCGGCGGCGCCAATTCGACGAGGGTGTCGAGGATCTGGCGGACGCCGAAGTTGAGCATCGCGGACGCGAAGATCACCGGGGAAGTCTGACCGGCGAGGAACATCTCCTGATCGTGGTCCTGGCCGGTAGCGGAGAGCAGTTCACTCTCCTCGGCCGCGGTCTCCCACTCGGAGCCTTCCTTGGCGAGCGCCGCGTCGGCGTCCATGACCTCTTCGGGGGCGATCTTCGCGCCGCCTGCGGTGCGGGTGAAGCGGACGTATTCGCGAGCCTGACCGTCTTCACCGCGCCGCAGCAGTCCGCGGAAGTCGCCGGCGATGCCGACCGGCCAGTACAGGGGGGTGGGCGTGAGGCCGATCCGTTCGCTGATCTCGTCGAGTAGTTCGAGAGGAGTCTGACCGGGACGGTCCCACTTGTTGATGACGGTGATGACCGGAATGCCGCGGTGACGACACACCTGAAACAGCTTGAGCGTCTGCGGTTCGAGGCCCTTGGCAGCGTCGATGAGCATGACCGCCGCGTCGACGGCGGTCAGGACGCGGTACGTGTCCTCGGAGAAGTCGGAGTGACCGGGGGTGTCGACGAGGTTGATGACGTTGATCTGCTCGTCCGGGGTCTCGGACGAGTGGTAGTTGAACTGCAGTGCGGTGGAACTGACGGAAATGCCGCGGGCCTTCTCCATCTCCATCCAGTCCGAGACCGTCGACTTGCGGCCTGCCTTGCCGTGGACGGCTCCTGCCTCCGAGATCTTCTTCGCGTGCAGTGCCAGCGCTTCGGTCAGCGTCGACTTTCCGGCGTCGGGATGCGAGATGACGGCGAAGGTGCGGCGACGCTCTGCCTCGGCGGACAGGCCCTTGGTCGTCGTCGTGACCGCGACCGACCCGCTCTCGGTTGAATCGGGGCCTTCGGTGTCGGACTGGACAGTCGAGTCGGAAGGGACGGTCGAGTCGGACGGGGTAGTCAACGAAGAACCTCTCGAAGTGGGCGTCGGTGCCGGCGACGTGCCGGTGCGCGGACAGGTGGAGAGTGCGGCAGCACAACAGAGAAAGGATACTCGCAGACCACGATGCAACAGCCACTGCGGCGTAACACTCGGCGAACGATCGCTGATTATCCATGTATGTGTGTGTTCGAACACACAGCCATTTGTGTCCTGCGAAGAGTTGCACTGATCGAAGAGTGACACTGACCGAGGAGTTGCGTTGAGCAAGTTCACCGAAGAGATGTATGCGACCGCCGCAGTCACCGACCGCGGCCTGGTGACGGGAGAGCCGGACAACGCTTTCCGTCAGACCTGGGGCGACATCCACCAGGAGGCTCGGCGCATGGCCGGCGGCCTGGCCGAGGTCGGTATCGATCGCGGCGTCGCGATCGGCATTCTCGCCGGACAGCCCGTCGACATCGCACCTGCCTGCCAGGCGACGTGGATGCGCGGTGCGTCGGTGACGATGCTGCATCAGCCGACCCCCCGAACGGATCTGGGCGTCTGGGCTCAGGACACCGAGACTGTGATCGACATGATCTCCGCGAAAGCCGTCATTCTGGGTGCGCCCTTCGACGCGGCCAAGCCGCTCCTCGAAGAGCGTGGCATCACCGTCGTGACGGTGGACGAGCTTCGCAGCGGAACGTCGATCGATCCCGTGGAGACGGCCGAATCGGATATCGCACTCCAGCAGTTGACGTCCGGTTCCACCGGTTCGCCCAAGGCTGTGCAGATCACGCACGAGAACTTCTACACAAATGCCTACGCCATGATCAACCGCATCAAGTTCTCCATCGAAGACGACGTGATGGTGAGCTGGCTTCCGCTCTTCCACGACATGGGCATGGTGGGTTTTCTCACGGTTCCGATGCAGGTGGGCGCAGAGGTCATCAGCATCACGCCGATGGATTTCCTGCGCACCCCGGTGCTGTGGGCCGAACTGATGGGCAAGTACGGCGGAACCGTCACCGCCGCACCGAACTTCGCGTACTCGCTCTTGGCTCGTCGACTCGCACAGGCGGAAGACGGGGCAGTCGACCTGTCCAGCGTCCGATACATGTGGAACGGCGCCGAGCCGGTGGATCCCGACACGATGGATGCACTCGCCGAGGCAGGTGCGCGTTTCGGTTTGAACCCGACTGCGCTGGCGCCCGTGTACGGAATGGCGGAAACCACGCTCGCCGTGTCGATTCCGGATCCCGATCAAGGTCAGGTCCTCGACTACGTCGATCCAGACTTTCTCGAATCGATGTCTCGAGCGGTGCCGTCCAATCGCCCCAACGCTCGTGCCCTCGCCACACTCGGCAAGATGGTGCCTGACCTCGAGGGACGCATCGTCGACCGTGACGGTCAGGTGCTTCCGGCCCGCGGTGTCGGAATCATCGAGGTTCGCGGCAAGGCAGTCACTCCCGGGTACGTCACGGTCGACGGACACAAGCCGGCCCAGGACGACGACGGTTGGCTCGACACCGGTGACGTCGGGTACTTCACCGAGGAAGGACTGGTCGTGGTGTGCGGGCGTGTCAAGGACGTCATCATCATGGGCGGCCGGAACGTGTACCCCACAGACATCGAACGGGCGGCCGGAACCGTTGCCGGTGTGCGTCCCGGAAATGCCGTCGCGATTCGTCTCGACGCCGGCCAGAAGCGTGAGAGCTTTGCAGTCGCCGTCGAGACCAACGCGTTCGAAGATCCGGAAGAGGTCAAGCGTATCGAACGCGAAGTGGTCCACGCCGTGGTTGCCGACGTCGGTGTCCGACCTCGCGCCGTTGCGGTCCTGGGTCCCGGCAGTATCCCGAAGACGTCGTCGGGGAAGCTCCGCCGCGCCAATTCGGCTGCACTGCTGGGTAACTGACCGTCAGTGCAGGCGGTTCTGTGCGGCTTCCAACCCGAGTTCGAGCAGTAGCTCCACTGCATCCGCAGCCTCTTCGCATACGAGATCGAGTTCTTTTCGCTCCGTGGACGAGAACGGCTTGAGAACGTAGTCCGCCGGGTCCATGCGGCCCGGCGGACGACCGATCCCGACGCGCGTGCGCAGGTAGTCCTTGGTGGTCAACGAACTCGAAATGGACCGCAGGCCGTTGTGGCCGCCTTCGCCGCCGCCGAGTTTGAGTCTGATCGTCCCGAAATCGAGATCCAGTTCGTCGTGGACGACGATGATGTTCGCGGCGTCGACCGAGAAGAACCGTGCGAGACCGGCGACAGCGCCACCCGAGAGATTCATGTACGAGCGTGGTTTTCCGAGAATCACACGCCGGCCGGCGAGGCGACCTTCGACGATTTCGGCGCCACTCTTCTTGTGTACGTTGAACTTTCCGCCCATGCGCCCGGCAAGGGTGCCGGCGACCATGAAGCCGACGTTGTGCCGGGTCTTCTCGTACTGGGGGCCGGGATTACCCAGGCCGATGACGAGGGCGGTATCTGTGCTCAACGGACGCTACTTTCTGGCTTGATTTTTCCTGCTACGCACGAACGGCGCGTCACTCCGAATCGGAATGACGCGCCGCGCGCAGTGAGTTCTGTTGGAACCGAGAGGATCAGGCCTCTTCTGCAGCCTCGTCGGCGGCGGGAGCTTCTGCGCCCTCTTCGAGGTCTGCCTCGGTGGGTGCAGCAACGACGTTGACGATCAGGGTGTCGGCGTCAGCCTGCAGGGTCGAGCCCTTGGGCAGTTCGAGCTGGCTGGCCAGGATCTGGGTGCCGATCTCGAGACCCTCGACCGAAACCTCGATCTGCTCGGGGATGTGAAGCGCGTCGGCCTCGATGGAGATCGTGGATGCGTCCTGCGCGACCATCGTGCCTGCAGCAGCATCGCCGACGACGATGACGTTCACGTCGATCGTGACCTTCTCGCCCTTCTTGATGACGAGGAGGTCGGCGTGCTCGATGTAGTTGCGGATGGGGTGCACGACGACCGACTTGGTCAGTGCAACCTGCTCCGTGCCCTCGATGTCGAGGGTGAGGATGGCGTTGGTGCCGTGTGCACGGAGGATGGCGGCGAAGTCGCGAGCCGGCACATTGAGGTGGCGGGGATCTTCACCGTGGCCGTACAGAACCGTGGGGACCTGGCCGTCACGACGTGCGCGGCGAGCTGCGCCCTTGCCGAATTCGGTGCGGACGACGGCGACGAGGTTGTTTTCTTCAGACATGATGAAACGGCTCCTACAACTCACGGGGTTCGTGCTCGGTTTACTGACGTGTGGTTTTGCCTGCGGCAAGGCGGACAGGCGCGCACACGGCCAGGAGCGAAACGCTCGAGCTGAGCCGTAGCCGCGTCGATCACGGTAAACCTGCAACGTGTGGAACTGCTGCGATTCACCCTCGCCGAGACAACTTTGGATACGTTACCGGAGTTTGCTCCCGGCCGCTAATCGCAGGTGGTGGGCACCTGGCCGTGTGGACGTGGTTCGCGTCACATCGAAAGCGGTAGCCTGACGGAGTGACCACCGTGGGGAACGCTCCCGAAGGCAGTCGGCTCGGTGCCGTCGTGCCGGGTACCGACCTGTCGCAGCATGCTCGCCTACTCAGTCGGGTGCACGACGCAGTTCTCTCCGGCCAGGAACCACCGGCGCAGCCGCGGACCGTCGTGGCGCGGTCGTGGTCGAGGGTGGCCGCCGGCGGGCTCACGCCGGATCACTGCGGTGCGTCTACTGTCGCCGATTTCTCCGAGTTGGAGGCGAGGCGTTCGCGTACCGCGCTGCGAAGCGTTCTGCCCGAACTGCGAACCACGCTCACCGAGGTCGCCGAGGACGCGGGCTTCATCGTGGTCGTTGCCGATGCCGACGGTGTCCTGCTCTGGCGCGAAGGGGCGAAGACCGTCAAACGTGCGGCGGACGCTCTCGGGTTCGCGGAAGGCGCACGCTGGTCGGAGCAGTCGGTGGGGACCAACGCGATAGGTACCGCGCTGATCGAAGACTCTGCGGTGCAACTCTTCTCGGCCGAGCACTATGCGCCCACGCATCACAATTGGTCGTGTACCGGCTCGCCCGTGCACGACCCACGGACGGGCGAGATCCTGGGCGTGGTGGACATCAGTGGATCCGCAGCTTCGGTGCATCCCACCACCGTCGCGCTGGTGCGCACCGCGGTTCGCCTCGCGGAGGCGACGCTGTGGCGCGAGCACGCGGCTTCGCTCGAGCGCCTGCGCTCGCGGGCGGCACCGCTGTTCGCGGCAGGAACAGGTCCGGCATTGGTGGTCGACGAATACGGCTGGGTGGCCGGCGCCAGCGGGATTGCCGCGCCCGACCGCGTGGCAGCACCCAGTGCGGGAAAGCCCGTCATCGTGCCAGGTCTGGGGATGTGTCTGCCTGAGCCGCTCGGAGACGGCTGGCTGTTGCGCACCGGCGTCGGCGGGCCGTTGATCGAGCTGGAGCTGGCCCTCGGCGCATCGCCGCAGGTGACGGTGCGTGGTGACGCCAACTGGACGCGCGCGCTTTCGCCGCGTCACGCCCAGATCTTGCGGGCACTGGCAGCCGTCGGTTCGGCAGGTGTGGATGCCGCAGGCCTGAGCGAAGTGCTCTTCGGTGATCGCGAGCATGTCGTGGCAGTGCGCGCCGAGGTGTCCAGACTGAGGAAACACCTCGGCGCGGTCCTGCAGACTCAGCCGTACCGCTTTGCCGAGGGCGTGCGAGTTGTGGTGATCTAGCGCGCCGCGCTGATTCCGGCACGACGTCCGAAGAAGCTGCCGTCGCCGAGACTTGTCCCGCTGGCGTAACCGCCCGCACAGACACCGGACGTGCAGCGACCCGCTGCGAAAAGTCCGGGGATCGGCGCACCCGAGACGTGCAGAACCTCGGAATCGACGGTGGTCTTCAATCCTCCCAGCGTGAATCCGCCTGTGCGGCCACGGAGATCGATTGCCGCGAACGGGCCGACGATCGGCTTCACCCACTCGGACTTCTTGCCGAGCACCGGATCCGAACCTTCAGCCGCGTGCCGGTTGTAGAGGTCGACGGTGGATTGCAGCGATCCGGCGGGCAATCCCATCTCGCCTTCGAGTTCCTCGACGGTCTCCGCCACCCAGCTCGGCTGCGCCCGCAACTGTGCACTGGACGATTCGGCCTTCATGCCTTCCTCGTACGCAGCTTCGTCGATCACGAGGAATGCCTGGTTATCCTGCTGGAACAGCGTTGCCTGGCCGACGCGGCCGGGGTAGGTGTCCTCGGGGATGTATCGCTGACCGCGGCCGTTGACAAGAATGCCGCGCACCATCAACTGCGGGTCGCAGAAGAACGCGACCTCGGTGGCGTCCATGTGTGCGGTGTCGGCGCCGAGTGCCTGACCGATCTGGATTGCGCGGCCGTCGTGCGCCTCGATGGAGGCCGCCGGGTGGCCGAAGATGCGCGGTGCGTTCGAGCGCACCATCTCGTTGTTGTACGCGAAGCTGCCCATCGCCAGCACTACGCCTTTGCGGGCACGAATCGCGACATCCTTGCCGTAACGCTTGGCGACGACGCCGACAACCCGATCGCCGTCTACCACCAGAGTTTGGACGCGCAGATCGTATTCTGCTCGGACACCGAGCTTTTCGGCCGTCTCGACGAGTGGCTTCATCAGCATGTAGCCGCCGCCCTTCTCGCCGGTGTTCTTCTCGGACATCTGCGGAACGTGTCCGCGGGGCGCGGGATCGACGAGGGTGTTGAACGGCGCGGCGTTCTCGCCTCCCGAGTACATCAGGCCGTCGTCGTACGGCGGTTCCCAGCCGGGCTGACCCCAGAACGATTCCTTGAACGGGACCCCGGCGTCGACGAGCCAGTTGTAGTGATCGACGCTGCCCTCGCAGTACGCGTCGATCTTCGTATCGTCGGTTCCGGGGCCGAGCGCTGCCTTCATGAACGTCTTCATGTTCTCGACCGAGTCCTCGAACCCGCACGCCTTCTGCAACGGCGTTCCACCGCCCAGGTAGATGAATCCACCAGCCAGTGACGCGGCTCCGCCCCAACCGCCCGTCCGCTCCAGGACGAGCACCTCGGCGCCGGCACGCGCTGCTTCGATCGCAGCGGTGACGCCGGCGATGCCGTATCCCGCGACGACGACGTCGGCCTCGTAGTCCCAGGTGGTGATGTCGGCAGCGGAGATCGGTCTGACGGTGGGGTCGGCCATGCGAATAGTCCTCTCGGAAGGCGAAACTGCTGATCACCCCACAGTTGCAGTTTCGACTTCCACAGATCAGGCATGGTCCCGGTCAACGGGAGGTTTGTAATCCCCTGACCGCGCCCAGAAATGTGTCCAGGTCGGCTTCGTCGACGAAGTAGTGCGGCGATGCGCGAACCACGGCATCGAGCCCGCGGGCATCCATGTCGAGGAGGGTGGACCCGCGACCACTGACGGTAACGGTGATGTTCTGTGCTGCAAGCTGATCCCGCACCAGGTGCTCGGGGATACCGTCGACGGTGAAGGAAACGATGCCGCTCAGATGGGTTCCTCGATCGCGGACTTCGACTCCGGAAATCGCTGCCAGACCTTCCCTCAGCGTGACTGCTCGGGATTCGATCTGCTCCCACGCCGTGTCGGTGCCGATCGAGAGCAGATAGTCGGCGGCGACGCCGAGACCCAGGCGCGCAGCGACACTCGTTTCCCAGAGCTCGAATCGTGTTGCGTCCGGTGCGGGTACGAAGCTGTTCTCGCCGGTCCATTCCGCTC
This sequence comes from Rhodococcus sp. YL-1, assembly GCF_001942025.1. Lineage (NCBI taxonomy): Bacteria > Bacillati > Actinomycetota > Actinomycetes > Mycobacteriales > Nocardiaceae > Rhodococcus > Rhodococcus sp. YL-1. The sequence continues at coordinate 4,564,377 of NZ_CP017299.1, read as the reverse complement.
CGTGCAGGTCCATCGCAGCGGGTTCGAGTGCGTCGACGAGTCCGGGGCGGACGTACAGGAATCCGGTTCCGCGTGGCCCGCGGAGCCACTTGCGGCCGGTTGCGCTGAGGGCGTCGACGCCGAGTTCGGTGACGTCGATGGGCAATTGGCCGACGGACTGGCATGCGTCGAGCAGAACGAGCGAGCCGTGGGCCCTCGCGAGTTCGACGACCTCGCGGACGGGGTTGATCAGGCCGCCGTTGGTGGGGACGTGGACGACGGAGACGACGCGAACACGATCGTCGAGCATGTTCTCGAGTGCGTCGAGGTCGATGCGTCCGTACTGATCGCTCGGGATGATCTCGACGTGGGCACCGGTCGAACGCGCCCGCCCCAGTGCAGCGATGGCGTTGCTCGCGTATTCGACTCCGCTGATGAGAATTCGATCACCGGGTCCGAGCGGAACGGCAGCGAGGAAGTCGTTCCACGCGCGGGTCGCGCTGTCCGTCAAAGCGATATCGGTTGCCTGAGCACCGATGACCCGGGCCAGCGAATGGGGAACAGCAGCGAGGGCGCCGCTCTGACGAGCAGCTGCGACGTATCCGCCGACGTCGGCTTCACGTCGCAGGTGCTCGATCATCGTGGCCGGCACCGGCTCGGGCGGGAGCGAGGATCCCGCGCTGTCGAGGAACACCTTGTCAAGGCATCCGGGAGTGTCGCGGCGGATCGTGTCGAGATCGAACATGGCACCTTCCGTTCATGTCGGTGTGGTTCAAACTACCTGTGAACGAAGCTGTCCCGATGGAGCGAAGACTGGGCACGGCCGATGCCGTGGTGATCGGCCTCGGCGCGATGATCGGCGCCGGAGTCTTCGTGGTGTTCGCGCCCGCTGCCGCAGTAGCCGGTACCGGGTTGCTTGTGGGCCTGGCGATTGCAGCGTTCATCGCATTCTGCAACGCGACGTCGTCGGCGCAGCTTGCGGCCAGATACCCCACTTCAGGCGGGACCTACGTCTACGGACGTGAGCAGCTCGGACCCTGGTGGGGGTTTGCCGCCGGCTGGTCGTTCGTGATCGGGAAGACCGCGAGCTGCGCGGCAATGGCTCTGACTTTCGCGACGTATGTTGCGCCTACGGCCTGGCGTGTCCCCGTCGCGGTATTGGTGGTGGCAGCGCTGGTTGCAGTCAACTACCGCGGAGTCACGCGGACGGCGCACATGGCCAGGGTGATCGTCGCCGTGTCGACGACGGCGCTGTGTGTAGCGCTGGTGGTTGCCGTCGTCGGTCCTGGTGCGGTGCGCGAGTTCCCGGATCTCGCATTCGGGTCGTGGTACGGCATTCTGCAATCGGCGGGACTGCTGTTCTTTGCCTTCGCCGGGTACGCCAGGATCGCGACGCTGGGGGAGGAAGTGCGTGATCCGCGTCGAACGATTCCGCGGGCGATCCTGATCGCACTCACCGTCGCCGTCATCCTCTATGCGCTGGTAGCGGTGGTGCTGTTGGTGACGCTGGGACCTGATCGGCTGGCGAATTCGGCGCGACCACTGGCAGATGCGGTGGGCGCAGTCGGGTGGAGCTGGGCCGTTCCCGTAGTGGTGATCGGTGCCGCGGCGGCGTCGGCGGGGGCGCTGCTGGCTCTGATCGCCGGCGTGAGTCGTACGGCGATGGCGATGGCCCGCGAGCGCGATCTGCCAGTGGCCCTCGCTGCAGTCCATCCACGGTTCGGGGTCCCTCACCATGCGGAACTTGTGGTCGGTGCCGTTGTGATCGCCTTGGTCTCGACAACCGATCTTCGTGGGGTGATCGGCTTTTCGTCGTTCGGAGTGCTGCTCTACTACTTCGTCGCGAACGTGAGTGCGTACAGCCAACGCGGTGTGGACCGGATGTATCCGAAGTGGCTGCAAGCGGTCGGCGCGGCTGGTTGTGTCGTTCTGGTGGTCACACTTCCGTGGATCGCGGTTGTTTCCGGCGCAGGTGTGGTTCTGGCCGGTTGTGGGTACCGGTGGATACGACTGAAGAAATTCAACGACACGTAACACCACAAAGGGTGCATCTCGGACGTTGGCGTTCTATCGTCGGTAGCGACCGCGAAGACCGCCCGAAGGGGAAGTCGAATGGTGACAGCAGCGTTGACAGCAGCACAGACCACGCAGGTGGATTCACGTCCTGCGGCCGAGGCCTACGTCGGTGGTGTGTGCTTCAAACAGGGGCCACCCCGTTTGGTCGGAGCTGAGCTCGAGTGGCTGACCAGCCAGGTTCCCGGTGGGGAGCGGCCGTCAGCAGCGACTCTGGCAAAGGCACTCGGGCGATACGCGCCCACCAGTATCGACCCGGATTCACCAGCGGTTCCGCTTCCTCGTGGCAGCCTCGTCACCGTAGAACCTGGCGGACAGATCGAACTCTCGTCAGCGCCGCGGACGTCCGCCCGAGAACTGTGTGACTGTCTCGACGAAGACCGTCGTACTCTCGAAACACTCCTCGCGTCGTACTCCATCGAAATCAGTTCTGCCGCGGCCGACGTCGCCCGCCCACCTTCCCGGATTCTCCGGTTGCCACGTTATTGCGCAATGGAATCCCGCTTCGCCGGGATAGGACCGTACGGCACCTTGATGATGTGCAATACAGCAGCAGTGCAGGTCAGTGTCGATGCCGGCGGCAGCCCGGAGTCCATTGCCCAGCGTTGGCGGCTCCTCGGGGACATGGGGCCGGCGCTCATCGCTGCGTTTGCGTGTTCTCCACGCTTGCAAGGGGTTCCGAGAGGGGATTGGGCGTCCCAACGCATGCGGACGTGGCTCGAACTCGATTCCTGGCGAACGGTCGCAGTCCCGGAAGTGCAGGACTACGCCGGCTGGGCGCTCGATGTTCCGCTGATGTGTGTGCGAAACGAGGGCGACGATTGGACGGCTCCGCGGGGTGCCACTTTCGGGGACTGGATAGACGGCACTTTCGATGCCGAGATCGGACGCCGACCCGTCTGGGCGGACTTGGACTATCACCTGTCCACGCTGTTCCCGCCGGTTCGCGCTGTCGGCCATCTGGAGGTTCGCTACATCGATGCGCAGCCGGAAGATCTGTGGCGAGTACCGGTAGCAGCGATCGACGCGTTGCTGTCCGGGCCTGCCGTGATGCGTGAGGCGAGTGATGCCGCAGCGTCGACGGCCGGGAGATGGCGGGATGCGGCAGAGTACGGTTTGGACGACGTCGAACTGCGTTCGGCGGCAACCTCTCTGATGTCGCTTGCCGCGTCGTACGCGCCGGAGCCGCAGTTTGTCCGTCTTCTCGATGCCGCAGCCGAACGGTGTTGTCGCGCAATTGTGCCCGGTGAGAGCGACACATGACGGGGGAGATCACCAAGGAAGCGGTCGAGGCCGTACTTCTGCGAGCGCGTGAACGGTCGACGCTGCTCACCGACTGCGTCGACGATACCGAATTGGTCGCTCAGCATTCCCCGTTGATGAGTCCACTCGTGTGGGACCTGGCGCATATCGGCAATCAAGAGGAACTCTGGCTGGTGCGAGATGTCGGTGGCCGCGATCCGGTGCGTAGCGACATAGACGAGCTGTACGACGCGTTCAAGCATTCGAGATCGTCAAGACCCACACTTCCCCTGCTCAACCCGGCCGAGGCGCGCGAATACGTACGTACGGTTCGCGGGAAGGTCTGGGATGTGCTCGAAGCCAGCACCTTCGGACGCACAAAACTCGACATGGACGGTTTTGCCTTCGGGATGATCGCGCAGCACGAGCAGCAACACGCCGAAACCATGCTCGCAACACACCAATTGCGTTCGGGACCCACGGCACTCGTTGCCACACCCGCTCCGCAAGCGGCCCGCATGCCGGAACTCGACGAGGTCACCATCGCGGCCGGCCCCTTCGTCATGGGGACCGACGACGAACCGTGGGCACTCGACAACGAGCGCACGGCGCATCAGGTCTATCTCACCGACTTCGCGATCGACAGATTCCCGGTCACCAATGGGCAGTTCGTCGAATTCATCGAGGACGGCGGCTATTCCCGACCGGAACTGTGGTCCCGTGACGGTTGGCGGCATCGCGTCGACGCGAAACTCCGTGCACCGCTGTTCTGGGAACGCGACAGTTCGGGTTGGTGGCACGAGACTTTCGGCGTCGAGGCGCCGGTCCCACCGGACAAGCCCGTCGTGCATGTGAGCTTCTACGAAGCCGAGGCCTACGCGAGTTGGGCAGGCAAACGGCTTCCCACCGAGGCTGAATGGGAAAAGGCCGCGCGGTGGGATCCGGAATCCGGAAGATCGCGGCGATTCCCGTGGGGGGACGTGTCCGCAGACGAGAATCATGCCAATCTCGGTCAGCGCCATCTCGGTCCCGCCGGCGTCGGCTCGTACCCGGCGGGTGCGTCGGCAGCGGGTGTCGAGCAGTTGATCGGCGACGTGTGGGAGTGGACGTCTTCGGGTTTCCATCCGTATCCGGGTTTCCGGGCCTTCCCCTACCGGGAGTACTCGGAGGTGTTCTTCGGCGGCGACTACAAAGTGTTGCGAGGGGGATCGTTCGGGACCGACAGCGTTGCCTGCCGGGGGACGTTCCGCAACTGGGACCATCCGATCAGGCGCCAGATCTTCTCGGGTTTTCGCTGCGCCAGAACGATTTCGGGTAGATCCTGACATGTGTCGGCACCTCGGGTATCTCGGGCCGCCGCGTTCGGTTCGTGAACTCCTCCACGACGGCGAGAACTCACTGATGCGACAGTCGTGGGCACCTCGCGAGATGCGTGGCGGCGGGACCATCAATGCCGACGGATTCGGCGCGGTGTGGTGGAACGGTGGAAGGCAGGGACGGTACCGCAGTATCTCGCCGATCTGGTCGGACCCGACAGTCGACGAGACGTTGTCCCACATCATTTCCGGATCCGTTCTCGCCGCCGTACGTTCCGCGACGGAGGGGATGGCCGTCGAGATCGGTGCCTGCGCACCGTTCGTCGACGGAACCTACGCTTTCAGCCACAACGGAGCGGTATCCGGTTGGCCTGGCTCACTCGCCGACTTGGCAGCAGAAGTTCCGGCCGTCGAATTGCTGAAGATGCCCGCGCCGACGGATGCTGCCTTGTTGTGGACAGTGCTTCGGCATCGGTTGAAGTCGAAGCCCGCGGAAGCCGCCGTGACGAGCCTCGTTCACGATGTGGCTGCGGCGGCACCGGATTCACGATTGAACCTCCTGTTCGGCGACGGGCAGGAACTGTGGGCCACGGCGTGGGGCCACACGTTGTACACGCGGGTCGACGAGTCGCGGGCCCTGATCGTTTCCGAACCGTTCGATCGTTCGCCGGACTGGGAGCAGGTGCCGGACCGGCACATCGTCTGCGCGCGTCCCGGCCATTTGATCATCACCCCGATACCGATGGGAGAACAATGAAAACCCCTACGCTCGAGGTTTATCTGACACCGGCCGAATCGGTCGACGCATTGCGAGCCGAGGCCAGGGAGGGCTTGACCGCTACGCCGAAGTGGCTCTCGCCCAAATGGTTCTACGACGCGCGTGGAAGTGAACTGTTCGAGGAGATCACGGCCTTACCCGAGTATTACCCCACCCGTACCGAACGCGGCCTGCTCGCTCGGTACGCCGACGAGATCGCGGCGTTGACCGAACCCGAGATCCTGATCGAACTGGGTTCAGGTTCCTCTGAGAAGACGCGGTTGCTCCTCGACGCGATGACGGCTCGCGGAACTCTGCGAACGTATGTACCGCAGGATGTTTCGGTGACGGCCCTCGAAGGTGCGGCGCAGCAAGTCGGTGCCGAGTTTCCCGGAATCGACGTGCTCGGAGTGGTCAGCGACTTCACCGGTTCGCTGCATCATCTGCCCGGTGGTGGACGGCGCGCGGTCGCTTTTCTCGGGGGGACTCTCGGTAATCTCGTTCCCGCAGAACGAGCCGAGTTCCTCTCGGGGATCGCAGCGGTGCTCGCTCCGGGGGAGAACCTGATCCTGGGTGTGGGATTGGTGATCGATCCCGCAGTTCTCGTGCCCGCCTACGACGACGCTGCCGGTGTGACTGCGCAGTTCAATCTCAATGTTCTCTCGGTCCTGAACAAGCAACTGGGAGCGAACTTTCCCTTGGAGGACTTCCGTCACGTCGCGCTCTGGGATGCCGAGAACGAGTGGATCGAGATGCGCCTGGAAGCACTTCGTGAAGTCTCGGTGCATATCGACGACCTGGATCTGGAGATCACCTTCGCAGCGGGCGAGCAGCTGCGCACCGAGATCTCGGCGAAGTTCACCGAGGAGGGGATTGCCGCGGAACTCGCGTCCGCGGGCTTCGGGGTGCGGAAGGTGTGGACGGATCGGGATCAGCGCTTTGCGCTGTTGTGTGCGCAGCGGGCGTGAAGTGGGCGCTTGTCAGAGGATGCTGTCTCCCCCTAGAAGTGTCTCAAAAGTTCTGTAGGCGGCAATATTTGAGAAGTGTCGAGAGTAGAGATCTGCGGTGCCGGTATGGACAGCGTCCGACACCGGCGCAAGATCCACGAGATGCGCAAGTTTACATAGGACTGGTCATCGCTCGCGCCGAGCGGATACTCCTGCTCGCCGGCCTTGCGCTCGAATTTTGACTGCGCCTCAGCGGGGTCGCCAGCCCAGATGAGATAACAGTCCTCTCGGTGGAAGCACCCGACCCCGTCATTCTTCCCCAACTCGAATATCGCTATGCCGAAGTACGGTTGATCTCGTGTCGGATGCTGAGTCATGCGATTGAACGTAGTGACATCGGAGCGCAAAAGGTATCGGTGAATACCCCGGGATTTCGCAAAAACTTGTCGGTGGGCGCCCGAAGAATCGCTCATATGTTCGAATCGAAGACTTCCGCGGACGCGCTGTTTCGGCAGCATGCGGAAATCGCGCGCGCCCACTTCCTCGAGATCTACGCGGTCACTGCGCTGTACTTGGACCGTTGTGAGGAGGATGCCGCGGTTGGAGTCAATGAGGCTTTTCGGGGTCAATTCGCGCACGTGGAGATCGCGTCGATACTGAGCATTACGGAGTACGCCGCGCAGAAAATGATTGCACTGGGATGTGACCTGCGCTGGCGACTTCCGCGGGTGGCGGCCGCTTTTGCTTGCGGTGACATCGATCTGGCCAAAGCGATGGCACTGTCCGAAGCTCTCGCCAACGTCTCCGAGCACGCGCTCGATGACATCGAGCGACTCCTCGTGGACGGTGCCTGCCGTGTAACCGGTAACAAGTTGAAGGCGCGCGCACGAGGTCTCATTGCTCGGCACGACCCTGATGGGGTGCGTGCCAGGCGAGTTCGTGCGGAGGCGGATCGGGACGTTCGGACGTGCGCGTCGCACGACGGTATGTCGACTCTGGACGGAATGCTTCCAGCGGTCGGCGCTCAGACTTTGGCCACGAGGCTCCGTGCGATGTCGATGCAGGTCTGTGGTTCCGATCCGAGAACTTTCGGGCAACGGCGTGCCGATGCACTGATCGCATTGGCGGAAGGAAAGACGTCGTTGGATTGTCAGTGCGACGGCGATTGCACCCGTAGGGATGATACGAAGACCTCCGCGCTCCCGATTGCGACAATTCTTGTGGGTGTCAACGCTTCCACCCTGCTCGGATTCGACGACCTGCCAGGCTATTTGCAGGGGTACGGCCACATCGATGCCGACCTTGCGCGCGCGATCGCCGCGGACGCCACGTGGCAGAGAGTCCTCACCCTTGCACCGTCCGAGGTGCAACATTGTTCGACTGCGGGGCAGCCGGACCGGTGCTCGGCGTGGGTCAGTCGATGCGCTCACCGGAGATATTGCCCGCTGCGGCAAGGGATAATCGCTCGAGAAGGAACAGTGGTTCGCGGCGCGGTGAATCCACGTACCAGCCGTCCGCGGCGTTGGTGACGATTGTAAGGACGCGAGACGGTACGTGCCGCTTTCCGAATTGTGTTGTGCGTTCTGATAGTTGCGATATCGATCACACGGTGCCGTTCGATCACGGCAACCCCGCTCAGGGAGGGCCTACTGCAGAACGGAACTTGGCCTGTCTGTGTCGAAAACATCACCGACTGAAGACGTTTGGCAGGTGGACAGTGAAGCAAATCGGAGGTGGTCTTCTGGAGTGGAAAGATCCGTCAGGACGACGAACGGTTACCGCGCCCGTAGGCCCATTCTGTGACCCCGAACTGAGAGTGCCCGACGCGGCGAGACTGCATTTGACGGACGACGATGCGCTGGAACGACGTTTCGGACTTCGGGACAGGGGAGTGGAAGCGGATCTCGAATACCTCCTGGACTGGAGTGTGCCCGGCTGGCGGAAGGCACGATCTGCATCAAGACGTAACGCATCCCCACTGGCGAACGCTTTGCCGGAGTTTGCCGACTTCTGAAGGGGTTTCGTTTCTCCTGTGGCCTGCGGGTATAGCGAGAGGGCCCGAAAAATGGTGTTTGTCTGTTTATAGTGAGGCGCAGAACGGTTTCCGACCCGAGGAGAACGCGTGCGTCATCCGAAGCTCGCCGCATTGACCGTGGCCCTGACTGCAGTACTGGTGATGCCGGTAACGCAGAGCGTGGCTCAACCATTCCCCTTCGACCCCGGCAGTTTCGGCAACGGAAGCACCGGATCGTTGGGGAGCGACGACCCGGACATACCCATCGAGGACACCCTCCCGCAGTTGTCGGTCACCACACTGGTCGACGGACTCGACCACCCCTGGGACGTGGTGGCGGCCCCGGACGGTGCAATCCTGACCGGACAACGATCCGGCGGATTCTTCGTTCGCCGAGGCGACAACACGACAGGTCCAGTCGCTGCTGACCTTTCGGATCTCTACGCGCAGTCCGAAACCGGGCTCATGGGCATCCCGCTTGCTCGCGACTTCGCTCAGTCGCGCACCCTGTACACCTGCCAAGGATTCAGTGCTGGGGGAGTCACGGACGTTCGAGTGATCGCGTGGACCGTCGACGCCGGATGGACCGCACTCACGCGAACCGGAACTGTATTGCCAGGAATCCCGGTCTCGTCCGGGCGTCACGGGGGTTGCCGAATTCTTGCGGCGCAGGACGGAACGCTGTTCGTCGGGACGGGTGACACCGCGACGCCGAGCGTCCCCCAGGATCCGAATTCGCTGGGCGGCAAGGTCTTGCACATCAACGCCGACGGAACTCCGGCGGCGGGGAATCCGAATGCTTCCAGCCCGGTCTACACGCTCGGGCACCGCAACGTCCAAGGCTTGGCCGTGCAACCCGGAACCGGCCGGGTGTACTCGGTTGAACAGGGCACAAGCGTCGACGACGAAGTCAACCTGCTTACCCCCGGCGGAAATTACGGCTACCGCCCGGATCGGCTTCCCGGAACGTACGACGAATCCGTGCCGATGACCGATCCCGTGCGAGTGCCGGGAGCGATTGCGGCGGTGTGGCGTTCGGGTAGCTCGACGTTGGCTACCGCCAGCGCTGCCTTCACCGGTGGAGCTGCATGGGGTGCCTGGGACGGTGCGCTCGTAATGGGTGGCCTCAAGAGCAAGGAACTGATCTTCCTCCGCCTGAGTGCCGACGGACGCTCGGTCGACGCGCAGACCTTCGGGTTGGAGAACCAGTTCGGTCGCTTGCGGTCGGTGACCCCGACGCCCGACGGCTCGCTCCTGGTGACCACCGACAACGGCGCCGGCGACAAGGTGCTGCGGGTGACGCCTACGCCCTGATCTTCAGTACCAGGCGATGACCCGGCACGGACCACCCGAACCACCCGCATGCGTCGGCGCTCCCACCATCACCGTGGCGCCGACGGCCGGAAGTGCGGACAGATTTGCGAGGGCTTCGACTGCGTACTTTCCTGAGCCCAAAGCGCTTCGGTGAGCCCCGTGGGTGGTGCTTCGGCCCGCGTCGATGCTGAGGGTGTCCGAGCCCACGGCGACGATGTTGCGCTCGCGGACGAGAAAGTCGATCGCCTCGGGGTTGAATCCCGGTGTGTGTTGCACGCCGAGTGCATCTCGATTCGTGAAGGCGCCACCGGCACCGGCCCGGGTATCCCAACCCGAGTTCATCGCAACCAGGCTGCGGGGAGCGATGGTCCCGTGGAGGGACTCCCAATCGAGGATGTCCTGGCGGGTGAGCAGTGTGTCGGGGTCGACGGAGGCTCGGGCACTGATGTCGACGACCGCAATCGGCACGACGAGGTCGGCGACGGGAATCTTCTCGACGGTGATTCCGTCCGCACTGGCGTGTGCGGGAGCGTCGATGTGAGTACCAGTGTGTTCTTCGAGGCGGAGTTCGTTGAGGTAGAAGTTTCCACCTGACTCGGCGGAGCCGAGCGAGCCCAGAGACCCGCCGGCGTCGGCGATCTTCGCCAGGTTCCTCATCTCGAACGAGCGCGCGCCCGGCCACACCGGGAACTCCGGCGTCAGTACGTGGGTCAGATCGACGATGGTCTGACCTGTTGGCGTTGCCGACGCAGTGGGCTGTACAGCGCCGGCCATGACGGTCGCGCCGAGGGCACCGGTGCCCAGCGCCGCGAACATCGATCGACGGCTGATCTTCCTGCCTTCGCGTCCGATCGATTCGTAGACCTCCGACAAGACCTTCGGTGAGCACATCAGAAACTCCAGATCACTGGGATCAACACCGTTGCAACTATCAGGAACCACAACAACATCGGGAGTCCGAGCTTCCAGTAGTCGCCGAACTTGTAACCACCAGGGCCCATCACCATCATGTTCGCGGGAGTGGCTACAGGCGTCAGGAAGGAGGCCGCGGCAGCGACGGTGACCGTCATCAGAAGGGGCAGCACCGAGATGTCGAGTTCGATGGCGACCGAGATCGCGATCGGCGTGATGATCAACGCGGTTGCAGTGTTGCTGATCAGCTGGCCCAGAGTCGCCGTCACGACGAAGAGTCCGGCGACGACGACATACGGGCTTGCCCCACCGACGACGTCGACAAACGCATGAGCGAGCTTTTCGGCCGCGCCGGTCTGCTGGATTGCGGTCGACAGCGGGATCATTCCGCCGACGAGAATCAACGTGGTCCACGAGATGGACCGATGCGCCTGCTCGACGCTGATGACTCGTAGCAGCACCATCGCACATGCCGCGAGGAGTCCGGCTATCGCGGACGGCACCAATCCGAACGTCAGCATCACTACCATCGCCGCGACGACGACGAGAGCGATGACCGCGCGGGTTCCCAACGGGGCTGCCTGCTTACGGATCTGGGCAGGTGCGTCGACCACGAGGACGTTCGGATCGACGGCGGTGTGGGTGTCGAGATCGTCCCAGCTTCCTTGCAGGAGAAGCGTGTCACCGGCCGCCAACTTGACGCCCTTGGGGCCGCAGTCCTCACCGGCGCGCTGGACTGCGAGTATCACCAGATCTCCACTGTCGGTCACCATGCCCGGAAAAGCCCTGTCGCCGATCATTTCCGAGCGCGGCGGGATGATCACTTCGACCACGCCGTCGTGCTTGGTGATCAAGGGCTCTGCGGACGGCGCATCCTTTCCCATGAGCTGATACTGCTTCGCGAGGGTCTTGGCATGCCGGCTCAGGTCAGGCGACATCGACGTCCCCGCACGATGGGGGAGGACGTGAGGACCGAGAAGTACGGCGATCGCAATCGTTCCCAATACGAGCGGCGCACCGACCAAGGTGAAACTGAAGAACCCGAAAGCACCGGCCCCGGATTCCTCGGCGGCTTCGGAAACGATGATGTTGACCGGTGTTCCGGTCAAGGTGAGCATCGATCCGGCATGGGCGGCAAATGCCAACGGCAGAAGCAGTTGTGACGTCGATTTACCGAGACGTACCGCCAAGACGACCACCATCGGTACCAACGCGGCTACGGCCCCGTTGACGCTGATCAATGCGGTCAACGCGGCAACCAGCAACATGATCGCACTCACGAGACGGACTCGGGATTCGCCGACTTTCGCCAGCAGTTTCTCGCCCGCCCACGTGGTGACACCGGTGGCGTCGAGGGCTTCGCTGACGACAAAAAGCGCGGCGATGAACACCACCGTGGGATCGCCGAATCCGGCGAGCGCCTGCTCCATCGTGATCACACCGGTGGCGTACAGCGCCAGGGCAGTGCCGATCGCGATGATGCCGACCGGGATTCGGCCGATCACGAACAGCGCCACGACCAGTGCAAGCACGACGAAAGTGATGGTGATGTCATTCACGATTCGTAAAGGTACCTGCTCATACAGAACGGCCCCGTCTCGCAAGTGAGACGGGGCCGTGGGACGGACGCGAGGAGAATTAGTTGGAGGCGGCGATGCGGGCCTTCTCGAGAGCGGCCAGCGTGCGAAGAACCGTGGCCTTCTGCTTGTTCAGATCGCTCAGTCGTGCGCGAGCCGGCAACCCTTGTGCGAGTTCGGCGACCTTGATCTGCTCGTCGATCGAACCGAGCTGATCGAGAAGCCCTAGGACGCGCGTCTGGAGCGTGTCGATGTCCACGGTGTCGGTCTTGACCGGAGCGGCAACACGCGTCGCTGTGCCCGTGCTGGCGGGGCGGGAAGCGCGTGCGGGTGACGTGTCGGCGACAACCGTTGCGGCGCGGGGCCGAATTGCCTTGCGAACAGCGGCCGCATCAGGAAGGACGTCCATACGGATCTCGTTCAGGACTCGGCGTGCCTCGCGTGCGTTGACGCGGTACTCGCGCTCTTCGTCGTCGTCGGACTGCAGCGTGCCGCCGAGCGGGCGCAGACCGTACATGCCGAGGAAGCGCTTGGCGTCGTCGATGATGCCTTCGTTTTCACGGCATTTTCCGCAGCGGGGTTCGTTGCGGAACATGTCCACGGAGTTGTCGTCTCCGCACCAGACACAAGATCCTGGGCGCCACCGCCGGATCGTCGGAACTGATGAATTCAGGGAATGAGATTCGGGCCGGGATTCCAGGGTTTGCGCGTCGATCACGACGAGCCACACTAGGCGAAGATTGCGGCGCGGTGAACACCGCCCCAACATCGACCTGGGTTTCTCGACGGGAGCGTGATCAAGATCATGTCAATCGCCGCATTCGGCGGTATTCGTGTGTCCCACAGGTGGTTTCATGATGACCGGGTGGTCTGTTTCTGAGACCTTCACGAAGACGACGACGGGCGCGTACCGGTGACCGTGAAGTCACAGGTACGCGCCCGTAGTGCGGCGCGAGACTAGGCGCTGCCGTTGAACAGCGAAGTCACAGAACCGTTCTCGAAAACTTCCTTGATGGTGCGAGCGAGCAGCGGTGCGATGGACAGCACCGTCAGCGTCGGGAACTTCTTCGACTCGTCGATCGGAAGTGTGTTGGTGACAACAACTTCCTTCGCGCCACACGTCGACAGACGCTCGGCCGCAGGGTCGGAGAGGACGCCGTGGGTTGCAGCGATGACGACGTCACCTGCACCGGCCTCCTTGAGCACCTTGACCGCGCCGGCGATGGTTCCACCGGTGTCGATCATGTCGTCGATCAGGATGCAGGTGCGACCTTCGACCTCACCGACGACGCGGTTGGACTTGACCTGGTTGGGTACCAACGGGTCGCGCGTCTTGTGAATGAATGCCAGCGGTGCACCGCCGAGCGAGTCGGCCCACTTCTCGGCGACACGAACGCGGCCCGAGTCGGGGGACACCACCGTGATGTTCTCGAGGTTGTAGCCCGCGCGAATGTGGTTGGCCAACTGGCTGTGTGCGTGCATGTGATCGACGGGGCCGTCGAAAAAGCCCTGGATCTGATCGGTATGCAGGTCGACCGTGATGATGCGATCGGCGCCGGCGGTCTTGAGCAGGTCGGCAATCAGGCGAGCGGAGATCGGCTCGCGTCCGCGATGCTTCTTGTCCTGGCGGGCGTACGGGTAGAACGGAAGAACGGCGGTGATGCGCTTTGCCGATCCACGCTTGAGGGCATCGATCATGATGAGCTGCTCCATCACCCACGTGTTCAGCGGTGCCGGATGACTCTGCAGGACGAACGCATCGGAGCCGCGAACCGACTCTTCGAATCGAACGAAGATCTCACCGTTCGCGAAGTCGCGCGCGGTCTGCGGGGTGACGCGGATGTCGAGTTCCTTCGCCACCTGCTCCGCCAACTCGGGATGTGCGCGACCCGAGAACAACATCAGGTTCTTCTGGTTGTCGATCCAATTCGCAGTCACTGGTTCATGCCGTCCTTTTGTACTTGCCGGTCGATCTGGTGGTGATCTGTGCTGTCTGTTGTGCAGGGCTGTCAGGTTGTTGCAGGGCCGTCAGGTTGTGCAGCTGCTGCAGCGGCATCGGCCGCGGGTGTGCCGGGACGATTCTTCTGGACCCAGCCCTCGATGTTGCGCTGCACCCCACCCGAGACGGCGAGCGCCCCAGGCGGTACGTCGTTCTTCAAGACCGTGCCCGCACCCGTGTATGCGCCGTCTCCCACGACGAGAGGGGCGACGAACATGGTGTCGGAGCCTGTTCGGACATGCGACCCCACCACAGTACGGCTCTTGTTCACCCCGTCGTAATTGACGAAGACGCTCGAAGCTCCGATATTGCTGTGATGGCCGATGGTGGCGTCGCCGACGTAGGTAAGATGCGGAATCTTCGAATGCTCGCCGATATCCGCGTTCTTGGTTTCCACGTAAGCGCCGATCTTGCCGTGTGCCCCGAGGCGGGTACCAGGCCGGAGATAGGCGAAGGGGCCCACAGTCGCGTCCGCGCCGACAACGGAGTCGGTCCCGTGCGAGCGGACGACGACTGCGCGCTCACCGACTACCACGTTGTCCAACGTGGTATCCGGGCCGATCACGGCGTCTTCGCCCACCGAGGTCGTGCCGGTCAACTGAACTCCGGGCAGGAGCGTCACGTCCTGTGCGATGTGCACGTCGCAATCTATCCATGTGCTCGCAGGATCGACGACGGTGACGCCGGCACGCATCCACTTCTCGAGGATCCGACGGTTCATCTCGCGGGCGAGCGTCGAGAGCTGCACGCGATCGTTGGCGCCCGCGACGAGAACCGAATCCGCGATGTGCTGAGCACGAACACGCTTGCCCGCGCGACGGGCGATCATGATCACATCGGTGAGATAGAACTCGTGTTGTGCGTTGTTGGAGTCGAGGGACGCCAGCGCGTCGCGCAGAGTTTCGAAGTCGAAGGCGTAGACCCCTGAATTGACCTCGGTGATCGAGCGCTGCGAATCGGTGGCTTCCTTCTCCTCGACTATGGCGTTCACCTCGCCGTCCGTCGTACGAAGGATTCGCCCGTAGCCGGTGGGGTCGACGGCCGTCGACGTCAACACCGTCACCGCGGCCGCGGGAGCAGCCGTGTGCTGGGCGAGGAGGTCTGCGATGGTCTTGCCGTCGAGCAGAGGCACGTCGGCGGCTGTGACGAGTACGGTCCCGGAGAAGTCGGCCGGCAACCCCTCGAGCCCACAACTGACAGCGTGCCCGGTGCCCTTCTGCTCGTCCTGAACGGCGACGGTGACGGAACGGTCCAGTTCCCCGGCGACTGCGTTCACGGCTTCGGTGACACGCTCACGATCGTGACCGACGACGGTCACCAGGTGCGTGGGATTCAGTGAGGTTGCCGCGTGAAGCGAATGTGCCAGCATGCTGCGTCCGGCGAGAGTGTGGAGGACCTTGGGAGTCTTCGACTTCATTCGTGTACCGGCACCCGCTGCGAGAACGATCACGGCGGTCTGCACTGGTTTGAGCTCCCTCTGTCGATCAAACTGTCGATCAAACTGTCGATCAAGACATACATTCCGCTCGGGAAAGCATGTTGTTCACCAGCTCCGCCGCCAGGACTCGAACCTGAACTATCTGAACCAAAATCAGAGGTGCTGCCATTACACCACGGCGGATTGCCACGCATTGCCGAGCCTTGCGGCCGAACGCGCGAAAGAATAATCGCATGCCGACCCGCCGTAGGTCGAACCGCTCCTCCGATCGGGCCCCCGAAGTCCCGATAGGCTGAGCGTCCACAGCAGTGATTTGTGTGTCGGCGAGAGGAAGACAATGGCGACGGTGTCCGGTTCGGGTGGCGGGGATCCAGTTCCCGAACGAGTGACACGGATCCGGATGACCGGTACCCAACGTCGGCAACAGCTGATCGAGATCGGGCGGGCATTGTTCGCCGAACGGGGATACGAAGCGACCTCGATCGAGGAGATCGCCCAGCGCGCGAACGTGTCCAAGCCTGTCGTGTACGAGCACTTCGGCGGCAAGGAGGGGCTGTACGCCGTCGTAGTGGACCGGGAGATGTCGCGACTCCTCGAGATGATCACGTCTTCGCTCTCACAAAATCGCTCGAGAGTTCGAGTCGAGCGGGTTGCGTTGGCTTTGCTCACCTACGTGGAAGAGCACACCGACGGATTTCGGATACTCGTGCGCGATTCGTCCGTTGTCGCGCCCAGTGGGACATATTCGAGCCTCCTCAACGATGCGATCAGTCAGGTGGGCTACCTGTTGGCGGGGGACTTCTCCAGACGCGGTTTCGACCCCGGACTAGCAACGATGTACGCACAGGCGCTTGTCGGCATGGTGTCCACTACGGCTACTTGGTGGCTCGACGAACGGACTCCGTCGAAGGAAGTTGTCGCCGCTCACCTCGTGAATTTGTGTTGGAATGGGCTGACGAATCTGGAAGCCGATCCACAATTGGAGGGTTAACCAGGCGCGCCTGCCGCGCAGAGATGGATCGCGGTCTAAGCTGTGTTCGCTGTATCACGATCGTTTGATGGGCAAATGTCTCATTTGTTTGCAGGGTGGGTTGAATGCCGAACCGTGCCATCCATTTTGACGCTGTGAACGGGTAAGACCAAGAATTCGTTCGATGTGTGGTGATTGGAGGCCGGATCGATGGTGAGGCAAGAGCGGGCAGAAGCCACCCGTGATTCGGTGCTGCGCGGAGCAGCGGGTGTGTTCTTGCGCCTGGGCTATGCCAATGCCAGCTTGAGCGAGATCATCGCCGAGTCGCAGGTGACCAAAGGCGCCCTGTACTTCCATTTCGGGTCCAAGGAAGAACTCGCGCGGGCGGTGATCGACGAGGGTTCGGCACGTTTCGACGCAAAATGTGAGCTCTGGTTGGACCGTCGAACTCCCGCGCTCGAGTCACTGATCGGTATTTCGTCGGTCATCGTCGACATCGGTGCGCATGACGCCATGGTTAGAGCTACGTTCCGCTTGTTGGTCGAGATCGGGGACTATCGGGGCTCCGGGCCGGCGACTCTGGACGTGTGGCTCGACATTTACCGTGAACTTGCCAGCCGTGCGGCCGACGAAGGTGATCTGCGTTCGGACGCGGATTCTGCTGACATTGCTCGTTTCCTGTTGGAAGTTGCGTCGGGAGTTCGGCTGATGGCAGCCGCGACCGGGACCGTTCGTGAGCTTTCGGACTCCATGAAGGCATCGTGGAACTTGATACTGCCGATCGTGGTCCCGGAATCGAAAGTGGAGTACTTCAGGCAATTCGCGGCCCGTCGCCTTGCCAGTGATCACTGAAATCACTGGCTCTCCGCACTGCTCCTTGGTCAATTTGCTGCAAATGTCCTGGTAGGGACATTGTTCTCTTTGTTCTGCATTCGAAACAAACTGAGAGTATGTTTATAGTGTTGATGGGAATCTGGAAGTCCGATCTTGCCGTCAATCTTCGGATTGCGGTATGTTCTATCGGTAGCTGAAGAATTGCTGAGAATGAAGGTTTGTCAGGGCAGGGTGACGGCGTCGGCGCACCGGGCAGCATAGGGGGCTGCCCGGCGTGTACGACCCCAGATGGGGAGTCGACAGATGGGTGACACTGCGCCGACGCCGATGCTCGACATCGGCCCGCGGATCGGCTGTGACGTAGTGAACGTCGTGGATGTCACTCGAAGTATCGAACTCTTCGGGCGGAGGTATCTCGATCGGACCTTCACCCCGCACGAATTGCAGACCTGCGCCGGGCCGGCGCGGGATCAACGATTGGCTGCACGTTTCGCCGCCAAAGAGGCTGTGGTGAAGGTACTGCGGCCTGGTGACGTTCCCGTTCCGTGGAGTTCCATCGAAATCACTCGGGCCGAGTGGGGTGGCTGTGGGGTGACACTGTCCGGTAATGCCGCGGAACTCGCGCGGGCCCAGGATCTGCACGATTTTCAAGTATCTATCTCGCACGAAGCGGACGTGGCCATCGCAATGGTGATCGCAACACGCTCGGGCGCTCGCATCGAAAAGAAGGACGACATCGCTGATGATTGATCAGGCAATTCGGAAAGTGCTCGTCGAGCACGGTCGGCTGGCAGTCGACGTGAGCACGATCGACGGAGAGGCCGATCTTTACGAGTTGGGTTTGACGTCGCACGCGAGCGTGAATGTCATGTTGGCGCTGGAGGATTCGTTCGACATCGAGTTCCCTGACGAGTTGTTGCGGAAGAGTACTTTCGCAAGCGTCAAGGCGATCGAGGGTGCGTTGACGGAGTTGGGTGCTGCATGAACGCTCCGCAATCGCAGTGCTCCACCGGAACGGCCCTCGAGCGGGCCGCACGGTTGGCCGACGAAGTTGCAGCGGTGTGGGCCGACGAAGTCGATGCAGAAGCAAGGTTTCCGCGTGAAGCTGTCGACGCCATGCGAAGCGAACGGCTGCTGTCCGTAGCTGTGCCGAGGGAACTGGGCGGCGAAGGACTCTCGCTGCAGGAAGTGTCGCAGATCGCCCGTGTGATCGGAACACGCTGTGCAGCAAGCGGAATGATTTTCGCGATGCATCAGACGCAGATATACTCGTTGGTCAAGCACGGCAACACCGAAGCACTACGCGAGTTTGTCGAAGAAACGGTCGACAAGCAATTGCTGTTGGCATCGGCAACCACTGAGCTGGGAATCGGTGGTGACGTCAGCCGGAGTTACTGCGCGGTGGAAGACTTGGGCGGTCACCTGCTGTTGATCAAGAACGCGCCTGTCATTTCGTACGGTGAACACTCCGACGCGATAGTCGTGACGGCTCGGCGAACACCGGAGAGTCAGCCGAACGATCAGGTTCTCGTGGTGTGTCGTACCCCAGACCTGACGCTCGAACGCACCACCGAGTGGAACACGCTGGGGCTGAGGGGAACTTGCAGTCTCGGTTACATCCTTCGGGCCACCTCGACGCCGGAGATGGTCGCCGACGTACCGTATTCCGATATCTCCACCCACACGATGCTTCCGGTCTCGCACGTCGTCTGGAGTTCGGTGTGGTTGGGAATTGCCGACGCTGCAGTCGAGAAGGCGCGCAAGTACGTGCGTGCCGCCGCCCGCAAGCAGCCCGGGGTCACTTCCCCCGGAGCGCTGCGGCTCGCCGAAGTTGCCGCTTCGGCACAACAATTCGCCGATCTCGTCGGCGCCTCTGCACGCAGGTACGACCGCGCAGTCCACGCGGAGGAAGGCGTTGCCGATTTCGAGGCGACGGGAGCGGTGGGATTTTCGCTCGCAATGAACAACCTGAAAGTCACAGCGTCGACAGCGGTGGTGGAAATCGTGGGGCAGACAATGTTGATCTGTGGAATCTCGGGATATCGCGAGGACACCGAATTCTCGCTCGGTCGGCACCTTCGTGACGCGCACGGCGCAGCGGTGATGGTGAACAACGATCGAATCATGGCAGGTTCAGCGCACATGGCTATCGGATACCGGGGAACGCTATGACGAACGAGACTGTGACAGGCGAGACCGATCTGGATCGGGCCCGGGCTGCATTTCAACGTGAACTGCTCGTCGAAGGACTTCTCGTCGAGACGGAGGTGCCGGGACTCTACGGGCGTTCCGGAGTGTTCGAGGACATCGTCGACGGTATCGACCGAGTGGTGATTGCAGCGGGGCCAGGCGACGCCGCGACTCGGCTGCGGTTCCCGCCGGTGTTCCCGCGGAGCAGTTTCGAGCGCACCGACTACATCGCTTCGTTTCCCAACCTCACCGGCGCCATCAACACCTTCGCTGGTTCCAATCGCGATCACGCGCGACTGCTGGCCGATCGCGCCGACGGACAATCGTGGGACCGCCACCTCGAGCCGACCGAGACCATGCTCGTGTCCGCAGCGTGCCATCCTGCCTATGCGCGGTATACCGGAGTTCTCCCCGAAGGCGGAGTGCTGCTGGACATCTACGGTTTTTGCTTCCGGCACGAACCGGCGATCGATCCGGCTCGCATGCAGGCGTTTCGGATGCACGAGTTCGTGACGATCGGTGACGCCGCGGCAGCGCGAGCGCATCGCGAGCACTGGATCGAGCGGGGGCTCGAGGTGCTCGGCCGGCTCGAACTCGACGCTACCCCGGTGATCGCCAATGATCCTTTCTTCGGGCGCGCCGGAAAGATGCTTGCAGCCAACCAGCGTGAAGAGAATCTCAAGACGGAACTGACGGTTCGGCTCTACGGAGATCTCGACGAGGGCACGGCGATCGTGTCCTCGAACAACCATCTCGACCATTTCGGTGTCAACTTCGACATCCGAACGGCGGAGGGGGAGGTGGCACACAGCTCGTGCGTCGGCTTCGGGATGGAGCGAATCGCGTTGTCTTTGTTGCGGACTCATGGTCTTGACGTGGCTGCATGGCCAACCTCCGTTCGTGAACGAATGGGCATCTGATGTCACGGCTTATCGACATTTCACCTGATCGCTACCGGCCCCATTCGTTGCACCAGGACGACCGCGTGTGGGCGCAGACCAACTGCTACACGGATCTGTGGATCGAAGTGTTGCATTCGCTGGGATTGGACCCCGTCCCGGCATTGGCATGTGCCTTCTCATCGCGGTTCGACGGGACTCAGTGGACGTTTCTCAAGCTCAAGGCCGAGGACATCTACGCGCTGTACGGAATCGAAGTCGCCGAGATGAACGTCTGGCGGGCACCGCTGATCCATGTCGAGGACAACCTCGCGGTTGGGATGCTGTCGACGGTTGAAGTGGACGGATACTGGCTTCCCGACACTCTTGGAACGAGCTATCACGAGGGGCACACCAAGACCACGATCGTGCCCAATCGGATCGATCGCGTTGCCGGCGAGCTCGAGTACTTTCACAACAGCGGGTACTACTTGCTGCGAGGCGACGATTTCTCCGGCGTCTTCGATCTCGATCGTTCCTCACTTCCTTCGTTCGTGCCCTACGTCGAACAGATCAGGTTGAATCCGGTTCACGCGACCAACGCCGGAAACATCGCCGAAGTGGCTCGGCGGAATGTAGCGGTTCGAGCGGTGGGTAATCCCGTGCGAGAGCTGGGACGCAAGGTGATCGAAGACCTCGAATGGGTGCAGGGGGCGGGTATGGATGCCTTTCACCTCTGGTCCTTCGGGCTACTTCGTCAGTGCGGGGCCAGCGCGGAGCTGGCTGCCGACGCCAGCGAGTTCTTGGACACTGCAGGTTTCTCCGGGACAGGCGAAGCTGCGCCAGATCTCCGCAAAGTGGCATCCGGTGCCAAGAGCGTGCAGTTTCAGATGGCGCGTGCCTCCAGGGGCCGCGCGGTGGACCCGCGTGAGCAACTCGACGAGATGGCCGTGTCGTGGAAGAGGGCGATGGAAATCGTTGCCGACACAGTCGGCGTCGACTCGCATCGACACTTGAGGTTGGTCTGACAGTGCCTCGTTCGTCAGCAGACCTGCTGGCCGGCGCGATATGGCGATGCGCTGCAACCGAACCCGGATCCATATCCGACCCGGATGCCCTCGAAGCTGTGACCGAGTGGGTCGCAGCGTCCGTGCCTGGAACAGTCGTCGGTGCGTTACGTGCGGCGCAGACGGACGCCGGACGCACGAAGTCCGTTTCGTCGTCGTCTGTTTCAGAATCGTCTGTTTCATCATCGGACTGGTGGTTCGTGACTACCGTGGCCACGACCAGTGAGGGGTCGTGGCTGCTCCAGTTCGACGGTATGACGCCGTTTGCGGATGTCTGGATCGGCGGTGTCCGTGTCGCGTCCACTGAATCCATGTTCGCACCTGGGGAAGTGAGCATTCCGGCCGGAGTCGGCGCTGGTAAACGTGTCCAGGTGGCTGTTCATTTTCATTCTCTCTCCGCGATTTTGAGATCGAGGCGTCCTCGAGGACGTTGGCGCTCGTCGATGGTCCGTGAACAGGGCCTTCGGTGGATCCGAACCACGATGCTCGGTATGGCTCCCGTGTTCAGTGGTGTACCGGTACCGGTGGGTCCGTGGCGGGGTATCCGCTTGTTGGACAAGGGGATTGCCGCCGTAGTCTCTGCTGTCAAGCATGCGAGTGTTGACGGCACAACCGGTCGCGTTGCCGTCAGTGCTCGGCTCACCGGATTGCCGGCCTCGCTGGAGTACGTGACCGTGCGCGTCGGCGATCACTCGCGGCAATTGGATGTATCCGCCGGACCGGATGGATTTCTCGAGGTGTCCGGCGTCGTCGAAGTGCCGGACGCGCAGTTGTGGTGGCCGCACACTCATGGCACCCCGCGCACTTATCGGGTGACGATGGAAGCGCTCGGAGTCTCCGAGCATCTCGGTTCAGTTGGCTTCCGGACGGTGGAGGTCGACAGATCCGATGGTGGATTCCGTTTGTATGTCAACGGCATCCGGGTGTACTGCCGTGGTTCGGTGTGGGTGCCGACCGACCCGATCTCGCTTCAAGGCGACGCCGGCACCACTCGTGTCTTGGAACGCCTGGCAGAGGCGGGCCTGAACATGATTCGAATCCCGGGGACGATGGTCTACGAGAGCGACCACTTCTGGGAGGAATGCGCGCGTCTGGGCATTCTCGTGTGGCAGGACATGATGTTGGCGACGCTCGATCCACCCGACACCGACGAATTCTTCGAACTCGTTGCCTCCGAGGTCACCGAGTTCTTGCACAGAGTGCGCGGAAATCCCGCTTTGGCAGTCTTCTGCGGCGGCAGCGAGACCGAACAGCAGCCGACCATGCTGGGCTTGGTCGATCAACACATCCCGCTCATTCATTCGAGACTGCCGGAGTTGATCTCGACGGTGGCACCCGAACTCGAGTACGTGACGTCGTCCCCCTCGGCGCCTCGCGGGGGCGAGCAATTGGCAACGCATGTCGGAAGCGGGGTTGCTCACTACTTCGGGGTGGGTGCCTATCGTCGTCCACTGGCCGACGTGCTCAGCGCGCGAGTACGTTTTGCGACCGAATCATTGGCATTTTCGATTCCACCGTCGAATGCCGTGATCGAGAACGAATTCGGTTCACTCGCCGTCGCGGGGCACCACCCGGCATGGAAAGCCGCGGTGCCTCGGGACAACGGATCGTCGTGGGATTTCGAGGATGTCCGGGACCACTACGTCCACGCGCTTTTCGGCGAAGACGCTCGTGAAGTCCGGTGGTCCGACCCGGAACGCTATCTCGACCTGGGGCGAGCAGCTGTATGTGAGGCGTTCGCATCGACGCTCGGATACTGGCGTCGCCCGGACTCTCGGTGCGACGGCGCCTTGACACTCGCACTGCGAGACCTGGAGCCCGGACCGGGATGGGGGGTCCTCGATTGGAGCGGCAGCCCCAAAGCTCCGTGGTTCGTGCTCCGTAGGAGCGCCAAACCGATCGCGCTCCTCGTCACGGACGACGGTATGGACGGATTGAGGCTCGACGCGATCAACGAGACCGCCGAACCTGTCGTCGGCGAGATCAGGTTTCGAGCGCACAGTCGGTCAGGTGTCGTCCCGGTCGACGTCGCGCTACCGGTCAAGGTGGAAGCGCATTCAAGTCTGACCTGGTCCGTGGACAGCCTTGTCGGCCGTTTCACCGACCTCACTCACGTCTTTCGGTTCGGGGCGCGGACATACGACGCCGTCACCGTCACACTCGAAGACGAAGACGGCGAGATGGTGGACGAAGTGGTCCACCTCCTGGGTGGCTCGGCGCGGCCTCGGGAGCGATCGGTCGGACTTGTTGCCACAGCGCGCAACGTCGGTGACGAAGAGTGGGTAGTCGACGTCTCGACGGATGCTTCCGCCCAATACGTTGCCCTCGAACTGCAGGGCTTCGAGCCCGAAGACTCCTGGTTCCACCTCGCGCCGAACGGTCGCAGGACTGTACGCCTACGGAGAACCGGTCAGGCGACGAAGGTGATCGGTCGCGTTCGGGCGCTCAACTCGCACGTGAGTGTGGCCGTGGCGCCGCCGATCACTCCGGTCACACAATCCTCGCCGTCCAAGCGGACGTCGAAGAAGACGAGTGCTACGGGAAACTGAACGGATCGGACTGCGCTGCGAGATCGCACACCGATAGAATCGAACCGGCGCACAACTCTGCCTCGGTGGGGATATTGCGCTCGGGCTGTGCGTCCGCAACCCGTCATCACTGTTCAGGAGCGCGTTCGTTGACTTCCTTGTCCTCTGCCCAGACTGCGCTCGCTGGACTCGCCGAGGTCGCCCTCGCAGATGCCGCGTTCACTCCGGTGATCGAATCCATCGGATCGGCCGCCTTGGACATCGTGGCTCCGAAGCCGGCTCGGCCGTTCATCGCCGCTGCACTCGCCGCTCGCACGCCGGTGCTGCTGGTGACAGCCACCGGTCGTGAAGCCGACGATCTGACTTCGGAACTCACCGAGATGCTCGGTGGAGGAGTGGCGCAGTTTCCGTCGTGGGAAACATTGCCGCACGAGCGACTGTCGCCGAGCGCGGATACCGTTGGGCGACGGGTGGAGGTACTGCGCAGACTCGCCAGGCCAGACGACGCCTCGTACGGATCGCCTCTTCGGGTGATCGTCACCACGGTGCGCTCCCTCGTTCAGCCGATGGCGCCAGGCCTGGGCGAGATAGAACCGATCACGTTGCGCGTCGGCACCGAGATCGATTTCGATTCCGTTCTGGTTCGTCTGGTTGAGATGGCGTACAGCCGGGTCGACATGGTGGGAAAGCGTGGTGAGTTCGCGGTCCGTGGTGGCATTCTCGACTTGTTCTCGCCCACGGCGGATCATCCGGTCCGTATCGAATTCTGGGGTGACGAGGTATCCGAGCTTCGGTACTTCTCAGTTGCCGATCAGCGTTCGCTAGCGGACGTCGACGTCGATTCCGTGATCGCGCCGCCGTGTCGTGAACTGATTCTGACAGCTGATGTTCGTGATCGAGCTGCGGCACTCGCTGCTGAGAACCAGGCTGACGCGTCGTTGGTCGAGATGCTGGACAAGATCTCGGCAGGTATCCCCGTCGAGGGGATGGAAGCTCTGCTTCCGGTTCTCAAACCCGGTGAACTGCAACTACTTTCCGATGTACTTCCCGAAGGGGCGCACATTCTTCTGTGTGATCCGGAAAAGGTGCGCACCCGCGCCACCGACCTGGTGCGCACCGGCCAGGAATTCTTGGAAGCATCGTGGACGGCGGCGTCGATCGGCGGCGCTGCACCGCTCGACACGTCGATCCTCAACGGCGGAGGAGTCGATCTCGGTGCCTCCGCGTACCGGTCGCTTCGTCATGTTCGCGAATCTGCCGAAGCTGCCGGCAGACCCTGGTGGACAGTCAGCCCGCTGGCGTCGGGAAACGGTGAAGAACTCGAACTCCCGGTGCATGCGGCACCGCAGGTGCGCGGTTCCGACGACCTGTTGGCCGAGCTGTTCGTCAGCCTTCGGGCGCACGTGAGCACGGGCGGTCGCGCGGCGATCGTGGTGGCAGGTGCCGGAACCGCAAGCCGCGTCGTGGAGCGACTCGGTGAAGCCGAAGTGCCCGCCAAGATGCTCGATGCCGGCGCTACCCCCGCCCGTGGACAGGTCGCGGTGCTCCGCGGATCACTGCACGACGGACTGGTACTCGCCGGCGACGACTCGACGCCTGGGATGGTGATCGTCACCGAGTCCGATCTGACCGGCAACCGCGTTGCCGCGGTCGGCGACGGAAAGCGCTTGCCGGCCAAGCGCCGCAATCAGGTTGATCCCCTCGCGCTGTCGGCAGGGGACATGGTCGTGCATGATCAGCACGGTATCGGCCGGTTCGTCGAAATGGTCGAACGCACCATCGGTGGGGCGCGTCGTGAATACCTGGTCATCGAATACGCGCCGAGCAAGCGCGGTCATCCGGGCGATCGTCTGTTCGTCCCGATGGAATCGCTCGATCAACTCTCCCGATACGTCGGTGGGGAGTTGCCGGCGCTGAGCAAGCTCGGTGGATCCGACTGGGCAAACACAAAGCGTAAGGCCCGCAAGGCAGTTCGTGAGATCGCGGGCGAGCTGGTTCAGCTCTACGCAGCGCGTCAGGCTGCTCCCGGGCATGCGTTCGGCCCGGACACACCGTGGCAGAAGGAACTCGAAGACGCATTCGCGTTCACCGAGACGATCGACCAGTTGACCGTTATCAGTGAGGTCAAGGCCGACATGGAGAAGCCGGTTCCGATGGACCGGGTGGTCATCGGTGACGTCGGGTACGGCAAGACGGAGATCGCCGTCCGCGCCGCGTTCAAGGCAGTGCAGGACGGCAAGCAGGTGGCGGTGCTGGTGCCGACGACTCTGCTTGCACAGCAACATCTTCAGACCTTCACCGAACGAATGTCGTCGTTCCCGGTGAAGGTGCGAGGGCTGTCCCGGTTCACCGACGCCAAGGACTCGAAGGAAATCATCGCCGGCATGGCGGAAGGTGAGATCGACATCGTCGTCGGTACTCACCGGTTGCTGCAGACCGGTATTCGCTGGAAGGACCTCGGGCTTGTGATCGTCGACGAGGAACAGCGATTCGGAGTCGAGCACAAGGAACACATCAAGGCGCTACGCACCCACGTCGACGTCCTGACGATGTCGGCTACCCCGATTCCTCGTACTCTCGAGATGAGCATGGCCGGGATCCGTGAAATGTCCACGATCCTCACACCGCCGGAAGAACGTCATCCTATCCTCACGTACGTCGGCGCGTATGCGGACAAGCAGGTTGCCGCGGCCATCCGGCGTGAACTTCTGCGCGACGGTCAGGTCTTCTACGTTCACAACCGTGTCAGCTCGATCGACAAGGCAGCCAAGAAGATCCGCGAACTCGTCCCGGAGGCTCGCGTCGTCGTCGCGCACGGTCAGATGAACGAGGACACTCTCGAAAAGACTGTGCAAGGATTCTGGGAACGCGACTTCGACGTGTTGGTCTGTACCACGATCATCGAAACCGGTCTGGACATCTCGAACGCGAACACACTGATCGTCGAACGCGCGGATTCGCTGGGCCTCTCGCAGTTGCATCAGCTTCGCGGACGCGTCGGGCGTAGTCGTGAACGTGGATACGCCTATTTCCTGTACCCGGCCGAAAAGCCTTTGACGGAAACGGCATACGACCGACTGGCAACGATTTCGCAGAATTCGGACCTCGGCGCGGGTATGGCCGTCGCGATGAAGGACCTCGAAATCCGTGGAGCCGGAAACGTTCTGGGCGCAGAGCAGTCCGGCCACGTCGCGGGGGTCGGGTTCGATCTGTACGTCAGGCTGGTCGGTGAGGCGGTCGAAGCCTTCCGGGCTGCAGCCGACGGCAAACCGATCACAATGGACGAGGGCACGAAGGAAGTCCGGATCGACCTACCGGTGGACGCGCACATCCCGCCCGACTACGTCACCAGTGACAGGCTCAGGTTGGAGGGGTACCGCAAGCTCGCTGCGGCAACTGATTCCGACGGCATCGCTGCCGTAGTCGAAGAACTGGTCGATCGCTACGGCCCACTGCCCGAAGAGGTTCGACGGCTGATCTCGGTGGCCAAGCTTCGACTGCTCTGCCGCGAGTATCAACTGGAGGAAGTCGCCGTCACCGGAACTCAGCTCAAGATCTCGCCTATGTCACTGCCCGATTCCAAACAGATCAGGCTCAAGAGGATCTATCCGAGTGCGCAGTACCGGGCAACGACCGGGCTCGTGCAACTCCCGCTGCCTCGCACCGGCGGAGTCGGCTCGGATCGCCTGCGGGACGTCGAATTGCTCCAGTACATCGCGGACTTCATCCTGGCGATTGACGGGCGCGCCGCCGGTGCCGTCCTGGTCGAGGCGTGAGCACACGGTGAACGAATCGCCCGTCGTCGTACTGCTCGATCCTTTGCGGCCGCATGTCTTTCCGCTGGAGGCGCTCCCGTTCCTGTCCGGCGCGATCGATATCGACCCGGACGTTCCCGACTCGGTACGCGGCGCACTGCCGGCCACGACACCCGGCGCCGCGGTGACTGTGATGATGGACACCGCCGAGCCGAAGATCGCGGCGTTGTCTGCCGCTGGGGTAAAGATGATTCGCGCCGAACCCATTCACGGCGATCGACTGGTGGAAGCGGCGTCGATCATGGACCGGTTGTGGAATCGCGGCGGTTGGGAGTCGACCCAGACGCACGAGAGCCTCTCCGTTTACCTCGTCGAGGAGACCTACGAGGTACTCGACGCGATTCGAAGCGACGACGAGAGCGATCTTCGGGAGGAACTCGGAGACCTGTTGCTTCAGGTGTTGTTCCACTCGCGGATCGCTCAAGCACACGGTGTTTTCGAATTGGACGACGTGGCCGGTGCATTGATCGCGAAACTCGTGCACCGCAGCCCGCACCTGGTCAGTTCCGGGGCGGTCGACATCGCTGAGCAAGAGCGGGCGTGGGACGCTTTGAAGGCTGCCGAGAAGGCTCGCGCGTCATCCATGGACGGCATCGCTCGGTCGCAGCCGCCGTTGCTCCTCGCCGAAAAAGTACTGAGCAGGGCCGCCAAAGCCGGTGTGATCGAAAGCGCCGATGAAGCTGATCTGGAAGCTCTGATCGAGCAGTGCCGACGCGCCGACACTGCACTCCTGGGCGCCCTGGACATGCTGATCGCCGACATTCGGATTCGTGAGGGAAGACGTCTCGAAGACGTGGAGGATTAGCCCACTTTGACGTAATTGCCCGGTAATCACCTGGCAATCGGAAAATAGCTTGGGCTTGGTGAGTGCAGTTGAAACAAACCTAAGGTATGTTTACGTACGAAATGAGCAACACTGGGTCGTTTTCTTGCATGAATTGGCCTTTGATCGGCGGTTATGTAGGGGGGTCCGATGACGGTTCATTTCTGCACTGCGAGCAGCGAGGTACGGCAACCGGCGGGGTGTTGCCGTACCTGGACGCTCGCGGTGGCTACCGATCAGCGATCCCCCAAGCCGTTCGATCCGCTGACGCCGTTCGTATGACAAGAAAGACTGATGGCAAATGAGCGTTCATGCTGAGGTGGAGAGCCGGTCGGCGGTATCGCAGGATTCCGCTCATGTCGGAACAGACTGGCGCCGGGCATACCGGAAGCGGATCGCCGTGAGCGATTCGATCACGGTCCTGTTCGTGATCGCACTCGCTCAGATCGGCAGTATGTGGCCGCATCCCATCGAGTGGCTGACACCACTTAAAGTGATCGCGTCTGCAGCGTTGGGCGGACTGTGGATGATCGGCCTCGCACGGGGGCGTAGCCGTCATCAGGCGATGCTGGGCGAGGGCAGTGACGAGTACGAGAAGGTACTGCTCGCTACCGGCCAGGTCTTCGGAGTAGGCGCATTGGCCGGGATCATTCTGGGCGTGGGAATTGCGCGAAGCTACCTCATGATCGCACTGCCCGTCGGACTCGCTGCGCTGCTTCTCGGACGCTACCTCTGGCGACGCGACATTCGAAAGAAGCGTGCGATCGGGGATTGCCGTAACTCGGTGCTGTTGGTTGGTGGACATGCGTCCGTCGTTGCTACTACGCGTGCCTTCGTGCGGGAATCCTCGGCAGGCTACGACGTTGTGGGAGCGTGCATTCCGCGTCGGGCGACCGCGTTGGACGATCACATCGTTGTCGACGGAGCAGCAGTCCCGGTAATGGGCAACGAGTTTGAGGTAGTCGAGGCGATGCGCGCAAGTGGCGCAGACACCGTCATCGTAACCGGGACCGAAGACCTCGGACAGGTGGGCATTCGCAAACTGATGTGGGACCTCGAAGCCGAGGGCGTCGACATGGTGGTTTCACCGGTCGTGGCCGATGTGTCGAAGGCTCGCTTGATGTTTCGCCCTGCGGCGGGTCTCCCGTTGATTCACGTTGCGCGGCCGCGCTACCAGGGCGCGAACCGGCTTGCGCCCGCTGTTTTCGACGCGGTGTTCTCGATGCTGATGATCCTCCTCGTGGCGCCGGTCATGCTCGCCGCTGCCGCTGCAGTCAAGTTCACGTCGAAAGGCCCGGTGTTCTACAAGGCGGAACGCATCGGCCTCAACGGGAAACCGTTCCCCATGTTCAAGTTTCGTACCATGGTGGAAGGCGCCGATCAGCAGGTTGTCGATCTGATGGGGGACAACGAAGGCGCCGGAGGTGTGTTGTTCAAGATGCGTGAGGATCCACGAATCACGTCCGTCGGCAAGATCCTTCGTCGATTGAGTATCGACGAGCTACCGCAGTTCTTCAACGTCATTCGCGGAGAGATGAGCGTTGTCGGCCCACGGCCGCCATTGCGTCGCGAGGTCGAGATGTACGACGACGAGGTTGCCCGGCGCCTGCTGGTCAAGCCTGGCATCACCGGCCTCTGGCAGGTAAGTGGTCGCAGTGATCTCTCGTGGGAAGAATCTGTTCGACTGGACTCTTCCTACGTGGAGAATTGGTCTATCCTGCAAAATCTTTCGATCATTACTCGTACCGTCTCAGCGGTCGCGAAAAGCGACGGAGCGTACTGACTACGCGGTTGGTGCCGGCGCGGATATCCGCGCCGGGCACCCTCCTGTCAGCTGTCGAGCTCAACAATGCGAGAACAGATTCTTGACGTAGCCGGCAGTTTGGTAAACGTAGTTGAATGCCCACGTCCCGATCGAGAGTTCCGGACGGCTTGCGACCATGACCAGTTCTCCTTGATAACACTGCGAAATGATGTGCCGCGCCCGCGAGATATGAGGAACGAACGTCACGACGATGACAGTCTTCCATCCGTTGGCATTAGCCATTCTCTCGATTTCGAACCCCTCGCCCTCGGTGGTGGACGGTGACGGGACGAAACAGTCGACAGGGAAGTCGAACGTACCCTCGCAGATCGACCGCATCTTCTTGTCGTTGTCGCCGTACGGATTCGAGAAGATCAGGCGTGGTGCGTAACCGTCTTTCATCAGTTGGATTCCGACCTCCTCGCGTCCGTCGTGTGCTCCGCCGAGGACAACGATAGCGTCAGCACTTCGTGGTGCATCGATCTTGGGTGAGACGAAGACGGGCCAACCCGCTGCCGCACCAAGGGCGAGGAGTGATAGAGGTATGCCCGCAATCTTCAAGGCCGATTTGATCTGTTTGATGGCCCCACAATACCTGGACCCAGGAGACGACGATGACCGGATCGCAACCACTTCGGACGGTGGCGGGGTTGACCGCCTTACGGGATGCCTATGGGCAGAACATGTCTGGACTCGTACCTGAGACCGGTGTGTATCTCGCCGACGACGGTTGGTGGATCGCTCTCACGGGTGCACCCGATCCCAGCTACAACCTTGCATTGGTCCATGGGGGTGATGTGCGGAAAAACACGGTCGCCGTTGTGGAACGAGTGCTCGCAGAGCGACTGCGCACCGTTGTCATGCTCGCCGGGGCGGGTCTGGATGCCGCGACCGTCCTCGCGGATGCAGGGTGGGTGTGCGTCGGTTCGAGTTCGCTGCGCGCGCTACCGAATTCTCCGTCAGCGCCGGATGCCGCGGTGCGGATCCTGGAAGATGGCGACCTGCGTTCAGCACGACAACTTGCGGAGGATGTTTTCGGTATCGATCGCGAATCTGCGACTCTGGTGTATCAGGAGGCGGCCCCCGACCGACCAAGTGAGCGTTCAGTCGTCGGCCTGTTCGAACTCGACACGCTGCAGACCGCAGCGATGCTGTCGTTCGGTAAGCCCATCAGCACTGTGTGGGCGGCCGGAACCAGGGCGCAAGGACAGCGGCGCGGACATGGGTTACGGGTCCTTCGGCAAGTGTCGGCAGCCGCATTCGAGGCTGTCGGCGACGGCGCCGTGTGTGGTCTCGCCAGCGCTGCCGGCAATGCTCTGTACGACGCGAGCGGAGCCGAAATCGTCGAGTACTGGCAAATGTGGTCGCGACCGCGATGGCTACTTGGTAGCTGACATCAGCCGTCAGGTATGTTTGTGTGCGTTCGGCAAACTTTTGGTTTCTTTCAGCTACGCTTCAACGCGCGATCCAATCGGGGGTACTCAAGATGGCAGATTCGAGTACCAGGGATGCGGCGATACGTCGCGAACTCGGCGTTCCGCCCACTTTCGACCTGGTGAGGCATGCACGAAACCTTGCAAGAGTGTTCTTCCCCGCTTTTGTCATCGCATTGCTCGTCGGTGGGATTGTCTACGCTGTGCGGGGAAGCGCGACACCGGTGTATCAATCCGACATCGTCGCGGAGGTTCAGTCTGCCTCTCAGATCGTCGTGACGGACGCGAACCTCGGCCAGTTGGTTGCCCCCTATGTCGCACTGGCCACCGATAGCGATGTGGTTGCCGCCATCCACGACCAGTTGAATAACGGGTGGACGACAGCGGATGTCTCAGGCCACATCTCGGTGACGCCCGGTACTTCTCCGGCATTGGTATTCGTCAAGGCGACTGCCTTCAGTCAGGCTGACGCGGACGCGCTGGCACGAATAGTCGTCGCCACCTTGAGCGACGCGCAGGCGCGACGCAATGCAGACACGCTGGATCGTCGTACCCGAGTTCTCACCGACGACATCGCTCGATTGAACGGGGACTTGGACGCAGCGCGGCGAGAAAGCTTGGACGAATACGAGACACCCGCCGACGATCCGACTATCAAGGCGGATCTCGACGCGAGGCTGGAGCAGTTGCGCCAGTTGAGATCGACCGTATCCGGTTCCGACCGACTGCAGTTGCTTTCCGCCCCCGCGGGAACGGGTCTGCCGGTTGCGCCGAAGCCACTCGTCGAGTCGGCGGTTGCGTTCTTGGTGGTCCTCATTCTCGCTGCCGAAATCCTCTCTGCCTGCCGGGGTCGATTCAGTTCGCGAGTGACCGACGCGTGGGCACGTCGAACGGCCCGGAAATACGGAGCCTCACTAGTCCTGCAGCACTCCGAAGCCGCTGAGTTTCCGCCGAACCTCGCGCTGACGATATGCCAGCGTGCAAGTCTCGGTGATCATGTCCTGGTGCTTTCGGGTGACGGCGTCCTCTCCACATCATGGGATGTTCCTGCGCACGTGCGATCCGGGGTCTCCCGATATTCGCTGAAGTCGGACTGGTGGCGCCGATTTGACTCCAATGGAACCGGGTTTGCCCTGGTTGTTGTCTCCGCACAGCACGCCAACCAACGGGAGATCGTCGAATGCCTCAGGGCTTTGGCCGAAGTCGATGTTGCGCGAACACTGGTACTCGTGGGTCCGTCTGCTCCCGAGCCTCTCCTCGACGTACTTACCCTCGCGGTGCTGCGTCGCAGACGCAGGCCCGCAAGTTCAGTGAAACTGGCGGCCGAGCCGACCAACTCGGCCACGAACTCACAGGCCCCGTCCGACAGCGCCTGGGTGAAGTCCGGTGCGCCGCGGCTGAACGAGCCTTCCGTTGCCGTGCCGTACGGAATGGATACTTCCGCCCTGGATTCGAGGAGGGATCGCGCCAGCCTGGTGGATGCGAAAACGGTCAGTATTGCGAAGAAGAACCTGCCGAAGGCTATGCCCAAGCCGAGCGCAGGGGTCGAGCTCGAAGAGCCGCAGATCGTGCAGGCTGTTGATGTCGAGGGCGCCGGAGTCGAGGCGTCCGCAGTGGAGATTTCCGGAGCGGAGTCGACCAGCAATGATGCAACTGGTGTTAAGGCGTCCGGGGAAGCCGACGGCATCGACTCCGAAGCCTCGACCGAACGAATTATGCTGACCTCCAAAGATATAGCGGAAATTCGAAAGAGGAGGCAAAGAACTCGCGTGAGCCTTATACGTTCGGATTCAGCAGACGGACAGTCGGAATCCTGAAGGACCGGGCTTTCACTGGATCTTGGGTGTGCTGCACCCTCCAACTGCCTGTTTCACCGCTGCGAGTGCGGGTTTCGGAGTGTAATTGATCGTGACCAGACCGAAGTTCTGTTCGATATCCGAAGTGTTGGTTCCGCGATCACGCATGCTGTAGATGAAAATGCGCTCGATGTAACCGAGCACCTTTGCTTGCGCGAATCCATCCGAGATGATGTTGGCCTGTAATTGCGGGCTGACGGCGGTCGGGCCTGTACCTGTCGGAGCTCCGAATTCGGTTGCCCAGACTTTCTTTCCGCTGTCCCCGTTCTGCACCATCGATTCTCGCATCAGTCGGATCCTGTAGAAAGTGTTCCAATTCTGGGTGGACGAATCCGAAGGTAGCGCAGGCCAACTGTACGGATGGATCGAAAAGACATCGAATGAAGACTTTGCTCCTGCCGCGTACATACCCTTGAGATATGTGACCGGTGAGATGTCGGATCCGTTGTCGACGGCCGGTGCCAAACCGCCGTTGAGAATCTTTGCACCCGGTTGTACCGCACGGATACTTTCAGATGCGGCTTTCAGGAGTGCAGTGTATGTGTTCACATTCGGCTTGGGGCGGAAGAATTGTGTCAGGTTCGGTTCGTTCCAAATCTCCCAAGTGCTGATTCTGTTCGAGTACCGTTGTGCTGCTTGTTGTGCAAACTTGGCAAACGCGGCCGGATCGGATGGATACCCGTGGGTATCGTTGACCCCGGCGACGCGAGCCCAAGCCGGCGTGTACGTAACGATTCCCAAGACGCTCAATCCTTGGAGACGTGCTCGATCGACGACGCGGTCCGTTGTGCTCCAATTCTGTTGGCCCTTGGTTGATTCGACGGCGGACCAATCGACGTCGAACCTGAGCCAGGTCGCGCCGGCATTCTTCATTGCGGTCAGTTCTGCATCGAGATCATTCTGAGAGAGACCGTTGAGTGGGGCGCCCGCGGCGATCCCTAAACCAACGGAACTGCACGTCGAGTTCGGGGTTGGGGTTGTTGTTGGAACGGGACTCGGTGCACACGCGCTCAATGACCCGACAGTCAACAGGGCGCAGGCGAGGGACAATCGAAGTCGACTCACGCCGACCACCTTCTTTCCACAGTGACTCGAAACCGGTGCGGGACAGACAAGTTGGAAGCCGAACTAGATGACCAATCCGACAAATCAAAGAATTGCATGAATTGGGTCACTTGGCACCAGTCTCGAAGTCGGTTCTGCAGTACTTCCGTCCGGTTGGGTGCTACTGCGAAATGCGCCGGTTGGTATTGTCCGATTTTCTCGGTGACTGTGGTCGAAAATGATCAATAGTTCAGAGGCATCCTCCAGTTTCGTTTGCATCTTGCAACACGGCCATTGCGGGCTTCGGTTCGAAGTCGAGATCCAGAAGGCCAAAGTTTTGTTCGCGATCACCGGGATCGGAGCCGCGGTCCTGGAGACTGTAAACGAAGACCTTCTGAACGAACCCGAGGCTACGCGCTTCGTTGAATCCGTCACGCAGTATCTCGGCTTGCATCGACTCGGTCACAGCGTCGAGACCAGTTCCTGTTGGTGCCCCGAATTCGGTCGCCCAAATAGATTTGGTCGAGTCGCCGTTTGCAACCATTGTGTCGTGCATCAGCCGCATTCGATAGAAAGAGTTCCAGTTTCGAGTCAACGGGTCCGAGGGCAGTGCCGGGTAGGTGTACGGATGCATTCCGACAACGTCGAAGTGTTGTCCAGCTCCATATTCGTAGATGTTCGCGAGGAACGTCGTGGGGCTTATGTCAGCGCCGTTGTCAGTTGCGGGGGACAAGCCACCGGAGACAATTGTTGCGCCCGGTTGCACTGCCTCGATTGCTACGCTCGATGCGGCGAGCAGCTTCGAGTAATACTCAGGATCCGGCGTCGGATTGAAGAATGTTTGGAGATTGGGCTCGTTCCAGATCTCCCATGACGAAATGGAATTCGAGTAGCGGGCAGCGGCAAGCGCCGCGAACCTACCGAACGCGTCCGGGTCGGCCGGACGGGTATGCGTGTCAGGACTCGTCGCTGCCGGATCTCTTGCCCAGGCAGGCGTGTAGGTGATGAGACCGAGAATCTCGAGCCCGGAAGATTTCGCGATGTCCACGAGGCGATCGGTTCCGGACCAGTCGAAGGTGCCCTCGGTACTTTCGATGGCGGACCAGTCGATGTCGAATCTGACCCAGTGCGAACCCGATGATCGAATAGCTTCCACCGTTCGATCCATTTCGGCGTCACTCATTGCGGTATAGCCGGAACCAAGTGCGATGCCAGTATTGTCTGACGAAGGTTGAACTGCGCAAGGTTCGCCGGTTGCGGTAATCGAAGAATGGACTACCAATCCGACAATCAACAAGACCACTGCGACTGCGGCGACTCGACGTGCCTTAGCCATCGATGAGCTCCTTCAGCAGAGCCGGAAGATTCTTCTGGATGTCATATCGGTCCTCTACCTTCCGCCGGCCGATGCGTGACAATTCGGATCGTGCACTCCCGTCCTCCAACAGTCTCGTTATCTCGGCTGCGAGTTCTACTGAATCAGATGGCTCGACGAGCGATCCGGCGCCGTCCCCCAGCAGCTCGCTGGTGCCGCCGAGATCGGTTCCGACGACTGGCACTCCGATGCTCATTGCTTCGAGTGCCACGAGTGGGCCGGCTTCGGGAGAGGTGCTCGCAGAAATCGCGATGTCCCATCCTTTGATAGTTGCCAGTGAATCGACATATCCGAGAAATGTGACGCGACCCGCCAGATCCGGCTGCTGTGCGCGTTCACGAAGTACTTGTGCGTACATTTCATCGCCCGGGAACGGAAGTCCGGCGATTTCGAGTTGGACGTCTACTGTGCGGGCGATGGCATCCATCAACACCAAGTGGCCTTTCCACGGCGTCAGTGACCCGATGATTCCGACAACTCGGCGTGCCGGTGATCGAACTTCCGTTACCTCAGGGGGAACTACAACACCAAGTCGTGACACCGAGGTGGGAATTCCCAGCGAAAGAACAGGAAGCGATGTCGGTCCGGAGACGGCGACTGCTCGTCGGATCCCGGGTTTTGCAATCCGTACGACGAATCGTTGTTTTGTGCTCGAGAGAGTGTCGTGGACAAGCCACGTTGCACGTTGCGGTACGCGGCCGAGCCTGATCACCGGCAATGCGAACAGTGAGTTGACTATCACGGTCGAGCTGGCCGACTGAGCCCGAGACGCAATGATGCGCCCGGCAATTCGCCAATTCTTTGCAACTTCGAGAATCGCCAGGACGCGTGCCAGACCCCCTTCGCCTCTGAGCGACAGGGTTGGTAGCGTGACCGTTTCGAAGTCGACTGACGCGCGTGCGCGATCCCTCAGCGGCCCTTCCGGACAAGCCAACATTACCGTGAAACCCTGCTCGTGTGCCAAACGCATCAGTTGGAGCATGACCAGTTCGGCGCCGGAGATCTCTCCAGTGTGGCTGACGAAAATGATCGTTCGTGTCATTTTACTTCCCTGTCGGGTTTTACCATTGCGAGTGGCGACTTCCCGCCCGCGAGCGATACAAGTGCATAGATTCCGACTGTCCCAAGTGGAGCGAGAACCGAAACGACTGGCCATGGCACGCCCAACCTTTCGACGCAGATCGTTCCTGCCACTGTGACCACCGCGCAGAGGGCGACGGCCGCTCCGAGCGGGAGCATCGGAAACATTCTGTGAACCGGCAGACTTTGCCGCACTACAACCCAAATTGCAACGAAAAGAAGCAGTTCGGTCGATACGGTCGCAACTGCCGCTCCGTTGAATGACATTCGAGGAATCAACACGATGTTGACCACGATATTGAAGAGTAAGCCGCCCAATGCAATCCACGGATATATTCGATGCCGGCCGCTCGCAACCAGGATCATCAACCCCAACTGGGTGAGCATCGAGAAGCATGCGCCAAGCACCAACAGTCGCGTCGAGGTCCCTGCAATTGCGAACCGCTCTCCGTACAGAAAGGTGAGCACTCCGGTGGCAGCAGGCCAGAACGCGGCGATCGATGCGCTCCCGAGAACTGTCAGGACGATGAATGTTTCGCGGCTTCGTTCGCGGAACACTGCCACGCTGTCGGGCCAATAGGACACGAGAAGTGTTGTTACCGGGGTGACTACGGTGATTGCGACGATTTGCAGAAGGTCCGCGAATTTGTACCCGATGGTGTACAAGCCGACCGAATCGAAAGTATCGAGCTTGCCCAAGAGCAGCACATCCACTTTGGACAGAAGCGTGACCAAAGCGAAGCCGATGCTCAAAGGGATTGCTTCGATCAGCATTTCCCGCCACCTACGAAACTGCGCTCGTGACGACGGCCTAGGCCCGGCGACGCCCTTTCGGACACCGCGCACTTTCACGACGGCCGCGACCACTTCGTTGATAACCGCAGGGATGACGAGAACGAGGAGGATCGGCTGCCACAAAACCGCGACGATGGTCGCGACAAGCTGGGCGAGTTGCCCGACGCCCTCGGCGATCGCGACATACGTCATGCGCAGGCGGCTCTGGTACATGACGGAAAGTGCATGGCTGGGAGTGGCAACGACAACGACCAAACCAGCGACCGCCGTTGCTTCGACCACTTCTGCGGGGTAGCGGAGAATCCAGACATAACCCACCGCGACGATGTATCCGAAAAGACCAAGGGCGACCCGTAGGGATATGAACGCGGTGGTGACCAGCGAAACTTCCCACGGATTGCACTCGACCAACTTCGCGAGCACCACTCGGCCGACGCCGAGATCGGTGACGACGGACAACAATCCGAGCAATCCGAAGATGAGGGAGAACTGACCGAATTCGTCAGGGCTGATCGAACGCGCGATCAGAACCGAGCCGGTCCACCCCATCGCTGCCACTGCGATCCGGCTTCCGAGCATGATCGCAGTGCTTCGGCGTGCATCGTTCGCAGTCAAATCCGGAGCGGCCGGCCCGTGGATTTTCGTCTCTCGCTCGCGACGTTCCTTCTCGAACTTGTCGATAGCGGCCTGGCGCAATTCGGCGAACTCTCGCGGCGATACGGGCTCGGTGCCCGTCGAATTGCGATTCGTCATGAGCAACTCACACGCTCAGCCCTGCAGTGCGGTACGCGTCAACCGTGTATTCGGCTGTTCGGGTCCACGTCGATCGGGCCGCGACACGTGGCGCAGATATACGGAGTGCGGTGTTGACATCGTCGTCCAGGACGACTGAGCGAAGAGCGGCCAACCAGGAAGCCTTGTCGTGCTTGCGGACAAGCACGGCGGCGTTGTCGGCGAATTCGGTCAGTGCTCCGACCGCACTCGCAACCACTGCCGCGCCGCACGCCATGGCTTCGAGTGGCGGCAGACCGAACCCCTCGTAGTGGGAGGAGTAAGCGACAGCAGTTGCGGCGGAATAGAGTGCCGGAAGGTCTTCTGTCGCGACGTAACCCAATCCTCGGGCGGAACGGGGCGCGTCGGGGCCAGTCGAGCCGGAGCCCGCCAGCAGAAAAGGAATCGACAGCTCCGTGCACGCTTCGGCGACCAGAGCGACATCTTTTCGAGGTTCGATCGTTCCGACCTGCAGCACGAATCGCTCCGGTAGTTTCAATCGCCGCCGAACTTCGGTCACTGCAGCTTCGGTGGGGATCGTGGCCCAGGATGCGGGTGCCAGCGGCGTGACAACGGCATGCCGACCGCTCAGTGCGAGTATTCGTTCGGCGGTGAAGTCCGATACTGCAATGACGACGTCGGCCTTGCGTAGCGCCGCGGACAGGAGTCGGCGTTCGCCAGCTGCTCGATATCGACTGAAGGCCCACGGAACGTCGAATACCGACATGTCGTGAAACGTCGAGATCTTCAGGCCGCCTTGCCCGATCGGGAGGTCGACGTCGAGGCTGTGGAACAAGTCGCTGCCCGCGACCGGCACCATCGCCCACGCGGCTCTGCGTGCTCCGGAGGCAACAGGGCGCGTCACGGCGCGCACTCCGGTTGGAATCTCATCGACAGCGTCGATTTGCACTGTTGCGCTGAGGTTCGTCGATTCGCTGATCAGTGGGGAGAGTTCTCGGAGTAGTTCGCGTGCATAGGTTTGGACGCCGCCCCCACCAGGTCGGAGTGCCATGGCTCCGAGGGTGATTCGTGATCGGATATCGCTTCTTTCTCCGAGTGGTGTTGAGTCAGTGCGCATCCCACGGTTCCAATCAGTAGCCAAAAGTAGAGGTCGAGGGGAAATATCTCGAAATATGTCGAGACGACAGAAGCGACCGCGGCCGCGACGATCGAGGCGCTGACACCGAGAGCCAAAGCGCCGTCCGAGCCGGGAAGCACACGCGATGCCCTCAGCGCGGACGCTCCGGAAGATATGAGGACCAGGACAAAAATCCACAAGCCGATCGGTCCGAGCTCGACTGCGACTTTCATGTAGTAGTTGTCGGGCTGATAGGGGATCAGCCCAAGTGTTGTCGCGGCCTTGATCGTCATCGTGTTGAGCATCGGTTGCGCTGCTTCCGCCGCCTTTGCTGCCGCGGATCCTGTTGCGCCCAGACCTTGCCCGAGTGGATGCACGAACAGCGAGCTGATTGTCGACGACCATCCGCTACCGCGTTCTTCGAGACTGTACGACGAGAACAGTGGTTTGACGATTGATGGTGGTGCCAACAGAAGTACAAAGGGAACGGCAGCGGCAGCCGCGCCGAACAACATCAAGATAGACCGATACTTGTATACGGCAATCCAGAGAAGCCCGACAGCCAACCCGATGTAGCTGGCCCGCACAATCGAGACTCCCATGCCTACGACCATGATCGGAGTTGCGGCCAGAAAGATAATGTTGCGCAGCCGTTTCGGATCCGCGAGAGCGACCGAAATACCGACGATCAAACTCAGCATCACGAAGAGACCGAACGCAAACGGACCGGTGAAAGTGCTGAAGCTTCGCAAGATCGAGCCGGTGATTCGAATCTGTTCGGTGTAGCTGTAGCCGAGATCCACCAGGTATGCAGGCCCTACTGCTTGCTGAAGGAGTCCGATGACTGCTGTCAGTATCCCCATACCCATCAGGACGGACACGAGATGATCTCGGTCGTCCCGCGAGAACGGTGCGCGCCAGAGAATGACGGGTATCAAGATGTAGAAGTAGGTGATCTTTATCGATGTCACCCCGGCGATACCGGACAGAAGCAGTGCTGACGCGGAACCGAAAGCTACCCAGGCCGCGGCAGCCGGCCACCAAGGCATCGAGGGGCGCACTACCCGAAGGCGATTGGGGCTGACGAAGGTGCATCCCAACGTGAGCAGGAGCAACCCCTCCTTCCAACCGGCCATCGATGTCCCGCCGGGAATGATCGCCAACAGACCGTGGAGCGGAGCGAACAGTGCAACAAGCAGCAAGCCGCGTTGTGGTCGCTGGTAGATCGCAACGACGATGGGTACTGCGAAGATTGCAGCAACAAACATGAATGATGTGTTCACGCGATGAACCGGTTCGCATTCGCCGTGTCGGCCCGAGGGACCGTCGTAATTCCGAATGCTTTCGCTATCGAAGAAATCGCCTTTGTTTGCACGATATTTCGGAGGTCACGATGGTAGGACGGGTGATCGCCGACCGGTGGCATGATCGCGTCGAACGTTTGTCCTCGGTGAGTCATCCGGGCAACGCCTTCGGGTCCGCGTTGCTGATTGAACCATGCGGCGTCCGCGGGGGAGAGGATGACGGTGGTATCCACCCCACGCTTGCAGAGTGCCTCCAGCATTACCTCAGGAACCTGCGTGATTCCCCTGATTCCCAGAAGCTTCCACGCTGGATAGGGGAGACGGGACTGCAGTACGCCTTTCACCCGTCCGCGGAGGGGAAGTTTCGTGGTTTCGGCACCTGGATCGATTCGAGGAGCCTCCGGCAAGACAGCATCCATCAGGGACTTCTTGCGCCTCACCGACCACAAGATCATGTTTACGAGTATTGTCGATCTCGCACCCATCTGGAGCGCCATGGACGCTGAGGTCCATGCCCCCGAACACAATCCGGTCATCACGAGGTTTCTCGGATCTGCGCCGAGTGCGGCAACGGCAGTGCGTGCGTCCTCGTCTGCCGCGTGTGAATAGACCGACGTCGGATTGTCGGCGTCGATCGGACCCGAGTCGCCGACCCCTCGTCGGTCGAATCGGAGACTCGTGACCGAGAGAGCCGCGGCCTCACGAGCGATGGTCACCCACGAGCGGCCAGGCCCGACTCGATGCTCGATTGCAGTAGTGAAGAACAGTAGTCCGCGCTCGGGAGGCGCATCGGTGGTCGATATGTTGCCTGCCTCGGATTCGGGAGAAGTTGCGGGATGCGTGCGGATCGCGAAGAGCTCCTGAGCGCCGAATCGTTCCAACGTCTCGAACACCTCCTCGCCGACTTCGGTGACCGCGACGCGAGCTGTGGTGGTGATCGCGGGAGTGAACGCGGAGGAACTCGTGGGCGCGTGGCGATCCAACCACTGTGCGATTTCGCTGATGTGTGTGTAGGGGATGTCGACGTAGAAACTGGGAGGCGACGTGAACGCGTCGTGGTTCTCCAAGATCATCATCTCGGGATCAAGAGTTGCTGCGAGCCCGGCGACAGCTCTGCTGTCCAGTACCGAAGACTTCACGGCCAGAAGGGTGCGTGGACGTCCGAGAAATGGTCCGGTGATGCGGAGACGTGACAGTTGGTCGGCGCATTCGGGAGCCAGCACGCCACCCATGATCGACACACGTGAGTCGGCGGGATCGTCCTCTCCGACGCTGATCGCGTAGAACGCACGTTGTTCCCTGAGGTAGTTGCGGCCGGTCAGAATTGGGTCCCACAGGACTATCGAGTTGACGTGTCCGCACTCCTGCAATGCCGACGCTGCCAGGAGGGCACCAACTCTCAGTCCGACGATGCTGACGGATTCCGCGCCCGCTTGTCGGACATAGTCCACAGCGCTGACGATGCTCTTCAGCCAGAGGGTGAGAGCGTCAGGATCGTCTTCGGCACCGGCCGAGTCGCCGACTCCCGCGTACTCGAAACGAAAAGCGGCCATACCCTGTGCCGCGAGTTTTTCGCCGAGAAGTCGCATGCCGCGATAGGTGTCGATGTGCTCCTTGCCCAGCGGGGGACACATGACCACGGCTTCTCGGACAGTTCCTGAAGAGGGCACGTGAAGGAATCCGAGCAACGGCCTGTCTGCCGACCCGAACCACGTGGCCAGTTGAGTCTCGATGGTGATCACTCCGGTCAAGATCGGTTGCCTGTATGTTGCCAGTAAACATACCAGTAGTCTGTTTGATGCCGATCCGGCAATCTCTAGGTTTGTGAAGCGCCAAAAAAGCGCATAGGAGTCCGAAAATGTCAGGTGTACTCGTCCATGAATGGATAGAGCGTTCGGGCGGCGCAGAGAAGGTGCTGGACGAGTTCGTCAACTGTTATCCGGACGCTGACCTCTATTGTCTGTGGAACGATGCTCCCGGGCGTTACTCGACAACCGATGTCAACGAAAGTGTGCTCGCTGCAACGCCATTGCGTCGTAGCAAAGCGCTCTCGTTGCCTGTCATGCCGTTCACCTGGCGAGGGTTGGAGAACCGCGGCTATGACTTCGCGCTGATCAGCTCCCACGTGTTTGCCCATCACGCAACATTCAGGGAGCAGTCTGCGCGATTCCGGAAATTCGTCTACGTGCACACCCCCGCCAGGTACGTGTGGAATCCCGAACTGGACGAGCGTGGAAACTCGCCACTCGCGAGGCTGGGATCACCCATTCTGCGCAAGATCGACC
This sequence comes from Rhodococcus sp. YL-1, assembly GCF_001942025.1. Lineage (NCBI taxonomy): Bacteria > Bacillati > Actinomycetota > Actinomycetes > Mycobacteriales > Nocardiaceae > Rhodococcus > Rhodococcus sp. YL-1. The sequence continues at coordinate 4,520,879 of NZ_CP017299.1, read as the reverse complement.
GCAAAAGAGCGTCGGAGGGAGCCTCGTTCGCAGCGAACAGTGTGTTCGTCAGTCGACGGGTTGAGCGAGCCTGGGGCGTGCAATCACGGGTCATCCACCCTCCGGTGGACGTCGACCGGATCTCCGCCGTCGAGGATTGGCGGTCCCGATTGAGCGAAAACGAAATTCAGCTACTATCCAGTTTGCCCTCGCCATTCGTTCTCGGTGCCTCGAGGTTCATTCCGTACAAGCGTTTGGACTGGGTGATCCGGGCAGCCGAGCGGGCCGGAACGGCTGCTGTCATCGCAGGGTCGGGCCCGGAAGAGGATCGGCTCCGCGCGATGGCTGACTCTGCGTCGGTTCCCGTTCGAATTGTTCGGCGCCCCTCGGATGCGTTGCTTTTTGCGCTGTATCAGCAGGCACTCGCATACGTCTTTCCGGCGATCGAAGACTTCGGAATCATGCCGGTGGAGGCAATGGCTGCGGGTGCGCGCGTGATTACGAACAGCATCGGGGGAGCTTCGGAAACCGTGACACATGGTGTCGACGGACTCCATTTCCACGACGACAGTTGGGAATCGGTGGCCGAGTGCATCCGAGATGTCGCCGCAGTGGACGTGAATGGTGCACGCTCGTACGAGAAGTACTCCGTGCGCAGATTTCGTTCCGAGATCGCAACCTGGACCGGTGTCCCGGTGTTCGGCTACGCGAACAGCGCGGAGCCCCAGTAGCTCCCGTCGGCGAGACCGCCGGGGCAAGCGAAGACCGCAGAACCGACGTGCTGGATGTATTCGTTCAGCGCATCGTGTCGTGAAAGGTTTTGCTGCATCGGAACAAACTGCTCGACCGGATTCCGGCAGTACGCAACGAAAAACAGTCCCGCGTCCAGGTGGCCGAAGCCATCGGAGCCGTCCGTGAAGTTGTATCCGCGGCGCAAGATCTGAATCCCACCGAGTTCCTCGGCAGAGGCCAGGCGCACGTGTGAATCCTCCGGGATGACGAAGTCGTGTCCCATTTTGGAATCGAGATCGAGCTCGTCGAACTCGTCCTTGCCGCCGAGCGGCGCTCCGCTGCGTTTGGAGCGGCCGATGACAGCTTCCTGTTCCTTGAGTACTGCGCGATCCCACTGCTCGATCAGCATGCGGATTCGTCTTGCGACGAGGAATGAGCCGCCCGCCATCCAGGCCTGATCGTCAGTGGGATCAACCCAGACGTGCTGGGCGAGTGCGTTTGGATCTTCCGCCTTGATGTTGGCTGTTCCGTCCTTGAACCCGAACAGATTTCGTGGTGTCGCCTGCGTCGTCGAGGTCGAGGATGTTCGTCCGAACCCGAGTTGCGACCATTTGACCGACGCGGTCCCGAACGCGACTCGCGCGAGGTTGCGGATCGCATGGACGGCAACCTGGGGGTCGTTGGCGCACGCTTGGATGGCGATGTCGCCCCCGCTGCGATTCGGATCGAGGTTGTCCGCACGGAAGTGGGGGAGATCGAGCAGGGCAGCAGGTTTCTTGTCTGCGAGACCGAACCGGTCGTCGAAAAGTGACGGTCCGAATCCGATGGTCAGGGTGAGTTGCGACGGCGCGAGATCGAGTGCCTCACCCGTATCGCTCGGTGGTGCATACGGACCGTCGCCGGTCGCTCCGTCCTCGGTTGCTTCCTGACCCGCCGTCATTCGTTCGGCCATCGCCGTCCACGTCTGCAGCAGCGTGATCAGTTCGTCGCGCGACTTCGTCGTCACATCGAAAGCGACGAAGTGCATACGATCCTGGGCCGGCGTCGTGATGCCTGCCTGATGCTCGCCGCGAAAGGCCACCACGTCTGCGTGATCGGTGCCGGAACTCTCGTCGGCGGTCACCCGCCCGATGACGGCACCGGCACCGGCCAGGACGGCGCCCGCCCCCACGGCGCCGAACAGTCGGCGCCGTGAGACTGCCTGCGGTGCTGTGCTTTCCGCAGCGGGTGTGCCTTTCGGTGAATCAGTCATCTACTGTCCCGCGACTACTTCCTGGACCTGGCTGACCTCGGCGGACAGAGCATCGATTTTACGCGAGAGTTCCTGACGCTGCGCCTCGGTCACGGTGTCGTAGTACACGAATCCGTCGCCGACCCGGAACTGCGCCAGCGCAGCGTCGAGGTCGGCGAATCGGTCAGCGATGCGCTGGGCGAGCTCGGGATTACGTTCCTGCAGAATCGGGTTCAGTGCCGCGATCGCCGCTTGTGAGCCATCGACGTTGGCCTGGAAATCCCAGAGGTCGGTATGCGAGAAGATGTCTTCTTCTCCGCTGATCTTCGACTTCGAGATCTCGTCGAGCAACCCTTGAGCGTCGCCGGCGATCTTGGTGGGATCGATCGTGTAATCGTCCGCGTTCACCTGGTCGGCAAGGTACTGGATGTCTTCGAGCAGCTGATCTGCGACCGCGTTGGTGTCCGGCTGAAGCCCGGTCACCCACAGATCCTTCTCGAGGCGGTGGAACCCGGTCCAGACCTGACCGGGCTCGAGATCCGCTTCGCGAAGGTCCAGCTTGGGATCGAGCTCGCCGAAGCTCTCGGCTTCGGGTTCGATGCGCTCGTAGTAGGTACGTGCGATCGGGAACAGTGCCTTCGCCTGGTCGACGTTGCCGGACTGGACTGCGGCGACGAACTGAGCTGCGGTGTCCTGCAGCGCGACGATCTGGCTGCGGATGTAGCGACGGTAACCGTCGGCAGCTTCGGCGAGCTGGCCGCTCTCGTCGGTGGCCGCCTGCGAATCGCCCGTGACGACGAAGTCCTGACGGATGCCGGTTCCGACCATGCCCGGCTTGCAGGCGAGCTGGTAGGTCGCTGCTTCAGGGAGAGAGACGATCAGCTGACGGGTCAGTCCTGGGCCGATGTTCTCGACCTCGCCCATCGCTCGATCACCCTCGGCGAAGACGTAGAACTCGGTGACCTTGGAGCCGTTGTTCGTCACCTGGAAGGTCGACGTGCCGGTCGTCCCCGTCGTGGCGCTGACCTCACATGAGTCGTCGGTGGCGGTGACCGTGATGTCGCCGTCGTTCGCCGTCGTCTTCTCGGTGCACGCGGCGAGGGAGAAGGGAAGTACCGCAGCCGTGGCCAGTACGAGGGTGGATTTACGCATGTCGGCAATGCCTCTCAGGATTTTTCGGGAACGTGTGTGTCGTGCGCGGGCGGGGCCGTCGGCTCGGTTGGCTTCGACGGAAGGGGACGCAGGAAGAGTGCTAGGACGACTACGAGGTAGACGAGCCATGCGACGGCTTGCAGGACGGTCGGGTCCGGGCGGAAGTTGAAGATTCCGGCGAGGACGGTGCCGTACCAGGTCGACGGGTCGTAGCCGGGTGTCAGGTTGAACGCGAGATTCGAACCGCCCGGCAGGACGTTTCCGGTCTGCAGAGCGCGAACACCGTACGAGAGGATTCCGGCGGCTACGACGATGAGGAAGATCGCCGTGTACCGGAAGAACGTCGTGAGGTTGAGACGGAGGGCGCCGAAGTACATGGCGACGGTCAAGACGGCGGCCAAGAGAATTCCGAGGAGCAGTCCGACCAGCGGCCAGGAGCTGCCGGCGGTGTTCTCTGCGTACCCCACCATGAGCAACGCTGTCTCGACGCCTTCACGACCGACCGCGAAGAATGCCAGCGACAAAATGGCGACGGGTCCGGCAATGAGCGCCTTTTCCATCCCCGCCTTGAGATCTCCGGAAATGTTCTTCGCTGCCGTACGCATCCACAGGACCATGATCGTGACGATGACGACGGCGATCAGGGAGGCAACGCCCGCGATGATCTCTGCGGTCAGGCCGTCGACCGTCGACGTTCCGTAGTGGATCGCGAAGAAGATGATCGCCACCATCGCGACGGCGATCGCGACGCCGAGCCACACCCATTTCAGTGCGTCCTTGCGCTGCGCCTTCACGAGGTAGGCGGCGAGAATCATCACCACGATGCCCGCTTCGAGGCCTTCGCGCAGACCGATCAGGCCACTGCCGAATAACTGGGTGGCAACTGATGGTGTGCTCGCGGCAGCGAGTACCGACACGGGCACGGGCGACTCCTGACAGGAAGGGTGTAACAGCTTCGGACAAGTTCGTGAGGCTAGGCCAGCCTTAACTCAGAAGAAGATACTCCATCATCGACGGCGAACCATGCCCTCACCTGTACTTTTGCTGTTCTTTACCAATGGATTCGGGAGTAGTTCACTCGCATGTGGATGATGGAGGGGTGTACCGAACTCCCGTAGCCCGCAGAAGTCCCCGGCGTCTCTCGCGAGCCGTAGCAGCAGTAGCTGCCGGAACAGCTTTGCTGGGCGCAGGCGTCGTGGCTTGCGGATCGAACGAACCGAAGGTTGCTATTCCCGAGGGCATACCCCCAGGTACCGGCTCTCCGACGCCGCCGATCGACATCAATGCTCCCGGCCGCAGTGCTGATCAACTCGCCGACTGGGCAGCGGGATTGTCGGACGACATCGGGATCGGGACGACGGCACTCGAGGCCTACGGGTACGCCGCCGCGGTGATGGCCGAGACGCTTCCCGGCTGCGGAATCGGGTGGACAACTTTGGCCGGTATCGGCAGCGTCGAGAGCCGCCACGGGACCTACGACGGCTCGTCGGTCGACGCGTTCGGCCAGGTTGCTCCGATCATTCGGGGAATCCCTCTCGACGGTGGCCCGGGAGTTGCCGAGATCCCCGACACCGACGGCGGGGCGATGGACGGCGATCCAGTGCACGACCGTGCGATGGGGCCCATGCAGTTCATCCCCGAGACGTGGCTCAAATGGGGAGTCGACGCCAACGGCGACGGCCGGGTGGACCCCGACAACATCGACGACGCTGCCCTCACGGCCGCCCGCTACCTGTGTGCACGCGGGGGAGACCTCACTTCCGCTGCCGGATGGCAGCAGGCACTGATGGCGTACAACCTCTCGGGCGACTATCTCGCGCTCGTTCGTGATCGTGCGTCGGCGTATTCAGTCGGGGTACGGCCGGACTGACGGTGATCGATCCGCAGGTCGGACCCGTGACCGCGCGTCGGCGTATTCAGTCGGGGTACGGCCGGACTGACGGTGATCGATCCGCAGGTCGGACCCGTGACCGCGCGTCGATAAAGAAGCCTTCGGCCCGTGCGGTTAGGCTGTGTGCTGGCACTACAGAGGTGCTGGCACTGCAGAGGCCCAGCCGCGATCGTGGTCCTCTTTCGACCGGAGGGGTCGGAGCCCAAGTGTCAAGCACGCAGAGCGTGCCCCAATGCGAAGCCCATTCGAAGGAGAACCACACAGTGGCCAGTATTGAGCAGGTCGGAGCTCGCGAGATCCTTGATTCCCGTGGTAACCCCACGGTTGAGGTCGAGGTTCTGCTCGAAGACGGAAGTTTCGCCAGGGCTGCGGTGCCGTCCGGCGCTTCGACGGGTGAGCACGAAGCCGTCGAACTGCGCGACGGTGGCGCACGCTACGGCGGAAAGGGCGTCGAGAAGGCCGTGGAGGCTGTGCTCGGCGAGATCGCTCCTGCCATCATCGGCATCGACGCAACCGAGCAGCGCACGGTCGACCAGGCGCTGCTCGACGCGGACGGCACCCCGGACAAGTCGCGTCTCGGCGCAAACGCTCTGCTCGGTGCCTCGCTTGCCGTGGCTCGCGCCGCCGCCGAGTCCTCGGGCCTCGAGCTGTTCCGCTACGTCGGTGGCCCCAACGCTCACGTTCTCCCTGTCCCGATGATGAACATCCTCAACGGTGGCGCGCACGCAGACACCGGCGTCGACGTCCAGGAGTTCATGGTTGCTCCCATCGGCGCACCGAGCTTCAAGGAATCGCTGCGCTGGGGCGCCGAGGTCTACCACTCCCTGAAGTCGGTTCTCAAGGAGAAGGGCCTCTCCACCGGTCTCGGCGACGAAGGCGGATTCGCGCCCGACGTCGCAGGCACCAAGGAAGCACTCGACCTCATCACGATCGCCGTGAGCAAGACCGGCCTCAAGCTGGGTACCGACGTCGCGCTCGCTCTCGACGTCGCTGCCACCGAGTTCTACACCGACGGCACCGGCTACAAGTTCGAGGGCAAGAACCGCACCGCGGCCGAGATGGCGGCGTTCTACGCCGAGCTCATCGACGCCTACCCGCTCGTTTCCATCGAGGATCCGCTCGACGAAGACGACTGGGACGGCTGGGTCGCACTCACCGATCAGATCGGCAACAAGATCCAGCTCGTCGGCGACGACCTCTTCGTCACCAACCCCGAGCGCCTCGAAGAAGGCATCGTCAAGGGTGCGGCCAACGCACTCCTGGTGAAGGTCAACCAGATCGGCACCCTGACCGAGACCCTCGACGCCGTCGATCTCGCTCACCGCAACGGCTACAAGACGATGATGAGCCACCGTTCCGGCGAGACCGAGGACACCACCATCGCCGACCTCGCGGTTGCCGTCGGCAGCGGCCAGATCAAGACCGGTGCTCCGGCACGCAGCGAGCGCGTTGCCAAGTACAACCAGCTGCTGCGCATCGAGGAAAACCTCGGCGACGCAGCACGTTACGCCGGCGAGGTTGCGTTCCCGCGCTTCGCTTTCGAGGCCTGACGGAAATCTAAGATTCAGTAGTGTCTGCACAGCGCGGTAAGCCACGATCCCCCGGCGGAAGTCCGGGGGGTCGTGGTTCCCGTCGTGGGGACACACCGTCGCGTGCGCGTCGGGACAGTGCCCGACGCCCACGCGTGTCGGAACCTTCGGTAGATCCGGAAGCAGTCGATTCCGCTGTGACAGGCCCCGCGCAACCGGGGGTCTCCGCCGAGAAAGCGTCGGCGCGAGGGTCGAAGTCGGCCCGGGGGAAGAGCGGAACCAACAAGTTCTGGTCTCGGCTTCCGAAGTCGGACAACACCATTTTCGGCTTGTCCACCAGTCGGGCAGTTGTGCTCGCGATGGTTGTGCTCATGCTGGCGCTGACACTGGCAGTGCCGCTCCGTACTTACATCAGCCAGCGTTCGGATGCCGCGCAGGTGGCGGCCGAACGTCAGGTACTCGAGGAAGAGCTGCGAAAGCTGCAAGGGCAGAACGCGCGCTTCGACGACCCTGCGTACATCGAAGCTCTTGCACGAGAACGCCTTCGGTACGTCAAACCGGGCGAGACCCCGTTCCAGGTTCAGCTTCCCGGTGACTACAAGGAACCCGAGAAGAAGCAGGAAAAGGAAACACCGCTCACAGGCCCGTGGTATCGCGATCTGTGGCAAACGATTTCGGAACCGCCAGTGGTTCCCGAGACGACGACACCGGCCCCGATGCCGTTGGCGCCGATAGAGCCAGAAGAACAAGGAGTACCCACCGGGTGAGCAACACGTCCGAAAATTCCCCACAGGTTTCACAAGCGGATCTCGACGCCGTTGCCGCTCAATTGGGCCGTGAGCCACGCGGAGTGATCGAGATCGCGTACCGCAGCCCGGACGGTCAGCCGGGCGTGGTCAAGACCGCCCCCAAACTTCCGGACGGAACACCGTTCCCGACGTTGTACTACCTCACGGACCCGCGACTGACTGCCGAAGCGAGCCGTCAGGAATCCGCCGGCGTCATGCGTGAAATGACCGAACGCCTGACCCAGGATCCGGAACTTGCCGCGGCCTACCGACGGGCATACGAGTCGTACCTTGCCGAGCGGGACGCGATCGAATCTCTGGGAACCGACTTTGCCGGCGGTGGAATGCCGGATCGTGTCAAGTGCCTGCACGTGCTGATGGCACATTCGCTTGCCAAGGGGCCCGGCGTCAACCCGCTCGGTGACGAGTCCGTCGCGTTGGCCGGTCACGGAAAGCTGCGCGGCACTGCAATTCCCGCGGACTGGCCTGGCATCGACGATGCCGACAACACCGACCGGTGACTCGCCGTGTCGCCGCAGTCGATTGCGGTACCAACTCCATTCGACTGCTGATCGCGGACGTCGGCGCCGACGGTCGTCTGGTGGATGTCCGGCGCGAGATGCGCGTCGTGCGACTCGGTCAAGGTGTTGATGCGACAGGGACATTCGCGCCCGAGGCCATCGAACGCACCCGGGTCGCGCTGGTCGAGTACGCGTCGATGATCGCCGATGCCGGAGCAACCGCCGTTCGCATGGTCGCCACCTCGGCTACTCGCGACGCTGCGAATCGGGAAGAATTCTTCACGATGACGCGGGACGTGCTCGGCGCGGTGGTTCCCGGATCCGGAGCAGAGGTCATCACCGGCGACGAAGAGGCGCGCCTCTCGTTCAGCGGTGCTGTGGGAGAACTCGATCCGTCGGAGGGCCCCTTCGTGGTGGTCGATCTCGGCGGCGGATCCACCGAAGTTGTCCTCGGCGACACGTCGGGCGTCCAGGCTGCGTACTCCACCGACATCGGCTGTGTGCGCGTCACGGAGCGGTGCTTACCGTCGGATCCGCCTACAGCAGAGCAGGTTTCCGAGGCGACGGCTTTCGCGACCACGAAACTTGCCGAGGCGTTCGAGGCCGTACCCGTCGAGAAGGCGCACACGTGGGTGGGTGTCGCTGGAACCATGACGACGCTGGCCGCGATCGCGCAGGATCTTCCGGAGTACGACGCCGAGAAGGTGCACCTGTCGAGGATTTCGTTCAATCAACTGTTCGACGTGTGCGAGCGTCTCATTGCTATGCCTCGGGTTGATCGTGCTGCCTTCGGCCCGATGCATCCGGGGCGGGTGGACGTCATCGGCGGCGGAGCGATCATCACCACGGTGCTGGCTCAAGCGTTCGAAGCCAAAGCCGGGATCACCGAACTGGTTGTCAGCGAACACGACATACTCGACGGCATCGCGATGTCGGTAGCTCAGACCGACCCGATAGTCTGATCCCTGCCGCACCCGACCCGTCGGGTGCGGCAAGGCCCCCATAGCCCAATTGGCAGAGGCAACGGACTTAAAATCCGTCAAGTGTCGGTTCGAGTCCGACTGGGGGCACCACGTAGATCCTCCTGCACATTGAATCGAAAAACCCCGCTCGTCCTCTTCGGGCGGGCGGGGCTTTCCGTGGAGCAGCGACTGACCACCAAGTGGCTACTGAGCCCAGACGGTCGTCCCTGCAGGAGCATTCAGCGTGTTGACGAGATCGATGCCGGCTACGACAGCCGCGCCGCCGCCGCCGAGGATCGTTCCGGCGACACCGCCGATTCCGGCGCCTGTTGCGAGGCCACCCAGGCACAGTGCCGCGGCGACGGGGAGTCCGACGATGGTCAAGCCCAGCGGAGCGCCGACAGCGCAACCGATTCCGGCGCCGACGATGGTGCCGAGCAGGCTGCCGACCTGAGTGCCGAGTCCGAGTTGGCTCTGGAAGTGCGCAATCGCCCGATCATTCTCCTCGGGCGAGGCGACGGGCGTCCATTCCTTTGCCGCAGGCGCACTCTCGGGTCGAGGTGTTGCCTTCGCAGAATCGGTGATCGGTGTCAGCGTGAGGGTCTTACCGTCTTCACTGATCGTGCGATCGAAGGGGAACTGTAGATCCCCGAGGTTGTATGCGAGAGGCAGGGAAACAAGGTCGGCTCCCTTGCTGTCCTGCAAGACGACGGACTTGCCGTCGCCGGACACCTTGAACAGCCCGGCGTCGATGGTGGTGACGATCGACTTGTCGACGACCTTCGCTTCGTAATTCACGTCGGTCGACGGATCAGCTGATGCGATCCCTGTTGATGCTCCGACTGCAGCGACCGCTAGAGCAGTCACAGCCGCCTTCTTGAAGAAACCCATAGTTCAACCCCGTGTTCGCCTGCGTGTGCTCGCAGAAACTCGACAACTTCGGACATTGGTAAACCCCCGACAAAGCCTTCGTATTAAAGCAGACCGAAGTGACGGAAGGGATAGTTGCGCTCGGGCCGACCGGAAGCGGCCGGTGCAATCGAATGTGCAGCGTGCAGTACCAACTTGTCGAACATGTGTGCGAAAATGTGGAGATGCGGTTGACCGAGCAATCCCCGGACTGCTGCCCCAACGGACACCGGCTCACGGCGAACACATGCCTTGTCGGTTGGGAGGTCTGCGGGTGTGCCTCGACGGAGAATGGCGGACACAGGACCCATTACTGCAGGCGATGTGGTGAAACTGTCCGGACGCCGGAGTGTGTCGGCGTGGATCCGCAGAAAAGTCGGTGGAGTTGAAGTGCTGTTACGTTGTGTTTCAAAGAGATTCGCGAGAGCCTCACCCGGCGGATCGGTGCCGGGTGAGGCTTGTGGATCAGGTAGGCGGGGCGACGGGTGCGTCGCTGCTTCCTCCCGAGCTCCCGCTCGACGAGCCGGTGCCGAACAGTAGGCCGAAGAAGCCGGAGATTGCGCCGAAGAAATCGAACATGGGCGAGCCTTTCGCGAGGACGAATGCGGTCACGACAAGTGGCCGACTTGTGGTGGTGTTCAGAGAAGTTCCGTCGACATTGACGGTAAAGGCGTCGGACGAAGGCCGACTGCCGGATGAAATGTACGATTCGTCCCGGTTTGATACAAGTCTTTCCCGAGTAACAGTTACTTGAGGCTTAAATTATCGGCGGGGCCTGCCTGATCTGGGGTGCCCTGCCTGCTTGGGTGGGGCAACCAGGCAGGGCAGTGGTTGGCCGTCCCTCTCAATACCGACCTACGGCGAACCATCGGCGTTGAAACTACCCACAGTTCGTGACGTGCGCCACTTACGTACCGGTACCTTCGTTAGCCGAGGTCGGACGTTGCGGCGAAGGCGGTCGTCGACGTCCCCGCGGGGACGTGGTTCATCGAGAAATCGCGGTCCCGATCAGGGTTGACGACGCTTGCCAACAGGAGCATGGCGGCGACAAAGAGAACTCCTGCGGCGAGGTAGGCGATTCTCACGGGCAGGCGCGGGCGTCGATCTGAATTCGTGGACATTCACGTTCTCCATCGGTGCATGTTGGACGAACGCCTAGTTTAACGATCAACTAATGAAAGGGTGCGAACAGTGACGCAAGATACGAAAAGGCCCTCGATCTCGGGGGAAATCGAGGGCCTTTCCGGTCGAACGTCGGCGCCGCCAAGCACATAGCGTCACCGACCCACTATCGGTGTCGAGCGTGACCCCTCATGTCCGACCCCACTTCTCGACACTATCCAGTAACTTGCGACATTGTGGATGATTCGGACATTGTCATTCGGATGGGGGAGATCCCGTCCGCAGCCCCTACTTTCGTCCGGCAGCCCATTTCATTCCCCAGTTGTAGGCCCGATCGAGATCTGACTGACTGCCGTTGATGTACTGAACTTCACGGGTCACCGTCACGCCCTGACCTGAACTCTGGATGAGAGCGATCGCGCACAGTCGCTCCTGGTTGCTGGCGGAGTCGAGTCGCACTTCCACCTCCGGCCCGTTGGTGGGATACAAGGTGACGACGCCGTCCACCGCCGCCCAGTTGGGAGCGCCGTCGTAGATCATCGCGAAGATCAGGATTCGCCGGAAAGCGCTTGGGTCACCAAGATTGACGTGCATGTTCTCGCCGCCGGTGTTCGCACCACTGCGGTCGTCGCCGTCGAGGGAGATGTAGGGCGGAGAAGTCAGTGAACCGAAACTGTTACCCAAGGCCTGAACTACTCCCTTGGACCCGTCGGCAAGTTCGTAGAGGCATCCGAGGTCCAGGTCGACCGCACCAGAGCCTGCGCCGGCGAGCTTGGCGAGAAAACCGGTCTTCTTCGGTGGTGCCCCCTGTGACCAGTTGAGGTTCACGCGCATATTGCCTTGTCGTTCACCCGCCTTCGCGAGGTTGACCGTCGGCGCCGATTTTGTGAGCGTGATCTTGCTCAGGCTGACCGGTGCTTGCGACGGAGTGGACTCGCCGGAACGTCGGGTGTAGTCGATTGCCATCGTGATAGTCCTTGTCTGAACTCGAATGAGTCCGATCGTGTTACCCGTCGAGGAATCTCCACCGACGTGATCGGCGATCTCCGGCCATTGTCCCTCATGTCTGATTTCAACCCATAGGCATCAAACTTGCGGCGCCAACTTGCGGCAGACCAGCAGTTTGCTGATTACTGTGTCTGTGGGCAGACGCGACTCCGAAATAGGGTGGACGCACTGGTTGACACGGCAACGTCCAATTACGGAAGAATTGCTGAGTCGGACGTCCGATTCAATTGCGTCGTGGGAGCGGGAGGTAAGTGATGCCAGTCCTGTCGCTTCTGCAACCCCGCCAGAGAGAAAGACTGACGCCCGCCCAACGTGATGACGTAACTCGTGAGCAGATAGCCGTTACCTTCGGCGTGCTGCCATGGGCCGCTGCCGTCCACCTCGTCGTCACACTCGGGCTGACGTTGTATGTGATTCCCCCGGACGGCGGACCGCTGCCGCGTGTGTGGCCATTGCTGTCCGGCGTGATCGGGTTGGTGGGGATGTGCGTGGGTCTCGCCATTCATTTCAACCTGATCACACCCACGTACCGGATGTCCTACGCGTTTCTCATCGTCGAATTTGCTGTAGTCGGGATCCTGTATTCCTCGCTCGCCCTGGTCCTGTACCCGATCCTGGACGATTCCGGCGATCTGATCCTGATAGCGGTCACCACATCGATCACCGGTGCCGGAGCCGTGGCCACCGCGATGTTGCGAGTGGTGGGGGTCACCTGGGTCCTGTCCAATCTGATAATCCTCGGGGTGGCATTCTGGCTTCAGCCGGGACCCGAGTTCGAACGAATTCTCATTGGAATGATCGCCTATGGCGCGGCTCTGATCGGCGGCACGATAGTGGTCTCGGGCAACCTGGAATCTCGCTATCGAGCTGAATTGAGCGCCGCGTCGGAACGATCGGTCGTGCAGATGCTTCTCGAAGACTTCGAAGGCAACGCCGGGGACTTCGTGTGGGAGACGGACCAGAAAGGCAAGTTCAACCGAATCCCGACGCGGCTCGCGGTCGAAGCGGGGCTGGACTCCACCGAGTTGCAGGGAACGGCGTGGCAGGACCTGTTCATGGAGTTGGGCACCCTACGGATCCCCGGCGGGATCGATGCGCTCATGGAGTTGCAGCAGGCCCGCCACACGAAGACCGCATTCGTCGACGTGCTCGTTCCGGTCCGAGTTCACGGTGAAATTCGGTGGTGGCAGATCTCCGGACGCCCGCGCCCCGGCCGTACACCCGACGAGTTCGTCTGGCGAGGAGTCGGTTCCGACGTCACGGAAGTAAAACTGCAGAGTGACGAGATCGTGCGGATGGGTCGTGTGGACGCACTCACCGGTATGCCGAACCGGCACAGCTTCTGGACCGAGCTCGAGCGACTGCTGCGCGAGCCGTACACAAGCGAAAGTGGTCTCGCGTTGGCCATGCTCGACCTCGACAACTTCAAGTCGGTCAACGACACACTGGGACACACCGTTGGCGACGCGGTTCTGCGAGAGGTCGCGGATCGCCTGTCCGAAGCCGGCGGGGTGTCACAGTTGTTCGCACGTCTGGGGGGAGACGAGTTCGCGGTTCTTTTCACCGATGTGGGTGACAGCTCACAAGTTCGTACTCTGCTCGGCCGCTACATCGAAACTCTGCACGAGCCGATCACAGTGGCCGGTACGCGGTTGGAGATCGGATGCAGCATCGGGTACTACCTCCCCGACGAGCTGCCGTCCTCCGCCGACGAGATGATGGGCGCTGCGGACCTGGCCTTGTTCGCGGCAAAGGAATCCGGGCGCGGGGCCGTACGTGAATATCGAGACTCGATGAAGTCCGTGGCCGATCGGCGGGCCCGCCTACTCGAAGATTTGGGAAACACCGTCGCGGAGAAGGACCTCGAACTCGAGTTGCTGCCCAGGATCGACGTGCTCTCCCGCGAGATCGTGGCCGTGGAGGTCCGCGTGGTCTGGCACAACGCCCGGCTCGGAGCTGTGACGTCCGCGGAATTCATGAGCGTCGCAGACGACACCGGTTTGGCGTACTCACTAGGAACGACCGTCTTCGAGCTGGCGTGCGAGGCGGCGTCGTGCCTTCCTGATCACCTGCGGGTAGCCGTCGCGGTATCGACGCGTCAGCTCGAATCGGATTCCTTTGTCGACTCGATAGGGGATTCGCTTCGACGATCAGGTGTCAGTGCACATCAGCTCGAGCTCCAACTCAACGAATCATCGGCGATCACCGACGAGTCCAAGTTTGCGTTGCACGCCATCGCGGACATGGGAATCGCGCTGACCGTGGACGAGTTCGGCGCCGGATTCTCCTCGCTCGCATCACTGTCCGGCCTTCCGTTCACCCGAGTCCGGATAGAGCGCTCCATTTCGGGTGCAGTGCCTGGTGGACGGTCGATCCTCGAAGCTGTCGTGGATCTGGTCGACGCGTTGGGAATGGAGGTCGTCGTCTCGGGAGTCGACGGTGAGGAGGACTTGAAGTCCGTGGCCGCTGCAAGGGTGAGGACTGTTCAGGGATACATCGCCGGCGGAGCCATGTCGGTCGACGCGGTCGCAGCGGCGGTAGCAGGCCGACGTGGGTGACCCGGCAGTACTCCGTAGGCGTCGCGTCGGGACGTCGGTGCGCAAACTCGGTCGCAGCGGCACGGAACAACACCTCTCGGATTACGATCGCCGTCGCCTACTCGATCGACGACTGCGGTTCACCGCGCGCGTACTGCCGTGGTCGTTTCTGACCGCGGCGGTTGCCTTGTCAGCGATCGTGGTGCTTCTGCCGGTGGATGCCGGATGGTTCACCTTCGCCTGGTCGAGCGTCATGCTGTTGTCGAGCGCTGGATTCAGTGTGTATTGGCTCCGGCGCTCGCGTCTCGGCGTCTCCGAGTCCCAGACCACCGAACTGGTGGTACTCACAGTCGAAATCATTGTCTGGGGAGTGCTCCTGGCGTGCTTGGCTCTCGTTCTCTTCCCGATGCTCGATCCTCGTGACGAGTTGGTACTGAGCTCGACCTTGATCGGTGGGATCGCGGTCGGCGTGTTTCCCACCATGATGTTTCGCGGAATCACTGTGGTCTGGATCAGCCTGGTGGGAGTCGGGTTGGCCGGGGCGTTCTGGACGGAACCGGGCACATCGCGTTTCGTGCTGATCGGGGTGCTGGTCGTCTTTGTAGGTTCGCTCTACAGCGGAACTTTGCTGTTGGCCAAACTTTTCGAGAGACGGCTACGCGCCGAACTGATAGCCGAGGACGAACGAGATCTCGTCGAATTGTTGCTCAACGATCTCGAAGACGGAGCACAGGATTGGCTCTGGGAGACCGATTCGCGCGGTATCGCCAGTACCGTGTCGTATCGATTCGCCGAGCAGGTCGGTTTGCCGGCAGCGCAGATTCGGGGCCGCACAATGCACGAGATCCTGATCGGGATCGGTGCGTCCCGAACAGATGTGGGCAGGAAGTCCCTTGATCTCCTCGCCGCGAATTTTCAAGCCGGGACGGCGTTTCGGGACCTCACCATGCAGGTCGTCGTACGGGGCGATACTCGCTGGTGGTCGATGTCAGGTCACCCGGGCAGTGGCGATGGGGCGACCTACGGGTGGCGCGGTGTCGGATCCGATATCACGCACTCGTATCACCAGCGCCAGAACATCTTGCGATTGGCAGAGATCGATTCGTTGACCGGTCTCAGAAATCGGTACAGCTTCAACGCTCAACTGTCTTCGCGGATTCGGGACGGACACAGGGTGTGGCTGGCAATTCTGGATCTGGACAACTTCAAGTCGATCAACGACCGGTTGGGACACCACATCGGAGACGACGTGCTTCGCGATGTTGCCGGCAGACTGCACAGCGTTCTGCGATCGAACGAGATCTGTGGCCGACTGGGGGGTGACGAGTTCGCCATCGCCTTCGACGACCTAGCCTTCGACGACATCGGGAGTGCAGATGAGGTGGAGAAGAGATTCCAAACGATTCTCGACTCATTCGAACGACCATTTTCACTGGTCGGCAACCAGATTCGCATTCGTGCCAGTCTGGGGTACGGCTCGATGCCCGACGATGCCGACAGCCTCGAAGACCTGGTGATTGTCGCGGACCTCGCGCTTTACCACGCAAAGGAGAGCGGTCGGAACCAGATTCGCGCCTTCGATGCGACTTTGCGGGATCGTGCGACGGGTAGGGCCAGGGCATTGTTGGATCTTCGTCGTGCGTTGATCGACGAAGAGTTCGAGTTGGTTTATCAGCCACAGGTCTCGGCCGCGACGGGAGTTGTTGTCGGGTTCGAGGCTCTGCTGCGGTGGAACCATCCGACTTCAGGTCTCGTCTCGCCGGGAGACTTCATTTCGGTCGCCGAGGAAACCGGCTTGATCGTGCCGATCGGTGCAGGTGTTCTGAGGGCTGCCTGCACGGCGGCGACAACGTGGCCGGAGGACATTCGGGTTGCCGTCAACGTTTCTCAGGTGCAACTGCGTTCGAGTCGATACGTCGACTCGGTACGCCGGACACTGATCGAGGTGAACCTCCACCCCAGCCGACTCGAGATCGAGGTGACCGAATCGTTGGTCATCGACGACGCCGACCGAGATGTGTTGGTACAGCTCTCGGCGCTCGGCATCGCCATTGCGATGGACGACTTCGGCACAGGGTTCTCCTCGGTTGCCAGCTTGGCCCGGCTGCCGCTCGATCGGTTGAAGATCGATCGGGCGTTCGTCGCACCGCTGGACGCGGATCCCTCGAATTCGAGGTTCGCTGTCTTGCGAGCCGTCATCGCGATTGCCAAGTCTCTGGGGCTGGACACCGTCGCCGAGGGCGTGGAGACGGAGAGGCAGCGCGCGATAGTGACCGAGTGCGGATGTGACGTGATCCAGGGGTACCTCGAGGGAATGCCGATACGGGCAGCCGAGATTCCGCGCTATTTGAATGGGCGACTCGGCGGTTCGAGCAGGTGGGGTGTCGCGGCTACCACTGAGTGAGAACTTTGCGCCCGTTTTGCCGTTCGATGTGTGACGGTACGCCGAAGTGCTTCACATCGAACTGCAGAAGGGTGTCTTCGTGGTGGTCGGATCGGCGTACTCCCCAGGGCCGATGTTGGTGGGTAAGAAGGCAGTGGTCACAGGCGGTTCCCAGGGAATCGGCGCAGCGATTGTTCGAGCATTTGCATCGCATGGCGCGTCAGTTCTGGTTGTCGACGTGGCTCCTCTTGGCGACGTCGAATTCGACTCGGCTGCAGGTGGTTCGATCAACTATCTCGAGTACGACGTGCGGACGCGGGAAGTCCCCGTCGCGTTGACCGAGTTCGCGCCGGACGTCCTGGTGAACAACGTGGGTCATTTCCTGAACCCGCCGACAGAGTTCACCGGTACGGATCCCGGTTTCTGGTCCGAGGCCGGCAGCATCAATTTCGATCACGTCGTGCGTCTGACCCATGCCCTGCTTCCCGGCATGATCGACCGCGGTTTGGGTGGATCGATCGTGAACCTGACGACGGTGGAGGCGCATCGAGCGATCCCGGGCCACACGATGTACTCGGCATACAAGGCCGCGCTGACACAGTTCACCAGGAGCCTTGGTGTGGAGATCGGTCGAACCGGAGTGCGCGTCAACGCCATTGCCCCGGATCTGATCGAGTCGGTACAGGTGCCGTATCGCACGATCGTTCCCGCCGACGACTGGGACAAGTGGCCGGGGTGGGCACCGTTGGGCGGACCGGGCCAGCCGGTCGACATTGCCGGCCCCGCACTGTTCCTGGCTTCCGACCTGGCGAGATACATCACCGGAACCGTGATCCACGTCGACGGCGGCTCGCACGCTGCCGGAGGCTGGTTCCCCACAGAAGAGGGTGGCTGGACCAACCGGCCCCGAAAGGCTTGACACATGACAACTTTCAGTCTGAACGTTCCCAACTTCGGCACCACTCTCGCGGAGGACTCCTACGCGAAACTCGTGCAGGTCTGTCAGAACGCGGAAGCTGCCGGCTTCGACCGGGTCCTCGTCACCGATCACGTGGTGATGGGCTCGGACAACTCGGCGTACACGTGGTCGGCGTTCCCCACCGAGCCCGACGCCAACTGGCTCGAGCCGCTGACCGTCCTGGCTTTTGTTGCCGGACAGACGAAGACAATTCGCTTGGGGACCGGAATCGTCATCGCGGCGCTGCGCGGGGGAGCGGTACTGGCCAAGACGGCCGCGACACTCGATCTGCTCTCCGGGGGCCGACTCGACCTGGGCGTCGGAACAGGTTGGCAGGAACGTGAATACGAGGCGGCAGGTATGGACTTCGGTAAAAGGGGACCACTGCTCGACGACGCTCTCGCAGTGTGCCGGGCCCTGTGGAGTTCGGCGCCGGCGAGCATCGACACCCCTCGTCTGAAGTTCGACGACGTGTACTGCGCGCCCCGTCCGGCCGCTGGAATCCCGATCTGGGTGTCCGGTTCGCTCTCCAAGGCCGTTGTACGACGCGTCGCAACCTGGGGTGACGGGTGGATTCCGATCATGGGTGCCGCGGACGACGACCTACGTGAAGGGATCGACGTCATCGGCAAAGCGATGGCGGATCTCGGACGCGATCCAGCGGAATTGCAGGTCCGTGGGCGACTGACCGTCGTACGCGGGTCCGACGGTTCGATCGACCTCCCTGCGACGATGATCGGCGCCGAGCAGCTGCTCGAATCCGGTGCCACCGATGTGCTGGTTGCGCTGGCAGCAGTAGATCCGGATCCGGATGCGGCGATGGCAGAGTTCGGCGAGCTGGTGTCGGCGTTCGCAAAGGTGACCCGCTGACGATTGCGTCGAGGCGGTAGTTCTATCGTGCGAAGTGTTGTAGTGCAGCCTGATCGAGGAGAGAACACATGACCGAGAGCATCGTCGTGGATACGAGCCTGGAAGCGTTGCTCGACGCCCGGATCAGCTGCCGCGCCTACGAGGACCGTCAGGTGCCACGTGAGGTGATCGAGGAGATCCTTCGGCTGGCGCAGAAGACGCCGTCGTGGTGCAACACGCAACCGTGGCAGGTCGCGATCACCGAAGGGGAGGGCACCGAGCGATTCCGCGCCGGCCTCGGTGAGTACGTGATGGCCAACGCCCAGGAGTCGGACTTCGAGTTCCCGCGCGCGTACCAGGGCATCTACAAGTCGCGTCGGTTCGACTGCGCGATGGCGCTGTATTCGAGCGTCGGAATCGAGCACGGTGACCGCGCCGGATCCGCGGCACAGACGATGAAGAATTTCGAGCTCTTCGGCGCTCCCCACGTCGCGATCATCACCACCGACGAGGCATTGGGCACCTACGGCGCAGTCGACTGCGGGTTGTACGTGAACAGCTTCCTGCTCGCGGCCCAGAGTCTGGGGGTCGCCACCATTCCGCAGGCGGCGCTCGCGGGCAGCTCCAAGTTCATTCACGAGCATTTCGGTATCGACGACACTCGCAAGGTTGTCTGCGCGATCTCGTTCGGATACCCCGACGCCGACCACCCGGTGAACGGATTCCGCACCGAACGCGAAACCGTCGACAACGTCGTGCAGTGGATGTCGAACTGACAGGGATGTCGAACTGATCACCTGCTGGTCGGGGGATTGAGTGTTGCGTAGTTCCACCTGAAAGACTGGTGGCATGTCCGACACACCCGAACTGTTCGATCGTCTGCGCCGATTCCCCGATGTCGAGGCACCCAATCTCTTTGCCGTCGATGCGGCTGATCGTCTGATCCTCGACGAGGCCGCCGACGCTCTTGCCGCGGCACCGGCGGGCACCGTCGTCGTGATCGGCGATCACTACGGTGCGCTGACTGCCGGTGTTGCGCTCGTGCACGGAATCGCCGCCGTGCGCGTTCACCAGGATCCGCTCACCGGAGAGCTGGCCCTCGCGAACAATGCGCGCGAACTCGGATTCAGTGACGCCTTCACCTCGCACGGACTGGACGAGGAGTTGCTCAGCGGCGCCCGCGTCGTGCTCATGCAATTGCCGCGTAGCCTCGCCGAACTTGCCGAGATCGCCCAGCTGATCGCGCTTCACGCCGACCCGGCGGTTCGTGTCTTCGCCGGTGGGCGTGACAAGCACATCACCCCGGCGATGAACAAGGTTCTCGGCGAATCGTTTTCCGACGTCAGCGCCTCGCGTGGGCGTCAGAAGTCCCGCGTACTCAAGGCTTCGGAACCGAAGCCCGATGTTGCTATCACGTTCCCGGTGACCGAACGCCTCGACGAATTCGACCTCGACGTCGTTGCTCACGGCGCAGTGTTTGCCGGTGCGAGCCTGGACATCGGCACCCGGTTGCTCCTGGAGAACCTCGGAAAGATTGCGGTCGATCCGCTGAGCGACGTGATCGACCTGGGTTGTGGCAGCGGCATTCTCGCGGCGGCGATCGCGCGGAAGTTCCCGGACGTGCACGTGATCGCAACGGATCAGTCCTCGGCAGCCGTCGCTTCGGCTCTGGCGACCGCGTCCGCAAATGGCGTCGGCGATCGAGTGAGCGGCCTGCGCGACGACGCCGTGAGTTCGTTGCCCAGTGCGAGCGCGGATCTGGTTCTGTTGAACCCGCCGTTCCACGTCGGCGCGGCGGTCCACACCGGCGGAGCACTCAAGATGTTCGAAGCTGCCGGCCGTGTCCTGCGTCCCGGTGGCGAGTTGTGGACTGTTCACAACGCGCATCTGGGGTATCGCGAACCGTTGAAAGCCGCGGTGGGTCCGAGCGAGGCGATGGCGAAGAACGCGAAGTTCATCGTGATGAAGTCGGTCAAACCGTCCTAGTATCGAAAAGGGACGAGTGTCGAAGAGTGTTGATCTTCCGGAAATGCGCCGGGAACTACAACCGAAGCTTCGACGTTGTAAATTACGAGTGCTTTACTTTTAGTCAGGTACACGGACCGTGTCGGAAACTCGGATCCGTCCGGCGAACCCGCGACGCACCCGTCGTAGGCCACCACGATGAAGGGATGATCACGGTGCGCACCACCAGCAACCCGGTGTTCCGCAATCTGCCCAAGCAAGAGGGCAACGGATACGCCTCGTTCGGATCTGCGACGGCGGGCGCCTCGCAGGCAACCCAGCAGTTCGGTCAGCCGCAGTACGCTCCGGCCGAGCCGTACCAGACCGGTCCCACCTCGCGGGCCATGACGATCGACGACGTCGTCACCAAGACGGGCATCACGCTCGGTGTGCTGACGATCTCGGCACTGGTGTCGTACTTCCTGGTCAACAACAACGTCGACCTCGCAGCCCCGCTGGTCATCGGCGGCGGTCTCGTCGGCCTCGTTCTGGTTCTGGTCGCTACGTTCGGCCGCAAAATGGACAACCCGGCAATCGTGTTGGCGTACGCCGTCGCCGAGGGTCTGTTCCTCGGTGCGCTGTCGTTCATGTTCACTGATATTCAATTCGGTGGCGTCGGCGGATCCGCACTGATCGCGCAAGCAGTCCTCGGAACGTTCGGCGTGTTCTTCGGCATGCTGGTCGTCTACAAGACCGGTGCGATCCGGGTGACACCGCGTCTGACGCGAATGATCATCGGCGCATTGATCGGCGTTGTCGTTCTGGCCCTCGGTAACCTCGTCGCGAGCTTCTTCACCGAGGGCGGACTGGGACTGCGTGACGGCGGAACGCTCGCCATCATCTTCAGCCTCGTCTGCATCGGCATCGCAGCCTTCAGCTTCCTGCTCGACTTCGACGCCGCTGATCAGCTGATCCGCGCACAGGCGCCCGAGAAGGCAGCCTGGGGCGTCGCATTCGGCCTCACCGTCACCTTGGTCTGGCTGTACGTCGAGATCCTGCGTCTGCTGAGCTACTTCAACAACGACTAGTTCTCGAGTCGATCCGTAACACGAAGAAGGGCCCCGCGAGGGGCCCTTCTTTTGTCGTCTGTGGACGGTTACGGTGCTTGGATACCTAGCAACTGCTTGGTTTGGAACGAAGGGGAGCGAATGTCGACAAACACCTCTGAACCCATCCTGGTCGCGGATGCCGGAGCAGTGCGAACGCTGACCTTCAATAATCCGAGTCGCCTGAACGCATTTGATGCAGCCGGTTTTCGAGCGTTCACCAAAGCGCTCGACGACGCGGCGTCGGACGAAGCCGTGGCCGTGGTGATCGTCGAGGGCGCAGGCAAGGCATTTTCCAGTGGCGTCGACCTACGCGCACTCGCCGAACCAGGCGCAGACAACGCCGACTTCGGCCACGCATTCGCGCCGCTGATCGTCGCGCTGGTGGAGTTCCCGAAGCCATTGATCGCCGCGGTACACGGCGCTGCCGTCGGCATCGGCCTGACCATGCTGCTTTACTGCGACGTCGTCTACGTTGCCGAGGACGCACGTCTGCGTGCACCGTTCACTTCGCTGGGTACAGCTCCCGAAGCTGCCAGTAGTTGGTTGCTGCCCAAGGTGATCGGAACGCAGCGAGCCGCCGAGCTGATCCTGTCGGCCCGGTGGCTCAGCGGCGTCGAAGCTGCCGCCTACGGACTGGCGACAGCCGCCGTGCCGGCCGACCAGGTACAGGCACGCGCCCGCGGGAGTGCCGAGCAGATTGCCGCCAACGTCGGACCGGCAGTCCTTGCCGCCAAACGACTGCTCCGTCACGGATGGGCGGACGAAGCTCGCGCTGCCGTGCAGCGTGAGGACGACGCTGCGCGAGAGTTGATTCGCGAGTTGGGGAGTTTTGCTCGGAAGTTCACGACTTCCTGAAACACGACCACACGAAAGCGGCCGCCCGGCAGAAGCCGGGCGGCCGCTTTCGACGTGCTCAGGGGATCAGCTGAGGCGCTCGATCACCATTGCCATGCCCTGTCCGCCGCCGACACACATGGTCTCGACGCCGAAGGTCTTGTCCTGCTCCTGCAGGTTGTTGATCAGGGTGTTGGTGATACGGGCACCGGTCATACCGAAGGGATGACCCAGCGCGATCGCGCCACCGGAGATGTTGAGCTTGTCCTCTTCGATGCCCAGTTCGCGAGCGGATCCGAGGACCTGCACTGCGAATGCCTCGTTGATCTCGAACAGGTCGATGTCGGAGATCGACTTGCCGGCGATCTTCAGGGCGTTCTTGACGGCCTGGATCGGGCCGAGGCCCATGATCTCGGGGGACAGGCCCGAGACGCCGGTGGAGACGATGCGAGCGAGCGGGGTCAGGCCGAGTGCCTTCGCCTTGGTGTCGGACATGATCACCAGTGCGGCTGCGCCGTCGTTGAGCGGGCAGGCGTTGCCGGCGGTGACGGTGCCGTCGGGGCGGAAGACGGGCTTGAGGCCGCTGATGCCCTCGTAGGTGGTGCCGGCGCGGGGGCCGTCGTCCTTGGAGACGACGGTGCCGTCGGCGAGCGTGACGGGCGTGATCTCACGCTCGAAGAAGCCGCGAGCGATGGCTTCCTCGGCGCGGTTCTGGCTGCGAACTGCCCAGCGGTCCTGGTCTTCGCGGGTGATTCCGGTGGCGGAAGCGACGTTCTCCGCGGTCTGGCCCATACCCAGGTACACGTCGGGGATCAGGCCCTCTTCGCGAGGATCGGTCCAGGCGACTCCACCTTCGGCGAGCTTGGCGCTACGGGCCTGCGCTGCGTCGAAGAGCGGATTCTTGGTGTTGGGGAGGCCGTCGGCGTTGCCGGTGATGAAGCTGGAGACGGACTCGACGCCGGCGGAGATGAAGACGTCGCCCTCGCCTGCGCGGATGGCGTGCAGCGCCATGCGGGTGGTCTGCAGCGAGGAGGAACAGTAACGGTTGACCGTGACACCGGGGAGGAAGTCGTAGCCGAGCTGGACGGCGACGACGCGGGCGATGTTGAAGCCCGACTGACCGGCGGGCTGGCCACAACCGAGCATGAGGTCGTCGATCTCGGTGGGGTCGAGCTCGGGGATCTTTGCCAACGCGGCGGCAACCATCTGAGTTGCGAGGTCATCCGGGCGGATGTCCTTGAGCGAACCCTTCATTGCGCGGCCGATGGGCGACCGTACTGCTGAGACGATTACTGCCTCGGGCATGAAAACTCCTTTTGTGTACTGCTCGAGGGCGGCTTGAAACGCCGTCGAGCAGGGCAAGTTGAATGCAGCTTCGACTTACAATTTACGTTGCCGCTCCCAGATGGTGGTCACGCAGTCTCACTCAGTTGACGTCGGGGTGCTGACCTGCAGGTTTGGTGCGTCTCGCGAAGGCTTTCCACTGGGTTGCCGCCGCCGTCAGTCGGGCCGCGACGGTGCGGGCTTGCGCCGCCTCTGAAACGTGGGGGAGCTCGGGTAGCGGGCCACCCTGCCATTCACCCAGAGCCGACGCGAGAACCGGGACGATCTGCTTCGCCGCGAGTTCGTATCCGGCCGCGGACGGATGGAAACGGTCGGCCGAGAACATCGTGTCGGGCGAGGCCAGGAATTCCTTGGCCAGCAGGTCGGCCAGTGGAACGGGATGACCCCCGGCGTTTCTGGTCGCGGCCGCCTGGGCGAGTGCGAGGCGATGGCCCCATTCACGCACCACGGAGCGCAGAGGTTGCGGGATCGCCGTGACCACCCCCAGATCCGGGCAGGTGCCGACAACAACGACGGCGCCGCTCTCGCGTAAGCGTCGAACCGCGTCGCCGAGGCGTTTAGCCGACGCGTGAATCGCGTTCTTGGCGGTGACGTCGTTGGCGCCGATCAGGATCACCGCAGCGTCCGGGGGAGGACCGGCGACGAACATGGCGTCGACCTGCCCACTCAACCCGCGGGAGGTGGCGCCCCCGATGGCCTTGGTGCTCAAACGGATTCGCTTCCCGGTTTCACTCGCAAGCAGCTTCGCGACCTGAACACCCGGAACTTCCGAGGCCGTCAGCGCGCCCACGCCGGCCGCAGACGAATCGCCGAAGATCATCAAGTGGAGATCGAAGGGCACGGCCCGCCACCAGAGTTCCGGGTTGTCGGCGCCGGGCGCGTACACCCCGTCCGCCTCGGGTGGCTTGGCGATATTGCGACCGATCACCCCGCGGGCCGCCCCCGCCTGCGACATCAGATAGTTGTAGCCCAACCAGGAGAGCGTGCCTGCACTCGATCCGGCCACCACCGTGGCCACCGACGCTTTCAGTCCGGTTCGACTCACACTTGCCAATCTAGCCGGATTGCACCACCTTCGCCCGACGTCCGCGCGCACCGTTTTCTTTCATCTGGGAACATGGACGAATGCGCATCGCGGAACACGTCGTCGACCTCATCGGCAACACCCCACTCGTCAAGCTCACGTCCGTCACGGGCGAAAACTTCGGCACGGTGGCAGCCAAGGTCGAATACCTCAACCCTGGCGGTAGCTCCAAGGACCGCATCGCCGTCAAGATGATCGACGCAGCCGAGGCTTCGGGTGAACTGAAGCCGGGCGGCACCATCGTCGAGCCGACCTCGGGCAACACCGGAATCGGCTTGGCGCTCGTGGCGCAAAAGCGTGGATACAAGTGCGTTTTCGTCTGCCCAGACAAGGTCAGCGAAGACAAGCGCAACGTCCTGCGCGCCTACGGCGCCGAGGTGGTCGTGTGCCCCACGGCCGTCGCGCCGGACAACCCGAACAGCTACTACAGCGTCTCCGACCGTCTCACCCGTGAGATCCCCGGCGCCTGGAAGCCCAACCAGTACTCCAACCCGGGCGGACCGGAGAGCCACTACGAGACCACCGGCCCCGAGATCTGGGCCGACACCGACGGCAAGATCACGCACTTCGTCGCGGGCGTCGGCACCGGCGGCACCATCACCGGCACCGGCCGCTACCTCAAGGAAGTTTCGGGCGGCAAGGTCAAGGTCATCGGCGCAGACCCCGAGGGCTCCGTCTACTCCGGCGGCACCGGTCGTCCGTATCTGGTCGAAGGCGTCGGCGAAGACTTCTGGCCGTCGGCATACGACCCGTCCATCCCGGACGAGATCATCGCCGTCTCGGATGCCGATTCCTTCGAGATGACGCGTCGCCTCGCCCGCGAGGAGGGACTGCTGGTCGGCGGTTCCTGCGGTATGGCCGTCGTCGCTGCCCTCGAAGTAGCCAAGCGTGAGGGCCCCGACGCCCTGATCGTCGTCCTCCTCCCGGACGGTGGCCGCGGCTACCTGTCCAAGATCTTCAACGATCAGTGGATGGCGTCGTACGGATTCCTGCGCACCCCACTCGACGGCAAGACCAACGTCCCCACCGTCGGCGACGTTCTGCGTGGCAAGTCGGGCGAGCTGCCGGACCTCGTTCACACCCACCCGTCGGAGACCCTGCGCGATGCGATCGAGATCCTGCGCGAGTACGGCGTGTCCCAGATGCCCGTCGTGGGTGCGGAACCGCCGGTCATGGCAGGCGAGGTCGCCGGAAGTGTGTCCGAGCGGGATCTGCTGAGCGCGGTCTTCGAAGGCCGTGCGCACCTTGCGGATTCCGTCGAGAAGCACATGAGCAAGCCGTTCCCGCTCATCGGTTCCGGCGAGCCGGTCTCGGCTGCCACGAAGGCGCTCGGTGACACCGACGCACTCATGGTCGTCGACGACGGCAAGCCGGTCGGTGTCATCACGCGCCACGATCTCCTGGGTTTCCTGAGTTCGGATTCCTGAGTTCGGATTCCTGCGCCGGCACCGGCGCCATTAGGCTGGGGACCATGAGTGAGCAACGCAGCAAGGCCGACAACATCAGCTGGCAGGGTTTCTCCACGAAAGCGGTGCATGCGGGTTACGAACCCGATCCGCTGACCGGTGCGGTCAACGTGCCGATCTACGCGAGTTCCACCTTCGCCCAGGACGGCGTCGGTGGAATGCGCAGTGGCTTCGAGTACGCGCGAACGGGTAACCCCACCCGTCGCCCACTCGAGGCGAACCTCGCAGCGCTCGAATCCGGAACCTACGGCCGAGCGTTCAGTTCGGGAATGGCGGCCACCGACTGCCTGCTCCGTTCGGTACTTCGACCGGGCGATCACCTGGTCATCCCCGACGACGCGTACGGCGGAACCTTCCGCCTCATCGACAAGGTCTTCACGCAGTGGGGGATCGAGTACACCCCGGCTCCGGTGTCCGACGTCGATGCGGTGCGCGCGGCGATGAAGTCCAACACCAAGCTGGTCTGGGTCGAGACGCCCACGAACCCGCTGCTCAATATCGGTGACATCGAGCTCCTTGCCGAGGTCGCCCACGAGGGCAACGCAAAGATCGTGGTGGACAACACCTTCGCCTCGCCGTACCTGCAGCAGCCGCTGCAGCTCGGTGCCGACATCGCGCTGCACTCCACGACCAAGTACATCGGCGGACACTCCGACGTGGTCGGTGGCGCTCTCGTCTGCAACGACGAAGAACTGGACACCGCGTTTGCCTTCCTGCAGAACGGATCCGGCGGCGTTCCCGGCCCGTTCGACGCGTTCCTGACGTTGCGCGGAATCAAGACACTGGCGCTGCGCATGGAGCGTCACAGTGACAACGCGGAGAAGGTCGTCGAATTGCTCGACGGCCACCCCGCGGTTGCCGGCGTCATCTACCCCGGACTGGCTTCGCATCCGTCGCACAAGGTCGCGGCCAAGCAGATGCGACGCTTCGGCGGCATGATCTCCGTCCGCCTCAAGGGCGGCAAGGCGGCAGCTCTCGACCTGTGCTCGCGCACCGAGATCTTCACGCTGGCAGAATCTCTCGGCGGAGTCGAATCCCTCATCGAATTCCCCGGTGCGATGACCCACGCCTCGACGGCCGGTTCCGCTCTCGAGGTTCCCGACGATCTGGTTCGCCTGTCGGTCGGCATCGAAGACGCCTCCGATCTGGTCGGCGACATCGAGCAAGCGCTGTCCTGATCTTCGCTCTACAGTAATTCGACTTCGAATCTGCAGTGCGCCTTCACACCTCACGAGGGTGTGGAGGCGCACTTTCTGGAGGCATGCGTGAATCTCGAACAGATAAAGGCTGCACAGCAACTGCTCGCCCCGGTCATGCGACGCACCCCGGTCGTGGCCTCGCGAGTGTTGTCCGAAACCACCGGCTTCGCCGTGAGCTTGAAATGTGAAAACCTGCAGCGCACCGGCTCTTTCAAACCGCGCGGTGCGTACAACCGCATTGCCAATCTTTCCGCAGAGGAACGGGCAGCGGGCGTGGTGGCGGCCAGTGCCGGTAACCATGCGCAGGGAGTTGCCTGGTCTGCAACAGAATTGGGAATCAAGTCGACCGTCTTCATGCCGACGGGTGCGCCGCTGCCGAAGTTGGTGGCCACCAAGGCATATGGAGCTCAGGTCCACCTGCACGGTTCGACTGTCGACGAAGCGCTCGTGGCCGCTCGCGAATTCGCGGACCGAACCGGAGCAGTTCTGGTCCACCCGTTCGACCACGAGGACGTCGTGGCGGGGCAGGGGACTGTGGGGCTCGAAATCCTCGAGCAACTGCCTGAGGTCGGCACGATCCTCGTTCCCACCGGCGGCGGCGGTTTGATCGCGGGAGTGGCTGCAGCCGTCAAAGCTGTACGCCCGCAGGTCCGCATCGTCGGAGTGCAGGCCGAGACCGCGGCTGCCTGGCCGGCGTCGTTGGCAGCCGGGAAGCCGACCGCCTTGGCGTCGATGTCCACGATGGCAGACGGTATCGCCGTTGGCTGCCCGGGCGAGGTTCCGTTCGCCGAAGTTGCCGCCCATGTCGACGCCGTGGTGACGGTCAGCGAGGAAGCGCTGTCCAAAGCGCTCCTGCTGTGCCTCGAACGCGCCAAGCTCATCGTCGAACCGGCCGGCGTCGCGGCCGTCGCGGCCTTGATGACCTGTACTCCGGAGGAGCTGGGACTGACAGGGCCGGTGTGCGCCGTGCTTTCCGGCGGCAACATCGATCCGCTACTTCTCACGCACGTCATCTCGCACGGTCTGCGAGCGGCCGGACGGTTCCTCGGTGTTCACATCACCATCGACGATCGGCCGGGCGCACTGGTCTCGTTGCTCGAAGTGGTTCGAGCGAACGGCGCCAGCGTGGTCGATGTCATCCATTCCCGTACCGGTGGCGAACTCGCGCTCGACGAAGTGGAAGTCTTCCTCACCGTCGAGACGCGTGGTCCGGACAACAAGGCGGAACTTCTGACGGCCTTCGACCGCGCCGGTTACGCAGTACGACTGCAGAACTGAGGCGAGTTACTCGTCAGGCCAGCCGCCCAGAACCGTCACGCGGTACTCCTGGTCGACCAGCCTGGCGGGTACGTCGAGTTGATGTAGCCAGTCGATGGCCGAACCGCCCATGCCGACCGCAACCCGACTGAATGCGGCGGCCTGGGCGCAGGAGGATGCAATCACCGACACCGTGCGCCACATCGGCGTCGCCGTCGATTCGCGGTGCAGTGGCTTGACGGTGCTGGCCGTGGCGATCCCGCAGTCGGACGGAAGTGCTACCTGGCAGGTCGGGTCGCCGGGCAGGTCTTGCACCTGAATCTGCCAGCCGTCTTCCGGCGCCGGGCCGGCAACCGCGATGTCCCCGCCGAGGCCGACCAGCACGCCACACCCGAGAAGAGTCGCAGTGGACGCGGCACAGTGGTCCGCTGAACTGGCGCGGGCCGTCGCGGACAGATCGAGAACGACGTCGTCCGGGCTGTACACGCGGTTGTTCTCGACGCGAATCTTCCACCAGGAGTGAGGGTCTGCCGACCCGGCCGTCGGCGTGAGTTTGCCGTCGGTCAGTCGTGCGACAGCCAACGCGTCTTCGAGGAAGTGCGCGAACATCGGGGTCACGGCGACGCCGTCGACGTTGCTCGCGGCGCTGACATAGGTACGAATCTCGGAGTCGGCACGATCTCGATTGGTGGCGGCGTCGGCAGCGGTGAGGTACCCGCGAACCAGGCTGGCCGCGGAGGGAAGGACTTCAGGGTCGGTGACGACGACCCGGGCCTGAACCCCCCACGTAAGCCACTCGGAGGCCGAGCGCGGAGTACTCACGAACCGTTGGAGACGGCGTCCGGGGTTCCGAATCCGGCGACCACGACGGGCCGCTTCGCTACGGGATTCTTGGTGTGAGAAGCCGACGTGTCCGGTGCGAGTGCCGTGGCAGTGGGAGAAGAAACGAGTGAAAGTCCGCCGCTTGCGAGTGCTCCCGCCACAGCCGTGGCTGCGAGGGCGAGGCGAACGGGTCGATACACCGTAGTGCGTCCCCGGGCGGGTCGTGGCCGATCGTCGCTCATGGACTCAGCTTGCACGCCGAACCTGAGAAAAGCCTTGGCGTCTGTAGTCATTTGCGTAACGCCCGCCGAGATAAATGAGACATTGGTTACAGGAGTCGCGAGACTGAGCCGTGTCGAATGCATGTTCGAAAGAGTGGATGTTCGCACCGACAAGTTTCGGGTACGACCACGTACATGGATTTTCAGAGGTTTATCGGAGGTTCGGATGGCAGTCGGTGTCCTGGCGATCGCTGTGTCGATCGGCACCGCACTGGGCGTGATGAGTGGAACTCTCGGAGCGCCCGCACAAGTCGAGAAGAACGAGTCTTCGAATGCTGCAGTCTCACTTGCAGCCTGGAACGGACCGGCACGAACTCAGGACACACCTGAGGGAATCGTGCCTTCCGTACCCTCCAACTTTCCGGGAGCGACATTGGCGCCCGTGGGAGCGGTGGCAGTGTTCGCGCCGTGGATCAAAAAGGCCGGTGCTCTGTGCTCGGAGATCACGCCCGCGGTGATCGCCTCGCTGTACTCGGTCGAGAACGGATTCAAGTACGGACCCGATACCGACATCTCACCGGAAGGTGGGCGCGGGCCTGGCCGCTTCACCACCGCAGCGTGGACGGCATACGGCAAGGACGGTGACGGCGACGGAAAGATGGACATCCTGGGCGTTGCCGATCCGGTGATGACAACCGGATACCGGTTGTGCGATCTCGTCAAGCAAGCGCAGTCCTGGCAGAAGTCCGGTGAGGTCGAGGGCGATACCGTCGACCTCGCGCTCGCTGCCTACGACGTCGGGCCGGACGCAGTTCGCGAAGCGGGCGGCGTTCCGGCAGACAAGTCGGGCGAGGTTCCTGCGGAGCAGGCGGTCGCCGCTCCGTTCGTCGCCCAGATCAAATCGTTGCAGGACTCGTTCGCCCTGATGCTTGCGCCCTTCGACTACAACAACCTCGCCGCAGCGGTGGGCGGCGTCGTCGAGGCCGGTCTGAAGTTTCTCGGATTGCCGTACGTGTGGGGTGGCGGAAACATCAACGGGCCGTCGATGGGCGGGTTCGACTGCTCGGGGCTGACGTCGTACGCGATCCACGCGGCCACCGGGGTGACTCTGCCCCGGACCTCGGAGACGCAGTGGGGTGTCGGCGTCGAGATCCCGCTGGATCAGGCGCAGCCCGGTGACCTGTTGTTCGGCAACTGGCAGGCAGGCGGCCCCGGCCACGTGGCGATCTACGTCGGCAACGGTCAGATGCTTCACGCACCCACGTTCGGCGACGTGGTGAAGGTCGGCCCGATCTTCGCCGGCATGAAGGCTCGCCGCGTGGTGTGAGTGGGCAGGAAACGGCGAGCGTCGACAGAGCAAGAAGCGCCACCCGACCGAGTCGGGTGGCGCTTCTTTTCAGAGCTGGTACAGCCGATCAGCTGTGGTAAGGCTCCGCGCTCAGCAGCGTGACCTTCATGGTGCTGCCGTTGGGCAGGTTGTACTCACGCGTGTCGCCGACCTTGGCTTCGAGCAGCGCGCCGCCCAGCGGTGAGTTCGGCGAGTAGACCTCGAGCTTGGCGTCACGTGCGCCTTCTTCGCGGGTAGCGATCAGGAACGTCTCGGTGTCACTCTCGTCGCCGTCGTAGTAGACCTTGACTACGGATCCGGGCAGTGCGACACCGGACTGAGTGGGGGCCTCGCCGACCTTTGCGCTGTTCAGCAGCTCCTGGAGCTGGCGAATGCGGGCTTCCTGCTGACCCTGCTCTTCGCGGGCAGCGTGGTAGCCGCCGTTCTCCTTCAGGTCGCCCTCTTCGCGACGCTCGTTGATCTCGGCGGCGATGACCGGGCGATTGGCGATGAGCTGGTCGAGTTCGTTCTTGAGCCTGTCATGTGATTCCTGGGTAAGCCAGGTCACCTGGGTCTCGGTCATCTCGATCACTCCCTAGTAGTCGGAGCCGGGGGCTCCCTCGACGATCGCTGCAACAGCAGCGAACAACGACACAGAAGCACCACCAGGGATGCAACCTTGCCGTCAAACCTTGCGTCAATGCAGCAATACACGGTTCCACCCGGAACCGTGTATCGGGCAATTCTATCACGCATGACTACCCGCCCTGTCCGGCGTCAAACGTCCGGCAGGGTGGGTGCGTTCCGAGGTCAGCTCTTGGTCAGGTACTCCGGAACGTCGAAGCTGCAGCCGTAGACGTCGGCCATGCCTGGCGGCTGGGACGTCTTGACCTCGGTGTTGAACTCGAGGGTCTGATGTTCCGACGACGGGACGTAGACCTCACGTCGACCGGTTTCGGAGCCGTCCTTCGAGCGTGCGCGCACGATGCACATCGCTTCACGCGACGAGTCGTCGCGTGTGACGGTGAAACGGATCTTCACCGTGGAGTCGTTGGCGATGTCGAACGAGATGGTCTCGGTCTCGATTTCCTTGACCGCAAATTTTCCGTACGCGTAGTACGCGATTCCGCCGCCTACGACGATGACGAGAGCGGTCAGAGCCCACACCATCCACTTGCGGGGACTGCCCGTGCGAGTTGTGCTCGGGTACCGATCTTGGGGAAGCGGTTTGCTCATCACTCTGCTCTCGAAGACTCGAGTTCGCGTGTCGTGCAGCAACTGACTGTGTCCCGCCGGATTACCGAAGGGGTCACGGCTGCGCCAGGAACTCTCGGGTGGAACTATAGAGGACGTATCCCGTCGCGCCGTCGGTAGGTTTGTCGGCAGTCGGTACGTTTGACCGCAACGGCCCGGAGTAATCCGAGCGGTGCACAGCGTGTGATTCGAAGACTGCCGGTGACGGCTACAGGTGAACTGCCGGCAACGGCTACAGGTGAACTGCCGGCAACGGCTACAGGTGAAGTTGAGGTGAACGAACACGTGAGCGGATTCCGGCTCATGGCCGTCCATGCCCATCCCGACGACGAGTCGAGCAAGGGTGCGGCCACCACCGCCCGTTATGCAGCCGAAGGCCACGAAGTGATGGTCCTGACGCTCACCGGGGGTGAGCGTGGCGACATTCTCAACCCGGCCATGGACGTTCCCGGTGTCCGCGATCGAATCAGCGAAGTTCGCCAGGAGGAGATGGCCGAGGCCGCTCGCATCCTGGGCGTGAAGCAGCGCTGGCTCGGTTTCGTCGATTCCGGGCTTCCCGAGGGCGACCCTCTTCCGCCGCTGCCCGAAGGGTGCTTCGCCCTCGTTCCGCTCGAAGAGTCGACGCGCGCTCTGGTCAAGGTGATTCGCGAGTTCCGTCCCCACGTCGTCACGACGTACGACGAGAACGGCGGATACCCGCACCCGGATCACATCCGGTGCCACGAGGTGACGATGGCAGCCTACGAAGCCGCCGCCGATCCCGAGTACTTCCCCGAGGACGGTCAGCCGTGGGAAATCAAGAAGGTCTACTACTCGCACGGATTCATCCGTAAGCGCCTCGAACTCTTCCAGGAGGAGTACGAGCGTCGCGGAGAGCCGTTCCCGATGGCGGACTGGCTCAAGAAGTGGAAGACCGAACGCGGCGACATGATGGTCCGGGTGACCACTCAGGTCACGTGCGGCGACTACTTTCCCCAGCGTGACGATGCTCTGCGCGCACACGCGACGCAGATCGATCCCAACGGTTCGTTCTTCGCTGTGCCGCTCGACATTCAGCAGAAGATCTGGCCCACCGAGGAATTCGAGCTCGCCAAGACGCGGGTCACCACGTCCATTCCGGAAACCGACCTGTTCGCAGGTCTCGAAGAGGACGCTCAGAAGTGAATGCTCTGTCCGCCGAGGTAGTTCTCGGCACCACACAATTTCTTGCTCAGACGCCCAGTAACCCATCCGGCCCGGAGTTCGGAAAGTCGTCTCCGGTCGGCCTGCTGGTGATTCTTGCGCTGCTCATCGGTGTGATCCTCCTGGTTCGGTCGATGAACCGCCAGCTCAAGAAGCTGCCGGAGACGTTCGAACCGGATCATCCCGAACTCGATCAGCAGGCAGACGAAGGCACCGACCGGGGAGCTATCACTGCTCCGAGCCCGGCGGAACCCAACGTCTCTACCGAGAAGAAGCCCAAGCAAGAATCCTGAGACGAACGAGGTAGCGGCGATGGACCCACGGATGCGGAACAACCTGGGTGGGTCCTCGAGCCCTTACCTGCGTCAGCACGCCGACAATCCGGTCCACTGGCAACAGTGGGGCGAAGAAGCGATGGAGTGGGCGCGCGAGCGCAACGTGCCGATTCTCCTCTCGATCGGATACTCGGCGTGCCACTGGTGCCACGTCATGGCGCACGAGTCGTTCGAGAACGACGAGATCGCGGCCGTCATGAACGCGAACTTCGTCTGTGTGAAGGTGGACCGAGAAGAACGTCCCGACATCGACGCCGTCTACATGAATGCGACAGTTGCGATGACCGGCCAGGGCGGCTGGCCCATGACCTGTTTCCTGACTCCCGACGGTTCACCGTTCTACTGCGGCACGTACTACCCGCCGACGCCTCGCGGCGGAATGCCTTCGTTCACACAGCTTCTCGAAGCGATAGTCGACACCTTCACGAATCGGCGCGACGAGGTCGACAACGCGGCGCAGTCGATCGTCACGGAACTTCAGCGCGCGTCGGGCGGGATTCCGTACGGCGGAGCACCCATCGACGCCGAGCTGCTGAACGCGGCGGGCCGGTCGATCCTCGGCGACGAGGACGTCCCGCGCGGGGGATTCGGTGGGGCACCGAAGTTTCCACCGTCGGCACTACTGGAGGGGCTGCTCCGACAGTACGAGCGAACGGGTTCGGGCGAGATCCTCGGCGGCATCGAGCGCACCGCCGAAGCAATGGCACGTGGCGGGATCTACGACCAGTTGGGTGGCGGTTTCTCGCGGTACTCGGTCGATGCCGAGTGGGTGGTTCCGCACTTCGAGAAGATGCTCTACGACAATGCGCTGCTCCTGCGGTTCTACGCGCACTGGGCGCGGCGCACCGGATCGGACCTCGCCACTCGCGTCACCGAGGAGACCGCAAGGTTCCTGCTCTCCGATCTGCTGACCGAGAACGGTTGCTTCGCTTCGGCTCTCGATGCCGACACCGACGGCGTCGAAGGCCTCACGTACGTATGGACGCCGACGCAGCTGGTCGAGATTCTCGGCGCGGAGGACGGGCAGTGGGCGTCGGAGTTGTTCCGGGTCACCGATACCGGAACCTTCGAAGAGGGTGCGTCGGTACTGCAGTTGCTCCGTGACCCCGACGACTGGTCGCGCTGGCAGACGGTCTCCGACGCTCTCCGTGCCGCCCGGGCTCAGCGTCCACAGCCTGGCCGCGACGACAAGGTGGTGACGGCCTGGAACGGGTTGACCGTCACGGCCTTGACGGAAGCCGGACTTGCCCTGGACCGACCCGACTGGATCACCGCGGCGGCCGAGTGCGCAGGCGCTCTTCTCGACCTTCACCTGGTGGACGGTCACTTGCGTCGCGCTTCCCTCGGCGGGGCTGTCGGCGCCCCGACGGGCGTGCTCGAGGATTACGCAATGTTGGCCACCGGCCTCCTGGCTCTATACCAGGCAACGGGATTGGCGCGGTGGCTCGATGCGGCGCAGCAGTTGCTCGACGTCACTGTCGACCACTTCGCTGATCCGGCCGAGCCGGGAAGCTGGTTCGACACGGCCGATTTCGCGGAGTCGCTCGTGACTCGGCCCCGAGACCCGTTGGACGGCGCGACGCCGTCCGGTGCGTCGAGCGTCGCGGAGGCTCTGTTGACCGCAGCGGCGTTGACCGATGCCGAGCGCTCTTCTCGTTACGCCCAGGCCGCGGCGGACGCGCTGGCGAGGGCCACGCTGCCGCTCGAGCGTGCGCCTCGCTCGGCGGGGCACTGGCTCGCGGTGGCGGAAGCGTCGTTGCGTGGTCCGATACAGGTGGCCGTCGTCGGGGAAGGTTCGCTGTTGGCCTATGCCCGGCTGCTTGCCCCGGGTGGTGCAGTGGTTGTCGGCGGAGCGCCGGATTCTTCACCGCTGCTTGCAGATCGACCCCTCGTCGACGGAGGTGAAGCCGCGTACATCTGTCGGGGATTCGTGTGTGATCGGCCGGTGACGACGGTGGTGGAACTGGCGAGTCAGTTGAACACGACGAGCCATACCGCGATGTAGTGGCAGATCGCTGCGACGACCGTCGCGGCGTGGAAGAACTCGTGATGCCCGAACGTCGTGGGCCACGGGTTTGGCCATTTCGTCGCGTACAGAATTGCGCCGACGCTGTAGAAGATTCCGCCGACGAGCAGCAGCACCATCGGCGCCACACCGACCTGGTGCGTCAGTTCACCGACCACGGGAACGATCGCCCAACCGAGGAGCAGGTAGAGCGGGACTCCCACCCATTTCGGGGCGGTGGGCCAGAGCATCTTGAGTGCGACGCCGGCGAGCGCGCCTGCCCACACGATCGCGAGGATGATCTTGCCGGTGTGAGTCGGGAGGCCGAGCATGGCGAACGGTGTGTAGCTGCCGGCGATGAAGAGAAAGATCATCGAATGGTCCGCACGCTTCATCCACGTACGGCCCTTGACCGTCTGCCACTGGATGCGGTGATACGTCGCACTGATGCCGAAGAGGCCGCAGATCGTGACGCTGTAGATCGCGGTTGCCCAAGCCGCTTTGGCGCCGACCTGAGCGCCGGCTACGGAGACGAGAACGATGCCCGCGACGACGGAGACACCGAGCGCCCACAGATGGATCCAACCGCGCATGCGTGGTTTGACCGGAAGCTCGTCGAGCCCGAATGCCGTCATGTGCAACCCCTCTCGTTCCGTACCGTTGCGAACCGCGTAACCTACGGTACCGTAGGTTACGCATCAGTAGCATAACCTACCTGCGGGTTTTCGACGCGTACAAAAAGCGTGACGGCGCTCGCATGTGGCTGTCACTGCCGGGCGTAGTCTTTGACACCATGGTGATGTCACGGTGAATCTGCGCGGACTGCTGTACAGCATCTACGAGCGACGACTCCTCAGTCATCTCGACGGTCTCGCGCACCCACGGCACGTAGCCGTGATGTGTGACGGAAATCGGCGATGGGCTCGCGAGAACGGCTTCACCGATGTCAGTCACGGGCACCGCATGGGCGCGCTCAAAATTGCCGAATTGCTCGAGTGGTGCGACGCCGCCGGAATCGAGATGGCAACCATCTACCTGCTCTCGACCGAGAACCTGCGCCGCGAGCCGGAAGAGCTCGACACCCTCCTCGAAATCATCACCGACGTCGTCGAAGAGATCTCCGGGCCCGGCAAGAACTGGAGTGTGCAGATCGTCGGTGCTCTCGATCTTCTGCCTCCCGAGCAGTCCAGGCGCTTGCGGGAAGCGGCGGCGGGGACGAGCGGCCGAACCGGGACACATGTCAACGTCGCGATCGGATACGGCGGGCGTCAGGAGATCGCCGACGCCGTCCAATCGCTCCTGCGCGACAAGATCGGTGCGGGTCTGAGCGGCGACGAACTGATCCAGGCCGTCACGGTCGACGGCATCGACGGGCATCTGTACACGTCGGGACAGCCCGATCCGGATCTGGTGATCCGCACCTCCGGCGAGCAGCGGCTCTCCGGATTCCTGTTGTGGCAGAGCGCCTATTCGGAGATCTGGTTCACCGAGGCGTACTGGCCCGAGTTCCGTCGAGTCGACTTTCTTCGAGCCTTGCGTGATTACGCGGCGCGACACCGCCGGTTCGGCGCCTGAGCCGTCTCAGAGCTTGCGCAGTCGCAGCCGGTTGATCGTGTGATCGGCGTCCTTGCGCAGCACCAGGGTTGCGCGGGGGCGGGTGGGGAGAATGTTCTCCACCAGGTTCGGGTGGTTGATCGAGTTCCAGATCTCCTTCGCCGCGATGGTCGCGTCACGGTCGGAGAGGCCGGAGTAGTGGTGAAAGTGAGCGTTCGGATCGGCGAACGACGTGTTGCGTAGCGCGAGGAACCGCTGGATGTACCAGGCTTCGATGTCCTCGATGCGGGCGTCGACGTAGATCGAGAAGTCGAACAGATCGGAGACCATCAGACGCGGGCCGGTCTGCAGGACGTTGAGGCCCTCGATGATGAGGATGTCGGGCTGGCGGATCAGGTGGTACTGGCCCGGGATGATGTCGTACGACGTGTGCGAATAGACCGGCGCCGCTACCTCTTCCGCCCCGGACTTGACTTCGGTGACGAAGCGCAACAGCTTGCGGCGATCGTAGCTTTCGGGAAAACCCTTGCGGTGCATGATGCCCCGACGCTGGAGTTCCCTGGTCGGATAGAGGAATCCGTCCGTGGTGACGAGGTCGACGCGCGGATGGTGATCCCAGCGGGCCAGGAGAGCTTGCAGCACACGAGCAGTCGTGGATTTTCCGACCGCGACCGAACCGGCGACACCGATGACGAAGGGCACCTGACGGTCGGGATGCTTCTCACCGAGGAAGGTCGCGGTGGCCGCGAACAGCCGTTGGCGCGCCGCCACCTGCAGGTGGATCAGACGTGCGAGGGGGAGATAAACCTCGGCAACTTCTTCGAGATCGATCTGCTCGCCGAGACCACGCAGGCCGTACAACTCGTCCTCGGTCAACACCAGTGGCGTCGACTTACGCAGTGTTCGCCACTGCTTGCGGTCGAACTCGACGTAGGGACTCGATTCGTTGGTGCGCGCCATCAGCCCAGCTCACCGGCATGTAGTGAACCCGGGGCCCGGCGGACGAAACAGCTATGCGAGCAAGCCAGGCGCGTGTGCGCACGATCCGAGTGCATAGTCGGATTGTGCTCGGTGCCACGTCCGGGACTTTCGCCGGGTGGCATTCCGGAGCGAGCGACTAGGCTCGGTCGTTATGGATCCAGACACACTTGTTCGCCAATACCTGCTGCTCGGACTGGGTTTCGACCGTCTCGAAGACGGGTTCGTCGACGCGTTCACCGGTGACCCGGCGCTGCGTAAGCAGATCGAGAGCGCCCCGAAGCCCGATCCGCGTGAACTTGCCCGCACGGCACGTGAATTGCGGGGCGAGTTGGCCGGAAGTGGTCTGAATGCCGAACGCTCCCACTTCGTCGACGTACACCTTCGCGCTCTGGAATGCTCCGGGCGCAAGTTCGCGGGTGAGGACATCGGCTTCGTGGACGAGGTCGAGGCGTACTTCGACGTCCGAATCGAGAAGGGAAACGAGGACGCCTACAGCGACGCTCACCGGTTGATGGGTGAAGTTCTGCCCGGTCCGGGACCGTTGGCCGAGCGGGTGCAGGCCCATCGCAAGGCCGACGAGATCCCCGCGGCGAAACTGAACGAATGCGTCGAGGCAATGTCGAGTGCGCTGCGCGATCTGGTCCGCGGCACGTTCGGGCTTCCCGCGTCGGAAACCGTCGAATACGAAGTGGTGGGGGACAAGCCGTGGTCCGGCTTCAACTACTACCTCGGTGACTACCGCTCCAAGGTTGCGATCAATTCGGATCTGCCGCAGTTCATGGCCAACCTGCCGCGGCTGATCGCGCACGAGTCCTACCCCGGCCATCACACTGAGCATTGCCGTAAGGAAGCCGGTCTGGTCGGTTCGGGCCAGCTCGAGCAGACACTGTTCCTGGTCAACACGCCGCAGTGCATCATGGCCGAAGGCCTCGCGGATTTGGCGCTGGAAGCGATTGTCGGCCCGGACTGGGGTGTGTGGGCGCAGGACATCTACGCCGACCTCGGCTTGTCTTTCGACGGGGAAAAGGCGCAACGGCTCTCCGCCGCGTCGGGGCAACTGCTGAGTGTCCGGCAGGATGCGGCGCTGATGTTGCACGACGAGGGGCGCAGCCTCGACGACGTGGCGCTGTTCCTCGAACGGTGGTCGCTGTCGACGCCGGAACGCGCTCGCCAATCGCTCAAGTTCCTGTCTTCGCCGCTGTGGCGGGCATACACCAGCACGTATGTC
This sequence comes from Rhodococcus sp. YL-1, assembly GCF_001942025.1. Classification (NCBI taxonomy): domain Bacteria; kingdom Bacillati; phylum Actinomycetota; class Actinomycetes; order Mycobacteriales; family Nocardiaceae; genus Rhodococcus; species Rhodococcus sp. YL-1. The sequence continues at coordinate 4,481,182 of NZ_CP017299.1, read as the reverse complement.
GAGGGATATCGGCTGCTCGGGGGCTGGCTGGACGAGGTGCCGGTGGGCGCGGAGCGCACCGAACGCTTCCGCAGGCTGCTCGACGAGCCGCTGGTCCCCAGCTCTCTGCGTGCTGCCTAGTGCCGGGTGGAGACGGCGGGAGCGAACTTCGTAGACTGGACGCATTCGTTTCCGCATCCAGCTTGGAGATTCCTCGATGACCGCTGTGCCCGGCTCCGACGTCAACTCTGCATCACTCGCCGAACTCGACCCCGAAGTCGCCGAGGCGATGGCTGGTGAATTGGCTCGTCAGCGCGACACGCTCGAGATGATCGCGTCGGAGAACTTCGTTCCCCGCTCGGTTCTGCAGGCTCAGGGCAGCGTCCTGACCAACAAGTACGCCGAGGGCTACCCGGGACGTCGTTACTACGGCGGTTGCGAGCACGTCGACGTCATCGAGGATCTGGCGCGCAACCGTGCGAAGGAACTCTTCGGTGCAGAGTTCGCGAACGTTCAGCCGCACTCGGGCGCACAGGCCAACGCTGCTGTTCTGATGGCACTGATGAACCCGGGTGAGAAGCTGCTCGGCCTCGACCTTGCACACGGCGGTCACCTCACGCACGGCATGAAGCTCAACTTCTCCGGCAAGTTGTACGACGTCGCGTCCTACGGCGTCAGCAAGGAAGATCACCGCATCGACATGGACGAGGTGCGCTCGATCGCCCTCGCCGAGAAGCCGAAGGTCATCGTTGCCGGTTGGTCCGCATACCCGCGTCAGCAGGACTTCGCGGCGTTCCGTGCGATCGCCGACGAGGTCGGCGCGTACCTGTGGGTGGACATGGCTCACTTCGCCGGACTGGTTGCCGCAGGCCTGCACCCGTCGCCCGTCCCGTACGCAGACGTCGTCTCCTCGACCGTCCACAAGACCCTCGGTGGTCCGCGTTCGGGCCTGATCCTGGCGAAGAAAGAGTGGGCCAAGAAGCTCAACTCCGCTGTCTTCCCCGGTCAGCAGGGTGGACCGCTCATGCACGCCATCGCGGCCAAGGCAGTCACCTTCAAGATCGCTGCCGGTGAAGAGTTCAAGGATCGTCAGGCACGCACCCTTTCCGGTGCGCGCATCCTTGCCGAGCGTCTGGGCAACAAGGACGTCGCAGACCAGGGCATCAGCGTCCTGACCGGCGGCACTGACGTCCACCTCGTGCTCGTGGACCTGCGTAACTCGCAGCTCGACGGCCAGCAGGGTGAGGACCTTCTGCACGAAATCGGCATCACGGTCAACCGCAACGCTGTTCCGTTCGATCCCCGCCCGCCGATGACCACCTCCGGTCTGCGTATCGGTACCGCAGCGTTGGCCACTCGCGGATTCGGTGATGCCGAGTTCACCGAGGTCGCCGACATCATCGGTACCGCTCTGGCCGGCAACGCGGATCTGCCGGTGCTGCGTGCGCGCGTCGCCAAGCTCGCCCTCGACCTTCCGCTGTACGACGGTCTCGAGAACTGGGGCCTGCTCAGCAAGAACGTCTAGGTATTCCTTCACCGACGGCCCGGTCCCTTTCGAGGGGCCGGGCCGCTGGTTTTTTTCCAGTCGCGGATTGTGGCATCGGTCACATGACCGATGGTGGCCGAGTTCGGTGCTTCCTAGCCTGAGAGCATCACCCCTCCGGCGAAGGAAACCCCATGACCGAACAGAATCTGCATTGGCTCTCCGCTACCGAGATGGCGGCGTCGGTCGCGTCGAACAGTCTCTCGCCCAACGAGATTGCCGAAGCGATGATCCAGCGCGTCGACGCCGTCAATCCGTCGATCAACGCGATAGTCCAGTTCGATCGCGAGCAGGTGACGCGCGATGCGGCCGAACTCTCACGGCAACAGGAAGCGGGCGAGAAACTCGGCCCGCTGCACGGCGTTCCGTTCACGATCAAAGATCTGACGGCAGTCGACGGGCTGCCGACCACGTTCGGGATGAAGCCGATGGCCGACAACATCGCGACGGGAAATGCCGTCGTCGTGGACAGGCTGCGAGGCGCCGGCGGACTGTTCCTGGGAAAGACGAACACTCCCGAAAGTGGTTACTACGGTGGCACGGACAACCACCTGTACGGGCCGACGCACAACCCGTGGAAGCTCGGCAACAGCGCGGGCGGGTCCAGTGGCGGTGCGTCGGCTGCCGTGGCTGCAGGCCTCGGGCCACTCGCCGAGGGCAGTGACGGCGCGGGATCGGTGCGTATCCCGTCGGCGCTCTGCGGGGTCGTCGGGTTGAAGCCGACCACCGGCGTCATCCCGCAGACCATCCTGGCCGGGCGTTTCTACAACTGGGCGTATCACGGTCCGATCACCCGGACTGTTGCCGACAACGCGCTGATGCTCGACATCATGGCCGGGCCGGACAATGCGGACCCGCTCTCGATCGAGCGTGCCGAGACCTCGTACGTCGAAGCCTCGAAGGGCGACGTGAAGGGCCTTCGCGTGGCGTGGTCGACGAATCTCGGTCTCGGCCATGTTGATCCGGAGGTGCTGGCGGTGTGTCTCGACGCGCTGTCGGCATTCGAGGAATTGGGTGCCCGGATCACCGAGGCGACCCCGCAGTGGGGAAATCCGTCGGAGTCGATGTGGAACGGCATCTGGGTTCCCGGTTTCGCTTCCGAATACGACTTGCTCGACTGGGAGAACCAGCGCGGCGAGGTCGACGACAACCTGATCGAGATCATGCACGAGGCCGAGCGGCTCACCGGTGTCGACGTCGGGCGGGCCGACGCATTCCGCGGCGTCATGTGGGACACGTGGACCACGTTCATGAACGACTACGACGTGTTGGTCTCGCCGACCTTGGCTTCGGCCACGTTCCCGCTCGGTCAGTTCGCGCCGTCATGGCTCGAAGGTGCGTCGTTGCGTGAGCAGTTGCTCGATTGGCTCTTCACCTACCCGTACAACATGCTCAACAACCCCGCGATCACCGTGCCCGCCGGATTCACCGCCGACGGTCGACCGGTGGGGCTGCAGATCGCCGCACGCCACCGCCAGGACGCACTGGTTCTGCGGACTGCCGCGAACTTCGAAGCGGCACGTCCGTGGGCGGACAAGAAGCCGGCCGATTCACTGGTCGTGGCCTAGCTCACACGATTGGTTAGATTGGTGTGATGACGTCTGTACTGCCTGATCGCGGCGCTGGACCTGACATGTTCGCGCCGCGATCGCCGGCGGCCGGGGCGTACGGCATTCTCGGCCTGTGCGCCGAAGAACTCCGCGCACGTGGACTCGCGTACTCGGCTGCGGCTGTCACGTACCGAGACCCGTCGAGCGGAAGGCATCGGGCTCTGGCGAGTTCCGGATACGACGACAGGGTGCTCGAGTTCCTGCTCGACGACTTCGTCGCCGATCGCAATCTCTTCGGCATCATTCGCGAGGCTTCGGGCGTGCCCGTGTTCTGGCAGGACGTGCCACGATTCGAGCAGGTCGAGATGGTCACCGATGTTCTGCGGCCGTCCGGGTACGCCGAGGGTGCCTCGGTCGCATTGGGGTTCTCCGGCCGTGAGGTGACCGGATTGCTGCACATGAGCTTAGCGGATTCCGGCGTCGTCGATCGCGTACGGGAGGTGGTGGCGGCGTCCAGCGCAGCCTGCTCGCGCGTCGTGGGGGACCAGGTGGCGCTCGATCGTGTCCATCTGAGCCCACGGGAGATTCAAGGTACTGCAATTGGTGGCCAGGGGCGCGGGCAATGTCGAGATCGCCGAGGAGTTGTTCGTCAGCCGTCGCACCGTCGCCACCCATCTCGAGAACATCTTCGTCAAGACCGGAACCAATTCGCGGGTTCAGGCAGCGGTGCGCGCCGCCAAGTGGGGTCTGATCGAGTCCTGAGTGACGCCGAATCACACGAGTGGCATTTTGTTACCTGGCGTTCACCAGATGTGCGGCTCGTTCCGTGGCGCGAGTGTCCGATCCGCAGTACCGTCGGCAGTAACGAGTAACCAGAAGTTACTTGTGCGGGAGGTTCTGATCGTGACTGAAACACTCAGTACGAGAGGGCCGGCGCCCGGCCCTTGTTTCAGCTGACACAGCGTCACCTGACACCAGAGCCGTCCGGCCCAGCGAGCTGAGTTTGCGCGGGTGCCGCGCAGACCTAGGAGCCCAACGTGACTGCATCACGCTCCGTCTCTGCCCACTCGGCCCGGGCTGATCTATCAGCCGGGAATCATTCGGGAGATGCACTTCGCACGTACGTCTTGGATACCTCGGTACTACTGTCCGATCCATGGGCTGTCACTCGATTCGCCGAACACCACGTGGTACTCCCACTGGTCGTGATCAGTGAACTCGAAGGCAAACGGCACCACCACGAACTGGGATGGTTCGCCCGAGAATCGCTCCGCATGCTCGACGATCTACGGATCGAATACAGCCGCCTCGACCGTCCGGTGCCGATCGGCACCGAGAACGGGACACTGCAGGTCGAACTCAATCACACCGACCCTGCGGTCCTGCCCGTCGGATTCCGCACGGACAGTAACGATTCGAGGATTCTGGCGTGTGCGCTGAATCTTGCTGCGGAGGGCAAGGATGTAGTCCTCGTCAGCAAGGACATTCCGCTTCGTGTGAAGGCAGGCGCGGTGGGACTACCTGCCGACGAGTACCACGCTCACGACGTCGTGCCCTCCGGATGGACGGGCATGACTGAGCTGGACGTCGCCTCGACGGACATCGACGAGCTGTTCAACGAGGGTTTCCTGGACCTCGACGAAGCGCGAGATCTGCCGTGTCACACGGGTCTTCGCCTGCTCGGTGGTTCGTCGAGCGCCCTCGGTCGGGTGACTCCCGACAAGCGCATCCAGTTGGTGCGCGGTGAGCGCGAGGCGTTCGGGTTGCACGGCCGCTCCGCCGAGCAGCGCATTGCGCTCGATCTCCTCATGGACGAGAGCATCGGCATCATCTCTCTCGGTGGTAAGGCGGGCACCGGTAAGTCGGCCTTGGCTCTGACGGCAGGTCTTGAAGCGGTTCTCGAGCGCCGCACTCAGCGCAAGGTTGTCGTCTTCCGTCCGTTGTATGCCGTTGGCGGACAAGAACTCGGCTACCTTCCCGGTAGTGAGAGCGAGAAGATGGGCCCGTGGGCTCAGGCCGTTTTCGACACTCTCGACGGGTTGGCCTCGCCAGAGGTTCTCGAGGAGGTTCTCGCCCGCGGAATGCTGGAAGTGTTGCCGCTGACGCATATTCGCGGTCGGTCGCTGCACGATTCGTTCGTGATCGTCGACGAAGCGCAGTCGCTCGAACGAAATGTTCTGCTGACAGTGCTTTCTCGTCTGGGAACCGGCTCGCGAGTGGTCCTCACGCACGACGTCGCGCAGCGTGACAACCTGCGAGTGGGCAGGCACGACGGAGTTGCGGCCGTCATCGAAAAGCTCAAGGGGCACCCGCTTTTTGCGCACATCACACTCACGCGCAGTGAGCGTTCGCCGATCGCCGAGTTGGTGACCGACATGCTCGAGGAGTTCGGCCCCACTTCCTGAGAAGTGATCTCCCCGTGCGGACTTCGGTCTGCACGGGGAGATGCCTGGGTTTGAAGTTGTTCAGTTTTGCAGCGGTCCCAGTTCGTTGTCGAGAACTTCCTGCACGACACGCATCGCCGCCAGCCCCGCCGGCGCGCCGCAATACGCGCTCGCGTGGATCACGGTTTCGACGATCTCGGTGCGCGTCAATCCGTTTCGCAATGCCCCACGTACGTGGCCTTTGAGTTCGTTCTCGGCGCGCAGCGCGATCAGCATCCCCAGATTGATCAGACTGCGACTGCGGCGATCGAGTCCGGGACGCGTCCATACCGAACCCCAGACGTTGGCCGTCACGAAGTTCTGCAGTTCTTCGCTGTCCGTTCCCCGGGTGCGCTCGAAGGCGGCGTCGACGAAATCGGCCCCCATGACTTCGGTGCGCACAGCCAATCCGGCGTCGAAGGAGTCAGGCGTGGTGTTTTCGGACATGGCAGGTTCGCTCGCTTTCGGCAGGTGATTTCAGGCCGGAGCAAGCCTACTTCGTGTCCCGGTCCCGACGACTGCGCGGCCGACCGCGGTCACCACGCCCCACGCGACGTCTCGCAGACTGAAGTAGTCCCGCCAGACGCAGACCTTGCCGTCGCGCAGTTCGAAAGTTCCGCATACCCAGAACTCGATGCGCAGCGGTCCGACGGTGAGGATGTCGGTGCGTTCGGTGAGCACCGTGGACTCGTCGCCGACGATGTGGTGCATCTCCGCCTCGAATTTCAGTGAAGGCTTGGTGACCAGACGTAGCGCTCGCACGACGGTCTTCTTGCCTCGCAGGGTGGGGAGCGAGACGTTCTGCCAGACGATGTCGTCTGTCATCAATTCGGCTGCGGCGTCCACGTCGAAATCGGTGAGGGCCGCGAACATTGCGTTCACCGTGGCTGTCGAACTACTCATGGGGTGTCCTTGGCTGATTGTTCGGCCGGTGTTGCCCGGATGAAGGTACCGAGATGATCGTGATCGAAGTACTCCAAGGTTAGCGAGTTTCCGTCGAAGGTGGCCTTCGAGACCGTCCCGGCCGGTGCGTTCTCGCCGCTGAGCGGGAACGTGAAGGTGTTTCCGTCCCAGTGGGTCAGAGGGTACGTCGCGGCCGCGGGACCCATGGTCAAGGTCAGCGCACCGTTCTGCTGCGTCACGAGCGCGGGACCCCAGTACGGATTGCCGTAGTCGCCGGTCAATTGGTCTGTCGGTGGCGCGGGAGCGGGGGAGGCCGGCGGCGTCTTCCCGGCAAGTTCGCCCTCAGGGTCGGCCTGTGAGGCAAAGGACGCTTCGTACAGCGGGCGCCACTCGCGGGTGATCTTCCCGAACTGCACCAGATCGGCGAATTCGGCGGTCAAAGTCTCTGCGACGCCGGTGGGCGTGCCGTTGGTCAGAACGACTATGCCGACGTCAGCGGAGGGAATCGTCACGAAATTGGTCCCGGCACCGAGCAGGAAGGCGCCGGAGTGGCTGGCGGTCACACGGCCTGCCGCGCTGTCGGAAACGTTGAACCCGTAGCCGTAGAAGCCGGAGCGTTCCCCGATTTCCTGCGCATGGCGCGAGACGATTTCCGGGTTGACTGCGGGCACGAGCGCCTCCGTCTGAACGACCTGCTGCCCCTGATACCGACCGCCCGACAGCACCATGTCCAACCACTTGGCCATGTCGTTCACCGAGGAGCTGACTCCACCGGCGGGGGATTGGGCGTCGGCGTCCCGAACCGGCCCTACCTTGTACTTTCCGTCTTCGAGGATGTGGCCGACTGTTCGATTTTCTCGGGCTTGGTAATCGGCGAACCGCGAAGACGTCGACGTCATACCGAGCGGACCGTAGATCGTGTTCTGCGACAGCGTTTCCCAATCGGTGCCCGCCGCGGCTGCAACGGCCTCTGCACCGGCTGTGACGCCGAAGTTCGTGTACTCGTATGTGATTCGGAATGGATTGAGCGGTAGTTGGCGAAGTTTTTCGAGTACCTGAGCCCGGTTGTAGCCCAGGTCCTCCAGCCCGTCGCCGGCGTGGTCCGGTAACCCCGACCGATGCGTGTAGAGATCGGAGATCGTGAGGTGGTCGGTCACCCACGGATCGGCAAGCGCAAACCCCGGCAGTTTCGAGATCACCGGAGTGTCCCAGTCGACGGTCCCGATTCCGACTTCGTGGGCGACCACCGTGGCCCCGACCGATTTCGACACCGATGCCAGTTGGAACACGGTGTCGGCATCGACGGTGGCGCTCTTACCCAACTCGCGAACCCCGAATCCCTTTGCGTACACAGTCTTACCTCCGTGCACCACGGCCACCGCCATGCCGGGAACACCGGAACTTGCCATGAGGTCGTTCGCGAGGTCGTCGAGCTTCCCGACCGCGTCGTCGATTTGCCCGTCCGGGATCGGCACCCCGGCGTCGAGACCCGGGCTGGCGTCGCTGACGACCGGCCCGGGCGCCGAGGTGGTGTCTGAATCGGACGAGCATCCGGCGAGCAGGGCGACCGTCAGTACTACCGGAACCGCCGCTGCCGACAGTCGCGAGCTGTTTCTACTGGTGATGGACACGAGATTCTCCCTAGCAGGGTTGTCGTCGGTACCACTCGGTCAACCCAGTATCGGGGAACGGCGGGCTGATATTGGGACAAATCGGGAAACCTTGTAGCTACTTCGGGGTCTTGGTTGTCAGACTGCCGAGAATGGAGCCTTCCGTGACCGGCTTCCAAGGGAGCAACAACGCGACCAGCAGAGCGGTGATCAATGCTGCTCCGACTGTGAAGTACGACGCGATGGCGAAACCTTCCAGGCATGCGGTCTTCATCGTGTAGATCAGACTGTCCTTCTGCTGCTCGAAGAGCGGACTGATGTCGCGGGAGCGGATCTCGATGACGCTGAGCACGGACTCACGAGCGAAGCCTTTCTCCTGCGCCGACATCACGGCGTCGGGAATGGCGTCGACGATCGGAGCCACCTTGGACGTGTAGTACGAGGCGACGATCGAACCGATGACGGCGACGCCCAGGGTCCCGCCGAGCTCACGCGTCGTGTCGTTGACTGCCGAACCTGCGCCCGCTTCGTCGAGGGGCACCGAGGACATGATGGAGTCGGTCGCCGGTCCCTGGACAATTGCGAGGCCCAGACCCATGAGGACCATCGAGATCACGACGGGTCCGAGGTAGGGCGTCTCGACGGTCGTCCGACCCGCCAGGAACATCCCGCCGCTGAGTACCAGGAGGCCGAACACCATCACTGCAGTCGTGCCGAGTTTCTGTGCCGCCAAGGTGGCGACTGGGGCGCCCACGGCGACAGCTGCAGCGAAAGGCAAAGAGTGGATGCCGAATTCGAGCGGCGAGTACTCCCGAACGCCCTGGAAGTACTGCGTGATCAGGAACAAGAATCCGAACATGCTGAAGTAGCTGACAGCAATAGCCAAGGCGGGGAAAGAAAACCGCCGGATTCGGAAGAGATTCATGTTCAGGATCGGCGCGTCGGTGCGCAGTTCCCATGCGACGAATGCGGCCAAAAACACTGTCGCAGAGAGGTATCCCGTTATGCTGAATGTCGACACCCATCCGCGATGTGGTGCGTCGATGATGGTCCACACCAGAATGACGATGCCCAGTAGCGACAAGATTGTTCCGACGAAATCGACTCGGCCGACGTGGAGCGCCTTCGATTCCGGAACAACCAGCAGCACACCCACGATGACCAACAATGCTGCCGGAACGTTCATCCAGAACACCGAGTGCCAGGAGAAGTGCTCGAGAAGCCAGCCGCCCGCAGTCGGGCCGATGGCAATCGCGAAGCCGGCCATTGCGGTCCAGGCCGCGATGGCGATGGCTCGTTCTCTGGCGTCGGTGAAGATGTTGGTGATCATGGCCAACGTAGCCGGAAAGACAGCTGCGGCAAAGACACCCATGGCGGCTCGCGCCATGATCACCTGTTCGAGGTTGGAAGCCAAAGCGCCGACGAGCGACATCGCACCGACGCCGATCAAGCCGATGATCATCACTCGGCGGCGTCCGAAGCGGTCACCCAGGTGGCCGAAAGTGAGTAGGAACCCGGCGAAGGTCAACGTGTACGCGTCGACGATCCATTGCAGGTCGCTGACGCTGGCGAACAAGTCGACGCTCATCGTCGGCAGTGCGACGTTGACCACTGTGTTGTCCAGCACGACAAGGAGTTCGGCGAGGCAGATGAAGATCAGCGCAGTGAATCGACGTGACTTGGTCATCATGGGCGCCGAGGGCGCCGGTGCAAGTGTGTGAGACATGTTTGTACGCCATCTCTGCTCCTGCGCGGACGGCAGCAGCGGTTGGAAGAAAGAGGGTTGGTCAGCTCGGGGCCGAGACCAGAGCCTTGAGGTGAGCGCCGATGCGATCGAGAGGCGCCGTGGTGTGCTGAGCTTTTGCCATCAGCGTCGCGCCTTCGATTGACGCGATCACGACGGTTGCCCATTGTGCTGCAGTCTCGGACGGCTGTCCCTGCTGCCAGAAGAACGATGTGAGAAGCGATTCCCACGAGGTGAAGGATTCGCCCGCAGCAGTTAATGCCGCCGGCGTCGACGCGCCCTCCACTGCCGCGGCTGCGACCGGACAGGAGGAGGAGAAATCGCTCTCTACCAAGCTGTTTCGAAATATCGTGACAACCGCGTCGATGATCTCCGGTGGGGAAGACTGAGCGATCATCGAACTGATGGCGGCACTGACGCCCCGGCCGAAGTAGGCAACTGCTTCGCCGGCCAGCTGTCCTTTGCCCTCGGGAAAGTAGTGGTACACCGACCCGCGGGGAGTTCCCGAGCGTTCGACGATCTCGGTGAGCGAGGTCGTCGCGATCCCGTGTTCACGGAAGGCATTGATGGCGCCGACCAGCATCAGAGTGCGGGAATCGGAGTCGGCCATCCCGCCATCGTATGCAATCGCAGTGCTGTTCGAATCATCTGGTGCCGCTGATTCTCTTGGTACTCCCCACTTGCGACGCGCTGCGGCGATCGGACAACGCGTCTGCGGGCCGGTCATGGCAACGAGGCGTCTCGAGGTGTGTTCATCACTGCCTCCCAGTATGTCGATCGGTATAGGAACGAATCTGAGACTAGATGTAACCGGCAGACACAGTCAAGTGTTGTGTGCAGGTGGTGGGTATCGACGGAGATTCTTGGTGGCAAAACTCCCCGAACAGTGGTTATATCGTGCGGTATAGAGCTGTTGCTTCGAGCACCAGCTTCGGAGGAGAGGAAACGACATGCCGGTACCGACGTCAGTTGCACGAAAACGAAGAATCGAAGTCGCAGTCGGGAAGTATTTCGCCAATCCGCTGGTCACCGGATTGAATCGGATCGGTTTGATGCCGTCGTTGATGACCGAGATCGAGACGGTTGGACGCCGAACCGGTCTGACCCGCCGAGTGCCCGTTGCGATCACCTACGACGGTGACGAGGCGTGGGTCATTGCGCAGCATGGCACCGGCACGGGGTGGGGTGCCAATATCTCTGCGACGCCGAAGGTTCGGATCCGTCGCCGCGGCGAGTGGGTGGACGGACAGGCCCAGATCATGCCGGACGACGACGTGCCGGCGCGGGTGAAGACATTTGCGTCGGGGAAGATCAGATCGGCGCTGACGGCCTCTGCCTTTCGCGGATTGCAGACCGACCCGGTCAGTGTCCGCATCAGGCTCGCGCTCGATCCGTCAACCGATTGAATCAACGGGAGTTGAAATGGTCGGTGCGGAATGACCCGGTGCGTTCTCGTCGTTGACGAATGCAGCGGTGGCGCGATCGCCACTGCACACGACGAAGGAGCAGGGTCATGCGCATCGGAATCATCGGAGCCGGTCAGATCGGTGGCACGCTCACACGTAGGCTCGCTGCGCTCGGTCACGACGTGCGCGTCTCGAACTCGCGGACACCGGACACGCTTGCAGAACTGGAAGCGGAGACGGGCGCGAAGGCAGTCCGCAGCACCGAGGCCGCCGAGGGTGCCGAGCTGGTCATCGTGAGCATTCCGCAGAAGAACGTGGTTGATCTACCGGCGGGGATTCTCAGCGGTGCGGTCGCCGGTGCCCCGGTCATCGAGACCAACAACTACTACCCGCAACAGCGTGACGGTCTGATCGCCGCCATCGAGGGCGGACAGACCGAAAGCGGATGGGTGCAGGAACACCTGGGTGTACCGGTGTTCAAGGCGTTCAACGGAATCTGGTGGAAGCATCTCCTCGAGAAGGGGCTTCCCGAAGGTGCAGAGGGGCGCATTGCGCTACCCGTCGCCGGCGACGACGACGCGAACAAGCAGGTCGTCTTCGATCTGATCAATCAGTTGGGCTTCGATCCCGTCGATGCGGGAACGATCGACGATTCCTGGCGTCAGCAGCCGGGAACTCCCGTGTACGGCAAGGATTTCGATCGCGAAGCGACGCTGAAAGCATTGGCCGAGGCGAGCCCCGATCGCACCGACGAGTGGCGGGCAACCACTACTGTGTAGGGAAAAGTGTGGCGGTTTCCGAAGTGGAAACCGCCACTCTTTTGTTTGTTCAGTCCTTGACCTTCGCCATCGCCAGAACGTCGAGACGCTTGTCGAGTTCTTCCTCGCTCAGCTTGTCCGGGACGAGTCCGCGTTCGATGACGACCTGACGGATCGTCTTCTTCTCTTTGAGTGCCTGCTTCGCGACGGCTGCGGCTTCCTCGTAACCGATTGCCGAGTTGAGGGGCGTCACGATCGACGGCGACGATTCGGCGAGTGTCTTGAGGTGCTCCTCGTGCGCGACCAGTCCGCTGACGCACTTGTCGGCGAACAGTCGAGAGACGTTGGCCAGCAAGGTGAACGACTCCAGCAGGTTGCGGGCCATGACCGGGATGTAGACGTTGAGTTCGAAAGCTCCGGCGGCGCCACCCCACGCGATGGCGGCGTCGTTTCCGATCACCTGAGCCGCAACCTGAGTGGTTGCCTCGGGCAGGACCGGGTTCACCTTTCCGGGCATGATCGAGCTTCCCGGCTGCAGATCGGGGAGTGCGATCTCGCCGAGTCCGGTCAGCGGACCCGATCCCATCCACCGAATGTCGTTGGCAATCTTCGTCAGTGAGACGGCGATGGTCCGCAGCGCGCCCGATGCCTCGACCAGTCCGTCACGCGCGGCCTGCGCTTCGAAGCTGTTCTTCGCCGGAGTCAGCGCGTCGACACCGGTCGACTTGACCAGTTCGGCAACAACTTTGGGGCCGAATCCATCCGGAGCATTGAGACCGGTGCCGACTGCTGTTCCGCCGACCGGCAGCTCGCCGAGGCGGGGGAGTGTTGCGTTGACGCGCTCGATGCCGGCCTCGATCTGACGTGCGTAGCCGCCGAACTCCTGACCGAGCGTGACCGGCACAGCGTCCATCAGATGGGTGCGTCCGGATTTGACGACGGTCTTCCACTCGGTCGCCTTCGTGGCAAGCGCAGCATGCAGATGTTCCAGTGCCGGAACAAGATCGGTGACCGCTGCTTCGGTAGCTGCGACATGCGTGGCGGTGGGGAAGGTGTCGTTGGAGGACTGCGACATGTTGACGTGATCATTGGGATGTACGTCCACACCGGCGGCCTTCGCGATGGATGCGATGACCTCGTTGGCGTTCATGTTCGAACTGGTTCCCGAGCCGGTCTGGAAGACGTCGATGGGGAACTGATCGTCGTGCTTGCCTTCGGCGATCTCGTTCGCGGCGGCGATGATTGCGTCGGCCTTGTCCGCGTCGAGGAGTCCGAGGTCCTTGTTGACCTGCGCACACGCTGCTTTCAGCAGGCCCATTGCGCGGATCTGGGTGCGCTCGAGCGGGCGCCCGCTGATCGGGAAGTTCTCGACTGCACGCTGGGTCTGTGCTCGCCACAGTGCGTCGATGGGCACCCGAACTTCGCCCATGGTGTCGTGTTCGATTCGGAACTGTTGATCGTTGCTCTCCGTCATGGCTCCACATTGCCACTTTTCGAGAGCAGGTAGGGGACTACGTCCCCCGTGAGCGGTTAAGGAGTGCAGGGACTCCCTAACCACTCACGGGGCGGAGCCCATCAGAACGTCGGGGGAACCGCGCCCTCTTCGCCGTCGAAGTCGACGGAGCTGTACTCGCGCAGCTTCTCGAGACGGTGGTACGCGTCGATCATGCGAACGGTGCCGGACTTGCTACGCATCACGATGGACTGCGTGCTGGCGCCGCCGCCGTAGTAGCGGACGCCGCGCAGGAGGTCACCGTCGGTGACGCCGGTGGCGCAGAAGAAGACGTTCTCGCCCGAGACGAGATCTTCGGTGGACAGGATCCGATCGAGATCGTGACCGGCGTCGATGGCCTTCTGACGCTCTTCGTCGTCGGTGGGGGCCAGCTTGCCCTGCAGCGATCCACCCATGCAGCGCATGGCTGCTGCGGCGATAATGCCCTCTGGCGTTCCGCCGATGCCCACGAGCATGTCGGTGCCGGACTCGGGACGCGCTGCGGCGATCGCGCCGGCAACGTCACCGTCGGAGATCAGACGGATACGAGCGCCGGTGTCGCGAACGTCCTGGATCAGCTGGTTGTGACGCGGGCGGTCCAGGATGCAGATCGTGATGTCGGAGACCGACGCCTTCTTGACCTTGGCTACGCGCTTGATGTTCTCGGCGATCGGTGCGCTGATGTCGATGACATCTGCGGCATCCGGCCCGACAGCGATCTTCTCCATGTAGAACACGGCCGACGGATCGAACATCGCGCCGCGCTCGGCAACAGCCAGAACGGAGATCGCGTTGGGCATGCCCTTGGACATCAAGGTGGTGCCGTCGACCGGGTCGACGGCGAAGTCACAGTCGGGGCCGTCGCCGTTTCCGACCTCTTCGCCGTTGAACAGCATCGGCGCTTCGTCCTTCTCGCCTTCACCGATGACGACGATGCCGCGCATCGAGACGGAGGAGACGAGCTGACGCATGGCGTCGACGGCTGCTCCGTCGCCGCCTTCCTTGTCGCCGCGGCCTACCCAGCGGCCGGCAGCCATAGCACCGGCTTCGGTGACTCGGACCAATTCGAGTGCGAGGTTACGGTCCGGGGTCTCACGATGAGTGCTGCTGGCCGTCATGTGCGGTGCCTCCTGGCGCGGTCGCGGTCGACGGGGTGTGTCGACGCAGTGGTTTCTTCAGGCGTCATTGTCCCAGATGGGAGCGGCTACGTGCGCTGTCGGGTCGCCGCTGCGACGTTTTGTCTCGCTCGAGGGGGACCGGGAATCGTATCTACTGCGCAGTACCTGGATACTGGGGGTGTGGCATCGAAGAAACCCCGCATTCTCGAAGACAACAAAGACATGGTCTGGTCTCTCGTACCGTTGGTGCTGTTCTGCATCATCATTGCGGGCATCGCCAGCCAGTGCACGTTCAGTCCTGGCGGCCCGACACAGGGGCCTATCCCGAGCGTCGACGTGGACGCAGCTCTGAACTACGACGCGAAGGAACTCGGATTTCCCATCCGTAATCCCGGTGTTCCGGACGGGTGGACTCCGAACTCCGGCAGTCGCAAGATCATCTCCGGCGACGGCGGCGGAGATTCGAGCACTGTGGGATTCATCACGACCAGTGGTCGCTACATCCAGCTGACACAGAGCAACGCCGAGGAATTCCCGTTGGTGTCACATGTTGCCGGTGGACAGCGATTCGCGACCGGAGTCGAGACCGTCGGTGCCGATACGTGGAACGTCTTCGGCGGCGAAGGTGTCGAGTCGATCTGGGTCACGGACGTCGGGGATGTTCGCCTGTTGCTCACGGGCGCGGCGACGCCGGAAGAGTTCCGGATTCTTGCCGAGAAGGTCGGCGCAGCGCAGCCGATCACGCCATAGGATTTGCGGTCGGAGCGGACGCTACTCGTCCGCTTCGGCCAGAGCCTTTTCGACGCGGGCCCTCGCGCCGGCCAAGTGCTCTTCACAGCGCTTGGCCAACGCTTCGCCTCGCTCCCACAGTGAGAGTGACGCGTCGAGGTCCAGACCGCCCTGTTCGAGAATCTTCACGACGCTCACCAGTTCGTCGCGGGCTGCTTCGTAGCCGAGTTCGTTGATGTCGGTGTCGGTGGCGTTGCTCATTTTTCTCTTCCCATCACTGCGGCGCGAACGGCGCCGTCTGCAAGTCGAACTCGAATCTGGGTTCCGGGTGGCGCGTCCTCGACCGAGCGCAGAACCTCCGGATCGCCATCGGCGACAACACGTTGCACGACTGCGTACCCGCGGGCCAGCGTCGCGGCGGGGCCCAGCGTGGTGAGCCGGGCGCGCAGATGCTCGATCGTTCGGGACTCGGTGTCGATCAACCGAGTCACATCGCGTCGCCCGTCGGCTTGGAGCCTTTCGACCTCCTCGGCGCGACGGTCCACCGCGAGCAGCGGCGATGCCATGACCGGTCGAGTGCGCAACTGTTCGATCAGATGAGACTCACGCTTGACCCAGCTGCGCAGTGCCGCAGCGCTGCGGTCACGCAGATCCGCAACCAGGGCAGCTTCCGCAACCGCGTCGGGTACGACGCGCTTGGCCGCGTCCGTGGGTGTGGCTGCGCGCAGGTCGGCGACGTGGTCACTGAGCGGGCTGTCCGGCTCGTGTCCGATGGCACTGACGATGGGCGTCGTGCAGGCCACGATGGCGCGGCACAGCGCTTCGTCGGAGAACGGCAGGAGATCCTCGACGCTACCGCCGCCGCGAGCGAGGATGATGACGTCGACTACCGGGTTGGCGTCGAGTTCCTTCAGCGCTTCGATGATCTGGGGAACAGCAGTCGGGCCCTGAACCGCGGTGTTACGCACTGCGATGGCAACTGCTGGCCAACGACGATGGGCAACTGAGACGACATCCTTCTCGGCCGCACTGGCTCGGCCCGTGATCAGGCCGATCGTGCCGGGCAGAAACGGAAGCGGCCGTTTGAGCCGCGGATCGAACAAGCCCTCGGCGGCGAGCAAGGCGCGCAGTCTCTCGATGCGGGCAAGCAGCTCACCGATACCCACGGCGCGAATCTCGGTGACACGCAACGACACCGTTCCGCGTCCGGTGTAGAACGAGAGCTTGCCGAACATCACGACACGCGAGCCCTCGGTCAACGGCACCGGGGAGTTGTGCAACAACTGCGGTGAGCACGTGATCGACAGCGACATGTCTGCCGACGGATCACGCAGGACGAGAAAGGCCGTTCGGGTGCCGGGGCGTGCATTGATCTGGGTGATCTGGCCTTCGACCCAGATGCTGCCGAGCCGATCGATCCAGCCGGCGACCTTGGCGGAAACCGTGCGGACCGGCCACGGCTGCTCAGCGCTGCTGGCGCCGGACGATCGCTGCGATGAAGCGGGGGGCGTTGCGGAAGTCACTTTGCCTTGGCTGTGGTGATGCGGTTGGTGAGCATGGTCTGGAACGGTGCCCGGGCGAGCGTCGCATTCTCGTAGTCCAGGACTGCGGTCAGCTCGTCGATGCTGAGCGTCCGGATGCGCGCACGGAGCTGTGCGAGTGTGAGGTTGGGGTAGTCGAGTTCGGTGACGATCTCGGGCTCTTCGGCAGGTCCGTCCGTCGTAGCTGCCGTGGATTCGGACTCGGCGACGGGTGCGGGTTCCTCGATGGGGGCAGTCGGCTCGAGCGAGTAGAGCGCGAAGCGACCGGCGTTGGTCGGGGTGTCAGCGGTGGTCGATCCGGTGGAAGACGTCGGGTCAGCAGGCGCGTCGACGTCTTCGTCGAAGACCGCCCACTCGGGCTGTTCGTCCTCGGAAGACCAGTTGATCAGTGCAAATGCCTGATCGCCCTTGATGGCCAACGAGGTGATCGACTGCTGCACGCGCATGCTTGTCTGCAGCATCTGGCTCACGGCGGTCATCGGCAGGGCGACGGCGGTGGTGGGCAACTTCTTTGCCTCTTCCATCGCGGTGACGGCGAGTCCCGCGGCAACGCGCGCCACGAACGGTGGTCGGATCATTCCCACAGCTTGCCGCAAAGCTCCGACAATCGGTAGCCGACTTGCCTGTGACGGCCGTACTCGTTTACTTCGGAACCTTCGATCGGAGCCCGAAACCGAGGTGTTCACGTTTGCCGGAGTGTCTCACGTTCGAGGTGCCAGTAGGCTGGTCACATGTCTTCGGCTGTTCCTCTCAATCTCGGTATCGCGCACTCGGCTGATTCGCCGTCCACCCGCAAGGGCAGCGCCAAGCGCGTGCTCCTCGCCGAGCCTCGCGGCTACTGCGCCGGCGTCGACCGCGCGGTCGAGACCGTCGAGAAGGCCCTCGAGAAGCACGGCGCACCCATCTACGTGCGTAAGGAGATCGTCCACAATCGCCACGTCGTCGAGACGCTCGAAGATCAAGGCGTGATCTTCGTCGACGAAACCGACGAGGTTCCCGAGGGATCGTTGCTCGTGTTCTCGGCGCACGGTGTGTCGCCGGCCGTCCACGACTCGGCTGCCGAGCGGAACCTGCGCACGATCGACGCAACGTGCCCCCTGGTCACGAAGGTGCACCAGGAAGCAAAGCGATTCGCCCGCGACGATTACGACATTCTGCTCATCGGCCACGAAGGCCACGAGGAGGTCGAGGGCACCGCAGGTGAGGCTCCCGATCACGTCACCATCGTCGACGGCCCGGATTCGGTCGACGCGGTCACGGTTCGTGACGAGTCGAAGGTCATCTGGCTTTCCCAGACCACACTGAGCGTCGACGAGACGATGCAGACCGTCGCGCGCCTGCGTGAGCGCTTCCCCAATCTGCAGGACCCGCCGTCCGACGACATCTGCTACGCCACGCAGAACCGTCAGGTTGCGGTCAAGGCGATGGCTCCCGAGTGCGATCTCGTGATCGTGGTGGGTTCGCGGAACTCGTCCAACTCGGTTCGCCTGGTCGAGGTCGCGCTCGGGGCGGGCGCTGCCGCGTCGTACCTGGTCGACTACGCCCGTGAGGTCGATCTCGCGTGGCTCGAGGGTGTCCAGACCGTCGGCATCACGTCGGGCGCATCGGTACCCGAGGTGCTCGTGCGCGGCGTGATCGAACTTCTTGCCGAGCACGGATACAACGACGTTCAACCCGTCACCACTGCCAACGAGACTCTGGTGTTCGCCCTTCCCCGTGAATTGCGAGCAGCGCGCACGTCCTGAAACAAGAAAATGCGGGGCACCTTCCATCTGGAAGGTGCCCCGCATTTTTGTGCTACCGGGCGCGTCTGTTCAGGGCTCTTCGCGATCGCGGTACCGAACTCGCGGCGGCGGATACGCCGGAAGATCGACTCCGGGTGGGCGGCGGCGAGGGGGCAGCGGCGGCGATACGTCGTCACCCGAAGCGAAGAAGGGCTCCATCCGCTCCTCACGTCTGGGCGACGGAGTGGGCTCGGGCGCCCGGCGGCGACCGTACGACGGGTAGTCGTCGTCTGCCACGGGCCGACTGTCGGGCTGGGGGCGACGCGTAGGCGGTTGGTGCGTGCGATCGACCCTGGGTGGCTGAGGGCTTCTCCGAGGCGGCAGCGGACGCTCGTCCTGGATCGGCTCGCGCCTGGGGGTGCTTCGGTAGGCGGGCTGCTCGTCCACCTCGGGGGCGCGGCGACGCGGGGGCCCGGGGACGGGCGCGTCCGAGACTCTGCGTCGACGCCCGGTCTCGGGTGCGGGTTGTTCTCGCGTGGCAGCCGCAGAGGAGTCACGAGTGGTGGCCGCCGAGCGGCGGGAGCGGGTCGAGCGCGCGGGCCCGGTGGGGCGCTGATTGAGCAGGAAGTATCGGAAGCCACCGATGATCAGCACGACCACGGTTGCGGCCAACATGATCGGAAAGCGGTTGACCAACGGGTACGCGATGTTGATCGCGATATCGCGCAGCGCGGTGCTGTTGTCCTTGCCGATGAGCGTGTGCCCGATCGGCACCGCAGCGAAGAGCAGCAACGGCGGTTGGGCCATCGCGGTGAAGAGTGCTTTGTTCGAAGCGGCAACCACAGCGAAGAGACAGCCCAGGAAGTAGAACGTCGAGAACACCGCGGTGAGCTCTCCGCCGCCTCCGGTGGCATCGATCAGTACGCCGACGGCGGTCACACCGGCAGCAAGCAGGATCACTCCCCACCAGGGCAGGCCGGGGACGGTCACGATGAGCGATCGCTTGTCCAGCGGTACCCCGGAGCGAGCACGTTGGGTTGCAGACACATAACGACATTAGCGGTTCTTGCGTTGTCGGCCGTGTTTGTGCGGGTCGTGGCTGGCGCATTTATCGACGCGATGGCGCGATGGTTTCGGGTTCTTCGCCAAACGAACCGGACGGATTGTGTGCAGGGTCACCGGACGCTCGTGGGTTGGGGCACACCGACGAAGCCGTCAGCGTGGGAGATCGGCGGTGTCGGTGGGCTGCTCTACCGTCGGATTCATGAAGATTCTGCACACCTCCGATTGGCATATAGGTCGCACCTTTCACGGCGTCGATCTGCTGGCCGATCAGGCGAGTGTGCTCAGTTCCATCGCAGATTCCGTCCGCGAACACGGCGTCGACGTCGTGGTCGTGCCCGGTGACATCTACGACCGCTCGATTCCCAGTTCCGACGCGGTCACCGTGTGCAATCGAGGCTTCGAGGCAATCCGGGCGGCGGGGGCGGTCATCGTCGCGACGTCCGGCAATCACGATTCCGCGGTGCGGCTCGGAGCCGGGGCATCCTTTGCCGCTGCCGGCGGCTTGCACCTGATCACTCGCGTCGGCCAGATCGGTACTCCGGTGATGCTGAGCGATCAGTTCGGGCCCGTCGCCTTTTATGGGATTCCGTACCTCGAGCCGGAGATCACGCGCGTCGAGTTGGACGTGCCCCGGGCTCGTACTCATTCCGACATCCTCGGAGCGGCCATGTCGCGTGTTCGGCGAGACCTCGCCGAACGAACAGCTACCGATCCGTTGACTCGGTCGGTACTGCTCGCGCATGCCTTCGTCGTGGGCGGTGAGGCGTCTGAATCGGAACGCTCCATTTCGGTCGGCGGAGTGGAGACCGTCGCAGTGGGCGAATTCGACGGCGTCGACTATGTCGCCCTCGGACACCTGCATTCTCCGCAGATGCTCTCGGAGAGTGTGCGGTACTCAGGTTCACCGTTGCCGTATTCGTTCGGTGAGCGCAGGCACCGCAAGGCTGCGCTTTTGATCGAACTCGACGCAGCCGGTCTGTCGTCGGTGCAGCGCCTCGATCTTCCGGTGATTCGAGGGCTGAGCCAGGTGACGGGAACTCTCGAGGATCTTCTCACCGAGTCGAAGTACGCCGATTCCGAGCAGTGCTACGTCTCCGCTTTGCTCACCGACCCGGTTCGTCCCGTCGATGCCATGAGGCAGCTCCAGGCACGTTTCCCCTTTGCCGTTCACCTCGAATGGCAAAGGCCGGAAGGACAATCGGATCTCAAGTATCGCGACGCGGTACGGGGTCGAACCGACATGGAGATCGCCCGTGGCTTTGTCTCGGCCGTGCGTAGTGACCCGTCCGAGCGGGAGGTCACGTTGATGGCCGAAGCGCTCAGCGCTGCCGCGCGCGCCGAGGAGTCCACGGTAGAACTGAGTGAAACCGCGTGAGGCTGCACAAACTCGAAGTCAGCTCTTTCGGGCCCTTCGCCGACACGGTCGAAGTCGACTTCGACCGTTTGGGTGCAGACGGGCTGTTCCTTCTGCACGGTGACACCGGGGCAGGCAAGACCACGATCCTCGACGCGGTTGCGTTCGCCCTGTACGGGCGGGTGCCGGGTGCGCGCAACGAGGGCAAACGGCTACTGTCCGATCACGCGCCCGCCGGTTCGGTGCCGCGCGTGGAACTCGAAGCGACCATCAGTGGTCGCAGAATCAAACTTGTTCGCAGTCCAGAGTATTCGCGCCCGAAGAAGCGTGGCACCGGTTCGATCACAGAGAATGCAAAGGCCACACTGACGTGGTTGGACGGCCGCGGCGAAAACCTTTCGCGCATCCCTGACATCGGTGACGAGATCAACCGCCTCATGGGCATGAGCGCTGATCAGTTCTTCCAGGTGGTGCTCTTGCCGCAGGGTGAGTTCGCCAAATTCCTGCGTGCCGAGAGCGACGAGCGAGGCAAACTGCTCGAGCGTCTGTTCGACACCAAACGTTTTGTCTCCGTCGAGGCATGGTTCGACGCCAAGCGAAAGGCAAGTGCGACCGCGCTCGCGGCCAGGGAGCAATCCGTGCGGCTGCTGCTCGCGAAGGTCGAGACAGCTGCGGGACTCGAGGTAGGCGCCGAGGCACACCCACTGGAATGGTCGCGCAAACTCCTCGCCGAGGCTCAGGACACCCGCGATGCAAGTCTTGCGGAGCTGGTGACCGCGAAAGATGCAGCAGCCGAGGCTAATCGGGTTCTGTCGGCGGCGCAGCGAACCGCAGATCTGGTCGCTCGCCGTAATCGTGCGACCGCTGAACTCGCAGCATTCAATACGGGCGCCGCCCAAAGAGCTGTGATCGGCGCTGAACTCGAGACCGCCAAGCGCGCACTGCCGGTGGCCGCTGTCGCCGGCGATGTGGACGCTGCCGGCTTGCACCTCGCTGCCGCACTCGAATCGATGACCGCAGCGATGTCGACCTACTCCGCACTCGACGGTCCGGAGATTTTTGTGCCGGAGGTGTGGCCACCCACCGACGACGAGCGTCAACGCGTCGTAGCTCGGATCCGGACCTGGCGTGACGAGATCGTTCGTCTCGACGCGATGGCGGAGGACGCTCGCAGAGCCGATGCGGCGGAAGCCGAGATCGAGAAACTCGGAGTTCGGCGAGACGCCCTGTCCGAGCGCATGGATGCCATCGCGGTTGAACGAACTCAACTACCGGAACTGGTGCGCTCGGCCGGCCAAAGATTGGACGATGCGCAACGCGCGCATGCCACTCTGCCCGGCCTCGAAGCTGCACTGGCCAAAGCATCGGATGCTGCGGCAGCGGCTCATGAATTCGTCTCTCTGCGTGCGCAAGCCGAGAAGATTCGTGTGCAGGTGTTGGATGCGCGCGACGCCCATCAGAGTGCTCGCGGGCGCTGGCTCGACCTCGTGCAGAAGCGTATCGAGGGCATGGCGGCGGAGTTGGCGAGTTCACTCGCGCCCGGTGACCCATGCCAGGTGTGTGGTTCGCGTGAACACCCTGCGCCGGCGCAGTCTGATGTCGTGACGGTCACCGAGCCCGATCTGGAAGTCGCGTCCGCAGCCGAGCGTGCGGCCGAGAAAGCCCTGAGCAAGGTAGTCGACCGCCAGGTAACCGTCGACCGTGACATCGACCGGGTGATCGCCCGCGGCGGGGACGGCGACGTCGCAGAACTCGACAGGCTCCGCGCCGCGGCTCGGAACGCCGTTGACGAGGCGACCCACTCTGCCGGTCAGGTTGGAGGGTTGGCCGACAAGCTCGGGCATCTCAACGAGCGTGACGGCGAGCTGCAACAGGAATCCGCTTCTCTGACGGCCGAATTGGCGGCACTGACCGAGCGTACGACGACTCTGTCGGCCACGGTCGAGCAGATTCGAGCGGCGATCGTCGCTGCGGTGGGAGAAGATTCGACCATCGCTGCTCAGCGCTCGCGGTTCGAAAGGCTTGCCTCCGCTGCCTCGGCGGCGTCTGAGATGCGTGACGACGCCGTTCGTGCGCAGGCGCGATCGGCGGAACTGTCGACCAAACTGGCCGCTGCGGCGGCCGCTGCTGGATTCGATTCGGTCGAGGCTGCGATCGAAGGGGTGAGATCGCCGGCCCGAATCGCGGCGATCGAAACGGAACTCGCCAAAGCACGCGACCTCGAGGTGGCCGCTCGGACGGTCCTCGACGACCCCGAGGTCGTTGCGGTGAGCGAAGTCGAGACAGTCGACGTCGACGGTCCTCGCGAGCGTGCTCTTCGGTGCGCCGAGGTGGTGAACTCGGCTGTTGCAGCTGCTTCCCTGGCCGAGAACCGTGTGTCGGATCTCGAACGGTTCAGCGGACAACTCGAGAAGGCATACGAAGCGGTTGCACCTGAGCGTGAACTGCACGACGAACTCGCGGCGCTTGCCGACGTGATCGCCGGCAAAGGTCAGAACAGTCGCAAGATGTCGCTGCGAGCGTATGTGCTCGCGTCGCGGTTGGAAGAGATCGCCGTGTCGGCATCGGTTCGGCTGCAGCGGATGTCCGGGGGCAGATACGAGTTCGTGCACAGTGACGAGGCAGGTTCTCGGGGTCGCCGCGGCGGTCTGGGACTCGACATCCGGGACGACTTCACGGGTGTGGTTCGCTCGGCGAAGACGCTCTCGGGCGGTGAATCATTCTTGGCGTCATTGTCTTTGGCCCTCGGACTTTCCGATGTGGTTGCGGCGGAGTCCGGCGGAATCGTTCTCGACACGATGTTCATCGACGAAGGATTCGGCACTCTCGACGCCGACACCCTCGACTCGGTGATGGCTGTGTTGGACGAGCTTCGCGACGGTGGACGAGTGGTGGGCATCGTCAGTCACGTGGACGAGATGAGGCAGCGAATCCCGAGTCGCCTGCACGTCATTCGCGGACGTGCAGGCTCCGCGGTGAAGGTGATCGCGGGCTGATCAGGCCTTTTTGTTCTCTACCTCTGACTCGGCGTCGTCGTCTTGATCCTCGAGGATGTCCGACGCATCGCCGGCGGGCATCGGCTCGTTGTCGCTTGCGCGTTCGTCGATCTGCTCGCCGATGTACCGGATGACAACTGCTGCCACAGCGGCGACGGGCACTGCGAGGAACGCGCCGACGATGCCGTACAGCGAGCTACCGGCGGCCACGGCAAGCAGCACGATGACGGCGTGGAGTTTCATCGACTTGCTCTGCAGCACAGGCTGAAGGACGTTTCCTTCGATCTGCTGAACGGCCAGGATGATGATCAACACGATGATGGCGGTGGTGAGACCGTTGGCCACCAGCGCAACCAACACGGCCAGGGCGCCGGCGACAAAGGCACCGACGATCGGGATGAAGCCACCGATGAACGTGAGAATTGCCAGCACCGGTGCCAGCGGGACCCCGAGTATCAGCAGTCCGGCGCCGATGAAGACCGCGTCGATCAGACTCACCAGTGCTTGTGTCCTGATGAATCCGCCGAGCGTGTCCCACATGCGGGTGAGGACCTCTTCGAGATGCCGACCGGCACGGCCGCCGCCGACAGCGTGGAGCCAGGGGATGAACCTCGGTCCGTCCTTGATGAAGAAGAAAGCGAGAATCAGGACCAAACCGAGCGTGACCAACAACGAGCTCGCTGTGCTCACGCCGCTGAAAACGCCTGAAGCGATGGCGGTTCCACTTTCCTGCACCTTGGTGATGACGGCATGGACGGCGTTGTCGATCTGGTCGTCCTTCAGGTTCAGCGGCGGACCCTGGAGCCAGTCCTGAACCTGGTTGATGCCCTCGGTGGTCTTGTTCGCGAGCTCGGGGGCCTGGCTGACCACTGACGGAACGATGCCGGCGATCACACCGGCCAGGATTCCGATCGAGAGCACCAGGGTGATGCCGGCTGCCGCGGCCGGTGGCATCCCGCGCTTGATCATGCCGCGGGTCGGCGGCCACATGACTGTCGCAACAACGATAGCCAGAGCCACCGGCAGGATGATGACCCAGAGCTTTTCGATCAGCCAGCCGAAAATCCAGGCGCCCAGCGAAATCGACGCCAACACCAACGACCATTTTGCGAGCCACATACCCCCTTGCCCGATGATCTCGCCGCGGTCGCGCTTGCGCACCCCTGCGGACGTCCCCTTGTCTTGCTCGCTCACTGATCGTCCTTTCCGTCGGCGCAGGGATCTCCTCGCCGATGTGCGAATCCGGTGATCTAGCTGAGCTGATCGTAACGACTGCATGCGATAACTCGTGTGTTGCGCTGCAATACTGTGTTTTGAAGCATGCTGATCGGACTAACATTTCCGTCATGAGAATCGCAGCAGCAGTCGGGGCAGCAGCAATCGTCGTTCTCGGGCTCACCGCGTGTAGCACCGAGGATCAGGACAACGCGCAGAACAAGATCAGCGAGGCGGTCACGAGCGGGCAACAGGCGCTCGAGACGGCGAAACAGTCAGCGGGCAACGCCATCGATCAGGGCAAGACGGCGCTGTTCGTCGCCACGTTCCGTGGGGCTTACGCACCGTTGGCGGAGAACCGCGACGACGCAGACATCGAGGAGATCTTGACGACCACGTGTACCGAGGTCGCCAACGGCACGGACGAGGCGGAGGTCAAGACCAAGATCACCGACCTGGCCGAGAACAACGGCAACAAGCCCACCGACGAGCAGGCCGGCCACATTTACGAACTCGCGAAGGCCACCTGCCCCTGACCGGATTCAGCAGCAGCGGGCGCCTGGGTTGGCGTCGGCTGCTGCGTGACGGCGGCGCCAGAACTCTCGTTCGCTGATCACCGGTGAGTCGGCGTGGTGGCGTCGGGTGTGCTCGACGTAGCGCTGATAGTCTAGATCACCCATCACCGAGCGAACCCACCACAGCGTTCCGCGGAACGCTGTGGTGAGTTTTGCCGTCATGGTCGCCGTCGTCATGGTCAGTGCCCACCTCCGTGTGCGGCGCCGGGCGCCCGGACTTTCCCGGCTTTGATCAGCTCGTCCCATTCTTTCTGGATTTCCTTCTCCGCGGGCGTCGGAATGAAGCTGGCGGGTCCGAAGATTTTCGACGGTTCTTCCGGGGACTCGGTGGTCGGCAGCCCGCCCGCTCGGATTGCCTTGGCACATACGATGATCCCGGCGATGACCACGACGATCACCAGTGACGCGAAGATGATCGACAACGTGCCCTGGATGAAGGTGTTGCGAATGACGGCATCGATAGCCTCCGGAGTCTTCGCGGAACCGTGCGCCGTCTCGCCGGCAGCCTTCGCGTCCTTGAACACGTTGTGCTGAGCCCAGTACCCGATCGCGGGGTTGTCGGAGAAGATCTTCTGGTACGACGCGGTCATGGTTACGACCAGGTCCCACACCAGCGGCACGCCGGGAATCCAGGCCCATTTGAACAGGCCCTTCTTCATGACGATCGTCATGACCACCGTCAGTGCGATCGCGGCGAGTAGCTGGTTGGCGATGCCGAAGAGCGGGAAGAGTGTGTTGATTCCGCCCAGCGGATCGGTGACACCCATGAGCAGAATCGCGCCCCAGGCAGCGACGACGATCAGCGAGCACAGCCACGCGCCGATGCGCCACGACGGGTCCTTGAACTTCTTTGCCGGACCGCCGAAGTTGCCGAGCGAGTCGGAGAGCATGAATCGAGCGACGCGGGTGCCGGCATCGATCGTGGTGAGGATGAAGAGCGCCTCGAACATGATCGCGAAGTGGTACCAGAACGATTTCAGCGAGTCGCCGCCGAAGACGTCGCTGAGCACTTCGGACATTCCGAACGCGAGCGTCGGGGCGCCGCCGGTTCGCGAGATGATCGATTCTTCGCCGACGGCCTCGGCTGCCTGAGTCAGCACGTCCGGTGTGATGGGGGCAGTGCCGAGGGGCAGATTGTTGACGTATTCGGCTGCGGTTTCCGGTGTTCCACCGGTCAGTGACGCGGGAGCGTTGAGTGCGAAGTACAGGTGCTGATCGAGGATGCAGGCGGTGACCAGAGCCATGATCGCGACAAACGATTCGGTCAGCATGCCGCCGTACCCGATCATCTTGGTCTGGCTTTCCTTCTCGAGCAGCTTTGGCGTCGTACCTGACGCGATCAGTGCGTGGAAGCCCGAGAGCGCGCCACAGGCAATGGTGATGAACAGGAACGGGAACAGTGAACCGGCAAAGGCCGGGCCTTCGCCGTTGGAGGCGAACGGCGTCACTGCCGGCATGTTCAGCGCGGGTCGTGCGACCAGAATTCCGATGGCCAGCAGCGCGATGGTGCCGACCTTCATGAACGTCGACAAGTAGTCGCGCGGTGCCAGGAGCAGCCAGACCGGCAGCACCGATGCGGCGAATCCGTACGCGATCATCAGCCACGCAATGGTGACCTTCGAGAGTGTGAACCAGTCTGCGCCCCAACCGGTATCGGCAACCCAACCACCGGAGACGATGGCAAGGAGAAGCAGGACGACGCCGATCAAGGAGACCTCGGAAACCTTGCCCGGCCGCAGATACCGCAGGTACACGCCCATGAACAGCGCGATGGGGATGGTCATCGCGATCGAGAACACTCCCCACGGGGACTCGGCGAGCGCATTGACGACCACAAGTCCGAGCACCGCGATGAGGATGATCATGATGACGAACACGCCGATCAGTGCGGCGACGCCGCCGACAAGGCCGAGTTCTTCGCGGGCCATCTGACCGAGGCTGCGCCCGCGGCGCTTCGACGAGATCCACAGGACCATGAAGTCCTGCACCGCCCCGGCGAACACGACGCCGACGATGATCCAGATCGTTCCCGGAAGATATCCCATCTGCGCGGCCAACACGGGTCCGACCAGGGGGCCGGCACCGGCAATTGCCGCGAAGTGGTGACCGAACAGCACCCGACGGTCGGTCGGCATGTAGTCGGCGCCGTTCTCCATGATCTCGGCGGGAGTGGCGACGTCGTCGCGAGGCTTGACGATCTTGCGTTCGATCAACCGCGCATAGAAGCGGTAGGCGATCAGATAGGTACAGATTGCGGCCAACACGAACCACACAGCGCTGATGTGTTCACCGCGGACGATCGCAATCATGTACCAGGCGCCCGCGCCGACCAGTCCGAGAACAAGGAAGACGACGCGCGCAGTCGTGGAGATGGGTGTTTTGTCGATGACGCCGACAGGTGGCAGGTCAGGATCGGTTTTCAGGTACTCGACATTTGGTTCCGGCGCAGTCGTCAAGCTCATCGTCGAACTCCGTCCACTAGTGCACGTGTGGCCGCCGTCACAGCGGGCCATCTGTCACTGTAGGACCAGGAGGGTGAATCCGCGCGATCTGAAACGCGGGAGTCGACCGACGTCAGAATCGGTGAGCGTCGGCGTCGATCCAATCGGTGAGCCAGCTCTGCGGCGGGGAGTCGAGCAGTTCGCCCGGCATCAGCCAGTCGAACAGGTCGGCATAGGTGCGAGTGGTGAGACCGTCGACGCGGCGGTTGAGCATTCCCGGTTGCAGTTGGTCGAAGGAATCGATGCCCATCGACGCGATCATCTGTTGCGCGCTGGCGACGGTTGCCTTCTGGAATCGGTAGACGCGCTCGCTCTTGTCGGGGATGTCGAGTGCGCGGGTGCGTGCCGGATCCTGAGTGGCAACGCCGACCGGGCAGCGGTTGGTGTGGCACATCTGGGCCTGAATACAGCCCACTGCGAACATCATTGCGCGGGCCGCCATCGTGAAGTCTGCGCCCTGGATGATGCGTTTGACGATGTCGGAACCGCTCGCCACCTTTCCGGAAGCGCCGACTTTCACGAGAGGGCGCAAACCAGTTCCCACCAGAGCGTTGTGCACCAGCATCAGGCCCTCGGTCAACGGCATGCCCATGTGGTCCTCGAACTCCACCGGACCTGCGCCGGTGCCGCCTTCGGAACCGTCCACGATGATGAAGTCGGGCGTGATGCCGCGTTCGATCATCGCCTTGCAGATTCCGAGGAATTCACGACGCGAGCCGACACACAGTTTCATCCCGACCGGCTTGCCTCCCGACAGTTTTCGCAGGGTCGCGATGAAATCGACCAGTTCGACCGGGGTGCTGAACGCGGTGTGCGCGGGTGGCGAAATCACAGTCTGGCCGACGGGTACCCCGCGGGTTTCGGCGATTTCGGGGGAGACCTTGACTCCGGGAAGCACGCCACCCAACCCGGGTTTCGCACCTTGCGAGAGCTTGATCGAAATGGCCTTCACCTGGTCGGAGCCTGCGCGCTCGGCAAAACGGTCAGGATCGAATCGGCCGTCCTCGGTCCGGCATCCGAAGTATCCCGAAGCGATTTCCCAGATCAGATCGCCGCCGTGTTTGCGGTGATACGGACTGATCGCGCCTTCACCGGTGTCGTGAGCGAAACCGCCTTTGGCGGCGCCGGCGTTGAGGGCCTCGATTGCGTTGGCGGACAACGACCCAAAGCTCATCGCGGAGACGTTCAGGAGAGCGATGTCGTACGGCTTCGTGCAATCGCGTCCGCCGAGGCGAACTCGCGGAACGGTGTCGGGGGCGGTCCGTGCGCGAATCGAATGCGTCATGAACTCGTAGCCGATCGCATTGACGTCGCGCTCGGTCCCGAAGGGCTCTTCCGCCAGTGTTCCCTTTGCCCGCTCGTAAACCAGATCTCGCGTTTCGCGATCGAATGGCATTCCATCGGTGGATGATTCGACGAAGTACTGCTGGATCTCCGGTCGAATCTTCTCGAGGAGGAATCGCGCGTGCCCCAGGACCGGATAGTTACGGAGGATGCTGTGGGACTTCTGAGTGAGGTCGTAGGTGCCCATGGCCGCCAGCGCGAGTGTGACGACAGCGATCACCCACCATCCGGGCGAGGCGACAATTGCGAGCGCGGCGGTGCCGAGACCCACTATCCATATCAAGAGCACGATCAGCATCCGAGTCACCTCGAGAGCGTAGGCGCTCACTGTGACACGGCAGCGGTAAGTCTCCACTAGGTTCTGCGATAGAGAACCGAATCCGACTCTTTGGGGGAATGATGACCGAACCGCAATATCCGACCGACCCGCAGGATCCGAAGGAGCAGCAGTATCCGGCAGGCCAGCAGTATTCAGCCGGTCAGCAATATTCAGCAGGCCAGGAATATCCGACGGGCCAGCAGTACCCGACCGACCCGCAGTACTCAGCCGGACAGCAGTATCCGACCGGTCAGCAGTACAGCGCAGCCCAGCAGTACAGCGCTGCTCCCACGTACGCGGCGCCTCAGTACGGTCCGCCGAAGTCCAACGCGGGATGGGCCGTCGCGTCGATCATCTTCTTCTGGCCTATCGCGTTCGCCGCGTTCAACCATCTCCACGACATCTACCCGAAGTGGGCGATGGGCGATCACCAGGGCGCGCAGTACGCGTCCGAGCGGGTGAAGAAGCTCGGGCAGATTTCGCTCCTGATAGCCGTCATCTGCTGGGTGCTGTTCATCGCGTTCTACGTGATCTTCCTGGTTGCGATCGTGTCGTCCGTCGATTCGTATACCTACAACTGATCACCTGCCGCGACGTGACGGTGGGGCGAGTACCCGTCACGTCGCCGCGAGGCCGTAGAATCCACAGACCGTGAGCCTTACCCTCGGAATCGTCGGACTGCCCAACGTCGGCAAGTCCACCCTTTTCAATGCACTGACCAACAACGACGTGTTGGCAGCGAACTACCCGTTCGCGACCATCGAACCCAACGTCGGTCTGGTCGAGCTGCCCGATCCGCGGCTGCAGAAGCTCGCCGAGATCTTCGGCTCCGAGCGCATCCTCCCCGCGACCGTGTCGTTCGTCGACATTGCCGGCATCGTCAAGGGAGCGTCCGAGGGCGCAGGTCTGGGCAACAAGTTCCTGGCCAACATTCGTGAAGCGGACGCCATCTGCCAGGTAGTTCGCGTCTTCGCCGACGACGACGTCATCCACGTCGACGGCAAGGTCGACCCGGCCTCGGACATCGAGGTCATCGAGACCGAGCTCGTGATCGCCGACATGCAGACCTTGGAGAAGGCTCTCCCGCGTCTGGACAAGGAAGCTCGCAAGAACAAGGAGCTCAAGCTAGCCCACGACGAGGCGCTCAAGGCTCAGGCCTTCCTCAACGAGGGCACGACGCTCTTCAGCGTCAAGGACAAGCTCGATTTCTCGTTGCTGCGTGAGCTGAGCCTGCTCACCACCAAGCCCTTCCTGTACGTCTTCAACGCCGACGAGTCTGTGCTCACCGACGCAGCGAAGGTTGCGGAATTGCGCGCATCCGTCGCACCGGCCGACGCTGTGTTCCTCGACGCGAAGGTCGAGCAGGAACTCCTCGAGCTCGACGAGGAAGACCGCCAGGAAATGCTCGACTCGATCGGTCAGACCGAGCCGGGCCTGCACGCTCTCGCGCGCACCGGCTTCCACACCCTCGGACTGCAGACCTACCTGACGGCTGGTCCGAAGGAAGCTCGCGCCTGGACCATCCACAAGGGTGACACCGCTCCCCAGGCTGCCGGCGTCATTCACACCGACTTCGAGCGTGGCTTCATCAAGGCTGAAATCGTGTCCTTCGACGATCTCGTCGAGGCGGGTTCCATGGCCGCAGCCAAGGCTGCCGGCAAGGTCCGCATGGAGGGCAAGGAATACGTCATGGCCGACGGCGATGTGGTGGAGTTCCGCTTCAACGTCTAAATCCGCGGTACTGCCGCAGGGCAATTGTGCAGCCGTAGCGACAACTATCCTCGCAGGTTAGACGGTGTGAATCGCTACCGGCGGACCTGTGGCCGCCTGTTGCGCACCGGCAACGCTGCGGTACGTGGGATGGAAGCGAGACATTCCAGGTGTCATTGGCCCTGTTCGCCTCCGTGCAGGCCCGTGGCACCCTTAAGCGATGCGCGGCATCAATGTCACCGACGGCGGCGACCTCCGCCTGTCAAATTTCAGAATTGAGATCGGCCAGGACGGGGCACAGGGCGCGACTTCGGCGACAGTCCACCTGCGGACCGACATGTGGCCGTACTGGCTGGCGGAATCGATTGAGGGAGCCAAAGAGTCGGCCTCACATGCTATCGGCATACCGCCCGCATTGGAGTCCGGTGACGACGAGAGTCTTCAGCAGCTCATGATTCGAGACCTGCGTTCATCTATGCGGGCGATGAGTGCTGCGGCATTTGCGGTTGATGCCTTCTACGCTTCGGTCAAAGCCAGGTCGCCCCGGCATCCGAGTGAAGCTGCATGGCGGGAGAAGCGAACGTCCCGTCATGCGCAGGTCCATGAGACGTTGCGCTATCACTTGAAGATCGACAATACGAGCGCACGCGAAGTGCAGCATCGGATCAGGCAACTGTTCCAGTTTCGAGATTGGGCGGTGCATCCAGGCAGTAGTTTCAAGGAACCGATATATCGTGCTGATGTCGATGCTCATGTCGACTGGCACTACTCGGCATTCAGGTCTGAGAATGCGGTGGCTTCAACTGCCATGACGGTTGACATGATTAACCGTCTAATCCCTCGGCTCGCTAATGGAAGTGAAGAGCTCGCGAGCTGGAAGAGCCGCGCGAGGGCCGCGATGGATGTCGCGCTGGTGGGCTATGAATCGGCCGGATTACCACCGTTGGGTGAACTGTAACTGCGTTACCTGGGCGTTGGCCCAAGCGGTACCGTCCGCAAAGCGATGGATGCAGTGTTCGCGGGCCCGAAGCCGGACCAGACGAACGTGAGAGACATCAGAGGTTAGGGGCCACAAAAGGGTTCGGTCCTAGCGGCGGCCGCGCCAATTTCGTTGCGCCAAGTAGATCCCGAGCCAGTTCATCGAATTTCTCAGCATGCTTCGAGTCATCGTTGAAGTTGACGTACTTGCGGCCATATAGGTATGTGGGAACCTTGCAATCCGGCTGGTTCCTAATTAGGGGTATAACCCGATCTGATGATTGGTCTTCCATCAGACTTTGGGTCAGGATGGTGCTTTCGTGCCCGGCCCCACCGGTTGCTGTATTTGCCTTTCGGATATATTCCGGAGTGCAAACGGCGATCACTCGGTCAGAATCGATCAAGTTGTGATTCATAAAGACCGCGAGGTTTGACCCCAGGGACAGGAATTGGTCGAAGATCACCCAGACTCCCACGGACTGCAGTTCGCACGCAAGATTGTAGGTCCAATTTTTGTGGGCTTCGCTGTCGTGGGAATATGAAATGAAGACCCGTTGCCGCCTTTCGCCTCGTACCTTCAGGAGGGCGTCGATTTCATCGAGCGGGTCGCTTTGCGTCGGCGTGTTCGAAGTTGTTAGCACAGCTGAGCTGGTCCCCGTTCCTACTTGGTTCTGAGTAGCGCTTGCCGGGCTAGCGGTAGTTTGGCGGATGATTTTCTCAATTGAAGACGAAATTGCAGAAAAGTACTCATCGGTATCATCGGAATTTGGCCCTGAAACACCGACTCTGACAGTGGTCTGCGCAGCGTTCTCGTGCCGATATATCCATATTTCGGTATCAAACTTGACCTCATTCTTGATTGCCGTGAAGTGCCCGATCGCGGTCTTAATGTAACCGGTCACCTTGGACAGGGTCTTCTCAAGGTCCGGCACCCGATGAAATGCATCGTTCTCGGAGAAGATGGTGAACGTCAAGGGCTCGAGCGAACTATGTGTCAGGAGCTCGACTTCTAATTGCGGCAAGACGCTGCACGCAAATTGGATGTGCTGATCTGTGGTTACCTCCCACGTGCGGCCGCGTTTACGTGTGCCGACTACAGGTGTCTTCATAGGCAGCATTCAAACATGCCGGGCCGACACGACTTCGGATAAGGGGATGGAACGGGTTCCGTGATTACCTATCAATCCATGAAAGCGTAGGTAGATGGGTATGTCGAAGGACGCACTTGAATTTCGCTTCAACTGTAAGCTCCCTGTTCAGCAGCTTGTTAGGGTTATCTATCCGCGGGAGTATCCGCACAGATACGGAACAGTTCGTCCGCAGTTTTGCTGGTCTTGTCGGCCGCGTCGGGAGAAGATTCGGTGCTAGTTCACGCGGGAACAGTCATGCCGTTTGATCGACAGCTCCGATGAAATGGCCGCACACTCTCTGCGAGATTCTTGAGTTGGCCGTCAGACTCGGGACCTCCCAGCATCTATAGAGGACGGCGTACAAACATGACTCTTCCATGGGACGCCACGCCTTGCGCCGGCCTCCAGGTGACTGAGGACACCGACGGCAGGGGGCGCTCAGCAGTCGGAGGCGGGCATCTCGCTGAGCGTCCGACGGGTGACGAACCGCCGCGCTCTCCCCGACAACGGGTCGGTGAATTCGAGTTCCCTCGCGAGCAATTGGAGTGGGAGAGAATGATCGTCCGGCGCGTCGGGAAGTAGGTCGGGGTATCGCCGGTCGCCCAGGATCCCGGCGCCGAGAGCTGCCAAATGCACCCGCAACTGGTGCATCCGTCCGGACCGCGGACGCAGAACCGTATGCAGCACTGTACGTCCGGAGGCGCTCACGCCCATCCCTCGCGCCTCGATCATGGTCTCGGAGTTGGGTTCACGGCTGTCGTCGACGACGACCCGCAACTCGCCGCGTCGGGCTTCGATGTGGTTGCGGTAAACGAGAGGGACGTCGAGCGCTGGTGCGTCCTGGCCCCACCGGGGCGGTCGCGCCGACACCGCCTCGTAGACCTTCGTGACCTGCCGCTTCTCGAACAGTGACTGGTACGCGCCGCGCGTCGCGGGGCGGGCCGAGAACATCACCACCCCTGCGGTGCCGCGGTCGAGTCGATGGATCGGGGTCAGATCTGGGTTGTCGAGACGAACCCGCAGGCGGATGAGCGCCGACTCACGCAGGTATCGCCCGCTCGGAGTGGTCGGGAGAAAATGTGGCTTGTCGATGACGACGAGATCGTCGTCGGTGTGCAGGATCTCCTCGTGGAACGGCACCGGGTCCTCCGCCGGCAATTCACGGTAGTACCAGACGAACCGGTGCGCGCTGAGTTCTGTGTTCAGGCAGATCGAGTGGCCGTCGGTATCTACGAACTCGCCGTCGTCGAACCGCCGATACAGGTTCTCGGCGTCCAGATGGTCGAACTTGGCTACGACGTACTCGGCGATCGTCGCCCATGGCCCAGAGAGCGGGATGCGTAGGCGCGTCGGGCCAACCCCGTTCTTGACGGGCAGCGGTGGGGACATGGACACGCGGGTCATCATCCCATCGACTACTGGTCAGCGGTGATTCGGTGTGGCCTCGACGGGGACGTCCCCGCGGGGACGCGGAAACCGAACTCACAGCGGTGGTCGGTGTAGATCGTCTACTCGAAAATCAGTAGCGCGGACGAGATGCGGGCCCGTATGGTTCGGCAGAGAAAGATCGCAGTCGAAAAGCACTGCGGGCCATACCTTCTGTAGCTCAATTGGTGAGAGCACCCGACTGTGACTCGGGCGACGGCGGATCGTAACCGCCCAGAGGGACCAGCTCAGATACGGTTGAGGTCGGGCCTCTAGGCGCAGAGGCCGGCGGCCCTTTGCCTGCACAGTTGTCGAACGAGCCTGAGCCGGTATTCCCTGAATCGCCGGACAGCATTCCAGTCGCCGGCCATTTCCGCGTCGGCAAGTAGGTATTCGCAGTTGTCCAACTGATCCTTCAAAGACATCATCAGAATTCACCTCCGATCACCCGAGCAAGTACCTGTCCAGGATGCGGCCGACGGGACCCCGGGGACATCGGCCGTAGTACCTGTTCAGGTACCTGCTTCGGTGCGCGGTGGAGGCTACTTCTTGACCGCAGGTGCAGGTAGTGGCATGCCTCGCTCGGCCAGAACGGCTCGGAGACGATCGGGGTAGTCGGTGATGATCCCGTCGACACCGAGGTCGATCAGGGCGTGCATGGTGGCGGGATCATCGACGGTCCACGGGATGACCTTCATGCCACGCGCATGTGCGCTCGCGATCATGTCGGCTGTCGGATAGAGGGTGAAACCGGGATCCCCGACCTTTCCGCCCTGCGGAGTTCCTTGGACGGGGGAGTAAGCGGAGGCACCAAAGGTTGCTACCGCCGCGATGCCGTCGCCACCGAAATCATCGATGTCCAGACCGCCGAGCCACGGTGACGCTCCGTCCTCGCCTACCTGGAGAAAGTCGCCGTTTGTGAGCGCAACGACGGGGACACTCGGCGCGAGTTGACGGGTGAGCATGAGCGAGCCCCAGTCGAAGCTCTGAATGGTGACGCTGTCCAACAATCCGGCTGCCCGGATCGTATCGAGGACTACAGAGACGAACTGCTCACGCGGGGCGGTCTCGTGAGGCGCTCCCGCTTCCACCTTGGTCTCGATGTTGAGCTTGATTCCGGGTGCGTTGTACGACTTCACCAGGGCAAGCACTTCTTCGAGCGTCTGCATTTTCGCTCCCGGAACATTCTGCTGTTCAGGGTATCCGGCAAGGGGGAGAGTGCCGCAGTCCATGGTCTTGATCTGCTGCAGGCTCAGCGTGTTGACGAATTTGCCGACGTACGGGAACTCCGGGTCACCCGCAGTTGCGGGCTCGGTGTCGAGGCATTTCTTGTTCGAGATCTTACGATCGTGCGTGACGACAGCGATCCCGTCCTCGGTGATCTGGGTATCGAGTTCCAGTGTGCTGACGCCCATTTCGAGGGCATTCGCGAACGCGGCCAGGCTGCTTTCCGTGTACAGGCCGAGCCCGCCGCGGTGGGCTTGGACGTCGAACGTCGAAACCGGCTGGGGTGCTGAACTACCGAACGAACCGGACCAGTCGAGACTGCCGGTTGGCGATGCGCCGGCCGGGGCCGCCAGGGCGGTGAGGGGGAGTGCGACGGTCACGGCGGCACACGACAATATTCTGCTCAGTTGCATGAAAGGAACGTAGAGGCGTCGAATGGCTCGCCGGGGTTCGTTAGGTAAACTAACGGTAAAGGTCAGGCCGCGTGAATGCGCTGCCCGACGCCGCTCGCGTGGACCTTCATCCACGACGCCAGAAGCTCACACCCGGTCAGTCCGCTCTCGTCGAGAGGTTCGATCGCGTAGCTGATGTGTCTACCGCCGCGAGGGTTCTTGAGCTGAAATCGGTTCAGGTTCAACTTCGTCGGCAGGTAACCAAGTACTTCGAGGAACGCGGTGCGAATACGTCGTAGATCGGTACGCCACTGTTTGGGACTGAAACGAGTCTTCTGCGCATTCTGGAAAGCATTGCTACGAAGTAGTTCCCAAACCTTTCCTGCCCACACGCGTGCCTGCGAGAAGGACATCCAGCGCGTCAAGTCTGCGATGTCGCGAATGTAGCTGTCGTCGCTGGCATTACAGATCATGTCCTGCGGGTGCCCGATCCACTTGACCGGAATCCACGGCTGGATATCGGGTCCGTCGCCGGCAACTCCGTGTCCCTCACAACCTTCGATCACGCCTGCCGGTTGTTGAGGATCGGAGATCAGTCCGACTCCGATGATGTTGGCGCGGTTCAGCGTCGGAAGAGCCGAGCGGATCACGGTGCATCCCTGTGAGTAACCGATCAGCATGACCGGGCCGTCTGTCTGTGCGATTTCGGCGGTGAGGGCCTTCACACCCATCGCGGTGCTGTGCCGAAAGCTCAGGCCGCCGTCGGCGACCGGACCGTACGACGCAGGATAAGCGACCCAGCGAGAATCGAATCGACTGTCGAGTTCGTCGGTGACGGCGCTGAGGAGTCCGAGCACGCGGGCGCTGTCGTCGCCAACGTGGGATTCGCCGGTGCCGCCAACTGCAAGAACGGTTACCTCAGCCATGTCAGCGATCATCCACGTCGATTCTGAGAGGTCTGCATCCAAACCCTGAGAAGAGACTGGCAATCCGTTGTACTGCGAAATCGTTATCGAGCGAGCACCATTTACCCATGACGACGCCGAATCGTTCATCCAGACGAAAAGTGTCCGTTGTCGGTGCGGGAAGCGTCGGCACCGCAATTGCGTATGCGTGCCTGATACGCGGATCGGCCGACGCGCTCGCCCTCTACGACACCAACAGCGCAAAGGTCCGGGCCGAAGTTCTCGATCTCAACCACGGCACCCAGTTCACACCGCCGTGCACTGTCGACGGAGGCGATGACATCTCGGTCACCGCGGGAT
The DNA here is from genome assembly GCF_001942025.1 of Rhodococcus sp. YL-1. Taxonomy (NCBI): domain Bacteria; kingdom Bacillati; phylum Actinomycetota; class Actinomycetes; order Mycobacteriales; family Nocardiaceae; genus Rhodococcus; species Rhodococcus sp. YL-1. The sequence goes on along the minus strand of NZ_CP017299.1, from coordinate 4,443,166 downwards.
CCGACTTGGTCGTCGTCACCGCGGGCGCCAAACAGCATCCCGGTCAGTCGCGGCTCGAACTTGCCGCGGTGAACGTCAAGATCGCGCAGACACTGACCGAACAACTGTTGGCGGTGTCACCGGACGCGGTTCTACTCTTCGTCACCAACCCGGTCGACGTGGCGACCTACGCAGCGATCCAGGCCGCGGGACCGTCGTACCGCGGCCGAATTTTCGGATCTGGGACCGTGCTGGACACGGCCCGATTGCGATTCCTGCTGGCTACCGAACTCGGAGTCGCGGTGGAGAACGTTCATGCCTTCATCGTGGGCGAGCACGGGGATTCCGAGATTCCGCTCTGGTCGAGCGCAACCATCGGCGGATTGCCGGCAACCTCGTTCGTGGGACCGTCGGGTGGCGTCCTCGGCCCCGACCTACGCGCGAAAGTAGCGAAGTCTGTAGTCGAGAGTGCTTACGAGATCATCGAGGGTAAGGGCGCGACCAACCTCGCCATCGGATTGTCGAGCGCATTCATCGCGGAAGTCGTGTTGCGGGACGAACAACGGGTTCTGCCGGTGTCGACTTTGCAGAGCGGCGTCCACGGACTCGAGCACGTTTGCCTGTCCCTTCCCACGATGGTTGGTCGTGCTGGTGCCGGCCGAGTCCTCGAAGTGCCGCTATCGGAAAAGGAGGCTTCGGGGCTCCGATCTTCTGCCCGGACATTGCGAGAGGTGCAGGAATCTCTGGGATTGTGAATATCTGTTCTCCTTGATATCCGACATATAGGATCAACAAATGATCAGCTTCCTGATTCGCGCCGCGATCTTCCTGGGTTCTGCCGCTGTCGGGCTTCTAGTTGCGTCGTTGATTCTTTCGGGCTTCTCGGCGCCCACATCCGGATTCATCGTTGCGGTCGTGATCTTTGCGATTGCGCAGTCGGTCCTGGCGCCGTTCATCGCCACGGTGGCAAAGCGCCATGCACCGGCATTTCTCGGCGGAATCGGATTGGTGTCGACATTTGTCGCGCTGTTGGTGGCGTCGCTCTTCTCCAATCTGTCGATCTCCGGTGTCTCGACGTGGATTCTGGGAACCGTCGTCGTGTGGCTGGTAACCGCCGTTGCGACGCTGGTTCTTCCGTTGTTGTTCGTGCGTAAGAAAGTTCAGGAGAAGAAGGCACAGTGACGCGCCCGAACATCGGCATGGACTACACAGTCCTGGACTGCCCGGATCCGGCTGCATTGGCCAACTTCTACGTCCAGGTCCTCGAGTGGAAAAGTGTTCGCGACGAGGATGATTGGCACGTGATCGAAGGGCCCGGCGGGGGGCGGCTCGCATTTCAGCTCGCTCCGGATTTCGTTCCGGTGGACTGGCCGACCTCCGGTGTCGGGATCCATCTGGATCTGTTCGTGGATTCTCTTGAACCCGCCGAGGCTTGGGTGATCAGCCTGGGTGCGCAGCGGGTGACCGACATTCCGGAACATCAGACTTTCCGCGTGTACCGCGACCCGGTCGGTCACTATTTCTGCCTGTGCCTGCGGGACTGAGTGTCGACTCGCTCCGATCTCGTCGACCGTGGATAATTCCGAACACTTGTCACGCCCGAGAATTGGAGATCGACGATGGCTTCGCAGAATTCCGACGAATTCCTGGTAGAACGTACGACGATCGTCAAGGCAGAAGCACCGGTCGTCTTCGCGTTGATCAACGATTTCCATCAGTGGACTCAGTGGTCGCCGTGGGAAGGTCTCGACCCGGCGATGCAGCGTACGTACGCGGGTCCTGACGCGGGCGTCGGGGCTTCGTACGCCTGGGCGGGAAACAAGAAGGCGGGCTCCGGTTCGATGGTGATCACCGAATCCGTCCCGAATGAACGAGTAGTTTTGGACCTGGCCTTCCTCAAGCCGTTCAAGGCGCAGAACGTCACCACGTTTCTCATCTCGCCGAATTCCGGTGAAGTTCAGGTGACGTGGAAGATGACCGGAAAGAAGAATCTGTTCTTCAAGATCTTCGGTTTCATCTTCAGCATGGACAAGCTTGTCGGAAAGGATTTCGAGAAGGGCCTGTCCCAGCTGAAAGCTGCTGCAGAAAAGAGCTGACAAGCCGGTGGTACCGTCTCCCGGTGTTACGGATGACGCCCACCGATGCCCAAACCTTCTGGATTTCGGAGAAGATCCCGAACGATCAGCTGCTGCTCTACTGTTTCGACGGGCAGAGCCAGCACATGGACGAGCTACGACGCTCGGTGGTGGAAAGAGCGTCGCTCATTCCGGATCTCAATGTTCGGATTCGTGAATCACCGTGGCACCTCGACTATCCGGTGTGGGAGCCCATGCCGGTCGACGCCTCCTTGGTGAGAGTGCATGAGCTGCCCGATAACTCGTGGCTCTCGTGCATTCACGGAATCGAGAAACTACTCGAGAACCACGTCGACCCGCGCGAGTCCCCGTGGACGCTGCACCTGTTTCACGGCGTCACCGGCGTGCCGCGCTGCAGTGGCCCGGCGCTGATCGCAGTTCTGCAGGTCGCTCATTCTCTGGCGGACGGCAAACGCGCGTCGGCGATTGCTCGCCAACTGTTCTCGCCGCAACCGCCCGCGAAGCAGAAGACGGACGTGCGGCGTAGCGGATCAGCCGAGATTCTGGGCCGCGCCGCCCTGCGCCTTCCGGGCCAACTCGTTTCGCTGTTCCACGACGGCCGGGCGGGGCACCGCGCGCAGTTACAGCTGCAGGCGGACACCGAATCGGGAGTTGTTGCGCCGCAGGCAGCGAGCCGTCCGAAGGTGCGCTCGAACATCCCTCCCGGACCGCACCGACTGGTGCGCATGGTCGTGCGGGACAGCGCAGATTTCCGTGTCGACGGCGTATCCGTCACAGTCGGAGCGATGACAGCCATCTCGGTAGCGATGGCGAACTACCTCACCGAGCGAGACGGCTCGGTACCGCCCGAATTGGGAGCTGAGGTGACCATCGCCAAGGCAGGTACACCCACGGCGCGCAATCACTTCCGCAATGCAGGTGTCGGGCTGTTCCCGGAAGTCGATGATCTTCGTGAGCGAGCCCAATTGATCAGGGAGTCGATGGACGAGCGTCGCGCACGTGCGTCCCATCCATCCAGCGCAGCGTCGGATCTCGCGCTGAACGCGGTTCCCGGCCCGCTGGTCCGTTGGGGCGTGCAGCAATACGATTTCACGGCAGTACCCGACGAGGTCACTGGAAACACCGTGGTGTCGAGTGTCGCGCGCGGTGACGCGGATCTGGTGCTCGGAGGCGGCGTCGTTCGGTTCACAGCGGGCTTCCCGAGTTTGTCGCCGGTCATGTCGTTGACCCACGGCGTACACGGGATCGGGGACACTGTGACGATCAGCATCACCAGCAGTCCGGCCTCGATTCCGGACATCGATGTGTACGAGCAGATGATGCACGACGCGATCGACGAGGTGCGCGAAGCGCTGTCGTGACGGCCTGATGTACTGGCTGCATGGGATTCACGCGCGCCGAACTGGAATCGTTCCGAGACGCCGAGATCGAGGATCTGATCGGGCCGGATTGCCGGCTGTTGTTCGTCGGTATCAATCCGGGACTGTGGACGGCGGCGACCGGCGCGCATTTCGCCAGACCGGGTAATCGGTTCTATCCGGCACTGCTGCGGGCAGGCATAATCGAGCATGCGATCGATCCTTCCGCGGGTATGTCGGACGCTGACACACAGCATCTGATCGATCGGGGAGTGGGCATCACCAATTTGGCGGTGCGGGCAACTGCGCGCGCCGATGAATTGACGTCGGAGGAACTCGCAACTGGCGGAGTTCGGGTCCGAAACATCGTGCGCGCAACCAATCCAGTAGTCGTTGCCTTCGCCGGGATCACCGCCTATCGAACAGCTTTCGGTGACAAGAAGGCGAAGGCCGGGCGTCAGGACCGTGATTTCGAGGGGGCAAAACTGTGGATCGTGCCCAATCCCAGTGGTCTCAACGCACACGAGACGGTGGACACCTTGGCAGCGAAATATCGTTCCGCCGCATCCGAAGCCGGAATTCTCTGAGAGAAGTCGCAGTTCCGTTCGGCCAGAACAAGGTACAAGTTAAAGTGCTTGTATGTCTGTTCTATACAACGTCTTTGTAGTGATTCACCTACTCGGCATGGCTGCCCTGGTCGGTAGCTACTTCACCGTCCTCGAGGCTCCTTCGATCACCGAGGTCATGGTGTGGGGTGCCAGGATGCAGTTCGTGTCCGGCCTGATCATCGTCGGGTTGGGCGAAGGCGCCCTGGACAAGAACTACATTCACGCGAAGATCGCTGTGAAGCTGGTGCTTTCGCTGGTCATCGTGGCGCTTGCCGAGATCACCCGGGCGAAGCAGAAGAAGGGCCAGCCCAATCCGAATCTGGTACACGTCGTCGGCGGGTTGTCGATCGTGACCGTATTCGTGGCCGCGCTCTGGACCTGACAAAGACACAAAAGAGCCCCGGCGATCGAAACTCGCCGGGGCTCTTTGCTGTTGACGTGTCTACAGACCCGGGCGCTTGCCGATCGTCAGGGTCACTTCACCGGTGTGAGCAAAGAAGTCGTTGCCCTTGTCGTCGACGACGATGAACGCGGGGAAGTCCTCGACATCGATCTTCCAGACGGCTTCCATCCCCAGTTCGGCGTACTCGAGGATGTCGACTTTCTTGATGCAGTCGAGTGCCAGGCGTGCTGCCGGTCCACCGATCGACCCGAGGTAGAAACCGCCGTGCGAGTTGCAGGCGTCGGTGACCTGCTTGGAACGGTTTCCCTTGGCCAGCATGATCATCGAGCCACCGGCAGCCTGGAACTGCTCGACGTACGAGTCCATGCGGCCGGCTGTGGTCGGGCCGAACGAACCCGACGCCATGCCGTCGGGCGTCTTGGCTGGGCCGGCGTAGTACACCGGGTGATCCTTGAGGTACTGCGGCATCTCTTCGCCTGCGTCGAGGCGTTCCTTGATCTTGGCGTGCGCGATGTCGCGTGCCACGACGAGCGGACCGGTCAAGGAGAGACGAGTCTTCACCGGGTGCTTGGAGAGCTCGGCGAGGATCTCCGACATCGGCTTGGTCAGATCGATCTTGACCGCAGCGCCCTTGCCGGTACCCGAAATGCCATCCGTCTCTTCGTCGAGCTGAGCGTCCGTGACCTCGGGCAGGAAACGGCCCGGGTTGAATTCGAGCTGTTCCAGGAACACGCCCTCCGGGGTGATCTTGGCCTTCGCCTGTCGATCTGCCGAGCAGGACACCGCAATGGCGACGGGCAACGAAGCGCCGTGGCGGGGGAGTCGGACGACGCGGACGTCGTGGCAGAAGTACTTGCCGCCGAACTGTGCTCCGATACCGATCTTCTGCGTCAGCTCGAAAACCTTCTTCTCGAGCTCGTGATCGCGGAAGCCGCGACCCGTGATGGCGCCTTCGGTGGGCAATTCGTCGAGATAGTGCGCCGACGCGTACTTCGCCGTCTTCATCGCGAACTCGGCCGAAGTACCGCCGACGACGATTGCAAGGTGGTAGGGCGGGCAGGCTGCGGTGCCGAGTGAGCGGATCTTCGCCTCGAGGAACTGCATCATCGAGTCGGGATTGAGGATCGCTTTGGTTTCCTGGTACAGGTAGGACTTGTTGGCGCTTCCGCCGCCCTTGGCCATGAAGAGGAACTTGTACGAGTTCTCGTGTCCGGCAGCAGTATCGGCGTACAGCTCGATCTGCGCGGGCAAGTTGTTGCCGGTGTTCTTCTCGTCCCACATCGTGATGGGGGCGTTCTGCGAGTAGCGCAGGTTCAGACGCGTGTAGGCGTCGTAGACACCGCGGGCAATGGACTTCTCGTCGTCGCCGGGGGTGAGTACGTGCTGTCCACGCTTGCCCATGACGATGGCGGTTCCGGTGTCCTGGCACATCGGCAGAACGCCGGCAGCGGCGATATTGGCGTTCTTGAGCAGGTCGAGCGCGACGAACTTGTCGTTGTTCGACGCTTCGGGATCGTCGAGGATGCTCGCGAGCTGCGTCAGGTGATCCGTGCGCAGGTAATGAGAGATGTCGTGCAGCGCCGTTTCGGTCAGCAAGCGCATCGCTTCCGGCTCGACCTGCAGGAAGGTGCGGCCGTCCGGTCCCTCGACTGTCGACACCCCTTCGGTGGTGAGCAATCGGTACTCGGTGGTGTCATCACCGATCGGCAACAGGTCCTCATAGAGGAAGTCGGCCATCATCTCTCCTGAACAAGGGTGCGTGCGAAGGTCGCATTCAGGTTATCGTTGGGGGTTTCCTTCTCCGAATCGGGGCGGGTGTGAGCTGGAATTATCCGGATGCCACTGGCTCGATCAAGATACTTCGACCAGTTCGGAGAGCTCGACGCCGCGAAATTCGGCAAGTATTTCGGCCTGCTCGGCCACTGCTGCGCGGGCCGATCGTGACCATGTTCCCCACGGGGTGATCGCGACCTTCAGCTTCTTTCCGGATGCTCGTGGTCGCCACAATCCGGTGATCGTGCCACCGACCACCACCGTGCCCGGTCGCCCGAGGGTCGGCCACACCGTCTTCTGGGCGGTCGGATCGGGAACCAGGGTCTCCCGATCCTTGAGCTGTACATACGGATCGAAAGGCCCGAGCAAGCGCGTACTCGAATCGGTGGGGGAGCCGAACAAGTCTTCGCGGTCCTGTTCGAGAATCCACCGCTTCTCGCCGTTCACCTCGATCTCCTCGGCATCGACTGGCCAGTGGGCTTTGACGTCCCTGACCGGAGCATCGAGAAACGACGCGACGTGAGCAGGAGTCGCGGGGCCGTAGAACCGCAGATAACCCCGGATCACGTCGAAGCGGGAATCTGCGTCTGCGCCCGTGGCGCTGAATGGGCGTCGGCGCCAACCCGGAATGCGTTCGAGCACTGGGGGAGATGTGTTCGGCTGTAGCTCGAGGCCTGCCTGGAGTGCCGCGAGCCGGAACGGCATCTCGTACAGATGAGTGGCATTGCACGGGCGGCAGAATCTCAGATAGGGCTCGGTGACCCGCGTGGTCAATTGCGCGGACATCTCGCCCTTGACGGTTGGTTTCGAGACGATGTCCCGCATCGCAGCAGCAACTGTTTGCAGGGCAGTCAGCGTCGGGATGCCGGCGGCCTTCAGGGGCCGATTGGCGTCGTAAATGCGCTTGGCTGCATCGGCTTCGCTGAACGGCGACGTGGCGGCGGCGACGGCAGGCAGGTCGCCCCGACGGTAATAGTGGGGGGCTCCGCGCAACGTCCAGGCAAGAGCGAGCTCAGTGGCGTCGACGCGGACGCCGCGGATCCGCAGGGCCCAGGCGGCTCCGTCAGGTCCGGTGTTCTGAATCCCGAGATCGAGAATGCTGCAATCGCTGTGATTGGCGTCACCGGCAACCGCTCGGTCGAGTTGATGGCGGTGCCACCGGAAATTAGCTACCTGCGTGAGTGAGGTTGCGCTAGACATGATTTCAGTTTACTGGTGGGTAACCGCAGGATTTGGGGCGGTTGATCAATGCGGCGACAGAATTGGTCAAATTCGACCGATTGGCCGGAATTTTTTCAGTAGCAGACCTTATTAGTCGAAATAATGACCCCATTGTCGGAATCCTTTGCCAACTGGTCGTTCGTATGATTACTGTTACCCACGTCACGGATACATTACAGATGTGACGCAGCTGTCACAGCACTGTCGGGTGCTTTTGGCAGCTGACCTCTGACTTCTCTAGGAGATTCACATGGGTTCACTGATGTCGATCGTCGAACTTGCACTCAAGGGCATGGGCTCGCTTGGTGCCGGCGACCAGTTGTTCGAAACCTTCATCGGTTCGGTTCAGACGAACACAGGCAGCCTCAAGCCGCTCCTCTGATCCCGCTCGCCGGAATCGGACCGTTCGACCTCAAAATTCCGCTCGGGTGACCGAGACCTAAACAACTGTAGGAGTTTTCATGGGATCCTTCGAAATCGTGGGGAACGTCATCACGGCTGTCAACAACGTCGGCACCGCATTCTTCAATTCGCTGACCGAGCTCAGTGGCGGCACGGTTACGCCCAAGTAAGCGTCGTCTGACGAGAAAGGCTCACGCACTCGGTGCGTGAGCCTTTCCGTGTCGACCGGATCGAGTTTTTCCGATCACGTCGGGTTTGCCTGTTTCAGGCGGTACCGTTCGAAAGGTTCCGCTGCCGAAGAGAGTGACCCGGATGATCGAGACTCGTGCGTTACGAACGGTTTTCCGTGTCTTCGTGGCGTTGGCCACGGCAGTGTGTGGGTTCCAGCTCCTCACCGCACCAGGTCACGCTCAGTCGGCGGACAGCAGGCTGGTCGACATCTCGGTGCACTCACCGTCGATGGGGCGCGACATTCCGTTGCAGGTCTTGCGGCCGGCTGATACTTCGACGCCTGCTCCGACGCTCTACCTACTCAACGGAGTAGACGGAGGAAAAGACGACGCGACGTGGTCGGTGCGGACCGACGCACCGAAGTTCTTCGCGGACAAGCATGTCAACGTGGTCACCCCTCTCAGTGGAGCATTCAGCTATTACACCGATTGGGAGCGGCCGGACCCCGGCCTCGCGAAATCCGGCAACAACAACGGGGTCAACATGTGGACCACGTTCCTGACGGAAGAACTACCGCCAGTCATTGATTCGACGTTCGGGACGACCGGCGAGAACGCACTGGCAGGCCTGTCGATGGCAGGCACGTCGGTACTGGATCTGGCTATGGCGGCGCCCGCGCTGTACAACAGTGTCGGGTCCTTCAGCGGGTGCGCGATGACGAGTCCGGGCATCGGGCAGGACTTCGTGAAACTCGTGGTCGCCGTCGGTGGGGGTGACGCGGAAAACATGTGGGGTCCGTACGATGGTCCGGGTTGGCCGGCTCACGATCCGGTTGTCAACGCGGACAAGCTGCCTCGAATCCCGATGTACATCACAACCGCAACCGGAATTCCGGGTCCGTACGACACACTTGCCGATCCGCGGATCGGCAACGACGTCACAGATTTGGCGTTGCAGCTTGTTCTCGGTGGCGGAATCGAGGCGGCAACTCACTACTGCACCACCCAGCTTGCGGACAGGACGAACGCATTGGGTATGAACAACATTCGCTACAACTTCAAGCCGGCAGGAACGCATTCATGGGGATACTGGGAAGACGACTTACACGACTCGTGGCCGATGATCGCCGCGTCGCTCGGCGTGTGAGGCCCCATCGAGCAAGCCTTCGAAGCGTCGTTCTCGTCGGCGCGCTCGCCTTGATTTCACTACTTGCGTTGCCCTCGACCGCGCTCGCCGACGAGACCCCGAAGATAACGAGTGTCACCGAACTGTCTTCGCGCTTGGTTCTTCTCGACGTCGCGAGTCCCGCCATGGGGCGCACCATGGCGGTGAAAGTGCTGCTTCCTGCCGACCGCTCGGAACCGCGCGGGACGCTGTATCTCCTGGACGGCAATTCCGGGCAGATCGAAGAGAACAACTGGCTGGCTCCGGCTAACGGCGATATCGTCCCGTTCTTTGCCGACAAGAATGTGAACGTCGTACTCCCCATCGGTGGAACCGGCACCATGTACACCGATTGGCAGGAAGACCACCCGAAATTCGGTCGTCTGAAGTGGGAGACATTCCTGACGAAAGAGCTTCCCCCACTGATCGACACGAGGTTCGCCACCAACGGGCACAACGCAATCGGCGGGATCTCGATGGGTGCAGAAGCCGCGCTGATTCTGGCCCAACGCTCGGCCGGGTTGTACGACGTGGTCGCGGGCTACAGCGGCTGCTACACAACCGTCGGAGGATTCGGCAAGGCGTTGACCGATCTTGTGGTGATCAACGGAAATGCCCGTTCGGAGCAGATGTGGGGTCCGGCCGGCAGTGAGGCTTGGCAAGAGCACGACATTTTCGCCAATGCCGACAAGCTGCGCGGCACCAAGGTGTATCTCGCCTCGGGATCGGGACTACCAGGTCCGCACGAAACTCTCGATACTCCTGCCCTGGGCCGGGTATTGGTCGTCGGCGGGGTCATGGAACTGGGATCGAACCTGTGCACCGACCAGATCACTCAGGTGTTGCGTGATCGCGGAGTCGATGTCACCCGCAGCGCTCAACCGGTGGGGACGCACGGTTGGCCGTACTGGCGCGACGAACTCGTTCGCTCCTGGCCGATGCTTGACTCTGCGTTGTCGGCTTGAGTAATTCCTGGCGATGAGTTTCCGGTTCGGGCCGGGTCTATAACCCTGTACACCTGTTTCGTAACCTCTCCGACAAGGACAGAACATGCCTTCCATCACTCCCTGTTTGTGGTTCGACAACCAAGCAGAAGAAGCAGCCAACTTCTACATCTCGGTGTTCGGTTCCGGGCAGATCCTGGGAATCGAAAGATACGTCGAGGGATCGCCTTCCGGAATGCCGGCGGGATCGGTGATGACCGTCAGCTTCGAGCTCGACGGTCAGCGATTCACCGGATTGAACGGCGGACCGATGTTCACGTTCTCGGAAGCAGTGTCTTTCGAGATTCCGTGCGTCGATCAGGCTGAGGTCGATCATTACTGGTCCAGGCTGACCGAGGGTGGGGAAGAGGGCCCGTGCGGATGGGCCAAGGACAAGTTCGGATTGTCCTGGCAGGTAGTCCCGAATCGCCTTCTCGAACTGATGAAGGATCCGGATCGGGCCAAGGCGCAACGCGCCACGGACGCGATGATGAAGATGAAGAAGATCGATATCGCGGAGCTCGAACGGGCCGCAGACGCGTCCTGAACACGATCTGGCCGATGGGCGACAGCCTTCGTTAGCTGATGCTAGCCTTCCCTAATTCTCGCTGGAGCGTTGGAGGAGTGCTGGTAACCATGCGAATCAAAGTCTCTCGAATGAAGATTGCAGTCACCGCCTTGGCCGCCTCGCTCGCCGTCGCCGGACTTGCCGGCTGCAGCAGCGACAGCGCTGACGCACCCGCGGAGGCGGGAGCAACCGTCTCGACCATGTTCGGCGACGTCGAGGTCCCGGCCAACCCGGAGCGCGTCGTCGCGCTCGGTTGGTCGGATGCCGAGACGGCACTCGCTCTGGGCACTCAACCAGTGGGCGTCGCGGACTGGATGGCGTTCGGCGGCAAGGGCGTCGGACCGTGGATTGCGGACGAGTTCGCCACCGACCCGAAGATCCTCGGAACGATGGACTTGAGCGTCGAAGACGTCATCGCGCTCGAACCGGACCTCATTCTGTGGACGCGAAGCGACAACACGCAGGCCACCTACGACAAGCTCAGTGCCATCGCACCGACGGTCGGGCCGCCGCCGGGTCTCGCCACGGCCTACGGGACGACGGTCGAGCAGCAGACCGAACTCGTCGCCAAGGCACTCGGCAAAGAATCGGAAGGCAAGGCGCTACTCGACGGCCTCGACGCCAAGTTCGACGCTGCAATTGCCGCCAATCCGAGCTTTGCGGGTAAGACAGCGGCCGTCGGCGCCTACAGTTCCGATGGTTACGGCGCGTACGTACCCGGCGACGCACGCGCAGACTTCATGACCCGCCTCGGCTTCACGATCCCGACGGCGATCACCGAAAAAGCCACCGGAAACTTCTACATCCCGGTCGCCAACGAGAACCTGAACCTGTTCGACGCGGATCTCACGGTGCTGTTTCCGATCTTCCTCGACAGCAGTGCGTTTGCGAACGATCCGCTACTGCGCGCAATCCCGTCGGCTCAGGAGGGACATCTGTTGATCCTCGATGACCCGGCACTCGTCAATGCGTTCTCGAGTGGCTCGGTACCGGGGTTGACCTACGCAATCGACAACGCCGTTCCGAAGTTTGCGAGCACGCTCGGCGCCTGATCAGAGCTGTTTCGGGACCTGCCCGTCACTGTGAGCGTGTTCGCAAACAGTGGCGGGCAGTTCTCGTGCGCCGGTACACTGGACAAAGTGAACTTTCAGCTAACGAGCGGCGGCCCAGTGGAGATCGAAGCGACCGCTCCTCGTTTTCCGCGGATGCATGCATACGTGGATATCGCTGTTGTGATCGTGGTGCTGGTGGGAACCAATCTGATCGCGCATTTCACCACCGCCTGGGCAAGCATCGCGACGGTACCCATCTCTGCTCTCGTCCTGTTGGCGCTCACCAAGCGCCGGGGAATGGGGTGGGCGGAATTGGGGCTCTCACCTCGCGATCTCCGACGGGGTTCGAAGTACGCCCTTGCCGCCGTCGGCCTGGTCCTGACCGTTGTCGCCGTCGGCGCGTTGCTTCCGCTCACACGCCCCTTCTTCATGGCGGATCGCTACGCCACAATTTCCGGCGCGATCATCGCGTCGATGATCGTGATCCCGCTGCAGACCGTCATTCCCGAAGAGTTGGCTTTCCGTGGCGTCCTGCACGGCACGTTGAACCGGGTCAGTGGATTCCGCGGCGTCGCCGCTGCCGGTTCTCTGATGTTCGGACTGTGGCACATCGCGTCGTCGATGGGTTTGACCAGCGGTAACGAAGGGCTGTCCGGCTTTCTCGGTACCGGAGTCGTCGGCCAGGTCGCCGGCATCCTCGGAGCCGTTCTCGCCACCGCTGCGGCCGGTCTCGTATTCACCTGGCTTCGTCATCGCAGCGGCAGCCTCATTGCGCCGATTGCTCTGCATTGGTCGTTGAACGGTGCCGGTGCGCTGGCTGCGGCTCTTGTTTGGCATGCAACTCTTGCTTGATCCCAATATCTGACAAAAAGGACAGCATTCGCCGCGCGACGCCGGGTAGTTTTGTGCTTTGCTCAGTAAGTGACGCACCTTCATCGAGGCCATGTCTTCCACATCTCCGGTCGTCCGACGGTAGAGGATGCGGCGCAGTCGCTCGTCTCGATCCCCGACGGCGTCTTGGCGATCGACGATGCCGGAACGATCGTCTACTGCGGAGAATTCGGATCACTCCCGAGCGGTCTCGAAGGCGCTGAAACCCACGACCACCGACCGGGTTTCCTGCTGCCCGGATTCGTCGATGCACACATTCATTTCCCGCAGACCTACGCCGGCGACGCATACGGCGGCGGCCAACTCCTCGAGTGGCTCGACCTGTGCGTCTTTCCCTCCGAATCGAGATTCGCTGATCCGGAGTTTGCCCAGCACGCTGCCGAGGCCTTCTGCGCTCGCCGAATCGCCACGGGAACCACGGCCGCGATGGTGTTCGGATCGGCCTTCCCGCACGCGCAGGACGCCCTGTTCTCGGAAACTCTGAAACGCGGCCTTCGGGTGGTCAGCGGACGTGGGATTCAGACCACCGGCCCGGCCTCCGCCGCCGCGCTGATCACCTCGGAAGAGGACGCGATCAGACTCACCCGCGAGGAGATCGACAAGTGGCACGCGGCCGACACCGGCGACGTGAACACTGCGCTCGTTCACGTCGCAGTGGTTCCCCGCTTCTCTCTCGCGGTGACAACACGGACGCTGAAGGATTTGGGGGAGTTTTACGACTCCGTCCGTGACCGGGGCGTCTACTTCCACAGTCATCTCAACGAGAACAATCGGCCCGGAACCGGCGAGGTGGCGACCACACTCGCCGAGTACGAGGTCGAGACCTATCTCGACACGTACGACGGCAAGTTCCTCCCCGGCTCACAGGTCGGCGGAAAGAGCTTCCTGGGTCCACGCGCGATACTCGCGCACTCGGTGCACTGCCAGGACTCCGAACTCGCACGAATGGCCGAGACCGGAACCTCGATCGCACATTGCCCTACTTCCCAGCAGTTTCTCGGCTCCGGCACCATGCCGTGGAAACGAACCGTTGCGTCAGGGGTCAACATCGCGATCGGATCGGACTTCGGTGGCGGCGACGAGTGCCTGCTCACCCGAGTCCTCGGCGACGCCTTCAAGGTTCACATCTCCGAAGCCGGCGACGACGGAGTGTCGATGCACCCTGCCGAACTGCTGTTCACCGGAACACTCGCCGGTGCTCGCGCGCTGGACATGGAGAACCGGATCGGCAACTTCGACGAGGGCAAAGAGGCCGACTTCCTGGTGATCGATCCGTCCGGGTGGCCGCCGCTCGCCGGGCTCGTCAACTACGGAACGCGTTCGGATGATCCGATACTCGCCCGCGACCAGACGCTCTTCGGGCTCCTGATGGCGATGCGCGAGCCCGCGATTGCGCACGTGTACGTGCAAGGGCGCCGGATATCGGGCTGACGTGTCCGCAACTGCCATCACCGGGTACCACCGAACGAGTTCGGGATTCCGGGCGTGGGTCGAGCGTGCGGCCGAGACCGCCGGTCGATTCGACGGCTACCTGAGCTGTGGCATCAGTGATCAACCGGAACCGGTGTCGCACGGCGTGTCCGTCACTTTCGACAGTGCCGACGATCTTCATCGTTGGCTGGAGTCGACTGATCGCCGCGATCTCGAAAGATCAGCTGCTGCAACGGGAATTCTGGCGCAGACGAGTGATCTCGTTCTGATCGACGGCGTGCTGCCGCCGCCCGGTATCGGTGTGTACGACCACGCCGTCGTCGTGGGTAAGGAGAACGAGTTTCTGCGAACGCAACGACACCTCATCGATCTCAGTTCGCGATTCTCCGGCTACGAGTCGGTGATGTTGTTGCGGTCGGTCACCGACTCCACCCAGTGGAAGTCCGTCCTTCGGTTTCGGACAGAGCAGCAGTTGGCGGTGTGGATGGCGTCGCCCGAGAGGGCCGCAGCACTACCGAAACTGCGGGCCGAGTTGGCCGAGGACTTCACCGAGACCACGCGGTCGACACCGTTCGGCACCATTCTGCGTACGGAGAACGGGCAGACTCGCGCGACGCCGAATTGGAAGACGGCGATGATCATCCTGCTCGTCCTCTATCCGACGGTGATGACGCTGTCGAGGTTTCTCGGGCCGTTGCTCGACGGGATCGGAGCGCCGCCGTGGCTGTCGATGTGGTTGAGCCAGATAGTCAGCGTCGGCGCCATGACGTGGTTCCTGATGCCGACGGTCACGAGATGGTTCCGTCATTGGCTGGACCCGGTCGACGGCGCCGTTCCCCGCACCAACTGGCGCGGCGTCGCGGCGGTAATTGCGGTGTACGCAGTGACTCTGACGCTCTTCGCGTCGGTGAAGTGGCTGCAGTTCTGGGACTACTTCGACTGAATCCGGCCTCGGCGGAAGTAGGTGAGTGGCCCGAAGAAGTTGACGAAGATGATCGCCGCCCACTTCTTCTTGCTGCCGTTGACCGTATTGGCAGGGCGTCGCGCCAGGTCTGTCCACGCGGCGATCGCCAACAGGGACTGAATCGTTGCGAGCACGGCGACGACGCGGCGTTGCGCGGGTGACAGCTCACTCCAGGACTTCTTCTTTGTGAGGTTCATGAACTCCACTGTGCCCTCGAACGTCCAATCGGTGTCGAGATCCGGTTGTTATCGGTGCCGGGAGTTCCTCAAATCAGTGTGAATAGCGTCACCATGATGACCGATAGGTATGGTCCCGCGGGCCGTCGGGCCGGTCGTTTTCGGCGTAAAGATCTCGCTAACTCGAACTGTGGCTGAATGTTTGCGCCCGCACTAAGCTCGCGTGGCTACATTGCCGCGGGGGATTTGGCCAATCTGCTGGTACGCCCTCTATCGGGAGCAACACCCATCCTGTTAAGTAAGGCTTGCCAATCTTGTGGTCGGCCTACAGGTTTGATGCTGCTCGGTAGCTGCTATCGGGAATGATGTTCGGAATACGTCAATAAATCGTCCTTAGGTGACAGTTTGATCACTGCCGGTGGGTGTTACCTGTGTGTATGTCCGCGCCCCGAAGGGGTCGAAATGTAACGTCCCGGACACATTTGGTGTCGCGGAAGTAACGGAAGGCCTCTACTCTTATCGCCAGCAGCCACTCACGTGGCGGCAATCCTCTGGACCGTATCTTCGACAGGAGCACATCGCATGAGCAGCGCAGAATTCTCGGATGCCTTCACCTTCCTCAACGACTTCTTCAGCAACGCGTCTGATCTCTTCAGCGCTCTGAGCTTCTTCACCTCGCTCAGCTGATAGCTTCCGGCCGCTAGGCCGACTCAGTGGCCCCCGAAGGCGATGCCTTCGGGGGCCACTGTTGTCTGTCAGGCGTCCAATTTGGTGACAATGTGAGCATTGTTGGCCAAGTGCATGGCGGGGTTGATGTGACTGTGGTGGAATGCGAGCGAAAGAAGATAGCTTGCCTGCCCGCCACTTCGAGCGGGACACGCCGATGATCGGAGCTTTGTGCACGTCTCGCGAAGAAACCTCTTCAAGTACGCAGCGGCTGGATCGGCGGCTGCCGGACTCGCTGCATTGAGCGGTACGACGTCGGTGGCCAATGCCGGTTCGCTCGGGACCCTGCTCGATTACGCCGCCGGTGTGCCGTCCGCTCAGGCGATAAAGGCCGCCGGGTATGCGGGCGCCATTCGATACGTCTCGGACAGGCGCCCGGGCGCCGATTGGATGGTCGGCAAGCCCGTACTGGCGCGGGAAACCGACGCGTTGACCGCGGCCGGACTTCAAGTCGTTTCTTGCTATCAATTCGGCAAGGGCGGAACGGCGGACTGGCGCGGGGCCCGCGAAGCGGGCAAGCGTCATGCTGCCCGTGGCCTCGAACTACATGCGGCGGCTGGTGGGCCGTCCGGTCGGCCGATCTACGCGTCGATCGACGACAACCCGACCACTACTGAAATCACTACGCTGATCACGCCGTACCTCGAGGGGTGGGCCTCGGTTGTCGGCAACGGAGCGCTCGGCGTCTACGGAAACACTCGCGTGATCGACGCAATGATCAGTGCCGGCGTCGGAACCTGGTTCTGGCAGCACAACTGGGGCTCGCCCGCAGGGTATGTGCACCCGCGGGCAAACCTGCATCAGTTCGAGATCGACAAGCGCAAGGTCGACGGCGTCGGCGTGGATCTGAACTCGATCCTCACTCGGGACTACGGGCAGTGGTCGTTGGCCGGTGCGGTCGGTCCGGCCCAGCCGGTCGGATCCTCGTTGCCGACAGGATCTATCGCACCATAGCGCCGAATTTGGCGAGCCAGGCCTTGGCGTCGTCGGGGAGGGTGCCCGCCGCTTCCGCGGCGAGGCACCATGCTTTTGCCATCGACAGGAAGTTCATCGGGTTGTAGGCGTCTTCTTCGCGAGACCACAGTCCGTTGCCGGCGTAATGCAGGATCGTGATGTTGGCGGCTCCGTGCTTGGATCCGTCACCCGGATCCTCCATCGGGTTGTCGATCTCGCACACGATCCATCCGCGCTGCTCGTCGACCACGAACCAGTTGGCCGGGAATTCGGTCATGCGGTGCCCCGGGAACTCCGTCATCGTGCGAGTGACCCACTTGCGTACGGCCTCTCGGCCATTGAGGGTGCCGAAAGCGTGTTCCACGTAGACGACGTCCTCGGTGAACATGTCCGCGAAGGCGTTCCAATCGCCGGAACGAGTGCACTCGACAACGGTGTTCTGGTAACCCGCGAAGGCGTCTTCGAGTTCGGTGCGTGTCCAGGTCATGAAAGGCTCCTCGGGTAGTCGTCGCCTCAAATTAGAACACGTTGCAGAATTGATTGTCGGCGATTCGATGCAGGAGGGTTCTGCGGTACCGTCGTTGGCGGGTCGGGGACCCGTTATGTGAGAGGGCACCACGTGGATATCATCATCAATTTCATCTACACACTTCTGTCGAAGTTGCAGACGGGCAGCATCGAAGGCTCTTCGGAGAAGTGAGTCCTCCGCCGGGTTGATTCCCCTACGAGACTTTCTGTTTGGGAATCAACCCGGCGAACACCATCGTCACGACGGCGGCGGCGATGGAGATCAGGAACGTGGCACGAAACGCCTCGAACGAGGGGATCACTGCGGTGCCGACGGTGATGGTCATTCCGGCCAGGACGACGCTCACGATCGCGGCAGACGTCGACGTGCCGATCGATCGCATCAGTGAGTTCAGTCCGTTCGCGGCTGCAGATTCCGTGATGGGGACTGCGCCCATGATCAAGGCCGGCATGGCCGAGTACGAGAGCCCGACGCCCGCTCCGATGAACATTCCGGCCACGGCGACCTGCCAGACGCTCGACACCGTGAAATATGCGAAGGCGTAACCCAATCCGATGACGAGGGCGCCGAGCATCAACGTGATTCGCGGGCCGCGCCAAGCCGAAATTCGAGCAGAGACGGGCGAGAGCGCCATCATGACGAGTCCGCCGGGGGCCAGTGCGAGTCCCGCTGCAACCATGGACAGTCCGAGTCCGTAACCGGTGGACGTCGGTGCCATGAGCAGTTGGGGGAGCGTCAGGGAATTGCCGTACATGGCAAAACCGACGGCGATCGACGCGAAGTTGGTGAAGAGAACTTGCGGCCGGGCCGATACGCGGAGGTCCACCAGCGGTGCGTTGCGTCGAAGTTCCCACCATCCCCACACCAGGAAGCTGAGCGCGGAAACCGCAAGGAGCCCCAGGGTTTTCGCGTCGCCCCATCCCCAGGTTCCGCCCTTGGTGATGGGGAGTAACAGGGTGATCAGACCAACGGTGAGGCCGAGCGCACCGACGAAGTCGAAACGTCCCGGGCGTCGTACGGTCGATTCGGGAATGACGAACGCAACCAGTGCGATGCAGATCAGCCCGAACGCTGCCGATGTGACGAAGAGGAAGTGCCAGTTGGCATTCTGGGCGATCACCGCGGCGATCGGCAGTCCGATCGCACCGCCGACGCCGAGGGTGGCGCTCATGACCGCCATGGCGCCGGCCACTTTCTTCGGTGGAAGAACGTCACGAATGATGGCTATGCCCAATGGAATTGCCCCGACCGATGCTCCTTGAAGTGCACGGCCGACAACGAGCACGATCAGTGAAGGTGCGATCGCGCAGATGGCCGAGCCCAGAACGACCATCGCGAGACTGACCAGCAGCATTCGTTTCTTGCCGAACATGTCGCCGAGGCGCCCGCTGATCGGCGTGATCACCGCGGCGGCGAGGAGTGTTGCGGTGACCGCCCACGAGGTGTCGGCGGGAGTGGAGTTCAGCAGGTGCGGCAATTGCGGAATGATGGGGACTACCAGCGTCTGCATCAAGGCGACGACGATTCCGCACAGTCCTAGAACGGTGAGCACTGGACCCGAGGATGCGTAGTTCGTGTCGGGGATTTTCTCGTCGACATTGGACGACCCTGCGTGAACGGACATGCGGCTCCCGCCATGGCGTGTTCTGATTGGTGCGTTCGCCCCAGTGTGCACGCTACACATCGTGTGTAGTCTGCACAATATGAGGATGGACCGGGACCCTGATCTGGTGAATATCGAGTACGAGTTGACTCTGCTCTCGCGTTACCACGCGCTCGCACAACGGGCCGAACTTCATCTGGACCGGTCGGCGTATCTACTGCTCGGTCGACTGGAATTTCAACATCCCATGAGCCTCAAGGAACTCTCCTGCGCTTTCTCGCTCGACATCTCCACCATCAACCGGCAGATCGGCGCGCTGAGGCGTCAGGGCTTGGTGGAGCGAGTGGAGGATCCGGACGGAGGGCTCGCGCGAAAGGTCCGGCCGACGGCGCAGGGGCTGTCGAAACTTCGTGCTGATCGCGAACATTCGACAGCCGGTGTCGAAAAGGTCCTCCGCGAGTGGACGCCGGAGCAGCGTCTCGCGCTCGGTGACCTACTGCGGCAATTCAATACCTCGGTCGAAGCGCTGGAAGGCCGCGAATGGCCGCGACCGAATCAGGTCTGAGAGTGCGAGACGGATCGTAGTGAGCGGTCCGGATCGCTCGAATCCGATTCCGGCGCAATGACAACAAGTTTCGGGTGTTCTTCGGGGGCTGCATGATTTCCACGCCAGGAGAGCAGTGACCAACGTGAGAGACCGGACAGCGCGGACCCGAGACTGGCGAACGAGCCCGAACTCAGGACCGACGCCGTAGACCCGATGCTTCCGATCGAAAGAAAAGAGCCGACGCTACCGATCGACAGGATCGAGTACGCCGATCCGATCGAGAGAATGGACCCCTCGGATCGGATGGACAGTATCGATCGCGTCGACTTGTGTGACCGTACCGACTGGTCTGGGCCGGATTTCTTCTCTGGACGACCGTGCGTGATGTCCACTCGTAGATGTCCCATCTATCGGGTCTATCACGGTGATCGGAGATGCAAAAGGGACCCACCGAAATTCGGTGGGTCCCTTTCACAAGACTTCGATCAAGCTACCGCGAACATGCCCACGGTCGGAAGGAAGCTGCAGGTGATGCGATCTGCGCCTTCCGGCTGGGTGGTCAGCGAACCGCTGATCACCGAGAGAACGCGTCCGGGGCCGGTATCGGCGATAGCCGACAGAGTGGCTGGGCCGTCCGGGTTGATGCGTGCGGCGTTGGTCAAGTTCTGGGTGGCGCTGCGCTGGTTGTCGATGTTGACCCAGGTGACGGTCATCGGCACCGGCTGGTCGTCGACGGCGGGAGCCGTACCGAGAGCGGTGAAGACGAATCCGGCCTGACCGGCAGCGGGACCGGGAGGAGGCAGGTGAGCCGGGCCGGGAACGGCAAGTGCGGTTCCGACCGAATCGGCGGTGGCCGAGATGCAGCCCTTGCCAAGCGTCGGGTAGAGGAACTGCGCGATGACGGGGGCGTTCTCGTCCGGGATCGCCGGTCCGCCGCCGCCGCTGCCGTCGAGGAAGGTGATGACCTTCTCGAGGGTGGCCTTGATCTCGGGCGGAATGCCGGGGGAGTTCAGGATCGCGCGAGCCTGGTCGAGCAACGCTTGCTGCGGTCCGCCTGCAACATCGGCCGGACCTGCGGCGGCGCCGATGATGGCGGGCGCAAACGATGCGAGGAACTCGATCGGCACACTTTCGGGTGCGGGCGGTGCTGCCGGATCGGCCATTGCCTGTGCCGGCAATGCCAGTCCTGCTACTGCGGCAATAGCGACGGCGGTGAACGCCTTTCGCATACCTCGGGTTCGAAGCACTGTTTCCCCATCCTTAGTCATACCGCGCGGGCGCCTAGGCGAGCTCCGCGTTTGACGGCTCGAGGGGTCACTCTATGTACAGAGCCCCCGGGTTGTACAGCTGTTCAGTTGCTGAGCAGCTACGCACCGGGGGGAGTCTATGGCATGACCGGCCTCGATCGTGATTTACGGCGACCATACCTGTGACTGAAGTGATCTATGTGAAAGTTGATGCAACTGTTACGTCAGATTGCGAGGTTTGTTCACTCGAAGATCAGTCGAAACGGACCGAATCGTCGACGAGTACGTCAATTCGACGGGCAAGGTCGAAGTCCAGTTCCGTGAGACCGCCCGCCGAGTGTGTCGAAAGCGTGTACGTGACCTTTCGCCAGCGAACGTCGATGTCGGGATGATGATCCGCGGCCTCGGCGACTGCCGCGATGCGTTGAAGAAGTGCGATGGCGTCCGGGAATGTCGCGGAGTCGACCGTGCGAGTGATCGACCCTGGCGACAGTTGCCAGGCGGGCAGTTCGTCGAGAGCGTTTTGGATCGCGGAGTCGGACAACAAAGTGGCCATACTCCATCATGGTGCGATGAGTGATGCACCTGCAAGGGATCGGGAAGTTGTCGCCGGTGCGATCTTCCGCGAGGGAAGGCTGCTCCTCGCGCAGCGGACGAGTCCGCCGGCTTTGGCCGGTCGTTGGGAGCTGCCGGGCGGGAAGGTCGAAGAATTCGAATCGCCACAGAACGCGTTGGCGCGGGAGCTGCTCGAGGAACTGGCGGTCGAGGTGAGATGCGGCGCCAGAATCGGCGTCGACGTGCCACTGTCGCCGGGGTTGGTCCTGCGGGCCTACCGGGCGGAGTTGGTGTCGGGAGAACCGGTCGCGCTCGACCATGCTCAATTGACATGGGTCGACGCCGAAGAACTGTTGTCGATGGATCTGGTGGACAACGATCGAGCCTGGATCCCCGAGTTACTCGCGGAATTGAGCGCGCTTACGCCGCACGAGCCTTCTTGAGACCCGCTTTCAGTTCCTTCTTGGATGCGCCCTCGTTCTCGAGCTTCTTCATCCGCATGATGACGACGGGACACTTGATGCACCGCGTCTTCTTGCGGCAGCACTTCTTCTTCGGCTTGAGCTGCGAGACCTTGCTTGCCTTGACTTTTCCCATGTGACGCTGCGGCTTTCCTGTTTCACTACGGCGGAGAGCCCGCTCTTGGAACGAGGTTAGCGTACCCTTAAATTACCTGTTTCTCCAGGTCGTAATCCTACGCGCATCGGCGTGGTGCAGATCACTATTCGCTGGTGGGGGCGGTGATAGAGGCCGCACAATGCAGGAGTATCAGCCCGGAGCGAGTAGTATTTACTAGGCCGCGGTGCCTTCTCAGGCGATTCGTGCCCTGATTCGGATCACACACTCGTGCAGCGGCCACCAGAAGAGCCGTGCGACTTGACTTTCGCGTGGCCGAATCAACTCAGCCAGGAGAGCCATCGCGTGACCATCACCAGCTTCCGTAACGTTGCCATCGTCGCACACGTCGACCACGGCAAGACCACCCTCGTCGACGCCATGCTTCGTCAGTCCGGCGCGTTCGAGGAGCGCGCCGAGCTGGTCGATCGCGTTATGGACTCCGGCGACCTCGAACGCGAGAAGGGCATCACCATTCTCGCGAAGAACACCGCAGTACATAAGGTCAACGAAGACGGTTCCATCACCGTCATCAACGTCATCGACACCCCCGGCCACGCCGACTTCGGTGGCGAGGTCGAGCGCGGCCTGTCCATGGTCGACGGCGTCGTCCTGCTCGTCGATGCTTCCGAGGGACCCCTGCCGCAGACGCGTTTCGTGCTGCGCAAGGCACTCGCCGCTTCGCTGCCCGTCATCCTGGTCGTCAACAAGACGGACCGACCCGACGCCCGCATCGAAGAGGTTGTCACCGAGGCTCAGGACCTGCTCCTCGACCTCGCATCGGACCTGTCCGACGAGGCCGCCGAAGCCGCTGAGCTCGCACTCGAACTTCCCGTCCTCTACGCGTCCGGTCGCGAAGGCAAGGCATCGACCGTGCAGCCCGAGAACGGCAAGGCTCCCGACGCCGAGGACCTCACCGCACTCTTCCAGGTGCTGATGGAGTACGTCCCCGCGCCGAAGGGCTCGGTCGACGCACCGCTGCAGGCTCACGTCACCAACCTCGACGCATCCGCATTCCTCGGTCGCCTCGCACTCGTTCGCATCCACAACGGCGAGCTGCGCAAGGGCCAGACCGTGTCCTGGTGCCGCGAGGTCGACGGCGAGCCCGTCGTCACGAAGACCAAGATCACCGAACTCCTCACGACCATCGGTGTCGAGCGCGTTCCCGGTGAGGTCGCCGTCGCCGGCGACATCTGCGCCGTCGCAGGATTCCCGGACATCATGATCGGCGACACCCTCGCCGATCTGGAGAACCCGGTCGCACTGCCCCGCATCACCGTCGACCAGCCGGCAATCTCGGTCACGATCGGCACCAACACGTCACCGCTCGTCGGTCGCGTCAAGGGTCACAAGCTGACTGCACGCATGGTCAAGTCCCGCCTGGACCAGGAGCTCGTCGGTAACGTCTCGCTCAAGGTCCTCGACATCGGTCGCCCCGATGCGTGGGAGGTCCAGGGTCGTGGAGAGCTCGCGCTCGCCATCCTCGTCGAGCAGATGCGTCGTGAAGGCTTCGAACTCACCGTCGGTAAGCCGCAGGTTGTCACGCAGCTCGTCGACGGCAAGGTTCACGAGCCTTTCGAAGAGCTGACCATCGACAGCCCCGAGGAGTACCTCGGCGCCATCACGCAGCTCCTGGCCAACCGCAAGGGCAAGATGGTCCAGATGTCGAACCACGGCGCAGGCTGGGTTCGCATGGAGTTCATCGTTCCTTCGCGTGGCCTCATCGGCTTCCGCACGGACTTCCTCACGGAAACCCGCGGAACCGGTATCGCCAACGCCGTGTTCGACGGATACGGCCCGTGGGCCGGCGAGATCCGTGCGCGCCACACCGGCTCGCTCGTCTCGGACCGCTCCGGCACGGTGACGCCGTTCGCCATGATCCAGTTGGCCGACCGTGGAACCTTCTTCGTCGAGCCCGGCGCAGACACCTACGAGGGACACGTCGTCGGTATCAACCCGCGTCAGGAAGACCTCGACATCAACGTCACCCGCGAGAAGAAGCTGACCAACATGCGTCAGTCGTCCGCAGACGTGATGGAGACCCTCGCAAAGCCGATCAAGCTCGAACTCGAAGCAGCGATGGAGTTCTGCTCCAGCGACGAGTGCGTCGAGGTCACCCCGGAGGACGTTCGCGTCCGCAAGGTGCACCTCAACGCAACCGAGCGCGCTCGCGAGCGTTCACGTAGTAAGGCACGCGACAAGGCTGCTCTGTAGTCTTTCGTCGGTTACAACCTGACAGGCGGATGTGCCTTTCAGCCGAGTTTTCGGCGGAAAGGTACATTCGCCTTCATGGTTTCCAGGCAAAGTTCTGCCTGGAAATCGAGTGCGAAGGGGCGACGCGGCCCCGTACGGAAGGAATTGTCTGTGGCCTCAGGACGTCGCTACCTGGCGTTGGCAGTGGCAGTGACGGCGTTGTCACTGACTGCATGTACAGCCGATCCGCCGCCTCCGGTCGAGAGCACCGAAACCGTCAAGCCCACACCGACTCCGGTCGTTCCGGCGATGAAGCAGGTCACTGTGGCAATCGACGAGGTGGGAGGCGGATTCAACCCGCACCTGCTCGCGGATCAGTCGCCGGTCAACTCCGCAGTCGGCAACCTCGTACTGCCCAGTGCGTTTCGCCCGATCAATTCGCCCACACAACCTGGCGCGACGGAGTGGGCGATCGACGATTCTTTCCTCGTTTCCGCTGAAGTGACGTCGGAGGCCCCGTTCACGATTCGCTACCAACTGCGCAACGAAGCCCAATGGTCGGACGGCGCTCCCATTGCGGCAGAAGACTTTCGCTACCTGTGGCAGCAGATGATCTCGGTTCCCGGTGTGGTCAATCCCGCGGGCTATCAGATGATCGACGACGTGAACTCGTCCGGCGGCGGCAAAACGGTCAACGTCGTGATGCGTGCGCCGTATCCGGCATGGCGAGAGTTGTTCACCGATATTCTTCCGTCCCACCTGATCAAGGACACTCCCGGCGGTTTCAGCACCGGCCTGAGTGAGGGGATTCCGGTGTCGGGAGCCCACTTTCACGTGCGCTCGGTCGACCGCGGCCGGGACGAAATCGTGCTCGAACGCAACGACCGATTCTGGGGCAAGCCTTCAGACCCGGATCAGATAGTTCTGCGACGCGGAGGAACGGCTGCGCAGTTGGCGGATGCGCTGCGTACCGACGATGCCCAAGTGGCGCAGGTTCATTCGGGTAGTGCCACGGATATTCAGCTGTCTGCAATCCCGGGTGTCAGGACGGCATTCTCCTACGTTCCGCGCACTCTCGACATCAACGTGAACGGGCGAAGCAAGAACTTCGCGGATGTTCGGGTGCGTAAAGGTGTTCTGGGACTGCTCGATCCGGACCTGCTCGCCGTGGTGGCGGCAGGGAGTGAATCGGCGTCGGCCCCGGTGAAAGCTCAGATCCTCGCTCCGTCGGATCCGGGATATGCGCCCACCGCGCCGCCGAAACCGACCAGGGAGCAGGCGCTGGGCGAGCTGACTGCAGCCGGCTACCTGACGGCACCGCCCACCGGAATCGTCACGGGCACTGGAACGGTCGGATCGATCGTCCGTGACGGCGCCCAGTTGACACTGCTGATCGGCGCTCCCGAAAACGACGACATCGCGATCGCCGTGGCAAACACCGCTGCCGACGAATTGCGTGACGTGGGAATCCTGGCGACCGTCGAATCGGTGGCGCCGGAGGAACTCTACGGCGAGGACCTGACGACAGGACGCGTCGACATGATCGTCGGTTGGAGCCGGGCAGGCGCCGACACGGCCACTTCGCTGGCCTCGCGGTTCAGTTGCCCGAGCGCACCTTCCACTCCGGCAACAAGTTCGGCAGTGCCCGCACCGACGCCGTCGCAGACACCGGAGCCCATCCGAACGACAAGCGTCGAGGCTCCGAGCAACCTGTCCGGGCTGTGTGATCCGGCGTTGCAAGGTCGGATCGACGAAGCGCTCAGTGGCATCGGGGATCTGGGGTCGTTGATCGCCGATGCGGAACCCAGGCTGTGGGATCTTGCGGCGGTTTTGCCGATCGTGCAGAGCCGAGCGCTGGTCGCGGTCGGGACCGGAGTCGAGGGC
This sequence comes from Rhodococcus sp. YL-1, assembly GCF_001942025.1. Taxonomy (NCBI): domain Bacteria; kingdom Bacillati; phylum Actinomycetota; class Actinomycetes; order Mycobacteriales; family Nocardiaceae; genus Rhodococcus; species Rhodococcus sp. YL-1. The sequence continues at coordinate 4,417,073 of NZ_CP017299.1, read as the reverse complement.
GTGGTCCTCGACGGGCCGGTGCAGGTGGGGATATTCGGAAACGCTACGGACTGGGTGAGGGTGGAAAAGTGACCGCGTCGGCGAAGCGACTTCTGTTGGTGCACGCACATCCGGACGACGAAACGATCACCACCGGTGGCACCATCGCGCGATACGCGTCCGAAGGCGTCGAGGTCACAGTCCTCACCTGCACGTTGGGGGAGGAAGGCGAAGTGATCGGTGATGCGTGGGCCGGGCTCGTGGCTTCCGAGGCCGATCAACTCGGTGGCTACCGGATCGCGGAACTGAGCGCTGCTTTGTCGGCTTTGGGCAGTGCCGCTCCTCGCTTCCTCGCCGATGCCGGTCGGTATCGCGACTCCGGAATGATCGGCACACCTTCGGCCGCCGATCCCCGTGCTTTTGTCAATGCTCGACTCGACGAAGCAGTCGGCGCGGTGGTCGCCGTCATTCGTGAGATTCGGCCGCACGTCGTGATCACGTACGACCCCAACGGCGGCTACGGGCACCCGGACCACATCCAGGCGCACGCGATCACGACAGCGGCCGTCGAAGCTGCAGGAACGACCGCGTATCCCGAGACCGGCGAGCCGTGGTCGACTCCGAAGTTCTACTGGACCGTGACCGAGCGCAGCGGACTCGAACGCGGCATCGCGGCGATTTCCGAGTTCCCGGAGAACTGGCGTCTGCCCGAGCCCGGGGAATTGCCGAGCGTCGAGGACACAGACGTGACGACGGCAATCGACGTTCGAGGCGTCATCGATGCGAAGGCGAGGGCATTGAGCGCCCACGCCACTCAGGTGACGGTAGCCCCGAGCCGAGCCGAGTTCGCATTGTCGAACAACGTGGTCCAACCGATCCTGACGGTCGAGCATTTCGTATTGGCCGCCGGCGCGCTCGGTCCGGTGGGTGAGGACGGCCGCGAGCGCGATCTGTTCGGCGGGCTGCACAGCTGACCTGGGCGTCGGCTCACAGGCATTGCGATCGACGCCGTAGTGGTGTGTGATGCGTGTCACCGGATGGGTGGTCCTTTCGGTAACAGCAAAGCCTGGGGGCTGAAGAAATGTACAACTGGGACCTGCAGAACCAGATCGTCGCCTTCGTCGATTCGTTGCGTCCGATGGCTGGTTATTACCACGACTTGTATTACGGGTCGCTCTACGCATTCGCAGATCAGCAGAGTCATTTGCTGACTCTGCTCGGGTTCCCGCCGGTTCCCTGATCAGCTTCGTGCTTTTCGGGCGCGAGCCGGGGTGCTTGTCGGGAGGGACCCCGCGCTCGCGCGATGACGACCGATAGACCACTATCAAAACCATGACGACCGTCGAGAACAACACGGACGCCTCGACAGGAACGTCGCTGTCGTGGCTCGACCCTGTCATCCTCGGCGTCCTGATTTTCGACGGATTCTTGTGCGCGGTGTTGTCCGTCCTGTTCTTGCCGACTCATCTCGGTACGACGGCTTTTCCCATCAGCATTCTCGTAGCCGCGACCGCGAACCTCGTATTGGTGATCGCCGCCCGCACGGTTACGACGCCGGGTAGGGCCGCATTGCCGCTCGCCGGTTGGATCGTCGGGTTCTTGGTGTGCATGGTGGGCGGCCCCGGCGGCGACGTACTCGTGCTTTCGTCCCCTCTGACCTTCCTGCTGCTGGTCGGTGCGATCGCGCCGGCCGCCGTTTTCCTCTTCAAGGTGGCGATCAACAGACTTGCCACCCTCAGCTCGCAATAGTTCTCGGCGCGCGCGTAGGAAACTGACCCGTGCATAAGGGACACTCAGCCTGTGGCTGAACATGATTTGGCGGGTGCGACTATCGCCTTGACCGCAGAACGGCGTGTCGAAGAATTTGCGACGCTCCTCGAACGTCGAGGCGCGGAGATCGTGCGGACACCGGTGATCCATGTGCTGCCCTTGGTGGACGATCGAGACCTGAGGACTCAGACGTCCGCTTTGATTGCCGATCCTCCGGAATTGGTCGTGATCAGTACCGGGATCGGCTTCAGGGGTTGGCTCGAGGCCGTCGCCTCGTGGGGTTTGACCGAGGAGTTCCTCGGGGCGCTCGCCCACACGCGCATCATCGCCCGCGGCCCCAAGGCGACGGGCGCCATCCGAGGCGCCGGACTGCGCGAGGAATGGTCGCCTTCGGGTGAGTCGTCCGAGGAAGTTCTGGCACATCTCGGAAGCGAGGGAGTGGCAGGCTTGCGCATCGCAGTCCAGTTGCACGGCACCATCACCGAATGGGAGCCGTTGACGGACCTGAGCGCCTCCCTCGCCGACATCGGCGCGGTTGTCACTCCGGTATCGGTCTATCGGTGGATCCGGCCGCCGGATCAGTCGCCGGTCCGCGCGTTGGTCGCTGCAGTTCGTTCCGGTGCGATCGACGCGCTGACCTTCACCAGTGCCCCCGCGGTCTCCTCGATGCTCAGCACGGCGAAAGAAATGGGCGAGCTGGAGCGGTTCGTCGCAGCGATGCGCGGACCGGTACCGACCTACTGCGTCGGACCGGTGACGGCCGCCCCGCTGGAACTCCTCGGTGTTCCGACCATCCAGCCGGAGCGATCGCGTCTCGGTTCGCTGGCGAGGCTCATCATCGACGACCTGCCCACACGTCGCCACCGCCCGGAGTGACGGCTTCGATCAATTCCCACGCGTTCTCGGCGGGGAGATCGATCACCTCGTAGCTTCCGGTGCCGGCGGGCGTCGCGGCGACGACGGTTGCCACTCCCGCGCGTCGTTGGAAGAACGTCTCGCGCACCGTCCATCCGATGACACCTTCGGATTCGAGACTGTGACGCTGGCGATCGAGCGAGCCGTTTCGGGTGATCAACCATCCGGGTAGTACTGCGTGGCCGAGGCCCTTGTATCGGTCGTAGGCGAGGGCGGTGCCACCGATGGCGAGTACGGCGACCCCGAACCACGCGTAGATCGGTACATCGAGTCCAGAAGCCGCGCACGCCACACAGACCAGGAACGCCACCGCGGCGAGGAACAGTGCTCGGGTGTACCGGCGACGCCGCGCGGCCGGGCCGTGCGGGATCAGCGGGGCGGACGCCTGGCGTGAGTCACCGATCACGGTGGCCATCACTCGCTCGGCTTCCCTGCGCGGTCCCTGCGGGAGCAGTAGCGAAGATTCCTTCTTCTCGGCGCTGACCCCGGTCATGATGGCGTCGAGCCGCGCGCCGCGGGCCAATCGCAGCAGGAGCGGTTCCTTGAGCGTCGTGCCACGGAGGCGGGCGCGGTCGAGTGTGGTTTGCCGAGTCTTCAACAGGCCGTGACTGACATGCAGGATGCGGCCGTTGTCGGTGAGTTTCATGTTGCCGAACGCGATCAGGTACTGGACGCAGGCGAGTGCACTCGACAGCACCAGCAGCACGACGAGTGCGATGACGACCATCAGTGCGATGCCGAGGCTCTCGAGTGAGTCGAAGCTGTCGCTCACTGCCGAGGATTTCGCGACGGCAGTGCCGATGCCGTATTGGAACGAGATGCCGATGATGGCTGCGATGATGGCGATTCCGGTGAACGAAAAGGGGGCGTAGCGAACCCAACTCGGTTCCCAGTGACCGATTTCGGTGTCGACCGGTTCGGTGATGCTTTCGACCGGCGTGCCCGGGGTTTCCAGTCGCCGTGCTTGCTGGGCGCCGGCCAACAGTGCGGCGCGTAGGTCCGGAACCAGGGCGGTCGACAGGGCGTTGAGCTCGAACTTGTTCGAATCGTGGCCGCTCCCGGCGCGCTGGCCGGTACCGATGCGCACGATCGACAGTCCGAGCAACCGGTGCATGACCCCGGCCTCGACGTCGACGGATCGGATGCGGCTACGCGGGACGGAGAGCAGCTTTTTCTGGAAGACCCCGGTGCGCAGTTGAACGTGGACGGGTCCGATTCGGTACGTGGTGGTGAAATACCGCAACAAACCGAAGATGACGAGCAGAGTGACGACGCCGAGTCCCCACCAGTGGTTTCCGGATTGGCTGCCGAGAACTACGGAGACGAGTAGGACCGGGAGCAGTTTGACGACTTCGTTGACGGGGTGGACCAGAAGCATGCGTCGGTCGAGGCGGAGCCAGGGCTGTTCCTCTTCCGCGGCCTCGGCAGCTGCCGTTTCCGCCTCTACCGGGATCTCGATCGCGGTCGGGTCGCCCAACTGTTTCTCGTTCACGTCGCGTCTCCGACGTTGGTACCCGCGATCTCCGTCAGTTGAGCCACCGTGCGGTCGGCGACTTCCTGGTCGAGTGCGGAGATCTTCACGGCCCCGGCCGACGACGCTGTCGTGACCGTGACGGTTGCCAGACCCAACATGCGGTCGATCGGTCCGCGCTCGGTGTCCACGGTCTGCACGCGCGAGATCGGTGCGATGCGTCGCTCCTGGGTGAACCAGCCGGTGCGGGTGTACACCGCGGTGTCACTGATCTCCCATCGGTGGACGCGATACCGCCACGCCGGGACCATCAGAATGTAGGTGGCAGCGAAGAGCACGGTGACTGCGAATACGGTGCCGACCACCCAGGACGGGATTCCGGGTATCAAGACGGCACAGACGATTTCGGCGACGATGACGGGTACCCAGAACAGTGAGGCAGTGATTGCCCACAGCCTCGGGGCTTTGGTGCTGGGTCGCCATAAGGGGTCGGCCATGGTCAGCGGTTGCGGCGCAGTCATGGGCACTACTTTGGTCGAGTGAGGGGCGATCTGTCGACATCGGCCCTATCGTGGAGTGTGGCGACCGCGAAGGGAGCACGTGATGACCGAACAAGATGCGACATTCGACCCGGAGGCTCCGGAATCAGATGCGCTCGAACAATCGACACCCGTAGATCCGAACGCCCCTGAAGAACCCGATCTGACCGACATTCCGCTCGACGCGCCAGTGGCTGACGTGGTGGATCAACGAGTCGAGGTTGCGGTCGACGACGACTACCGGCCGTCGTGATCGAGGCGGTGTCGGGGCGGTGAGGCCGCCTACTTCTGGCACCGGGTGGCACTAGTCGTCCCACATGGCGCATGATCGCTAGGTGAACCGAACTGGTGATGACTCCGGCAAACCCACCATGCTTCCGATGCCAGGTATTTCCGCGTCCGCCTCGTCCAGTCCGTCGCCCGGCCCGTCAGCGTCGGCGATGCGGCGAGTTCTCCGTCGTGCACGCGACGGAGCGACCCTGAACGTCGACGAGGCGGCAACGCTGCTGCAGGCACGGGGAACCGATCTGACCGATCTGTGTTCTTCGGCGGCCAAGGTTCGCGATGCCGGTCTGCTGGCAGCGGGTCGGCCGAACACCGTGACGTATTCGCGGAAAGTTTTCATTCCGCTGACCCGTCTGTGCCAGGACAAGTGCCACTACTGCACATTCGTCACGGTGCCGGGGAAGCTGCGTGCCGCTGGGCACGGCATGTTCCTGGAACCGGACGAGGTTTTGGACATTGCCCGGGCAGGCGCCGAATTGGGCTGCAAGGAAGCGTTGTTCACGCTGGGGGATCGCCCCGAGGCTCGCTGGCCGGAAGCCAAGCAATGGCTGGACGAACGCGGCTACGACTCCACCCTCGACTACGTGCGTGCGATGTCGATCCGGGTGCTCGAGGAGACAGGCCTGCTCCCACACCTGAATCCCGGTGTGATGAGTTGGCAGGAACTCTCGCGGCTCAAGCCCGTTGCGCCGTCGATGGGCATGATGCTCGAGACGACCGCAACCCGCCTGTTCACCGACAAGGGTGAATGCCACTACGGCAGCCCGGACAAGGACCCGGCGGTTCGGCTGCGCACCCTGACCGACGCAGGCCGACTGAACATCCCGTTCACCACGGGAATTCTTGTGGGCATCGGGGAGAACTTCCTCGAGCGTGCCGAGTCGATCATGGCGATACGCAAGTCGCAGAAGGCGTTCGGTCACATCCAGGAAGTGATCATTCAGAACTTCCTGGCCAAGCCTGATACCGCGATGCGCGATACCCCTGATGCGGGACTCGACGAATTTCTCGCGGCCATCGCCGTCGCACGCCTGCTGCTCGGGCCGACGATGCGGATCCAGAGTCCGCCGAATCTCGTCTCGAACAGCGAGTGCCTCGCGCTGCTCGGCGCAGGCGTGGACGACTGGGGCGGGGTATCACCGTTGACCCCCGATCACGTCAACCCCGAGCGTCCCTGGCCGAATCTCGAGACCTTGGCCGAGATCAGCGCCGAGGGCGGCTTCACGCTGACCGAACGCACTGCGGCTCAGCCGGCATATGTCCTGGCCGGGGCTCCGTGGATCGATCCGCGTATTGCGGGTCACGTGCAGGCGCTGGCGGATCCCAAGACCGGTCTCGCCTTGCCCGACACCAAGCCGGTGGGTCGGCCGTGGCAGGAACCGGACGAGTCGTGGGAATCGAGCGGACGCGTCGATCTCAATACCGAGATCGACACGGACGGGCGCAACACCGAGACCCGCAGTGACCTGGGCAGTGCGTTCGGCGACTGGGAGACCGTGCGCGAACAGGTTCTCGAGCTCAGTGCTCCGATTCGCGTCGACACCGATCTGCTGGCTGCGCTCCGCAGTGCCGAACGCGACCCGGCCGGATGTTCCGACGACGAGTACCTGGCCCTCGCCACGGCGGAGGGCCCGGGCCTGGAAGCCGTTGTGGCACTGGCGGATGCGCTGCGCAAGGATGCCGTCGGCGAGGACGTCACCTACGTGGTGAACCGGAACATCAACTTCACCAACATCTGCTACACGGGCTGCCGATTCTGTGCGTTCGCGCAGCGCAAGGGTGACGCCGACGCGTTCACGCTGTCGGCAGAGCAGGTCGCCGACCGTGCGTGGGAAGCGCACGTCGCCGGCGCAACCGAGGTGTGCATGCAGGGCGGTATCGATCCGGAACTTCCCGTCACCGGTTACGCCGACCTGGTCCGGGCCGTCAAGAAGCGCGTGCCGTCGATGCACGTCCACGCGTTCTCTCCGATGGAGATCGTGAACGGTGCATCGCGCAGTGGTGAGAGCATCAGGGATTGGCTGACGGCCCTTCGTGAGGCGGGCCTGGACACCATTCCCGGTACGGCAGCGGAGATCCTCGACGACGAGGTGCGCTGGATCCTCACCAAGGGCAAACTGCCGACGGCGGAATGGATCGAAGTGGTCACCACGGCCCACGAGGTGGGGCTGCGGTCGAGTTCGACGATGATGTACGGGCATGTCGATCAGCCGCACCATTGGGTCGGGCACCTGAACGTTCTTCGCGGAATCCAGGACCGTACAGGCGGATTCACGGAGTTCGTGCTGCTGCCGTTCGTTCACCAGAGCGCGCCCCTGTACCTGGCGGGCGCTTCACGGCCAGGGCCGACCAATCGGGACAACCGCGCTGCGCACGCGTTGGCACGCATCATGCTGCACGGCCGCATACCCAATATCCAGACCAGCTGGGTCAAACTTGGCATCACCGGAACGCAGATGATGCTCAACGGCGGCGCCAACGACCTCGGCGGAACGCTGATGGAAGAGACGATCTCGCGGATGGCCGGCTCGGAACACGGTTCCGAGAAGACCGTCGCAGAGCTGCGCGCCATCGCCGAGGGAATCGGACGCCCGGCACGCGAACGAACCACCACACATGCACGACGCGAAGGAGCGATTGCCTGATGGCTGACGTACTGGGGGACCGCAAGGTCGTCGAGGTTCTCGATCGAGCGGTGTGGGGGATCAACCCGGTTCTCGACCTCGCCTACAGCGATCCGCTCGGTATCAAACGTCGGACGTTCGAGCCGACCGATCCCGAGCGAAACGCTGCTGCGATGGTGTTGGACGCGGCCGCTTGGGTCCTCGACGTCGTCAAGTTCCCCGGGACGGCGGCGTGGTCGGTGATGACCGACGAGCAGCGCTCGAAGTGGTGGACGACCCGGTTGGGTGCACTCAACACCGTCGCCGTCGCGTTTCCCGGCATCTTCGGCGTCCTCCTCAATCGGTTGCCGATCCAGGACCTGCTGGCCTTCGCGAATCAGGCCGTTGTGCTCGTTGCGGTTGCCCGTGAACACGGAGTGACCGAACGGGATCAGCAGGTGGACCTCCTGGCGTCGGTGCTGTGCCGGCGTGAGACGAAGTCTCGAGAGCTTCTCACCGGAGAAGACTTCGCCGAGAAATCAGCCGGCGGCGCCGACGAGACCTGGCGCCCGTTCGCGCTCATCGGAACGTTGTGGCGCACGTCCAAGACTTTTCGTGCCATCACGGACGAGTTGCACAAGCGGCCGTCTCGGACAAAACCGTACGAGATCATCGGCAAGATTCCGGTGGTCGGCGTCGTGGCGGATTACCTCGGTGAGCGGGGCGCACTGGTACGCGCGGCCGCTCTGGGGGAGAAGTGGATCGCGATTCGGTCGAGGAACATCACCGCAGTAGGCTGAAATGTGTTACCCCCGCCTGCTCAGAGTCGGTCGGCAGGGGGATAATAGGCTGTTCCCGCGGTACGTGAGAGTCGTATCGGATTTTCGGCCCCTTGCAACTGCGTGTTGCGGCGGCGATGCACGACAGGAAGGCAGGGAGATCGGCAGTGACCTACACGATTGCTGAACCGTGTGTAGATGTGATGGACAAGGCGTGCATCGAAGAATGCCCTGTCGACTGCATCTACGAGGGTGGACGCATGCTTTACATCCACCCCGACGAGTGTGTCGACTGCGGCGCGTGTGAGCCTGTCTGTCCCGTCGAAGCCATCTTCTACGAAGACGACGTCCCGGACCAGTGGAACGCGTACATCAGCACCAACGTCGATTTTTTCGACGATCTCGGCTCGCCGGGTGGAGCGGCCAAGCTCGGCAAGGTCGACTACGACACGCCGTTCATCAAGGCGCTGCCTCCCATGGGTGAGGAATAGAGATCTTGTCTCGTACTCCGGTGGCCGCTGGGCTTCCTGATTTTCCGTGGGATTCGCTCGCCGATGTCACGGCGAAGGCGCACTCTCATCCCGACGGCATCGTGAACCTGTCCGTGGGGACGCCGGTGGATCCGGTGGACCCGGTGATTCAGGAGGCTCTGGCCTCTGTTGCCGAGGTGCCCGGATACCCGACGACTCATGGCACGCTCGCGCTTCGCGAGGCCGTGGCGGAGTCACTGGATCGCCGCTACAACATTCCCGACGTCGATCCGGCAGCGGTGCTGCCGGCCATCGGTACCAAGGAAATGATCGCGTGGCTGCCGAAATTGCTCGGTCTCGGAGCCGGCGATCTGGTGGTCATTCCGGAGTTGGCGTACCCGACGTACGAGGTCGCAGCGAAACTGGCAGGTGCTCGTGTCCTGCGCGCCGACGGCTTGAACAAGCTCGGTCCCGAGTCGGCGGCGATGATCTTCGTGAACTCGCCCTCGAATCCCACCGGCAAGGTGCTCGGCCTCGAGCACTTGCAGAAGGTCGTGGCCTGGGCGCGCGAGCGCGGCGCCATCGTCGTCTCCGACGAGTGCTACCTCGGATTGACGTGGGAAGCCGATGCGCTCTCCATTCTCGATCCTCGTGTCAACGACGGTGATCTGACCGGTTTGCTTGCGGTCCACTCACTTTCGAAGACGTCCAATCTCGCGAGCTATCGCGCCGGGTTCGTCACCGGTGATCCGGCTCTCGTGTCGGAACTGCTCGAGGTGCGCAAGCATGCGGGCATGATCCTGCCGCTACCGATCCAGGCGGCGATGACCGCAGCCTTGGGCGACGACCAACACGAGAACATCCAGCGCGAGCGGTACCGCGAGCGTCGTAGTGTGTTGATCGAAGCTGTTCGAGGCGCCGGATTCACCGTCGACAATTCCGAGGCAGGTCTGTACCTCTGGGCGACGCGCGGCGAGGAATGTCGAGCGACGGTCAGTTGGTTCGCCGATCGTGGGATCCTCGTTGCCCCCGGTGAGTTCTACGGACCGAGCGGGAGCAAGCACGTGCGGATCGCGCTCACTGCAACAGACGAACGAATCGCCGCGGCAGCAAAGCGCCTCTCCGCCTGAATCGTGTGCTTTCCCAGGTGTCAGGTTCCCTGATGTCGGTATCGGTCCGATGTAAGGTCGCGCTGTGACCACCTCAGGGACCGGCGGCTTGGACGCGGTACTGATTTTTGCTGTCGTTGCTGCCTCGGTTGCACTGATGCTCGTGTGGTTGAAAAGTCGTCGAGTTTTCGGAGAATTCCCACTCTCGGCGGCTTTACTCTGGCTGATGGTTGCAGTGCCTTCCATCTTGCAGGCGGCGATGCCGGGACTGCTCGAGATGTTTCGTCGTGATCCCGCGTTGATTCGTGACGGGCAATGGTGGCGCATTCTGACCTCCGTGCTCGTTCAGGACGGAGCGGCCGCAGGAACTGTCACCAATCTCGCGACGCTGGCCGTGATTGCACCGCTTGCGTTTCGGCTCTGGGGCGCCGCACGTGGCTGGGCTCTCTTCCTGCTCGGTCAACTGTTGTTCGGTTTGCTCACCACCGCAGTCTTCCCGTCGACCGGCGCAGGCAACTCCGGTGCCACGCTTGCTCTGGCAGCGGCGGCCGCGGGGATCGGTGTTCTGGTGCGCCCGCGAATGCCTGAGATTGTTCTGACGGTCGTGATTGTCGTCGGCGGCGCAAGATTGGTGACGGTCGACGACGCACACGGATTCGCGGTGCTTTCCGGGGCGCTCCTGGGGGCTGCGCTGGTGACGCTGTTCCCTCCGCACTCGATGGACGCGCGTCGGGCAGGAGAAAGTTTGCGACCATCCGCGCTGTGAGATGCTGTCGTGGTGCTGCTGAGATCCTTGAACCCCCTTGCTGTTGCCCGCGGTGACGACCTCGACGACGCCGTGACGATCGGTGACACGGTTCTCTCGCGGAGTGCCATTCTTGGTGCCGCGACCTCGGTCGCGGAGCGAGTGGCGCAGGCCGATCGGGTTGCCGTATTGGCAACTCCCACAGCAAAAACGATCCTCGCCGTCGTCGGGGCATTGATTGCCGGTGTCACCGTTGTGCCGGTCCCGCCGGACTCGGGGAAGGCTGAGCGGGAGCACATTCTGCGTGACTCGGGTGCTCAGGCGTGGCTCGGTGAAACGGACGACCACTGCGACACTCTGCCGGTAGTTCCCGTCCGGTTGCACGCTCGCTCGTGGCACAGCTATCCCGAACCGGCACCGCAGTCCACAGCATTCGTCCTGTACACGTCCGGAACCACTGGCCCACCGAAGGGCGTTCTGCTCAGTCGCTCGGCCATCGCAGCCGGGATCGACGCGCTCGCCGAGGCCTGGGACTGGACGTGGCGAGACACGCTCGTGCACGGGCTTCCGCTCTTCCACGTGCACGGACTGATCCTCGGAATCCTCGGCCCCCTCCGGATCGGCAGCCGGGTGATCCACACCGTCAAGCCGACGCCGGAAAATTACGCCCGGGCGAAAGGCTCCCTCTACTTCGGTGTCCCCACCGTCTGGTCGCGTATCGCCGAAGACGAAGAAGCTGCCCGCGCGTTGTCCGGTGCCCGACTTCTGGTTTCCGGTAGTGCGCCGCTTCCTGTGCCTGTCTTCGAAAAGCTACGGGACCGAACAGGCTTGACGCCCATCGAGCGTTACGGCATGAGTGAGACGATGCTGACTTTGAGCACACGTTTCGACGGCGAGCGACGCCCAGGGTGGGTCGGCGTGCCGCTGCGCGGAGTCGAGACTCGTCTTCGTGACGAGAAGGGCAACGATGTGCCGCACGACGGCGAGAGTATCGGCGGCCTACAGGTGCGTGGGCCGATGCTTTTCGACGGCTACTTGAACCGTCCGGACGCAACCGCCGAGTCCTGGACGGAGGACGGCTACTTCAAGACCGGTGACGTCGCCGTCATCGACGAGGGTGGGTTCCACCGAATCGTCGGCCGCGAATCCATCGACTTGATCAAATCCGGTGGATTCAGAGTCGGCGCCGGCGAGATCGAGACCGCCATCCTCGGGCACCCTTCGGTGTCCGAAGTTGCGGTGATCGGTGTCCCCGACGCCGATCTGGGGCAGCGGATCATCGCCGTCGTAGTCCGTAAGCCCGGGAGTCCCGAGGTCACCGAAGCCGAATTGGTCGAGTTGGTCGGGGCGGAGTTGTCGGCGCACAAGCGTCCCCGTGAGGTTCGCTTTGCCGAGACTCTGCCACGTAACGCGATGGGCAAGGTTCAGAAGCGTGAGCTGCTCTAGGCGGGGCGATTTGCTGAAAAGTCGCTGTGACGCTTGAAGGTTCGTGAGTTCGGCCGGCCTGTCCCGGAATGTGGGCTCGCCCGTTCTCCGACGATTCAGCGCTAGTTGGAATTTCTGTGTTCTTGGCTACACTACCGCCCGGTAGGGACAGTTCCAGTCGCGCGCATACCGTCGGTATGCCTGAGTGCGAGTGGCCTCGGAAGGGCAGATTTCATGGCGGGCGGACGGCATTCGAGTCCTGACAGCGGGCGGTCGATCGGGTTCTACGCAGTGGGTGGGTTGGTTACCGTCGCGGTAGTCGCCACCGGGGTGGTGGTCTTCAAGGCAACACAGTCCGATTCCTGCGAGAGCGTCGACGAGTACTCGCTGGCAGCGGATCCTGCGATCGCGCCGGCAGTCACGGAGATCCTCGCAGAATCGTCGCCGGAGCAGACAGGCTGTTCGCGGATCACGGTCACCTCTGCGCTGCCCGGGGACGTTGCGGGAACCCTGGGTAAGGGCGTGGACGCGCCGGACATGTGGATACCGGATTCGACAGCGTGGGTCGGCAAAGCTGCATTGACGGCCAAAGGGCCGGTCGCTGCTGCCGGCGGTTCGATCGCCACCTCGCCTGTCGTTCTCGCCTCCGGCGGTGGCGAACAGTTTGCCAGTTGGCTCGCGGCGCTACAGGTTCCCGATCTGGCGTTGGGCAATCCGTTGTTCACAGGGGTTGCGTCGGCGCCCATTCTCGGAGCTCTCGCGGAGACCGGGGCTACCTCCGAATCCGTTCGAGCGGCACTCGTACCCCATGCGCAAGCGGAGAGTGTTCGTACCGAAGAGCAGCCGGTGGGACAGAAGATGCTCACCGAATTGGTCAGCTCCGGGAAGGTCGGTGTTTCGACCGAGCAACAGGTCGTCGAGTTCACGAAGGCTGAGTCGAAGATTTCCGCGACAGTACCGGCGACGGGAACCATGATCATGGATTACCCCCTGGTGGTCAGTGCTTCGGCACCGGACCGGCACTACGCCGCAGCCAAGAAGAGTGACGCCATCGCCGAGCTGTTGCACAGTGAATCTGCTCAGGAAGTGCTGACGCGCAGCGGGTTCCGTACTTCCGGCGGTGGAGCCGTCGAAGGTGGAGTCGGTGACGTCACGGCACTGACCGTGTCCGAACAGTCGGTGGCCGATCAAACGCTGGGCGCTTGGGCTCTGATGGCCAAGCCGATCCGGACACTCGTTGCGATCGACGTGTCTGCGTCGATGGACTACCCGGCGGCAGGCGGCAAGACGCGCATGCAGTTGACCACTGCTGCTGCTCTGGCCGGCAATCAGGTCTTCCCAGACAGCGTCGCTGCCGGTCTCTGGGCGTTTTCCCAAGGTATGAACGGAACCCAGGACTTCCAGGAATTGGTGCCGATCAGGCGCTACGACACGATCGTCGACGGTGTGACTCAACGAAAGTTGATGGCAGATCAGGCGAACCGACTCACCGAACTCAAACGTGGCGCCACAGGTTTGTACGACACGACGCTGGCCGCATTCCGTAAGGTTCAGGAATCGTACGATCCGCGAGCAGTCAACAGCGTCATCATCTTGACCGACGGCGCAAACGAAGATCCTGACAGCATCAGCCGTGAACAGTTGCTCGATGTTCTTGCACGCGAGCAGGATCCGGCGCGTCCGGTCATCATCGTCACCATCGGCATCACCGATGACGCAGATGCGGCGGCGCTCGCCGATATCTCCCGCGTGACGGGCGGTTCGACGTACATCGCTCGTGACCCCTCGGAGATTTCCGAGGTGTTCGTGAACGCATTGGCTCACCGAGGAACTTAGGCCGCATCCGGACTGGTCCAGGGTGCCGGAAGTGGCGGAGCCTCAGACGAATACCGGTGCCCGGTAGGTGTCGTCGTGGTGAAGGTGTGCCGGTTACCTGGTACAGGTTCGGCAGTCCAGTCCGAGCCCTGTTTCGCGTAATTGCATGCCGCACACAACCCGGCACCGTTGGCTGCGCTGGTGAGGCCACCCCTCGAGTGATCGCGAATGTGGTCGCGGTGGCGAACCGGCGCGTCGCACCACGGAGTACGGCAGCTTCGATCACGGAGTTCGATCAATCGCGCCAACCCCTTCGGGAAGGTTCTCGCCGTGGATTCCATTGCGGTCAGTGCGCCCGTATCGGGGCGTGCGTAGAGCTTTCGGAGCGTTGCCACCGTTTCGGAGTCTTCGCTGGCCTTGGTGATCCATTCGCGTGCAATAGCGGCTGGTACAGGTCCGTACCCGTGGACGTACGCCGGGTCGGAATTTTCGCCCAACAATGACTGGTCGGAGACAACCAGATTCACGGTGACGGGTGTCGGTGTGGCGCGGCCGATTCCGGTAACTCGCTCGACCAGGAGATCAGCCATGATTTGCGCTCGGGTGCGCTTGTCCCCGCCGGCAAGTACGGAATCTGCGTCGCGCCTGAGCGTGGCGTGCACGGCGATACCTTCGGCCACGGGAAGAAACACATTGAGCCAGCACATCGTGTCGGGCGCAGGCCGTGACGTCACTCGTCTGTCTCCCACGGCTTTGCGTGCTCGTCTGGCAATACTATCGGAGTCTATTTCGGCAGTGCGTGCGCGGATTCTTTGTGTCAGTTGGTGGTTGCCGCATCCGTCCAAGATTGCAGCGTCGCAGCAGAACTCGCGATCCAATGTAGCGCGATCCTGGGCGGTGAGACATGAAGTCTCGCGCATGAGGATCGTCGCTTGATGCTCACTGATGGAGCCGTCGACGAGTAGTCGAAGTGTGTGAGGCATCTCGTCGTTCAGTGCGCGGGCCAGGTTCAGATGCTGAGTTCCGAACCAAGCCGACTCTCGCCGTGCGAGGGCAATCTGCGCGTTGATTCCACGGCCTTGGTATGCGCGCGGCACTCCCCGTTCGCCGCGGTCGTTGCGGGTGAACGCGTCGAGATCGGCAGCCAGCAATGCCTGGGCACCAGCGCAACTGGCCTTCAACTCTTCCAAAGCGCGCAGAAGATCCACGCGTGCTGCGTTGTCGATGGATCGATCCATGCTGACGAGTGATGCTCGGAATTGTCCGATGGTCTCTTCGGATATCGCCTGTTTGGATATGGCCTGTTCAGATACTTGCGTCGTCACTTTTACCCCCCGGTAGTGTCGAACATACATTCGACACTAGCCTCGACAGCGAACGGACGCAACGCCTTTCTCCGTTGGCGTCTGAAAGTTCCGACAGTTCGGTTTTCATGGTTGACTGGTCCTCATGATCGAGCTGAGGGGATTGACCAAGGTTTACGGACCGACGAAAGCGGTGGACGATTTGTCGTTCACGGTCAAGCCGGGCATCGTGACGGGCTTTCTGGGCCCGAACGGTGCTGGTAAGTCGACGACGATGCGGATGATCCTGGGTTTGGATCAGCCGACGTCGGGTGTGGCGTTGATCGAGGGCAAGCCGTATCGGGAGCTCAAGACGCCGTTGCGGACGGTGGGCGCGTTGTTGGATGCGAAGTGGGTGCACCCCAATCGCAGTGCGCGGGCGCATCTGCAGTGGATGGCTGCTTCGAACGGGATCCCGAAGTCCCGCGTGGACGAGGTGCTCGGGTTGGTCGGGTTGTCCGAGGTGGCGGGTAAGAAGGCCGGCGGGTTCTCGTTGGGTATGTCGCAGCGTCTGGGGTTGGCGGGTGCGTTGTTGGGGGATCCGAAGGTGTTGTTGTTCGACGAGCCGGTCAACGGTCTCGATCCGGAGGGCATCGTCTGGATTCGTAAGTTCATGCAGCGGTTGGCGGCCGAGGGCCGCACGGTGTTGGTGTCGAGTCACCTTCTGTCGGAGATGGCGCTCACGGCGGAGCAGTTGGTGGTGATCGGTCGGGGTCGGTTGATTTCGGATTCGACGGTCGCGGAGTTCGTGGATCGTTCGTCGGAGTCGACGGTGCGCGTGCGCAGCCCACAGCTCGATGCGTTGCGCAGTGTGTTGCTCTCGCAGGGGCTGACGGTGCGTGAAGACGGTTCCGGCGTTGCCCCGGCATTGGTGGTCGTGGATTCGACCACCGATGTGATCGGTGGTTTAGCTGGTTCGCAGGGAATCGTGTTGTACGAGTTGGCTTCTCAGCAGGGGTCGCTCGAGGATGCGTTCATGAAGTTGACCGGGGACGATGTCCAGTACCACGCATCCGGTATCGATCCGGGTGTCGGTGCACACCACGCAAATACACAGCAGGCAAACACGCAGCAGGCTATGGGAGGTGCACTGTAATGGCTGTTCTCAGTGCTGAACGTATCAAGATCACCACGACCAAGTCGCCGCTGTGGTGCACGATCATCATCATCGTGCTCGGGTTGGGACTCGCTACCGTTTTCGGACTGAGCGCCAAGTCGTCGCTCAGCAACCCCAACGGTGCAATGATGCCGACAGTGTCGGGGGCACTCAGTGGAGTGACCGGCTTCGGTGTGTTGGTTCTGATGATCATGGCGGCCCTCGCGATCACCAGCGAATATCGTTTCGGGACAATCCGAACCACATTCCAGGCAGTTCCGAACCGCGCCTCGGTGCTCATCGCCAAAGCGGGCCTCATCGGTGGGTTCGGAGCGGTGCTGACTCTCGTGTTGTCGTTCGGCGCCTTCGCCCTCACGAAGGCCACGGCAGGTGACGCCGGAAGATTCTTGACTCTGTCCGGCGACGAGAACTGGCGGGTCGTCTACGGAACACCGATCTACGCGTTCTTCTGCGTAGTTCTAGCAGTCGGAGTCGGCGCGTTGCTCCGGCAGTCTGCAGGTGCGATCGCATTATTGCTGTTGTGGCCCTTGCTGATCGAGAATCTTTTCAACCTGTTCGGAAGTATCGGCGAGAAGATCATGCCGTTCCTGCCGTTCATGAACGCCAACAACTTTCTCGGTTCCAGCGGTGTCGTCGATTTCCACTGGGGACCCTGGGGCAGCCTGATCTACTTCGCCCTCTTCGTACTCGTCGTATTCGGTCTCAGCATCGTCGTCGTGAACAGGCGGGATGCATAGGCACACGGATCAGACGGGCTGATTCTGCTTACGCCAACGGGCGTTCAGGAAACCCAATGCCGCGATCACGAGGAACAACACGGTGGTCGAGATCAACTGTGCTCGGGCATCGGCGTCGAAGAGCATGAGGACGACGAACACACCGAGCATCGCGAGTGTCGCGTAGCTCAGATACGGGAACAGCCACATCCGAACCGTCAGCTTGCCCGACGCTTCGAGTTGTTTTCGCAGTCGCAGATGCGAGACGACGATGAAGATCCAGATGACCAGCAGCGCAGCGCCGACTGCGTTGAGCAGGATGCCGAGCAGGTCGTCGGGGAGCAGCCAGTTGAGCAGGACGCTGACGAAGCCGAAGAACACCGACAGCAGAACGGCATTGGTCGGAACTCCGGTGCTCGATAGTTTCGCCATGAAGGCGGGTCCGTCGCCGCGGCGCGAAAGTGAGAACGCCATGCGAGAGGTGCCGTAGATGTTGGCGTTGAAGGCGGAAAGCAACGCCACCACTACGACGAGTTCCATGAACCCGGCAACGCCTGGAATGTTCGCCTTGTTCAGGACGGCCACAAACGGGCCGCTCTCGAGTTCGGGGTCGTTCCAGGGCAGCACCAGAACCATGATCGAGATGGCGCCGATGTAGAAGACGCTGATGCGCCACACGACGCTCCGGACAGCGACGGCGATGGAGCGTTCCGGATTCTCGGATTCGGCTGCGGCGATGGTGACGATCTCGATCCCACCGAAGGCGAATGCCACGACGAGAAGTCCTGCGGCTATGCCGGACAATCCATTGGGCATGAAGCCGCCCTGCCCGAACAGATTGCTCGTACCGACCGGATCGGTATCGGGGAGGATGCCGAACACCAGCAGGACGCCGATGACGAGGAAGGCGATGATGACGGTGACTTTGATTGCGGCGAACCAGAACTCGAACTCGCCGAAGTTGCTGACCTTGGCCAGGTTCACCACGGCGAAGAACACCACGAAGACCAGGGCGACAACCCATTGCGGGATCGACGGCACCCAGTCGTTCACGATCGCCGAAGCCCCGGTGATCTCGGCGCCCAGCACCATGATCAGCATGAACCAGTAGAGCCAGCCCATCACGAAGCCGGCCCACTCGCCGATCCCCAGGCGCGCGTAGTGAGAGAAGGAACCGCTGGCCGGGATCGCGGCGCCCATCTCGCCGAGCATGCGCATCACGAACACCACGACGGCGCCCGCAAGGATGTAGGAGATCAGGACGGCCGGCCCGGCCTTGGCGATACCGACGCCGGTTCCGAGGAACAGGCCGGCGCCGATGGCCGAGCCCAAGCCCATCATCGTCAGATGGCGGACCTTGAGACCGTGGCCGAGAGCAGTGGTTGTTCCGTCGGAGACGTCGGTGCTACTCATCAGTCGTTGGCGTGCAAAGCAGCGTTCAGTTCGACGCCGGTGCCCTTCCACGGCACGACCTCGACGGCACCCGAGACCGAGTTACGACGGAAGAGAAGGTTCGACTTGCCGCTCAGTTCCTTGGCCTTGACGACGGTTCCGTCCGGGCCGGTGACCTTGGTGCCGGCGGTGACGTAGAGGCCCGCTTCGAGGACGCAGTCGTCGCCGAGCGAAATGCCGAGGCCGGCGTTTGCACCGAGGAGGCAGCGCTTGCCGAGGGAGATCGTTTCCTTGCCTCCACCGGAGAGGGTGCCCATGATCGAGGCGCCGCCGCCCACGTCGGATCCGTCGTCGACGACGACGCCCGCCGAGATGCGACCTTCGACCATCGAGTTGCCGAGGGTGCCGGCGTTGAAGTTGACGAAGCCCTCGTGCATGACGGTCGTTCCGCTGGCGAGGTGTGCACCGAGTCGGACACGGTCCGCGTCACCGATGCGAACTCCGGACGGCACGACGTAGTCGACCATGCGGGGGAACTTGTCGACGCTGAACACGGTCACGACGCCGCGGATGCGCAGACGCGAGCGAACCTGCTCGAAACCTTCGACGGCGCACGGGCCGAAGTTGGTCCACACGACGTTGCTGAGCAGGCCGAACTGGCCGTCGAGGTTGACACCGTGGGGTGCGACTAGACGGTGCGAGAGGAGATGGAGGCGCAGGTAGACGTCATGTGCGTCGACCGGCGCCTTGGAGAGATCGGCGATGGTGGTGCGCACGACGACCTGCGATACCTCGCGAGCGTCATCAGTGCCTGCCAGCAGTGCAAGATCGGAAGGAATATCTGTTCCCTCGACGTTCTCGGTACCGGTCTTGTCGAATGTTCCCAGCTCCGGTGCCGGGAACCAGGTGTCGAGGACGGTTCCGTCCGCGGTCACGTTGGCGATACCTACTGCTGTTGCTCCCTGTGCGCTCACGGGACTAGAGATTACTGGGTGGTGGGTGCACCGGCCTAGGCTGGTGCGTGTGAGCATCCTCGATCTTGCTTCGGACCCCATCGACTTGACGGCCGCCCTGGTCGACATCCCCAGCGTCTCGCACGACGAATCCGTCATTGCGCAGGCTGTCGAGGATGCGCTGCGTGAGCAGACTTCGGGCTTCGAGATCATCCGCAACGGCAATGCCGTGTTGGCGCGTACGTCGCGTGGTTTGCCCAGTCGGGTCATGCTCGCCGGACATCTGGATACGGTGCCGATCGCGGACAACGTTCCTTCGCGGCGTGACGGCGACATCCTGCACGGCTGCGGGACCGTGGACATGAAGTCGGGCGACGCGGTCTTCCTACACCTTGCGGCCACCATCGAGAACCTGGCCCACGATCTGACCCTCGTCTTCTACGACTGCGAAGAGATCGCCGCAACGTACAACGGCCTGGGACGGATCGAACGCGAGATCCCGCAATGGCTCGCGGCGGACGTCGCAATTCTCGGTGAGCCGACGGCCGGTTTCATCGAGGCCGGGTGTCAGGGCACGATGCGGGTGCGGTTGACGGCTTCGGGAACTCGCGCCCATTCGGCCAGGTCCTGGCTGGGGGACAATGCCATTCACAAGTTCGGCGGAGCGTTGGAGCGGTTGTCGAGTTACCAGCCGCGCTCGGTCGACATCGACGGTTGCGGCTACCGCGAGGGCTTGTCGGCGGTGCGGATCTCCGGTGGCGTCGCCGGAAACGTCGTCCCGGACGAAGCCGAGATGGACGTCAATTTCCGATTCGCGCCCGATCGCAGCGAGGTACAAGCCGAGGCGCACGTGCGCGAAGTGTTCGACGGTCTGGGCCTCGGATTCGAGGTCACCGACTCCTCGCCCGGCGCGCTGCCCGGCTTGGCGAACCCGTCCGCTGCCGCCCTGATCGAGGCGGCCGGTGGTCAGTTCCGTGCGAAGTACGGGTGGACCGACGTGTCCAGGTTCTCGGCGCTCGGCATTCCTGCCGTGAACTACGGACCGGGTGATCCGAACCTCGCGCACAAGCGCGACGAGCACGTTCCGGTGCAGCAGATCACCGACGTCGCGGCCGTGCTGAGGAAGTATCTGTCGGCCTGACCGTTAGCCTTGCCGCATGGCACCAGAGAAGAATTCGGCTTCGAAGAAGCAGAGCTCGTCGATCAAGCACCGCGGGCCGGTTCAGCTTCGACGCAAGCGCAAGGACGAGAAGACCACGACGGATCAGCGCTTGCTCGACAAGCGCGGACCCACGGATTGGGTACACACCGATCCGTGGCGTGTGCTGCGTATCCAGAGCGAATTCATCGAAGGTTTCGGCGCACTCGCCGAGGTCCCGCGTGCGGTGACGGTGTTCGGTTCGGCCCGCACCACGGTCGATCATCCCGAGTACCAATCCGGGCGCGAGCTGGGAACGGCGTTGGCCGAGGCCGGGTACGCCGTCATCACCGGTGGTGGGCCAGGAGTGATGGAAGCTGCCAACCGCGGTTGCAGCGAGGCCGGCGGGTACTCGATCGGCCTCGGCATCGAGTTGCCGTTCGAGCAGGGACTCAACGAGTGGGTGGATCTCGGAATCAACTTCCGGTACTTCTTCGCACGCAAGACGATGTTCGTGAAGTACTCCCAGGCATTCATCTGCCTGCCCGGCGGCTTCGGAACACTCGACGAGCTGTTCGAGGCACTCACCCTGGTCCAGACCCACAAGGTCACGCGCTTCCCGATCGTCCTGTTCGGTACCGAGTACTGGTCCGGACTCGTCGACTGGATTCGCGGCACCCTCGAGCGGGACGGCAAGATTTCCGAAGGTGACGTGAATCTGCTGCACGTCACCGACAGTGTGGAAGAAGCAGTACGAATCGTCCTCAACGCCGACAAGGGCGTCGACGAGGCCGCAGATCTGGGGAAAGAAGAAGAATGGTGACCGATTCCGACAAGAAGTACTCGATCTGCGTCTACTGCGCGTCGGGTCCGGTGGACGAATCGTTCCTGGCATTGGCGTCAGAAGTGGGAACCGCGATCGGTCGACGCGGATGGCAGTTGGTCTCGGGCGGTGGCAACGTGTCGATGATGGGCGCTGTCGCCGAGTCCGCTCGCGCGGCGGGTGCCTGGACCGTCGGCGTCATCCCGAAAGCCTTGGTGCACAAGGAAGTTGCCGACGTCGACGCCGACGAACTGATCGTCACGGACACCATGCGCGAACGCAAGAAGCTGATGGAAGACCACGCCGACGCGTTCATCACGCTGCCCGGCGGAATCGGGACGCTGGAAGAGTTGTTCGAGACGTGGACAGCCGGCTACCTGGGAATGCACGAGAAACCTGTCGTGATGCTCGATCCCGTCGGCCACTTCACCGGCCTGCTCGAGTGGTTGAACAAGCTCGACGGGACCGGCTTCGTCGGGCGTCAGGCGCTGGACACTCTGCTGGTGAGGACGGACGTCGAGGCCGCGCTCGACGCGTGCGTCAAATCCTGATCAGACGCGTGCGTGAAACCCTGACCTGGGGCATGGCGGGCTTTATTACCGTGCAGTAAGGTGGCCGCAGACTGGGCGGCCGAATGGGCGCCGGATACGTGTTAGGGGAGCCATGAGTTCGGAAGCCCGTTCGACCGTCGGCCTGCTCGATCTGGCGGCAAAACTGCCGTCGATGATCACCGAGGTGCCGATCCTGGCGCGGGGGGCCGCCGGGCTCACCCGTAAGCCTTCGGCCAAGGAATCGATCGGGTTGATCTTCCAGAAGGCCGCGCACGCGCACCCGTCGCGCCCGTTCATCCGGTTCGAGGGCCACGCGACCAGTTACGCGGAAGCCAACGAACTGGTGAACCGCTACGCGGACGTTCTCCGTGGTCGAGGAGTCGACCGCGGAGACGTCGTCGGAGTGCTGGCAAAGAACACTCCCGAAGCGCTGCTGATCGCCTTGGCCGCGGTAAAACTCGGCGCGGCAGCGGGCATGCTGAACTACAACCAGCGCGACGACGTTCTGGCACACAGCCTTACGCTCCTCGACGCGCGGGTCCTGGTGGTCGCCGACGAGTGCGAAGAAGCCCTCGAATCGTTGCCCGCCGGATTTAGCGGACCGAACCAACTTCTCGTCAGCGAACTCGCGGATCTGGCGAAGACAGCTGATCCGTCCAACCCCGCGGTCACCGCCGAGGTGCTGGCAAAGGAGAAGGCGTTCTACATCTTCACCTCGGGCACCACCGGAATGCCCAAGGCCAGCTTGATGACTCACTTCCGTTGGCTGAAGTCGATGTCGGGCCTCGGGTTGATGGGCGTGCGCTTGCGCGGCTCGGACACCCTGTACTGCTGCCTGCCGCTCTACCACAACAACGCGTTGACGGTCTCGCTGTCCTCGGTGCTCGCGTCCGGTGCGACAATCGCGATCGGACGTCAGTTCTCGGCCTCGCGGTTCTGGGACGACATCGCACTGAACAAGGCGACCGCGTTCACCTACATCGGCGAACTGTGCCGCTATCTGCTCAACCAGCCGGTCAAGCCGACCGACAGCGACAATGCTGTTCGGCTGATGGTGGGTAACGGTCTGCGCCCTGAGATCTGGGCCGAATTCACCCAGCGGTTCGGCATACCCCGCGTCGCCGAGTTCTACGGTGCGAGCGAATGCAACATTGCGTTCGTCAACGCACTCAACGTCGACAAGACGGCCGGCATCTGCCCGTTGCCGCACGCCGTCGTGGAGTTCGACGAGGACACCGGAAAAGCGTTGCGTGGAGCCGACGGTCGACTCCGCAAGGTTTCCACGGGTCAGGTCGGACTCCTGCTGTCGAAGGTCACCGACCGGGCGCCTTTCGACGGTTACACCGACGAAGCGGCGAGCAACAGCAAACTGGTACGCGGCGGATTCAAGGACGACGACACCTGGTTCGACACCGGAGACCTGGTGCGCAAGCAGGGATGGGGCCACGTCGCCTTCGTCGACCGTCTCGGCGACACCTT
Source organism: Rhodococcus sp. YL-1 (assembly GCF_001942025.1). Taxonomy (NCBI): domain Bacteria; kingdom Bacillati; phylum Actinomycetota; class Actinomycetes; order Mycobacteriales; family Nocardiaceae; genus Rhodococcus; species Rhodococcus sp. YL-1. The sequence goes on along the minus strand of NZ_CP017299.1, from coordinate 4,393,656 downwards.
CCGTTGGAAGGGAGAGAACGTCGCCACCACGGAGGTCGAGGGCGCGCTGAGTTCGCACCCGGCCGTCGAGGAAGCAGTTGTCTACGGCGTCGAGATTCCGGGCACCGACGGTCGCGCGGGCATGGCGGCAGTCAAGCTGCGGGACGGTCAAAGCTTGGAGGGAAGTGAAGTCGCGGCACACCTCTACGGCAAGCTCCCCAACTACGCGGTCCCGCTGTTCATCCGCATCGTCGACTCACTCGAACACACCAGCACTTTCAAGTCGCGCAAGGTGGAATTGCGCAACGAGGGTTACGACGTCGGCGCCGACACTCTGCACGTTCTCGAAGGCCGCGAGGGTGGTTACGTGGACTCGTACGACGAATACGTCGGAAAGGTCGCGGCGGGCTCGGTACCCAAGGGCTAGACCGAGTTCCGTCATGCCAGTATGAGTGGCATGTCTTCACTCCCCGGTTCTACCGCGCAGCCAGGTCCGGCGCCCACCCTGTGTGGGCGTCCGGTCGCGGTCGACCGTGCACTGGTGATGGCCATCGTCAACCGCACTCCCGATTCCTTCTACGACCAAGGCGCGACGTTCTCGGATTCGGCAGCGATGGCTGCCGTCGACAGGGCCGTCGACGAGGGCGCCGATCTGGTGGACATCGGGGGAGTGAAAGCTGGGCCCGGTGACCTCGTCGACGCCGACGAAGAGGTCAGGCGAGTCGTTCCGTTCGTCGCCGCGATCAGAGCCAAGTACCCCGAGCTGATCATCAGCGTCGACACCTGGCGGAGCGGCGTCGCGCGGTTGGCACGCGTCGAAGGCGCCGACCTGATCAACGACACGTGGGCGGGTGCGGATCCCGACCTCGTCCTGGTTGCTGCCGAGACTGGTGCCGGGATCGTCTGCTCGCACACGGGTGGCGCGGTTCCGCGCACCCGCCCGCATCGTGTCCGCTACGACGACGTCGTCGCAGATGTGGTCACCGAGGTCGTGTCGGCGGCAGAGCGCGCCCTGGCACTCGGGGTTCCGCGTGACGCGATCCTGATCGATCCCACCCACGATTTCGGTAAGAACACCTTTCACGGGCTCGAGTTGTTGCGGAAAGTGGACGTTCTTGTAAACACCGGGTGGCCAGTGCTGATGGCGCTGAGTAATAAGGACTTCATCGGGGAGACTCTTGGTGTGGAGCTTTCCGAGAGGTTGGAGGGAACATTGGCAGCGACAGCAATGGCCGCGGCGGGCGGCGCCCGGGTGTTCCGTGTTCACGAGGTGGCGTCCACCCGTCGAGTCGTCGACATGGTGGCCGCGATCCAGGGACGCCGTGCCCCGGTACGTACGGTTCGAGGTCTGGCATGAGCATCACCGGTGCGGGCCCGACCCGCGTATGGGCAGACGCCAACAGTTGGGACCATCCGAGTTGGACGGTCGCCGAGCTCGAACGGGCGAAGGGTGGCCGAACCGTCTCGGTGGTGTTGCCCGCACTCAACGAAGAGGACACCGTTGCCGCGGTGGTCGACACCATTCATCCGTTGCTCGGTGGCCTGGTCGACGAGTTGATCGTTCTCGATTCCGGTTCGACCGACAGAACCGCCGAGCGTGCTCGCGCTGCTGGAGCAACGGTGATCAGTCGTGAGAGCGCGGTCCCGTCCATCCCGCCGACTGCGGGCAAAGGTGAGGTGCTCTGGCGTTCGGTCGCCGCAACGACCGGTGATCTGATCGCATTCGTCGACTCCGATCTCATCAATCCCGATCCGGCGTTCGTGCCCAAACTGCTGGGGCCACTGCTCACGGTTGACGGCATCCATCTGGTGAAGGGCTACTACCGCCGTCCGCTGCGCGTGAGCGGCACGGAGGATGCCAACGGCGGCGGGCGAGTCACGGAATTGGTTGCGCGGCCCATGTTGGCCGCGCTGCGGCCGGAACTCACGTCGGTACTGCAACCGCTTGGCGGTGAATACGCGGGCACCCGTGAGCTGCTGTCCGCTGTCCCGTTCGCGCCCGGCTACGGCGTCGAGATCGGTTTGCTGCTCGACACGTACGACACGTTGGGGCTGGCGGCGATCGGTCAGGTCAATCTCGGCGTGCGCAAGCATCGCAACCGGCCGCTCGCCGACCTCGGCGTGATGAGCCGGCAGATCATCGGAACGATGCTCAGGCGGTGCGGGATCGAGGATTCGGGTGCCGGGTTGACCCAATTCCTGGTCGACGGCGATTCTTTCGTGCCCGAGACCACCGAGGTTTCGCTACTCGATCGACCCCCGATGAATTCGATAGTGCGCACCGCGGGGGTCTGACCGCTCACACTCGGGTATGGGAGTATCGGTCCATGATGACGATCCTCCTGTACCTGATTGTCATGGCTCTGGTCGGCGCGATGATCTTCCTCGCCGCCAGCGCTGTGTTCGGGCGCTCGGAAGAGCTGCCGCCGCTGCCTCCTGGCACGACGGCGACCGTACTCCCGGCAGAGGACGTCACCGGGGCGGATGTCGACGCGCTGCGTTTTCAGCAGGTGCTGCGTGGCTACAAGGCGAGTGAAGTGGATTGGGCCCTGCATCGCCTCGGGTTGGAAATCGATTCTCTGCGTGCACAACTGGGCCGTGACGAGCGGTCTGAGGTCCTGGTGAAAGCGGATGCTCCGGACAAGGCCGAAGCATCGCAGGAGGAGCCTGAGACCGTATCCGAATCGAAGGATTCCCAGGGCTGATGGCCGACGGACTCGTTCGGTGCGGCTGGGTGGTCGAGACGCCCGGCGACACGCTCTACCGCGACTATCACGACGAGGAGTGGGGGCGTCCGCTGCACGGGCGCGACGAACTGTTCGAACGACTCGCCCTCGAAGCATTCCAATCGGGACTTTCGTGGATCACGATTCTGCGCAAACGCGAGGCGTTCCGCGAAGCCTTCGACGGGTTCGATCCGGACAAGGTCGCAGCGTACGGAGTTGCGGATGTCGAGAGATTGCTCTCCGATGCCGCGATCGTCCGCAATCGCGCGAAGATCGAGGCGACGATTTCCAACGCCCAAGTGCTCGTGAATTCGCCCGATCTGGACCTCGATTCGTTACTCTGGTCGTTCTCGCCGCCTCGACGCACCAGAAGACTGACATCAATTGCAGAGGTTCCCGCGGTCACTCCCGAGTCGACTGCCATGGCTAAGGAACTCAAGCGGCGCGGGTTCAAGTTTGTGGGTCCTACCACGGCTTATGCGCTCATGCAGGCCACCGGAATGGTCGATGATCACGTGGCTGATTGCTGGGTTCCGGCGCAGGTGTGACGGACGACTGAACACCCCTAAATGTGACTCAGATTCCCGGTTCCCGCATCCATAGGGAACAATGGAGGGTACGAGCCTCGCTGATTGTTGGCGGGGCGCACCGTTAGTCGAGGCGCAGAGCAATGCAGCGCAGATCTGGAGGGAGCAGAGGATGGCGGCCATGAAGCCCCGGACCGGGGACGGTCCCCTCGAAGCAACCAAAGAGGGACGAGGAATCGTCATGCGGGTTCCACTCGAGGGTGGCGGACGCCTCGTCGTCGAGCTGACCCCGGATGAAGCTGCAGCGCTCGGTGTGGAACTCACGAACGTCACCAGCTAGTCGGGTCCAGGTTGTAGCAGTACGAACAACAGCACGTGATTGCACGCAGGCTCCGTATCCGTTTCGGTACGGGGCCTGAAGTGTGTGCGCACCGCCGGTAGCCGAAAGGACGGATCAATGCTTGCCGCCGTGATCGATCTTCTGTCCTGCCCGCAGTGTGCTGCTGATCTGGAATTGGTGGACGGCGCCGCCGAGTGCGACCGCGGACATCGATTCGATATCGCTCGCCAGGGTTACGTGAGCCTGATCAGTGGCGGTGCCACGAAGTTCACCGGCGACAGTGCCGAGATGATTGCCGCGCGTGCACGATTGCTCGGCGCCGGCCACTTCGGCCCGCTGATGGATGCCGTCACCCGGGCCTGCGCGACGACGGCGAGGTCGGATCCCGCGCGGATCGTCGAAATCGGCGCAGGCACAGGACAATACCTCGCACACGTCGTGGATTCGCTGCCTGATTCTCGGGCGATAGCCTTGGACGTGTCCAAGTTCGCGGCCCGGCGTGCCGCGAAGGTCCACGAAAGAATCGGTTCGATCGTCGCAGACGTCTGGCAACCACTGCCCATTCGCGGCGGAGCGCTCTCTCATGTGCTCTGTGTGTTCGCTCCTCGTAACGGTCCGCAGTCCCATCGAGTTCTCGCCGAAGACGGCGCTCTGGTGGTCCTGACGCCCACCGACAGGCATCTGCGCGAGCTGATCGACATTCTCGCGATGGTCCGGGTCGACGACCGCAAAGTGGAACGTCTCGAATCGTCGATGGCCGGATACTTCGAGCGTGTGAGTAGCGACGAGGTCGAGTTCACGATGTCACTCTCACACCAGGACGTCCTCGACTTGGTGGGGATGGGACCGTCGGCGAGACACCTGACGCCCGCCGATCTGGCTGCCGCCGTGGAGAAGCTGCCACAGCCGAGTACCGTCACCGCGTCGGCGACGGTCTCGACCTATCGCAAGATCTGACGCGGATCAGCGTCTCGTGACGGCGTCCGCGTAGACCTCGAGCGTCTGCTTGGCGATTTCGGCCCAGGAGAACTCGTCGATCGCACGGATCCTGCCCGCACGACCCATCGCGTCGGCGCCTTCTCGGTCGGCGACAACGGCATTGACGGTGGCCGCGAGCGATTCCTCGAACGCGTTCGGCTCGTAGGCGTTGTAGTGCACGAGTCGACCGGTGACGCCGTCGGCGACCACCTCGGGGATGCCGCCGACGTCGGAAGCGACCACGGCGGTCTCACACGCCATGGCTTCGAGATTGACGATCCCGAGGGGTTCGTACACCGAAGGGCAGACGAATACCGTTGCTGCCGAAAGTATTTCCCTGATCTGCTCGGTCGGGAGCATCTCGCGCACCCAGTAGATATTGCCCCGGTGCCGGGCGAGTTCGGCCACCGCCTTCTCCGTCTCGGCGGCGATCTCCGGCGTATCGGGAGCGCCGGCGCACAGCACGAGCTGAATCTCCGGGTCGAAGTGGTGGGCTGCCGCGACGAGGTGCCCGACGCCCTTCTGCCTCGTGATGCGTCCGACAAAGGCCACGATGGGTTTTGCCGGGTCGACGCCGATCGACGCGAGTGCGGACTGTGCTCCCGGCGCAGATCCCCCGGGATGCCATACCTCGGTGTCGATTCCGTTGCGGACTACGTGAACGCGACTCGGATCGACAGCGGGGTACGCGTCGAGGACGTCGAGTCGCATACCGGAACTGACGGCGATGATCGCGTCTGCGTGCTCGACGGCGTTGCGTTCGGACCACGACGAGATCCGATAGCCGCCGCCTAGCTGTTCGGCCTTCCACGGGCGTCTGGGCTCGAGTGAGTGCGCGGTGAGGATGTGCGGCACGTCGTAGAGAGCCGACGCGAGATGCCCGGCCAGTCCGGTGTACCAGGTGTGGGAGTGGACGATGTCGACACCGGCCGCGGCGTCCGCCATGCGCAGTTCGGTGGAGAGCGTCGTCAGGGCCGGGTTGGATCCGGCGAGAGCGGGGTCGGGAGAGTGGACGATCACGCCTTCGCGCGGGGCGCCCATGCAGTGCACGTCGACCTCGCACAGCCGTTTCATCTGAGCGACGAGCTCGGTTACGTGTACTCCTGCGCCGCCGTAGATCTCCGGCGGGTATTCCTTGGTCATCATCGCGACTCGCACGCGCTAAACCTAACCGCCCGTGGTCGATCCGGCTACCGATCACGTTATCCTCGACCGTTCGGAGGGGGACACGATCGGACCTCTCGGACTGCTTCGCTAGCGGGAGTTCACCAGTGCGGATAGGTTAGCGGTGTGAGAAGCCAGCCGCATGTGCTTGGAATCGTGCTCGCCGGGGGCGAGGGCAAACGCTTGTATCCGCTGACCGCGGACAGAGCGAAGCCCGCAGTGCCCTTCGGAGGTGCATATCGACTTATCGACTTCGTGTTGAGCAACCTTGTCAACGCGGGATATCTGCGTATTTGTGTGTTGACGCAATACAAGTCACATTCACTCGACCGCCACATTTCGCAGACGTGGCGATTGTCCGGGTTCGCGGGTGAGTACATCACCCCGGTCCCGGCCCAGCAGCGGCTCGGGCCGCGCTGGTACACCGGCAGTGCCGACGCAATCCTGCAGTCGCTCAATCTCGTTTACGACGAGGACCCCGAGTACATCGTGGTTTTCGGTGCCGACCACGTGTACCGGATGGATCCGGAACAGATGGTTCAGCACCACATCGAATCCGGGGCAGGCGTGACGGTCGCGGGTATTCGTGTACCGCGAAGTGAGGCTTTTGCTTTCGGCTGCATCGACAGTGACGAGTCCGGACGCATCACCCAGTTCCTGGAAAAGCCCGCCCATCCTCCCGGGACACCGGACGACCCCAATTCGACGTTCGCGTCCATGGGTAACTATGTGTTCACCACCAAGGTACTCGTGGACGCCATCCGCGCTGATTCAGAGAATTCCGATTCCGATCACGACATGGGCGGCGACATCATTCCCGCCTTGGTCGCCGCGGGTGAGGCGTCGGTCTACGACTTCAAGGACAACGTCGTTCCCGGTGCCACTGATCGAGACCGCGGCTACTGGCGTGACGTCGGTACCCTCGACGCCTTCTACGACGCTCACATGGACCTGGTGTCGGTGCACCCGATCTTCAATCTCTACAACCGTCGCTGGCCCATCCGCGGCGCCACCGAGAATCTCGCGCCCGCAAAGTTCGTGAAGGGCGGACTCGCGCAGGAATCGGTGGTCGGTGCTGGGTCGATCCTGTCCGCGGCGACCGTGCGCAATTCGGTACTCAGTTCCAACGTGATGATCGAGGACGGTGCGACCGTCGAGGGCAGCGTGCTGATGCCGGGTGTGCGCATCGGCAAGGGTGCCGTCGTACGGCGAGCGATCCTCGACAAGAACGTCGTCGTCGGTGACGGCGAAATCATCGGCGTCGATCTCGAACGTGACCGCGAACGATTTGCCGTCAGTCAGGGTGGCGTCGTCGCCATCGGTAAGGGCGTCTGGATCTAGAGCTTGCTCGCGCAGAGGAGGCCGTCACCGAGGGGGAGGAGGACTCGAATGAGTCGCTCGTCCTCGGTCACGGCCTTTGCCGCTTCTCGGACCGCAACCGTTGTCGCGTCGCGTGCGGAGCTGTCGGCAACGCGGCCGTCGGCCAGGGCGTTGTGCAGAACGATGACACCGCCGGAGCGCAGCAGGCGGACACCTTCGCGGACGTAGTGCGGGTGGTCGATCGCGGCGCAGTCGACGAATACCAGGTCGTAGCCGCCGTCGGCGAGCCGGGGAAGCACGTCGAGAGCCCGTCCGTTGATCAGGCGAGTGCGTGCCGGAGCGATTCCGCTTTCGCGGAAGGTCAGCTTGGCGGCCCGCTGGTGTTCGGGTTCACTGTCGATCGTGGTCAGGACGCCGTCGTCGCGCATTCCGTGCAGAAGCCACAGGCTGCTCACGCCGGCTCCGGTACCCACCTCGACGGCCGTCTTCGCGTCGAGCATCCTCGCGAACATCGCGAGCGTCGCACCGACGGCGGGCGTCACCGGATGGGCTCCGAGATCCAGCGCTCGATCTCGCGCCGCGGTCAAAATCTCGTCCTCGGAAACTACGTCCTCGACGTGGCGGAGTATCTGTTCGGCGTGGGTCACGCTCATGAGGTTATCGGGCGGTTCGGATTGTCGCTGCAAGGCGCGCAGTCACCAGGATTCTCAGGAATCCCTCAGGCTCCTCATATGGCGTGCACACCGCGATGAGAAAAGGTGTATACATCGCCGGATCGAAGATCGCACGGCGGTATCGATTTCTACCAAGTTGATCTTTCGCAGCTCGGTGATCGGGAACAAATCACAGCATCGGCTGGTTCTCCCGAATATCGCGCATCACGTGATTCGGACAACGCGGTGATCGAACTACGCGATCCCGAGCAGGAGGATCAACTTATTTACCAGGTCAACGACGAGCCTCGCCCTCGAGAGTCGGAAGTTTTGACGACGGAATCGGCTGTGGATTCCGAATTGATCGGCACTGCTGTGTTCGATGCAACTGGTGAGAAGTCCTCCATGCCGTCTTGGGACGAACTCGTGCGTCAGCACGGTGACCGGGTGTACCGCCTGGCCTACCGGTTGTCAGGCGATGCCCAGGATGCCGAGGACTTGACGCAGGACACCTTCATCCGGGTGTTCCGCTCGCTCTCCGATTATCAGCCCGGAACTTTCGAGGGCTGGTTGCACCGCATCACCACAAACCTGTTCCTCGACATGGTTCGCCGACGCAATCGCATCCGTATGGAAGCGCTGCCCGAGGACTACGACCGCGTTCCCTCGCCCGGTCCCGACCCCGAGCAGATCTACCACGACGCGCGCCTCGACGCAGGTCTGCAAGCCGCACTGGACTCGCTCGCACCTGAATTTCGTGCCGCTGTCGTGCTCTGTGACATCGAAGGTCTGTCGTACGAGGAAATCGGTGCCACACTGGGAGTGAAGCTCGGAACGGTTCGTAGCCGTATCCATCGTGGGCGACAGGCGATTCGTGATCATCTGGCAGCGCAGCGCGCAGCCGAATCCGAACTCGTCGGTTTCTGACGGTCGGGTTCGAGCTACAGAGCGGGACGTGGTCAATCACCTGGAGGGACGAATGACGGAGGCGCGGGCACATCGCCAGTTCGGTTCGACCGAACATCTGGCCAGCGAGGCAATCGCTGCCTACGTCGACGGAGAACTCCGAATGCAGGCCTACTTGCGGGCCTCGCATCACATCTCGATCTGTGCCGAGTGCGCTGCGGCCGTCGATGCTCAGCAGCAGGCACGTGGTGCGCTGCGTCGAAGCGGCGAGATGACGATGCCGTTGTCCCTGGTGGGACTTCTCAGCCAGATTCCTTCGTGCAACAGTCCGACTACCGGGCCGAATTCGGAAAACGCCGACAGTTCCGTCGGTAATCAACCCGCCGGCTTCTCCACCATCAGCAAGAGGTTGTCCCGTCGCTGGCGCAAATGACGCCGCGCGCCAGCTTCCCGGCGCGGATCAGTGATACTGGACCATGTGACTGACGGAAAAAGGGGGCACTCCGGAGTGAGTTCGGATTCTTCGGCAAACGGTTCGGTGGACAGACCGGCAGATGCGCCGGTTCTCGACCCCCGTCCGGTCTATCGACCCCAGATCGATCCGGCCTCGCGCCAGGTGTTCGGTCGGCCGAGTGGAGTCGAGGGCTCGTTCACTCCGGTGGCCGCGCGATCGACTTCGTCCTCCGATGTCGTGATCGGGACTCCGGACCCGGTTCTGGCCGAAGCGTTCGGTCGACCCGCAGACGCCACCGAGTCGATCGGTCGCGATCCCGATGCGACGGCGAACAACACGCCCGACGAAGAACCGCCGCGTGATCCGTGGCGTGATCCTGAATCCGCCGTCTCGCTCGGCAAGCCCGCAGAGTCCGAGGCGCCGGTGCAGTTGCCTCCCGCCCAGAAACTCGACGTGCGTGAGCTGTTGTTCGGTCGCAAGGTCGCCCCCTCGGCACTGGCCGCGCTTGCGGGCATGGCGCTTGTCATCGCTCTCGTCGGTGGGTTGCTTGCCACTGTCATCACTGCCGATCGCAGTTCACTCACCAGCTCACGTGTCACGCTCGTTCAATCCGGCGGTGGGGAACAGCCGGAGTCTCAGGTGGCGAAGGTCGCCGACGCGGTACTGCCATCAGTGGTGTCGATTCAGGTCGCCGTCGGCGACCAGGGCAGCACGGGTTCCGGTGTGGTCATCGACGGCGCCGGATACATCGTCACCAACAACCACGTGATCTCCTCGGCCGTTCCGCCCGCTCAGGACGCGAAGATCCAGGTGATCTTCTCCGACGGAACCAAGACCGACGCCCAGATCGTCGGACGTGACGTCAAGACAGACCTCGCAGTGCTCAAGGTGTCGGCGAACAATCTGACGGTCGCTCAGCTCGGAAAATCCGAGGATGTTCAGGTGGGCGACGACGTCGTCGCCGTCGGCTCACCGCTCGGATTGAGCAAGACCGTCACCCGCGGAATCGTCAGTGCACTGAACCGGCCTCTGCGGTTGTCGGGTGAAGGCACCGACACCAACGCCGTCATCGACGCCGTCCAGACCGACGCGGCGATCAACCACGGCAACTCCGGTGGTGCGCTCGTCGACGACGAAGCCCGCGTCATCGGCATCAACACCGCAATGCTCAGTGAGTCCGGCGGTTCGGTCGGGCTCGGCTTCGCGATTCCGATCGACACGGTGACCGAGGTGGCGCAGACCATCATCCGCGACGGCAAGGTTCATCACCCCGACATCGGCGTGAATGCCCGCACCGCGGTCAACGACGCGACCAGTGGTGCGGCAGTGGCCAATGTCCGCGACGGCAGCCCCGCTCAACGTGCGGGGATCGTCGAGGGGGACGTCATCGTCAAGGTCGGTGACCGACCGGTGACAAGCGCCGACGAATTGGTGGTTGCGGTCAACGCGACGACCGTCGACCAACCCGTCAACGTTCAGTTGATCCGCGACGGACGGCAGGTCGACATTTCGGTCACGCCGGTGTCGGACTGATCGGCCCCTGCGATCTTCCTGTGAGGTTGATCCGGACATGCGCGCACCGAGCGAGCACACAGTAGGCTGACCCTGTGTTTGGCAACATCGGTTGGGGCGAGTTCATGATCCTCCTCGTAGCGGCTCTGGTCATCTTGGGACCTGAGCGGCTTCCTGGTGCGGTCTCCTGGGTCACGAAATCTCTGAGGCAGGTGCGCGAATATGCTTCGGGCGCTTCCAATCAGCTCAAGGAAGAACTGGGCACCGATTTCGAGGATCTGCGTAAACCGCTCGCAGATCTGAACAAGCTGCGCGGAATGACGCCGCGCGCTGTGATCACCCAGCACCTCCTCGACGGCGACGACTCCATCTTCACGGGCAACTTCGACAAGAAGCCGCAGAGCGGAGTGCAGGAGCCGAAGACGCTGTCGAAGGACAAGCCACTCACCGCCGGCGAACGTCCTCCTGTGGACTTCGACGCCACCTAGATTCGACATACGCAAGGGCGCCTGTCACCGATCGGTGACAGGCGCCCTTCCGTATGAGGGGGTTCTACAGGTTGCGAACCGTGTTGATACCGAGCGACATTCCGGCCAGCCCGCGCTGACGGACGGCCAACTTGTCGGCGATGTCCTTGAGTGCGATGGCTGCGGGTGAATCGGGAGCGCTGAGGACGATCGGCGTCCCGGCGTCGCCTGCCTCGCGGACGGACGGATCCAGCGGGATCTGTCCGAGAAGCGGAACCTTGGCGCCGACGGCCTTCGTGAGGCGATCGGAGACGGTCTGCCCGCCGCCTTCGCCGAAGACGTCCATACGGGTGCCGTCGGGAAGTTCGAGCCAGGACATGTTCTCGACGACGCCGGCGACGCGCTGGCGGGTCTGCAGGGCGATCGCGCCCGCGCGCTCGGCGACCTCTGCAGCAGCCTGCTGCGGTGTGGTGACGACCAGGATCTCGGCGCTCGGGATGAGCTGAGCCACCGAGATGGCGATGTCACCGGTGCCGGGCGGCAGATCGAGCAGCAGCACGTCCAGATCGCCCCAGAACACGTCGGCGAGGAACTGCTGGAGCGCGCGGTGCAGCATCGGTCCGCGCCAGACGACAGGTGTGTTGCCCTGGGTGAACTGCGCGATGGAGATCATCTTCACGTCGTGGGCGACGGGCGGCATGATCATGCGCTCGACCTGAGTCGGCTTGGCGTCGGTGCCGAGCATGCGGGGGATCGAGTGGCCGTAGATATCCGCGTCGAGTACACCCACGGACAGTCCGCGCGCGGCCATTGCTGCCGCGAGATTGACTGTCACGCTGGACTTTCCGACTCCGCCCTTGCCGGAGGCCACGGCGTAGACGCGGGTGAGTGAACCGGGCTGGGCGAACGGGATGACGGGCTCGGCGGAATCGCCGCGAAGCGACTTGCGAAGCTCGGTTCGCTGAGCGTCGTCCATGACGTCGAGTTCGACGCGAATCGCGCCGACCCCGGCGACATCGGCGACGGCCTTGGTGACGCGTTCGGTGATCTCGGTGCGCATCGGGCAGCCGGCGGTCGTGAGATAGATGCCGATGTCGACGCTGTTGTCACTGGAGAGGGAGATCCCCTTGACCATCCCCAGTTCGGTGATGGGTTTGCGGATCTCTGGGTCCAGAACTCGCGCGAGCGCGGAGCGAACGTCGGACTCGGTCAGTACAGACATGACTCCATGGTAAGTCCAGGTAGGTCAGTGGATGCGCGGCAGGTCCGATGCGGCGGGCACGATGCCGGTGGAGTACCCGAGCGACCAGGCCAGAACGTTGGCGACGTAGGCGGCCGAGTTGTTGTAGCGGTGGATGGCGGAGGCAACCTGGGTGACGTCCTGCATGTTGAGTCCGCCGTCGCACAGGTACTTGCCGGTGGTCAGTGCGGAGTCGAAAAGGTTCTGCGGGTCGGCGATTCCGTCACCGTTGCCGTCACCGGCGTATTGGTTCCACGTGGACGGGATGAACTGCATCGGGCCGACTGCGCGGTCGTAGACGGTGTCGCCGTCGAGGGCGCCGCCGTCGGTGTCCATGATGACGGCCTGGCCGGGGAGGCTGCCGTTGAGTGGCAGGCCGATCACGGGCTTGTAGAGGTTGCCGTTCGCGTCGGCGTCCTTGCCGTCGTTGGCGTGGCCGGATTCGACGCGGCCGATTCCGGCGAGGAGCGTCCAGTGCATGTTGCAGTTGGGCTTCTCGACAGCGAGGATTCGCTCGGCGTTCTGGTAGGCGGCGACGCTCACGCTCGGGATTCCGAGTGCTCCCTCGGCCATCGAGGCGGGGAGCGGGGGAGTGGCCTGCACGGGAGCCAGCGGCGCGGGTTCCGGCGCGGGGGCGGGAGCCGGCTCGGCGATTGCTTCGACGGCGGGCAGAATCTGCGCCTGCGGTTCCTGCGTGGCTTGTGCGGCGGTGTCCACCGTTTCGGCGGAGCTGGTGTTGAAGAACGGGACCTTGGGAGCGGCGCCGGCCGTGTTGGCTGCGGTGACGAGTCCGATAGGGATGAGTCCGGTGAGCGCGATGACCGAATTTCGACGGATGTGCGAATCTGTCTTCTTGCTGTGCCGACCCACTGTTTATGCCTCCTGAACCTCCGCGAGGAGGTTTTCCGTTCAACTGACGGAGTCGAGGCTACCTGATTTGTTGCGTTTCCGTTATTCAACCGTGATCTAGAAGGGCAGTTTGGGGCATATGCACTGTTCTTTCGTGATTTTTCGGTTACAGAGCGGGCATGCCGGGCAGGCCTGGGAAGAACGGCACGAATGCCGGAGCCGGGGCCGGAGCGGGCTCCGGTGCGGGTGCGGGTGCCGGTGCCGGTGCGGGCTCCGGAGAGGGGGCGGCGGGTGGAGAGGATTCCGCGGGAGCCGCGTCGGTGGTGGCGGGTGCCGTGGCGGCCACTGCCATGCCCGGGATCGTGCACGGCAGAAGGATGCCGTCCTGCAAGGCGTCGAGGGCTGCGGGGTCCGGAAGGATCACACACATGTCGTCGGGCCAGCGCCATCCCTCGGCCGTCAGAATCGGCCACACGAGACCCCGTGAGGTGAGGACGGGGAGCGGGATGATCGGACCGGGAGCTGCGTTCCGGGCGGCGTTGGGTCCCGGAGCGGGGCTGGTCGGCATGACGCCCGGCGGGATCAGGGCCTGGATCTCGGGTGAGAGTGCAGGCATGTCCGGCAGACCCGGGAAGAGGGGAGTGGTGGTCGGGGTCGGCGTCGTCGACGCTGATTCCTTGTCGCCGGCCGCCGGATCGGTAGCCGCAGCCGCGGCGAGTACGGCCGAAGCGGCGGAGTCTGCCGAGGCGGCGGCGTTGATCGCGGAGCTTCCGGTGTTGATGCCCGAGGTGTACGGCAGCTGACCGGAAGGAATGACACCGTTCTTGTATGCCGTCGACCACATGATCACGTTTGCTGCGTAAGCGGCCGAGTTGTTGTATCGCAGAACAGCTTTGGTCTCCTGGGCGACATCGCGCAGGTTGAGTCCGCCGCTGCAGAGGTACTTCGCTGCCGAGAGTGCCGCATCGAAGACGTTGTTGGGGTCCTTGATTCCGTCCCCGTTGCCGTCGCTGGCATATCCGGCCCAGGTGGCCGGAATGAACTGCATCGGCCCGACGGCGCGGTCGTGAGTGGGGTCGCCGTCGATTGCGCCCTTGTCGGTGTCCCGAATGACTTCGTTGCCTGCCAGCCGTCCGTCGAGGACGGGGCCGAGGATCGGGGTGACCGTCGTACCCACCGAGGTCGTCTTGCCGCCGTTGGCGTGACCGGATTCGATGCGTCCGATGCCGGCCAGAAGATGCCAGGGGATTCCGCATCCCGGTGCCTCGGTCATCATCACCAGCTCCGCGGAGCGGTACGCGTTCAGGACGATCTCGGGGATGCCCAGAGAGGTGAGGACGACGGCCGCGGCGTTGGGCGCTGCCGGGGCGCCGGCGACCGTATCGCTGGGCGGGGCCGATCTTTGCGTTCGGACCGTGCGGGGCGTCGGGAGGAAGTCGACAGAGTCCGGCTGCGCAATCGAGGCGGAGCCCGCCAGTGCGATCGGAACCTGTGACCCTCCGGTCGGTGCGCTTCCGGCAGTGAGGGCCGCTGGACCTGTGACGACGAGCAGTCCCCCCACCAGTGTGGATGCTGCAATCATTCCGCGTACTCGCACGATTCCCCTTTGCTGGCGCTCCCGCTCCGGAGTACCCACCGTGATATCCATATTGCTGTGACTTACGTTACATATCGGTCACGGTGCGTGCAGCAAAACTCAGCGAACGCTCAGCTAGTTGTGACTTTGTTTCGCAGTATTCGAGTCACGGTGCTTCTTCTTCGGGGTCGGTTCGCCGTCGGCAGCAAGGATCGACTTGATCTCCTCGAGCTCCCGTCGCAGGTAGTCGCGGGTGGCAACCTCGCCGACGGCGATACGCAGAGCTGCGAGTTCTCGGGCGAGGAATTCGGTATCCGCCTTGGTTTGCTCGGCGCGTGAGCGGTCCTCCTCGAGCGAGACCCGGTCGCGGTTCTCCTGACGGTTCTGGGCCAGCAGGATCAGCGGCGCCGCGTAGGCGGCCTGGGTGGAGAAGGCCAGGTTGAGCAGGATGAACGGGTACGGGTCCCACTGCAGGGCCACCGCGAACACGTTGATCAGGATCCAGACGATCACGATGATCGTCTGGATTGCGAGATAACGCCCGGTGCCGAGGAAGCGGGCGATGCGTTCACTGACGCGCCCGACAGCTTCGACGTCGAAATCGAGATTGAACCGGCGGCTTCCGCGAGGCGTTTCCAGTCGTTGCCGTGCGGTCGTGCTCGACGCCCGTTCGCTCATCGGAGTAGTTCCTCGTCGTCGGAGTAATCCTCACGCCAGTCTTCCGGCAGGAGGTGATCGAGCACGTCGTCGACCGTCACGGCCCCGATCAGGTGGTTCTCGTCGTCCACGACCGGCCCGCATACCAAGTTGTACGTCGCGAAATATCGGGTGACCGACGCCAACGAGTCGTCCGGGGCCAACCGGGGCATGTCGGTGTCGAGTAGTCCGCCTACCAGGCTGGCGGGAGGCTCGCGGAGAAGCTTCTGCAAGTGGACGCAGCCGAGATACCGCCCGGTCGGAGTCGCCGTCGGCGGACGTACGACGAAGACCATGCTCGACAGCGCCGGGGTCACGTCGTAGTTGCGGGCGCGGGCAAGGGCCTCCGCGACCGTCGTCGAGGCCGTCAGTACCACCGGTTCGGGCGTCATCAGACCACCGGCAGTGTCCGGGGAATGCTCGAGCAGGCGTCGAACAGGTTCGGAATCCTGCGGGTCCATCAACTGAAGCAGTGACTCGGCCTCGGTTTCGGGCAGCTCGCCCAACAGGTCGGCGGCGTCGTCGGGATCCATCGCTTCGAGTAGATCGGCGGCACGTTCGACTTCCAGGTGCATCAGCAGATCGGTCTGGTCGTCCGCCGGCAGTTCCTGCACGACGTCGGCGAGGCGTTCGTCGTCGAGCGCCACGGCCAGTTCGTGGCGGCGCTTCTCCGGCAGTTCGCGCATGGCGTTGGCCACATCGGCGGGTCGCATGCCTTCGTACTGGAGAAGCAGGTGAGCTACGCCCTGGCCGGGGAGTGAGAGATCGCTCTGGGTGAGGCCGGCGACGTGCTGCCAGTCGACGATGTGAATCGCCGCGCGTCGACCGAGGCGTCCGCGATGGCCGCGAACCGCGACCTTGGAGACCACCCAGTCTCGCGTCCGCGTCGATTCGATTCCGAGATCGACGACTATCGTGTCGACGCCGTGAAGCTCCTCGAGTTCCGGGTCGTCCACGCGCACATGCGAATCGAGTACCTGCGCCAGAGCGAGCACTTCGCCCGGGCGCTGGTTGAAGCGCCGCAGACTGACGTTACCGGTGGTGAGGGTGACTGCACTCGGTTCGATTGCTGTCACACGCAACATCGGAACGAAAATGCGTTTGCGCGTGAACATTTCGATCACCAGACCGAGAACGCGGGGTTGCTGGCGTCCGATGCGGACCGTGATGACGACGTCGCGCACACGACCGATCGATTCGCCGTCCGGGCCGAGTACAACCAGGCCGGCAAGCCTGGCTGCAAATACCTTGCCTGCTGCTGCCATGATTGCAAGGCTAATTCGTCCAGCGTCAAAATCTGCAACGGCGCCACCGAAAATCGAGAAGGGCAGTCCGCAATGACTTCACGCAACCGTTCCCGTCGATCGGTATTGGCAGTTCCCGGCAGCAGTCGGAAGATGATCGACAAGGCGAAGGGATTGCCCGCCGACGAGATCTTTCTCGACCTCGAAGATGCGGTGGCGCCGCTGGCGAAGCAGGCGGCCAGGGAGTCGATCGGCGACGCGTTGGCCGAGGACGGGTGGGGCAAACAGGTCAAGGTCGTCCGGGTCAACGACTGGACCACCGAATGGACGTATGCCGACGTCGTGGAGGTGGTGGGCCGTGCCGGAGCGCATCTGGACGCCATTCTGCTGCCCAAGGTTCCCGATGCGAGTCACGTCCAGGCGCTCGATTTGTTGTTGACGCAGGTCGAGAAGGCCAACGGTCTCGAGGTCGGCAAGATCGGGATCGAACCGCAGATCGAGAACGCGATCGGCTTGACCAACATCGACGCGATCGCCACCGCGAGTCCCCGCGTCGAGGCGCTCGTGTTCGGCCCGGCCGACTTCATGGCGAGCTTGAACATGCGAACTCTGGTCGTCGGTGAGCAACCGGACGGCTACGACCGCGGTGACGCGTATCACCACATCCTGATGACCATCTTGATGGCCGCGCGGGCGCACGGCGTCCAGGCCATCGACGGGCCGTACCTGCAGATCCGCGACGTCGAGGCTTTCACTCGGTCGGCTGCGCGAACGGCAGCGCTCGGTTTCGACGGCAAGTGGGTTCTGCACCCCACGCAGATCGAGGCGGCCAACGAGGTGTTCAGTCCGCGCCAATCCGACTACGACCGTGCGGAACTCATCTTGGACGCGTACGCGTTCCACACCTCGGCTGCCGGGGGAGGGCGGGGCGCCGTCATGCTCGGCGACGAGATGATCGACGAGGCGAGTCGCAAGATGGCACTGGTGATTTCGGCCAAGGGCCGCGCCGCGGGGATGACGCGCACCTCGGAATTCACGCCGCCCGAACACGCCTGACGCTCGCATAGCCGAACGAATCAGGTCTGTAAAGGGCACAATAGGGGGTAGATGTACTTGCGTCATCCGCGTGGATGACGTGCCCGAAAAGAGGAGCGCAGCCAGCCATGTCCAATCCGCTCGGTCAATCGTCGAATGGGTCGCGCCGTGGAGCGTTGCCGACACCGCCTTCGGGATGGCCCATCGGGTCGTACCCCACCTACGCCGAGGCGCAGCGCGCAGTCGATTACCTCTCCGATCAGGAATTCCCGGTTCAGGACGTCACGATCGTCGGCGTGAACCTGATGCAGGTCGAGCGAGTTCTCGGTCGGTTGACGTGGGCCAAGGTGATCGGTGGCGGCATCGTCTCCGGTGCTTGGCTCGGTGTCTTCTTCGGCCTGGTGCTCGGAATCGTCACCGGTGGTTTCCTCGCTCCGCTGATCGCGGGCATCGTGGGCGGCATCATCTTCGGTGTCATCTCCACGACGATTCCGTACGCCGCGACGCGTGGGCAGCGGGACTTCGCCTCGACGATGCAGTTGGTCGCCGGACGTTACGACGTACTGTGTGAGCCCAAGACGGCGGAGTCGGCGCGCGACCTGCTCGCCAAGCTCGCCATCTGACATTCTCGCTCGGGCTGCCAACTTGTGTGATCTCGGTTACTTTATGTACACGCGGGCGAGGTAGTACTCGCTTCCCGTGACCGTTTGCCGGACAAGGAAATAGGTCCCTTCTCCGGCAAAAGTGCCGATGTGTGGTGCGTCGGCCAGCCGTAACGACTGCGCCGTCTCGCCGCCCGAGGAGGACGGCTGTGCAGAACAAGAGATCGCGGGCGGGGCAGAACGAGAGATCGCGGGCGGGACAGAAGAAGAAATTGCGGGCGGGGCTGCTCGGCGCGGCAACATTGTTGTTGGCGCCCTTGCTCAGTGCGTGCGGATCGGACAATGACGACGGCGTGGTGCTGTCCTTCTACACCGCTGCCGACGGCGCCGAGCAGTATGCGGAGGCCGCCGCCAATTGTTCGGCGGCGTCGAACGGCGCGTACCGGGTCGAGCAGAAAACTCTGCCCAAGGGTGCCGACGACCAGCGACTTCAGTTGGCCCGGCGTCTGACCGGCAACGACAAGTCACTCGATCTGATGACGCTCGACGTGGTGTGGACTGCCGAATTCGCCGAAGCGGGATGGGCATTGCCGCTTCCTGACGACGTGGCGGCCGAGGTCAGCAACGGGACGCTCGAGGGTCCGCTGGAGTCGGCGAAGTGGCAGGACCAACTCTATGCGGCGCCATTGAACACCAACACCCAATTGCTCTGGTATCGAAAGGATTTGATGCCGGACGGGCAACCACCCCAGACCTGGGATCAGATGATCGACATCTCCGAAGGCCTGGCCGCGGAGGGGCGCCCCAGCTGGATCGGTGTGCAGGGCAAGCAGTACGAAGGATTGATGGTCTGGTTCAACACCCTTCTCGCCAGTGCCGGCGGATCGGTGGTGGGGCCGGACGGAACAACCGTGACGGTGGCCGACGGTGATGCTGCCCAGCAGGCGCTGACCGTCATGAAGCGCGTCGCTACCGCCAAGGGTGCGGATCCCTCGATCTCGCAGGGGGATGAAGCGTCGTCGCGACTGGGTATGGAGAGCGGCAAATCTGCCTTCCAGGTCAACTGGCCGTTCGTGCTGCCCGGCATCATGGAGAACGCCGAGAAGGGCGATCTGCCGTACATCGACGACAAGGGCAACGTCACCAGTGAGAACACCGGAAACACGGTGCTCACGGTGAACGGAGAACGGAATTTCCTTGCCGCTCCGTATCCCTCGGTGATCGAGGGTAAGCCGGCCGAGGTCACGATCGGCGGCTTCAACGTGGCGGTGGCCAAGACCAGCCAGCATCCGGACCTCGCTTTCGATGCGCTGACCTGTCTGCGTAACGAGGAGAATCAGCGCAACAACGCGGTAGCCGGTGGCGTTCCGCCGACTCTCGAGAGCCTGTACGACGACCCGGCGTTCCAGGAGGCGTACCCGGCGTGGCGTGAGGTTCGCGACAGCCTGGACACCGCTTCGGTTCGTCCGGTTTCTCCTGCCTATCAGAGTATTTCGACGCTCATCACTGCCACGCTGAACCCTGTGGGAAACATCGATCCGGAATCGACCGTGAACGATCTTGCCGAGCAGGTACGCAAGGCAGTCAATTCCGAGGGGCTGATTCCGTGACGATCGACAGCGAAAATTCGGGAGCTGCACCAACAGTCGCGACGGCATCGCCGGAGCCGAAGCACTCCGCGAAGTCGAAGATGTCGGACGGAAAGGCGGCCGAGCGTCGCCTCGGTCTCTGGCTGGTGGCCCCGGCCGCGATTCTCATGATCGCGGTGACCGCATATCCGGTGGTCTACGCCGTGTGGCTGAGTTTGCAGCGCTACGACCTGCGCTTCCCGGATCAACGAAAGTTCGTGTGGTTCGACAACTACGTGTCGGTGCTGACCGACGGTTACTGGTGGCAAGCGTTCGCGGTGACGACGTCGATCACGGTTGTCTCGGTCGTCATCGAGTTCGTTCTCGGACTGACCATCGCACTGGTGATGCACCGAACGATCGTGGGCAAGGGGCTCGTCCGCACCGTTGTGCTCATCCCGTACGGCATCGTCACCGTCGCGGCGGCATACAGCTGGTACTACGCGTGGACGCCGGGGACCGGCTACCTCGCCAATCTCCTGCCCGACGGCAGTGCGCCGCTCACCGACCAGATCCCGTCGCTCGCGATCATCGTCCTTGCCGAGGTGTGGAAGACGACGCCGTTCATGGCGCTGCTCCTGCTCGCCGGCCTGGCGCTCGTGCCCGACGACCTCCTCAAGGCGGCTCAGGTGGACGGCGCCGGTGCGTGGACCCGGTTGGTACGCATCATCCTTCCGCTGATGAAGCCCGCCATCCTCGTCGCTCTGCTGTTCCGCACACTCGACGCGTTCCGCATCTTCGACAACATCTACGTGCTGACGAAGGGAGCGAACGACACCGGGTCGGTGTCGATTCTGGGTTACGACAATCTGTTCAAGGCATTCAACTTGGGTATCGGATCCGCGATCAGCGTGCTGATCTTCGTGTGTGTGGCAGTGATCGCGTTCATCTTCATCAAACTTTTCGGTGCTTCGGCTCCCGGATCCGATACGGAAGGACGCTGACATGACCGTGACTCCCAGACTCAAGGTCAGCTGGTCCGTCGTCAACCTTCTGGTCTTGCTGTACGCGTTGGTTCCCGTCCTGTGGATTGCGAGCCTGTCCTTCAAGCCCGCCGGAACCATCAAGGACGGCAAGTTCATTCCGGAGAAGTGGACCCTGGACAACTACCGAGGAATCTTCGACACCAGCGCCTTCACCAGTGCTCTGATCAACTCCATCGGCATCGGACTCATCTCGACGGTCATCGCCGTGGTGATCGGAACCATGGCTGCTTACGCGATTGCGCGCCTGGATTTTCCGGGCAAGAAGCTGCTGGTGGCTGTTGCCCTGCTGATCGCGATGTTCCCGCAGATTTCATTGGTGAGCCCGCTGTTCGACATCGAACGACGGCTCGGACTCTTCGACACCTGGGCCGGACTCATCCTGCCGTACATCACCTTTGCGTTGCCGTTGGCGATCTACACGCTCTCGGCATTCTTCAAAGAGATTCCTTGGGAACTCGAGAAGGCGGCGCAGATGGACGGCGCGACGCCGGGGCAGGCGTTCCGGAAGGTGGTAGCTCCGCTCGCCGCGCCCGGCATCGTCACGGCGGGCATTCTGGTGTTCATCTTCTGCTGGAACGATCTGTTGTTCGCGATCTCGCTGACGTCGACCGAACGCTCCATCACCGCCCCTGCAGCCATCGCAAACTTCACCGGCGCTTCACAATTCGAGGAGCCCACCGGGTCGATCGCCGCGGCCGCCATGGTCATCACCATTCCGATCATCATCTTTGTTCTGTTCTTCCAACGTCGTATCGTGGCCGGGCTTACTTCCGGCGCAGTGAAGGGATAAGCCTGTGGCCGAGATCGTGCTGGACAAGGTGACCAAGCTGTACCCGGACGGAGCCAAGGCGGTCAGTGATGTCGACATCACCATCGCCGACGGAGAATTCATCATTCTCGTGGGCCCGTCCGGTTGTGGAAAATCCACGACTCTCAACATGATTGCCGGGCTGGAAGACATTTCGACCGGTGAGTTGCGGATCGCGGGTGAACGCGTCAACGAACGCGCCCCCAAGGACCGCGACATCGCGATGGTCTTCCAGTCGTATGCGCTGTATCCGCACATGACGGTGCGCCAGAACATCGCGTTCCCGTTGACCTTGGCGAAGATGTCCAAGGACGAGATCAACGCCAAGGTCGACGACGCGGCGCGGGTCCTCGACCTCACCCAGCATCTCGATCGCAAACCGGCGAACCTGTCGGGCGGTCAGCGTCAGCGTGTGGCGATGGGACGCGCAATCGTGCGCAGCCCGAAGGCGTTTCTCATGGACGAGCCGCTTTCCAACCTGGACGCCAAACTGCGCGTGCAGATGAGGACGGAGATCGCCCGTCTGCAGCAGCGGCTCGGTACGACAACGATTTACGTGACCCACGACCAGACCGAGGCGATGACGCTCGGCGATCGGGTAGTCGTGCTGCGCGGCGGAATCGTGCAACAGATCGGTGCGCCGCAGGAACTCTACGATCGTCCGAACAATCTGTTCGTGGCGGGGTTCATCGGGTCCCCGTCCATGAACTTCTTCCCCGGACAGTTGACGGCCGACGGTGTGAGCACGCCGATCGGCGATGTTCGCCTGCCCGCGGCGGCGCAGTCGAAGATCTCGGGCAGCGGCTCGGGCAAGGACGTCGTGGTCGGTATCAGGCCGGAACATTTCGAGGACGTGGCGCTGGTCGATGCAGCGCAGAAGCCGCACGGTGGGACGTTCACCGTCGACGTCGACGTGCTGGAATCGATGGGTTCGGACAAGTACGCGTATTTCCTCGCTGGTGGCCCCGCCGTCAATTCTCGTGAACTCGAGGAACTCGCCGCCGATTCGGGAACGGCCGTCGCTGGTGGCGGTCAACTGGTTGCCAGGCTCTCGTCCGAGTCCACGGTGGCCCAGGGCAGGTCTGTCGATCTCTGGTTCGATCCCGCCAAGATCGCAGTGTTCGACGGCGGTACGGGAGCCAATCTGCTGCTGTGACCTTTACCCGGGCAAGGTGACCGAATACGTCGCGCCCCAGGGGAGCGGTACCTGTTCGGGGCCGGGCGCTGCGTCGGCCGGTTCGGGTAGGGGGACCAGGCGGCCGAATTGTTCGTGATGGGTGGAGGCCGGGGCGGCTTGCGCTGTCCCGGCGACCACGGCGATCGGCGCCGCTGCCAGGGCGCCGGCGACGGCAAATCGAGTGGCGATGCGGCGCTTGCTTGCTCGGGTCGAGATCATGAGCACTCCTGCGTGGTTTCGAGGTTCGGTGAATGCTGTGTCATTCACGATATTGCGGGTTGATTGTGAAATCTCGTGTGCGAAGCTCATTCACAGGGAACTGGGATGGGCGGCACAGGAGGACAGATGAACGAATCCTCGGTACGAACCGAGCACCTGCCCGGTGGCCCGGACCTCGAGCGGATCATGCGCGAACACGCCTACCGCGGTGCGTACCTCCAACTGACGGTGCGTGGCGCTCTGGTGCTGCTCATCGCCCTGACACTGATCTTCGTCCCGCCGATGAACGACGCGGGATGGTGTTTCGCGATTCTGGGCACCTATGCCCTCTGGTCGGCAGCCGTGGCGCTGTGGATCCGCAAGGGCGGCACCGGCCCGGTGACGATGATCTGGCTCGGCTTGTTCGTCGACCTTGCCGTGCTCGCAACTCTGACATTGCTGACCGGTCTCGCGGCCGAGCAGAGTTGGACCGCCGACATCTTGAGCAACGGGCTCTTCGTCATTCCGGTTCTGGCGTGTACGCAACTGCGGACGGACGTGTGTGTCGGCGTCGTTGCCTGCACGATCGGGGTGTTCTTCGTTTCCAGTTGGGCAACGATGACTTCGAACTCCGAGCCGTGGCCGTCGATCCTGCTGAGCACCATGGCCTTGGCCGGAGTAGGCGCGGGCGCAATCGGACTGACTCGGATTCAAAGATCACGCGTGCTGACCATCGGGCACCTCGTCGGGCATCGCACGAGCCTTCTTGCCGAGCTCATGGGGCTCGAGCAGCGTGAGCGCACGGAACTGTCGGAGCAATTACACGACGGGGCGCTGCAGTACGTCCTCGCGGCGCGGATGGATCTCGACGAATTGGCAGACAGCGCGGAGCCTGTCGCCCTGGCGCGAGCTGGGAAAGCGCTCGGTGAAGCGACAACGCTGTTGAGATCCTCCGTCTCGGAGTTGCATCCCACTGTCCTTGTTCACGTGGGTCTTGCCCGCGCAATCGGGGACCTCGCGCGATCGGCGCAGGGACGCGGCGGAGTAGTGGTCGACGTCGACACTTCGGGCTGGAACGACGATCTGCGCACGTCCGCGGACGACGTCCTGTTCGGCGCCGCACGAGAGCTGCTGGCCAACGTCGTCAAACATGCCGGTGCGCACAATGTTCGGATCGAGCTCGCACGACTGGACCACCGTGCGGTGCTGGTGGTCTCGGACGACGGCCGGGGGATCAGCGCCGATCGGATTGCCGAACGACGGGCCGCCGGCCACATAGGGCTGCTCTCGCACGAACTGCGAGTGGTTGCTGCGGGTGGCTCGTTCTCGGTCGGGCCGGGTGAAGAGTCCGGAACCCTCGCGCGAGTCGAGATACCGTTCCAGATCGTCACCGAATCCGACCACGAGCGCTGAGGAGTTGTCGATGACACTGATCACCGATCGCGAGCTCAACCTGGCGACACTGGCGAGGCAGTTCCTGCTGCGGAGGGCCGAGGTCAGCGCGTTGGATGCGATCGAGCACCTGGCGGGTCTGCAAGCCCAGGCGCCGACGCCTCCCTATCTGGCACTGTGGGCGCGGCTGAAGAACTTTGCAGCAGAAGACCTCTCCACCCTTGTGGAGAAGCGCCAGGTGGTGCGGCTGGTTGCCATGCGGGGCACGGTTTTTGCTCTCTCGGCCGCGGATGCGGGCCCCTTCCGGGCCACGGTTCAGACGATCATGGAACGCGATCTCCACACCAACAGCACACAGCGTGCGGCGCTCACCGGGTTGGATCTCGACGCTCTGGCGCGGGCGGGACGGGACCTCGTAGCGGACGGGCCGCTCACCCAGATGCAGATGAGACCGATACTGGCAGAGCGCTTTCCCGGTCACGCGGCCGAGGGACTGGCGCACGGAGTTCGAGGACTTCTGCCGATGGTGCAGGTCCCACCGCGAGGCCTGTGGGGACGATCCGGAGTACCGGCACTGACGACCTTGGAGAATTGGCTTGGCACGGAAGTGAGTTCATCGCCGGATCCGGATGCGATGGTGCTTCGTTATCTGGCGGCCTTCGGGCCCGCCAGTGTGAAAGATGCGCAAGCGTGGTCAGGGCTCACGAGACTCGCCGAAGTCTTCGAGAGGCTACGTCCCGGCTTGATCACCTTTGTCAACGCGAAAGGGGCCGAGGTGTTCGACCTGCCGGACGCGCCACGACCGACCTCCGGAACACCGCCGGTCAGAATCCTTGCTCCGTTCGACAACATCCTGCTCTCGCACGCCGACCGCTCGCGAATCATGGACGAGCAGTACCGAACTCGCGTCTTCACCGTGAACGGCATCATCAAGCCCGCCATCCTGGTGCGCGGGAAGGTGGTGGGATATGCGACGGTGACGCCGGCAAAGGAGACGGTCGAGTTGGGTGCGACTCTGTTTGCGCAGCAACCGAAGACCGCCCTCGCGTCCATCGAGAAAGAAGCGCGTTCGTTGCTGAAGTTCATGCACCCGAAGATCCCGAACCGCGAGGTTCGCTTCACTGCATCTACGTAGCGGGCTTGTGCTTTCGGGGTGCTCGATCGCGCAGTTCGGCCACGATCTCGTCGTTCCACATGTGGCGCCGCACCAACCGGTACCGCTCCCGGGCGATCCACAAGTACGCCTCGGCATCGGTGTGCTCGGGCAACATGTCGGCGCCCCTCAGCATTCGCACGACGGGGAGAAACTCCTCGCCGAACCAGCGCCGGGCGACCGTGTCTCGGCCGAGGAACTCACCCTTTTCCTGCATGAGCCGAAAACCCCACGCCTCCACGCACTCACTGAGTTCGGCGTACTCCCACGGGTCGGTGACCTGGACAGCTTCGCGTTGTGAACCCTGCAGCGGAACGCGAGTGAGGAAGAGTCGGCGATGGTCCTTGATGAGCAGATCGGCGCGCTGAGTGATGCCTTCCGGCGAGATGCGCGTGATGATCTCGGTGACGTACGCGTCGATTGTCTTCTGGTGCATCGCACACGCAATGGACACTCGGTGGTGTCCGTCGATCACGAAATGCATGGAGCCGACACGGTACAACTGAACGGGTGGCACCGATTCGCCGCGTCGTTGCGCCACCGCAAGTCGCTCCCAACGAGCGCGCGAATGAGTGGACGTCGGACGGAAGTACCTGTCGAAATCACCTGTGCGGTCGACACTTCCGACTATCGATTCGATGGTGACGACCTGTAGACCCAGAGACTTCTCACCAACCTTGCCGAGCGCTGCGACAACCTCGTCGAACGGCAGGATCGCGTTGACGTCGTCCGGTTCGCGTCGTAGCCAACTGACCAGACGGGCAACGTCGGCGCGTCGACGCTGACGAGCGAAGTCGTTTTCCGCGTCGGCTGTGGGAAATCCGGTGTCACGAGCCATGTCGGCGCCTCACGATCGTCGGCGGAGTACCTGGGGAAATCTCCATCAGCGTGAAGCCGACGGTATTGAGCACGATAGTCCGGCCTACCTCCAGATCGAGAGGTGTTCGCCCGTGCGGGTGGATGTGTCCGTGAATCATGACCGTCGGATCGAGGGTGCGGATCAAGGGGGTGAAGCATTCGAACCCACGATGTGGCCGATCCTCGGCGTCGCCGACACCGCGGGCGGGGCTGTGGGTGAGCAGCACATCCACGCCCGCCCGGCCGCCGGGAAGCCTCGATTGCCAGGCGTTTCGCCAGGTGAGCGAGCGGGCGCGTCGGCTCTGCTGGCGCTCGGACCACTGATTGGGACCCGTGTTGTATCGGATGGAACCACCGAGGCCCGCGATCCGCAGACCGGCGACGGTCACGATGCGTCCGTCGGCGTTGACTGCTCCGGTCGGGCCGGGCCACTGCGCCGGCATACCTGCCCGCATCCAACCGGATCTCTTGTTCGAATATCCGGACAGATCGACGTCGTGGTTTCCGGGAACGAACACGCACGGCGCATTCAGCTGATCGGACAGGTACTCCAGATACGCAAACGGCAGATCGCCCGCGCCCAGGATCACGTCGACTCCGAGTGAACGAACTTGACTGCTCCACAGGAATTCGACGGTCTCGTCGCTGACAGCGAGAACGGAGACCATTTCGACGACGCTACCGCCACCGCGAGGTATCTGCGCTGCGAACCTCGCGGGCACGGTGTTTAGATGGACGAGTGTCAGACAGCGTCGTATCTTCCGTCCGGGCCCATCTCGTCAGCAGCATCGAGGGGCCGGACCCCACCGCGGCCTCAGTGACGTTCCTCGGTGTCGAACCGCTGGACGTGCTGCGTTTCGAATCACCCGACGGACTGGTCCGCTACGTCACACTGGGGTGCTCGCGTCATCCGATGGGCGACCCCAACGAACTGGTCGCAGACCCCACACGCGGTCCTCGCGCCGAGTTGGTGCTCACCCTGCGCGGTGGCACGGGTGTCGCGTCGGGTGTGGCCAGGACGCTCGCGGTCCTGGCTGCGGCGCCGTCCGTCGAAG
Source organism: Rhodococcus sp. YL-1 (assembly GCF_001942025.1). Classification (NCBI taxonomy): domain Bacteria; kingdom Bacillati; phylum Actinomycetota; class Actinomycetes; order Mycobacteriales; family Nocardiaceae; genus Rhodococcus; species Rhodococcus sp. YL-1. The sequence continues at coordinate 4,366,133 of NZ_CP017299.1, read as the reverse complement.
GCGTCGTGCTGCTCGAGGACGCACTGTTGGACCTGGGCGAGCCGCTGTGGAAGGACACCGCGTTCACGGCGGTGCTTCTCGGTGACAGCGGGATCGCCGACCTGACGCTGCCGGAGCCGTTCGATCCGGTGCGCTTCCTTGGCGTGGTCCCCCTGACCGGTACCGAAGCCGCCTGGGTGCGTCTGCGCGGCGCGGAGGCGCTGCGGGAAGCGTGGACCGAGGCGGGGATCGACATTCGCGATCCGCACCGTTCCGCTGCCTCGCTCTAGCTGCGCCGGCGCTTTGTCCGTCAGATCATTCGGCGTGCACGAGGATGTCCGCCAAGTTCTCGAGACTTACCCGAACCGTCCGTGAAAATGCTTTCGTGACGATCGGGTCGGCCATCTTGCCGAATACTCCTCCCAGGCCGCTTTCGCTGTCGAGTCGGTAGGTGACCCGAGTGCCGTCACCGACTTCTTCGCAGGTCGTGGTCTGCGAGAAGCTGACCGGACTTTCGACGGACGTCGATTTCGACGATCTCGGTGGGTCGTACTCGGTGAATTCGGATGTCCACTCGAGACGCTTGCCCAGAATTCGCGAGACGCCGTGCCAGCGGCTTCCCACGCCCATCGGGCCGTCGGTGATCTGTTTGCATTCGACCATCGAGTTTTCCCAATTGGGCCAATTCTCGGCGACGGACATGTACTCCCAGACGTCTTTGGGTGGCAACGCGATCTCTACGGATTGCTCGACTGTAGGCATGGTTGTTCCTCCACTTCTCCTTGGGTCTGAATTTGCTTGTCGCAAAATGGATTTCGGGAACGGAATGAAAATGCGTACCCATATCCATTGTCCGCCTGCGACGGTGGCAAGTACAGGGAGTCAGAAGGAGTTGTTCACAGCCAGTTGTTGCGACGGAAGAGAAAGAACAAGCCGACACACACCGACGCGATGAGGAACAGGATGGACTGATAGCCGTACTTGTAACCGAGTTCCGGCATGTTCTCGAAGTTCATCCCGTAGATACCGGCAACGCCGGTCGGCACGGCGGCGATAGCGACCCACGCGGAGATCTTGCGCATGTCGGTGTTCTGCTGCACCGCGATCTTCGCGAGTGCGGCGTCGACCAGCGAACTCAACACCTCGTCGTATTCCGAGATACGTTCGGCCACGATCGTGTGGTGATCTCGTACGTCACGGAAGTATCGCCGGATCTCCTTCGGGACGAGGCCGCCCGCGGGCTGGGTCAGCTGGAGCAGTGGCAATCCGAGTGGAGTGACCGAGCGTCGTAGTTCGACGATTTCACGTTTGAGCAGGTAGATGTGCTCGACGGCAACGGTGTTCCGCGGGTTGAACACCAACTCTTCCATGCTGTCGACGTCCTGTTCGACGAGTTGGATGACGGAGAGATAGCTGTCGACGACGTGGTCGGTGATCGCGTGCAACACCGCGAACGGGCCCATGGTGAGGCGCTCGGGGTTCTGCTCGAGTGACTTGCGCACGCTTGCCAGTTCGGAGTGATCCCCGTGCCGGACGGTCACCACGAAGTCGGGGCCGACGAACACCATGATCTCGCCGGTTTCGACGATCTCGCTCGCCGTCGCGACGGACTCGTGCGGTACGTAGACGACCGTGCGCAGCACCAGGAACATGACGTCGTCGTAGCGTTCGAGTTTCGGGCGCTCGTGTGCATGGACAGCATCCTCGACCATCAGCTCGTGGAGTCCGAAAGTTGCTGCGACATCTTGCATCTGACCTTCGTCGGGAGCGTGCATGCCCACCCAAACGAATGCGTTGTCGCGACTACGAACCTCGGCCAACGCAGCGCGGTGCGTGTACTTGCCCGGCAACCGCACGCCGTCCACGTAGACCGCGCAGTCGACGATCGCGCGGGCTGCCGGAACGGGGATCTTGGGCGCATCGGCTTGCGTCGATTTGCCGTTCGACCAATTCGGCAGTGACGGCATGGTTGGCACGCTCGCTCCTTCTCGGTCTGTAATGCAGTGGAACGGCAGGGGAACGGCACTACAGCGACACCTGATCGAATTGCGCTGCCGCTGCGGCGTAATCGTACGTCAGCTTCCGGCTCGCCCACCGGAGCGCGATGAAGTTGCCGATTGCTGACACACTGGAACAGTGCGAATAGATCTTCACACCCACTCCAACGCATCGGACGGCACCGACACCCCGGCTGCCCTCATGCGCGCCGCAGCCGACGCCGGACTCGACGTCGTCGCCATCACCGATCACGACACGACTTCGGGCTGGGCCGAGGCGGCGCAGGCCTTGCCGGCCGGCGTCAGCCTGGTTCGTGGGATGGAGATGTCGTGCGAAGGTCGAGGTGAGCGTGGTTGGCCGGTCGCTGTACATCTTCTGGCGTACCTGTTCGATCCGACGCACCCCGAATTCGCAAAAGAACGTGAGCGACTGCGCGCCGAACGCGTCGAACGTATCCGGGTGATGACGACCATGATGGCGCGTGACGGTCTGCCCGTCGATCCCGATCAGATCTTGGCTGACGCCGGTCCGTCCGTCGGACGCCCGCACGTCGCAGCGGCCCTGATGCGAGCGGGAGTGGTGTCGAGCATCAGTGAGGCTTTCTCCGACCTGTTGTCCAGTCGAGGACGATACGACGTTCCCAAGTACGACACTCCGCTCGAGTACGCCGTCGAACTGGTGGCAGCCGCCGGGGGAGTGACCGTCCTGGCGCATGGACGGGCCCGTTCGCGCGGCGGATTGCTTGCGCTCGACCACATCCGCGATCTGGCCGATCTGGGTCTCGGGGGTCTCGAAGTCGATCACCCGGACCATCGCAGCGACGATCGTGACGTCCTGCGCCGCCTGGCTGTCGACCTCGGTTTGGCAGTCACCGGATCCTCTGACTACCACGGCGAGAACAAGACGATCGGACTCGGCGACGAGCTCACGGACGAAGCCGAGTTCGACAAACTCGTCTCGGCCGCCACCGGCGTGGAGGTACTGGGGCGCTGATGCTCGACACCACGCTCTACCTCACCGTGTTCATCACGCTGTTCGTGATCATGGACCCGCCCGGAGTCATCCCGGTGTTCTTGTCACTCGTCGGACGTAAAAGCCGTGAAGATCGCAATCGAGCGGCATGGCAGGCCCCCGCCGTCTCCCTGGCGGTCATCTCGGTCTTTGCCATCGGCGGTCAGGCGATCCTCAACTACCTCCACATCGGCATTCCGGCGTTGCAGGGCGCCGGCGGATTGCTGCTGCTTCTCATCGCACTCGAACTGCTGACCGGCAAGGCCTCCAACCGTCCGCAGGGAGCCGACGACGTCAACGTCGCACTCGTTCCTCTGGGAACGCCGATGATGGCCGGTCCCGGTGCGATTGCAGCCGTCATCGTCTTTGTCGCCCAGGCCGACGGTGAAGCGGCGTCGTATCTGGCGATCGCGTTGGCGATTCTGTCCATCCACCTCGTGCTGTTCGTGGTCCTGCGCTTCTCGACCGCACTGATCCGGATACTGGGCGAGGGTGGCATCAGTCTGCTGGCACGCATCGCCGGTCTTCTGCTCGCCGCCATCGCGGTTCAACTCATTGCGGAATCAGTCCGCGGATTCGTCGCGGGAGCGTAAGAGATGACATACGACGACAGGTACGACCGGAACGACAGGTACGAGGACGACTACCAGTACCAGGAATATCAGGACTATCAGTACGAAGACGATTACGACTATCCCGCCGACAAACGACAATGGCTGCTGGTCCGCGCTCTACGCGCCCTGAGTGGCACCGTGGCGGCCGGAATCGTGGTCTTGACACTCGTGATCATCGGTTCGGCATATCTGGGCGGCAACCGCGGATTCCCGGGTCCGGGAACAACGTCGATCACCGCGCACATTGCGGCCTCGGTGGTTGCTCTCGCCGCGCAGATCTGGTGCGACCGCAGGCGGGGTATCGCGGCGGTTGCCGGATCGGTGGTCGTGCTCGTGGTGGCGGGGCTGTTGTTGGTGACGCAGTGGTGGGGATGACTGGGTGGGGATGACGGCTCGGGTTCGAGTGTGGTGAGGAATCCGACCGCTTGGAGGATTTGATTGTGATCCGACTCTGGTGGCAAACTGGAGTTGCTTCGAGGCGGCGCCACAGCCCGGCCCCGAAGTGCAGGTTTCGTCAGAATTTCTCCCGAAACCTAGATTGCATGGATACGCCAGGGCTCACCCGCCCCACACCATGACGCTTCGGATGTATTGCGGCCCACTTTCTCGCGCACGCCGAATGCTCTTCTTCTCAGTAGTCGTTCGCGGAAGAAATGATCTCTGACCGTTGTGAACGTAGTTTCGCAGCGGTCCGAAGGATTACTTCCCAGTAACCCAGCCCCGCTTGAGGCTGGACTAATCAGGAGTGTCATCGTGTCCCTCGTGACTGAAGCCATCAACGTACCCAAGGTCGAGTTGACCGACGAAGAAATCTTTGCCGCTCACGTCGGTGGCAAGCTCTCGGTCGAGACCACAGCACCGCTCGATACGCAGCGGGCCCTCTCGATCGCCTACACGCCGGGTGTTGCTCAGGTGAGCCGCGCCATCGCTGCAGACGAAACCCTCGCCGATCGATACACGTGGACCAACCGACTCGTCGTCGTGGTCAGCGACGGCACCGCGGTTCTCGGACTCGGCGACATCGGCCCCCGCGCGTCGCTGCCCGTCATGGAGGGCAAGTCGGCACTGTTCAAGAACTTTGCCGGACTGAACTCCATTCCGCTGGTTCTCGACACCAAGGACCCCGACGAGATCGTCGAGACACTCATCCGACTGCGTCCGAGCTTCGGCGCGGTCAACCTCGAGGACATCTCGGCGCCGCGTTGCTTCGAGATCGAGAAGCGCGTCATCGAAGCTCTCGACTGCCCCGTCATGCACGACGATCAGCACGGAACCGCCATCGTGGTCCTCGCGGCACTCAAGGGCGCCGTGAAGGTCCAGAGCCGCGACATCACCACACTCAAGGTCGTCATCTCCGGCGCCGGCGCTGCGGGTGTTGCCTGCGCGAACATCCTGCTCGCCGCCGGAATCAGCGACGTCATCGTGCTGGACTCGAAGGGCATCATCTCGGGTGAGCGCAGCGACCTCAACGACGTGAAGGCAGAACTGGCGGCCCGCACCAATCCCCGTGACCTGCATGGTGGTGCCATCGAGGCTCTCGAAGGTGCCGATGTGTTCCTCGGTGTCTCGGCGGGCAAGATCCCCGAGGAGCTCATCGCTTCGATGGCTCCCGAGTCGATCGTGTTCGCACTCTCCAACCCGGACCCGGAGATTCACCCCGAAACCGCGTCGAAGTACGCGGCGATCGTGGCGACGGGCCGTAGTGATTTCCCGAACCAGATCAACAATGTTCTTGCCTTCCCCGGTGTCTTCAAGGGCGCGCTCGACGCCGGCGCCCGTCGCATCACCGAAGGTATGAAGCTCGCTGCCGCCGAGGCAATCCTGTCGGTGGTCGGCGACGAGTTGGCGGCGGACAAAATCGTCCCCAGCCCACTCGACCCTCGCGTGGCACCCGCAGTAGCGGAAGCCGTCGCGGCCGCAGCGCATGCTGAGGGCGTGACCAGCTAAGAGGGACTACGAAAGCCCCGATCGGAACCCGCACACAAGGTTCCGATCGGGGCTTTTTCGTGTGTACCGAGAGCTACAGACGAGTGAGGTCGGGTGTTCGGCGTAGCCTGCCGGTCCCGGGAACCGATGCCCAGACCACCAGCGCCAGTAAGCCGTCCACGACGAGAGCCACAACCGCGACCAGGATTGCGCCGACGACCACTCGGTCGTACTTGTAGAGCGCGAGACCGTCGAAGATGTACCGGCCGAGGCCGCCGAGGTTGACGTAGGCGGCGACCGTTGCCGTGGCAATCACCTGCAGTGTCGCGTTACGCAGTCCGCCGAGAATCAATGGCAGCGCATTGGGTATCTCGACGCGGAAGAGCACTTGGAGTTCGGTCATACCCATCGCCCGTGCGGCCTCGACGACGCCGCGGTCGACGCTGGCGATTCCGGCGTACGTGCCGGCGAGTAGTGGGGGAATACCAAGAATGACGAGGGCGAGAATCGGCGGCATCACTCCCAGACCCATGAGAAGAACGAGGAAGGTCAGCAGGCCGAGAGTAGGCAGTGACCGCAGTGCGTTGACCAGACTGACGACCACGATCTCACCGCGACGCAGATGGCCGATGAGTAATCCGATGGGCACCGCGATCACAGCCGAAAGTGCCACGGCCAGAACGCTGTACCAGAGGTGCTGGAGGATGCGGGTGCCGATTCCGGTGTCGCCGCTCCAATTTCCGGGATCGACGATGAAGTCCCAGGCCCCGGTGAAGATGCTCATACGGGTTCCCCCTCGGCTGACAGGACGGCGGGAACCTTCGACGAGGTCGACGTTCTGGTCCACGGGGTCAGGAATCGGCCGATCAGATACAGGATCAGATCGAGCGCCAGTGCCAGCACGACGATCGCGATGATGCCCGCAACGATCTGGTCGGGATAGTCGCGGTCGTAGCCTTGTTTGAACAGGACTCCAAGCCCGCCGATTCCGATCAGAGATCCGACTGACACCAGCGAAATATTGGTAACGGCAATAACTCTGATGTTCGCGATCATCACCGGCAGCGCCAATGGCAACTCGACCGTCAGAGCGCGTCGTAGTGGTGTGAAACCGACGGCGGTGGAGGCGTCGATGACGTTGTCCGGCACCGAGTCGAGTGCTTCGGGTACAGCCCGGATGAGCAGTGCCGTCGCATACACGCTGAGTGCGATCACGACGTTGAGAGGATCAAGGGTCTTGAGTCCGAACAACTGGGGGATGGTGACGAACAGCGCGAGCGACGGAATCGTGAACGCAATGCTCGCCAGGGTCAACGTGATTCGGCGCAGCCATCTGACGTTGCGGATCGCTGTTCCGACCGGAACGGCAATCAGGAGACCGATCAGCAAAGGAAGCAGTGCCAGATACAGATGGGTCTTCGAGTAATCCACGACCGTCGAGAAATTGTCGATGAGCCAGCGCATGCCGCTACGACCCGAATCCCTCGGTGAAGGCGACGCGGTTGCGTTCCTCGTCCTCGCGTCGACGCTGATCTGCCAATTTCGCCACGACTTCGGAACCGAGGATCCCGCCGATGACCGCTCCCTCGCCGTCGACGGCAACGCCGATACCGGAAGGCGACGAGATTGCCGCATCGAGTGCTTGGCGGAGATCGCCGCCGGGGGAGAACAGCGAACCACCGGCAGACGTCGACTGAGCAAGGGTTCGTCCCGAGCGCAGGCCTTCGACGCCGGTCACGTCGATCCATCCCTGCGGAGTTCCGTTGTCCGTGACCACGAGAACCCACTCGCCCAATTCGAGACGCAGAGCCTTCAATTCGTTCTCGACGGCCGTGCGTACAGGGTGCAACGGAACCTCGTCGGCAGCGCGGAACGACAATCCCCGATATCCGCGATCGCGCCCGACGAATCCGGCGACAAAATCCGTTGCCGGTGCAGCCAACACGTCGCGAGGTGCCGCCACCTGCTGAAGCCGCCCGCCGGGACCGAAGACGGCAATGTGATCACCGAGTTTGACTGCCTCGTCGATGTCGTGGGTGACAAAGACGATCGTCTTCTTCAGTTCGCTTTGCAGACGGAGCATTTCGGTCTGCAGATCCTCACGCACGACGGGGTCGACGGCGCTGAACGGCTCGTCCATCAACAGGATCGGCGGATCGGCCGCCAATGCACGCGCAACTCCCACACGTTGCTGCTGCCCACCCGAGAGTTGCCCGGGGTAGCGGGTGGCAAGTGAGATGTCCAGACCGACTCGTTCGAGCACACCCAACGCGGCTTTACGGGCGGCGCGGCGGGACTCACCGCGCAGCACCGGAACCGTTGCGACGTTGTCGATCACGGTGCGGTGCGGAAGCAGGCCGGCGTTCTGGATGACGTACCCGATACCGAGACGCAGTTTCACCGCGTCGGTCTGGGCGATGTCGCGACCGTCGACGAAGATCTTGCCCGACGTCGGTGTGATCATCCGGTTGATCATGCGCATCGACGTCGTCTTGCCGCACCCGGACGGCCCCACGAACACCGTGAACGACTCGGCCTCGATGGTGAGATCGAGACGGTCGACGGCGGTGGTGCCGTCCGGATACTGCTTGGTGACGCCCTCGAAGGTGATCACGTGACTACGAGACCGGCTTGTCGAGGCCCTGCGCCGTCACCCACGCCTTGGCCGCCGCTGCCGGCTCCGTCTTGGTGTCGCCGGACACCTGGACGTTGAGTGCCAACAACTCTTCGGTGGTGAGCTTGGCGGACACCGCATCGAGGACCGTCTTCAACTTGTCGGAAGACTTCGACGCGCGCAGCACCGGCACCACGTTCTGAGCCGGGAAATTGTTCTTCGGGTCTTCGAGAACCACGAAGTTGTTCTCCGGGATGGAGGCCGACGTCGTGAAGATGTTTGCCGCGGTGATGTCACCGGAGGAGAGAGCCTTCACGGTTGCCGGTCCACCGCCGTCGGCGATCGGAACGAAGTTGGCTGCCGAGATGTCGAGGCCGTAATTGGACTTCAAACCGGGCAATCCGGCTGGACGTTCCTGGAACTCGGCCGGAGCACCGAACTTGACCTCGGCGGAATGCGGAGCCAGATCGGCGATCGTCTTCAGGTTCCACTTGTCAGCGGTTTCCTTCGTGACGACGACGGCGTCCTTGTCCTCGGCGGATGCAGGCGTCGCAATTGCCAATTCCGACCCGAGAGCTGCGGGAAGAGCAGCGAGGACGTCAGCGGAGCTGGTGGCCGTGCTGTCGGGATCCAAGTACTGCAGGAGATTTCCCGTGTAATCCGGAATGACACTGATGGACCCGTCCTTGAGTGCCGGAATGTACGCCTCGCGGCTGCCGACGTTGAACGACGTGGACACATCGAACCCGTTGACACGCAGTGCTTCGGCGTAGATGTTGGCGATCGTCTCGGATTCGGTGAAGTTGGCGGAGCCGACGACGATCGCGTTGGGATCGCTGTTGGAGTCACCGTCGCTGCTACCGCACGCTGTCAGTGCAGTCAGAGAGACAACGGTTGCCGCGGCTACGAGCCAACGGTTGGAACGAAATCGTGAGGTGCGCATGAGCGTCCTTCCGGTTTTTCGGGCGTCCCGTGTTTCGGGCGTCGGAAACCATTCCCTTATGGCGAAGCCACCCGAGTGACTTCGACGGCGCCGCCACCGAGTGGCTGCGTCAGGACTGGTTACCGCGCATCGCCCGACAAGTGTAACGATAGGTACCGACATGGCACGGTTTTCGATCCATGGGATTGGATGTGAGGATTTCGGTGAAGAGCACACGCACGAAGTATTCGACTGTTGTTGCAGCACTGATGGTCCTGCCGATTCTCAGCGGATGCGCAAACGGTGATTCGGTGGTAGAGGGTGCCGAAGCGGAGTCTCGTGACCAGATCGTGGTGGCTGCTGACGCATCGGTGGAGAGTTCGGTGTTGGCCGAGGTGTATTCGACGGTGCTCTCCTCCTCCGGCCTGTCGGCTCGCGTCGAATCGGTGGGTGGTGGCCGAAACCAATCACTCGAGGCTCTGGACGCAGCGCGAGTCACTTTGGTGCCCGAGTTCACCGGCGCGCTGCTCGATCACTACGACCCGTCATCCCCGGCCCGCAAGGCCGACGACGTCTTCGAAGCCTTGAGTCGCTCTCTGCCGGAGGGTCTTTCGGTCTCCGACTATGCGATGGCCGAAGATCGTGCGGTCCTCGCACTCGACACCGGATACGCACAGTCGTTGGGAGCGAAGACGATAGAAGCCTTTGCTCCTTCGTGTGCCGCGGCGAGGCCGCTCGTCTCCGCGAGATTCGTCGAGGACGGGGCAGTGGAACAGTTGGCCGAGGGCGCCGAGTGTGTCTTCGCCGGTGTCGATCAGGCAACGCCGGCAGACGTACCCGGTGCACAAGTATTCGGAACCACGACGCTGTCGGCGTTGGCACAATCCGATGCCGTCACAGTGCTCGCTGATTCGAATCACGTTCTGGCTGCGCAGAATGTCGTTCCGCTCTTTCGAGCGGGCGCACTGGGAGATTCGGCTGTCAAGGCGCTCAGCGTCGTTGCCGGTGAACTGTCCACCACCGATCTCGCCGCAATGATCGAGCAGGTGCGGACCGGCAAGGCGTCAGCCTCGGAAGTCGCCCGCACCTGGTGGGACACCCGTCAGTGACATGGACGGGTGTCCCAGCCGTCAGTGACTGTTCGAGCCTACTGCTGAACTCGAATCATCTTTGGCACGAATCAGTTTCGATGCGATGAACTGGCCGAGGTCGGAAACGGCGTCTGCTGCTTCCTTCACCAGTGACGCCTGTGCGTGAGCCACGTGCCAGAGTCTTGCGTACTCAACCAGGGACACGTCGACGCCGGCAGCGGAGAGCTTGTCGGTGAACGTCATGATCTGCGGGTAGAGGACTTCCTCGGAACCGACGTGAATCCTGGTGGGTGGCAACCCGTCGAGCTTGCCATGCATCGGTGCGTAGCCGGGATCAGTACGGTCGCCTCCGGCAAGGTAGGCGTCGGCGGCGTCGAAGGACCACGCTGTGTTGACCACCAGGTCGGCCTTTTTGGTGGCACCCCGATCGCCGGGATCGACCCACGGTGAGATCAGTGCAAGCGCGCCGGGGGTCACGCCGTGACGCTCGATCAGACGGATAGCGGTCGCCGCGGCCAGGCCGCCACCGGCCGAATCGCCGGCGATGGCAACGCGGTCTTCCGAATAGTCGAACTCGGTGACCAACTGCATGAAGGCTGAGACCGCGTCGTCGAGAGCGGCGGGATACGGATTCTCCGGCGCGAGACGGTAGTCCAAGGTGAAGACCGCACTGGACGACTCACGGGCGAGATGAGCTGCGAGAGAACGGTGTGTGGACAGCGAACCCAGCGTGTACGCCCCGCCATGCAGGTAGAGAACTGCGGTGGGGCGCTCGGTTGCGCCGACGGTGATCTTCTCTGCCGGTCGGCAAGCCAGCTCCAGCGGGCGCACGACGGCGCCCGCTGGAACCTGCTGTAGCGGTGCCCCGGCCTCGAGCAACAGACGTTGAATCCGATACGGCAGCCGCGAGTTGAAAGCCAGACGGAAGTACGGCTTCAACAAGAATGCGACCACGGGCAGCGGAAGGGTGAACGTGCTCACCGGCAGGGCTCCTGACTCTTTGTGCGAACTGCGCTGTGAAACGAACTGCGCTGTGAAACGAACTCAGCTGGACTTGGGCATCATTCGGCCGGCGACGATCGCGACGATGCGCTGGTAGCCCGATCCTACGAGGCGAACCCAGGCGTCGAGTGCGATTGCGTCCATCCCGATGAGAACTCGCGGCTTGCTCTTCCGAACACCGTTGACGATCGTCTTGGCGGCGTCCTCCGGTGTGGTGCGCGCGAGCTTGCGGTCGAAGAACTCGGAGAAGACCGCAAGATCTTCACCCGGGCCTGCGGTGGCGTTGCGTGCGATGGCGGTCTTGATTCCGCCCGGGTGCACACAGGTCACCTTCACCGGGTGCTTGGCGATCAGCATTTCCTGGCGAAGCGACTCGGTGAAACCGCGAACGGCGAACTTGGCCGAGTTGTATGCGCTCTGACCCGGCATCGACAGCAGACCGAAGAGGCTCGACACGTTCACGACGTGCCCGTCGCCGGAGGCGATGACGTGGGGGAGGAATGCCTTGGTGCCGTTGACAACTCCCCAGAAGTCGACGTCCATGACACGTTCGAAGTCCTTGAATTCGGACTTCTCGAAAGTGCCGTGGTAGGCGATTCCGGCGTTGTTGTAGATCTGGTTGACCTTGCCGAAGTGGGCGACAACCGCGTCGGCGTACTCGAGAACCGCTTCGCGCTGGGTGACGTCGAGATGGTCCGACTTCACCTCGGCGCCGATGGCTTCCACCAGACGCGTTGTCTCGGCGAGCCCGATGGTGTCCACGTCGGAGATCGCCAACTTGGCGCCCTGGCCGGCCAGGTTCAGTGCTAGTGCGCGACCGATGCCCGATCCCGCTCCGGTGATGACTACGACCTTGCCTGCAAAATCACTCATTGTGCTACTGCCTTCTCGTCGTCGAGGTCGATCTGTGAAGTGGTCGCGGTGCCGACGGCGCCGCGATCCGAGGTGGCGACGCTGCGGTATGCCGCGAGGTCGAAATGCTTGGTGGCGTTGCGGAACTGGAAGGTGAAGCCAGGCCACAGGGTGGTGTTGTTTCCGTGCTTGTCCATGTACCAGCTGGCGCAACCGCCGTTGTTCCACACGCTCTTGGACATAGCTGCCTGCAGGTCCTTGTTGTACTTGTCCTGCTTGTCCTTGCGCACCTCGATGGTGCCGATGTCGTACTTGTCGATGGTGGCGATCGCGTCGACCAGGTAGTTGATCTGCGACTCGATCATGAAGACCATCGACGAATGTCCGAGGCCGGTGTTGGGTCCGACGAGGAAGAACATGTTGGGGAAGTTGGCAACTGCCGCGCCCTTGTATCCCTGCATGCCGGTCTCTTCGAAGACCTCGGCGAGCGAGCGTCCGTCCTTGCCGAAGATTCCCGCGAAGGTGGGGGAGTCGGTGACGTGGAATCCGGTCGCCACGACGATGGCATCGATCTCACGGGTGATGCCGGTCTTCGAGACGATCCCGTTGGCGGTGACCTCCTCGATGCCTTCGGTCACCAGGTCGACATTGTCCTGGGCGAGGGTGGGGAAGTAGTTGTTCGAGATCAGCATGCGCTTGCAGCCGATCTGGAAGTTGGGCATGACCTTCTTGCGAAGATCCTTGTCCTTGATCTGGGCCTTCAGGTGACGCTCGGCGGCGAACTGCAACGGCTTCATGAAGACCGGCGCCTTGGCCAGGCCGACGACCTGCGTCTCTCGCATCCAGTAGATACCGGTGCGGCACAACTTCTGGAAGCCGGGGAGGTACTTGAACGCGAGGTGCTCGATCTTGGTGTACTCGCGGTCTGCGCGGGGCAGGATCCACGGCGCCGTGCGCTGGTACACGTCGAGATGCGAGACCTTCTTGCCGATGGCCGGCACGATCTGGATGGCCGAGGCGCCGGTTCCGATGACGGCCACACGCTTGCCGGTCAGATCGGCGTCGTGGTTCCAACGCGAGGAGTGGAAGATCTCGCCCTTGAAGCCGTCGATGCCCTTGATGTCCGGAAGTGAAGGCTCACACAATGCGCCGACGGCCGAGACGACGATCTTTGCGACGAATTCGCCCTTGTTGGTGCTGACGTGCCACCGAGCAGACGCCTCGTCCCAGCGTGCGGAGAGAACGTCGCAGTCGAAGATGTGCTTGTCGAGCACCTTGTGGCGGTTGGCCACCGACTGGATGTACTTGTAGATCTCGGGCTGAGTGGAGAAGGAGCGCGTCCACTCCGGATTGAGTGCAAAAGAGTACGAGTACAAATGCGACGGCACGTCACACGCGGCGCCCGGGTAGCTGTTGTCACGCCAGGTTCCGCCGACGTCGTTGCCGCGCTCGAGAACGACGTAGTCCGTGATGCCGGCCTGTGCCAGTTTGATCGCCGCACCGAGACCGGCGAAACCACTGCCGATGATCAGTGTGCCGACGTGGCGAGTATCCGCGGCAGGTGCTGAGGTATCTGTAACTGGAAGACTCATGTAGGGAACGATATGCCTTTATTGAGTCACGGTCAATAGCTTATTGACGAATATTCAGTAGTCTATTGGGCATGGACGCAGTAAAGCGAACGCGGCTCGACCCTGCGCAACGCCGAGCGCAACTCATCGACCTCGGGGCGCGGATGCTGGCCGAACGGCCGCTCGAACAGATTTCCGTCGAGGACATCGCCGATCAGGCTGGTGTCTCGCGGGGGCTTCTGTTCCACTACTTCGCGTCGAAAAGCGAGTTCCATCTGGCGATCGTCCGACACAGCAGTGAACAGATGCTCCAGCGCACCGAACCGAGCGAGTCGGACGATCCGATGCTCACCCTCCGCTCGGTGCTGGCGTCGTACGTCGACTACGTGACCGAGAACCGCAATACCTACGTCTCGCTGCTCCGGGGGACCGCCAGCGGGGATCCGCAGATGCGTGAGGTGTTCGAGCAGACTCGCGACATCATGGCCAAGAGAACCCTCGATCAGCTCCCGAAGATCGGCCTGACTCGAACACCTCAGGTGGAGTTGGCCGTTCGCGGTTGGATCGCGTTTGTCGAGGAAGCCACCATCAGTTGGCTCCGAGCGCCCGCCATCACCCGCGAGGAACTGATCGACCTGACGGTTCAGTCGTTACCTGCGTTGGCACTGGCCGCCGTCGGCTTCGATGCCGGGCCGGATCTGGGCCTGCTGCAATCGAATTGACGTGAACGCAGAAAGGCCGGGCCCCACACTCCTTGCGGAATGTGGGGCCCGGCCCTTGTCAAATTACTGAGATCAGTTGGTCGGCAGGAACGCCTCGTCCAAGATCTCCTGCTGCTCCACCGCGTGGACCTTGCTCGATCCCGAAGAGGGAGCGGACATCGGACGACGCGAGATGCGCTTGATACCGGTCAAGGTCTCCGGCAGAAGGTCCGGCAGAGCCAGCCCGAGGAACGGCCACGCACCCTGGTTTGCGGGCTCTTCCTGGACCCAACGGAACTGATCCGCATTCGGGTAACGGTCCAGGGTCTCCTTGAGGCGACGCTTCGGCACGGGGTAGAGCTGCTCCATGCGCACGATGGCGATGTCGTCTCGCTCGTCCTTGTGCTTCTTCGCCAGGAGTTCCCAGTACAGCTTGCCGCTGACCAGCAGAACCCGCTTGACCGATTCGCGTGCGCTTTCGCCGCTCTCGTATGCCGGCTCCTCGAAGACCGAACGGAACTTGCCCGTCGTGAAGTCCTCGACGTTGCTGACGGCAGCCTTGTTACGCAGCATCGACTTGGGCGTGAAAACCACCAGCGGACGGCGGATGCCGTCGAGGTGATGGCGACGCAGCAGGTGGAAGTAGCTGGCCGGAGTCGACGGAACCGCAACGGTCATCGAGCCTTCTGCACACAGCTGAAGGAAACGCTCGATGCGACCGGAGGTGTGGTCCGGACCCTGACCCTCGTGACCGTGCGGCAGGAGCAGCACGACGTCGGAGAGCTGACCCCACTTGGCCTCACCCGAAGAGATGAACTCGTCGATGATGGTCTGCGCGCCGTTGACGAAGTCACCGAACTGCGCTTCCCACAGGACCAGAGCGTCGGGGTTACCGACCGAGTAGCCGTACTCGAAGCCCAGACCTGCGTACTCGGTGAGTGCGGAGTCGTAGACCATGAACTTGCCGCCGTTTTCGGCGTCGGCAGCGATCTTGGCGATCGGGCTGTACTCGTTGCCGGTCTTGCGGTCGATGAGGACCGAGTGACGCTGCGTGAACGTTCCTCGCTTGGAGTCCTGACCCGCGAGGCGGATCAAGGCACCCTGCTCGGCCAACGAGCCGAACGCAAGCAATTCTGCGAACGCCCAGTCGACATGTCCCTCACGGGCCATCTCGCGGCGCTTCTCGGCAACCGGCTTGACGCGCGGGTGAACGGTGAAGCCGTCGGGGACGTTGACGAACGCATCACCGATGCGCTCGAGGACCTCGGGAGCGACAGCCGTGGTCAGGCGAGCCGGGGGAGTCTGGTCGAGTTCGACGGACTCGGACGGTTCGGGCTGGAACTTCTCGAGTTCACGGACCTCGTTGAAGACCCGTTCGAGCTGGCCCTGGTAGTCGCGAAGTGCGTCTTCGGCTTCCTTGAGCGAGATGTCACCGCGGCCGATGAGGGACTCGGTGTAGCTCTTACGAACGCTGCGCTTGGTGTCGATGACGTCGTACATGGCCGGCTGGGTCATCGACGGGTCGTCGCCCTCGTTGTGACCGCGACGGCGGTAGCAGATGAGGTCGATGACAACGTCCTTGCCGAACTTCTCACGGAAGTCGACGGCCAGCTGAGCAACCCAGACGCAAGCCTCGGGGTCGTCGCCGTTGACGTGGAAGACCGGTGCGGCGATCATCTTCGCGACGTCGGTGCAGTACTCGGACGAGCGTGAATGTTCCGGAGCGGTGGTGAAGCCGACCTGGTTGTTCACGACGATGTGCACGGTGCCACCGGTGCGGTAACCGCGAAGCAGCGAGAGGTTGAGCGTCTCGGCGACAACACCCTGACCGGCGAATGCAGCGTCACCGTGCAGCATGAGCGGCAGGACGGTGAAGCCTTCTTCGCCCTTGTCGAGGATGTCCTGCTTGGCGCGGACCAGGCCTTCGAGAACCGGGTCGACGGCCTCGAGGTGCGACGGGTTTGCGGTCAAGGAGACAGCGATGTCGTTGTCGCCGAACATCTGGATGTACGTTCCGCTGGCACCCAAGTGGTACTTCACGTCGCCGGAGCCGTGAGCGGCTGCCGGGTTCATGTTGCCCTCGAACTCCGTGAAGATCTTGGAGTACGGCTTGCCGACGATGTTGGCAAGGACGTTGAGACGGCCACGGTGCGGCATGCCGATGACGACCTCGTCGAGCTGGTGCTCGGCGGCCTGGTCGATCACGGCGTCCATCATCGGGATGACTGCTTCTGCGCCTTCGAGCGAGAAGCGCTTCTGGCCGACGTACTTGGTCTGCAGGAACGTCTCGAAGGCCTCGGCGGCGTTGAGCTTGCTCAGGATGTACTTCTGCTGAGCGACCGAAGGCTTGGCGTGATGGCCCTCGACGCGGTCCTGGATCCACTGACGCTGATCCGTCTCGAGGATGTGCGTGTACTCGACGCCGACGTGGCGGCAGTACGCGTCGCGCAGCACGCTCAACACGTCGCGCAGCTTCATCTTCTCTTGGCCGTGGAAGCCGCCGACCTTGAACTCACGGTCCAGATCCCACAGCGTCAGGCCGTGGCTGATGACGTCGAGGTCGGGGTGGCTGTGGAACTTGTCCTTGACGAACTGCAACGGGTCCGTGTCGGCCATGAGGTGGCCGCGGTCACGGTATGCAGCGATCAGTTCGAGAACGCGGGTGTTCTTGTCGACAGCGCCTTCCGGCACGTCCTTGCGCCACCGCACCGGCTCGTACGGGTTGCCGAGCGCGTGGAAGATCTCGTCGTAGAACTCGTCGCTGATCAGCAGGTTGTGGATCGTGCGCAGGAAATCGCCCGACTCGGCACCCTGGATGATGCGGTGATCGTAGGTCGAGGTGAGAGTCATCAACTTGCCGACGCCCATCTCGGCCAGCTTCTCGTCGCTGGCGCCCTGGAACTCGGCGGGGTATTCCATCGCGCCGGCACCGATGATGGCGCCCTGGCCCTTCATCAGGCGAGGAACGGAGTGAACCGTGCCGATACCGCCCGGGTTGGTCAGCGAAATGGTGACGCCGGTGAAGTCTTCGCCGGTGAGCTTGCCTTCACGGGCGCGTCGGACGATGTCCTCGTATGCCGCGTGGAACTGGACGAAGTTCATCGACTCGGTGTTCCGGATGGCGGCAACTACCAGTGAGCGGTTGCCGTCCTTTCCGGGAAGGTCGATCGCGAGTCCGAGATTGGTGTGCTCGGGCGTGACCGCGTTCGGCTTGCCGTCGATTTCGGCGAAGTGCCGGTTCATGTTGGGGAACGCGTTGACTGCCTGGACGATCGCGTAACCCAAGAGGTGGGTGAACGAGATCTTGCCGCCGCGGGTACGCGCGAGGTGGTTGTTGATGACGATGCGGTTGTCGAACATCAGCTTCGCGGGGATGGCACGCACGCTGGTTGCAGTCGGGATCTCGAGCGAGAGCGACATGTTCTTGACGACTGCGGCTGCGGCGCCGCGGAGAACCTTGGTTTCCTCGGCTCCGCCGGCAGGGGCAGGCTTCGCAGTAGAGGCCGCGGGCTTGGCTGCTGCGGGCTGGGCCGGGGCGGCCTTGGCGGCGGGCGCTGCCGTCTTCGCGGGGGCCGGAGCGGCAGCCTTGGCAGCCGGCGCAGGAGGTGCGGTCTTGGGGGCGGGAGGCGTGGCCTTGGGAGCAGCAGGCGGAGCTACAACAGCGGCGGGTGCAGCCGCGTTGCCGTTCGAGGCAGTCCCGTTTCCACCTCCCGTGTTCGCCGAGTCCGGCGAGTAATCGGTCAAGAATTCGTGCCAACTGGGATCCACGGACGACGGATCGTCCTGGAAGCGTTGGTACATCTCGTCAACCAGCCACTGGTTCTGTCCGAATTGGGATGTAGAACTGCTGCTCACGGCAGGTGTTCGCCTCGTTTCTATTTCGGTACCCGATCAGAGCGCCTATATACATGAGATTAGCCCGAGCGTGTGACGAGCAATTGTGCGGCACACAATTTGTGAGCTGTCTCACGGAAGTCCGTGATCTTGCGATCGCGCACTACCTCTCGGCGGTACAAATCCGTGCCGACTGTCACGCGACGGGGTTGCCTTCGATGACAGTTCTCGACGTCAGATTATTCCCCTCACGCGCCTGCGATGCATCCCAGAGTCCCGAGTAGTGACCACCGGCATACCGCAGAACATCGTGCGGGCCGTATTCAACGATACGTCCCCGGTCAACTACGACAACGAGGTCCGCTCGGGCAGCTGTCGCGAGGCGGTGAGCTACGACGACGGAAGTCCGTTTCCGGGTGACCGACCGACTTGCTTCGAGCACCATTCGTTCGGTCGCGGGATCGAGCGTCGCGGTCGCCTCGTCGAGGAGCAGAAGGTCCGGGTCGACGAGTTCGGCACGGGCCAATGCGATCAGTTGGCGTTGGCCCGCCGAGAGCCCCTGGCCGCGCTCGCCGACGGGATGATTCATGCCTCCACGCATGTCGGCTATCGAATTCAGTGCGCCGACGGAACGTGCCGCTTCCTCGATCTCCGCGTGCGACGCCGACGGCCTGCCGTACGCGATGTTGTCGGCGACCGTGCCGGTGAACAGATGGGCTTCTTGTGGGACCACGCCGAGGCGACGTCGGTACTGCGAGAGGTGGAAGTTCCGGATGTCGGTTCCGTCCACGTCGACCGATCCGGACGTCGGGTCGTAGAAGCGGGCGAGCAACTTCACGACCGTCGACTTCCCGGCACCGGTTCGGCCGACCAGAGCGACGGTCGTGCCCGGCGGGATTTGCAGATCGAAATCGGAGAGGGCGTCGACGTCCGCACCCGAGTACCGGAACCCGACCCCGTCGAGATGGACGGCGCCGTCGAGTCGTCCGGAGATCGCGATCAAATCCTCGCTGTCGGCAGTCTCGATCGAACTGCGAGTGCGCAGCAGGTCGCCGATTCGTTGCAATCCGACGTTTGCCTGTTGGTAACCATCGAACACTTGTGAGAGTTGCTGAATCGGTCCGAACAGCAGACCGAGGTAGAGCACGAAAGCGATCAGTACGCCGGGCGAAGTCGATCCGTTGGCGATCTGGTGCGCACCGACGAACACGACCGCGGCCAACGCGAGGTCGGACAGGAACGAAATGAAAGGGAAGTAGATCGAAATGGCTCGCTGCGACCGCATCCGCGATCGGCGGTAGCTCTCGGAGCGTTCTGCGAACCTACGCGCAGCACCTTCTTCGCGGCGGTAGGCCTGAGCCGCTCGCAGACCGGCGATGTTCTCTTGGAAGTCGGCATTGACGAGCGAGATCCGTTCGCGGGACTGGCTGTAGGCAACCGAGGAGATCTTGCGGAAGACCACGGTCGCGACCACGAGCGGTGGGATGACGGCCAGCGCCACCAGGCCGAGCGTCACGTCGGTCGCCAGGAGGGCGATCGAAATTCCGCCGACGGTCAGGACGCTCACGATCGCCGTTGACATACCGGTTTGGATGAACGACGAGAGCGCGTCGACGTCGGTGGTCATACGCGTCATGATGCGGCCGGACAATTCCCGTTCGTAGTAGTCCAGACCCAGGCGCTGCAAGTGTGCATAGCTGCGGACGCGGAGCCCGAACAGCACGCGTTCACCGGCTCGGGCCGTGAGCACCGTCATGACCGCCACGATGACCCAGTCTGCGGCGACCAGGAGCGCGCCGAACGCCGTCGCGATCCAGAGTGTGGTGCTGTCTGCGGTCACGACTCCGTGGTCGATCGCATATCTGACGAGGGAGGGAAATGCGATCGCCGCGGCGGAGTCCAGGGCAAGGCACACGACAACCGCCAGTAGAACCCAGCGGACCGGCCTCAAGATCTGTCGGAGTGAGAACTGTGGATTCGATTCGCGCAGGCTCTCAGGAGCGATTCCGGGGTCTTCGCGTGCGGGTGGGAGAGCGTCGACTGCTGCCCGCAGGGACGGCGTCACCGCGATTCCGCTGAGCGCTCCGGCCATCGGTCCGCCCGCACCCTGCGTCGTAGCGGCTGTGCTGTCGGCTTCGGATTCCGGTGCCTGCGGCCACAACTGCTCGGTTGTCGGCTCGCTGCGGTCACGTCCGAAAGCATCGGAGTCGACGTCGTCGAGTTCGGCCGGTAGTTCCGGCGGCGAGGAGAACAGGGCACGAAAGAGCGGACATCGCGCTTCCAGTTCGTCCACGGTTCCGGAGTCGATGATCCGTCCGCCGTCGAGAACCGCGACCCGGTCTGCGAGCGTCAGGGTGGACCGCCGGTGAGCGAGGATGAGCGTGGTCTGGCGCCGTCTGGCCCGGAACGAGTCGAAGATCGCGGCTTCGGTAGCCGCATCGACTGCGGAGGTCGCGTCGTCGAGGACCAGGATCCGTGGGTCGACGAGCAGTGCCCTGGCAAGTGCGATGCGCTGACGCTGGCCGCCCGACAGCGTCAGACCTCGTTCACCGACAACGGTGTCGTATCCGTCCGGGAGTGCCTCGATGAACGAATCTGCCTGTGCCAGTGCTGCTGCGTCGCGGATGTCCTCGTCGGAGGCGTCCTCGCGACCCAGTGCGATGTTGGCGGCAATGGTGTCCGAGAACAGGAAAGGTTCGTCGAAGACCAGGCTGACGGCGGCACGAAGCTGCTCACTGCGCAGTTCGCCGATGGGGAACGTCTCGCCCGCGGTATCGACGGTCACTACACCCGAAGTCGGGGCGTAGAACCGGGGGAGAAGCAAGGACAACGCGGTCTTGCCCGACGCGGCCGGCCCCACGACGGCGACGGTCTCGCCCGGTTCTATGCGGAGGTTCAGCCCGGTCAGGACGTCGCGTTCGGTGTCGAACCCGAATGCGACGTCTTCGAAAGTGACGCCGAGCGGACCGTCGGGCAGGTCCACCGGATGGTCAGGATCGGCGATGTCCGGCTGAGCGTTGATGACGTCGTAGACACGCTCGACAGCGGCGCGCGCAAGCTGCGCCATGACGATGACCGACGACAGAGTTCGGGTGACGCCGGTCATCGTCACGATGTAGGTGGCGAACGCGAGAAACGTTCCCACGGTGATCTTGTCGTGCAGTGCGAGATACCCGCCGAGGGCGATCACTCCCACCTGCCCCAGCTGGGGCAAGGCGGCCATGGTCGGCGCGAATTTCGCGTTCAACCACGCGGCGCGAAGACGCTCCGAATACAGCGTGCGGCTGTGCTTTTCGAGTTGGTCGACGGCTCGTTTTTCCTGCCCGAATCCCTTGACGACGCGCACGCCCGTGACGGTTTCCTCGACATGTTGGGCGAGGTCGGCGGCCCGCTGCTGCGCGGACCATGTTGCGGCGAAGAGCATCGGTCGCATCAGGAACACCACCAGCCCTACTGCGGGGATGACGGCGACAGCGACGAGAGTCAACAGCGGCGAGAGCCACGCCATGATGCCGATCGCGAGCACGAATTGCAGGAGCGCACCCGCGGACATGGGCACCATCGCGAGCAAACCCTGGACGAGTTGTAGATCGGTGATGGACCGGGATACCACCTGGCCTGTGCGGATCTGATCCTGCCCGCGTCCGTCGAGGCGTTGCAGCGAGCCGAGCAGGGCGAGCCGCAAGTCGTGTTGAACATCGAGCGAGAGTCGGCCGGCAAGCATCCGTCGGCCGTACTGGCACGCGAAGCGCACGACCGCGAGCAGCGCGATCGCCAGCGCGGCGAACCCGATCACCTTGCCTGGGTTCTCCTGGCTTGCGGCGTCGAGCGCATAGCGGGTCAGAAGAGGAAACGAGATGTCGATCGCCGAAGCGATGACGGTCACCAGAAGCGCGCCGATGGCAACTCTTCGGTGCAACCAGCATGCGTGCGCCAAGCGGCGGATCCAGCCCGGAGCTCGATCGTCCTCTCCAGCTACCGGACTGTCCGTGTTGATCGTGTTCATCGAGATCCACGGTAGACCCGGCCCCAGACAGCCTTTTCAGGTGATGTCGCGGGTCCTGGTCCGCAGCCAACCGAGCCCGCAGAACAGAACCACCCAAGCTGCCAGCATCATCGGGCCGCTCGGCCAGGACGCAAACGCGTCGACGTCGATCGACGGGGCCGCATTGATGATCGTGCCGATCGTGGCCGACACCGGAAGCGCGGCCCCGACCCCGCCGAGATCCATCGCGAGCAGCACTGCGCGGACGATCCATTCACCGAAGACGAACCACAGGATGACCGAGAGGGCACCGGCCATCGACGAACCGGTGAGCAGTGCCACCCCGGCGCCGAGCAGTGCCCACAGAGCGCACGCCAGAATGCCTGCGGCGCAGATGGCGAAGAGATCGGTGGTGAAGCTGAAGTCCCGGCCGAAGAGCAACATCGCGCCGATGCTGACTACTTCGACCGCCAATGCGTAGCCGACGGCGAATACCGCGACGACGGCAAGTTTTGCGCCGAGAACTCCGTCACGGCCGCGAGCTGTGAGGAACGTCGTGGTGAGAGTTTTGTAGCCGAATTCGGATCCGGCGGTGAGTGCTCCGAAGACAGCCGCGAACACCAGGACAAGCGTGTTGGAGACACCGAGGCTGACGCCGGTGGACACGACATCGACGTCGAAGGTGGTGTCAGCCGAATCGGCCACGACTTCGACGAACGTCCGAGTCGAGGCAGCAATCAGCACGGCCACGACGACCGGTGCGATGGCCAGTGCCCACCAGTAGCGCAGGGTGAGAACTTTGAGTGTCTCCGCGCGCACGAGCGTGGTCATCGGTGTCCTCCGGAAGGTCCGTATGCGGCAGGGCCGTAATAGCCCGGTCCGGAACCGGGACCGGGTGGGCGGTGGTATCCGACCTGGGGGACGGCATATTGCGGCGTTGTCATGGCCAGGAACAGTTGCTCGAGATCTGCGCCTTCGGTTGCGACACCGAAGATCGTGACTCCGGCGGCGGATGCCACCGGTGGCAGTACCGACGTGTCGGTGCCGCCCACGGCGAGCCGTCCGTCCTGGGTGATCTGGGCGTCGATGATTCCGCGAGCGGCCAATGCCGTGGCGAGGAGCGCTGGGTTGGAACACGAGACGAGCAGTCGACTGCGCTGCGAGCGGCGAAGTTCGTCCATGGTCCCTTGGTAGACGAGTGAGCCGGCGCTGACGATGACCACGCTGTCGACGGTCGCTTCCACTTCACGAAGCGCGTGACTCGAGATCAGAACCGTTCGGCCGGAACCGGCGAAGGTCTGCAGGAACTGACGAAGCCACGCCATGCCCTCGGGGTCGAGTCCGTTCGCGGGTTCGTCGAGCACGAGGATCTCGGGATCACCGAGCATCGCGGTGGCAAGGATCAGGCGTTGGCGCATCCCGAGCGAGAAGGTGCCGGTCTTGTGGGCTCCGACCGATCTCAGACCGACCATGTCCAGCACCTGCGCCGCGCGCTGAGTCGGCATGCCGATAGCGGCCGCGTAGATCTCGAGGTGTCCGAGGGCCGTTCGTTTCGGATGGAGACTGCCGACATCGAGTACTGCGCCGACGGTCCGAGCCGGGTTTGGCAGCAAACGCATCGGGGTGCCGTTGATCGTGGCCGATCCCGACGTCGGTGACACCAGTCCGAGGAGCATCCGCAACGTGGTCGTCTTGCCCGAACCGTTCGGACCGAGAAACCCGGTGATCGAGCCCGCCTGAACGTCGAAGCTCAGGTCGTTGACCGCGCGCGCCGCCTTGAACGTCTTCGTCAACCCACGAATCTCGATGGGGGCAGAGAAGGATCCCATTGCGGTGTTCGTCAATGCTGCTCCCGGGTCGGCGGCGAATACGTGATGCGAGCCTACGGCCCGGACGGCTATCTGCGGATGGCCCGGCGTGTCTCCGTCTGGGGAAGCACTGCGGCATCGTCGGCAGGCATCACGATCAGGTGGTCGGTCCACCTGGCCGGTGCCGGTCCGAAGGCTTCGCGCGCATTCTTGACGACGCCCTTG
Source organism: Rhodococcus sp. YL-1 (assembly GCF_001942025.1). Lineage (NCBI taxonomy): Bacteria > Bacillati > Actinomycetota > Actinomycetes > Mycobacteriales > Nocardiaceae > Rhodococcus > Rhodococcus sp. YL-1. The sequence goes on along the minus strand of NZ_CP017299.1, from coordinate 4,342,000 downwards.
CCGATTGCACGGTTGCCCGCACCGCCGATGACCGCACCGATTCCGGCCGGAACGAGCTTGCCGAGGATCAGTGCGCTGCGCTTGGCGGCGTACTTGGTCACGAATTTCCGCACGAGGGTGCTGTTCATTCCCCTCATCGTGGGTCCGGGAATCTTGCTCGTGATTGCCGTTCCCCAGTTCTTGGCTGTGATTCCGGTGGCCTTCTGCACGATCTCCATACCGGATTCGCCGAGGGCGACTGCCAGGACCAGGGCACGTCGTTGCTGGTGATCCTGTACGGAGATTCCATGCACTGACGCAATTGCCAACGTCAGCAGCGCTGACGCCTCGAGGAAGAAAGCCGATTCCGCACCGACGGCAGCGATGGACGCGACCGTTCCGACGCCCGGCACCGCGGCGGTGGCGCCGACGGCACTGCCGCTGCCGGTCACGGCGAGAATGAACATCTTCTCCATCCGCTCGACGATCTGAGCAGGTGACTCGTCGGGGTGGGCCTTACGGACATGGTTGACGTATTTGGCCACTGCGGGCGCTTGCAGGCGGCTTCCGTTGTCGAGAACGGAAACGAGGACCTTCTCGATACGCCCGCTGTCGTTGTTCGTCGACTTGCTCATTGCTGCCCCTCCACAGTTGTCCTCCTCTGAAGCGAGGTGGACCGTATCTCGAGAATAGGTGAAGTTTTCGCTGGCGGCGGTGATCACCGGGGCCATAGGCTCGTACGAGACTCGGTTTTCTTCGTGAGTTTTCCCAGGCAGGAGTTCGAGTGTTATGACCGCCACTTCGGAATCTCGTTCGACGACCATCTGGCCGACGCTGCGCTACCTCGACGCCCGTGCGGCAATCCACTTTCTGGTGAGCACCTTCGGTTTCGTGGAGAAGGCCGTCTACGGAGAGGGAGACGTGGTCGACCACGCCCAACTCGACTGGCCGGGCGGTGGCGGCATCATGTTGGGTTCGCCGCGCACCGATTCGGCGATCGCCGGCCTGCCGCCTGGAATCGGTTCGGTGTACATCGTCGTGGACGACGCGGACGCCGCCGATGCACTCCACGAACGCGCTGTCGCGGCGGGCGCCACGATCACGCAGGGATTGCGCGACGAGGACTACGGTTCGCGGGGGTTCACCTGCCGTGATCCCGAAGGTGTGTACTGGAGTTTCGGCACGTACGCAGGGGAGTAGCCCCCCGCGACCTACCTGGTGGCCCAGTGCTCTGCCGGAACCACTTCCGACGGGATGGGCGGATGAGGTGGTGTGCCGTCCCCGAACGGTCGGCCACCCAACTGTTCGCGTCCGTGCGGTTCGAGCCAGTGTGTCAATTCCGGTCCCTTGGGCACGATTCCGGAGGGATTGATCTCGGAATGCACGATGTAGTAGTGCGCTTTGATCTGTGTGAAGTCGATGGTGTCACCGAATCCGGGGGTTTGGAACAGATCGCGCGCGTAGTCCCACAGCACCGGCATCTCGCTGAGTTTGCTTCTGTTGCACTTGAAGTGGCCGTGATAGACGGGATCGAACCGCGCCAGCGTGGTGAACAGGCGCACATCGGCTTCGGTGATGGTGTCGCCCACCAGGAAACGTTGCCGGGCAAGACGTTCGGTGAGCCAGTCGAGGCGAGCGAACAGCGTGTCGTATGCCTCGTCGTACGCCTGCTGTGAACCGGCGAAACCGCAGCGGTAGACGCCGTTGTTGACGTCGCGAAAAACGTACTCGGCCACTTCGTCGATTTCGTTTCGCAATGGCTCCGGGTACAGATCCGGCGCGCCTTCGCGGTGGTACTTCTTCCATTGCGTCGAGAAGTCGAGGGTGATCTGTGGGTAGTCGTTCGTGATCACCTTGCCCGTGGCGATCTCCACCATGGCGGGCACCGTGATTCCCCTGGGGTAGTGGGGATCTCGGGCGAAGTATGCGTCCTGCAGTCGCGGGATCTTCAGTACGGGATCGACGCCGCCCGGGTCGAGATCGAAAGTCCAGCTTCGCTTGTCGTGAACCGGACCGCAGATGCCCATCGACAGTACGTCTTCGAGGCCGAGTAGGCGGCGGACGATGATGGCGCGGTTTGCCCACGGGCAGGCACGTGCCACGATCAACCGGTATCGCCCGGGTTCGACGGGGTACCCGTCGCGGCCGTCCTCGGTGATCCGGGTCGGGATGTAGTTGGTGTCGCGTTTGAATTCACGACCCTCTTCGACGAATGTCGGTTCGCTCGCGCCGTCTTCCGTACTCATCTGCGGTCCCTCTCGTTCGAGTGTCAACTGGGCAGGTGCACGTGTACCCGAGCGTATGCCCCCAGAACGTCGAATTTGGCTTTACGTGGAAGCGTCGCTCCGATCGCACTGCCGCGACTTGTGCGTAGCTGCGGGATCAATCCGGAATCGAGAGCGTCCTCCGCAGCGAGAAGCGTTACTGCGCAGCCGATTCCGTGACGGCGATGCGCTGGAGCAGTCAGGGTCGTGAGATCTGCCACGAATCCCTGAAATTCGGAGTATGCCGCGCATCCGAGCACCTCGGCGGAATCGGTGAGGGCGGTGAACCACCGCGTCCGGTTCCCGAGGTCGGCTGTGGTGCTGTCGTCGGGTGGGCACAGCGCAGCGACGGCGAGGGCATCGTCGATGTCGTGGGAAATCAGTAGTTGCTCGTCGGGTGGCGCGTCCGTGTAGTCGCCGAGGAAAGCGAGATCGACGGGGCCGGTGATTCGGCCGCCGTGATCGCCGGCGATCTCGAGCAGACGCGCCGGTTGCAGCAGGGCGTCGACGGAGATGTCCTCGGTGCGCTCGATGAACCACTGCGGCCCGACGATTGCACCTGAGCCTGCCAGATCGAGAACGTGGATGTCGTCGCCGACGACGCGGGCCGTGTGTGCCGGCCGAAGTGCCGAGTCGCCGAGGCCCAGTTCACGTGCCCAAGCGAGTCGGATGATGTCGAGGTGATGTTCGTCCACTTGCTACAGGCTAGTCCGATTCGAACGGGTTGATCGAGATGGACAGAGGTCGTATATTCCATGTGGACTATTTCAGGTGGAATAGTCAAGAAATAGTCAATTGCGGCTTGTCAGGGAGGGGGACTCATGGGTGACGTGTCACTGACGCCTCTGGGAATCACCGTTCTGGGCCTGCTGTCCGAGCGTTCGATGCATCCGTACGAGATGTATCAACTTGCCTCGGTTCGCCGGGGCGATCAGTTGGTGAAGATCAAGCCGGGATCGCTCTATCACACGGTTTCCCGGCTGGAGAAGCAGGAACTTCTGGCCTCGATCGGGACCGATCGTGAGGGCAACCGGCCCGAACGGACGACGTACGAGATCACCGCCCGGGGCCGTGAGGCCCTCGAGCATCAACTACGTGAGATGTTGGCGGTTCCGGTGCGGGAGTATCCGCGGTTGCCGCTCGCGCTCGCTGAAATGCACAACCTCTCCGCGTCCACCGCGTGTCAGATGCTTCGAATTCGTCTCGCGCACCTCGACAAGACGATCGCGAAATTCGAGGCCGACTACGAAGCGCTGAAGGCGGCGGAAAAACCACGAATCTTCACGGTGGGCGCGGACTACGCCCACGCACTGACCGTCGCCGAAAGAGAGTGGATCGGCGCGTTGGTGACAGACATCGAGAGCGGCGAAATGCCCTGGCTCTCACAAGAACTTCTCGACCGGCTGGCCGGCTCCGCAGGCTCGTCCGCACTACCTAAGGACTGAAGATGGAAAAGCAGGTCAATCCCTGGCACGCGCTGTGGGCGCTGTGTATCGGGTTCTTCATGATTCTGGTGGACAGCACCATCGTCGCTGTCGCCAACCCTGCGATCATGGAGGACCTCGGCACCGACATCAACAAGGTCGTCTGGGTCACCAGCGCGTACCTGCTGGCGTACGCGGTGCCGCTGCTCGTCACCGGCCGGCTCGGTGACAGGTTCGGACCGAAGAACCTGTACATGATCGGCCTCGTACTGTTCACCGGCGCTTCACTGTGGTGTGGTCTGTCCGGCAGCGTCGAGATGCTCATCGTGGCAAGGGCTTTCCAGGGTCTGGGCGCCGCAATGATGACGCCTCAGACCATGGCCGTCATCACACGCACGTTCGCGCCGAACAAGCGTGGCGCCGCAATGGGCCTGTGGGGCGCGGTTGCCGGTGTTGCGACGCTGGTCGGTCCGCTTGCCGGTGGTGTGTTGGTCGACAATCTCGGCTGGGAATGGATCTTCATCGTCAACGTCCCTGTCGGTGTCATCGCCTTCCTCCTCGCGTGGAAGCTTGTTCCGTCGTTGCCGACCAGCGAGCACAAGTTCGACATTCCCGGCGTGATTCTCAGCGCCGCAGGCATGTTCCTGCTCGTGTTCGGAATCCAGGAAGGCAGTTCGTACGACTGGAACGGATTCGTCTGGAGCCTGATCGGCGCCGGTGTGGTGTTGCTCGCGGTGTTCGTGTTCTACCAGTCGCGCAACAAGAACGAGCCCTTGCTCCCACTCGAACTCTTCAAGGACCGCAACTTCTCGCTCGCCAACGTCGCCATCACCGCGATGGGCTTCGCGATCACGTCGATGGTCCTTCCTCTGATGTTCTACACCCAGGCAGTTCGCGGACTCTCCCCGACGCAGTCGGCGCTCCTCCTCGTTCCGATGGCCGTGCTGACCGGCATTTTTGCGCCGATCATCGGCAAGCTCGTCGACAAGACGCATCCGCGCTACATCGCGGGCACCGGCTTCCTGCTGTTTGCGATCGCCCTGGGCTGGCTCGCACTGGTGATGTCTCCCGACGTTGCGATCTGGGAACTGCTCCTGCCGATCGGCCTGATCGGCTTCGCCAACGCATGCATCTGGTCACCGCTCGCGGCCACCGCCACACACAACCTGCCTCCGATGCAGGCCGGCGCCGGCGCCGGCGTCTACAACACCACCCGGCAGGTGGGTGCGGTTCTCGGCAGTGCCGCGATCGGAGCACTGATCACCGCACGATTGGCGGCTCAGGGTCTGACCGGCGGCAGTTCCGAAGCCGGAGTGGGTCACCTACCCGAGTTCGTCCGTGAACCGTTCAGCACGGCGATGTCGGAGTCGATCTGGCTGCCCGCAGGCGTACTGCTCATCGGCTTCGTCGCTTCGGTGTGCTTCGCTCGGCCTCTGCGCGGCGACGCACACGACGACGCGATGGCCGTCAGCGCCGAAGCGCGTCGGGAAACATCACTGCACGATTGAGATAGTCGCTCGGGTCCAGGGCTCGCTTGATCGCCCACATCGTGGCTATGTCCTCCGCAGAGAGGGCCAGGTCCAGATAGTTGCGTTTGAGCGAGCCCACCCCGTGCTCGGAACTGACGTTTCCGCCGTGATCGCGAACCAGTTCGAGGACGCTGCGGTACACGGTGTCGGCGTTCGGGCAGTTCAGGACGTTGAGGTGGATATTTCCCTCGGCGACATGTCCGAAGAGGATCGGAATTGCCTCGGGGGCACGACTCGCGATCACCGCCGCGGCGTCCTCGGCGAAGGTGGCAAGCGAGTCCAGCGGCAGCGCCGCGTCGAATTTCAGTGGGGGACCGAACAGTCCGACCACTTCGGCGAAACACTCCCGCGCCGCCCACAAACGCGTCGAGCCGGGATCGTCGACCGCCACTGCCGGGTTCTCCGGTGGGTCGATGCGTTCGAGCAGCTCGGCCAGGTCTTCCAGCGGATCGTGGGCCGCGGACACCTCGGCGAGGAGGTACCACGGTCGCCCCGTCGGAACCGCGGCTTTCAAATGGCGTGCGGCCAGTTCGAGACCGCGCCCGTCCAACAATTCGAGTGCGTCGACGCCGTCGAGAGTGCGCAACACTCGCCCTGCCTCGACGACGTCTTGGAGTGCGTCGAAACCGATCAGCGTCGTGACCCGGTGAGTCGGTACCCGTCGTAGTTTCAGATCGACTGCCGTGACCACACCAAGAGTTCCCTCGCTGCCCACCCACAGAGCGGGCAGGTTGTATCCGGAATTGTCGGACAACACTTTCGGTGACCGGCGCACAGGAGTTCCGTCGGGGAGTACCACCTCGAGTCCGAGCACCTGTTCGGCCATGTTCCCGTATCGAACCGTGTGCAGGCCACCGGCATTGGTGGAGACCATGCCGCCGATCGTCGCAGTGTCCCGCGAGGCTATGTCGACACCGAACTTCAAACCGGCGGCGGCGGCCGCCGAATGTACCTGCGCGAGTGTCGCTCCCGCACCGACGGCGATCCGACCGGCGGCAACATCGACTTCGCCGATCGCCTCGAGGCGTTCGGTGGAGAGCAGGACGTCGTCGTGCTCGGGCACCGTCCCGGCGACCAGACCGGTTCGCCCGCCCTGAATGGTGACCGGTACGCCGCGCGAGCGGCACACGTTCAGCACTGCCGAGACTTCGGCGGTATTTCCGGGTCGGACCAGAGCGCTGGCGCGCCCGCTGTAGCGCCCTGTCTGGTCGGTGGAACGGGTCGCCAACACGTCGGCGTCGTCGACGACGAACCGGTGTCCCACAACGTCCGCGAGTGCATTTCTCAGACCCTCCACCCGACGATCGTAGGCCGGTTCGATGTGGCAGTGTGGCGGCATGACTGCTCCCGAATCGCATCCCACCCGCCTCGAGCGCTTCACCACCGATGGTGGTGCCGAGGTGGCTGTCCTGACGTTCGCGCACGGACCACTCAATCTGTTCGATCAGGCCATGTTCGACGCCGTCATCGCCGATGTTGCAGCGCTGACCGAAAACCCACCGCGCGCTGTGCTTCTGCGCGCCGAGGGCAAGGTCAACTCGGCCGGCGTAGACGTCCATGTGTTCGACGGACTGAACCCGGAGCAGGGAGCGGAATTGTGGCGCGAACTGTTCGCCCAGATCTGCCATCCGCTCGAGGCGTTGCCGTGCCCGGTCATCTACGCGGCGCACGGGCTGACGCTGACTGCTGCCTTCGAGATCTCCTTGGCCTGCGACATCATCCTCGCGGCGCCGAAGGCGAAGTTCGGACTGGTCGAGACAGTGGTCGGTCTGACGCCGTCCATGGGTGGACCGCAGCGTTTGGCCGAGCGCGCCGGTTCCGGACGGGCTCGGGAGTTGGTCATGACCGGCGATCTCTACGACGCCGCAACCCTGCACTCGTGGGGCGTCGTCAATGCCGTTCACGACGATGTCGATGCTGCGGCGCGTGCCCTGGCGGCCCGGTTGGCGGACGGGCCCACGCGAGCCCACGACGCCACCAAGCAGATCGTGGCGGCCTGGCGTTCCGGCGGGATCGCCCACGCGGATTCGGTGACTCCCGGGGTGTCCGGTGCGCTGTTCGCCACCGATGACCTACGCGGCGCTGTCCGCAGTTTCCTCGAGGTCGGACCGGGCAAAGCGGTCTACTCCGGAAAGTAAGTTTGCGACGATTATCGCCAGAGACCTCCACGAACTGTGATCCACGTCATATAGTCGAATGGCCGGTGGGTTGTCAGTGACGTGGAGGTATCGATGCGGTCGACGCTTGTGGAATACCCGTGTTCGAATCAGCTCCTCGCCGACGCCCGCGTCACCCGCGCCGGTGACGGGGTGCTTCGGTACAGTCAACTGGACCCGTCGTTGTCCGAACTACTGGACATCGCCGTCCATCGGTTCTCCTCACGCGTCGCGGTCGAGGAGGTCGACGGCGAGCAGGTCACCTTTGCGGAGCTGTGGGCCGAGGCGTCGCGGGTCGCGGGAGGGCTGAAGTCGCGGGGCGTCGAGATCGGTGACCGTGTGGCCATTCGTGTCGCCGCTGGGGTGAGGTGGATGGAGGCGTGCCTCGGCGTCATCCTCGCCGGCGGTGTTCCGGTCTCCGTCGGTGTGCACTTGAGTGATGACGCGGCGGACTTCGTCATCGCGGACAGTGGCTCGGTGTTGGTGCTCGACGGGGAACTCCCGCACGGTGTTCCGTTCATCGACGACGGCGCCGCCCCGGACGAGATGGCGGTCCTCGCGTACACCGCGGATTCTTCGGGCGAGATGCTTGGCGTCGAGTTGAGCAACGAGAACGTGCTTTCTGCCATCGTCGGAATTCTGCACTCGCGTGACTACGGCGTCGAAGGTGTGCGGAATCTGCTGGTGGACAATGACTTCAAGTCGGTGCGGCAGTTCGTGCACGTGCTCGCGACGTTGGTGGTCGGTGGAACGGTGGTCCTCGCCGGCGACTTCTGGCGTGAGAGTGTGCATACCGTCGACATCGTGACCGGGCGGCCCGAGGACCTGCTCGAGCCACGGTTGCTCACCCTTGGACCGGCGGCGCGTGCCGGTTCGAGGTCGGTTCAGTGGATCGATTGCAGCGGGTCGCCGATCACGGCCGAACAGGAATCCAAGCTGCTGACCCTGTTCCCGGCCGCTCGGCATGTGATCGGGTGGGGCAAAACCGAGACCTGTGGGGCTGGTCTCATTCTGCCAACCGAGTCGGCACCCACCCACCTCGGAAGCGTCGGAATCGCTTTCGGTGGAATGGAAGTGGCGTTGTACGGCCCGGATGCTCCAGGTGGTTTCGGTGAGTTGCTGTGCCGTGGACCGAGTGTCACGCGTCGGTATTGGAACTCGCCGCAAGCGACCTCGACGAGGTTCACCCAGGGGTGGTTCTGCACTCACGACACCGCGCAGATCGACCCCGATGGCTTCGTCCGTATTGTCGAACGCAACGTCGCGTAGTCACGCGAGCGTGGTCGACAAACGAGAGGGACATCATGGCGGACGAGGTTCTCACCGAGCGGCGCGGGCGGACACTGATCATCACCATCAACCGGCCCGAGGCGCGTAACGCCATCAACTCGGCGGTCAGTCACGCATTGGCCGCTGCGGTCGAAGAGCTCGATGCGGACGACGATCTGTCCTTGGCGGTGCTGACAGGAGCCGGCGGAAACTTCTGTGCCGGTATGGATCTGAAGGCATTCGTGGCCGGCGAGAACGTACTCGTGCCGGGACGCGGTCTCGGATTCACGGAAGGGCCGCCGCGTAAGCCGATCATTTCGGCGGTCGAGGGCTTCGCGTTGGCAGGCGGCACGGAACTCGTGCTTGCCACCGACCTGGTGGTCGCGTCGTCCGAAGCGAAGTTCGGTATCCCGGAGGTCAAGCGAGGGCTGGTCGCAGGTGGAGGCGGATTGTTGCGCCTGCCCAAGCGGATTCCGTACCAGAAGGCATTGGAACTGGCCCTGACCGGTGACAGTTTCACAGCCGAGGAGGCCTACCGCTACGGCTTCGTGAACACGTTGACCGAGCCAGGTAAGGCGCTCGAAGGCGCGCTGGAGCTGGCTGATCGCATCACCCGCAACGGACCGCTCGCGGTTGCGGTCACCAAGGAGATCATCGTCAAGGCCGGCGGTTGGTCCGACGACGAAGCTTTCGCGAAGCAGTTGCAGGTCATGGCGCCGGTGTTCGCGTCCGAAGATGCACGCGAGGGCGCGACGGCGTTCGCCGAGAAGCGCGCCCCGGTCTGGAAGGGGCGGTAACACCGACATGGCTACACCTGTCGCAGAGCTGCACATGCACATCGAGGGTTCTCTGGAACCCGAACAGATTTACCGACTTGCCGAGCGCAATCGAATGGACTTGCCGTACAAGGACATCGACGATCTGAAGTCGAGGTACGAGTTCACCGATCTGCAGTCGTTCCTCGATCTCTACTTCGCCAACATGGCCGTCCTGCGCACCGCGGAGGATTTTGCCGACCTGACGCGAGCGTACTTCCGCCGCGCGGCTGCCGCCGGCGTCGCGCATGCCGAGTTCTTCTTCAATCCACAGGCGCACGTGGTCCGTGGTGTTCCGCTGACCGAGGTCCTGGACGGGATCATGGATGCGGTGGCATCGAGTGAGCGCGAGTTCGGGCTCAGCAGCGCGGCAATCGCCGCCATCCTCCGAGATCAGCCCGTCAAAGACGCCGAGGAGATCTTCTCCGAGATAATTCGCCTGCAGGCTCCAATCGTCGGGCTCGGACTCGACTCCGCGGAGGTCGGCAACCCGCCGTCACTGTTCGAGGACGTGTTCGCCCGCGCGCGTGCCGAGGGTTTGCACGTTGTGGCTCACGCCGGTGAAGAGGGACCGCCCGAGTACATCTGGCAGGCGCTCGACATTCTCGGCGCCGAGCGGATCGACCACGGAGTCCGGGCACTCGAGGATCCTGCCCTGATCGAGCGTCTGGTCGACGAGGAGATTCCACTGACGGTCTGCCCGTTGTCGAACGTTCGTCTGCGGGTGTTCGATTCGCTGTCGGATCATCCGCTTCGATCGATGCTCGAGATGGGTTTGATCGTCACGGTCAACTCCGACGACCCGGCCTACTTCGGGGGATATGTCGACGACAATTTCACCGAACTGGGCCGAGCCCTGGGTCTGACGGAGGCCGAGCGAGACACCCTCGCCCGGAACTCGATCAAAGCCTCGTTTGCGAGCGATGCGCGAAAAGCGGAACTACTGCGGCACTGACCCTCAGTCGCCGAGTACCTGACGCAAGTATTCGTTGTCGAACACACGATTCGCGTCGTACTTGTCTCGAACGGCGACAAAGTCGTCGAGTCGGTCGTACGTAGGACGCAGGTCGTCGACGGTCCGGTTGTGCATTTTTCCCCAATGCGGCCGGCCGTCGACGGCGCGCGCGATTGCCTCCACTGCGGCGAAGTATTCGGTTTCGGGTCGTCGGTGGTACTGGTGTACGGCGATGTATGCGGTGTCGCGTCCGTGAGCAGTGGAGAGCCAGAGGTCGTCGGCGGCAGCAAAACGTACTTCGACGGGGAATGCGACGTTGGTTCCGGACTTCTTCATCCAGCGGTCGATTTCGTGGAGTGTCTCGGTGACGTGTTCGCGGGGGATCGCGTATTCCATCTCCTTGAACTTCACCCGGCGCGAAGACGCGAATACTCGGTAGCTGCGATCGGTGAACTCCCGGGCGCCGAGCAATCGAGACGACACGTTGTTGATTCTCGGGATCGCGGCCGGCGCCAGGGTGGCAACGCGGTTGACGCCTTCGAAGAGTGTGTTGGAGAGGAGTTCGTCGTCGACGAACGCGCGGACCTTGCCCACTGGATCGGGTTCGGTATCTCCGGGCAGTCGCGTATTGCTCTTCGTCAGGACACGGTCGGTGTGCGGAAACCAGTAGAACTCGAAGTGGTCCAAGCCCAGGCGATCGCTCTCGAGGGTGTCCAGTATGTGAGACAGCGTGTCGGGTTCCTCGATTGCGCGAAGTGTGAATCGCGGAACGCAGGCGAGAGTGATCTTCGAAATGATGCCGATTGCGCCCAACCCGAGGCGGCCCGCTTCGAACAACTCGACGTTTTCGTCGGCGCTTGCGGAAACGACGGATCCGTCGGCGAGAACGACCTCGATTCCGCGAATCTGTGTGGCGATGCCGCCGAATCGTGCGCCGGTGCCGTGCGTGCCGGTGGACGTCGCGCCGGCCAGTGACTGGACGTCGATGTCACCGAGATTTGCCATCGCATATCCGCGTTGCCACAAGGCGTCGTTGAGAGCATGAAGGCGAGTGCCTGCAAAAACAGTGACCAGCGCACCGTCGTCGGTCGGTGTGATCGAGTCGATTCCGCTCAAGTTGTCCAGGCTGACGAGGACACCGTCAGTGACCGCGACACCGGTGAACGAGTGGCCGGCGCCGACGGCCTTCACACGTTGGCCACGCGAGGCGGCCTCGGCGACCAACGACGAAAGTTCACGGGTATTTGTCGGCGTCGCAAAGCGACGCGGCGCGGCGCTTTGAGTGCCCGCCCAGTTCTGCCAAGTGTCCGAAGCCATTACGCAATAATGTACTTGGACGGTCGTCCAGGCAAGTATTGCGCGAAGATTTTGTCATTTGCGTTCTACGATCATTGGATGCTGAACAGGCTCCCGGCGGACGAACGCCGCACACAATTGGTCGAGTCCGCCTTGTCTATTGCGGAACAGCGCGGTGTCAGTTCTGTGACGGTAAGGGCGGTGGCAGAGGAGGCCGGGGTATCGCTCGGCGTCGTTCATTACTGCTTCGAGAGCAAGGAAGCGCTGATCGCGGCAATGGGTGAAACGCTCATTCTGCAGCTCAGTGCGTCGATGCAGTATGCGTTCGCGCAGGTCCGCCATGCGCCGGATCTCAGTGGCGTGCAGGGGCTCAGGGAATTGCTGCACATCGGCCTGACCGGAATGTGGCCGACCATCGAGGCAACCCCGGATCGCCAGTTGTTGACCTACGAAATTACCGCGCAAGCACTGCGTAGTCGCAATCTCGGAGCCGAACGTGCTGGGGCGGTTGCATTTGAGCAGTACCGAATCATGGATGAGCTCGCGGTGTCGTTTCTCGAAGAGTGCGCCAAGATATCGGGCACGGTGTGGACGGAGCCGTTGAGTTCGATTGCGCGACTGAGTCTTGCAATGATCGACGGCCTTGTTCTGCGATGGCTGGTCGATCGTGACTCCGACGCGACTATTGCCGAGTTCGGAGAAATGGTTCAGGTAATCGCCAACAAAGCCGTGGTCGCGCCTCATTAGAACCGCAATCCTGGACATACGTCCAGGATTGGTGATTGACTGGTCGCACGCCGCGACGATTGGATCATCTGTGACCAGGACCCTTGATCGACTCACTGCTGCCACGCGAGAACTCGACCCGCCTCTGGCTGCTCTGGATCTGACCACACTGCGCAGTAATGCAGCCGACCTGGTGCGCCGCGCCGGTGGAACCCCGGTGCGAGTGGCGAGCAAATCGGTTCGTTGTCGGACGGTTCTGGCTGAAACTCTCGGCGACACACTGACCGCGTCCGGCGGATTCCGCGGAATCATGGCGTACTCACTGCGCGAGGCTCTGTGGCTGGTCGGGCTCGGCGCACGGGACATCCTGATGGGGTACCCGACCGCCGATCGTGGCGCCATCGCGGATCTCGCTGCCGACGACACCGCTCTCGCATCGATCACCTTGATGGTCGACGACGATGCGCAGTTGGACCTCATTCGTTCGGCGTCGACGGGGGATGCGCCTGTCCGCGTGTGTCTCGACGTCGACGCGTCGCTTCGGATCGGCCCGATCCATCTGGGCGTACGACGCTCGCCACTGCGCGAACCTGGCGCGGTCGCCGCACTCGCGGCGCGTGCGCGCCAACGCGGATTCTCCGTCGTCGGAGTGATGTTCTACGAAGCCCAGATCGCCGGCCTCCCGGACACCAGCGCTCCGATCGGTTGGGTCAAGAAAGCCTCTGCCCGCGAATTGGCGTCCAGAAGGGGCGCTGTGGTCGCGGCCGTCACCGATGCCGTGGGTGCACTCGAGATCGTCAACAGCGGCGGTACGGGGTCGCTGGAGGTCAGCTCGGCCGATCCTGTGGTGACCGAGGTAACAGCAGGCTCCGGACTGTACGTACCGACCCTGTTCGACCGCTACCGTGCCTTCCGTCCCGATCCGGCGCTGTTCTTCGCGCTGTCGGCCGTGCGCAAACCGACGCCGTCGGTCACGACCCTTTTCGGCGGCGGATACATCGCGTCGGGACCTGCCGGAGCCACCCGCGTTCCGTCACCGGTCTGGCCCGCTGGTCTCAAACTGCTCCGCAACGAAGGAGCCGGCGAAGTCCAGACGCCGGTCACCGGGAAGGAAGCCGGAAACATCGCGATCGGCGACCGCGTGTGGTTCCGTCACGCCAAGGCCGGCGAGCTGTGCGAGCGCTTCGACCGCGTGTACGTGGTCGAAGCCGACGGCACCCGAACGTCGGTTCCCACCTATCGCGGCGAAGGGCAGTGCTTCGGGTAGGGCAGTGCTTCGGGTAAGGCAGTGTTTCGGGTAAGACAGGCTTCGGCTAGCTCGTCAGCCTCATGAACGCGCCCAGTTCGACCAATCCCGCAGGCGTACTGGGCATGTACTGCGTCAACGCGTGCGATCGAACGATGATCGCGCACCACTTGCCGCGTGAGACAGCAACATTGAGACGGTTTCGCGACAGCAGGAACGACATCCCTCGCGGGACGTCCTCGACGGCAGATGCGGCCATCGACACGATTGCCACCGCAGCCTCGCGGCCCTGGAACTTGTCGACGGTCCCGACCTCGACCTCCGTGAGACCGGCCTCGGTGAGATCGCGCTCGACGGTGCCCACCTGGGCGTTGTACGCCGCGACCACGAGAATGTCCGACTGCTCCAGCGGCCTGGTTCCCTCGAACTCGCTCGGGTCGGTCCAAGGCGTACCGAGAAGGCCCTGGATCTGGCGAACGATTTCCTGGGACTCTTCCGGGGAGTAGGTGGAATTGCCGCGGTGATCGACGAACACCGTGTGTACTCCGGCAGCGAGTCCGTCGAGTTTTCTTGCCGCACTAACGGTTTCCTGGGAATGCAGCTTGCCCTCGTACGACAATGCGGACACGGGCGCACACAGATCCGGGTGCATCCGCCACGTTTTCTCGAGGAAGTAGCCGAGTTCGGGTGGCAGTGCGCCGTGTCCCTCGGCGAGCCAACCGAGTGCCGATTCGTCGACCGGTTCGGGGTGAGTGCCTTGGCTCACCTGCGGCAACTGCTGCGGATCGCCCAGCAGCAACAGGTTTCGCGCGGAAATCGCGACGGCAATGGTGTTCGCCAGCGCGAATTGGCCTGCTTCGTCCACGACGAGCAAGTCCAAGCTGCCCGCTGGAACACGATCGGTGTTCGAGAAGTCCCACGCAGTGCCGCCGATGACACAGCCGACGCCTTCGGCCTCGGCGATGAATCCCGCATATTCTTCGGATGCGATGTCCTGCCATTCTGCGGTCTTGCTCCGGCTGCCCTTCTTCGCGACCAGTGCAGGGTCCACGCCGGCCTTCAGAATGCCGCCGAGCATGTTCTCGACCACCGAATGTGATTGTGCCACCACGCCGATTCGCCAATGGTGTTGTTCGATCAGTGTCTTGACGACACGAGCGCCCGTGTAGGTCTTGCCCGTACCAGGGGGACCCTGTACTGCCACGTAGGAATCATCGAGGTCGAGAAGTGCGGCGGTGATGGCGTCGGCGTAGTTGTTGTCGGTGCCGACAGGTGGCAGCGGTGAACCCGAGAGGGTTCTCGGGGTGCTGCGCCTGAGAATGTCGACTGCCGCGATGTGTGGCAGTTCGGGCAGGCTCTCGCTGGCGTCGGACGCGGCAGCGGCGATGGACTTCTCCATGCGTCCGGTGGGAATCGGACGACCAGGTGCCAACGCGACCGGGGAATCGATGTATTCGTCACCGCTGAGCAGTTCTTCGACGGTGACCACGTCGAGCCCTTCGGACTTGACGACGGCGGTGACCTTGACGCTGCTGGTGCCGCGCTGGGTGGGGTTCTCGCTTGCAACGGCATCCGGGGAGGGGGTTGCGTAGAGCGCGAAAAGATCACTGCCCGGGCTCAAAGACGTTCCGGTGCCGAAACTTCCGGTCAATTGGATGTGGCGACGAAACTTCTTCTGCCGCGCGGTGCTCTTGTGCCAGTCCGTTTCGATTTCGGACTGCTCGACCACCATGACGTCGCGGATGTCCACGAGGTCTTCGATCGGTGTGACCAATCGGTCGAAGTGGGCCCACCAGTACGGCTTCCGCTCACGATTGTGGTAACCGACTGCTGCGGCCAATAGAGCAGCAGCCTGCTGATCGGGGGTGCGTGTCGAACCGGCCTTGTGGCCGGCGAAGTCGCGGAGTGCGATTTCCGATTCGGTGAGTTCTTCGAGTGGAATCTTGATCTGTCCGGTCGGCTCACGAAGTTCGACACCATGTTCTGCGGCGCGCTCGGCGAGCCAATCGCGCAGGCGGAGAGTGGATTCGCAGTCGTACTCGTTGTAGTCGGAGATGCCCTGAAGAAGTTCCCTGGCCTGGTCGGCTTGTCCGCCGTCGCGCAATTCGCAGTAATCGGCATAAGCGACAACCGAAGCGGCGGCATTGGTCACGTCGCCGTCGCGGCCGTGCTCACCCATGTAGAGCGGCTCGAGTTTCTTGATGCTGTACGAGCGTTGTCCGATCCGCAGGCAGGCACGGACGATCGGGTACAGGTCCACGAGCACGTTCTCGCTGAGCAGGGTGTCCACCGTTTGCTCGCCGACACCGTGACGTGCGGCCAAGCGCAACAGCGCCGATTTCTCGTACGCGGCGTAGTGGTAGATGTGCATGCCTGGATGAGCTTCTCGACGCGCGGTGACGTAATCGAGGAAGTCGAGGAGCGCCTGGCGCTCACCCTCGCGATCGTGTGCCCAGAACGGCTTGAACACGTAGTCGTCCGCAGGCCCTTCGACCACACCGAACAGATACTCCAACCCCCAATCGGTGGACCCGTCCTCGGCCCAGAGCGGATCGCCCTCGAAGTCGAAGAAGATGTCGCCGTCGTCGGGGATGGGGAGTCCGCCGAGCGCCGAGGGTTCGTAGACCTCGAATTCGGCGTCGCCGGACACTTCCTGGCGTAGTTGAACCGCTGCCTGTGCACGGAGCTTGTCGAGTGTTTCCCGGCGGATTCCCTCGACTGGGCCGGTGCTCGCGGCGAGTTCGTCAATTGTCGTGATCCCCGAGACGATCAGCTGTTCACGCTGATTGCCGCGGACACCCGCAACCAGCAGCAGGTCTCGATGGCTTTCGACCTCGACGCTGCAGGTGTCGCATCGACCACAACGCAGGTACCGATCGTCGAGCCACTGTGTCGGTTTCCCCTCGGCGCGGTGCTCGTCGAGGACTCGTTCGAGTTCAGCTCTACGTGCCGCGAATACCGGCGCGATGTCTCCGATGTCGTGCGACGACGTGCTGCCGTCGCCTAGCAGTAGATGAACTTGATCGGAGGCGGCGATTGCATTGCGCTCCAACGCATCCGCGTATGCGGCGAGTTGTAGAAGTGCCGACACCTTGGCGTGCCGGGAGAGCTTGCTGTCGTAGACCGCGTAGGTGTCGCCTTCGCGGACGAGGAAATCGCAGAACCCGAGGAATCGGCCGTCGAAAAAGGTTCCCTGATAAATGACTGGCGCGCCCGATCGTGCTGCCTCGACGGTGGCCAACGTGGCAGCGGTCAGGCCTGCGCGTGAGTGTTCCGGTCGCGGCATGACGACGACGCCGTCTCCGTGCTGATCGATGAACTTCTGAAGCTGTTCGCGCTCGTGCGAGTCGCCGAGGCTCGACGTCCGTTCGAGCATCGGATCCGCCTCGGCGGCCTCGGCCGCGATCAGACCGGTACGGGCGTCGAGTTGCCGCAGCAGTGCGAACTCGCACGAGGCCGCAGCCGAGAGGTCGCTGGCGCTGTAGACGATCTGATCATCGAGTAGGAACACAGGGCGATTGTGCCATCGCTCACCGACAAGGCAACCCACCAGTAATCGCTCACGAGCCGCGGATACCGGTAGCGGCGTGCAGAATGACGATCATGCCTTTCTTCGACGGACGAACCGGTCAGGTGCACTTTCGGCATTGGCCGGCGGCAGGGGGTGCGGTGCCCACGGTGTCACTGGTCTTTCTGCACGGTCTCGGCCAGCACAGCGGCCAGTATCACCGCTTCGCGGGCGCAATGACGGCGTCGGGGATCGACGTGTGGGCGATCGATCACACCGGGCACGGTTTGTCGGAGGGTGATCCGGGAGTCGGGGCTCCGCTCTCCGATCTTGCTGCCGATGCAGCCGCGCTGGCTGACATCGCCTTGGCGGAACTGCCCGAAGTTCCGCAGGCGGTGATGGGTCATTCGTTAGGTGCCGTGACGGCGCTGACGATGCTGGCTCATCGCGATCACGATTTTGCCTCCGCAGTGCTGTGCGGCATCCCGCGCAGTGCGGTCGAGCAACACGGGTGGGCGGAACTCTCCGACGCGGGCATCCCAGTCCTGGTCGTTCACGGTACCGACGACCGGATCGCCCCGGTCGATCCCGTCCGGGACTGGGCGCGGACGCTGCGCAACGTCGAGATGCGCGAGTTCGAGGACGCCGGTCACGACCTGCTGCACGAGAAGGTTCACGCCAGTGTCACCAACGTCAGCCGTGAATTCCTTCTCGCGCATTCCAGGTAGTCCTCTCAGGAGAGCGCGCCGAGCACCTCTTTCGACGTGACGGGGTGCGAGAACATCGGGTAGTCGTAGGTGATTGCGTTCTCGTGTTCGGCGACCGAAGTGCCTGCCACGCAATCGGTGAGTGTGATGACCCGGTAACCGTTCTCGTATCCGGTGCGCATGGTCGATTCGACGCAGCAGTTGGTCAGGAAGCCGCCGAGAAGGATCGTGCGAATTCCTTTGCTGCGCAGAATGAAATCGAGGTTGGTGCTGGCAAAAGTGTCGAGTCCGCGCTTGCCCTCGATGACGATGTCGCCGTCTTTCGGAGTGAGGTCGTCGACGATAGCGGCGCCCCACGAACCTTTCACGAAAGCCTTTCCGTCGACGACGCCCTTGAGGATTCCGTACGGATGCGAGGTGATTTCGTTGTACCCCTCGGCGAAGGTGATCGGTGCGTGCATCACGGTGACACCCGCCGCCCGGGCCGCATCGACCAGCGCGGCGGTGTTCGCGAGGAGTCCGTTCGATTCCATGACTGGTGCGACGGCCTCGTGGAGGACACCGCCCTCGGTGGTGAAGTCGTTCTGGTACTCGATGAGCACGACGGCGGTGGTCGCGGGATCCAATTCGAGCTTGTCGGTCATGGTCGGCACCTTCTCTGTTGTGGTCCGGGTCACGAATCTCCTCAATTAAACAGTTTGTCAGACAAGCAGGCAAGGGGTGGTAGCGTCGCGGCATGGATACGACTCCGTTGTCGCGCATGCCGCTCAGCCTTGCCGTGTCGGGAAGAATCCGTGCTGCCATACTCGACGGCTCGCTTCCCGTCGGCGAGGCATTGCCGACCGAACAGGAACTCGCGCAGACGTTCTCGGTGGGGCGATCGACGGTCCGTGAGGCGCTTCGTGTCCTGCAAGCGCAGGGATTGTTGACCGGCGCGGACACCACTTCTACTGCCAGGCCTCGGGTGACGCACGAGCATACGGCCGATTCCGCGGCCACAGCTCTCAGCACGGCGTTGCAGGTGGGTGCAGTTCCATTGGGCGATCTTGTCGAATTGCGAGTGCTGCTCGAAGCTGCTGCGCTGCGCACTGTCGTCGCGGTGCCGAACGGCGCCCGGGATGCGATCGAGCGGATGCGCGTCGCAACCCTTGCCGACGACTCGGTCGCATTCCACGACGCCGATGTCGACTTTCACGTTGCGCTGGCCGGAGCCGGCGGGAACAAGGCGTTCGGGTTGGTCATGACGGTTCTCCGCGACAGCATCGCCGGCTACCTGCTGAGTGAACTCGACTCGCGCGAGAACTCGGCGGCCACGCTCGGCGCACTGCTGGCAGAGCACGAGGGTATCGCCGACGCGATCGAGCGCGGTGCAGTTGACGAGGCTGCCGTTTTGGTCGAGCGCCATGTGCGCGGATTCTACGAAGGACGAACACAATGACCACGAGTATCGATCTGTTGGGCGAGCGTCTGCAGAAAGCGGTGGGGGACAGGGCGACAACCGATCCCGACCGAATGGGTGCGTACGTCCGGGATCAATCACTGCTCACCGCAGCCGGAAGGCCCGCCGCGCTGGTCAAGGCGAAGACGGTCGACGACGTCGTTGCGGTCATGACGGTGGCCCACGAACTCGCCGTTCCGGTGGTGACACGAGGGGCGGGTACCGGGTTGGCCGGCGCTGCCAATGCGCTCGACGGATGCATCGTCCTGAGCGTCGCGGGCATGGATCGCATTCTCGAGATCGATCCTGCCGCGCGCACCGCCACGGTGGAGCCCGGAGTGATCAACGGTGACCTGGCGGAAGCTGCTGCACAGCAGGGCCTTTGGTACGTACCGGATCCGGGAAGCCGGTCCATCTCGAGTATCGGCGGCAATCTGGCGACAAATGCAGGCGGCATCTGTTGCGCCAAGTACGGCGTCACCGGTGATCACGTTGCGGCCCTGACGGCGGTACTCGCCGACGGGCGTGTGATCCGTGCCGGTGCACTGACGCGCAAAAACGTTGCGGGGCTGGACCTGACACATCTGCTCGTCGGGTCGGAGGGCACTCTCGCGGTCATCGTCGAAGCCACGATGCGGTTGCGTACGGCGCCCACTGCCGCGACCACTGTGGTCGCCTTCTTCGATTCCGCGGAGTCCGCGATCGATGCCGTCCTCGCCGTGTCGGCAGTGGCCGAACCGTGTCAGATGGAGTTGATGGACGACGTCACCATCGGCGCCGTCAATCGGCTGACCAAGATGGGGCTGGACGAATCGGCCGGGGCGATGCTGCTCATCCAGTGCGACGGTAGGTCGGCGGCCGCCGAGGCAGCGGACTGCGCCGCGGCGTGCGAAAGTGCCGGGGCCCGAGAGGTTTTCCACACCGACGATCCGGTGGAAGGTGAAGAGTTCACCGCCGCGCGCCGCATGGCCTTGCCGGCTCTCGAGGCGTTGGGCACGGTACTTCTCGACGACGTCGCGGTGCCGGTGCCGGCGTTGCCGTCCATGTTGGAATGCATTCGTGAAGCGGCCGATCGCCACGGCGTCACGATCGGAACCTTCGGTCACGCCGCCGACGGCAATCTCCACCCGACCATCGTGTTCGACGCTGCCGAATCGGGTGCGCAGGATCGTGCGCGCGGAGCTTTCGACGACATCGTTGCCGGCGCACTGGCGTTGGGCGGAACGATCAGCGGTGAACACGGTATCGGGGTTCTCAAAGCGCCGTACATGGCGGACATGGTCGGCCAGACCGAACGCGAAATGATGCTTGCAGTCAAGGCCGCATTCGATCCGAAGAACATTCTCAATCCCGGACGAGGTATCTGAGCGGTTCGTCCGTGCCTCAGTCGCCGGAAATTGCGCTACCAGACGAACGTGTTGCCGCACGACGCTTTTCAAGTGACGATGGCCCTCATGAAGCTGTTGATGCTCGGAGGAACACGGTTCCTCGGCCACGCTCTCGTCGATGACGCTTTGGTCCGGGGCTGGGAGGTGACAGTGCTCCATCGTGGGCTCACCGGAGCGCCACCACCTACAGCGGAGGTCCTGTTCGCGGATCGCACCGATCAGCGTGCGATGGTTGATGCGCTCGGTGATCGTCGATGGGATCTTGTCGTCGACACCTGGTCGGGTAGCCCCCGAGTGGTCGGTGAGAATGCACGCGTCTTACTCGGTCACGTCGACCGGTACGCATACATCTCCAGTGGATCCGTCTACCAATGGGGCTTGCACGTAGACGAGACCTCACCAGTGGTGGCCGCATCTGCGACCTCCGATGACTACAGCGATTACGCGTCCGCCAAACGCGGGGCCGAACTCGCTGTCCTGGAATCCTTCCCGGACGCGTTACTCGCGAGGGCAGGGTTGATCCTCGGCCCGCGCGAGGACATCGGGCGGTTGCCGTGGTGGCTGCAGCGTATCGCGGCGGGCGGACGTGTCGTTGCTCCCGGAGTGCCGACCAGACCGTTGCAGTACGTCGATGCCCGCGACATCGCAACCTTTGTCCTGTCCGGACTGGCCGCCGGGATCAGCGGGGCATACGACGTCATCAGCCCGTCCGGCCACACCACTACCTCCGGACTCCTCCAGGCGTGCGTGGTTGCCACCGGTTCGGACGCTGAACTCGTGTGGATCGACGAGGACAGGCTGGCGGCCGCTGGAGCGCAGCCGTGGACACAACTTCCGTGTTGGGTGCCGCAGGAGGGTGAGTTCGCGGGCTTCCTCGAAGCCGACACCGCCAAGGCGGGGCAAGCAGGGCTGCGGTGCCGGCCCGTCGAAGACACCGTGCGCGATACCTGGGAGTGGATGCAGCGGGAAACTCTGCCGACTCAGCGGGAGGATCGTGCGGTGCACGGCCTTCCATCCGAGATCGAAAAGGAACTACTCTCCGCCGGACAGTGAAACGGGTCTGGCCCGGTTCGCATTCGAACCGGGCCAGACTCGTGAAAGACGATCGATCAGGCGTACAGGTCGCTGATCTTGGTCTTGTGAGCTTCGTGAATGATGTTGCGCTTGAGCTTGAGCGTCGGCGTCAATTCACCGGTCTCCTGGGTGAAGTCGACCTCGAGGATCGTGTACTTCTTGATCTGCTCGGGGTTGGAGACCTTCTTGTTCGCGTCGGCAACGGCCGAGTCGATCTCGGCGATCAGGTCGGCGTTCTTCACCAGATCGGCAATCGGGGTGCCGGCGGGCAGGCCGTTGCGCTCGACCCAACCGGGCAGAGTCTCCGGATCGAGGGTGATCAGTGCACCGATGAACGGCTGACCGTCGCCGACGACGAGGCACTGGCTGATCAGAGCGTGCGCGCGCAGGGAATCTTCGAGGCCTGCCGGTGCGACGTTCTTGCCGCCCGCGGTGACGATGATTTCCTTCTTGCGTCCGGTGATGGAGACGTAGCCCTCGTTGTCGATCGAGCCGAGGTCGCCGGTGTGGAACCAGCCGTCGACGATGGATTCGGCAGTGGCCTTCTCGTTGTGCCAGTAGCCGGCGAACACGACCGGGCCCTGCAGGAGGAGTTCGCCGTCCTCGGCGATCCGTGCTGCATGGCCGTTGATCGGCTTGCCGACGGTGCCGACGCGCTGCGCGCTCGAGGTGTTGACGGTGATTGCGGCGCTGGTCTCCGTGAGTCCGTAGCCCTCGTAGATCGGGATGCCGACGCCGCGGAAGTAGTGGCCGAGGCGCGCGCCGAGGGCTGCGCCACCGGAGACTGCACGCTCGCACTCGCCACCCAGAGCTGCGCGCAACTTCGAGTAGACGAGCTTGTCGAATACCGCGTGCTTGAGCTTGAGTGCCAGTCCGGGGCCACCCTTTTCGAGGGATTCGCTGTATTCGATGGCGGTGGCAGCAGCCTTGTCGAAGATGCTGCCCTTACCGCCGTCGACTGCCTTCTGGCGAGCCGAGTTGTACACCTTCTCGAACACGCGGGGCACCGAGAGGATGAAGTTGGGCTTGAAGCCGGCGAACTGCTCGAGCAGCGTCGTCAGGTCCGACGTGTGGGCGACGGTGACCTTGGCGTCGAAAGCGCCGAAGGAGATCGCTCGCGCGAATACGTGGGCAAGCGGCAGGAACATCAGAGTCTTCTTGCCGGGGACCATGGACTCCGGCATCGCCAGGCGGCAGGCGTTGGACTCGGCGTAGAAGTTGGAGTGCGTCAGCTGGACACCCTTGGGGCGTCCGGTGGTTCCGGAGGTGTAGATCAGGGTCGCGGGCGAGGCAGCGGTGACCTGGTGACGACGAGTGTGCAGTTCTTCGTCGGTGATTGCCGAACCGCGACTGGACAGCTCGTCGATCGCACCCGACTCGATGACAAGAACCTCGCGGAGGGCTTCTGCGCCGTCGGTGACTTCCTTGTGAGTCTCCGCGTGTTTGGCCGTTTCGACGACCAGAAGTGTTGTCGCTGAATCCTCGAGGATCCACTGCGCCTGATCAGGGGAGGAGGTCTCGTAGATCGCGACGGTGCATCCGCCTGCAGTCCAGATGGCGTAGTCGAGAACGACCCACTCGTAGCGAGTCGCGGACAGGATAGCGACGCGGTCGCCGAGCTCGACGCCCGAAGCGATCAGGCCCTTGGCAACTGAGGAGACCTGCTTCGCGAATTCAGCTGCAGTGACGTCGACCCATCCACCGTTCGACGGCCTCTTGAACGGCACGAATGTGGGGTCTTCTTCGGCGTGACGGAACACGGAGTCGGCCATGGATACGTTCTCCGGAATTGAGAACGACTGTGGAACTGAGAACTCGCGCACTATTGACCCCTCCAGTGACTACTGACATTTCTGATGTGCATTGCATCACATTAGTCGTCATTTTGCACTGTCGTTACTATTCGGTAGAACTGGTCGGGCGCTGACCTGCAGTTTAGTGTGACCGCCTGTTTACAGGTACTCAGGCGACGTGTTGGAGCGTGCGACCGTGCACGGACAGCCACCGCCGAATTGCGTAGTCCAATCGGTCCGGATCCACTCCGAGTTGCTCTGCAGTAGCTGCAAGGATCTCCGAGGTGTCTCCCGGCAACTCGGTGGTGCCGAGTGTCGCGCTGATGAAGGTGTCGGCAGCGGTCCCCAGATCGGTGTGCGGAATTCCGGCCAACATCAACAGGTGGGCCCAGGTCACTTCGGAACCGTCTCCGCACGCGTCCACCCAGGCA
Organism: Rhodococcus sp. YL-1; assembly: GCF_001942025.1. Classification (NCBI taxonomy): domain Bacteria; kingdom Bacillati; phylum Actinomycetota; class Actinomycetes; order Mycobacteriales; family Nocardiaceae; genus Rhodococcus; species Rhodococcus sp. YL-1. Next base: position 4,318,002 of record NZ_CP017299.1, on the reverse strand, counting down.
TGGTGAACGGCTTCGAGAGCGTTGTCGGAATCGGCGGCCGACAGCAGGTCCTCGACGCTGTTGATCCGCAAGTGATGGAGTTTCTCGGCGACCTGTTGGATGTGCCGTGCCTCGATCGGGACACCCGTCGCCGTGTAGCGGCGCTTGTACGAGCCGATCTTGCCTGCCCACTGGTCCGAACTGCCGGCTTCCTCGAAGGTGCGGAGTAGTTCACGTGCGCCATCCGTGACGGGTTTGTCCTCGCGGGCTTTCCGGTACGCCAGGTAGCGATCGACGACGGTCACTTCGCTGTGACCCGACGTGGACTGAACGGATTCGATGATGCACAGGGCGAGGCTCTGTCGATAAGCGTCTGACGCAACCCAGGCGGAAGGGTCGCCCAGGCGGTCACGGCACGCAGCTGCGACGGCGTCGACGGTATCGGTCGAGATGGTCACGGTTCCTCCAGAAAGCCGAATTCTTTTTGTTCCATTTGGGCTATCGGCACCGAGGAGCGAAATGTTGCACACATCACAAATTCTCAGAGATCTCTTGGACTGTGCTCAGGCTGGAGAGGTGTGCACTCAGGCGAGGAAGGACAGCACTTCGTCGTCGCTGAGTTGATGAAAGTCCTCGAATGCAGCACCGACGCCGCCTAACAGGGCAGGAACGAAGGGGCAGACGACCCGATCGGCGGAGCACGCGATCACTCTCATGGCTTCGGGGGACGCTACTGGGACAGCGACGATCACGGAGGCAGCACCCGCGGTGCGCGCGCATCGGCAGGCAACCGCGGCACTCGCGCCCGTAGCCATTCCGTCGTCGACGATCACCGCAGTGCGTCCGTGGAGGGAAACCGGGGTCCGCCCCTCGCGCAGGAGATGCGCCCGCCGTTCCAATTCGGTTCGCTCGTCGCGTTCGACGGCGACGAGTTCGCTTTTCGAGACGCGAACCGCTGCGATGACGTCGTGGTTGAGGACCCGCACGCCGCCCTCACCGATGGCGCCCATCGCCAGTTCCGGGTTGTACGGACTGCCGAGCTTGCGCACCACCACGATGTCGAGCGGAGCGTTCAGTGCCGCAGCCACCTCGGCTGCGACCGGAACTCCGCCGCGCGGGAGTCCGAGAACGACGGGCTTGTCGATACGCAAGGTCTCGAGCCGCCCGGCCAGAAATTTGCCGGCGGAAGATCGATCCCGATACTGGGTCACTGCGTTGTCCTCGAGAAGCTCGAACCCCGACCAGTTCGACGCTACTCGCTGCAGGTCACCGCGACGAGACTGTGAACCTCCGCAGCGCGAGAGCAGGATTCTTCTCGCGTACCTCGGCGATGCGAGCAGCCGAAACGAGTGCGGTGGTGACCCCGACCTGCTCGCCAAGGGAACACATCACGACGCCCATCGGGTCGACGATCATGCTGGCACCCGCGCCGCCGCGCGCGCTCTGATCTGCCGCTGCGATGTACATCGTGTTCTCGATGGCCCGGGCGCGCACGAGAGTGGTCCAGTGGTCTTCCTTGAGCGGCCCCGGCACCCACTGGGCGGGCAGGAGCAAGATGTCTGCGCCGACGTCGACGATGCGCCGGGTGACTTCCGGGAAGCGCAGGTCGTAGCAGGTCTGGAGGCCGAAGGTCAGGCCGTCGCACCCGAAAGTCTGCGGTTCGGTGATCTCGCCCGCGCGGATCACGGCCGACTCCTGGTAACCGAAAGCGTCGTAGAGATGCAGTTTCCGGTAGGTCGCCACCAGTTCGCCGTTCGGGTCCATCGCGACGAGGGTGTTGGAGATTCTGCTCACGTCGTCGATCCGCTCGTTCATTCCTGCCACGAGGAAGATTCCGAACTCCGCGGCGACCGACGCCAGCGCCGAACCGAATTCGCCGTCCAGGTCCTCCGCGGACTCGATCAAACGCTCATCCGTCTTCGGTGCGGTGAACATCGAGTATTCCGGCGCCACGACAACTTTCGCGCCGCGTGCTGCTGCATCGGAAGCCAGTGATCGCAGTGATTCGAGGTTGGCTTTCTTGTCCGTCCCCGGGGCGAATTGGGCAATCGCGACAACGGTCTGGGAGGGGGTGGCTGCGGTGGCTTCGGTCATGCTTCCTACGCTAGGCGAAACCCGCTGGGAGGGTGGATCTGTCGTAAATGCACCCCCGGTATGTCGTCGTGTCTATACTCTATCCGCTAAACTGCTGGTCAAATGAGTGATATTGAGCGTGACCCCGAACCCCCAACATTTGCCGACCTCGACATCGATGATCGGGTACTGAAGGCACTGTCAGACGTGGGCTACGAGTCGCCCTCGCCCATTCAGGCTGCCACCATTCCGCCGCTGCTCGAAGGCAAGGACGTCGTCGGTCTCGCACAGACCGGTACCGGCAAGACCGCAGCCTTCGCAGTTCCAGTCCTGTCGCGGATCGACACGTCGATCAAGCAGACCCAGGCGCTGGTGCTTGCTCCCACGCGTGAGCTGGCGCTTCAGGTTGCCGAGGCCTTCGGCAAGTACTCCGCGCACATCCCCGGACTCAACGTCCTGCCGATCTACGGTGGCCAGAGCTACGGCGTCCAGCTGTCCGGACTGCGCCGCGGTGCGCACGTCGTCGTCGGTACGCCTGGTCGTGTCATCGACCATCTCGAAAAGGGCACCCTGGATCTGACCAATCTCAAGTACCTCGTTCTGGACGAGGCCGACGAGATGCTCAAGATGGGCTTCCAGGAGGACGTCGAGCGCATCCTCCGCGACACCCCCGGCGACAAGCAGGTCGCTCTGTTCTCGGCAACGATGCCCGGCTCGATTCGCCGGATCTCGAAGCAGTACCTGAACAATCCGGTCGAGATCACCGTCAAGTCCAAGACGTCGACCGCCTCGAACATCACGCAGCGCTACATTCAGGTTGCTCATCAGCGCAAGCTCGATGCACTGACCCGAGTCCTCGAGGTCGAGGCATTCGAGGCGATGATCATCTTCGTCCGTACCAAGCAGGCCACCGAAGACCTGGCGGAGAAGCTGCGGGCCCGCGGGCACTCGGCTGCCGCGATCAACGGCGACATCGTCCAGGCACAGCGTGAGCGGACCATCGGTCAGCTCAAGAACGGCGCCCTCGACATCCTCGTCGCGACCGACGTTGCCGCTCGAGGCCTCGACGTGGATCGAATCTCCCACGTCGTCAACTACGACATCCCGCATGACACGGAGTCGTACGTCCACCGCATCGGTCGTACCGGCCGCGCCGGTCGTCAGGGTGACGCGTTGCTGTTCGTCGCCCCGCGTGAGCGTCATCTGCTCAAGTCCATCGAGAAGGCGACCCGTCAGCCGCTTGCGGAGATGCAGCTTCCCAGTGTCGACGACGTCAACGCCCAGCGCGTGGCCAAGTTCGGTGACTCCATCACCGAGAGCCTGGCCTCGGAGAATCTCGCGATGTTCCGCAAGATGATCGAGGACTACGACCAGGAACACGACGTTCCGCTCATCGACATCGCTGCCGCTCTGGCGTTGCAGTCGCGCGACGGCGAAGCATTCTTGCTTTCTCCCGAGCCGCCGGCACCGCCGCGTCGTGAGCGCGAGCCTCGTGAACCACGTCCTCCCCGTCGTTTCGACGATGGCCCGGCCCCGCGCTCGCGTGGGCCCGAGGGCCAGGAGCTGGCCGCGTACCGCATTGCAGTCGGCAAGCGTCACCGCGTCGTTCCGGGTGCCATCGTCGGTGCCATCGCCAACGAGGGTGGGCTTCGTCGAAGCGACTTCGGGCACATCAGCATTCGCCCGGATCACAGCATCGTCGAGCTGCCGGCCGACCTCTCCAACGAGACTCTCGAAGCTTTGCGTCGCACACGCATCTCCGGCGTCCTGATCCAGCTGCAGCCTGATTTCGGGCCGCCGCAGGGACGTCCGAGTGGCCGTGGCGACCGTGGTGGCCGGGACGATCGCGGTGGACGTGACGACCGCCGCGGTGGCGGACGCGATCGCTACAACGACTGACCTACAGCTTCAACGACTGACATAAAGACTGAAACAGGCGCTGCCCTCCGCGAGGAGGACAGCGCCTGTTTTCTGTGTGGGGGGCAAGGCGCTGCGCGGTATCAGATCGGCGTCGGTGCGAGGGCGCCGTTCTTCCGGGCGTTGGTGTCGAACTGCGTGCGGTACAACTCGGCGTAGCGGCCACTGCGCGCGAGCAGTTCCTCATGGTTGCCGCGCTCGACGATCTGGCCTGCCTCGACGACAAGGATCAGGTCCGCGGAACGGATCGTCGACAATCGGTGAGCGATCACCACCGCCGTCCGCCCGGCGAGTGCTTCGCCGAGTGCTTCCTGAACCGCAGCTTCCGACGTCGAGTCGAGATGCGCGGTGGCCTCGTCCAAGATGACGACGCGAGGCTGGGCCAGGAGCAGGCGTGCGATGGTCAGGCGTTGACGCTCGCCGCCCGAGAGGCGGTAACCGCGTTCACCCACCACCGTCTCCAATCCGTCGGGCAGCGACGCAACCAGGTCGGTGAGCCGTGCGCGCTCCAGAACCTCACGCAGATCTTCTTCGGTGGCATCCGGTCGCGCAAGGAGCAGGTTGGATCGAAGGCTCTCGTGGAACAGGTGCCCGTCCTGCGTGACCATGCCGACGGTCTCCCGGATGGAATCGGCACTGAGGTCGCGGACGTCGACGCCGCCCAACTCGACCGAACCGGAGTCGATGTCGTAGAGGCGCGGAATCATCTGCGCCACGGTCGACTTTCCGGCACCGGACGTGCCGACCAAGGCGACCATCTGTCCTGCTTCGGTGCGGAACGACAGGTCGTGCAACACGTCCTCGCCGCCGCGGGTGTCGAGGATCGCGACTTCCTCCAGGGACGCGAGAGACACCTTGTCCGCGGATGGGTATGCAAAAGTGACGTTCTTGAACTCGACGGACACCGGTCCCTGCGGCACCGTGCGTGCATCGGGCTTCTCGGTGATGAGCGGCGCCAGATCGAGAATCTCGAATACCCGCTCGAAGCTGACCAGGGCGCTCATGACGTCCACCCGGGCGCTGGCCAGTGCGGTCAACGGCGAGTACAGCCGCGTCAACAACAATGCCATCGCCACGACGGCGCCTGCGTCCAACTGTCCGCGCAGCGCGTAGAAACCGCCGAGTCCGTAGACGAGGGCAAGAGCAAGGGCCGAGACCAGTGTCAGCGCTGTGACGAAGACGGACTGCAGCATTGCGGTCCGGACTCCGATGTTGCGCACACGCCTGGCGCGAACCGCGAACTCCGCAGATTCTTGCGACGGGCGGCCGAACAGCTTGACCAGAGTCGCGCCGGGAGCGGAGAACCGCTCCGTCATCTGGGTGCTCATGAGCGAATTATGGTTGGCTGCTTCACGATTGAGTGCTGCAAGTTTTGCGCCCATGCGCCGTGCGGGGATGACGAAGATCGGGAGAAGTAGCAGCGCGAGGACGGTGATCTGCCAGGAGATCCCGAGCATGACGATCAGCGTGATCACCAGGGTGACCAGATTGCTGACCACTCCGGACAAGGTGTCGCTGAAGGCGCGCTGAGCGCCGATGACGTCGTTGTTGAGACGGCTGACCAGTGCTCCGGTTCGAGTTCTGGTGAAGAACGCGATGGGCATCTTCTGGACGTGATCGAAGACGGTGGTGCGCAGATGCAGGATCAGGTCTTCGCCGATGCTGGCCGAGAGCCACCGGGTCAACAGTCCCAGAGCGGCTTCGAGAAGTGCAACCAGTGCGATCAGGGCGGCAAGTTTGACGACCACGTCGACGGCGTCGCCGCCGACTATCGCGTTGACCACGCGCCCGGCCAGGACAGGTGTTGCCACGGCAAGCGCAGCAGTGACGACACTCAGTACGAGGTACCAGCTGAGGTTGCGTTTCTGTGGAACTGCGAACGTCGCGATCCGCTTCAGTGTCGCCTTCGAGAACGGGCGCCGATCTTCTTGCGCGTGCATCGCGTTGTACATCGCGTTCCACGCGGTGACTTCCATACTCATGACTTCGCCCCTCCGGTCGCCGGCCACGAAGATTACGTGGCCGGTACGACACGAAGGTAGAACCTCAACCAAACTTCAGGTCAAGTGCGGCCTCAGCGGGCCACGTCGACCACCACGCGAGGAGGGTCGCTGAGCGTCGTGACCGTGAACGGCTGCTTCTCGGTCACGCCGATGAACGACTGCGTGACTCCCTCGAAGACGTTGGACCCGTTGACCTCGGTCACGACTCCGCCGACGCCGGGGACCGGGTTGGGGCCGGAGTACTGCTCGACTCCGCTGTCGAAGGGATATGCGGAACCGTCGATCAGGACCTGGATCACTGCGGCACCCTTGATGTCCACGGGCTTACCGCTGCCTTCCTGCGTCGCCGCGTCGACGTACTTGACGCGCCAACCGGGTGTGCCGGTTCCACCCATTTCGTAGACGACACGATCGAATCCGTCGTGCTCGCCCACTCGGATGTCGACGACGGTGAGCTTGGATTCGGTGCCCGCAGCCGACGTCTTGTCGGAGCTGTCCGTCGGGACTGGTTCTGTGGTCGACGCTGCTGCACTCGAGGTCGAGGTCGAGGTGACGGCCGAGGTGGCTGCCGTGGGAGTGGTCTCCGCGTCCTGCGAACAGGCAGTCAGGCTCACGCCCACTGCGATGGCAGCGACAGCGGCAAATGATCTCGTCCGGTTCGTTGTCATGACTCGATCGTAGGGCTCGCGTTATCGGGATCCGCGGCGGCGGTGCCCGGAGTTACCTAACCGATATCGCCGTCGACGTAGAGCCACTTACCCTCTGTTCGCGCAAATCGACTGCGTTCGTGGAGCATTCCCCGCTCGCGTCCGAATGTGTAGTGAGCGCGAAATTCCACGACGCCGTCGGAATCGAACAGCCCGCCCCGTTCGGTGTCCAGGATCTTCAACCGGAGCCATTTCTGGTCGGGGTCGAGATCGAGTTGGGCTGGGCGATGGTCGGGATGCCAAGTCCGCGTGAGATATTCGTCGTCCATCACAGCGAAAGCCGTGTAACGCGAACGCATCAGGGTTTCGGCGGTCGGTGCGTGCGCTACTCCGCTGATGTACTTGCCGCAGCATTCGGCCAACGCGTTGCCGCTGCCGCACGGGCACGGATCGGTCGGATTGGGTGTGGTGGGGCGGCGCGAAGTCACCGCCCCATTACAGCACGCGAACTCAGACCAGTTTGTGTTCGCGGTTCTCCCAGTACGGTTTGCGGAGGTCGCGTTTGAGGATCTTTCCGGTGGGATTGCGGGGAAGAATCTCGACGACGTCGATACTGGTCGGGCACTTGAACTTTGCGAGGCGTTCCTGTGTATAGGTGATCAGTTCGGCTTCGTCGATCTGCGCTTCGGCAGTGAGAACCACGACAGCCTTGACGGTTTCACCCCAACGGTCGTCGGGAACGCCGATGACCGCGACCTCGGCGATTGCCGGATGCTCCACCAGTACTCGTTCGATCTCGGGGGAGTAGACGTTCTCGCCGCCGGTGATGATCATGTCCTTGAGGCGGTCCTCGATGAAGACGAAGCCGTCGGAGTCGGCGCGGCCCATGTCGCCGCTACGTAGCCACCCGTCTGCGGTAATCGTTTCGGCCGTCGCCTCAGGCTTGCCCAGGTATCCGGGTGTGCACTGTTCGGATCGCCACCACAGTTCACCGGTCGTTCCGGTGGGCACGTCCTCGAGCGTGACGGGGTCCACCACGCGCATCTCGACGCCGGGGATCGCCGTACCTGCCGATGCCATGCGCTCGACCTGCGACTCGTCGCGGTGAACGTCCGGCATCAACGCGGTAATGACGCCTGCCATTTCGGTCATGCCGTAGACCTGCACGAATTCGGTGTCCGGCCACGCTGCGAGTGCCGCGCGCAACAGTGGGAGCGGCATGGGGGCGGCGCCGTAGGTGATGCGTTTGAATGCTTTGAAGGCGGCGACCGCCTGCTCGCCTGCGGCCAGGACTCCGGCAATGACCGGTGGGACGAGAAAGGCGATGTTGGCTCCGGCGGCGAGACCGGCGAAGATCGACGGTCCGTCGGCTTCTCTCGTGAAGTAACAGCGGCCACCGGTGTGAATTGCCATGATGGCGTAGCACGTTCCGCCGACGTGGAACATCGGCATCGCGATCAAGAATCGGTGATCCTCGTGGGCCGGCAGGATTTCGAGGACATTGTTGCTGTGCGCGAACAGGTTTCGATGCGTGAGCTGGACACCCTTGGGGCGACCGGTCGTCCCGGAACTGTAGAGAACCAGAGCGGTGGCATCGGGGCTCACCTCGGGGCGGGCGTGCAGCGGTGTGACCTCGTCGATCCACGGCTCGAATTCGTCGTGTTCACCGCCGACGGCGAAGATCGATTCGACGGCCGTCAAGCGGTCTCGCATCGCGACGACCTGGGGGAGAAGTTCGCTGCCGACGAACAGAATGCGAGCGCCACAGTCCGCGAGAACGTAATCCAGCTCTTCGCTCGAAAGTCGCCAGTTGGGAACGACATTCGCGGCGCCGAGTAGTGAGGCGGCGTAGGTGACTTCGAGACAGGACAGATGATTCTTGTCGACGAACGCGACAGTGTCGCCGGCACCGATGCCTGATTCGGCGAGGGCGGCGGCGATACGCAAGATGCGGTCCCGCCACTGAGCCCACGTGAATTCGGTCCCTTGGAAGGTCATCGCTGCTTGATCAGGCTTGACCGTCGCCCAGTGCTCTAGCCGATCGAAAATGATTCCAGCGGTGGCGTCGGACATTCGGCCGCCTCTCTCGTGTGATTGGTGTCACAAGGTTAATGTGCGCCCGGTCTTCGTATCGCTGTTTCCAGTCAATGCGCACAAGCAGGAGGGGTCGCATTCCCCCGACCCTGACCGGCTCGACCGCAGATATCAGGGTGGTCCCCGATGGCGGGCGCGCCCGCCACCCGACAGGATGGAACCAACCATTGCGGGCGTCCGTGTTTTCACGGGCGCCCGTCACGCCCGCAAAGTAGCACCGAAGTGAACAGGAAAGGCGATCATGAGTTCGCACGCCCAGGATGTCGCGGCCCGCGCAGTCGGCCTGTCCAAGACCTACGGCACCGGAGATACCCAGGTGCACGCCCTCAGCTCGGTGTCCGCAGATTTCGCCCGCGGTGAGTTCACGGCGATCATGGGGCCGTCCGGTTCCGGTAAGTCGACGCTGATGCATTGCCTCGCCGGTCTGGATTCCGCCAGTTCGGGTTCTGTTCTCATCGGTGACACGGAACTCACGACGCTTTCCGACAAACAGATGACACAATTGCGACGCGATCGCATCGGTTTCGTTTTCCAGGCGTTCAACCTGGTGCCGACCCTGACGGCGCTCGAGAACATCACGTTGCCGCTCGACATCGCGGGACGCAAAGCGGACCCGACCTGGCTGAACAGCGTCCTGACCAAGCTGGGTCTCGGGGATCGCCTCGATCACCGGCCGGGAGAGCTCTCGGGTGGTCAGCAGCAGCGTGTGGCGTGTGCGCGTGCGCTGGCGGGTCAGCCGGAGATCATCTTCGGCGACGAGCCGACCGGAAACCTCGATTCGAAGTCCTCCGGGGAGGTGCTCTCGATCCTGCGGGCGGCCGTCGACGAGTTCAACCAGACCGTGGTGATCGTGACGCACGATCCGCGGGCAGCGGCGTATGCCGACCGGGTGGTGTTCCTCGCGGACGGCAAGATCGTCGACGAATTGCGCGAGCCTACGGCGGATTCGGTCCTCGACCGGATGAAGCGTCTGGACGCTCCGCAGGCGGTCGTGAACGTGGAAGCCGGGGCTTGAGCACATGGCTTCGGTAAGTAACTCGCCGATGCGCAAGGTTTCCCTGCGCAACTTGGCGGCACACAAGGTGCGACTTGCGCTGACGGTTCTCTCCGTGGTGCTTGGCACGGCTTTTGTCGCGGGGTCGTTCGTTTTCACCGACACCCTCCAGAAGACTTTCGATTCGATCTTCGAGAACACCGCCCAGGGCGTCGACGTCCGGGTATCGATGGAAGAGCGCAACACCAGTGGCGTTCCGGTCGAGGATGTCGACAAACTTGCCGCAGTCGACGGTGTCCGAGCGGTGGCGCCGGCTGTCAGCGGACAGATCGTCCTGATCAACGCAGACGGCGGCGCTGTTCAGACCGGCGGCGCGCCGAGTATCGGGCAGTCCTACCTACCGCCGGGCCAGGCGATTGCCGAACCCGACACCTTCGTCGAGGGCGCGCCTCCGACGCAGACCGGTCAGGTCGCGCTGAACACCAGCGCCGCCGAGCGAGCCGGACTGAAGGTGGGGGACTCCGCCAAGGTTCTGGCACCGGCCCGCGGAATCGTGGACGTGACGTTGTCCGGTATCTACGAGGGGGCGGGCAGTGACACCGGCGGGTTCATCGGCGCGCTCTTCACCGACGAGCAGGCCCGTGGACTCTTCACCGACGGCCAACACGTCGAGTACATCGACGTCGCGGGCGACGGGGTGTCGCAGACGGAACTGCAGCAACGCGTCGAGCAGGTTTTCCCCGATCTCAAGGTGCAGACCGGCGACCAGGTTCGTGAGGAGACCAAGGCCGAGGTCGACTCGGCGCTGAGCTTCATCAACTACTTCCTGTTGGCGTTCGGCGCGATTGCTCTGCTCGTCGGAACGTTCATCATCTACAACACCTTCTCGATGATCGTGGCGCAGCGTCTTCGTGAGCTGGCGCTGCTGCGTGCGATCGGTGCGAGCCGAGCGCAGGTCGGCCGTTCGGTGGTCACCGAGGCGCTCGTGGTCGGACTCATCGGCAGCATCATCGGTCTGCTCGGCGGTATCGGTCTCGCCTACGGATTGCGCAGTCTCCTCAACACATTCGACGTCGGTCTGCCGGAAGGCCCGCTCCAGGTGGGTGCCCGCACGATCATCGTCGCGTTGGTGGTCGGCGTCGTCGTCACGACGCTCAGCGCTTACGCCCCGGCTCGTCGTGCGTCGAAGATCCCGCCGGTAGCGGCCATGCGTGAGGAGTTCGCCTCTACCGGTGACTCACTGCGAGTGCGGACGTTGATCGGTGCGATTCTCGGCGTGATCGGTGTGGCACTGCTCGTGTTCGGCTCTCGCGGTACCGGTGGTGGCGCGGCGCTGATCGTCGGGCTCGGTGCGTTCTCGTTGATCATCGCGGTGCTTCTCGGGGCTCCCGCGCTGTCGCGGCCGATCGTCGGCGCGCTCGGTGCCGTGTTCGCCAAGCCGTTCGGTGCCATCGGGCGATTGGCTCGTACCAATGCGGTGCGCAATCCCCGTCGCACGGCCGCAACGGCATTCGCGTTGACTCTCGGTCTGATGCTGGTGACGGTCATCGGAGTGTTCGGTTCTTCGGCCAAGGCGAGCATCAATGCTCTTGTCGACGTGGGTGTTTCGGCCGACTACATCCTGACCGGTCCCAACGCGATCGGCGTGCCGCGAGGTGCGGCCGACGCCGTCCGACAAGTGCCCGACGTGCAGAGCGCGACGTCGTTGCACGGAGTGCGTGCGAAGGTCGACGGTGAGGACGAGCAGGGCGCTTCGTTCGACGGCCCGATCGAAGGCGTGCTCGAGTACAAGATCCTCGAGGGCACGGTCGATCTGACCGGCAACAACATGCTCGTCTCGAAGTCGACTGCGGATGACAAGGGCTGGACTGTCGGCTCGACCCAGACGTTGACCGGTCCTGGCAGCGTCGAGTACCAGACCGTTGTCGCGGGAGTGTTCGAGGACAACCAGCTGATCGGCTCGTGGATCGTCTCGGACGAGGCGTACAGGAAGCTGATGCCGGCCGAGAGTCTGCCGGACTTCGTGGTTCTGGTGAAGGCGAAGCCTGGCGCGGATCTGACAACGCTGCGATCCGAGCTCGAAACGGCCACGGAGAAGTACGTCGTCGTCCAGGTGCAGGATCGTGAGGAGTTCAAGGGAACTCAGGGCCAGCAGATCAACACGTTGTTGGCGATCCTCTACGGACTGCTTGCACTCGCGGTCGTGATCGCAATCCTGGGCATCATCAACACCCTGGCACTCTCGGTGGTCGAGCGGCGACGAGAAATCGGAATGCTGCGAGCTGTCGGCATGCAGCGCGGACAGATGCGACGCACGATCTACCTCGAGTCGGTGCTCATCGCGGTGTACGGCGCGGCGGTCGGAGTTGTTCTCGGCATCGCGTTCGGTTGGGCCTTCGTGAGCACTCTCGCGGATCAGGGCCTCGACAAGATCACGATCCCGTGGGGTCAGGTGGTCGGAATGCTGATCGGCTCGGGTGTGGTGGGTGTCTTGGCGGCGCTGTGGCCGGCCAACCGAGCGGCCAAGACAAAGCCGCTGGAGGCGATTGCAGACATGTAGGGCCTTCGGCCCCCGTGCGCACTTTTGGTAGCGGAAGCAGCCGAAAGTGCGCACGGTACCGTTGCCACATGAGCACCCTTCAAGAAGTCGGCGAACGTGAATCCTGGCGCTGCTGGCTGTGTGACGAACCGGTCGATCCCGACATGTCCGTCAATGATCCGCGCGGCCCGAGTATCGACAGCATCAACACCGCAAAAAAGGGTGGCAAGACCAAAGGCGGCGTCGAACGCTTGGCGCACCGCGCATGCAACACCAAGAAGGGTGCGGTCAAACCTGTTGTGGAATGGCCGGATCGGCTGTTCGTCGTGGATCCCGCTCCGATCATCGGGGTCGTGGAGCAGCTCGAGCGAAAGGGTGGCCGCGTCGCCGTCGCTCGCTGCCCCGGCAAGGACGACGCCCAGGAAGCGTCGGATTGGCTGATCGATCGGTTGTCGCGTCTGGCTCCCGCGTTGAATGTCGAAACAAGCATCGACGCCGCGGGCGGGGGTTACCTGTTGGTCCTGAAAACCGTGTAGGAGGTCGGCCCCGAGTGCCGTCTTTTGCGGTACCTGTTCCGCCTCCATAGCTGTCGGGGTACGGTCGAACCGAACATGAATCCGGTTTCGAGTGCGAAGGAATCCCGATGAACCTGGCATTGACCGACGAGGAACTAGCGTTCCGCGACGAGATGCGGACGTTCTTCCGTACGCAAATCCCCGCGGACATCAGGGAGGCGTACGCCCACGGCGAGGAGTTGGGGCGCGACCGTATGGTCGAGGCGCAGCAGATCCTCAACGCTCACGGTCTGGCGGTACCGCACTGGCCGGTCGAGTGGGGCGGCAAGGACTGGACCCCGGTCCAGCACAACATCTGGCTCGACGAACTGCAGCTTGCGTCGGTTCCCGAACCTTTGGCGTTCAACGCCAACATGGTCGGTCCGGTCATCGCGGCCTTCGGCTCGCAGGAGCAGAAGGAGAAGTTCCTTCCGGCGACTGCCAACCTCGACATCTGGTGGTGCCAGGGATTCTCCGAACCCGAGGCCGGTTCCGATCTCGCTTCGCTCAAGACCCGTGCGGTCCGCGACGGCGACGACTGGGTCATCAATGGTCAGAAGACCTGGACGACGCTGGGACAGTACGCCGACTGGATCTTCTGCCTGGTGCGCACCAATCCCGATGCGCCCAAGCGTCAGGCCGGCATCTCGTTCATCCTTGTCGATCTGAAGACGCCTGGCGTCACGGTCCGCCCGATCAAGCTGATCGACGGCGGCTACGAGGTCAACGAAGTGTTCTTCGAGGACGTCCGCGTTCCGGGAGAGAACCTGGTCGGTGAAGAGAACCAGGGCTGGGGCTACGCCAAGTTCCTGCTCGGCAACGAGCGAACCGGTGTCACCCGCGTCGGTTTCTCGAAGGTTCGTCTGGCCCAGGCCAAGGCTCGCGCTGCCGAGGTCAAGGTCGGTAACGGAACACTGCTCGAAGATCCGCTCTTCGCTGCGCGCCTCGCCGAACTCGAAAACGAATTGCTTGCCCTCGAGCTCACTCAGCTCCGGGTGGTCGCCAGTTCCGCTGACGGCCAGCCGAACCCGGCGTCGTCGCTGCTCAAGCTTCGTGGCTCCGAATTGCAGCAGGCGAGCGTCGAACTGCTGATGGACGTGGCCGGCCCTGATTCACTGCCGTACGACGCGGGCAGCGACATCGCCTCCGCGAGCTGGGCACAGCACACTGCCCCGACGTACCTGAACTACCGCAAGGTATCCATCTACAGCGGATCGAGCGAAGTGCAGCGCAGCATCATCGCCTCCTCGATCCTCGGATTGTGAGGCGTGGCATGGACTTCGAACTCAACGACGAACAAAAACTTCTCCGCGACACCACCAAGGATCTCCTCGCGCGTAGCTACGACGCCGAGAAGCGCAACGCGATCATCGACTCCGATCCCGGGTGGAGCCCGCAGGTCTGGAAGCAGTTGGCCGAGGTCGGCTTGCTCGGCCTGACATTCTCCGAGGACGACGGCGGCATGGACGCCGGCCCAGTGGAAATCGGCGCCGTCATGACCGAGATCGGTCGACGCTTGGCACCCGAGCCGCTACTCGACGCGGTCGTGACGCCGGGCGGCCTCATCTCCGAAGGTGGCAGTGCAGAGCAGCGCTCGTCGATTCTTCCCGGAGTGGCCGAGGGCACCACGTTCCTCGCGTTCGCCGATCAGGAACCCGGAATCCGTTGGCCGGCAACCGAACGGGCCACCGCGGCGGCGCAGGTCGACGGCGGCTGGACCATCACCGGTATCAAGAATCCCGTCGGCCACGGCGCGACGGCGGACATCTTGGTCGTGAGCGCTGCGCTCCCCGGCGGTGGCGTCGGACTGTTCCTCGTCAAGAGCGATGCCTCCGGTTTGGTACGCAAGTCCTACGCCACTCACGACGGGTTGCGCGGGGCGCAGATCGAGTTCACCGATACGCCGGCCGAAGCACTCGGTGAGGGCGGTGACGCTACTGCTCTGATCCAGGCCGCGCAGATCCGTGAGCAGGCCGCGCTGTGCGCCGAGGCTGTCGGAGCGATGGAAGAGGCGCTACGCCTGACCACCGAATACCTCAAGACGCGTAAGCAATTCGGGGTTCCCCTCGCAAAGTTCCAGACACTGACACACCGCGCCGCCGACCTGTACGTCTCGCTCGAGTTGGCACGCAGCATGAGTCTGTACGCAACGATGTCCCTTGCCGACGGCGTCGTCGATCCAGTGATCGCTTCGCGGGTGAAGTTGCAGATCGGGCGTTCGGCTCGGCTCATCGGCCAGGAGGCGATCCAGATGCATGGTGGTATCGGTATGACCGCAGAGTACCCGGTGGGGCACTACGTGAGCCGACTCGTCGCCATCGAGCACACCCTCGGCAGCACCGAAGATCACCTTCGGGTGTTGGCCGCCGGTGTGGCTGATCACGAGATGGTCAGCGTGGTCTGATCTTTCACGAACGACGAAGGGGCCGCATTCCGTTCCAAGGATGCGGCCCCTTCGTCGTTCAGCGGTGATTGCGCAGGACGTCCAAGCGGAGTCGGCGCTGCTCGATGTTGACGGCGCTGTCGGTGAATGCGTGTTGCCACCCGGGGTCACTCGTTCGGGCCGCCGCGTCCTGCAGAAGCGGTACGGCGTCGAAAGGGAAGCGCGCCTGCACGCTTCGCAGGGTGGAAAAGTGACTGTGACGCGAGTGGATGCCCAAGTCCTCACCCGTCGCAGCATGCTCCATCGCTTCGTTCTCCAAGGCGTTCAACAACTTTTCGGCGACGGCCAGGGGCCATGGGCGGTCGATGCCGTCGAGTAGTGCGCTGCCGTCGACGCCCAGAAGGTACTCGTCCGCGTGGCCGGCAACGATGTACTCGACGCGCTCGCGTGGGTCCGCGATGGCGACGATTCTCCGGTCGGTCGTGCGCCCGTCCCGCTCCAGAAATGCCGACGCCCACGCGGTGTTCTTCTGGAGAACGGTTGCGGCAATCCATGATTCGATCATCACCGCGCGCCATTGCTTCTCGATGGGGATGGTGAGGGCCTCGCGTGGCGAACCGGCCATAGATTCCCACAGCGTCAGCGGAGTGGCGGTCACGACTTGCCGTAACCACCAGCGCCGGATGCCCTTGTTCTTGTAGTGGACGTCTTCGATGCCGTCACGAAATGCGAGGTCGTCGAGCGAGCCGGGCAATCGGACGGCAAGGCGCGGCCGCAAGGGCTTCGTCTCGAGCCGCACCCAGGACCGAGCCCGAGTGACCATTCGAGAGGCAAACGGAGATCGGGGGAGTTGCCGTAGTAGTTGAATTGCACGCTCACGGACCCGCACGGCTGGATCGTCGAGTGCACGCTCGAGGAGCGCGTAGTCGTGTTCACCCAGCCCGACGTCGAGATGGTCGAGGAAGTGCAGCCGGCTTGCCGTGGCCTCGTCGTCCCAAGCGATCTCGAGCTCTTCGCTCGCCAGTTCCGGGTCGACCGTACGTATGTAATCGAACCAGGCCGTACGGTCGTCCCGATCGGGCGAAAGCCACAGCTCGTCCCGGCGTGATCCGATTCGTCGTAGCTGGGCCCAATCCGGGTTCTGCTCCGCCAGGTACTGCCCGCGTCGACCGGCGAGGCGAAGTAGCGCCTCGCGGTGCTCGGGATACTTCAGCGCGGCTTCCATGAAGAGCGGGACACTGGCCGCGGGCGCGAGGAATCCGCGTTGGTCGGCCATCGCGAACCATTCCGCGAGAGTCCAGGAACGTACTTGCAACAAGGACTGAAGTTGTTCGATCGCGAGGTCGGGAAGCAGCGGTTGAACTGCTGGATCAGTCTTCGATGCGCGCGAGTGACCTGCGTGCGCGTCTGATCGCAGGGAGGTCACCCGCCTACGGTATGGCAGGGGTGCGTCGAGCTGGGTCGCAGGGGTCGGGCGCGTGTCGGCAGATTCTGGAACAGTGGTAACCGGCACCCAGCAGGAGGCGTGAGATGACGGATGGCCGTGAGATGAGAGACGGAACTGACGACGTCTTTGTCGTGGCATCGGTGACCGAACGGCGAACGCTCATCTCCACCCGAGTGAGGGAGTGGTGTGCGGCGGGAACCGTCGAGTCGAACCGGCCGGAGTTGTCCGATGATGTCGCGCTGCTGATTGCCGGGGGGTATGGGGACGAGTCGACGCGATCGATCCTGGCGAACCGGCGCAGTGTCGGACGTTCGTTCCCGGAGATCGGCGGCTTCTCGGAGTTGCGGTATGTCACCGACGAGCTGGCCCGCACCAGACGTCGACTGCTCGCGACTCGCATCGGCCCTGTTCAGGTTGTCCTCGAACGACGGGTGCAGGCGCTCGACAAGCGCGTTCAGTCGATGCGATCGGCGATCGTGCATTCCAATCGTCACTTCGCGAGCAGTGTCCGTGCCATCCGCAAGGACCGGCGCGACGGCCTGCATCTCGACGTCGAGCAACGCGAGGCTCTCTTTGCCGGGCTCACCCGTACACCGGTTCCAGCCAAGCTGCCGGTGGGGCTCGGTGTCGTGGCCAGCAGTGGAAACGCAGCACTCGACAAACTTGCCGCCCAGTTCGGGAAGGTCCAGGGAACCGGTGTCATCGCCGATGCCGGAAGGCGCATCGCGGAAGTCCTCGACGGACTGGTCGATTCAGAACCCGAGGGACGCGCCGGTGAGTACGACGCCTTGCTTTACCTCGCCGGGAATCTGTTCGACCGGATCGAAAGCTCCAGCGCGTGGCATTCCGACCACTTCGTCATTCAACGCAACCAACTCGACCTGGCCGACGAGATCACCCAGATCGCGGTCGACACCGTCGCGCTGCGTTCGATTCTTGCGGAGTTGGACGACGCGGAAACACTGGCACGCGACGAGGGAACCCGAGCCGGAATCGCTTCGCGCAGGGAAGCGCTCGGCGCGGTCTGGGACCAGCTGGTCGAGCGCGTGGCGGCCCTCGCGCGGATCGGTGACCTGGTCGCACGGGCCGAGGATCAGTTGAGTTCGCAGCGCGCGGTTGCGCATGCAGCGAGCCTCGACAGCCGGATCGACGACCTACTTGCGCGCTCCGGCTCACGTGAACTTTCGGCTGCAAACACGCACTACGTCGGGGATCAATTCGACGGTGTGGAAGAGCTGATGTTCGCTCACCGGGCGGCGCTTTACGGGGACATTGCACTGCTGACCTCTGGGAACGAGCGTCGGGCGCCGTAGTCAGGCCGTCGCCGGAGCTGTAAGGTCGGGGGTACTGACCGGCCACACGATCGAAGTAAAGGCCGGGATTTCGCTCAATGCTCGACCCCGATGCCGATCCGGTGATGCGGGCGTACCCGCTCGAGACAGGTCGATCATGGAAGACACCGCAAGCCGCGGCATCAATGCGTTCATTTCCGAAGCTACGCAGCGTGGGGGCAAGGCTGTCCGTCTCACGCACTCACGTCGTAATCCCGTCGAGGTGACGGGCGCTGACGGTGTCAGCCGAATCGTCCGCGTGCGGTCCAAGCTCGACGGTGACTGGCAGGCCAGGCGTCAGGACGAGTCGCTCGAGAGTGACGACACCCGCTCCGAGTTCTGGGTGTTCGTCGACCTGGCAGCAGATCCGCACGAGTTCTACATGTTGCCCTCCAACGAGGTCGCCGACGACATCCGCGCCGAGGTCGACCTGTGGATCATGGACAGCCCCGGACGTAATCGCACCGGCCATCACGCGATTCCGCGTGGGCGCGTCGTGCACGGTCACGATCGTTGGGATGCGCTGGGCTTGGCCGCGGTCAAGGATCCGAGCATTTACGTCGAGACCCCGGTTGCGACCAAGCGTAAGACGTCGCCAGTCGCCGCGAAGAAGCGTCGCGCCAGCGGTGTCGAGGAGATCGAAGTCGTCGACAATCGCCTCGAGATGACAGCCGATTGCCACGGATATCGCTGGGTCGGGCGCTTCGACGAAACCACCGAGGTCGTCGAGATCATGCGCGGACCGATGGAAGGCCGCCGATTCCCAGATCCGACCGCGGCCGCAAATGCCGTCACCGGTCACATCTCAGGCGACACCGAGAGCCATGACGGTTGGTCGTTCTGGACGATCAACAACACGGCCCTCGGCGCTCATCTCAAAACTGCCTGATCTCAGGCTCCGACTGCCGCCGACACCCGTTCGAGAGTGTCCAGTTCATTCGACGAGAGCACCAGATTCGGGGCGTCCAGTAGCGCCGGGAGCTGCTCGGGCCGGCTGACGCTCGCGATCGGTGCGGTGATGCCCGGTCGAGTCAGCAGCCAGGCCAGCGCGACGGTCGAGATCTCGCTGTCGTGTGCCTGCGCGATTGTCGCCAGTTCCGCGACGACGTCGAGTCCGGCGTCGCTGAAGTATCCGGCCGTCAGTCGTTCGCGGGAGCTGCCTTCGATGTCCGCGCGGGTCTTGTATTTTCCGGTCAGGAAGCCGGAAGCGAGAGCGAAGTACGGGAAGACGCTGATGTTGTTGTCGGTGGCGATCTGGGCAAGTTCGGGTTCGTACGACTTGCGGTGAACCAGGTTGTAGTGCGGTTGCAGGGCGATGGGCGCGGCGTAACCGTTCTCCTCGGTGATCCGCAGCCACTCCCGGACGCGGTCGGGGCTGTAGTTGGAGATTCCGAGATAGCGAACCTTGCCCGCGACGACCAACGCATTGAAGGCTTCGAGAGTTTCCTCGAGCGGAGTCTGCGGGTCGTCGAAATGCGCGTAGTACAGATCGATGCAGTCCGTCTGCAGGCGCTGCAGCGACGCCTCAGCTGCGGCCGCGATGTTGTCGGCCTTCAGGCCCTTGAAATCGGGATGGCTACCCACCTTGGTGGCGACGACGATGTCGTTCTGCAGTCCCCGATCGGTGATCCATTTCCCGATGATCGTTTCGGATTCCCCGCCGGAATTGCCGGGAGCCGACGCTGTGTACGAGTCGGAGGTGTCGATGAAATTTGCACCGGCTTCGGCGAACGAGTCGAGGATCTCGAAGGACGTCTTCTCGTCTGCTGTCCATCCGAAAGGGTTGCCGCCCAAGCTAAGTCGGAAGATGTCGAGGTCCGAATTTCCGATGATCGCCACTGTGTGGAACTCCCGTCGATGAAGGTGGTCGCTGCATCCCGCACCGTACCCTCTCACGGCGCTGGCGATGGCGCGCCCTCGCCAGGTTCGCCGAAAAATGTATCGGATCGTGATTGCCGCCGTCAGCGTTGGGTATGGCCTCAAATACTGAATTCTTCGATGGACTGCTGATAGGAGCGTCCGATGATGATTGTGGACGAAGCCACCCGCGTCGTTCGTGGGGTGGCAGACGCAACGACGACGGTGGCCGGAGCCGTCGGTGGTGGAGTGATCGGTGGAGTGACGGGCGGGATACGCGGATCGGCGGAGGGTGTCCGAGACGGAATTCGTGCGGGTAGTTCCTCGACGCCGACGGCGGTTCTCACGATGGCGGCCGTGGGTGCGGCGGGATTGGTGGAATGGCCGGTGATCTTGGCAGTCGGCGGCACGGCCCTGATACTCCACGAATGGGATCGCAAGAGCGGTCGGACGGATCGCGAGGTCAAGGCGGTTGGCCGCACGAGCAAGCCAGAACAGGTAAAGAAGGAATCGAGCGGAAACTCCCACAAGGCGGCCGGCCGGTCACAGGATCGAACTCACAGTTCTTCGCACACTCGATCCACTCACTGATGTTCTCAGCGATGGCCCGGCGTGCGGTGTCGGTGGCAACTTTGCCTCCGCGTCTGGCGTTGTCGGGACTCGCGTTGGTGGGTGGTTCGACGATTCCGCGAACCGCTGTCAGTGACGTGGCGTTGCGGACCGGCACCCTCGCGTTGGCGGGTGTGGGGATGATTCCTGCAGCAGCGGGATCGATATTCGGTGCCCCGCGAATCCCAGGTTCCGCCTATGTCTCGGCGGCGGTGTCGGCGATCAATTATCAACCCCGGGTGCGTCGGCGAATCGAACAGCGCCTTGGCCGTTCGCTCACCGACTTCGCATTGGAGTCGGCGACGTCGTTCGCGGATGTTCTGACCTATGCGCCTGCGTCATTGGGCGTGGATTTCTGGCTGCGGACGATGCTGCTGCGCGAAACTCTGGCGGCGCGAAGCTCTCGGCGTGTGGGGCCATTCGAACCTGGCGGTCGCGGTTCTTCCGTGAGGCCTGAACCGAGTGGCTCAGGTGAGCGTTACGCAGACAGGATCGCAGGGGTTCAGTTGGTGGCCGGGGCTGCACTGGCTACCGTCTCTGCCGGCGGCGACACCGTCGCGACGAGTATCAAGGTTTCGGCGCCGCGGCCGCTTCGGATGTCGCGCGAATCATTCGCTGCTGGTGTGTCATACGGTCTGTGGCGGACGCACCACACCGCCGTTTCGGACTCTGCGGCTCTACGCATGCTCGATCGTATTGACACCGTCCTCGTCGATCCGAGCGTCCTCTTCGACGACTCGCTCCGGGTTTCCGACATACGAGAGGTGGCCGAGTCGGATCGCGTCGCAGTGTGGGAACAAGCCAGGAAAGCTCTGAACGACGGAACTGTGGGAGTGGGAAGGCACCGCTTCGGCGGCGCCGAAGTGGTCGTGCGACCCGTGCGAAAAGGTCTGGCGGAAACACTGATAGGCGAAATACGTGCGGCCGGGGTCGCAGCCGTCACGATCGACGACGACGGGCTCGGATCACTGCGAAGTGGATTCGACGAGCTCTATCCGGCGCAATCGACTGCCGAAGCCGGCCTGCGCGAGGCTCTCTCGGCGTTGGTGGCCGAGGGTCGGACAGTTGCGATCGTGTCGAGTAGGGCGATATCGGGACAGGCAGTGCTACGCATCGGGATTTCACCACCGAGTGGCGAGCACGTGAGTGCCGACATCCACACCGACTTGGCCGGGGCGTGGCGGGTTGTCCATGCGCTCCCGGCTGCTCGAACAGCGACGAGGCGCGGTGTCGAACTCTCCTCAGGCTCTTCGGCATTGGGTGCCTTGATCATGCTTCCGGGAGTTCGAGGGGCTGGGCCGGGGCCGATCACAGCTGGTTCGGCCGCGGGACTGTGGACCGGATACACCTTGTCCCGATCTGTGATTCAAGCGCCCGTCCCTGTCGGTACTCCGAGCGATACCTGGCATGAGATGGACGGTGATGCTGTCGTTCGCGAACTATCCGAATCCATCCGACATACACCGCACCGTGCGGAAGCTCGTGTGCGAGCGCCCGCACGGTTCAGGTTGATCCGTGACGGATTGTCGGCGTTGCGAACAGAATTGGCGGATCCACTGACGCCTGTGTTGGCGACCGGCTCCGCTGCCAGTGCAGTCCTCGGTTCACCGGTAGACGCCGTCCTGGTCGGCTCGGTCTTGGTCGGCAATGCCGCGATGTCCGCTGTTCAACGGCTTCATTCGGAGCGGGCGGTGCAGCGGCTCTTGCGGACTCAGGAACCGGTAGCTCGGCGAGTAACCAACGACGGCACGGTCGAGACAGCGGCCGACGCGCTCGAACTCGGTGACGTCGTGGCAATCGAGTCCGGGGACATCGTGCCCGCAGATTGTCGCCTGTTGAGCGTCGAATCACTGGAAGTCGACGAGTCGTCGTTGACGGGAGAGTCCCTGCCCGTCGACAAGCAGACCGACCCGACCCCTGGGATGCCACTGGCCGAGCGACGGTGCATGGCCTACGCAGGGACAACAGTGCTTGCCGGATCCGGTCGTGGCGTGGTCACGGCCATCGGAGCCCGAACGGTGACCAGGCGTGCCGATGTCGGTGTGTCCCGATCCGGACCTGCTGTGGGCCTGACCAACAGACTTCGCGAACTCACGAGGGCGACTCTGCCGGCCAGTATCGGCGGTGGGGCGTTGGTGACAGTCGCGGGTCTGCTTCGTGGTACCGGTCTGCGCCGCGCCGTCACCGGAGGTGTGGCCGTAGCTGTGGCTGCCGTGCCGGAGGGGCTGCCTCTGGTTGCCACTCTGGCTCAGCAGGCCGCAGCGCGAAGGCTCACTGCAGCAGGAGTGTTGGTTCGTGCGCCACGATCGATAGAAGCGCTCGGTCGTGTCGACGTGGTCTGCTTCGACAAGACCGGAACCCTCAGCGAGAACAAGCTACGGGTGGCCGCGGTCGAACGCGTCGACGGCTGGGACGAAAGCGAGATTCTGGAAGTTGCGGCGCGCAGTGCCTTGGGAAGTCGCGACGATCGCGTGTTTCATTCGACGGATGCCGCCGTCGTCGATGCAGCCCAGCAAGCTCTGGACGATGCTTCGGTTTTCGGTGACGTCGAGGCGAACAACCTCGTTCCGTTCAGGTCGGGGCGGCCGTACTCGGCAGCTTTGCTCGGCAGGCGGATCGCACTCAAAGGTTCGCCGGAATTCGTGACCGAAGCAGGACGAGATCCGAATGCTGTGTCGGCGAAGCACGTTCAAAGCATGGCCGGACGCGGGCTGCGGGTGGTTGCCGTCGCCCAGCGCGAGTTGTCGGAACACGACGCGCGACGCGCAGGCGAAGACTCGCAATTTCTCGAACAGTGTTGCTCCGAGGGGTTGGAAGCGGTCGGCCTTCTCGGACTCTCGGACACGCTGAGACCCGAAGCAACGCAACTTGTTCGAGAACTTCGAGGCGACGGACGGCAAGTGCGCGTGCTGACCGGGGATCATCCGACAACAGCGGCCGCGGTCGCCACCGAACTGGGGTTGGACGTCGCACGCGAGGATGTTGTCACCGGTCCTGACTGGGAGAACTTCTCTCGCGCCGAAAGACGGGATGCGGTCCGCGGCAGCAGCGTCTTTGCGCGCGTGACACCCGAGCAGAAGGTCGAGATCGTGCAAGCGTTGGAGACCGACGGGCGGGTGTGCGCCATGGTCGGTGACGGCGCGAACGATGCTGCGGCGATCCGAGTTTCCAGCGTGGGAATCGGGGTGGCGTCGACTGACAGTGATCCGGCGCGCGGCGCCGCAGACATCGTGCTCCTCGACGGCCGTGTCGGCGGACTGACCGACGCATTGGACGAGGGCAGTCAATTGTGGCGGCGGGTCAGATCAGCGGTAGGGGTTTTGCTCGGAGGCAACGCGGGTGAAGTCGCATTCGCGCTGATCGGTTCTGCGTTGTCCGGCGAATCACCGCTCAACGCAAGGCAGTTGCTACTGGTCAATCTGATGACGGACGCCTTGCCCGCTGCCGCGCTTGCGGTGAGCACCCCGTCCGAGAACGGATCCGAGAAGTCCGAACAGATGGACGCTCATGCCTTGTGGCAGACGATCGCTGTCCGCGGCGGTGCCACGGCAATCGGTGCGCTGGCAGCGTGGCTTCTGGCCCGGGCGAGCGGTAGGAGGCGGCGAGCGTCGACGGTGGCGTTGGTTGCCCTGGTGGGCACCCAACTGGGGCAGACGCTGCTCGAATCACGCAGTCCGCTGGTGGTCGCAACCGTTGCCGGATCCGCTGCGGCGCTGGCGACGCTCGTCAGCACACCCGTGGTGAGCCAATTTCTCGGTTGCACGCCGCTCGGTCCCATCGCCTGGGGCCAAGCGGTGGGCTGCGCGTCGGCGGCGACGCTGCTCGCGGCGCTGGCCCCGCGGGCGTTGGAGCGGATTGCCGCAACTGAGGAGAACGCGAACGGTCAGTCGACGATTCGCAAGATCCCGACGCGAACGAGCACTGCGTACACCTCCCGAACCGGGGGAGTCAGCGCCCGCGACAGCGTGGAAATCAGCGACGTGGAAATCAAAGAAGCGGAAACCGGTGAATCGGACACGCTTGTGAGCGTCGCTGCTGGAAGTGACACGTCGCCGAACTCCCGGGCGACCCGAGATGAATCCTGAGGAATCGTGACATGTCCCAGAACACCGTCGACCACACGAACCCCGTCGATCACCGCGCGGTAGTCGAATCCGTCCGTTCGGCACGGAGCTTCGAGTTGGAGCTACCGATCGTCGGTGCCATCCCTGTTCCGAGACCCGAGCAGATCGCCTACTTTGCGGTGATGGGACTGATGGTCGCCTTCGAGATCATCGAGTGGCCCGTGGCAGTCACCATTGCAGCGGGGCATCTGCTCGCAACAGAGCAGCACAATCACGTCCTCGAAGAGATCGGAGAGGCGCTCGAGGGCGTCTGACGCAGGCGCTGCCTGGACACAAATCGAGCGGCCCCGCATTTCGCGGGACCGCTCGACGTGCGGAGAAACTTACTGCGCGAGTGCGCGCTTCATGCCGCGTTCGACTGCTGCGATGATCTGCGGACGCAGTTCTGCGGCAGGGACGATCTCATCCACCGAGCCGACCTCTCGGGCCCGCTGGATGTTGTGGATCGCTTCGAATTCGGATGCCACTTCGCCGAGCTTGTCGGAGCGGACGGCGATGCGCTGAGCGTTCAGTTCTACGCGCAGATGTGCTTTCTCCGTGTCATCCTTGGCTGCTGCCAAGTCTGCCTCCAGTTGCTGCACCTTCGGGTCGTTGTTGGTGCGGGTGTTCACCTCACGGGTGAAGACCACTGCGGCGGCGGGGGCGCCGCCGAGTACCGACGCGAACGAGCCTTCGACAGCAAGAACTTCCATGTTGTCGTTGAGCGCACCGGAGAACACGACGAACGCGCCGCCGTGGTAGCGGGAGACGACGCAGAACACGATCGGTCCGTCGAAGTTGACGATGGCGCGGCCGATCTCGGCGCCGTACTCGAGCTGGATGTTGCGCAGCGACTCCGGGGAACCGTCGAAGCCGGACAGGTTGGCCAGCACCACGATCGGACGGTTGCCGCTCGCAGCATTGATCGCGCGGGCAGTCTTCTTCGACGAGTTCGGGAACAGCGTTCCCGACGTCCAGGTGTCGGGACCGTCGGCGGGGAAGTGCCCCTTACGTGGGATCGCGCGGGATTCGATGCCCACCACTGTGACCGGATGTCCGGCGAGATGCGCGTCCAGAACGACCGAGGTGTCGGCGCCGGCCATGTCGGCCCAACGCTCGAGAACAGAGTGGTCCTGGTCGACCACCGAACGCATCACGGTGCGAATGTCGAAGGGCTTCTTGCGATCCGGGTTCTTCGCCGAGGAGAAGATGTCGCCGACCGTCTCGAAGTCGCTCGACGGGTGGGTGTGCGGGAAGCTACGCACGTCGCGATCGACGGGGTCCGTCGTCGCTGCGCGGCGCGGGAACCGTTCGCCGGGAGCGAGGTACGAGTGTGCGTAGTGACGGAACAGGATCTCGCACGCCGCAGTGAGGTCGGGGGCCCAGTACTGCGCCTGGCCGTTGGGGCCCATGACGCGGTCGTAGCCACCGATACCGAAGTTGTCCTCGGCCGACACACCACCGGAGTAGTCGAGAGACTGCTTGCCGGTCAGCACCATCGCGCTGTCCGGGGTCATCACCAGAATGCCCTTGGTGTGCATCAACATGGTGGCTTCGGCGTTCCAGTAGGGCTGAGCGCCGACGTTGATGCCCGTGACGACGATGTTGATCTCGCCGCCGTTCTGGGTGAAGGTGATGATCCGGCGCAGACCGCGGGAGACCCAGTCCATGTTCTCGGTGCCGCTCTCCATCGAGATGGTGGCACCGGAGGACAGTGCGAACCACTCGACCGGAGCGTTCAACTTCTCGGCCAGGTCGATGGCAGCGACGACGCGTGAGCATTCGGCCTCGGCGACGGTACCGAGCGCCTTGGTGGGGTCACCGAATAGCGCGACACGGGTCATTCCCTCGGGATAGCGCGGCGTCGGCGTGTTCACGAGGCCGACGACGATGCCGGCCTTGTTGAGCCCGTACGGACGCTCGACAGGTGACAGGACGCCCGCTTCGTCGAAGTCGTGCTCGACGAAGGTGCCCTTGGTGCCGGTCAGGAGTGGAATCAGCTCGTACGGGTACACAGTTCCGCGTGCCCGCGAACTCTGGACCTTCTGGGCGTACGCGTCGAGGGGGAGCAGCGGTTCAGTGGGAGGCGTGGTCTTGTTGATGACCACACCGGCACCTGCGCGGTAGGAGAATCGCAGCGCAACTTCCTTGGGCGCGCCGCCCTTTCGGTCCTTCAGGCGGGTGATGAGTGTGATCTCTTCTAGCCCGGCGCCGACGGTCAGTCGGGCTGCGTTCTGAGCGATCACGGAGAAGCGTTCGCTGGGAACGTCGGCGACCGGCCACACGTACAGCACGACGCGGTTGGCTGCCAGTCGACGCTTGTCTCCGCGCTGGGACTGCGCACGGCGGATGCCGTCGAGGCACGCGGCAAGTGTGCGCTCGATGGCCGGAAGCGCAACCATCTGGCCTTCGTCGTCCAGCTGCGGTGTCACGTCACGGATTTCCGCGAGAGCGATCAGGCGCTCGTCCTTCGGGTTCTCCTTGGCGGAGAGGTGGAACAGGTAGGTGTTCTCCGGAGCCGGCAGACGCTTGCCGTTGAAGTTCTTCAGACGCCACATGTCCAGACGCTGACCCGTGAGCGGATGCATGTCGCGGATGATGTTGTCCTCGACCAGTTCACCGTCGATCGGGCGGAAGGTGACCCAGCGGACCGGCTCCCCATTCGGATTGCAGATGATCACAGTCGCGCGGCGAGACCGTGTGATCGTCTCGTTGCGCGAGAGTTCGGTGCGCAGCGTCTCGACGAGCGTGTCGCCGTCGGCGGGCTGATTCGGCCAGTCGAGGTAGATGTCGACTACCAGCCCGCGACCGGATGGAGCATCCTGCGCGATCGTGGCGACATCGTCGAGAGCCGTACCGAGAGCGTCGAATTCGGCCACCGTCGAGACCAGATGCAGCCCGTCGCCCTTGAGGTCGAAGTTACCGGTCACGAAACGGCGGTCGACGTGCTCGAAAACGCGGACGTCTTCGAACGAGTGAATCTTGTAGTAGCGACGCGTGATGACCTCGAGCAGAGGGCCGCCATCGCGGTTGCCGAGGCCGATCTTTCGACCCAACAGGTCCAGGAGCGGTTCGGGAGTGGCGACGAGATTGGCGATTCGCTCGTCGAAATCGGCAGCGTCCGGCTGCTCTTCGAGGTAGGCGAGGTTGCCGCGTACTCCGTCGTAGACGTCTTCGCGAACCTTGCGGATGCGCGGCTCGTCGAAGAACCGGAAGCGAAGGTTGCGGGCGACGTCGCCGATGACGGGGTAGCGGACCTGCGTCGCGACGATGAGTCGATCGAGAACCTCGTTGAGCTCCTGCGCCGAGCAACCGGGAGCCTTGTCGCCGACGAGCCAGCCTTCGAGAAGTGCTGCAATGACCGGGATCTGGGCTTCCATGCGCTGCAGAGCCAGGAAGAGTCGGTACACCGCTTCCTCGACGGCCTGGCGATCTTCCAGATCGGTGACGTCGTAGTGGCGAAGTGCCCGTTCGAGTCTCGTGCGGAACGACGCCGGCAAACCTTCGCGCTCGGAGTCGAGTGAGTGCAGGAAGGTGTGGAAGTGCTCGCGGGGGCTGTGGACGGACTCGTCCTTCGCGGACTCGCCCGAGGTGGGCTTGTTGCGCGAGAGTTCGCAGATGTCGGCGAAGGTGGTCAGCACAGCCAGTTCTGCCTGGACCAGTTCGCGGTCCTCGGATTCGAGTGCGCTGCGAAGTGCGTCGTATTCGGCCAGAACAGCGTTTGCGTGCTTGCCGCTGACGTCGTAGCCACTGATCATCGCGGTCAGTGCTTCCAGCTGTGCCAATGCATCTGCGCGGGTATCGGATCCGGAAGTTGCTGCGGGAAGATCGAATTGGACTCGCGGAGCCTTCTCCGTGACAGCTTCCTCACTGACCTGATCGACGCGCAGGAGCGGTGCGCCGGCATCGACCTGGGAGTTGACGGTAGCGAGAACCTCACGCACTTTGCCCGCGTACGGAGCGCGAACCGCGGTCTCCATCTTCATGGATTCGAGCACGACCAGAGTGGATCCGGCTTCGACGTCGTCGCCGACCGCGACCGGTACTGCTACCACTACGGCGGGAGCCGGCGCGCGGACTACGCCGGCGTCGTCCTGGCTGATCTGGTGGCTGATGCCGTCGACCTCGACGAGATAGCGAGCCGGGCTCACGACGGAAACGACGTGGAAGCGGCGATCACCGATCACCAGCCGTGACTCGAAGTCACCGAGACGATCGACGTCGACCTCGATGTCTCCGGCGTCTCCGTCGACGCGGTAGCGGTGCGGGCCGATACGCCCGACAGTCAGTTTGTATGCCTGACCTTGGTAGTTGAGCTCGACGGTACGGCCGATCGCGTGATTGGCGCGTGGGCGGCCGCCACGTGCCGAGGCGAGGAAGGCCGCACGCTCGAGGGACTCCTCGGCGTCGTAAGCATCGATGGCGGTGGCGATCAGCGCGACGTCCGCGCGGCGAGTGGTGCCGGTGAGGGCGCCCGTGCGGTCGAGCCAGCCGGTATCCGCGGATGCCGAGATGACCTCGTCTCGATCGAGTAGATCGAGGAGGAACGACTTGGTGGTAGTGCCGCCGTCGAGTACGACAGTGGTTTCACGAAGGGCGGTGCGCAGACGCGCAAGCGCTTCGGAGCGGTTGCGGCCCCACGCGATGACCTTCGCGACCATCGAGTCGTAGTCGGGCGGAATGACGTCCCCGGCAGCGATGCCGGTGTCGACCCGGATGCCGGAGCCGAGCGGGAACTTGAGGAGCTGAACGGTGCCGGGTGCCGGCGCGAAATCGTTGTCGGCGTCTTCGGCGTTGAGGCGGGCTTCGACGGCGTGGCCGAATGCGGGCGGGCAGTCACCGACCAATTCGTCACCACTGGCGACCAGAATCTGCAGCTTGACGAGGTCGATTCCGGTGGTGACCTCGGTGATCGGGTGCTCGACCTGCAGGCGGGTGTTGACCTCGAGGAACGTGAAGAGCTTGTTCTCGGGCTGGTAGAGGTATTCGACCGTGCCTGCGCCCTGGTACCCGGCTGCCTTGACCAGTTCGGCGGACACCTTCTTGAGGTGGTCCGACTGTTCTTTGGTCAGGACGGGGGAGGCGGATTCTTCGATGACCTTCTGGTTGCGACGCTGAATCGAGCAGTCGCGAACGCCCGGAGCCCAGACATTGCCGTGGTTGTCGGCGATGACCTGTACCTCGACGTGGCGTGCATCGGTGACAAGGCGTTCGAGGAAGACGACGGGGTCGCCGAAGGACCGCTCTGCTTCGCCCTGCGTGCGCTCGAGTGCAACTTCGAGTTCGTCTTCGGCCCAGACCTTGCGGATACCGCGTCCGCCGCCGCCGCTTCGGGCCTTGATGATCAGGGGATATCCGATGGACTGAGCATGACGACGAGCGTCGGCGCGCGTTTCGACCGGTCCGCCGCTCCACGGGGCGACCGGTACGCCGACCTTCTCGGCCAGGATCTTGGCGGCAACCTTGTCGCCGAGCAGGCGCATCGCGTCGGCGCTCGGGCCGATGAACGTGATGCCCAGTTTCGCGACGATCTCCGCGAAGGCGGGATCCTCGGCCACGAAGCCCCAGCCGACCCAGACTGCGTCGGCCTTGGCTGCGAGCAGTGCTCGCTCGAGTTCGGCGTAGTCGAGGTACGGGCTACCGGTGCCGGTGCTGCGCAGGGTCACGCCCTCATCGGCCTGGCGGACGAACATGGCGCGGCGCTCGGCCTCGGTGTGCAGCGCAATGACGCGAATGCCGTAGTCGTGTTCGGCGTTCAGTTCGCGTACAGCCCTGATCAGCCGGACCGCGGCCTCACCTCGATTGACCACTGCGATTCGTTTGAACATTGTCACTGCCACCGTCCTTGATGAGATTCTTCGTCACGTACGTTGCGATATGAGCCGACCGTGTCCCACGTACCCGGATTCCCCGGTTCGTGAACTACGCCGCGATGCGCTGTGTTTCCCCCGGTTGCGCGTCGGCAAGTGATTGCCCTTCCGGTTCGTCGAGTCCCCTGCGCTGAAGCACTGTGTGCACCGAAGCGCTGTGTGCGCTGAGGCACTGTGTGCCTTGTGCGCCACCCTGCAGGCGTGGACTCAGAACCGCTCCAATCACGAATCAGCAACATATTGTGTCTGCTTCCAGGGAATCCCTGGTTTATCTAAGAATGCAGTATGTCGACGCTCATGTCACCTGGGCGAATTGAAGAATATTAGTCAACGTGAACCACGGTTACACATATGGCGTTAAATCATTGCGGTGCAATGGAATTCGGACTTGTGACACGGATCACGATGGTAATGTAATCGGCAAGAAAGTGAATACTCACTGGTAACAAAATCGCATATTCGGAGAATTCTCTGGGTTGCTCGATTATTACTGATCGGTACTACTGGCGAGTATTTTTTATGTCCGGTCGGACCGTATTCGAGAAATCGCGTTCGATGGTTGCGATGTGCTTTGCAATCGCGTCGAGTCCTGAGGGAGGGAGGTGCAATCCGTTGCCGAGAGCAAGTGAAGTCCGCTTGAAGTGCTCCACGAGTGGTTCGTATTTCGTGACCAGCCTCAGCCTGTCGGTCTCGCTCAGGTACTTCACGCTTCCCGCGTTGTCGACGAAGTCGCTGAACTTCACGAGGAATACTGCGGGATCCGCTATCGCGCGGATGACGTGATCCTGATATCCGGCGGTGGTGTTGTCGCATGGGTAGTCGATTGGATTGGTCACTGCCTCAACAAGTTCGGAGATTCTGTGGCCGAAGCGCGAGGCGATGAGTGTTGACGCACGTTCCTGCGCTTCGGATGCGGACATGTCGTCTGCAGTCTGGCCACCGAGGAGCGCGATGACGGCGTGTGGTCGGTCTTCGACCGTGTCGTGAAGCGCGGTTGCGCTCAGGATCTCGACATCGGAGCACCCGTACCGAAGCAGCCGCAATACATTTCGTAGGGGATGAACGATGTAGGGATCCTCGTCGGACTTGATCCCGTTCTTTCTGAACTGATCGAGGTGCGCAAGGGTCGCGACCTCCATGGCGAGCCGTAGGGTTTCACCCGAGATCGCCAGCTCGTCGACGGCGCTCTCGATGGCGAAGACCAGCGTTGCAGCGTCCATCTCCTTCAGGGGCAACTGGTCGAATGCAGACCTGATCGGGTCGGAGTTGCTCATGCCAAATAGCCTTCCGGTTGGTGAGGCGTCGCGACGAATGTCCTGGTGCAGATCTGCAATCGAGCCCTGATTGACGCCGGAAATACAGGTCGAGGTCAGAATCATCTTGATTCTATCCGGCGACTACGACAGCAAGTGTTCCTAGCGTTGTCATAGAGGTGGGCGGGGAGGTTCGTTCGCCTCCATCACAGGCAAATAGGGCAGGAAGAGGTTCGATGACCACGGAGGCGACCCTGGCGTCGTTTGTCGAGACAGTTGACACGGATGTCGACACCCATCCGCTGGACGATCCTGTGCGACAAGGACTTCGCGGACATCATGCGCAATTCGCTCGCTGGGCAGGGAGAGTTGCGCGATACGACCCGACGGTCGCGCCGTTTGTCGGTCATCCGCCCGAGTTGGACGCCGAGGACTGGGAGAACCTACTCACACTCGTAGGTCCTGGCGGCACAGTAGGTTTGCGAGGATTTGATCACCGCCCGCCGGAAGGGTGGCGCGTTGTGGATCAGTTCGGTTCGGTGCAGATGGACGGATCCGCACTCGAAGTCTCCGTTGATCCGTCGGTCGAACTTCTCGGAACGGGCGACGTTCCCGAAATTCTGGCATTGATCGAGCGCACCAAGCCAGGACCGTTTCTTCCTCGTACCGTCGAGATGGGCAGTTACTACGGCATTCGCGTCGACGGAAGACTTGTTGCCATGGCGGGGGAGCGGTTGCACCCTCCGGGATGGACGGAAATCAGTGCGGTGTGCACTGACAGCGACTTTCGGGGTCGAGGCCTGGGTACGACGCTGATCCGTGCCGTCGCTGCCGGGATTCGCGAGCGCGGCGAGCTGCCATTTCTCCATGCAGTGCAATCGAATACGAATGCGATCAGACTCTACGAATCACTGGGGTTCGTTCTCCGGAAGAGATCCAGGTTGACTTCTGTGCAGGCGCCTGCCTGATCGAATTCTCGCCGACGCCTGTGTTTCGGGCGCTCGGCCACTAGTCTGAACAAATGACAGTCGATCAGGCGTTGGACAGTGATTTCCTCACTCTTGCCGATCCGTACCGCCGCGAGTTGCTGGCGCACTGCTATCGCATGATGGGGTCGATTCACGACGCCGAAGACCAGGTCCAGGAGACGTTCATCCGGGCTTGGCGCGGGTTCGACGGTTACAAGGGCCAGTCATCTCTCAGGACCTGGCTCTACCGCATCGCGACGAATACCTGCCTGACCGCGCTGGAGGGGAGATCGAGGCGTCCCCTCCCGACCGGCCTCGGCGCACCTAGTTCGGACCCGGCCGACGATTTGATCGAGCGCAACGAGATTGCCTGGTTGGAAC
>NZ_CP017299.1:4067500-4280000 GCF_001942025.1 Rhodococcus sp. YL-1 | reverse complement strand
TAGCCGTGGAGGCCACACGAGTGAGAATGCAGGCATGAGTAGCGAAAGACGAGTGAGAAACTCGTCCGCCGAATGACCAAGGGTTCCTGGGCCAGGTTAATCCGCCCAGGGTGAGTCGGGACCTAAGACGAGGCCGACAGGCGTAGCCGATGGACAACGGGTTGATATTCCCGTACCCGTGTGAACGCGCCCATGGTGAATCAGTGATACTAACCATCCTGAAGCCACGAGAAGACCTTCGGGTCTCGAGTTGGTGGATGCATGGGACCTGATCTGGTAGTAGCCAAGCGATGGGGTGACGCAGGAAGGTAGCTGAGCCAGTCAGTGGTAATACTGGTGTAAGCGTGTAGGGCGTGACCTAGGCAAATCCGGGTCGCACATAGCCTGAGACGTGATGCGTAGCCGATTGAGGCGAATTCAGTGATCCTATGCTGCCGAGAAAAGCCTCTAGCGAGCTTTCACACGGCCCGTACCCCAAACCGACACAGGTGGTCAGGTAGAGAATACTAAGGCGATCGAGATAACTATGGTTAAGGAACTCGGCAAAATGCCCCCGTAACTTCGGGAGAAGGGGGGCCCTGTCTGGTGACGACATTTACTGTCTGAGCTGGGTGGGGCCGCAGAGACCAGTGAGAAGCGACTGTTTACTAAAAACACAGGTCCGTGCGAAGTCGTAAGACGATGTATACGGACTGACGCCTGCCCGGTGCTGGAAGGTTAAGAGGACCGGTTAGTTCCTTCGGGAGCGAAGCTGAGAATTTAAGCCCCAGTAAACGGCGGTGGTAACTATAACCATCCTAAGGTAGCGAAATTCCTTGTCGGGTAAGTTCCGACCTGCACGAATGGCGTAACGACTTCTCAGCTGTCTCAACCGTAGACTCGGCGAAATTGCATTACGAGTAAAGATGCTCGTTACGCGCGGCAGGACGAAAAGACCCCGGGACCTTCACTACAGCTTGGTATTGGTGTTCGGTTCGGTTTGTGTAGGATAGGTGGGAGACTGTGAAACGGTGACGCCAGTTATCGTGGAGTCGTTGTTGAAATACCACTCTGATCGAATTGGACCTCTAACCTCGGACCATGATCTGGTTCAGGGACAGTGCCTGGTGGGTAGTTTAACTGGGGCGGTTGCCTCCCAAAATGTAACGGAGGCGCCCAAAGGTTCCCTCAGCCTGGTTGGCAATCAGGTGTCGAGTGCAAGTGCACAAGGGAGCTTGACTGTGAGACTGACAGGTCGAGCAGGGACGAAAGTCGGGACTAGTGATCCGGCACCGGCAAGTGGAAGCGGTGTCGCTCAACGGATAAAAGGTACCCCGGGGATAACAGGCTGATCTTCCCCAAGAGTCCATATCGACGGGATGGTTTGGCACCTCGATGTCGGCTCGTCGCATCCTGGGGCTGGAGTAGGTCCCAAGGGTTGGGCTGTTCGCCCATTAAAGCGGCACGCGAGCTGGGTTTAGAACGTCGTGAGACAGTTCGGTCTCTATCCGCCGCGCGCGTTAGAAACTTGAGGAAGGCTGTCCCTAGTACGAGAGGACCGGGACGGACGAACCTCTGGTGTGCCAGTTGTTCCGCCAGGAGCACCGCTGGTTAGCTACGTTCGGAAGGGATAACCGCTGAAAGCATCTAAGCGGGAAGCCTGTTCCAAGATGAGGTTTCTCACCCCCTCGAGGGGGTAAGGCCCCCGGCAGACCACCGGGTTGATAGGCCAGAACTGGAAGTGCAGTAATGCATGCAGGTGACTGGTACTAATAGGCCGAGGACTTACCACAAAGAAGCTACGCGTCCACTGTGCGGTATCTGAAACAACACACAGATACTGATGAGAAACCCTGTTTTCTCCATCCCCCAACACCAGAAACTGGTGTTGACGGGTGGTGAAACCAGGTGATCAGAAGAAGGTTACTGTGACAGTTTCATAGAGTTACGGCGGTCATAGCGAAGGGGAAACGCCCGGTCCCATTCCGAACCCGGAAGCTAAGCCCTTCAGCGCCGATGGTACTGCACTCGACAGGGTGTGGGAGAGTAGGACACCGCCGAACACACATTAGAGAAGCCCCCCAACCAGTACTGGTTGGGGGGCTTTCTCGTACCCAAAACACCCCACCCCGCCAACACCCGAAAGCACCGCCGCCGGCACCCCCGACTTCGAGCGAACGGCACTTTCGTCGCCTCAGATCGACCGAACGTACCGTTCACACCATCAGGGGCGCGAGCACAGCCGACTCACCACCCCGTCCGGGACCGAGTGAACGACACTCTCACCCTCTTCAGCGAGGGGAACGGTACGTTCACACCATCAGGGCAGGAATTGGGCGAGGAAGATGCCGTCGCCGATGCACGTAGCGACTTGTTAGCCAAGGTATAGATTGTGAACCGTCTCATAAGTCCGAAGTACTCTCCGATTTTGTGCCTTCGTCCCTAGCACTTTGGCCTAGGCTGAGTCTCATGGTGGGGTTGAGCAGCTCGAGGGTGTCGCATTTGCGACTCGTTCCGACGGAACCTGAAGAACTGCAAAGGTTTGTACAAGAAGCTGGCGGAGGGCGTGGGGGCATTCATATTGCGCGATCGTTGCGTTCGAAGAGGCGCGCGGTACCGGCGCAATACGCGATACGTATCAGTGTCGACAATGTTTCCACTCAGATCTGGCGACGAATCCTCGTCGCGTCGGATCTGAATCTGGATGACCTGCATTCGGTGGTTCAACGGGCAATGGGGTGGAGTGACCGTCAATCGCACGCGTGGTCCAAGTCCGGCAGCCGATTTCCCGGCGAGGTCGAAGAGTACGTAGCTTCCGGGAGCAACGCCGAGCAGCGTCGGGCCGGCCGAGCGGCGATCGTAGAGTCCGCGGTACGCCTGGACGAGGTCATGGTCTCGCCTGGCGATGAAATCAGTTATCGCTACGGACGCTTCGGGAACTGGCGCCACACGCTGACACTTGAATCTTCCGAAGTACTGCCCGACGGGTTCCAAGTTGTGTGTGCCGCGGGTCGCGGTGCATGTCCGCCGGAGGAATGTGTCGGACCTGACGAGTACGAGCAACTCCTCGGTGTTCTCGCTTCGGAGAAGCTGCGCTCCCATGAATGGACCCTCGAATGGCCACAAACTGATTTCGAGCCGACACGATTCGAGATCGCTGAGGTCAATAATCGACTGCATAGTCCTAGACCGGACGAGATCGCTGCGTCGTACGACATTGCGAAGCTCGTCGAATGCCTGGGACCCTCGCGAGTCCCGGAACTGCATGCGGTCCTCGCCCGAGCAGGCATTGACGATCAGTCGGCAATCGGGGAGTTGGTCCACGTCGAGGCGGGCCAACGCATTCAAGCGGTTCTGGCTCTGATCGGTGTCGAAGGGATCGGTGCCGATGATTTCTTCACGACGGTCGACGCGATGCTCGACGAACCTGAACTGGGACCTGTAAACCTTCCCCAAGGGCGATCACTCTTCGCAGTGCTCAAGAAGTTCGGCCTGGTGCGAAAGCACAAAGGGCAGATTGTTCTGACGAAGCGGGGACAGTCGGCAGAGCGGGACGCGTCAATGACGTGGTCGGTGATCGTCGAGGGAGTTCCGGTTGCGCCCGGCGGCTCGCAGAGAGCGGTGGAACTCCTCGTCCTCCTTGCCGTAGCCGCCGGCATGTCGCCGGCGGATCGTCATCGTTTCGTCGCGGGAGCGCTGGAGTCGATTCGGTCGTCGAGCATCCTGATGGCTGGAGCTCAGACTTCCAGACGTGACACGTCCGGGAGCACCGTAGAGGTGCTCGGATTGATCGGCGCTACGGGGTACGAGTTGGGGAAGTTCGGCAGCAAAGCGGACTCGCCCTGGGCTGTTCACCTCGCGAGGGCGATCCTGCGGCGTTAACTCGCGCGTCGACGCAGACAACCGAAACGGGGTTCGATCCGGCAATGCCGAATCGAACCCCGTTTCGTGTACCGATAGAGATCAGATGTTCACGCCGTAGTCGCGGGCGATTCCGGCTAGTCCCGATGCGTATCCCTGTCCGACTGCACGGAACTTCCATTCGCCATTGTGGCGGTAGAGCTCACCGAAAAGCATGGCTGTCTCGGTGGATGCATCTTCGGAGAGGTCGTAGCGTGCCAGTTCGGAGCCGTTCGACAGATCTACGACGCGGATGTAGGCGTTGGTGACCTGTCCGAAGGACTGGAGTCGCGCATCGGCGTCGTGAATCGAGACGGGGAAGAAGATGTTGGTGACGTTGGGCGGTACAGCCGGGAGGTCGACGTTGATGACCTCGTCGTCGCCGTCACCTTCACCGGTGAGGTTGTCGCCGGTGTGCTCGATGGATCCGTCGGGCGAGCGAAGGTTGTTGTAGAAGACGAAGTGAAGGTCGGAAAGGACCTTGCGTTCCGGGCCGGTGACCAACGCGCTGGCGTCGAGGTCGAAGTCGGCACCACTGGTGCTGCGTGCATCCCAGCCGAGACCGACTGCGACCTTGGTCAGATTGGGTGCGGCCTTCGACAGAGATACGTTGCCGCCCTTGGCAAGTGTGACGCCCATTCAGGTTCCTCTCGTTCGAACGAAGTGGATTTCTTCGTTCGGGAGTTCTGTGTTGTCCGTTCGCGACTCACATTACCGTGAGCGGGTAGGTGCGGTTCGACCGAATAGGCACCTCACTCGAACAGCGCGCGAAGATCCTCGGCGTCGAGTCCGGCGCCCAGTGTGCCTTCGGCGTCCATGACATTCGAGAACAATGCCGACTTCTTGGCTTTGAGTGCCATGACCTTCTCTTCGATGGTGTCTTTGGCAATGAGGCGGTAGACCATGACGTTTCGTGTCTGCCCGATGCGGTGAGTACGGTCGACCGCTTGTGCCTCGGCGGCCGGGTTCCACCAGGGGTCGAGAATGAAGCAGTAGTCGGCCTCGGTGAGATTGAGGCCGAAGCCACCAGCCTTGAGGCTGATGAGGAAGACGGGGACTGCACCAGACTTGAACTCCTCCAACACTTCACCGCGATTGCGCGTCGAACCGTCGAGATAGCTGTACGCAATTTTTTCCGCGTCGAGTCGGTTGCGGACAGAACCAAGGAACCCGGTGAATTGGCTGAAGATCAACGCGCGGTGTCCGCCCGCAACGACGTCGTCCAGTTGCTCGACGAGAGCGTCGACCTTGGCCGATGGGACGGGTCCGCTTTCCTCGTCGACCAGCGAGACGTCGAGACTGAGTTGGCGTAGCAGCGTCAGCGACTGCAGGATCGTGAAGCGGTTCTTGTCGACGTCGTCGAGCAGTCCGAGAATCTTCTGCCGTTCGCGTTGCAGGTGGGTGTCGTAGATCGCGCGATGGCTCGGATGCAACTCGATCTCGAGTACCTGCTCCTGCTTGGGCGGCAAGTCTGCGGCCACCTGTTCCTTGGTGCGCCGCACCATCAGCGGTTTGACGCGTCGTCGCAGTTGCGCCAATCGTTCTGTATCACCGTCTTTTTCGATGGGAGTGCGGTAGACGTCGGTGAAGGTGGTGGGGCTGGGAAACAGTCCTGGTGCAGTGATTGCGAGGAGCGACCACAACTCCAGAAGATTGTTTTCCATGGGTGTACCGGTGATCGCGAGTTTGAACGGTGCGTTCACCGCCCTCGCGCACTGGTGGACCTTGGACTTGTGGTTCTTGGCGAATTGGGCTTCGTCGAGTACCAGTCCGGACCAGCGGCCGGCGGAATACGCATCGGTGTCGAGGCGAAAGAGAGCGTACGACGTCACGACGATGTCCGCCCCGCCGACGAGTGCGGCCAGATCGGTCTTTCTGCGGCGCAGCGTGTCCGTGATGACAGCGGTGTGGAGGGTCGGTGCGAACTTCGCCACTTCGGACTTCCAGTTGGATACGACGCTGGTGGGTGCGACGATCAGAAAGGGAGGCGCGGCTGGATTCGATTGCCTTGCAGCGCAGATCATTGCGAGGGTCTGCAGTGTCTTGCCCAGGCCCATGTCGTCGGCGAGTATGCCGCCCAGGCTGTGCTGGCGCAGGAAATTGAGCCAACGGAATCCGTCGACCTGATAGGGACGTAGCGTTGCCGTCAACGTGTCCGGGACTTGGACGGGATCGATGCCCGAACTGCCGAGCAATCCTGCGATCTGCTTCTTCCAAGCTGCTTCTTGATGTTTGACCCTTCCGAGCGCCGTCAATTCTTCCCACAGTCCGGCCTGAAATTTGCTGATCCCGAGTTTGCCGGTGGGCCGATCGAGTAGCGACCGCGCTTCGGTGATGAGACGGTGCAGGCCGAGTAGTTCAGGTGCGTCGAGCCGAAAGAAGGCGCCGTCCGGTAGCAGTATGTGAGTCTCGCCCTTGCTCAGAGCAGAGAACAGTGTTGTGAACGGAACGCTTTGTCCCGCAACATCGACGGTGACATCGAGGTCGAACCAGTCGGATCCGCTGTCCCCGTCGGGGGCTGATGTGCTGAGGCCGATCACGACAGCGTCGTCTGCAGGCCGGTAGTCGGCGGGGGTTCCTGCAACCGTGAGGTCGATGGCGTCGTGCGCTTCGAGTTGGGGCAGGAGGTCGAGTGTGAACTGCATGGAATCGAGGCCGGTCAAAGTTCCCGCGAGAGTGGCCTTCGCCGCGGCCGCGCCGAGGCTGTTGGTGATGGCATCTTCGGCAGCGTGATTGCGGACCTCGGACTCGTCGGTGGTTGCATCGGCGGTAGAAATGATCAGTTCGTCGGCATCGACGGTGTACTTCCATGCCGACTCGATGTCGATGCGGTGGTCGCCTTCGTAAGTGGCCATCAGTTGTAGCCGAGGACCGGACACAGTAGGTGGGTTGTAAGCACCGTCGGAAGATAGGACGGGAGCGAGGCTTCCGAGTTTGAACACGAACCGCGAAGTGAACGCATCTCGATGCTCGGCGGGTATGTCGACTGACTTTCCGGAGTCGATCAACTGCCTCAATTGGTGGGTGACCGGCGTGTGCAGCGGTGCGAGCGTGATCGCGTTGGCGGCGTCGAGCGCGAAGACACCATGTGCCGGTGTACCGACAAGTCCCCAGTCGGAATGGGTGATGATGTGCCCATCGGTCTGAATTCGGGGAGTGAGACGGAGGTTGTTGTCTTCCGCTCCGTGGACGTCGAGGCAGATGTTGGCGTCGTAGAGTAGGGAGATGTTGCCGAGGCCGGCTTTCGAGTGAACGAGTGAAACGCCGACGCTGATGGCCTCACGAAGAAGCGACCAGAGTTGCGGGCTCGCGAACCCGGCAAGATCGATTTCCGCGGCATTTTGATTTCGGTAGTAGTTGCCGGCGCTGTGGAGGAGATGTATGTCGCGTAGAACCCGGAGGTGATCTGCGGGGAACTGAAAAGTGCTTCCGAGTTTGTTCCAGGCGAGCCCGCCGGAGATCCACCCTCTCGCTCCTGGTTGTACGGGTTTGATGATGAGCCTTGTCGATGCGCCCTTGGTTCGGGTGGTGAATTGAATGCCAAGTCCACGTGTAGTGCGGCCGGCCAGGTCTGGTCGGAGCAACTCCTCGAGCGAGCTGTCCCATCCGAGGTGTTGTGGAGTCTTGTTCGCCTCGGCAACCGCTGCGAGCACCAACGCGACTACGTGCTTGCAGTTCATCCGCACGGGACACGTGCAGAGGCCACGCGTGAACGTTGCTGTACCGGCCGCGCCGCGACTTACCGAAATCGTGCAGGTGTACGGCTCTCGCGCAGTTCCCGATACAGCGCCGGTCAAGATGTCAGCGGTGTCGTTCCATCCGATGGATTCGACTGCATTCTCCCGCAGGTAGACAAGTCCGCGGTCGTAGGTGGTTGTGCCCACGACAGCGCGAATTCGGTCGAGGTCGAGGGCCCTGACTGAATCCGGTTGCACGGGGCCAGCCTAGTAGCGGCGACCGACAGATCTTGTCGTGGTCGTTTGTCCAAGAAAGTCCGAACTGCACGGTATGTTCACGGAAACATCTTTGACTGGTTTGGGAGTTTCATGAGGACTGAGCGGCGTGCGTGGATTCGATCTGCGCGCACAGGTGCGGTGTGTTTGGCCGTCTGTGCACTTTCTTTGCAATTGGGCGGACTGTCGACGGCAGCGCCGAGTTCCGGAAGCTCGGGTAGTTCGGGAAGCTCGGGAAGTCTGGGCAGCGTCGAGGGAAGCGTGAGCTCGGGGTCGACGATCCCGGGACCACTTCAGGAGGATCCGGGCCCCAAACCGGACCTGCGCGACGACATCGTCGTCCCGGCCATCGTCGGCGAGAAGGTGACCGCACCACAAGCGATCAGGCTGACGGTGGCGTCGCCCGCACTTCGACGCGAGGTCGGCGTCGAGATTTTGCTACCCGCTGACAATTCGGTTCCGCGCCCAGCGCTGTACATGCTCGAGGGTGTCGACGCCGGAGAGAAAAGCAGCGGATGGATGACGATCGGCGGCGCCCCGGCGTTCTTCGCCGACAAGAACGTCAACGTCGTGATGCTCAATGGCGGAATCGCGAGCCTGTACTCGGACTGGGAGAATCCGGATCCGCGGCTGGGACTGCACAAGTGGGAAACCTTCATCACCGAGGAGTTGCCACCGCTGATCGACGCGCGACTCGAGACCAACGGAATCAACGCGATTGCCGGCAATTCCATGGGCGCGATGGGTGCAATGATGCTCGCCCAACGCTTTCCGGACATGTATCGCGGCGTTGCCGTGTTCAGCGGCTGTTATTCCACGATGGATCCGCTCGGCCGAACTGCCGTCCAGGCCACGATTTCTTCTCGAAGCGGAGATCCGGCCAACATCTGGGGTGTGCCAGGGGGCCCGGAGTGGGAGGCACACGATTCGTTGATCAACGCAGAGAAGTTGCGTGGCAAGGAAATCTACGTGTCGACGGCAAACGGTCGTCCCGGATCTGACGAGACGCTGCAGACTCCTGAACTGCTCGAGCGTCTGGTGATCGGCGGCGGCATCGAGGTTGCCGCCCACGCCTGCACCAAGATGTTCGACGCTCGGTTGCAGGAGCTGAAGATTCCGGCGCAGGTGGATTACGAGCCGAACGGCACGCACGCGTGGGCGTATTGGCGTGAACGACTGCCGAAGGCGTGGCCGACTCTGTCCCGGGCATTGGGCGTCTGACGGTTCGACAACACTCTGTGCAGTACCGGTTGAAAAGCAGCGTCCCCGCACCGTATTGCTCAGGTGCGGGGACGCTGCTGTTGTCATCGAGGGTTACGCGTCGACAAGTTCCTCGGCGAAGGGATCACCGTTGCGGGGAGCGTCGAAGCGCTCCTTGTCGAGGATTCCCTCACGCTTTGCGACGATGACCGGAACCAGAGCCTGGCCGGTGACGTTGACTGCGG
This sequence comes from Rhodococcus sp. YL-1, assembly GCF_001942025.1. Classification (NCBI taxonomy): domain Bacteria; kingdom Bacillati; phylum Actinomycetota; class Actinomycetes; order Mycobacteriales; family Nocardiaceae; genus Rhodococcus; species Rhodococcus sp. YL-1. Next base: position 4,270,723 of record NZ_CP017299.1, on the reverse strand, counting down.
TGCGGCCCATGTCGACGATCGGTTCGACTGCGAGGAGCAGTCCGACGCCGGCAAGGGGAAGACCCAGGGTGGAGAGCGTGAGTGTGAGCATGACTGTCGCACCGGTGGTTCCGGCCGTTGCCGCTGAGCCGATGACCGAGACGACGACGATCAACAGGTAGTCGGTGAAGGTCAGCGGAACGTCGTAGAAGCCTGCGACGAAAATCGCCGCGATCGCGGGATAGATTGCGGCGCAACCGTCCATCTTCGTGGTGGCACCGAGCGGAACGGCGAACGAGGCGTACTCACGCGGAACGCCGAGGTTGCGTTCGGTGACGCGTTCGGTCAACGGCAGGGTGCCGATCGACGAGCGCGAGACGAATCCGAGCTGAGTTGCGGGCCAGACGCCGGAGAAGAAGCTTCGAACCGAGAGGCCGTGTGCGGCAATCAGGATGGGGTAGACCACGAAGAACACGATCGCCAGACCGATGTAGATGGCGGCGGTGAAGACGCCCAGCGACCCGATCGCATCCCATCCGTAGGTGGCGACAGCGTTGGCGATCAGCGCAGCGGTGCCGATCGGGGCAAGGCGGATGATCCACCACAGGACCTTCTGGACGATCGCGAGCAGCGAAGCGTTGAACTCGAGGAACGGCGCAGCCTTGGGACCGATCTTGAGTGCAGCAATACCGATTGCACCGGCGATGACGAGCAGCTGCAGGACGTTGAAGCTCAGCGATGTAGTCGCCACGCCTTCGGCGACGGAAGTCTTTGCACCCAACCCGAGGAAGTTGTTCGGAACCAGTCCGGTGATGAACGCCCACCACGAACCGGAACTCTTGGGTTCCTTCGCGGCTTCGGCGGCGACGTCGGTCCGTGAACCGGGATCGGTGATCAGGCCGACGATGATGCCGATGATCACAGCGATGAAAGCGGTGATCGCGAACCAGAGCAAGGTCTGCACGGCCAGACGAGCGGCGTTGGCGACCTGGCGCAGATTGGCGATGGAGCTGACAATGGCGGTGAACACCAGCGGGATCACCGCAACGGTGAGCAGCTTGACGTAACTCGAACCGATGGTCTGCACGGTGCCGACCAACCAGTTGACATTGCCGTCGGCCGCATCAGGCATTGCCCGGGCGACGAGACCGATGATGACACCGAGTACGAGACCGGCGACGATCTGCGGTCCGAATGCCGTCGCCCAGGACGGAAAACGGGACGTGGACTTTTCCGGCACGCCGGTGGAGGTGGAGCTGGGCATGACTATGCCTTTCGAAAATCAAGGGAGCGAACGCAGCGCGGCACCAGAGGCCGGGCAGATTCGAAGAAATGTTTCCTGGTACGCGTCAGGTCAGAGCGAGCGCGTACACATTGCGCTCGCCTGCAGGCGAAGGTCGACGTAACGCCGACTGGTCAGGAACAACACTGTCCACACACTACTCGCAGCTTCAACTACTCGATCCCGAGGGTCGCCGCGGGAGTTCGCTTCGTGTTCGTCGGGCGTGCCCCGATCAGTCACTGTTGGTCGGTTGACTAGTCTCGACGATCAGTAGGTGCCGCACCGGCGCCTACGCGTCGGCAAGCGGAAGCGAGAGACCGATGAGCGTTCGGAATGCCGAGTACCCGCGTCCGAAGCATTTCCTGGTGCACCTCAGTGACACGCATCTGGTGGCTCAGGGGGAGTTGTACGACGCCGTGGATGCGTCGACGAGATTGCGGGAAGTGCTCAGCGGGATCGTGGCCTCGGGCGCACGCCCGGATGCACTGATATTCACCGGCGACCTGACCGACCAGGGACACCCCGACGCATACGCGGAACTGAAAGCCATCGTGGAACCCGTGGCGGCCGAGATCGATGCGCAGGTCGTCTGGGCGATGGGCAACCACGACGACCGCCCTACGTTCAGATCTCTGCTGTTGGGCGAGGACGCCACCGATCATCCCGTCGACAACGTCTACGACCTTGACGGACTGCGGGTGATCACCCTGGATTCGTCGGTTCCCGGGCATCACTACGGTGAGATCACGGATGGCCAATTGGATTGGCTACGCGCAGAATTGGCGGTGCCGGCGCCCGACGGAACAATTCTGGCGCTGCATCATCCGCCGGTTCCGTGCATTCAGGATCTCGCGGTTCTGGTGGAGTTGCGCGATCAGTCCCGGTTGGCGGACGTCTTGCGTGGCAGCGACGTCCGGGCGATTCTTGCTGGGCATCTGCACTATTCGACGACGGCGACGTTCGCCGGCATTCCGGTTTCCGTGGCGTCGTCGACGTGTTACACCCAGGACTTGAATGTGGAAGTCGGTGGTCAGCGTGGTCGTGACGGGGCTCAGGGGTGCAATCTGGTGCACGTGTACGACGAGACAATTGTTCATTCGGTCGTTCCACTCGGCGCGCACGTGACGGTCGGTGAGCCCGTCGACGCGGCCGAGGGTGCCCGGAGGCTCAGTGTTGCCGGCATTCGAATCCTCGAGAGCGAAAAGGCGGCACGCTCGATCATCTGAGGTGGCAGGCGGTTTCCGACACCCACGCGCAGTTCTGGGTGATTGCCGGGCGGTCGCGTACTCACTACCGTCGAGGTAGGTGCAGAGCTCCAGCAACAAGGACCGGCTAGCTGGACGGCAACCCTTCATGCCGATGGGGTGCCCCGGAATCACACCTGGCGATACGCGCGGTGCGTGTCGCAAGCGGCAGTCGCCACGAGAACCGTCAGTCCGGTGCTGACGGTTTCTGCGGTCGGCACTGTGCGCTCCCGAGTAGTTCTCGAACAGGAGTATGCGCCGATGACCTCCACCCCTCCTCTCATCTTGCTCCGCTGCATCTCGCCGTAGCGCTGGACGGTGCCGGTTGGCACCCTGCAGCCTGGCGAGAGCCGCACTCGCGCCCGAGTGAGCTGTTCAGCGCGTCGTACTGGACTGACGTGGTGACGACCGCCGAGCGTGGTCTGCTCGATTTCGTCACCATCGAGGACAGTCTCTCGGTGCCGGCCAACCCACTCGAACCCGTCGACGACGCGGTTGACCGGGTGCGCGCTCGGCTCGACGCACATCTCGTGGCCGCCCGACTGGCACCGATCACGAGCAACATCGGCTTGATCCCTACCATCACCACCATTCACACCGAGCCGTTCCACGTGTCCAAAGCCGTTGCCACGCTGGACTACACCTCGCGCGGTCGCGCCGGATGGCAGGTGAAGGTTTCGGCGTCGGAATCCGAGGCAGCACAGTTCGGGCGCCGCGACATCCCAGCGCTCACCGATGCCGACCGTCAGTTGATCGTTTCAGGCGTCCTCCCGGACTTCGTGCGCGCGCTGTTCGACGAAGCTGCGGAGGCAGCCGACGTCGTCCGGAGACTTTGGGACAGTTGGGAGGACGACGCCGAGATCCGTGATGTGGAGCAGCGCCGATTCATCGACCGGGACAAGCTGCACTACATCGACTTCGAGGGAAAGTACCTCTCGGTCCGTGGACCGTCGGTGACTCCGCGCCCGCCGCAGGGGCATCCCGTCGTCACCGCATTGGCTCATCAGCGGGTCGCGTACGAGCTGGCGGCGCGGACGGCCGATCTGGTGTTCGTGACGCCGTTCGACGACGAGCAGGTCACGGCAATCCTGGGTGAAGTGCGAGCAGCCGAAGAACACGTGCAGCGCACCGGCGAACCGCTTCGGGTCTTCACCGACATCGTCGTATTCTTCGATGCTCCGGAAGAAACCGGAAAGGAACGGCTCGCTCGCCTCGACGCGCAGGCCGGCGCCGAATACCGTTCGGACGCGCTGACCTTCACCGGCACCGCGGCTGAGTTGGCAGATCTTCTGCTCCGGTGGCAGCAGTTGGGAATCGACGGCTTCCGGTTGCGGCCGGGCGTCGTCGTGGACGACCTCGACGCGATCGCAGGTGAGCTGGTACCTGAATTGCAGCGACGCAGCGTATTCCGCACCGAGTATCCGCAGACGAATCTTCGCGGACTGCTTGGCCTACCCATCGACGTTCCCAACCGCTACGCCGCCGGTACTCCGGCCGCCTGACAGACGAGGAATACACTTTCATGAGTTCTCAGAAGCGTAAGCAGGTCATCCTGGGTGCCTACCTCGGCGGCGTCAACCATCACACTGCATGGTGGGATCCGCAGGCGGGCAGCCAGATCGAGTTCGATTCCTTCGAACACACCGCTCGAACCGCCGAGCGTGGGAAGTTCGACTTCTTCTTCCTCGCCGAAGGCCTTGCCCTTCGTGAGCGTGCAGGACAGATTTTCGATCAGGACATCATCGGTAGGCCGGACACCTTCACCGTGCTCGCATCGTTGGCAGCAGTGACCGAACACCTCGGTTTGGCAGGCACCATCAACGCCACGTTCAACGAGCCTTACGAGCTGGCAAGACAATTCGCGACGCTCGATCAGTTGTCCGGAGGACGTGCCGCCTGGAACGTCGTCACCTCGTTCGACGCATTCACCGGCCAGAACTTTCGTCGCGGCGGATACCTGGATCGTGCGCAACGATACGAGCGTGCGGAGGAGACCGTAGCGCTGGTGCGTCAACTCTGGGATTCGTGGCGAAGCGACGACATCGTGGCCGACAAGGCATCAGGGCGCTTTCTCGCGCGACCGGATGCCGGTGAATTTGCTTTCCATGGATCACATTTCGACGTGAACGGCCGATTCACGGTGCCGCGTAGCCCGCAAGGGCGCCCGGTTATTCTGCAGGCCGGGGTGTCGCCGCAGGGGCGCGATTTTGCTGCTGGTAATGCCGACGCGATCTTCTCACCGTATGGTCAATTGCCCGAGGCAGCCGACTTCTATCGTGACATCAAGGCTCGTGCCGTTGCGGCCGGACGCGACCCGGGTGACATCAAGATCTTGCCGTCGGCGAGTTTTGTTCTCGGCACGTCCGAGGCGGACGCAATCGAGAAGTATCGAGAGATTCGCGACCAGCAGGTCACCGGCCAGACCGCTTTGGTTCTGCTCGAACAGATCTGGAATCTCGATCTGTCGAAGTACGACCCCGAAGGGCCCCTACCCGATATCGCACCAGACCCCGAGGCTCCGCCGATCATCCAGGGGCGCGCCTTCATTCACCAGGATCGTTTCGCGACCGTGGCAAAATTGCGCGCGGTCGCCGAGAGCAAGAAGTTGAATCTGCGCGAAGTGGTGATCGATCAGTTCGAGCGTGGACCGATCGTGGGTACACCGCAGCAGGTTGCCGAGAAAATAGATTCGTTTGTCAGCAACGACGGTTCGGACGGATTCATCCTCGGGTCGCACCTCGTGCCGACCGGCCTCGACGAGTTCGTCGACGACGTGGTGCCGCTGTTGCAGGATCGAGGTGTCCTCCGCAGTGACTACGAAGGAACGACGTTGCGTGACAATCTCGGACTGCCCATTCCGGTGCAACGGGAGCATGTGACAGCACGCTGATCGACCGAAGTAGCGAGGGCCCAGCCGAAATCGGCTGGGCCCTTGTTTCGTCTAGGCTTCCCAGGGCGCCGGGATGGGGTAGTAGCTCTCCAGGAACTCCGTGATCTTGCGTGTGCGAAGTTCCAGATCGATCTCCGGAGCGCTGCCGTCGTTGAGGCAGAAGAAGTCCATGGAGCGCTTGGCGAGCAGTGAGTCCATGTCGCGCAAACCGGCCTTGACCGTCGTATCGACGTATTTGACGGCGGCGGACTTCTGCACCACCGACCGTCCACTCATGAGCGTGTAGTAGTGGTACAGCGAATTGGTCACCGAGATATTGGAACTCGCGCGGAAGGTGCTTGCTGCAGTGGCCGCGAAGTCTTCGGCGAACTCGCGTTCCATCTCGGCCATCACGCTCTTGCGTAGTGGCGTCGCTGCGTGCTCCAGATGTCTGGTGGTCATCAGACCGAAGCGGTCCTGTAGCAGACGGCGGTTGACGCGAGCCGCATTCTCGAACCCGCTGCGGTCGTTGTCGTTGTGTCCCAAACCGATTCTGGTGTCGGCCTCGATGAACATGCTGATCCCGCCGGGGGAGAAGAACATATCAGGGCCGACGGGGCGACCGAAGAACATGTCGTCGTTGGAGTAGAGGAAATGCTCCGCCAGGCCCGGAATATGGTGCAGCTGGCACTCGACAGCTTGAGAATTATGGGTGGGCAACACACTTGGATCGGCGAAGAACTTTTCGCTGGGCATGAACGTGACTCGCGGATCGTCCGCAAGCCAGTCCGGACGATCGGAATCGGTTGCGACGAAGATGCGCCGGATCCACGGCGCGTACATGTGGATGGACCGTAGCGCGTACTTGAGCTCGTCGATCTGACGGAAACGCGCCTCTGATTCGTCCCCCTCGCCAACGATGTAGTTCTGCATCCGCTTGGCGCGCTGAGCCTGAAACTCTTTGGAAGAGCCGTCGACCCAGGAAAAGACAAGATCGATATCGAAGCTGATATCGGAGGCATGATCGGCGAACATGTTCTCGATGGTCGGCCAGATCCGGCCGAATCGCTCGACGGTTCCTCGGACCGCTTCTTCGGGGAGGACGGTTCGTCGTGTCAGTGAGTTCTCGACGGGTAGGACGATTTCTTCGTCGGAAATCGACCACAATTCGATTTGAACGCCGATGTTCGCGCCGTAGTTCATACCGCTTGCGACGTGAACCCTCGGACGGAACAAGCGGAAGATCCGTGACTTGTTGGTTTTCGACAGGGCACCGTCCGCGACAAGGAGCGCTGGACTCTTCTTCGCGTCGACGGTTTTGGAATAGAAGGGTGCGTTGGCGCATCCCTCGACAAGTGCCTGCCGCAGGTTCTTGCGTTCCGTCCAGCTGACCGCGATGACCGGGCGCTCGTCGTTTCCGCGGACGAGCAGATACTCGATTCCTGCGGCGTCGAGGATGTCGCGGATGAAGAGGAGATCTTCGACCATCGCTTCGAGCGGCGTGGTGGTCGTGATCGCGAGGGCAAAACGATTCTTGAATCGGACGGTCTCGGGTAGCTCGCCCATCCGTGCGCGTGACGCGGCCGACGCCGGTTCCACGGGATTGGGGCTGTCCTGCTCCGGGGGTACGAAGTAGATGTCGTGCGGAGCGGGAGATTCTGTAATGGGATGCCTTCCGATTCTGATCCAGCTGTGTATCTGTCGCCCCGACGCTGCGAGAGCGTGGTGGCGACGAGCTCAGTCTATGCCGTCGGCGCCGAAAGTCGGACATGAGTGACGGGGATGGGTAGCGCGGGGCGAGTCGGGTACCCCGAGGACCGAAGCGAGAGTGAAGGAGGAGAACCGATGCGTGTGAAAGCGATGGTCGGAACAGGCGCGGTGGCGGTTGCGCTGGCCGCCGGCCCAGTTGCGACAGCGTCTGCGGAGCGAACCGAGGCAGCGGGGTCGGAGGGTTCACCAAAGATGCTGACCTGCGAGGTGGTCTTCGATGCACTCGAAGACATGAGCCCGGAATGGACGGAAGAGGGGATCGATCAGGTCGAAGACTGGTGTGAGGCGATCACCGGCGAAGAAGACTGACCGTCAGCCGCGCGAGATCACTCGTCGCGACAGTCGCCACCGCCCGTCTTCGAGTTCGAACTCATCGGCGTAGCTCCCGACGCCGCTGAGCTCGGGCGAGGTGGTCGTGTCGACGTAGAACGTCCACACCGCATCCGCGCGGGCTGTAGTTTCCGAGGTCACGTCCACGGCGATCGCCGTGGTGACGTGGCGTGTGAATGTGCCCGGACCTTGAATGCCGGCGGCCCGGCGCTCGACTACTCCAGCAGCAATTTCTTCGCGGCCACGTCGTACCTGTGCGGGGATACCGCGATCGGGATTGGCGGGCATGTTCCATTCGGCCTCGCGCGTGAACTGCTCCACGTAATTCTCGACCGAGCCGGTATCGGCAAGATGCGCGATGCGAGCGAGCGTTGAACGAATCTGTTCGGCAGGGCCCTCGGGTTGCATGCTGTCCTCCGTAGACGTGGGTGCGGCAGATCGCACGCTACAGCTCATGACGACAACGACGACGGCCTCGTCCCAGTGAGCGGCAGTATTCTCCGACGAGGGAGCGGTGAACTTTGAGATCACCTCGAGTTCAACCGTATTCGAGCCCGCAGCGTAAATGATTGACTATTCACAGTAGGCAGCGCCATGACGACTGCCGCGCCCGTAGGCTTGACCGACTCACAGGAGATCGCCATGTCCGTCACCGAACTCGAACGTGTCACCCAGACCCCGGAGCAGATCTACGCTGCCGGCGGAATCACTGTCCACAAGGTCGGTGAGCTGATCGGCGCCCGCATCGACGGCGTACACCTCTCTGGGGATCTGTCCGAAGAGACCGCCTACGCGATCAACTATGCGCTGGCAGCGCACAAGGTTGTGTTCTTCCGTGGGCAGCATCATCTCGACGACACGTCGCAGTACGAATTCGCCGGAACCCTCGGCACCCAGACCACCCCGCATCCGACGGTGAAGTCCAGGGGCGACAAGCTGTTGGTGCTCGACCGAGCCGCCAACAGTTGGCACACGGACGTGACGTTCGTCGACCGCATCCCGAAAGCCTCGATTCTGCGAGCGACGACCATTCCCGAGTACGGCGGAGCGACCACGTGGGCGTCGACCACCGCCGCGTACGACCAACTGCCGTCTTCACTCAAGGTCTTGGTCGAGAATTTGCGGGCCGTTCACACCAATGCCTACGACTATGCCGAGGTTGTCGATCAGGCGAACCCGGTAGACGCGCAGCGCCAGGCCTACTACGCCGAATTCACCCGTGAGATCTACGAGACCGAACATCCGGTGGTGCGTATCCATCCGGCGACGGGGGAGAAGACCCTCCTGCTCGGTCACTTCTTCAAGGAGTTCGTCGGGCTCAAGCCGTCGGAGTCGGTCGCTCTTTACCAGATCCTGCAGGCACGAATCATCAAGTTGGAAAACACTGTTCGATGGGACTGGTCGGCCGGCGACCTGGCGATCTGGGACAACCAGGCGACTCAGCATTACGGTATCGCCGACTACGGGACTCAGGCGCGCAGTGTGCACCGAGTGACATTGGCCGGCGACGTCCCCGTCGACGTCCACGGCGAGCAGAGTCGAATCCTCCAGGGTGACGCCGCGGAGTATTCGATCATCGCGGACATCGATCGGCTTCCCGGCTTCGCCGCGAACTGATCAGTCGTGCTGCGGGTGATCCGGCGGGAACATCTGTCCCCATGAGTGACTGCACGCTCGGCACGTCCATTCCGGGGTGTCCGGTCCCACGACGCAGCCAGTCACGGCGAGCCACGGTAGGTGATCGAACGGATGGACCGGCATCCCCGGGGCACACTGAGCGGTTCTGTGTGCACCGCAGTGTGGGCACGGTGGATTTTTCGCCAGCATGTAGTCGATGAAGTTGGTGTGCCCAGACGTGGCCATCCTTCCGGTGCACTTGCGGCACAGGACGGCTGGGTAGTCGTCACCAGGTTCAGCCTGCCTGAAGATCCGTGATGCGGAATGAAAGTGAAGGCGATCGCTGCTGTTGAACTTTCGCAACGGCATCGGTGAGCCGCAACCTGTGCAGTTTCCCCGCTCGTTCATCAACATTCGGGCGTGGGCAGCTGTGGACGTCGGATCCAGCGTGTCGATGTCGCCGAAGTAGTGCGCATAGTGTGACTGGCCGGCCGTGAGAATCCGGTCGGCCAGTGCGTCGTCGACCGGCCCCGGGTCCGTGGGAAACGTGATGGACCATCGTTGTTCGAGTTCGGGAACGGTGGGCAAACCGTGGAGTTCGTACGGGCGTTCATCGACTTCAATCGGCGACGTGCCGTCGAACGGCGCAGCCACGGTCTCGATGCAGAGCAGCGTGCGAGGAGTGGTGTCGAGAACAGTGATCAACAGGTCGCCGATGGCCATCTTTCCGCGCATGATCCAGGGATCGACACGGGCACGGGGTTCGAGAAACGCGACCACGGCATCGAGCCACGGCGTGCCGAGTGCGATGAATACGTGCTGACCGGAGCTCCGCGTGATCATCGAACGATTCTCGCAAGGGCTGCCGACAACCTCAGGCTTTGACCACCTTGCGCCCGAGCAGCGATGCAACCAGTCCGTCGACGAAGGTCGCCTGACGGCCGAGAGGATCGGAATCCGCTCCCGCAACGCTGCCGATCGAAATCGATCTCGTCAGGCCGGTCTCGCTGATGAATTCGGCGGCGAGGTGCGCTTCTCGGAATGTGAGGCCGCCCAGATGTGTCGTGTCGTCGACGCCGAGAACACGCCCGTCGATGATGTCCATGTCGAAGTGGACGTGGACGCCGTTCACACCCTGTCCCGCCGCGGCGAGAACGCGAGGCATCAAGGCCGCCATGCCATGGCGATCGATCTCGTCGATCGTCACCAGCAATACCCCGTACTCGTCGAGTGCGCGCTTGTGATCGACCGTGGCGTTCTTGACGCCCACCAAGACGGTGTTCTCCAAACTGGGGCCGTGCAGATCCGCCGCCGACGACAGCAGTTGTTCGATATCGCCGTGGGAGGCGAAAATCATTGCACCCAAATCGGTTCCGGGTTCGGTGGCAATCGGAATTCTGGTGTTCTGCCAGGCCTCGGTAGTGAGCCACAGCGGCAGCGTTGTGAGATCCGCGGCGGCGTTCTCGGCTTGAATGCAGTTGAAACCGATTCCGGACATGTCCTCGCGTAGACCGTGATCGAGGAGATGGCTTGCCAGCCCGGTAGTTTCGAGGTCGATCAATTCGACGGTCGCATTGGCATCGATCGGTTCGGTGCCCAGGACGTAGCGCTTTTCGACGTAGGGCGATGTCATCGCCATCAAGAGCGCGCCGTAATCGATCGTGAAGTCGACCGTCCCACCCAGTCGGTATTCGTCACCTGTTTCTCCGGCGTCGACGAGGAGGTGATCGCTGCTGGCACTGATCACCTTCAATCGCGGATCGATCGGGGTCAAGCCTTCCGGCGAGATGTCCTCGCGGCCGATGGACAAGATCAGGCGTCGGCTCGGCTTGTCCTCGTTGTCGAAGACGGGGCGTCGGCCGAATGCGTCTTCCCCTGAGACTCCATACGGCCGCGACGGCTTGACCTTGGCCTCGATGATGTCCGCGGTGAGGGTGAAAGCATCACTGTTCAGCAGTTCGTACAGTCCGGGGGGAGTAGGTGATTCGGCCAGAACAATGCTGGCGCCCAAACGCAGATGGTTGATCCCCTCGGGCATCGTGCCCGTCTCGAGTAGTGGCAGCGAGAACGTATTGCCGCCGGAAACGATCGGCAGTTCGATCGAGAACCGCTTCGTGATTTCGTCGGCTAGGTAGACCAGATTCGACAGGTTGTCGACGGTCGGCTGGATGCCACCGACGCACGCGAGGTTCGCGCCGATTCCGATCAGTCTGATGCCCTCGATGGGAAGGATTTCAGCGACTACGTCCAACGCCTCCGCCGGCAGGATTCCTTCGCGGAGATCTCCGAGGTCGATCATCAGCACGATGTCGTGGACGACTCCTCGCGTCCGTGCTGCTCTGCCCAGAGCAACAATCGTCGTCAACTCGGAATTGAGGCTGATGTCCGCGTAGCGGATCGTGTCGTCGATCTCGTTGAGCGACGGTGCGCGGATCAGCATCAGGGGAACGGTGATGCCGTCGCGGCGAATGCGGGCCAGGTTGTCCAGGCGGGAGTCGGCGATCTGTGCGACGCCGCCGCGGACCATTGCTCGCGCCACCTTGGGGGAGCCACATGTAGATTTGCTGACGCCCGCCACCTCAATACCCTTGGCATTGGACGCTTCGACGAGGACGCGCGCATTCTGTTCGATACGACGCAGGTCGACGGTGATGGTCGGTCCGGTCATGATCTCCCTGTTTTCTCCGAAGGCGGTTCACGATCCGGGCATTCCAGACCGGACGGTTGGCGTGAGCTGGGCAACTTTGCTCCAACTGTTGTGTCGCAGGACACTTACGTGCAGTATGAGGATACAACAGTTTCCTACCAGGCACTCTAGAGGAGCGTCGATGGCTACTCTCGTCAAACACGTACTTCGGCGCAAGCCGGCTTTGCAGATAGACCAGGAGACCGGCGCAGATACCAACGGCGGTGAGCTGACCCGCAGTATCGGTTTGGCGCAGTTGTCCATGTTCGGCATCGGCGCCACGATCGGCACCGGTATTTTCTTCGTCCTCTCGCAGGCGGTCCCGGTCGCCGGTCCGGCAGTGATCATCTCCTTCGTTGTTGCCGGTATCGTCGCGGGACTCACAGCGATCTGTTACGCGGAGTTGGCCGGAGCTGTCCCAGCGTCGGGCTCGTCGTATTCCTACGCTTACGCGACGCTCGGAGAGCTTCCGGCCATGGCCGTCGGCGCGTGTCTGCTTCTCGAGTACGGAGTCTCGGCCGCGGCGGTGTCCGTCGGATGGTCGCAGTACTTGAACCAGCTACTTGGCAACCTCTTCGGGTTCCAGATCCCCGACGCGCTGTCACAAGCGCCGGAGCAGGGCGGCATCATCAATCTGCCCGCAGTGATCCTGGTGTGCCTGTGCGGTGTTCTGCTCATTCGCGGTGCCAGTGAATCGGCCAAGGCCAACGCCATCATGGTCTCGATCAAACTCGCAATTCTGCTGCTCTTCATCGTGGTCGGCATCGCCGGATGGAACAGCAATCACTTCGCCGACTTCGCACCGTTCGGATTCAGTGGCGTCATGTCCGCCGCCGGAATCATCTTCTTCTCCTATATCGGCCTCGACGCAGTGTCCACCGCCGGTGAAGAAGTGAAGAACCCTCGTCGCAATCTCCCTCTCGCGATCCTCATTGCACTCGTGTCCGTCACCGCGATCTACATCGCCGTTGTCGCCGTGGCGATCGGTGCACAGGATTCCGCATCGTTCGAAGGTCAGGAAGCCGGACTGTCCGCCATCCTCGAACAGGTGACCGGATCTACCTGGCCGGGAACACTTCTGGCCGCCGGTGCGGTGATCTCGATCTGCAGCGTCACGCTCGTGGTCATCTACGGTCAGACCCGCATCCTGTTCGCGATGTCACGCGACGGCATGATTCCGTCGATTTTCCACAAGGTGAACCCGCGGACTCTGACGCCGGTGCCCAACACCATTATCGTCTGCGTCGTCATCAGCATTCTGGCCGGTTTCATTCCCATCAACTTCCTCGCCGAAATGACCAGTATCGGAACCCTGGTGGCCTTCCTCGTGGTCTCGATCGGGGTCATCATCCTGCGGCGCAGTGACCCGGACCTGCCGCGCAGCTTCAAAGTTCCCGGCTATCCGGTCACACCGATCCTCTCGATCCTGGGCTGCCTGTGGATCATCAAGGACCTCCGAACCGTCACGATCTACGTGTTCCTCATCTGGGTGACCGTCGCGATCATCTGGTACTTCGCCTACGGTATGAAGCACTCGCGTCTCGGTGCGAAGAACCGCGCCGAATTGGGATCGGAGTCCGAGTCATGACGCTGCTCGCGGGATACGCACCCGACGGTGACAGTTCCGGAACCGTCCATCTGGCAACGCTGTTGGCGCGCTCGTCCGGTGAACCGCTGGTGATCTGCGCGGTGATTCCCTCGCCGCCACCGCCCGGAATGGCGCGTGTCGACGCCGAATACCACCAGCAGTTGCGAGCCGAAGCCGAAGCGGCGCTGGCGAAAGCGCGGGCAGACATGCCCTCCGACGTCGACGTGACCTATGTCGTACATGAGGCTCAGTCGACGTCGAGTGGCTTGCTTGATCTCGTTCACGAGCATGAAGCCAAGATGATCGTCCTGGATTCGTCTACGGCCGGGGTGTTCGGTCACGTGGCTCTCGGCAGTGTCACCTCACGCTTGCTGCACAGCTCCGACGTTCCGGTCGCGCTGGCGCCGAGGGGATTTCGAACCAAGCCCGGTGAGGTGGTTCGCCGCGTCACCGCCGCGTACTCGGGCACACCCGATCAGGACGATCTGGTGCTCGCCGCCGCGACCGTGGCTGCGCGTGTCGATGCCGGACTCAGATTGGCGGCGTTTGCAGTTCGTGCAAACGCGCAGTACACGACCACGCTCGGGACCGAGGGGGATTCGCCGATCATCTCTGAGTGGGCCGAGGTGGTCGAGCGTGAGACCAACGCTGCCTTCGAGCGCGTGCGTGCACTGCCCGAAATACCCGACGTCATGGAATCGGTTATCAGCCATGGTCGTAACTGGGCCGAGGCGCTCGAGGGCGTCGAGTGGGACCGAGGTGACGTTCTGACTGTCGGCTCGAGCAAGGCAGGTCCACTGGCGCGGGTGTTCCTCGGCAGTCGGGCAGCGAAGATCGTGCGGTACTCACCGGTTCCGGTGGTGGTGGTCCCGCGATCGGCGTCGACCCGAATAGTCGATCAGGCCGAAGCGGAATAGAGATCAGGGCCGACGAGCGGAGTGCTTGTCGGCCCTGATCTTTCAGACGGAGCGAGCGAAGAGCGCGGGCTCGGAGCCGGGAACCTGAGAGACCTGCTCTCGGGCAACCAGATGGCGAAGGTGAGCTGCACCTTCGGACAGTGCCATCGTCTTTCCCATCGGGGAGATCTCGGCCCACGGCTTGTACCACTTCATCTTTGCCGCGACGTCCCATACGGTGAGCTTGTCGTCGGCGAACTCCTGGAGCAGGTGATCGAGTCGTTCCTGGTGATGCTCGATCAGCTCACCGGCGCGACCTCCGACGTCGTCGATCGGAATGCCGTGAGCGCCGAGACCGCGGGTGATGTTCATGTTCTGCACCCGTGCGAGCGAGTCGAGGAAATCGGCGAGGGCGTCACGCTCGTCGAGGGGGTACACGAAGTTGCCGACGTGCGGTGTTGTCTTCTGCAGGACGTGGTCGCCGGTGAACATGATGTCGGCGTCGTCGAGGTAGAAGCAGACGTGACCAGGCGTGTGGCCGGGGGTGTAGACAACGCGGAGGCCGCGGCCGGTGAGTGCGATGATCTCGTCGTCGACGAGAAGGCGGTCGGGAGCGGACTCGGGGCCCACGGGAGACTCACCCGCGGCAGCCAGTCGGAAGGCATCACGGTCAGCTGCGGGCGCTCCGGCACGTTCCATGTTGTCGAGCTGGTACGCCATCCACTCCTCGTTACGCGCAGTGGCCATCTGATCGAACAGGTAGTGGTCGTCCTCGTGCATGGCGATCCAAGCGCCGGATGCCTCGCGGACCCGTCCGCACAGTCCGGTGTGGTCCGGATGGAAGTGCGTGACCACGACGCCCTCGATATCGGTCACCGAATGCCCGATCTCGGCGAGCCCCGCGTTGAGGCCCTGCCAGCCATTGTCGTCACCCCAGCCAGCGTCGACCAAGATCAGTCCGCCGGGGGATTCCATGGCGTAGACGAGCGTGTGCCCGAGCGGGTTGTCCGTGATCGGGACAGGAATCTGAAATATGCCATCACCGATGGCTGCCGCACCGTTCATGTCAAGTACCTCTTAACGATAAGGGAACGCACTCTTAGTACTTCATGTTTACCGTGCGCTCGTTTGGTTGGTGACACAGGTCCTGCCTGGCGGGAGTTCGGCATGTTTTCGGGCGACTTCGGATCGGGGAGAGTTTATCGACCGAATAGTGCCATTGATTCGAAAGTAGTTGTTGAATAGGGTTTTTCGTGATCTCGTCGTGTCAGGGGCGTCCTCGGATGGCGGATCCGTCGACGAGTCGCGTACTAGCCTCCGAGGGACAGGCGCGCTGTGCGGTTATCGAGAAAGACGGGTCATGCGTTTTCAGGTTCTGGACATCATTTTCAACCCACCCCATCCAGTGACCGGCGAGGAAGTTGCCCCGTCCGATCGGCTCAACCGCGTCGTCGAACTGGCGGTTCTCGCCGAAGAACTGGGTATCGATTCGTTCTCGGTGGGTGAGCGCCATGCCGGGCCGGTTCTTTCGTCGGCGCCAACCGTCGTTTTGGGCGCGATTGCGCAGGCCACGGACAGAATCCTGCTGTCGACAGGTGTCACCGTCCTGTCGCTACTCGACCCGATTCGAGTCGCCGAAGATTTCGGAACCATCGATCAGCTCAGCCGGGGACGCCTCGAGATTGTGATCGGCAAGGGCAACGAGGTCCTTCAATACCCGCTGCTCGGTCTGGACATCACCAAGCAGTACGAGTACCTCACCGAGAACTACGAACTCCTCAAGCTGCTGATCAGCGAGGAAAACGTCAAGTGGGTGGGAACGCACCGGCCTTCGCTCGAGGACGCGACGACGTTACCGCGTCCCTACGACGGACCGTTCCGTATCTGGCATGGATCGGCTACCTCGTTCGAGGCCGTCGAACTGGCGGCGAAGTGGGGCGACCCCATCGTCACCGCCAACGCCTTCCAGCCTCGTGAGAACTACAAAGTGCTGATCGACCACTACCGCGAGCAGTACCTGGCGTACGGGCACGACCCGTCCAAGGCGTACGTCGGCTCGGGTTCGGGTGGATTGTTCCTCGCCGATACCACCGAGCAGGCCATCGAAGAGTTCCGTCCGATCTACGAGGGCGCCGTTGCGCAAGCTGACAAACGCAAGCACGACCCCAAAGCGGTCGGAAAGTCGACGAGCTTCCGGACCATCGAAGAGGCCGTCGACCGCGGGCCGGCGTTGGTCGGGTCTTCGGAGCGGGTCGCCGAGAAGATCCTCGATTATCACGAGAGTTACGGCCACGATTTCCAATCGGTGTCGGTCAATCACGTGCTCGACTTCGAGCAGCAGAAGGACACCCTGCGCAGATTTGCGGAAGAGGTTATCCCGCTGGTGAAGGCCGAACTGTCGACGACACTGTGGACGTCGGTCGACAAAGATCGGGCGAAGGGTTTCACCGCCGTCGCCTGAGCCGTCAGATTTCGGTTGTGCCAATTGGTGCGTGGAGTCTGGGCGGAGTGCTATTCATGGTGTTGATTCGGAGTTGTGGTCGGAGCACACTTCGTGCGTGCTTATCGTCGCCGATTGCGCCTCGACGTAGTGTAGTGGAGGAAGCCAGCGTAACGCCTTCGAAGGACTGAACGGTCAGTTTTATTCTCGATGATCAGTTCTTGTGGCTTACTCGTGAGATGGTTCTAGTGCCGTTGGACGACCCGGATTCCGCGAGCGCCCCGACGGGTGCGAATTGATCAAGATATCGGTTGCCGATTCGACGCCGGCGAGCTGGACACCTTTGGATCGATTCATGCTTGTCCAGGGAGCAATGGGAGATTCGATGAGCTCCGATGAAGATCCTGACATGGTGCTTTTTGCACCGGAATCGTGTGTGAGGTTTCGATTGCTTGAATCCATGCCGCCGCGCTCAAGAATCGAAAAGGCTGGGTCGACAGAAAAAGGCCAGCAGGATAGGAAGTTTCTTTCGGTGTTGGATTCGCTGAACGGTCTCGCAGTGACGGAAGAAATCGTACCTGTTGCTGGGATAAGGGGCCACGAGGACGATGATGACGATTCCAATCAATTGGCTGATGAAATCGGCATTCTCGACGATAATCCTCGAGTTTGTGCGTGTGGAGGGAATTGCCGGTTTGCTGTAGGGGCACGGTTCTGGTATAGCGACCGCGAAAGAACTATCGAAGACTGTGGCAACATTGGTGCAGATGCTGCCGAGATGCTGCCGAGATGCGCGGGATCGAAACAGCTATCAAATGCGGCCAATAACACCGCACTGTCTAAGTTCTGGGTTTTGCGGTTGGTCCACTCGGGGAGTTTATGTCGCACCCGGCGAGACCGAATGGGGCAGACCCCCTGTCCGATGCGATGAGGACGAACCCGCGCAGGGTACTCCTCAATCATAGATGCTTATACTCATTTTCGACGATTCTAGGTGGCATGTATATCTGCGGGGTCGGTCCCATGTAGAAAGCGAGTCAAAGCGATGGCGAACGTCCGACAAGTCGATTGTCTAGCTGGAAATCGTGAACACTGAATATCGTAAGGCATCGGCGTGAATCGAAATCCTATCGATGACCTGAACTGGCGAAAGGAGATCGGTATGGTGTTCTTGTATCTCATTTCCGAGGAAAATTAAATAGGGGAAGCATTCAAACATGCAGATTTCGGAAGATTGCCGAGAAATAATGGTGCAGATGGTCGGCCGCCACATTTCGGGATCTGGCGCAGGATTTCTTGGCAACGACGAACGTGGGCGCAAGTGGGCGTGTTAGAGGTTGAGCCACATTTCCTATCGCAGGAGAGAGTTAATTGTTCGCCGCGCTACATGGACGCCGAGTTTGCGTTGGTGGCGTTAGAGGCGTCGGATCCAACCTTCGGTGCCGCATTGCCCCACCTCGTCCAGGTTTTGGCGGTTGGGCGCGACGTGTACGTCGCGATTCGCCCACGCGTGGCAGAGCTTTGCTGTGACAAAGGCGCCCTGTCGGACATTTCCAACCCACCTTCGGTCACATCGAAGATGCCGAATCATCTCGGTTCCGCCGTCTTCGAGGTTGGTAAGGACGGGCGGATTAAGGGTCAAAGCGATACATGGTGTCGGAATGCCCTGACTATTTTAGAAGTCGATAAAGATAGCCAATACCGTTTTCGTACGTCGATTCGAGTATCTTCCTTTTGGATAGGGACCGGAGAACTCTTTTCATTTCAACTTCGGATATTTCTATGGATCTGGCGAGAGATCTTATGTGTTTACCTAGTATTGGGGATTCCCTGGCTAACTGGATAATTGCCTTCTCTGAGTTTGTTAGGTTCATTTCATCTTCAAAAAGGACTTTGCCTCTCATTTCGGTGTTAAGGAGGTCAAGCCAGTCGGGGGAAAAATTCATGCCATCCGGGTATTCTTGTTCCGATGTTGAGTATTCTGTTGAAGAATGTCGGGACGTGAGGAGGGTTGAGATTTCCCCACGCGGTGAGCTTTGGGAAGGTTTGAGAGTTGTCGGTGTGGGTTCAATTATTCTCTTGCTATTTGAATCAGGGCGTTGCGAAGAAATGTGTTTGTTTCGCTTTTTGTCGGGATTCTTTGTTTTGGTGGAACGGTTTCTTTGTCCACGTAGTTCATTGAGCTCGATCGCATTTATGGGTTCATAATTTAGCTCTGCCATCCGCAGTAGAGAAGCTCTGAAGATTTTTAAAATCTTTGTTTCAATCTGCCGAATCCTCTCCCTGGTCACTCCGTGTATTCTTCCTATGTCATCGAGTGTTCTTGATTCTCCGCATATAAATCCATATCGTAGCTGAATGATATTCAGCTCCCGTTCGTTTAGGTAGGTGAAGGTCTGATCGATATCAGAGCTCGCGATATTGTTGTCGATTATGTCCCAGTCCCTTTGTGGATGGTTCGAGGTTTCCCAGGGTGTCATGCATTGACTGTCTTTAAGCGTGGCCTCAAGATCGAAATCTTCACCGATAGGCGAACTGAGTGACACTGGCTGTCGATCAAGCTTTCGTGCCTCGTATACTTCTGCGATCGTGAGACCTGTTCGGTCGGCTAGTTCGCTGACTGTTGGCGGCCTACCTACGTGAGCTTCGAGTTCTATCGCTGCGCGTCGAATCTTTATGAGCTTCTCGTGAAAATGGACTGGAATTCGAATAAGGGTCCCAGTGTCGGCGATAGCTCGAGTCATGGCCTGCCTAATCCACCATACCGCGTAGGTGGAGAATTTTAGACCCTTTGCATAGTCAAATTTCTCGACGGCTCGTATTAACCCAATGTTTCCCTCTTGTATTAGATCCTCCAGGGGGAGTCCTCGGTTTTGGTATGTGCGTGCTATTGAAATGACGAGGCGCAAATTTGCAGTTGTTAGGGTATCTTTCGCTTGTTTTCCTTGTTTCGCAAAGGAGTTGAGATTCCTGCGATCTACAGATTTCGCTGAAGTCGATTTTTTTTCGAGTTGATGTTGTGCAATGAGACCGAGCTCGATGGACTGAGCGAGTTCTACTTCTTCGTGAGCCTCCAGGAGTCGAAACCGGCTTACCTCAGCCAAGTATTGGCTGATGGTGTCTCCGATTATGCGTTCACCCCGATGCGCTGGCTGGTTCTTTCGGTAGGCATCGAGGTCGAATTCGGAGTCATCGTAGCTGGATAGCTGGGGCTCCTGTTCCGTGCTCAGTTCGGGTGCGGGGTTCGATTCAATTGCGCTCTTGGGTATCGGGGCTGGAACGAGGTCGAGTTGAGGGGAGTGTTGATCTGCCAGCGGAAGATTTGGGAGATCTATGCCAAGGAAGCCAACAAGATTGTGAGCGAATCTAGGCTGATTCTGCGTGGCGGCCTGATGGGCTGCAAGTAGTGCTTGCAGTCGAGTCGAGGTTGGGCGCTGACTTGAACTTGTTTCGTCTTTGATGTTGTTTGAATGGTTAGGGGGACGGTGAAGTGATGGCCCAGAGGCACCCGAAGGCAGGAGGTCGTGGCGTTTCATCGGAGAAGGCCTCTCGTGGGTAGTCCAAGGTGTCAACGATTCTGGTAACGATGATGTCACTCCAGTCAGACATTTCTGGCAAGGTACCTCTGCGTGTTAAGCGTGGTGAACAGTGTTGGCAACGTAGCCTGCACTGATGCTGGTGACGGAAGGTGTGGCTGAATGAGTGTGTCCGAGTGCGAGCCTGACCTTGTGTCAGTTCGGGAAGAGCTCGTTAATTACCTACGGCGTGAACTTGTTGGCCCTGCAGCCGGCGAAGGGGAAACGATCTGGGAGCCTCCGAACCGTCGCTACCTTATGGGTTCGTTATTTCCGTCGACGATCACGCGTGATATTTCAGTTCAACCGCCCGGGCTCGTTGATGATGTCGAACCTGATAGCTCGGGCGATTTCAAACGAACTCTAAATCCAGCCAAGAGTGTTGAGGATGCTGATTCTGAGCTCGCGCCTGTGGCGAGCTACCTACCATCATCACTGGGTCTGACTGTCTTTACATCAGCCTTGCAACTCAATATTGAGGTGACAGCCGCGAACTATCTGACTCAGCGCGGGCCTTGGGAGATATCGAATCAATCGAGGACGAGTGAAGCCGAAGGTAACCCGACTTTCGCTCACCTTGACGTGAGCGACGGTGATGGGCGTCGAGGGACTGGTTCGAAGAAGCGGCGATGGGTTCGCCAGCCAGCACGCCAACAACTCGTGAGTGTCGCGAGTTCGGGATCGCATCGGGTATTCGATGGAGCCGCAGTCGTGGACGTTCAATGGCGTGCAGTTTCAGAGGGTGCTCTCGTGACGATCACGCTTCGAAACGCCCATCAGGCAGCGCAGGGTGTCAAACCGGAGATGCTTTGGGATCAACAGCTGTTTCAGTGTGGGCTGGCTGTTCGGGCAGGGGATGGGCACTTTCTTGAGTATCCGTCGGCAAGTGCGGTCGTGGCCGATGACGAGGCCGATGAGCTCGCACTCCGATATCGCAGACATCGAACCTTTGCGGTCGGTCATGGTTGTTCGGCAATGTGGGGCAAAGGGTTTGACAGAGTAGATCATGTCTGGGCAGATGTTTTGCCGCAATACACAGTTCCGTCGGTTTCACCAGCGGGTGAGGTAGCACAACAAGCTGTCGATCAGATTTATCTCGCCAACGCGGAGCAGGACCGCAAAGCCGTCAGGCTTGCACTCAACGCCCTAGTCGATTCCTATGAGGAATGGTCACATGACCTGGCTCGGACTGCCGATAGCATTGAAGGCAGACCAGGAGCAGCCGCCTCTCGAATCGTCGACAGGATAGCTGCGACGCTTGCCCGGATGCGCCGCGGCGTCGATGTGCTTACCGAGGGCGCGGATGAGACAGCTTTCCAATCTTTTGTATTGGCGAACCGTGCAATGTTGTTGCAGGCCATTCATGGCGGTTCGAAGATGGCTGGTGTGCGGCGTTCACTATCTGAACCGGCTGATCTCACGGCGCCGGATAGCGAGCTGAGACGCTGGCGACCATTCCAGATTGGGTTTTTCCTTACAGTTGTCGGTGGGCTGGTTGATGATGATGACGACGACAGGGCGACCGTCGACCTTCTCTGGTTCCCCACCGGTGGTGGAAAGACAGAGGCTTACCTGCTACTTGGGGCATTCGAGATGATCCGCCGGCGGATGGTGGATGGCGAAAGCGGTGCGGGAACCGCAGTACTGAGCCGGTACACTCTCAGCTTGCTGACGACTCAGCAGTTCCAGCGTGCGGCCGGCATGGTCTTGGCGTGCGAATGGCTCCGGCGTAGAAGCGGGGGGCGGTTAGGCAAACAAGAGTTCTCCATTGGATTGTGGGTAGGGGACTCGACAACGCCGAACAAGTTGTCCGATGCCGCTGCGATTTTCAAAGACCTTCGTCTTGCCCGAGAGACGGAAGATGTTTTTCTTCTCGAACGGTGTCCATGGTGCGGGACGGAGATCATTCCTCGAACCCACAGTGAACGCGACGAGGACTACGGAATCGCCGCCAATGAGACCGCCTTCGCTTTCAACTGCCCACGACAAGATTGCGATTTTCACAAAGGACTACCCGTCCACGTTGTGGATCAGGAACTGTATAGACACGTTCCTTCGTTTGTTCTTGGAACCGTCGATAAGTTCGCAGACTTGGCGTGGGAAGGCCGCGGCGGTTGTTTCTTCGGAAACGCCGGACAGTTTCTGCCTCCAAGCTTGATCATTCAGGACGAATTGCATTTGTTGACTGGACCGTTGGGCACGACAGTAGGCTTGTACGAGCATGCGATCGATATGTTGTGCGAGAAGAACGGCTTTCCAACGAAGATCATCGCGAGTACAGCAACAGTTCGACGCGCGAGTGAGCAGGTCCTCGGTTTGTACGGACGGCGAACTGCGATCTTTCCTCCTCCTGGCCTGGACGAGAGTGACAGCTTCTTTGCACGAACCGACCTCACCGCGCCGGGTCGAACCTATGTTGGCATCATGGCGCAGGGGCACACATCCGACTCGGCGACCGTTCACACCGCATCTGCATTGTTGCAGTCGCCGATTGCGTTGGGGCTGAATGGTACTGAGCGTGACCTATTCTGGACTCTGGTGGTCTACCACGGTTCCCTTCGTGAACTCGGCCGCACGGTGACCATGGCGGGTGACGACATCCCCGCGCGTCTGCAAACAACATACGACGCAGCGGCGCGCGGGGTAGAGGTTGAAGAGTTAACCTCGAACATCAGTCGAAGCGAGCAGCCGGCACTCTTGGAACGACTGTCGAAGACCTGGAATGAACCAGGATGCATTGACCTGCTCGCGTCGACCAACATGATTTCAGTAGGTGTCGACGTATCTAGGCTCGGACTGATGCTGGTAAACGGGCAACCGAAGGGAACTGCTGAGTACATTCAGGCGACCAGCCGTGTTGGACGCCGAGACCCGGGCCTAGTTGTCGGGCTATTTCGCCCGACGCGGCCGAGAGATCGATCCCACTACGAGGGATTCAAGGCCTACCACAGTTCACTTTACCGATTTGTCGAGCCATCGAGTGTCACTCCCTATGCGGCGCCGTCCCGAATTCGGTCGCTACATGCTGCGTTCGTGATTTTGATGAGGCATAAGATTGGGCTCCGTTCAGGCTCCGACGCAGGCCGGATTAGCAACGTCGGGACTGAAGCTCGCGAGATGATCGACCACCTGGTCGCTATTGCTCACCGAGTCGACAGTAGGGAGTCGCCTGCTGTGCGTAAGGAATTGGAAGGATTCCTCGACGTTTGGATGGAAATGGCAGCTGAGGCGAAGTTGGGTGGGCGGGGCCTGTACTTCAGCTCGACGACTGACGATGAGTCTCGTCTGCTACGTGACTTCTGGAGAGGAACCCATGGTGTGCCGACGATGCGGTCGATGCGTAGCGTCGATCGCCAGGGTGAAGTTTATGTGATTGGAACGCCCAAGAGGAGCCGAAAGTGAAGCGCAATATGCGACTGGCACAGACCGTGACACCGTATGGGGTCGGCGCGATTCTCGATGTCAACGGTGAGTCATTCGTCGCAGCAGACACAACAAGTTGGACTAAGTCACTCGATGAGGTTAACTCGCAGCGGCTACGTGCGCTTCTCGGTGGCTCGGCTTTGGTAGCGGCACATACCGACGATTCTGACAGGCCTTACTCCACAGGATCCGGTGGGGTGCCTTATATCCGGTTCCCTGGCTGGCTGTTCTGCAAGACCTGCAGACGAATGGTTCACTGGCACAAAGGCATGGAAGAGCGCGATAAGGTGCCGCGATGCTCACGTTGCAAGACCCACCCCCAGTTGGTGCCGATGCGAATAGTTCAAGCGTGTGCATCGGGACACCTCGATGACGTCGACTGGCAGTGGTACACACATTTTAGAGGTACCGGCGAGCATCGAAAATGTGAAGCGAGGACGGAACTCTATTTCGAGGCTGTTGCGGATGCACCTTCTGCGGGTCTCGAAGGAGTCGCTGTGAGGTGCAAATCTTGTGGCGCAGTGAACACGCTTGCGGGCATCACAGCCGCGAACTCGCTAGGAAGCATGGGCTTCTCTTGTCGTGGTAGTAATCCATGGGATCGGGGCGCTCGGGAGCCGTGCGATGAAGTACCGCGTGCGCTCCAGCGTGGTGCGAGCAACTTGTATTATCCGACTGTGTGGACGTCGATTGAAGTTCCGTACGACAACTTCGACATTGGCGAATCAGACGCGGCCGACGTGATCCGTAAGTCTCCATATTACAAGGCGGTAGTCGCAATTCTTGAGAGTGGACTTTCGCTCGACGACGGGCTTGTGGTCGTAATGACTGACCGCCTTGTTGCGGACGTGGAACTACCCCATGACTTCGTCGTCGGAGTGTTGAAGGGTGAGTTCGATCGTCCGACAGCGAAGACAGACGCTCACAGCCTAATTTTCGGTGAATGGTCGGCGCTGTGTGCTCCGGATGGATTGGACACGGAGGACTTCAAATCTCGTAGGGTTAACCTCGCAGTGCCAAGCGATGTTCGTAAGTCAATCTCGACGCTAGCTGAAAATCATTTCGACTCGGTGGTGTTGGTGGACAAGCTGCGAGAGGTCCGTGTCCTTGAGGGGTTCCACAGAATTGCGCCGGGTCGGCCCGATGGCTTCATTCGTGCGGATGGAAGGACTGGATTTGAGGGTGCAGTCTCGTTCAGCAGGCTTCCAGCAAGTGAGGTCTTTGGCGAAGGTATCTTCCTTTCGCTGGATGCTGGTCGGCTCGAGGCATGGGAGCGGCGGCCTGAGGTCCAGGATAGGGTGCGAGGGCTCAGCGCGAATATGCAGGAATCGCACCTCCGTCAATACCTCGAGCGTACAACTGGTCCAGTTCTCATTCCGCGTTTCGTGCTCCTTCACACGCTCGCGCATCTGCTGATCAGGCGACTGGCGTTCGAATCTGGATATGGCGTCTCGTCCTTGCGTGAGAGGCTTTACGCGCGGTCAACTCCAGACGGTTCGCCGGCGATGAGCGGAGTGTTGATTTACACGGCAGCGGGCGATTCGGAGGGCACACTCGGAGGTCTTGTCCGGCAGGGAGAGTCACCAAATCTGCTTCGCGTATTGCTCGAGGCCCTCCATGAAGCCGCGTGGTGTTCGTCGGATCCGTTGTGTTCTGAGCAGCGCGGTACTGGCTTCGATGGGCTCGGACATGCCGCATGCCATGCATGCACGTTTGCGTCGGAGACGAGTTGCGAGTGTGGAAATCACCTCCTGGATCGATTACTTGTCGTCGATGCAGGACGGAAGGTCGGTTACTTTGACGAGTTGGTCGACCAATCAGAGGCTGAAGCGCTGAGCCTGGTGAATACCTGATGCGGGTGACCTACAGTCAATTGAGTGGTGAACAGGACGCAGTCCTCGAATCTTCGCTCGATGGGTGCCACCTGGTGGTTGGGGGCCCGGGGACAGGAAAGACCACGATGGCGATCTACCGGGCGCTCCTGCATCGAGCTGCGGGAGACACACCCTTGATCGTGGTCCCTGATTTGCTTCGCAAGATCTGTCTAGTTCGACGAATGGGCAATGAGAAGGACTCGGTCCGAATTCTGACGCAATGGGAATTGTTGGACCTGATGGTGCCGGGGCTCCGCGCCGACAGATCGGTCGAGTCCTCGGACCTCTGGGTTCGAGCTCTGGTCTCGGTGGCGCAGAGAAGTGTTCGCTCGCCAAGCAGGCTTGGGCAGTGGGCACTCATTGTTGATGATGCACACGATATGCAACCCGAATTTCATACTGTCGCAGCGATGTTCGCAAGTCGATGCTCGGTGTTCCATGATCGCAGTGTCGTAGTAACAGCGGCCCAGGCATCACTCAGGGTGATCGAGAAAGCCTATCGGCCGGACACACAAAAACCATTGACCTCCAGCCATCGCTGGAATGGCTCGACGCGTCGGTTGCTCCACTCATTGGTTCCTGACCGTGCAGTTCCATTGGCCGCTGGGGGCTCCATCGACAGAGGGCGGGTTACCGGACGAGCGGTCGGGGACGAGCGGACGCTCGCGCGACTTGTCGCCGAGTTGTCACGGGAACGTCGCGGTCAGCGCATAGCACTGACCTGCCGCACAGAGGGTCGGTTCCGTACATTAAGCGCGTATCTGCGCCAAGCCGTCGATGAGAAGTCGTTCACTCCGATTTGGCCTCCGCGAACTGCTCGCCTGACCCAAAGAGACTCCGGACCGGGAGTGACTTTGCTCAGAGAAAGCCTTTTGCGTGGAGTGGAATTTGACACCGTCATCATGGCCGAGCTTGATGAGGTGGTCGATGATGTCACCTCCCCGTCCTATCGAGTCCCGATATACAGGGCCTCGGCGAGTTCGAGTGGAGATGTTCACCTCACATGGTTTTCGGTCGGAGGTGCTGACGAACTGCTCAAATCACTGGACGGGGTGAGTATTCAAGCAAAGCCTGTCCTCGGCACGGGAAGCTGAATGGTACGACCCAGAGCAACTGGACGGGGCTATTCGATCTCGCCTTATTTGGACCGTAGTTTCAGGACTAGTTTTCAACCGTCGCCAACACCGGCAACGATGAATCCCAATCGATCTTGATAGCGGTGGGGTCGGGTGTGTGGATCTTGTTTTGAGGACGGACATTTGTAGATCCGAACACCGCGGCAATTGATGCTAATTCAGTAATTGCCGGCGACGACGTCGAAGGCAATGGATGGATCGATTGGATAGTTGACGACGGATCCGGATTCTCCTTAGCACAAGCAGCGGGCAAAGGGCCGTGACGATGAGTAATTTGGCGAATTGCTCGGGTCGAAAACCGACGTGTAGGCCCCATGCGCGATGATATCCAGGTGAGATTGGTGCCCGCAGTCGAACAGCTGATGGGCGTTATGGGAGGTACCGAATGACTAGTGCGTTGAGCCACGCCGAGACGCTTCGTCTGCCTGCGGACCACCGCTGGGTTGTTCTCGACGTCGAGACGTCGGGGATGCGGTCGGCATCGCATCGTGTGCTCAGTATCGCCGCATTAGTACTGCGTGAGGATGGTTCCGTAGAGCGTCAGTTCTCGACTCTGCTCAATCCAGGATGCGATCCGGGGCCCGTCCACGTTCACAACCTCACTCCCGATCGCTTGGCTGGTGCGCCGCGTTTCGAAGACATTGCTGAGGAATTCGCCGACTTGCTCTCAAGCCGGACCATGGTGGCGCACAACGCGTCGTTCGACTACGGCTTCCTCGACGCAGAGTTTCAACGCGCAGGTTTTGGCACCCCGATCGAGAAGCGGCTGTGTACTTTGGCGCTCTCGCGACGCCTGGAGCTCGACGTACCCAATCACAGGCTCGCAACACTGGCCGAGTATTGGAAGATAGAACAGGTCAATGCGCACGACGCCTACGACGATGCGCGGGTACTCGTCGAGGTCTTCGGCAGGAGCGCATCTCTCGCGGAAACGCTGCAACTTCCGCTTCCAGTGGTGGGGTGTAAGGACCGCCGGGCCACGGTCCACTCTCGCGAGATCAAGCGAGTTCCGTCGTCATTCACCAACCCCGGACGCCTCGATTTGACTCACGGCTTGGTCCAAGGAATGAAGATAGCGATCAGCGGTCCGACCTCTGCACCCCGGGCTACGCTGGCTGCCCGGCTCACGGACGCGGGATTCGAGTTCACCAACACCGTGAGTCGACAGACGAGTGTTCTGGTGTGTGACAACACTGCATCTCAAAGCTCGAAAGTACGCAAGGCCGAGTCGGATGGAATTCCCGTGATCTCGGAGCGGCAGTTGGAGCACTTGTTGGCACGTGCAGTGCCGGGTGAGATCAAGATTGAGGGCGCTGCAGTGGGAGTGAGCACTGTTGATCCCGTGCCTGACACGATGACAGCGCCGGAGGTCGTCGAGGTCGAGCACGAGGTGGGCCTGGTGCCGGAGATTGTCCTATCTGCGCAACCTCGTCTCGACGAATCGACCCCCGCGGTACGGCCATCATCGATCGCGACTGCATCCCCGCTCGCGAATCGCAAGGCGAAGGCGTGGCAGGGGCGTCGCGTTCTGATTCTCGGCGGTACTCATCTCGACGGCGTGATCATGCGGTCGCGCATCCTGCAGCTCGGTGCTCGTCCGTCTCTCAACTTCACAACCGCGGTCACCGAGGTTTTGGTGTTGGAAGGCGGTGAATCTGACAAGCGGATGGCGAGGGTCACAGATCGAGGGCTTCCTAAGATCACGGAATCCGACGTCAACGAGGCGTTGGTCTCGGGTGTAGTTCCCGCCCACATGAGGCTCGAATCGCGCTTGTCTGCACCGATTTTGATGCGCGGCGAGGTCGTC
The DNA here is from genome assembly GCF_001942025.1 of Rhodococcus sp. YL-1. NCBI lineage: Bacteria > Bacillati > Actinomycetota > Actinomycetes > Mycobacteriales > Nocardiaceae > Rhodococcus > Rhodococcus sp. YL-1. The sequence goes on along the minus strand of NZ_CP017299.1, from coordinate 4,242,207 downwards.
GATCTTCCTGCCGCCCAGTCGTCGTGGTCGATCAATGTTGCGTGGCGGGCAGAGAATCTTGGCGACGAATTCGACGTCGATGTGGTTGCCTTTCTCCTGGATGGAACAAACAAGGTCGATTCGGATCAGGATTTCGTTTTCTACAACAACACCGTGGACGAGGACGGCGCAGTCGAGCTCTCCGTCGACGGTGACAGTGAGCAGAGTGTCCGTGCAGATCTCGATGCTTTGCCTGCGGAATGTCAACGTGTTGTCATCGCAGCAGCAGTCGACGGTGACAAGACATTCGGCGACTTAGGAGCAGTCTCGGTCAGCATTGATGGTTCCGACGGAACATTTGCCACATTTGTACTCGATCTCGGAACGGTCGAGCGGACCATGGTTCTCGCCGAGATCTACCGCCGCGGAAATGTTTGGCGGCTTCGGGCGGTAGGTCAGGGGGTAAGTCCGGATAGAGCTGCCGCAGAAGCACTGCGGACTGCCAACGATTGAACGTTGATCGGAGTCCTGACGCGATAGTGGCAGCAGCTCCCCAGATGTCGCCTTCTGCAACGCTCGGGGCAATCCGCAATCGTTTCAGCGATCGCCATGCGCAATTCGCTGGAGAGTGCGCCGCCAGTTTGGCAGTTACCTCGACGAGGTCGGGCGGTATCCGACCGTCGGTCAGCGTTGTGGTGCTCTCGGCGAGGGTCAGGAATGGATCGAGACTAGTTGCCTCGTCAGTCGCCTCGGCATCTGAGTCATGGTGCGACTGTAAGACATTGCGGAGCCATCCTTGATCGTCCGAGCTGAAATCGAACACGTCGAATTGCTCTCGATCGATATGCATCGGCCACGACCAATAGAAGTGTTGTGCCCCGGTCGCAGTCGAAGTTTCGCGACCACGCGGAATAGTCGACTGAAGTCGCTCCGCCACGGTGGCTTCGAATGACGCGGTATCAACCGGGTCGACGTGGTCTCGAGCAAGGGCGAGTGGATCCGACATTGTTGCGAGATGTGGCATCGGCCAGAAGAGGGCAAGCGTGGTCATCTGCGGATTGGATCCGCGGTATTCGAGCGGTGAACCGATGGCTCGGAGACTATCCGGATCATTGGGAACTATCGAGGAATGTCCTTGCATCAAGCGATGTTCCGCGTGATAGCTCAGAATTGATGCGACGGCGGGAGGAGTTGACGACCAGCTGGAGAACACCAGTCGCTTCGTTGTCTGTGCCAGATTGGGATCAGCAAACGGACCTCCGGGGGTCAGGTACGGAAGACTGGGCGGGATCCACAGCAGTTTTTCCCAGCCCGTATCGACGGTATCGTCGCGGAAATCTCGAGTCCGAGCGTTGCCCGCTTCGATCTCAGCGAACTGTCTGACAGCAGCGGCGTCGACTCTGCTGATGTCGAGTAAACGCGACTCGCTACTGCCGACGGTTGCAGCGTACTTCCGACCGAACTGATAGTTGCTCATGAAGTTGACGAAGTAGGGAACGGACTTCCAGTAGTCCACGCTGAACTGGGCGTCGAGTTCCCTGGCGAGGCGGCGCAGGGCCGCGTACCCAAGTAATTCTCGAGGTTCGATTCCAGAGATCGTGGACCTGCGTTCCCGAACCATTGTGTTGTCTGAATTGGCCGGGCGTTCCACGCGACACATCAAGGACAAGAGGAGGTTTCGTAGGTCTGACATCGTTTGCGTGGCTTCGCGATCCTCGATAACGGCATTGCGAAACTGCTCTAGCAGCGCCATGACGTCACCGGATTTCACCAGCTTCGAACCATCAGCGAGGAAATCAATCGTCTTGGTGAAATCGGAGTAGTGATCGGCACCGGAATCGTCAGCCTCGGTATAAGGCTTGTATGGCGTTGCAGACAGAAGAAGTACCCGTGTCCCGTGGTGACCGAACAGATGGCGCGCAAGTTCGCCGGCGGATGTCGTCTCGTCCATCAACTCTGTGAACCGCTGAAACTCGTCCATGATCACAAGATCGGGCGCCAGTGAATTCACGCTGGCATGAGCAAGTTCGTACCGCAAATCTGCAATGAGGGTCGTGATGGCGGAGTTTCGACCGGGATCGTTGATCGGCTTTTTCATCAGGTCGAACAACCTGTCGGCGATGGACGGTTCGCCGGCATTAATCGTGGCAACAAACGCTTCAAAGATCGACGGATCAATCGAATCGCCGAATTTCTCCTCGAAAACTGCGACGTCCCTTTCGAAGGTATCGAAGGAAGCGACGGAACCCTGCAGGATCTTCAGCGCAGCCACGCGTTGAGGCTGGGTGAACTGGAACTCGCGATCGAGCAACAGAAACAGCAGTTGCCTCTCATCGGAACGGCCGGACCTTTGTCCCGTCTTGAATGATGTATCCGGAGTCAGTGAAACAAGATTGACGGGTACACGCAGGTTGTCTTCCGCGGAGTCCAATCTGCGGTTATGGGTAGCAAGCAGCGTCAACCGGCTGGTATGGGTGATGTCTTTGTTGCCGGTGACGTTGAGACGTTCAAGATTCTGGCGTGCGAGGTCGATGTTGGAGCAGATGTAGACAATGTTGATCTCGGTGTGTAATGGATCCTCTTGTAGGTGTTCGATTGTGCGCGCAATGATTCCGCGCGCCACCATCGACTTGCCTAGCCCGGTTTCGTCTGCGACGAGGAAGTGGCGACTGGGATCCGGTTTGTAGAACTGCTCGAATACATGGTCAACGGTGTCCCGCTGAAAGTCGCGTAGTCCGGCAAGAACTGTATCGGCGCGAAATTCCTGGTTCATGCGTTTCTCCGATCCAGAACGGTTGCAGCAGAGTGAATATCCGTCCAGAGCTCGGAGAATCCCGGCGGCAACAGGTCGCGACGTGCGTCGTCACGATGGAGGCGGCGAATGAAGCCGTCCATATCTGTCAGGACCGTCGGCGCCGTCGCAAGGGCGAGTAGAAGTGACTCGAGAATGCCGGGGAGTGGTCCGGATTGGGATCCGTGGTCGCGGATCATCTGGTCGAACGCTCCGCCTGCACTGTCCCCGCCGTTGGAGATGGACAGCATTAGCGCGATAAAGCGCAGAACATCCTCGGGCTTGTTCAGCTGCGAAGCAAGGATCTCGTCGAGGCGCTCATCGGGGTCGTTGATCAGGTTGGCAACGACTACTGTGCTGCCAGTCGATCCGCCAGGCTCGGTGACACGAACTGCGAGGAACGGCATTATATCGACCAGTTTCAGCCCGGGACTGATGAAGTCGACAGGGTCGTCGGACGTCATAGCTACGGCAAATCCAGGGCGCGTGGTGAGTTCGATCGTGGCGCTGTAACCATCGGGAAGTTGTATGGGAACATCAGTTTCGATCAGTAGGTCGAAGAATTCTCCGGCTGGTTGGACAGTCGCGGTGAACGGCGTTGATGCAATCGCCTGCAAGGCCTTGTCGAGTTCGCGGCGGATGACATCGGTTTCATCCGGTTCCGCGCCGCCTGTGGCTTCGTATGGGCTGATGATTGATCCGAGTCCGCTGTTGCCGAGCATGGCGTCGATTCCGAACTTCTTCTTGGCGCCGACCATTTCAACCAGAATCTCGACATTCCTGTTGAACGCCGCAGCGGTGGCATTGGCTGAACCTATGAAAAGTCTTGCCCAGTGGTTGTATTCAACGATGTACGCCTTGGCGTGCAATCCACCCAGTACATTCGCCGAGTCTGATTCAGGGTCAGGGATTCCAGCATCAGAGTTCAGTACGTAGGACGCGCTGAACCACTTCAAGGTTTCCGTGCGGAGCTGTTCCAGAGATTCTGCGCGACTAACGACATCCGCGATTACACGATCGCCCGGAATCAGAGTGTCGAATCCGTCATCGCCCAGAAATGGTGAAATCGCGAGGTGTCGGGTGCCTTCGAAGTTTGGCGCTGGTCTATGGCCTTGTACACCGAACACGTGAAATTCGATATCTGAGAGTCCCTCGGGTGCAGTCCATTCGGCATACCGGATGTCGTCGGCCAGTGTCTGCATACGTCGGCGTCGAGTCGGCTCCAACGGGGAGGCGGTGGCATCGTCGGCTAGATATTGAAGCAATGCCCTCAGAGGCTTGTTGGTCTTGTTTCGTGTGCTACCCATGACGCCGTCGAGTGCAACAACCATGTCCCAGGAATTGTCCCGCGTCAGGTTTCGGCTCTGAACGAGGAGTCGGAAACTGACAACGTCCTCGTCGTCGACGTACTTCGCCAACCAAATTTTCGGGTGAAAGAGAGTGCCTGGGCGACTGCGGACGGCATGTACTGCGGGCTCGAGGAAGGCCATGAGTGCATTCGTCCGTTCCGGAACTCGAATGTGTCCGGCTTGATGGAATATGTCGATGGCGTTGGCACAGATACGGATAGACGCCAGCATTGCCAGAGGATCCGTCGCATGGGACGGTGACGCAAAGGCGAGTGCAGGTACCAACGCGGCCTGTAGGTCGAGGGTGAATGTAGTTCCCACCAGGTGGTCGAGCCGAGAGCCTGCCGGTGGCCGCAGTTGATCCACCAGTGTGGCTCGTTCGTCAGGCGCCAGCATTGTTCAGTCCTTCGGAGATGTCGCTCAGTATTTGTGATGCTTGTGGCCAACGGAATTGGAGTCGACTGGCGCCGGACGCGCCTTGCCAGAGTCGCAGTTGTTTCTCGTTAGTCAGACGCGACTGCGCGCCCTTGTTCTGAAACTCACGATCGCCGATGAGTTTTCGCAGTTCGACGGAATCTGCCGGCGCGCCCGCTCCAAGGTCATTGATGCCGTCGATCCAGGTTTCGGCAAATTGCCGCGTTCGCGATGGCAGTGCTGGGAACCGGCTCCACAACCGCGACCGGTCCCAGGTCGGGGCAAGTGGATGATTCCAGTACCGCTCGCTCCACTGCTCGAGTTCGTCACGGTACCGCTGCGCGGGTGCCTCCACGCTTGTCAGCTCGTGGCGCTCGTACGCTTCGCCCACCATCAAGTTGTAGAGTAGCGACGCGCCGTGCAGGGCAAGCGAGAACAGCTCGGTGTCTTCGACCAGGCCGTGAAGCTCCTGCGGTGCTGCATCCAGATCGAGATCCCAGAGGTAATCGACGTTGAGGTCAGGCATCGTCGGTTGACTCAGTAGATGCGCGAGCAAGGAACCGTCGCAGGTCACGACCATCCGCTCGCGAAGCCAATTAGCCTCCGCCACAGAGAGATCAAACCCCTGGTCTGTCACATCCGCGGGGAATGACTCAGGCAGAGGGAGCGTCGACCACGGTGAGGTGTCGTGCATCTCGTCGTCATTTGCCTCCCCCTTGCGCGACTGTGGCAGGTGCTGTGGGCGGGTGTCGTGGCGAAGGATCCTGTAGGTCTGCAGTGCATTCCAGTAGATCGCGGAGGGGAGTACCCGCACCGCTGCGCCGGCGACCCGTCCGATCAGCCCCTGAGTGTGGCCGGCCTCGCGGAGTGCGAGCAGTACCTCGCGTTGTTCTCGGTCTGCAGCTTTGACCAGCGCTGCACCTGATTTGCGCAGCGCTGCTCGTTGGAATGTCCACGGAATCAGGACCAGATAGCGGGCCCGCGTCTGGACGGTGGAGATCCCGGGGAACAGGCGGTCTGCGAGTCCGTCTCGGATCTGACCGATACCGAGATTGTCGAGGGTTCCGGGTTCGCTGAAGAGCGCAACGAGTTCGCGCATTCGTCGTTCTTCCTCAGCGGACGTGTCGAGCCAGGCGATCAGCGACAAGTGAGCACTCCAAGATCAAATCGGGACGAGCGAATCACCCGATTTTGATCGGGTGGTAATACAGAGCGTCGTCGGTTTCTTCGACATTGACGGACACTTCATCGCCAATGCTGAGATACGCATCAACATCGATCCGTTTTGTCTCACGGACGGCTTCACGAACAGAGCGAGCAGGAATCAATCCACGACGCCCATCGGGACCGACAGCAAGGGCATATTTGGGCCCGGTCTTCGTGACCCGCGCAGATATGGTTGCGGGGCGCTCACTATTCCCATTTGAGACAGGGGCCGGCCCACGTTCAGACGGTGCCAATGGAGAAGTCTGCTGATCAAGCTCTTCAGCGAGACTGTCAGCCATTTCGTCAACTTGCGCCAGCAATCCCGCCATTTGTTTGGCGTAGTTATTGTGAAACTCGTTTGGCTTCAGCGCCTCTCCAGGCTTGTACATGTCTTCGTGCGTCAACTCACCCCATGCGTCTTGGAGTCTGGTCTTGATCTGAACTTCGACCTTTACATCGAGATCGCCTTGATGGGTTGGGACCCGAACGAGGAGAACGGCGTGGTACGCGCGGTATCCGCTGTCCTTGGGGCTGGAGACGTAGTCGATTGGTTCTTCTGCAAAACGCATCGAGCATTGAGACGAACGGCAGGACGTCTCGAGTGCTTGACTGAACGCAAGCTGGTCTCTGGGACTTTTGCACAATACCTTGATGCCGACCAGATCGCCGAGGGCGTCAATCACCGCTTCCGGTGTCGTTGGCACCGCAATCTTTGCTTCGGCGATCTTGCGACGAACTTTGTCTGCGGCGCGTTCGGGCGACTTGATACGCGCGTTCTTGGCGTTCATTCGGTCACGGTCGACGTTGTCCAACAGCTCGTCTGCCAGTGTTTCCAGAAACGTCTGAGTGGTTACCAGCGCTGCGTCCCACGCTCGCGAGCGGCCCCGGTAGAGCTCGTCGACGAGCTTCTGAATGTTGTCTTGCTCCATTGAAGCACCTCCCCCAAGATCAGTATCGAGACTGGCGTCGCCGAATCCCGTTCACCGACACCTTATCCGTCGCACAGTTATAAATGCCGAGAGAGAAGTGTTCCGATTGCTGATGCGAGCTTGATGGGCACTGCATTTCCGATCTGCTTCGCGATCGCGGTTTTCGAGCCTACCCACTTGTAATCGTCTGGAAATCCCTGCAATCGAGCTGCTTCGAAGTGGGTGATTGCTCGGTTCTCTGTGGGATGGAGGTAGCGACCCTTTTCTGGCTTGAAGAATTCGGTGCGTATGGTCACCGACGGTCGGTCCGAGTGGAGCCGTCCCATGACGTCGCCGGAACCAGTTGTGTGCCTTCGCCAGCACGGCGCCTTCAGCTCGTCGGGCAGATCGAATCTGTTTCCGCCGATCGGGATGCTTGCGAATCGATCCAGCGAGAGCTGCTCGAAGTTTCGAGTTAGATGCAGTTCGGTTGTTTTGAACTCACCGGGCAGCATCTTGCCGTCTTCCAATTCTATGAAGCGACCTTCTGGCAGGAGTTGTTCGGTTACATGGGCTTTGATCCCACGGAGAGCCTCGCCCACGGTGAGGTGCGCGTCGGCATGTGTTTTTTTGGGTTCGCCAGGATCTTCCATGTCGCGATGCCGCCCAATGACCACGACGCGTTTACGCGCTTGCGGTGCGCCGTAATCTGCCGAGTTCAGTGTATGAGGCGTTAATACGTAGTCAGCGAGTTCGCCACCGGCCTGAGTAGTTTTGTAGAAGATTTGGAACTCTGGCGACTTCAGGAACTGTGGGACATTCTCCAGTACGAAGTACTTCGGGCCGGCGAGGGCCACCGTTTTTGCATAGTGACGCCACATCTGGTTTCTGGCGTCGTCAGCATCCTGACGACCAAGTGCAGAGAAACCCTGGCAGGGTGGTCCGCCGACAACAAGATCGACGTCGGGGACCGTGTGGGTTTGGAGCCAATCCTCGATCCGGCCTTGATGCATGACTTCACCGAAGACCTGTTTGTACGTTTCAGCAGCGGCTCGATCCATTTCGACTGCCCCTGCGACTCGGTATCTCGCACTGGATTCGTGGAGGCCCTGCGTCAGCCCGCCGGCGCCTGCGAAGAGGTCGAGTACCTGGATCGTCGATTCGTTCGCGCGCACACGTGAAGGGTACCTGGTAGCGCCGACTGCGACGGCATGGCTAGGCGTCGGTTGTCTGTTCATCGGGGCTCGGGAGAATTGGCCGAGCAAGGTGATGAGAAATCGTCTGACAGGTGCCAGTGATCGATTTCCTTGGGTCCAGGTGTTTGGCGTTGTTGCAACAGTCAGCGCTTACTGACCGATATAGATTGAAAGCGCTGCCGCGCTGAGAGCATTACTTTGATCGACGAATCGCGCACCGGGTGCGAGGGCGATTCCTTCGGAACATGACAATATTGACGCATTTGAACCCGAGATGACGATCCATCATTTCGGCGGTTGCGAAAGAGGTAGTGATGAGTGGGCCAGAGTGTGCAATGGAATTGAATGCTCCACAGCGCGAGGTTTCAAACGCTCCCATCGGTGAGCGATTGCTCGTCGTTGCCGGGGCCGGTCAAGGCAAGACCGAAGTGGTGGCGTCACGTATCGGCCGTCTGGTTGCCGACGAGGAGTTGTCTGCTTCTACCGAGATCTTGGTGTTGAGCTTTTCGCGCGCCGCGGTACAAGCTGTCAAGCTGCGCTTAGATGCGCGAGATATAGCTCGAGCAAATGTACGTACATTCGATTCGCTAGCCGGCCGCCTTTTGCTGGACGCAGATATTGAGCCGGTGGGCTCCTTTGAAGCGCGGATTCGCCAGGCAACGAAATTGCTCGTCGACGGTGACGATGTTCCTTATGAGATCGAGACACTCCGACATGTGATGATGGATGAGGTCCAGGATTTAGTGGGGGACCGCGCGGATTTTGTGCTGGCATTGCTTCGCAAGTTGGATCGTGATGTCGGTATCACTGCGCTCGGCGATCCGCTTCAAGGGATCTACGATTTTCAACTCGAGGATTCCAAGACAAAGACTCCTTCCTCGGCTGTCTTCGAAGCACTGCGAGATGAACTCGGGCTCAAGCAAGTTGGGCTAGGTGACAACTATCGTGCACGTGGGTTGGACCCCAAGCAGGTTATCGAGCTGGGGGAAGTTCTGCGTGAGGTAGCAGACGCAGACGAAGGGCGAGCTGTCCTCGACGAATTTGAACAGAACCTCATCGACCGTGGAGACATCGAGGAATGGGCTTCATCAGTTCAACAGGAAGGCTCGCGCACCGCGATCCTGTGTAACACCAATGCTGAGGTCTTTCGGGTGTCGAGGTACCTGCGCGAAGCCGGTGTGGGCCATGTTGTTCGGCGAACTGCACAGGAATTTGGGGCCGCGAGGTGGGTCGCGCAGGCATTGGGTTCATTGGTCGGGCACCGTATCCCCAGAACGGAGATCGAGGAGGCGCTGGCGCAGTTCTGCTCACCAGAAGTTGCGGAGGATCGGTGGTATCTACTGAAGTCTGCAGAAGGTGATTCGCGAAACCATAATCAGCTCAATCTTTCTCGTCTGCGTAGGTTGATTCGGTCGGGCGCAATTCCATTGACCTTGACCGAACCTGACCAGGCCGACGTCATCGTCTCGACAGTGCACAAAGCGAAGGGGCTCGAGTTTGAACGTGTCTTCGTTGTCGAACCGAATTTCTCTCGTAAGGACGAAGACCCGTGGGTAGTGATGCGTGGTCGGTACGTCGCGCTGAGCCGGGCACGCGATGACCTTTTTCTGTGCAGGATCCCGAAGACCTGGGCGAGTTTCAAGTCCGAGTTTTGGATGAGGGATCGGCTGATGGAGAAAGTGTCGAGCAAAAAGTCAAAGTACAAGCGAACGAGATCCGTCGAGTTCCGCTACAGCGATACTGATGTCGACGCTCCTGTAAGTGCAGGCCAGGTCAGTGCAGCAACAATCCAGTCGAATCTGCGTGACGACAAATTGTTGGGACAGAGACTCGAGGCGACTCTGGACCTGGACGTTTCTACGTCCGAACTGCCGATGTACTTGCTGACGACGGAAGATGGTCACACGATCGGACGGACCAGTGAGACCTTTAATGAGGAGTTCAAGAAGGCATTCAACCTGAAAGGCGGGTCGTGGCCTGCTTCGGTAACCGGCTTGTCGGTTGTCTCGGTGGAGACGGTGGCGGGAGATCCGGCGAAGTCGGAAAAGATGGATGTCAGCTTTGCAGGATTCTGGTTGGCTCCGCGAGTTTTTGGTCTGGCACAACCTGATTGGTCGAACATGGAGGAAATAGAGTGAGCTCATCAGTTGATTCCTCGCTTGACGAAAAGTATCGGTTCCGCGACGAGATGGTCGAGGAGTTGTCTCGTGACGTCATCGGTCCAGGGGGTGGTGCATCTGAGGTGATCAAAGAAGCACCGTTGGATCGGTACATCGTTGGTGTTTTGTGGCCGGCTGATGAGGTGTTGCAAGAAGAACCCGAGCCGGACGGGACAGAGCCGAGCGATCAGACGGCGACCGAAGACAGTCCTGTGGCGCAGGCTCGTATGCGATTTCCGTCGTCGATGGGGCTCACCTTCTCAGTGAAGTTGGATGTCGCAACAGCGGTCAAGATCTCCGCCAAGGCCGCGTACTACGTTCCGTTGGAGTCGCGAGGCGACGGCGGGGAGAAGCCGAAACGCAGCCGGGAAAGTGACTGGCAGCGGCATGACCTCGAGATTGCGCCGGTTGACCAGCGGGTGGATGTGCCGGGGACCTATCGGCCTGATATGCCGGAGGGGCTGGAGCTGTATGTGTATGTGCGACCCGCTCGCGAAGGTGCAGTAACGGTATCCGTGGCGTTGCGCAACACCCAGGAATCCGTGAAAGGTGAACTGCGCGACGGGAAAGCGTGGTTCCAAGTTGGGTTGACCATTGACACTGATTCACCGGCGATCGTTGATCGCTCTCGTCAGCGAAACCTTGGACGTGACGCTGACCTTGACGGTGCGGCTCTCCTGTACCGAAATATGCGGACTTTCGCGATCGGTCACGGCTGTGCGGTCGAATGGGCGGGAGCAGATGCCGTAGGCGAGTGCATCACGCAAGTTGCGACGACGTTCCTCCCAACACATGAAGTTCCACGTGCGCGGCCGGGCATCCTTGATGATTCTGTCAATCTGCGTATGTCCTTCCTATCCGACGCGCCCGATGCGGAGGTTTTGGGGAGTCTGCGCGCGATGTTGCGGCAGTATCGGCTGTGGATTGAAAACCTCGAGGCGACGCTCGACGACGGTACCGCTGATGTCGAGACGGACCTGGTAGACATCGCACGCAACAATATGAAGGCAGCGAAGCAGGCGGCTGATCGGATCGATGCAGGAATCTCCCGTCTGCAGAACGATGCTGACACTATGCGGGCATTCCAGTTGTCCAACAAGGCTATGCAGTTGCAGCGCGCACGGCAGGTATGGGTTCGTTCGGGAGCTGCGGGCACAGCTGATCAGGGTTTGGATCAACAGTGGTATCCCTTCCAGATTGCGTACATTCTTCTTAACCTGCCTGGTTTGAGTGATCCGACACATCCCGATCGTGACATCGCGGACCTACTGTGGTTCCCCACTGGCGGAGGGAAGACCGAGGCATACCTCGGCCTGGTTGCGTTCTCGATCTTTCATCGACGTCTGAAGGATCCGAAGGCGATCGGTGTTGCCGTAATCATGCGCTATACGCTGCGGCTGTTGACGATTCAGCAGTTCGAGCGTGCCACGATGCTTGTGTGTTCTCTTGAAACTGTGCGGTTGGCAAATTCCGAACTTGGATCGCGCGCGTTCTCCATCGGTCTGTGGGTTGGTTCGGGTGGCACACCCAATAAGCTGGACGAAGCTAAGAGGTCGCTGCGCGACCTGAAATCTGGTCGTGAGTTGACCGAGAAGAATCCCGTTCAACTTACGCAGTGTCCTTGGTGTGGAAGTGAACTGGATTATCAGAACTACTCGGTGAAAACTGGTCCAGAACGACACTTGCATATTGCGTGCGGAACGACTGGCTGTGATTTCGCAGACGGCCTACCAGTGCACGTTGTCGACGAGGACATCTACAGGGCTCGCCCTGAGCTAATCCTGGGTACAGTCGACAAGTTTGCGGCAATGGCTTGGAATGCTGACGTAGGCAAGTTGTTTGCTCGTGACGGTATCGGCTATGCCCCGGATTTGATCATTCAGGATGAGTTGCACCTCATTTCGGGTCCGTTGGGCTCCATGGTCGGGCTGTATGAAACCGCGATTGACGCTGCCTGCGAGGTGAAGAATTTAGCTGAAGGGACAACTCGCGGTCGGGCCAAAATTATCGCATCGACGGCCACTATCAGGCGTGCTGAGAAGCAGATCAGGTCGGTATTTGCCAGGGAGGCGGCGCAATTCCCGCCGCCAGGTATCGACCCAGATCAGTCCTTCTTTGCAGAACCGGCACCGCGTGACACCCACGGGACACGTCGATACGTGGGCATCATGACTCCGGGCACAAGCCACGCAACGCTGTTGGTGCGTGTCTATTCGGCGCTGCTACAGGCGGCAAAGGATCTCGAGGGAGACGACGACACACGCGATCCCTATTGGACCCTGCTGGGCTACTTCAACAGCTTGCGTGTTCTCGGAAGTGCGTATCTCCAGGTCGAAGGTGACGTTAGAGAACGTCTACGGGTTGTAGCCAATAGGAGCGAGGGAGACCCACGAGAGATTCGCAGACTAAATGAGCTCACCAGTCGTGTGCCATCCTCGGAAATTCCGGGTGCGTTGAAGCAGATGGAAAGAACGGTCAGCGACGGAACGCCAGACGACGTCGTGTTGGCGACCAACATGATTTCTGTGGGTGTCGATATCGATCGACTCGGGCTGATGGCAGTGATGGGTCAACCACAATCGAGCGCCGAGTACATCCAGTCCACCAGCCGGGTGGGCCGAAAGTACCCGGGACTGGTAGCTACAATCTTCAACTCCGCGAGATCTCGCGACCGTTCACACTACGAGAGCTTCATTCCCTACCACCAAGCTCTTTACCGGGCAGTGGAGGCGACAAGTGCGACTCCTTTCGCGGCGCGCGCCCGAGACCGAGGACTGCACGGTGTTTTGGTTTCACTTGCGAGACTGCTGGTTCCAGGACTTGCTGCCGACGGTTCTGCGTATCTAGCGGAAGACAACTGGGACGGTCTCCGGCAGGTGGCGGACATCTTGGAGCGGCGCGTTGCAGAAGTGGCTTCGGAAGAATCCGACGATACGCGCGACCAGATCGATAAACTGTTGGAAGTTTGGGCCGAAGCCGGCGAACAAAAGCCTCGTATGAAGTATCGAAATTCCAAGAACCTGGATGCGGCTCTATTGGTGGATCCCGCGACCGCCCTGACCAACGACACGATCGAGTATTCGCAGGACGAGGCTCCCTGGCCAACCCTTCAGAGCATGCGCGACGTTGATGCAGAAACTGGCTTGTACCAGATTCCGATGAGGAGAAAATAATGACAACTGGCGCCAAAGCACGCCGCAGCCAGCTCCTGAGTACATACGGAATTGGTGGGCTATTCCCTTCAGAATCAACAAGTTTTATGATCACAGGGTTGGACGACTGGAATGAGAGTCGAGCGCCGATCGTCAGTGAGCCGCGCCTTGCGCGCTCGTTGCGGGTTCGGGAGTTGAAGTCGCCGCCGGCAGGAACAGCTCGAGATGTCCCTGTCATCAGATTTCCTTACACGCAGGTTTGCCCGTCCTGCCGCAGGATCGGATCGATCTTTGACCTCTCGGGGGACTGGAACGTCGCGAAATGTAATAAATGTAAGGACAAAGCTGACCTGGCACCGTTTCGTCTGATCACTGCATGCAACAAGGGGCACATCGACGAATTTCCGTACTACCGCTGGCTTCACAAGGGACAGAGCGGTGAGGGCGAGAACCATGAGATGCAAATGAAGTCACTCGGCAAGACTTCGTCGCTGGCTGACTTGGTTCTGACGTGTACCTGCGGCGTGAATCCGAAGTCGTTGGACGGAACCTTCGGCCCTAAAGCTCTTGCCGAATACGGTCACTGCAGTGGTGCGCGGCCGTGGCTGGGGTTCGATCACAAGCAGGATTGCGCGGAGATCCCGAGGGTACTTCAGCGTGGCGCGTCGAACGTCTGGTTGCCTGCCGTGCGATCCGCGATCTCGATTCCGCCATATTCGGAAGCACTTGCGAAATTTGTAGACCGGCATTGGATCGCCTTAGCGGACCCTGAAGCCCTGACTGACAAACTTTTAGCGAATATCGCGGCTTCCTCGAATGGAAAGTTCTCGGTCGATCAGATCAACGCCGAGGCTGAACGTCGCCGAGGAGACGACGAGGATGAAGAACTCACGGAAGAAGCGCTCCGAAGGCAAGAGTATTCGGCGCTGATTGATGGCCGTGACGAGAGTCAAGGCTCCGACTTTGTCAGTATCAAAATGGATCGAGCCTCGTCTCTGCCGGACTACGTTACGGAAGTGCGCAAGGTAACCCGACTTCGGGAAGTACGTGCCCTGTACGGTTTTTCACGGCTCAACGGCGTGAATGAACTTGGTGCAGACGGTCTCTGTGAACTGTCGCATGGCCGGAAAAGCTGGCTTCCGGCGATTGAGGTCATCGGAGAGGGTGTGTTTGTAGCATTCGATCGGAAACAGCTCGACGACTGGGCGCAGCGCCCGTTCGCTCAAGCTCGTCGTAAGTCGCTGAAGCGAGCCGCAGATCGACAGGCAGTTGAATTTGGGCGAACGGAGGCCGCCGAGGTAGACATCGTGAAGGTGGCGATTCATACACTCGCGCATGTGTTGATTGATCAGCTGTCGCTCGACGCGGGGTATCCAGCGGCATCGCTGCGGGAACGGCTGTTTGTAGATGACGAGATGGCCGGGCTGCTGATCTACACAGCAAGTTCTGACTCGGCTGGCAGTCTCGGAGGCGTGGCTTCACAGGCTGAGCCCGAGTCCTTCGCGAGCGCACTGCACGAAGGTTCAATCCGACTGTCCTGGTGCTCAGCCGACCCAGTCTGTGTCGAGGCAGGTGCATCAGGAACCGACGCGCTAAACCTGGCAGCGTGTCACGCCTGTGTGTTGGTTCCTGAGACATCGTGCGAGCTGAACAACACCTTTTTGGATCGTGCATTGTTGTTCGGTTCTCCCGAAGACAACCAGGAGAATGAAGGCTTGTTCAGCGCCGTTGTCGCTTCCGGCTAGACCAGCCATCACATGTTGGGGTGCCGTTTGGCGCCCCAACATGTGACGTGTCTGGCCGTTGCCTGGAGTGCTGCGAAGACGAGTTCGTTTCGCGGGCTAATCTGATCTGGCTGTCCGATATGAGGAGTGACACGTGGCTGATATTGCCGCAGGTGAACGCGTAGTTGTTCGTGACGAGGAATGGCTCGTTCGAGCAGTCCGGAACACCGAAAGCGATGGGGCTCGCGTCGAGGTCACTGGGGTCAGTGAGTTGGTTCGTGATCAGGACGCGGTGTTCTTCGGAGCCCTCGACACGATTGATCGACTCGACCCGCGCGACGGCAAGCTCGTGATCGACGAGTCAGCGGGATTCCGACGTTCGAGGCTGTGGCTCGAATCTGTCCGACGCGGCAGTCCACTTCCCACCTGCGACACCCGTATCGCCGTGGGCGACCGGGCACTGCTTGACCGAATGGACTACCAGCTGCGGCCGGCTGCACAAGCGCTACAGAATCTCCGGCCCCGAATCCTCATCGGGGATGCGGTGGGACTTGGCAAGACGCTTGAGATCGGTATCTTGCTGTCGGAGCTCATCCGGCGTGGTCGTGGCGAGCGCATCCTGGTTGTCACTCCACGAGCGGTGCTTGAACAGTTTCAGCATGAGCTGTGGACGCGGTTCGCAATACCGTTGGTGCGCCTGGACTCGAATGGCATTCAGAAGGTCAAGCAGACTTTGCCGAGTTCGCGAAACCCGTTCAGCTACTACAAGCGGGTCATCGTTTCGATTGACACACTCAAGAACCCTGCGAAGTACAAGCATCATCTGAAGGATCAGCAGTGGGACGCCGTCGTGATCGACGAGTGCCACAACTTGATCAACCGCACATCCCAGAACAACGAACTCGCCAGACTTCTTGCAGCACAGACTGATGCACTAATTCTGGCTAGTGCCACGCCCCATAACGGGGAATCGAAGTCATTTGCAGAACTGATCAATCTTCTCGATCCAACCGCCATTGCAGATCGTGAGGAGTACACCGCCAAGGATATCGAGCACCTCTATGTCCGAAGGCACCGCAATTCACCCGACGTCAAGTTGGATGTCGCGCATCGGTGGAAGCAACGACGTACCCCACGCGTGATCGAGGTTGTTCCCAATGCGGCCGAGATAGCTGTGTTGCGCGAACTCGAGGACGTATGGCTTCACCCAACGGGCGATTCTGTCGTCACGGGGCAAGGACGCCAGCTCTTTCCCTGGACACTGTTCAAAGGATTTCTCTCGTCCCCGAAGGCCCTCCGCGCAAGTGTTGGTCGACGGTTGAAGTCTCTCGACTCCGCATCATCTCCAGAGGCCAAAGCACTCGTGCGCTTGGATGCTCTCGCCGAAGAAGCTGATCAACAAGGATCGTCGAAGCTCAAATCGCTCGTCGAACATCTGAAATCCGTCGGAGTAGGGAAGGGATCTACGACCCGAGTAGTTGTGTTCTCGGAGCGAATCGACACCCTGACGTGGCTGGGGGCTGAGGTCTCGAAGGCACTCAAACTTTCAGCCAAGGCAGTTCAAGTGCTGCATGCCGGACTTCCTGATGAGAAGGTTCAGTCGGTAGTGGAGGGCTTCGGCCAGGCCAATTCTGAGATTCGAGTCTTACTCGCTTCCGACATGGCTTCCGAAGGCCTGAACCTGCACAAGGAATGTCACCAGCTCGTTCACTACGACCTCCCTTGGTCGTTCATTCGGATTCAGCAGCGCAACGGCCGCATCGACAGATATGGGCAAATGCATGAACCGCAGATTGCGGCATTAGCACTCACCAGCGACTCCGATGACGTGCCGAGCGATTTGCGCGTGGTCACCAAGCTCCTTCTGAAGGAACACGAAGCCAATCTCGCGTTGGGTGACGCCGGAGTGCTCCTTGATGTGCATGACGCTGACATCGAAGAGAAGACTGTTATCCAGGCGATTCGTGAAGGGAAGGACCTGGATGACGTCGTTCCGGAGCCGACGCCTGCAGCCTTGAATCCGTTTGCGCAACTCCAAGTAACGGCCGGTAGCCATACCGGCGACCCAACACCTGAGCGCGCACCGCAACGTTCACTATTTGTGGACGATGACAATTTCCTTGCCGACGCTTTGAAGGACGTTGCGTCCGAACCCGGCGGACACGGATTGGACATCGCTCGCGACGAAGATACAGACATGATCGCCTTCAACCCGCCGGCAGATCTTGTGCCGCGGTTTCGTGATCTGCCCTCTGAATACCTCGACGAACAGAAAATTGTCGACCGCCTCCGAGTATCGGGGAGTGTTGAATTCGCCGAAGGCCGCCTCGACAAAGCCCGAAAGTCAACTGACAGTGCGTGGCCGGACGTTCATTTCCTTGCTCCCGTGCACCCAGTTCTTGATTGGGCGGCTGACCGATCGGTATCTCGGTTCGGACGTAACGAGATACCAGTCCTGTCAGGAGCTGTCAGCGAGCCAGTCTTCCTAACTCAGGCAGTCTGGTCGAATGCCAAGGGGCAACCAGCAATTGCGGGTTGGGGGGCAGTTCGTGGGCTGCCTGGCAATCCTGAAATCGGCGATTTTGACGAGACCTTGGATCAAGCAGGCATCAGGGAAGGAGCCTCCAATGCTGGTTTCGGCGACGTAGATTTGGAAGTGTTGCAGACCCTGGTCCCCGCTGCGGTGGATGCTGCGACTGAACACCTTCGTGACCGCCGCGATGACTTCGAAGCAGATTTGCTCCGGCGTATCGATGAGTATCGAAAGAGCCTGAAAGGTTGGGAACAAACAGTTCTCGAGATAGTGACGGACTCGGGACGGCGAACCGGATCGAAGCTCGAGATCTCCGAGGCCCTCGACGAATCTTCCGCTCTAATCGATTCACTTGCTGCGAGCGGTGACCCCTTTGTTCGCGTTGTTGCTGTGATTGTGCCGAAAGCAGGTCTGTAACCAATGTTCGATTCAGTCTCCAACGTCAACGACTATCTATCCGAGCATTGGCTTGCCGAGGTCTTCCCCAACAAGCTGAAGGATCTTGCGAAAGGATGGAAGGAACTCGCTTCCCAGGGCAAGGACACTCCCATAAAGGGGCTGTCGACGATCAGCGGTAGCTATCTGACCACGCTAGGCAAACTGCCCGAGCCAACTCAGACGGATTATGTCGCATCGGTGACAGACCTTCATCGAATGCTGCTCAGTGCAGTCGGTTTCGATAGTGCCGAAACCGTTCTCGAAACTTTCCAGGGTGAAACTCCGATCGCCGTCCCGCTGTTAGGGCGCTTCGCCAGTGCTACTGCAACCGATGCTCTGCAGATCCTGCAGGCAGTACCGGCTATCGACGCCGATGGCCTGTTCTCGGCGGATGCAGAACTTATTTCCCCCCTGCAACTGTCGATCACGAGCGCAAAGATTGAGCTGCTGGGATCAGTATCGAAAGCTGTCACGCAGCTTTTTGTCAGTGACAATGCTCCGCGATATCTCCTCGTGGTTGCGGGTAGCGTCGTGCTCCTGACTGATGCGGCTCGCTGGTCTGAGGGCCGGTACCTGGCGTTCGATATTGCAACGGCATTGGATCGACGTGACGAGAAAGCGACTGGCGAGCTCGCACACCATGCTGGTCTCTGGTCTGCTGACGTGTTGCTCCCGAACGATGATGGTAAGACGGCGCTGGATGCCTTTACCGAGGATTCCGAGAAGCATGCAGTAGGTGTCAGCGAGGATCTTCGTGAGGGACTTCGTATTTCGATCGAGAGGATTGCCAACGAGGTTCTTGATCAGCGCCGTGCTGGGGGCCGGCCGGTCAATGGCATCCCCGAGCTCCCGCGGGAATTGACGATTCAGTCGTTGCGCTTTCTATATCGAATCTTGTTCCTACTCTTCGCTGAAGCGCGCCCAGAGCTTGGAATTCTGCCGGTCGGAGCGCCCGAGTACGGATCCGGCTACGGCCTTGATCGCCTGCGCGAAATTACCCAGGTGCCGCTGACAGGGAAGTCGGCTGGCGGGCACCACCTGCATGAGTCCCTGAATCTGCTGTTCAGGCTCGTGAACGACGGGCACGGCGCTGATAATCGAAATGGCGACGGCCTCGTGTTCGAAGCGATGCGTTCAGACCTATTCGATCCCGCTCGTACGCCGTTGATTGACGACGCGAAGATCAGCAACAAGGTACTGCAGGAAGTGCTGACTCTCCTTCTGCTGTCGAAGCCTTCGAAGAACAAGAACAAGCAGCGTGGTTACATCTCCTACGCGCAGCTCGGTATCAACCAGCTGGGTGCCGTCTACGAGGGGTTGATGTCCTACTCGGGCTTGATCGCAGATGACGACATGGTCGAGGTCGCGAAAGACGGCAATGCAGACAAGGGCTCATGGCTAGTGCCGTCCACGAAGTCGGGAGATTACGACGCTGGCGATATTGTTTGGCGTGAGGATCGCTTGACGGGGCGGAAGGATATCGTCCGACATCCGAAGGGCAGCTTCGTTTTTCGGCTTTCAGGTCGCGATCGACAGCGTAGTGCCTCGTATTACACGCCAGAAGTGTTGACCAAGACTGTGGTTAAGCATTCGTTGGCCGAATTGATCACGGAGGAGACGACTGCTGCCGACATTCTCAAGTATCGGATCTGTGAGCCAGCGCTCGGCAGTGGCGCCTTTCTGAACGAAGCAATCAATCAGCTTTCTGCTGAGTATCTGACGCGGCGCCAGAATGAACTCGGCGACCGCATTCAGCCGGAGAACTATGCGACAGAGCTGCAGAAGGTAAAGGCTTACCTTGCCTTGCATCGAGCCTACGGTGTGGACCTGAACGCGACCGCTGTTGAACTTGCAGAGGTGTCGCTTTGGCTCAATGTGATGCACAAGGGACTTCAGGCGCCATGGTTTGGTTTGCACCTTCGTCGAGGTAATTCCTTGATCGGTGCACGTCGCGCCACCTACGATTTCACCTCGCTTGGGCGTGCAAAGAAGAGCTGGTTGAAGACGCCTCCGACGGATAGACCTTTGGCTGAAGGTCCAATCGGTGATGGCGAGATCCACCATTTCCTTCTGCCTGCTGATGGATGGGCGGCCGTAGCTGACGCAAAGCAAGCCAAAGAGCTGGCGCCGGAAGCGGCTGCAGCACTGAAGAAGTGGCGAGCAGAGGTAACGAAGAAGCCGAGTGCGAAGCAGCTCGATCGACTGCGTGCACTTTCGCGACGTGTCGAACGGTTGTGGGAGCTCGCCCTGCGGCGCTTAGAGATCAGTGAACGAGAAGTGTCACGGCACATTGACGTGTGGGGTGCCGAGATCCCTGCGGTACAGACTGCCGCAACGCGTGAGCAGGTCGAGTCAGAGCTGCTTGATCCCGAAGGTCCATATATGCGGCTGCGGTTGGCCATGGATGTCTGGTGCGCGATGTGGTTCTGGCCATTGACTGGGTCGGTTGAGGATTCTGACCACGACGACGATCACCACCCCGGTCCGCCAAATCTGGACGAATGGATGACGACGCTCGAAGAACTCCTTGGTGCCGATGGACTGCGCAAGGGCGCGACGGATCAGGGCATGTTTCACGAGACGGTCGAGAGCTTCGATCAACTGTCAAAGATGGATGAGCTTGAGCGCAGCTTTTACGGGATGCGGCCTGTGTGGCTGTTAGTTTCGAATCATGAGTGGCTCGGAACGGCCCGCAATATCTCAGATGGCCAAGGGTTTTTTCACTGGGAACTTGATTTTGCTCCGATTTTTCGAAGGGGCGGGTTTGACGTCCAGGTTGGAAACCCGCCGTGGGTGAGGCCAGACTGGTGGGAGTCGACGGTCCTGTCCGAGTTCGACCCGTATTTCTCGCTGCAGTCGAACATTTCAGAATCTGTGATTAATGCTAGACGAATGGATGTTCTTCATTCGAGTAGCGCCCTCGATCAATATCTGGGAGATCTAGCAAGCTGGGCCGGCGCAGCTGAAAATCTCGGTTCAAAGGTCGAGTACCCGACGCTTGCAGGGGTCCGGACGAACCTCTACATGAACTTTATGGAGAGGGTATGGCGAAACTTGGGTGGCGGCGGGATCGCAGGTTTGATCCACCCCGAGAGTCATTTTTCGGATCCTAAGGCGGGTAACTTGCGAGCGGAAACCTACTCGAGATTGCGTCGGCATTGGCAGTTTCTCAATGGGCTGTTCATGTTTGAGGGAGTTAGCGATAAGATGGTGTTTGGAATCAGCATATATGGCTGCGTTCAGGAACCAAATTTTCTGCAGATGTCCTACTTGCAGAATCCGCTGACGCTTGAAGCGTCGCTCGTGGCGGCCAGTGATGGGGAAATTCCGGGTATACAGTATGCCTGGGGCGGATGGGACTTTCGTCCACATTTATCTCGGCTGGCACAAATTGATAGAGAGACGCTCACGGATTGGGTAAAGCTCTTTGACGAGCCAGGTGTGCGTGCCGAACAGGCCCGGTTGCTTCGCCCATTGACTCGTGAGCATATCGAAATTCTTTCTGTTTTCTCTGCTCACAAATTGCGGTTGTCTGACATCGGTTACCGGTGGTCGAGTTTATGGAATGAGAAGACATCAAAACAGGATGGCTATATCGAATGGAAGAGTGGGAGGCCTGAAGTTTGGGGGGATGTAGTTTATCAGGGTCCGCATTTTACGGTGGGAAATCCATTCGCTAAAGAGCCGAATGAAAATTGTAAGAATAATAGTGATTACGCGCTGTGGGATCTTGAAGAGTTGTCCGAGTCGATGATCCCTCGCACGAATTATCAACGTGCTTGCGATCGTGAGGCCTACGATGCAGGAATTCCTGTCTGGGGCAAGAATCCGGCGATTGACTACTGGAGGGTCGCGTGGCGAGACATGACCCAACCGGGCCTCGAAAGGTCGTTGCATGCTGCATTACTTCCACCAGGTGCTGCGCATGTCCATACGATTCGGTCAATGGCAGTCGGCGCGGGTGTCGGCAAGGGCGACCTGGGCACGAACTTCGCGCCGTCTCTCTTGAATACTGCGCTGATTGCGGGACTGTTGGCGTCGCTCCCTTACGACTACCTGATCAAAGTTAGTGGTACCTCGGCTGTCAATATGGAGTTGCTTAAGCGTGTTCCGGCGCCGGTCAATCACGCCGCCTATCGGCTTCTGCTCTTACGTACGCTTCGCCTGAACTGCGTAACGCAAGATTATGCGCCGTTGTGGGAGGCTCTGTTTCAGGCCTCGTTCGAGACCGATTCGTGGACGGATGCACGCGTTGCCATCTCGTCGATCGGGGTAGCGCAGCGGACGTGGACTATGGATACCCCGCTCAGAACCGATCTCGAAAGGCGTGCTGCGTTGGTCGAGATCGATGCGTTGGCCGCGCTCATGCTGGGGCTCACGGCTGAGCATCTGGGACTCATTTTTCGAGCGCAGTTTCCGGTGCTCCGTAAGTACGAGTATGAGATGTATTTCGACTCACGAGGTCGAAAGATCGCGAAAGATCATCATGCGCAGGGGGCGAAGCAACAGAAGGAAGACTACAAACTCCTTCAGGAATATTTTGACGGTGAAGACAGTGGAGATCTCCTCGACCGTTACAAGCCTTTCCCTCCGGACGACAACCACGATGAACCTTGGTTCTACAAGCCTGACCGTGAAGCTGAGATGCGCATTGCGTACGCCGAGTTTGAGCGGAGGCTTGGGCTGAATGGTTAAGGATTCCTCCCCGACCTTTCCGTCGCTATTGGCGGAGGAAACGCGGGACTCGATCACCGAGTACCTATCCACCACATTCTCGCTGGCAGATGTCAACGCGGGCAAGGCGCTCAGTGAGTTTCTACGTGACCCCGAGACCGGGATCTTCCGTGGTCCATACCTCAAGCTCCGCACGCCGTACCAACAAGTGGCGAAGAGTTGGAAGTCGCCTCTGGAATGGATGCCTAAGGGGTTTCAACCTTTTCAGCATCAAGCGCAGGCATTCGATCGACTCTCAACACATGGGCGAGGCGCGCAGCCAACGATCGTGACCACGGGAACAGGCTCAGGTAAAACTGAGTCTTTCCTGGTGCCGCTTCTTGACCACGCCCGACGATCGACAGCTCGGGGTGAGCGCGGGATCAAAGCGATCATCCTGTATCCGATGAACGCGCTGGTCACTGACCAGGCTCGTCGCTTGGCGAACTATCTCCACGACGATCCTCAGCTCAGTGAGGTCACCGCAGGTGTTTACATCGGTGGTGAAGGCCGACGTAGGACTCGAACCCGCAACCAGCTGGTCGACCACCGCGACGAGCTGCGGAAAAACCCGCCCGACATACTGCTCACCAACTACAAGATGCTCGATCTGCTGCTGCTTCGCGCAGGCGATAAACCATTGTGGGACAACGCTGCTGCGACACTGCAGTACCTTGTACTCGATGAGTTTCACACATACGACGGGGCTCAGGGAACCGATGTAGCAATGCTCATTCGCCGGCTCGGCGCGCGGACCGGAGTGGCTGAGGATGGACGGCCGCTGGGGCGTATCACTCCCGTCGCAACATCCGCGACACTTGGTGGAGGTACTCGCTCAGATGAACTGCGAGAGTTCGCTGAAACAATCTTCGGTACCGAGTTCGCACCCGAATCGCTAATCACCGAAACCTCATTGTCCGCTGCGGATGTGGTGCCGCACGTCGACTTTGGCCTCGAGATTCCCTCGGTCGACACGATCCTGGACGCTCCGGAGGTAGATGCCTCAGTCACCGGATCATGGGAACCGTTGGCGCGAGCCGTGCTTCAGCCCTCGGTGGAACCTGGTGCGCACGCGGCTGAGATCGACTACGCCGACCCGGTAGAAATTGGCGAAACTCTAAGGACTCATTTCCTGACTCGCGTCGTGATTGACACTCTTGGTGGTGAGCCCCTCACACCGGCTGATGCCGTCGCGAGGATCACCCAGGCTGG
Organism: Rhodococcus sp. YL-1; assembly: GCF_001942025.1. Classification (NCBI taxonomy): domain Bacteria; kingdom Bacillati; phylum Actinomycetota; class Actinomycetes; order Mycobacteriales; family Nocardiaceae; genus Rhodococcus; species Rhodococcus sp. YL-1. Next base: position 4,218,433 of record NZ_CP017299.1, on the reverse strand, counting down.
TGTGCTGCCCTGGGGCGTGCATAACTCGACAAAACCTCTCGATGTGCAGCAGGCGCTGCTCAAGTTCCTTGCGTTGATGTCCGTTGCGAGAATCAAGGATGACAACGGCAACCTGTGGCCGATGATCAACGTTCAGGTTCAGCTGTGGGTACGGGAACTTACCCGCATGCTCCGAAGTCTTAGTCGTGAAACCAGATTCGACTGGTGGCACGACGGGCTACCAACCGAAGGCACGTTTCTGCCTGCGGCACATTGCCGAGTGTGCGGACACTCCGGATGGATTGCAACGACAACAGAACTCGGTGATGAGCTCGGCCATGATCCCGTCACAATCTGGCGAGACAGTGCCCGGCTGACCACCCGATTCAAAACACGCGCCCTGCTCCTCGCAGATGAAAGTGACAAAGGCGTCAGCTACCTCGACCCAGATACGCTTGAAATCGGGTCGGTCCCGAGTGCGAATGCTCTTGCGGTCCATTGCACTCCAGACGAAAAGGCGGCATTCGATCAGGCATGCCCCTCGTGTGGCGCGAAGAACGCAATCCGATTCATGGGATCGAGTGTCGCCACGCTCCTGAGTGTCGGGCTCACCAGTGAGTTCGGATCCACGCTTCTAGCCGATAGCGAGAAGAAGACCCTCGTTTTCACCGATTCGGTGCAGGACGCCGCACACCGTGCGGCATTCATTGAGGGTCGCGCGTTCCAATTCAACTTTCGATCCGCTCTGCTGGGCGCGACTCACGGCGAGCGGACAACTCTCAAGGAAACCTCCGATCGACTTGTCGCGGACATTCCCGTCGATCAGCTTTACTCGATCACTCCGCCGGACTTTGTACGTCGTACAGGAGTCGACGGCGCGTGGTTGGAGAACGATCCTAAAGGGTGGATGCGCGAACTGTTGGGAGTGCGGATCGCCTTCCAAGCGCAACTGGAAGCAGGATTGAATGCCCGCGTGGGTCGTACGCTCGAGCTCACTGGCGCGATGGCCGTCGATGTTGACGTTGATCTGCCGCTGTTTTCGCAGCGCGCTCATGACATTCACCAGAACCTGCCACAACTGAGCCTGAGTCTTGGAGGGGGGCCGTCGGGTCAGCTCAGTCTCGAGATGCCTGACCAGAGGCCGCAACAGCTCGAGCTTGAATCTGAGTCCGTGGGCGGCCCTCGCTATGACATCTGGATCTTGGGGTTGTTGGAGCATCTTCGGGTGAACGGTGGTGTCTTCCACCAATGGCTATCGCGCTACATCCGCGATGAAGGTAGGCGCTGGTCGATTTGGGGCGGTAGCGCTGAGGGAATGCCAAAATTCCCGCTTGGGCGACCTGCTCCCGGCTTTTTGACCACCGGTGCGGCTGGTGATACAGACTTCATGGCGGTCAATCCTCGGGGTGAGTCCTGGCTGACCGATTGGACGAGGCGGTGCCTTGGAGTGACGGCGCCTGAAGCTAGAGCGCTACTCGCGGACGTGGTCGACTCTCTCGCAAGCGAAGACGGGCCACTCGAACGACGCAGTGGCGAAAAAGGATCCAAGGTTTACGGCATCACGCCGGACCGGATCATTCTGGACCCCAATGACATTGCTCGGTTGCAGTGTCCGATCTGTCATCACGTGCAGCCCAGCTCGAAGCAGCGGGAGTCACTGTGGACCGGGGCTCCGTGCCCACGAATGCGGTGCCCGGGCACTCTGAGTTCAGTCGAGATGGAGTCCGAAAACTTCTACCGGAAGATGTATCAGTCGGGGCGCATCCGGCGCATCGTCAGTGCGGAGCACACCGGACTTCTCGACCGGGAAGAGCGAGAGGAAGTGGAGGCGCGCTTCAAGAGCGGCGGCTCGCCTGTTGATCCCAACATCCTCGCGTGTACGCCGACACTGGAACTCGGAATCGATATCGGCGATCTGAGTATCGTCGCACTAGCCTCGCTGCCACGGTCTACCGCGAGCTATCTTCAGCGGATCGGACGTGCCGGCCGTTCGACAGGCAATGCGTTCGTTCTCGCGGCCGTGCCTAGTTCGCCGCGCGACCTCTACTACTTTGCCCAGCCAGGCCACCTGCTCGCCGGTGAGGTGCTGCCGCCCGGTGCGTACCTTAATGCGACGGAGTTGCTCTACCGCCAGTTCTTCGCCTTCGCGTTGGACCGCCTCGCAACTGGTGGTCTCGGCGTTGTACCTGTGATGCCACCCAAGCTCAGCGCAGCGTTGAGCGGAGGTATGGCGGATGGGGCGTGGTTGCGTGCTGTGGTCGACGCTGCGACTGCGGACGCTGACTCTCTGAGCGCAGAGTTCCTTGGGTTGTTCGGTAAGAAGCTTGTGCCGGAAGCGCAGTCCGCGGTGAAGGACTTCGCTGGCGGAGGGCTCCGTGAGAGCGCGGCGCGAGTAGCGCTGGCGTGGCAAACGGACTCTGACGAAATTCGCAGCCGTCTCAACGATCTCGCCAAAACCGTGGCGGAGATCGACAAGCATGGTCATCTCGACGACAAGCAAAAGGATGACCGCAAGCGCTGTATGGGAGAGTCGCGAGCACTTGGCGATCAACTACGTGAGCGGGGACGTCAAGAGACGTTGACAGGCTTGAGTGGGGTAGGCCTACTACCGAACTACAACCTGCTCGACGATTCCACGACGCTCGACGTGCACCTCTGGTGGACCGCAAACGAGAATGACTCCCCAGAGCCGCAAGCACTCGACCTCACCTACGAACGAAGCAGCAGTAGCGCACTCACCGAGTTGGCGCCGGGCGCGTTTTTCTACGCCAGCGGCAAACGAGTGGAGGTCGACGCCGTTGACGTCGGGCCGCTTTCGCAACCGCTGTGGGCCAACACCAGGTTGTGCCCGTCCTGTGGATGGGGGACAACTAACGCGTCGGCGCCGTTGACCGCATGTCCGCGATGCCACAGCTCGGCAGTGACCGATGCCGGTGCAGTGCATAAGGTTCTGCCATTGCAGCGGGTATCAGCGGTGCACCGGCTCGACGATGTTCTGATTGACGAGGACGCTGACGACAGAACCAAAACGTACTTCGGGCGTGTCACCGGGGTTGATATCGACCCCGCGGACATCGTGGACGCCTGGAAGCTGAAAGAGACGGTCTTCGGCGCCGAGTATGCACGTTCCGCGGTAATACGTTCGATCAACGTCGGGTTGGGTGATGTGCCTGGCAACGAGACGATCATTGCCGGCGAGACACTGTCGGCAGCAGGATTTACCACGTGTTCTCACTGTGGCGTCGTGGCCAAGAAGGCGACCGAAAAGGATAAGGCTCGCCACCGGGGCTACTGCGCGACCAGGCGGGGGACAGCTGAAAAATGGGAGAAGCTGCTGCTCTCTCACGAACTGAAAACGCAAGCTGTCCGGCTGTTGCTGCCGGTTTCGTTGTTGCATTTCGAGACGACGATGACGTCCTTCAAGGGAGCGTTGCTACTCGGACTGCGGCGAGATTTCGGTGGCGACCCTCAGCACCTTGCGGTTGTTGCGTCGAGCATGAGCGACGGTATGGGTTCGGTGAGGCGCTTCCTTGTCTTACATGACACTGTCCCGGGCGGCACCGGCTACCTCGACCGCTTCGGGCAGCCTGAACGGTTGCGGTATATTCTCACCCTCGCGCGGGATGTTCTTGCGGCATGCCCGTGCAGACTCGAAGGCCGTGCCGCGTGCCACCGATGCTTGTACGGAGTCCTTCAGTCTCGTGAAATGCCCAATGCATCAAGAGAATCGGCGTTAGGACTGCTCGACAACTTCCTTCAAGATTGGGATGTCGAGAAGATTCCGACCGTCAGCACAGTGGACATTGCCAAAGTTCAACTCAGCGAACTGGAACTGCAGTTCCGAGAGGCACTCAAGGAACGGATTGCGTCTCGAGAAGGATGGTCAATCGAAGCCGCTATTGGTTCCAAGGGGGAAGAGCTTGACCTGCGACTTGCGAATCCCGACGGAGAGCCTCGGCGGTGGCGTATGCGACCGCTGGTTGACGTCAGAGCAGGATCGATTGCGACGCAACCGGACTTCCTCCTGACACGAAGCGACGCGCAGGGGTGCGACGTTGCGGTGTATCTGGACGGCGCGAAATTCCATGCGAGCGTTGAGCACAACCGAACCGATGACGACGCGATGAAGCGGGATGCACTGCGTCGCGACGGCCGGCGAGTGTGGTCGATTTCATGGGACGATGTTCAGGCCTTTATTTCAAATTCTCTGAAGGCTGCAGTTCCGGACCTTGTTCACCAACAGATACAGAATACTGCGAGTGTTGGCATCGATGATCCCCGTTTGAAACTGTTGTGGGGCAATCCGATCGACTTTATGATCGAGTACCTGGCTGATCCCGACGCTGCAGTGTGGGGTGATGGCGCCCAAGGGACCGTATTGGCCATTGTGAATCCGGGAAGACACGGATCGGATGCACCGATTATGGTGAAACCGGGTAGCTTCGACGCGAGCCTGAATTCATTCCTCGGTGGCGCCAAGGCGGATTCGGAATCAGATGGAACCGTCATGCTGGTACCCCGTACAGGCTTGAGTGGATTGCCGCTGATCGTGGTTGCAGATCCCGCGGACCACGTTCCCACAACGGGAGTGCTCAGCGTGCTGGACGATCGCCACACAGAGGTTGGTGGTCCCGAGCACGCTGCGCGATGGCGTGAATGGCTGCGATGGGCGAATGTTCTGCAGTTCCTCACCCTTCCGCGTTTTGGGCATCAAATGCCGATGCGGATGGTGGAGATTTGGACTCGACGGTCCGTTGATCCGTTGGCTCAGTCGCACATTCCTCTGTCGGCTTCTGCGCAGTCCACAACCGCCGGCCAGATCGCCGAGCTAGCGCCTGAATGGGCTGTTGTTCGGGACTACACAGATCCAGTCCTTGCGAAGCTGATCGAGATTATGGCGGCAGCCGCCATGGATGTGCCAGAAGCCGGTGCAGAAGTGGGCCCAGACCAAAGTATCTGGCAGGTTGAACTTGCGTGGCCCGCTGCAAAGGTTGCCGTCGTCGTTGATATCGACGACGACCGTGACAAATGGCTCGCGAAGGACGGATGGACAGTACAAACCGTCGAGGACGAGAATGTTCCGGATACGCTTGCCCGCGATCTGGAGAATGCCGTGAATGGGAGTAGCAAGTGAAGACACACGTCCTGATGCATGACCTGTTTCAAGACTCCTATGACAGCCTCGACGGCAGCGTGCGCAGTCGTGTACTCAGTTTCATGGTGAAGTTGCAGCAGGACCCGGATGCAACCGGGTTGGATTTCAAGATCCCGAAGCTCGCAAAAACCAAACACGTGCGTACCGCTCGGGTCACTGACAACTATCGTGCTGTTCTCATTGCTGCAGGGGAGGATTCGGAAACCAGCACGTTGTACCTCGTCGCAGTGAAGAAGCATGACGACGCGTACGAGTACGCCAGCAAGCTCACGCTTCAGGTCAACCCGAAGACTGGCGCGGCCGAGCTGTTCGACTCATTGGCCCTTGACGAAGCCGTGGGCAAAGCGCGACAGGTTCAGCAGTCGACCGACACCGTCAAACCTTTGATGCCTGCGAAGGTCAGTCAGAAGGACCTGGAACGATTTGGCGTCGAATCCGAGATTGCCGAGCAGTTGAAGAAGGTGTCCGACGAGGACACCCTGGAATCTATTGTTACTGCACTCCCTTCGTCGCAAGGCAGTGCTGTGCTTGATTTGGTGTACGGCAAGAGTCCGGATGATGTGTGGGCAGATCTCGTCGTTGATGAGCCTGGTGAAGTCGACGTCGAGGATCTCTCCGCTGCGCTGCAGCGACCGCTGTCACGACTGAGCTTCACAAGCTTCGACGGTGAAAATGAGGACGAGCTTCGGGCAGTTCTCGAAGGAGACTTCGCGAAGTGGCGCGTGTGGCTGCATCCTCTTCAGCGCAAACTCGCGACGCACAAGGGATGGAACGGCCCCTTCCGTGTTACGGGTGGAGCTGGCACAGGCAAGACCGTAACGGCGATTCACCGCGCGAGATTCCTTGCTCGACAGCTCGATTCGCAAGAAGCCGCGACGAAGGTTTTGTTCACTACATTCACCAAGAACCTTGCGCGGACGATCGAATCGCAACTCAAGCAGCTGGCCGGACCCAAGGTCCTGGATCGAGTTGATGTGGTCAACATCGACGCCTTGGCGCGGCGCGTTGTCACAGCATCGGATGCCGGACGCATTGCAGTCGCAAACACGAAGTTTGTGTCGTCCGATAGTTCCGAGGTGAGAGAACTGTGGTCTTCCGCTGCACTGGTTGCCACGGGAACCTGGGACGCCACTTTCTTGGCCGATGAATGGTCGCAGGTTGTCTTGGGCAACGCGATTGTCGATGAAGCCGGCTATCTCAGAGTGCCCCGAAGTGGTCGGAGTCAACGTCTGAGCCGACCTCAGCGCGCTGACGTCTGGAAGGTGATCGAGCAATTCGAAAGCCTGATGCGGTCCCAGGGTCTGATGACCTTCACACAGCTGGCCTCTCAAGCAGCCGCAACTTTGCTGTCTGACTCGACGCTCCGGGACCAGCTGGGGTATCGACATGTTGTGGTAGACGAGGCGCAGGATCTTCATCCTGCCCATTGGAAGCTGCTACGAGCGTTGGTGCCTGCGGATAGCGACGACATGTTCATCGTTGGTGACGCCCACCAACGCATCTACGGTCGACCGGCACCGCTCTCTCGCTTCGGAATTGAGACGAGAGGCCGATCGCGTCGCCTCACAATCAACTACCGAACATCGAAAGAAATTCTGCAATGGTGCTTAGGCGTCGCAGACACTGAAGTCGACGACCTCGATCTGGCAGCGGACACCCTCGCGGGCGCACGGTCAGTCTTTGGAGGGCCGGCGCCTGAGGTCCTCGTACGCAAGAACATTGGGGACGAGAACAAGGGTCTTTCTGTCCAAGTGCAGAAATGGGTCGGAGAAGGCTTGAATCTCTCCGACATCGCAGTCTTCGCGTTGGACAAAGACAGCGTTAAAGACCTAGCTGAATCTCTCCAATCCTCGGGCATCCAGAGCGTCATCGTGACCGACCGGTCAGACGAGGACAAGAGTGGAGACGCAGTCCGAGTGATGACGATGCACCGGGCGAAGGGGCTGGAGTTCCGTGCAGTTGCAATGTGCAGGCTCGGCGAAGGCGAGTTCCCGCCGTTCTACGTCAAAAGATTGACCGGGGTGGATCGGGTTCAAGGGGAACTAAAGCTGCGCCGGATTCTTTATGTCGCGGGCTCGCGTGCTCGGGAGCAACTGGCACTGTTCGGCACAGGGAAGATTTCCGACTTGGTGGAGAAGCATTGTGAGTGAACTGAGTCCGGAGCTAGAAGGTGTGCAGACTCCAGGAACCTGGCGAGTTTCGGACGGTACTGCTGTCCAGTTCAAGGACGCCACGTCGGCGTGGGCTGATGCTGCTTTTGACGTTCTCGTGGACGTTGCGTCGAACTATCACTCGTTCATTACCTACAAGGATCTTGCCGAAAAAGTTCAGGCGAGCACCGGTATTCGGAGCCGCTCGCAGATGCGGAACTGGATCGGTGGTGTGCTCGGTCAGGTCGTCGACCGAACCGCCGCCGAGGAGCTACCATCGCTGACTGCATTATGTGTCAAGCAGGATCAGAGTGTTGGTGATGGGTACCGCTACGTACTCGAAGTCGCTGGACTCGAGGTCCCGGAAGACCTCGATCAACACGCAGCTGAGGCGCGACTGGAGTGCTACAAGTACTTCGGTGCTGCTATCCCCGCAGAGGGCGGCGTCCCGGCTCTACCGCCGGCGATCATTGCCCAGCGGCGGAGAGCGAAACCTCAACCAGAACCAATTGCTGCCTTGTGTCCGACCTGTCGGGTTCAGCTGCCGCGTTCGGGTGTTTGCGACGATCACTAGCCTGCTCGAATCGTTGCTAGAGGGGCGTGGCATTGGGATGACGTCATCTAGAAGTCCAGAACTGCGTGGGCATCGCGCGTCCGCCCCGCCGAGCCTCTTGAACCCGAGCCATCCAGCGTTTGATCAGCCACATTTCGATCAGCTCGGGGCGGGTTTGGGCAGTGGTTGCCCACGAACTGAGCAGTTGGTTGTAACGGTGGTACCTGCGAAGTGTCAAACCGCTGACCGCTGGATCTTCCAGCCAGCCTTCGTGAATCACGGTCGAGGCACCGAATTGGTCGATCAACTGGGTACGGCTATCTGCCTCTGAGACCTCAGCGGCCCACATGAATGCAGCAAGGAGAGAAACTCCTACACCAGGCGTCACGGGTCGCCCTGACCAGGTGCCGCGGTGGATGGCTGGCAACGTGCGAGTTTTCAAGCAGTCATCGAGGATGGACTTGATCGCCTGCAACGGATCGTCGCCCTTCGTCGCTGGCGCGCCGAATACGTCGGGAAATCTGCGTTTGAAGCGGCGGTCCCGGTGAGCGCTTTGCCACGCCGCGCAGAGAAATAGCAGTCCGAGACCGTCGTGGGTCGCGCTGACGAGTTCGCTGCCAAGGCGAAGGTCATTTCGCTGCACGGTTGCCAGTCCCGCGGTGACGATTTTTCCGTCGTCATTTCGACCGCGGAGCTGAATCTCATGCCCGGAATCACGCAGGTGGGAGTTCCACCAGTCGAGGTCGACGCTGGCTCCGTCGTCGAGGATGTGCAGATCGTAAGTTCTTGCCTGGCACCAGTGAACGCATGCCTCTGGCTGTTCGAATCCAGCGTCTTCGATCGGTATGTGGCGATCCCGGCACGTTTCGCGACCGTAGCGGTATAGCCGCGCTCGCACTTCGCTCAATTGTACGAACGGGCGTTCGTCGTCGAAGGCTTCCGGCGTCCCGCGGAGCGACGACAAACGTCAGCGGGCGTGCATCTCCGCAATCGCAGAGATGCACGCACGCAATACTAGCCGTGGGTTATTGCTTACTTGCTGGGCGTCGAGGTGACGGCCCTGATGCTGAGCTCGCCGTCTGCGTCATCGCCGCAATCGCAGTCACAATCGTCGCCGCAGCCACCGGTGTTGCATTCGCCGGCGTAGCTGTCGTCATCCGTGTCGCAGTCGAGGGCTCCGCCGAAGGATTCAGCGAAATCGTCGTCGAGTTCGTGAGTGAAGTCGTGAACCTCGTCGATCAAGTTCAGCAGATGCTGCGGGGCGAAGGGATCGGCGTCGAGCATCGTGGAGACCAGCAGGTGGTCGCCGCTGAAAGCGAAGCGCAGGCGCGGCCATTCCTGCGCGAGTTCGATCAACCGGGTTGCGGCATGCGAGGGATTGCCGAGGCCCGTCAGGACCGAGGACCAGACGTTGATCTGAGGGCCGTCATCCGCAACTGTCACGTAGACGACAAACCCGTGAACCGGCACGACGATGTCGCCGTCGTCATCGGTGGCAGGCTCACTGCCCAGTAGTTCGGCGAGGGTCTGGACGCACAGGCGAACCAACTCGTCGCGCTCGTCCGTCACCAAGGCAATTGCGCCGTTGATGTGGAGGGGCTGGTCGGCGGTCGTGTCTTGGTCGCTCATGGATCCTCATGTTCTGTGCCAGTCCGAGCAGGCGCTGGGCACTGTTTTCGTGCGGTAGCTGTCAGGTCTACGGTAATCGGCGCACACTATTGTCCGCGCAGTGGATGATCAAAGATGCCTGGGTAGGTCCGTGTTGATCTGGACTTGACAGCCGACCAGCGACAAGATGCGAGCCCCGACAAATCGGGCCACCTTGTGGCAGTGAGTATCTCGGCTGTCGGTAGGTAGATCTAGCCTCCATACATGACGGGTCAGCGAGTTCGGCGAGCTTCACATCTGCGTTTGGTACCTGCATATCAAGCGGCGCAAAGCCAGATGAAGGTCCTTACGCCGAGGCAGATGCGGAATCAGCGTCGACGGCCGGAGGTGGCGAACTTTGTCATGCGGATCGAACTCGATTGCATCACGCCGCCTATTTGGAGACGGTTTTCGGTCCCGTCGAATATCGAACTGGACCAACTTCATTCGATTGTGCAGGCGGTGATGGGGTGGGGAGATCAACACGCTCATCAGTGGGTGAGTGTCCATCATTCAACGGACAATGGCCCAGATCGGTATATCGCGCCAGAGGTGATCGAGCGCGACGGATACCAGGAAGACGAGTTTGGTGAGGACGAAGTCCGGATCGACGAGGCAGTTACCGCGGTCGGGGAGTACGTCCGTTATGAGTACAACGCCCGCGCAAGGTGGAGTCACACGTTGGTTCTCGAGCAGATTGTCGAAGACCAGCCGATTTCTGAGCCATCCTGTCTCGACGGCGAGAGAGCGTGCCCGCCGGAGGATTCTGGCGGTCCGATCGGGTATCGCGAGTTCCTGAACGTGCAGGCGAGTACCGGACTGTTCGATCCCGAACGTTTTGTTCCCGCAGAGTCCAATGCAGCAGTCACCATGGCAGTGGCATTGCATAAATCACCGCCCGTGGAAAGCTCGCTGTTCGAGAATTTCTTGCGCCGCCTGTCGGTTCATTCCGCGCCGAAACTGTTTGCCGCAGTTGCCAAATCGGAGCTTCGTGGCGGATATGACAACTATTTCGAGGTGATGCGTGAGGGAGCAACCTGCCAACTGCTGTGGCTGCTGAACTCCGCGCGAGGTGGTGGGATTGTTTTGACGGCGTCCGGGGCACTTCCTCCGGACCATGTTGCGGCCGCCCGAGACGAACTCGATTGGGGCAGCGACTGGATCGGTGTCACGGCAGGGAGTGACTCGCAATTAGCAGTACTCGTTGAAGTCGCAAAGACACTGAGATTTGTCCGGAAACTCCGAGGCACATTGCTTCTGACTCGACTCGGCGCGTCAGTGCTTGCATATGAAGGCGAGCTGTGGCGTCACATCGTGTCGGCCATGCCGTTGGGAAAGGGTGAGATGGCGCAGGAAGCCGGCCGAATTCTGTTCCTTACGTTGGCTGCCGGCTTGTCGGAGTCCGAACGTAGTGAAGTGATGATCGAAGGCCTCACGGCATTGGGTTGGTCGACAACAGACGGAACACGACTCGGGGACGACGATTGGACGTGGATGGTGCGAGACACTCTCGTGTACCTGCGAATGATCGGGGCGATTGTCTCCAATCCGCTGGACCAGCATGTTTCCGCCGATCCCGAGTGGGGCCGACGGTTTGCCAGGATGGTCCTGTCGAAGTAGCTGAGCGATCGAATCGAGCATCGATTTCAATCGATGCGGAGTTGTTATATGCGCTGGAAGCGCACGATTTTACTGCGGCGGAAACATGAATATTTTCGGGTGGGAAAATATCGGAGTTTTTGTTCGAAATTGCCATTATGCTATGGTCGATTCTCAGTTGTTGAATTGCGTGGTCGAGCCAAAAGCTTGCGCAGAAGATTTATTTTGTGGAGGTTGGGTTTCCGAAAAGACGAAGTGCGTGTTGCTAGTCAATTGAATATGTGACCGGTGTTGGTATGGCGGTCGCTCCTAGGGCGTGCAGAAACGAAGCGCAAAGATCCTGAACAGGGGTTTTGCGCTTTGCTCTGCCGATTATGTGCGAAGGATGTGGCATGTGACGGGGTCCGACATGGTCCAGTTCAGTACCTTGGTAATTGTTTCACTGCTTGTTGCTTTTTATGGTGGAACATTTCTGATTTCTCTTCGTATTGGTAAGAAACAGGAAAATGCCGACGGTATTATGACCGCCGGAAACAAATTAGGATTTGGTGTTTCGGCCGCGAGCATGACGGCCACCTGGATTTGGGCGTCGTCGATGTACGCATCTGCCACTTCTGGCTACACCTACGGAATCTCCGGCCCCATTCACTACGGTTTGTGGGGCGCGTTGATGATTCTCTTCATTTATCCGTTCGGCCAGCGAATTCGCAAAGTAGCGCCGAAAGCCCACACCCTGGCTGAGGTCATGTACGCGCGGCACGGACGCTCGAGTCAGCTGATGCTCGCGGGCTCCAATATCGTCGGCAGTCTCATCAGTTTGATGTCGAACTTCCTCGCTGGTGGTCTGCTGATCGCGTTGCTTTCGCCGTTCAACTTCATCCAGGGTGTGTTCATCGTTGCGCTGGGCGTTTTGCTGTACACGTTGTGGTCGGGCTTCCGCGCTTCGGTGTTGACCGACTTCGTTCAGCTGATCGGAATGCTCGGTGCGGTAGCGGTTTTGGTGCCGTTCATCTTCTTTGCGGCAGGGTTCCCGGCAGCCTTCGAATCCGGGGCAGGCAACCTTACTGCTGAGCAGGGCAACTTCTTCTCGAGCGTTGCCTTCTTCGAGCAGGGCGCGCCGTACATCGCGGCAGTTCTTGCCTACGCAATCGGCAACCAGACCATTGCCCAACGTCTGTTCGCGGTCCGCGAAGACCTGATCAAGCCCACCTTCATCACCGCAACCGTCGGATACGGCGCAACGGTCATTGGTGTCGGAATGCTGGGTGTTCTCGCTCTGTACCTCGGAATCGAGCCGATGGATGGTGACGTCAACAACCTGATTCCGCAGATGGCCGCGTCGTACCTGCCCGGAATTTTGCTGGCCGTCTTCTTTGTCATGATCATCGGCGCGCTGTCATCGACGGCAGACTCGGACCTTGCTGCGCTCTCGTCCATCGTGATGACCGACGTTTACGGCCAAGCCGTCGCAGGCAAGGCCAATGCGAACCCTCGACGGATGCTGCTCATCGGCCGAGTAACGATGATAGTTGCCACGGCGGCGGCTATCTCCTTGGCAAGTCTGCAACTGAGCATTCTTGATCTGTTGGTGTTCGTCGGCGCGCTGTGGGGCGCGCTGGTGTTCCCGGTTATCGCGAGCTTCTATTGGGGAAAGGTCACCAACAAGGCCTTCACTGTGTCGGTTCTGGTGGCGCTTGCCGCCTTCTTGCCCGTCCGATTCAGTTGGGTGCCGATGGATGGGATGTTCGGGCTCTTCTCCGACATCGTTGCCGTTATCGGTATCGGAGTGGTGCTGGGACTCATGGTATTTGGATTCTTCGGTCTGAAGGTTGCGCAGATCGTCGGTGGCCTGGCGATCGTGCTGTCCGCGCCGTTCGCGATCGGCTTCCTGCACGATTACCCAACGCTCAGCGGATCTTTGGTGGCCTATGCCGTCAGTACCGTCGTGTGCTTTGCGATGTCCGTCAATCAGCGTGAGACGTTCGATTTCGAACTGATCAAGCAGCGGACGGGAGACTTCGACGATGACGAGCTTCCTGCCGTGGGAGCGTCCGGAAAGTAACCGTCGAGACAAGTGGAAGGAATACGAATGAGTACAGCTCTACTGACCATTTATGTTCTGATCTGGCCGGCGTTGGTCTTGGTCGTGCTGGGAGTCATCAGCAAGGGATTCTTCAAGGATTGGGCAACTGCTCGCCGCAACGGTGAGGATCTGGTCTAACTTTTCACGCCGCCACCGACGGACTTCTTGTCGGTGGCGGCGGTCATATTGCGTCGGACACTGGGGGCAGCGTTATAGTTGCCCAGTGCAACACGACGGAGCAATGGCGCTCACCGGTCCACCAGCCGTTCATGACGAGCTGGTGCACCTGACGCGGCAGTTGATGACGGGGGATCGGCATTCCGATGACCACCCGTCGATCGCCCAGCATTCGTTCCTCTCCTTCATCGGCCGCAATGACGGATGCAAGGCCACGGAGATCTCCGAAGTCTTCGGCGTCAACCGCTCGACCATCTCGCGCCAAGTGCGCGGGTGCATCGAGGCAGGCTGGGTATATGCCGATCCGGGATCCGTTCGTCAGGGCAATCCGCTGCACCTGACGGAGGCGGGCCGCAAATACCTCGACGCCGCCGACGCGCGTCGGCTCGACCAAGTCGCCGGCAGGCTGCACGATTGGACCGAGTCCGAGGTCGCAGACTTCGCCCGCGCACTCCACCGCTTCAGAATCAGCATCGAATCGCAGACCAACGGAGATGACACCCTGTGAGTGAGTACAGCGCCAAAGCCCAGTTCACCATCTCCGACAACGAGTCTGTGGTGCACACCGTCTTCACTCACGCCGAGCGCACGCCAGATCTGACGGTGTTCTCCCGCCCCAAGGGCGAGGGTTGGGTAGATGTAACGGCTAAAGAGTTCGCCGAGCAGGTCACCGGCGTCGCAAACGGTCTCATTGCAGCCGGGGTGCAGGCAGGCGACCGCGTCGCACTGCTCTCCGCGACCCGATACGAGTGGACACTCTTCGACTTCGCTATCTGGGCAGCCGGCGCCGCTACCGTCCCGATCTACGACTCGTCGTCTCAGGGCCAGGTCAGCTGGATCCTCGAAGACTCCGAGGCCGTCATCGCGATTGTCGAAACCGGCGCGCACGAGCAGCTGTTCCAGGACGCGCCAAGCTCTCTCAAGGCCGTCATGCAGATCGACGACGGAGCAGTCGAAAAGCTGACCGCACAGGGCGCCGACGTTGACGACACCGAGCTGAAGAAGCGACTCGCGGGCATCAAGGCCGACGATCTGGCGTCGCTCGTCTACACCTCCGGCACGACAGGCCGTCCCAAGGGATGCATCCTCACGCACCGCAACTTCCTGTCCGAGGTGCGCGGGATTCTGACGGCATCGATCGGCAAGGTGGCGGTTCCGGGAAACCGAGTCCTGACCTTCCTACCGCTCGCTCACGTACTGGCTCGCGCGGTGTCCCTTGCGACGTTCGAAGCTGGTGCTTCGCAGGCGCACTGGTCCGACTTTGCCACCATTACAACTCAATTCGAGCGGTACAAGCCCAACACCATCCTCGGTGTTCCGCGTGTCTTCGAAAAAGTTCGCGACGGCGCAGCACGTAAGGCGGAGTCCGGTGGAAAGATTCCCGGCGCGATCTTCGCCTTCGCCGAAGCCACCGCAAAGGAGTACAGCCAAGCGCTCGACAAGGGCGGTCCCTCGCTGATCTTGAAGGCGAAGCACGCAGTGGCAGACAAACTCGTGTATTCGAAGCTTCGTGAGGCTCTCGGCGGCGAGTGCTGGTTCGCGATCTCCGGCGGCGGCGCCCTCACTCCTGAACTGGGGCACTTCTTCCGTGGGCTCGGAGTTCCGATCTACGAGGGCTACGGTCTCACCGAAACCACTGCGGCGCACTGCGTCAACGTCCCAGGTGCTCAGAAGATCGGAACCGTCGGACAGCCCATGGGCGGCAACGGGGTTCGCATCGCCGAGGACGGCGAGATCGAACTCAACGGCGGGGTTGTCTTCAAGGGCTACTGGAAGAACGACAAGGCCACCGAAGAGACGTTCGTCAACGGCTGGATGCGCACCGGGGATCTCGGTGAACTCGACAGCGACGGTTACCTTTCCATCACCGGACGCAAGAAGGATCTTCTGGTGACGGCGGGCGGCAAGAACGTCTCGCCCGGCCCGATGGAAGACCGTATTCGTTCGCATTCCGTCGTCTCGCAGGCAGTTGTCGTCGGCGACGGGAAGACCTACATCACGGCGCTGTTGACCGTCGACCCTGAGGTGTTCGAGAAGTGGAAGTCGGAGAACGGCAAGCCTTCCGGCGCCACCGTCGCTGAGCTGCGCGATGACAAGGACCTTCGCGCGGAGCTTCAGAAGGCCGTCGACGACGCCAATGCCGCTGTCTCGCATGCGGAGTCGATCAAGAAGTTCGTCATTCTCGATCGCGATCTGACCGAGGAAGACGGTGAGATGACAGCGACGCTCAAGATCAAGCGCAATGTCGTCGTCGATCGGTTCTCGAAGGAGATCGAAGGAATGTACGCGAAGAGCTAGGCGCGTTTGGGGAACTGCTCGCGGTAAGCCATCACGTCGTCGAGGCGGAACCTGCGGTGGGTGCCGCGTAGTTCGATCGGGAGTTTCCCGGCGTCGGCGAGTTTGCGTACATACGTGTCCGAAACGCCGAGGATCTCTGCTGCCTGCGAGGTGGTGAGGAGTTCTGCGACGGGCCCGAGGGCGACGCTGTCGCCGGCAGCGAGGTAGGTCAGGAGCTGCACGACGGCGTCGCCGACCGATGGCGGAATCTCGATGCTCACGCCGTCGAACACCAGCGTGGTCGTGTCCGTCGAGGTTGCGGCTCTCTCGGCCAGGGCCGTTTTGATTCGCTCGGCAGCGTCGCCGTCGACTGCGGAAACGATGTGGTCGATGCTCACGCGGTATATCTCCGATCGAAGGCAGTGTTTCGCAAGCATAGACAGCGACAGTGTCCGTCGGCACGCTGGCTAGCGCCGTGTGCGTTGCATTACATGAGTGCCGTGAGTGGAAAACTATTTACCCACGTAGATCGGAATTCGAAGGTTTTGGCGCCCAAAGATATTCGACTCGACGCATATGTAACTCACCAAATTTGGTGTACCCGCAAGTAACATCCTGAGCGTGGCTAGACGATCGGTAACGGTGAGATTCGACGTAGAGGAACTGAGGGCCCTAGAGACCCTCCAAGAGCTCACGGGCGCGGACATTTCCAGCGTCATACGTGAAGCTGTGATCGAACATGCTCGTCGATGTGTTGTGCAGGGAAAGCCCCGCGACATCACCGAGCGACGCAAATCGCTGACCTTGCAGGAAGCCTTCGCCAAGTACTCCGCGTTGTGCACCGACGAGGAGCGGGAAGCGTCGTAGCGCTCTGTCGATGCGGCGGTGACTGGTTGAGTTCACAGTGATTCTGACTGTGGCGCTGGGTAGTTCGTTCGAGGAATATTGCGGCAACAGAAGTGTTGCGTAGACCTCTGACAGGAGCTGGCCAGTGACGGACGTCCTCGAACTCTCCACCGATGTATTGGTGATCGGTGGTGGCCCCGCCGGCGCATGGGCAGCGTTGCGTGCGGCCAAGGCCGGTGCAGACGTCGTCCTGGTCGACAAGGGATACTGCGGAACGAGTGGCGCGACGGCCCCATCCGGAACGGGTGTTTGGTACGTCGAGCCGGATTTGACAGCCCGTGAGCTAGCCAAGGCCGGGCGCGAGGCGCTCGGCGGATATCTGGCCGACCACCATTGGATGGACCGCGTCCTCGAGCAGACCTACTCCAACATGGATCTCCTCGCGGTGGAGGGCAGATATCCGTTCCCCGTCGACCCCACCACGGGCAAGCAGATACGCACCGGCTTGCAGGGACCTGAGTACATGCGGCGGATGCGCACCTGGATTCGTCGAGCCGGTGTGCGAATCCTCGATCATTCGCCGGCACTCGAGTTATTGGTGGACGGTGCCGGCCGAGTTCGCGGAGTCGCCGGATACCAGCGTCACGAACACCAGGACTACCGCGTCTCGGCAGGCGCGGTAGTGGTCGCCAGCGGAGGTTGTGCGTTTCTGTCCGGTGCGCTGGGCACCAACGTCGATACCGGTGACGGTGCATTGATGGCAGCCGAAGTCGGAGCCGAGTTCTCCGGCATGGAGTTCTCGAACGCGTACGGGATTGCGGCGGCCGGATCGACGATCACCAAGACGGCTTACTACGCGTACGCGACGTTCTTTCACGCAGACGGAAGCGTGCTCGAAGGTGCCGGTTCGGCGAAGGGGAGGTCCGTCATCGCCAGCACGTTGCGGAACGAGCCGGTCTTCGCGCAGATCGATCGGGCCGACGCTGAGGTGCAGCGTCGAATGAGGCTGGGGCAACCCAACTTCTTCCTGCAATTCGATCGCCGCGGAATCGATCCCTTCACCGACAAATTCGAGGTCGGCATGCTCGCTGAAGGCACGGTGCGCGGCACTGGGGGAATCAACGTCGTCGACGACGATTGCGCGTCATCCGTTCCAGGACTGTTTGCCGCCGGGGACGCTGCGACCCGCGAGCGAATCTGCGGAGGGTTTACCGGCGGGGGAAGTCACAACGCCGCGTGGGCGATGTCTTCTGGTTCGTGGGCGGGAACCGGTGCTGCGCGCTATGCGCTGTCGGTCGGACGTGGGTCTACCAGTGGTCTTCGCGGAGCCGGAACCGTCGGGTTGAGTAATCCGGTACGAACCGGGTTTGCTGCCGACGATGTGGTGAAAGCTGCTCAGGCGCAGCTGATTCCCTTCGACAAGAACTACCTCCGCAGCGGTGATCGAGTATCCGCAGCGCTCGGTGAGCTCGAATCGCTGTGGGGTGCAGTGAGTGCGGATCTGGGCGCGGATCCAGCAGGTCGGATGGCGGCGCGGCAGGCTGCCGCGATCACGGCCGTCGGTCGCTGGATGTACCACTCGACGTTGGCGCGGACCGAGACTCGGGGAATGAGCAAGCGTGACGATTATCCCGAACTCGATGGAACGCAGCATCATCACGTTCTCACCGGAGGTTTGGATTCGGTGTGGACCCGAACGTCGGAACCTGTCGGGTCTGCATTGGTGGCGTCATGATCGAGCTGGTTTCTGCGCCTGACTGCATCGGCTGCGACAAGTGCGTAGACGTCTGTCCCACAGATGTTTTCGACCGGACGCCGTCGGGTGTCCCGGTGATTGCGCGCCAATCGGATTGCCAGACCTGCTTCATGTGCGAGGCATATTGCCCGACGGATGCGCTGTATGTGCATCCGCAATCCACACCATTGGAAACGGCCGATGTGATCGAGGACGATCACATCGGCCGCTACCGAGAGAAGATCGGATGGGGCAAGGGGCGGGCACCTGGGTCGCTGACTGCGGTGGGCCCGGAGGTGCCCCGTCCGGTCACGACCTGACGAGAATCTTGACTGCAGTGTCGTTGTGCTCGATCAGAGTGGTGAATCCTTCGGAGATCAATTCTTCGAGCTGAATACGACCGGTGATGAATGGCGCCAGATCGACGACACCGTCCTGGACCATCTTGATGACCGCTTCATGGTCGCGTACGTACGCGATGGTTCCGCGTAGGTCGATTTCCTTGAGGACCAGCTTCTGCATGTCGATGGTCGCGGGTTTGCCCCAAATCGACACGTTGACAACAACTCCAGCAGGCCTGACCGTGTCGAGCATGGTGTCGAGGACCGCGTTGACGCCTGCGCACTCGAAGCCGATGTCTGCGCCGATGCCTCCGCTGAGTTCGAGGACGCGCGCTTTGACGTCTTCGGTGGTGGGATCGATGACGTAGTCGGCCACGCCACTGGAGAGGGCCTTGGCCTTGCGGGCTTCGCTGAGTTCAGTGACGATCGTCGTGACACCCAGACCCTTGAGGACTGCCGCAACGAGGAGTCCGATTGGTCCGGCTCCGCCCACGATGGCGACGTTGCCGCTTTCGGCACCACTGCGTACGACTGCGTGATGGGCGACGCTCAACGGTTCGATGAGAGCTGCCTCATCGAGCGGGATGTTGCCGATCTTGTGGATCCAGCGACGGTCGACGACGACCTTCTCACTGAGCCCGCCACCACCGCCGGCCAAGCCGATGAACCCCATCTTCGTACACAGGTGGTAGTTGCCCGCCTTGCACGGGGCGCACTCGTTGCAGACGAAGTACGGCTCGACGACAACATTTTCACCGACCTCGACGTCCGTGACACCTTCGCCGACCTCTTCGACGGTGCCGGAGAACTCGTGGCCCATCGTGACCGGCGCATTCTCGTGTGAGAGTGGATGCGGGTGGCCCGGTGCGGAGATGAAGATCGGTCCCTCGAGGTACTCGTGGAGATCGGTGCCGCAGATTCCGCACCATGCGACCTTCAGCTTGACTGTTCCTGGCCGCAATTCGGGCTCAGGGATCTCTTCGATCCGGATGTCTTTCTGCCCGTGGAACCGTGCTGCCTTCATTGATCCGCACCTCACTTCGTTGTGAATCCCCTGGTAGATCGACGCTAGGCCGATTATCGGCGTGGGTGAAGGGTTGCAACGGAATGCAATGGGGTGGAACCGATCGGTGCTGGCGAGCGTCCAATACTGTGAGCGGGCCGCGAATGAGGGGGAGTGCTGTGGGAGTGAGGGTTGCAGTGGTCCTGGTCGCGGCCGCGCTGTTGGTTGGGGGTTGTTCCTCGACGGTTGAGGGGCATGCGGTTCGCCCAGATGGAGCTGACGGACTCTTCGATCCATGTTCGGCGATCCCGGACGAAGTGATCTCAGGTCTCGGCGCAGACGTCGCGAGTGAAGAGACCGGCATCCTCGGCGTCCGTCAGGGGGAATTTGAGATATGCACCTGGATGTCTGATTGGTATCAGCTCGGAGTGTGGTCGACATTCCACACGCTCGACGATGTTCGTCGAAATCCCAACGACACAGATATTCGGGATGCGCCAGCTGTCGGGGCGGGAGCAATAACATTTCGCGAGCGCAGAGATGTGGACGGGAATCTGTGCATGGTCGCGATCCCCGTTCAGCAGGGTGCGATATTCGTTCGGATTGATGCTCTCTTTGGTGAGACTCACAAGGAAGAACTATGCGAATTGGCGACTCGTCAAGCAGTTGTGCTTCGTCCGCACTTACCGAACTGAAACTGGCATTGAATCGACGACCGAGGAGGTTCGATGAGCGACATTAGCGATGTGTTTTTCCTTGACGCTGGAATCGCTGCCCGTCTGCATGATGCGTGTGACGTGCTGCGTGCGGAACTGCAAGCGATGATTGTCAAAGCGATCGAGTTGGGGACGATCGACGCCTTCGGCACGCTCGTGTCTGGACAAGCGCTCCAGACCAAATTCGAGCAGAAGGCTGTGGGTGGGCCGGACGCCCTACTCGACGTACTTAAAAGCCACGTCGAAGCTGTCAAGTCGATGCAAGCTCAGTTTCAAGCCTGCATCGACAACGCATTGGAACAGGAGTCGTCGAACGTATCGACTTTGAGGTCGATCGACCAACCGAACTGAGTCAGTGGATGTGTTGCTGCCAATCGGCTGGGACACGACCCTTAGGCCCCGGCGTCGGCTGATCTACGGGATGTGAAGTGGGCGCGGCCAATTCTGGTCCATCGTATGCCTCGTTGGTTTCGAAGCTCCAGAACCAATCCTCACCGGGTTCGTAGCTCTGCATGAACGGATGCTTCGTCGAGGCCGCATGCTTGCTCGCGTGCTGTGACGGTGAGGAGTCGCAACACCCCACGTGACCGCATTGCGCGCATCGACGCAGGTGCACCCACCAACCGCCGCTCGCATCGCATTCGACGCATCCCGCGCCACTGGGCGGCACGCTCGGATCGATCCCCGCTGGAAGTCCGTCGGTCATGGTCCACCCTCTCGCTGACTGAAGTCGGTCATTTCATCGTGCGCTTTGCCTACCGGCCGTGCAAGGGCGACTAGTCGTCGCGCGTATCCCGCGGTGGGCCCGCGATGGGCAGCAAAACTCTGAACCGGGTGTTACCGGGCTCAGACGTGACCCGAAGCTCACCACGATGCTTGCCGACCACAATTCGCCACGAAATATCAAGGCCGAGACCGGTTCCCTCACCGACAGGCTTAGTCGTGAAGAAGGGTTCGAAGATCCTGTCGATGACGTCATCGGGAATCCCGGCGCCGGTGTCGCAGATCTCGATGCACACGCGGTCGCCATCGCGGCTTGTCCGAACGGTGAGTGTTCCCGATCCGTCCATGGCAGACACCGCATTGTCGATCAGGTTGGTCCACACCTGATTGAGTTCGGCGGCGTAGGCGTCGATCGGAGGCAACGCAAGGTCGTACTCCTTGACGACTTCGATTCCGCTTCCGATCTTTTGCCCCAACATGATCAACGTGCTGTCGAGCAATTCGTGGACATCGATGGTCTGGAAGGGAGCGCGATCCATCTGTGAATACTGTTTGGCCGCACCGACGAGCGTCGAGATCCTCGTTGTGGAGTCGGCGATCTCGTTCATCAGGAGTTCGGATTCGATGGTGTAATTCAGCCAGCGAATTGCGCCTTCGAGTACGGACTCGTCTACGGCTGCAGCAACGTTCTCGAGCCAAGCGGTGTCGAGACCAGCCTGCACGAAGGTCGGAGCCAGATCCCAACCCTCTCGAATCGAATGA
The DNA here is from genome assembly GCF_001942025.1 of Rhodococcus sp. YL-1. Lineage (NCBI taxonomy): Bacteria > Bacillati > Actinomycetota > Actinomycetes > Mycobacteriales > Nocardiaceae > Rhodococcus > Rhodococcus sp. YL-1. The sequence continues at coordinate 4,196,687 of NZ_CP017299.1, read as the reverse complement.
TCCTCGAACCATTCACCCAACGAATCCTCTCGATCCGAGGCTTCGAGGGGAGTGAGCGTCGGCGCCTTGGCGACAACCTCTGCAACTTCCTCTTGAAGCCGCATGAGAGTGACGAGGGCATCGCGGTCGTAGGTGCCCGACGCGACCATTCCCAGTTTGTGACGCATGCCTGCGACACGCTCGCGCAAAGAGGCTGTCGCTCGAACCGCCGCGGCTGCAGGGTTATTGAGCTCGTGAGTCAACCCGGCCGAAAGTGATCCGAGTGCAAGGAGTCGCTCTCGCTGATCGATGATCTGCTGAGTGTTCTTCTTGCCGAAGAAAACACCTTCGAGTAGATGAACCGCCATTGGAAACCACTCGCGCATCGCGTTGCCGAACTTGTCGGCGTCCAGGACGAAAAACGTCGAAGGAGTCGTCACTCGCATCGACCCCGCGTAGACCTGCGGTACACGATCGCCGAGATACGCCGTCCAGCCTCCCGAGTAGACGCCGCGCTGGGTGGTCCTGTTGATCTCGATGTCTTCGCCGCCCGACAGCTTGGACAGCACCACCTCGCCCTCGATGAGGACGTAGAAGCAGGTGGCAGGCTCACCTTCGAGGTAGACCTGACCTCGATCGATCTCGGTGATATGGCCTGCCTGGCACAGTGATTCGAGCTGATCGTCGGTGAGCTTCTCGAACAGAAACAGGGTGCGAAGCAAGTCTGGGCTGCATTCAGGAATGGACATCGAATCTCCCTATTGTTGAGCGAGATAGCGGTGGACGAACATCACGGCCATCGCGCCCTCTCCGACGGCCGACGCGACGCGCTTGGCCGATTCGGCGTGTACGTCCCCGGCGACAAATACTCCGGGGACACTGGTTTCGAGATGATGTGGTGCGCGGTCGAGCGGCCACCCGTCCGGGGTGACGCCTTCGGACGGAAGGTCCGGGCCGGCAAGAACGAAGCCATTTCCGTCGCGGACCACCACGTCTCCGAGCCAGTCGGTCAGGGGAGCGGCACCGATGAAGATGAACAACCACTGAGCATCGACAGTGTCTTCTTCTCCGGTGGCTCTGTTACGCAGTGTGATTCGTTCGAGGTGATCGTCACCCTCAGCGCCGACTACCTCCGTGCACGTGCGCACGGTGATCTTCGGATTCTTTTCGATCTGCTGAATCAGGTAGTAGGACATCGATGCTTCGAGCGAGTTGCCGCGAATGAGAATGGTGACGGACCTAGCTCCGCGGGAGAGGTAGACCGCAGCTTGGCCTGCCGAATTGGCGCCGCCGACTATGTACACATCCTGCTCGCTGCACCGTGCAGCTTCGGTGACGGCCGATCCGTAGTAGACCCCTCGGCCGGTGTAGGTATCGAGCCCCGGCGCCGACAGTTGGCGATAGGAAACACCGGTCGCCAAGATGACCGAATGGGCGTCGACCGACGAACCGTCGTCGAAACGCACTGTGCGGGCCGAGCCGTTGATTTCCAATCCGGTGACGTCTCGCGCGGTGATGACCTCGGCGCCGAACTTGGTTGCCTGGCGTCTTGCGCGATCAGCCAACTGTGCGCCGGAAACTCCGTCGGGGAAGCCGAGGTAGTTCTCGATTCGTGAACTCTGGCCGGCCTGACCGCCGGTCGCTCGCCGTTCGATGAGGACCGTCCGAAGTCCCTCCGAAGCGCCGTACAGAGCAGCGCCTAGACCCGCAGGGCCGCCGCCGATGACAACGAGATCGTAAAAGTCTTCGGAGAGAGTAGTACTCAACCCGAGTTTGTCGGCAAGTTCGGCGTCAGTGGGCTCGACGAGGACATCCCCATTGGATGCGATGACGACGGGAAGCCGCAGTTCGTCGGTACCGGCAGCCGAGAGCAGTCGTTGGCCTTCAGGCTCGTCCGACATGTACCAGCGATAGGCAAGTTGGTTGCGTGCCAAGAATTCTCGGACGTCGGAGGATCGCTCGGACCAACGATGGCCGATCACCTTGGTTTCCTCGGCGGGGTGATGGCTCGAGCTTGCCCAGGCATCGAGCAGCGCATCGATGACGGGGTACAGCTTCTCTTCCGGCGGATCCCAAGGCTTGAGGAGGTAGTGGTCGAGGTCGACTACGTTGATGGCGTCGATCGCAGCATCAGTATCGGCGTAGGCGGTCAGTAGAACGCGCCGAGCTACGGGATACAGGTCCATTGCCTGTTCGAGGAACTCGATCCCACTCAAACCGGGCATGCGGTAATCGGCGACGATCACAGCGACTGCATCGCCGCGAAGTTTCATTTCACGCAAGGTTTCGAGAGCCTGGTCGCCGGACTCCGCACGAATGATTCGGTACTTCTCTCCGTACCGTTTGCGAAGGTCTCGAACGACGGCACGCGAAACACCAGGATCGTCGTCGACGCTGAGGATCGCTGGTTTGGCCGGGGCTTTCGGTGCGCTCACTCGGTGCCTTCCCGAAGTCGTAGTCAACCTCTCCAGTATGCGACTGCTGAGCTGAGCGTCAATCGCTGAAGATGCGCTCTGAGTGAACCAGCGAACCTGAACTGGGAATTTCGTGATTGCGGGAACCGATCGAGCCTCCGGTGCATCCAATACAGTGGGTCCACATCAACAGGGGGTGTCATGCGGGGGTCGGTGGGGGTTGGGCGACTGCTCATGGCTGGGGTGTTGGTGTGGGCTGCGGCAGGATGCAGCTCAGTCGTGGAGGGGGCGGCTGAGCCTGCATCCGGCCAAGAGGGATTGTTCGATCCGTGCAAGGACATTCCGGACTCGGTGTTGGAAGAAGTGGGGCTTGATCCGGCTACCGAGGAAGTTGATATCGCGGGAGTTGAGCAGCCTGGATGGAGAATTTGCTCATGGACGGGAACGTGGTTCTTCGTGTCAGTTCTCTCCAACCGATACACCCAGATTGAAGTGACCCGAAACCCGGAATATGCGGAGTTTGTTGAAATGACTATTGGCGATCGCGCGGGTATCCGGTTCCAGCGAGGAAGCGATGCAGCAGCCGATGGGTGCTACGTGGCTTTTGCGGCAACGCAGGGTTCGGTGTGGGTAAATGTCGAAGCAAAGGCCGGGGTCACGCACCAAGAGTCGGCGTGTGAATTGGTTGCAGACGTCGCAGAACACCTCGACGGGAACCTCCCGCGGTGAGCACGGCGAGGGGGCTTGTGATTGTCGAGCCCGATGTTGCGAAACCGATTGTATGTGCTTGTAATTCGTTGCTCGACGAGCTGCGAGCGATGGTGCTCATGTGTGAGCGAATCGGAGACGTGAAGGGGATGGGAACACTCAAGTCTGGGCAGGACCTCGCCGCGAAGTTCTCCAAGAAGGCCGTCGGCGGTGAAGATTCGTTGGAGAAGTCATTGAACAGCCACATCCAAGTGGTCACCGAGATGCGGGACTTCTTCCAGCAATGCGTCGACCGCTATGGCGAAGTCGACGACTCGAATGCCTCTGCACTGGTGAGCGTCGAGACCCCTCGATAGGCACAAAAAATCTCGCTGAGCCGATGGCATTCGACTCAGCGAGACTTGGGTAACGACTAGTTGGTGGGCAGGGCCTTCAACGACTTGACGGTGGCGTCGACCGCGCGCGCAGCCTCGGCGCCCTTCTTCACGAAATGCGTGCTGAAGTAGTCGACGTGCTCGGCGTGCTCGTGGAAGTGATGCGGCGTCAAGACCACCGAGAAAACCGGAACGTCGGTGTCGAGCTGCACGCGCATCAGACCGTCGATGACAGCCGTCGCCACGAAGTCATGCCGGTAGATACCGCCGTCGACGACCAGACCTGCGGCAACGATCGCCTGGTAGCGGCCGGTCTTGGCCAACCGCCGGGCGTGCAGGGGGATCTCGAAAGCTCCCGGTACCTCGAAGAAATCAACCGTGTCCTTGGGGTAGCCGAGCTCGACTATCGCGTCGGTGAATCCGTCGCGTGCACGGTCGACGATGTTGCGATGCCACGTCGCCTGAATGAACGCGATGCGCTGTCCCTGGATCTCACTCATAACCATGAAACTAGCGCACTGGGAAGCATCGACGCGACCACCCGTCCTAGTCCTGCTGACGGGGGAAGGCGGTCGAACGACCCCAGCCGGCGTCATTGGTGAGGTGCTCGAGGAGAGGCTGAATTCGATACGGAAGGGGATTGGTCAGAGCGATGGTCGTGGTCGAATGCGTGACGCCTGGAAGTGACACGATCTGCTCGGCCAACTTCTGCAGCGCCGCGTGCGTCGAGGTGGCGACGCGAACGAGCAAATCCTCGCGACCGGTCGTGGCGTGAATTTCGATCACCTCGGGCAACTCGGTCAGACTCCGAGCGACTGCGCTGATCTTGCCCTGCTCGAGTTCCAGACCGACAAATGCCTGAATCGGGATACCGACCTCGGGGAGATTGAGATTCGGCCGAAACCCGGTGAGAAGTCCGTTGGATTCCATGCGCTTCATTCGCGACTGGACGGTGTTGCGGGCGACGCCCAACGAGTTGGCCAACTCGGCCACACTCATCCTCGAGTCCTTGCTGAGCAGTCCGAGCAACTGGACGTCGAGCTTGTCGATGCTGAGCACTTTGTGAACCTCTCCTCAGTGATATGGGTCACTGGATGATCGAATTGACTAGTTCAAGAGATTTGCATTGACCAAATCGTAGCTCAGGCAGAGCATTGGTTCCACGAATTGCTCAGCGGGATTCTCTTTGGGTTATTTGTCCCCAATAGTACCCAACGGCCATTTCGTCCCAATGTTTCGACTGCACCCCGTTTATCCTTCGGAAAGGTCTATCCCACAATGACTCTCACCGCCGAGCCCGTGAACTCCGTTGTTTCCCATGACGACACTGCGGGCGTGTTTGATCGCGCCGACTACCTGCGCGATTACCCCCACGAGCAGGTGAGCTTCTTCCAGGATCCCGCGAGCGGCCTCAAGGCCATCGTCGCCATCCACTCCACGACGCTCGGTCCCGCGCTCGGCGGAACGCGCTTCTACCCGTACTCCGACGAATCTGCCGCAGTCACAGACGTTTTGCGCCTCTCGCGCGGCATGACCTACAAGGCTGCGGTTGCCGGCGTCGACCTCGGCGGCGGCAAGGCCGTCATCATCGGCGACCCCGCAACGGCCAAGACCGACGAATTGCTCGGCGCCTACGCAAAATTCGTCCAGACCCTCGGCGGCCGCTACATCACCGCTGGTGACGTCGGAACCAACTCCAACGATCTCGACATCATCGGTCGTAACACCGACTTCGTCGTCGGCCGCAACGCTACGGTTGGCGGTTCCGGCGACAGCGCTCCGATGACGGCCCTCGGCGTATTCCAGTCGATGCGCGCCGCGGCACAGTCGCATTGGGGCACTCCGTCGCTCGCAGGCAAGACTGTTGGTGTCGAGGGCACAGGCAAGGTCGGCTACGAGCTGATCAAGCTCCTCCTCGCAGACGGCGCAACCGTTCTCGCGACTGACGTCAACGCCGCAGCGCTCGACCGTGTCAAGGCTGACTTCCCGCAGGTGAGCATCGTCGACAGCATCATCGACGCCGATCTGGACGTCTACGCACCGTGCGCGATGGGCGCAACCCTCACCGACACGACCGCACGCTCGATCAAGGCCGAGGTTGTCTGCGGCGCTGCCAACAACCAGCTCACCGTGCCCGAGGTCGAGAACATTCTCCGCGACCGCGGCATCACCTGGACCCCCGATTACGTCGCCAACGGCGGCGGCCTCATCCAGGTTGCCGGCGAGCTGAAGGGCAACTCGGCCGAAGAGGTCAAGCTCAAGGTCGAGAAGATCTTCGACACGGTCACCGAGATCTTCGCGAAGTCGAAGAAGGACGGAATCCTCGCCGGCGAGGCTGCTGACGCGGTCGCCGAGGCTCGGATCGCCGAGGCAGCTCGCGTCGCCAAGGGCTGACATCCCTCTCGCAGTCATGTAGCGCGGCCGGTCCCGACTAGTGTGGACACCAGACGAGCAGATTTTGCAGATCTGGACCACATCAGCCGGTAGACCGGCCGCTATGCGTCGGACGCCGGAAGGGCTTACATGACTGAACAATTCGCAGTGTGGACCGAGAACGACGCCGAGCAATCGGCCCGTTGGGGTTCGACGAGCAACGCCCCGGCGCCCAAGCGCATCGTCGTCGCCGACGACACGATGAAGGCCGACGACGCCTATCGCTTGGCATGCGAAGGCACGGCGTTGTTGTGGCGCGGAGATTTTCAGAACGCTCGCCAACTGTCGAAGGCCGTCGCGTCGCGCATCGACCGCAAGCCGCGCCGAGCGTCCGACGACCCAGCCAAAGCCTTCCATCTCCACCGGCAGACCCAAGGACGCCGCGCGCAGATCCTCGGCATGCTGCTCATTCCCTTGGATGCAGATCTGTCGATTCCACTCCGGCGAGCCCCGGACGCGCAAGTCGCGTTGACCGAAGCTTTCGGGATTACCGGTGAGCCTTCGGTTCGCTCGTTGCGTGACATCCTCGGCGCGATCGGCGCTCACGAGTGGCACCGCAAAGGTGTTTTCATCGAGGCTCTCGACGCACGAGTGCATCCCGCCTTCGGAGTGTTCTCACCCGTCCGCGGGGAGTATGTCGATCTTGTCGCGTCTGCGCCACTGCCGTCGACGGAATCGGCTTTCGACATCGGCACCGGCACCGGCGTTCTTGCTGCCGTACTGGCGCAGCGCGGTGTCAAGGCAGTGACGGCCACCGACCAGGACCCCCGGGCACTGCAATGCGCTCGTAGCAACCTCTCGCGGCTTGGCTACGGCGATCAGGTGACCGTGGTGGAAGCAGACCTCTTTCCCGAAGGCACCGCTCCGTTGGTGGTCTGCAATCCTCCCTGGATTCCGGCCAAGGCCACCTCGCCCATCGAATACGCCGTCTACGACCCCGCTGGAGCGATGCTGAAGGGCTTCCTGACTGGTGTCGCAGCGCATCTGGACGACGGGGGAGAAGCGTGGCTGATCCTCTCGGACATTGCCGAACACCTCGGTCTCCGAACGCGATCCGAACTACACGACCTGATTGCGGCCGGTGGACTCACTGTTGTCGATCGCATGGACGTCAAACCGACGCACGCAAAGGTCAGTGACCGAACCGATGCGCTTCACGCCGCCCGGGCACGAGAGACGACCTCGCTCTGGCGGCTTCGCCGTCGCTGAATTCATTCTCAGTCAGCGGTATTTCCTTGCCATGAAATGGTAATGAACGAGTAACAAATCGGGTCTAGCTTTCTTCGCAGTCGCACATCGTCACGCACTCCGGAGGAATCTCGATGGAATACACTCTTGCCCGCAACGCAGCCGAAGACCTGACGAAAGGTCTTGGCCGACGCGGATTCATGAGGGCAGTCGCTGCCCTCGGTGCGGGCGTAGGAGTTGCCGGTGTGGCTTCGGGATGCGCGCACTCGAACGCGTCACCGGCTGGATCGTCCTCCTCTGCACTACCGTTCGCCGATGGCATTCCGATTCTGCAACCGGGCAGCGGAAACGTCAGTGGCGATCACTATCTGAGTTCGGATCCGTCGGACGTCATGTGGGGTTATGTGCCCAGCATCCACACCCGCGAGGTGATGCGGATGAAGTCGGGCCAGACCGTCACGATCGACGCCCTCTCGCACGAGGGAATTCTCGAGGATCAAGGGCGCAATCCTCTCGAATACTTCGGTAGCAAAGGCGTTTCCGAGAAGGACGTGCTCGAGGATGCGATTGCCGTTGCGGCCGAATACAACCGAACCGAACGAAACTTCGACAAGGACGGACCGCACGTCGTCACCGGCCCGGTCTTCGTCGAAGGCGCCCAGCCTGGAGACGTACTCAAGATCGAGACTCTCGAAGCCATTCCCCGCGTGCCGTACGGCGTTGTGTCGAGCAGACACGGCAAGGGCGCTCTCGCCGTCACAGCAGACGGAACCGCTCCAGCGGGAATCACTCTGGACGAAGTCATGCCGCCGGTCGCCACAGACGGGCGCGCAACAAAGGACCCGTTGAAGTACGGCGGTGTTTCCACTTTCACGGCGATCGAAGACGGCAAGGGCGTGATGCCTTTCGGACAGTCGAAGGTGCGGTTTCCCCTGCGGCCCTTCATGGGAATGATGGGAGTTGCCTATTCCTCGGATGCCGACCCGACATCCCCGTCGTCGAACTCCATTCCTCCGACCCTGGGCGGCGGAAACATCGACATCAGGCATCTCGGTGTCGGATCAACCTTCTATTTGCCGGTATTCGCTGAAGGCGCCCTCTTCTACGTCGGTGACCCCCACATGGCCATGGGCGACGGCGAGGCAGCGCTGACGGCGATGGAAGGTTCGCTGCGCGGCACGTTCCGACTAAGCGTGTGCAAGAAGAACTCCGGTGAGGCTCCATCGGTGGCTTTCGGATACCCGTTCGCCGAGACCGAGGAGGCCTGGATTCCGATCGGCCTGTCCGACCCCAACGGTTCGGTCGATGGGCAGAACAGTGACCTCAACGGTGCCATGCGACGTGCGGTGGTCAACGCACTCGACTTCCTCGAGCATGATCGCGGTATGGATCGAGCGACGGCCTACGCGTATCTTTCTGCCGCAGCCGATTTCACGGTCTCACAGGTAGTCGATCGAACCGTGGGCGTCCACGGACAGATCTTCAAATCCCACTTCGAATAGCGGGAAAGCCGATCCGTGTTGTCAGGACGGATCGTCGAAGAGGCTCTGTTGCAAGGGATCGGCAAACAAGCCCATCTGCTCAGGTTGCGGCTTTGCCGGCGTCTCGGTTCGAGAATTGGGCAGGACCACCAGTCGCAAAGCCCCTCGCAGACGGTCGACCATGAGTTCCCACCCGCCGACCTGATCCTCGTATCCCGCAGCCTCTTCGGCGTCTCCGCGACTGTGGGCGTCCACAGCCTGACTACGCAGCTGAATCTGCCATTCGTTGCTGATGTGGAGGAGCTGAAGAATCAGATCGCGATCACGACCACAGACATCGGCTACCGCGTCGAGATCCTCGGCCACGTCCAGATCGAGGTGCAGCAGGGTCTCGAGTTCGGGAGGCAGGTCCTCGGCCGTCAGATCGGGCTGCAGCGAGGAGGAGTCACCGCTCTTGTTCGCGAAGAAGAGGTCTCCGCCGACGCGTGCGGCGAACTCGTCGTCCACGGTACGCAGGAACGACGTCAGGGCGGCGCACGTATCGGTGAGTTGCTTGGGAACGAATGGCGAACCCGCCACCTCGAGGAACACCGACAGACGGTCGTCGATCAAGACGAACTTGATGCGCGACCACTTGCGGTTGAGATCGGCGATGACCTCGGCTGCACGAGTGCGGTTGCTGATGTCCTGAACGAGTGGGGAGAACAACTGCACGTCCATGGACTCGGAAAGCGGACCGACGAACATGACAGTCGAACCGACACGAATGGGTATGTCGCCGTCGCTGTCTCGCTCGGGAAGAGTGCCGAGCATGGGAAGCAAAGCGAGAGTGACCAACTCCTTGAGGTGGTCGATGTCGTTGGGCATGTAGGCCGCGGTGGGGTCGAGTGTCGGAAGTTCTGTCGACTCGACGACCGACGGATCGAAATCCGGAGTCTGCTCGTTGCCGGTGAGATCGCTGGATAGAAAAGCCGGGTGGTGCACACCGAACACATCACGGAATGCAGCGACAGTCATCGCTGCGAGCTGATCGGCCCAGTTCTGCGCCTTGTCGACGCAGAAGGCGGGGGAGTTGTTCGGATCCTCCAGATTCTCGGAAGGCGGATTCCAGCCGAGTGCGATCAACTTTTGTTCGTCGGCATCTTCGAGTCGATAGCGCGGATGAAGGAAGTCGTTGGAAGGAACCTCGCAGCGGACTGTGTTCTCGTCCCACACGAGGAACTGAACGCATGGCGCTGCGCCGTCAGCTGGATCGAAGTCGCCGGTGGACGATTCCACGGCAAGAACGTCGCCGTCGACCATGATGGAAATGTGATCGCCGAGGCGACGTTGAAATTCTGCCCACGCCCGGTCGACACTGACATCGAGATCGAAGCCCATTGCGCTCATCAGCCACCTCCTTCCGCAAAAGCTCAGACCTATACGGTATCGCGAGGCTCCGACAATGCTGCTGTCCTTTTCCGGTCGACCGGATTGCAGCGGACCACGAACCGTGAGGACGAGGAAGGTAGTCGCAGGTAGATCGGTTATTCGAGAGCGGCGACTGAAGTGTGCCTGTAACCGCCGTCACGCCAGGCGGTGTGCGGGCGAAAGAGCGAGGGTTATCCGGCGAGAACGGGCGAGACCTCGACGACGGGCGGCGTGGATCCGGTCGTGACAACGGGGGTGGTGCTGGTCTTGGTGGTTGTGGCCGTCGCGGTCGGTGACGAGGTCGCGGTAGCCGACGCAGTTGTCGTGGACGAGACCGGTGTTGTCGTACTGGTGGCCGTCGTAGTCGAGGTGGCGGAGCTCGTGCTTGTCGCGGTCACCACCAGCGGCTGATTACGAGGAGCAGTCGTCTCGTCGGCGATTCGCCAGGTCGGCGTCGGCGGGATGACAACCGTGGGAACTGCAACCGAGCTGTAGAACGCGGCCGGTTCGATCCCGGCGACGGACTCCACGGAAACCGAAGAGACCAGAGCGGGAGGCTTCACCACAGGGCCGCCGGAACCGAATGCGCCGGCTGCTCCGCCGAAAACGAGGCCTGATGTCAGAGAGAGAGCGGCCACTGCGACAGCGCCGATCATGACTGTTCTGTCTTTCATGCACACCTGTCCTTCGGGAGCAGTACGGAAGTACTGTAGGCGAAAAGATGCCGCAATGGAGTATCAGGGCCTGCTGGGCGGGACGCGAATCTGTGTGGCGTAGAACACAAAAGGCCCCGGGCGTCGACGCGGACGTCGGCACCCAGGGCCAGGTCAAGCAGTGAATCAGGCGGGGATCGTCAGTACCTGACCGGCGTTGATGAGATCCGGGTTCGGGATGCCGTTTGCATCCGCGATGCGCTGGTACTGGTTGCCGTCACCGTAGAAACGCTCCGCGATTGCCCACAGGGTGTCGCCGCTTTCGACGGTGTAGCTCTGCGCTGCCGGAGCGGCGGGTGCAGGCTCGGGCTCCGGTGCCGGAGCGGGCTCCGGGGCAGCCTCGGCGGCCGGAGCCTCGATTGCAGTGTCCGAAGACCACAGAGCATTTCCACCGGCGGACAGAACGACGTTGCGATCGTCCTGAACCGAGAGGGAGGCACCGTCGTTGCCTGCGGTCTGCGATGCCCACACGGCGTCGGAGTCCTTGTAGATGACGAAGTTTCCGTCAGCCTGCACCTCGGCGCGGTTGGCGCCGGATCCGTTGGTGCCTGCGGCCCAAACAGCCTGTCCGCCCTCGGACAGAACCAGGTTGCCGTCGTCCTGCAAGGTGAGGGTGTATGCGCCGTTGTCGGACTTGAGTTCCTGGCCGACTCCGAGGCTCTGACCTGACTGCAGTGTGCTCACGCTGTCCCTTTCCAAATCTGTTGCGATGACTGTGCCTCCACGATTCCGCTTTACCGTCCAGTTACCTTCTGGCCGTTGGTCTCGTAGGCGACCGAGTGTACGTTACCGAAGAGTACAGAGAATTGTGCAGCGTTGACGGATTGCGTGTCGAGCGTTCGGATCTTGCTGATATTAAGGCGTTTTGGGCGAACGCGCCGCGACATCCTACGCGAAGTTGCACCGTTGCGATGCACTTTCTCTTGAACGGCAGGTGAAATCGGCGCGCTCTCAGCGCATTGTCAGTAACCGCTAGGGCTGTAGCGACTTGCGAGTCTCGTCGTGGAGTACGGCAAGCAGCTCACGCTCGACGTCGGCGAACTCGGGCGAGGTGATCATGTCCAGTTCGCGTGGCCTCGGCAAGGGAACGTCGACGACGCACCTGACCGTTGCCGGCCTCGCCGACAGAACGACCACGCGATCGGACAGATAGATCGCTTCACGAATATCGTGGGTGATCATCAGCACGGTCCACCGGTACTGCTGCCACACGTCTTGCAGCCAGGCCTGCATCTCGGTGCGGGTCAACGAGTCCAGTGCGCCGAACGGCTCGTCGAGCAGCAGGACAGGTTTGCCCTGAACAACGGTGCGCAGCATCGCCGCTCGCTGGCGCATGCCGCCGGACAGCTGTGACGGCCGGGCGTCCTCGAATCCGGACAGTCCGAACGCCGGGAACAACTCGCGAGCGCGCTCGCGTGCTTCCTTCTTGCCGACTCCCTGCACTTCCAAACCGAGGGCCGTGTTGTCCAGTACCGAGCGCCAAGGGAACAGAAGATCCTTCTGCGGCATGTACGCGGTGTGCACCTCGGCGGCTGCTTCGGATTCCGTTGCGCGCGTGCCCACACGGACCGAACCCGCGGTCGGGGATTCGAGCCCGGCCAGGACGTTGAAGATCGTGCTCTTGCCGCAGCCGCTCGGCCCGATCACCGACACGAATTCGCCCGCGTCGGCGCCAAAGGACACCGAATCGAGCACGAGACGCGGTTCTCCGGCCGTGTCGAACCTCTTGGTCAGGTCCTGGATTTCGACCATTGCATCCTCGACCATCGGGTCAGTCATGTCCGCGACCTTTCGTTCATCGCCCATGGTGCAACGATGCGCTCGATGGCGAACGTCAGCAAGTACAGCGTGACACTGATCAACGCGGTCACCAGTACGGCCGCCAACACCAGGTCGGTGCGGAAGGAGTTCTTCTGGGTGCTCATGTAGATACCCAAACCGGAAGTAGCGCCGACGTATTCGGAGAACACCGCACCCACGACCGCATACGTGATGCCGATGCGCAGGGCAGTGAAGAATCGCGGAATTGCCGAAGGAAGGCGAACGTATCGGAACTCCTGCCAGCGAGTGCTGCCCATACTGCGCAGGAGAGCGCCCGCTTCCCGATCGGCCGCGGCAAATCCCTCGATGAGTCCGATGGTCATGGGGAAGAACGTCGCAAGGGCGATCACCAACACCTTCGGCAACAGCCCGAAGCCGAACCAGATGATCATCAGCGGCGCGATGGCGATGATCGGCAGCGTCTGCGAGACGACGAAAAGTGGTACCAGCGCGCGTGACAACCACGGCGAAAAGTCCACGACCACAGCAAGAATCCAGGCCAACACCAATGAAACAGTGAAGCCGACCAACGTGACCTGCAATGTCGACCAGGCGTGGCCGGAGATGATCTCGCGGTTGTCCCACCCCTGGGACAGAACGCGCCCCGGAGACGGAAGTACTTGCGGCCGAATCCCACTGATCTCGACGTAGATCTGCCACGCCGCCACGAGGAGCACCACCACGGCGAGCGCGGGAAGCGCCCGCCGCATGGTCGAGACCAACCGTCCGCTCACGTCAGGACGCGTCGAGATACTCATTGGTGAAGTACTCCGACCAGTCCGGCTTCTGGGTCAACGGCTTCCCGTCGGGTCCGGCGAGCAATCCGTTCTCGAAGAGGAATCCCGAGTAGCCCGACCAGGTTTCGAGATTCTGGGCGCCCACAACACCGTTGGCGTCTTTCATGTAGTCGGCGGCGAGCATCCGCTGACTCTCACGCACGAGGTCTTCGTCGGTGAATGCTCCGGGGTTCGCGTCGATGAGATCCTGCGCGGCCTGGTCCGGGTTGTCGGCAGCAGTCTGATATCCGCGTTGAACGGCTTTGACGAACTTGCGTGCCTCGTCGGGATGGTCCTTCAACCACTGCTGGTTGCCGTTGATCACGATCGAATATGCATCGGGGAAGCCGTAATCGGTGTACTGGAAGTACCGCATCGGAGTTCCGTTTCGCTCCGCTTCGAGGCCTTCCCAAGCAAAGTAGGAGACGGTGAAGTCTGCCTGGCCCGAGTACACGGCTTCGTACGCGGAAGTTCCGAGCGTGACCGTCGTGAAGTTCCCGGTCCCGCCGTCGTTGCGGATGATCTGCTGCAGCGTTTCGACTTCGCCGGGATCGCCGAACCCGGCGTACGTCTTCCCGTCGAGATCACGTGGGCGCGTGATGTCCGCACGATCCGCCTTCACGCCGATGCCGGTGGCGCGGTGCTGAAGTGGCGCGATGACGGACTTCGTGGCGGAGCCGGCTGCACGGGCGAACGTGGCCTGACTCTGTGTGCTGATGCCGAACTCGGCATTGCCGGCATCGACCAGGGTGTCGGGCGAGGTGTTGTTGTACGGCAGGATCGAGACGTCCAGGCCGGCGTCCTCGAAGTAGCCCTCTTGGAGTGCTACGTACAAACCGGTGTGGTTCGTGTTCGGTGTCCAGTCGAGTGCGAACCGAATGGTCCCGTCGGAAGAGCCGGTGTCAGAGGCGCATCCGGTCAGAACTGTGAACGCGGCTGCGATCGCGGCAGACGTGGCAAGCGTGCGGCGCAGCGCCGCAAACGACATCACGACGCCGGCCAAGGCTGCTGGTGGAGTGCGGAATCCCAGAACATCAGCTCATAGCGGCTGGCGATGCGGAATGCTTCACTCATCGCCTCACGCTCTGTCTCGGTGGCAGCTTCGGCCGCAGCATCGACCAGTACGCGGGCCTGCGCCACCGACTCGTGGAATTCGGGTGCGTCGTAGGTCGTGACCCACTGTGCGTACGGATGCGACGGATCGGCGTCGAGTACCTCGCGCGCTGAAGCGGCAAGATCGCGGCCGACCTCGGCGTAGATCCAGAAGCAGGGGAGTACTGCCGCTGCGGAGACCGGGTAAGGCGCAGTTGCTGCAGTCGCCGTCAGATACGAGACGTATCCCAGGCAGGCCTGCGAATGCTCGAGCCTTCCCGATCCCGCTGGAAGAATTCCACCGGTGAGAAGTCCGTCGTGAAGCGCAGATTCCACTGTCGCTGCCGTGGACGCGGAATTCGACCAGAAGCCCGCGGACTGCGGATCCGGGGCATGGGCCGCGACCAGGGACAACGCTTTCGAATACCCCTCGAGATAAAGCTTGTCTTGCTCGATGTACGTGCGGAACGCGTCGAGAGGCAATGTTCCGTCGCCGAGGCGGCGGAGGAACTCCAGTGAGTCGATCGACTCGCGGAGGGCCTTCGTCTCGGCCCAGAGTCGATCTGTGAACCGATCCGTCGACGGCGCTGTGGCCACCGAGTTTTCGGCAGAATTGTATGCAGGCTGCGTAGTAGCCATGACATCCCTTCGTCAGCATTACCTGATCAGGTTCCCGGGTGTGTTCTCAGCCCCGCCCATGCGGAGCACCCCGTGTCAGAACTAGGCGACCTTAACACCGAGGGGTTGCGTACTCGGCGCACACCCGTCCGAGATTGGTAGGTTTGGTCTTGATTGCCACACGCGCGGGTCGGGAGGGGATTCAGACATGGAGACCGACGTTCGACCAAATCTCGGCGAGGACGGAACTCTGGTGATCCGGGCGCGAGGCGGAGAAGCCCGCGGGTATCCGGATGGCGGTGTATTCGCGTGGAAGGGCATGCCCTACGCAGCGGCGCCGGTGGGTGAGCGGAGGTTCCGAGCGCCACAACCCGCACAGCCGTGGGACGGGGTGCGCGACTGTCGTGAGTTCGGGCCGATCGCGCCGCAAGGCCAGAGTCCGGCGGTTCCGATCGATCGGGCCTTCAAAATCGACGAGGACTGCCTGTCGATCAACGTCTGGGCCCCGCGACCCGACGGCACGCCGCGACCGGTGATGGTGTGGATTCACGGCGGCGCCTACTGCCTCGGATCCGCCGCCCAAACGATCTACGACGGCCGTCATCTGGCTGAAACCGGTGACGTCGTTCTCGTCTCCTTCAACTATCGCGTCGGCGCACTCGGATTCCTGGACCTGTCTGCATTCTCCACCGCGGATACTGTTTTCGAATCGAACTGTGGTCTGCGAGACCAGATTGCGGCACTCGAATGGGTTCGAGACAACATCGACGCCTTCGGTGGTGACCCGAGTGCGGTGACCGTGTTCGGTGAGTCCTCCGGCGCAGGATCCATCACGACGCTCATGACCTGTCCGAGCGCCGAAGGTCTGTTCCATCGTGCGATTGCCCAGAGTCCGCCCGCGACCTCCGTCTACGGGGCCGAGCGCGCCAAGACCGTTGCAGAGCGGTTTCTCGAACTGCTCTCGATCGACCCCGAAGACGCAGGCGATCTGCTGACCACGGATCTGGAACTGCTCGTCAAGGCAAGCGATGATTTGGTCAACGAAATTCCGACCCGGATTCCGGGAACTTTGGCGATGGCACCCGTTGTCGATCGCGATCTGGTGCCGCACTACCCGGTTGCGGCTTTCCAGAAGGGTTACGCGCACCGAATCCCACTGATCATCGGTTCCAACAAGGACGAGGCGTCGATCTTCAAGTTCATGAAGTCTCCGCTGATGCCGGTGAGTGCGCAGTCCGTCGAGGCAATGCTCCAATTACTGGCCGACGATCACCCCGACATCTCCGCGACCAAACTTGCCGAGATCATGTCGGCTTACCCTGACCATGCGAAACCGAGTGGCGCGCTGGCACTGTCACGGGACGCTGCGTTTCGCATGCCGACCCTCTGGATCGCAGACGCGCACTGCAGGCATTCCCCTACATGGGTCTACCGCTTCGATCACGCGACGCCGATGCTCAAGGCGGCGCGGATCGGCGCGGGCCACGCGACCGAATTACCTTATGTATTCGGCAATTTCGGAACCCTGAACGTCGACCCCACGTTCTGGCTCGGCGGTCGGAAGGCCGCGATGGAGGTGGCCGGCCGTATCCAACGGCGATGGTTGGCCTTCGCCAGGCATGCCGTGCCGGCGGCCCTCGACGGCTCGAAGCACTGGGCGCCGTACGAGGAAGAGAAGCGGTCGACGCTGTTGATCGACTCCGCCGACACCCTCGTCAGCGACCCCGATCACGGATTGCGCGTCGCCTGGGGCAACGACGTGATGGGGTTCAACTGACGTCGGTCGAGTGCCGCGGACGATCCAGTTCGCGAAGCACCGGCAGAGAGGCACAGACTGCGGCGATCAGGATGATCGGAATCGACAGGGCCACAAAGGTCGACGCGATTCCGAGTTGATCGAGCAGCGGGCCGACCGCGAGGTAGCCGAGCGGGCCTGCGGCGTAGGCCGTCGACGTCATGACACCGACGACGCGTCCACGCATGTGCTCCGGGCTGTGCGTCTGCATGGCGTAGTTGGCGATCGGGCCGACTGGTCCGTAGACGAGGCCCTGCAGTCCGGCAAGTACGAGGATCACCCACAGTGGAGGTAGGAGCGCCATGGCCAGCATCGCTATGCCGAGAACGGCGACGGCAAAAATCATGATCAGCCGCCGGGACATGATCGGCGCCAGTGGGGCGTAGGCGAGAGAGCCGATGATGCCGCCGATCGCCAAGGCCATCAACACCGATCCGAGTTGGGCCGGTTGATCCAACTCTGTGAAGTACACCGGGAACACGACACTCTCCACAGGCATGTAGAGCGCGACGACTGCCATGTCGATCAGCGCCAGGGTGCGCAGCAGTTTGTTGTTCCAGACGAACCGAAGACCGTCGAGTGTGCCGTGCCAGATCGATTTCGGACGGTGTTCGTGTTCGGGCACTCCGGCGCCGGGAAGCCGGATGAAGGCGACCATGACTATCGAGAACACAAAACCTGCCGCCGTGACCCAGAGCGTGTTCACCGCTCCGATCGTTGCGATGAGGACACCGCCGATGCCAGGGCCGATCAGATACGCGACGTTGAAGTTGGCCTCGTACACACTGTTGGTTCGATCGAGCTTCCACTTGGCGGTCCGAGTCGCTGCAGGCAGCATGGACTCCCTCGCCGCCATTCCGGCGGGGTCGAACACGGCGCCGAGTGCGGCCAACGCCGCGATCACCGGGATCGTCAAGCCCGCGGTGGCCGCGATGATCGGAATCGCTGCAACGGACATCGCAGAGAGAGCGTCGGAAATCATCGACGTTCGACGGCGTCCGAACTTGTCGACGAATGTCCCCGAAAACAGGCTCGACACGAGTAGCGGAATGGCTGCTGCGCCGGCAACTATCGCCGCGTCGGTAGCCTTACCGGTTCGTTCGAGAACCAGCCAGGGGAGCACGACGATGGCGATACCGTTGCCGATCGCCGAGAACAGCGTCGCGAGATTGACCAGTACGAGAGGGAGATAGCTGGGGATAACTACGTCCGTGGACGCAGGTGGACGCCGATCTGCTGAGGCGACCACGTTCTTTCCTTCCCCGAGATGGTGCCGCCCAGGATTTCGACGACGGCACCATCGACGCTAGCAGCGGGGTCTGCAGGTTCGCGACTGGTTTTTCGCCGGCCGTTCTCGTTCGGTTATGCCTGGTAGGCGGGGTTCTCCGCAACAAACTTCTCGACGTACGAGCACGTCGGAAGGATCTTCAATCCCTCGTTCCGGGTCTGATCGAGCGCTTCACGCACCACGATGGCGGCAAGCCCGCGCCCACGAAACTGCGGATAGGTCACCGTGTGGTGGAAATCACGGACGCCGGAATGGTCCGAGTACTCGGCGAAACCGGCGAGTTCGCCGTCGACTCGGATCTCGAAACGCGTTTCCGCGGGATTGTGCGCCACTGTCTCGGTCATCTTCGGGCTCCGTTTCGAAAGGGCGGCCGGTTGCGCCGCGCCGCGTCTACGTTCTCTGGAGCACGCTACCTGGCAGGCCGTCCGCAATATCGGTTGCCGACGTGGGATCCGTTACTTAGCGCAACTACAACTGGACGACCGTTCAAGGGACCTTCGTCGCCATGGAGAACGAACAAAACTGGTCTGTACGTGCCGATTTGCCCGTACTTTTGTGCCCACAACGGGTGATACATATGCATCACGATCGTAACTATCCCAATATGTGGGACCGGTCACAAAGTTTTTTGTCGTCTGTTCGGATGGATTAAGTGGAGGGCCTGAAACGGGCAAATTGCAGGTCAGCGGCGCGCTGGTTGCGTGTCGATGATGGGTGCGAGTGGCCGGAAACCCCAGGGGTATTGCGTTGGTCATCAGATCGTTTCTCGGACGTGATCCCAAAGACCCGCTCGGGGGGTTAGCGTTTGAATCGTCGGGGATAGAAGAAGCGTTACAACTTCGCCAAAAAAACTTTGGCGTCGCTGCTCAACGGTTCGATTTCGAGTCTTCGTCGGACAACTTCGAGGAAGGAACGCACATGATTTTCGGGCAGCGTGAGTCGAACAGTTACTTTGCCGCAATTTTTTCGTACGACTTCCTTGACGAAGGTCTGGGATACGAGACCATCGCACGGATTCACCGAGGCGAGATCTGCGAATGGATTCGTGATCTCGAGGCTTCCGGGTTGTTCTCGGCTGCGGAAGTCCATGCCGCTGAACTGGCATGGCGCGAAAATCCACGCCTGCTCCTCGACGCCCTTCTCGAGGACGCTGACGAGGTCTCTGTCAAGCGCTGGGAGATCGCGTGGACGAGGCTCGAGCGTCAGTCGCCGGCAGCCGGAACCGCGGTGGCAGAGCACGGCTGATCCGGTCGGGCCGAGTCGACTGCTCAGTCTGCGTCAAGATCAACCGTCTGCGTTACATCAACGGTCGACGAGTATCGCCTCGTGATCTGTAAGCACGGTGAATTGCGCGCCCGCCGTGGTCAGGGCCGCAACCGTCCGCGCAGTCACCTGTGGATCTTCGAGTAGCGAATCGCCGCCGTGCGGCACTATCGCGAAGTCGATCAGCGCGAGCCCGGACCAGATCGGGTCGATACCGCACGTTGGCATGACTTCAGCGGGGTCGTCCGACGCGTCCAGCCCGATCAGAGTCGGAGTCGCCAGGCACGCTCCGGCGCTGTATCCCGCATAGGCCACGACGCCTGAACGAACCAGCATCTCGATGACCCTGTCAGCGCCACTTCGAGCTAGCTGAGCTCGCAGGACGAACGTGTTTCCGCCGCGAACCCACAGGCAGTCGAATTCGCGGAGCCGGAGTTCCAGTGCTTCCGATGCACCCAGGAAGTCTCGGACATCCACTTCCTCTGCGGTGAAGCCCGCTGCCCGTAGCGGAGTCAATTCGCTGGTGACTGCTGAACTGCGGGCATTCGCGGGCCACGAATCTGCAGCCGCGGCGATGACCGCGATGCGAGCGCCGCGGCCTACGAGATCGACAAAAGCCTCGCGGTGGTCGCCGAATCGGTAGGACGAGAGAAACAGTTTCACTTCTCAGTACCTTCGCGACCTACCCACCCAGCCCTCAAATCGTGAACGCCAGATTGTCGACGACGCGTGTGCCCACCGTGGTGTCACCGCGAAGCGAGATGTCGGTTCGGTGATCCGACGCGTGGACGCGGCCACCGGCAATTCGGGTGAAGAGCGGTGAGCTCATCGAGATGGTCGTGGTCGCCGGACCGTCCAACTCCGGGACGAGTGTTGCTCGCGCGTCGACCGAGACGTGAAGTGAACGGGCAAGTGGCCCTTCGAGTTCGAAAGTGATCCGTGCTCCCTCTGGCGCCTTTCCTCGTTTTCCGACGACGAATCCGAGCGCGCTGGTGATTTCGCCGAATGCAGTCTCCGCGCGCAATCCGCCTTCCTCACCCGGAATGCCAACTGCATCTCTGATGTCGAGTTCGTGCATCCAACAGTCGAAGGTCCGAATACGCATGAACCGGCCATAGGGCGCAAGACCGACCGGTGTTTGTGTCTCGGCGTCCCAGTCCGCGCTGGTCATCGAGCGCAGCGCTTCGGTTCGTTCGGCGGTGATCTCGCGATATCGGGTCAGCAGGTCCGAGTGCAGTGTCCGCCGCAGGCCTTCGACCCAGCGCTCGTTGAACGCCGCAATCTCGTTGTGGACGTGGGGCAATGCGTGCACGTCCAGATTGATCGACGGCGGATTGATGCCCGAGAGCAGTGATTCCGTACCGATCAGATGGGACACGATGTCGTGAACCGTCCACCCCGGAAGGTTCGACGGTGCCAACCACTGATCGCCGTCGAGTTCGGCCAGCAGTGCGTCGATGACTCTCCATTCCTCGGTCAATGCGTCGACTACTGAGTCCTGGGGCCAACCACTCATGTGGACATCTCCTGTTTCGGACGGTGCGGTTCTCCTCACTGTATGTCCCGGCGGATAAGTGAGCGGACATTCCCATGCTTCGAGTCGGTGTCACCAAACCTCCGAGGGTGGCAGAGTTCCTGTGGTAGACCAGGATTGTCGACGCCGAAGCAGGCTCACGCGGCGTTGTCGTCACCGACAGAGGAGTCTTCGTGTTTCCAGGAAATTTTGTCCAGTCCACGCCGGACAAGCCCGCCGTCATTCGCCCTGCGACGGGTGAGTCCATCACCTATCGGGAACTCGACGAACGGTCGACGCAGTTGGCGCGATACTTCCGAAGTGTCGGTGCCAAGCCTGGGGACCACGTCGCTCTCATCTCGAACAACGATCTCCGGGCGTTCGAGGTGTACTGGGCAGCGTTGAGATCCGGCCTCTACATCACCGCGGTGAACTGGCATCTCACGGCTTCGGAGGCTGCCTACATCGTCGACGACTGCGAGGCGACAATTCTGGTGGCGTCGGGGCAGGCGTCCGCAGCAGTTCCGTTGGACGAGAAGCTGATTCCACGCGTGCGACACCGATTGGTGTACGGCGGCGCCCTCGAGGGCTTCGACGACTACGAAGAAGCGGTCGATGCGCAGTCCACTGCTCCACTCGACTCGCAGCCGCGTGGGGCTGACATGCTGTATTCGTCGGGAACCACCGGCAGGCCGAAGGGGATCAAAGGAGATCTCCCGGAGGGTGAGGTGAACACCACCATGGATCCGTACACCGCGGTGTTCGCACCGATGTACGGGTTCGATTCCGACACAGTCTATTTGTGCCCGGCTCCGGTCTATCACGCGGCGCCCCTGCGTTTTTGCGGCGTGATCAATTCGGTCGGCGGAACCGTGATCTTGATGGATGCATTCGAAGCCGAAACCGCGCTGGAGTTGATCGGTAAATACGCTGTGACGCACAGTCAGTGGGTACCGACGATGTTCGTTCGAATGTTGAAACTTCCGAAGGAGACCCGTGATCGTTACGACGTCTCGACGGTGAAGGTCGCCATTCACGCTGCTGCTCCCTGCCCGCCCGAAGTGAAGACAGCAATGATCGACTGGTGGGGGCCGGTGATCTACGAGTACTACGCCTCGACCGAGGGTTCGGGCGCTACCTTCATCAACAGTGAGCAGGCCTTGTCGCATCCGGGTTCCGTCGGGCGTGACGGAGTGATGGGGATCGTGCACATCTGTGACGACGCCGGGCGCGATCTTCCGGTCGGCGAGATCGGTACCGTGTTCTGGGAGCGGGAGACTTTGCCGTTCCGGTACCACAATGATCCCGAGAAAACGGCTGCCGCGCAGCATCCGGATCATCCGACGTGGACGACGAGTGGAGATATCGGCTATATCGACTCCGAGCGTTTCCTTTATCTGACCGACCGCGCCGCGTTCACGATTATCTCCGGTGGTGTGAATATCTACCCACAGGAGTCCGAGAACATCCTTACTTTGCACCCGAAGGTGTTCGACGTGGCGGTCATCGGTGTTCCCGACGAGGAAATGGGTGAGCAGGTCAAGGCGGTTGTCCAACTAGCGGAGGGAATCGAGCCTGGTGCCCATGTCGCCGAGGAATTGCTGGAATACGTTCGCAGTCAGGTCGCACATTTCAAAGCTCCGAGAAGCATTGACTTTGCCGACGAATTGCCTAGGACCGCTACAGGAAAGCTCGTCAAGCACAAGTTGCGGTCTCAATATGTGAGCAATTGATGCTCTAGTGAAATACTAGGACATCAGAGTAATTCTGCGAGATAGTCGGCAAGGACCTGCGCGTGACTGCATGGCAGGTCCTTGCTTGCTGTCAGTAGAACAACGGGTCGAGCATCCGAGGCCGGTGCGAGGCGTACTGCAGGTTTTCACGTTTGAGGCCGCGTGGCCGGAGTCGGTCTACGCGGAGTCGGACGGCGTTACATTCGGAAGCTGGTTCGTAAACTCGCTCGAGGGTGATTATTCGGCGCGTCATTCTGATGCCTTTACGTCTTTCGGCCGTTTCAAATAGTGGAATAGTCCGCCATTCCGGTGTGATCGGCCTCACAGTAGGCTTCTTCAGGTATGTCCAAACATACTGTTCGGACTCGATTCAGATGGAGAAAGTGCGTCGTCGGTTTCCCTACGCCGCGTTAACTCTGGCTACTATCAGTCACCATTCACCCAAAAGCGGGTCATCTTCCGCTCATCACATGCTGGTTGCCGCTCGTCGCAGCAGGCGAACCACCAACCGCAGAAGGTAATGGAAAATGGAAACATCGAAGAGCGCACAAGTGCGTCCGTCGGTCGGCGTCCCTCGAGAATCGAGTGATGGTGAGCGTCGGGTCGCATTGGTGCCGAAAATTGTGTCCGCTTTGATCGGCAAGGGTGTCGACGTGGTCGTCGAGTCCGGGGCCGGTCTCGGGGCGTTGATTCCCGACGAGTTGTACACCGCTGCCGGCGCGAAGATCGGCGATCCGTGGACTGCTGACGTGGTGGTCAAGGTTGCGCCTCCGTCCACAGAAGAGATCGCCCGGATCAGTACCGGCGCGAAGCTCATCGGTTTCCTGAATCCGCGTAATGCGGACAACCGCATCGCCGAGTTGAAGGCCGCCGGCATCGAGGGATACGCCGTGGAGGCGATTCCTCGTATCTCCCGCGCGCAGGTGATGGACGCGTTGTCCTCGCAGGCGAACGTGTCCGGGTACAAGGCTGTTCTGTTGGCAGCATCGGAGTCGACGCGGTTCTTCCCGATGCTCACCACCGCTGCGGGCACGGTGAAGCCTGCGACGGTTCTGGTCCTCGGAGTGGGAGTGGCAGGTCTGCAGGCGCTGGCGACAGCCAAGCGTCTCGGTGGCCGCGCTACCGGGTACGACGTGCGTCCTGAGGTCGCCGACCAGGTGCGTTCGGTGGGTGCACAGTGGCTCGACCTGGGAATCGATGCGGCGGGCGAGGGTGGATACGCCCGCGAGTTGACCGACGACGAGCGAGCGAAGCAGCAGCAAGCACTCGAAGATGCGATCAAGGGCTTCGACGTTGTGATCACCACAGCTCTGGTTCCGGGTCGTCCCGCGCCGCGCCTGGTGACCGCTGCCGCGGTCGAAGGCATGAAGCCGGGCAGTGTCGTGGTCGACCTCGCGGGTGAAACCGGTGGTAACTGCGAGCTGACCGAGCCGGGTCAAACCGTCGTCAAGCACGGCGTGACCATCTGCTCTCCGTTGAATTTGCCGGCGTCCATGCCGGAGCATGCGTCCGAGTTGTACTCGAAGAACATTTCCGCGCTGATCGAACTCATGTTGGTGGAAGGCGCCTTGGCGCCTGATTTCTCCGACGAGGTTCTGGCCGGTGCGTGCGTCACCCGTGAAGAGAAGGGCGCCTGATGTACACATCACTGCTGGCGAACATCGCGATCCTGGTGTTGTCCGGGTTCGTCGGTTTCGCTGTGATCTCCAAAGTTCCGAACACCCTGCACACCCCGTTGATGTCCGGTACGAACGCCATCCACGGCATCGTCGTCCTGGGTGCGTTGGTTGTCCTTGGCAAGGTGCACGATCCCTCGATCGGGTTGCAGATCATCTTGTTCGTAGCGCTCGTCTTCGGAACCGTGAACGTTGTCGGTGGTTTTGTGGTCACGGACCGCATGTTGGCGATGTTCAAGGCCAAGCCGGCCGCCAAGTCTGTGTCGAAGGATGGTGACCAGTAATGGAATACCTGGTCAATGCGCTCTACATTGTCGCGTTCTCGATGTTCATCTACGGCCTCATGGGTCTTACCGGCCCGAAGACCGCAGTCCGCGGCAACCAGATCGCCGCGGTCGGCATGCTCATCGCCGTCGTTGCAACTCTGATCTCCATTCGTGATGCGGAGATGGGGAACTGGATCCTCATCGCTGCCGGCCTTGTCATCGGTGTCGTGCTCGGCGTTCCGCCGGCGCTCCGGACGAAGATGACGGCCATGCCGCAGTTGGTGGCACTGTTCAACGGTGTCGGCGGCGGCACGGTCGCGTTGATCGCGTACGCGGAGTTCCTGGACTCGGACGGTTTCACCGCATTCCAGCACGGCGAGTCGCCGACGGTACACATCGTCATCGCGTCGCTCTTTGCCGCGGTGATCGGATCGATCTCCTTCTGGGGCAGCGTGATCGCGTTCCTGAAGCTGCAGGAAACTCTGCCTGGTCGTCCGATCGGAATCGGTAAGCTCCAGCAGCCGCTCAATGCTCTGCTGCTCATTGCCGCCGTCGCGTTCTCGGTGATCATCGGTATCAAGGCGATCTCACCGGAAGGCCCGACCAGCTCACTGTGGATCGTCGGCGTGCTCGTGCTCTCGGGCATCCTCGGACTGATGGTCGTGCTGCCCATCGGCGGCGCGGACATGCCCGTCGTCATCTCGCTGCTCAACGCTCTGACCGGTTTGTCAGCTGCTGCTGCAGGTTTGGCGCTCAACAACCAGGCGATGATCGTCGCCGGCATGATCGTCGGTGCTTCGGGCACCATCTTGACCAACCTCATGGCCAAGGCCATGAACCGGTCCATCCCGGCCATCGTTGCCGGCGGCTTCGGTGGTGGTGGCGGTGAAGCCGCATCCTCCGACGGCGTCGTGCGCACGGCAAAGGCGACCTCGGCCGCCGACGCGGCTATCCAGATGGCCTACGCCAACCAGGTCATCGTCGTACCCGGATACGGACTTGCCGTCGCGCAGGCTCAGCATGCCGTCAAGGACATGGCGAAACTGCTCGAGTCGAAGGGCGTCGAGGTCAAGTACGCCATTCACCCGGTCGCCGGCCGTATGCCCGGTCACATGAACGTTCTTCTCGCAGAGGCGGATGTCTCGTACGACGCGATGAAGGAAATGGACGACATCAACGACGAGTTCTCTCGTACCGATGTCACCTTGGTGATCGGCGCGAACGACGTCACCAACCCGGCGGCGCGCAACGATCCGAGCTCACCGATTCACGGAATGCCGATCCTCAACGTCGACCAGTCGAAGTCCGTCATCGTGCTCAAGCGCTCGATGAACTCCGGTTTCGCCGGTATCGAGAACCCGCTCTTCTTCGCCGAGGGCACTTCGATGCTCTTCGGTGACGCCAAGAAGTCGGTCTCCGAAGTAACCGAGGAGCTCAAGGCGCTCTAGCGCTGGTACTCGGAAGGGGCGTCCACTCGCAGCTGCGAGTGGACGCCTTTTTTCGTGGCCGTGTGTTGCAAAGATGTCGTGTGTTGCAACGACTTCTTGTGCTGAAACGACTTCTTGTGCTGAAACGACAAAGGCGCCTGCTCCGAGACGAAACTCGGAACAGGCGCCTCTGGCGACGTTTTACGGAACCTCGGGGGTTTCGGGGTCGGAAGAGAAGCCGGAAAGTAGTTCGATCAACTTCTGGATCAGTTCGAGCGGGTTCAGATCTTCGAGGCTCACGGTAAAGACTCCTTCGCTGTGGAACTACTTGATTCGGACATTTCAGAACATACGTCATGTCCAACCGTGGCGGGAGAGCTATCGGCGAAAATCTCTGAATCCCAAAGATTTAGGACTAAAGTCGGATGCTCCGGTGCCTGGAGAACGCGATGGCTGCCGTATCTGGGCGCAGCTCTTCACGTTTCGCGGCGATGGGCGATCGTGCCATCAAAATGGCTGCGGCACAGGCCCATACCAGGGTGATCAGAATGCCAGCTATCACTCCGAAAAGGCCGCTCAGCTCGGCGGCGAGCGCGCTGGCACCGATCGCAGCAACTCCGACGAATCCGAGCCCGGCGACCACCGGACGCCACTGCGGGGCGGAGATCAAGATCGCCGAGCAGTACAGCGCGGTCGCCGCTGCGACGTGACCGCTGGGCAATAGGTCCTGGGGAACATCGGGGAGCCAGGAACCGAATGCCGCGTTGGTGAGATTGGCGCCCATTCCGAGGAGCAGGATCGCGCCGATGCCGTATGGCAGTCCGCGGACCATCGAGACGACGGCCAGAGCGGTAGTGGCTGCGAGTACAGCGGTGACGTCGAATCGGCCTACCGTCCACTCGGCAAGTGCGCGCACCTGTTCCGGGACGCTCAAACCGGGCGAGGTGGGTCGCACGAAATACAAGACGCCCAGCGCTACGACGGCGATCGCGGCAAGGACGAGGAAGCGAGTGGTTGTGGAGGGAGCGGGGTGCTGGGTGGAGGTCGAGACGGTCACGAGTACCAGCATCCCTGTTGAGTCTGTGCCGATCGTGAGGATCAGCTGTGAGGTCTGTAGGCGGTCGGAGAATCGCGCCGAACGACACCCGCACAACCCGCTGCGACCAGGACGCATGCAAACGGGATCAACATTGCTGTGGTGAGAGGCACAAGCTTGGTGACCCAGCCGATGGTTGCCGGCCCGGCGAGGAATCCGATGTATCCCATGCCGACGACGCGAGACATGTTGGTACCGGCCGAACCTGAGCCCAGATTTCCGGCCGTGGTGAAGATCTGCGGAATGCATCCCGACAGGCCTGCGCCGAACAGTGCCCAACCGAGCAACGTCAGTGGTAGCCAGCCGGATACCACGACGGTCAGCATTCCGACGGACGACAGCAACGCGCCGTAGCGAACCACGGCCACCGGGCCTACCGCCGCGCTGATCCGATCCGCGGTGAACCGGCCGACGGTCATCATGGCGGAGAATGCGCCGAACGACAGTGCGGCAACGGCATTCGAAACACCGAGATCTTCCTTGACCTGCAGCGCGCTCCAGTCGTTTGCCACTCCCTCGGCCAGCATCAGAACAAAGGCGAGGGTTCCGAGGGCAAGTACGCGAGCCGAGAATCTGCCGTGTGTCTTTCCGGTAGTCGACCCGGTTTCGGCATGCACGTCGACGTGAGGGAGAAGGGGTCGCGAGCACAACCAGACTGCCAGCAAGCCGATTGCCGACGCGATGCTGAGCGTGACGTACGGCGGAAGATCCAGTGCGAGAGTGCCGAATCCGATGACAGAGCCCAATACGCCACCGACCGAGAACATGCCGTGAAAGGCCGCCATGATCGGGCGCCGGTACAACTGTTCGGCCTCGACGGCCTGCGAGTTCATCGACACGTCCAACGCGCCGTTCGCGAAGCCGAATACAACAAGTGCAGCGCCCAGTTGCCAGGTGTTCGTGGCAAATCCCGGGCCGAGAGTGGCGAATGCCAGCCCGCTACCCGCCAGGATGACCATGCGCCTGCTGCCGTATCGATCGGCGAGCGGACCGCTCAATTGCATACCGGCAATGGCTCCGACAGCAAGAAGGAGAAGCAGTGAGCCGAGCGTCGAGTGACTGATCCCCACTCGGTGTTCGATGGACGGGATGTGGACGACCCACATCGCGAGGAGAAATCCGTTGATGCCGAAAATGCCGAAGATGCCGGCGCGGGCGCGCACCAGGGCGGAGGTGGGGACTGCGCGGTCGGTGGGGTTGACGCTCACTCGTTCCTTTCTACAGGTGAGTCAGCAACAGGTCCGGGTTCGCGAGCATCTCTGCGACAAATGAGAGGAATCTCGCGGCCTGCTCACCGGTCAGCACGCGGTGGTCGAACGTCAACGTCAGTGTCACGACGCTCCGCACTTCGATCTTGCGCTCGATCGCCCACGGACGCTCGCTCACCGAGCCCAGACAGAGGATGACGGCTTCTCCTGGATTGAGAAGCGGAATGCCGCCGTCGACGCCGAAGACTCCGACATTGGTGATCGTGACGGTGCCACCCGTCAGGTGACGGACGTCCGTCTTTCCCTCACGGGCAGCAACGGTCAGTTCGGTCACCGCGCGTGCGAGTTGGACCAGGCTCAGGGTCTGGGCGCTCTTGATGTTGGGCACGGACAGTCCACGTTCGGAGGCGACGGCGATGCCGAGATTAACGTCATCGTCGACGGCGGCGTCGCCGCGGGCCTCGTCCCAATGCGCGTTCACCATCGGGTGCGAGGCGATGGCGGCCACCATTGCCTTGGCAGCGAGTGTCAGCGGAGTGAGAGACAGTCCGGTGAACGCCTCCGAGGAACGGAGCCTGCCGAGCAGTTCCATCGAAGGCGTGACATCGGCGGTGAGGAAGACGCTGGCCTGCGGAGCACGGGTGCTGGCAACCATCGCCGACGCCATCTGTTTTCGTATGCCGGACGAGGCCAGGCGTGTCGCGTTATCCGAAGGCGCCTGCACGGTAAGCGCGTCTGCGACGTCAGCCGCGGTGACGGCACCGTCGAATCCGCTGCCGGTGATTTCGCTCAGATCGATGCCGGCTTCGCGGGCCGCGCGCCGCGCCGCGGGGGTTGCGGGCCGACGCTCGGCACTCGCCGCGGATTGCGAGTATGGCGTGATCCTGCTCCGTCGTCGGCTCGGTCTCTCCGCCGCGGGTCCGTATCCGACCAGCACGCTCGGAGACTGTGAATCACTTGGAGACGGTGAATCTGCAGGCTCCTCGATACGGATGATCGGAGTACCCACCGGAACGGTAGTGCCAGGTTCGACGAGGAGTTCTCTGACAACGCCGACGTAGGGCGACGGCAGTTCGACAAGAGCTTTGGCTGTCTCTACCTGGGCGAGAACTTGATTGAGTGCCACCGTGTCGCCGACGCCGACCGTCCACTCGACCAGATCGGCGGACGTCAGGCCCTCGCCGAGATCCGGCAACCGGAATTCGTGCCCTGTACTCATGCTGCCAGCGTCCGGTCGAGTGCTGCGAGGATCCGGTCGGCGTCCGGAAGGTGAAATCGCTCGAGCTTGGCGGGCGGGTAGGGGATGTCGAATCCGGTGACCCGCAGGATCGGTGACTCCAACTGATAGAAGCAGTGTTCCGCGACGTGTGCTGCGATTTCGGCGCCGACGCCGAGAAACTTCTGCGCCTCGTGGACGACGACCAGCCGTCCTGTCTTGTTCACCGACGCCTCGATCGTGTCGAAGTCGATGGGGGAGAGTGAACGCAGATCCACGACCTCCAGATCGTGGCCTTCTTCTTCGGCGATCCGCGCGGCGTCGAGTGCGGTGGCGACCATGGATCCGTACGCAACCACTGTCGCGTCGTTCCCCGAGCGGGCGACGCGAGCACGGTGGAGCGGAAGCTCGGGCGCGGCATCGGTATTCACGTCGGCGGTATCCCAGTAGCGCCGTTTGGGTTCGAGGAATATCACCGGGTCGTCGGCCGCAATGGATTGGCGGATCATGTGAAAACCGTCGATCGGATTGCTCGGGTACACCACCCGCAGTCCCGCGGTGTGAGCGAAGTACGCTTCCGGCGACTCCGAATGATGTTCCACCGCACCGATTCCGCCGCCACTGGGAATCCGAATCGTCAGTGGCGCAGAGGCAGCGCCTCGGGTGCGGTACTGGATCTTTGCCACCTGCGAGACGATCTGATCGAAAGCCGGGTAGACGAAACCGTCGAACTGGATTTCGCAGACAGGCCGATATCCGCGCAAGGCAAGACCGAAAGCTGTTCCCACGATCCCTGATTCGGCGAGGGGCATGTCGATCACCCGAGTATCGCCGAAGTCCTTCTGCAAGGCGTCGGTAACCCGGAATACACCGCCGAGACGGCCGACGTCCTCTCCCATGATGACAACGCGACGATCGTCTTCGAGTGCGCGTCGCAGGCCGGTGTTGAGCGCTGTCACCAGATTCATGACGGTCATGACGAAGCCCCTTCCAGGCTGCCCAGATACGCGCGATGCTCTTCGCGTTCAGCGTCGATCAGTGGGTGTGCCTCGGCGTAGACGTGATCGAAGAGCGCTGACGGGGGCGGATCGGCGAGCGCGATGGTTGCGCGTCGCAGTCCAGCGGCGACGTCGTCGGCGGCTGCCGCGATGGTGCTGAGTTCGTTTTCTCCGAGAAGATCGCGACGGCCGAGGAGCAGACGCATTCGCTCGAGCGGATCGCGGCTTTTCCACTCCGACATATCCGTATCGGTGCGGTACCTGCTCGGATCGTCGGAGGTCGTGTGCGGGCCCATCCGGCAGGTGATCGCCTCGATGAACGTCGGGCCGCTGCCTTCGCGTGCGCGATTGAGCGCCGAGCGCGTCACGGCGAGCACGGCAAGGACGTCGTTACCGTCGACGCGGATCGCGGGGATGCCGTAACCGATTGCCCGATGTGAGATGGGCGTGCGTGACTGGAGGGATACCGGTTCACTGATTGCCCACTGGTTGTTCTGGCAGAAGAAGACAACGCCGACACGGAAACTGGCGGCAAATCCCATCGCCTCGGCGATGTCGCCCTGACTTGTGGCGCCGTCGCCGAAGTACGCGATCGTTGCGATCTCGGCGCCGTCCAGGTGTGCGCCGAGTGCGTATCCGGTGGCGTGCAGCCCTTGGGAGCCGACGACGATCGCCGGGTTGGTGACGTTGAATTGTTCTGGATCCCAACCGGAATGGGAGATTCCTCGCCACATGGTGGTCAGCAATTCGGGGGGAACACCCCGGCAGTACGCGACGGCATGTTCGCGGTAGCTGGTGAACGCGAAGTCGTCTGGGGCGAGCGCTCTCGCGGAACCGACCTGGGCGGCTTCTTGGCCTAGCATCGGAGCCCACAAACCGATTTCGCCTTGACGCTGCAGGGCAACAGCTTCGGTGTCGATGCGGCGACTCACGACGAGATCGCGATACAACGACAGCAGTTCGTCAGGCCCGATGTCTGTTATCAGGCGGTCGAATTCGGGACGGCACACTCGTGCGCCGTTCGGTTGGATGAGTTGGACCGGATAATCGAGGTTGTCGATCATCTTCGCTCACCTCGGTTTCTGCTCATGCCCGGCGCGCCTCGTGAGTACGCCGCACAATCCCGATGTGTCGTATGCAGTTGTCGCTCTACCATCAGGATCCCCCTGATTGGGAAATCCGCAAGTATTTTCACTGCCGTATCAAGACCTGAACTGCGAACTGGCGAGTAACAAACGTGTCGGTACGGCCAACCGATCGGACTTCAACCGCTAGCATCGGTGCGGTGACTGCAGTCGGTTTGAACGAAGAAGCTGTTTCCGCGTGGATCGCCGAACTGGGGGTCGGCGCCACGACACCACTGACTTTCGAGAGGATCGGTAACGGGCAATCGAACCTGACCTACTCCGTGACGGATGCGGGCGGAGGACGGTGGGTACTGCGCAGACCTCCACTCGGCACGTTGTTGTCGTCCGCGCACGACGTCGTTCGCGAGCACCGCATCCTGTCCTCGCTCCAGGGAACCAAAGTGCCGGTTCCGAAGATCCTCGGCATCACGGAAGATCCGGAGATCACGGACGCTCCGCTGGTCCTCATGAGCTACATCGACGGCGTTGTGATCGACGGCGTTCCGGTGGCTCAGAAGTTGACCGAGGACGAGCGTCGCGCGGTCGGCTTGGCGATGCCCAAAACCCTTGCAAGCATCCACGGAGTTGACCTGGAAGAGACCGGGCTGGACGACCTGGCCAGCCGCAAGCCCTTTGCCGAGCGTCAGCTCAAGCGGTGGTCGGCGCAGTGGGAGAAGTCGAAGACCCGCGATGTTCCGGATGTCGACCGATTGGCCGAGATTCTGCACCGAAACATTCCGGAACAGAACGAAGTGACGTTGGTTCACGGCGACTTCCACCTCAACAACGTCATCACCGATCCGGCCGAGGGGCGCATCGTTGCCGTCGTCGACTGGGAGCTGTGCACGTTGGGGGAGCCGCTCGCGGATCTCGGTGCGCTACTCGCGTACTGGCCGGAAGCCGGTGACAAGGTTGCCGGTCCGTTCATGGCGTCCACGCTGGAAGGCTTCCCGAACCGTGACGAGCTGGTCGCTGCCTACGTCGAGGCGACTGGCCGCGACGTGTCAGCGGTCGGATACTGGCACGTACTCGCTCTGTGGAAGCTCTCGATCATCGCAGAGGGCGTGCTGCGACGCATTCTCGACGATCCGCGCAACAAGGCCGAGCACGGCGGCCCGACGGTCGCGCTGATCGACGGAATCGTTGCACGCGCCGTCTTGACGGCAGATCAGCTCGGCCTGAGCTAGTTTTCGGTCAAGATCCCGGCTGCCGATCTGATGGCCGCCGGGATCTCCACCGGCTTACGGGTGTCGGCGTCGACGTAGACGTGGACAAAGCGGCCGGTGGCAGCGGGTTCCCAATTGCCACCGTCGACCTCGTGGAATATCGCCAGGGCGTAGACGATGCTCTTGGTGCCCAGCTTCTCGACGGAGATACCCACCTGCAACGGCTCGGGGAACGACAGCTCGCTCAGGTACCGGCACGACGTCTCGGCGACGACGCCGATGGCAGGCAGGGTGCGGATGTCGGTTCCAGTGGAAGACATCAGCCAGGCGTTGACCGCGGTGTCGAAGTACGAGTAGTAGGTCACGTTGTTGACGTGGCCGTAGTGATCGTTGTCGTCCCACCGCGTCGGGACGGGCCAGAGAACGGGAAACTCGCTGATCGACGGGGGCGTCTGCGCTGTGCTCACGGCTTCGACTGTAGTGAGGACTTTCGCGAGAGTGGGGGCAGGGTGGTGCCCTGTAGGACGGCGCGCACGATCAGCCCCACTAACAGCGCCCAGAATGCCGATCCGATTCCCAGGATACTGACCCCGGATGCGGCGATCAGAAACGTGACCACGGCGCCTTCACGTTCACTCGCCTCGCTCAGCGCCGACGTGAGGGCGCCGGCAAGCGTTGCCAGGAGCGCCAGTCCGGCAACAGTTTCCACGACTCCGGCCGGAGCGGCGGCTACCAGAGCGGCCACCGCGGCCGCGCCGGCAGCGAGAACGAGATACGCCCAGCCTGCGGTGAAGGCAGCGATCCATCGACGTTTGGGATCCGGATGTGCGGTGGGGGCGGCGGCCAGGGCTGCGCTGATCGCCGCGAGGTTGATCGCATGGCCACCGGCCGGTGCGCCGACGATGGTGCCGATACCCGTCACGATCATCGACGGTCGCCAGGGAACGGTGTATCCGAACGAATTCATCACGGCCACACCGGGAATGTTCTGCGAAGCCATCGTGACGATGTAGAGGGGAATCGCAATGCCGATCATTGCCTGCCAGGTCCACGACGGCGCGGTGAGATCGATGCGGGGAATCATGGCGCTGGCGTCGAGCACTCGATCCGACGTGACGAGGCTGATCCCGATCACGACCGCGGCGGTGAGGAACGCGAGCGGAACCGCCCATCGCTTGGAGAAGCGCTGCGCGGCAAGCCAAACCAGGATGACGGGCGCGACCGCTGCGGGGGCGTCCCGGACGGCGATGATCGGCGCCAGGCACAACGGCATCAGAACCCCGGCGAGCATCGCCTGCGCGAGGGGCGTCGGGATTGCCGAGATGATCCTTCCGAGCGTCGGCCACAGTCCGGTCAGAACAATCGCGATTCCGACGACGATGAATGCTCCGACCGCCGCCGGCCACCCACCCTCGACGGCTCCGGCGCCGGCGAGCAGAGCGGCACCGGGCGTCGACCAGGCCAGGGTGATCGGCATCCGATACCGGCGTGAGAGCCAGAGCATTCCCAACGCTTGGGTCACACACAGAACCAGCAGTCCGGACGCCGCCTCGGTCGCGTCCGCGCCGACAGCGGCGAGGCCGGTGAGGACCACCGCGAACGAACTGGTGAAGCCGACGAGGGCCGTGACGATGCCTGCGCTCATCGGTTGCGAGTTGCTGCGAACGGCTTCCGGTTCGGTGGTATCTGTGGAGTCCGACATGGTCAGTGATTCTGCCCGACCCGCTCGAGGCCCGATTTACCTGTCCGGTCGGATGGGTGAGGTGACCGCTTTGCCGTAGATGAGGTGCGTTTGGGCGTGCCAGACCTCGGGTTGTGCGGCGAGGTAGTCGATCAATACCCGTTGTAGATGAGCGCTGTCACGGACCGCGACGTGGAGGAAGAAGTCCTCGGGCCCCGAGACGTTGAAGAGCGCAAGCGTTTCCGGCAGCGCTAGCGCGTCGGCGGTGAACCGGTCGACGAGGTCGCGGCGGTGTGGTCGCAATTGAACGGCGATGATCGCCTGCATCGACCGGCCAACGGCTGCCGGATCGACAACCGCATGGATGCCGCTGATCGTGCCGTTGGCGCGTAGGCGTCGGACGCGCTCGTGGCACGAGGACGTCGCCAAGCCGACTCGATCGGCCAACACCTTGTTGGTGATCGACGCGTCGTTCTGCAATTCGGCCAAAATCTTCCAGTCCACCGGATCCAGAGGCTCATTCTTCGTCATCTGCCGAACTATATCCGGAGTCGTTTTGAACTTCCCGGATCCAGTTGCACACTCCTGGCATGAACATGTGTCTCGAATCAGCTCGGGTGTGAGGTATTTCGGATGAGCGTCGGTCAATGGCTCGCTTTCGGCTCCCTGCTATCCATCGTCCTGTTCACGCCGGGACCGGATTTTGTCCTGATCCTGCGTCATTCTCTGGCAGATCGTCGGACCGGCGCGGTGGTGGCCGCCGGTGTGATTTCCGGGCTCTTCGTTCACACCGCTGCCGCGTCACTTGGTCTCTCCGCACTTGTGGCAACACGGCCGCAGTTGCTCTCCGCGCTCACATACGCCGGGGCGGCATATCTGACCTGGCTCGGCATCTCCGCGATTCGAAGTGCTTTCAAAGCCCGAGCCTCGGACGAGGGAATTCCGGCAGCGAAAGAACCGATCGCGGTCACCACGGCATTTCGCTACGGCTTCCTCTCGAACCTGCTGAATCCGAAGGCGCTGTTGTTCTTTCTCGGGCTACTCCCGCAATTCATCGAGCCGGGTGAAGGCGCAGGGCTGCGGACGTTGATGTTGGCGGGCGCGACGGTGGTCGCCGCGGCACTGTGGTGGGCGATCGTGGTGGTGTTGGCGGCCGGAGCCGGCAAGAAGCTGCGTCGCCCTGGCGTCGGCAAGCGAATCGACGTGGTGACGGGAGTGTTGTTGGTGGGCCTCGGTGCCTTCTTCGGGGTTGCATGAGTGGTCGTGTCAGGATGGGCTCATGACACTTCCCGTGCTGATCGACGTCGAAGAACTGTCCGCTCTCATCGAGGCCGGCGCTGCGCCGCGATTGCTCGATGTCCGATGGGCGCTGGGTGATTCGAACGGCGAGCAGCATTTTCGCGACGGCCATATTCCCGGTGCGGTATTCGTGAACCTCGACGAGGAACTTGCCTCGCCGCCGTCGCCGGGCAAGGGAAGGCATCCGCTGCCGAGTCTCGAAGACCTGCAGGCCGCGGCGCGTCGTTGGGGAATCGACGACGGTGATTCGGTGGTGCTCTACGACGCCACCGGCAACACGGCCGCGGCCCGTGGTTGGTGGCTGCTGCGGTGGGCCGGGCTCTCGGACGTCCGACTGCTCGACGGCGGGCTGCAGGCCTGGGAGTCCGCAGGACTGCCGTTGGCGGCCGGTATCGGCGAGTCCGTCAGCCCGGGCAACGTGACTTTCACCGGCGGCAACATGCCGACTGTCGACATCGACGGTGTCGGCAACTGGACGAGCGAGGGCGGTGTCCTTCTCGACGCCCGAGCCGGGGAGCGGTACCGCGGCGAGGTCGAGCCGATGGATCCCGTCGCAGGGCACATCCCTGGTGCGGTGAACGCGCCGACCGCCGAGAACATCACCGGCGACGGGCGATTCCTGGATACGACCCACCTGCGTGAGCGATTCGCCGGACTGGGCGTCGGAGACAAGGTGGCGGTGTACTGCGGATCCGGAGTGACTGCAGCGCACGAGATCGCGGCGCTCGCGATCGCCGGCTACGACGCGACGCTGTTCCCGGGCTCGTGGTCACAGTGGTCCAACGACAGCACTCGCGCCGTCGACACCGGAGCCTGAGTCAGCTCTTGGTGCGATCGATGAATGACGGCACGAGAAACCACAGCGCCGTGAACATGATCGCGGCGCACGCTGCCAAAACCTTTGCGGCAACTCCGCCGACGGCGACCTCGGCGATCAACAGGACCGTGCCGGTCATGGAGGCGGCCAGAAAGGCTATGCCGCACAGGGCGAATCGGTTGGCCACGGGCAATATGTTCTCGCGGTGCCCACGGCGGAAAAGCATGCGATGCCAGACCGCGGGTGCCATCAGGAACCCGAACGAGATGGCAACAAGGATCACTGTCACCAAGTGGATGCCGCGGATGTACGCCGACGCTTCCTCGTAGCGTTCGGTGAATGCCACGGCCAGCAGGAAGGCAAACAGGATCTGCACACCAGAGAGCGCGACGCGCAGCTCTTGCAACAACTCGTTGAAGTTCCGCGCGAGTTGTTGAGGTGGAGTCTCCCCGGTCTCGTTCACGGCGACGTGGTTCCTACGCCCGTGAGTATTCCGACGCTCGCTGGATCTGCTCCGCGCTCGGGCGCACACCGGTGTAGAGAACGAACTGCTCGGCGGCCTGAAGGGCAATGACCGACGCTCCTGTGATCGCCGTTTTGCCGAGTTCGGTCGCCAACGCGATCAGTGGCGTCTTCGAAGGCATCGCGACGACGTCGAAGACGACATCGGCTGCGCGCACTGCGTGCTCGGGGAACGACAGTGCATCTGCTTCTGCGCCGCCGGACATACCGATCGGGGTGGCGTTGATCAGCACACCTGGACGAAGCTCACCGAGTTCGGCCTGCCAGTCGAAGCCGTACTGCTTCGCAAGCGATGACCCCACTTGCTGGTTGCGGGCGATCACGGTGACGTCGGTGAATCCGGTGTCGCGCACCGCGGCGACGACTGCTTTTGCCATGCCACCGCTGCCGGCGACAGCGACGGACAGGCTCGTGTCGACGTTGTTGTCACGCAGTAGATCGGCCACCGCCTGATAGTCGGTGTTGTAGGCGTGCAGCACTCCGGACTCGTTGACGATCGTGTTGACGGAGTCGATGGCGCTGGCCGAATCATGCATGACGTCGATGTGCTCGATGACCTGTTCCTTGAACGGCATCGACACCCCGCAGCCTCGAATCCCGAGTGCTCGGATGCCGCCGATCGCGGCTGGCACGTCTTCGGTGGTGAAGGCTTTGTAGACGAAGTTCAGGCCCAATTCTTCGTAGAGGTAATTGTGAAATCTGGTGCCGATGTTGCTCGGTCGCCCGGAGAGCGACATGCACAGGAGCGTGTCCTTGTTGAGGTCGACGGTCATCGTTCCCACTCTAATCGCGAGTTCGGAGTAGTTCTTGATGGAGGAGTGCACCCATCCGGATGGCCCGCAGCGTCGAATGTCGGGTATCCGATCGAAGCACCACTCGCACCGACAGAGCCGAGACGACATGGTCACACAGAACATCGACGAGCACCCGAGCACCGAATCTCGTCCACCGCGTCGTAGATGGGCTGCTCACGCGATCTCCGGGGTCTTGGCCGCGGCTGTCGTCCTGGGCGTCGGTGAACTGGTGGCGCTGCCGATCAACCCGGACGCGTCGCCCTTCTACGCGGTAGGTGCGACTACCGTCGACCGAACGCCGGCGTGGGCTCGCGAGTTCGCGATCGACACTTTCGGTACCAATGACAAGCCGGCGCTGTTCATCGGAATGTCGATCTTGATCGTTCTGCTAGGCGCGGTGGCCGGGCTCCTGGAACGGCGACGCCGCCCGATCGGCAGCGTCATTCTCGTTCTTCTGGGCGCGGTTGGTGTGTATGCGGCGATGCAGCGCCCGACT
This sequence comes from Rhodococcus sp. YL-1, assembly GCF_001942025.1. Classification (NCBI taxonomy): domain Bacteria; kingdom Bacillati; phylum Actinomycetota; class Actinomycetes; order Mycobacteriales; family Nocardiaceae; genus Rhodococcus; species Rhodococcus sp. YL-1. Next base: position 4,158,299 of record NZ_CP017299.1, on the reverse strand, counting down.
GCCGATGCGATGTACGTGTTCCCGACGCTGGTCGGTGTGGTGGCGGGCGTCGCAACCTTGCGGTTGCTGATCACACAACTCGAAGTGCCGCTCTCGCCGGGCGTCGCCGACTCGTGGTTGCCTCGTCGTCAGTTCCTCCTGCTTGCGGGTGCGGCGTTGGCAGTGGCTGCGGCAGCGGGTGCGGCCGGGAAGTTCGTGGGGCAGAGAATCGCCGGAGCAGTAGCGAATCGTGAAGATTTTGTCGTGCCCACCGCCGCTGACCCGGCGCCGCCGATTCCGGCGGGTGCGGACATCGCGATTGCGGGTGCGTCGACGTACATCACGCCCAACGACGACTTCTACCGAATCGACACTGCACTCCTCGTTCCGCAATTGACGACGGATTCGTGGGAACTGCGGATTCACGGAATGGTGGACCGCGAGATGACGTTGTCGTTCGACGATCTGGTGGCGCGAACGCCCATCGAGCGAGTCATCACGCTGACGTGTGTCTCGAACGAGGTGGGCGGCGTTCTGGCCGGGAACGCGAAGTGGATCGGTTATCCCATGAAGGACCTGCTCGACGAAGTCGGTGTCCATCCCGACGCCGACATGCTCCTCTCGACCAGCGTCGACGGCTTCACAGTCGGCACCCCGGTCGAGATAGTCACCGACGGCCGTGACGCGATTCTCGCCGTGGCGATGAACGGTGAGCCGTTGCCGTTCGAGCACGGCTATCCCGTTCGGCAGGTCGTTCCCGGTCTGTACGGTTTCGTCTCCGCCACCAAGTGGGTGACGGAGTGGGAACTCACGCGTTTCGACAAGGTCGAGGCCTATTGGACCCAGCGCGGTTGGGGTGCGCAGGCACCGATCAAGACGTCCTCGCGTATCGAGGTGCCGGCAGCTCTGGCTCCCATCGAGCCGGGCCAGGTGCTGGTGGCGGGAACGGCCTGGGCGCAGCATCGCGGGATCGAGAAGGTCGAGGTTCGCGTCGACAACGGTGAATGGCAACCGGCGACACTGGCGCAGGAGTACTCGATCGACACCTGGCGTCAATGGTCGTGGATGTGGGATGCAGGCTCGGGTTTGCACACGGTGCAGGTCAGAGCGACGGATCTGGACGGGAACGTTCAGGTGGAAGAGCGCACTCCGCCGATTCCCGGTGGCGCCACGGGATGGCACACCAGGTCGTTCACCGTGAAGTGACGCCGGAATCCGAATGAGGTTCGGTATACAGACGAACAACGCGCTGAGCCATCCATCCGGCGATCAGGGTTCGCAGGCCGAAGTCGAACGTGTCGTCGGTTCGCAGTGGGGTCGTAGCCTCGCGCGTGATCTCGCTCGGGTTGAAGGATTGGGTCCATGCGACATCCGGCGTCGAGAGTTTCACGACTGATCCGAGAACCAGACTGTCCAGCGTGGAGATTGCGTGACGAGTGTCGGCCGAATCGAAACCCCCGTCCGAAAATGCCTGAACCAGTGCAGTATCGATAGCAAAAGTTACCTCGGTGCGGACGCTGCGTGTCATGAGCAGCGGGATGAGGCGCCAGTGCTCGACCGCAGCTCGGCGATAGGCCCACCCCCACGCGCTGATCCGTTCGCTCCATCCTGGGGGTGGGTGGGGGACAGAGATCGACGACATCACGCGGATGCGCATGAGTTCGACGATCTCGGATCGACCCGAAATATGTGTGTAGAGCGAAGACGGAGTCACGTTCAATTGCTTGGCGATCCCGGGCATGGTGAAGTCGCCGGTCGCGTCGACAGCATCCAGAGCCGCGTCGGTGATGTTTCGCGTGGACAGTATCGGCTGGGTGGGACGCGGCATCGATTCTCCTGGTGAGGGATTCGTCAGCAATCTCGGACTTCATCGAGTGATGACAACTCCTTGATTTCGGGAGCCGATATGCATCATACTAACCGAACCCTATTCGGTATGTCGGCGGAATCTTCCGGCGATCGGTACACGTCGGAGGAACATTCAATATGTCTGTCGTATGGCTGACCGGTGCAACGATCATCGACGGGACGGGCGCCGACCCGATCGAGAACTGCGCTGTTGCTGTGGAAAACGGGCGCATCAGTGCACTCGGTGGCACGCCACCCACGGGGGCGGAGGTGCTGGACTGCACCGGGCTGACAATCACGCCCGGCCTCATCGACGCACACGTTCATCTCGGTGGATCGAGCGATCTCGCACCGAGCCTGCGGCGTCAGATCTCGGTAGCCGAGCTCGCTGCAGACATGTTCGCGACCTGCGCATCGACCCTCGACGGGGGATTCACCACTGTTCGTGACTGCGGCGGAATCGACGGTGGACTCGCCGGAGTTGTCGCCTCGGGCAAGATTCCGGGTCCGCGGATCATTCAGTGCGGCCCGATCCAGTGCCAGACCGGTGGACACGGGCACCTGGCGGCCGAATGGGAGCCGACTTCGGACTGGTCCGATCATGACATCCCCGGATTACGTTGTATGTCTCTGCTTTCCGACGGTCCGCACGAAATGCGAAAGAACGTTCGCGAGACGTTCCGCAGGGGTGCGGACTTCCTCAAACTGTGTGTTACCGGGGGAGTGGTATCGACTCATGACAAGCTCACCGATACCCAGTTCACGGTCGACGAGATCGAAGTTGCCGTCGAGGAAGCCAATGCGCGCGGTACCTATGTCACGGTGCATGCTCACAACAACGAGGGAATCCGTAACGCTGTCACTGCCGGGTCAAAATGCGTCGAGCACGGCTCCGATATCGACGACGAGACCGCCAAGTTGATGGCCGAGCACGACGTCGCGTTGGTGCCGACGTTGGCTGTGGTGCAGGCGCTCTCGGACAGCGCGGCGTCAGCAGGTCTACCCGAATCGATTTCGGCTCGGATCGGCCAGATGATGCAGGGTCAGATCGACGGGCTTCTTGCTGCTCGAAATGCCGGCGTCAGAGTGGGATTGGGATCGGACCTCATCGGTACCGATCAAACGGGCCGGGGAATGGAGCTGGTCCTGCGCGCCAAGGTCGAAACCCCGATGGACGCATTGGTTTCCGCTACCCGGATCAACGCCGACATTCTCGGTATCGCCGACGAGGTCGGCACCATCGAAGTCGGCAAGTTCGCCGACCTCGTTGCATTCCGCGGCAATCCGTTGACGGATCCGTCCATCTTCGCCGATCGTGAGCGCATCGCACTCGTCATTCAGAGCGGTCGAGTGGTGAAGGACGGCCGGTAGCTCAACAGCGAGTGGCGAGTTCTGTCAACGCCGAGTGATCCGCCCAGCTGACCGGTAAGCCGTAGGAAATCGCGACGGTCAAGTACTTGCCGGCGTAAAAGCATCGGTACGCAGGATCGGGCGGCAACCACTCACTGGGCGTGCTGTCGCCTTTCGACTGGTTGTCGGGGCCGTTGACGGCCAACAGGTTCAGAGACATGTCGTTCGCGAACCTCATCCGCAACGCAGGAGTCCAGGAGTTCGCGCCGAAGTCCCAGGCCGCGGCGAGTGGGAAGACGTGGTCGATCTGGACGGACTTGGCCTGGCTGCGTTCGAATTCGATGCGATCTCCGGAGTACGGGTCGGTCATCGCGCCGGACAGTACGACGCAGTCACGTGTTCCCGGTTTGAACACCACGTCCGAGAGATCTTGGGCCAGAACGTTGTTGCGGGTATCGCACCCGTCGTGGCCACCAGGTGCGTCCTGGTCGTCGGACCACGCGGGGCCGAAGACGCAGGCTTCTCTGAACAAGAATTCAAGCTTGGTAATCATGTGGAAGTCCTTCCCGAGATCGATCCGAATCCAGGCATTCCGAGGTCAGTTGTTGCCGATCCTCGTTTCATCGTGGCATCGACCTGTGCGATCTTGTCCCTGACTCCGGTGTAGCTGACCTGCAGTCCTTCGACTTCACCCAGCCAGCCTTCCTGTTTGGCTTCGATGATGCGGGCTTCGAGGTTGTCTCGGATTTCTTCGAGCCTGCCTCGCTGCGTTGGATCCGGCCGCAGGAGTGAGCATCTGACGCAAGCATGCTCATGGATGCAGGGTGTGCCGAACGACCGTGCGCAGGTCCCGACCGATACTTTCCGCTTCTCGAAATGAGACAAGAACGCATCCCATTCCTCGTCGGTCGGTGTCCGGTATTCCTCACTGGGTCTCATCGAACGACGACGCGCGATGAACGCTCGATGCGCTTCGATCGTTTCCGAGGGGTAGACGGCCTTGTAGCCCATCGTCGTGTCAATTGTCTTGTGCCCGCAAATAACCTGTGCGATATGGGGTGGCAGGCCGTTCATGATCGCGTCGGTGACGAATATTCGCCGGAAGTCGTGGGGCTGAAACATCAACGGATCGCCACTGGCATCGGTGAGAGCTGCCACGGTGAGCGCATTGATGAGGAGCTTGCGGACGAAACTCGGTGGGATCGCTCGGCGTTCGTTTCCGATTCCCCGCTGAAAGAGCAGCGGCATCGGCGGATTCCACAGCTTCTCCTGCGTATCGTAGGCAGCCACGAGCGGTATCGATCCGTTGGGTTGCCGCGAACGCTGAACTACCGCACTGAGGACTTCCGCAAGCTCGGGACTGACCAAGATCAGCCGCTCGGTATCGGTCTTCGATGGAGCTATCTGCAGCAGCGGAACCAGTTCACCGGTACTAGGTAGTCGATATTCGGTGATGCTGTGGTGACTGAGCTCGAGGAGCTCTTCATGACGGATACCGCTGAGCCGCAACACTTCGATAGTGGCGAATGCCCAGAATGCTTCCTCGTCCTCGTAGGTGAGATCGCGGCGAACACCGGTAACAGTATTGTCGGCCCATACGACGCGGCCAGTTCCCCGACGGATCAAGGATCGTCGCAGTTCTCCGTCGGTTCCCGCGATCACCTCACCTGGTTCGGTGTTCTGCGCCGCAACAAGTAGAGCCGCTGCGGCCGCGCGGCGGTCAGCTGCGGACCGAACCAACTGCGACAGGACAGGCAATCGCTCGCGAGTGCGCTGATCCATCCGCGCTTTACGGTGTTTGAGTTCCTTGCCTCTTTTGACCTCGGCGTCGCTGATCGGGCAGGGCGCCACCCACTGCGCCCAGCGTGCCGGATCTTCGACGGCCCAGTGCGCGAGGTCGAGATAGAACGCACGCACTTGCAACAGATTGTCTTTGTAATTCTTTCGGGGCGAAGTTGTTTCGTGCTTTCGTCCCGCCGCGTCGACGGCGGTGCGTGTGATCGATCTCAGGTCGTCCTTCCATGCTCGGGCAACGTCAGGCGGCAGCGCCAGGGTGTCGATACCGGGGGCGAGTGTCTCGACGCGGCTCCAGAACAGCCCGGCGAGTCCTCGGGCACGAGAGTTGAGACTGGTGTAGTCCAGCGCGGGTTGACGCTCGCGCAGATAGTCGATGAGCAGAGCTCGGATCGGTTGGTTCTCGATCGGGTAGCGGTCGACGAGTTGTTCGATCGTCAACTGTCCGACCGGAGCGCCGAACGCACGGATGCTGTGTGGTGCATCCTCGGGAAAGATGCCCATCGCACGTAGTCGCAGGTAGAAATCGATCTTCTTCTGACCGCGGCGGGAGTGCACCTGCGCCATCGTTTCGATCAGCTCCACGCAATCGCCGACAGTGATCTCCGCGACCGTCCCGCCTTTGGATACCAGCAGGGTCGCGATTCTGGTCGCTGCGATTCGTGCATCGTCTCGCGAGGTATCCGGCTGAGTGGCAGCAAGCTCGTCCAACCGCGCGAATCCGTCCGGATCTCGCAGCTTTGCCATCATCGGCGCGAGAAACGGGTGCGCCCGGGAGAGCATCCACGGCAACTGCGGCCGGATCACGTCCAGGCACAGCAACATCAGCAGTCCTGCAGCCAGGTCGTTGCGATCATGTCTGACAGGGCGCCCGTGTCCGGCAATCCATTCCACCGGGAGATCGGCCCAGGAGGTTGTCGCGCCGTAACGAGACCCGCGGATGTTCTCGGCGCCGCTGGCGAGCCACCGGGCTTGCCAGGTATCGCCTGGCACCGAAGCCAACCAGGTCAGTATCTTGATCACGCCCCGGTGCCGTCCGGCTCGGGTGGTGACCGCAGCCTCAGCAAGCACCGAGCAGTTCAGTCGGGCCTCGACCTCCTCAGCAGAGGCAGCGGTGTGCGGCCACCAGAGTTCACCTTCGCGTGGTGGAAACTGTTTGTGCAGTTGGCGAATCCTCGAATGCGGCACCGGTGTGACCTCGAAGCGTTCCGGGCGGGTCATGTGCTTGACGGCAGTGCTCACAACGGCCTCCCGAACAGCACGCTCAACGCTGCCGGATCGTATCCAGGAGCAGGAGGCGGCGACGGAGCCCGCGGATGTTCCCGCTGATCAGCAGTACGAGCGTGGTGGGCCAGGACGCTGGCGATCACCTCGTCCTTATCGGGTGTCAGATAAATTTCGGTCGTCGACAAATGGGCGTGCCCCAACACCTCTTTGACCTCCACCAAGGACAAGTGCGGGTCGTTGGCCATCCGCCTCGCTGCACTGTGACGTAAGTCGTGCAGAGTCCAATCCGAACCGAGGGTAGCATTCGCACGCTCGAACATCCGATGCGCCGCATGGTAATTCAACGGGCGGCGAGGCCTTCGCAGTGTCCACCACAACGGTTGCATCCGTCCGAGTGGCACCTCGCCCCGCAACTGCTCCTGATACAACCGCAACCAGACGAACGCGTCCGCCGACGCGGGTACCTGCTCCACCGCACGTGTTCCCTTGCGCACCACAGTAATCAACTGCTGCCCCGGGTCGACATCGCACTCGCGGACTCCCAACAGCTCCGACGCTCGCACCCCCGATGAAATCCAGAACGCCACCAACGCCCGGTCCCGATCCGACGACAACGCCGCGAACAACTTATCGAACAGATCCTCGGGAATCGCTCGGGGAATCCGCTGCGAGACCCGAGGCCGGTAGCGCCCCACACGCTCAGGTGCCCAATGATCCATCGGATTGTGGTGCGCATGAGCCCGTCTCGACCGGCGAGAGAGATCGAGAGGGAACGGATTCAGAAGCGGGCCAGTCCCCGCGTCCCGATGAAAATCGTAGAAACTTCGCAGCACCGTCTCACTGTGCGCCACTGTCGCCGGCGAGTACCCGGCCCCCAGAGCCGGTTTGCCGGTGACAGGATTCGGCGATGCCGCAGCAGTAGCAGCCGCCTCGGCGCTGGCCGGCACCACTGATCCTTGTCGTGCCTTCGCCGTCAACTGGATCCAACAACTGAAATCGCGGGCATCGACCCGATCGGCACGATCCCACGCCACGTCCACAGCGTGAAGGAACCGCCACCATCTGAGCAGATCCATACCGTACGAACGCACCGTCGCCACCGACCTCCCGGAAGCGATCAGCTCCCGGAAGAACACCTCGACGGACTCCACTCGTTCACCGTCGCTGCCCTGCAAGACGTAAGGCTCCGCCGCCTGACCTGTCGCTATCAACCGACCCACTCGGGCCACCACAAGCCCCGACAGATCTCTCGAACTTTCCCCTTCGCTCATGTCCGCAAGCTACCGACCCACATCGACCCCACCCCTTCAGACCTGCACCATTCGGCATTTAGTTCAGTCAACGGGGCCTCGCCGTTACCGCAGCCGCGCTCGTATCCACCCGGATGTGGGCGGTTGTCGACAATCGCGGTCCGGGACAGCAGCGATTCGAGCTCCGATCGTGTCGGGCTGCCCGGGGCCGACTCGAGACGCTCGTCCCCGAACCATCCGCAGGACGCGACGAGACATACGAGCACGAGCGTCGACAGGATCGCAAATAACCGTGCAACCACCTGTGCCCCCGTCCGTCGTAGACGGTGATTCAACGCCGCCCGTCGTAGACGGTGATTCAACGCCGTCCGTCGTAGACGGTGATTGAACCATCGGGGGCCGACAGGAATCAGCCGAACTCGATCACCACTTTGCCGGCGGCATGGCCGTCTTCGACTGCAGCGAGCGCTTCCCCAGCGCGGGAGAATGGGTACCGCCCGGACACGGACGGGTCGAGGATCCCGTCGGCCACGAGCGCCGCGACCTCCGTGAATACTGCTGTAGTTCTTCGGCGTTCGACACCACCGCCGCCGAGTCGGCTCGCAGCCAGAGGATCGGCGATGCTCAGGATCGGTGCGTCCGGTCGGGCGAGCTCAGCGCCGCGAGTGAGAGTGTCCCCGCCGACCAGGTCGAAAACCGCGTCCACTCCGACTGGGGACAACGCGGACACGTCGTCTGCGAAGCCGTCCCCCGACGCAACCCAACGTGCTCCCGCTTCCTCGATCGCGGTTCTCTTGGACTCGCTCGCGACACCGATCACGTTGATACTCCGCGCCAGAGCAAGCGCGATCGTGCTGCGACCAACGCCGCCGCCGGCGCCGAGCAGCAGGAGTGTCGCCCCGGGTTTCAGACCGAGATCGTGGAGTGCGTCGTAGGCCGTTCCTGCCGCAACCGTCAGCACTGCGGCATCGGCCCAGGACACGGTAGGCGGCTTGTGTGCTGTCGAGGAGACGTTGAGCAATGTCGACGCGGCGTAGCCGCCGAAGCCGGTCGCGGTAGCGCCGAACACTTCGTCGCCGACCTCGAACTCGGTGACCCGCGGACCTACTCCGATGACAACACCGGACACTTCGCGGCCCAGAACCGCAGGCAGCGTCACCGGGACAGTATCTTTTCGAGTACCCGCGCGAACTTTCCAGTCAGCGGGGTTGACGCCCGCCGCTCGGACCGACACCAGCAGTTGGCCGGCACCGGGCGGGGGCAAGGTGACGTCGAAGTAGGACTGTGTGTCGGGTCCGCCGTACTCGGTGAAGCCGTATGCCAAAGTCACCCATATAGAACTACCATGTGACCAGGGCATTCGCAACGATTGGAAGGTACCAGCCATGGCGTCGATTGATGGAGCAGTCATCTACTGTCGCGTGTCCAGTGACCAGTCAGGCCGTGCACGGTCGGTATCGGAGCAGGAAGCCGATTGCAGGCGCACGTGTGAGGCCGAAGGGTGGCCGGTGATTGATGTGGTGGTCGACAACGACATAGGCGCGTCTCGGTACTCTCAGGGCACTCGTCCAGGCTTTCTGCGCCTGCGGGCACTGCTGCGGCGTGGCGTCGTCTTGGTGTCCTGGGAGTCGTCTCGGATCACGCGCAAGCTCGGTGAGTTCGCAGAGCTACGGGATTTCTGCGCAGACCTCGGCGTGCAGTGGTTCGTCGGCGGGCGGCTGTACGACTTGAACGAGCCGAACGATAACTACATGCTCGGTATCGCGGCTCAGAATGCCGAACTAGAGGTAGCGCTGTCGCGCAAGCGAATCATGCGGGCGAAGGATCGGACCGCTGCCACAGGGACACACAACGGGTGGATGCCTTTCGGATATGTGCGCGGCCGTGACGGCTGGACTGTGGACCCGGAAGCCGCGCCGATCGTCCAAGAGGCGGTGCGCCGATTGCTGGCGGGTGAATCACTGCGAAGCCTGGCAAAAGAGTTCGCAGAGCGCGGAGTGCCCGCGCCTAGTCGAGGTGTCGGCAGGCAGGGGAGTGGTTGGGCCAAGATCGGCGGGAAGGGTTTGCGTTCGATGGTCCTGAGTCCGACCTATGCCGGAATCCACGTACGTCGGCGGCACGACAAGCAAACTGGCGAACGGGTCGAGATCTCACGTACACGGGGCGATTGGGAACCGCTTATAACCGAAGGCGAACACACTCGGCTGGTTGCCATGCTCACCGACCCCTCTCGGTCCCGTACCTGGGGAAGTCAAGTAACGCATCTACTTTCGGGCATAGCTACCTGTGAAGTGTGCGGCCAGGGAGTCAAGCATTCCAATATGAGGTCAGACCTTCGGCCTCGATACCGTTGCCCAGACAGTCACGTGAAGCGCGCTGCCGACGAGCTGGACAGGCATGTGGAATCGGCTGTAGTGGAGTTCTTTTCGGATCATGTGCGTGCCGCTGCCGCTATGTACGGCGACGACCAAGCTGCCAGGGAAGCTGCCGAACTTGCCCGCGAACTCAGGCAGCAACTCGACGCTGAAATTCTGGAGCTGACCAACGCCAATATCTCGGCGTCCACACGGGCGCGCATGGCAGAGCAGATGGAACAGTCCCTACTGCCGAAGATCGAAGCCGCCGAAGCGAGAGCGCGCCAGGTGGGTAATCCGGTACTGCAGAAATTCGCTGATGGAGACACAAAAGCCGTGTGGGATTCTCTCGACATTCTGGACAGGCGCGAGGTCGTCAGAGAGTGCTTGAAGGTGACGATTCTGAGAGTGAAGGTGCGCAATCCGCGTAGAGTATTCGACCCCGACACTGTGGAAATCGTGCCGAAGAAGATAATTTCGATTGACTCTGACTGGTGGAAGACGGATTAGGCGGTAGGCTCTCGCGCATGTCAGTTGCCGCCCTTGTGTTGTCGATCGTCTCGCTGGTGTGGAGCTTCGCGCTGACATGGATACGGTGGCCAAGAATCTCTGTCGAAATGAGGCAGTCGGTAAGCGTTGGCTCACCGTCGAAGGACACGCTGAATCTGGTTGTTCTTAATCTCGGAGCCGAAGCAACCACTATTGCAAACGTCGGCATTCGTTCCGAAGATAGGTCCATTGGCATCGACTACGAAGCAAATCGCGACCCATTCGAGGGGCCTGATCTGCCAGCTCGCATCGAGGGGCATGGTTGCTTGGTGTGGACACTCTCGGATGATTCTCTGACGCCAATTCCCAGTCAAACCAAAATTGCTGCATATGCTTTTCGATATAAGGCTTACCGGAAATACCCGAAGAGCCGTAGAACAATGCTCCGCATAACTGAAGCGAAATACACTACCCATCGAAACGGCGGCATTCTGCCGACTTCGGAATAGCTATTTAATGAGATTGGCCGACTCATCTCGGCTATTGGTTTTAGTCCTTATATCTTTACGTATTCATACTGCACTGCGCGCGGTCGATTCTCGTCGTCCCATGGCAGATTCTCTTTCAGACCCTCTCGGACGCCGATTCGAGCACTATAGTAACCCTCTGACCTGCGGTTATGCAGTGTCGTTGAAGATTTCAACTTAGAGGGAGAAGCGATCGGAGGCAGGGTCTTGCTCGGCGTCTGCGAATGCCGGAAAACTTGGACCCCCCTACCCACTGGTCCCTACCATCCATTCCTCTGCCTACCTAGTGCCATTAGCGCAATCCAAAACAATTGATTAGTGTCATTGTTAGTGAGGGAATGAATCGCATTAGCGATATGTTTTCCACATGGAATTCACCAACTGGAAGGGGTGAGTCAAACAATGGCTACTACACAGGCAGTGAGCGACTGGAGCGCGTTGGTACGGCAGGAGCTGCCACAGGGCGTTACGGTTCGCAAGGTTGGTTGGAAAGCATTGAAGGTTGCAATAGCAATCAGTGCAGTGTCGATGCTGCTTGCACTTGGTCTGGTGCTAGTGATGGTGTGCATGGTGGCTAACGTAGGACGCAATGCACCATTGGCAGTGGTCACTAGCAGCAACAGGAAGCAGTACAAGATGCATTGCAAGACAGTGCATGTCAGTGGGTTCAGCATGGTTGGCAAGGCATTGCAAGGTGTGTATCAGTTCACAGTGAAGTGATGAGTACATACTGAGACACCAAGGGTGCTACCAGATCTGGCTACCATGCACGTCGTCAGGTCCAACAGGTTCGATGGGTATCAGGCTTGGCTTCGGCTTCGCTGTTGTTGTTCCCGGTGCTCGGCGGCTACGTCGTCTGAACGGTGCGCGGTAGGGCTCTGCTGTGGTACCTGCCAGCTGTCGGCCTTCTCGTTTGCCACTGTTGCACTTCATATGTGCGGGTGCGGTGTTGGCATGGTCGAACAATGCACCCCCTCGGCTGACCGGCACGATGTGATCCACAGACAAACCCAATCGTGTTCTGCCGCTTGCATATGGGTCGATGGGTTCGTTGCAGAGATGGCAGGTCCAGCCCCCGGCAGGTGTGTTCTCCTTGTACCACTTGCGAATCGCGACCCAGCGAGGATCGTGCAACCACCATGAATTCGACATTGCTCAGTCTCCAAGCGTTTCAATAAGTTTGAGGTTCTGTACTACGGTTTGTAGTCATACACCAAAAGGCCCCGAATTCCATGTGGAAAACAGAGCCCTTGGTGGGTAGATGATGCCGCGCCCTCGGCTGATATGGAAACGATGGACCGCCACTACCTCTTCCGAGCTTCTACTCCCGGAATGCCTTGTGGGCCACAGGAAAACGACAACGGCAACGAAAACGCTTCCCTGCGGCCCTGCCGACCCCCTCGCACACCTATCCGAGTCTTCTACTTCCCGGAATCCTTTGAGGGCCACAGGGAGTCGCCGGACAAGCAACCAACCTCCTGTGGCCCCAAGGTGACCGGCTAGGGCTCGCACGCGCTCTGCCGGTCGAACCCTCCCCCTCGGCTATGACAACGAGAGGGAGGGAGCTAACCTACGCGTCTGCGCTGTTCGGCAGTGCCCGCCAGGTTTCGAGCGGGATACCTTCGCGCTTCGGCGTTTCCAGATCGCTCAGGATCTGAGTCAGCGGATCATGGTCGGTCAGAAAGACTTCGAAGCCTGCCATTACGGACGCACCCCCAAGTCGATCGCGAATGCCTTAGGCTGCAACACCTGCACGTCTGCGCGGATATTGGCGATGAACGCCACCTGCCCGTTGTCGGCGTAACGCTCGGTCAGCAATCGAAGCGAGAACCCGGTGCGGATACCGATCGCCAGCTGAGAGAAGTCGCCCACGTAGATTTCGCTCGTGTCGTTACTGGTGCCCACAGTGAGGTTGGTCGGTACCTGGTTGGTTGTGAGAACCTTCGGCAGGTTGGACGGTGCGTCGAGGTAGCGCCCGGAGGTGTCCTTGATCTTGCTGAGCTTGGTCTGAGACCGTGGTGCCAGCAATACCGCCGATGGCTCAAAATTGTTCTGCCGTACCGTTCCGATGCTGTCGAGAATCCAGTCGTAGTCCGGGAGAGCGGTTCCGTTCGCGCCGTGGTTGGTGACCGGAACTCCCGCCGTGTTCAGCAATCCCAAAGGCTGAGGGTCCACACCTGTGCCGCGCAGTGCAACTCGGTCGATTTCAGCTGCCAGCTGTGCCGCGAATGCCTGGGCGATGACGTTACTGGCGCTCGGGTTGCTGTCCTCGAAAAGCTCACGGCTCATGACGATTAGCCGGTCGAGCGACCGGGCTTTGAACGTCACCGCGTCGAAAGTCAAGTCCGATGCCGTCAATGCAGCGTTTTCCAGTCGCCATGCAGCGGTGCCCTCTCCCATCAATCGCGGGATGCGCAATGTCTGTGCTGTCATGGGGACGGTGATGGCCCCGGCTTCGATGACACGCAACTGATTTCGGGCCAGGTCGATCACCTGGTTGCTGAGCGGGGTCGGTACGAGGTAGCCACCCGCGCTCTGAGTTCCCTCGGCCAGTGCACGTTCGGCGTCTGCGCCCTTCCAGTTACCCGTTGCGATGCCCCGGAGATAGTTGTCGAAATTGGCGTCCGTTGCGGTGCTGTGGCCGTTCTCTCGACTCCACTGCTCTACTGACTGAGCGCGCTCGAGAACCTGCAAGCCTTCGAGTGCCGCGCGGGTTTCCTTGCGACTGCGATCCTCGAACTGTGGAGCTTCGATGGTGCCGGGGTCGTTTGCCAGCTGCAACAAGCGGTTACGGCTCTCGTTGCGCTGCTTGAAATATTCGAGGGTGTCAGCGAGTTCCTCGAAACGGTCGGCGTCTGCGCCCTGCAATTCGGAACGCTCGGCCAGCTCGTGTGCCTCGGCGCGAACCTTCTGAGCCTCGGCGGCTACCTGCGCTTCGGGCATGCCGTGGTACTTCTGCCAGCGTGGATCTTTGATGTCGATCATGATAATCAGTCCTTAAAGGTCTAGTAGCCGAAGCCGACGCGCGGCCTGGCTCGAAGTGATGGTGGTGCTGGTGTCTCTGACTCCCACAGATGTGCCCGCGTATGCCGGTGAGACAACGGGTCCGGCTTCGCTCAGCGCAACCTCGCGGATCGTTCGGGAGAGCTTCTCCTTGCCGCGATACAGACGGTCGTAGGCTGCCTCGGCGTCGAGCTTGCGGCCCTTCTCGTCGGTCCACTCGTCCTTCACGACGCGGAACCGAAAGCTCATTCCTGTGAGGGCTCCCGATGCGATCGCTTGGCGAATTGGCTTCACCAGATCGTTGTCGTGCAGGCGACCGGCGACGAACAATCCGTGGCTGTCCTCGCGGAGTTCGGTGTAGACGCCGATGGGGACGGTGCCAGTCCGTGGATCGTGACCATGATCAAACTGCATGACCGGAGTCTTTTCCCGGAGCGTCTTGACGAACGCCCCCTTGGCAATTCGCTCGGAGAAAGTGCCTTCCCAGGAGCTGATTTCGGTGTCTTGGTTGAAAACGGCCGCATATCCTTCGAGAGTAAGCCCGTCGCCAGGTTCGGCGGCAGAGCGAAATTCGACGCTGCGAGTGATCAGAGACGTGTTGCGTGACATTTCGGGAATCCTTTGTTACGGAAGTGGATGCGACAACGCAAGGGAGAATGTTTCCCCTGGTGGACCCGGCTTTTCCGTTCGATTCAAGTGTCCGCGCTGTGGGGACGGCTTGCTTCCCGAAAACTATCTGGGACAAGTGAACCGGCTTGATGCTGTCTCAAGTGATTCGGCTTGCGGGGTCCAGTATAATCGAAATTCTGGGATGGCGCAGGAAGCCGGAAACATTGTGCGGGCAGAGGTTCCGGCTTCCCACGGGTATCAGGTGAACTGGCTCGGGTCGAGGTCGTCGGTCGGTATCCACTCGGGCCGGAATTCGGTGTCGTCGTCGTCGGCCAACCAGGCGCGGGATGCAAGCGCGATCACTTCGCCGGTCGCTTCGAGAATGAACGAAACCTCTTCTCCGTTGGTGTGGCACATGATTCCCGGTTTGAATGCTGCGAGAACCTTGTCTGCTGGTGACAGTCGTTCGTACGCTGCCGCTAGTAGTTTCTTCACCTTGTCGTTGGTGAGTTGGATCGGATCTACTCCGAAGTCATAATTGGGGTCGTCGGGTGTCATCTTGTCCTCCGTGATCGTAATCAGGTGTGTAGGTTCGAATTCCGGTAGTTCTCCCGGTAGCCATGGGATGGTCGCGGCTGTCATTGCTCGGTGTCCTTGTGTCCGTAGTAGTAGCCCTCATTCGGTCGGTAGACGTGTACCGCTGGGGTGCCTTGCAATTCGTAGGTGATTCTCAGCTGCGTGCTCAGTCTGTCTACAGCTGCCACTACTGCTGCCAGACTTGCCGGCACTCGGTCCTCGGTCAGTTGCTTGTGGATCTCTCCCCTTGTCAGGTTCGGGTGTCGCCGTAGCGTTTCCACAATTGCGAATTCAAGTTTGCGTCGGCGGGCTGCTGCCTTGTCCTGTTGCTTCGATCTCTTGCGGCGTGTTCCCTCGGTTACGTCCAGTTTGGTGATTTCGCCGTACCTCGGGTCATTCCACGTTGCCGTCATAGGTACACCGATTCCGAAGCACGCCACCTACTCGCGAACCCTCGGCGGCTGTCCGGGACTCGGGCCACCAGTTCTGCTGCCTCACTTGCCGCCAGAGCGTCGAGAACGATCGGCAAGGGTAGTTGAGTCCGGTCGGCCAGTTCGGACGCTGTGAGGGCACCCGGCGCGGCTTTGAGTGCAACAATCACGCGTAGCGCTTCGGCCACAGGGGATCTGGTCATAGCGTGCACATCACATCGGCTTCGACTTCGCCAGTCTCAGAGTTCACGTATTCGCCCGGTTCGTACCAGGTAACCCCGTCGATCTTGTAGTCGGGGATGAACCATGCAGTGGTGTTCTCGGTCATTGCCTTCTCCTTCATTCGTTGTCCGGCAACCGTTTTCGGCCACAGGGAGGAAAAGCACTATTCGGTTGTCGTTGTAATCGCAAGGGGCGCACGGCGTTTGCTTTTGGGCGAGCGAAGCGAGTTGCTTTGTCGAGCGAAGCGAGATGCCCTGTGGCCCCCCATGGGAGCGCTTGGACCGATCGTCCGCTAACCGGTATAGTTATTCGTGTTGCCGGGAGACCCGCCTCGGCAGAAAATCAGTGGAGGAAAGACCATGACCGCTGCGCTCGAATCCCGTACGGACCGGCTCGTCAGCTGGACAGTTCCGACGAATCCGTTACCGGGAGTCACCTGGTATGAACCGGGCGAACTCTTCAATCCCGATAGCGGGAATCCGGTTTTGTTCACCATGTAAGCGAAAACAGGCTCTCAGTTGCCCGCTGAGGGCCTTTTTCATGCCACCCCTCACTCGGACGCACGCGGGCCGTTTTTGGCGGTCTCCGTCAAGCTCAGCATCCCGTTCAACCATTCCTTGCCTCGGCTGACTGTCCGCTGGACGGCTTCGATTTCCACAGGGAGGGCGCGCCACCCCGTCATGTCGTGGTCGGTGGTGACGATCAGCCACAGTCCAACCTCACGGTTCCCGCGCGAATCCGAGCCGACGTAGGGGTCCACACGAGGGACATGCTCCACGAATCCCGGCACCGACTCGTCTCCGAACTCCTCGGCCAGCCACCCCCGAATGAATTCCATCGTGTTGGACAGGTGAATAGTGTCGCTGCCGGTGCCGACCAATCTGTACCTGACGAACCATCTCCCAGTGTCGTAAATCGGACCGTAGGTGGTGAAATCCTGTTCGAATTTGAAATTGATCTTCATCAGAACTCGAACCATTCGCGACCGTCAGCGGTTCTTTTCGCCGCAGGGTGGTGGGTCGCCACAGGGGATCTCTCTCCGCTCGGGCCGGTGAGATTGCTTTCCGGAGGCGTAGCGCCCGGAGCCCCAGCGGAGGGCGGCGGAGCCGGAGGTTTCTTCTCTACTTCGCTTCTCACTCCACTCTCGCTTCGCTTCGTTTCGTGACGCTTCGTATCGTGCATCGTCACATCGCTAGTCACATCTGTGGTCACGTGACCAGGGTCGTGACGCGTCACATTCTGCAAAGCCCAGCATCGCTTCGGGTCGCATTTACTATGGTCACCGGCCTTGTGGCGTCGATTCCGCTCGGTGGTGATTGCGGAATTTTTGGCGCGCGTCTGAACTTCTTCTGCCGACAACTGTTCATCCAGGAAGTCGACAATCCGCCATCGTTTCGACTGACATCTGACCGACTTTTGACCATCATTCTGACTGACATCTGACCAAAGTCCGGCTGCGACAAAGGCTTGCGCGATCATCGCGGGTTTGCTTGCGTCGGTGAACAATCGGAGGTCGCTGTATTCGATCACGCCATCGGTGCCGTATTCGTTGGCGTGAGCCAGGGCCTCGAAGTACATGAGCCGCTGCGACCGTGGGAGCTTTGTCAATCGCGGGTCGCGGATTGTCTTCAGCTCGTACTTGGTCCACATCCTCTTCTGACTCATGATTCCTCTTCCTCCTTCCTGGCGTTCTTGTGAGCTTCGTAGTGTTTCCGGCAGAGTCCGCGCGCGTGAATTTTGTAGTGACAACCTCGGGCGTCGGCGCAGTGCGGGGTGTCGGTCGCTGGCTCGTCTACGGGATACGTGAATTCGTCGGCGTCGTAGTGAGTCCCGCCGTACTGCCCGATGCTTCTCACGATTCGATTCCGTGCTCGGCTTTGTAGGCGGCAACCCTGCGGAGTATCGAGCGTTCATTGGCTGCGTACTGGCATGTCCTGCAATTTCTGCCAATTGGGATGCCGTCACGCTTTTTGACGATCGTATTTTCGGGTGTGAACTCGTGTCCGTTCTTGCAGTGTGTCTTTGGTGCCATGGCGGCGCGTCCTTTCGTTGGTCTTGTAGATAGTTATACGCCCCAGGTGCGACACATGCGGAGAGACGCGATTCCCGAACACTTCTGCAGTGCAACAGAATTGGGCTCAAATTCATGGCGGCGCAGTAGGCCACAGGGAGCGGGAAGGTGCAACGCTGAACCATTGTTGAGGTTTGGCAACGGCGCACTCGACACGGCGCTAGAATCGGAGGCGTCTCTCACACAAATCTGCGGTCTTGCGGGCCGCGCCAGGCAAAGCCCCTCGGCTACTTCCAAAGCTGGGGGGCTTTGTCATGCGCGCACTCTCGGCGCTTCAATAAGTCCAGGCCCTTAGCGCAGCTAACGAGTACACTCGGGGGCGTTGGTTCAGTTCTCGTTTGACTGTCATCTTTGGGATCACCAGCACGCGGCCCATCACCGCACACAAAGAACCGCCCCTCTCGACTTCCTGCGAGGTGGGCGGTTCTTTTGTCTGTCGGCAATTCAATATATAAAGTCCGAACCCTTCCCGTCGTCAACTCTCGCGGGCTAGCGTCGAGTGACGGCCTGAGAGTTGGAAAGGTGACCGAAATGGATTTCCCATTGATCTGGTGGCTGATGCCCTACGGGCTGATTCCGGACGATATTCGTGTCTGGGTTCGCGATAACGCGCCATGCTGGCTCGGCGGCTACTGCTACTAGGGGGCGAAGATGACACCTTACGGACTCTGGCTCGGGCCTCTCGGGGTTGCGCTGGACGTGTTCTTCGTCTGGCTGAACACCGGCAAGCTGCCCTGGTAGATGCACGCGATCTCGGCATTTCAATATGTGCACAAAAATGCACCCCCGCAAGCCGAAGCCAGCAGGGGTGCAAGCGTTTTGGGGTGTACCCCGTTAGAGTTCTAACTCGGGCCAGTTCTCCAGTTCGATTCGATCATCGCCCCAATCCAGCTGTAGCTGACTCAGTGTCGTCTCTCTCCCGTCGTGTAACAATGTGAATCCGACGATGTGAGAGTTCCCTCGACCAGTTTCCAGTTTGACGAATTGGCCTGTCACCTGAACCATCACTATTTCGCCGCTTGAGCGAACGATCTGCCTCTCACGCGGAGCGTCGTAGGGCAGATTTCGGACTTCCTGTGGACTCATTACGTCGTGATACCCGGTCTCGTGACGGAATTAACAGGGTGCTTGACCTGCCTATTCCCTCTGGTTTGAGTCTATATGGGAGACTTAGCGCAACGGTAGAAGCCGTATGCCGTCGTCATGCCTGCCAGCCTATTGCCCGGTAGGCGGGAAGTGGTGTCGGTGGCACCTGATTGGATGGTCGGATGCTGCATGGACTCTGGTCACCGGGATCGGGGCTCAAACTGTGGGTCGACGGGCACGACGGTGCCGGGACCGACGATCCCCGTGATCCGGTCAGTGCTGTCCTGCATCGCAAGTTCCGTCATCGTGTGAATGTCGCTATGCCGCCCGTACCTGGCGGGCCTTTGCAGAGTGAGTACGCAGCTGTTGCGTTAGCGCCGCCGGACGCAGTCGATCTCCTGCTGCGGTTCAAGGCCGACGATCAGCGAATTGCGGGAGACCTGCACTTTCTCGTACATGTGGCGCGAGGAATAGACCGTTGGGTGCGCGCCGGACGGGTGGTCCCCGCACTGACGCGGGCTGAAGGAAGTTGGTGGCCACGCTGGCAGTTGTCGGTGGGGGAACGCCAGCGCGCCTGGATCGGCGAATTGGTAGTGGCGATGCCGCCGGTGCAGCGGGCGGTCGGTTCGCCGAGGGCGACGATCGAAGACATCACGAACGAACTCACGGACCCGATCGTTCGTCGTGCTCTCGGGGACTCACATCCGGTGGTGCAGACCCCGCTGTGGCAGGCCGTGTTGTCCGGGGACGCTTTCGACGACGTGTCGGTACGAGCGGCCGAGGGACTCGCCGAATGGGGGTCGACGTTCACCGCCGGAGAGCCGGACTTGGTTCTGCGGCTGATCGAGCCTGAACTCGACGACAATTCCGATCCCGACGACGATGCGCTGTGGCGTCTGCAAGTGTGTTTGCGTCCTGAAGGTGAAGCGCCCGAACGTGTTCGACTGCACCGGGCAGATCCCAAACGTATCCAGCTCGGCAGCCGCAAGCTCGAAGACGCAATCAAGGCTTACCCACGTTTTCGCGACGTGCCGCGCGACGAGGACAGCCTCGACCTGTTGCTGCCCACACCTGTCGTGATGGACCTGGTCGGTCACGGCGCGATTGTCCTGCGAGAGCGAGGGATCACGCTGCTGCTTCCTCGCGCATGGAACGTGGTGTCTCCATCCCTGCGTGTGCGCGTGACCTCGGCGGCATCTCCGATCGTTGCGGAGAATCGTACGGTCGGTATGGACCAATTGCTGGAATACGATTGGGAATTGGCGCTCGGAGACAAGGTACTCACCGCCGAGGAAATGACCCGACTCGTCGATGCGAAGTCCGATCTGGTCCAGTTGCGCGGCGAGTGGGTTCAGGCGGACAAAGACGTCCTGGCCCGCGCGGCTCGTTTTGTCAGTCAGCGGCATTCGAGCGGGGACCGAGCGATCGTCGATCTGATCAAGGACTTGATCGCCGACGACCTCAAAGACCTGCCGGTCGAGGAAGTGAAAGCAACCGGATGGGCCTCGGCACTGCTCGACCAGTCGGTGGCTCCGCGGCAGGTGGCGGTACCGTCGACGGTCAACGCGACTTTGCGTCCGTATCAACGACGCGGTCTCGACTGGTTGGCGTACATGAGTGCTCTCGGGCTCGGCGCTGTTCTGGCCGACGACATGGGTCTGGGTAAGACGCTGCAACTGTTGGCGTTACTTGCGCACGAGAAGTCCAAGACAGCAACCCTTTTGGTGTGCCCGATGTCGGTTGTGGGTAACTGGCAGCGTGAATCGGCGCGATTCGTGCCGAGCTTGCGCGTCTACGTTCATCACGGTTCGGATCGCGCTACCGGGGCGGAGTTGGAACAGGCAGTTCGTGAGAGTGACCTCGTGATCACCACCTACGCGCTCATGACCCGCGACGTCGCGGCCCTCAAGGATCTCGACTGGCGGCGCGTAGTGCTCGACGAGGCTCAACACATCAAGAACGCCAAGACATCTCAGGCCCGCGCTGCTCGCAGCATCCCCGCGGATCATCGCGTTGCTCTGACCGGAACGCCGGTGGAGAACCGACTGGACGAGCTGCGGTCAATCCTCGATTTTGCCAATCGCGGTGTACTCGGCTCGGAGCAGATGTTCCGCAAAAGGTTTGTCGTACCGATCGAGCGGGAAAAAGATCAGCTTGCCGTCTCGCGACTGCGAGCCGTCACGTCCCCCTTTGTGCTGCGGCGCGTGAAGACCGATCCCGCCGTGATCGCGGATCTCCCGGAGAAGTTGGAGATGACGGTTCGAGCGAATCTCAGCGAAGAGCAGGCCGCGTTGTACCGCGCCGTGGTGGACGAGATGATGGCGCAGATCAAGGGGACGGAAGGGATGAAGCGCAAGGGCGCCGTCCTGTCTGCGCTGACCAAACTCAAACAGGTGTGCAATCATCCCGCGCACTTCCTGCGCGACGGTTCGCCGGTGATGCGCCGCGGGCAACACCGTTCGGGAAAGCTCGGACTGGTCGAGGACATCGTCGAGTCGGTCATCGGCGACGACGAGAAGGTTCTGTTGTTCACACAGTTTCGTGAGTTCGGCGAATTGGTGGTGCCGTACCTGGCCGACCGGTTCACCACCGAAGTTCCGTTTCTCCACGGCGGAGTGTCGAAAGCCGGGCGCGACGCCATGGTCGAGGCATTCCAAGGTGTAGGCGGCCCGCCCATCATGGTGCTCTCGCTCAAGGCCGGCGGCACGGGTCTGAATCTCACGGCGGCCAACCATGTGGTTCACCTCGACAGATGGTGGAACCCGGCGGTAGAGAACCAGGCGACGGACCGTGTCTTCCGCATCGGTCAGAGAAAGAACGTTCAGGTACGCAAGATGGTGTGCGTCGGAACCTTGGAAGAGCGAATCGACACGATGATCGCGAGTAAAAGTGAACTCGCCGAACTTGCAGTCGGGACCGGTGAGAACTGGGTGACGGAGATGAGCGTCGAGCAACTGGACGAGTTGTTGCGACTCGGCGACGACGCGGTGGGCGAATGAGTCCGCGCGGTAAAGGCCCCGATTTCAGTGAGTACACCGGGCCTCGACGGCGAGCACCCGCGCCGGTCAAGCCTCGTCCAGCGTTCGGGAGGACGTTCTGGGGCAAGGCTTTTGTTCGGGTCGTCGAAGAGATCGGCGACAAACCTCGTGTCACGCGTGGGCGTACGTATGCGCGTTCGGGTCAGGTCTTGGCGCTCGACATCGAACCAGGAGTGGTGACGGCCGAGGTTCAGGGCAGCCAACTTCAACCGTTCGTTTCCACGCTGTCGATCGACACCCTTGACCAATCGGATATCGACGACATCATCACCAAGATCCGCCGCGTGCCGGGAAGTCTTGCCGCACTGGTGTCCGGCGTTGTCCCGGACATGCTTGCTGCTCAACTGATACCGGACGGCCCGTCGGCTTTTCGCTTCGACTGCACCTGCCCCGATGTCGGTTGGCCGTGCAAACACGCTGCGGCCGTGGCGTTCTTGACCGCGGAGCGAATCGACACCGATCCGCTCAGGTTGCTGAGACTTCGCGGGGTCGACCTGGAGCAGTTGATCGGGGGAGTGGAAGACGAGTCGACTGTTTGGGTGGACGTCGAGAATTGGTTCGGAATCGCGGCTGCCCTCCCTGCGCTACCGAAGGTGCCTTTTCGCGCGGCGATCGACGATCTGGATATCAGGCGGTTGCGCGAGGCGGTTGCGGCATTGGGATTGGACATGGCTCAGCAGAACGTCGCCTTGGACGAAATACGGTCCATCTACCGACGGTTGGACGGTTGAAATCGGACAACTCCGGACTGGTGCTAGTTTCCTGTCGTAAATTCCAGTATCGTTAATTGGACCGGTCCGGTCGGGACCTGCCTGCGATTTCAGGTCGTTGTCGTCGGCGAATAGACGACTATTCATTTCTCGGAGGGACAGTCGCTGTGATGCCCGTTCATTTGCGCGACAGCGCAATACCCAAACACGAACAGTTGC
The DNA here is from genome assembly GCF_001942025.1 of Rhodococcus sp. YL-1. Lineage (NCBI taxonomy): Bacteria > Bacillati > Actinomycetota > Actinomycetes > Mycobacteriales > Nocardiaceae > Rhodococcus > Rhodococcus sp. YL-1. The sequence continues at coordinate 4,135,516 of NZ_CP017299.1, read as the reverse complement.
GCACCATTCTCCTGCGCAAGTGCACCCAAGAACTCCAGCCTGGCGACTTGATGACCAGCGAGCGAAACCTGATGCAGGACTACGGCGTCAGTCGGATCACCGTTCGCGAGGCAATCGGGCAACTGGTCAATGACGGACACCTCGTTCGCGTGCGTGGCAAGGGAACCTTCGTTGCGCACCGTGCTGTCCAATCCAAGCTGCACCTTGCATCCTTCACCGAGGAAATGCGCGCCCAGGGGCATCACCCCACGACAGTGGTCCTGGTCAGCGAACAGGGGCCGGTCCCCGAAAACACTGCTGCCGCACTGAATATGCGACCGGGTTCCGACGGTTACCACGTCAAGCGCTTGCGCCTTGCCGACGGCGAGCCGGTGAGCGTGGACGACGGCTGGTTCAATCCCGAACTGTTGCCGGGTTTACTCGACATGGACTTGACGGGTTCGATCTATCGGGCAACCGCCGACAAGTACGACAAGCCGATCGATCGGGCAGAGCAGACAGTCAGTGCAGATGGTGCCAGTACGGAGATCGCGACTCTCCTGGGCACTCGTAAGGGCGCTCCGGTTCTGTACTTCGATCGAGTGTCGTTCAGCGAGATCGCACCGGTCGAGCACACTCGCAGTTGGTACCGATCCGACCGCTACCAGTTGCAGATGGAAGTCCAGGGCCAAGCGCGGCCCAAAACGCGCGGCGACCAATAGTCATCGTTCGAAGCGAAAGGGCGAGCACACCTTCCGGTGTGCTCGCCCTTTGCGCTACGCCGACCAGTCGAACAGAGTGTCGCCAGTGGTGACGTCCCTACCGACGGAAGGGGATTCGACGGTGTCCGGTTTGGAATCCATTACGACAACCGGGCAGATCGCCGAGTAGCCGGTCGTGTCGATGTGCGCTGGATCGAAGCTGACAATGGGATCACCCGCATCGACGGTGTCACCCTCGGCGGCGATGAGCGTGAATCCGTCGCCTTCCAGCTTGACCGTGTCGATGCCGATATGGACCAGCACGCCGGTGGCCTTCTCGCCGAAGATCACAAACGCGTGGGGGTGCAGTTTCAGGATCTTTCCGCTGATCGGCGCCACGACCGTGAGCGGGCCTTGACCGCGGGCGGGTTCGATCGCGACGCCCGAGCCGACCATCTGCTGAGCGAACACCGGGTCCGGGACGTCCGCGAGTGCGACGACCCGGCCGGGCAGCGGGGCGAGGACGACCGTCACAGGATGTCCTCGATGTCCTCGGCAAGGGTGTCGGCCTCGGGCCCGACGATGACCTGGACAACCGTTCCGGCTTTGAGCACGCCGTGTGCGCCGGCAGCCTTGAGAGCGGACTCGTTCACCTTCGCTCCGTCCTTGACCTCGGTACGCAGGCGGGTGATGCAAGCCTCGATCTCGACGATGTTCTCTGCGCCGCCGAGGCCCTTGATGATTGCTTCCGCTTTCGACATTTGCTGCTCCTGATTGTCGGGTTGGTCGTGATCGTTGAACGGTCGTACAGGTGGGCTGACTAGTTGCTGGTCAAGGCTATCCCGGTTACGTATGTCACATTTGGGTGTTGACAACTCGCCTCCACCAGGTAAAACTACAACTGGTTATGACCGGACAGTACCCGTTGGAAGTCCGGCTCCACAACAGTTTCGACAAAACGGTTTCGGCCTCACTTCCGAGCAAGAACCGTGACCTGCATTTTCACGAAACCTGCACGTGTACGACACCCGAATTTCCAGAACCAGCGGCCGATCGCGACGCGGCCCGGCGAACGAAGAAGGTCCTTGATGACTCTCGAAGACACCCCGAAGAAGGAATCGAAAGTGTTCGCCGGGGTTCAACGCCTCGGCCGAAGCTTGATGCTTCCGATCGCCGTTCTGCCGGCTGCGGGAATCTTGCTCCGCCTCGGCCAGGACGACCTGCTCGGGCGATTCAGTTCGATGCACAGTGCTGCTGCAGTGATCTCTGCGGCAGGACAAGCAGTCTTCACGTGGCTGCCGCTGATCTTCGCCGTCGGTATCGCGATCGGCTGGGCCAAGAAGGCCGACGGATCGACTGCCTTGGCAGCCGTCGTCGGCTACATGGTGATCGACGGCGTGTTCAAGGCGATGTCGCCGATCGTCCTCGAAGGGAAGACGGACCCGAACGGGGATCAATCCCTGATCAACTACGGTGTGCTCGCCGGTATCGTGATGGGCTTGCTGTCGGCGATCTTGTGGCAGCGGTTCTATCGAACGAAGCTTCCCGATTATCTCGGGTTCTTCAACGGGCGCAGGCTCGTTCCCATCCTGACAGCGATCACCGGTCTTGTGGTCGGTGTCCTGATGGCATTCGTGTACCCCTTGTTCAACTCCGGCCTCAACTGGGTCGGTGAAGCAGTTGCTTCCAATACCGTTGTGGGCGGCGGCATTTACGGCGCAGCGAACCGCCTCCTGATCCCCACGGGCCTGCACCACATCTTGAACTCCGCCGTGTGGTTCCTGATCGGCGACTACCAGGACGCGAGCGGTCAGATCGTTCGCGGTGACCTCAACCGGTTCTTCGCCGGCGACCCCTCCGCCGGTACGTTCATGACCGGCTTCTTCCCGATCATGATGTTCGCCCTCCCCGCTGCAGCCTTCGCAATCTGGCGCAACGCCAAGCCTTCTCAGAAGAAGCTCGTCGGCGGCATCATGCTCTCCACCGGCCTGACCGCATTCCTCACCGGTATCACCGAGCCGCTCGAATTCTCCTTCATGTTCGTCGCGTGGCCCCTGTACGTCATCCACTCGCTCCTGACCGGAACGTCGATGGCCTTGGTCAATGCGCTCGGGATTCACGACGGATTCACGTTCTCCGCAGGCTTCTTCGACTACGTGTTGAACTTCGGCAAGGCAACCAACGCATGGATGTTGATCCCGATCGGACTCGGCTACGCCGTGATCTACTACTTCCTTTTCAGCTTCGTCATCAAGAAGTGGAATCTGCGCACGCCAGGACGAGAAGAAGAGGTCGAGGTGGCCGCAGGTGAGCCCGACCCAGCGCTGCTCGAGGCCGAACTGGCACTGGCTGCCGAAGGTGACAGCCGCACCGACGCCCCGCTCGTCGCCGAACTGGAAAACAAGCTCGACAAGGAACTGGAAGGACGCTGAACATGGCGATCGCAACCACGACAATCGGATCCCGCGTCGGACTCCACGCACGACCCGCAGCGCTCTTCGCGCGCGCCGCAGCCGATCTACCGGTAGACGTCACCATCGCGCTCGGCGACGGTGAACCCGTCGATGCCTCCAGCATGTTGTCTGTCATGACTCTCGGTGCAGCATTCGGGGATTCGGTGACCTTGCGTGCTGACGGTGACGGCGCCGACGCTGCGGTCGGTTCGCTCGCAGAGCTTCTCGCATCCGAACTGGACGAAGCCTGATGACGGCGAGTGTGGACAACCGCATCGCGGGTATCGGAGTGAGCGCGGGTTCGGTCTGCGCGCCGTGGTTGCGATTCTCCACGCCTGAGCCGACCTCGGCGGCGGACCCGATCACGGGCAGTCCCGAGGCGGAGCTGATCAGGATCCGTGAGGCACTGGACGCCGTCGCGGAGGAACTGCTCTCGCGTGCAAAGACAGTCGAGGGCGTCTCCGCGGAGATCCTGACGACGTCGGCTGCGATGGCGCGCGACGCGGGCATCGTGAAGGCGGCCAAGGCGAACCTGGAATCGGGGCTGCCGACCGCACACGCCGTCGCAGTCGCCTTCGACGCCTTCTGTGAAAAGCTCACGGCGCTCGGCGGGTACATGGCCGAACGGGCAACCGATCTGCGCGATCTCGGGCAGCGAGCCGTGGCCGTTCTTCGCGGGGAGCCGATGCCCGGAATCCCCACTCCCGGTTACCCGTACATACTGGTGGCGCGCGACCTCGCTCCGGCGGATACGGCGACGCTGGGCACCAGTGACGTGGTCGGATTGTTGACTGCCGAAGGAGGTCCGACCAGCCATACGGCTATCTTGGCGAAGTCGCTCGGAATCCCGGCCGTGGTCAACTGCTCGGGAACCGATCTGCTGGCGGAGGGGAAACTTCTCATCCTCGACGGCACCACCGGGACGGTCACCATCGATCCCTCGGCAGAAACGCGCGAGCGCGCAGTCCTCGAAGCATCGTTCGTGGCAGAGCAGTCGGCTTCGGCACAGGGTCCAGGACGCACGCGTGACGGGTTCGCGGTGAGGTTGTCGGCCAACATCGGAACCCTCGAGGACGCCGCGCGGGCCGGAGCGGCGGATTGCGAGGGCGTCGGACTGTTTCGTACCGAATTCTCGTATCTCGGGCGTCACGACGCACCGTCGGTGGAGGAGCAAGCACAGACGTACGCGTCGGTGCTCGGGCACTTCGCCGGACAGAAGGTGGTGGTCCGCACTCTCGATTCGGGTTCGGACAAGCCGTTGCCGTTTCTCGATCTCGGGGTCGAGGAGAATCCGGCCCTTGGTATCCGCGGGCTCCGTGTCGGCACGGTTTATCCCGACACGCTCATCAGCCAGCTCGACGCCCTCGCGGCGGCAGGCAATGCGACGGGTGCCGATCTGTGGGTCATGGCGCCGATGGTAGCTACGGCCGACGAGGCGAAGGACTTTGCAGAACTTGCGCGTTCGCGGGGGATCGGCAAGGTCGGAGCGATGATCGAGGTTCCAGCTGCAGCGTTGCGGGCGAAGGATATCCTCGAGCACCTCGATTTTGTCAGTATCGGTACCAATGATCTGAGCCAGTACACCTGCGCCGTGGATCGTATGGCCGGAGGCCTGGCGCAACTGCTCGATCCGTGGCAGCCGGCGGTCCTCGATCTGATCGCGATGGTCGGTCAGGCGGGCGCCGATGCCGGAAAACCTGTTGGTGTGTGCGGAGAATCCGCGTCTGACCCGCTGTTGGCTCCGGTTCTGGTCGGTTTTGGCGTGACGAGTCTGTCGATGTCGGTCCCGGCATTGGGCGCAGTTCGCGCGCAACTGGCCTCTCTCGATCTGGCGGTGTGCAAGGACATGGCCGCGGCGGCGCGGGGCGCGCGAAACCCGATCGAGGGTAGAGCGGCCGTCGCGCGGATTCGCGAGTCGGCATGAGTACATCAGGCTCGGCTGCTGTCGGCGATCCGATCGTATTGCGGGGAACTGTGATCGGATCTCCGGCCGGGAAGATTCACGACGGAGTCGTCGTCGTGGACGGCGAAAAGATCAGTTGGGTCGGCTCGGCTGCGGACTATGTGGCGTCCACACCCGTCGTCGTCATTCCGGAACGCACCGACGCGGTGATCATGCCCGGCTTGATCGATGTCCACAGCCACGGCGCCGCGGGTGCTGGTTTCCCGAACACCGACGCCGATGGAGCGAGCCGCGCGGCGGCGCACCATTGCGAGCACGGCACGACCGGAATGCTGGCCAGCCTGGTCTCCGCACCGCGCGCAGATCTGGTGCGACAAGCAACGATGCTCGCTGATCTGGTCGAACGCGGAGAACTTCTGGGTATCCACCTCGAGGGGCCGTTCATCAACGGCGTCCGCTGCGGTGCCCAGGATCCGGCAGCGATCATTCCCGGTGATCCGGATCTGCTCGAAGCCGTGTGTGACGCTGCGCGGGGGACCGTGCGGTCCATGACCTTGGCGCCCGAGACCGAAAATTTCGAAGAGTTGCTCGCGATCATGCGTCATCGCAACATCGTGCCGAGTTTCGGTCACACCGATGCCGACGCGGCAACGACGTCGGCGCGCATCGATGCTGCGGTGCACGGGGATTGGGCCGGACAGATCAGCGCGACCCACCTCTTCAACGGGATGCCGCCCCTGCACCATCGATCTCCGGGTCCCGTCGCGGCGTGCCTGGCGGCTGCCGCGAGAGGCGAGATGGTGGTGGAACTGATCGCAGACGGTGTGCATCTTGCGCCCGAGACCGTGTCGATGGTCTTCGACGCTGTCGGACCGGACCAGATCGCCTTGGTCAGCGATTCGATGGCCGCTGCGGGAATGGACGACGGCGACTACCAACTCGGTGCGCTCGACGTCACCGTACAGGCGGGCGTCGCACGGCTCGCGACGACCGACGGCTCGGCCGGCGCGATCGCCGGAGGGACCGCGAGGTTGCTCGACGTGCTGCGCAGCACCGTCTTCGACGGCGGCGTTGCGCTGGAAGACGCTGTCGCAGCGGCAACTCGGAGCCCAGCGCGTCTGCTGGGACTCGGCGACCTGATCGGATCGCTGGCCGTGGGCTGCCGAGCCGACATCGTGGTCACCGATCGTCAATTGCGCCTGGGGCGTGTACTACTCGGCGGAAGAGTCGCCGGAAAGGAAAAATCATGGAAATCGTAATTCAGCCGACACCCGCGGAGGTCGACTCGACCGTCGCGGACATCGTCGAAGGCTACGTCAGAGCCGGGGCGACGACGCTCGGTCTCGCAACGGGGTCGTCGCCGATCGGAACCTATCGTGAACTGGCAGCGAGGCATCGCGACGCCGAACTCGACTTCTCGCTGGCTCGGGCATTCCTGCTCGACGAGTACCTGGGATTGCCGAAACGCCATCCGCAGTCGTACTACTCGGTGATTCGCTCGGAGTTCGTCGATCACGTCAACCTGGATCCGGCGATGGTGTCCAGTCCCAACGGTGAAGCGCCGTGCCCGGAGCAGGAGATCGCCCGGTACGACCAGAGCATCGCTGCGGCCGGGGGAGTGGACGTGCAGTTGCTCGGCATCGGCACCGACGGTCACATCGGCTTCAATGAGCCCGGATCGTCGTTGACCTCGAGAACTCGCGTGAAGACGTTGACCGAGCAGACCCGGATCGACAACGCACGCTTCTTCGACAGTGTGGACGACGTCCCACACCATGTGCTCACCCAGGGTCTCGGAACCATCAGCGATGCAAGGCATCTGGTGATGATCGCGACCGGAGAAGGCAAGGCTGACGCGATCGCCGCTGCCGTCGAAGGTCCGTTGTCTGCTTTCTGCCCGGCTTCGGTGATGCAATTGCATCGCCATGTCACCGTCGTCATCGACGAAGCTGCGGCCAGTTCACTCAAACTTGCCGACTACTACCGGTATGCGCTCGAACACAAGCCGTCGTGGCAGTCCTTCTGACATGACGGTCCTGGAGCTGGCTGTGCAGGACGTGCGGGGGGCGAGGATCGCGCGTTCGGTGGGAGCGACTCGAGTCGAGTTGTGTGCGGCACTCGGCCCGACGGGGGGATTGACGCCCAGCATCGGAGTGATCGAGGCTGCGACGGAAGTGGGGATCGCGGTACACCCGCTGATCCGTCCGCGCGCCGGAGGTTTTGTGTTCTCACCCGACGAAGTGTGGGTGATGGAGCACGACGTACATGCTGCTGTGGCCGGTGGAGCGTCCGGCATCGTGATCGGCGCGCTGACAGAAGACAACTCGATCGACACCGTCGTGCTGCGCCGCATCATCGGATGCGTGGACCGGGCGAGAGTCGAGGTGACAGTACATCGTGCGATGGACGTGGTGACCGACCGTCTGACCGCGCTGGACGAACTGATCGACCTGGGCGTGACCCGCGTGCTGACGTCCGGGGGTGCGGACACTTGCAGTGAGGGACTCGACGAGATCGGTCGAATGGTCGAACATGCCGCGGGCCGGATCCAGATCATGGCCGGTGGCGGAATAACCGTCGACGACATCCCGGCAATCGCTGCCGTCGGCGTCGATGCGGTGCATCTCTCGGCGCGCAAGGTTGTCGCAGTTTCCGGCGGACCTGGTGGGGGATCGGACGGATACGACGTCACCGATGCAGTAGTCGCGCAGGAAGCGGCGGCCGCGCTCCGCGCTGTGCGCCTTTATTAACCCCCCGCGGTTATTAAAGGCGCACAGCCCTTGGGCTCTAGACATACATGGACATCCAACTATAGGATGGTAGACATATTCACTGCTGCCTCCTGGGCGGTCCATACGAGCAAGGAACGGGTTAGCACAATGGTTGAAAATGCGACGGTTCACGAGTTGACGCACTTCGTCGGTGGCAAGCGTGTTCCCGGGACATCTGATCGATTTGCGGACGTGTTCGATCCCAACACCGGCAAGGTGCAGGCCCGCGTTCCCCTCGCGAGCAAGGCCGAGACCGAAGCCATCATCGCCAATGCCGAAGAGGCGCAGCAGGTGTGGGCAGCGTTCAACCCGCAGAAGCGTGCCCGCGTGCTGATGAAGTTCCTGCAGCTCGCCCAGGCCGAGATGGATTCTCTGGCCCGCCTCCTCTCGTCCGAGCACGGCAAGACCGTCGCCGACGCCAAGGGCGACATCCAGCGTGGCCTCGAGGTCATCGAGTTCGCCGTCGGCGCTCCGCACCTGCTCAAGGGTGAATTCACCGAGAGTGCCGGCACCGGCATCGACGTGTACTCCATGCGTCAGCCGCTCGGCGTCGTTGCCGGCATCACGCCCTTCAACTTCCCCGCGATGATCCCGCTGTGGAAGGCCGGCCCCGCCCTCGCCGCCGGTAACGCCTTCATCCTCAAGCCCTCCGAGCGTGACCCCTCCGTCCCGCTGCGCCTGGCCGAGCTGTTCCTCGAAGCAGGACTGCCCGCAGGTGTGTTCAACGTGGTCAACGGTGACAAGGAAGTTGTCGACGTCCTGCTCACCGACGACCGCATCAAAGCCGTCGGCTTCGTCGGCTCCACGCCGATCGCTCAGTACATCTACGAGACGGCCGCAGCTCACGGCAAGCGCGCACAGTGCTTCGGTGGCGCCAAGAACCATGCGATCGTCATGCCGGACGCGGACCTCGACGAGGTTGCCGACGCCCTGATCGGTGCAGGCTACGGCAGCGCCGGCGAGCGTTGCATGGCCATCTCGGTTGCCGTTCCCGTCGGCGAGGAGACCGCGGACGCTCTTGTCGCGAAGCTGAAGGAGCGCGTCGCGAAGCTCAAGATCGGTCGCAGTGACGACGAAGGCGTCGATTTCGGACCGCTCGTTTGCCAGGATGCCCTCGACCGCGTCAACAACTACGTGCAGATCGGCATCGACGAGGGCGCAACGGCAGTCGTCGACGGCCGCGGCTTCACCCTCGAAGGCCACGAAGGTGGATTCTTCGCCGGCGCAACCCTGTTCGACAACGTCACCTCGGACATGCGCATCTACAAGGAAGAGATCTTCGGACCCGTCCTTCAGGTGGTCCGCGCTGCCGATTACGAAGAGGCACTGCGTCTTCCGACCGAACACGAGTACGGCAACGGCGTCTCCATCTTCACCCGCGACGGCGACACCGCGCGTGACTTCACCGCTCGCGTCAACGTCGGCATGGTCGGCGTGAACGTGCCGATCCCGGTCCCGATCGCCTACCACACCTTCGGTGGCTGGAAGCGCTCCGGATTCGGTGACCTGAACCAGCACGGTCCCGACTCCTTCCGCTTTTACACCAAGACCAAGACCGTGACGCAGCGCTGGCCTTCCGGCAAGAAGGAAGCAGGTCAGGAGGGTCGCTCCGTAGACTCCGCTCCTGACAACCACTTCGTCATCCCCACGATGAACTGATCGGAACACTTTCCATGTTTACTCTGACCGATGACGAGCGGGCGATTCGTGACACTGCCCGCGACTTTGCGGCCGAGCATCTGGCGCCCAACGCAGTGGAGTGGGATCAGACCAAGCATTTCCCGGTGGACGTCCTCCGTAAGGCGGCGTCCCTGGGAATGGGCGGTATCTACATTCGTGAAGACGTGGGCGGCAGTGAGCTGAGCCGCGTCGACGCTGCCCGGATCTTCGAAGAGCTGGCCAAGGGCGATCCGTCGATCGCCGCGTACATCTCCATCCACAACATGGTCACGTGGATGATCGACCAGTTCGGCAACGACGAACAGCGCCACAAGTGGGTCCCCGGACTCTGCTCGATGGATCAACTGGGCAGCTACTGCCTCACCGAACCCGGCGCTGGCTCCGATGCTGCGGGCTTGAGCACCAAGGCCGTTCGTGACGGCGACGACTACATCCTCAACGGCGTCAAGCAGTTCATCTCCGGCGCAGGCACTTCCGACGTGTACGTCGTGATGGCGCGCACCGGATCTGCCGGTGCCAAGGGGATCTCGGCGTTCATCGTGCCCAAGGATTCGCCCGGACTGTCGTTCGGTGCCAACGAGGTCAAGATGGGCTGGAACGCGCAGCCCACCCGTCAGGTGATCTTCGAAGACGTGCGAGTTCCTGCCGCCAACATGCTCGGTGAAGAGGGCAGCGGCTTCCGCATCGCTATGAAGGGTCTCAACGGCGGCCGGCTGAACATCGCCGCCTGCTCGGTCGGTGGGGCCCAGGCGGCGCTGGAGAAGGCAGTCGCATATCTGGTGGACCGCAAAGCTTTCGGTTCGGCACTGATCGAGTCGCAGGCCCTGCAGTTCCAGCTCGCCGACATGCGTACCGAACTCGAAGCGGCCAGGACGTTGCTGTGGCGCGCCGCTGCCGCACTCGAAGACGGAGCGTCCGACGTCGTGGAGTTGTGTGCGATGGCCAAGCGCTTTGCCACCGACACCGGGTTCGACGTAGCCAACAAGGCTCTCCAGCTTCACGGCGGGTACGGCTATCTTGCTGAGTACGGGATCGAGAAGATCGTCCGCGATCTTCGGGTTCATCAGATCCTCGAAGGCAGCAACGAGATCATGAGGGTGGTCATCGCGCGCAGCGTGGTCGCATCAGGTCAGGGAAAGCAAGGAGCAGCATGAGCGACGAGCTCGAGGTATTGATCGAAAAGCGTGACGGACTGGGGCTCATCACCCTCAACCGGCCCAAGGCGATCAACGCCCTCAACCACTCGATGGTCAAGGCGATGGCCAAGGCACTCGCGGAATGGAAGTACGACGACGACGTCAAGGCGGTCGTACTCACGGGCGCCGGCGAGCGTGGTCTGTGCGCCGGCGGCGACATCGTCTCGATCTACCACGACGCCAAGGACGGCAAGACCGGTTCGCTCGACTTCTGGCGTGAGGAGTACATCCTCAATTCCGAGATCGCGAACTACCCGAAGCCGTACGTCGCAATCATGGACGGGATCGTCATGGGCGGCGGCGTCGGAGTGTCCGCACACGGCGACATTCGCATCGTGACCGAGCGCTCGATGATCGGAATGCCCGAGACCGGAATCGGTTTCATTCCAGACGTGGGCGGAACTTACCTGCTCTCGCGTGCTCCCGGTGAACTCGGGACGCACATCGCGCTCACCACGGCGCGACTGAGCGCCGGCGATGCCATCGCAGCAGGTTTCGCTGACCACTTCATCCCGTCGGAGAACATCGAGACGTTCATCGCCGCACTCGCGTCGTCTTCGGTTGCCGACGCCGTGGCGCAGTACGCGGAGCCGGCTCCGGTGTCGGAACTGTTGGCCCAGCAGAGCTGGATCGACGCCGCGTACTCGGCCGACGACGTATCCACCATCGTCGAGCGTCTTCGCGCAAGTGGAATCCCCGAAGCGGAGAAGGCAGCGGAGCAGATTCTCGGCAAGTCCCCGATTGCACTGTCGGTGACCCTGCGATCTCTGCGGCATGCCAAGGAAGCAGCAAGCTTGGAAGAAGTCCTCAACGAGGAGTTCCGGGTCTCGACCGCTGCGCTCGCCTCACACGATCTGGTCGAGGGCATTCGCGCCCAGGTCGTGGAGAAGGACCGAAACCCGAAGTGGTTGCCGGCAACTCTCGACGACGTCACGGCAGAATCCGTCGACGCCTACTTCGCCCCGCTGGGCGACAACGAGCTCGGACTCGCCCCTCAACCGCAAGGCAACTGATCACCGCCGAAGGAGCATCACTAATGAGCACCATTGGATTTATCGGACTCGGTCACATGGGTGGCCCGATGGCGGCCAATCTTGTCAAGGCCGGACACAAGGTCGTCGGTTTCGACCTGGCACCTGCGGCGCTGGAGCAGGCAGTCAAAGACGGTGCATCGGTGGCGGATTCGGCGGTCGACGCCGTTCGCGGTGCCGACGTCGTGATCACGATGCTGCCGAGCGGTAAGCACGTTCTGGGCCTGTACGAAGAGCTGCTGCCGGTGGCAACACCGGGCACGCTGTTCATCGACTGTTCCACCATCGACGTCGCCGACGCCCGCGAGGCACATGACAAGGCCGAAGCGGCCGGTCACCGCAGCGTCGACGCACCGGTCTCCGGTGGAGTCGTCGGAGCTACCGCAGGCACGCTGGCATTCATGGTCGGCGGTTCCGAGGCTGACTTCCAAGCCGCGTCACCGTTGCTGGACGTGATGGGCCGCAAGGTCGTTCACTGCGGCGACGCCGGTGTCGGCCAGGCAGCCAAGATCTGCAACAACATGATCCTCGGCATTTCGATGATCGCGATCAGCGAGGCGTTCGTGTTGGGCGAAAAGCTCGGCCTGAGCAACCAGGCGCTCTTCGACGTGGCGTCCAACGCCTCGGGGCAGTGCTGGGCACTGACCACCAACTGCCCGGTACCGGGACCGGTGCCCACCAGCCCGGCCAACAACGACTACCAGCCTGGCTTTGCTGTTGCACTGATGGACAAGGACCTGGGTCTGGCAGCAAATGCGCTGCGCAACAACGGCGTCGATGCGGAGATCGGACTCAAGGCCGCCGAGCTCTACAGTCGCTTCCATGCCGCAGGCGGTGGCGGTCAGGACTTCTCTGCCATCATCAACGACATCCGTGACCGTTCGACCGAAGGACAGTAGTGACCGACTTCAACACCATCATCCTCGAGCGTAAGGGTCGCGTCGGCGTCATCACGCTCAACCGCCCGAAGGCTCTCAACGCGCTGAACTCCGAGCTGATGAACGAGGTCGTCGCCGCGGTTGCCGACCTCGAAGCGGACAGCGGCATCGGAGCCATCCTGATCACCGGTTCCGAGCGCGCCTTCGCCGCCGGTGCCGACATCAAGGAAATGCAGTCCAAGACGTACATGGACGCATACGTCGAGGATTTCTTCACCCCGTGGGATCGCGTCGCAGCAGCTCGTAAGCCGCTGATCGCCGCCGTCTCCGGATATGCGCTCGGTGGTGGCTGCGAGCTTGCGATGCTCTGCGATTTCATCATCGCTTCGGATACCGCGAAGTTCGGCCAGCCCGAGATCAAGCTCGGTGTCATTCCGGGTATCGGTGGCTCGCAGCGCCTTACGCGCGCCGTGGGCAAGGCCAAGGCCATGGAGCTGTGCCTCACCGGCCGCAACATGGACGCAGAAGAAGCCGAACGTGCAGGCCTGGTTGCCCGGATCGTTCCGGCCGCCGATCTGCTCGACGATGCCTTGAAGACCGCAACCACCATCGCCGATATGTCGCTGCCGATTGCGATGATGGCCAAGGAAGCAGTCAACCGGTCCTTCGAGACCACCCTCGCCGAGGGCGTCCGCTTCGAGCGTCGGGTGTTCCACTCGACCTTCGCGACGGAGGATCAGAAGGAAGGCATGACCGCGTTCGTGGAGAAGCGGTCGGCAGAATTCAAGCATCGCTGAATTTCAACAGCGCTGAAACTGCCCTCACACTCGTCGAGAGTGTGAGGGCAGTTTCTTTGTGTGTACGGGTGGTCGGTTCACCACTTGGTCGGTGCGCCGCCGGTGTCGAAGTCACCCGCAGTCTTGCGAAGTTCAGTGAGGATCGTCACCAATTGCTCGAGCTTGTCCTGCTGGAGTCCGGGGTGAGCGAACACCTTGCTGTTGAGCAGTTCGGTGGCTTCGAGGGCCAGCGCGCGACCCGCGTCGGAGATCTCGATGAGCGTCGCACGGCGATCGCTGGGATGCGGGACCCGCCTGACCAACTCCGCTTTCTCCAAACGGTCGACGGCATTGGTGACGCTGGTGGGGTGAACCTGGAGTCGGGCGCTCGCCTTGGCCATCGGGAGTGCGCCCGACCTGGTGAAGGTGAGAAGCGTCAGCAGTTCGTAGCGAGCGAAGGTCAACCCGAGCGGCTTGAGTACCTCTTCGACCCGCGCCATCATGATCTGCTGCGCACGCATCACCGACGTGACCGCAGCCATACCGTCGGCGACGTCGCTCCACCCGTGCTCCGTCCACTGACGATGCGCCTCTTCGATGGGGTCGAGGGGGAGCGGCGCGGGGGGAGACATAGGTTCGATCATCCCATGCTGGCAAGCGGTCGGGTGCCTTGTCTGATTGTGTGTCGCAGCCGCTTACGTCTGTAGAGTCCCACGGGTGATTTCAATCCTCGTAGCGGGTGGCGTCTCGTTGTTCGTCGCGCTCTTCCTGACTCCGTTTCTCATTCGTGTGCTTTCGCGGCAGGGGCTCGGGCACGAGATTCGGATCGAGGGTCCGCAGAGTCATCAGGGCAAGCGTGGCACCCCGTCGATGGGCGGGATCGCGATCATCGCCGGTATGTGGGCGGGCTACCTGGCGGCACACATCATCGGATTCGGCTCGCGGCTACCGCGGCTGTCTGCATCCGGTTGGCTGGTTCTCGCGCTCGCCACGTCACTGGGAATCGTCGGCTTTCTCGACGACTTCATCAAGATCCGTAAGAAGCGCAATCTCGGGCTCAACAAGACAGCGAAGACCGTCGGTCAGCTGGCGAGTGCCATCATCTTCGGCATTTTGTTCCTGCAGTTCTCCAACAACAACGGAGTCACTCCCGGAAGCCAGTACCTGTCCCATGTTCGTGACATCTCGGTGTTCTCCATGGGTGCCATCGGCTTTGTGGTCTTCTTCTGCATTCTGGTGTTCGCCTGGTCCAACGCCGTCAATTTCACCGACGGCCTCGACGGTCTCGCGGCCGGTTCGATGGGCATGATCCTGGGGACCTACGTCGTCATCGCCGGTTGGCAGTACCGGAACTCGTGTGTCCTCGAGCCTGCCGCCGGTTGCTACGACGTTCGTGACCCTCTCGATCTAGCGATCGTCGCTGCCGCAGCAGGCGGGGCGTGCCTCGGCTTCCTCTGGTGGAATGCCGCCCCGGCTCAGATCTTCATGGGCGACACCGGCTCCTTGGCACTCGGCGGCCTGGTTGTCGGCCTGTCCGTCACGACGCACACCGAGCTGCTGATGGTCATCATCGGCGCCCTGTTCGTCGCTGAGATCCTGTCGGTGATCATCCAGGTTCTGGTCTTCCGATCGTCCGGTCGACGCGTATTCAAGATGGCCCCGATCCATCATCACTTCGAGTTACTCGGTTGGCCGGAAACCGTCGTGATCGCAAGATTCTGGATCTTCGTCGCGATCTCGTGCGTCCTGGGACTTGCCACCTTCTACAGCGAGTGGTTCTCCGCTGCCGGTTAGACCGATTCACTCTTTCGGGTCGTAGCCAGAAGAGCGATCAGACCGAGCGACACACACGCCGTCATCGTGACGGCCAGGGCTGTGCTCGTGTTTCCCAGTAGGCCGACGGCCGGCGCGATGGCCGCACCGACGCCGAACTGGAATGCACCGAGCATTGCGGCGGCAGTACCGGCCGCTTCGCCGTGACGAGCGAGCGCCAGTGCCGGGGCGTTGGGCAGAACGAACCCGATGGCGCCGGCCATGACCCACAGTGCGATCACGAATCCAGCGAGCCCGCCCAGTTCCAGGACCGCGACAGCAATGACGACGGCCCCGGAGACAACGGCAGCCACGAGGGCCCACTTGGTGATCTGCTGAGGAGTCCACCGGTCGAGCAGTCGGACGTTTACCTGCGAAGCGCCGATCAACGCAATCGCGCCCGCACTGAAGAGCAGTGCGAACTCCTGCTGGTTGAGGCCGTACTGATCCTGATAGACGAACGACGCGCCCGAGACATACGCGAACAACGACGCCATGCCGACGCTGGAGACGAGCGTCAGGACCATGAACGTGCGGTCGCCGAGCAGCGAACCGTAGGTGCGGAGAACCGACGTCAATCCGCTCGGGCGACGCTTTTCCTTCGGCAATGTTTCGGACAGTCCGAACGCACCGATCATCGCCGTGCCGACGCCGATCAGTGCCAGGACGACGAAGATCCCGCGCCAGTCGAGGGCGACGAGGAGGGCGCCACCGATGCTGGGCGCCAGGATCGGCGCAACGCCGAGCACGAGCATCAGCCGGCTCATCACGACGGCAACGGTGTTACCGCTGTAGAGGTCGCGCACGATCGCCATGGTGACCACTGCCGCGGCCGCCGCGCCCATGCCCTGGAAAACCCGCAGGATGCCGAGGACAGCGATGCTCGGTGCGAAGACCGCCAGCAGCGAAGCCAGGATGTGCACACCGATCCCGGCGAGCAGCGGCTTCTTGCGGCCGAGAGTGTCCGAGAGCGGCCCGACCAACAGCTGTCCGAGTGCGAGGCCGATGAGAGTTCCGGTGATCGTCAGCTGAACCGTTGACGACGAGACTCCGAGATCGGCGCCGATATCCGGCAGCGCGGGCAGGTACATGTCGATGGTGAAGGGCCCGAGCGCGGTCATGGAACCGAGGGCAAGAATCTTCCCGACGCTCGGCTTGCGGTCGACACTGCTCGTATCCAGCGGGGCCGTCTCCAAGAGCGGAGCTGCCTTCACAGGCGGGGCGATGGCGGTGTTCTCGGCACTCATGAAACCTTCTGGGTTGTCTGGGTCTGGCGAATTGCTCGGTCGTTCGGTCGAAAGTCGGGCCGCAATCGAATGACCTGCGCCCACCGAGGGAGTCAGCATCGAGACTGACCGATTTGTTCCCGAAAGGCCCGCACTTTTCCCAGAGACTGGAACGCTTGGTGAGAATGCACTCGAATCATGCTGAGCGGAACTGTGGTTCGAGATCGTCACTCAGGGCAGAGTTACTCACTGACGCGGGTGTGGCTGAGTGGCTAGGCACCGGCCTGCAAAGCCGTTCACACGGGTTCGAGTCCCGTCATCCGCTCGTGTCGGAGACCGGCAGGCATATCGCCTGCCGGTCTCTCTTGTGTGGTCCTGGTTCGCGGGGTCGGCTGCGATAGTCTGGGCTGCCGGAGCGAGCGGACCACATGAGTGAGGCACTGAATTGATTTCGGGACAGGACCTGCGATCGCGGCGCTTGCACGTGGGGATCAGTCAGTTCCAGTTCGCCCGCCAAGCGGGAGTCTCGTCAGCAGTCGTCTCCGCGTGGGAACTCGACAAGGCATATCCGAAGCCGCTGGTTGAGCGAGCAGTCCTCACGGCCCTCTCCGCGTTGGAAGCGGCCAAGCGTGAGGGCACGTACGCGGCCCCCCGGAAGCGATCGAGCGGTAGTACCCGTGCGCGTCGAGCGACACCGGTCAACGACCCCGCCTCGGTGGCCCGGCGTGCCGTCGCGGGGGCAGGAAGCGGCGGCCCCACCGTATTGACAGCGTTCTCGGGTTGTGGCGGTATGGCCGAAGGCTTTCGGATGGCGGGGTTTTCGGTGGAGGGATACATCGAAGTCGTGCCGGAGGCGCGTGCGACCTTCGATCGGAACTTCCCCGGCGCGAAGTGCCTCGGCGAGGACATTCGGGCGATCGACGAAGCCCGGGTGAAAGATCTTCTGGCACAAGTGGACATCGATGTGTTGGCTGGGGGACCGCCGTGTCAGGGGTTCAGCCTTGCCGGCCGGCGAGACCGCGACGATCCGCGCAACCATCTCTTCCGGAACCTGCTGCAGCTCGCCGAACTGGTGAAGCCGAAGGTCGTGGTGATGGAAAACGTGCGACTGCTGCTCAGCATGAAGGACCCGGACGGTGGGATGGTCGTCGACCGGATTCTCGGCGAGATGGCTGCATGCGGTTATGACGCCTCGGTCAACACGGTGAATGCGCAGGATTACGGAGTGCCGCAGTTCCGGGAACGAGTGTTCATCGTGGCGACCCGCCGCGACAGTGGTATCGGGCCGCTGCGTTTCCCGCCGAAGACTCACGGCGTGAATGATGTTGCACCGCTGAGGACTTTCCGCGACGCCACCGTCGACCTGGCCCCGCTGGAATCCGGGCAGGCCTGCGAGACGGACCCGCTGCACTGGGCCGTCGAACATCCCGAGCACGTCTTGCGGTGGCTGCGTGATGTGCCGGAAGGAATGTCGGCTCACGACAACGAAGATCCGGCCATGCGACCGTCGTCCGGGTACAACACGACGTACAAGCGCCTCCGGTGGGACGAGCCGGCGTCCACGGTCGGAACCACTTTCGGGATGATCTCGGCTTCACGCAACGTGCATCCGAAACACACGCGATCGTTGACCGTTCGAGAAGCTGCTCGCCTCCAGACCTTTCCCGACGACTACGTCTTCGAGGGCAAGTGGGGAGCGGTGCGCACGATGATCGGCAATGCGGTGCCACCGCAGCTGGCGTCGGTACTGGCAGGAGAGATCAAGAAGGCACTCGGCTGAGATGGAGCACCGACGGAAAATGGGGCCGACGATGTCGGCCCCATTTCGAGTTACGCCCTGGCAGGGGTGTGGTGCAAGCGAATCAGCTGAGGTTGAGCTTGGCGATCAACGGCTGGACGACCTTGATGATGTCGATGACGGCGCTGAGGGTGTTGATGGAACCCATGTTTCGGTCCTCCGTGTCGTATGTACAGGTGTGTATGTACAAGGTTGTGTCTGCGTGGTGTTTCTGTACGACCTTGTGTCGCAGACACAAATTAGCAAACTGGACGCTTGTTTGGGTCGAAATGACCGCTTTGCGCTGAAGTTGCTGAAAAGTTCACGGATTGTTCAGGAATGTAAACAAAAAACAGGCCGGACTCCCCGAAGTCCGGCCTGTCGATGACGCTTTGCGATCAGCTGAATGCCGAAAGTGCGCTGATGAGGCCGATGCCCGCAACTGCGACCTTGAGGACACTCAAGACGTCTTCGAGCTTGACACCCTCGGGCAATACGTTTTCGACAGACTCCATGTTGGATCCTTCATGTGTTGGGGTCGTGGTCCAGTGCCACTGCAAGCAAGATACCCAATCGTGACCACCTGTGAAACCCCGGCACGAAGATCACAGTTGTGTTGCGCCGGACTCACTGGCCGTCGCGACAACGGTGGCTGCCACTATTTGCTCCACGCTGATGCCCGCTGCCGGTAGGCAGTGGTAGAAGATTCGTTCGCAGAGGTCGACCATTTCGCCTCGCTCGAGCGTCGGCTCGTCGATCCAGTTGACGACGATTTCCTCCATGAATGCCTGCCACCCGGCGATTGTCGCCTCCACGGTCGCATTCGATTCGATGCCTAGATTCGTCAGCGCAGCGACAATCCACGTGGTGAAAGTGCGGCGCATGCCTCGGTAGATCGTGCGCATTCGGACGTCACCACTGCCGGCCATACGCATCACGGCGAGGTAAATGGTGGGGTGCTCGATAACGGCGTCGACGAATGTCTCGATACCTGAGCGCAGCTGGGACGTGATGGGTAGCTCGGGATCCGGTCGCATTCGATCTTCGAGATCGGCCGAGGCGGCCTCGAGGATGGCGTTCTGGAAACCCTTCTTGTTCTTGAAGTAGTGGAACAGCAGTGGCGGCGAGACACCGGCCTCGGCTGCGACGCGATCCATCGACAGTTGGTCGAAAGGCTCGGTCCGCAACATGTGTACTGCCACCTCGAGGATTTGCCTCTGACGGTCTTCGGGGGAGCGGGGGACTGCAGCCATTCCGTCATCTTATGTATTGGTTCGGAAGGTTCATTGACTTTTACTCAACGCTGTCTATAACGTGAGGTAACACATACGTGAGGCGAGGAGTCCGACAGTGTCTGCTTTCGACATCGTGGTCAACGACGGGTTGTGGTTCGACGGGACGGGGGCTCCAGGTCTGCGTCGTAATCTCGGAATTCGAGACGGCGTGGTCGCGGAGGTGTCCACCACGAGCCTGGAGATCGGGCCGGACACCGAGGTGATCGACGCGGCCGGCAAGTGGGTTCTCCCGGGTTTTGTCGACGTCCACACGCACTACGACGCCGAAGCCTTGGTCAGTCCAGGGCTTCCGGAATCGGTTCGCCACGGCGTCACGACGGTCGTGCTCGGCAATTGCTCGCTGTCGACGGTGTATTCGACCCCGCGCGAGATTGCGGATCTGTTCAGCCGGGTCGAAGCAGTTCCCCACGACGCGGTGCTGCGCATCCTCGAAGCGAACAAGACCTGGACCGGTCCCGCGGCGTACACCGCCGCCCTCGAAGCCCTTCCCCTCGGACCCAATGTCGCAGCCTTCATCGGTCATTCCGACATCCGCACGCACGTACTCGGACTGGGGCGCGGCACCGACAAGAAGGTCAAGCCGACTCGCTCGGAACTCGGCCGGATGGGCTCGATGCTCGAGGATGCCATCGACGCTGGGATGCTGGGCCTGTCGTCGATGACCAATGCCCTCGACAAGATCGACGGCGACGAATATCGTTCTCGCTCTTTGCCGTCGACGTATGCACGGTGGAAAGAGTTCCGATTCCTCAATCGCATCCTTCGTGATCGCGGAAAGATCTTGCAGAGCGCTCCGACCATCAACCTGCATCCGAACGTCGCGGCGTTCTTCGCCGAAAGCTCCGCGATCGGACGCAAGAAGCCGCTCAAGACGTCGCTGCTCTCCGGCGCGGATTCGAAGGCCTACCCGGTGATCGTGTACTTCATGCTCGCTGCGGCCCCACTGCTCAATCGCTTCGCCAAGACCGATTTCAAGTGGCAGCACCTGCCGGTTCCCTTCACCGTCTACGCGGATGGAATCGACCTCGTCGTGTTCGAGGAGTTCGGCGCCGGCGCCGCCGCTTTGCACCTCAAGGACCAGGTGGAGCGCAACGAACTGCTCCAGGACGAGTCGTACCGTCGCGCATTCCGTAAGGACTACGACAACAAGTTCTCACCCCGCATCTGGCATCGCAATTTCTACGATGCGGTCATCGTGGGATGCCCGGACGAGACGTTGATCGGCAAGAACTTCGGTCAGGTCGGTGACATCCGCGGAGTGCACCCGGTGGACGCGTACCTCGACCTGGTGGTGAAGTACGGGCGAGATCTTCGCTGGCGCACCACCATTGCCAATCACCGGCCCAAGTTCGCGAAGAAACTCGCCGCGAGTTCCGGTGTGCAGATGGGCTTCGGCGATGCCGGCGCGCATCTGCGCAACATGGCGTTCTACAACTACCCGGTGCGACTCCTCAAGCGCGTCAAGGACGCTCAGAGTGACCGCAAGCCGTTCCTCACCATCGAACGCGCAATCCACCGCCTGACAGGCGAACTGGCGGACTGGTACGGCATCGACGCCGGGCATCTACGCCAGGGTGACCGCGCGGACTTCGTTGTCATCGACCCGGCCGGGCTCGACGAGTCGGTGGACGGGTTGTTCGAGGCAAAGGTTCCCGAGTACGGCGGGATCAGCCGGATGGTCAACCGCAGCGACGACGCAGCGGTCGCTACGGTGATCAACGGCCGACTCGTCTACCGCGAAGGTGAATTCGCCCCCGGATTCGGAATCGAAAAGACAGGTCAGTTCCTGCGTGCCGGTGAAAAGGCTCCGGTTACCAGTGCCGCGAAGACTAGCGTGGCGCTATGATTACACCGGCGGATCGCCTCACCTCGTACTCCCGGTCCGGGCTGACCTTCGACGTGCGCGACGAAGGACCCGCCGACGGTCCGGTCGTGGTTCTCCTGCACGGATTTCCGCAGGATTCGAGCTCGTGGGATCAGCTCGCACCGCTGCTGCACACCCGCGGCTTCCGCACGGTGGCGCCGGATCAGCGAGGGTACTCACCCGGCGCCAGGCCGAAAGCGCGCTGGGCGTACCGCGGGTCCGAACTCGCCGCTGACACTGTCGCACTGATCGACGCGCTCGCAGTGGGCAAAGTGCACCTGGTCGGCCACGACTGGGGTGCCGCAGTCGCATGGCAGGTCGCTGCCGAGCGGCCCGATTTGCTCAACACCGTTACCGCGGTGTCGGTTCCGCATCCACTGGCGTTCGTCAAGGCGATGGTGACCAGCACGCAGGGACTGAAATCGTGGTACATGGGGGCGTTCCAATTGCCGTTCGTTCCCGAGAAGGTTCTGTCCTCCACCTCGGCGGGTGAGAAGTTCCTGATCTCGAGCGGGCAGACGCCGGAGAACGCACGGCGCGATCTGAATGCCATGCTGGCTCCCGGTCGGCTACGCGGCGGTCTGAACTGGTACCGCGCGATGTGGATGACCAAGCCGAACCCCGCAACTGCCAGGGTCACCGTGCCGACCCTGCACGTCTGGAGTGACGGCGACGCCGCCATCGGCCCCAAAGGGTCTGCGCTCACCCCCGCGTTTGTCGACGGCCCGTACCGGTTCGAGGTTCTCAGCGGCGTGAGCCACTGGATTCCGGACGAGGCGCCGGTCGAGTTGGACCGACTGCTGGGTGAGCATCTCAGCAGCTGACCGCGTTTTGATCACTGAAGCCCCCGCCGTTCGGCGGGGGCTTCAGTCGTCAGCAAGGTCGTCGACCAACCGTGGTCAGCGAGCTCCGAATCGCTCTTCCACCTGCTCCTTCGTCAGACCGAACTCCTCGAGCGTGTACTTGTGCGACGGTTTGCGAGCACCCGAGCGGCTTTCCTCGTGCATGGCCTCCATCGACTGCTGCGCGGCAGCTGTCAACGGGATGTCGAAGTGCGTGTAGATGTTCTCGACGGTTCCCAGCGGATCGGTGACGAAGTCCTGATAGTCGACGTCGATGAACTGTGCGGGATTGTGGTGTGCGCGTGCACTGTCGAACTGCTCGAGCCCCCTGGCCCACAATTCGAGCTGACTTTCGCCGATCACCTTGTCGGTGAACGTGTTCGACCAACCCTCTGTAGCCTGGGCGGCCAGGCTGCACACCGACGGAATGATCGTCGTAGGGGAGCGGTGAGTCTGAATGACGAGCGCGTCGGGGTACGCCTCCATCAATTCGTCGAGCGCGAACAGGTGGCTCGGGTTCTTGAGGACCCACCGTCGATCCTGATCGGGCAGACCGATCAGCTGCAGGTTCTTCTTGTGTCGTGCATAGGCGTTCGACCACTCCTGGTCCTTCAGCCATGCGGAGTACGTGGGTAGATTGGCCAGACACTCGTACGACACGGACTTGAACGTCTGACGCAAGAGTTGCCAACATTCTTCGACTTCGCTGGCCGACATGTAGTGCACGCCCATGAATTCGGGATGCTCGACGTGGTGTTGACCGAATGTCTCCTCGATCTTGGCGAAGACCGGGTTCGATTCCCACGTATCGCGAGGCGGGCGAGGCTGAGGGAACTCGGTCAGCCACATCTCGAGGCCCTGGTGAGCCGGGTCGACCGTGAGGAGGCGGTGCAGGGCAGTGGTGCCGGTGCGCGGCAATCCGGTGACGAAGATCGGCCGCTCGATCTTGACGTCGGCGTGCTCCGGATGCTCCTTCCATGCGGATTCACTGAGCAGACGTGCCACCAGGGCGCCGCGAAGGAATACCCGAGAGATCTTGCTGCCGAACGGCGTCAGATCCTCGTCGCGGTCGTAGGACTCGAGCAGGACCGACAGAGCTTCGGTGTAATCGTCGACGCCGAAGTCCGTCAGTCCGGTCATCCGCGTCGCCGAGGCGTGGAGATCCTCGACGGTGCCGACGTGAGTGCGTTCAGTCATGGTGCTCCTAGTGATGGAATTCGCCGCAGTTGACGTCGATGCATTGGCCGGTGATCGCGCTGGCCATCGGAGACGCCAGGAAGATCGCCGCGTCGGATACTTCATCCGTCGTCGGCAGGCGCTTGAGGTCGGTGTTCGACGCAGTGTGCTCGTAGATCTGCTCGACGGTCATGCCGAACTTCTCCGCCTGGTGCGCGAAGTATCCCTTGAGGGTGTCTCCCCAGATATAGCCGGGTGCAATCGAATTGACACGAATTCCCTGCGGGCCGAGTTCGGTGGCCAGGGACTGCGACATGGCGAGCAGGGCCGACTTCGCCATCTTGTAGCTGCCGTAACGCTCTTGCGAATGCCGCAACACCATCGAATTGATGTTCACCACGGAGCCGTCCGACTCGGCAAGTGCCGGCGTGAACAGCTGAGTCAGGCGCAACGCACCCAGTACGGTCAGTTCGATGCTGTCGCGGATGTGCTGGTAATCGGTGCGAGCCAACGGTTTCATCGACGGAATCGAGAATGCATTGTTGATCAGAGTGTCCACTTTGCCGTAGGCGGCAATGGACTCGGCCACCAGATTCTCGGCGGAAGCCTGGTCGGTGATGTCGGTGGCAACGGTGACGGCGCGCCCACCGGCATCGACTATTTCCTTCGCAACGTCGTCGAGTCGCGATTGCGTACGTGCTGCGAGAACAAGACTCGCGCCGGCCGACGCACATCGAAGGGCCAGAGCGCGGCCGAGTGCCGGGCCGACTCCGGAGATGACTACTACACGGTCTTCGAGCAAGGCGGTCATGATTACCCCAGCATTCGGTTGTCGATGGCGGCCTGGCGCTGGGCAATGCGCGCTGCCCAGTCCTCGGCGGTGATGGCGTTGGTGTCGAAATGCGGCAGGTGCTTCGCAATATCTGCGACGGCGACGATTTCGACGGTGGGACCGTCCTGCGGCGTCAGCTCGCGGGACACGCGCTGCCAACGGAACTGCAGAATGCCGCGCGGATGTCCGACGGTTTCGATCCAGTTGGTGACACCGGGGTTCTTCTCGCTGACCACCATTCGAACCATCCCGTCCGGATCGACCTGTGCCTGGCCGTTGTTGAGGGAGGTCTGATGATTGACGTAGTCCAGTGAGATGTACCAGAGGCTCCCCAGTTGGAAGCCGAGATACGGTGCGTCGGAGGCGGGAACGGTGATGATCATCGCCTGCTCGTCGGTGAGTTCGTAATGTCCCACCGACGAGTACTGCGTTGCCAGCCCGCCCGGTGTCAGGCGTGGTTCGGTCATGGTGTTGACCGCGAGCTTGAGGTAGAACCACTCCGGGAACTGGAGCCACGTCTTGACCCGCGTGACCAGTGCCTTCCCAGCCCGGGCGTAACGCTTCTCGGTCTCTTCGGCGGTGAGAGGTGGCGGCGCGATCCCGATCGAATCGGTGCGCTCGATGCGGATCACGCCGCGCTGCTGACTCCAGTCGCTGTAGACCTCGCGAACGACCAGCTGCGAGGATCCGGGCGCCAGGGTGTAGTAGTTGGCTCGTCCGTCGGCGGGGCCGGGGCCGAACCAAGCGACGAAGTTGCCGTCGTCGTCTATCTCCAGCTCGCGGTCGTCGAAGGCAATTTCGCTTCCGGGAACGTTCGAGTTGGTGTAGTTCCCACTCAACACTTGGAAGCTGAGATCGGCTGTGGTGCCGCGCTTTCCGGTGACCTTGTATTCCTTGTCGTCGTTGATTCGGGCGCCGAAGTATAGAGTGTCGGGGTTGTCGAGGCCCATCTTGGTGAATGGTCCGGTGCCCTGGATGAAACTCGGATGGGTCTTTTCGCCGGCCCAGGCGGCATGCGTCGTCGCGATGATTCCGCCGGCCAGATATTGGTATCCCTCCAGTAGATCCTGTTCGGATCTGATGTGCGGCGCAGTCTCGATCAATTTCTCGGCTTCGGCGATCGCCTCGGCAAACGGGTCCGTCAGCACGCTGGCTCCTCACAGTTCCGACTATGTCGCCGGTCCAGAGCGTCGTGGTACAAATATGTACCTATTTGGTAGATGTTGGGTATTTCGACAATAGAACGCGTTCTAGGGAGTGGTCAATGGGTGGACCGGAGAAGACGCCTGAAGAGGGACGCCCGAGGGGGAGACAATCGCCTCCCACCGAACGGGTGGTTCAGGTGCTCGACTACCTCGTCGGCCGCCCTGATCAGCGGTTCGGGCTGTCGGAACTGGCCCGCGCGCTCGAGATCAGCAAACCCACCTGCTTGGGAATCCTCACGGCGCTGGCTGATCGTGGATACCTGACTCGGGACGAGGTGTCGAAGACCTATGGGCTCGGTCCGGCCTTGATCGCGGCCGGACGTGCAGCTCAGCGAGGATTTGCCGTCGGACCCATTGCCCGCACCCATCTGGAGAAAGTGAGCACGGAGTTCGGGACGACGTGCACGGCGTCCGGTGTGATCGGTGATCAGATCAGCGTTCTCGAAGTGACCGGACCGATCGGCGCGCGTCGCGCTGCCAAGGTCGGTCAGGTGTACCCGTTCGCTCCGCCGGTCGGGCTGATGTACGTCCTCTGGGGTTCGGATCACGACATGGATAGTTGGCTGGGCAAGGAACCCAGTTTGCCGGTGCGCTTGGATCGCGAGCGTCTGTGGAACGTGGTCCGGGAGTGTCGCGCCGCGGGGTACCTGGTCGAGAGTCTGGATCCCGTCGGGCAGCGACTGCACACGCTGATGGCGGGCGTTGCGACGCACGATCTTCCGCCGGAGGTGCGTGAACTGCTCGGTGAGATGGTGTCGAGCCTGGGCGAGAGGGTGTATCTCGGACGCGACATCAGCTCTGACGACGAGCATCCCGTCAGTCTCATCGCGGCCCCGACCTACGACGCCGAGGGGCATCAGGCCCTTGTGCTGACACTTTATGTGGGTGGGGCGATCACGGGCGCCGAGATCGAGCGCCGCGCCGCGGTGCTGGTTGCGGCGGCGGATGCGGTGACGGCGGAAGTTGGTGGCAGGAGTCCGGTTCGCGGTCTGTGACGTCTTATTGCCGGTCATTGACCTTTGGGTAGAACGAGTTCTATTCTGTGATTGCGTTCAATTTAGAACCAGTCCGGTACATAAATGTACCGATGCGGAAATGGTGTTCCGCACGGAGTACGTGATGCTCAGGAGCGAAAGACATGGCAACACTCCAGACCCCGCCCGCCTACGAGTTGTCGCATCTGCGAGCACTCGAAGCGGAGGCGGTCCATATTTTCCGCGAAGTCGCAGCGACTTTCGAAAAGCCGGTCCTCCTGTTCTCCGGAGGTAAGGATTCCGTCGTGATGCTGCACGTAGCGGCCAAGGCATTCTGGCCTGCCCCACTGCCGTTCGCTGTGATGCACGTCGACACCGGTCACAATTTCGACGAGGTGATCGAATTCCGCGACCAGACGGTCGATCGCTTCAACCTGCGTCTTGTCGTCTCCAGCGTGCAGGACGACATCGACGCCGGACGCGTCATCGAGGACACCGGAGTCGGTTCCAGTCGCAATCGCCTGCAGACGCACGCGTTGCTGCGCGGAATTCGCGACAACAAGTTCGACGCCGTGTTCGGTGGTGCTCGCCGAGACGAGGAGAAGGCGCGCGCCAAAGAGAGGGTGTTCAGCTTCCGGGACGAGTTCGGGCAATGGGATCCGAAGGTGCAGCGACCTGAACTGTGGAACCTGTACAACGGCAAACACCGTAAGGGCGAACATATTCGGATCTTCCCGCTCTCCAACTGGACAGAGCTCGACATCTGGCAGTACATCGAGAGCGAGCAGATCGACCTCCCCGGCATCTACTACGCCCATCGTCGCGAGGTGGTTCCACGCGACGGAATGTTGTTGGCACGCACCCGTTTCCTCGAGCTTCGCGCCGGCGAAGAGTCCTACGAGGCGTTGGTGCGCTTCCGTACGGTCGGCGACGCAACGTGTACCGGATGTGTCGAATCGTCGGCCGAAACACCGGGCGCTGTCGTGGAAGAAGTTGCGGCGAGCCGTATCACGGAGCGTGGCGCAACCAGAGCTGATGACCGGATTTCCGAAGCTGGCATGGAAGATCGTAAGAAAGAGGGGTACTTCTGATGCCGCAACTGCTGAGAGTCGCTACAGCGGGCAGTGTCGACGACGGAAAATCGACACTCATCGGCCGCTTGCTCTACGACTCCAAGTCGATCTTCGAGGACCAACTCGAGGCCGTGGAACGGAGCAGTCGAGAACGCGGCGACGAGTACGCCAACCTCGCGCTACTGACCGACGGATTGCGCGCCGAGCGTGAACAGGGCATCACGATCGACGTGGCCCACCGGTATTTCGCGACCCCTCATCGGAAGTTCATCATCGCGGACACTCCCGGGCACGAGCAGTACACCCGCAACATGGTGACCGGCGCGTCGACGGCCGACCTTGCCCTGATCCTGGTGGATGCTCGCAAAGGGGTGCTCGAACAGACGCGGCGGCACGCCTTCTTGTCCACTCTCCTGGGGATACCCCACCTCGTGCTGTGTGTGAACAAAATGGACCTCGTGGGCTGGTCTCAGGAATGGTTCGAGGAGATCAAGGAAGAATTCCGACAGTTCGCGATCAAGTTGGACGTCCACGACCTGACGTTCATTCCGGTCTCGGCGCTGTTGGGGGACAACATCGTTGCCCGGACCGAGAACATGTCCTGGTACGACGGGCCTTCTCTGCTGCACCATCTCGAGCAGGTGCACATCGCGTCGGACCGCAACTTGATCGACGCTCGGTTTCCGGTGCAGTACGTGATCCGTCCGCAGAAGCAGACCGACGCCGACCTCCACGATTTCCGTGGATACGCCGGAACGGTAGCCAGTGGCGTCTTCAAGCCCGGCGACGAAATCGTGGCTTTGCCTTCAGGATTCACCTCGACGGTGAAGGCAGTCCACGGGCCGGGCGGTGACGTGATCGACGAAGCGTTTGCGCCCTCGGCCGTCTGCATCGAGCTGACCGACGACCTCGACGTCAGCCGCGGGGACCAATTGTGTCGGCTCAACAACCGGCCGCAGGTCGGGCAGGAAATCGATGCGATGGTCTGTTGGTTGACCGAACAGACAACTCTGTCGGAGAACAATCGCTACTCGTTGCTGCACACCACGCGCTCCACGAAAGCGCAGATCGTCAAGCTCGACTACCGGCTGGACGTCAATTCTCTGCACCGCGACGAGAAGGCAGAATCTCTGTCCCTCAACGAGATCGGCCGCATCTCGATCAAGACGCAGCAGCCGTTGATGTTCGATCCCTACCGCCGCAACCGCGTGACGGGCAGCTTCATTCTCGTGGACGAGACCACGGGCAATACCGTCGCCGCCGGAATGATCAACGGTCCGACGCTCAAGGAATCGCGCGTCGTCTGGCACAGTTCGGAGGTTTCTCGCGAGGAACGTGCGACTGCCGGCGCCACCGTGTGGCTCACCGGTCTCTCGGCCTCGGGTAAGTCGACGATCGCGGTGGAACTCGAGCGGCGGTTGGTGGCCGCGGGTATCCCGGCGTACCGCCTCGACGGCGACAACCTCCGGCACGGATTGAACGCGGATCTGGGATTCAGTGCCGATGACCGCGCCGAGAACGTCCGCCGAGTCGGCTCGGTGGCGCAGTTGTTCGCTGATTCAGGTGCAGTGGCAGTGGCCTGCCTGATAAGCCCGTACCGCGAAGATCGTGATCGAGTGCGGGCGGCGCACGAGGCCGCCGGGCTGAAGTTCGTCGAGGTCTACGTCGACACCCCGATCGAGCAATGTGAAGCCCGAGACCCCAAGGGCATGTACGCCAAGGCCAGGGCCGGGGAAATCACGGGATTCACCGGAGTCGACGATCCCTACGAAGCTCCGACAAGTCCCGAGCTGGTGATCAGACCCGAAGACGGAACGCCTACCGAACTTGCGCTGCGAATTATGGAAGTGTTGGACCGGTGAGCGAATCCACACACAGCAGAATCGCCGACGAGGCACTCGCGGCGGAATTGGCGCAGGCCGCCGGTGCGATCCTCCTGGGGATCCGAGCCGAGGGTCTGGGTGTCGACGACGGTCGTGAACTGGGCCGCCGGGGCGACAAGGCCGCCGATTCCTACATCCTCGACCGGTTGGCTGCCGAGCGGCCGGGTGATGCCGTGCTCTCTGAGGAATCTGCCGACGATCGCAGTCGTCTGGATGCAGCTCGGGTCTGGATCATCGATCCGCTGGACGGCTCCAAGGAATACGGCTTGCCGAATCATGCGGATTGGGCAGTGCACGTGGCGCTTTGGGAGCGCGGTCGCGGAATTACCGCAGCCGCGGTTGCTCAGCCGGCGCTCGGAGCGGTGTACTCCAGTGACGACGAGGCAGCTTCGGTTGCCGCCAACTCGCCGCTCCGCGTAGTAGTCAGCGGATCGCGACCACCCGCATTCACCGAAGCGGTGGCAGCCGAACTCGGCGCCGACGTGGTGCACATGGGATCGGCCGGCGCCAAGGCGATGGCGGTGGTGCGCGGCGAGGTCGACGCGTACCTGCACGCCGGTGGGCAGTGGGAATGGGATTCGGCTGCACCCGTCGGCGTCGCACAGGCGGCGGGACTGTATTGCAGCCGCATCGACGGTTCGCCGCTGCTCTACAACGAATCTCATCCGTACCTGCCGGATCTCGTGATCTGCCGACCGGAGTTGTCGGAGTCGATCCTGGGCGCAATTGCCAAGCACTCCACGGAGTCTGCGGTCAGCGGACGCGTCGCCATGGCGCGTGAATACGTGAACGCATTGCTCACTCATGACGCAACGAAGGTCCGCTTCGCCGCCGACGCCTGGCGGGTCGAGAACGGTCAGCGAACCGGTGACAGCGGCGCCTTCATCAGCAACGAGCTCGAACAAGGCCAGCAATATCGCGGAATCGTGGCGATACGTGAACTCGCGCTGCGTGAGTGGGGCGAGAGCGTCGTAGCCCGGTATCTGCTCGACCTCGGAACACCTGGCCAGGCACCGGCCGTCACGGTTTTCGTGACCGAGTACTTCGGGATACCGGCAGGCGAGATCGAAAGCATCCTGGCAATCATCGAACCCCACGAAGACGATTCGAAAGAGGCTGGCACACAATGACACCGGACAAGCTGGTCACCGAATTCTGCGCACTGTGGGCAAATGCCGATGTCGCGAAAATTGTCGACTACTTCACCGATGACGTCGTTTATCACAACATCCCGATGGAGCCCGTCGGCGGTCGCGAGGCCGTCCGGGCGTTCATCGAGCAGTTTGTCGGTGCCTTCGGCAACATCGACTTTCAGATCAAGCGTCAGGTCGCGGACGGCAACACCGTCATGAACGAGCGCATCGACGTCTTCACTATCAACGGCGCCGAGGTAGCGCTCCCGGTCATGGGGGTGTTCGAAGTCGAGGACGGAAAGATCAAAGCCTGGCGCGACTATTTCGACATGGCACCGATCAACGCGGCAGCCGGCCAGGCCTGATCGGGGCGCCTACTCCGCGATGACAGCGTGCGGGTAGTCCGCCGAACGGTGCTGGAAACGCGTAATGGCGGGATTCACGATGACGCCGTCACGGATTTCGATGGAGCGGTCGACGGTCTCGTCTGCCTTCCAGGCCGTCTCTCCTGCCATCACAGTGGGCAGGTAGGGAAGAAGTGATTCGCTGATCTCCCACGACGCGGAGTTCCACAGGTATGACGGACTGTGGTCGACACCGTAGTAGGTGATGTTGTCACCGACGATGAAGGTCGGCTCGGCAAACGAGGTGGGGCGAGCCCAACTGAAGCCCATGCCTTCGTCGCACGATACGTCCACGATGAGGCTGCCGGGTTGGAAGTCCATGAGGTCTTCCTCGGTCAGGAACGTCAGTGGGGCGTCCGTGTTCTGCAGTACGCAGTTGACGACGATGTCGTGCTCGGCCAAGAAACCGGGCACCGGCACGCTGTGGTTGTCGAGCATGACGTGGCTGCCACGGACGTCACCGTTGTTGTTGTCGAACGAGACCATGCGCGCCGAGTGGATGGGGGAGCTGACGGCGGTGACTCCACGCTGGGTGAGGACGTCCACTTCGTGGATACCGTGCGCCTTGAGTGCTGTGACCGCGCCGCGTGCAGTGGCTCCGAAACCGATCACGGCAGCGGTGAGACGCCGGCCGTAGTCACCGGTGGAACCGATCAACTGCAGGGCGTGCAGTACCGAGCAATAACCGGCGAGCTCGTTGTTCTTGTGGAACACATGCAGATTGAACGATCCGTCGCTGTGCCAGAAGTTCATGGCCTCGAAGGCGATGAGAGTCAGTTTCTTGTCGATCGCGATCTGTGTCAGTTCGGTGTCCTGGACACAGTGCGGCCAGCCCCAGAGAACCTGACCTGATCGTAGCTCGGCGAGGTCACGCACCAACGGCTTCGGTAGCAGAACCACATCGGTTTCCGCCAAAATCTGCTTGCGCGTGCGGATTCCGGCAACGAGGCGCGAGAGGTAGTCGTCGGAGTAGCCGAAGGGGTGGCCGTAGCCTTCTTCGAGGTAGATCCGAGAACGTAGTTCGGCATCGATGCGATCGAAATGCGCAGGATGGATCGGCAACCGGCGTTCTGCCGGTTTGCTCGACTGTCCGATGACTCCAAGGGTGCGTGCGTTGTTCAATTGTGTATCTCTCGATAGGAGCAGGTAGAGATGTCAGGCAGGAGCCTGAGGGACTAGCAGAAGCCGCAGGAACGCTGGCAGATTGCCTCGGCCAGGACCGCGTGAAAGCGTGCTGGCTGCGCTGCTGTCGATCGCCGACGGCAACAGAAAGGCGCGTCGGTATGTTCTCAGTCTAGTCCGGAACGGCCCTCGCCCGGTGGCCGGGCGTTGTGTCGTGCTCCGCTGACGTGTGGCTACTGCTCGCGCAGGCGTGAATCCAGTACGGCCAGTTGGATTTTGCTGGCGTCCGCGTGTACCTGACGTCCTTTGTCGGTGACGTCGACGAAGACTCCGCGCCGGTCGGCCTCGCACAGTGCTCGCTGAACCAGTCCGGCCTTCTCGAGACGGGCCACGCTACGGGAGAGCGCGCTGGGACTCAGGTACATCTCCGAGGCAAGCTCCTGCATGCGTGGACGTTCGCACGTGGCGTCCATGAGTCGGTCGAGAGCCTCGAAGTCGCTCATGCTCAGCCCATGCGCCGACTGCATCTGGCGATCGAGTTCGCACGCGATGTCGTTGTAGCTGGTCGACAGCGAGCGCCAGGTGTTGCGCAATTCGGATTCCGACGTCACGACCGCATTCTAGTTGAAGACTCGATTACGTGCAATTGCATTAAATGCTTGTGCATTATGTGCATGTGCATCTATTCTCGCTGACGTGACTTGCACAGACTCGACACTCAAACCATTCGATTCGCCGGAAGCCCCGGTTTCTACGGAATCCTCGGATCCGGCCACAGGGGAGGGCTGGTCCCTCAAGCTGTGGGGCATCCTCGCGGTGCTCTGCCTCGTGTTGTTCCTCGACGGTCTCGATGTGTCGATGGTGGGCGTCGCTCTTCCGTCCATCGGCAATGAACTGGGCCTGTCCACTACCTCGCTGCAGTGGATCATCAACGGCTACGTCCTCGGATTCGGCGGCCTGTTGCTACTCGGTGGACGTACCGCCGATCTTCTCGGGCGCAGGAAGGTCTTCCTGATCGCGCTGACCGTCTTCGCAATCGCCTCGCTGGTCGGTGGCCTTGTCGACAACGGAACACTGCTGATCGCATCACGATTCGTGAAGGGATTGGCTGCCGCCTTCACCGCTCCGACCGCAATGTCCATTCTCACCACGACGTTCAAGGAAGGTCCGGCCCGTAACCGTGCGCTGTCGGTGTTCTCCGTGTTCGGCGCCAGTGGTTACTCGTCCGGTCTGATCCTCGGTGGGCTGCTGACGAGTGCCGGTTGGCGATTCACGTTCCTGATGCCGGTTCCGTTTGCCGTCATCGCGCTGATCGGTGGGTACTTCCTCATTCCGCGGGACCGTCCCGCAGATACCGGGGGACACGACCTCGTCGGCGCCGTCACCCTGGTGACGGGAATGCTTCTCACGGTGTACACGATGGTTTCGGCTCCGACCCGTGGATGGGCACACCCGATGACGCTGGGTTCGTTCGCCGTCGCAGCCGTGCTTCTGGCGACGTTCTTCTTCGTGGAGAAGAAGGTGGCGCATCCGCTTGTGCGACTCGGGCTTCTGCGCGTCGGCACCATCGTTCGTGCAAATCTGGCCATCATCGCGCTCTTCGGTTCCTACCTGAGCTTCCAGTTCATGATGACGATCTTCCTGCAGTCGGCCCTCGGCTGGTCGCCCCTGAAGATGGCGATGGCACTGCTGCCCGCGGGCATCATCGTCGCATTCGGATCGCCGTTCGTCGGACGGCTGGTCGACCTGTACGGCAGTGCCAAGCTCATCATCGCGGCACTGACGTCGCTCAGCGTCGGGTACCTCTGGTTCCTCTTCGCGGGCAGCGATTCACCGTCGTACGTCGTGGCGATTCTGCCGAGCGTCATCCTGCTCGGACTCGGATTCGCGCTGGGGTACACCTCGATCATGGCCCAGGCCACCTCGGGTGTCGACGACTCGGAGCAGGGTTTGGCGTCCGGGCTGGTGAACACCTCCGCTCAGGTCGGTGCGGCGCTCGTGCTCGCTCTGACCACTGCCCTCGTGACCGCTGGATCGCACACCGCGTCCGGCGCCGGTACCGCCGGATTCGAGCAGTTCCATCCCGGACTGATCCTGGTTACCGGAGTCGCGCTGGTGGGCTTGGCGATCACCGTCTCGCCGCTGTTACGTGGAAGGTCGCAGCGGGGAAGATCCGTGCGTGAAAGGCGCGCTGAGGAAGAAAAGGAATTGGCCGAGGTCAACTGAATACTTGCTTCATCCGCGAATGCGCTCGGCCGCGTAGGAGACAATCCTGCGCGGCCGAGTTGCTGTGTCTGAACTATCGGGTGGCAGATTTCAGGGCAGCGTCTTTCAGTGCTACGTCGAAGCTCGTCGACGTAGCTTGCGAACCGAGAATCAAGGCAAGGCGCACCAACATGGCTTCGCGGTCGGACGGATCAGCCTGATCGAGTGCGTTCGACAGTGCCAACCAGACGTGCTCGCGATGGCCCTCGTCGTCGACCACCGCAGTTGTCGCCGACTGTGCCGTATCGAAGTGCGTCGGCGCAGTGCCGGCGGTGAGGTGTTTGGCCACGTCGTTCAATTGCGTGGGATCGCTGATGCGGCACAGCACCAATCCGTCGGGCCGAATCACGAAGATCTCGCCGACACGAGCGCCGAGGGCAGATGCGAGATTGCCTTCGGCATCGGGAACCGTGGAGTCGGTAGTTCCCACGGTGATCACGCGTACGGTTTCCGGTGCAAGGGCCTGAGCAAGGATTTCGGCTTGCGTGTCGAGTTCGGATACCAGCTCAGCTGACAGTCCGAAAGCCAGCAGGCCGAATCCAGTACCGCGCAGACTGTTCAAGGAGGTAGATGAACCGTCCGCCGAGACCTGGACGACCCTGTCTTCCAACGGATCGCCGGGTAGTACGCCCTCGGCGCCCGCAGCTGTCGGCCACGTCAGCGGGGAGAGCCGGGCGTGCGTCGCACTCGACTGGCGCGGGTTGATGAGGTGCGCGAATTCGCTTCGCTTGGTGGCGAGTTCGAGTACGGCATCGCGGGTGGTCCGGTAGCCGTGACTTCCCGGCGACATGATGAGCGTCGACTTGCCTGCGTTGTCGACGTTCTGCTGCCACGCGCTGCGACGTTCCTTCGAATACGCGTCGAGGATGGTGGAATCGGCAGCTCCGTTGATGACGGCGGCTAGTTGCCACACCAAGGTCTCGGCGTCTTCCATGCCCGAGTTCAGGCCGCGAACACCGAAGATCGGAACGAGATGCGCGGCGTCGCCGGCAAAAAGCACACGGCCGTGAGTGAAATCTTCCAGAGCGAGTGCGTGGGCGCGGTAGAAGCCGAACCATTCCAGGGTCCAGGGGATGTCGCTCTGGAGCCATTCGAGGTGACGCGTGATGCGGTCACGGATGCGATCTTCTTGCGTCTCCGCTTCCGGATCGTCCGAGGCGTCGAGCTGGTAGTCGATGCGCCAGATGTCCCGTGGTTGGCGATGCATGATGATCGTGGACCCCGGGTTGCTGGGTGCGTCGAACCACACCAGACGCTCGGCCGGGAGTTCCGATTCCCAATGAATGTCGGCAATGACGTAGTTGCCCTCGTAGCTGTTGCCCTGCAAGCGGATTCCGCTGAGTTCGCGTATCTTGCTGCGTCCACCATCGGCGGCAACGACCCACGCCGCGCGCAGTTCGCGGGTTCCGAACGCGGTGTCGACGGTCAGAGTCACCTCGTCGTCACCGACGGAGATGCCGGCGATCGACGACGACCAGTGGAAGTTCACCAGTGGGTAAGCGAGCAGCTTGTCGGTCATGATCTGCTCGAACTCGGATTGCGAGACGTTGACCATGGGTCCGCGCGCGTCGTGCTCGGCGGATGCCATGCGGAACTGCAGTACTTCCTGATCGCGGTAGTAACTCCGACCACCCACCCACGGCAGAACGATGTCTTCGAGCTCGGCACCGAAGCCGAGGCGTTCGGCAACTTCGAGGCTGTGGCGTGACACGCAGATCGCGCGACTGCCGAACGAGACCTGATCGGCTGCTTCGAGAATCGTGACGGCAATGCCGCGCTGCGCCAAGCCCATGGCTACGCCCATGCCGACGGGGCCGGCTCCGACGATCACGACGGGAAGTGCGTCGGCCGAAGGCGCCAGGGAAGCGAAGTCCTCGGGTGCGTACTTCTTCGGATGAAAGTAGGTCGACATGGTCACGAGGCTTTCTGTGCGGCAGTGTTTTTCGGGATCAATTGAGGTTCCGGGAGCAGCAGGATGGAAACCAGGCTGATCACGGCAATGATCACGAAGTACACGGTGATGGCGAACGAGGTGTCGAAGGCGGCGTAGAGCGCGGTGGCGATCATCGGGGCCAGACCGCCGCCGAGGATTGCGCCGATCTGGTAGCCGAGTGACGCTCCGCTGTAGCGGATGTGTGCGGGAAACAATTCGGCGAACAGTGCAGCTTGTGGGCCGGCGCAGCAGCCGAGCGTGAAGCCGAGGGCGATCATCGATACGAGCATCACCGGAACGATCGCTGTGTCGATCAGCGGAAAGAACACCGCTGCCGCCACTACCAGGGTGATCGAACTGCGGATGTAGACGGTCCGGCGTCCGAGAGTGTCCGACTTGTGAGCGCTGAAAGCCATTCCCGCCATCCAGAACGGGCAGGATGCGATGAGAAGGAAGAGCATCGTGGTCTTGCTGAAGCCGAGTTCGGTCTCGCCGTACTTGAGGACGTAAACCATGTACGCGTAGGCAATTCCGTTGGTGGCGATGAAGGTTCCACCGGCGAGGAGCACTGTCTTCCAGTGTCTGGTGAGAACCTCGAGAATCGGCATGGACTCCGCCGGTGCTTCGGACTTCGACGCGGTGAACTCGTCACTTTCCTCGAGGCCGAGTCGGATCCACATCGCAACGCCCACCAGAACTGCGCTGAGCAGGAACGGGATTCGCCATCCCCAGGAGTTGAATGCATCGTCGTCCATGAAGGCGGCGAGGGGGAGATAGACGAGATTGGCCACCAGTACGCCTGCGGGAACACCGATTTGTGGTGCGCTGCCGTACAGCCCCTTCCTGCCCTCCGGTGCGTTTTCGGTGGCGACCAGAACTGCGCCGCCCCACTCGCCGCCGACACCGAGTCCCTGAACGAATCGCAAGGTCACCAGGAGTATGGGGGCAAAGACGCCGATAGCGGCGTAGTTGGGTAGCAGCCCGATGGCAACGGTGGCGCAGCCCATCAGCATCAACGAGGTGACCAACATGGATTTGCGTCCGATGCGGTCGCCGAAGTGGCCCATCACGATTCCGCCGATGGGACGCGCGACGAATCCGACGGCGAGGGTGGCGAAGGCGGCGAGGGTGCCGGCCAGATCGGACGTGCCGGGGAAGAACTGCTTGCCGAGCACGAGTGCGGCGGCGGTGCCGTAGATGAAGAAGTCGTACCACTCGATGGCGGTGCCGACAAAGCTGCCGAGGGCGGCCTTACGCGCCTTGACCGTCGCGGCGGCGCGCGTTGCGGTCGGTGAGGCGATGGAGGTCATGAAGTGCCTTTCGAGATGAATGTGGCTTGAAGAAACAATGACGTGCGCCACAACAATTGAAAAGCGAAAGAATTGGAGGTTCTTGCACGGAAAATACGTGGAACCAGCTCCGCTGCCTGGTAGCGGGACTATTGGGCAGGTTCTGAGGGTGAAACGAATTCTATGAAAGCGCGTGCGACGCGGCTGAGGCGAGTGTTCTGGTGCCAAGCGAGAACTACGTGCACCGACGGCACGGCGGGGGAAGCGATGGTCTTGACGACCACCTCGAGCCCCTCGTACGTGACGTCGATCTTGGGCCGCTGGAGTAGCAGCGTCCAGCCGAGGCCACGGCCGACAAATGCCCTCGCCGTCTCGAAGTTCGCAGTTCTGTAGGCAACCTTCGGGGCGAATCCGCCTGCGCGACAGACGTCGAGCGCGTGTTTGGTGCTCGGCGGCGCGTCGAGGAGAACCATCGGGTGTTCCGCGAGGTCCGGAAGATGGATCGGTCGCTCGGACCGCGCGAGTGGGTGTTCTGCACCCAGGACGATCAAGGGTTCGCGGATGGCCAACGGAACTGTGCGCAATTGTGGAGACAGGTCCAATTCGTAAGCGATCGCGAGGTCCAACTCGCCGTTCTCGAGATGTGTCTGGAGCCGATTCTGAGTGTCCTCGCGGAACTCCACCTGCGCGTCAGGATTCTCACGGGTGAACCCGGCGATCATCGACGGCAACACCGTCGGCCCCAGAGCGGGATAACAGCCGATCGCGATGGGCCCCGACACGCTTCCGCCGGTTCCGAGCGCATCGGATTCGAGTTCCCCGGCTTGCTGAAGTAGCGCCCGGGCGCGCACCAGAACGGATTCACCGGTGCGGGTCAGTTGAATGCCGAATGAGCGACGGCGAACGCACAGTTGAACTTTGAGCGCGCGTTCGAGTTCGGTGAGCGCCGCGGACAGGGCGGAAGGAGAGAGGTGCAGGCGCTCGGCCGCGGCACTGATCGTTCCGGTCTCGGCTACCGCGACAAACGCAGCAAGCTGACGCATCGTGTACGTGGGAGCAGGATCGATGCGAGGCATGAGATCGACAGTAGTCGGGTAGATTGCCCTGACTATTTTGGTGTGGCACCGTGAAGAGGTCGACGATCAATCGCTGACCTGCGTCTTCGTGGTGCCCCCGGCAGGATTCGAACCTGCGACCTTTCGCTCCGGAGGCGAACGCTCTATCCCCTGAGCTACGGGGGCGCACCGAACTTTCGGTGTGCCGATTGGGCTGCGTTAGCGTAGCGCATCACGGGGGGACAAGACCAAACCGGCACCCGCCTCGGCATGGCGTCGTCGCGGGAGGTAGTCGAGGATGCGGCCGGGGACCATGGTCGTCGAATCATCTGTACCGACTGACTCGGATGCTTTTTACGCCTAGGCTCGGCTCTGAGCACAGGCTCGGGCGGACTGCTCGGGCACCCTCGTGAGGTACGGGAGTCGTTGATGACCGATCACCACTATTCCGAAGACCAGCTCGCGCTCGACCTGAAGTGGTGGGCAGCGGCCAACTATCTGACCGTCGCGCAGATCTATCTGAAGGACAACACGCTTCTGCGGGAACCGTTGCGTGCCGAGCACATCAAGCCCCGACTGCTCGGGCACTGGGGGACCAGCCCCGGCTTGTCGATGATCTACACGCTCCTCAATCGGCACATCGTCGCCACCGGCGCAGACTGGCTGTACGTGACCGGTCCCGGGCACGGCGGTCCGGCGCTGGTCGCGTCGACGTATCTCGAGGGAACGTACTCGGAGATCTATCCTGAAGTCTCGGACGACGCCGAGGGCATCCACCGGATGTGTCGGCGATTCTCCGCTCCCGGCGGAGTGCCCAGCCATGTGAGTGTGCAGACACCAGGAAGCATCCACGAAGGCGGCGAGCTCGGCTACGCCCTTGCCCATGCGGCCGGCGCTGCCTTCGATCATCCGAACCTCGTGGTGGCCTGTGTGATCGGCGACGGCGAAGCGGAGACCGGGCCGTTGTCCGGTTCGTGGAAGCTCCCGGCGTTCCTGAATCCACGACGCGACGGCGCGGTGCTGCCGATCCTGCACGTGAACGGTGCCAAGATCGCCGGGCCGACGGTCTACGGACGCAGCAGCGACGAAGACATCCAGGCCTATCTTGGTGGACAGGGGTGGGCGCCGATCGTCGTCTCCGGTGACGACCCCGACGCGGTGTTTCCTCAGCTGTATCAAGCGATCTCGCAGGCGTACGAGAAGATCCGCGAGATGCAGGGTGCCGCGCGCCGCGGAGAGGAGTGGACGGGTTCGTGGCCGGCAATCGTGTTGCGGACGCCGAAAGGATGGACCGGTCCACACACCGTCGACGGAATCTTGGTCGAGGGCACACATCGTGCGCACCAGGTGCCGTTGTCCGGCGTGCGAAGCAACGAATCACATCTGCGGCAACTCGAAGAGTGGATGCGGTCGTACCGTCCGGACGAGTTGTTCGACGCCAACGGATCACTCGTCGCGGAACTGGCGGCGCTGTCGCCGACGGGGGACAAGCGCATGGGGAGCACTCCCTACGCGAACGGTGGACGACTTCGCGTCGATCTCCCGATGCCGCCGCTCGAAAAGTACGCGCTTCCCATCCAATCCCCGGGTTCGACCTTCCACGAGACGACGCGAGTGCTCGGCGAGCTTCTGCGCGACATCTACGCCGCCACGGAAACCGAGGACAGCGGCGGGATCTTCCGACTCTTCTGTCCGGACGAGACGTCGAGCAATCGCCTCGGCGCCGTATTCGAGACAACCGATCGCTGCTGGCAACTGCCGATCACCGACTACGACGACGGGCTGTCCGCGGACGGTCGTGTCATGGAGGTCCTCAGCGAGCACCTCTGCGAGGGATGGCTCGAGGGCTATGTGCTGTCGGGCCGACACGGGATGTTCGCGAGCTACGAAGCATTTGCGATG
This sequence comes from Rhodococcus sp. YL-1, assembly GCF_001942025.1. NCBI lineage: Bacteria > Bacillati > Actinomycetota > Actinomycetes > Mycobacteriales > Nocardiaceae > Rhodococcus > Rhodococcus sp. YL-1. The sequence goes on along the minus strand of NZ_CP017299.1, from coordinate 4,095,086 downwards.
GTGAGCGTGTCGATGCTCATCCAGCACGCCAAGTGGCTCCAACATGCCGTCGACCTGCCGTGGCGGGCGTCTGTTGCTTCGCTCAACGTGCTGTTGACCAGTACGTGCTGGCGCAACGACCACAACGGATTCAGTCATCAGGGCCCCGGCATGATCGACGCCGTTATTCCCTTGGCACCCAGTGTGATCCGCGTGTGGCTGCCGCCGGATTCCAACACGTTGCTCTCGATCTCGGATCATTGCCTGCGTAGTACCGACCACGTCAACCTGATAGTCGTTGACAAGCAACCGCACCTGCAGTACCTCACGCTCGAGCAAGCGCACGAGCACTGCGCGGCGGGCGCTTCGGTCTGGGAATGGGCCGGAACCGAGGCTCGCGGACAGGAACCGGACGTGGTCCTGGCCGCCGCGGGAGATGTGCCGACGCAGGAGATCCTGGCTGCTGCACAGTTGCTGCGCGATCACACACCCGAACTGATCACCCGCGTCGTCAACGTCGTCGATCTGATGGCCTTGCTGACGCCAACCGAGCATCCCCACGGATTCGGGGAGCGGGTCTTTCTCGATCTGTTCTCCGCGCAGACCGACGTCGTGTTCGCATTCCACGGATACTCGCGTGCCGTGCACGAACTGATTCACGGGCGTCCGAGTCCCGAGCGCTTCCACGTTCGCGGATTCAGTGAACAGGGAACAACCACAACACCGTTCGACATGGTTGTCCTCAACAAGATGAGCCGCTACCACCTGGTGATCGAGGCGCTACGACGCTCCAAGCGTCGGCCGGCCGGGGCGTCCGAGTTGGCGGAGTTCTGCCGCACACAACTCGAAAAGCACTCGCGTTACATCGTCGAGCACCTCGAAGACATGCCGGAAGTAGAAAACTGGACCTGGTCCTGAAATTCAGGACCAGGCCCAGTTGGGTCTGAACATTCTCGGCTCAGTTCAGTTCTGCTCAGTTCATGGGCAGTGGCATTGCGCCGCGAGCTGCCAACATGTCGGTCATCAGCTTGGACTCGCTCTGCTGCGTGTTGACCATCGTCTGCGCCAGGCTGCGCACCGGCCCCTCGGTGGCGTCGGCTGCTGCGTACTCCATCATCGGAAGCCCACCTTCGTGGTGACGAAGCATCAGCTGCAGGAACAAGGTGTCGAGTTGCAGACCTTCCGCTGCGCGGAGAGCCGCAAGGTCCTCGGGGGACGCCATGCCGGGCATGGTGTCGACCGGCCCGGAATGACTCATGTCCATCGTGGCCGAAGTCCCGTGCGATCCATGGCCGGAGCCCGAATCGGACGACATCCACTTCATGTACGGGCCCACCTTGGACAGCGGCTGATCCCACATGGTCAGCCACGCCTGCATCTGACCGAGCTGGTTCTGCTGCGTGGTCAAGATGTCGAACGCGAGCGTGCGTACGTCGTTGTCGGTGGACTTCGTCAGGGCGATGGACGCCATGTCGACGGCCTGGCTGTGATGCACGCTCATGTCCTGCGCGAAGCCCACGTCCACCGAATCCGAAGCCGGAACGGTCAGTGACGACTTCGCATCGGGTCCGAGGAGGTTGGTCAGTGCGCCGAGCGCAAAACCGACGGCGATCGCGCCGATCAGACCGATGATCAGCAGTGCGGTGCGCTGACTCGGCTTCGAAGACTGATCGGTGTTCGTCGAACTATCCACCGGCGGGAATCTGTTCGTCGGTGGCCGGGGTAGCGCCCGTGCCGTCCATCTGGATGGCGTCGGCGCCCGGAGGTGTCGGATCGAACGGCGACGTCGACGGAGTGAACAGCGGGTTGGTGCAGCTCGCGCCGACCTCGGGGTAGACGTTCGGGTTCTGGTTCAGCGCAGTGATGAACTGATCGATGCGATCGTCGTCGGCCTTGTCGATCTCGAGGCGATGGCCCCACGACTGCAGAGAAATGGGGCTGCTCTGACCGGGGTACGGCGACATCAGCATGTAGGACTTGCCGTTCACGCGTCCGGCGAGACTGTCGATCTGGTCCTGGTCGACGAGATCGGGGTTGTACGTGATCCAGATGGCGCCGTGCTCGAGCGAGTGGACGGCGTTCTCGGTGCGAATCGGGTCGGCGTACACGGTTCCGGTGCAGTTAGCCCAGGTGGCGTCGTGCGGGCCACCGAACGGCGGGGTCTGGTCGTACGCCACGCGCTGAGTGGAATCGACGTGCTGGCCGGCCGGGTACTCGATCTTGAGGACGCCGTCGATCTTGTCCGACGGATCCTTGTTCTCCGAGCTGTACTTGTACGGCTCGAGGGCCTGCCGCTCCTCGACCTTGGGCCACAGATTGATACCGAGCACGGCGATGAGTGCGAGCACAGCCACACCGGCGCCGATCGACAGCCAGGGGATCTGGCGGGGAGCGGGGACGCCGCCCTTGCCCTTCTTGGCCGGCCGACTGTTCTTGTTGGCGGCCTTGATGGCCTTGGCTGATTTGGCCCCGGAGTTCTTGTTGGGACCGCGACTATCGGAACCGCTTGGCATCGATTGGGCTCTTTCGGTGTGTGGGCTTGAGGTGTGGCGCGCCCGCGCATGAAGGTACGCGGTGGTAGCTCGGGCATTACCACTGTACTTTCCGAGTCTGAGGGCAAACTTTGAGAGTGGCGTGCGACACGCCACAGCGGCCCCGCGCACGTTCACGGAGAGCGAGGCGTGAGGCGAGTCTCCACTTCCGGTGTGCAGGCAATAGGATGAATACCTGTGACTCCAGCTGACCTTGCCGAACTGCTCCGCGGAACCGCAGCGAGCGTCCTTGCCGATCGTGGCCTCGACGTATCCGTGCTACCCGAAACCCTCACCGTCGAGCGACCACGCAACCCCGAGCACGGCGATTACGCCACCAACATTGCCATGCAGGTAGCCAAGAAGGTCGGCACGAATCCCCGCGAGCTGGCGGGCTGGATCGCCGAAGCCCTCACCGCTGCCGACGGAATCGAATCCGCCGAGATCGCCGGGCCCGGCTTCCTCAACATTCGGTTGGACAAGGACGCCCAGGGCGCGATCGTCGTGTCGGTTCTCGAAGCCGGTGCGTCGTACGGCTCGGGTGACTCCCTCGCCGGCAAGAAGATCAACCTCGAATTCGTCTCCGCCAACCCCACCGGACCGATTCACCTCGGTGGAACCCGTTGGGCCGCAGTCGGAGACGCGCTCGGACGCATTCTGTCCGCGCAGGGTGGTTTGGTAACACGTGAGTACTACTTCAACGATCACGGTGCCCAGATCGACCGCTTTTCGCGTTCGCTGATCGCTGCAGCGAAGGGTGAACCTGCTCCCGAAGACGGTTACGCCGGTGCATACATCGCCGACATCGCCGCCTCGGTTCTGAAGCAGCGTCCCGACGTCATGGATCTGCCTGCCGACGAGCAGCAGGAAACCTTCCGCGCCATCGGCGTCGAATTGATGTTCACGCACATCAAGCAGACCCTGCACGACTTCGGCGTCGACTTCGACGTCTACTTCCACGAGAACTCGCTCTTCGAATCCGGTGCGGTCGAGAAGGCCGTCGAATCCCTCAAGGGTTCGGGCAACCTCTTCCACGAAGACGGTGCGTGGTGGCTCAAGAGCACCGACTACGGCGACGACAAGGACCGCGTCGTCATCAAGAGCGATGGCAACGCCGCCTACATCGCCGGTGACATCGCCTACTTCCAGAACAAGCGCGCCCGTGGGTTCGACCTCTGTATCTACATGCTCGGCGCCGACCATCACGGTTACATCGGCCGTCTCAAGGCTGCCGCTGCCGCATTCGGCGACGATCCGGACACCGTCGAGGTGCTGATCGGCCAGATGGTCAACCTCGTCAAGGACGGCACTGCCGTCAAGATGAGCAAGCGTGCAGGCACCGTCATCACCCTCGACGACCTGGTCGAGGCAATCGGCGTCGACGCCTCGCGTTACGTCATGATCCGCTCGTCGGTCGACTCGAGCATCGACATCGACCTCGACCTGTGGACCAAGACCAGCAGCGAGAACCCCGTCTACTACGTGCAGTACGCGCACGCACGCCTCTCGGCGATCGCCCGCAACGCCGCAGACCTCGGTCTGTCCGCCGACGCGAGCAACCTCGCCCTGCTCACCGTCGAGCAGGAGGGTGACCTCATCCGCACGATCGGCGAGTACCCACGCGTCGTGTCGAGCGCGGCGAATCTGCGTGAGCCGCACCGTATTGCCCGCTACCTCGAAGAACTCGCGGGTGCGTACCACCGCTTCTACGGCGCGTGCCGCATCCTTCCGCAAGGCGACGAAGACGCCACCGACGTGCACCGCGCGCGTCTGGCTCTCTGCGCCGCCACCCGACAGGTCCTGGCCAACGGTCTCGAACTGCTCGGCGTCACCGCACCGGAGCAAATGTGAACGCGCACCCCGCCGGCCCCAAGCACGCCGAGCAGTTGCAGGCCCCCGGCTTGCCCGACCGTCCGACCAGCCCCGAAGCCTTCGGCGAACTCTCACCGCAGGTGTGGCCGCGCAACGCTTCTCGTGGCGACGACGGTGAAGTGACCCTCGCGGGTGTCAAGGTCGGTGAACTTGCCGAGAAGTACGGCACCCCGCTGTTCGTCATCGACGAGGACGACTTCCGCTCGCGCTGCCGTGACATGGCCCGCGCCTTCGGCCCGGATGCCAAGGTGCACTACGCATCCAAGGCATTCCTCTGTGGCGAGATCGCACGCTGGGTCGCCGACGAAGGCCTCTCGCTCGACGTCTGCTCCGGCGGCGAACTGGCGATCGCGTTGCACGCGGACTTCCCGGCCGAGCGAATTGCCATGCACGGCAACAACAAGTCAGTCGCCGAACTGGCCGCTGGTGTCGCCGCGGGCGTCGGACACGTCGTGCTCGACTCGTCGATCGAGATCGACCGACTCGATCGTGTCGCCGGTGAGGCCGGTGTCGTTCAGGACGTGTTGATCCGACTGACCGTCGGCGTCGAAGCGCATACCCACGAATTCATCTCCACCGCACACGAGGACCAGAAGTTCGGTTTCTCGCTGGCCGGGGGAGCGGCGATCGACGCAGTCCGTCGCGTCTTCGCTGCCGACAACTTGCGACTGGTCGGCCTGCACAGCCACATCGGTTCGCAGATCTTCGACGTCGACGGTTTCGAGGTGGCAGCGCACCGCGTGATCGGTTTGCTCCGCGACGTCGTCACCGAGTTCGGAGTCGAGAAGACCAAGCAGATTTCGATCATCGACCTCGGCGGCGGCATGGGGATCTCGTATATCCCCTCCGACGACCCGCCGCCCGTCGACGAACTGGCAGCGAAGCTCGGCCACATCGTGCGCAACGAGTCCGCACTGGCCGGATTGCCGGAGCCGACGCTTGCCGTCGAACCCGGCCGCGCCATCGCCGGACCTGGCACGGTGACGCTCTACGAGGTCGGCACCATCAAGGACGTCACGGTGGGTAGCTCGCTGACACGCCGCTACATCAGCGTCGACGGCGGGATGAGCGACAACATCCGCACGTCCCTCTACGGTGCGGAGTACGAAGCCAAGTTGGTTTCGCGAACTTCCGAGGCTGATCCCGTCGTTGCACGTATCGTCGGTAAGCACTGCGAGTCCGGTGACGTGGTCATTCGGGACACCTGGATGCCCGAGGACGTCGGGCCCGGTGATTTACTAGCGGTAGCAGCGACCGGTGCATACTGCTATTCGATGTCGAGCAGGTACAACCTGCTCACCCGCCCAGCCGTGGTGGCGGTGCGTGACGGAGTCTCACGCGTGATTCTGCGGAGGGAAACAGTGAAAGATCTGCTCAGCTTGGAGGTATCGCAGTGACGAGCGAATCGGCGCATCGCGCTATCGGTGTGGCCGTTCTCGGCCTCGGCAACGTCGGGAGCGAGGTCGTCCGGATCATTCGTGAGCAGGCCGAGGAACTCGAAGCTCGCGTCGGCGCCCCGTTGGAACTGCGGGGGGTTGCCGTCCGCCGTATCGGCTCGGACCGCGGAATTCCCGAGGAACTGCAGACGACGGACGCCGAGTCCCTGGTCGGTCGTGACGACGTCGACATCGTGGTCGAGGTGATCGGCGGAATCGAGCTCCCTCGCAAGCTGATTCTCTCTTCCCTCAACTCCGGTAAGTCGGTCGTGACCGCCAACAAGGCGCTGCTCGCGGACCACACCGGCGAATTGGCGGAGGCCGCAGAGGCGAACTCTGTCGACCTGTACTTCGAGGCCGCTGTTGCCGGTGCGATCCCCGTGATCCGCCCGCTCACACAGTCGTTGGCCGGAGACCGTGTCAACAAGGTCGCCGGAATCGTGAACGGCACCACCAACTTCATCCTCTCCGCGATGGACGAGACCGGCGCCGACTACGAAGAGACCTTGGCCGAAGCCGGACGACTCGGATACGCGGAAGCCGACCCGACCGCGGACGTCGAAGGCTACGACGCCGCGGCGAAGGCAGCGATCCTCGCGTCGATCGCATTCCACACCCGCGTCACTGCCGCGGACGTGTACCGCGAAGGAATCTCCACGATCACCTCCGCCGACCTGGCGTCGGCGAAGGCACTCGACTGCACGATCAAGTTGCTCTCGATCTGCGAGCGCATCGTCACGCCCAAGGGCAAGGAGCGGATTTCCGCTCGCGTGTACCCGGCGCTGGTTCCGCTCAGCCATCCGCTGGCCTCGGTCAACGGCGCGTTCAACGCCGTTGTCGTGGAAGCAGAGAACGCCGGCCGGCTCATGTTCTACGGCCAGGGCGCAGGCGGCGCCCCCACCGCTTCCGCGGTGATGGGTGACCTGGTGATGGCTGCGCGCAACAAGGTTCACGGCGGCCGCGGCCCCCGCGAGTCCAAGTACGCCAAGCTCAAGGTCGCCCCGATGGGCGACATCCTCACGCGCTACTACGTGAACATGGAGGTCGCGGACAAGGAAGGTGTGCTGTCCGCAGTCGCCGCCGAGTTCGCCAAGCACGGCGTGAGCATCTCCGTCGTCCGCCAGGAGGGCGCCGGCGCCGGCGCGCGTCTGGTGGTCGTCACTCATGTAGCAACCGACGCGGCTCTCTCCGAGACCGTGGCGGCTCTCAACGAACTCGAATTCGTCACCGCTGTGACCAGCGTGCTGCGACTGGAAGGCACTGAACAATGACCGGCATCGTCAACCCCGTCCACAAGGCATGGCCGGGTCTCATCGAGGCATACCGGGACCGTCTCGCGATCGGTGACAACTGGAAGACCGTCACCCTGCGCGAAGGCGGCACCCCGCTCCTGCCGGCCGGCCACCTCTCCGAGATCACCGGCTGCGACGTCTACCTCAAGGTCGAGGGTCTCAACCCCACCGGTTCCTTCAAGGACCGCGGCATGACGATGGCCGTCACCGACGCCTTGGCCCGTGGCCAGCGCGCAGTTCTGTGCGCGTCCACCGGCAACACCTCCGCCTCGGCCGCTGCGTATGCAGCCAAGGCCGGCATGACCTGCGCCGTGCTCATCCCGCAGGGCAAGATCGCCATGGGCAAGCTTGCGCAGGCAGTCATGCACGGCGCCAAGATCATTCAGGTCCAGGGCAACTTCGACGACTGCCTCGAGCTGGCACGCAAGACCACGGCCGAATTCCCCACCATCGGTCTCGTCAACTCGGTCAACCCGGTGCGCATCGAAGGCCAGAAGACCGCGGCATTCGAGATCATGGACGTCCTCGGCAAGGCTCCCGACGTGCACGCACTCCCGGTCGGAAACGCCGGTAACATCACCGCGTACTGGCGCGGATACTCCGAGTACTACGCGGACGGTCTGACCACGGTCAAGCCCCGCATGCTCGGCGTCCAGGCAGCCGGAGCGGCTCCGCTGGTCAACGGTGCACCCGTCAAGGATCCCGAAACCATCGCCACCGCAATCCGAATCGGTTCTCCCGCTTCCTGGAACGGCGCTGTCGCCGCGAAGGAAGAGTCGAACGGTGCATTCCGTGCCGCCACCGACGAGAAGATCCTCGAGGCTTACCGTCTGATCGCCGCCACCGAGGGCGTCTTCGTCGAACCGGCGTCGGCAGCCAGCGTCGCCGGCCTGCTCGCCGCACGTGCAGAGGGCTGGCTCGAGCCGGGCCTGACCGTCGTGTGCACGGTGACCGGTAACGGTCTCAAGGATCCTGACACGGCTTTGAAGGGTATGCCGAACGTCGAGCCGATCGGTGTCGATCCCGTTGCCGTCGCGGCTGCCCTCGAGCTTGCATAGTGTCCGTGGATTCATCGACCACTCCGCGGAATCCGGTGTCTGACATGACTATAACCCTGCCTATCGGCCTTTCGGTGACTGCTCGCGTCCCGGCCTCGAGTGCAAACTTGGGGCCGGGGTTCGACACCCTCGGTCTGGCGTTGGGGTTGTACGACGAAATCGTGGTCACCACAACGGATTCAGGCCTTCAGATTCGCGTCGAAGGTGAAGGCGCTGCCGACGTGCCCTGGGGTCCTTCGCATCTCGTGGTCCGCGCCATCGAGCGTGGTCTCGAGGCGGCCGGAGTGTGGGCCAGTGGCCTGGACGTGTTGTGCCGCAACGCGATTCCACATTCGCGCGGGTTGGGATCCTCGGCTTCCGCAGCTGTCGGTGGATTGGCAGCAGCCAACGGTCTGGCGCGCGCTCTCGATGCCGAGATCGGCTTGACGGAAGAGCAGTTGGTTCAACTCTCGTCCGAGTTCGAAGGTCACCCGGACAACGCGTCTGCCAGTGTTCTCGGTGGCGCAGTCGTCTCGTGGAGTTGCCCACCGGCCGTCGAAGGCGACGAGCCGATCTACTCCGCGGCCAAACTCGACGTCCATCCCGACATCCGTGCTGTGGCACTGGTTCCCGAGGAGCGGTCGTCCACCGCACACACTCGCGGGCTCCTGCCCGAATTGGTTCCGCACCAGGATGCCTCGTTCAACGCGAGCCGCAGCGCGCTCGCCGTCGTTGCGCTCACTGCTCGGCCCGATCTGTTGATGGCGGCCACCGAGGATCGCCTGCATCAGGCACAGCGCGCACCCGCGCTTCCGCTCACGACGCGATGGATCGGGATCCTGCGCGAGGCGGGTATTGCTGCGACCGTTTCCGGAGCCGGCCCCACCGTGTTGGCGCTCAGCACAGAACCTTTCCCCGTCGAACTCGCGGAAGCGGCGCGGGCAGACGGACTACGTGTCCTCGAATTGGACATCGCCGACGGCGTCGAAGTATCCACGACGACGGTCTGATCCCTGCCTTGGTCCAGGTGATCGCCCACTACCGATCGGTAGTGAACTGACACACCCAGTCGTCCAAATTCTTGCCGGACTCAGGTTTGGGCGCTATCCTGGGCTATGTCCGTACATCGTGCGCGTCAGTCGCCGGTGCATCACCAGGGGGCAAAACTCCTTCCCAATCGGGGTCCACAGTCCTTGGCATGATTCTCGCAGGCATGATCCTCACGCTTGTACCTTCTCCGAAGGTTTGAATCCTCCGCGGATCGAACACTCAGAGGTTCCATCACTCTGGGGTTCAACACACGGGGGAGTGAATCGTCGACGAAGGCGCGTTGGGCAGGTTTGCGAGCGCATGAAAAGTTTGAGGCGAGAGTTTCCGACAATCATGTGACGGCGGACAAGCCGGCAGTTCTGGACAGCAACCACGTACGGCACCACCGAGTTCGGTATTCAATCGAACTGCGGGACGAACCCTCGACTTTGCGCAGTGCGAGTGAGGGAAGGAAAGGACCTCCGTGACCGATACGGACCTCATCGCCACTTCTGCACCCGCCGGGTCGGAATCAGGCGACAATTCTCAGGCGTCATCTTCAGCATCGAACGGTGCGGTGGCGACCTCCACGAAGCGTGCCGAAACGCGCCGTGGTGCCGGACTCTCCGGCATGGTGCTCACCGAACTCCGCACTCTTGCGGGTGAACTGGGCATCAAAGGCACTTCCGGCATGCGCAAGGGTGACCTGATCGCAGCCATCAAGGAGCGCCAGGGCGGCAGCGCGAAGGCTGCACCCGCACAGAGTGAACTCACTCTCGACGACGCACCCGTTGCGCGCACTCGTGCCAAGAGCACTCGCGCCGCACGCACCGAAACCCCCGCAGCCGAAACAGCTCCGGCAGCCGAGTCGGCTCCTGCCGAGGCCGCGCCTGCGCGTACGGAATCCGCCGAGGATTCCGATCAGAGCGCACCCCGTCGCGGACGTCAGCGTCGTGGCGCCGCTCGTCGTGCAGGTTCACCCGACCAGGGTGAATTGAGCATCGAGCAGGAAGCTCCTTCGGCGAAGTCCGAGGCGGACACCGCGAAGGCCGCCGATTCTTCGAAGGTCGCCGAGACCGCCAAGGCCGAGGCTCCGGCCGAGCGTCCTGCGCGCACCGAGGGCAAGTCCGACGCTGATCAGGCTCCCGCCGAGCAGGGCAACGAGCGTCCCCGCCGCGAGCGAAACCGGGACAACCAGGGCCAGCGGGACAACCAGGGCCAGCGCGAGAACCAGGGCAACCGGGGTAACCAGGATCGCCAGGATCGCCAGGACCGCCAGGACCGCGGCAATCAGAACAACGCCGGCCAGAACAACGCCGGCCAGAACAACGCCGGTCCTCGCACGGACAACCGCAACAACGGGCCGGACGACGACGAAGAGGGTGGACGCGGACGCCGCGGACGCCGTTTCCGCGAGCGCCGTGGCCGTGGTCGCGATCGCGGTGAGGGTGGCGCACCCAACGATTCACGCGAGACCGAGATTCGTGAGGACGACGTCCTGCAGCCGGTCGCCGGCATCCTCGACGTCCTCGACAATTACGCCTTCGTGCGTACGTCCGGGTACCTCGCCGGTCCCAACGACGTCTACGTCTCCATGAACCTGATCCGCAAGAACGGCCTTCGCCGTGGCGACGCCATCACCGGTGCCGTCCGCGTCTCGCGTGACGGTGAGCAGGGCAGCCAGCGTCAGAAGTTCAACCCGCTGGTCCGTATCGACACGGTCAACGGCGGCGACGTCGAGGCCGCGAAGAAGCGCCCCGAGTTCAACAAGCTCACGCCGCTGTACCCGAACCAGCGTCTTCGCCTCGAGACCGAGCAGCACATTCTCACCACGCGTGTCATCGACCTGGTGATGCCCATCGGTAAGGGCCAGCGCGCCCTCATCGTGAGCCCGCCCAAGGCCGGTAAGACCAGCGTGTTGCAGGCGATCGCGAATGCCGTCGCCACCAACAATCCTGAGTGCTACCTGATGGTCATCCTCGTGGACGAGCGTCCCGAGGAAGTGACCGACATGCAGCGCAGCGTGAAGGGTGAGGTCATTTCCTCCACCTTCGACCGCCCGCCGGGAGATCACACCGCAGTTGCCGAGCTGGCAATCGAGCGTGCGAAGCGCCTGGTCGAGATGGGTAAGGACGTCGTCGTACTGCTCGACTCCATCACGCGTCTGGGTCGTGCGTACAACAACTCCTCGCCGGCGTCGGGACGCATCCTGTCCGGTGGTGTCGACTCGACGGCGCTCTACCCGCCGAAGCGTTTCCTCGGTGCTGCCCGCAACATCGAGAACGGTGGATCGCTCACCATCATCGCTACCGCAATGGTCGAGACCGGATCCACCGGCGACACCGTGATCTTCGAAGAGTTCAAGGGCACCGGCAACGCCGAGCTCAAGCTCGATCGCAAGATCGCCGAACGCCGCGTGTTCCCGGCCGTGGACGTCAACCCGTCCAGCACGCGTAAGGACGAGTTGCTCCTGAGCCCGGACGAAGCTGCGGTGCTGCACAAGCTCCGCCGCGTCCTGTCCGGTCTGGACTCGCATCAGGCCATCGATCTGCTGATCGATCGACTGAAGAAGAGCAAGAACAACCTCGAGTTCCTGATGCAGGTCTCCAAGACCGCACCGGGTGCGATCGACGACTGATCGACTCGACGTCAAAAGGCCCACAACCAGCTGGTTGTGGGCCTTTTGCGTGGGCGGAACAAAACCGAGCGACAGTGCGTTGAAAACTTCGTACAGCCACCCCGAGGCGTGCGAGACGCGGATTATCCGGTGAGGTACCGCATCTGGCATACTGAACGGCCGAGTCCGGTTCCGGTTCACGATGTCGATTGGCGACGTCGACCCGGCGACCATTGAAAGGGACACCATGAAGGCAGGAATCCACCCAACCTACGTAGCGACCACCGTCGTCTGCGGTTGCGGTAACACGTTCGAGACCCACAGCACCAAGGAGTCCGGACGCATCAACGTCGAGGTTTGCTCGCAGTGCCACCCGTTCTACACGGGCAAGCAGAAGATTCTCGACACCGGTGGACGCGTCGCTCGCTTCGAGGCTCGCTACGGCAAGCGCGCAGACAGCAAGGTCCCGGCCACCGAGTCCTAGCTGTTCCGCCGACGCCCGATCTGCCATGCGCAGATCGGGCGTCGGCTTTTTTGTGCCTGCACTCGGTTTGCGCGTTTCCCGGGTCCCGGCGTCGAAATACCTTCAAGCGCGCACCGTAGGAATCGAAACTCAGAGCGGAGCGAACCATGGCAGGCGCAACCCAGCCCTCGGCCATCGACGACATCTTGGCGGAGCACGCCGGTCTCGAAGCACAGATGTCCGATCCGGCGCTGCACAACGACCCTGCCGCTGCCAGGCGCGTCGGTAAGCGGTTCTCCGAGCTCTCGCCGATCATGTCGACGTACAACAAGCTCACCGCTGCGCAGGACGATCTGGAAGCCGCGCGCGAACTAGCCGCCGACGATTCCAGCTTCGCCGCCGAGATCCCCGATCTCGAAGCCGAGGTCGCGCAGCTCGAGCAGACGCTTACCGATCAGTTGGCGCCGCGTGATCCGCATGACGGCGACGACATCGTCCTCGAAGTGAAGTCCGGTGAGGGCGGCGAAGAATCCGCCCTCTTCGCCTCGGACCTGGCCCGCATGTACGTCCGCTACGCGGAACGGCATGGCTGGCGCGTCGAGATTCTCGACGCGACGGTCTCCGATCTCGGCGGATACAAGGAAGCCACGCTGTCGATCAAGAGCAAGTCGGACACCCCGGACGGAGTGTGGGCGCGGCTGAAGTTCGAGGGCGGCGTTCACCGCGTCCAACGAGTGCCTGTCACCGAATCCCAGGGACGCGTTCACACTTCGGCTGCCGGCGTTCTGGTCTACCCGGAGCCCGAAGAGGTCGAGCAGGTCCAGATCGACGAAAGTGACCTGCGTATCGACGTCTACCGTTCGTCCGGCAAGGGCGGTCAGGGCGTCAACACGACCGACTCTGCTGTCCGAATCACGCACCTTCCGACCGGCATCGTCGTCACCTGCCAGAACGAGCGTTCGCAGCTCCAGAACAAGGCGCGCGCCATGCAGGTCCTTGCAGCCCGTTTGCAGGTAGTCGCCGAGGAAGCCGCGGACGCTGAAGCGTCGGCAGGTCGCCAGAGTCAGGTTCGGACGGTGGACCGTTCGGAGCGCATCCGCACCTACAACTTCCCCGAGAACCGCATCACCGATCACCGCATCGGATTCAAGTCGCACAACCTCGACGCGGTGCTCGACGGTGAGCTCGACGCACTTCTCGATGCATTGGGCAAGGCGGACCGAGAGGCGCGTCTCGCGGCCGAGTAGATGCAGACCATGACTGACCTCCATCCCGCCGGGAACTCGGTGAACCGCGTGTCGGTCGAGCGTGGCAGGCTGTACCCGTGAGTCGACTTCCACTTCGTTTGGCGCTGATCGAAGCTGCAAAACAGCTCGACGCCGCAGGTGTGCCCAGCCCACGCACCGACGCCGAGTTGTTGGCATCCCACCTGCTCGGGGTCGAACGCACGCGTCTCGGGCTGATTCCGTTGGTCGATCCCGAGGTCATCGCGGCGTTCGACGAGTTGGTTGCGCAACGGGTGAAGCGGATTCCGTTGCAGCACATCATCGGAGTCGCGTCGATGGGCAACATCGACGTCGCTGTCGGGCCGGGTGTCTTCATTCCGCGGCCGGAAACCGAACTGCTCATGGGTTGGGCACTCTCGTTCCTCGAAGGTTGCGGAAGCAAGCCGCCGGTAGTTCTGGACCTGTGTACGGGATCGGGTGTACTCGCGCTGTCCATCGCCGAGGCCCGTCCGGACGCCGTCGTTCACGCCGTGGAGAAGGAGCCCGCCGCCCTGGCGTGGGCGCGTCGTAATGCTGCCGACCGCGAGGCCGCCGGTGATACACCGATCCATCTGCATCAGGGTGATGTCACCGATCGGAACCTGTTGCCAGGGCTCGAGGGCGGCGTCGATCTGGTCGTGTCCAATCCGCCGTACATCCCCGAAGGCGCGCAATTGCAGCCTGAGGTCATGGATTACGACCCACACACCGCACTGTTCGGCGGTACCGACGGTCTGTCCGTCATCAAACCCATGATCAGCAACATCGCACGGTGGCTTCGAATCGGCGGCGCGGCAGGCATCGAGCACGACGACACCAACGGGGACGGCGTCGCTGCGCTGTTCTCGGCACGCCGGGTATTCGGCGAGGTCGCGCAGCATCCAGATCTTGCCGGTCGTCCGCGATTCGTCGTCGCCAGACGTGTCGCCACCGACGTCGAAGCACAGCGGAATCGAACGCCCGAAGCGCAGAGTGAAAGGATGGCTGAGTGAGCACCGTGTACGACTGCAGTCAGACAGATTCCCGAACCGCAGGCTTGGCCGCCGCGAAGAACGCGCTCAAGGCCGGCCGACTCGTAGTTCTCCCTACCGACACCCTTTACGGACTCGCCGCCGACGCGTTCGACAGCGAAGCTGTCACGAGTCTTTTGCGCGCCAAGGGACGCGGGCGAGACATGCCCGTCCCGGTTCTGGTCGGATCGTGGAACACCATCGACGGGCTCGTCTACAGCGTGCGCCCGCAGGCACGGGATCTGATCCGCGCATTCTGGCCCGGCGGACTGAGCCTGGTCGTCGAGCAGGCGCCTTCACTTGCCTGGGACCTCGGTGATACCCGCGGAACCGTCATGCTCCGCATGCCCTTGCATCCGGTTGCCCTCGAACTGTTGCGCGATGTCGGACCGCTTGCCGTCTCGAGCGCCAACATTTCGGGGCGTCCGCCGGCAACTACCGTCGAGGAAGCCCGAGATCAGCTCGGCGGATCTGCCAGCGTGTATCTCGACGGGGGCAAGGCCGAACACGCCGTTGCTTCCACGATCGTCGACCTGACCGGCAATTCACCGCGTATCTTGCGAGTGGGTGCCGTCTCGGCAGAATCCATCGCCGAGGTATTGGGCACCAGTCCGGAAAGTCTCGTAGAGGGAGTTTCGTAACGATGGTCGGCGCCGGCGGCGAGCGCGCGGGGGAATCCACGTATTGGGGACCGGATTTCGGTGAGCTTGCCACGGCAGACCCCGAGATCGCGGCTGTTGCGCTGGCGGAACTCGAGCGTCAGCGCGACGGACTTCAACTCATCGCGAGCGAGAACTTCACCAGCCCTGCCGTACTGGCTTCCTTGGGTTCGACCCTGAGCAACAAGTACGCCGAGGGCTATCCGGGTCGGCGTTACTACGGCGGGTGCGAGTACGTCGACGTAGCCGAGAATCTGGCGATCGATCGGGCAAAGGCGCTGTTCGGCGCCGAGCACGTCAACGTCCAACCGCATTCGGGGGCCACTGCGAATCTCGCGGTGTACGCCGCATTCGCCAAGCCCGGCGACACCGTATTGGCGATGAGTCTGCCGCACGGTGGGCATCTGACTCACGGGTCTCGCGTCAGCTTTTCTGGGCAGTGGTTCACCACCGTTCCCTATCACGTCGATTCGGCCACCGAATTGATCGACTACGACGAGGTTCGCACCCTGGCTCTGGCGCACAAGCCGAAAATCATCGTCGCCGGCGCGACCGCGTACTCCCGCACCATCGACTTCGCAGCCTTCCGCTCGATCGCAGACGAGGTCGGTGCGATCCTGTGGGTCGACGCCGCCCACTTCATCGGACTCGTGGCAGGCCGGGCGATACCTTCGTGCGTTCCGTACGCCGACGTCGTCTCCGCGACGACGCACAAAGTCCTCAGAGGCCCGCGCGGCGGAATGATCCTGTGCCGCAGCGAGCATGCCTCGGCCGTAGATCGCGCGGTGTTCCCCTTCATTCAAGGCGGCCCGATGATGCATGCGATCGCCGGGAAAGCGGTTGCGTTCAAGGAGGCGTCGACGCCGGAATATCGTTGGTATGCACAGGAAGTGGTTGCCAACGCATCGGCGCTCGCGCAGTCGTTGGAAGCTCGCGGCCTGCGCACCGTGTCCGGTGGAACCGACACACATCTGGCGCTTCTCGACCTGCGCGCAAGCGGTGTCCCCGGAGTCGACGCCGAGCGTAGGTGCGGACTGGCTTCGATCACGCTCAACAAGAACGCGATTCCGTTCGATCCGCAGTCGCCCGCCGTCACGTCCGGAATCCGCGTCGGATCCGCGGCCGTCACGACCCAGGGTTTCAACCGCTCCGACATGAGCGCCGTGGGGGAGTTGATCGCGCGCGCAGTTGTCGCGGACCCCGCCACCACGTCAGGGGAGGCCGAGTTGGCAGCAGTTGCCGACGGCGTTCGCGAACTGGTCCGGGCAAAGCCTGCCTATGCCCGCCAGACGGGTGATCTCGAGCAGTGATCACTTCCTACGAGGCGACCACGTATCTGGCACAGGGCGGCGGGGGAGCGGGTGTTCCCATCCGTGAACTTTTGCTCGTGCTGTGTACGGCGGCAGTGGTGACCTACCTGGCGACTGGCGCTGTCCGGTTGTTGGCGCTGCGGTTCGGCGCTGTCGCGATTCCTCGTGATCGGGACGTTCACGTCGAGCCGATTCCGCGCCTCGGTGGCGTCGGAATGTATATCGGCATGGCTGTCGGTCTGCTGTTTGCGCAGCAATTACCCGCGCTCACAAGAGGTTTCGGCTTCGGCAGTCCTGACGTACACGCTGCGCTCGTAGCTGGCGCCGTCATCGTCCTCGTGGGTGTGATCGACGACAGGTGGGGCCTCGACGCCCTCACCAAATTTGTCGGTCAGGTGACTGCTGCCGGCGTTCTCGTGGTGATGGGCGTCAGCTGGTTCATCATCTACAACCCGTTCGGCGGTGACGGTGGGTCCACCATCATCCTCGATCAGATTCAATCCGGACTGTTCACCGTTGCTGTTGCCGTCGCGACCATCAACGCCATGAATTTTGTCGACGGTCTCGACGGATTGGCCGCCGGGTTGGGTCTGATTGCGGCGCTCGCCATCCTCATCTTCTCGATCGGTCTTCTCCACGATCAGGGCGGCGACGCGAGTGTCTACCCGCCGGCGATGATCGCGGCGGCTTTGGCAGGCGCTTGTCTCGGTTTTCTTCCACACAACTTCAATCCAGCGCGCATTTTCATGGGCGATTCCGGGTCGATGTTGATCGGTCTCATGCTGGCCGCGATCTCCACCAGTGCATCCGGTCGTATTCCGCTCGCTGCTTACGGAACCCGCGACCTCGTCGGCCTCCTCGCGCCGTTGTTGCTGGTCGGGGCTGTGATGTTCATCCCGATGCTGGACATGCTCCTGGCCGTGATCCGCCGGACGAAAGCGGGCGTCAGTCCGTTCAGTCCGGACAAGATGCACCTGCATCATCGCCTCTTGCAGATCGGACACACGCACCGACGAGTTGTGCTGGTCATTTACCTGTGGGTCAGCGTCCTGGCGTTCGGTGCCGTCGGATCCTCGCTGCTCAATCGTCAGCTGGTTGTTGTACTCGTCGCGGCCGGTTTGGTTCTTGCGTTGTTCTTCACTGCGGTGCCTTCCCTGATCGATCGCAAGCAGCAGCGTCGCTAGCCAAGTTTTCCGATCCATTACCCTTGGGCATCGTGACGAACACGCCGCAGCCTGTACCTGCCTCGCAACCCATCCCTGATTCGACCGCCGCCATGAAGTCGGCCGTGAAGTGGGGTGTGACGGGGCTGATCGCGCTGGCCGTGGTCGGCGCGCTCCTGGGCGGGCTCTTCGCCGGTAAGGAAGGCGTCTACGGCGCTCTGATCGGCGCAGCCGTCGGCGGCGGGTTCATCCTGTTCACGGCGTTGGGCGTGCTGCTCACAGCGAAGCTGCCTGCGCTCACGGCCGGTGCCGTTCTGCTCGGTACCTGGCTGCTGAAGATGATTCTCGCGATGGTGGTTCTCTTTGTCCTCTCGGACATGGATTTCTACAACAAGACCGCCCTCGTCCTGGTCATCATCATGTCGCTGGTCGTGGTGCTCGGTGCGGAGACTTACGGCGTCCTGGGAACCAAAACTCCGTACGTCGATCCCACTCCCAGCAGCAACGTCGACGACGACGAGTAGTACTACAAGAGGTAACTAATCGGACTTCCAGGTACCCCATCTACACAATGTCGTAGATGACTTGATAAGGTTCGGTTCAAGCGAGAGCAATGGTGGGCCGAGTAACACTCAGCCGACGATGCCATGTGCTCGCAGGTGGTCGAAATTCTGACCACTGAGTCGACGAGAGTCGCCGACACCGACAGACGCCAGGCCCCTCTAGGGTTCTCCAGCTGCTGACGAATGCGCGAGTCGAACTTGTCGACTTGTAGATCGTCAATGTCCGATCGAACCGCAGTCAATGATGGCTGCGGACCGACTACGGGAGAGAACGCTGAGCGTCACCACCCTGGCCGCGGATGAATTCCATGCGCCGTCACTAGACGATTTTTTCCCGCCCTCCGTGTTGATTCACGCGGGCCCCTTCGAGCTCGACCGTCTGATGCTGATTCGTCTGCTGATGTCGGTGCTGGTCGCAGCCTTCTTCGTGATCGCGATGCGCAGCCCTCGATTGGTTCCCCGTGGGATGCAGAACGCCGCTGAGCTTGCGCTCGACTTCGTTCGTATCAACATCGCCGAGGAGATCCTGGGCAAGGAACAGGGCAAGCGCTTCCTGCCGGTCATCACGACGATCTTCTTCATCGTGGTCGCCAGCAACCTGGCCAGCATCATTCCTTTCCTGAACATCTCGCCGAACGCACGAATCGGTATGCCCCTGGTACTCGCGGCGCTCGCCTACATCGTGTTCAACTACGTCGGAATCAAGAAGTACGGCTTCTTCAAGTACGTCAAGAGCAGCATCGTCGTTCCCGGCGTTCCGCTGCCCCTGCACTTCTTGTTGGTGCCCATCGAGTTCATCTCGACCTTCATCCTGCGCCCGTTCACGCTGATGGTTCGTCTCATGGCCAACATGTTGGCCGGCCACATCCTGCTGGTGCTGTTCTTCAGCGCGACGAACTACTTCTTCTTCGTGTCCGGCGGATTCCAGGCGATCTTCGGCGTTCCGTCGATCATCGCCGGTATCGCATTCACGTTCTTCGAGCTGCTGGTCATCTTCCTGCAGGCTTACGTGTTCGCGTTGCTGACCGCGGTGTACATCGAACTGGCGCTCCACGCCGACGAGCACTGACCTTTTACCTCCTCACCAGCTACACCAAGAACTGAGCCTCTTGCCGAATCCGGCAGAGGTCAACAGAAAGGGAATGGAACACCATGAGCATCGCTTACCTCGCTCAGGAAGTTGTCGAGACCAAGTCGCGCGGCTACGGAGCCATCGGCTACGGCCTCGCAGCAATCGGCCCCGGCATCGGCGTGGGCATCGTTGTGGGCAAGGCAATCGAAGGCATGGTCCGCCAGCCCGAGATGGCCGGCCAGGTTCGTACCACCATGTTCCTCGGTATTGCATTCACCGAGGCCCTCGCATTGATCGGCCTTGTCGCCGGTTTCATTTTCTAAGACAGACATGGGAGCCACCTTCGCAGTGCTCGCGGCAACAGAGGAGACACACAATCCTCTCTTGCCCGAGACATACGACATCGTGTGGTCCGCGGTTGCGCTCGTCGTAGTCGGTTTTGTCTTCTGGAAGCTCGTTCTTCCGAAGTTCCAGAAGGTCTTGGCCGAACGCACCGAGCAGATCGAGGGCGGCATCAAGAAGGCCGAAGACGCACAGGCGGAGGCAGCGGCCGCGCTCGAGCAGTACCGCGCGCAGCTCGCCGAAGCTCGTACCGAGGCAGCGCAGATCCGTGAGGAAGCGCGTACCCAGGGTCAGCAGATCATCGCTGACATGAAGGTTCAGGCGCAGGACGAGAGCGACCGCATCGTGGCCGCAGGCCACAGCCAGCTCGTCGCCCAGCGTCAGCAGATCGTCGCTGAGCTCCGCTCGGATCTCGGCAAGACCGCTGTAGACCTGGCCGAGAAGGTCATCGGGGAGTCTCTCGCCGACGACGTGAAGCGCGCCGGAACGGTTGATCGTTTCCTCAACGAGCTCGACACCGTCAGCGCTGATTCAGCCAGGAAGTGAGCAACATGTACGCAGCGAGCCGTGAAGCCTTGGCGCAGACTCGTTCTGCGCTGAGCAGTGCCCTGGGCGCCGTCTCTGCAGGAGCCGCAACTGCTGCTTCTGCTCAGGCTGGGTCCGAGCTCTTCTCGGTGGTCGAGGTACTCGACGGCCAGCGCGCTCTTCGCAGCGCGCTGGCTGACGCTTCGGCACCGGCCGCTGGTCGCCAGGCTTTGGCAGAGCAGTTGTTCTCCGGAAAGGTCGGCGCCGAGGCGCTCGCCACCGTGAAGGCAGCTGCAGGCCAGGACTGGTCTGCGGCCCGCGACTTGGTCAACTCGCTCGAACTGCTCGGACGCGAAGCTCTGCTCCGCGCCGCAGCCGATCAGAGCCAGTTGGACACCGTTGAGGACGAGCTCTTCCGTCTCGGTCGCATCGTGGCAGGGGATCCCAGCCTGGAGCAGACGCTCTCGGATCTGTCGGTTCCCGCAGCCCGCAAGCGTGAGTTCCTCTCCCGCTTGCTCTACGGCAAGGTCACCGCGGTCACCGAGGCACTCGCCGGACAGGCTGTCGGCCGGTTGAAGTCTGCACCCGCAGACACTTTCGATCAGCTGTCAAATCTTGCCGCAGCGCAGCGCGATACCACCGTTGCTCACGTTCGCAGCGCCTCGGCGTTGAGCTCGGAGCAGTCGGATCGCTTGGCGAGCACTCTTACCCGCACCTACGGGAAGCCGGTAGCAGTGCACGTCGAGGTCGATCCAGAACTCCTCAGCGGCTTGGTCGTCCGGGTGGGCGACGAGGTTATCGACGGCAGCGCAGCGGGTCGACTCGCAGCACTGCGGAAGAACCTCAAGTAGTCCTTCAGCCGAACACATACTCCAGATCTTTTCGAAGACCAGACACCGAGAGCAGGAAAAACATGGCGGAGCTGACGATCTCCTCCGACGAGATCCGTAGCGCGATCGACAACTACACCGCGAGCTACTCCCCGGAGGCCTCCCGTGAGGAGGTCGGCACAGTGACCGACACCAGTGACGGCATTGCGCACGTCTCTGGCCTGCCTTCGGCTATGTCCAACGAGCTGTTGGAGTTCCCCGGTGGAATCGTCGGCGTCGCGCTCAACCTGGATGCCACCGAAATCGGTGCCGTCATCCTTGGCGATTACCAGAACATTCAAGAAGGCCAGGAAGTAAAGCGCACGGGCGACGTTCTGTCGGTTCCCGTCGGCGATGCTTTCCTCGGCCGCGTCATCGACCCGCTGGGTGCGCCCATCGACGGCCTCGGCGAGATCGAGAGCACCGAGAACCGTGCACTCGAGCTCCAGGCCGCTTCGGTGCTCGAGCGCCAGCCGGTCGAAGAGCCGCTCCAGACCGGTATCAAGGCTATCGACGCCATGACCCCGATCGGCCGCGGCCAGCGCCAGCTCATCATCGGCGACCGCAAGACCGGCAAGACCGCGGTCTGCATCGACGCCATCCTGAACCAGAAGGCCAACTGGGATTCCGGCGATGTCAACAAGCAGGTGCGCTGCATCTACGTTGCCATCGGTCAGAAGGGTTCCACCATCGCGGGCGTCAAGGCTGCCCTCGAGGAGAAGGGCGCGATGGAGTACACCACCATCGTTGCTGCTCCGGCATCTGATTCCGCAGGCTTCAAGTGGCTCGCACCGTACACCGGCTCGGCCATCGGCCAGCACTGGATGTACCAGGGCAAGCACGTTCTGGTCGTGTTCGACGACCTGACCAAGCAGGCAGAGGCGTACCGCGCCATCTCGCTGCTGCTGCGTCGCCCGCCGGGACGCGAGGCTTATCCCGGTGACGTCTTCTACTTGCACTCCCGTCTGCTGGAGCGTTCGGCGAAGCTGTCTGACGCACTCGGCGGTGGCTCGCTGACGGCTCTGCCGATCATCGAGACCAAGGCGAACGACGTCTCGGCTTACATCCCGACCAACGTCATCTCCATCACCGACGGTCAGGTGTTCCTCGAGTCCGACCTGTTCAACAAGGGCGTTCGCCCCGCGATCAACGTCGGTATCTCGGTCTCCCGCGTCGGTGGCGCTGCACAGACCAAGGGCATGAAGAAGGTTTCCGGTTCGCTGCGTCTGGAACTGGCTCAGTTCCGTGAGCTCGAAGCGTTCTCCGCCTTCGCTTCCGACCTCGACGCTGCCTCCAAGGCTCAGCTCGAGCGCGGCGCCCGTCTGGTCGAGCTGCTCAAGCAGGATCAGTACAGTCCGATCCCCGTCGAGGACCAGATCGTCTCGATCTACCTGGCCGGCGAAGGCATCTTCGACAGCGTTCCGATCGGCGACGTCCGTCGCTTCGAGAAGGAACTGCTCGAAGACCTCAAGCACTCGGCTGCTGGCGTCTACTCCAGCATCAACGGCGGTAAGGCACTCGATGCCGACAAC
Organism: Rhodococcus sp. YL-1; assembly: GCF_001942025.1. Lineage (NCBI taxonomy): Bacteria > Bacillati > Actinomycetota > Actinomycetes > Mycobacteriales > Nocardiaceae > Rhodococcus > Rhodococcus sp. YL-1. The sequence goes on along the minus strand of NZ_CP017299.1, from coordinate 4,072,520 downwards.
GCTGCTGAGCTGATCGCCGCGACGAACAAGTTCAAGGAAGGCTTCATCGCATCCGACGGAAGCCGGGTCGTGAACGAAGCCGAGGCTGACGCTTTGGGCGCCGACGAGGTCGCGAACGAGCAGATCAACGTCAAGCGCAAGACCGTCAGCAAGTGACGTACGCGCCCATGACACTGCGAATTCCGAAGGGAGAGTGATTGATCGATGGCGAGCATTCTCGAATTGCGGTCTCGTATCAAGTCGGTCAACTCGACCAAGAAGATCACCAAGGCACAGGAACTGATCGCGACTTCGCGTATCACCAAGGCTCAGATTCGCGTCGCCGCGTCCAAGCCGTATGCCGAGGAGATCACGAAGGTACTCACCGAATTGGCGAGTGCGTCTGCTTCGCTCGATCACCCGTTGCTCAACGAGCGTCCGGAGCCCAAGCGGGCAGCGGTCCTCGTTGTCACCAGTGACCGCGGCATGTGTGGTGGCTACAACTCCAACGTCCTCAAGCAGGCAGAAGAGCTCATGGCTCTCCTCCGCAGCGAGGGCAAGGAGCCGGTCGTGTACGTGCTCGGTTCCAAGGGGCTCGGCTACTACACGTTCCGCGGCCGCGACATCGGTGCTGCGTGGACGGGCTTCTCGCAGGATCCGGGTTACTCGGATGCAGCGAAGGCCAGCCGCCACCTGGTGGAGCTGTTCATGGCTGGTTCGGGTAACCAGGTTGCCGCTCCGAACGGTGAAGGCACGATCGAGGGCGTCGACGAACTCCATATCGTCTACACCCGCTTCGTGTCGATGCTGACGCAGACTCCCGAGGTTCGCCGTATGGCTCCTCTCGAGGTCTTCGTGTCGGAAGAGCGCATCGAACTCGGTGACGACATGCTGACCAACGGCCACGACGACGACCATGACAATGGCCCCGTCGCGGACTTCAGCTTCGAGCCCGAGCCCGAGAAGCTTCTCGGCGCTCTTCTCCCGAAGTACGTCAGCACTCGTATCTTCTCGTCGCTTCTCGATGCTGCGGCATCGGAGTCGGCAGCCCGTCGTACTGCCATGAAGGCCGCGACGGACAACGCAAACGAACTGGTGAACACGTTGAGCCGTCAGGCCAACCAGGCTCGCCAGGCCCAGATCACCCAGGAAATCAGCGAGATCGTCGGCGGCGCCAACGCGCTCGCCTCGAGCGCAGGAAGTGACTAGCACATGACCGCAGCAGTAACCGAAAACAACGGGGCAGGTTCGGCTTCGGCCGTAGCCGGCCGCGTCGTGCGGGTCATCGGTCCCGTCGTGGACGTTGAATTCCCGCGTGGCGCTGTTCCTGAACTGTTCAACGCCCTGAACGCCGAGATCACGCTTCCCTCGGTCGCCAAGACACTGACGCTCGAGGTTGCACAGCACCTCGGTGACAACCTGGTCCGCACCGTCTCCATGCAGCCCACCGACGGCCTCGTCCGCGGCACTGCAGTGACCGACTCGGGCAAGCCGATCTCGGTTCCCGTCGGTGACGTCGTCAAGGGCCACGTGTTCAACGCACTGGGCGATTGCCTCGACACCCCGGGCCTCGGCCGGGACGGCGAGCAGTGGGGAATCCACCGCAAGCCACCAGCCTTCGATCAGCTCGAAGGTAAGACCGAGATCCTCGAGACCGGCATCAAGGTCATCGACCTCCTCACCCCGTACGTCAAGGGTGGAAAGATCGGCCTGTTCGGTGGCGCCGGCGTCGGCAAGACCGTTCTGATCCAGGAAATGATCACGCGTATCGCTCGCGAGTTCTCGGGCACCTCGGTGTTCGCAGGCGTCGGTGAGCGTACCCGTGAGGGCACCGACCTCCACCTGGAAATGGAAGAGATGGGCGTCCTCCAGGACACCGCCCTTGTCTTCGGCCAGATGGACGAGCCGCCCGGAACGCGTATGCGCGTCGCCCTGTCCGCACTGACGATGGCGGAGTACTTCCGCGACGTCCAGGGCCAGGACGTTCTGCTGTTCATCGACAACATCTTCCGCTTCACGCAGGCAGGCTCCGAGGTTTCCACCCTCCTCGGCCGTATGCCTTCGGCAGTGGGCTACCAGCCCACGCTGGCGGACGAGATGGGTGAGCTCCAGGAGCGCATCACCTCGACTCGCGGTCGCTCGATCACCTCGCTGCAGGCTATTTACGTGCCCGCCGACGACTACACCGACCCCGCGCCGGCTACGACCTTCGCGCACCTCGATGCCACCACCGAGCTTTCGCGCCCGATTTCGCAGATGGGTATCTACCCCGCTGTGGATCCGCTGAGCTCGACCTCCCGCATCCTGGAGCCCGGCATCGTCGGTGCCGAGCACTTCCGCGTTGCCAACGAGGTCAAGCGCATTCTGCAGAAGTACAAGGAACTGCAGGACATCATCGCCATCCTCGGTATGGACGAGCTTCAGGAAGAGGACAAGGTCCTCGTCGGCCGCGCCCGTCGTATCCAGAAGTTCCTCGGCCAGAACTTCATCGTTGCCGAGAAGTTCACCGGTGAGCCCGGCTCCGTCGTGCCGCTCCGCGACACGATCGAAGCCTTCGACCGCGTCTGCAAGGGCGAGTTCGATCACCTGCCCGAGCAGGCATTCAACAGCTGCGGTGGACTCGACGACGTCGAGGCTGCAGCCAAGAAGATGGCCGGGAAGTAGTCCACGATGGCTGAGATGACCGTAGAACTCGTTGCCGTCGAGCAGCGCTTGTGGTCTGGTTCGGCGACGCTGGTCAGCGCTCAGACCACCGAGGGCGAAATCGGAATCATGCCTGGGCATGAGCCGGTCCTCGGCCAGCTGATCGAGGGCGGAACCGTGTCGATCACCTCGGTCGACGGCGAGCGTATCGTTGCTGCGGTACACGGAGGATTTCTCTCCGTCACTGCGACGACGGTGACGATCCTTGCCGAGTCCGCGGACATGGCACAGGACATCGACGTCGAGGCAGCCAAGGCTGTCTTGGCCGAGAACTCGGGCGATCTCGAAGCGATTGCGGTCGCCAAGGGTCAGCTCCGGGCCGTCGAGCGCGCGTAAGTTACTCGAGTAAAGCCGCGACGGGAGCCGACGAACAGTGACATTCGGAATGACTGTGTTGATCATTCTGGTTGTGCTGCTCGCGGTTCTCGTCGCGGCTTTTCTGTATCGTCTGCTGGTTCTGCGTCGCGGCGGTACCGCTGCACTGCTTCGTGTTCTGCCGTCCCCGGGGGACAGCGGGTGGCGTCACGGAATCATTCGCTACGGCGAAAGCACCTTTGTCTTTTTCAAACTGTCGAGTCTGCGGCCGGGCCCGGACTCCAGGATCGATCGTCAAGGTATCGAGGTCGAGAGCCGTCGTTCTCCCTCGGGTACCGAATTCGACATCATGAGCGACGACATCGTCGTGGTCAAGGTCAATGACGGCTCGTCGGCCTACGAAATCGCTTTGGACAGTGGAGCATTGACAGCGTTCCTGTCCTGGGTGGAATCGCGGCCGGACGGGCGCGCCCGTAGGCGACGCACCGCCTGACCGGTCCCGCTCAAGCCCCGGCGCCGGGCTTCCAGAGCACATCGCCTTCAGGATTTGCCACTCTTCCCATGATGAAGAGCAGATCCGACAATCTGTTGAGGTATTTCGCGGGGAGCACGCTCGTGTCCTCCGGGTTCGTATCGATGGCGGACCAAGCCGCACGCTCCGCACGCCGCGAGACGGTTCTTGCTACGTGAAGCAGGGCTCCCAAGGCGGTACCGCCCGGCAGAATGAACGAATTCAACGGTGCCAGTTGCTCATTGAGTTCATCGCACCATCCTTCGAGTCGATCGATGTAGGACTGAGTCACTCGTAGCGGCGGGTACTTCGGGTTCTCGACCACGGGGGTGGACAAGTCGGCCCCTGCGTCGAAAAGGTCGTTCTGGATCTGGCGCAGCATTGCGAGGAGATTCTCCGGGGGAGTGCCGAGGGCAACGGCCACACCGATCGCTGCATTGGTCTCGTCGCAATCCGCGTAGGCGATCAGACGCGAATCGTTCTTGGACACGCGGGAAAAATCGCTGAGGCCCGTGGTCCCGTCGTCGCCGGTCCGGGTGTAGATCTTTGTCAGGTGAACAGACATAGGGCTACGGTACCGGCGCGGTGCCGACGAGGTTGTGGCTCTAGGCTGTGAACCGTGAGTGAGCACTTTCTTGTGACCGGGGGTAACCGCCTCGAGGGTGAAGTACTGGTGGGAGGGGCCAAGAACAGTGTGCTGAAGCTGATGGCCGCGGCGCTGTTGGCCGAAGGCACCACTGTCGTGACCAACTGCCCGGACATTCTCGACGTACCGCTGATGGCGGACGTTCTGCGAGGTCTGGGCTGCGAAGTCGAACTCGAAGATTCCGAAGTGCGGATCACGACGCCGGCCGAGCCGAAGTATCACGCTGACTTCGATGCGGTGAAACAGTTCCGAGCGTCAGTGTGTGTTCTCGGTCCGCTGGTCGCGCGTTGTCGACGCGCTGTTGTTGCCTTGCCCGGCGGTGACGCCATCGGTTCGAGGCCCCTCGACATGCACCAATCCGGGCTCCGCCTGTTGGGTGCGCGCAGCGAGATCGAACATGGATGTGTAGTTGCCGAGGCAGACGACCTGCATGGAGCGAACATCCGCCTGGTCTTCCCGTCTGTGGGTGCAACCGAGAACATCTTGATGGCAGCGGTCCTCGCCCGTGGTGAGACAGTGATCGACAACGCTGCACGTGAGCCCGAGATCGTGGATCTGTGCAACATGCTCAACGAGATGGGCGCCAAGGTATCTGGCGGCGGAAGTTCGACGCTCACCATTCAAGGCGTCCGCAAGTTGGAACCGACTACGCACCGTGTCATCGGCGATCGGATCGTCGCTGCAACGTGGGGTGTCGCGGCATCCATGACCAGGGGTGACGTCCGCGTTCGTGGGGTGAACCACAAGCATCTCGGACTGGTCCTCGACAAGCTTCGGACGGCCGGCGCGGAGGTGACTCCCGAGGTTGACGGTTTCCGCGTCATTCAGCGTGAACGGCCTAAAGCGGTCAATTTCGCAACATTGCC